>CAWKIW010000014.1:0-123675 GCA_963849675.1 uncultured Solirubrobacterales bacterium | reverse complement strand
CGCCGCATGTGCGACAACCGCCGGCGGTGGTCGTGGATAGAGTCGCCGTAGCTCGAGGTGCTGGCGCGGTCGGACATGATCCGGTCGAGGTCGAGATCGGAGGTGATCACCCGCTCTCCGATCGCGAACCGATCGGCCTCGGCGAGCAGGTCGCCGTTCTCGTAGATCAGCGCCTGCCCGTCCCAAGCGAGATCGGTCGTCGACTCGCCCATGCCGGCGGCCGTGTACACGTAGCCGGCGATCGTCCGAGCCGACTGCGACGCGCACAGCTCCCGGCGGAAGCCGGCCTTGCCGATCGTGATGTTGCTCGCCGACAGATTCGCGAGCACCGTCGCGCCCGCGAGCGCGCCGTAGGTGCTGGGTGGGATCGGCACCCACAGGTCCTCGCAGATCTCCACGTGCAGCACGAACGCCGGGAGATCGGAGCGGCGAACAGCAGATCCGTCCCGAACGGCACCTCCTCGCCGCCGGACAGCCGGATCCGGTCGCCGACGGCGTCGCGGGCGGCGCGGAACTGGCGCTTCTCGTAGTACTCGCGGTACTCGGGCAGGTAGCTCTTGGGGACGACGCCGAGAACGCGGCCGCGGTGGATCACGACCGCGGTGTTGAACACCCCGTGCTCGAACCGCAACGGCGCGCCGACGACGATCACGGGCGACAACGAAGCGCTCTCAGGCAGACCTGCTCCACGGCACTTCGACGGCGTCGAGGAGCGCCCCTGATGGAGCAGGTCATCGATCGAGTACCCCGATATGCCGAGCTCGGGAAAGATCACGAGCGCCGCGTGGCGCGAGCGCCTGCTGGGCAAGCGCGAGCGTGCGCTCGGCGTTGAACGCCGGATCGCCGATCCGCATGTGCGGGACGGCCGCCGCCGCCCTGACGAAGCCGTGGCTGTAAAGGGATGCGAAAGCTCATTCGTGTGGCGATAGTGTGCGGGCTGGGTAGGAAAAGAGCATGGCTAGCGAAGGTGAGAATTCCGCCGCCGTCCGACGCCGTCCAGGAGCTGGTCGACCAACTCGTGGCCCGGAGCGAAGAACGCGGCGACTCATGCGTGGAGCTGTCGGAGCTGAGCGAGCTTATCCAGGAGGCAGATCTTGGCGACGAGGACGCCCAGATCGTGCACGACATGCTGCAGGAGCGCGGGCTCGACCTGCGGGACGACTGCGGCCGGCAGCACGTCGAGCAGACGAGCTACGCGAACGGCGACCTGGCGGCGCGCACCACCGACGCGATGTCGCTGTTCCTCCAGGAGGTCCGGCGCTACCCGTTGCTGACCCGTGAGGAGGAGGTCGAGCTGGCCAAGCGCATCGAGCGCGGCGATCTCGAGGCCAAGGGGCGCCTGGTCAACTCAAACCTGCGGCTCGTGATCTCTAACGCCCGGAAGTATCAGGGCCTGGACATGCCGCTGCTCGACCTGATCCAGGAAGGCATCCTCGGGCTGATCCGCGCCGCCGAGAAGTTCGACTGGCGCAAGGGCTACAAGTTCTCCACCTACGCCACGTTCTGGATCCGGCAGGCGATCCAGCGGGCGCTCGACAACCGCGCGCGGACGATCCGGATCCCGGTTCATCTCGGGCAGCGTGAGCGCCGGGTCGCGCGTGCCGCCAGCGAGCTCGCCACCAAGCTCGGGCGCGAGCCCACCGACGAGGAGATCGCGCCGCGGCGGAGCTGAGCCTCGACGAGCTGACGAGGTGCGGTCCGCGGTGAGGGTCGTGACGAGCCTCGACCGGCCGGTGGGAGAGAGCGAGGACACGCCGTTCGGCGCGCTGCTGGCGAGCGACGAGCGCGGGCCCGAGGAGGAGGTCGACATCGTGCTGCGTGAGGACGCGCTCCGGCGCGCGCTCGACGAGCTACCCGAGCAGGAGCGCGAGGTGGTCAAGCTCCGCTACGGCGTCGGCGGCGACGAACCGACACCGCTGGTCGAGACCGGCCGCCGGCTGGGGATCTCGCAGGACACCGTCCGCAGGCTCGAGCGCAAGGCGCTCGCCGAGCTCGCCTCCAGCCGCGAGCTCGACGCGCTCAGGCCCGCCGCGTGAGCTACGGTCCCGCCGGGACCGCGAGATCGTCGCGTCGCGTGACCCGCCGAGCCCGCGGCTCCGAGCGCGATCAGCTCGTCGACGAGCGCCAGCGCCGCGGCGTGTGTCTCGTCGTTGACCTTCCGAATCGCGTGAACCGCATACGTTCCCGCCGGCTCGGGGTCGGTCGATCGCTCCTTATACGCCCGGCGCAGCCGCACGCGGTCGAGCAACGAGCGCGATGCGCGGCGCTCCCACTGCGCATCCGCCCAGGCGAGCAGCCGAGCCGCGCGGGCTTCCTCGACGCCGGGGGTCCCGCGGTGCCCACTGCCTTCGCCGCATAGCCGTACAGGTCCTCGCGTCGTCGGTCGTCGAGCAGGTCGTTGTACCCGCGCAGGAACGAGGCGATCGGGCGCGACACCGATCGCGGATGGTCGCTGAAGCACTCGCCGGCGAGCATCGACGCCAGCTCCATCACGCAAGCGCCATGCTCGGGTGAGGAATGCCTGCCTCGGCTGAGCTTGATCGTCTGGTGGCTGATCGGCGGCATCACGTCCTCCTCGACTCTTGAACTCGAACTCGGCCCCCCGAGTGGTTACGTGCATCATCGCGCGAGGCGGGCCGGCGATCAACCGCGAATTGGCTCGGCTTGCGGCGAGCTCGTGCCGGCCCTGCGGCCACGGCCGGCGCCCTCGCGGAACCGCTCGGCGGTGCGGCGCGCGGTCAGTTGCGCCCACTCGGTGGTGGTCAGCACGCCGACGGCCAGGCTGATCACGCCGAGGCCCACGATCACCCACCACCCGGCGTGGGTCGCGGCGGCGAAGCTCGGCTCGATCGCCCCCGACAGCGTCCCGCCGGCGATCGCGCCGATCACCGCAACGCCGAGCGTCAGGCCGACCGACCGGCTGGTGGAGGCGATCGCGGCGGCGACGCCCGCCTGTGAGCCCGGCATCCCCGAAACGGCGGTGTTCGTGATCGGCGGGTTGATCATCCCCGAGCCGATTCCGAACAGGAAGTAGGCGACGAGCAGGTAGGCGGGAGCAGTGGTCGGCGTCAGCTGCGTCAGCATCAACGCGGACACGATCATCGCGCACGGGGCGATCACGAGCGGAATGCGAGCGCCGCGGCGGCCGACGATCCGCCCGGAGAGCGGCGCGCACACGAGCACCATCCCGGCCATCGGCAGCAGGTACAGCCCGGCGTGGAAGGGGGAGAGGTGGCGGACGCCCTGGAGGTACAGCGTGTTCAGGAACAGGAACCCGCCGAGCGCAGCGAACGCGCAGATCGCGATCGTGCTCGCCCCCGAGAACGGCGCGCTGCGGAAGAAGCGCATCTCGACGAGCGGCTCCCGGCGGCGGAGCTCGTACAGCACGAGCGCCACGAAGCTCGCGAGCGAGAACGCGAACAGCGCCAGGATTCCAGGCGAGGTCCAGCCGGCCCGGGGAGCCTCGATGATCGCGTAGGTCAGCGACGCCAGCGCGGCGATCACGAGCAGCTGCCCAACCGGATCGAGCCGGCGCGGGTGCTCGGCGCGCGACTCCGGCACGAGCGCGGCGGTCAGCACGAGCGCGACCGCCCCGATCGGGACGTTCACGAAGAACACCGACCGCCACCCGACCGAGTCGACGAGGGCGCCGCCGAGGACCGGCCCGAGCGCCATGCTCAGTCCGAACACCGCGCCCCACATCCCGATCGCCATCGCCCGCTCGCGCGGGTCGACGAACACGTTGCGGATGATCGACATCGCCACCGGGTTGAGCATCGATCCGCCGATCGCCTGGAGCACGCGGAACGCGACCAGCAGCTCGAGTGTCGGCGCGACCCCGCACAGCAGCGACCCGAGCGAGAACACGACGAGCCCCGTCTGGAACACCCGCTTGCGCCCGATGCGGTCGGCGGTCGATCCCGACAGCATCAGCAGGCTGGCCAGCACCAGCGTGTAGGCGTCGATCACCCACTGCAGGCCCGAGACCGACGCGTGCAGGTCCTTGCGAATCGCGGGCAGCGCCACGTTCACGATCGTCGAGTCGAGGCCGACGATCAGCAGGCTCATGCAGCAGATTCCGAGGATCAGCAGCCGCTGGCGGCGGGTCCGGCCCCCGTCCGCGCGCGCATGTTCGTGTTCATCCATCAATTTCGATCGTACCCACGGGCTCCGGGGATGTCACAGTTACGGCAACGCCCGCCCGCGGAACCGCCCTTGAACGACCAAGATCCAGCACTCGCCACCCCCGGCTCCGAGGCTCGCGACGGGTCCGCGCTGTTCGTGCCCGGCCGGCCCGAGCGCGCGGCGGAGATACCGCCGGATCTACCGGGGGTCAGCGCCACGTTCGGGCAAGCACGCCGAGGAGGGCCACGAGCTCGGCGTCATCAAAGGGCTCGCGGCGCTGAGCCTCGACGCGCTCTCGAGCGTCGCCTACGGGCCGGAGGCGATGATTCTGGTGCTGGTTCTGGCCGGAACGGGCGCGGTGCACAACGTGGTGCCGCTGACCGCGGTGATCACCGCGATGCTCGTGCTGCTGGTCATCTCGTACACCCAGGTGATCGCGGCGCACCCCGAGGGCGGCGGCTCCTACTCGGTGGCCAAGACCAATCTGGGCCGCTGGCCGAGTCTGCTGGCGGCCGCGTCGGTGGTCGTCGATTACGTGCTGACGGTCGCGGTCAGCCTGGCGGCGGGGGCGGCCAGCCTCGGCAGCGTGTTCCCTGGCCTCGCGCACCATCTGCTCCCGCTGACCCTGGTCGGACTCTTGATCCTCACCGTCGTCAACATGTTCGGGATCCAGGAGTCGGCGAAGCTGCTCGTGCTCCCGGCCGCGGTCTTCCTGGTCAGCATCTTCGCGACGATCATCGTCGGCGCGTTCCACTCGACCCCGGTGGCGACGATCGGGACGAAGGAGACGTTCCCGGCGACGGAGGCGCTCTCGATCCTGCTGCTGCTCAAGGCGTTCGCCGCCGGCTGCTCCGCGGTGACCGGTGTCGAGGCGATCTCCAACGGCGTTCCGGCGTTCCGGAAGCCGACCGTCCGGACCGCGCAGCGGACCGAGATCTCGCTCGGCGTCCTACTCGGGGTGATGCTGATCGGCCTTTCGCTGCTGATTCGCGCCCACGACGTCGTCCCGCGCGGCGGCGTCACGTCCTCGCTCAGCTGACCGCCGGCGCGTTCGGCACCGGCTGGCCGTTCTACGTCTCGAACCTCGCGGTCACGGCGGTGCTCGCGTTCGCGGCGAACACGAGCTTCGGCGGTCTGCCCGTCCTGCTGAGCCTGCTTGCCAAGGACCATCGCATGCCGCACGCGTTCTACCTGCGCGCCGAGAAGCCGATCTACCGGATCGGGATCGTCGCGCTCGCGATCGCGGCGGCGCTGCTGCTGATCGCGGTCGACGCGAAGACGAACGATCTGATCCCGCTGTACGCGATCGGCGTGTTCATCGGCTTCACGATCAGCCAGATCGGTCTGGTCGACACTGGCTCCAGGAGCGCTCCGCGCACTGGCGCGTGCGCGCCGCGCTCAACGGCACCGGCGCGGTGATGACGGCGGTCGCGGTGGTCGTGTTCCTGGGCACGAAGTTCCTCGCCGGCGCGTGGGTGGTGGTGATCGCGATCCCCGCGCTGATGATGCTGTTCAACACGACCGAGCACTACTACGACGGGGTCGCCAAGGAACTGAAGCTCGGCAAGACGCCGCCTCGGCCCCGCAAGCGCGAGAGCATCGTGATCGTCCCGACGTCGACCGTGAACCTGCTGACGCAGAAGGCGGTCAGCGCCGCGCTGTCACTCGGAGAGCAGGTGGTCGCGGTCGCGGTGGCCGGGGACGAGGACGAGTGCGCGCGGATCAAGCACGACTGGGCCGAGTGGGCATGCGGCGTCCCGATCGAGGTGCTGCTCGATCCTCAGCGGTCACTGGTTCGCAGCGTGCTCAAGTACGTCAAGTCGGTGGAGGATGAGGACGCCACGATCGTCGTGCTGATCCCGGAGATCCTTCCCCGCAAGCGTCGGCACGAGATCCTCCACAATCAGCGCGCCCGGCTACTGTCGGCGGTCCTCAAGTCCCGCACCAAGGTCATCATCGCGACACTGCCGTTTCACCTTCACGACTGACGGGGTGCGCACCGCGGCGGGCCCGGGGGAAGCGAAAGGGCGCTCGTCTGAGACGCCGGCCGGACGGCCGCGAACGCTCGGGCTTGTCCTCGTCGCTTGGCCCGCAGGACCACGATCTCGCCGGGAGCGTTGTCGAGCAGCCAGGCGACATCGTCGGGATCGAACCCGTGATTGCCATGCTCGGAGGCCGCGATCACGATCCGGTCGAAGCTCTCTTCGGCGATCGCCTGCCGGAGCGCGTGACGGCGGTTGCGTCCCCGGACGATCCGGGCGTCCACGGGGATCCCCGCCTCGGTGGCGCGCTGCTCGACGGCCTCGAGCAGAGGCATCGCCATCGAGCATTGACGCGGGAGCGGGCTCTCGAGCGGCAGATCGAGCGACACGCGCGCGAGAAACACCGGCACCAGCGTCGCGCGCTCGGCAGCGGCCAGACGCAGCGCCGCGTCGAGCGCTCGCTGCGACAGCGCGCCCGCGACGAACGGGAACAGGATCCGGCGGGCGCTCGTGGCGCGCACCGGCGCAGGTCGCCGAATGCGGTCGCGGACCCTGGCGGCGACCAGCGCGGTCACGGCGACGGCCAAGATCGCGATCACCGCTATCAGCACGACGGTCATGTCGAGTCTCCTTTCACTCGCTTGGTTCGGTCCGCCACGATCCGCAGGTCGACCCCGGGCAGCATCGCCAGCAGGCGGTCGGGGAGGGCGGGCCTAGTGAGGCGACGCAGCGCTCCACGAGGCTCGGGCGTTCCGATCAGTACGTAAGTTGTTCCGCGGTCCTGCGCGACGCGCTGGGCGACCAGGTGCGACGTCGTCGCCGTGCTCGATCAGCAGGTGCGCACCGAGCACGGACGCCAGTTGCCGGAGCGCATCGAGCTGCTCCTGCTCCTCGGCGTTCGGGTCGTGATCGGACACCCAAAGCACGTCGAGCTCGGCTCCGAGGCGCTGGGCGGAGCGCCAGGCGCGGCGGACCACGCGCTGGGATCGCGGATGGGGCTTGACCAGCGCCAGCAGCCGCTCACCGACCGCGGCGGGCGCGGCGGTGTCGACCAGCCGGTCGTCGCCGGGGCGGCCGACGCCGTCAACCGGGAATCGCTTCGACTCGACCTCCTCGGCGACCTGCCGGAGCGCGACCTCGCGGAGCGCGGCGAGGTTCTCGACCTTGAAGAAGTTGTTGAGCGCGGCCGGCACTCGCTCGGCCGGGTACACCTTTCCGGCGACGAGCCGCTCGATCAGCGACTGGGGGGTGATGTCGATCAGCACGACTTCGTCGGCGTCCCCGATGACGGCGTCGGGCACGGTCTCGCGGACGCGGATGCCGGTGAGCTCGGCGACCTGGTCGTTGAGGCTCTCGAGGTGCTGGACGTTGACCGTCGAAAACACGTCGATTCCGGCGGCGAGCACGTCCTCGACGTCCTCGTAGCGTTTGGGGTGCTCGAGCCCGGGGGCGTTGGTGTGTGCCAGTTCGTCGATCAGGGCCAGCTCGGGCTGGCGCTTGATGATCCCCGGGAGGTCCATCTCCTCGAGCACGGAATCTCGGTACGTGACGCGCCGGCGAGGGACGGTCTCGAGTCCCTCGGCCTGGGCCACGGTGTCCATCCGTCCATGGGGTTCCAGGTAGCCGATCACGACGTCACGCCCGTTCTCGGCCTCCGCCTGGCCCTCCCGCAACATCTGGTACGTCTTTCCGACCCCGGCGGCCATCCCCAGGAAGATCTTGTGGTGCCCATGACTGGTCACGCCCCTAGAAGATTGTGCACGATGAGATCGATCAGCTTGATACCGATGAACGGGGCGATCAGGCCACCCAGGCCGTAGATCCAGAGGTTCCGCCGCAACAGCGCGCTCGCCCCGATCGGCCGGTACCGAACGCCCCTGAGTGCGAGCGGGATCAGCAGCGGGATCACGATCGCGTTGAAGATGATCGCCGAGATAATGGCCGACTGCGGCGTCCCCAGATGCAAGACGTTGAGCACGTGCAGCGGGCTCTTGCCGCCGGGCCTCGTCGCCCAGGTCGTGGCGAAGATCGCCGGCAGGATCGCGAAGTACTTGGCGACGTCGTTGGCGATCGAGAAGGTGGTCAGCGCCCCACGGGTGATCAGCAACTGCTTGCCGACCTCGACGATCTCGATGAGCTTCGTCGGGTTGGAGTCGAGATCGACCATGTTCCCGGCCTCGCGGGCCGCTTGAGTCCCGGTGTTCATGGCCACGCCGACGTCCGCTTGGGCGAGCGCGGGCGCGTCGTTGGTGCCGTCGCCGGTCATCGCGACCAGGCGTCCGGTGGCCTGCTGCTCTTTGATCAGCGCGAGCTTGGCCTCGGGGGTGGCCTCGGCCAGGAAGTCGTCAACGCCCGACTCTTCCGCGATCTTCGCCGCCGTGAGCCGGTTGTCGCCGGTGATCATGATCGTGCGGATGCCCATCGCGCGCAGGTGGTCGAACCGCTCGCGCATCCCCTCCTTGATCGTGTCCTTGAGGTAGATGACGCCCATCACCTGGGAGTCACGCGCGACCGCGAGCGGTGTTCCGCCCTCGCGGCCGATCCGGTCGAGCACCGGCTGCAGCTCGGCCGGCGGCCGGCCGCCCTCGTCGGTGACGAACTTGATCACGGCGTCGCCGGCCCCCTTGCGGAGGTGGCGTCCGTCGAGGTTGACGCCGCTCATCCGGGTCTGCGCGGTGAACGGGACGAACTCGGCGTGCAGATCGGCCATGTCGTGCTCGCGAATCCCGAACTGCTTGGCGAGCACCACGATCGAGCGACCCTCCGGGGTCTCGTCGGCCAGCGACGACAGCTGCGCCACCTCCGCGAGCTCCTTCTCGGACACGCCCGGCATTGGGATGAATTCGCTCGCGAGCCGGTTGCCGATCGTGATCGTGCCGGTCTTGTCGAGCAGGAGCACGTCGACGTCGCCTGAGGCTTCGACCGCTCTACCGGAGAGCGCGAGAACGTTGCGGCGGACGAGCCGGTCGATGCCGGCGATCCCGATCGCCGACAGCAGCGCCCCGATCGTGGTCGGGATCAGCGCCACCAGCAGCGAGATCAGGCTGGTGTCCGAGATCGGCGTGTGCGCGAACAGGCCGAACGGGCGGAGCGTCGCGACCACCACCATGAAGATCAGCGTCAAGCCGGCGAGCAGGATGTTGAGCGCGATCTCGTTCGGCGTCTTTCGACGCTCCGCGCCCTCGACCAGCTCGATCATCCGATCGAGGAACGAGTGACCGGGCTCCTGGGTTATCTCGACCACGATCCGGTCCGAGGTCACGCGGGTGCCGCCGGTGACCGCGCTCCGGTCGCCGCCGGACTCGCGGATGACCGGGGCGGACTCGCCGGTGATCGCGGACTCGTCAACCGTCGCGATGCCCTCGATCACCGTGCCGTCCCCCGGGATCAGCTCGCCCGCCTCGACGACCACCACGTCGCCCTTGGCCAGTTCGGAGGCCTGCTTGACCGTCCCGTCCCGAAGCTTCGCGACGGTTTCCTTTCGCATCGAGCGGAGCGTGTCCGCTTGGGCGCGCCCGCGCCCCTCGGCGAACGCCTCGGCGTTGTTGGCGAACACGACCGTCAGCCACAGCCAGACCGAGATCACGAACGTGTACCAGGACGGATCATTGCCGCCGAGCGCCTTACCGCCGAAGACCTGGATGAACCAGGTGACCGTGGTGATCGTCGCGCCGATCTCGACCACGAACATGACCGGGTTACGGATCTGAACCCGCGGGTCGAGCTTCAGGAAGCTGTCGATCAGCGCGCGCTTGAGGATGTCGCGCTGGAACAGCGAGATCGCGCGGCGCTCGTGCGGCGCTGAGCCGGCGGCTGGGGACGCTCTTCGGGAGGGGCGGTGACGCTCACCTATGCACTCCTGGCGTCCGGTCGAGGGCAAGGTTCAACTCGAGCACGTTCACTCCCGACTCACCCGAGAACCCGAGTCCGCGCCCGCCGGTGTACTTGGAGACGAGCGCCATCACGGTCGCGAGCGGCAGGTGACGCACGGCGGCCACGCGGTGCGCCTGGATGTCGGCGTTCGCGACCGAAATGTCGGGATCGAGTCCGGACGCCGAGGTGTTGGCGGCGTCGACGGGCACCTTAGCCACGTTCAGTCCGGGGTCATATGGCTTGTTGAGCGCGATATAGGCCTGGATGTTCGAAGCGATCTCCTGCTCGGTCGCCGTACTGTTGGGTCCGAGGTTCGAGAACGTGCTCGCGGCACCGTTGTTCGGCGGAACCGTCGCCGAAGGCCGAGACTGGAAGTAGCGCGGGTCGGGGTTGGTGACGGGTTCGCCGTTCTTCATCTCTGGCTTCCCGTTCTTGTAGACCTGCGTGGAGAAGTTCTGCCCGATCAGCTTCGAGCCGACGAGCTTGCCGTTCACGTCGACCTGCTGGCCGTTGGCGTTGCCCGGAAAGGCGACCTGGCTGATGCCGGTGACGACGAGCGGGTAGCCGATCCCGAACAACAGTGTCAGTACGACGATGCCGATCGCGGAAGTGATGATGTCTTTTCTCATGGGTTAGTACAGATGTCCTGTCAGCCCCTGCACGATCGGTCCGAGCAGCAGAGCGGGGAAGAAGGTGAGCGCGCCGACGAGGATGATCACGCCGATTAGTAGGACCACGAACGTCGGGTTGTCGGTTCGCATCGTTCCCAGACCCGCGGGGCTGACGCGTTTGCCGGCCAGCGTCCCGGCGACCGCGAGCGCGAACAGGATCGGCGCGTAGCGCGCGAACATCATCGTGAAGCCGCCGAGCAGATCGGCGAACGTGATGCCGTGCGAGCCGACACTGCCGGCGTTCGGCTGGATGAAGCCGGTGTAGCCGGCGAACGCGGAGCCGTTGTTGTTGGCCTGTGAAAGGTAGGCGTAGAACGTCTCCGAGAAGCCCTGGGGCTGCCCGGCGGCCGCGGCCGAGATCGAGGCACGGCCCGAGGCGCTCGCCGTCGCCAGTGCGGTTGAGAACAGCGCGGTCAGCGGTGTGATTAGCAGTCCGAGCGCGACCAGCTTGATCTCGCGGCCCTCGATCTTCTTGCCGAGGTACTCGGGGGTGCGGCCGACCATCAGACCGCCGATGAACACCGCCAGCAAGACGTAGAGCAGGATCGAATAGAGACCCGTGCCGACGCCGCCGAAGATCACCTCGCTCGCGGACAGGTTCGCCATCGGCACGGCGCCGCCGATCCCGGTGAACGACTCGAGCGCGCTGTTAACCGCACCACACGATGTGACGGTGGTGACCACGTCGAACAGCGCCGAGCCCGCGATCCCGAAGCGTTGCTCCTTCCCCTCCAGGTTGCCGCCGGTCGAGCCCGCGATCACCTGGGTGTGGAGGCCGGCGGCGTGCTGGGCCGGCGATCCGTGGGCCTCGGCGATGTACGCGACCGTCACCGCGCCGAGGAACATGACCATCATCGTCGCGTAGATCGCGTACCCCTGCCGCCGGTTGCCGGCCAGCTTTCCGTAGGTGAACACGAGTGCCGCCGGAATGATCAGCACCACCAACATCTCGACGAAGTTGGTGAACCCGGTCGGGTTCTCGAACGGGTGCGCGGAATTCGTGTTCATGAAGCCGCCGCCGTTGGTGCCGAGCAGCTTGATCGCCTCCTGTGAGGCGACCGGGCCCATCGCGATCTGGTTGGCGAGGCCCGTCGGACCGCTGAAGCTGAGGTAGTGGGAGAGGTTCTGGGTCGCACCCTGGAAGACGAGCAGCAGAGCCACCACGAACGAGATCGGGGTGAGGACCCAAAGAACCGTTCGCACGAGGTCCTGCCAGAAGTTGCCGAGGCTCTTGCCGCTGCGGCCGATGATCCCGCGGATCAGCGCGATTGCGACCGCGATCCCGACGCCGGCCGAGAGGAAGTTCTGCACGGTGAGCCCAGCCATCTGGCTGAAGTAGCTCATCGTGGTCTCGCCGCTGTAGTACTGCCAGTTCGTGTTCGTCAGGAACGACGAAGTGGTGTTGAAGGTGACGTTCCACGGAGCGGAGTGGAAGCCCTGCGGGTTCAGTCCCGTCCAATTCCACAGCGTCTGAGTACGCAGGATGAAGTACAGAAGGATCCAGCCGGCGAGCGAGAAGATGATCACGCTCTTGGCGTAGGCCTTCCAGTCCTGCTCCCGATGCGGGTCGACCCGCATCACCTTGTACAACAGCCGCTCGGGCGTTGCGAACAGCGGATCGAGGAACGTGCGCTCGCCTGTGTAGACGGCCGCCATGTAGCGGCCGAGCGGAATCGCGAGCGCGGTCAAGATGACCGCGAAGAGAAAGATCGTGAGCCACCCCGCGAAGGTCATCGCGCGGCCTCGCTAGAACTTCTCTCCGCGCAGCAGCGCGTACAGGAGGTAGATGCAAACGAGCGCCGAGACGATCAGACCGAACAGATCTGCGCCGCTCATATCGCGTCGATCCCGTAAACCAGGGCCAGCAGCACGGCGAACATCACGACGCCAAGCAATATCGATAGAACGTCCATGCGCTTATCCTGGCCGGGCTCAAGTCAAGAGCCCATACAGAAACCCGGGCCTGACATACAGATGTTGTGAAGAGGCGGAGGGACCCGGCTAGCGAGTCGGATCCAGGCCGGCGTCGAGCGCGAGGCCGTCGGCGATCCACCACACCGTGTCGCTCATCCGGTCCGCGGCCCCCGGGTTGTACAGGGGGCCGGTCCCGTCCGTGAGCAGCACGAGTACGCGCGCCACCCCACACGGGTTGACCGGGTCAGGCCGTTCGAGCCGCTCGGCCAGGCCGAGCAGGCTCTCGCGCCAACGCACGACCGCTCGCCGGGACAGCGGCACCGCGGCGGTTATCCGGGACGGGGCCGGTCGCTCCGCATCCTTCACGCGTGCGCGAAGCGAGCGGGCCAGCTGGCGGCGGGTGCGCGGCCTGGCCAGCTGCCTGGCTCGCAGCTCCCGATCTTCGATCGGATCGGAGCCGAAGCCGTCAGCCAGCTGCCGATCAAGACGTCCCTTGTGCAGCTGTACGCGCAGCCGGCGCACCAGCGTCGGCGGCGGGGAGGACCGACCGGGTACGAGCCCAGACGGCCCTCCGTTCTGGAGGCTCGAGTGCTTCATGGACTGGACGGCGGCTACGGCAGGCTGTGTCCTCGGTCACGCTACGCCGCCCGCCATCAACGGGGCGTACAGATCCGCCCCCAAGCCATCAAGATTCCGTAAAGACAGCGCCGATAAGCTTCCACTGATGGCCCGCGGGCAGCTGCACAGCTCCTCAACTCGAGTCCTGTCGATCGTGATGATCGGGATCGGCATCGCCCTGATCGCGCGTACTCTTATCGCCGGCGGAGGGGCCCTCGCGACAGGGATTGTCCTGGGCGTCCTGTTCGTGCTCGCCGGCCTTGCCCGCTTGTATCTGCAGCTGCGGGGGTAGGGGAGTCTTCTGGCCGCCGCTGAGTCGCACGTGAAGGACCGGCCCTTCAGCTACCGCGCTCTGTTCGCGGTTATTTATACGACCTCGGTCAGCTCGGTGTACTTCGCGCTCGGGGTCGTCGCGCGCCACGCCAACGGGCTGACGCCGGTCGTATTCCTGATCGCCGGGCTGTTCTTCGGGCTGGCGATGATGACCTATGCGGAGGGAGCGTCGATGCATCCCGAGCGCGGCGGCTCGGCTGTGTTCGCCCGCTACGCGTTCAACGAGCTCGTGAGCTTCGTCGCCGGCTGGGCCATCTTCCTCGACTACACGATCCTGATCGCGGTCACGGCGTTGACCGTCCCGAGCTACCTCGCGGCATTTTGGGGTCCGATCGGACGCGGGGCGCTCGAGATCGGGGTGGCGCTCGCGGTGATCGCACTCGTCGCGGTCGACAACCTCACCGGCGTCAGCGCCCGCCGCATCCGCACGCGCCTGTTGATCACGATCGCCGACCTGATCCTTCAGGCGCTGATCATCGTGCTCGGATTCGTGCTGGTATTCGATGGGCACAACCTCACCGCGAGCATCCACCTCGGAACCGCTCCGAGCTGGTCCGATCTCGCGTTCGCGCTGCCGATCGCGGTGATCGCGTTCACCGGGGTCGAGGCGGCGGCGAGCATCGCCGGGGAGGTGACCGCCAGCCGCAAGCAGGTCAAGTTGCTGGTCGGCCCGGGCTCCGCGGTGATTGTGCTGATTTACGTCGGGATCTCGCTGGTAGGGGTCGGCGCCCTCCCGGTTCACGACGGGGTGACCGCCCTCGGGACGACGCACATCAAGGCGCCCGTGCTGGGCGTGGTGGAGGCGTTCCACCCCAAGTGGCTCGCCGACGTGCTCAAGTACGCGGTCGCGATCGGGGGCGCGCTGGGATTGTTCGCGGCAGCCGGAGCGGCGATGCTCGGCGTCTCGCGCGTGGGCTACTCGCTCGCGACCAACCGCCAGATACCGAGTGCGATCGGCCGGCTGCACGGGCGCTGGGGGACGCCATACGTGATCATCTTCGCGGCCGCGGCCGCCGCGGCGGGGCTCGTGCTGCCGACGAACCTCGAGTTCCTCGTCGGCATCTACGCGTTCGGCGCGCTGCTGGCGTTCACGATCGCGCACGTATCGGTGATCGCGCTGCGGTTCCGCGAGCGCGACCGCGACACGACCGTACAGCGTCCCGCTGTCGGTCACCATCTCCGGGGCGAGCGTGCCGATCCCCGCGGTCATCGGGGCGATCGCGTCGGCGCTCGGCTGGGTGGCGCTGCTCGTGTTCCACACGGGCGCGCGCTACGTCGGGCTCGCCTGGCTTCTCTCCGGGATCGTGCTGTACGTCGGCTACCGCAAGTCCCAGCAGAAGCCACTGCTCAAGCGAGTGACGATCCCCGAGCGGGCGCTCCGTTACGAGGCGCTCGAGCCCGAGTTCGGCTCGATCCTCGTCCCGATCCTCGGGACCGCGCTCGACGACGACATCATCCAGACCGCCGGCCGCCTGGCGGGGGAGACCCACGACGACGTCGAGTCCGAGGGAGCGGTGATCGAGGCGATCTGGGTGTTCGAGATACCGCTGGCGCTTCCGATGGATGCCCCGCTGCCCGACGCGCAGGTCAAACGCGCGCGCGAGGCACTGGCGCGAGCGAAGCTCGTGGGGGAGGAGTACGAGGGCGTCGAGGTGGCGACCGCGATCGTCCGCGCCCGCCGCGCCGGCGAGGCGATCGTCCGCGAAGCGCGACGCCGCGGGGTCGAGGCGATCGTGCTCGCCGCCGAGGAGTCCTCCCGGGTGCGCGGCGGGTCGCTGCTCGGCGGCGTCGGCGGGCCGCTCGAGAACTACGTCGGCGACGTCTCCCGGTACGTGATCGCCAAGGCGCCGTGCCGCGTGATCCTCACCGCGCCGCCGGCCGACTGGCGGGCGCGGACGCCGAGCCCCGCTCAGCCACCGCCGCCGGTCCCGGCCGACGAGGAGCACGAGAGCCGCCCCGACCGACGGCCAGCCGCGGCGCCGGCGCGGAGACCGTCGCCCATGTCGAGGATCGGACGGACGGCTGATGGCTGAACGGCGACTCGAAGGGCTGCAGCGCGTCCTCGGCGTCTATCCGCTGGCCTCGAGCGCGTACGGGAACGTCGGGTCCTCGATCTACTACGCGCTCGGCCTGGTGGCGGCGCTGGCGCTCGGGCTCACCCCGATCGTCTTCATCATCTCGGGCTTCATCTTCTTCCTGACGGCGTCGACATACGCGGAAGCGACCGCGATGTTCCCCGAGGCCGGCGGGTCCTCTTCGTTCGCGCGCCACGCGTTCAACGAGTTCTGGTCGTTCTTCGCGGCGTGGGGGCAGATGCTCAACTACATGCTGACGATCGCGACGTCGGCGTTCTTCGTGCCCCATTACATCGGAGGCCTGTTCTGGCCGGCGCTCCAGCATCCCCCGGGCGACGTGATCGCCGGGATCGTCGCGATCGTCGTGCTCGCCGCGATCAACATCCGCGGGGTCGAGGAGTCGATCGGGGTGAACCTCGTGCTCGCGATCATCGACTTCTGCACCCAGGTCCTGATCGTCCTCGTCGGCCTGGTGCTGGTGTTCTCGCCGAAGATCCTGATCGACAACGTCCATCTCGGCGTCGGCGCCGACGTGGGCCAACTTCTTCGTCGCGATCCCGCTGTGCATGCTCGCCTACACGGGGATCGAGACGATCTCGAACATGTCCGAGGAGGCCAAGGACCCGGGCCGAACCGTGCCCAAGGCGATCAACCGGGTGGTGATCGCGGTGTTCGCGATCTACGCGCTGCTCCCGGCGATCGCGCTGTCAGCACTGCCGGTGCGCTGTGTCGGGAACCATTGCCAGACGCTGCTCGGGGTCGACGATCAGCACGGGGGATACGCGGGCGACCCGGTGCTCGGCGTGGTGCGCGCGCTCCACCTCGGGCCGTTGCAACACGCGGCCGAGGTCTACGTCGGGCTGCTCGCGGCGACGATCCTGTTCATCGCCACGAATGCCGGGATCCTCGGGGTGTCGCGGCTGACCTACTCGATGGGGATTCACCGCCAGGTGCCCGAACGTCTGCGCCGGCTCCATCCGACGGTACGGGACGCCGTGGGTCGGGATCGTCATCTTCAGCACGATCGCTGCGATCGCGCTGATCCCGGGCCAGGCCACGTTCCTCGGCAACCTGTACGCGTTCGGCGCGATGCTGTCGTTCACGATCGCGCACGCCGCGGTGACGCGGATGCGGATCACGCTGCCGAACGTCAAACGGCCCTACCGTCCGCCCGGCAACCTGCGCATCGCCGGGCGTGACCTGCCGCTGTTCGCGATCGTCGGCGGCCTCTGTACGTTCGCATCGCTCCTGGTGCTGACCGCACTCCACACGAGCGTCGCGATCGCGGGGATCGGCTGGCTCGCCGTCGGGATGATCGTCTACCCGATCTACCGCCACCGCCACGGGCCTCGACCTCACCACGACCACGAAGGTCGCGATCCCGCGGCCCGCGACCGAGACCGAGGCTGAGTACGAGTCGGTGCTGGTGGCGTTCGACAGCAGTGGCATACGTCCCCGAGGTTATGGCGACGGCGGCGCGGCTAGCCGCTCGCCGCCGCCGCGGGATGCACGTGCTGGTCACGATCCCCGTTCCCTCGAACAGCCCGATCGACGCATCGATGCCCGTCCAGGAGTCGGCGGCGCAATCGATCATCGAAGAGGCCAAGGTCCAGGAAGGGCCGGCGCGTGTCGGGACATTGGGAGAAGGTCAGGACCGGGCAGACCGGCCGACGGATCGTCGACGAGGCCAAGGCGATGCACGCCGCCGCGATCGTGATGCCGATGCCGCACGACGGCTCGCGGCTTCGGCCGAGCGCTCGCGACCGTGCTTCGCGAGCGGCCGTGCCGCGTGATCGTCGAGTCGATTCCGGACCCGGCTCGTAAGCGGCCGACCGTGGCGGCGTAGCCTTAGTAGATCATGAGAGGATTGGCGGGACCTGCTCGGTGCTCTGGGGCTGACCGGCGGTCCGCGGGCGCGTCCCCGCCGTGCGCGAAACACGCCCGCTCGACCGCGCGGCGCTCCGCACCGGAGCCGCCGCGGCCGGGAGATCCTGATCGCAGTCGGGCTCGCCACGCTGGCGGTGGCCGCCCTTCAATCCACTTCGTCGGATGACGCCGGCCTCGGGAGCATCTACCTGCTCGCGGTGCTGCTGATCGCGATCCGCAGGGGTCAGCTGGCGGCGCTGGTGACCGCGGTCCTCGGCGTGCTCGCGCTCAACTTTTTCTTCATCGTGCCGCGCCACCGGCTGGCGATCGCCCACTCGCAGGACCTGATTGAGCTGATCGTGCTGTTGATCGCGGCGGTCGTGGTGGGCCGGCTGGCCGCCGTCGCGCGCGAGCGCGCCGCCGAGGCCGAGAGCCGAGCGGTGGTGGCCGCCGCCCGCGAGCGCGAGGCCAAGCTCGTCGCGGAGGTCGCCTCCGCAATCCTGGCCGGCGAGAGCGTCGGCGCCCAGCTCGAGACGATCGGCAACCGCGTCGCGCTCGCGACCGCCGCGGGTCGCGCCCGGGTCGTGCTCGAACCGGTGCCGACCGCGATGCCGGACGAAATCGCGGTGCCGTTGCACTCACGCGCCGGCAACGCATGGCTGTACCTGACGAACGACGTGGCGTGGGACCAGAGCGCGATCGAGCGCGTGGCCGAATCGCTCGGGCGCCTGGTCGACGTCGCCGTGGAGCGGGAGCGGGTCTCCGAGCGGGCCGCCGAGACCGAGGCCTCGCGCCGCGCCGAGGTCGCCAAGACGGCGATCCTGCACGCGATCTCGCACGATCTCAGGTCGCCGCTGACCGCGATCACGATGGCGGGCTCGGCGCTCGCGATCGGCGGCGTCACCGAGGCCGAGCGGGCCGAGCTGATCGAGGTGATCGAGACCGAGAGCGCGCGGCTGGCCAAGCTCGTCGACGACCTGCTCGACCTGTCCCGGATCGAGTCCGGGGCGGTCGCGCCGCAGGCGGACTGGTGCGATCTGCACGACGTCGTCGCCTCGGCCGCGGCCCACGCCTCCGCCGATCACCCGATCGAGTTCCAGCTGCCGGGGGACATGCCGCTGGTCCGCGCCGACGCCGCCCAGCTCGAGCGCGTGTTCTCGAACCTGATCGAGAACGCGGTCAAGTTCTCGCCGCCGGAAGTGCCGGTGCGGATCACCGGCGGCTCCAGCTCGGGCCGCGTGGCCATCCGCGTCGCCGATCGCGGCAGCGGCATCCCCCGCCGGTATCGCTCGCAGGTGTTCGAGCCGTTCTTCCGCGGCCGGGGCGCGGCCGGCGCCGGATCGGGCCTCGGGCTCGCGATCTGCCGCGGCTTCGTCGAGGCCAACGGCGGGCGGATCGTCCTGCAGTCCGGACGGGACACCGGCACCTCGTTCACGGTCAGCTTCCCGGTCGCGCGCCAGCCGGCGGATACCGAGGACGCCGTGAGCGTCGTCACATGAGCGCCGCCGCGCCGCGCGTGCTCGTCGTCGATGACGAGCCGCAGATCGTGAGGGGGCTCAAGATCCTGCTCCGTAGCGCGGGCTACACAGTCGAAGCAGCCGAGACCAAGGCCGAGGCGCTCGTCGAGCTGGTGTCCCGCCCCCCCGACGCGCTCGTCCTCGACCTCGTCCTCCCCGACGGCCGGGGAGTCGAGATCTGTGAGGAGGTGCGGCGGTGGAGCCGCCTGCCGATCCTGGTGCTCTCGGCCGTCGGCGACGAGCGGGAGAAGGTCAGGGCGCTCGACGCCGGCGCCGATGACTACGTCACCAAGCCGTTCGGCACCGACGAGTTGCTGGCGCGCCTGCGCGCGCTGCTGCGGCGGTCCACCGACATCGGCGGCAGCCCCCAGCTGAAGATCGGCGAGCTCGTGATCGACCTGTCCGACCGGCTGGTCACGCGGGACGGCAAGCCGGTCCACCTGACGCCGATCGAATTCGACCTGCTGCGCGTGCTGGCCCAGCACCAGGGACGGCTCGTGACCCAACGTCAGCTGCTGCGTGAGGTGTGGGGGCCGGAGTACGGTGCCGAGACCCACTACCTGCGCGTGCACGTGGCTCACATCCGGGCCAAGCTCGAGCCCGACCCGTCGCGGCCGAGGTACCTGATCACCGAGCCGGGCGTCGGCTACCGCCTCCGCGACCCGGCCGCCTGACCGGGTGCTTGGGAAGTTTCACCCCGCATAGACGGGGTTTCTTCCCAAGCACCGGGCTTAGCGAAATCTCTACGCCGACCGGCGGATGTTTAGCGGGAGCTTGATGCGACCCCGCCTACCGTCGGTCGGGGGAAATGGCGCGCATCGAGACCCACGGACTGCGGCGCAGCGTCGGGGTCGGCGGCCTGTTCGCGACCGCCTACGGCAACGTGGGCTCATCGATCTACTACGCGCTCGGGCTGGTCGCGGCGTACGCGCTGGGACTCACGCCGGTCGTGTTCATGCTCGCGGGCGGGCTGTTCGCCCTCACCGCCAAGACGTACGCCGAGGGGGCGTCGATGTTCCCCGAGGCCGGCGGTTCCTCGAGCTTCGCGCGGCACGCGTTCAACGAGCTGGTGTCGTTCATCGCCGGGTGGGCGCTCAGCCTCGACTACATCCTCACGATCGCGATCTCGGCGTTCTTCGTGCCGCACTACCTCGGGGCGTTCTGGCCGGCGCTGACCCACCCGCCGGGCGACGTGATCGGAGGCCTGATCGTGATCGCGGTCCTGGCCTGGCTGAACATCCGGGGGATCGGCGAGTCGGCGAACCTGAACCTCATCCTCGCCGTGCTCGACCTCGCCACGCAGGTACTGATCATCTGCATCGGCGCGGTGCTCGTGCTGAACCCGTCGCTGCTCGTCCACCAGGTGGAGCTCGGCTCGACCCCGACGTACTCGCATCTGATCTTCGCGCTGTCGCTGGCGATGCTGGCCTACACCGGGATCGAGACCGTCTCGAACATGGCCGAGGAGGCGGTCGACCCGGGCCGCGACGTGCCAAAAGCCGTCAACTACATCCTGATCGCGGTCCTCGGCGTGTACGCCGGCATGACCGTGGTGGCGCTGTCGGCGCTGCCCGTGCTCGGCCACGGCACCCACGCCTACACGCTGCTCGGAGAGGCGCCGCCGCACGGCTACCAGAACGACCCGGTGCTCGGGATCATCTCCCACCTCGGACTCGCGACCGGGGCCACGCACGTGCTGCGGTACTACGTCGGCGTGCTGGCGGCGACGATTCTGTTCATCGCCACCAACGCGGGGCTGATCGGGATCTCGCGGCTGTCGTGGTCGCTGGCTGAGCACCGGCAGCTGCCGGCGATCTTCTCCCGGCTGCATCCTCGCCATCGGACGCCGTGGTTCACGATCGTGGTGTTCTCGGTGTTCGCGGGGATCCTGCTGATCCCGGGCAAGACCGATTTCCTCGGCAACCTCTACTCGTACGGAGCGATGCTGTCGTTCACGACGGCACATGCCGCAGTGATCGCCTTGCGGATCAAGGATCCCGGCCGCGAGCGGCCCTACCGGATCGGGGTGAACATCCGGATTCGGGGCGCGGCGATCCCGGTCAGCGCAGTGATCGGCGGTATCGGCACGTTCGCGGCGTGGGTCTCCGTACTCGCGCTGCACGTCGACGCGCGCTACGTCGGCACCGGATGGATGGTGTTCGGGCTGATCGGCTACCTGATCTACCGGCACAGCCAGGGTCTCGACCTGACCAGCCACCACAAGATCGAGCGGCGGGAGCGGCCGACGTTCTTCGTCGAGCTCGAGTACCACTCGGCGATCGTCCCGATCTTCGGCACCGACGTCGACGCGTCGGCGTTGCGTGCCGCGGCCAAGCTGGTCGGCGAGGGTGCGACCGTCGAGGCCATCTACATCCTCCGCGTCCCCAACCAGCTACCGCTCGACGCAGGGCTCGAGGACGAGGAGCGGCTCGGCTTCAGCGTTCTCGAGAGCGCAAAGCTGGCCGGGCGACAGTCCGGGCTCAAGGTTGAGACGCGTCTGATCCGCACGCGCAGCCCGGGCGCGGCGATCGTCGAGGAGGCGCAGCGCCGGAAAGCCGAGATCATCTATCTCGGCACGGCGCACGCGCCACCGTCCGAGCGGGCGCTCGGTCCGACCGCCAGCTACTTGCTCGCCCACAGGCCGTGCCGCGTGGTGATCGAAACACCGCCGGCAACCGCACGCAACGGCGCGGCGAGCGGCGCGAACATGCGACCGGCTCCCGCCCCCGAGCCGGTCGCGCGCGCCCTTCGGGGCGCGCGGCGAAAGGGGGCCGCCGGCGCGCCCACAACCACGAGCCGGCTGCGTCAGAGAGCGAAGCGGTAGCCGACGCCGGGATCGGTCCGGATGTACCGCCGCCCTCCGGCGGGCTCGATCTTGCGCCGGAGGTTGGCGATGTGCGCGCGGAGCACCTGCGTGTCCTCGCCGTACCCGGGTCCCCAGACGGACAGCAGCAGGTCCCGGTGGGTCATCAGCCTGCCGCGGTTGCGGATCAGGAGGCGCAGCAGGTCGAACTCCGTGGGGGTCAGGTGGACCTCCTGGCCGTCGACGTGCACGGTACGCCGCGCGAGGTCGACCTCGAGCCCTTCCACTTGGATCACCGCCTCCTCAGGCTCTGGAGCGGTCCGGCGGAGGTTCGCCTGGAGACGCGCCACCAGCTCGCGCGGGCCGAACGGCTTAGTCACGTAGTCGTCGGCGCCGGCGGCCAGCGCCCGCACTTTCGCGTCCTCGTCGCCCACCGCCGAGAGCACGATCAAAGGCATGTCGCTCCATTCGCGCAGGCGTCGGCTCAGCTCCACGCCGTCGAAGTCGGGGAGCACCAGATCCACGATTGCAGCATCCGGTCGCCGCGTCGCGGCGATGTCGAGCGCTTCCTCCGCGGTGCCGGCTGGAAGCGCCTCGAATCCGGCATCCCGCAGGATCACGCGCAGCGCCCGCAGGATCTGTTGCTCGTCATCGACGACGAGCACGCGCGGTCGCGGTTCCGCGGTCATGTCGGCAGCGCCGGTTCGGGTTCCGGCTGCGGCTCCACCGGCAGCTCGATCGGAAGCGAGACCACGAAGCTCGAGCCCTGTCCGGGCAGCGACTCGACCGAGATCGTGCCGCCGTTGGCCTCCACGAACCCCTTGGCGATCGCCAGGCCGAGACCGGACCCGGTCCCCGCCTCGCGGCCGGTGCCGGGGTGGGTGGGTACCCGATAAAACGGCTCGAAGATCCGGGCGCGCTCGACGGCGCCGATCCCCGGCCCCTGGTCGACGACCCGCGCCACCACCCGCGGGCCGCTCCGCCGGACCTGTACCGACACCGGCAGCCCGCCCGAGTAGCGCACGGCGTTCTCGAGCAGGTTGGCGAACGCCCGCTCGAGGTGAGCGGCGTCGGCCCTGACCGGCGGCACGTCGGGTTCGATCGTCAGCCGCACGTTGGCGCCGGGGTCGGACAGCCCCTCGCGCGCCGCGTGCAACACGTCCTCGAGCGAAACCCAGTCGCGACGCGGCTCGGCCCGCCCGGCCTGGAGCCGCGATAAGTCGAGCAGCTTGTCGACGAGCGCCGCGAGCTGCTCGCCTTCCTCGACCACGGCGGTGCTGAGCTCAGCGCGCTCGCCGGCGGTGAGCGAATCGCTCCCGAGCGCATGGCCGGCGGCGACGATCGCAGTCAACGGCGTCCGCAGGTCGTGAGAGACCGCGCGGAGCAGCGCGGTCTTGACGTCGTCGCTCCGGCGGAGCGCCGCGGTCTCGACCGCCTCCGCCTGCAGGGCATCCCGGCGCAGCGCGATCGCGACGAGCGCGCCGAGCGTGGGCACGACGTGCGCCAGCAGCCTCTGCTCGGTATCGGCGGGCAGGCGGCGAGGGACGAGCAGCGTCCCGACCTGACCGCCGTTCGTACCGCTCAGCGCGAGCGCGACGCGGCGTCGGTCGCCTTCGACGGCTCCCAGCTCGATCGAGACGGGACCGATCCCCAGCGCCTGGGCAACTCTCCTGGCGGCGGCGGCGAGCGCACTCTCGGTCTCCGAGCCGCCGAGGAGATCGCGCGCCACGGCCGCCGCGAGGTCGGCCTCGGCTCGACGCCGGTCCCCCTCGAGCGCGCGGCTCCGCGCCAGCTCGGCCACGGTGCTCACCGTCACGGCGACGACCGTGAACGCCGCCAGCGCAACCCAGTTGCGGCTGTCGGCGATCGTGAACCGGCCGGTCGGTGGGAGGTGGAAGAAGTTGAACGCGGAGGCGCTGAGCAGCGACGTGACCAGACCGAGCGGGAGGCCCCAGTAGGCGGACACGAGCAGCACCGCGGGCAGGTACACGACGCTCAGGGACACGACCGGCGCGAGGTGCTTGAGGGGATAGATCGCAGCCGTGGCGACCGCTACCGACACGACCGAGACCGCGATCCCGACGAGGAAATTCGGCCTGGAGGCGCGCAAGGTCCCCGGCCGCTCGCCAGGCCGCATGCGCGGCGCGGTGCTCACGCCGTTCCCGCGCCTCCGTACGACGCCGGCGGCGCACCACTCGACTCAGCCGACGCGATCTGATCGAGCAAGGCGGACGGGCTGGTGCCGCCGAGGACGCGCAGCCGCGGCAGCCGGTAGGGGTCCTCGCTGGGGTTGGCCCAGCCGGGGATGACGGTCGTCGAGCCCCGGAACCCGGCCGCCTTGACCGCGGCGATCACGGTGGCGTCGTAGTGGCCGGACGGGTAGCAGAACCAGTTGACCGGCACGCCGTAGCGCTTCTGAAGGGTATGGCGCGCGGTCGCGACCTGGTATTTGAGCTGCGCGGCGTCGAGCGTGATCAGGTCGGCGTGGCTTATTCCCTGCGTATCCAGTTCCCAGCCGGCAGCGATCAGTGCGCGCACCTGTGCGTCGGTCAGCCCGCCCTGGGACGGCGGCAGCCCGGTCAGCTGGATGTTCTCGTCGCCGACCCACCCGAGGCGCCTGAGGGTCGGAAGCGCGTTCTCGTACTGGGACGCATAGCCGTTGTCGAACGTGAGCACGATCGGCTTGCCCGGGCCAAGCGGAACGCCGCGCGTCCAATACGCCTCGAGCTGGTCCATCGTCACCGCGTGCCAGCCGGCGGCCTTCAGCGCCTGCATCTGCGCCGCGAACTCGGCGGAGGCACGTAAAGCCCGGGGAACGGGGCTCCCGCCGGGGGTGGGTTGATCACGTGGTACATGAGCACCGGCACCGTCGCGGTCCCCGGCTTGCCGGTGCCGACCCCGGTCACCGTGGTCTTCGGCAGCCGGCGTGCGCTGAACGTCCTGGCGTGGCCCGCTCGGGCGGACGCGGTGCCGGAGTTGTGATGCGCGGTCTGCGAGGCGTTCGTGGCCGACGTCTGGCCCGATGTGGCGCCGCCACCGCTGGAGATCAGGCCGATCATCGCCACCGCGACCACGACGACGAAAAGCGCCCCGACCGCGAACAGGCGGCGCCGGCGTGCCCGGGCCCGCCGCTCGCGCGCTCTGGCCAGGCGCCGGGCGCGAAAATCTGGTTGATCCGGCGGTTGCCGCCGAGGCTCGTTCATGAGCCCACGAGCGTACCCCCCACGAAGGCGAAATACAGGATCACGAGCAACGCCCCCTCAGGCCGGCGCATCCCGCCGGGTCGGGCCAGCGCGCCCAAGGTGACGAGCGTCGCGCCGACGAGCCAGGCAAGCTGCAGCTTCCCAAGAGTCGTGACCGCCGTGAACGTGACGAACAGCGACGGCACGATCACGCCGAACCCGAGGTTGATCGTGTTGCTGTTGAACGTCTCGCCGACCAGGGCCGCTCCCCGGCCCGCCAGACCGAGGCGAACCGCGGTCTGCGCGTTCGGGATGCTGGTGAGCGGCCCCAGGATCAGCACGCCAAGCACCGCGTTCGGGATGTGCCAGTCACCGGCGAGGCTGAGCGCCGACTCGACCATGCCCGCGCTGCCGGCGACGATCACAGCCACGTCGAGAACGATCAGCCCGAGGAGGTGGTGGGTCAGGTCGGTGGAGGTGTCTGGCGGCCGCTCGGTCGCCGCGTGCTCGTGGAGCGCGCGCGAGAGGCGGCTCAAGCGCCGACCGCGGAAGCTGGGGCCCGCGACGACAACGGCCAGATAGGGCACCACGATCAGGGCGCTCAACGCGGTGGCTCCGGGCGGCGACAGCCAGCGGAGCAGGAGCGCGGCCGCGAGCAGCGTGATGACCAGGCCGACAACGCCCTCGAAAATTAGGGTCTCTCGGGCCAGGCGGACGCGGCCGGCGAGCAACGCACTCAGCCCGATCATCGCGGCGAGGTTGAAGCCATTCGAGCCGACCAGCACGCCGACGCCGACGTCATGGGCGCCCTTCGCGAGCGCAAACAACGCGCTCGAGATCTCGGGACCGTCCGCCGCGAGCGCCGTGAGCAGGCCGATCAGCGCCTCGGGTAAGTCGAACCGCACGCCGAGCCGGTCGAGTCGCCGCGCGAACAGCCGCGCCGCCGCGAGTGTGACGCCCAGCGAGAATCCGAACAGCGGCACGGCGAGGGCGGGGGACATGCGGCTCCAGGGTCGGCGAGGACTCGCCGACCAGCACTTCCCGGCTCACCCTCGCGCGCACGTTACCTGAAGGACTCCGCGGCCGAGCGGCGAAACCGCACCGCATGCTTCGCAAACGACGTCACCCCCAGATCGACATGCGCCCCGCCCAACCGGCCCAGGGCTACGAGCACCTGGCGGGCGAGTCAATCGCCGTACTTACATGGCTCCAGGCCAACCAGGTCGAGTTCGTCCTGGTCGGACCGGTAGCCGAAGCCATCCGCGGCGGAGGCGGGTCTGCCGGCCCGGTCGCGATCGTCCCGGCGCCGTATCGCCGAAATTACGAGCGCCTGTCGCGCGCACTCGACGCCGCAAACGCCCGGCCCCGCCAGAACGGCGCCGAGGCCGCACGCGCCAAGGCCGGCCTCGACCAGGCCGCCCGCGGCCAGCGCTGGCAGTTCCGCACCGGCATCCACTTTCTCGACGTGGAGGGCCGTTCGAACGAAACGCCGGGTTACCAGGAGCTGTTGTATGAGGCCGGCCGGTTCGAGCTGGCCGCAGGGCTGACGGTGGACGTGGCCTCGCCGGAGGACATCGAGCATTACGCCCATGTCCGCAGGACCGGGTCGTCGCCCGAGCTTCGGGTCACGCGCGGCACGAAGCAGCAGCTCGAGCACACGAGCTAGCCGAGACACTTTCAGCCGCTGTCTCCGGTCGCTAGGCTGGTTCCATGGCGATTCGGGCCAGATGGGCACTGGCGGGCGCGGCCGGATGTGTGATGTTGCTCGCGGCGACGCGGATCGCGGCGTTTCACATCGCGTTCTTTCGCAACGCCGATCTGACGACCTACTTGGGATTCATGGATCTGCACCGCCACGGTGCGGTCCAAGCGGCCACGCGGCTGTTCGTAGGGCTGTGCGACCCGCAGATCTACGTGTTCTGGGCGCCGATCGTAGTCGTTATCGCCTTGCTGAGAGGGCGGCCGCGCGTCGCCGTCGGGGTCGGGGTCGTTCTGCTCGGTGCGAACGTGACGACCGAGGTGCTGAAGCACGCGCTGGCACAACCGCGGTCGGTCGAGCTGGTGAACGGCGGGTTCCCGCTGCCCGGGACGTTATGGCCGAGCGGGCACTCGACTGCGGCGATGGCCGTCGTCCTGTGCCTGATGATCGCGCTGCCCGGTCGCCTGCGGCCGCTCGTCGCCGCGCTCGGTGCGGCCTTCGCGGTGGCGGTCGGCTATTCGCTTGTGGCAAACGGCACGCATCTCCCCGCTGACGTCTTCGGGGGATACCTGGTGGCGGCCACCTGGGCGCTCCTGAGCGTGGCGGCACTGTCCGCGGCGGAGCGCCGCTGGCCGAGCGAGGCGAACGTGGAGCGAGTGTCGCTGCGAGCGGCGCTCGCGCCGCAAGCGATCGTGATCGTCGCCGGCGTGGCGCTGATCGCGCTGGTCGTGCTGACCCGTCCGCACGATGCCCTCGTTTACGCGCAGGATCACAAGCAGCTCGTGGCGGTCGCAGCCGCGATCGCCACGCTGGGCATCAGCCTGTCGACCGGCGTGATGCTCAGCCTCCGGCGCTGAGCGGCGCTCCAGCCCACGCCACCCTCGCCGGCGCGGTCGCCTCGCCGCGCTCGTGCTCCTGACCCGGTCGCACGAGGTCGTGTCATACGTGCACGCGCATCCGGCGTTCGTCGTCGGTGCTGCTGCGATCGCCGCGTGCAGCGTGGCGCTGTCGACGGCGATTGTTCTGACCGTCCGCCGGTAAGGCGCCGGCGGGACCCGCCACCTTCCCGAGACCCTGCCTAACGCGCCAATTGGCGCGATCGTTATCGACATTGGCGCCTCACGCATGTGGGGCGTGCGTCCTGCGCCACGATCGGCTCGGCACGGTTCGTTTGGCGTGCTAGGCATGCCGCGAGGCGCCGCGACACCCCACACGGCCCGCCGCACCCGCTCTCAGCTGCCCGCCGAGAGGCCTAGCGGTACCGGCCCGGCTCCCACAGCGGCTCATCGCCGCCGTTGGCGCCCCGGCTGAGGATGAACAACAGATCCGAGAGCCGGTTCAGGTATCGGACGACCTCGGGGTTCAGCTCCTCGCCACATGCGATCGCGAGCCGCTCGGCCCGCCGGCAGACGGTCCGGCACACGTGCAGGTAGGCGGCCGAAGGGGTGCCACCAGGGAGAACGAACGACTTGAGCGGGGCGAGCGTGGCGTTGACCTCGTCGCATCGCTCCTCGAGCCAGGTGGTCTGCTCGGGGATCACCCGCAGCCGCTCGTGCTCGGGGTCGTGCGGGGCGGCGATATCCGCGCCCACGTCGAACAGATCGTTCTGGATTCGCGCGAGCCACTCGGCGTACGTGGCGGGCATGTCCACGATCGTCAGCGCCACTCCGATGTGCGAGTTCAGCTCGTCGACGGTGCCGTACGCCTCGATCCGGGGGTGGGTCTTCGGCACGCGGCTCATGTCGCCCAGGTGGGTCTCGCCCGAGTCGCCGAGGCGCGTGTAGATGCGGGTCAGGTTGACGGTCATGAAAACGAAGCCTCGAGCCTCAGTCTAGGCACTCAAGCGACCGCGCGAAGGTGCCGGTATGGCTCGCCTCGCAGCGCCGCGACCAGCGCGTCGACGACGCCGCGCTCGTCTTCCCCGCGCCCATCGGTAACCGCGCCGATGACGGCACGCTTGCGCTCGAGCAGCGTCGCGATCGTCTCGTCGATCGTCTCCGCTGCCAGCAGATACGTGGCGTTGACCGCGTCTTGCTGCCCGATCCGGTGGCAGCGGTCCTCGGCCTGGTCGTGCTTGGCCGGCGTCCAGTCGAGCTCGAGAAACGCGACGTTCGACGAGCGCGTGAGCGTGATTCCCTGGCCGGCGACCTCGATCGAGCACACGATCAGCTGCCTGTCGTAGTCCGCCCCTTGGAACGCCTGGACCGCGGCGTCCCGGGCGCGCCGCGAATCCTCGCCCAGCACGTGCAGCGCAGCCGGAAACCGTTCGAGGACCGCGTGCTGGATCTCGCGATGGCGGGCGAACACGACAAGTCGCTCGCCGGAAGACAGGAAGTCGTGAATCCAATGCAGCGCGGCATGGAGTTTGCCTCGCGCGGCCAGCAGCTTCAGCGCGTTCAACCGCACGAGCCGTTCCGCACGCAGGGCTGCGGCGACCTTGGCGTCGAGCGCGCGCAGGTCGAGTGGCTGGCTGCGCAGCCACGCGATCACGTCACGCTCTGCAAGGCGGTACTCAGCTTCGTTGTCGAGCGCGACCGGGACGACGGCGCGGGTCTTGGCCGGCAGCTGCGGAAGCACATCCGCCTTGAGCCGTCGGGCGAAACATCGTGCCCGGAGATGCCAATGCAGCCGCTGGTGGGCATCCGGCCCGCGGAAGCGCTGTCCGAACTGCGCCCCGGACCCGAAGTCGCCGAGGCGGCCGAGGATCCGCAGCTGAGAGATGAGCTCCGGCGGCCGGTTCATGAGCGGCGTCCCGGTCAGGGCCAGAACGAGACCTTCGCGCGGCACGGCGGCGCACAGTCGCTGGGCCGCCTGGGTGCGTTTGGCGGCCGGGTTCTTGCAGTAGTGCGACTCATCGAGCGTGACGGCACGTGGAGCAAGCGCGGTGAGTGCGTCGAGCCGGCCGGCGACGATGTCGTAGTTGACGACGGTCAGGTCCGCGGGCGCGACGGCACCCCGGTTGCCGTCGAGCATCTGCGCCGAGCGCGCCGGCAGCCAACGCTCGATCTCCCGCATCCAGTTGAGCTTCAGGCTGGCCGGGCACACGACGATCGCCGGGTACGCACCGTCCGCCTCGATCGTCGCGAGCGCTTCCACGGTCTTGCCGAGGCCCTGCTCGTCGGCGAGGAACGAACGGCGCTGCTTCAGCAGGTACTCGACCCCGGCGCGCTGGAACGGCTTGAGCTCACCGCCGAGCGTCGCCGGGACCAAATCGAGGGCGGCGGTCGGTCGCGGCGGACAGCGCCACCAGCCCGGCGGAGCGCGCGTGCTCCTCGCGGATCTGCTGGAGGCGATCGAGCGCCTCGGGCGCCACCCACGGTTCGTGCTCGGAGACGAACCGATCGAGTTCCGGAACCCAGAACGCATCGGCATTGATCGCCGGCAGCCGGTCGTGCTCGTGCCCGCCTCGCTCCGCTCCGGCCCCGACGCCCGCCAGCCGTGCGAACTCCTCGACCATCGCGAGGTCGTGCCCGGGCGCGAGCACGAACGTGGGCTGGTCGTGGATCTCGGACAGCTCGAGCACCGCGGGCGGCGCCGGCCGCCCCGCCTCGAGCGCAGCCACGCACCGTTTCGCGGCATGGCTGATCCAGCCTTGCAGCGCGTTCGGCGTCGATCGCCCGCCACGACTCGAGGACGAGCGGCAGGCACGCGCCGCCATGGCACGCCGTCGCGCGTTCGCGCAACGCGGTCGGTAGACGCTCGTTGTCGCCGAGCAGCAGGAAAACCGGCGCCTCGCGCGGGCCGTCGACCTCGATCGTCCCGCGCCAGATCGTGGTCCGCTCGATCCAGCGCTCGACGAGGGGATCGACCGATCGAACGTCGAGCCCAGCGAGCAGCTCCGCGATCGGGACAGCGGCTGCCTGGACCGCGGCCAGCGCCACCGAGCCCTCTGGGCCGTCGAGCAGCTCGAGCCCGCCCGCCTGGGACAGCGCCCGTACGAGCGGCGCGTGCTCGGCGGCGATCAGGATCCAGTTGCGGCCCCGGCGGTCACGGCGCAGCTCGACGTCGCAGGTGGGCGACTGGACCGCCGGCTCGCGGCGGGGGACGGGCGCGCGCATGACCTCGGTCAGGGCGTGACGGGCATCCTCGGTCAGGCGCAGCCTGGAATCGTGGTCCGAGCACGCGACGAGGCTCCGCGCGGCCCGCTGATCCACCGGCAAGAAACCCCGCTCGATCTCGGGCACGCGATAGGCGCCCGGATGCTCCAACAGAACCTCGACTAGATCTGTCGGCGCTGTCGGTCGCGAAGCTGAACCACCAGTTGCTGTCTGGCCGGGCGAGGTCGACCAGGAGCTCCGCGGGCGAGCGCTTGGCCCGCCGGCGCGCGAGCGCGCGGCTGAGCGCATCGGAGACGTCCACCGGATACGGCGCGCTCTCGAACAGGGCCGTCAGCGCATGCGCACGATCGGGATCGAGCGGCACCCGCCAGACCCGTGCCTCGGGATCCCACCGGCGCCCCGGGATCGAGCGCAGGAGCAGCCGCAAGCGATCGTCGTAGGGAAACCGTAGAACGACCTCTCCGTTCACGAGTGTCGCGACAAAGGCTGCGGGCATGAACGACGGACGGTAGACGCCAGGGCAGATGGCAATCGGCGAGGCGGCGGGTCGCCGCGGTACGATCCACGCGTTCAAGGTCGGTGGCGATGGGAAGCCGGTGGGAATCCGGCGCGGACCCGCCACTGTGATCGGGGACGCCAGACGCAAAACAGCCACTGGCGACGTCGAGTCGCCGGGAAGGCGCGGCTGGTAGGCCCGTCAGCCAGGAGACCAGCCCCCGACCGCCAAGCCGATATGCCCTCGTGGAAAGGGGTGGCCCTCATGCATCGCAAGACCCTCGTCGCTCTTCTGGGAGCGATCGTCATGGCCGTCGCGGCGTCAGGCGTCGCGTTCGCCGCCGGCTCCGGCCCGGCCGTGACCTGGCAGATCAAGAGCCTGAACAAGACCCTGCTCAAGCCGACCACCGTCCACGGCGAGAAGGGGTGGATCACCAAGGGAGGCACGCCGAAGGGCAAGTGCTCGGGCAACAGCGCCGCGGGCGCACTCGACGCGGCCACCCACGGCAAGTGGACCGGCAAGTATTTCTCGAGCTTGAGCGACATCGAGGTGACCTCGATCCTTGGGGTGAAGGCGAGCGGTTCGCACTTCTGGGACCTGTTCGTCAACGGCAAGGCCGCAAGCACGGGCGTGTGCGCCGTCAAGCTCCGCGCCGGCGAGAAGCTGCTGTTCAAGGTCGCCAAAGGTTGAGCCGACCTGGCTGTGATGAGGTGTAGTCCCGCGGTCACGGCGATCGCGATCGCGTGTGCGATCGCGATCGCCGGCTGCGGCCTGGGCGCCGGCAAGTCGACCTCGGGCGTCGTATCGCTCTCCGTGACCCGCGACTTCGGCACCGCCCCGATCGGCTCGGTGACCGAGAAGAGCATCCCCGGCTCGCAGACCGTGATGCGGATGCTCGAGAGCTCGTTCAAGGTCGCGACGCGCTTCGGCGGCGGGTTCGTCGAGTCGATCGACGGCCACGCCGGCAGCTCTTCCCGGCTCGACTGGTTCTACTACGTCAACGGGATCGAGGCGAGTACGGGCGCCACCGGCACCCCGGTCCACAAGGGCGACCGGATCTGGTGGGACCTCCACGACTGGACCGCCACCGATTCGATCCCGGCGGTCGTCGGCTCGTTCCCCGAGCCATTCATCCACGGCATCAACGGGCGGCGCTATCCGGTCACGCTCGAATGCGCCACGGACATCAACACCGCATGCCAGCGGGTGACCTCCGAGCTGGACGCCATCGGGGTCAAGGTGGCCTCGCAAGGGCTCGGGGCCGGAGGCTCCGGGACCGACTCGCTCGCCGTGGTAGTTGGGACGTGGAAGGACGTGCAGGGAGAGTTCGCCGCCTCCATGATCCAGGCCGGCCCGGCCTCGAGCGGGATCTACGCGCGGTTCGCCGGCACTGACGGCAGCGCTCTTGCGCTGCTCAACCCGCACGGACAGGTGGTGCGCACGCTCGGCGCCGGCGCCGGACTCATCGCGGCCACGGCCAACAGCTCCACCGCACCCGTCTGGATCATCACCGGCACCGACGTCGCCGGCGTGTCGGCCGCCGCCGCGGCGCTGACGCCGAGCCGGTTGCGCGACCATTTCGCGCTCGCGATGCAGGGAAAGGCGGACTTCCCGGTTCCGCTCGAGGGGGCGATTTGACCTACCGCCGGCGCGCCAGCCCGCTGCACGCCGCCCGCGCCGGCGTCGGGTGCGCCTACTGCGCGGCGCTCGCGCTGGCCACGCTGCTGCTCTCGGCGCCGATCGCGCTGGGCGCGATCCTGGTGTCGCTCGCCGGTGCCGCCGTCGGCGCCCGGGTGGTAAGTGAGATGCGCCGCGCCGCGCTGCTGGCGCTCCCGCTCGGACTGCTGGTGATGGCCGTGAACATGCTCGCCGCGCAGGGTGGCCTGACCGTGATCGCCCGACTCGGCGATCTGCCGGTGTTCGGGCAGACCGACGTTACGCTCGAGGCGACCGTGTACGGAGCCGTGCTCGGGCTGCGGGCGATCGCGTTGATTCTCTGCGGCGCGCTGTACACGGCCGCGGTCGATCCCGACGAAGTGCTGGCGCTGTTCCGTCGCTTCTCGTTTCACTCTGCGCTGACCGCGACGCTGGCGACGCGGATGGTTCCCGTGCTTGCGCGGGACGCGCGGCGGCTCGCCGAGGCGCAACGGTGCCGGCCCGGGCCGCCGCCGTCGCGGGCTCGGCTGATGCGCGCCGCCACGTCCGGCGTGCTCGACCGGGCGCTTGACGTCGCGGCGGCGCTCGAGGTGCGCGGTTACGGCGCGGCGCGGCGCCCGCCACGCGGGTGGCGCGTCCACCGGCCGTGGTCGCGCCACGACATTGCGTTCGCGGGCTCGGCGGCGGCGGTCGTGGGGCTCGCGGTGCTCGCCCGGATCGCCAACCTCCTGCCGTTTACCTCCGACCCGACTCTGCGTGCGCCCGTCGGCGTCGGCGGCGCCGCTGTGGCGGCGGCGCTGCTGATCTGCGCGCTCCTCCCGTTCGCCGACCGCAGGGGGATCGAGCGGTGAGCGTCCTGTCGCTCCGGGACGTGACGTACACGTATCCGGGGGCGTCCGCGCCGGCGATCGAGCACGTCACGCTCGAGATTGACCCGGGCGAGCTGGTCGTGCTCGCCGGCGGCTCGGGCTCGGGGAAGTCGACGCTCCTGCGCACCGCGAATGGCCTCGTCCCGCATTTCCACGGCGGGGTGTTCGCCGGCCGCGCGATCGTCGCCGGGTTGGACACGCGCGACCACGGTCCGGGCACGCTGGCCGCCGCCGTCGGCACCCTGTTCCAGGATCCTGAGACGCAGGTGGTGATGGGCACGGTGCGCGCCGAGCTGGCGCTGCCGCTCGAGAACCAGGGCGACGCACCGGCAGCAGTCGCGCGTGCCGTCGAGGAGGCGGCGCTCGCGCTCGGGATCGCCCATCTCCTCGACCGCCCGACCGCCGAGCTGTCCGGTGGCGAGCTTCAGCGGGTCGCGCTCGGCGCCGCGCTCGCGGGCAGGCCGAAGCTGATCCTGCTCGACGAGCCGACGTCCCAGCTCGACCCGGTTGCGGGCGACGAGCTGATCGCGGTGCTGCGGCGCCTCAACGAGGACTTCGACGCCGCGATCGTGATCGCCGAGCACCGGCTCGAGCGGTGTCTGGGCTTCGCCGACCGGGCGATCGCGATGCGCGGCGGGCGCCTGGTCTGCGACGCCGGTCCGGCCGAGTTCCTCGGCTGGGCATGCGACGCGGCGCCGGAGCTGGCGACGCCGGGCGCGAGGCTCCTGTCGGGTCTGGGGCTGGCGCCAGTGGCGGGGGTGAAGGCCGCCCGTTCGGTCCTGCGCTCGGGAGGGCTGCTCCCGGACGTCGATCCGATCGCGGCCGGCGCCTCGGACCGGCGGGATCGCCGGCCGCGCCGGCGCGCCGAAGACAGCGCGCTGGCATTCGACCGGGTCTGGCACGAGATCGACCGCGGCCCGGCCATCCTCCGCGGCGTCTCGCTCGACATCGCCCCGGGCGAGCGCGTCGCGTTGATGGGCCGGAACGGCGCCGGCAAGTCGACGCTGCTGCGGCACGCCGCCGGGCTGATGCGTCCAACGCGGGGAAAGGTACGGAGCTCGGGGCGGGTGGCGCTGCTCCTCCAGAACCCGACCAACTACCTCGTCCACGAGCGCGTGTCGCAGGAGGCCTCGGCGGGCGCGCTTGCGACCGTCGGGCTCGGCGACCCGGCGCTCGCCGACCGTCATCCCCGCGACCTGTCGGGTGGGGAGAAGCAGCGGCTCGCGCTCGCGATCGTCCTCGACGATCCGGAGCGGGAGACCGCGGTCGTGTGCCTCGACGAGCCGACCCGCGGAATGGACCGCGGGCGCAAGGATGAGCTTGCCGCGCTGCTGTGCGAGCTCGACGCCGCCGCACTGGTCGCCACCCACGATCCCGAGTTCGTGGCCGCGTTTGCCGGGCGCGTCGTGCTGCTGGGGGAGGGCACGGTGATCGCCGATGGGTCCCCGGCGGAGATCCTTGCCGGCGGCACCTACTTCGCGACCGAGACCGCGCGGATCCTCGGCGGAATCGGTGGCGCACTCGTGGCCGGGCAAGGCGTCGCGCTGATATCTGGATTGCTCGAGTCGGCGACGACGAGCGCCGAGGTGAACGCGTGAGCTGGCAGCTCGGCGCGTTCGCGATCCTCGCGGTGGCGCTCTCCTCCGGGTTCGCCTGGTACGAGCGGGTCCGTCCTGACGCCCGGATCGTCGCGCTCGTGGGCACGCTGGCAGCGTTCGCGGCGCTCGGCCGGATCGCGTTCGCGGCGTTCCCGAACGTCAAGCCGACGACCGACATCGTGCTGATCTCCGGCTACGCGCTCGGCGGCGGGCCCGGGTTCGCGGTCGGCGCGCTCGCGGGGCTGGCCTCGAACTTCTTCTTCGGCCAGGGACCGTGGACCCCGTGGCAGATGGCCGGCTGGGGAGCGACCGGCGTGATCGGGGCAGGGCTCGCGGTCGTGACCCACCGGAGGATCGGACGGTGGCCGCTGGCGATCGTGTGCGCGGTGGTCGGGTTCGGGTTCACCGCCTTGCAGGACGTCGGCGACTGGGTCACCTACAGCGACCACAGCCTCGCGCAGCTCGGCGTGTACGTGGGCAAGGGGATCGGGTTCGACTTCGTCCATGCCGCCGGGTGCCTGGTGTTTGCGCTCGCGTTCGGTCCGGCGCTGATCCACTCGCTGACGCGGTTCCGGACGCGGCTGAACGTGACGTGGGGCACGGCCACGCCGGTGCTCGCGATCGCCCTCGTCGCCGCGGCAGCGACCACGAGCGACGGGCGAGCAGCGGCGGCGAGCACGCCGGCCGGCTACCTGATCGCGGCTCAGAACTCCGATGGCGGGATCGGCGCGACGCCCGGTTCGGCCTCGTCGGCGCTCTACTCCGGATGGGCGGCGCTCGGGCTGGCGGCCGCCGGCGAGAACCCGCGGGACGTCGTGCACGCCGGCCACAGCCTGATCGCCTACATCGAGCGGGGCGTGGCATCGGCATCCGACCCGGGCGACGTCGAGCGGAACATCCTCGTCGCCCGCGCCGTGGGGCTGCCCGCTACGAGCTTCGGCGGACGGAATCTCGTCGCCGAGCTTCGCGCCCACATCGGCCGGAACGGGTCGGTGAACAACCAGACGAACTGGACCTCGTTCGCGGTGCTCGCGCTGCGGGCGGCGGGGGTCACGCCGCCGCCGGCGACGCTCGTGTGGCTGGTACGCCAGGAGGACGCCGACGGCGGGTTCAACTTCGCGACGCGCGGCGGGCAAAGCGACGTCGACGACACCGGCTCCGCGCTCGAGGCGCTCGCCCGCGTCCCCGGCAGCGGCGCCGCGCACGCCCGGGCTCGCGCGATCCGGTACATCCGCGGCCAGCAGGACCGCGACGGCGGCTTCCCCGGGGAGCCCGGCGCCGGCTCGAACGCGCAGTCGACGGCGTTCGCCGTCCAGGGGCTGTTGGCGGGCGGGGCCAACCCGAGCTCGATGCGCCGCGGCGGAGGGCCGTCCCCGCTCGACTACCTGCGGTCGCTGATCGCCGCCGACGGGCATGTCCGATATTCGCGCGGTAGCGACGAGACGCCGACCTGGGTCACCGGCGAGGCCCTGATGGCGCTCGAGGGCAAGCCGCTCCCGGTAGCGGCCCCGGCACGCCGGACTGCACCCACTCCCGCTCCCCGCAGAGCCCAGACGACTACCCGCGCGACGACTCGGCAGCCGGCTCCCGCACGCCGGGGCGCACACGGCTCGAAGGCCCGCGCACGGGCGCCCGCGGGCCGGGCGGTGAAGGCGCTGCCGTCGGCGACGGCGACCGACCGACTCGCCGTCGACGCCGGCATCCTGACCGCGCTGAGCCTGGCGTTCGTCGGCGGGAGCTGATTCAGCCTCAGGAGAAAATCGGTACGCTCCGGCGCCCGAATGCGGATCGGAGTTCCTAAGGAGTCTGCGGAGGGCGAGCGGCGTGTGGCGCTCGTCCCTGAGGTGGTGGGGAAGCTGACTGGCGGGGAGAGTGGGATTGTGGTTGTGGTGGAGCGGGGCGCGGGTGCGGGGGCGTTGATTCCGGATGGTCAGTACGAGCAGGCGGGCGCCCGGATGGCCGACGATCCCGCCGCGGTGTGGGAGTCAGACGTGGTGGTTAAGGTGGCGACGCCGACCGCTGAAGAGATCGCGCGGTTGCGGTCAGATAGTGTTCTGATTGGGTTTTTGGCGCCGTTGACGGGGGGTGAGGCGGTTCGGGCGATTGCGGGGTCGGGGGCGACGAGTTTTGCGATGGAGGCGATCCCGCGGATCAGTCGGGCGCAGTCGATGGATGCGTTGTCGTCGCAGGCGAATATTGCTGGGTATCGGGCGGCGTTGATTGGGGCGCAGGAGTTGGGGCGGTATTACCCGATGTTGATGACGGCGGCGGGGACGATTCGTCCGGCGACGGTGTTGGTGTTGGGTGCGGGGGTGGCGGGGTTGCAGGCGATCGCGACGGCGCGGCGGCTCGGTGCGGTGGTGCAGGGGTTTGATGTGCGCTCGGCGGTCAAGGAGCAGGTCGAGTCGTTGGGCGCGCATTTTTTGGAGTTCGATTTGGGTGGGGATTTGGAGGGCGCGGGCGGGTATGCCAAGGAGTTGACGTCTGAGCAGCAGGAGCGCCAGCAGGAGTTGATGGCGGAGGCGATCGGGAGGGTTGATGTGGTGATCACGACGGCGGCGGTGCCGGGTCGGCGCGCGCCGGTGCTGGTGACCGAGCGGGCGGTGGAGTTGATGAAGCCGGGGTCGGTGATCGTGGATTTGGCGGCGGAGTCGGGCGGGAATTGCGAGTTGACCGAGCCGGGCCGGTCGGTGGTCCGGCATGACGTGAAGATTTTGGGGCCGTTGAATGTGCCCTCGACGATGGCCGAGCACGCCTCGCAGCTGTACGCCCGGAACATTCAGTCGCTGCTCGGGCTGATGATTTCCGAGGCGGGGGGGTTGTCGTTGGATTTCGAGGATGAGGTGATCGCCGGGGCGTGTATCACGCGGGACGGGGAGATCGTTCACGAGGCCGCGCGGGCGGCGGCCGAGGCCGGCGCGAGGGCCGGTTCCTGATCTGCTGAGGAGGGACTTGAGTTGAGCACGATTACCGAGATCGCGATTTTGGTGCTGGCCGCGTTCGTGGGGTTCGAGGTGATCTCGAAGGTCCCGAACACGTTGCACACGCCGTTGATGTCGGGCACGAACGCGATCCACGGGATCGTGCTGTTGGGCGGGCTGTTGTTGATGCACGAGGCGTCGGGCGTTTTGGAGCACGGGTTGTTGGTGATCGCGATCGCGTTCGGGACGATCAACATCGTCGGCGGGTTCCTGGTCACCGACCGGATGCTGGGGATGTTCAAACGCAAGCCCGATCTCCCCGAAGCCCCGGTCCGCGGAGGGAGATCGAGAAGTGATTCTCGGCACGATCTTTTTGCAGCGCGCGAACTTCATCGACGCCTGCTACATCGTCGCGTTCTCGCTGTTCATCTACGGCCTGAGCGGCCTGACCGGCCCCAGGACCGCGGTCCGGGGGAACCAGATCGCGGCCGTCGGGATGGCGATCGCGATCATCGCCACCCTGCTGACCCCGCATGTGCTGTAGCGGTTCGAGCACGCCGTGGCTGATCGCGCTCGGGTTGGTGATCGGCACCGCGGTCGGGGTGCCCGCGGCGCGGAACGTGCGGATGACCGCGATGCCGCAGATGGTCGCGATGTTCAACGGCGTCGGCGGCGGCGCGGTCGCGATCATCGCCTGGATCGAGTACCGCCACCACTTCGCCTCGGGCGGGTCGCTATGGGTCGAGAAATCGCAGATCCCGACCTTGTTCGCCGCGATCGTCGGATCGATCTCGTTCTGGGGATCGAACATCGCGTTCGGGAAACTCCAAGAGATCCTCCCCGGCCGCCCGATCAAACTCCCCGGCCAATCGATCATCAACGGCGTCCTGTTCGTGATCTGCGTCGGCTCCGCGATCGTGCTAGCGGCCGGCACCCACTCCCAAGCACTGTTCATCATCGGGATCCTGCTCGCCGCCGCCGTGCTCGGGAACATGGTCGTACTCCCGATCGGCGGCGCCGACATGCCCGTCGTGATCAGCCTCCTGAACGCATTCACCGGCCTATCCGCCGCCGCCACCGGAATCGCGCTGAACAACACCGCGATGATCGTCGCCGGAATGATCGTCGGCGCGTCCGGCACGATCCTCACCAACCTCATGGCCAAAGCGATGAACCGCTCCGTACCCGCGATCATCGCCGGCGGCTTCGGAGGAGCTATCGCCGCGCCCGCCGCCCACGGCGCCGAGGACCGCGGCCCCGTCCGCTCCACCTCACCCCAAGACGTCGCGATCCAACTCTCCTACGCCCGCCAAGTCGTAATCGCCCCCGGCTACGGAATGGCCGTCGCCCAAGCCCAACACGCCGTCCGCGAACTCGAACGAGCACTCGAGACCAAAGGCGTCGAAGTCAAATTCGCGATCCACCCCGTCGCCGGCCGCATGCCCGGCCACATGAACGTACTCCTCGCCGAAGCCGACGTCCCCTACGACCTACTCCGCGAAATGGACGAAATCAACCCCGAATTCTCACGCACCGACGTCACCCTCGTAATCGGCGCCAACGACGTCACCAACCCCGCCGCCAAAAACGAACCCGGATCCCCCATCTACGGCATGCCAATCCTCGAAGTCGACCGCTCCGGCGCCGTCATCGTCCTCAAACGCTCAATGGCCTCCGGATTCGCCGGCATCGACAACCCCCTCTTCTACGACCCCAAAACCGCCCTCCTATTCGGCGACGCCAAACAATCCGTGAGCGAGATCACCTCCGAGGTACAAGCGCTTTAGTTTCGGGTACTTGCCAGGTGCGATGGACCCAAACCGGCTGAAGACGATTCCGATCTTCTCGCACCTCTCGGATGAGGAGGCCAAACGCCTGGCCGCATTCGCCACCGAGACGAGCGTGGCCGACGGGCAGATCCTGATGAAGCAGGGCGATTACTCGACCGAGCTGATCGCGATCGAGGAGGGGACCGCCGACGTCATCCAGGACGGCGAGAAGATCGCCTCTTTGAAGAACGGTGACCTGATCGGCGAGATGGGTCTGCTCGAGCGCGAGCCGCGCAACGCCGACGTGATCGCGACCTCGCCGATGCGCGTGATGAAGCTGACCCATTGGGAGGTCCGGCGGATGTCCGACGAGACGCTCGACCGGATCAAGGAGATCGTCGCCAAACGCCGGCAGGACGGCGTCGCCGATCCGGCCCACTGAGAGCGCGAGCCCGTCAGCTGCCTCCGCAGGCGCAAAGCGCCCATGCAACGCCTCGCCCACGGAGGCCCCTGGGTGCTCGTTTCCAGCAGGTTACGCAGACGGAGAGCGCGCAAGGACAGCGCACGGGGCAGGTTGGCGGCATGCAAGCCCGACGGTCCCCCAACGATGCTTCGCATGCCTCGCCTAGCCGTCCTCCTCCTGGTGCTTCCGTTGCTCGCGCCCGCCGCGGTCGCTGTCGCGTCGACGCCCCACACCTCAGGCGGCGCCGGCATGGTCAACCCGAGCGCGCCGACCGCGATCGTGAACCCGGCGTCGTCGGGGTCGGTGTTCAGCCGGACGCTCCGGCAGGGCGACCGCGGCGCCGACGTGAAGACGCTCCAGACATGGCTGACCGACGTGGGGGACACGGTGCCGCGAACCGGCTACTTCGGGCCGATGACCAAGGCGGCGGTGATCGACTTCCAGACGGACGCTAGCCTGTCCCCGCTGACCGGAGTCGTCGGGCGCCTGACCGCGTCGACGCTTCTGGCCGCGGTCAAGAAGAACGCTAAGGGCTCCGGCGTGCTCGACACGCCCGGGCAGTCGCTGGTCGGCACCAGCTCGTGGGTGTTCCCGCTCGAGCCGATCTCCCGCGTGCTCTCCCCGAGCGCGTGGACGCTCGACCAGGGGGTCGACATCGGGACCGTGAACAACGCCTGCGGCCCGAACGTGGTCGAGGTCGCGATGACCTCGGGCACGATCGTGCAGGAGGGGATCTCCGGGTTCGGGCCCGCCGCGCCGGTCCTCAAGGTCTCAAGCGGCCCCTACGCGGGCCGCTACATCTACTACGGCCACGCCCTCCCGGCGCTCGTCGCGGTCGGGACCGAAGTGACGACCGGCGAGCCGATCGCGGAGGTCGGCTGCGGCGACGTCGGCCTGTCGTCCGCGCCGCACATCGAGATCGGGATCAGCGACGTCGGCGGGCCTCCGTGCTGCCCGGGGTACCAGGAGACCTCACCGGCGATGTACGACATCGTGCTGAGCCTGTTCAAGAAGGCCGGGGGTGAATAGCATTCGGCGTGCCGCCAGGCGCGGCTACCCTGCGGGCCATGGGCGATGCGGTCCGGATGAGCGCGCCGGCGCTGCTACTGCAGACGAGCGCCGGGACGCTCGAGCTTGGCGGACGGCCGTGGCTGATGGGCATCGTCAATGCCACGCCCGACTCGTTCTCGGACGGCGGCGTGCAGCGGACGCTCGACGAGCGCGTCGAGCTCGCGCGGTCGTTGCTTGACGCGGGCGCTGAGATCATCGACATCGGCGGGGAGTCCGGCGTCACCAACCAGCCGCCGGTGGCGCCCGAGGAAGAGATCGAGCGGGTCGTTCCACTGATCGAGCGCGTCACCTCCGAGCTCGGCGCGCTGGTGTCCGTCGACACGTACAAGCCCGCGGTGGCGGAGGCCGCGATCGCCGCCGGCGCGGCGATCGTCAACGACGTCAGCGGTCTGCGCGATCCGGAGCTCGCGGCCGTGTGCGCCGGCACGGGCGCCGGGCTGGTCTTGATGCACACGCGCGCGGCGCCCAAGCAGAAGCTGCTCGACCCGACGCTCGACGGGCTCGTTGGAGCCGACGTCAAGCGGTTCCTGCGCGAGCTGATCTCGGTGGCGATGGCCCACGGCGTGTCGTTCGAGCAGCTCATGCTCGACCCGGGGCCCGATTTCGGTAAGACCCCGGCCCAGACGGTCGAGGTCCTCCGTGAGCTGCCCGATCTGCACGCGCTCGAGCGACCGCTGTTGCTGGCCGTGTCGCGCAAGGATTTCGTGGGAGCGATCACGGAGCGACCCCCGCGGGCTCGCCTGGCCGGAACGCTCGCGGCGGTGGGGCATGGGGTCGATGCCGGCGCCCACGTCCTGCGCGTGCACGACGTCGCGGACGTCGCCGACTACCTGGCCGTGCGCGCGGCGCTGCTCGGCGAGGCCGACGTGGACTCCGAGCTCACGCTCGCCACCGAGCTGCGTCGGGAATCCCGCTAGGCTGAGGAGGCTGAATCGCCGGTCGCTGGCGCAACGCGACCGGAGCCCACCGATCATTCCCGAGGAGGTAGTACATGTCGGTTCTCGACCGCGACGCGCTCGCAGCCAGCCCACTCGCCGACCTTCACGCTCTCGCGTCCGAGCTCTCGATCGACGGTTATCGCCGTCTGCGCAAGGACGATCTGATCGACGCGATCATCGCCCGCCAGGGTGGCTCGCCGGCCGAGGAGCCACCCGCCGAGGAGGCGCCCGCCGAAGCCGAAGAGGCGCCCGTCGAAGGCGAGGTGGCGCCCGTCGAAGCCGAGGAGGCCCCCGGCGAGGCCGAGGAGCGCGGCGAGGAGGACCGTCCAGCCGCGCGCCGCCGGCGGGGTCGCCGAGGCGGCCGCGGCCGGTCCGCCGACCGCGACGAGGATGGAGGCCCGGCGCCCGAGGGGGTCTCGCCGCCCGAGGAGGCCGACGAGACCGAGGAGCCGGTGGAGGCCGCCGCCGGCGAGGAGCCGGATGAGCGTCCCACTGGAGAGGAGATCGTCGAGGGCGAGGTGGAGCTGCTCCCGAACGGCTCCGGTTTCCTACGAGTGCATCCGCCCGAGCCCTCGGACGACGACGTGTACGTCTCGGCCGCGCAGGTCAAGCGGTGCGAGCTCGTCCCCGGCGACCGGATCGCGGGTCCGCGCCGCGCGCCGCGCAGGTCCGAGCGGTTCGCGTCGCTGATCCGGGTCGACACGATCAACGGCCGCCCCGCCGACGAGGTCGCCGACAGTACGCGCTTCGACGACCTGCCCGCCGCGTACCCGAGCGACCGCTTCCGGCTCGGATCGGACGATCCGACGATCAAGGCGATCGAGTGGCTGACGCCGTTCGGGCGGGGCTCGCGGGTAGCGATCGTCGGGCCGTCCCGCGCCGGCAAGACCGAGGCGCTACGCCGGCTCGCCGCAACCCTCGCCGGGCATGAGGAGATTCAACTGTCGTTGGTCCTCGCCGGCGTCCGTCCCGAGGAGATCACCGAGTGGAACCAGGGCGCGACGGCGCCGGCGGCAGCGGTCAGCTTCGCCGCCTCGGGCGACGCTCAGGCCCAGACCGTCGAGCGCGTGGTCGACCAGGCCCGTCGGCTGGCGGCGCGCGGTTCACACGCTGTGGTGCTCATCGACACGCTCGACGGGATTCAGCCGTACAGCGCCCGCAAGCTGCTCGCCTCGGCCCGGAACATCGAAGCCGGTGGCTCGCTCACGGTGATCGCGACGGCGACCGAGCCGCTGGGCGGGGAGACGACCGTCATCGCGCTGGATCCCGTGCTGACCAGCACCCGGCGCTTTCCGGCCGTGGACCTGATCGCCAGCGGGACGATTCGCCCCGAATTGCTCGTGGGCGAGGCCGGCGCCGAGGCGATCGCGCGGGCGCGGATCGAGGCCGTCGAGCGGTAGCCCGGCTGACCGGCGGTCGGTGCGCGCAGGACGACGACCGTAGAGCCGAGGTACTGCTCGGTCTCGGGCACATACCGGTGCGGCTCGGGCCTGAATCCGAGCGCGCGAGCCTCGGTCGCGACCTCGTCGGCAGAGACTCGGTCGAGATGGACGACGACGTCGTGGGACTCGGTGCGGCCGGGAGCTCGAAACACCTGGCGCCGGCGGTGCAGCGCGGCGAGACCGTCTTCCTCCACGACCGCGAGCAGCTGGCTCGCATAGCGGACGCCGAGGATCTCGCGGGCGTCGGGTGGCGGCGCAATGTCGTGATCCTCGTCGAAGCAGTCCATCGCGTCGGCAAGCGCGGCGGCGAGCAGCCCACCCGGCTCGAGGTGGTCCAACGACCGCCGCAGGAACGCGGCCCGGCCCGCGGCTCCTCCGAACAGCTGGAGCGTCTGCATCGGCACGAGGATCAGCGGAAACCTCCTGCCCAGGCTGAGCTCGCGCGCGTCCGCGACGACCGTCTCGACCGGGAGGCCCGTGGCGCGGACCGCGAGCGCCTCGAGGAGGTGTTCGTCGACATCGAGGCCGACCATCTCCACACCGCCCGCGGCGAGCGGGATCGTAACGCGGCCCGTGCCGGCGCCGACGTCCAGAATCGGGCCGCCGGTCCTGGCGGCGAGGTCACGCCACAGCGCGAGGTCCTCGCCGTAGGCGCCGCATTCGAGGTCATGCCAGACCGCGTCGAGATTCATGCCCCGCGCACCACCCATTACTTTAGGATCGCGAAATGGTCTTGGCCGATCTGCCCGCCGCGGGCCTGTGGACCAACTGGGTGGGCAATCAATCGTTCACTCCGGCCTACGTCGCTGCCCCGCGCGATGAGGAGGAGGTCGCCGGGCTCGTCCGCGACGCCGCGGAGCGAGGAGCGAATGTCCGTGTCTTCGGCGCGCGTCACTCGTTCACTCCGATCGTCCAGACCGAGGGGCTGCTGCTGGACCTTTCGGCCCTGAGGGGCGTCGTCGACGCCGACCGAACGCACAAGCGCGCCACCGCGCTGTCCGGGACACTGATCCGGGACTTCTACGAGCCGCTGTGGCGCGAGGGGATGGCGCTGAAGAACCAGGGCGACATCGACACTCAACAGATCGCAGGCGCAGTGTCGACGGCCACGCATGGGTCGGGGATCCGGAACACGTGCTTCTCGGGCGTGGTCCGCGGCGTTCGGCTGGTCACGGCGACGGGCGAGATTCGCGACATCGACGAGAGCCAGCCCGACCTTCTGCGCGCGGCGCAGGTGTCAATCGGGATGCTCGGCGTGATGACCCGGCTCGAGCTCGAGGTGACCGACGCGTACCGGCTCACCGAGCAGATCGACCTGTGGCGATGGGACGAGGTGCTCGAGCGCTGGGACGAGCTGGTACACGGCCATCGCCACTTTGGCTTCTTCTGGCTGCCCACCGAGGAGTCGGCGGCTCTCTACAACCTCGAGACGCACGGTCAGGCCATGGCGGACAAGTGCTACGTCAAGATCTATGACGACGCCACGCCTGATCAACCCGACAGCGACGTCGAGGGTCGACGGACCGACCGGTGCTACCGCATCTACCCGATGGTCTACGACCCGAACTTCCACGAGCTCGAGTATTTCGTGCCGCTCGAGCTCGGCCCGGCCGCGCTGTCCGCGATGCGCGAGCTGATGCTCCGCAGCCTGCCCGACTCGGTCTTTCCGCTCGAGGTGCGCACCGTCGGACCGGACGACGCATACCTGTCGCCGAACTACAAGACCGCGACCACGGTGATCTCGGTGTCAGGGAAGCCCGGCACCGACTACTGGGACTATCTGCGCTCGGTTGACGCGCTCCTGTCGGACTTCTCGGCCCGAGTCCATTGGGGAAAGCTCCACTTCCTGACCCCGGAGCGGCTTCACGCGCTGTATCCCGAGGCCGACGCGTTCATCGAGGCGCGGCGGGAGCTAGATCCGCGCGGGCTGTTCCTGAACGACCATCTGCGCGAGCTGTTCGCCTGACTGACCGAACCGGCGGACGCGCCGGCTGAACAGCGGCGCGAACGTGACGGCCGCGCCGAGCACGCCGGCCCAGATCAGGGTCTGGCGGGCTCCGAGGGCCGCGCTGACCGGACCCGTCAGCGCGTAGGACAGCGGCAGCAGGCCGATCGAGATCAGCCAGTCGAGGCTCGACACACGGCCCAGCAGCTGCGAGGGGACGTGGTGCTGCTTGGCGGTCGCCCAAGCGATCGTGCCGGCGGTCTCGAGCGTATTGAAGAGGACGCTGGCCAACATCAGGCCCCACAGCCCGTTCGCCAGGCCGTAGCCGGCAACCGCGACGGTCGCGACGGTCCAGGTCAGGTACATGAACGTGAGACCGGAGCGGGGGAGACCGAACTGGCCGATCGCGACCGCGCACGCGAGCGAGCCGAGACCTCCGGCGGCGAAGATCAGCCCCAGGTCACGTGCGCCGTCGGCGAAGCGGTGCTTGACGATGAACGGGAGCAGCACCTCGGTGGGGCCCATGAACAGCAGGTAGGCAATCGCCGCGGTGACCAGGGTCGCCCACAGCCACGCGTGGCCGCGGACGTACCGCAGGCCGGCCCGGATCTCGCCAGCGGCCCCGGATCGCGTCGGGGAAGCGGCGCAGACCGGTATCGGCGACATCGCCAGCAGCGCCGCGACCGAGATCGCAAACGATGCCGCGTCCAATCCGAACGTCCAGCCTGCCCCGATCGCTCCCACCAGCACGCCGCCGAGCGCAGGACCCGCCAGCCGCAGTGCGATCGGGCGGATCAGCTGGTCGAGCGAGTTGGCCTGCGCCAGCACGTCCGCGGGCAGGAGCTGGGGCACGAGCGCATCCGAGGCGGGGTTGAAGAACGCGGTGGCGGCGCCGTACACGACGGCGATCGCGAGCAGTTCCCAGAACGCGAGCGCCCCGGTGACCACGAGCGCCGCGAGCGAGGCCAAGGCCACGGCACGAACCGAGTCGGAGATGAGCATCACGAGACGACGGTCGAAGCGGTCGCTCACCGCGCCTCCGATCAGGAGGCACGTGATCGTTGGGATCGTCATCGCGATCCCGACGGTCGCCAGCGCCGTCGGCGCGTTCGACATCGTGTACACCTGCCACGCCAGCGCCACCAGGAACAGGCCGTCGCCGAGCAGCGATACCGACATACCGCCCGCCAGCAGCCGGTAGTCCCGATGAGACAGCGGCGCGAACAGCCGGACGCGGCTGAAGCCGCCCGGCCGGTCGAGCGCCTCGTAGCTCTGTTGCATCCCCGCTCAGTCCGAGCCGGCGGGCAGCGCTGTCCCCTCGGCCGCGTCGGTCCGCTCCGACAGGAAGCTGACCAGGTACTCGGGCGCCATCGGCTTGGCGAAGTAGAAGCCCTGCCCGGTGTCACATCCCAGTTCTTTTAGCGTGGCCGACTGCTCGGGGTACTCGATGCCCTCGGCCACCACCTCGAGCTGAAAGGTCTCTCCGAGGCTCAGGACCGCGGAGGCGAGGCCGGAGGTAACCGGCGATGCGCCGGCGGCGAGCAGCGAGCGGTCCATCTTGAGAATGTCGAGCGGAAGCATGCTCAGTGAGCTCAGCGACGAGTAGCCGGTGCCGAAGTCGTCCATCGCCAGGCGGACGCCGAGAGCGCGCAGCTCCATCAATCGGCTGATCGCCAGCTCGGTGTCGGTCATCATCACCGACTCGGTGATCTCGAGCGTCAGGGCCTCGGGCTCGAGCTCGGCCTCCGCGAGCGCGTTCGCCACGTCGGTGACGATGTCGGAATGGAACAGCTGCTTGACCGACAGGTTGATCCCGATCGTCGGCAACGTCGAGCTCCTGATCTGTTGCCGCAGCACCTTCGCCTGCCGGCACCCCTCCCGAAGCACCCAGCGGCCGATATCGACGATCAGCCCGCTCTCCTCGGCGAACGGGATGAACTCGAACGGCGGGATCAGCCCTCGCTCGGGATGACGCCAGCGCAGCAGTGCCTCGACGCCGGTGACGGCCTCGTCCACGAGACGCACCAGCGGCTGGTAGTGCAGCTCGAACTCCTCGCGCTCGAGCGCGCGCTGCAGATCTGCCCGCAGCGCGAGACGTGCCACTACGCGGTCGTGCATCGCGGGCTCGAACAGGCGGTAGCCGCCCTTCCCCTCGGCCTTGGCGATGTACATCGCGGCATCCGCGTTGCGGATCAGCTCATCGGCGTCGGTGGCGTTCCCGGGCTCGACGACCGAGATGCCGAGGCTGGCGCGGATGATCAGGTGATTGTTGTCGAGCTGGAGAGGTCGGCCGAGTGCGTCGAGGATGCGCTCGGCGGTCTCCACCGCGGTCTGCGGATCGTCGACGTCCTCGAGCAGGATTGCGAACTCGTCGCCCCCGAACCGGGCGGCGGTATCGGCCGCGCGGACGCTCGTTGAGATGCGCTGAGCGACCTCGAGCAGAACCCGGTCGCCGACGGCGTGGCCGAGGCTGTCGTTCACCGTCTTGAAGTCATCGAGATCGACGAACAGCACCGCCATTCCCACGCCGTCGCGCAGCGTCCTCGCGACCGCGTGGCGGACGCGCTCGTTGAACAATGCGCGATTGGCGAGATGGGTCACCGGATCGTGGAAGGCCTGGTGGGCGAGCTGCTCCTCGAACGCCTTGCGCTCCGAGACGTCGCGGCCGTTGAGCACGATCCCGCCGACCGTGCTGTCGCCGAGGAGATCGGCGTGGAGGATCTCGAAGTGGCGGAGGCTTCCGTCCTTGTGCGCGAGCAGGCAGTCGATCACCTCGGCGCGACCGGTGGCGCCGGCGCCGTCGGTTAGGCGGCGCAGCAGCCGGCCCTGCTCGTCGGAATGGAGCAGCCGCTCGAACGGGAGCCCGGTGACTTCCTCGACCGTGTAGCCGAGCACGCGCTCGATCGACGGGCTCTGGTACAGGACCGTGTTGTCCGCGTCGAGCACCGTGATCAGGTCACTCGAGTTCTGGACGAGCGTCGCGAACCGCGCCTCGCTGGCGCGCCGGTGAACCTCGGCCGACAGCTCGGCGCTGCTCAGAGCCAGCGCGACCTGGTGGGCAAGCGTGCGCAGCGCGTACCGCGTCTCGTCGTCGTCGGCGGCCTCGCCGGCGAGGATCAGCACAAGACCGGCGGCCGCGGGCCCCGCCGGACGGAGCTCGAGCAGTAGGACGGGGTCGTCGCCGGCGGGCAGGCGCAGCTCAGCACGCGCGCCGGTCGGGAGCCTCAGCATGCCGGTGGCGCCCGAGTCGTGCAGGAGCGCCGAGCCCTCGGCCGAGATCGCCCAGTCGGTCAGCGTGCCGTTCTCGTCGAGTGCCATCGCGCGCTCCTGATCGCCGAAGATCCGGCACACGCGCGCGTCGACGCGGTCCTCGCCGAACTCCGCGACCGCCTGAAGCGCGGCGCTGACGATGTCTTGCGGGTCTGTCGCCGCCACCAGCAGGCCACCGGCGGCGCTCAGCGCACGCTCGCGCGCGACCGACTTCTCGCGCTGGCGAACGAGGCCGGTCATGCGGGCGACCACGAGCGAGAACAGCACCGCCGAGGAGCCGACGACGAACAGCAGATCCCAGTTACGGGTGGGGATGACCTTGATGACCTCGAGCGCGGGCGCGATCAAGGTCGCGCCAGCGAGCAGCGCCAGGCGCAGCCAGGTCAGCCGCGGCTGGCGATTCGACTCCTCTTCGGAGAGCTCCTGCATCGACGGGTGCAGGGCAGCGGCCCCCCAGAACAGATAGAAGAAGATCCAGCCTGCATCGAGCCACAGCTGGTGGTTGTAGACGTTGTGCAGCGTGAGCAGGCCGTAGAGGTCGTCCGTGACCAGCATCGAGACGATCCCGGCGATCAGCAGGTAGAACGCCGGCCGGCGCTTGCCGCCGTCGACGGCGAGGCGGATCCCCGCGGCGAGCAGGATGATGTCCCCCATCGGGTAGCCGATCGAGACCAGCTTGGGCAGCAGGCTGAGGGTGTGGTCGTGGATGTAGGGGGCGATCAGCAGGATCCCCGAGACCAGCGCCAGCCCCAGCGTCATGATCAGCGCGTCGACAGCCCCCGGGCCATCCGCGCGCTGGTTGCGGCGACGGACCAGCAGCATGATGCCGACCATCAGCACCGGGTACATCGTCAGGTACACCGCGTCCCCGAACGACGGGAAGGGCACGGAGACGTCGAACACGATCCGGATGCTGTACGTGTAGACGTCGCCGACCCAGAACAGGAACACGCCCAGGACGAACAGCCACCACGCCAGCTGGGCGCGCGGTCGGTACATCCGGATCCCGGCGACCATGGCGAGCAGGCCGTAGAGGCCGAGGCCGTTGATCACCAGCGGGCTGCCCTTGAGCGGTGGTACGAACACGTAGAGCGCGGTGACGAACGCTCCGAAGACGAAGAACGTCCACCAGAGGTGGCGGCGGTCAGCGGCGGCGGTGAGCCTCGAGGCAGACATGTCTGCTTACTCGCCCGCGGCCCGTTGTAGCTTGAAGCGTTCGGCGACCTCGCCCAGAACGACGCACAGGTGATCGACCTGCTCGTCGGTGTTCGCCGCGGTGAGCTGCAGGCGGAACCCGACCTCGTCGCGCGGGACGAGCGGATATACGGCCATCGTCACGTAGATGCCGCGGTCGAACAGCATGTTGCCGACCTCGTCGACGCTGTCCGGGTCCGCCAGCGGCACCTCGATGATCGGGAACCCGGAGTGGTTAGGGGTGTGTACTCCGAGCTTGCGAAGCCGATCCAGGACGCGCCAGGTGAGGTGATGGAGCGCGGCCCGCAGCTGATCGCCCCGCGCGTCGTTGACGCGCAGTCCCTCGAGCACGGTCGCCAGTGAGGCCACCGGCGACGGTCCCGAGTACAGGTATGGCGGCGCAGCGGTCTTGAGCACTTGCTTGAGCGCCGTCGGACACGCGATGAAGGCGAGCAGCGACGAGTAGGCCTTGGAGAAGCCCCCGACGAGGACGACGTTCTCGTAGGACTCCGCGGCGTGCCGGACGATGCTGTTGCCGCGAACGCCGTAGTCGCACGGCTCGTCCGGAGAGCGCTCGCCGATCACGCCGAAGCCGTGGGCGTCGTCGACGTACAGCATCACGTCGTGCTCACGGGCGAGCGCGGCGAACGCGACGAGGTCCGGAGCGTTCCCGGTCATGCTGTTGACCCCGTCGATGCAGATCATCCCGGGACGGCGCCAGCTCGAATCGCGGAGCAACGCCTCGAGGTGGTTCAGGTCCTCATGCGCGAACCTCTGGATCGCGGCGCCGCGGGCCTGGGCCAGCGCGCACCCGTCGTAGATCGTCTTGTGCGCGCGGCTGTCGAGGAACACGGTGCCGCCGCCGGCCAGGACCGGGATCACCGACATGTGGATGTGGGTGATCGTCGGCAGCACCAGGCTGTCCTCGCACCCGAGCAGGCCGGTCAGCTTGTCCTCGATCTCCTCGTACAGGACCGGGCTTCCGAGCAGGCGCGACCAACTCGGGTGGGTGCCCCATCGCCGCAGGTACTCGGGGACGGCCTCGATGATCTCCTGATCGAGGTCGAGCCCGAGGTAGTTACAAGACGCGTAGTCGGTCAGCCACTGGTCGCCGACGCGGATCTGCCGCCCGTCGATCTCGTCGATGACCGCGTCGAGCATGCGGTGCGAGTACTGGAGGCGGGCGAGGTCCTCGGTCGAGCGGATCCACCGCTCGAGCCAGCGATCGTGATGGCGGGCTCCCCAGCGCAGCGCCTCACGCGGATCGACCGCTGCGGGCGCGTCGGAGCCATTCCGGCCAGGCTGGGCCAGCACGGAAGATTTGTTGTCGTCTACCCCACGCATTAGCCCGCTTATCGGACGGTCGCGCGCGTACTGAAGCTTCTCGATCGTCGGTTAGCCGGTTGAGCACCCTGCCGCGGTCAGATTCCCGACAACTACGCGAGCCTCAGCCGGGTCAGTAGGCCGTGCAGCGGGACCGGTGCCGCGGCGAGGCCTTGTAGCGGGGCTCCTGGCCACGGTGCCACAGGACGAAATCGATGTCTGCCTCGGTGGCGCCGCGGCGCTCGGCGGCGATCAGCCCGACGGCGTGGACCGCGCAGGCTCTGATCTCGATCTCCTCCCGCGATCCGTGCTCGATCAGCTCGCCGCGTTCGATCCGTTCGAGCAGCGCCGGGTCGTAGCTGAGCAGGCCGTCCATGCGCAGGACGTGGGGAACCAGGTTGTCCGCGAACATCGTCAGCCGATCGAGGTCGCGGAACGCGGCCACGCCGGCGCGGGCCAGGTCCGCGGCCGTGATCTGGGCACGCTTGAGGAACGGGACGATCTTGTCGTCATACCGGGAGATGTCGGCGAAGCTGTCCCAGCCGGCCAGCCGCTCGACCAGCGCGACTGCCGAGCTGCCCGCGTCGTCGACCACGGCCACGAACCGACCGCCGTGATCGTCGGCGACGCGCCGCCCGAGGTCGTTGAGCGAATGGGCGAACAGTGCCATGAGCTCGTGCCCTAGGTCCTGACCGAGCGTCCTCGCGATCGCTGCCGCGTCGATCTGGACAAGCTCGGTCGCGCTCCACGGCCCGTCATTCGCAAAGCGGTCTCGGACGGCGGTCGCGACCGTGTAGTAGCCCGAGCGGCCGTCGCGCTTGCGCAGAGTCGGGAACCATCCGGAGCCGAAGTTGATCGCGTCGAGGGTCAGCCAGAACGCGGTCAGCTCCTCGCGCGTGCCCTCGGTCAGGTGGGCGTCGGGATCGGTCTGGGGGTCGGGAGGGTCGACCGGGAGCGTGCCGATGTAGGCAGCCGTACGCTCGGGCTCGACGCGCACGAATTGCGCGCTATTTGCGATCTCGGCGCAGGCGGAGCGGAGCTCGGTCAGGCGGTCAGACACGACGCCTGAAGCATGACGAGCCGGGCGGGAGAAACGACCACCGCCCCCGCTACCGTTGACATCGACCCATGGCAGACACCGCCACCGAGCTCGAAGCCCTTCTCTCGGGGTTGAACGACCCCCAGCGCGAAGCCGTTACGTACGGCGAAGGCCCGCTGCTGATTCTGGCCGGCGCCGGCTCCGGCAAGACGCGCGTCCTGACCCACAGGATCGCCTATCTCGTTGCCACCGACGCGGCCAAGCCGAACGAGATCCTGGCGATCACGTTCACGAACAAGGCAGCGGGCGAGATGCGCGACCGGGCAGAGCTGCTCGTCGGGCGGCGCGTGCGCGCGATGTGGGTGATGACGTTTCACGCCGCCTGCGCGCGGATGCTGCGGGCCCACGCCGACAAGCTCGGGTACACGCGCCGGTTCACGATCTACGACCAGGCCGATGCGCGACGACTGATCAAGCGGTGCCTCGACGACCTCGGGATCGACCCCAAGCGGTTCACGCCCGCGTCGATCCACAACCAGATCTCCGACGCCAAGAACAAGCTGCGCGACGCCGACTCTTACGCGCAGATGGTCGGCTCGTTCTTCGAGCAGACCGTGGCCGACGTCTACCGCGCCTACGAACGTGAGCTCCACCGGATGAACGCCATGGACTTCGATGATCTGCTCGTGCGCGCGGTCAACGTGCTCGAGCTGTTCCAGGAGGTGCGCGACCACTACGCAAGCACGTTCCGGCACGTGCTTGTGGACGAGTATCAGGACACCAACCACGCCCAGTACCGCTGGCTTCAGCTGCTCGCCGAGGAACGGCGGAACCTGATGGTGGTCGGCGACGACGCCCAGTGCCTGGTGGCGGGCACGATGGTGACAATGGCGGACGGGTCGTGGCGGGCGATCGAGGAGGTGTCCGTCGGGGATCAGGTTCTGTCGGCGTTCGGTGGCGGGTCGTTCGGGCCGGCCCGGGTCGTGCGGGCGCACCGGTCTTCGCGCGAGGATGGGGTTGCGATCGTCCTGCGCTCAGGGCGCCGACTCGTGAGCACGCCCGAGCACACGCACTTCGCCGGCGACCAACCCATGAACAAGGCCCGAAATCGACGCATCGCCGCCGACTTTCGGGACATAAGCATCCCCCACATGCTTATGTCCCGAAAGCGGGTAGCGCGGGGGGACTCTCGGGCCTTAAACATGGAGGTGACCCTGTGCGCCGGCGAGCGCCAGGGTGTGCCGGTCCACCGGCTCGCGGTGACGCGCGAAAACGGGGCCGGGTTCGACGGGATGGCGACGGATATGGGGAAGATCGAGGACATCGCCGCCCAGGTCGCTGGCGACACGACTAACGCGATCTGGCTCCGCGCCACCGCGCGCCTCGGCGCCGACGGCGGGGAGTTGACGTTCATGCCGGCGCACTCGGTCGAGCCCGGGATGCTCATGTTCGACGGGCACGGCGGCTACGACGCGGTCGAGTCGGTCGAGCGTGTCGAGCTGGATCGGCCCGTGTACGACCTCGACATCGAGCGCACTCACAACTTCATCGCGAACGGGATCGTCACCCACAACTCGATCTACGGGTTTCGCGGCGCCGACATCCGCAACATCCTCGAGTTCGAGGACACCTTCCCCGACGCGCACGTGGTCAAGCTCGAGCAGAACTACCGCTCGACCCAGACGATCCTCGACGCTGCCAACGCCGTCATCCGCAACAACCGCGGGCAGAAGCCGAAGTCGCTGTGGACCGAGCTCGGCCAGGGCGACCCGATCAAGATCCGTGAGCTCGAGGACGAGCACGCAGAGGCGCGATTCGTCACCGGCGAGGTGCAGCGGCTGCTCGACGAGGGCGTCTCGCGCGCCGAGGTCGCAGTGTTCTACCGGACCAACGCCCAGTCGCGCGTGCTCCAGGACACGTTGGTGCGCGCGGACATCCCCTACCAGGTGATCGGCGGCACCAAGTTCTACGAGCGCGCCGAGATCAAGGACGCGATCGCGTACCTCATCACGCTCGTGAACCCGCAGGACGCCGGCGCGTTCACCCGGATCGTCAACTCGCCGCGCCGCGGGATCGGCTCGACCTCGATGTCGCGCCTGCTCGCCTACAGCAACACGACCGGGACGTCGATCTGGGACGCGGCCTCCGAGCCCGAGCACGTGCCCGGACTCGCCAACGCCGCGGTCAAGGCGTTCCGGCGGTTCATGGCAACCATGCACGTCCTGCGCGAGCGGGCCGAATCGCGGCCGGCGGTCGCGGAGCTGCTCAAAGAGGTCCTCCAGGAGACCGGCTACCTCGAGGCGCTCGAGGCCGAGCGCACGATCGAGGCCCAGGGCCGGCTCGAGAACCTCGAGGAGCTTGTCAACGTCGCGGCCGAGTACGACGGGCTGGCCGAGGCCGATCCCGCGCGCGAGCCCTCGCTGGCGGACTTCCTCGAGCAGGTCGCGCTGATCTCCGATGCCGACGACCGCAGCGACGACGACGGCCTGATCACGCTGATGACGCTCCACAACGCCAAGGGCCTCGAGTACCCGATCGTGTTCATGATCGGGTGCGAGGAAGGCGTGTTCCCGCACTCGAGGGCGCTCGACGAGGGCGGCCTCGAAGAGGAGCGCCGACTCTGCTACGTGGGCATCACCCGCGCCCAGCGCGACCTGTATCTGACCTACGCCCGCACCCGCAACGTGTTCGGCGCCCGCAGCTTCGGCGCCCCGAGCCGGTTCATCGGCGAGATCCCCGACCAACTCACCGACCGCGAGCAGCAGCAGCCACGCGGGCTCGCCGGGGTTCGTGCCCGGGCCACGACGTGGACGTCAACCCGGGTCACCGGTGACGACGGCCCGGCGTGGGACGCGCCGGCGCAGGCCGCTCCTGCGTTCCGGCTCGGCGAGGACGTCACCCACCCGAAGTTCGGCGACGGGGTCGTGACCGGGCTCGAGCCCGGCGGCATCGTCGTGATCCACTTCAGCCGCGACGGGTCCGAGCGCAAGATGGTCGCCGACCTGGCGCCGATCTCGAAGCGGTAGACGGCGGTCATCCTTTAGGGTGCCGCGACGGTGACGGCGACGATCGTCGACGGCAAGGAAGTGGCCGCGCGGGTCCGGGCCGAGGTGGCGCGTGACGTGGTCGCGTTCCGCGAACGCACGGGCCGCGCCCCCGGCCTGGCCACGATCCTGGTCGGCGACGACCCCGCCTCCGCGGTCTACGTGGCGAACAAGCGCAAGGCGTGTGCCGAGGCGGGGATCATCGATTTTCACCAGCACCTCCCGGACGACGCGACCCAGGACCAGGTCGCGGCGGTGATCGAGGACGCCAACGGCAACCCCGAGGTGAGCGGGATCCTGCTCCAGCTGCCCGTTCCGAAGGGGTTGAACGGCAAGGAACTGACGGCGCTGATCGAGGCCGACAAGGACGTCGACGGCCTGACCCACGTGAGCGCCGGCCGGCTGATGCAGGGCGCACCGGGGCTCCGACCGGCTACGCCGCTCGGCGTGCTCGAGTTGCTCGACAGCTACTCGGTGCCGCTCGAGGGCGCCGAGGCGGTCGTTGTCGGACGCTCGGACCTGGTGGGGAAACCGGTGGCGTTTCTGCTGCTCGAGCGCAACGCGACCGTGACCATGTGTCACTCGCGCACCCGCGATCTCCCCGGCGTGTGCTCGCGCGCGGACGTGCTCGTGGCCGCGATCGGCCGAGCCGAGATGGTCGGTGCCGACTACGTGAAGCCAGGCGCCGCGGTCATCGACGTCGGGATCAACCGCACCGACGACGGACTCAGGGGCGATGTGCAGTTCGAGGCGGTCCGCGAAAAGGCGGGATGGCTCACGCCCGTCCCGGGCGGCGTTGGGCCGATGACGATCGCGATGCTGCTGCGGAACACGGTCACCGCGGCCAAGCTGCGAGCCGGATTGCACTAACGGCGAAGGAGCCGGGGCTCCGACGTCGAACCCGTGGATGTGGAGAACCAGGTCCGCAAGCTCGGCCTCGAGCGTCTGTCCCGTGAGGACTGGGTGATCATCGCGGTGGCCGGGCTGCTGGTTCTCGATCTGCTCGTGCTGCCCTGGTTCTCGTTCGGCGCCACGATCGCGGTCGGGTCGACCACGCTCTCGATCGGCGGCTCCGCCAGCGCCGTCGACGCGCCGGACGCGTGGCTGGGCGTGCTCGCGTTGATGGCCTCCGCGTTCCTGCTCGCCGACCTCGCCACCGAGCGGCTCTCGCCACAGACCCGCTTGCCGACGGTGGCGCGCGACCGGATCACCGGCCGGTACGCGATCGCGTGCACTGCCGCGGGGTTGCTCGCCTTCAAATTCGTGCTCCACCTCGGCCGCTTCGGCGAGCTCGCGCTGGGTTTCTGGACGGCGTTGCTACTCGTCGTGGCGCTGGTGATGCTCACGCGCCGGGCGCGGATCGCCGCCTCGGCATCGGCCTCGCCGGCGCCAACGGGCCAGAAGAGTCCGGGCCAGAAGGCGCACAAGCCGCCCAAGGCGGCCGCCGAGCCGAGCCCCGAACCCGGCTCGACGCTCTAGCCCGCCGGTCCCGTTAGCCTGCGCGGCAATGGAGTTCGATCCTTCGCGTCTGCGACGGGGCGAGATGCTCGCGGGCGCGAGCGCCGTGCTGCTGGCCGTCTTCATGGTGGGGGGAAAGTGGTACGGCACAGGCACTGGGAGCGGCGGCTCGCAGACCGGGTGGCAGGCGCTCACCGATCTGCGCTGGCTGCTGCTCGTGACGATCGTCGCCGCGGTCGGGCTGGTGTTCGTGCAGGCGACGCGCCGCGGTCCCGCGATCCCGGTGACGATGAGCCTTGTCGTGATGCTCCTGGGGATCGTGACCGTGGTGGCGCTGATCTACCGCGTTCTGATCAACGCTGCGCCTCACCAGCAGACGGCCGCCTACCTTGGCCTGCTGTGGGCGCTTGGGATCGCGTTCGGTGGCTACTTTTCGCTGCGCCAGGAGGGCGTTGCCCGCCGAGACGAGCGACGGGACATCCCGATCGTACGGCCGGGCGCGAGGATCGAATCCTAGAATGGCTCGGTAGATGCTCGATCGTGAACAGGTACTCCACGTGGCGCGCCTCGCGCGGCTCGATTTGAGCGATGGCGAGGTCGAGCGGATGGCGGTCGAGCTGTCCAAGGTGCTCGACCACATCGAGAAGATCCGCGAGCTCGACCTCGAGGGCGTGCCGCCAACCTCGCACGTTGTCGACGTGGTCAACGCTTTCCGGGCCGACGAGCCCACGCCGTCGTTGCCGCGGGAAGTCATCCTGGCGGCGGCTCCGGAGCCGCTCCACGACGGGTTCGGCGTCCCCAGCCCCGGCGCGGCGTGAGCGAGCTCATCGACCTGACCGCGGCCGCCGCGGCCGAGCGGATCCGCGCCCGCGAGATCGCCCCGTCCGAGCTGTTCGAGGCGTACCGAGCGCGCGCCGTGGCGAGCGATCTCAACGCGTTCACGTGGATCGCGGACGAGCCTCCGGCGGACGACGGGTACGCGCAGACGCCGCTAGGAGGCGTGCCGGTGGCGGTCAAGGACCTGTTCTGCACCGAGGGCGTGCCGAGCCAGTCGGGGTCGAAGATCCTCGAGGGCTACCGCCCCCCGTACACGGCCACGGTCGTCGCCAAGCTCGCGCAGGCGGGCGCGCCGCTGCTCGGCAAGACCAACCAGGACGAGTTCGCGATGGGATCCTCGACCGAGAACTCTGGCTTCGGGCCCGTCCTCAACCCGTGGGACCGCCGCCGCGTTCCCGGGGGCTCCTCGGGCGGCAGCGCGGCTGCCGTCGCCGCCGGCCTCGCGCCGTGGGCGATCGGCACCGACACGGGCGGGTCGATCCGTCAGCCCGCGGCGCTGTGCGGGATCGTTGGGCTGAAGCCGACGTACGGGGCCTGTTCGCGCTACGGGATGATCGCGTTTGCCTCCTCGCTCGACCAGGCCGGCCCGCTGACCCGGAACGTGACCGACGCGGCGCTGATCCTGCGCCACACGATCGGCCGGGACCCGCACGACTCCACGTCGCTCGAGTACCCCGGGGAGATCGCGCTCCCCCAGGCGGAAGACCTCAAGGGCATTCGCCTGGGCGTGCCCGAGGAGCTGACCGGCGCGGACGGCGGGATCGAACCAGGAGTCCTCGAGAACTACAACTCGATCATCGCGCTCGCCGAACGACTCGGCGCGACCGTCGAGCCGTGCCGCCTTGAGCACGCCCCGCACGCGCTGTCGGCCTACTATCTGATCGCGCCGGCGGAGGCGTCGGCGAACCTCGCCCGGTTCGACGGCGTCCGCTACGGCCTGCGCGTCGACGGTGACGCCGACCTAATCACGATGTACAGCCGCACGCGCGACGTCGGCTTCGGAGCGGAGGTCAAGCGCCGGATCATGCTCGGCACCTACGCCCTCTCTAGCGGCTACTACGACGCGTACTACGGGACCGCGCAGAAGGTGCGGACGAAGATCGCCGAGGACTTCCGGGAGGCGTTCGAGCGCTTCGACTTCATCGTCACCCCGACCAGCCCATGCACGGCGTTCGAGCTCGGGTCCAAGATCGACGACCCGCTCGCGATGTACTTGAACGACTACCTGGCCGTGCCGATGTCGCTGGCCGGCATCCCAGCGATCTCGATCCCGTCCGGGCTGAGCGAGGGCCTGCCGGTGGGGTTCCAGCTGGCCGGACCGGCGTTCAGCGAGAGCCGGCTGCTCGACGCCGCGCACGCGCTCGAGCGGGCGATCGGCTTCGACGCAAGCGAGGCGCGCGAATGAGCAAGATGGAGTACGAGCCCGTCATCGGCCTGGAAATCCACGTCCAGCTGAGCACGCGGACGAAGATGTTCTGCGGCTGCAAGCTGTCGTTCAACGACCCCCCGAACATCCACACGTGCCCAACCTGTCTCGGGCTCCCGGGCGCGCTGCCCGTGGTCAACGCCCGGGCGATCCACTTCGGGATCATGATCGGCCTCGCGCTGGGGTGCGACATCGCCGAGCGCTCGCTGTTCCACCGCAAGAACTACTTCTATCCCGACCTCCCCAAGGGCTACCAGATCTCCCAATACGACGTGCCCCTGTGTCTGGGCGGCCGGCTCGGGGACGTGCGCATCCACCGCGTGCACCTAGAGGAGGACGCGGCCAAGCTGAACCATCTCGGGGCGAGCGGCCGGATCCACGGCTCGGACCGGAGCTGGGTCGACTTCAACCGCGGCGGCACGCCCCTCGTGGAGATCGTCACCGAGCCAGATCTGCGCTCGCCCGAGCAGGCGCGCGAGTGGCCGGCGCTGCTACGCACGACGCTTCGCCAGCTCGGCGTGTCGGACGTGAACATGGAGGAGGGCTCGTTGCGCATCGACGCCAACGTTTCCGTCCGGCCGGTCGGATCCACCGAGCTCGGAACCAAGACGGAGCTGAAGAACATGAACTCGTTCCGCTTCCTCGAGCGTGGGGTGCGGGCGGAGATCGGCCGTCAGATCGCACTGCTCGAGCAGGGCCAGCCGGTGATGCAGGAGACCCTGCACTACGACCCGGCGACCGACACGCTGACGGCGCTGCGCTCCAAAGAGGAGGCGCACGACTACCGCTACTTTCCCGAGCCCGACCTGGTGCCGATCCTCGCCACCGAGGAGATGCTCGCGGCGGCGCGCGCCGACATGCCCGCCGAGCTCCCCGCCGAGCGGGCGGCCCGGTACGAGCGCGAGCTCGGCCTGAACGCCGACACCGCGAGGCTGTTCGCGTTCCGCACGGAGCTCGGCGACTACTTCGAGCGGGCGCTGGCCGCGGCCGGCGGCAACGGAGAGCGGCGCCAGGTCGATCCGGTTGAGCTCTCGAACTGGATCCCCCAGCTGATCGAGCGGATCGGCTCCGACAGCGACCCGGCCGGCAGCAACGTCGCGCCCGAGAGCCTCGCGACGCTCGCGACGATGGTCAGGGCCAAGGAGGTCAGCCGCGACGCCGCCCGCGAGGTGCTGACTCGCCTCGTCGAGGAGGGCGGAGACCCGCGCGCGATCGTCGAGCGCGAGGGCCTCGGCGCGCTCACCGCGGAGGACGACGGGCTGGGCGAGCTAGTCGACCGGGCGATCGCCGCCGACCCGGCCGCCGCCGAGCAGGTGCGCTCGGGCAACATGAAGGCGATCGGCCCGCTGGTCGGCTACGTGATGCGCGAGACCAAAGGCCGCGCGGATGGGGGCGAGATCACTCGCCTGATCAGAGAACGCCTGGGCGGTGACTAGTTCAGTCGGCGGGAGAGCCGACGGACCACGAGACCCGTAGCGAGAAGCGCGCCGCCGCCGGCTACGAGCAGGACGACGTCGAGCCCCGTGAACGGGAGCGTGCCGCTGGAGGTCGTCGCGGTCGCTGAGCCGGGGCCACTACCGCTCGAGCCGCTGCCGCTGGTACCGCTGCTGACCGAGCTGCAGGTTTGCGGGTTGTACGCCTGACAGGTCGAGCTGGCGAATGCAGCGCCCGGAACCATCAATGCGAGCACGACAACGACCCCTACCAGTGCTGAGATGCGTTTCATGAATCCCTTCGTCGGTCGCTGAACCCCAAGTCGTGCCAAATCCTACATGAAGCTCATGACATCATGCAACAACTAACTAAACCTAATTAAAACCATCAAGCGGGATTTTACGAGTGAGCGCGGACGGCGGTCAGAGCGACAACGCCAGTCGCTGCAACGCAACCGAGGGAGACAGTGGCTGTTTGCCGTCGACCTGCGCCAGCGCCTCGCGGACAACCGGCTCCCTGGGGTTGATCGCCGCGGCGACCTCGAAATCGTGGCGCGCAAGCCCGCGGTGCCCGAGCGCCGATGCGGCCAGCCCCTGGCCCAGCCAGGAATACCAGCCGCCGCGCTCGCGGTCGATTGCCTGGCCGAAACGGGCGCCGGCGGTGGTGTATTGGCCGCCCTCGAGGGCGATCGTGCCGGCGACCCGGCCGGGTACGGCGCTCAGCGGATTCAGGTCGGCGGCCGTCCTCAGATCGCTGAGCGCTCCTGCCGGGTCGCTCTGGCGTAGGTCGCTGGCTACCGACTCCTCGCGCACCGCGAGATAGGGGAATCCGAGCACCACGACCGCCGCGATCAGCGCCAGGACGCCCGCGGCGACGGTCGTGGCACGGACCGCCGGCCTCGTCGTGGCGCGGACCGCCGGCCTCGTCGTGGCGCGGACCGCCGGCCTCGTCGTGGCCCGGGCCCCCCGCTCGGAGACGGCAGCGGCTGCCGCCCCGTCTCGCGCGCCGAGCGCGCCGGCCATCGCCAGACAGCCGAGCGCCGGCCCGGTGAGGGCGGGGATCTCCCAGAACCAGTCGATCGAGCCGTGGATCAGCCACACGACGAGCGGGAGCAGCGCCGCTCCGGCGATCATCGCCTCGAGCCCGCGGCGGCGCCGGGCCCTGAGCGCGGCGGCGATCGCGGCCACTAGGAACACGGTGAACAGCAGGAACCCGACGATCCCGGTGTGTACGAGCAGCCTCAGCTCGAGGCTGTGCGTCCAGGCCGGCTCCTCGGCCGTGTGGCGGCGGGTTATGTAGTAGTCGGCGAAGTTGTCCTGTCCCAAACCCCCGATCGGATGAGCCCGCAATGCGTCCAGGGACACCCGCCAGAAGTCGTAGCGGCCGCTGCCGACGTCCGTGAAGTGAGACCCGGTCGCCGCCGTCGTGGGATGGCTGAAGCCGTTCCACTGGCGATCGATGAATCTGAACGGGTGGCCATGGGTCGCGGCCAGCGCTCCGCCGCACACCGCGAGCGTTGCCAGGCCGGTGACGATCGCGACGACAAGGCGCTTGCGCGCCGCGCTCGGGCGCGGAGCGGGAACGAGCGTGTCGGCCCACGCGATCAGCGTCGCGACGAAGAACGCCAGCGCGCAGATCAGGAGCGCCGCGTGACCGGCGCTCGACGCATCGTGGGTGAGCGTCGGCCCGGGGGTCTTCTGGTACACGGCGAGCAGCCGATGCACGGGCACGACGGTCGCCAGCACCGGAATCACGGCGGCGGCCGCCACTCGCAGCCGGTCGGGCATGATCACGATCGTCACGAGCGCTACCAGCGGGAGCGTGAACAGCCAGCCGCGGCTCTGAACGATCACGGCAAGCTGCAGCCCCGCGCACGCGAACGCGATCAGCGCGCCGCGCAGGGGCCCGGGAAGCTCTCGCCGCGACGCGAACGCGATCGCCAGCAGCGCCTCGATCGTGAACAGCGCAGCGGTCGAGTTGAAGTAGCCGGTGGGAGCGGCGAGCCGGCCGTCGATGACGAGGCTGGCCACATCGTGGCCCGAGGCGAGCCTGAACAGGAGCACGATCGCCAGCACGCCGACCCCCAGCGTGAACGTGAGCAGCGCGATGAGCACCCCGCGCGACGTCCACGGGAGGATCAGCATCGTGGCGAACACGAACAGATAAAGGAGCGCCCTGTTGCTGCCCTCGAGCGCGTCGCCGGGCGACTGCGCCCAGGCGATCGACAGGTACGACCACGCCACGTACAGCGCGAACGCGATCAGCGCAACCCGCGCCGGACGAGAGATCGCGACGGTCCCCAGGCCGCGTCCGATCACCACCGCGGTCAAGAGCGCGAGCATCACCAGCGCTCCCCAGTACCACGTGTCCGCGTCGTAGCCGCCATCGTGGACGGCCCACACCAGCATCAACGCGATGACCGGCAATCCGGCCACCAGCGCGGGCAGGTGGGGGCCCAGCCCAACCCGCGTCCCACTGTCAGAAGGCGCCTCAGCGGCCGTCAAAACTGATGAGGTCTGCACCTGAGGCGGCGTCTATCATGATTGCGGTAAATGGGGGACGAGCAGGCGACAACGCGCCGAATCTGGCCGACGCTGTGGCGCGAGAAGTACGTCATCCTGGGGTCGATTATCGTCATGATCGCCCTCGCGCTTGCGTACACGCTGACCGCGGCGAAGGTGTACCAAGCCAACGCGATCATCCAGGTCAACCTTGCGACCTCCAATCCGGGCACGTCTGACACGACCGCGGCCAACCAGGCGCTCGCGCAGAACTACGCGGCGCTGCTCGTCTCACCGGGCTTCCTCAAGTCGATCCAGCCACAGGTCGACAACGGGAAGCTGAGCGTCAGCGACCTCCAATCGCGCCTCACCGCCACGGCGACGCAGAACAGCGCGCTCGTCCATCTCGACGCGACCGGCTCCTCGCCGAACGAGGCCCAGACGATCGACCAGCAGGTCATCAACGGGTTCCTGGCGAACCTGCGGACCGGAGCGGCGCGCCGAACCGCCCAGCTCCAGTCACAGCTCCAGTCGCAGATCACGAGCCTGAGCACGCAGATCAGCACGCTGTCGACTCCCCCGGTGAGCGCCGCGACCGCCTCGGAGATCACCGGGCTCAAGGCGTCGCGCGCCGCGCTGATCGGCCAGAACGCGACGCTGATCGCCAACGGCCTCGCCCAGGGAACCAGCGCCACGCTATCGGCGCCTCCGGTCGCGTCGTCCTCGCCGATCAGCCCACGGCACTCTCTCGATCTGCTCGGCGGCCTCGTGCTCGGAGTCGTCCTCGGCGTGGGACTGGCGTGGGCGAGAGCCTCGCTGCGCCCGGCGATCCACTCCGCCGACGACGTGACCGCGCTGGTCGATGTCCCGCTGCTCGCTTCAATCCCGCTCAAGCCGCGCTTCAAATCCGACGATCCGGCCCTCGCCGAGGCGTATCGCGTTCTGCACGCCAACGTGATGTATTCGCTTCGAGCCCGTGGCGTGCAGGTCGCGACGATCGCGGGGTTCAACCCGGGCGTCGGCAAGACCTCGACGGTCGAGGGTCTCGCCCGGGCCGCCGGCCAGGGAACCCGTCAGGTGGTCGTCGTCGACGGCGACATGCGCGCGGCCACGTTGTCCGAGCTGCTCGGCTATCCGGACCATCCGGGAATCGTCGACGTGCTCCAAGGGAGGCTCGCACTCGACGACGCGCTCATACACGTGGAGGGGGGGCTGTGGCTGCTGCCGTCGGTTCCCTCGCGCGTGAACGCCGCCACGTTGCTCGCGGGCAGCCACACGCTCTCGCTGATCGCCGAGCTGCGCGAGCGTTTCGACGTCGTGCTGATCGATTCACCTCCGCTCGGCGGTCTGGCCGACGGCCTGATCCTCGGCTCACACTCGGACGTCGTCGTGCTGGTCGTCCGTGCCGGGGTGACCCGGCCTCGCGACCTGGCACCGGTCAGCGACGGGATGCTTCAACACATGACGCCGATCCTCGGCACGGTCGTGTTCGAGGAGCTCTCGGTCGAGCCGTACTACGCGGGGACGCGCACAACCTCCAGCCCCGGGCCGGCATCGGTACCGAGCTGACGAACGCGCACACCGCTGAATGGCAAGGGGACGCAGGAGAACGTGAGGAATGGCGCCGTGCCCGCGAGCCGCTCGGGCGATCCCCGTCTTCGAGTGCTATCCCTGGCTCGAGACGCGGGCCGCGGGATGGGCGGTGCCGAGTCGCTCGCCTACGAGCTCGTCCAGCGGCTAGATCCGGACCGATTCAAGCGCTACCTCTGCACCACCCGCCGTCCCGAGGCGATATTCGTCGAGCGCGTCGCGGAGGACCAGCGGGAGCTCGATCGGTCAGGCGTCGAGGTACTACGCCTCGACCGGTCATCTAGTTGGTCGGTGCTCCCGTGGGGACGCCTGTACCAGCTCCTGGCGGCCGAGCGCATCGACGTCGTGCACGCCCACATGCCAAGGGCAAGCGTCCCAGGCTCGGTCCTCGCGCGCCTCGCGCGCGTGCCGGTGGTAGTCAGCCACGAGCATGGATCATGGCTCGACGGCAAGCGTGTGCGCCCGTTCCTCGACCGCAACGTGGTTGCCCGGCTCAGCACGACGATGCTGGCGGTGTCCGAATGGGACCGGCGTCAGCTGATCGAACACGAGCGGATCCCGCCGGCGCGAATCCTCGTGTTGCCGAACGGGATCGCTCCCCCGCCCGAGGGAGGCAGGGCCGGGCTGGCGGATCTCGATGTCCCGCCCGGGACGGCGGTTATCGGCGCGGTAGGACGGCTGTTCGAGGTCAAGGGCTATGACTACCTGATCCGCGCGGTGGCACTGCTGAAGGCGCGGGGGCGCTCGCTCCGGTGCGTCCTCCTCGGCGAGGGTCCCGAGGAGCGGCGCCTGAAGCAGATGATCGCGGACCTCGGCGTCGCGGAGGAGGTCCGGCTGATCGGCCACAGGCAGAACGTCGCCGAGATCGTCCGGGCGCTGGATGTGGCCGTGTTGCCGTCAAGAGCGGAGGGGAGCCCGCTCGTCGTCCTGGAGTACATGGCGCTCGCAGCGCCGATCGTGGCGACTGCGGTCGGCGGCGTGCCCGAGTTGATCGACGACGGCGTGCACGGCCTGCTGATTCCTCCGCGCGATCCCGGCGCGCTCGCGCAGGCAATCGACCGACTACTCGACGACCGGACGCTCGCAGCGCGGCTGGGCGCAGCGGCGCAGGAACGCCAGCGGGCCGAGCACGACCTCGACACGGTCGTGAACCGTCTCGAGCGCCTGTACCTGGCGCTCGCCCGAGACTCGCGGGTCGTGGCGGCCGGGCCGACCGTGGTCAGCTCCGGTTCAGACGGCCGTTAGGTCGGGGAACGCGGCGGCGACGTTCGCCGGCGCGCCGGCGTCGTACCAGGCTTCGCCGACCCCGGCTCGCTTGAGCGTCGCCACGAGCCCGAGAGGTACGAGCCGGCCGAAGCGCGACAACCGCTTCAGGTCGCGCCTGACGTCGGCGCGCCGCCTGGCGAGCAGCGCGCGATGCGCGTCCGTTGGCATCTCATCCATCGGGAGATGGTCGTACACCGCACGCAGGTTGTCGGCCATCCGGGCGAGGTTCCTTGTCGCCTGACCGGCATGCCGGCGGTACAGGACGTGCTGCCCTTCGACCCATGCGGCGCGGTAGCCGTGGAGGAGGATCCGCAACCAGAGGTCGTAATCCTCGGTGCCGTGGACCGATTCGTCGAACCCGCCGACCGCGGCGAGCACGTCCCTCGGCACGGCCGCGGCGACGAACACGAAATTGCGCTCGAGCAGCGCCAACAGGAACTGATCGCGATCGGTGGGGGCGGGGACCGGGGGCCGGTTGCGAGCCATCGCGCTCCGGCGCCGCACGCGTCCGGAGACATCGTCGAACACGTATGCGTCGGTGTAGGCAAAGCCCACGGCCGGGGCCGACTCGAGCGCCCTCTCGCTGAGCTCGAGGTAGCGCGGCAGGTATAGGTCGTCGCTGTCGAGGAACGCGACGTACGTTCCCATTGCGATCGCGATCCCGGCGTTACGGGCCGCCGCCGGGCCGCGGTTGGGCTGGCTGATCGATCGCACCCGCGGGTCGTCGATTCGAGCAACGACATCGCTCGTTCGGTCGCTCGACCCGTCGTCGACGACGATCACCTCGAGGTCGGGCTGGGTCTGTGCGAGCACCGAGCCGACCGCGGACGCCACGGTCTCGGCCGCGTTGAACGCGGCGATCACCACCGAGAAGCGGGGCGGCGCCACGGCTAGCCCTCCGGGGCTGGCAACCCGAACAGCGGCAGCGTTCGCTCGATCACCGAATCCCACGAAAGGCTTTGCTCGGCGAACCTTCGTCCCGCTGCTCCGAGTGCGTCGGCGCGCTCGGGGTCGAGCAGTTCGATCATCGCACGCGCGAACGGCTCGGCGCCGCCGGGCACGATCATCCCGGCGTGATTGTGCTCGACGAACTCGCGGCCCCCGGGCAACTCGAGCGAGACGACCGCGCGCCCTGCGGCCAGGTACTCCATCAGCTTCACCGGGCTGGCGCTGGCGCGGCTGACCTTGTCGCGGCGGTGCGCCATCACGGTGATGGTGGCGGCCGCCAGGTAGTCCCGCACGCGCCCGCGCTCGCGAACGAATCCGGTGATAGTCACGCGGTCCGCGATCCCGAGCTCGCGCGCGCGCCGGTCGATCAGGGCGTGCTCGGGGCCGTCGCCGACGAGCAGCAGGCGCGTCTCGGGCCGCTCCGCGACGACGAGCGCGAATGCCGCGAGCAACGTGTCGAAGTCGGCCCACGGGTAGAAGCCTCCGACGAACACGACGTAACGGCGGGCGGGCTCCAGCCCGGAGCGCTCGATCGCCTCGGGCCGGGACAGGGGCCTGAAGAACTCGAGGTCGACGCCGTTGGGTATAACCGTGATCCGCTCGGCGGGGACGCGAGCGAGGTCGATCAGCAGCTGCCGGATCTGCGGGGTGACCGCGAGCACGCCGTGCGAGAGGCGCCCCATCGCCACGGCTGCCAGGCGCTTCAGAAGGCGCGACGGCGGGGAGCCATCGTCGGAGTCGGCGCCGGAACCGTACGGGACCGCGTCGACCTGGGTCACCACGTGGTAGCCGAGCGCGCGTGCAGCGAGCATCGCCGGGAGGCACGTCCACTTTTCCCTGACGTAGAACCGGCCGGCGCGCGACCGGCGGCGCCATAGCAGTCTGACCGTCTGCAGGTTGATCGTGAGCAGACGCAACGCGCGCTGGCTCTCGGAGCCGCCCGCCGCGACGTAACCGACGCCCGCGAGCCCGGGGTCGGGCCCCCGCGCTACGAGGTCGACGTCGAGCCCGGCGCGCGCGAAGCCGGCGGCCACTTCGACGGTATGCGTCCGCGTCGCATCGGGCACGGCAATGTCGACGTCGCAGACCATCACGAGACCCGCCTTGTCGACCGCGCGCGTCCGCGGGGCCGCCTCGGAGGCGATGGCGTGGCTCATCCGGCTCGAGCGGAGGCCCGTCGCCATTGGGACGGCCCCGCCCGTTGCACCGTCCGTGCACCCATCCCGATCGCCAGGCCCCCCCACAGCCAGACTTCGCCGTTGCCGTAGATCGCCTCAGAGATGCAGGCGTTCGTGACCGCGGTCAGGAACAGCGCGATGAGGATGGTGGCCAGCAGCCTGTCCTCACCGGCCGTCGACCGCCAGAGCACGCCGAGGCGGGCGACGACTGCACCCAGCGCCGCCACCAGCGCGGCCAGGCCGACGATCCCGAGCTCGCTGGCGACCTCGAGGAACAGGTTGTGCGGGTATTGCACACCGTCGCTGATCGCGGCGGTCTGCGCCGCGAATCCGCCCGTGCCCAGGCCGAGCCCGAAGTGCTGCGAGAAGGTCGCGATCGCGCTCGACCACAGGCCCGAGCGACCGTTGCTCGACAGACCGCTGGCGCTGCCGACGATCGTCGACAGCGCGCGCCCGATCGCCGAGCTCGGAACGACCAGCGGCACGACGATTGCCAGAGCGCGAGCATCGCCCCCACGACAGCGAACCTGCGCCGGGCCCGCGGGTTCGTAGCGCTCAGCGCGAGCAGGGCGATCAGACCGACCGCGAACGCAACGACTGGCCCACGTGATCCGGCCGCGATCATCGTGATCGCGAGAGCGGGCGTGATCAGCGTGACCGGCACGCGGAGCGACCGGCGGTCCCCGGACAGCAGGAAGTAGATCGCGATCAAGAGCCCGTCGGCACTGGCGCGGGCGAGGTCGATTGGATACTCCTGCGTGGTGATCGAGAAGCGCCCGTTCAACACTTGCTGTGCGGCGCCCGTGACCAGCTGGAACAGAAACAGCAGCGCGCTGAGCGCGGTCACCCCGAGGAGCACGATCAGGAACAGGTTGAGGTCGGCTCGCCGCGAGCCGACGAAGATCGCCGCGAAGAAGAAGATCAGTACGTCGGCGACGTACAGCTCCACCTTCATGCTCCCGTAGGCCTGGTCCGGAGACGCGCTCAGGCGCAGGACCATCAAGCCGAGCAGAAAGCACGACGCGAGCACCGGGACGCACAGCAGCGCGCGCTCGCCAATCCGTCCGCGGCCGCGCATGATCAGGAAGGCCACGCCGAGCGCGATCCACGCCGAGAACAGCAACGTGAATCCACCCTTGGGCAGGGGGTTGCTTCCGGCGATGGCATCGACGAGTGGGGGGATCCCGCCAAGCGCCAGCGGGATCGCCGGCGAGATCCATGCCAGCCACACCGCGACCAGAAGGACCGGCAGCAGCAGCGCGTACGTCGGCCGCGTCAACAGCGGGGCCAGCACCACGACGCCGACCGCCGCGAGCGCCGCGAACGTCAGCTGCGGGCGACGCTCGGCGAACGCCCCGCCGCCCAACATGCCCCTTTGCAGCCTGTCTTTCATCCGCCCTGCTGGTCGTCCACGACCGCTGAAGATAGTCGGCGCCTTCCCAGCGCGCGGCCGATGAATCGCCCGTAGACCATGAAGTCCTCGCGCGTCGGCACGACCAGCTCGCGCGCCCCGACTCCGGAGACGCGGCTGAGGGCGATCAGCGACGTGACCCCAAAGCATGTGTACGCGGCGACCGATGCAAGGGCCGCCCCAATCACGCCGAACGGTGGGATCAGAGCGAAGTCGAGGACGACGGTCGCGCCGGCCGCAAGCGCCGCGAGCGCTGAGGAGAGGCCGGGACGGCCGCGCCCCGAGAGGTCGCTCTGGATCACGAGGCCGAGACCGAGAAACCAGATTCCCGGGAGCAGCACAAGCATCGGGACCACCGCGGGGCGGAACGCCGAGCCGTACAGGAACAGGATCACGGCCGAGCCCACGAACACGTTCGCAATCACGGCGGCTCCGGCCAGGATCGCGTGGTGGTGTAGCGAGCTGACCGTGACCTCGGTCTGCCGCGCGTCGCCCTCGTAGTGGGAGGTCAGCGGCAGCAGACTCGACTGGAACGCGGTCGCCAGCGTGATCACGACCTCCGCGATCGTCTGAGCGACGACGTAGTAGCCGACCTCGGTCAGCGGCCGGAACAGCTGCATGATGATCACGTCGAGGCGGTAATTGACCATCTGGAAAAGCACCCCGACCTGCACGCGCCAGCCGTAGCGGAACATTCGCTTTCCGAGCGCGCCGTCGAGTGTCGGCCGTTGGTGTCCGAGGATCGGCCGCAAGGCGCCGGCGATCACGACCAGCGAGGCGGTGCCGGTCGCGACGATGCCCCCGGCGACGCCCAGGCCGAGCGCCCAGACGAGGACGAAGATCGCGATCGTCTCGACGATCACTCCCGCGACCGTGAGGCCGTTGAACAGGCCGAAGCGGAGCATGCCGAGCAGCTGGTTACCGGTTGTCCAGCCGAGCAGCGTGACCGGCACGAGGCCCGCCGCGAGCACCCACGCCGTGCCGCCCTGACCGCGCCCGAACGCATTTGCGATCGGCGTGTGAAACACCCAGGCCAGCGGCACGAGGATCACCGCGATCAGCGCGGCGTGGAGGGTGGTGTTGCCGAGGATCGCCCGCTCCTCGGCGTCCTTGCGGCTGGCGAAGTAGGTGACGGCGAGCGGCTGCCCGATAGCGGTCACCGCGACGGCGACGGTGCTGAGCGACAGCATCAGCGCGAGCAAGCCGCGATCGGCCGGCCCGAGCAGACGCGCGAGTGCCACCGAGCCGGCGAACCCCAGCACCAGGCTGGTCCCGCGGCCGAGCACGTTAAAGGTCAGTGACCGAGCTAGGAGGTCTTCCTCCGAGGAGCGCGGCGCGCTCCGTTCGCCGGAGACACCGTCACCCATTGGCGCGAGAGGACGCGGTCGCTACTGCGACATCTGATTTCCCGCCCGGATGTAACCACCCCGGGTGGGCTGCAAGTTCATATAGGTGCCGGAGCTCTTGGTGAGCTTGTTGCCGGAGATCGTGATGGTCTCGAGCGGCTCCCGACAGCCCTCGGCGGTGCCGCACACGAACATGCTTGCGACCGTAGTTTCCGACAGGGTGTTGTCGGTCCAAAAGCTGTGCCCGCCGGCCTTGTCGGTCTCGTAGAAGTCGATGCCGATCCGTCCGCCGGACAACATATTTCCGGTGATCGTGCTGTTGCGATAGCGGACCGAGATCCCGGAATCGGCCGAGTCGATGATCGCGTTGCCGAGGACCATCGTGTCGCTGGCATCCAGGTAGATCCCGTGGTTGTTGTAGCCGTTGGTGGTGTCGAGGCCGGTGTTCGCGATCGTGTTGTCGGCGATCAGGTAGTCGTCGCCGTTCAGCAGCATCCCCGAGAGCCCCGTGTTGCTGATCGAGCTGTTCTCGATCACCCAGTGCTTGCCGTTGGAATAGAGGCCAAGCCTCTGATTGCCGGCGGGCAGCGTGATAGACACGCCGTCGAGCGTCACGTCGTTGCTCGCGCCCATCGACTCGCTGCCGCCGTAGAACGTGGCGCCGAACGCCAGATTCTCGAACGCTAGGTCGTGCTCGACGAACCATGCGCCCTTGGGCAGCGTGGCAAAGCCGCCGCCGTAGCTGCCGTACACGATTGGTTTGCCGGACACGCCCGAGGAGTCCGGCATGAGGACCTGATCTCCGAACGTGTCGCCGCCCTGGAAGAGGACTCCGTCACCGGGCGCCAGCCGGGCTCGATCGACGCGATTGACGGTCTTCCACGCGTCAGCCGGACTGGTCCCCGAGTTCGAGTCAGAGCCCATCGCTGAGACGTAGTAGGTAGTTCCGGTGATGCGGGGAGCCGCGATCGGTGAGGTGCGGTCGCTCGTGAGCCGGCCGTGTGTCCGCCTCGGCCCTCGCCCGGGGCCGCGAGTACCGAGCATGGATCGCGTCGCGGCGCGGCGAATCGCGTCGCGGTGCGCGAGGGGTCCGATGGGCTGTGCGGTCGCCGTGCTGGTTGCGACCATCGAGCACAACGCCACCACTGCGGGTGTCGCTCGAAGGATCCCCATTCGTCTCCGGTATTCGGAGGCCGACCATAGAACTGAAGCGCACGCCCGTGGACGGGTACAAACGAACTGTGGAACTGTCGATCTCTAACCAAACTAGAAGCCATCAACTTTGAGAATTTGTCTGTAGAGATCGCTCAAACCGGCGAGCATCGTGTGCCGCGTGAACTCGTGCGCTACGCGATCGCGGGCGGCCACTCCGAGCCGGGTGCGCAGGTCGCTGTCGTCGAGCATCCTCACCGTCGCCCTGCCCAGCGCGGCGGAGTCGGCAGGCGCCACCAGCATGCCGTCCCGGCCGTCGGCGATCGCCTCCCGGACGCCGCCGACGTCGGTCGAGACGATCGGCAGCCCAGCCGACATCGCCTCGAGCATGACGTAGGGGAACGATTCTCGCCACGAAGGCATCACGAACAGAGTCGCCCCGCGCAGCGCCGCCAGCGGCGCATCCGTGGGCCCGAGGAAGTGAACCGCGCTGGCAACGCCGCGCAGCCTCGCCCGCTCGATCAGCGCCTCGGTCTCGGGCCCCTCGCCCCAGATCGCGAACTGGGCGGTCGGGTGCCTTGCGAGCACCGCCGGCACGGCGTCGACCAGCGTTTCCAGGCCTTTGCCGGCGCGCATCAGACCGAGCGTGCAGACGACTGGGCCGAGCCTCCGCAACGCCTCCATCGAGGGGCCTACGGGCGCGTTGGGCGCGGGAGGGACGCCGTTGTAGACGACCCGGACGCGGTCAGCCGGCGCCACGAGCCGCGCGAGCCGCGCTTCCGCCTCGCACACGCAGACGAGGCGATCGGTGAGGCGCCCGAGCGCGCGCTCGGCCTCGCGGTAGGCGAGGCGCTCGGCGCGAAGCCTGAAGTGACCGGCGAACGCGAACCCGTGAGGGGTGTAGACCACGGGGACGCGACGATGCCTCAGCTTCGCCAGTCGCGCGACGGCGCCGGCCTTGGAGCTGTGGGCATGTATGAGGTCGGGGCGGACGCGGCCGACGATCGCGGGCGAAGCTTGCGGCCATCCGAAGATCGACGGGAGAAACCGACCGGCGCAGGTCAAGCCGGATGTGCTCGTGCTCTACCTCGATGCCGACTTCGGGCGTCGGTCCGCACGTGATCACCTCGTAGTCGAGCGCGGCAAGCCCGTCGGCGAGGTCGGCCACGTGCCGGCCGACGCCGCCATCACTTGGCTGGTGAACGAGAAGGACGCGCGTCATTGGCGTGCAACCGGTTGCGCATCCCGGAACGGATCTGCCGGGTCGCATTTCGGGTGAACCGCAGCACGGGACTGCCGACGAGCGGCTCGTACCGGTCGGCGATCTTGAGCAACGTGACCGGCAGCGGATCTCGCGCGCTGATCATCGCCCGGGTGAGGGTGAACGGCGCCCACGAGCCCGAACCGATGGTGAGCGCCGCCCGTAGGCCGGCATCGCGGGTGGCGGCCACGGCGGCCGGCCCGTAGTGACCGAACGGATAGGCGAACGTCTCGATCCGGGCGCCGGTCATTCGTGCGAGCGCGTCCCGGCTGCCCTCGATCTCCGACAGGCACCGGTCGTAGTCGAGCTGGGAGAGGTCGGGGTGGGTCATCGTGTGGGCTCCGATTTCCCAGCCTGCGGCGGCGAGGGCGCGGACCTCGTCCTCGCTCAGCATCTCGGCGGCGGGCCCAGGCGCGATCCAGGGGCTGGAACCGCCGATGAACCCCACGGCCACGTACACGGTCGCGGGGATGTCGTATCGCCGGAGGATCGGCAGGGCGGTCGTGTAGTTGTCGCGGAGCCCGTCGTCGAACGTCACGACCGCATACCCGGGTGGCGGCCGGCCGCCGTCAAGCTTGTCGACAAGGTCGGCGAGCGTTATGAACTTGAACCCGCTGCCGAGCAGGAGCTCGAGCTGGTCGACGAACTGATCGGGGGGGATCAGTAAGCGAAAAAGGTCGTCTCGGGGCGAGGCCGTTGCGATGCCGTGATACCCGAGGATCACCGAGCGCCTCAGCGCCATGCGCCGGAGCGCCGGGACCCACAATCGATCGCGGCGACGGCGCGCCCCCCTCATCCGCGTTTCCATTCGCCGAGCCTGCGAGCTACGCGTCGGGCCGTGAATCGAGGTCGCCGCGCAGTCTCAGGACCTCTGCGATCGTGAGTGCGACGATCCGCAGGTCGAGGCGCAACGACCAGTTCTGGATGTAGTAGTTGTCCCACTCCACCCGGTCGGCGATCGAGGTCTGGCCGCGCAGCCCGTGTACCTGCGCCCATCCAGTGATCCCCGATTTCACCCGGTGCCGGTCCTCGTAGCGACTGACCTCGGAGGCGAACCGCGCGACGAACTCGGGACGCTCGGGCCGGGGCCCGACGAAGCTCATGTCGCCCCGCAGAACGTTGATCAGCTGCGGCAGCTCGTCGAGTGAGGACTCGCGTAGGAAGCGGCCGAGCAAGGTGCGCCGGTCCGCGCCTTCGACGCCTCCCGGGGCACAGCCCATCGGAAGGTCGAAGTCAGCACTCGCGTCCGAGTGACGCATGGTCCTGAACTTCAAAAGGTCGAACGCATGTCCGTCACGACCCACGCGGCGTTGGCGGAACAGGGCCGGGCCGGGCGAGGTGGCACGCACGCCGATCGCGATCCCGGCGAGCAGCGGCGCGGCGACAATCAGACCGACCAGCGCGAACGTCCGGTCGAGCGCATGCTTGATACGGAACTGCCAGCCACGCGGGTTGGTCGGGCGCAACGACAGTACGGGCAGACCGCCGATGTGGTCGAGCGTCGCGCGCTCGTTGATCGACTCGAACATCCGCGGGACCAGCGACACGTCCACGCCGAGCTTCTGGCACTCGGCGACCTTCTGAACGAGTGCGTGGTCGGGCGCAGAGGAGAACGCGAGGATCACGTGGCGAGCGCCCGTCTGGCGAACGGCGGCCGCGAGATCGTTCGGCCCTCCGAGCACCGGGACGACGGGACCGTCGGCAGTCGAGAATCGCGGCAGCGGGTCGGAGTCAAGGAAGCCGACAGGACGTAGCCCATACCTGGGGTCCCCGGTCAGGCGATTCACGAGATGAGCGCCGACCGTTCCCGCGCCCACGACCAGCGTCGGCGTCGCCAGGGCCCGGTTGGAGACCGCCTGGCTTCGCACGGAGTGGAGCACGATGCGGGCGAGGCACAGATAGACAACGGAGAACAGCCAGAGCCGTAGCGCGAGCGCGACCGGGTGGGCCCCGCCCGACACCACGCCCGCGGCGATAGTCAGCACGGCGGACAGCGAGACCACGCCGACGACTTGGGACGTCGTGTCGAGTGGCGAGCCGTGGAGCCGGTCGTCGGGGCTGCGCCTGGTGCGAAGGATCGCGACGGTGAGCAGCGGGAAAGCGGCGGCCAGCCAGCCGGCGCCGCTGCCGGTGATCGCGGGCGCGGCGAACAGCGCCGCGCTTGCCGCCAGGTACAGAACGACGATGTCGACCAGCAGGCGCATCTGCGACCAGCTGCGGGCATCCAGCAGCTGGCCGATCGCGCGCGCCAGCAAGTCGCTCGCGGGGCGACGGAGTGCGACCGCCGGTGTGTGGTCAGCGTGAGACGCGGCCGGCGGAGGCGTCATATATCGATATCCCTATCTGAATCACCGGATGGTCGATTCCCCCAGCTCGCGGAAATCACCCGCCTGTGCCCCGGCACAACCCCCGTCCTGCCGGCGCGATGCACTCCCTTTCTGACGCTTGTAAACATAACACAGAACTCACTAAATCTCGACATATCTCCTTAGGGGTCGGCCGCTCTTTGCGGATTCCGGCCGATGCGAACCAGGCTCGTGCCGGGCGTACGATTCGTGGCCGGCAACCATCGTCAGGAGTCTCAGTCATGTCTCGACTAGTTCGCATGGACCAGACCGGCCACACGACGATCGCGGAGTGGACCGCCGACGATTCGCAAGCGCTCGAGGCCGCTGCCCGTGCGTTTCGCGCCGAGCTCGACAACGGCTACTTCGCGGTCGTCTCGGAGGGAGAGGGGCGCGCCGAGCAGGTCCGCGAGCTCCCGGTGGACGCGCCGGTCGTGATCCTGCGGCGGCCGATCGTCGGTGGTTAGCGGGGGCGACGCGCTGGCCGCACCCGCCTCCGCGGACGGGCTGCCGGAGCTCGCCCGGGTCCACTGGCGTCCACGCACGAGCGACCAGACCCTGGCCCGGGCCGGGCGCCTATGGACGCTCACGACAGTCGTCCACACGGTGCCATTCGTCCTCGCCGCGTCGGTGCTCGCCGCGATGCTGCCGGTGATCATCCCCGTCGCGTTGATCCTGCTCGCGCATGCGTGGGCGATTCCCGAGCTCTACGCGGCGCGCGGGGCCGCGGTCCTGCGCCGCCGCACGGGCTCGTCCGATCCGGCGGAACGGGTGGCACTCGGCTTCCTCGGCGACCTCGTCGATCATCGTCGGCGCGAGCTGCACGCTCGCACGGGGCTCGTCCTCGAGCGCGGCCGCCTCGGAACCTGGCTGCTTGGCGACCACGGCGCGCTGCTGGTTCGGCCCGGGGGACGCAGGGTCAACTGCTACTGCGTGAAGGCGACCGACCCGAAGCTGCCGCCGAGCGACCGCATCGCCCACCTGCTGCTGGCGCTGCGAACCGACGAGGTCGGCTTCGCCACGGTCGCGAACCTGGTGTTCTCGGGTGCCCGCTGGCGTGTGCGCCGGCGCCTTGCTCCCGAAGCGCGCGAGGCACTCGACGGCGCCGCGGTCGAGTCGCGCCGCAGCTGACGGCCGCGCCCGGCCGCGAACCGGCCACGGCCCCGCGGCGCATGCTCCCGCGAGAACTTTGTACCGAAGGCCAATGCGGGCGGGCCCGCGGGCGCCGATCATTCCCGCATGAGCCCCGCACCAACATCCTCCAAGGTCATCCTCATCGCGGACCGCCGGACGGGTTCCGCAGCCGCGACCACTGCGCCCGTGCGGCGTTACCGGCTCGCGCGCCTGCGCTTCGAAACCCGCCCAGCGGGGCGCGGGACCGACTTCGAGCACCTCAAGCGCGTCTACGACTGAGCGCTTTTGGGGCGCCGCACCCGCGAGCCGTTCGAGCACGTTGCCGCGCCGCGATACGCTAGTGGTATGGACTCTCAAATCGAGGCATCTCGCTCACGGACGCCAGTCGTAAAAAAGGCGGCGGCGGGCGTTGTACTCATCGTCGTAGCGGCGCTGGCCATCAAGATCGTCATCGGGTTTGTGATGGCGATTTTCTGGACGGTCGTCGTTATTGCGGCGGTACTGGCCGTTCTCTGGGCGGTCAAGACGATCGTGTGGTGACGCCAGGCCCATGGCGGACATGGGCCTGGTCGTAATCGCGTTCTTCTTCGGCCTTGCCGGCGGAATCGTTGGCCGCATCAAGGGCAGTTCGTTTCTGCTCTGGTTCTTGATCTCGGCGACGGTTCCGTTCTTTGGGCTGCTCGCCGCCGTCTGCTATCGCTGGGACAATCGCGAGTTGCGGCGGCAGTGCCCAGGGTGCGGGCGAATCCTGAAGCTCCACGATGCGGTCTGCACCTCGTGCGGTGAGGAGCTCGAGTTCCCCGACGTTGCGATCGCGCCCGAGTCTCCGATCGGGCGACCGAGGGCGGCGAACCTCCAGTAATCCCGTGCGCCGCGGTGCGCCGCGCGAGCGGAAGCCGTATGTACGTCCAATAGGCCCGCGGCGCTCCGGGCAGCGAGCCGCGATCGGCCGAGACAACCGTCATGAGACTGACGGTGCTCGCGGGGGTGCTCGCATCGGTGGTCGCGATCCTCGGGGGTCCGGGGCCTGCGGCCGCGCGGTCGCGATCCGCCCATCCACGACCGGCGCGGCATCGCGCTCAGCCACGCCAGCGCCGGCACGCCCGTCGGACCCGTCTCGTGCATGCCCGGAAGGCGACCAAGGCCAGGCGCCGACCGAAGCCCAAGCCCCACCCGGCGCCGGTCACGCCCCCGAACCGTTCGTTTGCGGGATTGCCGAGGGCATGCCACGAGCCGCTGGAGACTTTCACGATCGCCGACAACAGATCTCAGCAACACCGCGGGCACGTATATGAACCTGCAGCCGACGTACGGCACCTATTCGGTCACTGCCAACGCGCTCAGTTGAGGCACCACGGCCGGGCCGGAACTGCTCTGAGGGCCGCCCGGCGAGGCCCAAAACCGTTGGTAGACTCGCGTTTTCCGCCGCGCGCGGATCGGCCGTGCGCGCTCACGAGACAAGTTGCCGAAAGGAGGCGATGCGCTATGCGTGCGGTCGACGCACTGATGGAGTGCCTGAAGGCGGAGGGTGTCGACGTCGTATTCGGCCTCCCCGGCGGCGCAAACCTGCCGACCTACGACGCGTTCTACGATGCCGGCATCCGGCACATCCTCGTCCGCCACGAGGCGGGCGGCGGGCACGCGGCGGAGGGGTACGCGAAGGCGACCGGAAAGGTCGGGGTGTCGCTCGCCACCAGCGGGCCAGGCGCGACGAACCTGATCACGCCGATCTGCGACGCGATGATGGACTCGGTCCCGGTCGTGTTCATCACCGGCCAGGTGCGAACCGAGCTGCTCGGGACGGACGGCTTTCAGGAGGCGGACACGATTGGGATCACGATGCCGGTCGTCAAGCACAGCTTCATGATCCAGCACCCGCTCGAGATCCCTCGCTCGATACACGAGGCGTTCCACATCGCCCGGACGGGGCGACCCGGGCCCGTGGTCGTGGACATTCCCCAGGATCTGAGCCGCGCGGACATACCGTACGAGCCCGTCAGCGACGTGCGCCTCCCCGGCTACCAGCCGACGACCGAAGGCAACCAGAAGCAGATCCGGATCGCCGCCAAGGCGCTCGCGAACGCCCGGCGGCCGATCATCTACGCCGGTGGGGGCGTCATCGCGTCGAACGCAGCCGCCGAGCTGACCGAGCTGGCGACCGCCGACCGGTTCCCGGTGACCACCACGGTGATGGGACTCGGCGCATTCCCCTCGCCGCACGACCAGTGGCTCGGGATGCTCGGCATGCACGGCACCCGCGCCGCCAATTACGCGATGGACGAGGCCGACCTGATCTGCGCGATTGGCGCCCGCTTCGACGACCGGGTCACCGGCAAGCTTTCGGAGTTCGCTCCGCGGGCGAAGTTCATCCACATCGACGTCGACCCGGCCGAGATCTCCAAGAACGTCCCGGCCCACATCCCGATCGTCGGCGACGCGAAGAACATCCTCCCGCGGCTGACCGCCGAGTACCGCGCGGTCGCGGACGAGCCGGGGCGGCTCGAGGAATGGTGGTCGCGGATCCGCGTCTGGCAGGAGCGTCATCCGCTCCGTTACGAGGACAGCAAGGACTCCGAGATCAAGCCCCAGTACATGATCCAGGCGCTCTACGAGGCGACCGCCGGCGACGCGATCATCACGAGCGATGTCGGCCAGCATCAGATGTGGGCTGCCCAGTACTACCACTTCGCGAAACCAAGGCGATGGATCAACTCGGGCGGACTGGGCACGATGGGCTTCGGGCTTCCCGCCGCGATGGGCGCGAAGGTCGGCTGCCCGAACGAGACCGTAGTGTGTATCGCGGGCGACGGCTCGGTCCAGATGAACATGCAGGAGCTCGCGACGTGCGCCCAGGACGGCATCGCGATCAAGGTGTTCATCATGAACAACGGCTACCTGGGAATGGTCCGGCAGTGGCAGGAGCTGTTCTGGGACAAGCGCTACAGCCAGGTCGACATGGGGCAGTGGCCCGACTTCGTCAAGCTCGCGGACGCCTACGGCGCGACCGGTCTTCGCTTCGAGGACAAGAACACGCTGGTCTCGGACATGAAGGAAGCCCTTGCCGTGGACGGGCCGGTGCTCGTCGACGTCCGCGTCACGCGCGAGGAGAACACCTACCCGATGATCCCCGCCGGGCAGCCGGCGCGGAACATGGTGGGCTGAGCGATGGGCGAGCCAGGGACCAAGGAAGTCCTCTCACTGGACGAGCTCGAGGCCGTGGCCGGCCTGCGCACCGGTCGCAAGCACGTGCTCTCGATCCTCGTCGAGAACAAGCCGGGTGTCCTGACCCGGATCGCGGGCCTGTTCGCGCGACGCGGGTTCAACATCGACACGCTCGCGGTCGGTCCCACCGACGACGAGCGCATCTCCCGGATCACCCTGACGCTCGACGGCGCGCTGCACCCGATCGATCAGGTCACCAAGCAGCTGCACAAGCTCGTCAACGTGCTCAAGATCCGCGATCTCGAGCCGCGTGAGACGCTTGCGCGCGAGCTCGCCATGTTCAAAGTCTCGGCCGACGGAGCCAGCCGCACCGAGGTCATGCAGATCTGCGAGATCTTCCGCGGCAAGGTCGTAGATGTGACCAAGCGCTCGATTGTGGTCGAGCTCACCGGCACGTGCGACAAGGTCGACGCCTTCGAGCAGCTGGTCAGACCGTTCGGGTTGATCGAGATGGCGCGAACGGGCGAGATCGCGATCGCGCGAGGTCGCACCGAGACCTAGTGGGGTGACCGGCAACGTTGCCGGGAGCTCCACTAATAGCGCACTCGCACCGGAGACCCAGTGCAGTCGTGGGTGGACCGCCGATCGGGGACGCCATGTCCGCGATGATGCCGCGCCGAAATGGCACTGGAACGGTGGCTCCGAGATAGTTCCGTCGTGGCATGGGCCCAGACCCGGGCGGCCGCGACCGGCAGGAGCGTGTGCGCGGTGGCGTTGCTCGCCGGGTTGGGGCTCCCGGCGATGATCGCGCCGACGCGTTCCGGGGCGGCTCCCAAGCTCTCCGCCCGGATCCAGCGCGCCGGCGGGGCCGATCGTTATGCACCGGTGTCGACGTTTTACGTTGCTCCATACGGCGAGGACCGCAACCGGGGCACGAGCCCGGCCCACCCGTGGCGAACCGTCGCGCGAGTCGACCGAGCTCGCCTGCAGCCCGGCGACCGGGTCCTGTTCGCGGGGGGTGGCACGTTCTCGGACGCCACGCTGATGCCCGGCGAAGGATTTTCCGCCTCGGGTACAGGCGCCGGGCCGATCGTGTTCGGCTCGTACGGCAATGGGATGGCACGACTGACCAGAGGCGTCTGGCTGGGGACCAACTCCTTCCACCCGCGTGGTCCGAGCCACTTGACTTTCGAGGACCTGGTGCTCGGACCCGCCGAGGGATTCCAGGGCACCGGGGACTACATCAAGCTCATCAATCTGCACATCTCACACCTGCTGGGCCCCAGGAGTGATCAGGAGACGGGGATAACCGCACAGGGATCGCACTGGGTGATCGACGGCAACACGATCTCGGACACCGGGGACTCTGGAATGCTGCTCGGCTTCGGCGCGGGCTCGCCCGGCGATCCTCCGGGCGGCGAGGACTATGTGATCGACAACAACACCGTGAGCCACACCGGGCTCGACGGCCGGCTCTCCTACCCGTTGCACGCGATCTACCTGAAGGTGATGGACGCTCAGGTTTCAGGCAATCGGCTGACCTACTTCCACGACGACGGGATCTCGCTGCGGTATCGCGACGAGACGATCAGCCACAACTACATCGCCCACGGCCGCATCGGCATCGCCTGGTATCAGTACGACCAGCATCCCGGCATGACCCGCGTGATCGACAACACGATCGCGTTCACGAGCTCGGCGGCGATCTTCGTCTGCGGCGTGGCCGAATCCTGCACCCGTCCGATCGAAAGCTTCATCGTGGAGCACAACCTGTTGCACAAGACAAAGGGCGACGCGCTCAATCTGCAGCCGACCGCGGGCACCTATCTGATCGAGGCCAACACCGGTCTCTGAAACGAAGGCTCCGGACTCGCTCTCGACCGGCTGCTCGGGGGAGCCAATAGTTAGTCTGCGTGCATGACCATCCGCGCGCCAGGGCGCTCGCCGGCGTGGGGCTGGCTCGACGCCGCGACCGTACGGCGTCTCGAGCGGAGGCTCGACGCTGCCCTTCGCCGCTCCCGCGCCACCGGGACGCCGATGCTGGTCAGCGTCACCGGACGCGTCGATCCTGGCGTCGACCCAACCGCGGTCGTGGTCGCCTCGCGGCGTTCCGGCGAGCCTTGGTTCTGCCTCGAGCAACCCGACCGGGATGGTTACGCGGTCGCCGCGATCGGATCGGTGCGCGTCCTCGAAGCCGATGGCGCCAACCGCTTTACGGACGTGGCCACCCGCTGGTCGGAGGTGATCGCCTCGGCGCTCGCGGATGACGCAGACGGACCGCCCGGGGCGGGTCTGCTCGCGCTCGGCGGGTTCGCGTTCGCGCCCGACGGCGGAGGCTCGCCTCGGTGGGAGGGATTCGCGCCGGCCTCGCTGGTCGTCCCCGAGCTGTCGCTGGCGCGCGCCGGCGATCGGGCGTCGCTGACCTTGAACCTCGAGGTGTCCCCGGATGACACGCTGGAGGACCTGTCGGCGCGGGTAGCGGGGCGGTTGGGCTCGTTGCGGACGGCGCAACTGCCGATGTGGGATCCAGCGCCGGCGGGGGAGTACAAGGTGCTCAGCCCGATGCCGCCGTCGCACTACGAGGAGGCGGTGGCGCGGGCCGTCGAGCGGATCCGCGCCGGCGAGCTCGAGAAGATCGTCCTGGCGCGCGAGGTGGAGGTTCACGCGCCGGTCGACCACGACGTGGGCGCGGTCCTCGGCCTGCTCCGCGAGGCGTTCGCGTCCTGTTACGTGTTTGCGGTCGGACGCGGGGACGCTGTTTTTCTGGCTGCCAGCCCGGAGCTGCTGGTGCGCCGGGAGGGCCAACGGGCCTCCACCGTAGGGCTGGCGGGCTCCTCGCGGCGGAGCGGCGATCCGGCGGTCGACGAGCACCTCGGCGAGCAACTGCTGCGCAGCGTCAAGGACCGCGAGGAGAACGCGATCGTCGTGCGACGAATCGCCCGCGCGCTGCGGCCCCACTCGGTGTGGGTCACGGCCGCGCCCGAGCCGGCGCTGGTCCGGGTCGCGAACATCATCCACCTCGGGACCCCGATTCGCGCCCAGCTGGCGGCTCCTCTGAGCGCGATCGAGCTGGCCGGAGTGCTCCACCCGACGCCGGCGGTCGGGGGCGAGCCGCTGGAGATCGCCGCGCCGCTGATCCCGGCGCTCGAGGGCCTCGACCGCGGCTGGTACGCGGGGACGGTGGGGTGGACAGACGCGGCGGGCGACGGCGAGTTCTGCGTGGGGCTGCGGTGCGCGCTCGTGCGCGGGCGCGTGGCGCACCTGTACGCCGGCGGGGGGATCGTGCGCGATTCCGATCCGGTGGCGGAGCTCGCCGAGACCGAAGTCAAGCTCGGAGCGCTGCTGCCAGTGCTGGCGGGTTGATCACGGGTGGCCGGCCGGCGCCGTGAGCGACCTGCCCGGACCGCCCCGGACACTCCCGGAGCCGCCGCGAACCACCCCGGAGCCGCCGCGGACCATCCCGGAGCGGCAGGCCACCACCCCGTAGCCGCAGCGGACCACACGTGAGCCGCCGCGGACCACCTGTACAAAGCCCGAAATCACCCCGCCGGCCGCTGCCTCCGGGAGATAAGCATGTGGGGAATGCTCATTGGTCATCCTGTGGTTGGCGCGGTCGTGTTGGTCGCGTCGGCCTCGACCACCGCCGGGGGAGGGCCTTGGGTGTTTGCCCGTGCAGAGGGCCAACATAAGACCAGCCCCTCCCGGCGGGGTGAGGTGCCGATAAGCGGCAACAGGACGTAGCCCGTTGGAGGGCCAGTCAATGAGCACCCGCAACGGTACCCCACGGTCGGGGCGCTGTGAAGTCCTGACCGATGAGGAGTACCGATGGAAGGTAGTAATTACGCGGGCGTCGATTGGGCGTCCGAGAAGCACGACGTGCTGATCGCCGATGAGACGGGCGAGGAGCTTTTGGCCGCGACGTTCGCGCACGACGAGGCCGGGCTGCGGTCGCTGTGCAGAACGCTCGTGCGGCACAAGGTGACGCTGGTGGCGATCGAGCGCCCGGACGGGCTGCTGGTCGAGCGGCTGCTGGACGCGGGGCTGCGGGTGCTGGCGCTGCATCCCAACCAGGTCGCCGCCACCCGCGCCCGCTTCCGAGTCTCGGGCGGCAAGTCCGACCGATTCGACGCGTTCGTGCTGTGCGAGCTGGCGCGGACCGACCACCACCGCTTCAGGGTGCTCGAGCCCGACAGCGACCACACCAAGGCGCTCAGGGCGCTGTGCCGCGGACGCGAGGATCTCGTGCAGACCCGGGTGGCGCTCGCCAACCAGCTGCGCGCCGAGCTCGAGCGGTTCTGGCCGGGCGCGGCGAAGATCTTCGCCCGACTCGACAGCCCGATCGGGCTCGCGTTCCTGGAGCGCTACCCCAGCCCGGCAGACGCCAGCACGCTCGGTCAGCAGCGACTGGCGGCGTTCCTGCGCCGCGAGGGCTACAGCGGGCGTCAAGACCCGGCCAAGCTGCTTGGCAAGCTCAGAAGCGCCCCCGAGGGCCGCGCCGGCGAGCAGGAGATCGCCATGCGCCGGCAGCTGGTGCTCGCGCTCGTCGCGACGCTCAAGCCGCTGGTGGCGCAGATCAAGACGCTCGAGCGGCAGATCGCCCGCGCGGTTCGCGCGCACCCCGACGGGCCGATCTTCCTCTCGCTGTTCCGCGACCCCAAGAGCGTCATCACCGCTGCCACGCTGCTGAGCGAGATCGGCGACTGCCGAGGACGCTACCCGACCGGCGACACACTCGCCGGCGACGCCGGCCAAGCCGCCGTCGCGATCGAGTCCGGCAAACGCAAGGTCGCGTGCTTCCGCTGGGCGTGCAACAAGCGGCTCAGAGACGCGTTCTGCACGCTGGCGGACTCGACCCGCCAGTGGCACCCCTGGGCGGCCGACCACTACGCCCGCGCGCTCGCACGCGGACAGGACCACCCCCGCGCGATCCGCACCCTCGGACGCGCCTGGTGCCGGATCGTGTGGCGCTGCTGGCAGGACCGCACCCCCTACGACCCCGCCCGTCACCGCGCCCTACAACAACATGTCCTGGTCACGGTCCCTCGAGTGTCGGGCTCCCGGCCCGACACAGCCGCCACCCAGCGGATGCTCGGCCCCGCCGTCACCGGCACGGCGGCCCGCAGGGCCGAGCGCGAAGCGCTTGACGGCAAGCCGACATCCGCTATTTCGCTCGGGGGTTGACACAGGACGTCTTATGTCCCGAAGGCGGCCGGCGCGGGGGGAGGTTTCGGGCTTTATTCAGGTCGCCGCGCCGCCATCGCCGCCTCAGCCACCCGACGGTGGAGCGCCAGGTTCTCCTCGCGGTCGGTGCGCACCTCGATGATCGTGGCGCCGTCGCCGGCGATCGAGGTCTCGACCGCCGCGCGGAGCTCGGCGACGGTGTGCGTCCGCTCGAACCGGCAGCCGTAGAGCGCCGCGGCACGGGCGAAGTCGAGCCCGTGGGGCGTCGCGACGTGCTCCTCGAACGCGTCGGTCTCCCCGGCGACCGCGAGGAAGTGGAAGATCCCGCCGCCGTCGTTGTTGAGCAGCACGATCGTCAGCCCAAGCCCGAGCCGCGACGCGGCCAGCAGCCCGCCGATGTCGTGGGCGAGCGCGACGTCGCCGATCAGCAGCACGACGGGGCCGTCGTCCGCCGCCGCACGGGCGCCGAACGCAGACGAGACGGTGCCGTCGATCCCGTTCGCACCACGGTTCGAGAGCACACGCGGCCCGTCCTCGCGGGCCGCGACGAATTCCTCGACGTCGCGGATCGGCATCGAGGAGGCGACAAACAGGGTGGCCTCGTGAGGCAGCCACTCGCCCAGGCCGCGCGCCACCACAGGCTCCGAGAGCTCGTCGCCGAGCGTGCGATCGATCGCGCCGGCGACCGCGTCGTCGGCGGCGCGCCACGAGGCGAACCAGTCTCGATCGGTGGCGAGCTCCTGATCGCCCAGCAGCGCTCGGTAGGGGGCCCGAATTCGCATCCCGACGACGCCGTCGGGGTCCTGCCAGGCCCCATCGGGGTCGAACGCGATCTGGGCCGTCTCAAGCCCGGCCAGCCACGCGCGGAGCGGCTTCGAGGTGGGCAGATCGCCGGTCCGGATCACGAACTGAGGCTGGTGGGCGGCCGCGAATTCCGGGTCACGCAGCAGCAGGTCGTAGTGCGCCATCGCTGCCTCACCGCGGCGCGCGCCAGACAGCGGATCAGCGAGCAGCGGGATCTGTGAACGGGCGGCGAACCGCGCCAGCTCTCGCGCGGCCGCCGGGTCGCGATCCGAGCCGGCGACGATCACGATCCGGCCCGAAGGGGGCGCGCCACGGGCTGGAGCGCCGCCGGCGCCGGAATCGAACGTCACGTACGGCCGAGCGCCGGCGCGACCGGTGTCGTCGGCGGGCTGCGGTAACGGGCGGTCGAGCACGAGCGGCTCGTGGAGCGGGAAGTTCAGGTGGACGGGGCCGGGAGGGCCCTCGGACGCGGTCCAGTAGGCGCGGCAGGCCAGCGTGCGGATAAAGCGGAGCGTCGCCGGGGTCGCCTCGTCGACCCCTACCTCGAAGAACCACTTGACCGCATCGCCGTAGAGCTTCAGCTGGTCGATCGTCTGGCCGGCTCCGACCTCGCGGAGCTCCGGCGGGCGGTCGGCGGTGAGCACGATCAGCGGGACGCGCGCGTGACTCGCCTCGATCACCGCGGGCGCGAGGTTCGCGGCGGCGGTGCCCGACGTGCACGTCACCGCGACCGGCCGGCCCGAACGCTTGCCGGCGCCGAGCGCGAAGAAGCCGGCGCAGCGCTCGTCGATGTGCGACCAGCACCGGATCCGCTCCTCGCGGACGAGCGACAGGACGATTGGGGTGCAGCGCGACCCCGGCGCGGTGCAGGCGTGCTCCATCCCACACCGCGCGAGCTCGTCGCAGAAGGCACGCAGCAGCAGGTAGGTGTCGGTGGCGGTCATGATGCGGAGCTGATGGCGCGCGATGTCGTCCTCCTCCACGGCTTCACCCACACCGGGCGAAGCTGGGACCCCGTGGTCGCGGCGCTCGGGGAAAGCTACCGTGCGCTCGCGCCCGACATCCGTGGCCACGGGTCAGCCAGCGGGCGAGACCCGGTCACGCTCGAGGCGGTGCTCGGCGACCTGGCCGAGCTCGCGCCGGGCCGGTTCACGCTGGTCGGGTACTCGATGGGCGGGCGCCTCGCTCTACACGCCGCGCTCGCGCCGGCGCTCGAAGCGCGGATCGATCGCCTCGTCCTGATCGGCGCCAGCCCGGGCATCGCGGGCTCGGTCGAGCGGGACGCGCGGCGAGCCGCCGACGACGCGCTCGCCAACGAGGTCGAGCGGATGACGATCGAGGAGTTCGCCGAGCGCTGGGCGCGGACGCCGGTGCTCGCCGGGCAGTCGCCCGCGGTGGCGGCCGCGGTCCGCGCGGACCGCCTCCGAAACGAACCGGCCGGGCTCGCGAAAGCCCTCCGCGGCCTGGGCACGGGAGCGCTTCCCTCGTTGTGGGACCAGCTACCGGAGATCCGTACGCCGGCAACGCTCATCGCCGGCGAGCGCGACGACAAGTTCGCGGGTATCGCGAGCGAGATGGCGGGCGGCCTACGGGACGCGCAGGTCGCCGTGATCCCGGATGCGGGTCACGCCGTGCACCTGGAGGCGCCGGCGCTCGTCGCGGCCGTGATCGGCTAGGCGGCCTGGAGGACGATCGAAGCCGCCGGCCCGCAGTCGCAGACATCGTCCACGAGGCGCATCGCGCTGCTCTGCTCCCAGCGACCGCTCTCAACGAGCGCCCGGCAGAGGGCAGCGACGTCTTCGAGCGCGTCGCAGGCCTCGACGTCGGTGTTCAGATCGGTGCTGAAGATGAGGTTGTCGGCGGCGTAGCGGATCCGCTGCTGCTCGTCGTCGAACAGCTTGCTCGGACCCATGTCGTCGAGCGTCTTCATCACCTGCCGGTACGCCTTGGAACGTTCAGGACTCATCTTGGATCTCCCGGTGAAAACTGCTGCTGCTCAGTTGATCAACATGGTCGTCAACTGAGCCCTCTGCCTTTAGTACGAAATTGAAAATTCTTCGGTTCACATTTCTACCCGGCGGCGGGGCGCTGAAGCGTGACCTCGATCACATGAGCGCCGATCACGGCGCCTGATACCAAGAGATCAGGCCATCGCCGAGGCCCGGACCGTCCGGGAGCCCGATCCGGCCGTCGCGCGCCGGCAACGGGTCCTCGCGGTCGGCGAACAGCGCGAGCGTCGCCAATCCGCAGGCGCGCTCCGGTCGCACGACCGCCGCGGCGTGCAGCGCCGCAGCGATCCCGAGCGGACCGTCCAGGGTCGAGGCGAGATAGACCTCGTAGCCGACGGCGCGGGCCTGTTGAGCCGCCCGTACTGCGCCCGTGATGCCGCCGAAGCTCGCGATCTTCAGGCACACGGCCTGGCAGACAGGGTCCTCGAGTGCTCCGATCGCGGACGCGGTCTCGTCCAGCGCGATCGGCACGCTCGTCGCTGCCGCCAGCTCGCGCGTCTGGGCGAGACCCCGGACCGGCTCCTCGCACAGCTCGATCCCGACCGGCGCGAGCGCACGAAGCGCGGCGGCGGCCTCCTCGACCGACCACGCGCCGTTCGCGTCGAGCCTGATCGCGACGTCCTTCCCGAGCACCGCGCGCACCGCGGCCAGACGGCCGGAGTCGTCGCCCACCCCGACCTTCGCCTTCACGCAGCGAAACCCCGCCACGCGGGCCTCGCTCGCCTGCGCCGCGGCCCCGGCGCGATCGGACGCCGCGATCGTGTAGTTGACCTCGACGGCCGTACCGGCGTCCGCGCCCAGGAGTCGCCACACCGGCTGGCCCGTCCGGCGTCCCTCGAGATCCCACAGCGCGAGATCGATGGCCGCTATCGCCGGCGGGAGCACCGCGAGCTCGACGCATTGCGCCAGAAGCTCCTCACGGGGCAGCCCCGTGGATCGTGCGAGCGTCGGCCGGCACGCCTCGAGAGCCTCACGTACGTCCTCGACGCTCGCGCCGTTGTAGTCGGACAGCGGTGCGGCCTCGCCGAACCCGACCCGTCCGGCGGAGTCCTCCAGACGCAGTCGCACGAGCTCGCGGTCACCGATGGATCCCGATGCCGAGACAAACGGCGCGCGCATGCGCGCCCTGAAAAATTCAATGTCGACGTTCACCGGCTGAGCAGCAGGCCGGCGGCCAGCAGCGTGCAGAACACGAGCTGAAGCATGCCGGTCCGGGCGAGCGCGCCGTTCAGCGACAGTCCGTCGGTGCGGTTGCGCACGACGCGCACGACCCGGGCCGCGAGCGGAAGCGTCAGCCAGGCCAGCAGCAGCCATGGGCTGAGCGGCCCGAACGCCCAGGTCACCGGCACCAGAACGTAGGCCACGTAGACGGTCGCCGCGAACAGCGTTCGAGCGCGGTCTCGACCGAGGCGTACCGCCAGCGTGCGCTTGCCGGCGCGACGGTCCGTGTCGATATCCCGGATGTTGTTGACCATCAGCAGTCCCGCCGCCAACAGCCCGACCGGGACCGCGAGCGCGAACGCCTCCCAGTCCAGGTGCTGGACCTGCACGAAGAACGACCCCGCCACCGCGACGATCCCGAAGAACAGGAACACGAACAGCTCGCCGAGTCCCTCGTATCCATACGGTCGCGGGCCGCCCGTGTACAGCACGCCGGCGAGGATCGAGGCGGCGCCGACGAGCAGCAGCTGCCACCCCGCGACGACCACGAGATACACCCCGGCCAAGACGGCGACGCCGAACGTCAGATAGGTGGCGATCAGCACCTGCTTGGGCGGTACGAGACCGCCCGCGGTGACGCGCACGGGACCGAGGCGGTCCTCGGTGTCGGCTCCGCGCCGCGCGTCGGAGTAGTCGTTCGAGAGGTTCGTGCCGATCTGGATGAACATCGCGCCGATCAGCGCCGCGACGAACCGCAGCGGATGGAACACGTGCAGAAACCCCGCGAGCGCGGTGCCGACCAGCACCGGAGCGATCGCGGCCGGAAGCGTTCGCACGCGAGCGGCCATCAGCCAGATGCGAATGCCGCTCGGCCTGGTGGCCTCCCGTGTGGCCGTCATCACGCCCGCCGCGGAAACTTCGAGAAGTCCGGCTTGCGCTTCTCGAGGTAGGCGTTGCGCCCCTCCTGCGCCTCTTCGCTCATGTAGAACAGCAGGTTCGCGTCGTGTGCGAACTGCTGGATTCCCGCGAGACCATCCTCGTCGGCGTTGAAGCTCGCCTTGAGCATCCGCAGCGCGAACGGCGACAGCGCGAGCATCTCGCGGCACCACTTGACGGTCTCCTGCTCGAGCTGATCGAGCGGCACGACCGTATTGATCAGCCCCATCGCGAGCGCCTCGTGCGCGTCGTACTGGCGGCACAGGAACCAGATCTCCTTGGCCTTCTTCGGCCCCACCAGCCGCGACAGCACGCTCGCACCGAAGCCCCCGTCGAACGAGCCGACCTTCGGACCGACTTGCCCGAAGCGGGCGTTATCGGCGGCGATCGTCAGGTCGCAGACGACGTGCAGGACGTGGCCACCGCCGATCGCATAGCCCGCGACCATCGCCACGATCGGCTTCGGCATCCGGCGCATCTGCACGTGCAGATCGGTGACCTCGAACCGCCCGACCGCCTCGTGCCTGCCGGCGGCCGACGGGTCGGCACCGGTGACGTAGCCGCCTCGCGATCCGCGCACCCGCTGGTCGCCTCCGGAGCAGAACGCCTCGGTGCCCTCGCCGGTCAGGATCACGACACCGATGTCGAGGTCCTCGCGGGCGCGCGTGAACGCGTGCGACAACTCGACCACCGTCTCAGGGCGGAACGCATTGCGCACCTCGGGGCGGTTGATCGTGATCTTCGCGATGCCGGCGTCCTCGCCGGTCGCGGTTTCGTAACGGATGTCTTCGTAGTCCCCGGCCGCTTTCCACGTCGTTGGCACGCGGGCGAGACTACCGTGTCAGGCATGTCCTCCTGGATGCAGATGGCTCGCGCCAAGCATCCGGACCGGATTGCGATCGATGGTCCGGAACGGAGCCTGACGTACGCCGAGCTGTCCGAGGCGGCGATGTCGGCGGCCAACGCGCTGCAGCGTCTGGGCACGCGTCAACGGGTCGCGTTGGCGCTGCCCTCGCCCGAGGAGTTCGTGATCGCGCTCCACGGTGGCGTGCTGGCGGGCATCTCGGTGGTGCCGATCGACTTGCGCCTCAGCGAGGCCGAGCGTGAGCACCGGATGGCGGGATCTGACGTGGTCGTGTCCGAGCCGCCCCGTGGGTCCGGGCCGCCGGCTCCGCCCGGGGCCGGCCAGCCGCTGGCGGTGATGCATACGTCGGGGACGACGGCAGCTCCGAAGCCCGTGACGCTGACACACGAGAACTTCCTGGCCAGCGCGCTCGGGTCGGCGGTCGCGCTCGGACTCGACCAGGGCGAGCGCTGGCTGTGCCCGATGCCACTCACGCACGTCGGCGGCCTCTCGATCCCGATCCGAAGCGCGATCTACGCCACTACGGCCGTGCTGCACGGGCGCTTCGACACCGAGGCGGTCCTGAACGAGTTGATGGATCCGGCTCGTCGGATCACGCTCGTCTCGCTCGTGCCGACGATGCTCGCGCGGCTGCTGGACGCCGGTCTGGAGCGGCCCCCGACGCTGCGCTGGGCGCTGCTCGGCGGTGGGCCGATCGCCGCGGCGCTGCTCGATCGCGCGGAAGCGGCCGGCGTTCCGGTCGCGCCGACATACGGAATGACCGAAGCCTGCTCCCAGATCGCCACGTTCGGGTGGCCGCTGCCGGGCGTCGAGCTGCGTACCTCCCGCGGAGAGATCAAGGTCCGCGGGGCGATCGTCTCACCTGACGCCGTCGACGAATCCGGATGGCTGCACACTGGGGATCTCGGCGAGTTCGACGAACGCGACCGGCTCGTGATCACCGGCCGCAAGGCCGACACGATCGTCAGCGGCGGCGAGAACGTCGCGCCCACCGAGGTCGAGGCGGCGCTGCTCGAGCATCCCGCCGTGGCGGACGCAGCCGTCCATCCCCGCGCCGATCCGGAGTGGGGGGAGGCGGTGGTTGCGACGGTCGTGCTCCGCGATGGCGCGACCGCAGGCCCCGACGAGCTTCGCGCCCACTGCGCGGCGCGGTTGGCGTCGTTCAAGGTCCCCAAGGCGGTGGACTTCGCCGAGCACCTCCCACGGACGGCGTCGGGCAAGCTGCTTCGGCGCCAGCTTTAATCGGAACCATGTCCTCCGCTCCGCGGTTCGAGGAATCCGAGTCTCCCAACCAGCTGACGATCGAGCAGCTGGCGGCGGAGTCCGGGATGTCCGTGCGCAACATTCGCGCCCACCAGGCACGCGGGCTGCTCGACCCGCCCGAGGTCCGCGCCCGCGTCGGCTACTACGGGCCCGAGCACCTCGCCCAGCTGCGGCTCGTCCGCGAGCTCCAAGAAGACGGCTTCAACCTCGGCGGCATCAAACGGCTGCTCGACGACACCCAAGGCACCGCGGACCGGCTGAGGCAGTTCGGCGAGGCGCTCAGCGCTGCCGCCACCACCGAGCGCGGCGAGACGCTGACGCTCGATGAGCTCGGCAAACGGTTCCGCGTCAGCGCACCGGAGGCGCCCGAGGTGCTCGCGGAGGCCGAGCGGCTGGGCGTGCTCGTGCCGATCGGCGACGGGCGGTTCAGGGTGCCGAGCCCGTCTTTGCTGGCGATCGCCGAGGAGGTCGTCGGACGCGGAATCTCGGTCCGCAGCGCGCTCTCGATCCTCGAGGACATCGACCGGCACTGCGAGTCGGTGTCGCGCTCGTTCGTCGAGTTGTTCCTGCACGAGATCTGGAAGCCGTTCGCCCAGGCGGACATGCCGGCCGAGCGCTGGCCGGAGATGGTGCAGGCGGTACAGCGGCTCGGACCCGTGGCGTCCGAGGCGGTGATGGCTATCTTCCAGCGGCGTTTGAGCGAGCAGATCGAAGGCGCGTTCGAGGAGATCACGCGGCGTCTTTCCGAGCGGGCGCCCGACAGAGAGGAGGAATAGTTGGGTGTTTCCGATCCTGATGCGGTGAGGGCCGAGATGCTCGAGCGGTGGGGACGGGCGGCGGCCGGGTGGGGCAAGCGGGCTCAGCGCGTGCGCGAATTTGGGTTACCGGTGTCGGCCTGGATGCTCGACCAGGTTGGGCTGCAGCCCGGCCTGCGGGTGCTCGAGCTCGCGGCCGGGCCGGGGGAGACAGGATTCCTCGCAGCTGAGCTGATCCGTCCGGGCGGCACGCTCGTGTCCAGCGACGCGACCGACGAGATGCTCGAGGTCGCGCGTGCTCGCGCGAACGAGCTCGGAATCGAGAACGTCGAGTTCAAGCGGATCGAGCTCGAGTGGATCGACCTCGACACGGCGAGCGTCGACGTCGTCCTGTGCAAGTGGGGACTGATGTTCGCCGTCGATCCGGAGGCCGCGTTGCGCGAGATGCGCCGCGTGCTGCGTCCGGGCGGTCGAATCGCGCTCGCGGTGTGGGACGAGCCTCCGGCGAACCCGTGGGCCACGATCACGACGCGCGCGCTGGTCGAACTCGGGCACACCACGCAGCCCGATCCCGACGCGCCCGGGATGTTCGCGCTGGCGGCGCCGGGGCGCCTGCAGGACCTGCTCGAGGCCGCCGGCTTCGTGGACGTGGTGGTCGAGTCGGTCGAGCCGCCACGGGCGTTCGACGGCGTCGAGGAGTACGTCGCCGAGACCGACGATCTTTCGAGCATGTTCGGCGACGCGTTCGATCCGCTCTCGGACGAGCAGCGCGCCAACGTGATCGCCAAGATCGCGGAGCTCGCGCAGCCCTACATCGGCGCCGACGGCGTGCTGCGGTTCCCGGCGCGGACGCTGGTCGCGGCTGCCGACGCCTGAGGTCGGTCCTGGCCGCGCTCGGATCCTTACCGCGGGCAAACCGATGAACGCGATTTTGCAAGCTGAAAGGCCGGTTGCAGCGATTCCGGTTGCGGCGGTTGTTGACGACACTGGGGCGCATGCATCTCCGACTTTCCCTGCTCATTACCGTCGTGGCCGGCGCGATGCTCGGTGTCCCCGCGACCGCCTCGGCGTATTTCGTCCACGTCATCTCGACCGGTGAATCCCTGTCGTCGATCGCCGCACAGGACGGCGTGAGCGTCGACGCTCTCGCCGCAGCCAACGGGCTCTCGCCCGACACCCAACTCCTGGCCGGCTCGACCATCCAGATCCCGCCGCAAGGCGCGAGCGCAGTCGCGCCTTCGGCCAGCGAGGAGACCAGCGAGACGACAAGCACGGCCGTGCCCGCGAGCACGAGCACGTCGGGCGCCTATGTCGTGCAGCCCGGCGACACGCTGTCGGCGATCGCCGCGCGTGCCGGGGTCAGCGTCAGCTCGCTCGCCGCGGCCAATGGCCTCAATCCAAACGCATTCCTCTTGACCGGCACCGTGCTCCATCTGTCCGGCTCCTCGGCCTCGTCGGGGACGGTCATGCCGGCGAGCGCCACCACGGGCTCCGGCGGCTCGTACGTGGTGCAGGCGGGCGACACGCTGTCGGCGATCGCCGCGCGCTCGGGCACGACCGTCGACGCGCTTGCCTCGGCAAACGGGCTCGATCCGAGCCACTTCCTGTTGACCGGAACCGTGCTCCGGGTGTCCTCGGGGTCGAGTTCGGGATCGGGTTCGACGATCGATGTGTCGATGTCGAGCGACTCGAGCGGCGCGAGCGCAGCGAGTTCGCAACCCGTCGGCGCGACCGCCCAGGGGACGCCGACCGATCCGCCGTATCCCACGGCCGAGCGCGTCACCGCGTCCGAGGTCGGTTCCGTCGCCGCCGCGAACGGTGTGCCCTCGTCGCTCGCCGCGGCGATCGCCTGGCAGGAGAGCGGCTTCAACAACGACCTCGTCTCGAGCGCAGACGCTCGCGGCGTGATGCAGATCCTCCCGGGGACGTGGGAGTGGATCCAGCACTCGCTCGACACCGGCGGTCCACCGCTGGCCCCCGCCTCGGCTGCCGACAACGTGCGCGGCGGGGTGCTGCTTCTGCACTCGCTGCTCCAGTCGACCGGCGGCGATTCGGCGATGGCAGCCGCGGGGTACTACCAGGGTCTGCCGTCGGTGATGCGGAACGGTGTGTATCCCTCGACGCAGAACTACGTCAACGACGTGCTGTCGCTCGAGCGTCAGTTCGGCGGCGGCGGATGAGCCACTGAGAACTCGCCGGGGAGCCGCGTGTTCTACGCTCCCCGGCAATGTTCTACGACGACGACGCTGACCTACACAAGCTCGACGGCAAGACCGTCGCGATCATCGGATACGGCTCGCAGGGGCACGCCCACGCGCTAAACCTTCAGGATTCGGGGGTATCGGTCGTGGTCGGCCTGCGCCCGGACTCGAGCAGCGTGACCAAGGCGCGCGAGCACGGGCTGCGAGTGGCCGAGCCCGCCGACGCCGCCAGCGAAGGCGACATCGTGATGATGCTGGTCCCCGACGAGCTCCACCGCGCCGTGTGGGAGTCGGGCGTCAAGGACGGGGTGGCCCCCGGGAACATGGTCATGTTCGGACACGGCTTCTCGATTCACTACGGCGAGGTCGTGCCGCAGCCGGACGTCGACGTCGCGCTGGTCGCGCCGAAGGGCCCCGGCCACCTGGTCCGGCGGCAGTTCCTCGAGGGCTCGGGCGTGCCGGGACTCGTCGCGGTGCACCAGGACGCGAGCGGCGACGCGCTCGCGGTCGCGCTCGCCTACGCCAAGGGCATCGGGTGCACGCGCGGCGGTGTGATCGAGACGACGTTCAAGGACGAGACGGAGACCGACCTGTTCGGCGAGCAGGCGGTGCTGTGCGGCGGGGTCACCGAGCTCGTCCGCGCCGGCTACGACACCCTGACCGAGGCCGGGTACGACCCGCGACTCGCCTACTTCGAGGTCTTGCACGAGCTCAAGCTGATCGTCGACCTCATATACGAGAAGGGCATCGCGGGGATGCGGTACTCGATCTCGAACACCGCCGAGTACGGCGACATGACTCGCGGCAAGGTGATCATCAGTGACGCCACCCGCGAGGCGATGAAGAAGGTTCTCGCCGACATCCAGTCGGGCGATTTCGCCCGTGAGTGGATCGCCGAGAACCGGGCCGGGCAGGAGAACTTCAAGCGCATGCGCGAGGAACAGGCCGGGCACCAGGTCGAGGTCGTCGGTCGCGAACTCCGTGCCCAGATGGACTGGATCGACACGGAGTTCCAGGAGTAGGTTCGCGAGCCCCGCCCGGCGGGGTAGTTCGTTACCGTTGAAGAGGCCCGTATGACGCGGACCGACACCGTTCTGCAGATTCCAGACGCCCTGAAGCCCGCCGACGGCCGGTTCGGTTCGGGACCCTCTCGCGTACGCCAGGAGCAACTCGCGCACCTGGCGGGGGACGGGTCGACGATTATGGGAACTTCCCACCGCCAGGCTCCGGTCAGGCGAGTCGTCGGCCGGATCCGGGCGGGCGTGCGCGATCTGTTCACGCTGCCCGACGGCTACGAGGTGGTGCTCGGCAACGGCGGCACGACCGCGTTCTGGGACGCCGCGACGTGCTGCCTGGTCCGCGAGCGCGCGCTGAATCTCGTCTACGGCGAGTTCTCCTCGAAGTTCGCGGCTTGCACCCGCGGCGCTCCGTTTCTGGCCGATCCGATCGTGATCGAAGCCGAGCCCGGGGACGCCCCGGCGCCGCAGTCGGACCCCTCCGCCGACGTGATCGGATGGGCCCAGAACGAGACGTCGACCGGCGTGATGATGCCGGTGGTTCGACCGGCCGGCTCAGAGGGCTCATTGGTGTTGATCGACGCGACGTCCGGCGCGGGAGGCCTGCCGGTCGAGGTTTCGCAGGCCGACGCCTACTACTTCGCGCCCCAGAAAGGGTTTGCGTCGGATGGCGGCCTGTGGCTCGCCCTGCTCAGCCCGGCCGCGCTCGAGCGGATCGGTCAGGTCGCCGCCGATCCCGGCCCCGGACGCTGGATCCCCGATTTCCTTTCGCTCGAGATCGCGCTCGAGAACTCGGTCAAGGACCAGACCTACAACACGCCGGCGATCGCGACGCTGCTGCTGCTCGCCGACCAGCTCGACTGGATGCTCGAGCGGGGCGGACTGGCCGGGATGGTGGCGCGCACGACCGACTCGTCCACCCACCTCTACGCGTGGGCCTCTCAGCACGACCATGCCGAGCCGTTCGTCACAGATCCTGCGAAACGGTCGCTGGTGGTCGGGACGATCGACTTCGATTCGGATGTCGACGCGGCGGCGGTGGCGGCGACGCTCCGCGCCAACGGGATCGTCGACGTCGAGCCGTACCGGAAGCTGGGGCGAAACCAGTTGAGGGTTGCGATGTTCCCGGCGACCGATCCCGCAGACGTCATGGCGCTGACGGCCTGCATCGACTGGGTGCTGGAGCGCATGCTGTGACCGCCACCGAGTCGGCCTCGGTTGCACCGCGGCCGGACGGGGGCCGTGCCCGCGTGCTGGTTGCGGAGAAGATCGGCGACTCCGGAATCGAGCTGCTGAGGGAGCACTTCGACGTCGACCTAGGCGTCGGCTGGTCGCGCGAGGAGCTCGAGGAGCGGATCGGCGAGTACGAAGGCGTCCTCATCCGCTCGGCCACGAAGCTCGATGGCCCGCTGATCACGCGCGCAGGGCGGTTGCGTGCGGTTGGCCGGGCCGGGGTGGGAGTCGACAACGTCGACGTCGACGCCGCCACGAAGGCCGGGATCATCGTCGCCAACGCGCCCCAGTCGAACGTGATCACCGCCGCCGAGCACACGATGGCACTGCTGCTCGCGCTCGCGCGCAACGTTCCGCAGGCGCACGCCTCGCTCATCGGCGGCGCGTGGGAGCGCTCGAAGTTCTCGGGCGTCGAGCTGTACGAGAAAACGCTCGGGATCCTCGGGTTCGGCAAGATCGGCCAGCTCGTGGCTGAGCGGGCGCGGGCTTTCGGGATGCGAGTGGTCGCGTTCGACCCGTACGTTTCCGCCGACCGCTATCGGGACCTACGCGTCGAAAAGGCCGAGTCGTCAGACGATGTGTACGCGCGGGCCGACTTCATCACTCTGCACCTGCCCAACACGCCCGACACCAAGGGGTGGATCGACGCCAAGGCGCTGGCCAAGTGCAAGGACGGCGTCCGTATCCTCAACGTCGCGCGCGGGCCGCTGGTCGTCGACGCGGATCTGAAGGATGCGCTCGATTCGGGCAAGGTCGGGGGCGCGGCGCTCGACGTGTTCACCACCGAGCCGGTCACCGATCATCCGCTGTTCGGCTATCCGAATGTCGTCGTTACGCCGCACCTCGGCGCCTCGACCGCCGAGGCGACCGACCGTGCCGGCTACCAGGCCGCCGAGCAGGTCGTCGCCGCCCTGACCGGCGGCGTCGTCACCAGCGCCGTCAACGTCCCCGCCATCTCGCCTGAGGACATGGAGGTGCTCGGTCCATTCGTGTCGCTCTGCGGATCGCTCGGGCGGATCGCGGTCGAGCTCACCGACGGCTCGTCGATCGATCTGGTGCGGACCGAGTTCCTCGGCCGGATCGCCGAGCGCGATACCAGCCTGCTCACGATCCAAGTCCTGCTCGGCGTCCTGCGGGGCCACTGCGAGGAGGATGTCGGCGTCGTCAACGCGCCGGGCCTGGCGGCGGAGCGGGGCATCGAGGTCGTGGAGATGAGACGCGCAGCCGTTCGCGACTACTCCGATCTCGTCCGCGTGACCGTCGAGAGCGGCGAGGACAGCGTGCTCGTGGCCGGCACCGTGTTCGGGCGCCGCAACCGCGAGCATCTGCTCGAAGCCTGGGGCCAGCGCTTCAACATCCAGCTGGAGAAGCACATCACGATGTTTCGCTACGGCGACGTGCCGGGGATGATCGGGCGCGTAGGGACGCTTTTTGGCGCGCGCGGCATCAACATCGTGTCGGCCGCGGTCGGGCACGTCGACTCCGACACGGTCGGCGCCGGACCGCTGGCCGTGATGGTGATCACGACCGACGGACCAGTTCCGGATGACGTGATCGACGAGATCGTGGCGATCGACGGGTTCGAGGCCGGCCGCACGATGACCCTGTAGTTCGTCACGCGCGCTTGCGTCCGGCGGATGCCTGCTCGTGGCGGCCTTGCCCGCCAGCGCACTAATTCCCTCCGGCCTGCTGGGCCAGGCGTAGGGCTGGGTACAGTTGCCAGAGATGAGGGTTGTCGTCGCGCCTCTGCGCAGCTTCCCCTCCGGCGAGCGGCGGATCGTCGAGGTCGGCGGCCGCTCGATCGGCGTGTTCCGCGTCGGCGAGAGCTTCTACGGCATCCGCAACCGATGCCCGCACCAGGGTGGCCCTTTGTGCCTCGGTCATCTGCTCGGGGACGCGGTGGCGGACTCGCCCGGAAGCGCGCGGATTTCTGCCGACCCGCTGCGGATCGCGTGCCCCTGGCACGGCTGGGAGTACGACCTCGACAGCGGCCAGTCGTTTATGGGCGCGGTCGCGGCGGGGGTCAAGAGCTACGGGGTCGAGCTGTCGCCCGGGGGGTCGCTCGGTGACGACATGCGGGCGAAGGCGCCGGCGAAGCGGGTACCGGGTCCGTATGTGGCGGAGACGTTCGATGTCAACGTCGAGGACGAGTACGTGGTCCTACACGCGTGAGGTGAGTCATGTCTTCTCAGGTTGAGACCCGTTCGGAGGCTGTTGCGGAGACGGCGCGGCCGGTGCAGCTCGTCGACTGCGACGTGCACGCTCAGGCGACCGAGGCGATGCTCGCTCGTTATCTGACCCCTGCCGCCCGGCGGATGCTCGAGCGGTACGGCAGGCGAACGCCGCGCGTCACCGAGTGGTATCCGCGAGTCCGCCACTCCGGCATGCGCGTCGACGCGTGGCCGGGCAAGCCCGGGCACATCTGGGGGAGCGATCCCGAGCTGACGCGCGAGCAGTTGCTTGACGAGTTCGACATCGACTACGCCGTTCTGGAGGTGCTGAGCGGGCAGGACTGCTACGACCATCCCGACTTCGCCGCCGAGTGGAACAGCGCAGTGAACGATTGGCAACTCGATGAGTGGTTGTCGTTCGACCCCAGGTTCCGCGCGACGATCGCCGTACCGCACGAGTACCCGGATCTGGCAGTCGCCGAGATCGACCGCCGCGCCGATGACGAGCGGTTCGTGGCGGTGCTGTTGCCCGCGAGCGCCGCCGAGCAGCTCGGCGCGCCCAAGTACTGGCCGATCTACGAGGCCGCGAGCGCGCGCGGACGGCCCGTCGCCTTCCACACCGGCGGGTACGTCGATCACCGCGGGGCGGGCTATCCGTCGTACTACCTCGACTACCACGTCGGGAACGGAATCGTCATGCAGAGCCAGCTCGCGAGCATGGTGGCGGGCGGCATGTTCGAGGCCTTCCCGGGGCTCCGAGTGGTCCTGACCGAGTGCGGCGTCGCGTGGGCAGCGGCGCTGCGTTGGTCGCTCGACGCCGCCTGGGAGCTCATGCGTGAGGACCATCCGCGGCTGCGGCAAAAGCCGTCGGAATACATCGACGAGCACGTGTGGTTCACGACGCAGCCGATCGAGGAGCCCGACGACCAGCAGCACTTGGTGTATGCAATCGAGCAGGCGCGGCTGGCTGATCGGCTGCTGTTCGCGACCGACTATCCGCACTGGGACTTCGATTCGCCCAAGCAGGCGTTGCCGCGGGCGCTCGGGCCGGATTTGCGGCGAGCAATCCTGTGCGAGAACGCGCTCGCGCTGTACGGGCTGCCGGCTGAGCGACCGGCCTAGTCGATGGACACGATCGACTGCGATGTGCACTGCGCGCCGACGTCGTACGACGCGCTCTTTCCGTACTTGAGCGACTACTGGCGTCAGTACGTCACCGAGGCGGGTATCCGCTTGACCGGCGTCGCGCATGCGTACCCGCCCGGTTTTGTGACGCCCGCGCCGTCCAGTTACGAGGAGCTGGCCACGTGCGTACTCGACGGTCCCGCGGCGCCGCGGCTTGTCGTTCTCAACTGCCTGAGCGGGTTCGAAACGCACCGCAATCCGTACTTCTCGGCCGCGGTGGCGTCCGCGCTCAACGACTGGATGCGCGAGGAAATGCTGGCGCGCGACGAGCGGTTGCGCGCGAGCCTCGTCGTCTCGACCGTCTCTACCGAGGACGCGGTCGCCGAAATCTCGCGGGTGGGGGAGGACCCTCGCTTCGTCCAGGTCCTGCTGCCGGTACGCGGCGACTTGCCCTGGGGCCACAAGATCAACCATCCGATCTTCGCCGCGGCCGGCGAGACCGGATTGCAGGTCGGCTTGCACGCATGGGGTCGCGCCGGCAAGGCGGCCACCCCTAGCGGGTTCACGACCACCTACCTCGAGGACTACGTGAGCAACCAGCCGATCGCGCAAGCCCAGGTCCTGAGCTTCGTCAGCGAGGGCGTGTTCGAACGCTTCCCGGAGCTCCGGGTCGTCGTGGCGGAGTGCGGCTTCGCGTGGCTCGCGCCGCTGCTATGGCGCTTCGACAAGGACTGGAAGGGAGTGTGGCGCGAGGTGCCGTGGGTCAAGGGGCGGCCGTCGGAGTACGTGCGCGAGCACTTCCGCTTCACGACGGCGCCGGCGCATCTCCCGGACGACGCGGTTGCGGTGGGCCAGCTTCTGGAGATGATGGATGGTCCGGGGATGCTCGCGTACTCCTCGGACTACCCGCACGACCATGGCAACGGCATGTCGCTGTTGCTCGATCAGCTCAGCGATGATCAGCGGCGGGGCGTGCTGTCGGAGAACGCGGCCGCGCTGTTTGGGCTCGATCTTCGTCCGTGACGGCGCGGGCGCGCGGTATACGGATTCGCAACGTCTGACGACCGACGTCAGATGACGGCCGCGTCTCGCGGGGGGGGTGTCAGCGCGCTGACCGCCGGACACGCGAGCGGGCCCCGATACCGATCGCCTCATCTGGCTAGCCGTGCGTCCTAATGCGGCTGGACGAGCTCGTCAATCGTTGGACCCGTGCGGGCCGGGTCCGTTCGAGGCTCGTCACAGATCGGACGAGAGACTCGGCAGGTCCGAGGCCGACTTTAGGCCTGCTGGACGCGACTGGACAAACGTCCGATTGCGGAGACTGCGACACCCGGTACCTTTCCCAAGGCAGACGGGGCCGCAGTCCCCACGATTACAGGAAAACGGCAGGGGCGCAGGCAGCGCGCTGTGAGAGGTAGGGCTGCCCGCTGTGCCGTTACATTTCGCCAACGAAAGGGGCGCGTCGCGCTATGGGCTACCACGCCGGCTAATCGCACTTGGAGGGGTTTGCGTCTCGCGAGCCCCTCCTTTTCGTTCTGACTTTCCCTCAATCGGCTGAGGCGAACGGAAGCTTTAGCTGTGTCCAGTTAGGCCTGGACACCTTTGGGATTGAGTATTTCTCGGCTGGAGCCGATGACTAGGGGGCGATGGAACGCGAAACTGCCATGGCTGGCAACGATCGCGCACGGCGTGGCCGTGTTGTGGGACTGCTTGCTGGGCTCGGGATCCTCGGGGCAGTAGTTGTCATATGGCTGACGCGAGGTTTCGATCGGTGGAGCGTCGCGCCCCTGCTCGTCCTCGCCGCGTTCACGACGCTGAGCGTTCTCACGGATATCCCGACGGGTGCCAGCAAGGTCAGATTGTCTGGCGTGCTGATCGGTATGGTGCTCGCGATCGTACTGCTCGGTCCCGGGCCGGCCGCGATTGCAGGTGCGGTCACGATGTTGCTCGCCTGGCTCCGTACGCGGCCGCGTTGGTACCTCGTGCTAGGCAACGTGGCCACTTTCATGTGGTTCCCGCTTGCTGCAGGGTGCCTCTTCCACGTGATAGTCGACGGTGCAGATCTCGGATCGCACGACGTCGCGTACTACCTCGCAGTTTTTCTCGTGTTTCTCGTCGCCCTCGCGTTGAACATCGTCGGCGTGTTTACCTTCATGTCTTATCTCGATCGCTTCTCGATCTTGCACAAGGTGCGAGAGGCCGTAATTCCGGTCCTATCGGCGCAGCTGTTCTCGGCATTACTAACCATGGCCGCCGCCTATGCGGCCGTAGTGGCGGGCACGGTCGGGATCCTCCTAGCTGTACTCGTCCTACTGATTTTTCAGTACCTCATCGGCGAACTCCTCAGGTCCCAGCATCGCGGCGAGGAGCTTCGACGCATGGCCACGACCGATGAGCTCACTGGGCTGGCGAATCGCGAGGTATTCCGGGGACGACTTGACGAGCGGATCGCCACGGCAAAGGCGAGCGACGAGAAGTTTGGGGTGATGCTGTGCGATCTCGACCGCTTCAAGGAGATCAACGACACACTAGGTCACCATTTCGGCGACGAGCTGCTACGTGACCTCGGGCCCCGGCTAGCTGAGGCGATAGGGCCCGATGGCCTCGTGGCGCGCCTCGGCGGCGATGAGTTCGCGGTACTTCCGGGTGAGAGCACCGCCGATCCGGAGGAGCTCGAGGCGATCGCCCGGCGGCTGATGGCATGCGTCCAGCAGCCCGTCGGCGTGGACGAGATGCTGCTCGAGGTAGGGGTCAGCATTGGTATAGCCCGGTTCCCCCGCGACGGCGAGGACCCCCACTCGCTGCTTCGCAGCGCCGACGTGGCAATGTACGCAGCAAAGGAGGCGCACTCAGGCTGCAAGGTGTACGCGGCGGCGCTCGATCGCCACTCGGTGCGCAAGCTCAGCGTGCTCAGCGAGTTCAGGCGCGCGCTCGACGCCGACGAGATCGTCGTCTTCTATCAGCCGATCATGCACATGGACGGCGGCCGGGTTCATGGTGCGGAGGCGCTGGTGCGCTGGCAGCACCCCGAGCTGGGGCTCCTTCCGCCGTCGGATTTCATGCCGATCGTGGAGCAGACCGGGCTGATCGCACCGCTGACCCGCCACGTGCTCGAATGTGCCGTCGCGCAGTGCGCGGCGTGGCGTCAGACCGGCCAGGAACTGACGGTCTCGGTCAACCTGTCGGTGCGAAACCTCCTCGATCCGGAGTTGGCGTCGCTGATCTCGGACCTGCTCACGATCTACCGCCTGACACCCTCGGCGCTCGAGCTCGAGATCACCGAGAGCATGCTTATGTCGGACCCAGACCGTTCGCTGACCACACTCAGCCGGCTCAGCCAGCTCGGCGTTGGCCTCTCGGTCGACGACTACGGCACCGGCTACTCGTCGCTCGCCAACCTCCGCCGCCTCCCGATCGACGAGCTCAAGATCGACCGCTCCTTCGTGTCACCGATGCTGAGCGATGAGAGCGATCTGATCATCGTCCGCTCGACGATCAACCTGGGCCACGACCTAGGATTGACGGTCGTTGCCGAAGGCGTCGAGGACGAGGCCACGCTCCACCGCCTCGAGGGGTTGGGCTGCGACCTCGCACAGGGCTACCACTTCAGCAAGCCGCTGCCGGCGGATGCCTTCAACAAGTGGATCCGCCTCCGGTCCGGCGCGCCTACGGGCTCGGCGCCGGCAACGTTCACTTCATCTGAGCGGGCCGCGGCTGCCTAAGAGCAACGCTCTCGTTGCTTCGGGACCGCGAGTCGATCCACTCGTCGATCCGCTTCCACCACTCGTACAGCCACGCGATCTGCTCGTCGTCCGTGACAGGCACTTCGGAGGCGGGGACGAGCCACATCCTCGAATAGAACGTTCTGCCTATCGGCATGTCGCGCCAGAACTGGCGAGGATAGGCCGCGCGCCCGAGGCCGGTGTGGGCGGCAAAGACGATGTCGGCCTCGCGATTGGCGCGGAGCGCCGCCAGCGCGCCCGACGGCCGCGGCGGCAGCACGTGGGACATTCGCTGAGCCTTGTCCGCCGACCGATCCTTGCCGCGCCGGCGCAGATGCCGGAGCGCTGCGCGCCGGCGCTCGGGCGTGAAGTTGCCTCCCTCGGGAAAGAGGAGCACAACGCCCCGAGGTCCGAGGCTCGCCGCAACGTGCTCGATCATGTCCTCGCTCTCCTCGCGATCGGAGGTGTCGAGCATCGCGTGCGGCAGTCTGTGCCCGAGCAGGTCGACGCTCGGATCGAGCGCGAGACTCTCCTTGAACACGACACTAGGCCGGCGGTGGAATCGCGACATCAGCTCATCGACGACGAGGATCGTGTCGCCCGGCCCGGCGTGGCGGCTCAGGACGATCAGCGGCCGCTCGGACTCGAGTGCGCGCGCCGCATCGATCGAGGGATCTGAGACCACGTTGATTTCAAGCGCCCGGCGCGCGGCGTCGGCAAGGCCGCCGAAGAACCATCGCGCGAGGCGCCAGTGAAGCGACTGCCACTGGCGCACGCCGACCAGGCGCCCGCCGCCCGTGACGAGCCACAACGCGCCGCACGCGAGAAGGGCGGCGAGCTCGTGGCTGAAATAAGCCACGACCAACTTCGTCACGATCAGGGGCCGGCGGCTCCCGGTGATCACGCTCACGAGCTTGCCCAGTACGAGTAGGAGCGGGGAGCTGAGTACGACGATCGCCGACACGATCAGCCACACCATGACGGTCACCGGCCGGCGAATCGAGGTCGGCGGCATCATGTCGGCGCCAGATAGCGCCGCGAGGCTTCGTACGCCGAGTCGATCTGCCGCTCGACGGTGCGGAGCATCCGTCCGACCCGCAGCTGTGCCGACACGTCGTTGTAAGCCGGCGCGGCCGAGCCACCGGTGGGGAGCACATGAAGCTCTACGTCCTCGGGTAGCGAGTGCAGATCTTCCGCGAAGCGGTGCCGGCGCGCGACTTCGAACGCGACGAGACCAACCTCCCAGGGCCATCGCGGGGGCTTCAGCGCCTGCTCGAGCCGTCCAACCTGGAGCACGTAGATCTTCCTCGCTCCAAGCGCCACCGCGCGGCTCACCGGAATCGAGTTGACGATTCCGCCATCGATGAAGTGCTCGCCATCGATCCGTACCGGCGGCAGGATGCCCGGCACCGCGCACGATGCAAGAACGACATCCGCGAGCGGGCCGCTGTCGAACCAGTGCTCCGCCGCTCGCTCGATCGACGCGGCGACGCATTGGAAGGGGATCGTGAGCTGCTCGACTCGCTCGACCGGCAGCAGAGCCACGAACCTCTCGCGGATCTCCCGCAGGGACTGTAGATGCGTACCGGTGCGCGCGAGCGTCGTGACCCGACGAAAAAGGATGCCTGGTGATCTGTCGGCCAGATTCGCGCCGCGCCAAAGTTCGGTGAGGCGCTCGACTCCGGCAAGCGTCGGGTCCGCGGCGAAGAACGCCCCGTTGATCGCTCCGACAGAGGTACCCAGCACCACGTCCGGTCGGATGCCGGACTCGGCCAGGGCGCGGAGCATGCCGACCTCGTGGGCGCCGAGAACACCGCCCCCGCCAAGGACGAACGCAACTTCGCGGCCTCGAGGATCTGGCGGCATGCCTAGAACAGCGCCACCTGGCCGTCCTCGACCGGTGGCGCCAGGCAATCGGGTCCGTCATAACGAGCGTCGTTGACGGCTGAACCGACCGGACGGAGCGCCGTGTCGGACGGACTCAAGCCGACCAAAAGCTCACGCAGCCGGTCGGCCGACTGAGAGTGCTCGAGCCATGCGGACTCGGCGCCGCCAGCCAGGATCACCGGCATCCGGTCGTGCAGAGGGGCGATCGCGGAGCTCGCCTCGGTCGTGAGGATCGTGCACGTCCGAAGCGTTTGCCCTTCGTTTTCATCGTCGTGCCAGATCGACCAAAGGCCCGCGAACGCGAACGGGGCACCGTCGGTCCGTGTGATATGAAAGGCCCGCTTGGGGCCGGTCGGCTGGCGCCGCCACTCGTAGAAGCCGTCGGCGATGATCAGACATCGGTAGCGCTCGAACGCGCGCCGGTAGGCGGGGCGCTCGGCGACCGTCTCGACCCTGGCGTTGATCATCTTCAGCCCGGTGTCGGGCTTCTTGGCCCACGTGGGCACCAGACCCCAGCGGAGCAGCTCGCCTCGAGGGTTGCCGTCGCGGTCAGTCGTCACCGCGAGCACCTCATCGCCCGGCGCGATGTTGTAGCGGTGGCGGATCTCGACCGACTCGGCGATCGGGAAGCGCGCCCGCACGTCAGCCGGGTTCGGCGTCGCCAACGTGTAGCGCCCACACACGGCGCTACGTCAGCGTGACTGGGATGCCGAGGCGACCTGTTCCGCGCGCTTGGCTTTGGCGCGTTTCTGACGGCGCCGTCCTATGAACGCCATCACGCCAATCGCGATCAACACAAGCACGAAGCCGAAGAAGATCGCGGTGTCGACGGAGATGCCGCCGGCCGCTGAACCGATCCCATAGACGATCCCGAACCCGAGCGCGAGGACCGCGACGACCAGGACGATCGCGATGACGATCCCGCGGACCCGCATTAGGATCCCGGCGCTGGCCGGCGGGGCGATCAGCCCGAGGAATCTGAGGCTGCGCAGCTGCCCGGCGGTTGGGGCCTCGACGCCAAGCCGCTCGGTTGCCTTCTTCAGGTCGTCGGGCCGGCGCTCGGCGAGCGCGAGGGAGGCATCGGCCATGCGGCGGATCCCGACGCGTTCCTGCGGCCCGCGTGCCGCCGCGAGCGCACGCTGGAAGTGCGCGCGCGCCGCCTTTGCGTCGTAGCGCTCGGCGGCGCGGTACCCGAGGATCGCCTGTGCCGCCGCCTTGAACTTTGTCTCGGCCTCGAGCTCCTCGTCGCTCTTGCTCTCGAGCTGCGCCATCGCCGCCATCTGGCCACGCTGCTCGATCCGCATCGTTCGCTGCTGCTTCGCCATCGCAATGGGAGTCTAGCTCCGACCGCGGGCTCCAGACCGACGCGATGCACTGATGATTACGGCTGCGTCGACACGCCCCAGACGGCGGGACGCGACCCGAGGCCGCGCAGGAGGTCTCGAACCGCCGCAACACCGCGGTCGCCCGGCCGCTCCCGCTCGAGGACGTATTCCGCCCATCCGAGAGCGTTATCGCCGTTGTAGTCGTTCCGACGATCGATGTCGACGCCGGCGGCGATCAGGAGCTTCACGGATTCGAGCGCCCCAAAGGCTGCGGCGAGGTGGAGCGCGCCGCAGCCCTGGTAAGGACAGGCACCGGGATCGGCGCCGTGCTCGAGCAGCCATCCGACCGTCGCTGGGCGCTCGTTCTGGGCCGCGTGTACGAGTGCCTCGTCGAGGACGTCCTGTGCGCTCTCGCGTGCCGGCAGGCGATGCAGCCAGCCGACGTCGGCGGGATTGGGGCGGTGGTCGTAGGCGGCGGCGACGAGTCCGCCGCGACCGTCCAGGAACTGCTCAAGCCGGTCGGTGCAACCGGTCCCCGCAGCCACCCAAGGCGCGTCCGGTACGAGCTCGATCGCGGCGAGGACGTCGGCCGAGGTACGCGAGCCGTGGTAGACCGCGCTCTCGAGCGGCGTGATGCCGTGGATCCCGATACCGTCCACGCGCGCGCCGGCGCCGAGCAGGATCTCGACGAGGTCGACGCGGTCGAAGCACGCCGCGAGGTTCAGCGGCCCGTCGAGATCGCTGCCGCGCTCGATGAGCAGGTCGACGCAGGCTCGGTCGACACCGAGTTCGTGGCGGAGCGCGGTTCCGAACACATCCGGCTGGGCGACCGCGCCGAGCAACGAACCTCCGGCACTAACGTCGACGTGCACCAACCCGGGATCCGCGTCGAGCAGCCGCTTCAGCGATGCCACGTCCCCGGTGCCGATCGCCGCCAGCGCCGCTGCCACGTCCTGCGAGTGCCGGCGGGCACGCTGCCAGTCCTCTGATTCACCGCGTAGCTCCTCGACGAGCCTGCGCCAAGTCGGGAATCCGCTTTCGCGCGCGATCACCAGGCGTGCGTCGCCGAGCGTGACCCGCTCGGTGAGCGCGGCGTCGCTCGCGGACGCCAGCCGGGGGACATGCGCTCGCACTCGGCGTCGGGCCGAGTCCTCGCCGTCGGCGAGCATGCGAAGCAACCGCCTCGAGTTGTTGTCATAACGCTCCGGGGAGGAGGGCCCGATGCGGGCCACCGACCGCCCAGGCTCGTTCGCCTGCCGCTCTATGTCGCGACGAAATGCGGCCCATGAGCCGTGGCCATGCTCGCGGGCAATCGCGCGCTGGGCGTCGGCGAGCCGCAGGTAGTCCGGCAACCTTCCGAGCGCCTGACGCAATCGTTCAAGCGCATCAGGCCGGCCGGCGCGGGCGGACCGGAGTAGATCCTTTGCCGCCTTGCGGTGATGCTCCACTCGCTCGACGGCGGGGAGGCTGTGATGGACTTCGCGCGGTTCCTCGGGCATGACGGCCACCTCCGCTCGCCCGCGTCCGCGTTCGGGCTGGAGAAGGCGTCAGCCGATTTGACTCAGTACCAGCTGCTCGAGGTGGGAACGTCCCTCTCCGCGGACCGGTGGCGACCTCGCTCGCCGCGGGTCAGCGTATCGCTTGGATCGTCGCCACCGCAGACGAGCGGGTCGAGGGCGGTGGCGGGGCCGGTGGCGGTCGGGGGTTCGCGGCTACCGTGGGCCGCCGGGCATGGACGCCCGGCGGAACGGCGGTCGCGGCGACGGCCCGCTCGGCATCCATGCCTCGCAGACGGGCCTGCCGCGCCACATCCGACGGACGCCGAGCGCAGCGAGGCCCAATAACCCGACACTCGGCGAACTTGCCCGCTCGAGTGTGCCGTTACCGGTGCCAGAGCCGACCGAATGTGCATTCGGCCACCGCAGCGCGTCGAGTGAGACGTTATGGGGCCTGATTTGCGGTGGATCGGGCCCGACGAGCCGAGACGGCGCGGCGCGGGGTGCTGTTACGGGCGGCCACTAATAGTGGTTGACATAAGATCGATTATCGAGCGTTGAAAACGCGGCAAAACCATGACTAAGGACCCGGAAGCTTGACGCACGTCCCCATCCAGAGGCTGCTGGCAAGATTGCCCCGATGGAGATGATCGGCAGACAAACCGCGTCCGCGGGGGCCGACGAGCGAAACGGCGTCGACACCCTCGCTCGCGTGCTCGCCTTTCTGCGGGGAAATCTGGCCAGGACCGCCGACGAGCTCCGGCCGATCGAGGGAGGCTACGTGGTGAGCTCGTCCTCGCTGCCGGCGGTCTGGAGCATCAACCACGTGCGGGTCGCGGTGCCGCTCGGGTTCGAGTCGGTGGTCGAGCTCGCCGACCAGCAGATGCAAGACCGCCGCTACGTACAGATCGTCGTCGAGAACCAGAACACCGGGCCGGCGCTCGAGGACGCGTTCCGCGCCGCGAGCTGGAGGACCGAGCGCGAGCTGCTGATGGTTCTGTCCGCGCGACCCGAGCGCTACGCCGACACGAGCATCGTGATCCACGCCGGAGAGGCGGAGGTGGCCGAGATGATGCGGCGCTGGTACGGCGATGAGGAGCTAGATCCGCGCGCGCTCGACCAGCTCGTCGAGTTCGGCCGGCGCGAGTCTCGCGCCTGCCACGACCGGCTGCTCGGCGTCAGAAGCACCGACGGTCAGCTCGTAGCGATCACCAAGCTCCGCGGCGATGGGCGCACCGCCCAAGTGGAAGACGTCTACACCGCGCCGGAGGCTCGCGGCCGGGGCTTCGCGCGGGCGCTGGTCACGCGCGCGGTCGAGCTGGCTCGCGACGCGGGCCACGACCTGATCTTCATCACCGCCGACGACAACGACTGGCCGAAGGAGCTCTACGCCCGGATCGGCTTCCGGCCGCTCGGCCGGGTGTGGCAGTTCCACCTCGGTTGATCGGCAGGGTCGCTACCGGCGGCAACAGCGCAACTTCCGAGCACACCCCGGTATAGAGGTCCCAGACTCAGCCCAACCCGGGAGGCAGGGATGAAGCGCAAGCTCGAGATGCTCGTGCCGGCAGCGTTCTTGTCGGCGGTTCTGGTCGTCGGTGCCACAGCCGTCGCGGTGGCGGCGTCGTCGCCGGCGGTGACGACCGGGACGCACTCACACGTGACGGACACGAGCGCGGTGCTCCACGGGACGATCAACCCGAACGGCAGCGCCACCGCCTACTACTTCGAGTGGGGACTCACGACGGCGTACGGCGTGACCAGCAAAGAGCACTCGACCGGCCACGGCACGAAGGCGGTGTCCGTGAGCACGACCGCGCCGGACCTGATTCCCGGAACGGTCTACCACTACCGGCTGGTGGCGGCGAACGGCTCGGGCAGCGCATCTGGCGCCGACCGGGCTTTCAAGACGGCCGGCAATCCGCCCCCGGGCGTGTCGACCGGTCCCGCCACACAGATCAGTAAGAACGGCGCGACGCTGACCGCGGTGGTCAATCCGAACATGCAGGCCACGACCTACTACTTCCAATACGGGACGTCGACCACGTATGGGTCACAGACGCTCGCCGCGACCGTCCCTGCTGGAACGGCGCCGGTGACGGTGACCGCGGGCATCCAGGGCCTCGAGGCGCAAACGATCTTCCATTACCGGATCGTCGCGCTGCACGGCAACACGGCGCCGCAGCCGGGCGCCGACGCGACGTTCATGACGCTCCCGCTCCACCGGCCCGTCCCCCAGATTCATGCCCGGACGAGGCCTTTTCGCGACGCGACCAAGCCATTCGTGTTCACCACCACGGGCTCGGTACACGGACCGTCCTGGATCCCCGCGGTCTACGACTGCCGCGGGAACGTGTCGATCCGGTACTTCCGCGGCTCGCGCAGGATCGGCTCGACGCTGGTCCCGCTCGGGCCGGACTGCAAGTTCTCAGGCCAGACGGTGTTCAACAAGCTTCCCGGCGGCCACGGACCGGTGGCGATCACCGTGGTGGCCCACTACCTCGGGAACTTCTACCTGACGCCGCACAAGACCTCGGGCCAGACGATCACGTTCGGGTAGGCCGTCTCTAACGAGGCCGGTCGCGGAGCCGATAGACGAGTCGCAAGCCGGACCAGACGTCGTCGATCGCGCACACCTTGTTGTCGACGAGCCCGGCCGCAAGCCCGAGCGTGCGGACCACGTCCTCGGTCACGTCGGTCGCTACGCCCGAGGCGCGCTTCGGCCACGCGATCCACAACCCGCCCGCGGGCTCGAGCGCGGCGGCGAGCTCCGGCAGCCGCCGCTCGAGCAACGATCGCCGCGAGTAGAACGCGACGATCACGTCGAATGGCCGGCGACCGAGGCGACGACCTACGGTCACGGCCTCCGGCAGCGCGCCCAGCGTCGCGTCGAAGCCATCGGGTGCGCCGATCAGCGCCAACCGCGCCCCCGGCTTGATCCCCAGCTTGCGCGGCAGCGGCGTCGCCGAGTACCCGGCGCTCCGCGTGGCGCTCATCGAGCGTCCGTCTCGGTCGCGACCTCGGCGATCAGCTTGGACAGCTGGCTGCCCTGCCAGGCGATCGGCGAGCGCCCGGGCTCGTCGAGCACGAGCCGTGCGCCTGTGATCGCGGCCGCGTACGCCTCCCCCACCGCCTGGGGATGGCCCGGGTCGGGCTCGTCCGCGCTGGCCACCACCGTGACCGGAACGGACAGACGCGCGAGCTCGTCGATGCGATCGAATGGCCGCGACCGCGGGACCACCCGCAGCGCGTCGGCCACCGCGTCAAGATGCTCGTGCTGCGACAGGCGCTGCCGGGTCACCTTCTCGACCGTCTCCCGCCAGGACTCGGGCAGGTCGGGACGCGCGGAGGCCGCGACGAAACCGTCGATGCCATCGTGCTCGAGCGCGTCCGCCAGCGCGTCCCAGTACTCGAACCGTCCCTCCCGGTCGTGCGATTCCGGGTCATATGCCGGCGTTATGACAACCAACCCGGCGACGCGCTCGGGCGCGCGGAGCGCGAGCCACAGCAACGTGTGCGCGCCCATCGACGCGCCCGCCAGCACCGCCCGCTCGATCCCGCGCGCGTCGAGGACCGCTTCCAAATCGCGCCCGAGGTCGTCGTAGGTATACGCGGAGCGCGCCGGCGCCGGCGAGGACCGGCCGTGACCACGGGCGTCATAAGCGACGACGCGATGGCCCGATCGCTCAAGGTGCTTAGAGCCCATCACGACGTACCGACGGGTCGCGGTGAGGCCATGCAACAGCACGACGGGCGCTCCCTCCCCCGTCTCCTCGCCGGACAGCTCGACGCCGGCTCGCTCGACGACGATCTCGGTCATCTGCGCCAGCGAGCGTATCGCCTACGGGAGGCGTGGGCTCGACGGAACTTGACGTGAACGTAAGATTACCCGGCCCCGAGGCGTCGCTACCATCAGGCACATGGACGTCACCGAGAGCACCTTCCAGTCCGCGGTCATCGATCGCTCACACACCCTCCCGGTGGTCGTCGACTTCTGGGCGAGCTGGTGCGGTCCGTGCAAGCAGCTGGGACCGGTACTCGAGCGCGCCTCCGAGGCGCGGGCGGGGAAGCTCGAGCTGGCAAAGGTAGACGTCGACGCCAACCCCGGTCTGGCGCGGGCGTTCGGCGTCCAGGGGATACCGGCGGTCAAGGCGTTTCGCGACGGGCGCGTCGCGGCCGAATTCGTGGGCGCACAGCCGCCGGCCGCGGTCGACCAATTCCTCGACTCGCTGCTTCCCTCGGAGGCCGACGCGCTGGTTGAGCGCGGCGACGAGGAGTCGTTACGGCGCGCGAACGAGCTCGAGCCGAGCCGCGCGGACGCCGCGGTTCCGCTGGCCAAGATCTTGCGCGAGCGCGGCGAGACCGACGAGGCTCTCGCGGTGCTTGCGCGCGTTCCCGGCAGCTTCGCCGCCGACGGGCTGGCGGCGCGGATCGGGCTGGAGGCCGCGGTGCGGAACTCCGCTCGGCCGCCGGTACCAGATCTCACTGAGGCGTTCGCGGCGCTGGACGCCGGCGATCAAGCGCGAGCCCTCGACCTCTTGCTCGAGGCGCTCCCGACCGCCGATGGCGCTCGCGACGACGTGCGCCGGGTGGTCGTCGGCATACTCGACGAGCTCGGCGTGGCCCATCCGCTGGCGCGAGACGCACGGCGCCGGCTCGCCTCCGCCCTGTACTGAGACGCGGGCGGCACCGCGGCGAATAGGTCCGGGCGGTACCGACGCCGCGCCCTCTGTGCCCAATGCTGCAATTTTCTGCGAATGACTTGCCCCTCATCTGGGTATTCGAATGAATCGAGATGAGCCGTGGCGAAGCTCTGAACGAGTCCTATCCGGCTGTTCCGGAGGCCGTGCCCGTGGCTCGGCGCGCCCTGGCGACGGTCGCGGCGACCGCGGGCGCCGCCGGAGACCGGCTCGACGAGATCCGGCTCGCGGTCTCGGAGGCCCTCACCAACGCGGTCGTCCACGCCTATCGGGGCGGCGAGCCCGGTCGACTGCACGTAACCGCGGCGGTGGCCTCCGACGAGCTCTGGGTTCTGATCGGCGATGACGGTCGTGGCCTGCACGCCTGGAACGACAGCCGGGGCCTCGGGATCGGCCTGCCGTTGATCTCCGGGCTGAGCGACGACTTCTCGATCGTCACGCGGGCATCCGGCGGCACGGAGGTTCAGATGCGATTCGATCTGCGCAAGCCGCTCTCGGAGCCGCGCGCCGTCAATCCCGGGGGTCGGCTCGCTCAGCGGCCGCTCCGGCCTGATCTCGCTTCTCCACGATGAGATAGCCGGGCCTGGTCGCGACGACCGTCTCGACCTGCGGGAGCTCGTGGCCGGGAACGACGACGAACCGGCGCGGGTGCGAGCGGATCTCTTCGTATTCGAGAACCGTGAGCTCGATGAGCTGGTTGCACCCCAGCTGGGCGCACTCACACCGGAACCCGACCGGCGCGTCCTCGTCTCCGGGCCACTGGCCGCGCTCGATGCCCTCGTTGACGTCGCGCATAGCCGCCTCGTTGGCCGCCACGCGCCGCTGTTTCTTGCCCTCCACAGCGGGATGTTCTCACGCGGCGCCACCCCGGTGTGGTGTCGCGACACCGGCGCGGCGAGAGCCGGAACGATCAGACCACCAGCGCGAGCTGCTCGTCGGCCTCGGAGCCGGCCAGCTCGAGGCCGGCGACGCGAACGCCGAGCAGCCGGACTGGCCTCGGCGGCGAAAATCGTCGCAGCAGATCCAGCGCGACCGGGCCGATTCGGTCGGCGGAGCACACGGGCTCGGCCAGGGTCCTGGCGCGTGTATGGGTGGAGAAATCGTCGAGCCGGACCTTAATTCCGATCGTCCGCCCTCGGCGGCGCTGGGCGACTAGCCCCTCGCACAGTCGCTCGACGAGGTCGTCGAGAATTACCTCGAGCCGCTCGGGATCGCGGATGTCCTCGTCGAAGGTGAGCTCTCGAGACTCGGACACCACCTTCCGTTCCTCGGTCACCGGCGATTCGTCCTCGAACCGAGCGCGACGCTGCAACTCGGCGGCGAGCCGGGGTCCGAAGTGCGGCGCCACCTGGTCGTAGGGCGCGACCGCGAGCGCCGCTAGGGTCTCGATGCCTAGCGTCCGTAGCCGCTCGGCGGTCTTGGGGCCGATCCCGGGAACCAGCCCACACCGCGAGGGCCCGAACCGTTCGCAGGCCTGCTCGCGCGTGAGCACGACGAACCCGCGGGGTTTCTCGGCGTCCGAGGCGACCTTAGCCACCAGCTTGTTGGGTCCGATCCCGATCGAGCAGCCGAGCCCGGTCGTCCGCTCGATGTGCGCGGCCAGGCGGCGCATCGCGGCGTGCGGGGCCGGCAGGCCGGTGAGGTCGAGGTAGGCCTCGTCGAGCCCGATGACCTCGACCGCGTCCACCAGCGCGCGGACGCTCGCCATCACCTCGCGCGACGCCGCGCGGTAGTACGCGAAGTCCGGTGCCAAGAACACGCCCTGCGGGCACAGGCGTCTGGCACGAACGGCCGGCATCGCCGAGCCGACGCCGAATCGCCGTGCCTCGTACGAGGCGGTCGTCACGACCGCGCGCGGTCCGCTCCCGGCGACGATCACCGGCTGGCCGCGAAGCTCCGGCCGACGCCGCAGCTCGACCGACACGTAAAACGCGTCCATGTCAAGGTGGGCGACGCAGCGGTCCGCCATCGAACGGCAGGCTAGTGGAGCTCCCGGCGTCATCCACCGATCACTCAACTGGACAAGCCTCAGACTCCAGACGGGTCCCGCCTGCCGCCGATGGTCAGCGGTTCACCTCGTGGAGCTACTCGCTCGACCAGACCTGCCCGACGCCGCCGAACCCAAGCGCCGCCGCCGTGTTCTGGTTCAGATCCCAGTCGCGCCCGCCGACGTACGGTCCGCGGTCGTCGACGGTCGCGGTTACCGTCCGGCCGCCGTAACGGAACGCGACCTTGGTGCCGCACGGAAGGGTGCGGTTGGCGACGCCGTCCCCGGCGTGGAAGCCGCAGGCGGTGTTGCCGCCGTCGTTGTACCAGGAGGCGATGGCCGCGCGGAACGCGCTCACGTGGCCCGCCGGCGCCGTGGAACGGCCATTCAGCCGGTCTCCGGCGAAGCCGACGCGGATCTGCTCCTGACCGGCGCTGCCGGCGGCGTAGCGGAGCACGAACCGCCCCGCTGACTTGGTCCGCGCCGTCGAGACCGTGTGCCAGGAACCGCTCTGGAGCGCCTGGAGCGCGACCTTGCGGCCCTTCACAGCCGGCAACAGCCGCCCGCGGATCTGGACCGCCTCGCCGGCGAGAACGTCGACGTCGCGCTTGGGGACCCGAACGCGCGCGGTGACCTCGACGGGCACCAGTTCGCTGGTCGCAGCGGTGCCGCCGGCGCTGCTCGAAGCGGAGAACGGCGTCAGGGCGCTGCTCGAGGTGTCGAGGACGCGCACGGCGCCCGACTGCTCGAGCCGGCCGGCGAGGCGGAACGCGCCGGTGCTGCCGACGGTCGCCGATCCGAGCTGGCTCCAGACGGTGTCACCCCGGCGGGCGAACTGGAGGACAACGTTGTGCCCGGCGTCGGCCGGCGGCGAAAAGCCTCTCACGACCACATCATGGCCATAGGCGACGTGACGCGACTGCGGGTGGATCTGCGGTGTCGCCGGTGTCGGCGCCGGCGAAGCGAGTGCCTGGCCGGCCGCCACCAGTGCGGCCGTTGCAGCTGGGACTCCGATCATCAGCGCGCCTACGCCCAGCCGACCGCGGCGCGAGTTCTGCATGGCTAATTCAGGCCTCAAAGCGAGGACCTCCTTGTGATCTTGACCGGGCGCCTACGGAGTTAGCTGACGGGCTCGCACACCGCTGCGAGCACGCTCCGCGTGCTCACTGGGCGGGCGCTACGACTGCGGCCGGCGCGTTGGTACCGGGCAAGTCGATTCGCCCCGGCCAGGCATGCATCCGCCTGGCGATGGGTCCCCCGTTCGCCCTCGTAACGGACGAGGACGATTCGGCAGGTCAATCAATAAGTCGGGCAGGTTAGGAGCCCGCTTGAGGGTCTGACTGTGAGGTCGGTCACACAAGCGTCATGTGCCGTTCGTCACGATTGAGCCTCGGCCGGCGTTGTTCCGCACACCTGTGACTACCATCCCCTCGGTGGCGAACAAGGACAGGCTGACCGGGCTCGACAGCTCCTTTCTGCATCTCGAGCGCGACTCGGCCCACATGCATGTGGCGGGCTGCGCGGTATTCGCCGGATCGGCGCCGCCGTACGACGACCTGGTCGAGGCGATCGAGGCAAGGCTGCACCTGGTTCCGCGGTACCGCCAGCGTCTGGCGTTCGTCCCGTTAGGTCAGGGGCGCCCGGTTGGGTCGACGATCCCTATTTCAACCTGCGCTACCACGTCCGCCACACGGCCCTGCCGCGTCCGGGAGGCGACGCCGAGCTGAAGCGGCTCGCGGGCCGCGTGTTCTCGCAGGCGCTCGACCGCAGCCGGCCGCTGTGGGAGCTTTGGTTGGTCGAGGGTCTCGCCGGCGGGCGCTTCGCGGTGCTGACCAAGACGCATCACGCCCTCGTCGACGGTATCTCCGGGGTTGACATCGCGACGGTGCTGTTCGACACCTCGCCCGACCCGCTCCCGGTTGCCCCACCCGATCAGGTCTGGGACGCGCGGCCGCTGCCGAGCCGCGCGCAACTGCTGGCCGATGCGCTGCTCGAGCGGGCGACTGTACCCGCCGAGGTGCTCCGCGGGCTCCGCGCGACGCTGCGCGGACCGCGGACGGTGGCCAAACAGGCCGGCAAGACGGTCGGGAGCATCGGTGCCTTTGCCTGGACGGGCGTGAACGCGGCTCCCCCGAGCCCGTTCAACCAGCGGATCGGCCCGCACCGCCGGTTCACATGGGTGCAGGCCGACCTCGCGCAGTTCAAGGCGATCAAGAACTCGCTCGGCGGGACGGTGAACGACGTCGTGCTGGCGGTGGTTGCCGGCGCGCTCGGGAAATACATGCGGTTGCACGGACTGTCCATCGACGGCGTCGGCCTCAAGGCGATGGTCCCGGTGTCCGTCCGGGCGGACATCGAGCGGGGGGCACTTGGCAACCGCGTCGCGGCCATGTGGGCGACGCTGCCGGTCGGCCTGGCGGATCCCGTGGAACGGCTGCACACGGTCAGCGAGGAGATGGTCGGCGTCAAACAGTCGGGCCAGGCGGTCGGTGCGGAGATCCTCACCGCGGTCTCGGGCTTCGCCCCGCCGACGATCATGTCGCAGGCGGCGCGGCTTCAGGCCCGCCAACGGTTCTTCAACCTCGTGGTAACGAACGTCCCCGGACCTCAGTTCCCGCTGTATCTGCTCGGTCGCGAGCTCGAAGCGATCTATCCGATGGTCCCGCTCGCCGAGAACACCGCCCTCGGCATCGCGATCCTCAGCTACAACGGGCAGCTGAATTTCGGCATCGTGGGCGACTACGACGCCCTCGCCGACATCGAGACGCTGGCGGACGAGCTGCGGTCCTCGATCGACGAGCTTGCGGCGGCTGCGGGCGCCCCCGCCGCCGAATCGGCCGACGGATCGACACGCGCGTCCACGCGGCCGGCCGGCGCGGCGCGGTGACCCCGGCCACACGCCAGTCCGCGCGCCGACCCGGCGATTCGCGGCTGGTCAGGGTGGCGGAGCGGATTGCGATCGGGATCGCGTCGCTCGTGCTCTCGATCGGGCTGATCCTGCTCCTGTCCGGCTACTTCGCCGGGCGCGATCAGGCGGCGGTGTCGGGCGGTACGAGCGGCCCGGGGCAGGCGTTCAGCGACCTCGGCCATGCCTCGCTTCCGCCGGGCCAGCCCCGTCCGGCGTACAACTCCGACCCTCCGACGAGCGGCCCGCACAACCCCCAGGCCGTCACGCGAGACGGCGCGACGCTCAACGACGACCAGCTGCTCCAGGCGCTCCAGCTCGGGAACGTCGTGATTGTGTGCGGCACGAAACAGCCGCCGCCGGGGCTGACCAGGTTCGCGAGCACCGCGGCGCCGCCATTCACGCCGGCGCTCGCCGCCACCGGCGACGCCGTGATCCTCGCGCACCGGCCGGGCACGACCGGATTGGTGGCGCTCGCCTGGACGCACCTGCTGCGCGTCGGCAGCCCGTCCGACGAGGAGCTCGGCCAATTCGTGTCGTTCTGGCTGGGCCGCGGCGCCCCCGGCCAGTAGCGGAGCGGCCCGCGCTCACGACTGGCGTGCTGGATTTGGGCTCACCGTGGACCCAAATGCAGCACGCCAGGTCTCAGAACAGCCCCGCCACCGATAGCGGGCGCTGCTCGTATCGCCGGGCCAGCCGGTAGAAGAAGCCGCCGTCGGTCATCTGGGTCGTGTTACCGGATGCGCCGGCGCCGAACAAGAGGCCGATCACGCCGGCGTCGCGTGTGGCGCGCAGGTGCCCCGTGGACCCGGCCCCCAGCCACCATTGGAGGCGGTTGTCCTGGTAGTGGCTCCAGGTGTTGTTCTCGTGCGTGTCGCCGAGCGGCAGCTGCCAGAGCACGACGGGGTGTGCGTCCGCGCGGTGAAGCCCGCGATGTAGCGATTCTCGCGCGCGAAATCCGCCGGCCCCCACCATGTGTGCGGGTTCCCTTCGACATCGGCGTAGTAGCCCGCATCGCGATCCGTGACGTCGTTGAAGACGAGGTCGAAGTGGGCGTGGAGCGACTCGTAGAAGGCGGCCGACTTCGCCGCCAGCACGTCCATCTGGGCGAGCGACGGCTTCGAGTTCGTGATGTCCTCGTCGGTCCCCCACACGCTGAGGTGATACGCGAGCAGCACGTGCGGCGCCAGCTGATTGCGGAGCGCGATCAGGCGATGAGCAAACGCGCGCGCCAAGCCGACAGCGTGACCCTGCTCGAGATAACCCACAGATCCGGCTCGACGTGGATCACGACCAGGTGCGACCCGGCCGACGCGGCCACGCGCCCGAGCAACAGCCGGTAGTCGACCCAGTAGGCCTGCATCGTGGCCGGATTGCGCATGTTCGAGAGGTCCCGGGCCTGCTCGGTCGGCGCCCACCGACGGCGCCGACTGGAGCATCTGGTAGTAGCTGAACACCGGGATCACATGCGCCGCGATCGACTCGCGCACGTACATCGAGACGAAGCTCCCGTTCGGATTCCACGTCGCCCACCCGTGGCCGGTGTTGACGCCGCCGGCAAGGTACTGGTAGCGGATGTCGACCGGCGCGTGTGCGCGCAGCGACTGCGCGTCGCCGGGCGGGTCGCTCACGCCAAGCGCCAGGTGGTGGGGCCAGCCGGCCGGCACCATCGCCAGCGGCAGCATCAAGGACAGCAGGGTGCGGCGCATCCTCGGGTAAGTGGACGGATCCCGGTACGGGTCTGAACGCTACCCGTCCCTGACCGCGACCGTCACCCGCGCGACCGCGCACACCGCCGCTGCTCGTCGTCAACCAGATCAACCTCCCACACCCAGGTTGTCCGTCCCCGGTGCCGGCGAATCGCGGTGGCGTGGATCGAGCCTTCGGTGATCGGATGGGGAGCGTCGTCGTCAGATTCGACAGCCCGACGGCGACCCGACCTTCACCGCCCACCCCGGCGTCGGTACCGCGCACCGCGAGCGCCTCGGAGATCGCGCTGTAGACGCCACCGTGGACGAGCCCGGCGGTCTGCGTGAGCGCCGCGCGCACCGGGACGCGACCCGGACCAACGAGTCCGAACAGTCGGTCAATTCCAGCCCGTAGAGCGCGTCAAAGCTCATGCGACTGGGGGACCATACTGTCTCGAACCACCTGCCGCACACCGACGTAGGCCCTACTACGCTAGGCGGTCCGATGGCGTCGCTCGACGAGCTTCCTCCCGACCAACGCGCGGTCCTCGACCTCGTGCTGCAGCGCGGCCGCAGCTACGACGACATCGCGCGCCTGCTGTCGATTCGACCGCGCCGGCGTGCGCGCCCGGGCGCTCGCGGCGTTCGACGGTATCGGCCCGGACACGGGCCTTGCTCCCGAGAGTCGCGCGTTGATCACCGACTATTTGCTTGGCCAACTCCCCGACCGGGTCGCAGAGCAGACGCGCGACCGGCTGGCGGAGTCGCCGTACGAGCGCGCCTGGGCGCGGGTGCTGGCGTCGGAGCTCCAGAGCGTGGCGAGCAAGCCGCTCCCCGAGATACCGGACGGGACGGCCCGGACCAAAGCGTCGGCGAACAACACGGCGCCTGCGTCGACCGAGGAACGCTCCGCAACCGAGCCCCGCACGCCCAAGCCGAAGGCGAAGCCCGAGCGGAACCGCCTTCCCGGCCCGGCCGACCGGCCGAGCTCGCGACGCGGCGGCGCGATCTTCCTTGGGGTGGGCGCGATCGTCGTGGTCGCGATCGTGGTCGTGCTTATCGCGATCCTGAGCAACGGATCGTCGGACAAGCCCAGCTCGACCGCCGACGCGGCGGCCGCCGGCACGTCCACCCCTTCCTCCACGGCGCCGGCAACAACGGGCACAACGGGAACGGGCACGACTTCCGCGAACGCCGCGAAGGTCGTCGGCCAGATCAACCTGAACCCGCCGAGCGGGACGGGCGGGGCCAAGGGCATCGCGGTCCTCGTGAAGGCCAGCAACGCGTACGGCGTGATCATCGAGGCGTCCGGACTCGCTGCGAACTCCCCCAACGCGTACGCGGTGTGGCTGTCGAACACGCCGACCGACAGCACGCGGGTCGGCTTCGTGAACCAGGCGGTCACGAAGACCGGCAAGCTCCAGACCGGTGGCCCGCTCCCCGCCGATGCGTCGCGCTTCAAGGAACTGCTGCTCACGCTCGAGACGCAGAGCAACCCGAAGACTCCGGGTCAGGTGGTTCTGCAGGGCCCGTTCAAACTGCCCTAGGGCCGACGATCTGCTCGAGCGCGTCGAGCGCCTCGTCGAGGCGCTTCTCGGTCGCCCGGCGCAACAGCAGCGCACCCGTCCTCGAGTAGCCGCGGAGCCTCTGAGCCTGCGCGATCGTGACCTGAGTCGTCCCGCCGTACACGGGATCGAGCAGCATCTCCGTGATCGAGCTGTCGAGCACGCGCTCGAACGGAGTGCCCTCCACCTCCTGCTCCCAGGCGCGGTGACCGGACGGCTCACCCCCGGTGCCGGGGGCGTCCGAGGCAAGCACCCGGAAGTCCATTCGGACCGGCCGCTTGCGCTTGGACTGGAACACGAGCGTGAACCGTTCCTGATCGACCCCCTCCACCCGCACCACGTTCGGCCACCAGCGCGTCATCGCGAACGGGTCCGCGATCAGTTCCCAGACGATCGCCGGCGTGGCCGGCAGTAGGCGGGTTCTCTCGGCCCGCCAGCGGCGCCGGCGACCGGCACGAAGCGCGAGTCGAACAGGCTCACGAGGAGTATTCGAGGACGGAGTGGACGGGGTAACGGTCGACCAGGTTAACCGGGCTTACCACCGCGGGTGGGTGGGACACAAGTCCTATGTCGCGATCTTGCGCAGATCGCGGATCAGGAGCAGATGCTTGAGATGAGATGTCACCGACGCCAGGTTCTCGAGCGCCTCGATCGCCTCCCGCCGTCGCTCGGGGTTACGCGAGCGCAGGGCCGGGGCGAGGATGCTCTGCAGGAGCTGGGCCTCGCGGTCGGCCGAGCTGCGGAACACGCGCAGGTTGCGACCGCCGACCCCGTACCGCGCGAGCTCGGAGACCGCCCGGACGATCTCGCGCTCGGTCTCGTCGTAGTAGCGCACACCGGCGCGCAGCTCGCCCTTGATCACGCCGAACTCGACCAGCTCGCGCACGAGAGCTGCTTCCGCCCCGGTCTCCTCGACGACGTCCTCGATCGAGTACAGCGCGCCCGGGTCCCGAGTCGAGACGAGGGCGCGGCGGTGCGAGCGGCCGTCGGCAGCCGCCGGCGCCGGGGTGACCTCGCGCTCGGCGCGACCGCCGGCCAGCTCCTGGCGGATCACCCGGAGCGGCAGGAATTCGTCGCGCTGCAGGCGCAGGATCGTCCGCAGCCGCTGGATGTCGTTCTGGGTGTAGAGCCGGTAGCCGCCCTGGGTGCGGCGCGGCGAGAGGAGCTTCTGGTCCTCCAGATAGCGGATCTTCGAGATCGAGATGTCGGGGACTGCTGCCCCAGGGCTTTGCACACCGTCCGATCGTGACCGCCTTCTGACGCGGCCGCTCGGCATCGTGGACGGCCGGGTCGGGGATCTCGACGGGGGCGGGGTCATTTGCTAGGACCACGAAATCAAATCGAACCGGTCGCGATGTGTAACCCGGCAGGGAGAAGGCCCACCAAACTCAGCGCAGTCAGGCTCTTGCCGGAGACTAAACGGGCAGCGGCGACCCCAACCACCTCGCCGCAGCGGACGTCCAGCGAGACGCCGCGCACC
>CAWKIW010000013.1:0-25427 GCA_963849675.1 uncultured Solirubrobacterales bacterium | reverse complement strand
CACGGCGCCCGGGCCCTTCATGCATCACAGGATCCGGGCGATCAAGGCCGGTGACGGCTTCTTCAAGCGCCACGGTCCGAAGGCCGTGTTCATCGGGCGATGGATCGCGCTCGTGCGCTTTGCGACCGCGTGGCTCGCCGGGATCAACCGGATGCCGTTCAAGCAGTTCTTCTTCTGGAACGCGCTCGGCGGGATCACCTGGGGGGTGACCTACGGGCTCGTCGGCTACTTCGGTGGCACAGCGGCCGCGCATGTCCTCGCGCAGGCCGGGATCGTCGGCTTCGTGGTGCTGCTCGTGCTACCGCTGATCATCTACGCCGTCATCAAGCGGCGCGAGCGCCGTGCGGCCGAGCGCTCGGACTAGCCGGCTATGACTTGTTCGCGTCGAGGTCGAGCGCGCACGAGTTGATGCAGTAGCGCAGCCCGGTCGGCGCGGGGCCGTCGTCGAACACGTGGCCCAGATGCCCGCCGCAGCTCTTGCACAGCACCTCGGTCCGCCGCATGAACAGGCTGCGGTCCTCGCGGAGCTCGACGTTCTCGGCCACCGCGGGCTCGTAGAAGCTCGGCCACCCGGTGCCGGAATCGAACTTCGTGCCCGACTTGAACAGCTCGGCGCCGCAGCCGGCGCATCGGTACGTGCCATCGTCCTTGACATGGACGTACTTGCCCGTGAACGGCCGCTCGGTGCCGTGCTGGCGCAGGATCTGGTACTGCTCGGGCGACAGGCGCTCACGCCACTCCTGGTCGGAAAGCTGAACGTCCCGCGCGGTGTCGGTTTCGTGCTTTGTAGCCATGGGGACTACGGTAGCGCGGTGCCCCCGTCCGATACGGTGAACGCGCGATGAAATTCGGTGTGGCGATCTTCCCCACCCGTGAGGTCCAGCCGCCGGACGAGATTGCCCGGATGGCCGAGGACCGAGGGTTCGAGTGCCTGCTTTTCCCGGAGCACACGCATATCCCGGCCAGCCGGGAGAGCGCGTGGCCGGGCGGCTCCGAGCTTCCGGGTTACTACGCGCGGACGTACGACCCCTTCGTCGCCTGCACCGCGGCCGCGGCGGCGACGGAGCGGCTGCTGATCGGGACTGGGATCTGCCTGGTGATCGAGCGCGACCCGATCGTCACGGCGAAGGAGGTGGCCTCCGTCGACGTCCTATCCGGCGGCCGGTTCCTGTTCGGGGTCGGCGCGGGTTGGAACGTCGAGGAGATGCGCAATCACGGCACCGACGCGTCGCGGCGGTTCGGCGTGATGCGCGAGCGGATCGAAGCGATGAAGGCGATCTGGGCCGAGGACGAGGCGAGCTACTCCGGCAGGTACGTCGACTTCGATCGGATCTGGTGCTGGCCCAAGCCGGCGCAGAAGCCGCACCCACCGGTAATGGTCGGCGGCAGCGGCCCACGCGTGCTCGACCGAGTGCTCGCCTTCGGCGACGAGTGGATGCCCAACCGCATGTCCGACGAGGACCTGGCGGCGCGGATCGAGGAGCTCGGTGTCCGCGCCTCGGAGGCAGACCGTGGCCGGATACCGGTCACGGTGGTCGGCTTTCCCGCGGACGCGGCGCGGATCGAGGCGGTCGCCGGGATCGGCGTCGATCGGATCGTGTTCTGGCTCCCGCAGGAGAGTCCCGATGCGGTGGAGGAGGGGTTCGGCCGGTATGTGTCGGCGATAAACCAGTTCCGGCGGGCCGGCTAAACGCTCAGATAGCTGGCGGCCGCGGTCCCGTGGTCTACTGCGAGCATCTCCATCACGAGCGTCGACCAGGCGAAGTCGACGGCGCCCATCCCGCGCCCGGTGTAGGGGTCGTAGTACTCGCGCAAGCCCTGCGCCAGCACCGCGGCCATGATCCGGTCGCCGAGCGTCTGCGCGTGCTCGCTGTAGCCCAGCCGGATCAGACCGAGCCACACGAGCCACGCCGCGTTGACCCACGTCGGCCCGCGCCAGTAGCGCCGGATCCACAGGTGGTGGTCGTCGCGGAGCGAGAACGCTGGCTCGGTGGGGGGAACCGAGGGGGGAGGCACGGGAAGCCAGAACTGCCGTTGGTCGAGAAGATGGTCCTCCACCAGCCTGCGTCCTATGTGGTCCGGAAGGTCTGGGAGGGCCAGCGGTGAGAGGGCCGCCCAGGTTCGCGACGGGGTATTGCTTGGCTTTGGGTGGACGAGCGGTTCGAACAGACCGGTCGCGTCGTTGTACATCCGCTCGACGATCGTCGGGGTCAGCGACGGGCGTCCCAGCGCCAGCACCGACAGCCCCTGTAACACGTTCATCGACACCTCGCAGCACACCGGGCCGCCGGCGCCGGCGATCCGCCGCAGGTCGTATCCGAGCTTGCGGTTGCGGCGGACGAGCAGGATGAACCCGGGCTTGTCGTGGGCGCGCCGGCCCCAGATCGCGTCGAACTGGGGCGACGCGTCGAGGCCCGACTCGTCGGGCTGCACGATCCAGATCAGCCCGTCGCCGTCGAGGTCGCGATTGGCGTTCAGCCAGTCGTACTGGCGGACGATCGCGGGCACCGTCGACGGGTCGCCGACGGCTATCCGCCACGCCCACGCCAGTACCGCCGGCTGGATGCTCGCGGTCATCGAGGGGTTCGGCGAGGTCACGTTGTAGGTGAACCGCCGCCGGCCGGTGAGCGGCGTGTTCCAGAAGATCGTGTGGCCAATGAACCCGTCGTCGCGCTGGGCGGCCAAAAGCGACTCGAGCTCACGGCGGGACCTTCCGGGGTCGAAGTGCCGCCAGCTGATCGCGGTGAAGCACGAGTCCCAGTACCACTGCCAGGGGTAGTGGCCCGGGCTCGGGCAGGTGTAGGCGAACTGCACCCGATCGGATGTGCGGACGCCCTCGCGCCAGTTCTGGCGCAGCGTCGTTTCGCACATCTGCCGGATCGTCGTCGTGTCGCCGTCGGCCAGCATGCGACCGCAGATCCTCGCAGCCGAGGATCGAACCCGGCGTCGTCGCCGTCTCAGGCGTCTATGGCTTAGCAGCGACTCCGGCGGTAACCGGATGGAGACATAACGCCGCGTCGGAGTAACTGCGCCGAATGCAGGCGTTTTGCAGGAATTGTTGCAAAGGCAGGATCTGGCGTCGCGCTGCCGGTGCGGCTTGCTAGGTTGCTCGGGCTTCCGTCCAGGGGGCTTTGACCGAGACCGCGGTGCCTGATGCGTCGGGCGCACGCGCCCGCTTCGCCGTGCCCATACGCATCCGCACGCCTTTCGCCCACGACCGTGCCCGAGCCGCCGGGATCGTCGCGTTCCTCATCATCGTCTCGGTCCTCCTCGGAACCGGGATGACCAATAGCAGCGCCGGCGATCTTCAGAGCCAGATCACGGCCGGCAAGTCGGCCGCCGCCTCGCTCAGCTCCCAGATCGCCGCCGACAGCGCGCAGATCCGCCAGACGAGCCAGGGGCTGGCCGAAGCCACCCAGCGTCTGTCCGCGCTCCAGGACAAGCTCGCTACGCGAGAGGCCCAGCTCCGAACGGTGCAGGGGCAGCTGCTCGCGGCGCGCAACCACCTAGTCGACCTCGAGAACCAGCTGCAACGGGCGACCCGGGCGCTCTCGGAGAACCTCGTGGCCACGTACGAGCAGAGCCCGCCGAACCTCGTCACGGTGATCCTCGAGGCGCACGGCTTCACCCAGCTGATCGAGCGGATCAACTTCATGCACCGGATCGCCCAGCAGAACGCCGAGACGGTCGGGTGGACGCGCACCACGCGCGCAGCGGTGGCGCGCCAGGCCCGGATGCTCGGGACGCTCGAGCGGCGCGACCAGACGCTGACCGCTCAGGTCCTGTCCCAGCGCAACGGCGTCGCCGCGCTCCACGCGGCACTGCTCAGCCGGCAGATCTCCGAGTACAACTCGCGGGGCCGCACGGCGTCCAAGCTGCACGCGCTGAAGGCCCGGCTCTCTTCGCTCGAGGCGCAAAGCGGCGGCACAGGCCGCGCGGGCCGCCGCCACCGGCAACGCGAGCGTCGGTGGGATCGCGGTCGACACCGGCGGGATGGTCCAGGCGCCACCCGGTGCGCCAGCCGCGGTGGCGCAGGTGATCGCCGCCGGCAACGCCATCGCCACGCTTCCCTATATCTACGGCGGTGGCCATGCCTCGTTCCACGCCGACGGATACGACTGCTCCGGATCGGTGAGCTATGCGCTCGCGGCAGCGGGCCTGGTGAGCTCGCCGATGGTCTCGGGGGGGTTCGAGGACTGGGGCGATCCGGGTCCCGGCCGCTGGATCACGATCTACGCCAACGCCGGCCACGTGTGGATGGAGGTCGCCGGCTGGCGGTTCGACACGGTAGCGCTGGCCGAGGGCGGGACGCGGTGGTCGCGCGGTGGCGGCGAGTTCTCGGGGTTCGTCGTCCGTCATCCGCCCGGGCTGTAGGCGGCTTTCTCACGCGGTAGGTCAGAAGCGACAGCACCGTTGGTGCGTCCGGCGGTCTGAGTTCAGACCTCAAGCTTCTCCGCCACCCGAGCCGATGAACGCTGTCGATGAGGCGACTCGCATCCACCGTCTGCGCCGTTATCGGTGCGCTCGTGCTGTCTTCGACCGCTTTGGCCGCGCCACCGGCAGCCGTGACCGGGCAGGCATCCGGCACCGTGATCGGCGTGGACCGCGGCTCGTTCGCGATCGAGTCCGGCGGGGGACGGATGTCGGTGGTCAACGCGCTGACCAACGCCGCGAACCTCGTCACCGAGGGCGACTTCCCATATGTCTACGGAGGCGGACATGCGCAGGCGGGCATCGCCAGCATCGGCATCAAAGGGCCTGGCTACAACGGCCGGCGGATCGGGTTCGACTGTTCGGGATCGGTCGCGGCTGTGCTCGCCGGTGCGGGCGTCTGGCAGCCCACCAGCGGCGTCCCCAACGACGCGGGCATCATCGCCGAGCTGAAGAGCGACCACCTGATCGCGCGCGGGGCGGGCCACGGCGCGAGCGAAGTGACGCTCTACGACGATCCGGGCGTCCACATCTTCATGAACATCGACGGGCACTTCTTCGGCACCTCGGACGGTGGCGGCGGCGGCAATCCCGCGGGCGGCGCGGGCTGGCTCGACGACGGCGCCCCCGACGCCACGAGCCACGTGTACAAGCGCTACCACCTGCTGCTCGGAGTGATCCAGCGGCAGACCACGTTCGAGCGCATCCTCACGTTCCAGACGAGCGGGCACCCGACCATCGCGCACGGCCTCGAGCTCGGCAGCGACGTGCACGTCGCCTACACGCAGATGCCCACCGGCCGGATGACGGCTGAGGGCGTGAGCTAGCGTCAGCCGGAACAGCGCGATCGCGGCTGGGCCAGTGCCGCGAGCAGATTGCGAAGGACGTTCCGGTTGCTGGGTAGGGAGAAGTGGTCGACCCCCGGGTTGTCGGTGAGGCTGAACCGGTAGCAGGGCATCGCCTTCCAGACGCGGATGGCGGTGTTCGTGGTGTCCTCCTGATTCACGTCACCATCGCGCATCAGCAGCTTGGTCTTGGCCGTCACGAGCTGCCCCACCGTGAGGTTCGGTAGGACGGCGCCGACGACCGTGGGAATGCCAGAGCCTCGCTCGGCGGACACGTCGACGTCTGGGAAGTCGGCCGGCTTCCTGAACTTGACGAAGCCGATGTAGTAGTTGGCGATCTGGAGCGCCTGCGGGAGGTGCGCGTCGATGAACAAGCGGCGGTAGTCGGCCGGGGTGTACGCGACGCCCGTCGCGGCGTCCTTCACCACCACCTCGCGCCGTCCGAAGACCGCCGGGTCGCCCGAGCTCATGTAGCTCGCCGGGGAGCTCAGGAACATGCGGGCGCTGCTGATGGCGTTGGCACGCGTCTTCGGATAGCTGAAGTTCTCGATATTCAGCCCCGTCAACATGATCGAATAGACACTGCCCTGGCCCGGGAAGTTGCCGGCGATCGGCGTGAAGCCGTGGATGTACTTCTGTCGCCACGCCCGCGTGGTGTGGGTCAGCAGATACTGCGCGTACAGCGGGCCGTTGGAGTGTCCCACGAGCTGTACCGGCTGGTCGCCGTTGGCGCGATATGTCTGTTCGATGAGCGCCACCGTGCGGGGGAGAAATCCACCGAGATCCGGAGTAAGCCGCGCGTCGTATCCGGCCACTCGGATGTTCGTGTCCGGGGTGTATCCGGCCGCCTCGAGTGCCTTGTACATCGGGCCGTAAAACGGTGCGCTCGCGGTCTGCCCGTAATCGATGATCTTCACGGTCACGCCGCGCTGGTTGGAAAACCGCTTCGGCATCGGCAGCCGCGGATCGGCGTCGTACCGCAACGTCATCAACTCGTCGCGGCACACCTGGGAAAAGGCGCGACTTGGATGGGGGTTCGCGTACCAGTCCTGGAAACTGCCCGACCGCGGGCATCCCGGGGCAGCCGTCTGGTTCTTGACCGTAACCTCTAGCTTCGTGAAGTGAAACGCCGGGAACAGCACGACCGGCGTCAGCGTTTTCTTCGCTCCCGATGCCGCGGCCGACGATGCGATCAGAGCGGCGACCGCCGCGAGACCCAAGAGCATCGCCGCGAGTGCGCAGACGCCTCGGCGTCCGGTCGCCGGCTGGCGCCGGAGCCGACGTAAGAACCGACCTGCTGATTCACGTTCGGTCAGCCGCATCTCCCTCGTCGGCCGGATCCTAATCGACCTTGTGCTGCGCGTGGTGAACGCGCGCTGCTCAGGCCGGGCCGGCGAGGCCGATCAGGTTGCCCTCGGGGTCCTTGAAGTGGCCAACGACGAGGCCGTTCGGAGCGGTGACCGGGCCCATCTGGCGGTCTCCCCCGAGTTCTTCGGCCTTGTTCAGAGCGTCGCCGACATCCGGCACACCGACGTAGAACACAGCGTGCCTGTCATAGCCTGCGCCGCCACCGATTCCGCCTCGGATCCCACTGCCGTCGTCGGCGGTGAGCAGTTCGATGAAGCCGTAATCGGTCGGCTCGGAGACCTCCTCGGCGACGGTTCCGCTGGTGTCGAACTGCCACCCGAACAACTCACCGAAGAAGCCGCGCAGCCTCCCGGGATCGGTGCCGATGATCTCGAAGTGAACGACGGGCTGTGCCATTGCTGCTCCTTACTGGACTGGGCGTGACCGTAGCAGATTATGGTTGCAAAAAGCAACTGAGCGGTTGTAAGATTGCATCACAATGCCGTCAATGACGCGACGTGATGTCCACGAGCCGTAGTTACGGCGACGCGTGCCCGATCGCCCGAGCGCTCGATGCGATCGGCGAACGTTGGGCGCTGCTCGTGGTGCGCGAGCTTCTTCTCGGACCGCAGCGGTTCTCCGACCTGCGCCGCGCGCTGCCGGGCGCGAGCTCGAACATGCTCACCGATCGGCTTCGGGAGCTCGAGGCGCGAGGGTTGGCGCGGCGGCGCACGCTGCCGCCACCGGCCGCGTCGTCGGTGTACGAGCTCACGGTGCGTGGGCGCGAGCTCGAACCGGTGCTGGATGCCCTCGGCGCGTGGGGAGCTGCCGAGGCGCCCCCGGCGGGAGGAGCGCTCACCGCGACCTCCGTCCTACTTTTTCTCCGCGGTAGCGCCCGAGCTCATCCGGACCCTCCGCGACAGACCTATCGGGTGCAACTCGACGGCCGCGTGTGGACGATCTCGAGCCGTGAGGGCCAAATCGATATCCAACCGCAGGACACCGACGCGCCCGACGCCGGCATCCACACCGATCCGGGCACGCTCAACGCGCTGCTGTTCGATCCCGCCGGGCTCGACGCCGCGATCGCCGCTGGCCTTTTGCAGGCCGACGGCGATCTCACCGCGTTGCGGCGGCTCCTTGAAGTCGCCGCGTAGGCGACGGCGGCGAGGCACCGAGATTGCCTAGTCTCGGTCGGGTTCGGCGCCGGCGATCACCTCGGACTGACCGCCGCTCGCCGGCGGGGCGCTCCACGGACGGTCCGGCTCGCCCTCGAACCAATACTCCCCGGCACGGAGCCGCTCGATCAGAGCGCGCGCCCAACTCGCCTCGCCGTCCAACCGGGCCTGCGTCAGCCGGAAGTGCTCGGCGACGGTGTCGGGCGTCCCTTGGCCGCGCTGGATCCCCTCGATCGCGAACTCGGTGGCGCGCGCTGACGCGGCGATCTGCTCGACGCGATGCTCTAGCGCCGCAATCACCTCCGTCGCGCGTGAGCGCCCACGCGAAGCTCCACGCCGCCATCAATTCGGCGGGATCGTGGGTCGAGACGTTCCAGAGCGCGCCGCGCAACAGCGTCATGAACTCGCTCTCGCCGTCTGCGGTCAGCCGGTAGGTGGTACGGGCGGGCCTGCCGCCCTCGGTCTCGGTGCCGACCTCCTCGACGAAGCCCTCGCGCGCGAGCGATCGGAGCCCGTTGTAGACCGAGCCCGGGTTCAGGTGGGCCCACGCTTCGGCATGCCAGCTCAGCAGCTCGCGGCGGACGAAGTAGCCGTGCACGGGCTGGAAGATGCGGACGGTTCCGAGCAGAAGCAGGCGGGTTGCGGACATCGTCAGCGGATCATAGTTGACAACTGTGATTATTCATGTTTGACTATCGATATGTTCAAACTTGACTATATGGTCCAGGCGCGCGGACTGGCCAAGCGCTTTCCCTCCCGCGTAGGTGCTGTAGACGCCGTTCGCGGCGTCGACATCGACGTCGACGCCGGCGAGATCGTGGGCTTCCTCGGCCCCAACGGCGCCGGCAAGACGACGACGCTGCGGATGCTCACGACGCTGCTGGCGCCGAGCGCGGGCACGGCCGTCGTCGCCGGGCACGATCTGCGCCGCGAGCCGGTTGCGGTGCGCAGCCGCATCGGCTACGTCCCCCAGCGCGGCAGCACGGCGCCGCAGGCGCTCGTCGGCGAGGAGCTGATCGACCAGGGGCGGCTCCACGGGCTCCCGCGGCGGATCGCCGAGGAGCGTGGCCAAGCGCTGATCTCTCAGCTCGACCTCGAAGCACATGGGAACGGCCCTGCGGGACGCTTTCGGGCGGGCAACGGCGCCGTCTCGACATCGCGCTCGGGCTGATCCACGAGCCTCCGCTTCTGTTCATGGACGAGCCGACGACCGGGCTCGATCCGCAGTCGCGCGCGAACCTCTGGCAGCACATCCGCGGGCTGCGCGACGCATCTCGGCGTGACCGTGTTCCTGACCACCCACTACCTGGACGAAGCCGACGCGCTGTGCGACCGGATCCTGGTGATCGATCACGGCGAGATCGCCGCCGCCGGCACGCCCGCCGAGCTCAAGCGCGAGGTGTCGGGTGACCGCGTCGCCCTCCAGTTGAACGACCCGTCTCGCCTGGCGAGTGCCGGCGCCGTGCTCGAAGCGCTTCGCCGGCGTCAAGGTCCTGCGCGCCGACGGCGGACCTGCTCGATTTCAGCCTGCCCGACGCGAGCATCGCGCTGCCGGGCCTGCTCGCCGCCCTGGCGAGCGCCGCAGTGACGCTCGCCGGGATCGAGGTTCGCCGGCCGACGCTCGACGACGTGTTCCTGTCCCTGACCGGTCGCGAACTCCGCGACCAGCCGATCGCCGCCTGAGGAGGGTGACCATGCGTTTCCTGAACGAGACCTGGCTCGTGTTCGTGCGCGCGATGCGCCTGTCGCTGCGCAACAAGGTGTGGCTGATCATCGGCCTGATGCAGCCGCTGCTCTACCTGGCGCTGTTCGGTCCGCTGCTCAAACGGATCGCCGGCATGCCGGGGTTCCCGCACGGCAACTCGTGGCAGGTGTTCACGCCCGGGCTGTTGGTCCAACTCGGGATCTTCGGCGCTCTGTTCGTCGGGTTCGGACTGATCGCCGAGGTTCGCGAGGGCGTAATCGAGCGGATGCGGGTGACGCCGGCCTCGCGGATGGCGCTGCTGGCCGGGCGCGTGCTTCGGGACGCGGTCGTGCTGCTGGTCCAGTCGACGGTGTTGCTCGCCGCGTCGTATGCGTTCGGGTTGCGCGCGCCGATCGCCGACGTCGTCCTCGCCGTGCTGCTGGTCGCCGCCGTCGGCGCGGCGTTTGCGTCGGCCTCCTACGCCGTGGCGCTGCTGACGGGAACCGAGGAGGGAATGGCCTCGATCGCCAACAGCCTCGCGGTGCCGCTGCTGTTGCTTTCGGGCATCCTGCTACCGATGACGCTGGCGCCTGGATGGCTGCGGACGGTGTCGAATGTCAATCCGGTCAAGCACATCGTCGACGCCCTGCGCGCGCTATTCCAGGGCCATGTGGTGAGCGGGACGGTCGGCGTCGGGCTGCTCGTGGGGGCGGCGCTGATCGTGGCCGGGATGGCGTTCGGAACCCGCACCTTCCAGCGCGACTCAGCCTGATTCGTACAGCTGGATCCTGTCTCCGACGAACTCGTGCACGTAGCCGCAGTTCGTGCAGATCAGCCCGGTGGCCGTCTCCTCCCGGGACTCGCTTGACGCGACCGTCGAAGTTTCTCGCGAACCACGAAGCCCCGCCACATGGCGGGGCTTCGAGGCGCTCGTCCTTGCCCTCCTTGGCGAGCGAACGATCAACCGCAGCCGGTGTTGAACCCGCAGCTCGAGCACGTGTAGCAGCTGCCGGTGCGCTGCATCATGCCGCCGCACTGCTGGCACGCCGGACCGAGGTCGAGGCCCTTGCGCATCGTGGGGACCACCGGTGGCGTATCGGTGAGCGCGGACGTGGCCGGTAGCGCCGGCGGCGCAGCCGCCTGACCGCTGTGGCCGTTGCCGTTTCCGGGCTTCTCTGTTTCGGCCGGCGGCGACGCGACGTCGCCCGATGTGGGAGCTCGCCGCCTCCTGTGCGGCCTGCCTGGCCCGCACCGCCGGCGTGAGGATTCCTAGCTCCTCCTGGAGGTCGACGTCGAGGAAGCGCGAGGCGAGCCAGCGCATGATGTAGTCGGGCATCGACTTCGCGAACGGGATCTCCGGGTTGGAGGTCATGCCCTCGGGCTCGAAGCGCATGTAGCTGAACTTGCGCACCAGCGTCTCGAGCGGCACGCCCGTCTGCAGCGCGATCGAGATCGCGGTCGCGAACGAGTTCATCATCCCGCGCAGCGTCGAGCCCTCCTTGCCGATGTCGGTGAGGAAGATCTCGCCGACGGTCCCGTCGTCGTACATGCCGGCGGTGATGTATCCCTCGTGTCCGCCGATCGAGAACTTGTGGGTGATCGAATGTCGCTCGCGTGGCATCCGCCGGCGCACGGGCGCCTTGGCGAGAGCCTCGGCGACGGCCTTCTGGATCTCGGCCTCCTTGGTCTCCGTCGCGTCCTTCTGCGCCTCGGTCCGGAGCGCCTGGGCCGTCTTCGATCCGTCCCGGTAGATCGCGAGCGCCTTGATGCCAAGCCGCCACGCCTCCATGTAGGCCTCGGCGATGTCCTCGACCGTCGCTGTCTGGGGCATGTTCACGGTCTTGGAGATCGCGCCGCTGATGAACGGCTGAGTGGCGCCCATCATCTTCAGGTGGCCCATGTGGGAGATCGCGCGTTCGCCGACCGCCACGTCGAACACCGGCAGGTGTTCCTCGGCGAGATCGGGTGCGCCGACGATCGTCCCGTGCTCGTTGATGTAGGCGACGATCTGCTCGATCTGCTCGTCGTTGTAGCCGAGCGTCTGCAGCGCCAGCGGCACCGTCTTGTTGACGATCGTCATCTGGCCGCCGCCCACGAGCTCCTTGAACTTGACCAGCGAGAAGTCGGGCTCAATACCGGTCGTGTCGCAGTCCATGAGGAACGAGATCGTGCCGGTGGGCGCGAGCACGGTGGCCTGTGCGTTGCGATAGCCGACGCGCTCCCCGAGCGCAACCGCCTCTTCCCACGTCCGGCGCGCCGCCGACAGCACCTCGGTGTCCGAGCAGGCTGAGGCGGGAATCGCGTACGAGGCATCGCGGTGCATCCGCATCACCGCGTTGTGTGCCTCCCGATTCTCGGCGTAGCGCTCGTAGGGACCGATCGCCGCCGCCACCCTGGCCGAGCCGAGATAGGCGCGGCCGGTCATCAACGCGGTGATCGCCGCCGCCGTCCCGCGTCCGGCGTCGGAGTCGTAGGGCACGCCATCCGCCATCAGATACGCACCGAGGTTCGCGTAGCCCATTCCGAGCTGCCGGAACGCGCGGGCGTTGGCGCCGATCTGCTCCGTCGGATAGCTCGACGGGGAGACGATGATCTCCTGCGCGAGGAACATCACGTCGACCGCGTGCTCGAACTCTTCGACGTTGAACGTGCCGTCCGGCCGGCGGAACTTCATCAGGTTCAGCGACGCAAGATTGCACGCCGAGTCGTCGACGTGCATGTACTCGCTGCACGGGTTGGATGCGTTGATCCGCCCCGAGTTCGGGCACGTGTGCCACTGGTTGATCGTCGTGTCGTACTGGACCCCGGGATCGGCGCACCGCCACGCCGCCTCGGCGATCTCCTTCATCAGCTGCCGTGCCGGGATCGGCTCGCCGATGGGGGCGCCGGTCACGCGACCGGTCAGCTGCCAGTCCTCGTCGTCCTCGACCGCCCGCATGAAGCGCTCGGTAACGCGCACCGAGTTGTTGGCGTTCTGGTACTGGATCGAGAAGAAGCCCTCGCCGTCGATCGACATGTCGAATCCGGCGTCGCGCAGGGCCGCGGCCTTGTCCTCCTCCTTGGCCTTGCACCAGATGAACTCGCGAATGTCGGGATGGTCGACGTCGAGGACGACCATCTTTGCCGCCCGGCGGGTCTTGCCGCCGGACTTGATCGTCCCCGCCCACGCGTCGGCGCCCCGCATGAAGCTCACCGGTCCCGAGGCGGTGCCACCCTTGGCGAGCGGCTCCATCGAGCCGCGGATCTTCGACAGGTTGATGCCGGAGCCCGATCCGCCGCGGAAGATCATCCCCTCCTTGGTGTTCCACTCGAGGATCGACTCCATCGTGTCGTCGACGCTCAGGATGAAGCACGCCGAGCACTGCGGGCTCTCTTCGAAGCCGACGTTGAACCACACCGGCGAGTTGAACGCCGCCAACTGATGGAGCAGGATGTGGGTCAGCTCCGCCTCGAACGTCTCGGCGTCGTCTTCGGTGGCGAAGTAGCCGCGGTCGCGTCCCCAGTCGGCGATCGTGCCCGCCACGCGTCCGATCATCTGCTGGACCGAATGCTCGCGGGCGGGTGTTCCGAGCTGGCCGCGGAAGTACTTCTGGGCAACGATGTTGGTGGCGTTCTGAGACCACGACTTCGGGAACTCGACGTCCCGCTGCTCGAACGAGACCTTGTCCCCCTGGCCGATTCGCGCGTCCCGCAGTTCCCACTCGACCGAGTCGAACGGATGCTCGCCGGGCGCCGTGAAGAAGCGCCGGACCGAGAGCCCCTCTCCCGTCCGTACCTCGGGTTCGAGTTGGGTCTGGGGGATTTGCTCCATGGCGTACTGCTCCTCTCGTGTTCCGCGAATTTCCCCTGCTCCTGGGCGGCTTTTGGTCAGCCGAGCGGGCAGTGAATGAAAGCGGAGACCCCGGACGGAAAAACCTGGTCGCTGAGTTCTCTCCGGAACCTCCATTTTACTAGGTCGAGGTTCCCTTCCCGTGGGTCGGTGTCGAGGGTCCCTCCGGAGGCGCGGTTCGGTTCGCGCGGAGGCGCGCTTGGCGGGCGTGCCGGCTCCCATCTGGTTAGATCCTGGCGCGAATGAGATCGATCGACCGACGGGTCAGGCGGCTCGCATGAAGTTGCTCGTCACGGGCGGCGCCGGGTACATCGGCTCGATCGTCGCACGCCACCTGCTAGCTGCCGGGCACGCCGTGACGGTGTTCGACAACCTCAAGCAGGGGCATCGCGCCGCGGTCCCCGAGGGCGCGACCCTAGTGGTCGGCGATCTGCTCGATCCGGAGGCGGTCAACGCGACGGTCGAGGATGGGTTCGACGGCGCCATGCACTTCGCCGCGCTCGCGCTCGTGGGGGAGTCGGTCAGCCATCCCGAGCGCTACTACCGCACGAACGTCGGGGGGACCCTGAACCTGCTCGAGGCGATGACGGCGGCGGGCGTCCCGCGGCTGGTGTTCTCCTCCACCTGCGCGGTGTACGGCCAGCCCGACGAGGTTCCGATCGCCGAGACCACCGTCCCCATGCCCGTCAACGCTTACGGCGCCTCGAAGCTGGCCGTCGATTTCATGATCCGCGATTTCTGCACGGCCACTGGATTGGGCGCGGTCAGCCTGCGGTACTTCAACGTCGCCGGCGCGAGCGGCGGCCTGGGCGAGGATCACGACCCCGAGACGCACCTGATCCCGAACATCCTGCGCGCGGCGCTCGGCTCCGCGCCCGCGGTCGACATCTACGGGACCGACTATCCGACGCCCGACGGCACCGCGATCCGCGACTACATCCACGTTGAGGACTTGGCCGCGGCGCACCTGCTCGCGCTCGAGGGCGCGCGCGGGCCCGAGCACCGCGTGTTCAACCTCGGAAACGGCAACGGCTTCTCGGTCCGAGAGGTGGTCGCCGCGACCGAGACCGTCACGGGCCGGGAGATCCGCACCAACGAGGCGCCCCGTCGGCCCGGGGACCCGCCGATGCTCGTAGCGGCGAGCGACCGGATCCGGGCTGAGCTCGGGTGGGAGCCGCAGAAGCCGGCGCTCGAGGAGATGGTCGCCGACGCCTGGGCGTTCGCGCAGGCGAATCCCGACGGCTACCCGAAGTAGGTCCGAGAACGCACCTCAGAGCAGGTCCGCGAGCGCATCGAGCGCCGCGGCCAGGACCTCGTCCGGCGGCCGGGTGGCGTCGATCTGGCGGATCCGATCCGGATCCTCGGAGGCCACCTCGAGGTAGGCCGCCGTCGTGCGGTCGAAGAAGTCGTTCTGCTCGCGCTCGAGGCGGTCGGGCCGACCCGCCCGCGAGCGCGACCGGCTGCGGCCCAGATCGGCATCGATCATCAGCAGCAGCGTCCGGTCGGGGCGCGCCGCGCGGATCGCGAACTCATTGATCGCCCGGACCGAATCGATACCCAGCTCTCGGCCGCCTCCCTGGTAGGCCAGCGAGGAGTCGACGAAGCGGTCGAGCAGGAGCCATTTGCCCTCGCGCAGGAGCGGCTCGATCGCCTCCTCGACGAGCTGCGCCCGGGCCGCGGCGTACAGGAGCGCCTCGGTACGCGCCGTCACGTGCAGGTCGGGGTCGATCACCAGCTCGCGGATCCGCTCGGCCGCGGGCACGCCCCCCGGCTCGCGCAGGAGCGTCACGTCCAAACCCCGCGCCCTGAGCGCGTCGAGGAGCGCCGCGGCGAGCGTTGACTTGCCCGCCCCGTCGATGCCTTCGATCGTGATCAGCCGGCCGCGGTCCATGTTCGTCGCTCGCGACCCTACCGGGCACTACGATCGAGACATGCTCGTAGAGCTCGAACGCCACCCCCACGCACGGTCGGTGCTCGCGCCCGCGCTCGAGCCGGGTGGCCACGCGTCGCACGCCTATCTGTTCTACGGGCCCGGCGGCGCGGGTAAGCGATCAGCCGCGCGCGCGATGGCTGCCGAGCTGCTCGCCGCCGGCTCTGCGGATCCCGCGAGCGCGCGCGCGAGGGTCGCCTCCGGCGCCCATCCGGATCTGACCTGGGTGGCGCCGAGTGGCGCGCACGAGATCCTCGTCGGCGACATCGACGGTCCGGTCGTCTCGGCAGCGAGCAAGACTCCATTCGAGGCGGGTTGCCGCGTGTTCGTGATCGAGCGCGTCGACGAGCTGGGCGATGAGGCCGCGAACCGGATGCTCAAGACGCTCGAGGAGCCGGCGTCGTTCGTGCATTTGATTCTGCTGTCAGATCGGCTGGCGGAGGTGCTGCCGACGATCCGGTCCCGGTGCCAGCTGGTCCGGTTCGACGCGCCGACCGTGCGCGAGACGGCCGCCGCGCTCGAGGCGCTCGGCGAGGAGCCGGAGACCGCGCTCGCCTGCGCGCACCTGGCGCTCGGGGACGGCGAACGGGCCCGCGAGCTGACAGGCGCCGACGGGCAGGCCTTGCGCGCGTCCGCGGAGCGGTTTGCGCGTGCGGCGATATCGGGCGAGATGGCGCGGACCGAGCCGTGGTCCGGCGTGCTCGCGGCGGTCCGCTCGCGCGGAGAGGCGATCCGCGCCGAGCTCGAGGCGCGCGCCCTCGACGAGCTCGAGCTGTACCCCAGCAAGGAGCGCAAGCGAATCAAGACCGAATGGGAGGAGCGGATCAGGCGCGCCCGCCGGCGGGTCGAGACCGCGGCCCTCGATCTCGCTCTTCAGGTGGTGGCGCTCTGGTACGCCGACCTCGCGTGCCTCGCGTGGCGAGCGCACGACCTCGTAAGGAACGTCGACCGCTTGACGGAGCTCGAGTCCGACTCGGGTCTTGATCCGCAGCGCTTACGCTCTGCGGTCGAAGCCGTCGAAGACACGCGGTTGCGTTTTCAGCTAAACGTATCGGAGGAGCTTGCATGCGAATCGCTCGCGTATCGCTTGGAGCGGCTGCTCGCGGGATGACGCAGCGGGACGAACTCGCGTCCTCGCGGCCCGGCGAGTCCGACGGCCGCGTTGACGGTCGGCCCGCGGGCCGTGTCTACCTGCGCGCGCCGGCGCGCTCCGACAGGGCCGAGTTCGTCGGCCTGATGCGAGCGAGCCGCGCATTCCACCGGCCATGGGCGACCGCGCCGACGGACGACGAAGCGTTCGATGCGTATCTCGTGGACTCGCGCCGGCCGGACTTCGAGGCGATGTTGGTCTGCCGCCGCGATGACCGCGCGATTCTCGGGTTCTTCAACCTGTCCCATATCACTCGTGGCTCGCTCCAGAGCGCCTACCTCGGTTACGCGGTCGCCGGCAAGTTCGCCAACCAGGGCTACATGCGCGAGGGCCTCGAGCTCGTGGTCCGCGAGGCCTTCGTGACGCTCCGTCTGCACCGGATCGAGGCCAACATCCAGCCCGGTAATCAGGCCTCGATCGCGCTGGCGCGAGGCGCCGGCTTCGCCCGCGAGGGCTTCTCGCCGCGCTACCTCAAGATCGGCGGACGGTGGCGCGATCACGAGCGGTGGGCGATCCTGGCGGAGGACTGGCGCGAGCGAAACGCGCGCCTCGGGCTCTCGACCGAGCCCTGACCGCCCGGGCCCATCGCTCGGCGAGCGATGGGCCCCGCGTTCCGGGCACAGGATGTTCAGACCAGATAGCGCTGAGCCACTCGGCTGTGGACCCTTGCCAGTGACCGGTTGATGCCAAGCGCGATCGGCGCCAGCGCCAGGCCGAGCGCGGCCGTGACCAGTGCCCAGCCGGTCGACGTGACGGTGTAGATCCCGAGGTTCAGCGTCGCGTACTGGTGGTGCGGATCGCTGATGGCCCACCACCACAGCGGCATCGCGATGAGTGAAATCACCTCCGTGGTCACGGTGAGCGCCACCGTTGCGGCCACGAAGCCGAACACCGAGTTGAGCACCAGCCAGCGCAGGTCGGCCCAGAGCCGCGGATCGGTGAGCGTGGTCTTGAGGCGTGCGGTCACGCTGCCCGCGACCGGTTGGCGGTAGCGGCCGTGCAGCGACTCGCCCCGGTACCAGCCCACCAGGCGACGATCGAGGTCGACGGTGATCCGCAGGCCGCCGGCGACCGCCACCCACACGAGTACGCCGATGACGAGCACGCTCAGGCTCACGGCGAGCGAAACCCCGACGATCCAGACGACGAAGCCCAGGATGCTCATCCCGAGCACGCCGGTTAGGTAGACGAGGTCTCGACCGGCGGCCAGTGCCGCTCGAGCGACGTGCCCGCGCCGGGTCCGCGAACTGGCGACGACTGAACGAGGTGGTGCGGTGGCGCTGGCTGCGGTGATGTTGGTCATGAGGGTTCCTTCGGGCGGTGGTTGATGACCAGATCATCGCGACGGCCACCGCCGGCGGCCATGGCGCGATCACCCGTATCGGAGTGGGGAAAACCCCACCCGGAAAGACGACCGCTCAGCCCGGTGGGACCGATACCCGGCTATGGACCGAGCCCACATCGCTGGCTGGCGAGGTCGGTGGCGCGGGTACACTGGCCCGGACCCACGCCGACGTAGCTCAGCTGGTAGAGCACTTCACTCGTAATGAAGGGGTCCCCGGTTCGAGTCCGGGCGTCGGCTTTATTGCCCTCGGCAGGGGTTTCTCGAAGTTCTGGTTTGCGGTCTGATAAGTGAGTCCTCTCAATTCATGAAGCGTCACGTTCGCGCTTGGCGTGAATGTGTCGTCTTTTGCAGGGTGTTTCTATTCGCGCACGCCCGTGCGGGCAATTCCCCGAGTGGACGCGAGATGGACGTCATGGTTCCGGTGCGTTTGATCTGTCGACACGGTCGATTGACTGTGGCGCCTTGCCACGCACTCAGCCGTCGTGTCGCGGGCGGCCGGACGACTGCATGGCCCGGATGACGCGCAAGTCGAACCGCGCGAGGTCGATGTCCGACGCCGCGCTATTGCTTCTGTCGGACATCTGACTGCTGGTTCGCCGCGAGGCTGTCGCACAAATACGGCCGGCCAGCGCATTCTTGTGGCGAGCTGACAACTGACGAGGGAGCTCGAGGAGCGACGGTCGGTTCGGGGAGGGTCCGGCTCGAGAAAGCGTCCACACAGGACGTTTTTTCGAGCCGCATCCTCTCGGTTCGTTTAACTGACGCCAACCCGCTCGGTGTCGTTTGTGGCCGGCTCACAACGCGATCCTTTGTGCGACAGCGTCGCGCGGCTGCGGTAGCCGCGTCTCCCGCGTGGTCGTTGACGGCCGGCGATTGCCGAATTGTGCGCTCGGCCCAACCGGGGCCCGGGTGACACGACCCGCCGGCTCGCGGCGCCGCGCTTTCCCAACGGTCAAGCTGGGAAGAACCCGGGGCTGGCCTGCTGGCGTGCAGCTCCCAGATGCGTAGGCAATGGTCGGCGGTGGGGACCGACCCCCCGACCCGTCTGGAGCCGGGTAAGGGGGAAGACGAAACGAACGTAAAGCAACCCGAGTTTGCGCACGCTGCTGAAAGCAAGGTGTCCTCGCCGAACACGAAGGGATCGGCGAGCGCCCGGCCGAGCCAGCCGCAGCGACCGCGCCCGGTGTAAGGCCTAGATTGTCGGGCCACCTGGGCCAGCCACGGCCGCCCGCGTGCGACACCGCTGGACAAGCCCAAGAATCCCTGCTGCACCATCGGACATGCCTGTGCCGCCGCCGACGCAACGGGGGCTGCCATTCCTACGCGATGAGGGCTACACATCGACTGGCGCCTACGCTTGGCTGGCGCTAAGCTTTCGCGCTCAGCGGCCCTTGATGCAAGGTCATCGACAGTGCTGACGGCTGCGCCCTTGAGCGGAACGAGCACATGCGGAGCCATGTCGCCCGGCAGGTCTTTGGTCCGCGGTCGCCTGTTGGTCCAAGTGAGGAGTTCGAGGGAATGGCTGTATCAAATGCGCACGCCCAGCCTGGTGCCGGCGTTCACGTAGGAATCACGTTGACTCCTGCCGATGTCAACATCATCGCCAGAGCGATCCACAGCGAGCTCGAGTCCACGTGGGAGGAGATTCTGGCCGCCCCGCTACCGGGCCGTGAGGACATCGTGAGGATAAGGACGATTCTCGACGTTTATGAGGGGCAGCTCGAGACGCTCGGGTGGGGCGAACCGCAGGCAGACGTCGAACTTGAATGTCCAACGTCTCAATTCGACGTCATCGCTCACGATCTACTCGGCGGTCTGGCGGAGAGAAAGGACGATCATCGCGTCGCCGTCTGCGCGATGGTTCAGCACTTGCTGACAGAGATGCGCGGAAGGCTGGAGGTTTGAGACGAGGTCGACAGGCGACATCAACTGAGACGTCGGAGGCATCGCTTCCCTGAGGGAGCGCCCGAGGATGTTGGCGCGAGCGCAGTTTCAGCGGTAACCGCAGGTCGACGAGCCCATGCGATCGAGGTCGCGGGCCAGACATTGGAGGCCGTGTCGTAGCCCCTGTCGGTGAACACGCCGCCGGCTCTCGCATCCGCCGTGTCAATGGTCATCGGGTTCTTCCCACTTGGCTGCCACAAATGTCCCCAGTTAGTGGTCATTTTTTTTCTGACCGCTGGCGGCCACGAATCCCACCAGCAGGAACTGAGAGAACGGGTTAAGCCGAGTGGCTTGCCCCCTTACCGCCGGTTGCCAGGGGCGGGCCCGGAGCCGTTTTGGGCCTCGGGGACGCTTGCTGCGCCGGCTGCGATTGCCGCGTCGTCCGCGCCAATCCACCAGCTCATCGATCATCGCCCGCGAACATCGGTCCATCGTAATCGCCACGACGCCTGTCTTACGTCTCACGCCACTTCGCATTCTTGCCTCCACTCGCGACTCGCTCCGGCCTACCGACGAACCCGTCACCACGTTGGCTGTGGTCACTTCTCGCCACACTCACCCACCGGGTGGGGTGACCGTCAGAAGCCTCGGTCGTGCTGGTTGCGGTGCATCAACCCTTTACTTCTTTGAGTTCTTGCAGGTCAGGGCATGCGCGCTTGTCGTGCACGCAGCGCCCGTGGGGTCCAGGTGCGTCCGGCGCCGAGTGTCCTCGCCGCCGCGCCGGGATATATAGGTCTTGCTGATCGGCACGAAGTGCGACTTCCGGGCTGAGGCGAGCGTCACCGCCGGACCTGCCCCGTTCGGAGGAGAGTGCCACGGGCGCGGCACATCCGGGCCCTGACAGAGATCGTTCGTCTTACGGTCGAGACGAAATCGCGACCGCCCCGGAATTCGCGGTCGCCGACGGAATCATCTCGCTCACCACACGCCGCGAATCCGAACGCGCGATTCGCCACCTCGAGGTCCTCAAACTTCGCGGCACGGGATTCATGTCAGGTGAGCACGCCTACAGGATCGCGCCCGACGGCTTGCATGTCTTTCCGAGACTCGCCGAAAGCGACCCCGTCGAAACGTACGAGTTGCAGACCGAGCGCATGTCCTCCGGTATCCCCGCCATCGACCAGATGCTCGTCGATGGCTACTGGCCAGGCGCGTCCACCATGATCGCTGGGCCGTCGGGCTCAGGGAAAACGCTCATGGGGTTGCATTTCATCTTCAACGGCGCTGCCGCGGGGCAGCCCGGGATCATCGCGACCCTCCAAGAGAACACCACCCAACTCGATCGGATCGTCAAGGGCTTTGGCTGGTCGCTCGCCAGCGAATCGGTCGAGCTCATGTACCGCTCACCCGTGGACCTGTATCTAGACGAATGGGTCTACGACCTGATCGAGGTCATCGAGCGGACCCGCGCGCGCCGGGTATTCATCGACAGCCTCGGGGACCTAAGGCGCGCAGCCGTAGACGAACTGCGCTTTCGCGAATATCTCTACTCACTGCTGCAGCGCTGCGCAAACCAACAGATCAGCGTCATGATGAGCCAGGAAATACCAGCGCTGTTCGGCATCTCCACCATTTCCGAAGACGGCATATCCCACGTCTCGGACAACGTCCTCCTGCTGCAGTTCGTGCCTCGAGATCAACAGCTACGGCGTGCCGTGACGGTGCTCAAGACCCGCGCAACCAGACACGATCCCGACGTCCGCGAGTTCAACATCACCCCGGAAGGCATCGTCCTCGACGAGCCGGGGGACCATCGCTAATGTGGCAGCGCTTCGTTGGCGGTGGTCTCGTGACTTTCCAGCCAGTGCCGGCGCTCAGAACCGCCGACGAACGTCGTTGGAACCTCGACCCCTCGGGTGACGCGATGACAGGGCGCGACGATGGGGATCGGGTTGGCGCCCATGATCCAGCCGAGGTCTCGAGCCGAGACGCATTTGGCGAGGTCGATGTAGGACCGGTGGCCCGGTCGGTGCTGCCGGCGAAGTAGCCGCGGAGTTTGGCGGCGACATCGGCGAGGTGGTCGCGAGCGGCCTGGCTGCCGCGACGGCTGGTGGCCCGAGCCCGGAGCGCGTCGAAATCGCCCTGACCTTCAAATGCGACGCGGATCAGGCCCCGGGAGGTGGCGGCCAGCAGCAGCGCTCTGAGTGGGCACGAGGGTCGAGGCCGACCGGACACCACCGGCCCCACGCCGGAGTGGCCTAATTTTCAACCGGCGCAGGTGGCCTAGTTTTCAACCGGCGCCCACATTGTGAGCCAGCGACAAACCGATACCGAGCGGGTTGGCGTCAGCTAAACGAACCGAGGATGCGGCTCGAGAAAACGTCCCGTGTGGTCGCTTTCTCGAGCCGGACCCTCCCCGAACCGACCGTTGCTCAGCCAGCTCCCCTGCCTGTTGTCACCTCGCCACAAGAATGGGCCGGCCGACACCTATCTTGCGACAGCCTCTCGTGAAAGGAGGTGTCTGAGACGGTCGTACGGGACTTCTGGCCGCGGGGTGGGTGCGATACTGACGGTCTGTTCGAGGGGTTCACAGAGGAAGCGCGCGAGGCGATCATTCACGCGCACGACGAGGCCCGGGAGATGGGGCACGGGCCGGTCCAAGTCGAGCATCTCCTCGTTGGGCTGTTCTCGGATCACGACGGAATCGCCGGTCGGGTGTTAGCGGACTTCGGGCTGACCATCGCGCCCGTCCGAACCTGGTTCGACAGCGGCTTGGTGTCGGATCAACTGCGGTCCCCGGGGTCGCACATTCGCTTCTCACCAGAGGCCAAGGACGCCCTCAGGTCCGCCCATCGGTTCGGACTGGGCGAGCCCGGAACCGAGCACATGCTGATCGTGATCGTGCGTCGCGGCGAGGGCGGCGCCTGCGAGATCCTGAGGGCACTCGGAGCCGATCCGCACAGGATTCGGTCTGAGACGAAGAAACGCGCTTGGCCGTCCAGCGTTGCAGCCGGGTCTAGGGGACAAGTGCCGGGGACGAGCCGTCCCTGGCCCGGCGAACTCGACTTTGGGGACTGAGCAGACACACGAGGCTCGTTGCAGCCCGCTGGCCGCGGTTTAGCCAGCTGTACCGCCAGCTCGAGCTCGACTCTACGTCGGCCTCACATGCGATCGGTGAACATGGGAAGAGGCGTGGCAGGGCGGACGAGCGTGTCCGTCTTCGGATTCAGAGGCGCAGTCGAGAGTGCGCCAAATCGGTCGATGTGGAGGTGGTCAGCTGCCGGCTGTGGCACGTGTTGAGGAGCTTGGGCAGCGTGCCGACGGGGACGGGGGGCTGTGTGAGGTCTGTTAGTTGCGCCACAGGATGCCCTTCTGCCACACCCTTATCGTTCCGGTGAAGCCTGCCGCGGCGAGGAATCGTCCGTCGGAACTGAACGCGACGCTAAAGACTTGGCCTGGGCCGGTGCTGAGCGTCTTGAGCAGGGCGTGGCTTCGTGCGTCCCACAGTTGGACCGTCCCGTTCTCGCTGGCGGTGGCGAGGGTGTGCCCTTGGCGACTGAACGCGACGCTATTGACGGGGCCTCGGTCGCCGGTGCGCAGTGTCGCGATCAAGTGGTGGTTTTGCAAGTCCCATAGCGTGACCGTCCCGTTGTCGCCGTTTCCGGCGGCGAGCGTCCGCCCGTTGGGACTGAACGCGACGCTACTGACGAGGTGGTGGGTCGGGAGCGGCTTCCCGAGCGGCTGCGACCCATGGTCACACTGCCCTCCTTGCGATTCGTCATTGGTCAAACAGTCCAACTGTGGGCTGCAATACCTGAATTCGTAGGCCTTTTCGCCGTCCCTTGATGACCTGGACGGCGTGCAGTTCACCGCGTTGGACCTTATGCAAAACCGTCTGACGCGCACACCCGAGCCGCTTCGCGGCGAGATCCAGTGGCAGGTAGTCGTCGGGGACGTCGGGCACGAACTGGGCTCGCACCTCGGGCGTGAGACGGATTCGCCAGGGCGCGTGTGGCGTGGTCTGCTCGCCTGGCAGCAGGCCCTCGCGCAGCCACCGGTAGATCGTCGTCTCGGTCACGCCGAGCTCGCCGGCGGCCTGCTTGATCGTGAAGATCCCGCTGTCGGGGTCCGGTGGCGGCGCCGCCGGGATGTCGTTCTGCTGGCGGACTTACTTCACGCGCGGTCTGAGAACAGCAGGCCGGTGCCGGTCCGGCGCCCTTGCTTGTTGAGGATCGACGCGATCTCCTTGTTAGGGTGTGCTCGGCGAGCCGGCGGATCAAATCGACGGTGTCCTCGGGCGTGCACGTCCGTTTCGCGCCACGGCGCCAGAGCCGGATCTCCAGCTCGGTTCGGGCGCCGCCCTCCCACAGGATCTCGATCGCGGCCCGCCGCGGCTCTTCGATCACGGTGATTGTGATCTCCGTGATCAGCGTGCGCAGCAGTTCCTTGCGATCACGGTGAGTCGTCGTCGCGGCGCTCCAGAGGCGCGGCAGGTCGCGCGCGATTTTGGCCAGCGCGTCGCGCTCGGCGGCGGTGAGCGGCTCGGGGCGATGTCGCTCGAGCCCGGCGAGCTTGCGGCGTTCGCGCTCGAGCTCCTCCAGTGTCGAGCTCGTACCGGGTCTCGAGCGTGCGAGCGACGAGCCGGTTCTCAGGTTCGCACGCGTCGAACTGGCGGCGGGCGCGGCCGGCTTCGAACTCCGCGCGCTCGACCGCGAGCCGCTGTCCGACGAGGCGCTCGTCGTGTTGCTGCTCGATCTCCTCGATCGCCTGCCCTGAGGCGCGGATCCCGGCCGGTGTGACTGCGTCGAGGAATGCGCTGGTGATCGCCCGCTCGAGCCGGACACCGCCGACCGACTGGCAGGCGTGGTCGGTGCCGTGCACGTGATGCGCGCGGACGCACGCATACCTCGGGACCTGGCCGGTGTTCCCCGAATAGGCGACCTGCATTCGGCGGCCGCAGTGCCCGCAGCGCAGCAGCCCCTGCAGCAGCCCACCGCCCTCACGGGCCGCGCCGCCGCCCTCGGCCGGTTGGATCATGTTGGCCGCAGCCGCTCGCGGGTCTGCAGGTAGTCGCTCCAGGTGACATAGCCGGGATGGTGCTCGGGGATGCAGACAGACCACTGCTCCATCGGGACCTCGACGTCGTGCGAGCGCACCCGTCCCTGCTCGTCCAGGCGCTTCTCACGCCTGCGACGGCCGAACACGAACGCGCCGGCATAGACCGGATTGGTCAGCAACGCGTGCACCGCGCCATAGCTCGCCCGCGTCCAGCGCACCCGCCGGGAGCCGACCGTGCGGGTCGGGAGCTTCTGATCCTCGGCGATCAACTCGCGCACGACCTGCCGCGCGGATCCGAGCCGCCGCCACAGCTCGAACACGCGCTCGATCGCGTGCCGGACCTGCTCGTCGACCGCGAGTGTGATCATGCCGGTCTCGTCGCGATCCACGCCGACAGGGAGGTTCATCTCAAGCTCGCCGCGCTTGGCCTTGTTCCGCAACCCACCGTCGAGCCGGGCGCGGATCAGGTGCAGCTCGGCCTCCGACATCGTGCCCTTCAGCCCGAGCAGCAGCCGATCGTTGAAGTCGTTGGGCGAGTAGATCCCGTCGGAGTCGGCGATCAACGTCCCGGTCAGCGCGCACAGGTCCAGCAGCTGATGCCAGTCCGCCGAGGACCGCGCGAACCGCGAGACCTCCAGCGCGAGCACCAGCCCCACCTGCCCCAGCCCGACCTCCGCGACGAGCTCCTTGAACCCCACCCGCCCGTCCGTCGTCGCGCCGGAGCGGCCGAGATCCTCGTCGACCCC
>CAWKIW010000012.1:0-169063 GCA_963849675.1 uncultured Solirubrobacterales bacterium | reverse complement strand
GCAGCGACGCGATCTGCGTTGTCGTGCCCGCACGGCGCCCCGTCCAAAGGCCGAAGATGCCCGCGACCACCCACCACCCCGCCGACACCGGCACGAGCAGGTCGTCGCTCGTCCCGGCCGCGGCCGCGACCGTCACCGCCGCCAGCGCGGTCGCGGCGGCGGCGCTGATCAGGACCGTGGTCCGCAGGAAGTCCGAGAACCGCACGACCTGACTAATCCGCGGCCAGCACGGCGAGCAGCTTGGCGACGCCAGGCGGCCCGTCGACGACGAGATCGGCCTCCTCGGTGATCTCCGGCGGTCCCTCGTCGGAGCGGACGCCGACCCGGATCGCTCTGGAGATGCGTCCCTCCTCGGCGAGCGAAACCAAGGCGTGAAACGCGTCGAGGTCGGTGGCGTCGTCGCCCACGTACATCGCGACGTCAACGTCGGTGTCCGCGAGGAACGCCGAGATCCCGGCGCCCTTGTCGATCCTCACAGGCGGCCGAACCTCTAGCACCTTGCGTCCCCAGTGGGTTCGCAACCCCGCCCCCTCGGCTTTGGCCGCGATCGAGTCGATCGCCGCGCGCGCCGCCTCCTCGTCGGGAGCGCCGCGCCAGTGGAAGGCGACAATCGCGCCCTTGTCCTCGAGCCGCACGCGGCGCCGGCGCAGGTCGGCGGTATCAGCTTCCCGCGCGAACTCGTGGATCCGCTCCGTCCAGTCCAGGATGCCGGGGTCGACGACCGGTTCGGTCCACCCCGCGCGCAGCACCTCGGCGCCGTGCGAGCCGAGATACGAGATCGCGCCGATCGCGACCAGCGCGCGCGCCTCCGAGGCGCGGCGGCCGCTGACGCATGCGACCACGCCGTAGCGGCGGGCGACCACGGCCAGCAGCGAGCGCGTGCTCTCGGGCACGCGGGCGTCGGCGGCGTGCTCCACGATCGGGGCAAGCGTGCCGTCGATGTCGAACAAGATCGCCGCACGGGCCGGATCGGCGCGAAGCGGCCCGAGCGCGTCGGACAGGAGCGCTGACGTCACCGCTCTAGTATGCCCTCTCGGAGGTGTCTGGCGTGTCTACCGATCCCGTTCTTCTGCTACACGGACAACCGGGCGCGGCGTCCGACTGGGAGCACGTCAGAGCATCGATGGGCGGCGACGCGCAAACGATCGCCTTCGACCGCCCCGGGTGGGACCGTCGCTCGGGGGTGCGCGATCTCGCCGGCAACGCGAGCGCGGCGCGGACGGTCCTCGATCGGACGGGTGTCGCGCGGGCGACGGTGGTCGGCCACAGCCTCGGGGCGGCGGTGGCGGCCTGGCTCGCGTGGTCAAGTCCCGAGCGCGTCGGCCGGCTCGTGCTCGTGGCCCCCGCGGCCAACGTCGACTCGCTCGGCGCGGTCGATTATCTGCTGGCTACTCCCCTGGTTGGCTGGCTTGCCAGCGCGGGCGCGATGGCCGGCGGCGGCGTCGTGCTCGGCGCCGGCCCCGTGCGGCGCTGGGTCGCGGAGGCGACCGCGCTCGACGACCGCTACCTGCAGTCGGCGCGCCGGGCGCTGTCGGCCCCGTCGTCGTGGCGCTCGTTCGTCCGGGAGCAGCGATCTCTGGTCAGGGATCTCCCCGTGCTCGAACGCCGACTCCCTGAGATCTCCGCCCCGACGACGATCATCGCCGGTGCCGCGGACCGCGTGGTCCCGGTCGCCGCGGCGCGCCGTCTGGCCGGGCAGATACGCGGCGCCGAGTTGGTCGAGATCGAGCACGCGGGTCATCTCGTGCACGTGCACCACGCTGCCGACGTGGCGCGCGCGATCGCCGGCCGAGACTAGGACTCGCCGGGCTGTGTTTCGGGGGTTCGCTCGGGCTCCGGAGCCGGCTGCGGGGCACGCTCGGGCTCCGGCGCCTCTTCGGGACCCGGATTCGGCGCGATCGGGGACGCCGGCTCGTCAGGACCGGGGACGGTTGCGGGCTCCTCGGGCGCGGCCGGCGTGCCGGGGTCTGGCACCACGGGCGTGGTCGGCGCGTCGGGGACGGCCGGAGTCGGCGACTCGCCCGGTTGCGGGACCTCGGCCACGCGTTGCGCTAGAGACGGTCATGTGAACGGCGTTACCCGATGCGCACTCGACGAACCCGGTCCCGTCCGGGCGCGCAGCTCCAGCGCTTGTGATGATCCGCACATGCTCAGCGCGGCTTGAGCGGCGGGTGTAGGCTCGCCGCATGCCCAATCTGACAAGCGCGCCTCGAGCCGCGCTCACCAAGGCCAAGCCACGTGCCCGGCGCGGCCGCCCCAGACGCCGCAGCGGCGGCTGGTGGATGACGATTAAGGTCGCATTTCTCGTCGAGCGTTTTCGCCGGCGCCGGAACAAGGGCGGAAGCTCACCGTCGCTACGGCAGATAGCGCTCGTCGTGGTCAGCGCAGGCCTGGCGATCCTGGTCATCCGCGTCGCCTCTCAGCGGGTCCGGAGCCGCGCCGCCGGCGCATCGGCCGAGACGCAACCCGCGGCTGGCGAGGCCGCCTCCACGCCGTCGATCTCCGACAACGACACGGGCCTCGCCAACGAGAGCTCGTTGACCGACGCTGTCCAGAGCGAGATGGCGCGGCACGACGACGCGTCGACGGCAGCCACCGGCGCGGACTAGAACCGCCGGGCGTGGCGCCGGGTCATGCGCTTTGTCCTGACCCGTGACCCAGCCGAGTTCGCTGCGCGAACCGAGCGCCTGCTCTCGGATCGGATCGAGTGCAACGTGCTCGCGACGGTGTTGATGGGTGTGCTCGACGGCACCCGCGGGGACTCGTCCCCCGTTTTCGTCTACGGCCTGGGCGACCGCGGCGAGGCTCGGTTCGCGGCGTTGCGAACGCCTCCGTTCCCATGGCTCGCGAGCCCACTCAACGCTGGCGCCGACGAGCTCGTGAGGATGTGGCTTGAGGCAGACCCGGAGGTCGATCGCGTCGTCGCCGTGTCGCCGACCGCGCGCGCGCTCGCCGCCGCATGGGCCGAGCAGACTGGAGGCATTACGCACTGCGCGATGCGCGAGGTGATGCACGTCCTCGACGAGGTGCGGGACCCGCCCAGGCCGGCCCCCGGTGACCTTCGCCTAGCGGAAGTCGCGGAGCGCTCGCTGCTCGTCGAATGGATGCGGGAGTTCGTGGCCGAGACCGGCATCGTCGGCGCCGCGCAGGCCGAATCGATGGTCGATACCGGCCTCGGCCGGTCGGGTCTTCTCGTCTGGCACGACGGGCAGCCGGTGTCGATGCTCGGCGTCAATCGCGAGGTTGCGGGTGTCGTCAGGATCGGTCCGGTGTACACACCCGCCGCCTCAACGTCGCCGCGGCTACGCCGGCAGCGCCGTCGCGGCGGCGAGCCGACGCGCCCTCGCTCAGGGGGCGCAACGGTGCATGCTCTACACCGACCTCGACAACCCGACGTCGAACAAGATCTACGCCGAGGTCGGCTACCGCCGCTCGGCTGACTGGGAAGAGATCGCGCTCGAGCGTCCAGCCGCGCCAGAGCTCTGAGCGCCGATGACGGTCAGGAGCCGGGCAGGGGCCGGCCATCGAGCATCCGCAGTGCCTCCTCGACCGCGCCGGCAACCTCCCCGGGTCGCTCGGCGCCAGCCAGCCGCAGCGAATCGTGCACGGGCGATGTCGGCGGGATCACGAGGATCAGCACCTGTCCGCGGGCTTGCAAGCTCGTCCGCATGCCGTAGACGACGTAGATGCCGGCGCTGTCCAGATACTCGACGCCGCGTCAAATCGAGGATCACGCCCTCGGCCTCGTTCGGCGTCGCGCCGATCACGGTGGCCCCGAGCTCCTCGGCATTGGACATGTCGACCTCGCCGGTCACGTGGGCGATCAGCGCGCTCGAGGTCAGTGTGATCTGAACGTCAGCGAGGCTCATTTGGAGGCGATTCGTCGGCGCATCACGACTTCCGTCCCGTCCGCGGTCCGATCGATCTGCACATCATCCATCGCGGCGACGATGATCGACAAGCCACGACCGCGGTTCTGCCCCCGCGGCGGGCGCCACCGGCCGCCGTCGCGGATGGTCACCGTCACCTCTCCGTCCCGCGCCGACCCGTGCAACTCGAACGTGGCGGGTGACGGCGCGTACGCGTGCTCGATCGCGTTCGCGCAGGCTTCGCTCACCGCGATCGTCATCTCGGCCACCTCGCCCTTCGTCCGCGCCGCGTTCGTTCAACCAGCGGCGCAGGATCCGCCGGACCTGTGCCAGGGCCTTGGGTTCGGCCGGCAGCGTCACGTGCAGCTCAGCGGGGATCGGCGCGTTCTGCAGCGCCACGATCGCCGCATCGTCCCGCAGCCCCTCGGGCGGAACGAGGTTCCTGAACGCGAACGCGCACGTTTCCTCCGGCGTCCTGGCTCCGCGCACGGCCTCCGCCAGCGTCTCGATCCCAGCGCTCAGCGCAACCCCACGACGCTCCACGAGACCGTCCGTGTAGAGCAGCAGCATCTCGCCGCTCTCCAGCGAAAGTTCGTGCTCCGGGCAGCGGCCGTAGGGGAACGCACCGAGCGGCGGGGCGGGAGTCACGTCCAGCACGCGAGAATCCGAGCCAGAGATCACGATCGGGGGGAGATGCCCCGCGGTCGCGTACTGCAGCAACGACGTATATGTGTCGAACACCGCGTAGGCGGCGGTCGCCATCGCGGACTCGTCGAGCGACTGCACGAACCTGTCGACGAGTTCGAGCGTGCGGCCGGGGCCATGACCCTCGATCGCGTAGGAGTGCAGTGACGTCCGAAGCCGGCCCATCAATGCCGCCGCCGGCACCCCGTGACCGACCACGTCGCCGATCACGACGCCCACACGACCGCGCGGAAGCTCGATCACGTCGTACCAGTCCCCGCCGACCTCCTCGCGGGCAGGGAGGTAGCGTGCCGCGACCTTCACGCCGACGACGTCCGCCAGACGCTTGGGCAAAAGGCTTCGCTGGAGCACCATCGACACGCCGTGCTCGTGCTCAAGCTCCGCGAACAGCCTGGCGTGCTCGATCGCCGGCGCGGCGCGGGCCGCCGCCATCTGCAACACGGCGAGGTCGTCCTGGCCGAACGTCCGCGGGGTCAACGAGCCGACGTGGAGAACCCCGATCAGCTCGCCCTCGACGATCAGCGGGACGCCGAGCAGCGAAGCGATGCCCTTCTCCCGCAGGATTGGATTGAGGACGTCGGCGTGATCGACATCGGCGATGAAGATCGGGACACGCTCGGCCGCGATCCGGCCGGCGAAGCCCTGGCCCAACCGGGATCCGCACGCCCTGCTCGACCTCTTCTTCGATCCCCTTGGCTGCGCGGGCGACGAGCTGCTGCGACTCGGCGTCGTGCAGCAGGATGGCGACGGTGTCGACCTCGAGCGCCTCCTGGACGCGGACCAGCAGCTCGTTGAGAAGCTCTTCAAAGGGAAGCTCGGACAGCAGAGGATCGCTGAGCCGGTAAGAGCTTCGCCGCTCGTACGCGCGCGCGGCGCTGGGCTCCGCGGGCACCATTACGACCTGGCCCGCGCCCGGGCTCAGCGAGCGTGTTTCTGCGTGTCGGCTCCGCTCACGCGGAAGAGTGTGCCTGACCGACCCGCCGGGCGACGCACGCCGACGCCCGCCAGTCCGCGTGCGGACGCGCGCCAGGCTGTCTCAGATGCGGAGGGGATCGCCCGAGGGCACGACGATCACCGAGCCGCGCAGGGTATTGAGGATCGTGCGGCTCGATCCGCTGAGCGTGATCCGTCCAGACGATGCGCTCGGCTGGGAGCCCACCACGATCAGGTCGGTTTCGCGCTCCGCCAAGCTCGACGATCGACGCCCCGAGCTTGGCCGCCAGCGATTCCGCGGTCTGTTGAGCCGCGGTGTCGCCATTGACCGCCGACACCGCGATCGTCCTGATCGCAGCATCGCTCAGGCTGCGCAGTCCGGCGGCCGCGACCGCAATCGCTACGGATCCGCCCTCGAGCAGTCCTTGGGCGCTCGTGCCCGGCTCCGCCCGGCCCGGCGGAGTGCGGTAGTCGGATCCGAACACGATCACCGATGCCTGTTCGGACTCCGCGAGCTGCTCGAGGCCTTCTCCGGTCGAACCGCTGAACACGACGTGAGTGGGGATGCTCGGATCCCCGAGCCACGCCACTCCCGACTCTAGGCGGCGCTCCGCGTCGTGTTGCGCGATCTCCTCACGCCGCGGATCGAACTCGCGCGAGTGCCGGATGTACGCGAGTGCGAGCCGCGTTCCGGTCTTGGCGAGCAGCCTGCCCAAAGCAAGGGCATCGTCGTCGTTGGGTGTGCCGTCGTAGGAGACGATCAGGTCGGAGCTCACGGGACAACATCCTGCGCGAGCGCGGGCTCGCTCGCATTGGCCATGCGGACAAGGATCCGCGACCCGCGGATGTCCAAACGCCCGGTGCAGTGCGTCGTCGAAGCTACCGGCTACGGAACCGGGATAGTCCCGGGCGCCGGCGGTACGTGACCGCCGAGGGACCGCCGGTCGCGTCATCCGGCGACGCGGCTGGTTCCTCGCCAACGGCAGTCGGCTCGTCGGCGGCCGCGGCCGGCTCCTCGTCCGCGCCGGCGGGGTCGGCGGCTCGTTCGCGGCGCACCGGCTCGTCGCGGGCGACACCGGCTCGTCCGCGGACGACACCGGCTCGTCGCGTGGCGCCACGGGCTCCTCGCTTGCGGTCATCGGTTCGTCGCGCGCCACCGGCGCCTCGTCACGTTCGGCCACCGGCTCCGGTTCGCCGGCCGCTACCGGCTCCCGCTCCCGCGGCGTTATCGGTTCGCGCTCGCGAGCCGCTACCGGTTCGCCGGCGGCGGTGGCCGCCATCGGCGCCTCGCGCTCCGCCATCGGGGCGTCGCGGTCCGCCATCGGGGCGTCGCGATCCGCCACTGGACCCCCGCGCTGCGCCAGCGGCGCGTCGCGCCCCGCCACCGCAGCATCGTCCGCCGCGATCGCGGCCTCCTCAACCACCCGCGGGCGCGAGAAGTACCGGCCCATCGCAAATGCCGCCAGCGCGGCGATCGCCACTCCGAGCCCCGTGAAGTAGCCCAGCCACTCGATGGCCTGGCGCGTATGCCCGCCCATCGGCGCGCCGATCGGGTCGCCGGCGGGATGCCATAGCAGGCTGATCGACGGTCCGATCGCGAACCAGGCGCCGGCCGCGACGGCCAGCCACCCGCCCAGCAGCCCGGTCGAGCGGTGCGAGCTGCGCAGCAGCATCAGGCCCGCCGATCACCGCGACGGCACCAGGGACGATGCAGAGCCACAGCCGCTCGGAGGTGTAGTGCCAGGTCTGGATAGCTGCCGAACGCGTAGTGGAAGTACGGCCCGAAGAATGGGACCAGCGCACCCCAGACGCCGAGCACGATCACGAGCAGACCGCTCAAAGCCCCCGTCGTCCGTGGGACCCGTCGGGTCTCGGTCTGGCTGGCTGGGAGTTGTGCCGGTGACAGTTGCCATGCCTGTCAGCTACCCGGTCGACGCGACGGCGAACCCTCGCGCGCCGCGCGCGCCGACCCGAGCCGGGCCCCCCGCGCGGTTATGATCGGCCCATGCCCGACCGCCTCCATTTCACCGATTCCGACGAAGCCAACGAGCTGATCGCCACCGACCCGATGGCGCTCCTGATCGGCTTCGCCCTCGACCAGCAGGTGTCCGTTCAGAAGGCGTTCGCCGGACCGCTGGTGATCCGTGAGCGGCTCGGCACGCTCGACGCGGCCGCGCTCGCCGACGCCGATCTCGAGCCGATCTTCCGCGAGCGGCCCGCGATCCACCGTTTTCCAGCTTCGATGGCCCGCCGCGTGCATGACCTCGCCGCCTACATCCGCGACGAGTACGCCGGCGACGCCGGCCGCGTCTGGAACGACGCCGTCGACTCCGCGACGCTGCGCGCGAACCTGGCCGCGCTCCCCGGCTTCGGCGAGATGAAGATCAAGGCGCTCGGCGCGGTCCTCGCCAAGCGTTTCGACATCGCCGCGGCACAGGACCTGGTTCCGCCACATCCCACGCTCGGCGACGTCGACTCAGCCCAGGCGCTCGCCGACTACCAGTCCGCCAAGCGCGTCCACAAGGCCGAGTGGACGAAGATGAGGGCGGGGGCGGCGGAGCTAACACAGCCGGCGACACCGATGGCGCGGCTGGTCGGCATCAACCACATCGCGCTCGAGGTCGGGGACGTCGAGGAGGCGCTCGCCTGGTACGGGCGCTTCTTCGAGTTCGAGCTTCGCGGGCGGGCCGGCCGGCGAATGGCGTTCATCGACATGGGCGACCAGTTCATCGCGATCGCCGCCGGCCGCTCGCAGCCGCCCGACGAAGAACGCCACTTTGGGTTGGTCGTCGACGGCAAGGAGGCCGTTCGCGCGGCGCTTCGCGACGCGGGCGTCGACGTTCAGCGCTCCGGCTCGCTCGATTTCGACGATCCGTGGGGAAACCACGTGCAGGTCGTCGACTATCGCGACATCCAGTTCACCAAGACGCCCGAGGTGCTGCACGCGATGAACCTCGACCGCCTCGACAAAACCGACGTGGCGAAGCGCGAGATCCGCGACCGCGGGCTCGCCGGATAGGCGCCGCGCCCTTACTCCTGCCAGGCGACCGTCAGGCCGTCGCGCCGGCCGAACCGCTCGAGATGCGAGCCGATCACCCGCTCCATCCGCTCGTGGTCCTCGGCGTCGGCCGCGCTGACCTCAAGCGCCAGCGTTCCATCGTTCGCGCGCAACTCGCAACGGCCGAACTCGAATTGGATGTGGCCGCTGTCCTCGCCGAACGAAGCGTCGACCTTGTGTCCGAAGTGCTTGCAGAGCTGACGCATGTACGCCACCGGCTTGCCGGTGGCCACGTCCGCACGTGAGCTGATCTTTGTCATTGGTTCCTTGATCCCTGTCTAACCAGTTCGATGCGGCCCGACCAAATCGGCGCCGCCCTTGACAGACCACGTTACTCGGCGGCCGCGACCTCGCGGGGCGCACGACCTGGCGTGGCACGCACGACCTGGCGGGCATGCACGACCTGGCGTCACGCACGACCTGGCGGCGCGCACGACCTGGCGGGGCGCGCATGCCATGTTTAACGCCCGAAAGCTCCGACCAGCCCACCACATCGGGGACATAAGCATCCCCCACACGCTTATGTCCCGGAATGCTCCCGCGACCCGGACCGATTTCGGGCTCTCTACAGGTCCGTCACGGTCCCCCGGCGCGGGTCCGTCACGGCCCCCGGGGCGCGCTCGCGCGAGGCCCGGGCTGGGGCCCGAAAACCAGGTTGACCGCGAGCGACGACACCCCGCAAACGCCGATCACGATCGCCATCGGCAGCGCATCGTGTGCGCCGCCGACGCCGACGATAGGCGCGATCAGCGCACCGATTCCGAACTGACCCATGCCGAGCAACGCCGACGCGCTGCCGAGCGCACCCTCCTGGTCCGCGAGCGCCGCCGCGGTGCCGTTCGGGAACACGAGGCCGTTCGAGGACAGGATCACGAACAACCCGATCAGCAGCGGCGCGAGCCCGGCGTGAGACGATCGTGACCACGAGAACGCCGATCGAGCCGAGCGCGACGCCGAACACCCCGAACCGGAGCAGCGCCGGCGCGCCTAACCGGCCGACGACCCTCCCGCCGATCTGCGATGCCGCGATCAGACCGACGGAGTTCACCGCGAATACGACGCTGAACACCTGGGGCGAGACGCCGAACACGTCCTCGAGGACGAACGACGCGCCGGCGATATAGGCGAACATGGCGGCGAACGCGAGCGAGAACGCCACCGCCGGCGGCATGAAGCTCCGGTCGGACACCAGCCGCCGGAACGTGTGCAGGGTCGTCCGAGCCCGCCGCCGTGCCGGCTCTCGGCCGGGCAGCGTCTCCGGCAGCCACAGCACCGTCCCGACGAGCAGGGGAACTCCGATCGCGGCGAGGACGATGAAAACACCCCGCCACGACGTGATCGCCAGCAGTTGGCCACCGACAAGCGGCGCGAACACCGGCGCGACCCCGGTCACGAGCATCAGCATCGCGAACACGCGCGCGGCGGCGGCGCCCACGGAACAGATCGCGTACGACCGCGCGGGCGATGACCACGCCGGCGCCGCCGAGTGACCCCTGGATGAACCGGAGCGCGATGAGGATTCCGATGGAAGGCGCGGCCGCGCACGCCAGCGACGCCGCGATATACCCGACGAGACCCGCCAGGAGCGGCCCGCGCCGTCCGCGCGAATCGCTCAGCGGGCCCGCGAGCAGCTGGCCGCCCGCAAGCCCGAGCATGCAGCCGGTGAGCGTCAACTGGCCGGTCGATGCCGAGTCGCCGAGGTCGCGGGTCAACGACGGGAGCCCGGGCAGGTACATGTCCATCGAGAGCGGGCCGAACGCGGACAGGGCGCCGAGGATCAGCGTCAAACGAAGGCCCGGCCGACTCGCGGTGGGCTCGACGGCTGGCGCGGTGGCGGCGGATAGCGTCACGTCCGGTACTTCAACACGTTCTGAGAAACGCGGTTCGGTAGGTGCGCGCGACGTCGGCGTCGTGGCCGGCGGCCTGGCTACCCCGACACGCCGCCGCGCATGCGCCGGTTCGAAACCCGGTCTCGCGCCAGCGTAGGCTGGTGGGCCTCGATCGCGGCATCGAGCTGCGGACCCTCGCCGGCGTCGATCGCCTCGACCAGATCGCGATGGACCGCGATCATCGCCGCGCCGTCGAAGTCGGAGAACTCGGCGCGATCGATGCTGAACTCGAGAAAGTCGATCAGCGCCAGGTACATGCCCCGCAGCGGCCCGTTGCGGCACAGCTCGGCGATCCGCCGGTGCAGCGACCAGTTGCATTTGAAGAACGCTGCCGGGTCGTCGATGGAGGCCTGCATGGTCTTGACGATCCGCTTGAGCTCGCGGATGTCGCGGACCCGGTGGTAGCGAGCGGCGTGACTGTCGATCAGCGGCTCGAGCGCATCACGAAGCTCGAGGCACTCTTCGTAGCTGGTCGTGCCCGTCCTGAACCCGAGCACGACGTGGCTCATCGCGAGCCGCGCCGAGGGGCGCGCCACGAACACACCGCCACCCGGTCCCGGACGCGCCTCGATTAGGCCGCGCGTCTCGAGCAATCGCACCGCCTCGTTCATGGTCGCGACGGCGACGCAGAAGCGCCTGCGCAGATCGTCCTTGGTGCCGAGCCGCACGCCGGGCTGAAGACCGCCCGCGATCTCGCGCTCGAGCTCGCGCGCCACGAGCTCCGCCCGCGACACGCGCGCGCCGAGGGGGCTCTCGGTGCTGACGCTCATCGACGGCGATGATAATCCCCGATTCTCGGCCTGCCGACATGCCTGCGAGCGCACCACGGCTTGACCAAATGTGAGTCACAGCGGGCCAAAATGGATCCGGATCGACTCCGGCTGGGCGCCGTGATACGCGCTCGCGGCCTCCTCGGCGGAGCTGTAACGCCGATCCTCGATCGTGCGCGCTGACACCTCGATCTCGAAGCTCGCCTCCGAGAACGGATACGGTTCGAGACGACTTCGCCGGGCGCTATGACCCTGAGCATCAACGCGATGTAGGGCCCGCCGGGCGCGACCGGGACCGCGGGGATCGAGCGGGCTCCCGGCGGCTGCTCGATCCGTGCGAGGGTCCGCGGGACGGAGACGGGATCGCCGCCCTGCGTCGGCTGCGCGGTGTCGACCAGGCCCACCGCGAGCGAGATCAGATCGAGCGCCTGGAGCAGCTCGTACGCGTACCAGGTTTGGCGTTCGAACTCGCTCCGGCGGCCGTCGACCGCCCCAGGCGTCGCGCAGCGCGGCCACCCGGCGATGGTCCTGTTCGGCCACGACCTCGACCGCGAGCGGGTGCCGAAGCGGCTCGCCCCCGTGCAGGCCGAAGCGCGTGTGATACAGGCCGGCCCAGTGCATGCTGACGAGCGCCCCCGCATGTCGATCGCGTGCGTAGACGCTGTCGACGCCGCGGCCGTAGGCCGGGGCCGTCACCTCGAGCGGCAGCTCGAGGAAATGTGCAGGGCGTCCATGCTCGGGGTTGAACGATGGGCGGCCGTCGAGCTCGTACCAGCCGTCGTCGTGATGGGTCGCGGCGCCAACCAGCGCCGGTCCTATGCAACGGAGCCTCGAACCGCTTGTTGCCCCACCGCCGGCCCAGCTCGCCGGCAACGCGCCCGTGCTCGGGATGGGTGATCAGACACAGGCCGCTCTGGCGGCGGGTGACCAGCATGCCGCGTCTAGCTCTTCGGCGGAAGGCTCCGCGCGTAACCGACGCCCACGTCGACCCATCGCCGCAGGTCGGCGTCGCCGTCCAGGCCCTCGGACTCGATCCGGAGCCAGCCGTCCATCGCACGACCGCGCATTTCGAACCTGTCGCGCGTGTGGCTCGGACACCAGGGACTCGGTTTCCTCGGGGTCGCAGCGAAGCAGAAGACCTCCCTGCCCGCTGGCGCTCACCGACATGTTCCCGCCGATCAGGAACGCGAGGCCCCCGAACATCTTCTTCTCGACGACCTCGTGGTCGGTCGCGAGCAGTGCCCGGATACGATCAGCGAGAGCTTCGTCGTACGCCACGGTCAAGAATTATTGCGACCCCGGAGGTGAGTGGATGGCGACGGGACGATGCCTGTGCGGCGCGGTCAGGTACGAGGTCAGACGGCGACCTTCGCGACGTCCTGATCTGTCACTGCGAGGAGTGCCGCCGGTGGCACGGCCATTTCTCCGCGAGCACCGCCGCTCGGCGCGAAGACCTCGTACTCATCGAACAGCGCGGCCTCCGCTGGATCGACAGCCCGAACAGCGACGCCCGCGCCCGCCGCGGATTCTGCGCCGAGTGCGGCTCGAGCCTGTTCTGGGACGCGCCCGGCCGCGACACGATCAGCATCGCCGCCGGGACGTTGGAACTGGACGGCCACACCGATATTCATGTGGCCGCCCATTGGTATGTCTCACAGGCCGGCGATTACTACGAGCTGCCCTCAGACGGGCTACCGCGGCACCAGCTGAGCGCTCAGGCGACGGGCGCCTGCGACGAGCCCTGCGCGTAGAGCAGCGAGCCCGGAGTCGTCAGCTCCTCGCCGGACTCGAGTAGCGTCTTCAGACCGGAGAGGATCATCGGCCAGCCGCCGTAGAGCTGGTCGTTCGCGCCCTCGCGCAGCTGGTCGTGGATCACCGTGAGTCGGCATGAATCGGCGACCGGCTCGATCTCCCACGTGACTCGCGAGGTGCCCTCGGCCCTGACGTCGTCGCTCCAGCGCGCGTTGAAGCTCTGCACGAGCCGCCGCGGCGGGTCGACCTCGAGATTCTCGCCGTCGAGGATCGGCTCGGACATGCCGGGCGCGGTGCCGGCGTAATGCGATCCGTTCGTCCAATCGGACGTGACGCCGACGCCGAAGTTGTACTTGCGTCGCATATCTGGATCGACGATCGCCTCCCAGAGGCGTTCCGGGCTTGTCTTGATGTAGATCTCGAACACTTTTTCCATCGTTCTGTCCTCCAGTTCGCTCTTGAGGCCGGTGAGCGTTGCCGCCCACGGTTCTGCGTACTTGCTCACCCAGCGGTCGTGGATGAGACGAATCGGAACGACGTTGAGGAAATGCAGCTTCTCGCGGCCGCGGCGCCGCGTGACCACGAGACCCGCCTCCTCGAGCACCTTGAGGTGCTTCATCACCCCGAACCGCGTCATCGGCAGCCGCTGCTCGAGCGCGCTGAGCGTTTGACCATCCTCCGTGAAGAGCTCGTCGAGCAGGCTGCGACGCGTGGGGTCCGCGAGGGCTCTGAACACGTCATCCATGGCCACGATAATAGGTGACCATATGGTCACATGTCAAGGGCCGGTCGGGCGCGGCGACGACGCTCGCACTTCGCGGCCCGCGCGGGCCGGCCTCCCGGGACCGCGGTCAGTCCGGGCGCGCCTGGCCGCTGTACTCCTCGTTCGGCAGCATGTTGGTCGCCATCGCCATGCGGTTCGTCAGGTTGTACATCGCACTGATCTCGGCTACGTCCCAGGCCTCCTCGAGCGTCAGGCCGGCGTCCAGGAGTGTCTGCAGGTCGGCTCGCGTGACCTCGCGCGGGCGAAGGGTCAGCTTCTCGGCGTAGGCGCAGATAGCCGTTCGCCGCGGATCGAGGTCGGCCCGGCGCCAGTCGTACGACACGCGCTCCCCGAGCACCGGATCGCTGAGTTCCGCTCGCAGAGCGGCGCCGTGCGCGACGAGGCAGTACAGGCAGCCGTTGGCGGAGCTGACCACGACCGCGATCATCTCCCGGTCGGCCGCGCTCAGGTTCTCGCTCGGCACGTGCAGCGAACGGAAGTGGCTGAACCAGGCGCTCAGCCGCTCCGGGCGGAACGAGTAGACGCGAAACACGTTCGGGACGAAGCCGAATCGCTCGCGCGCCTTCGCGAACAGCCCCTGAAGGCCTGACGGCAGTTCGGCCTCGTCGGGGACCGGGAACCACGAGCCGGTGGCGGGATCGGTTTGGGCGTCCGGCGCGGTTCGTGACATCTCCATCCATTGTCGCTCGTGCGAGCTTGCGTCAGCGCTCCGGTTCCCTCATGGTTGACAGATGCCTGCCGAGCGAACTGAGGAGTCAACGTGATCGTCGACTGTGCGCTTTACCGAGATGGGCAGCGTCAGAACGAGCGCCCGATGGAGGTGGAGGAAGCCGCCGAGCTCTGCTTGAAGGACGAGGGGTTCGTGTGGCTCGGACTGTTCGAGCCAGACGACGACGAGCTCGCCGACGTGCAGCGACAAGTTCGGCCTGCACGATCTCGCGGTCGAGGACGCTCAGAACTTCCACCTGCGCCCAAAGATCGAGCGCTACGAAGAGGGCGGCGTGCTGTTCGTCGTGCTTCGCACCGCGCGTTACGTCGAGGACCGCGAGGAGGTCGACGTGGGCGAGGTCTCCGTGTTCCTCTCACGTCGCTTCGTGATCACCGTGCGCCAGGGCGAGGCAAGCAACCTCCACGGCGCGCGGATGCGGCTCGAAGAACGTCCCCAACTGCTCAAGGAGGGCTCGGCCGCGGTGCTCTGGGCGATCCTCGACACGATCGTCGACGACTACGCCCCGGTGATCGAGGGTCTGGAGCGGGACGTCGAGGAGGTTGAGAAGACCGTGTTCAGCGGTGCCGCCGCGCCGACCGAGCGGATCTACCTGCTGCGCCGCGAGGCTACAGATTTCTACCGCGCGGTCCACCCTCTGCTCGCGCCGCTCGAGGCGCTCGAGCGTGGTACCTACATCCACGTGAGCGAGGAGCTACGTCAGTTCTTCCGCGACGTCAACGATCACCTCAAGCTCGTCAACGAGGAGGTGATCGCGCTGCGCGACGTGCTCGCCACGATCCTCCAGGCGAACATGGCGGTGATCTCGAACCAGCAGAACGAAATCAGCGTCCGCCAGAACGAGACCATGAAGCAGCTGACGGTCGTCGCCACGATCTTCCTCCCGCTGACGTTCATCACCGGCTTCTTCGGGATGAACTTCAGCTGGTTGATCAACGACATCAACTCGTTCTGGATCTTCGCGGTTTACGGGGTCGGGAGCCTCGTGCTATCGGCCCTCGTCATCTACTACTGGTTCCGCCGCACCGGAGATATAGGCAGGATCGGGCGCCCGTCGACGCCTTCGTACAAGATGACCAGCGCCCGGCCGAACGAGGCGCCCGGGCCCGGAGTCAAGGGCGTCAGGTCTTCTTCAGCAGGTTGAGCCCGGCGAGGAACTTCGCGCGGCCCTTCTTGTCGGTGTTCACGGCCGCCTTGACCTGCGCCGCCGGAACCGGGCCCCCATGCGCAGCCAGCACGTCGTTGCGCAGGGTGCTGTAGGCGGACGCGATCAGGCCGAGCCCTTTGACGATGTCCTTCTTGGCCTTGGCCCCATTGGACGACGACGCGGATTCGTGCAACAGCTTCGACTTGAGCGCGTGGAGGTCTCCGACCTCATGCTTAAGGGCACGTGTGAGCGGCGTGACCTTGCCGTGCGGATATCCCTTCAGTCCCTTCGTGACCGCGCTCTCGTCCTTGGCGATCTTTGGGGCGAAGCTGTTGAGCGTCCCCTTGATCGTGTTGTCGCTCGCTTGCGCGAGGGCGATCGGGCCACCGAGAATCGCACATAGTGCTACCCCCGACAGCAACGAGATACGACGAACTCCACGTGGCACGTGACTCCTCCTGATGATGGCGCTTGTCCTTGCAATGGCTGCGTTGCCCTGGCCGGTCTTGGTCCAAACCAGGGCTAACTACCTAAGTTGCGCTGGAAATGTATGAACCGCCGAAGATACGGGACGCGGCGCCGACGGAGGTCTCCGCGCTCGAGGCTCTGCAACGCCGCTCTTCGGACGTCTGGGAGCAGTATCGCGCGCAGCTGGCCGCCCATCCGGAGGTGATCGAGCTGCCGCCGGCGTTCATCGACAAGGGCTGGGTACGCGTCGCCGTCGACGCCTCCGACACGCCGGTCGGCTTCTCGGTCGTGATCCCGTCGGACGGCCCGTCGCACGAGCTCGACGGTCTGTTCGTCGAGCCGAACCGGATGCGCCGCGGGATCGGACGGGCGCTGGTCGAGGACGCCGCCGCGCGCGCGAGGTCGCACGGCGCGCTCGTCATGGACGTGACCGCGGGCCCGGCTCAACCGTTCTACGAGCGGGCCGGATTCACCGTCACCGGCCCTGCGCGTACGCGGTTCGGAACCGCCGTCCGGATGCGCCGAATCCTGAGCGGCTGAGCGCCCGCGGCGGTTCCGTCCTCGTCCCGCATATCCGCCGGTTGTTAAGACGGTACTTACCAACCGGTCCCCGCATGGACACGTTTGCCCGGTGGGCCCTCATAGGCTCGCGCGGTTTCGTTCCCGACTCAAGGAGGGCAGATGCGGAAACTCGGGAGTCGCCTGGGGCGCATCCCGCCGGATCGCAACGGTCGCCTGCGACCAGGGCTCAGGCTCGACCGTTCGCGACGCCGCGCAGAACGCGACGGCCGAGCAGGTCGAGGCGATGAAGCCGGTACTGGTGGCGGTGCTCGGCGACGAGCAGTACCAGAACGGTTACTACTCGGATTTCGAGAATTCGTTCGACAAGTACTGGGGTGCCTTCAAGTTTCTCGAGCGCCCCTCACCGGGCAACCACGAGTTCTATGACAACCACGGCCAGACCGGCGTCCGCGGCCTCGGATACTTCGACTACTACAACGGCCTCCAGCACAATGCGAACGGCTCGGAGGTCGACGACACAGTCACGAATCCGAGCACCGGCGTCGTCGTCTCCCAGCCGGCGCCGCCGCAGGAGGGCCAGGCCGGGCAATTCGGTCAGACCGGCAACGGCTGGTACTCGTACAACCTCGGCGACTGGCATCTGATCTCCCTGAACGTCGAGTGCGCGGACGAGCCCGGTGGCTGTACGCCAACCGGTTCGTGGTTTGCAAGCGAGACCAAATGGCTGGCTCACGATCTGAGCGAGGATCACAACCGGTGCACGCTCGCCTATTGGCATCAGCCGACGTTCAGCTCGACCGCGAGCCCGTTCACCTCGGACAGCGCCGAGGGCCAGACGGCCGACACATGGTGGAAGTTTGCTCTATGGACATCACGCGACGTTGATCCTCAACGGCCACGACCACGTGTATTCGCGGTTCGCGCCGATGGATCCCGCCGGCAATTACGACCCGCGGCACGGCATCCGCGAGTTCATCATCGGGACGGGCGGGGAGTCGCTCGACCCCGTGATCCCGGCCACGCCGAACCTCCAGGCGTGGGCCGACCAGTACTACGGCGTGATGAAGTTCAGGCTGCTGCCCGACGGCTACATGTGGGACTACGAGTCGGCCTTGGAGAGCCCGAGTCGGCCTTGGAGAGCCCGACCGCACCGGCGGGGACGCCGCCGGCTTACAGCGACACGGGCACCGGCACCTGCAACGGAGGCGGGGGACACTGAGGCGTCATGTGCGGTCGGCATCTCGCCGGCCGCACCTGCCTTCCGGTCCGCTCTCGCTGGCACCATGCATGGCACGCCAATCCGCCCCAACTCCGCTGACAGTGGCGTCTCGTGCAGGCCCCACAAGCTTCTTACGCCACGGTCCGCGCCGGACGTAGGCATTGGCGTGATTTGCACGTCGCCGTGCCCGCCGCCACCGAGCGCACGGCGAACTACTTGGGGCGGGGCGGAAACCGGGGCGGGGCGATCCGATAGCTCGGCGGAGTGACCGACATGCCGATCGGGTTGCGAGCCAGCTCGATCGTCGTGCCGTCCTCCCGCGCGATGCTGACCACCGGCTCGAGCCCGAGGCTGCGCGCCAGCTCGAACGCGGCGCCGATGTCGTTCACCACGCCGGCGGGCACGCGCGCCGCGGTCAGCGATTCCGCCCAGGCCCCGGCCGGGCGAGCGGCGAGCCTCTCCTCCAGCGCGGCTCGCATCGCGTCGCGGTTCGCGATCCGGTCCGCATTGCTCGCAAAACGGGGATCGCGCGCCAGCTCCGGCGTGCCGAGCACGTCGCACAGCGCGCCGAACTGACGGTCGTTGCCGACCGCGACGACGAGCTCGCGATCGGCGCACCGGAGCGGCTCATACGGGGTGATGCTGGGATGGGCGTTGCCCATGCGCTCGGGGACCACGCCCGCAACGGTGTAAGCCGACGCCTGGTTCACGAGTCCCGCGAGCAACGAGGAGAGCAGATCGACCTCGACCAACTGGCCCTCCCCGGATTGCCGGCGGTACTCGAGCGCGGCCAGGATGCCGACGGTCGAGAACAGACCGGCGAGCACGTCCACCAGCGCGACGCCGACCTTCTGCGGCTCGCCGTCCGGCGTTCCCGTGATGCTCATCAGCCCTCCGAGCGCCTGCACCAGGAGGTCGTAACCCGGAAGCGCGGCGCCCTCGCCCGAGCCGAAGCCGGTGATCGAGCAGTAGATCAGGCCGGGATTCGTCTCCCGCAACGACTCGTAGTTGAGACCGAACCGCTCGGTCACGCCGGGACGGAAGTTCTCCACGAGCACATCGGCCTCGCCGGCGAGCCGCCGAGCCCGCGCCAGATCGGCCGGATCGGTGAGATCGAGCACGACGGTTGCCTTGTTCCGGTTGACCGCCTGGAAGTACGTCGCGTCGCCGGCCTCGTCGTATGGCGGTCCCCACTGACGCGTGTCGTCGCCGGCGGGCGACTCGACCTTCGTGACCCCCGCGCCCAGATCGCCCAGAACCATCGTCGCCAGCGGACCCGCGAGCACGCGCGAGAAGTCGAGGACCTTGAGTCCCCCGAGTGCTGACGGCATCAGCGCGTACCCGCGCTCACGGCCTCGAGGCCGGCAATCAGCACGTCGAGGCCGAACTCGAAGCGCTCGTCTCCATCCGGACCCGTCACGTCCTCGGCGATCGACGCCAACACCGGGAAGCGGTCGGCGGGAAGCCTCAAATAGAAGGCGTGGACGTCCTCGTAGTAGCGCTCGACATCCCCGGGAGTCATCAATCCGTGCTCCATCAGCCCCGTCTCGAACGCGTCCGCCGCCACGTACAGCGTGAGCTGGTCGAGCCCGAGCCCGATCGCCCGATCGGACAAGCCGCCCGCTCGCAGCGTCGCGACGAGCGTCTCGGCGGCGGCCAGCGTCTTCGGACTCGTGGGGATACGTCCAAGCCCGGCGAGCGCGGCGTCGCGGTGGGCGATCAATATCGCTCGCAGGTCTCGCGCCATCTGACGCACCTGCTCGCGCCAGATCCTCGGGTCGGGCTCCGGCAGCGGCACCTGCCCGACGAGCTCGTCGAACACGAGCTCGAGTAGCTCGTCCTTGCCGCTCACGTGCGCGTACAGCGACGCGGCCCCGGTCCCAAGCTGATCGGCGACGCGGCGCATCGATAGCCCCGCCACGCCCGCCTCGTCCAGAACCTCGATCGCAGCGCCGACGATCGCCTCCACGGTCAGGGCGGTACGCCGCGTCGGGCGCTTGGTCGGCCTCGGGAACCGAGGTGGCGGCGGCAGCGCCGCGCTGGCGGCACTCGCCGCCTCGGTCGGCGACGGGCCGGCCGGTTTGATGCTGGACGAACGAGATTTCGGCCTGCCGCTTGACGCGCTCACGGACATAGCGTATAACACCGTTCGTTGAACGAACAGTGTTCCGAACAGAATTCGCCAAACGGAGGCTATTGTGATGTCAACCCGGGTCGGCCATCCGCGCAAGTGGGCGATCCTTGCGCTCGTGCTCGCGGCCGAGTGCATGGATCTGCTCGACGGCACGATCGTCAACGTCGCCGCCCCGACGATCCGCGCCGACCTACACAGCAGCACCTCAGCTCTGCAGTGGGTGATCGGCGGCTATGCCCTCGCCTTCGCGGTCGGCCTCATCACCGGCGGGCGGCTCGGCGACATCTACGGCCGCAAGCGCCTGTTCGTGCTCGGCGCGATCGGGTTCGTGGTCGCGTCGATGGCATGTGCGTTCGCGGCCTCGCCGGAGATGCTGATCGCCTGCCGGCTCGCCCAGGGCGGCGCCGCCGCGCTGCTGATCCCGCAGGGGTTGGGAATCATTCGCGACGCGTTCGCGCCTGCGGAGCAGCCCTCGGCCTTCGCAATCTTCGGACCGGTGATCGGGTTGTCGGCGGTGCTCGGGCCGATCATCGGCGGCGCCCTCGTCGACGCCAACCTGTTCGGAAGCGGTTGGCGGCTGATCTTCTTCGTCAACCTGCCGCTCGGCCTGATCGCGGCGCTCGGCGCGGCGCGATTGATCCCCGAGTCTCGCGCCCCTAACGCACCACGCCTGGACCTCGTCGGCACGGCGCTGGCCGCGCTCAGCATGGGGCTGCTGATCTACCCGCTGATCCAGGGGCGCGAGGCCGGCTGGCCGGCGTGGACGTATCTGATGGGCGCCGGGAGCGCGGTCGCGTTCGCGGGCCTGGTCGCTTGGACGAGGCACGTGCGTCGCCGCGGCGGCTACCCGCTGGTCGAGGCGAGCATCTTCAGCCATCGCGCGTACACCGCCGGCATCTCGATGATCGTCGTGTTCTTCGCAGGGATGCTCGGCACGATGCTGGTGCTCACGCTGTTCATGCAGTTCGGCATGCACTTCTCGGCGATCCACGCCGGCCTCACGCTCGCTCCGTTCGCCGCCGGCACGGCGATGGGCGCCGTACTTGCCGCTGCCGTCCTCGTGCCGAAGCTCGGGCGGACCACGTTGCAGATCGCCGCGGTGATCGCCGCCGGCGGCGTCTGGTGGCTGCGGCAGGTGATCCTCGCCCACGGCCTGGATACGACCTCGCTCGCGATGGTCGGACCCGAGCTCCTCGTCGGGATAGGGATCGGGATGATCGTCTCCCCGCTGTTTGGCTTCATCCTCGCCTCGGTACGCGACAACGAGGTCGGGTCCGCCTCGGGCGTCCTCAACGCGCTGCAGCAGCTCGCCGGGGCCGTTGGCGTCGCCGGCATCGGCACGATCTTCTTCAGCACACTCGCGCACGAGGGCTTCGTGACCGCGCTCAGCCACTGCCTGCTCGTCGAGTTGGCGACGATGCCGGTGCTCGCGCTACTCACGTTCACCCTCCCGGTCCAGCCCCGCGAAGAAACCGAGGAAGTGCCCGCGGCCGCGTCACCCCGAGCGAGACGGGATCATGTCGCCCGCGGTGGTCGGCGCCGGCGAGACGCTGTAACGCTCCGCGCCAGCGGATAGCCTGCGCGCACCATGACGCGGCGTGTGGGGCGGAACTCGCGTTCCGAGCATGGGGCTCGGCGGCGACGCCGAGCCCCAGTCGTCGCGCTGGCCGCGATCGCGGCGCTGGCCGGATCCGGCGGCGGACTGGCGACCGGGGATCGCGCGATCGCGTACGCCGGTCTATCCCACACGGACGTCGTGACGGTCTCCCCGACGCCGCTCGGCGACGCGGTCCCCGGAGCATTCGTCGGCATCTCGCTCGAGTACGGGACGGTTGCCAGCGCTGAGCGCCCGGGTCGGGGCGGCACCGATCCGGTGCTCGCGCAGCTGATCCGGAACCTGTCGCCGGGCTACGCACCGATCGTCCGAATCGGGGGTGAGAGCGGCGACAGAACGTGGTGGCCAGTTCCCGGCATTCCCCGACCGCGCGGGATCGACTACGCGCTGACGCCCGCGTGGCTCAGGGACGCGCGCGAGCTCACACAGTCGACGCACGCGCGCGTGATCCTTGGCATCAACCTCGAGGCGGACAGCACCGCGATCGCGGCAAACGAGGCGCGCCACCTGCTCGCAGGAATCGGCCGGCGGAATATCGAGGCGCTCGAGATCGGCAACGAGCCCGAGCTGTACGCCGGGATCCCCTGGTACGTCACGCCGTCCGGGCAGCAGGGCTTCGGGCGACCGCTGACCTACAACCTCACCAACTACATGAAGGAGTTCGCGACGATCGCCGCCGCGCTGCCCCCGGTCCCGCTGGCCGGACCGTCCACGGGCGCCGACTCGTGGATCGCGGGCCTTGGCCAGCTGCTCGCGGCGAACCCGACCCTGCGCCTCGCGACGTTCCACGCCTATGCGCTCGATCCGCGCGGTGAAGCGTTTCGCGGCCACGACTGCTCCACGGCGATCGGCCAGCCGGCCCACCCCAGCGTCACCGCGCTTCTGAACTCCTATGGGTCACAGTCGCTCGTGCAGGGCGCGCTGCCGTACATCGCGATCGCCCACAGCCACGGCGTCCCGTTCCGCATCGACGAGATGAATGCGATCACCTGCGCCGGCGCCCCGGGGGTCAGCAACACGTCGGCGTCCGCGCTTTGGGTGCTCGACGAGCTGTTTGAGCTGGTACGCGCCGGCGTCGATGGCGTGAACATCCACACGTGGCGAGGCTCCGCCGGCAAGTTGTTCGACATGCACTACCGGCACGGGCGGTGGGTAGGCACGGTCGCGCCCGAGTACTACGGCATGCTGATGTTCGTCCGGGCGGCGCCTCCCGGCTCACGACTGCTGTCGACGGGACGCTCCGACGCCGGTCCGCTGCGCTCGTGGGCGGTGCTGGCCCCGGATCGCAGCGTTCGCGTGGTCCTCATCAACGACAGCCTGAAGCACACGCGCTGGGTACTCGTCCGACCACCTGGACCGAGCCGGGAGGCCAGTCTGGCGCGCCTCGAGGCACCCAGTGCGTACGCGAGGAAAGGGATCACCCTCGGCGGCAAGAGCTTCGGCCCCCGCACCGTGACCGGGCGGCTCACCGGCCCGGCACAGCTCACGGTCCTGCGGCCGTCCGGCGACGGCTACCTAGTGCGGCTACCGGCCGCCAGCGCGGCGCTGGTGACGATCCGCTGAGACCCGCCGGGTTGCTGTCACTTAGCTCGGGGCGGCGCCTTGGCGAGGTAGCTCTGACCAGCGTGCAGGACGATCGTCTTATGGCGGACGAAGTCGGTCACGCTGACCGTGTCTGTGACGTCGTGCGTAAGCGTCCCGTCACAGCGGTCCGCGACCGTCCAGATCGTGCCGAGCACCGTCGCCGCGCTGTACCGTCCGCGCGTGCGGAACTTGCCGCGGGCACTGGCTCGGAGTAGCTGCAGCACCTTGCTGCTAGCGGCGGCCGCGGCGTCTGACGCCTTGCCCTTGAGCTTGCATGTGGCGTACGTCGGCGCGCCCTTGAACGCGCTCTCGGCGAGTGACAGTGTCGCCAGGCCCTTGCTCGCGCCCCCAGCCGTCTGGGTCAGCCCGAAGATCGCTCCGCCGAATGTGCCGCTCTGCGTCTTGCCCTTTCTGGCGGTGGCGGTGACGAGCCGTAACGAGCCATGCAGCGAGTTGATCTCCGAGCCGATCGGGATTTCGGTGGCCGCGGTCAGTCGCACGAACCCGGGGCCGCCGGCCGCTGCGCCGGCACGCGCCGCGGCTCGCTGATCGAGCGACCTTCCGGCGGGCGGCTTGACGAACACCACGCCCGACACCGGCGTGGCGTTTGCCGTCTTGCCGACAACCGGCGCCGGCAGTACGGGCGGTGCAGAGGCCCGGTACACGAATGCGTTACCGCCGCCGTCGACCGCCACACAGAACGAGGAAGATGCGCACGACACCCCCGAAGCCAGGGCGGCAGGCTCGAGCTGCTGCGGAGCGCTCCACGAGCTGCCGTTGAACGTCAGCACGCTCTCGCGGCCGTCGATGGCGGCGCAGAACGACGACGACGGACATGACACCGCCCTCATCTCTCCCCCGTCGATCAAGCCGTTAGCGGCATCGATTGGGTCGGCCGCGCTCCACGAGCTCCCGTTGAACGTGTAGGCATTACCACCGGTGTCGACCGCGACACAAAACGAAGTCGACGGGCACGAAACCGAGGTCAGATTGTCCGCGGCGATAGTCGCCGGCGTCGGGCTCCACGAGGCGCCGCCGTTGGTGGAGACCTCGACGTCTCCGCGCTCCCCCACCGCTACGCAGAGCGACGCCGACGGGCACGCGATCCCGCCGATGCCCTCGTGGTTCGAGACGTGGTTGATCGTGACCGGCCCCGACCACGCGGTGCCGTTGTACGTGAAGCCGTTGCCGCCGACATCGCCGGCCACGCAGAACGACGACGACGCACACGACACCGCAGTGAGAGAGTTTCCGGTGGTGTCGACGGCGACGGGCGCGCTCCAGGTGCTCCCGTTGAATGTCAGCGCGTTGCCCGCCTGGTCGACGGTGGCGCAGAACGAGTCCGACGGACACGCGACCGATGTCAGCGTGTGACCGCTCGGGTTGCTGCTCGGATCGATGTTGGTCGGCGCCCCCCACGACTTGCCGTTGAAAGTCTGGCCGTAGCCGCCGGCGCCGACCGCGGCGCAGAACGTCGCCGTCGGGCACGACAGGTTCTCGGGCGGATTTGAGTTGTCAATCGCGGTGGGGCCCGACCACCCGTTGGCCGCCAACCCCGACGAAGGTACCGCCAGGGCAGCAGCCGCCACTGCGACCGCCGCCGCTGCTCGACCCCACCGCGCAGCCCCACGCCGGCGCCCGTCCCAGAACGCAGTCATGCCCACTCCCCGATCTTCCGACGTCTTCCGCGGCTCGCCCGGCCCCGCCGAACCGTCGACCTATGCGTGCGACCGTACTCAGTCGTTCACGCGAAGTCAACGGGCACGCCGGGATGCTGTCCGCCGATGCTTCGGGACCGCGCCGGCTGCGACGCAGAGCGCGTCACAGCCGGATCACGCCGTTATCGCGTTCTTGTGCGCTTGCCATCGAGCACGATGCTCCCGTGGATCGTGTTCGGTCCGCACTGGCCGAGGTTCCACGTCGGGGCGCGGCCGCTGCGTCCGATCACCAGATTGCCGCCGATCGTCGTGTTGCAGATGATGTTGGTGCCCGCGCTCAGTGGGTCGGCAGCCCCGCGCACGCCGGAGATGTCGACGTTGCCGCCGATCGTCGAGCCGGCGAGCCGCAGGCCGGTGCCGCTGATCGAGAGGTCGCGCGCCACCGAGACGTCGACAAGGTCACACCAGGCGCCGCGCGGTACGGTGAGCTGGCCGGAGATCATCGTCGCGCTCAGCTGCTGATCGACGCAGGTGACGTCGGACCGGCTCGGGATGTCGACGCTCGCCTGCAGCCCGAGCCGCGCCGCCGAGTCGGCATCGCCGACGTAAACCGTGCGGCGACCGCTCGCCACCAGCCACCCCTGATCGGTCGCCGACCAGTACTGCAGCTGGCGGAGCGGCACCTCCAGAGACACCCGCTCCGACTGTCCCGGGGCCAGGACGACGCGATCGAACTGCGACAGCTGCCGCACGGCGAACTGAACGCCCGCCGGTTGCTGGCTCGGCGCGCCGACGTATACCTGTGGCACCGCCGCGCCCGTGGCCGAGCCGGTATTCCTCACGCGGAAGCTGACATCCAATCCGCCGTCGCTCGCGCGGGACACACCCAAGTTCGAGTAGCTGAAATGGGTGTACGACAGGCCCCAGCCGAACGGGAACAGCGGGGTGATCCCTTCCTTGTCGAAGAACCGGTAGCCGTTGTAGATCCCCTCGGTCTCGTCGGTGGTTCCGTTCGTGCCGCCGTTCAGGCGCTCCAGATGAGGGCCGGTGGTGTCTCCTGGATACAACGGCTTGGTCTCGTCGTACCCCCAGATGGTGTCAGTGGCGTTGGCCGACCAGGTGATGTCCGTGTGCCCGCTCGGATCGGCCAGGCCGAGCAGCAGGCGCGCCGTCGAGGTCCCGCCTTCCTCGCCCGAGTACCACATCTCGAGCACAGACCGGACACTGCCGATCCACGGCATCAGCACCGGGTTGGTGGTGTTGAGCACGACCACGGTGTTCGGATTCGCCGCGGCGACCGCCTGCACCAGCTGCGTGTTGGCCGGGGTCAGTGACTCCGGCGCGGAGATCGTGGCCGGCGTCGACCCGTACGGGTTCGGGATCGTGGTCGACGCGTTGTTGTCGTTCAGGAACACGATCGCGAGCCTCTTGCCCCGTGCCGCAGCCGCCGCGTCCGCTATGTCGCCGTTCGCGCGCGAGTACGCGAAGCGGAAGCTGGCGGGAGCGCTCGTGGTGTTGTCGAACGTGATCTGCACCTGGTGGAAGGTCCCGCCGTTCAGCGTGGTGGTCGCGGCTTGCTCGTTGGTCAGACCGGCCTCCGTATACCCACCGTTGGTCGGGCTACCGGGCAGGGCCGCGCTGTGGGCGCCGGTCACGCCCCGCCCGATCACATCGGCTGCCGTGGTCAGCGTCTGCGCCGTGCCGTCGAGCGTGAACGTCACATTCGACGACGCCACCGAGGGGCTGAACTGGAATCGGAACGTGTAACTGTCGGTCGTCGGCACGTACACGTAACCCGTCCATGTGTAGTTGCCCGGCGCCAGCTGTCCCACCGCCGAAGCCGTGGTGAAGTCCAGCGACTTGTCCGTGGCTGGAGAGCCCGGCCCAGTGGTGCGACTGAGGCCCCCGGTTACGCCCGAGCTTGAGGTCGACAACGCCGACGACGGGACCGGCTCCCCCGAGGGCGAGTTCGCCGGCACGTACGTGAACGCGCCCGGATCGCCGCTGAAGTTCTGCAGCTGCTCCAGCGGGTTGATCGCGTCCCGATCGGCAAAGCCGACCGACGCCTCGCTCGTCGGATCGGCGATTGTGTACTCCGCACCCACACCGGCGACCATCACCCCGCCGTTCAGGTCGGTGCGGGAGATGGGCAGGGCCGAGCTGTCGTTCTTGAGCAGGACCGCACCTTCCTCGGACATCCGCTCGACCACGCCGGCGTCGCCGTCCTTGGTGCCCAGATCCGCCCGCGGCGTCGCGCCACTCGAGGGTCCTGTCGGCAGCGGCGCCGTCCCGGTCCGGTTGCCTGCGACCCCACCGGGGTTGGTGCACAACGAAGAGACGGGTGTCTGGTCGCAGCCGAGCAGGCCGAACCGTTGCTCCTGGTAGAGCATCAGGGCCAGCGCCTGGTTGAACACCGATAGCGGCACTGTGCCGTTGGCAACCGCCTGCACGAGCGTGCAGCCAGTCGTCGGGCAACCGGGACCGGGGATGCCCGCCACGTGAACCGCACCGGCGGTCGAGCACGACTCGCTGTTCCCCGAGGCATCCGCGCACGTATCGCCGGTCGCGTCGAACGCCGACGGCGGCCCGCCGAACCCGCCGCCCGAGGTCGTGCTCAGCGAGTTGCTGTCGCTGAAGTAGCCGTTGGTCGTCGGCTGCTCCTGATCCTCACCCTGGAAGATCGCCCCGGTGCTATGCGTCGCGGGGTAGTCGGAGCCGATCATCGCCTTCGACCCCCACAGGTTCCTCAGCGCGTACGTAAGCGTCAGAGGCTGCTCACACGAGAAGTGCGATTCACCCAACGGCCAGGTCATCGGATTCTGGCCTGCGACCGCGTACGGGCTGATCGGCGCCGTCGCGCTGAGCGCCGAGACCGGGCCCGGCAGCGTCGTCGCCGTGTCCTGCCAGATCTGATACGAGCACATCGTCGCCGCCGCCCCCGCGTTGACGAACCCCGACTCGTAAGGAGTCAGGTACACCTGGTGAAGCGACTGGTCTGAGATCTCCGTGTTGGTGTTCTGGTTCTGGCCGTTGTACACCGCGAAGTGCTTCATCTCGTCCATCAGGCCGGAGCCCTGGCTGCCGTCGATCTGCGCCGCCACCATCTGGCCGCTCAGGTACGGATCCTCTCCGGTGGTGGTCAGGTTCCGGCCCCAGTTCGGCAGTCGATCGATGTCCGTTTGCGGACCGAACAGCCCGGTGACCATCAGCTCACGGCCCTCGGTGCCCTCGGTCTCTCCCCAGACGTCGCCGAGCTTCCGGTCGAACGAAGACGCCAGGTTCATCAAGGTCGTCGGTCCGGTCGTCATCTCGGCATTCGGCCCCGAGAACGTGTTGACGCCCTGCGCGTCGGTCCAGCACATCGGCGCGATCGACGGGTTCGTCCCGGTCGGAGCCGCCGTCGGTCCGACGTTGTTGCACGTGCCGTTCGTGCCGCCGTGGAATAGGAGGCTTGCGTTGGCGAGCTCGGCCTCGGTGGGCGGATTGCTCGGCTCGAGCTGCGCGATCAGGCTCTTCACCACAGGCGTGTACGGCGCGTCGGCGGTCACCGCGGGGGAGCTCTTCGCCCCAGGAAGCTGCACCGGCAGGGCATACGGAACGTTCGGGGGCGAGGACGAGCGCTTGGGCGACCCGCTGGCCGAGCCTCCAACCAAGGCCGCCACCACGGCCGTCGCGAACAGCACCGCCACCAACCGCTGCACAGAACTCATGTCCAACCCTCCCACGCCGATCAGATTCGAGACTGACGTGGCCGCGCACGGCGAACGCGCCGCTTAGTCGCGCGGTGAGCTATCCACGCCATCGAGCTTTGGACCCTCCCTTCCCACAGGGGCTCGCCGCCGCGGAGGAATACTCCTCCGAACTTCAGCTGTCAAGCGGTCTAAACAGGAGAGATTTAGGCCGGCAAACGGATCAAGATCCGGCGGTGCCGGATCGCGCGCGGACGGAGCCTGGTGGCGAGGCGTCCGCCCGGTCCATGTCGACAACGACGCGAACATGGGGGCGGGCGGCGAGCAGCGATACGGCGCCGAGCTCGGCGTCGAGCGGAGATGATCGGCGCGGTACCGACCGCACTCGCGGACGTGGCCTGAAGCGCTCGCGCTCCGCGGCTGTACGCGTGGAGACAATTCGTCGCCACCATGTGCGCTCCCGCGGCGGGCAAACTCTCGTCAATCCATCCGAAGTCACTATTTCGCTGACGATGGGCTTACCGAAAGGCCCTGTGAACAAACCCTCCCAAAGCCATGTGAACTCACCGTTTCGCTGCGCATCCGGTGTCACCGATTAACAGCAGAGCAACTTGACACGCACATCCGTGACACGTACGATGGCCCGCGCAGTTTTAGGGGAAGGGCTCTTCTAAGGGGAAGGGTGGCGATCTGGTGGTCAGCCGAGTCGTTCTACGACGGCCGGCTCGGCGCTTGCTCACGGCCGTAGCCGGTGTCCTCATCGCGGTGGCGGCGAGCTGGCCCGCCACGGCGTCCGCGGCGCCGGTAGGAGCGCGCGCGTCGACCTGCAGCCAGGAGGTGGCGTTCGGACTGATCGATGCCACCACTTCAGGTTGCTTGAACCAGGTGTCGCCCAGCGAATGGCAGACGAGTGACACCGTAACGCTCAACGGTGTGCCCGTCACGCCTGTCGGTGGCACCACCATCGTGCTGACCGGGCCGTCCGCAGGTCTGCCCGGTGGCCGGATATCGGTGCAGACACCGGACATCACGATCGGTGGTGTCACCGTCGCTCGCGGGAAGCTCGACTGGAATCTGCCCGCGGGCAACAAGGGAGATGAGAAAACCGTCATCTCCACGGGAATGGTCAACGGCGAGAAGCTGTTCGGCTTCCCGATCTCCGGATCGGCCGAGATCCGGATTGGGTGGGACGCGACCAACAACCTGCGCTATTTCAAGCTGCTGGGGAACCTGTCGCTGCCGGCCATCTTCAAGAACGGCCCCGAGCAGGGCGCGGGCGGGCTTACCGCCTCGGTTGGCCTCCGTGTCGACGCCACCGGCGTTCATGCCGACAACGTCAAGGCTCAGATCTCCAACGCATACATCGGCTCGCTTCAGGTCAAGAACCTGTGCCTGTCGTATGTGGGCGCCGGCAGCAGCACCACGCCGTGCTCTCCGCCGGTCTACGGGGCCGAACCGTTCCTGACCTGCCAGAACCCGGGCAACGTCGCCCGCTGGGACGGCAGCGCCGAGATCGTCCTGCCGACGGCCGACCGCCCCGCGGTGGGGGTGTGGGCGGGCGTACAAAGCGGGATGTTCAGCTACGCCGGCGGTCAGGTGACCCACCTCGGGAACTCGGTCCCGATCGCCCAGGGCGTTTACCTCGACAACGTCGCCCTCGCGGTATGCGTCACGCCGCCACCGGTCGTCTTCAAAGGCGGAGCCGGAATCAACTTCGGGCCGACCGCGGGCGGCGTGAGTCCGTTGACGATCAACGGCAGCATCCAGTACACCGATTCCCGCCCGTGGGTCCTCGAGGCCCGGGGCAACGTCCTAGTGTTCGGACGCCAGGTGGCCGACGGGCTCGTCCGTTACAAGTCCGACAACACGATCGACTTCGGGTTCAACGCGAACTTCGACTTCACGGTCGCGTCCGTCACCGGGTCGGTGAACGGTTGGATCGAGGCCCGCAATCCGCTTCGGTTCAACGTGCTCGGCACGGGCAAAATATGCGTGGCCAAGGTCGCCTGCACGAGTGGCGAGGTGACGGCCTCCTCTGTCGGACTCGCCGGCTGTTTCACCCTCCTCGACTTCCCGTACCCGATCATCGTCAAGGACAGCGACTGGAAGTGGTACGCGCCGTGGAGAGTCCACACCGAGACGGGACACAAGCGGATTCGAGGGGGCGTCGGCGTCCGCTGGGCCAACGCCAGCAGCCCGAACCTGATGGGCGACTCATGCGACGTGGGCCCGTACCAGGCCACGCGATCCGCGCGTGACGCGGCCACCGGGGGTCTGAGGGTGACGGTGGCGGCCGGCTCGCCCGCGTTGATGCTCCAGGTTCACGGTCGGATCAGGCCCCCGAGGCTTGAGCTGATCGGGCCCGGCAACGAGCGCTTCACCTCGCCGCAGGCGCCGGCGGTGATCGTCCCCGGACGCGAGGTGTTCGCCGAGGACGTGCTCAACAAGACCACCGACGTGACGATCGCACGGCCCGCAGCCGGCACTTGGATCGTCCGATCCCTCGCCCCGTTGGTGAATCCGATCATCTCGATCCGCGAGGCTCATGTCGACGCCCCACCGACGGTCCTCGCCGGTGTGAGCCCAGGGCGCTTCAGGCTGACGCTCGGCTACAGCTATCGGCCTGACCCGCAGCACGTGACGCGGTTCGTCGAGCGCGGCGGCAACTACGAGCAGGAGCTCGGCCCCGCGCGCGGCGGGCCTTGCCAGGCATCCGCCGGCGACAGCTCTCACCCCCTCTGCGGACAGATCGATTTCACGCCCGCCACAGGTCCAGGCGGCCTTCGCAAGATCTACGCGATCACGACGATGAACGGCGAGATCACCGACATGCAGTTGGTCGCGACGTACGACGCGCCTCCAGAGCCCGAGCCGTCAGAGGTGCCGGATCTCATTGTCCGGCGTGCCGACGGCGCCGTTGACATCAGCTGGGGTGCGAGCCAGGCGCCGGAAGCCGCAGCCAGACCGAGGGTCTACGACGTCGACGTGAACATCAGCGACGGCCGCCGGCTGCTCGACGTGATGGTCAACTCCGATCATCACGTCACGGTTCACGATGTCGCGCCCGACCTCCGAGTGACGGTGCACGTAGGGGCCGTCCGCGCCGACGACACCCAGGGAGCGATGCGAACTGTGACGCTCCAGCCGGGCGAAGCCGGAGCAACATGAGCCAGGCCACATGTGACTCCACGGCCAGGAGGGGAAGACAGTGTTCAGGAGATCGTCTAGGCGTGGGCGGCTGAGCGCGCTGGTCGTGTGCGTCGCTGCCGTCGCCGCCCTCGGCGCCGGTGTCCTCACCAGCGCCGCATCCGCCCAGGTCCCGCAGGGTACGCCGTTCGTGCTCCGTGCGATTGGCGACTCGGTGACCGCCGGGTTCGGTTACTGCGGCGTGGTCGACCCGCACTGCACGAACGGTCCCGGCCAGCCGTACTCGCTCAACGAGCGGAGCGTCTGCACCGGCGGCGACTACGACGACCGGTGCTCGTCGAACAAGGGCGATACGACCGCCCACCTGCCGGGCGACGACGACGTTTCCGCGATCTCGTGGGCGGCACAGTTCGCCCTCCGGGAGGACATACCCGACTACATCAACTACGCGGTGACCGGCTCGACGCCGTCGCAATGGGATGACAACACGCCGCATGGCTTCTATGACTTCGACACGCTGATGGCCGACGTCTTGAGCGCTCACCCGGACCTGACGCTGATGACGTTGGGAGCCAATCCGGTACTGCACGAGTTCTATTCGAACCCTCGCGATATCGCGTGCGTAGCTCTCTTGACGATCGCGAAGATCGAGGAGTGCGCCCGCAAAGAGCTCGACAAGGCCGGCACGATGAGGCACCTCGAGGACGTGTACAGGCGGCTCTTGTCGGACCCCACCAACCACGTGATCGTGATGGGTTACCACACGCCGCACCCGGCGATCGTGCAGACGGTGTTCGGCAAGATCGTCTCGTTCTACCTCCCGCGGTACAACGCGATCGAAGCGATCATCGGGGTGATCAACTCGACCGTGCATCACGCGGTGGCGAACGTCGCAGCCGAGGGGAACAACGATCAGCGGATCCGCTTCGTCGGCCTGGAGCCGTGGCCGGCGGAGGAGCATCAGTGCCTGGACACGAGGCATGACCCGTGGGTGATCTCGTCGGACTTCTGCATCCATCCGACCGATAAGGGATACACGCAGTTCGTTGACCGGTTGGTGAGCTACCTCCGCCAGGATCCGGCGTGGGCCGGCTTCCAGCCGGGCTGGCTCAGTTGAGCCGGGCTAGCCAAGCGTGGTGAACCCGCCGAGATTTTTGACGGAATCCGGTCAGAGCAGACGGCCCGGGACCTCGTCGCCTCCGCGTGACAACGGCCCGGAGTCGCGGCCTCAGACACCCGCCGCGCCGCCCGCCGAGAGCGCCATCCGTCTGCAACTCGCCGACGAGTGCGACGCGATGGCGCGGCACGCACTCGGCTCGGGCATGTCGCCGGCGCCGTGGGTCCTGGACGTGGTCGAGCGCAGCCGCGCCCCGGAGTCCAATGACCCCAGACCGACCGCGAGGATGCCGCAATCCGCTGACCCGTACGAGTCCGGTGAATGGGAGATTCCCTGGCTCGGACCGAAGCCGCCGGCGCGGCTCGACGAGCTGGCCCGCGCGCACGCCTCGCTCGCGCGGCTGATCGCGCCGGCCACTCCGCGGGGGATCCTGCTTCTCACTCGCGGACGGCAATACGGCCGATTCACCCAACTTGGCCCCGTGCGCTTGATTCGTCAGATGCTGGTCGCGGTGATCCTGCTGCTGGCCGGGTTTGTCGTGCTCGCGACGTCGCCCTACATCAACTCGACCAGCGGTGACGTGTTCCGGGACTCCGGGACGTCACTGTTGCTGAATGAGCTGTTCTACCTGTGCGCCGGCGGCCTGGGGGCGGCCTTCTACGCCCTGTTCACCGCGTATCAGTACATCGCGGCGGGCACGTACGACACCACCTACGAGTCGAGCTACTGGATCCGGTTCATCCTCGGTCTGATCGCCGGTGTGCTGCTCCCGTCGCTGATTCCGATCAGCTCGGGAAACACCCAGGGGAGCGTGACGCGCCCGCTGCTCGCGTTGCTCGGTGGCTTCTCGGCTGCGGTGCTGTACCGGATCCTGTCGCGTCTCGTACAGACGGTCGAGTCGCTCGCCCAGGGAGACGAGAAGCCAACCGAGAAGGCGCGTCAGGAGGCGGCCACCGCGCACGCGCTGGCGCAGATGGGCGAGGACCGGCTGGCGGTGGTGGCGGAACTCGTCCACCTTCGGGACGAGCTCGCGTCGGGCGACCCGAACGAGAGTCTGCAGGCAACCGTCGAGAAGCTCCTCGCGACCCTCGCGCCTCATGGCGCGCGCTCGGACGCGGCCGCCTCGGGACCAGTCCCCGACCGGTAAGGGACTTCACGGCGAGCAGTCACTCGAGCTGACCGGAGCTAGGAATCCCTTTCTTTGATCGTGCGCTATCTAATTGAACACGTCCCGACGGTGTGGCTGGGCGTCGGACTCGTCCTGTTGTGCGTCGGCCTGTCGCTGCTCGGGCTGATCTTCGTGCGGCGTCGCTTCGATCGGGACAACCTCCAGAAGCATCAGGAGGTCGCCGGGTTCGTGATCGCGGTCGTCGGCGTGATCTACGCCGTGCTGCTCGCGTTCGTGGTCGTGATCGTCTGGGAGGACTTCGGGTCGGCCGACACGACCGCCAACAACGAGGCCGATGCCGTCGGCAATCTCTACCGTGACGCGATCGGGATCGGCGGGATACAGGGGCAGCGGCTCGACCGGGCTGTGCAGGCCTATGCGGTGAGCGTCGCCGACGTTGAATGGCCGTATATGGCCAAGCACCTGGAGGGAAGCGGCGATACCGAGAACGCGCTGAACGTGGTCTGGAGTGACGTGAAACGCCTCTCGGTTCCACCGGGGGCGACAACGGCCTCGGACTTCGATGAGGAGGCCATTCGCGACGTGTCGCTCGCCACCGAGGACCGCCGCACCCGGATACTCCAGAGCAGCAGCCAGATACCCGGAACGCTGTGGGCCGTGCTGATCCTGGGGGGAATCATCACGATCGCCTTCACGTACTTCTTCGGCGTCGAGAGCCTGTGGCATCACGCCTTGATGGTCTCGGCGCTGGCGGCGCTCATCGCGCTGTCCCTGCTGGTGATCCTTACCTTGAACCTGCCGTACACGGGCGACGTCGCCGTCAAGCCCGAAGCGATGCACATCGAGATTGTGTCGTTCGCCCCGACGATGTTCTAGCCTCGCGACGATGCGCCACTGTGGTCGCGCGCGCATGGGTCGGCGACTTCTTCTTTTGTTGGTGATCGGTTTGGCGTCGGCGCTCGTGGCTTCTGTCCCCGCGTCCGCCGGCGCCGCGGTCCCGGGATGGACGACCTACCGGCACGATCCGGGCCGGAGCGGCATCGATCCCGACAACACGAGCCCGATGACGCCCGCCCAGGCATGGCGGACCCCGGCCCTCGACGGCGAGGTCTACGGGCAGCCGCTCGTGTATGGCTCGTTCGTGTACGTCGCGACCGAGAACGACACGATCTACGGGCTCGACGCGGCGACCGGCGCGGTCGTTTGGTCGACGCACCTGGCCACGCCCGAGCCCTCGTCGGTGGCGCCGTGTGGCGACATCACTCCGTCGATCGGGATCACGAGCACGCCGGTCATCGACCCCACCGCCAATCGCATCTACGCCGTCGGCGCGGTGTCGGCCTCGGGAGCGATCCATCACGAGCTGTTCGCGCTCGACCTGAACTCGGGGCAGCCGGTCGCCGGCTTCCCGATCATGGTCGATCCGCCGTTTCCGAGCGGGGGCGCTCCGGTGAGGCAACTACAACGGCCGGGACTCGCACTCGACGGGGGCCGGATCCTGGTCGCGTACGGGGGTAACGACGGCGACTGCAGCACGTACTGGGGGTGGCTGGTCTCCGCCCCGACCGAAGGCTCGACCGCGCTCGACTCCTTCCAGGTCGATGCCAACCACACCGAGGGCGCGCTCTGGGGCGGAGGCAACGCTCCCCCCGTGGATGCCGCCGGCAACGTGTTCGTGGCCACCGGGAACGGCAACGGCAACTCGAGCTCGAACCCCGAGTACGGCGACTCGGTGGTGAAGCTCAATGCTTCTGCGTCGCCGCTCGATTGGTGGGCGCCACCGAACTGGCAGTCGCTCGACGCCAGCGACGCCGATCTCGGCTCGAGTATGCCGACGCTCCTCCCCGGCGGCTTCGTGTTCCAATCGGGCAAGGACGGCAACGGCTACCTGCTGAACGGCGCCGACCTCGGCAACGTCAGCTCGCCGGTCGCCGAGGCATCGGGCTTCTGTTCGGGCGTGAGCGACGGCGGGTCGGTGTATGACCCCGCAAACTCGACGATCTACGCTGCGTGCGCTGCGGGCCTGCGGGCGCTCTCGCTGGGATCCGGATCGCCGCCGTCGCTCGCCGTGAGGGCGGCCTTCTCGGCGCCCTCGGACGCGACCGGTCCACCGATGATCGCCGCTGGGCTCGTATGGGTGACGAGCTATTCGAGCGGCACGCTGTACGGTCTCGATCCAACGTCCGGGACGACCCGAAGCCGCTTCTCGATCCCCGAGACCGGGTCCGACGTGAATCACTTCGCCAGCCCGAGCGCCGCAGGTGGGCGGTTGTTCGTCGGGAGCGGCGACCAGGTAACCGCTTACACGATCGCCCAACCACCCGCCGCGACCGCGACGACGACGTCGCTCGCCTCGTCCCTGAACCCTTCACAGCCGGCCGCCGAGGTGTCGTTGACCGCGACCGTTATCCCCGCACCCGACGCCGGCACCGTCACGTTCACCAACGACGGCACGGCGATCTCGGGCTGCTCCACGATCCCGGTGTCGCCCGCGACGGCCGGCGCCGCCGTCTGTAACACTTCCTTCTCGCGAGCCGGGATCCACCATCTCGTCGCGGCCTACTCCGGCGATGCGTTCTACGGCGGCTCGGCTTCCGCAGCGCTTGCTCAGACGGTTGGAAGGCCCGGTCCGGTCATTTCCGGCGCGTCGCTCTCGCCGCGCCGCTTCAGAGCCGCGCGCCCCCCCATCCTCCGACTGACCTTGAGCGAAGCCGCCACGCTGATCGTCGCGATTACCGACCTCCGCCACGGCCACGTCTCCCATCGCCGCTGCTCGGTGAGAGCCCATCACGGCAAGTCCTGTGTGGCGAGGGTGACTCCACTCCGCCTTCGCTTCCACGCGCACCGAGGACGTAGACGGTTCAAGCTGTCACTGCGTCACCTCGCGCCGGGACGCTATACGGCGCTGATCCATGCGACAGACAGCACCGGGGCCCGTTCGCGAACCGTCCGGATCACGTTCACGATCCTCCCCGCGCGGCGGTAGCCGCCGCGCCTGACGTGGGCCCGAGTGCGCTCGCGGAGGCGCCTCGCCGGCTGACTGGCGTGCTCTCAGCTGCTCTTGTTCCATCTCGTAGGTGACGACGCCGGCCGGGAGAACCCACTTGCGGCCCTGGCGGGGCTCCTCTTCTGGCCACTCGCCATGCTCGTCGAAGTAGGCGCGCGCCCGCTCCTCCTGTGCTCGGTCATCTTCGCTGCTCACGCTCAGGCGGAACAGGAGGTTGAGCAGGAGGACTGACAGCCCTCCCCCGGCGGCCATCGCGAACCCGTCGACGCCCAGCGACGCCGGCGAGATGATCAGCAACACGATCCCGCCGAGGATCATCACCGCGCCGAGGCCGTACCGAACCACGAGCATGCCGGGCGACGAGTCGTCGGGGGTCTGTACGGGGGCGACAGCGGCCTCGTTCATCGGGGGCTCCTCGGGCGGTTCCATCTGGTACTCCGGTCACACACAGCATCACCGTGCGGCGCGGGCTTTTCGAGCCGGCACGCTCCCGGTCCCGCGTGGTGGACCCGACCTGCGATGTCCGGCTAGCCATACCCCCGGAGCGCAGTAGCTTTGCTCGCGTGACGCCGCTGAGGGTCGTGGTCGCCGAGGACCAATTGCTGTTACGCGAGGGGCTCAGCCGCCTGCTCGCCGACGCCGGCTTCGACGTGGTCGCCCAGGCCGGCGACGCCGACGACCTGCGGCGCAAGGTCGCCGCCCACCGGCCCGACGTGGCGATCGTCGATGTCCAAATGCCCCCGGACCACACCGACGACGGCTTGCGGGCGGCGATCGAGATTCGCCGCACCCAGCCCGACACCGGCATCGTCATGCTCTCGCAGTTCCGCGACGAGGCGTACGCCCTCGATCTGATCGGGGACAACGCCCGCGGCGTCGGCTACCTGCTCAAGGACCGGATCGCCGACGTGGCGTCGTTCACCGACGCCGTGCGTCGGGTGGCCGAGGGCGGGTCCGCGCTCGATCCCGAGATCGTCTCGCTGATGGTGGGTCGCCGTCGCAAGCACGATCCGCTCGAGGCGCTGACCGCCCGCGAGCACCAGGTGTTGGTGCTGATGGCCGAGGGCAAATCAAACCGCGGAATCGCCGAGTCGCTCGACGTCACGCTCGCGGCCGTCGAGAAGCATGTCGGGCGGATCTTCGCGAAGCTGGGGCTCGGCGAGGAACCGCTCGAGCACCGGCGCGTGCTCGCCGTGCTCACGCTTCTCCGGGCTCGCTGACAGTTTCTTTCAGTGGTAGGTCCGCGGTGACGCGTGTGCCGCCGCCCTTCGGCGAATCGATCGTCAGACTCCCGCCGACGGCGGCGATCCGATCGGACAGCCCGGCGAGGCCCGAGCCGCTGGAGAGCTCGGCGACGGCGCCGCCGCGGCCGTCGTCGGTCACGGTGACGACCAGCCTGTCCGACCGGGCGGCGATCGCGACCGCCGCCTCGGACGCTCCCGCGTGCTTGGCCACGTTGGCCAGCGCCTCGGCCACGACGAAGTACGCGGTGCTCTCGACGAGTGGCGGAAACCGCTGTTCGGGCAGGTCGAGCATCACGGGCACCGGCGTCCGCGCCGTCAGCGAGGTGATCGCGGCCGCCAAGCCCCGGTGAGCGAGGACGGACGGATCGAGGCCGGCGCCGAGGTCGCGCAGGTCCCTGATCGCGAGCTGCGTCTCCTGGAGCGCGTCGGCGAGCGCCCGGCGTGACGGTTCGCCGGCTCCCGGATCGCCGCCCGCGGCCTGGAGAGCGAAGATCACGTTGATCAGCCGTTGCTGGGCGCCGTCGTGCAGGTCGCGCCCGAGTCGCCGGCGCTCGTCGAGCGCTGCCTGGACGATCCTCGCCCGCGACGCGTGGATCGCCTCGGCTCGTAGCCGTTCCGCCTCGGCGCGGTTGCGATCCGACACATCGCGGAACACGACCACCGCGCCCCGCCGCCCCTCGAACGTCACCGGCGCCGAGGAGTAGGCCACCGGCACGAACGAGCCGTCGCGCCGGATGAACCAGTCCTGCTCCACGCGCACCGGCTCACCGGTCTGGCGAGGCGCCAGCAGCGGACAGTCGGCCTCGGCGAACGGCCGGCCGTCAGGGTGCCGATAGTGAATCGTGGCGTGACTCTGGCGGCCGATCAGCTCGCTCTCGGTGTCGTAGCCGAGGATGCTCACCGCCGCCGGATTGGCGAACAGCACCACGCCGGCGGCGTCGACCGCGTACACGGCGTCGGCCATGCTGGCGAGCAGCGCCCCGAGCAGCTCCTCCTCGTCAGAGCCCAGCCGCCCGGCGATCGGTCGAGGCGTCGGCATTGCCCGACATCCTCGCATCGCGCTCGTGTCGTCCGCGACCGGGCTAACCCCACACTCGGCCAGCGTCGCCGGTCGAGCGTGGAGTTAGCCACACAGTAGGTGGCTGAACCCGCGTTCACCGGGGGCGGCCAGGTCGAGTGTGGAGTTGGCCACAACCGGATCGGGCGGCGCCGATCGCCCCGGGCCCTCGCTGGTAGCGTGCGGCCATGGCAACCCGAGCGGTTTGCGTGCTGGCCGGGCGAATGGCCGACACCGTCGAGATCGCCGCGGCCGCCGACTCCGTCGGCTACGACGCCGCGTGGACCGGTGAGTTCAACGACCGCTCGGCGATCGTGGCGCTCGCGGCGATGGCGCAAAACACCAGCCGGTGCCGGATCGGCAGTGCGATCGCGTACGGGGTCGGCCGCTCGCCGTTGATCCTGGCCAACGACGCGCGCGGCCTCGACGAGCTCAGCGGCGGCCGGCTCGTGCTCGGCGTCGGCACCGGCACGAAGGGCATGCAGATCGGCTGGCACGGCGTCAAGGACCCCGAATCGCCCGCCCTGCGGCTCGAGGAGCTGGTCCCGCTGCTGCGCCGGATCTGGAAGCTCCACGAAGGGCCCGTCAAGCACGAGGGCCGGTTCTACTCGATGAACCTCACCCCGACTGCCGAGGTCCTGCCGCCGATCCGCGATCAGATCCCGATTTTCACCGCGGGGGTGAACCGGCGAATGATCGAGACCGCCGGACGCGTGTCGGACGGACTCGTCTGCCACCCGACCTTCAGCTCACAGTACGTCCACGACGTCGTCCGCCCCGCGATCGCATCGGGCGCGGAGCGGACCGGACGCGACCCCGCTTCGGTCGAGGTCCTCGGGATGCTCCTGTGCTCGGTCAACGACGACGAGGAGGTGGCACGGCGCGAGGTCGCCGCGCAGATCGCGTTCTATGCGGCGCCCAGGGCGTACGCGCCGATGTTCGAGGCGAGCGGCTTCGCCGCCGAGGCGCAGCGGATCCGAGAGGCGTTCGCCGCCGGCGACCACGAGGAGATGCTCGACGCGGTCAGCGACGACATGCTCGACGCGATCGGCGTCGCCGGCACTCCGGACCAGGTCCGCGCCGGGCTCACCCGCCGCGAGGCCGACTTCGACCAAGTCGCCCTCTACTCACCGAGCTTCACGATGACGCTCGCGCGCGTCCACCAGAACACGCTCGACCTCGTCCGCATCGGGGCGCCCGTGCCGCCGGAAAAGTGAGGTCATCCCCCGGCTGTAATGTCTACCGCCACGTAGCGGCCGTATCGTCACTGAGGAGGTCGACTTGTCAAGTACGTCCCTCGGAGCCAGCGAGCTTCGCGCCTTGACGTGGGGATGGTGGCTGGCGCTGCTGATCGGAGTGCTGAGCGTCGTCGCCGGCATCATCGTGATTCTGAAGCCGAGCAACAGCCTGTCGACGCTCGCCGTGATCTTCGGGATCTTCATTCTGATCGACGGCATCTTCGAGATCGTGGGCGCGATCGCCGGCGACACGGAGAGCCGGGGCCTGCTGGCGGTCATCGGCGCACTGAGCGTTATCGCCGGCGTGCTACTGATTCGCCATCCGCTCGGCGGTGTCCGGGCAGTCGCATTGTTGCTGGGGATCTGGCTGATCGCCGCCGGCGTGGTGCGCCTCATCGGGGCATTCGCATACCCGGGCAATCGCATCTGGCGGATCTTCGTGGCGCTCGTGCTCGGGATCTTCGGGGTTGTGATCGTGTCCGAGCCCCACATCGGATACGGCACGCTGGCGGTGATTGCGGGTATCTGCTTCATCCTCTACGGCATCGGGATGGTCGCGGTCGGGTGGGCCATGCACGCGCTCAGACAAGGGCCGCCGACCGAACCTGCCTGAGCGACCGAAGCGAAATGCGGGCGGTCGCACGGCCAACCCGAGCCGGGCCGCTGAGCTACCGTGCCGTGACCGATGCAGTTCTACCTGAGCGGTTACAGACCCGGCGATCCGTTCATCGAGGACCCGCATCCATCCGTTGCCCAGCGGACGGGAGAGCTTCCGGCGGAGGTCGACGTGCTGATCATCGGCTGTGGCCCGGCCGGCCTGGTCTTGGCCGCCCAGTTGGCCAACTTCCCCGACATCAGGACGGCGGTCATCGATCGCAGGGACGGCCCGCTCGAGGTCGGCCAAGCCGACGGAGTTGCGTGCCGCACCGTCGAGATGTTCGAGGCGTTGGGCCTGGCTGACCGCCTGGTCAACGAGGCCTATTGGGTGAACGAGGTCTGCTTCTGGCAGCCCGACCCGGAGGACCGGACGAAGATCAAACGTTCCGGGCGCGTCCAGGACACCGAGGACGGGTTGTCTGAGTTCCCTCACGTGATCGTCAACCAGGCGCGGATGCTCGCCTACCTCCGCGATCACATGGAGCGTTCTCCGAGCCGGTTGGCGCCGTTCTACGGACTCCGCGCGAGTGACATCGAGGTCGACACCGGCGGCTCATCGGAGCACCCGGTGACGGTCACCCTTCAGCACGTGAACGCACAGGAGGAGACCGGCACCGCGTCGACCGTCCGGGCCAAATATGTCGTCGGGTGCGACGGCTCGCGCAGCGCCACCCGGGCAGCGATCGGCCGCGAGCTCACGGGCGACGCGACAAACCAATCGTGGGGCGTGATGGACGTACTGGCGGTCACCGATTTCCCGGACATACGAGTCAAGTGCGCGATCTCTTCGGCAGACCACGGCAACATCCTGATCATCCCGCGCGAGGGCGGATACCTGGCCCGGATCTATATCGAGCTGGACGAAGTGACAGACAGCGAGATAGTCGGCAACCGGAGTGTCACACCGGAGAAGCTGGCCACAGTCGCCAATCGAATCCTGCATCCCTACACGATCGAGGTCAAAGACGTCGGGTGGTGGTCGGTGTATCAAATCGGGCAGCGGCTCTGCGACAAGTTCGACGACGTGCCGGTGGAGGACATGGCCACGCGCTTGCCTCGGGTCTTCATCGCCGGCGATGCCTGTCACACGCACAGCGCCAAGGCCGGCCAGGGCATGAACGTGTCGATGGCCGACGCGTGGAACCTTGGATGGAAGCTGGCTTCCGTGCTTGGTGGGACCGCCAGACCCGAGCTCCTGCACACCTACTCCGAGGAACGCCAGGCCATCGCCAAGCAGCTCATCGATTTCGACCGCGAGTTCTCAGATAGGTTTCGCGCGCGGACGGCTCAGCCGGAGGACGCCGAGGAGTTCCAGCAATACTTCATCGCGCAAGGGCGTTTCACCGCGGGTGTCGCGACCAGATATGCACCCTCGATGATCACCGCCGAACCGGTTTTCCAGGAGCTCGCGGAGGGGTTCCCGATCGGGATGCGCCTGCACTCCGCCCGGGTCGTCCGACTGGCCGACGCCAAACCCGTGCACCTCGGCCACGTCGCGCGGGCCGACGGTGCCTGGCGTCTCTACATCTTCGCTGACCGGGCCGACCCGACCGGCGGGAGTTCTCGCGCCCGGAGTTTGTGCGAGTTCTTGGCGTCGCCCGCATCCCCGATCGAACGCTTTACGCCTGCAGGTGCCGAGCCGGACTCGGTGATCGACGTCCGTGCGATCTTTCAGCAACGCCATCGTGACCTGGCAGTCGACCGGATGCCTTCCGTCCTGCTGCCGAGAAAGGGCAAATTCGGCCTGATCGACTACGAGAAGATGTTCTGCCCGGACCCCGACGCCGATGACATCTTCGACCTGCGAAGGGTGAATCGCGAGACGGGGTGCATGGTCATCGTGCGTCCGGACCAGTACGTGTCACACGTACTCCCGCTGGATGGGCACCAGGCACTGGCCAGCCTCTTCGCGGGGATACTGGTAGAGGCCGAGCCGGTCTCGCTAGAGCAGCACGGGTGACGGGACCTGCACCGGCTGCGCCTCGGCGACCGCATCGAGTGCGTCGAGCACATTGCGAAGATTGACCAGCAGAGCACCGTAGACCGGCCAGAGGTCGTCGTGCAGCTCGTCCCCGGCCAACTGGTCGGCCAGCCGGCTGAGCTCCGCCCGAGTCGCTTTGATCTCAGTGCTGTCGGCGTCGACCACCGCACTCCCTGATTTGCGAAGCAGCTTCAGCCACGGCTCGCGGAAGGCGCGATCCCACTCGTCGGGAGGGACCCGCGCGATCCGGATCGTGCGAGCCATGCTGCGTGTCTCGGCGACCGCCTGAGCGAGCCGGCTTACGATCGGCACGAGCCTCTCGGCCGACTGCATCCGATGTGGAACCGCCCGACGCGGATTGAGCCGTCCGCTCTCGCGGGCCTCCTCGATGACGCTCCAGGCATTGTCGATGTCAGTGGCGAGCGCATCGGTTCGACCGATCCAGCCCTTGGCGTCATCCTCGGCATACCCGTTCTGCAGCTGCGCGGCGATGTCGGCGAGCAGACCGCCGACGCGATCGTCGATCACGTCAATGTGCCTGGCGGCGCTCCGATCGCGGAGCGGTGGCCACACGACGGCGTTCACGAGAAGGCCGACCGCGATCCCGATCCCGGTGTCTGCCAACCGCGCGGCCAGCATGCCGCTCTTGTCGATATAGCCCGTCGTGAGCACGACCACCGCCGTCGCCGCCGTCGTGGTCTCGGCACGAACCCCGCGCACCGAGCCAACTACCAGGCCTACGAGCACGGCCGCGCCGAGCGAGATCGCGTCGAGCCCGAAGACGTGCCACACCCCGAAGGCGATCAGCACGCCGAGCACGCTCGCGGCCGCCTGCTGCATTCCGCGCCTGAGCGTCCCGAACACGGTGGCGTGGACGGTGAGCAGCGCGGCCCACGGCGCCATGAACGCCTGCGCCAGATGAAATACATGCACCGCTAAGACCCACGCCAGCACGGCCGCCACAACCGTCTTGCCCAATTGCGACGCGCCTGCCCATGTGAGCGGATCGCGGAGCCGATGAGATGCCCACGCAAACATGATCTTCTCTCCGTCTACCCGCTGCCGCGCGAGCCCAGCACGCGCCTTTGGAGGCCACTCGCGAATCCGTCAGGGCGCCAGGACCGTCAGGTCCAGTCGCTGGAGACGGGACGGGTCGGCCAGGATGTTCATCTCGACGACCCTGCCCCCCGCGACCGTGAATCCGAGCACCGCGATCGGCCGTTCGCCGGCGAACGTGACCACGCCCGGCGCGCCGTTGACGAGTGCAGGCTGGGAGACGTACCCGAGCGTGCGGAAGGTGATCGCTCCCGAGGCCACCGCTCGTGCGCCGCGTTCGATTCGCGACTCGCCCAGACCCGTCACGCCGGCGTCGGCGCGCAGCACGACGTCGGGGTCGAGCACCTTGAGGAGCGCATCGAAGTCGCCATCGCGGGCTGCCGCCAGGAATGCGTCGACGAGCTCCCATTGCTCGGCGACGGTCGCGTCGGGGGTGGGTGTCGAATTTAGACGGCGGCGAGCGCGGCTGGCGAGCTGCCGCGTCGCCGGCTCGGAGCGATCGATGATCGCGGCGATCTGATCGAACGGCACGTCGAACGCGTCGTGAAGCACAACCGCCAGCCGTTCTGCGGGGGCGAGCGTGTCGAGCACGATCAACAGGGCGAGGCCGACCGAGTCCCCGATCAGCGCCTCGTGTTCGGGGTCGACGGCGTCGACCGCGGAGACGATCGGGTCGGGCATGTGCGGGCCGATCGGCTCCTCCCGTCGCGCGGCGCGGGAACGCAGAACGTTGAGACAGATCCGAGCGACGACGGTCGTGAGCCACGCGCCCAAATCGTCCACCTGGCTCGTCTCGGCGCGGCTCAGACGCAGCCAGGCTTCTTGGACCGCGTCGTCCGCCTCGCTGAGCGAGCCGAGCATGCGGTAGGAGACCGCCCGTAGGCGCGGTCGGTACTGCTCGAAGCGCTCGGCCAGCCAATCCTGATCTGCCATGTCACATACCTCGCTCGGCGCGTGTCTCACCTACAGACCCGCGAGGCGGCGCGAATGTGACAAATCCCGCGGCGCTCCGGCGAGTCCGAGTACGGAGTACCCGAACGAGGTTAGAGATGCAAGAAACACCGAACAAAGCGACGTTCAGACGCTTCTGCGACGCCATGAACACCGGCGATCCGGAGGTCATCTCGAAAACGATCGACGAGATCGTGGAGCCCGATGCAGTGATCCGCACGCCGTTGCCGCTCGAGACGACCGGAGCGCAAAAGCTCAAGGACGTGTTCGCGAGGCTCCATCAGGTCTATGGCGACCTCCACGTCACGATCGAGGAGATGATCGCCGAGGGCGACAAGGTCGTCAGCAGGAATTCGGTCACCGGGATCCACCAGGGCGCGTATATGGGCGTGGCACCGACCGGCAAATCCGTCACATACAACGAGGTGTTCATCGTCCGGTTCGCCCGCGACCGGATCGCCGAGACGTGGGGGATCGTCGACGTCTTCTCCCAGATGCAACAGCTCGGCGTGATTCCGGCCCCCGAGAGCGCATGACGACCGCGACGACCAAGGAGACAGCGATGACCATCACGAACCCCAACCATCACTCCAGCACGGCGCTCAGCGGCGGCTGGCAGCTAGACCCGCACCGCTCCAGCGTCGAGTTCCGCACCCGGCATTTCTGGGGCCTGGTGACCGTCAAGGGACACTTCGACGGCTACCACGGGCAGCTGGATCTGAGCGCCAACCCCGCAATCGAGCTGTCAATCGACGCCGCGAGCGTGCAGACCGGCAACCGCAAGCGGGATCGGCACCTACGCTCCGCCGATTTCTTCGACGCCGAGAACCACCCATTGGTCCGGTTCATCTCGGACGCGGTCGAAGTGCAGGGCGATGCGCTCAAAGTGCGCGGTCGCCTCTCCGCGGGCGATCGTTCGATCCCGCTCGAGCTCGACGCACGTGTACGCGAGGTCGACGGCGAGCTCGAGATCGAAGCGGCCACGACCGCCCCTCACCGCGAACTCGGGATGACCTACAGCCCGCTGGGGATGATCCCGCCGGATAGCGAGCTGTCCGTCAAGGCCCATCTGATCCCCGCCGACCCGCCCATGGCGGCCTGAGCCCCCCGACGCGGCGCGCGCGATCGCGCGCCGCGTCCGCCGTTGTTCCGGCGCCGGACCGCGGTGTGGAGGGAAGGTCCGGAGTACGGCGAACCGGACCGCGATGGCCGCCCATATCGCTCCACCGACCGCCGAGCAGGCCAAGGCCCGGGAACGGTGGCAGGCGCGCTGGAACGCGCCGATCCTGTTCGCCGCCCTGGTGCCGCTGTTCGTGACCTCGCCCAAGACGCGCTGGGTTCAGGTCCTGGTCGGGCTCGGTTCCTGGGTGGTGTTCGTGATCGACCTCGTCGTGCAACGGCGCATCGACCCCCACTACCTACGCCGCCGCAACGGACGGATCGACCTGGCGATCGTGATCCTGACGTTCCCCTACTACGTGATCTCGGGGCTCAGCAACGGCACCGCGATCCTGCTCCTCGCCAGGTTGGCGCGCGTCGTGAGGGTGCTCCTCGCGACCTCGGGTCTGCGGCGGTTCGCCGCCCGCCTCGGAAAGGTCACGGTCATCGCCGCGCTGGTCGTGGTGCTCGCTTCGCTCGCCGCCTATCAAGCCGAGCACGCGACCAATTCGGAGTTCGCGACCGTCGGCGACGCATTCTGGTGGGGGATCGTCACGCTCACGACGGTCGGCTACGGGGACATCGTGCCCAAGACCACCGCCGGCCGATTCTGTGGGGTCGCGATCATGATCACGGGCATCGCCGTGCTCGGGGTCCTCGCCGGATCGCTCGCGTCGTTGTTCAACCTCGAGCCGGCTCCCGGAGACAAGGACGGGGACAGTTCGACGGACGCGGAGCACTCAGTCCCGGTTGAGTTGGCGATGCTCCAAGCGCAGCTTCGTGAGGTCGAGCGACGGCTCGGCCAGCTCGCCGATGTCATATCCACCCGAGGGGACAAAGCCGAATAGCCTCGGATCTCGGCCGAGCCGCCAGAGCCCATGGTCCGGCGTAGCGCGCAACCGCGTGGTTGCACTAGTCTTGGGCGCCATGAATGTACTCGCGCTCTACGACATCCATGGCAACCTCGATGCTCTCGTGGCCGTGCTCGCCGACCCTTGCGTGACCGACGCGGACGCGGTCGTGGTCGGCGGTGACGTCGTACCGGGCACCTTCGCAGCGGAGTGCCTGGCGCTGTTGCGCGGACACGACCTCCCGTTCCATTGGGTGCGCGGCAACGGCGAGCGGGAGGTCGCGGAGGCCGCCGCAAATGGGATCGACCCCGGAAGCGTGTCACCCGATGCCGGCGCCGAGCTCACGGCGGCGCTGACCGCTGCCGCCCTCGGTGCCGAGGTGTCCTCCTGGCTGGGGGCGCTGCCGACGACGGTCGAGCTCGACGGCGTCCTCTACTGCCACGCCACGCCCCGCCGTGACGACGAGATGCTCACCCGGATCTCTCCCGTCGAACGGTGGCAAGAGGCGCTCGGCGGCGTCGAGCTTCCGCTCGTCGTCGCTGGGCACACCCATCAACAGGACGATCGGATCGTCGGTGGCGTCAGGTTCGTGAACGCGGGGAGCGTCGGCCTTCCGTACGAAGGCGACTCCGCCGCGAGGTGGGCGTGGATATCGGACGGAGCACCCGAGCTGCGGTGTACCGAGTACGACGGAGCCGCGGCCGGCCGGCGCATGCTCGCCGCCGGCTGGCCGGACCATCGCTCAATCGATGGCGGGCTCATCGACCCCGTCGACCCGATGTTCGTCACTCGCCTGTTCGAACGCGCCGAGTAGATCTCTAGCCGATCATCGTCGCGGTGGATGCGCCGGGTGCGACCATCGGCAGGCACTCCGCGTCGTCCGGAATCGGAACATGGTGCAGGGCCGGTCCGGGTTCGGCGAGCAGTTCCTCAACCGAGTCGGCGACGCTCACGCCGCAGGCGCGGGCAAGTGCCGTCCAATCCGGACGAGCTCCCAGCTCGGCTGCGAATGCGCCGCTGAAGAAGCGATCCTGCTGGGCGCGGACCATCCCCAGCGAGCGGTTGTCGAGCAGCAGGATCTTGACCGGAAGATCCTCCACCGAGGCCGTGACCAGCTCCTGCATGTGCATGAGCAGCGAGCCGTCCCCGGTGACGCACACCACCTGACGATTCGCCGCGGCGGCCTGCGCGCCGAGCGCCGCCGGCAGCCCGAAGCCCATCGTGCCGGCGCCGCCCGAGGTGATCCAGCGACGGCCGCCGCCCAGCGACAGCCGGTGCGCCGCCCACATCTGGTGCAGTCCCACGTCGGTCGTCACGACGGCGTCGGGATTGAGCATCGAGTTCAGCTCGTCGAGCGCGACCTCGCCGTCGTGCGTCGCAGCGGGCGGGATCGGGTCCGCGGCCAGGCGTTCCTCGATGCCCGCCCACCAGGCGGAGCGATCCGGCGGCGCGCCAAGCTCCGCGATCATCGCCTCGAGCGTCATTCGCGCGTCGGCGCAAATCGCGATCTCGGGCCGGACAAGCTTGCCAAGCTCGGCACCGTCCGCATCGACGTGGATGACGCGAGCATGCGGCGCGAACCCGTCGAGGTTGCCCGTCAGCCGGTCATCGAACCGAGCGCCGACGGCCAGGATGTAATCGGCGTGGTGCAGCGCCCAGTTCGCGACCCGGCCGCCATAGACGCCGGGCATGCCCAGCCAGCCGCGCCCGCCGCCACACTCGAGCCCTTGCAGCGTGGTGACGTAGGGAACGTCGCCCGCGTGGGCGAACGCGACCAGTTGCTCGTGCGCCCCGGCGACGACGACGCCGCCACCGGCCAGGATCAGCGGCCGCGAGGACCGCTCGATCAGCTGAGCGGCCGCCTTCGCCGTCGCTGGCCGCGGTCGCGAGCGGCGAGCCGGATCCACACGCTCCCGGCGACGCGGCGACACTGCCGGGGCCTTCGCCAGATCAACCGGGATCTCGAGCAACACCGGGCCGGGCCTCCCGCTGGACGCCAGCGCCACAGCGGCCTCGAACAGGGCGCCCAGGTCTTCGCCGTGCCGGGCCGTGCTCGAGTGCTTGACGACCGGAATCGCCATCCCGGCGACGTCCGTTTCCTGAAAGGCCATCGTTCCGGCGAGGTGGGTGGCCACCTGGCCGCAGATGAACACGACCGGCACGGAATCCATCCACGCATCCGCGACGGCGGTGAGCAGGTTGACCGCGCCCGGCCCGGATGTTGCCAGCGCCACTCCCGGCCTCCCGGTGACGCGTGCCCACCCTTCGGCGGCGTGTCCGGCCGCGGCCTCATGACGGGTGAGGATGTGGCGGATCTCGCTCGCCGCGAGCGCGTCATACAGCGGCAGCGCGGCACCCCCGGGCACGCCGAAGACGGTGTCGATGCCATTGTTCGCGACCGCTTCTATCAGGGCATCCGCAGCGCGCACCCGCGTCTCCTTCCGTACCGCTGATACGGCCGGAACGAAGAAACGAGTACGAGAATGAGTGACTGCATGACAGCCTCCAGGGACGCGATGATCGGAGAGAGAGCCCCGCGCGCCTAGCGCGGGAATACGAGCAGGACGAGACCGAGGGCGAACGCGCGGATATCGGTCACAAGCTCCACGAGCGCGATCATATCGGTAGGCCATTTTCCTCGAAAGTCCTCAGACGTCTGGCGATTACGCCTTCTTCATCGCAGACGCCGGCTGGCGAGGATCCTTCCCACGCGCATTCAAGTCGCGATCCATTGGGAGCGCGCCCCGCTACCGTGCGACGCCGTGGATGTCGAGGACGCGATCCGTAGCCGGCGCACGCACAAGGCGTTCGCGCCCGAGCCGCTGTCCCGCGAGCTGGTGGACGAGCTGCTCGAGCTCGGGCGCTGGGCGCCGAACCATCACCTCACAAACCCGTGGCGATTCCGCGTCCTTGGGCCGGTCGCGCTCGCGAGGTTGAAGGAGGCCGCGGGTCCGGAGGCGGCCGCCAAGCTCGATCGCGCGCCGACGCTGGTCGCCGCGACGTTCGTCCACTCCGAGGATCCGGTCCAGGATCAGGAGGACCTGTGCGCGACCGCGTGCGCGGTCTACGCCGTGTTGCTCTCCGCCCACGGCCGCGGCCTTGCCGGTTATTGGCGCACCCCAGGCGTCCTGAGGACTTCGGCCGGCCTGGAGGCGCTCGGCATCCCATCCGACGAGCGGTTCGTCGCGCTGATCCATTTGGGCTGGCCGCGGCAAGAGAAGGACGCGCCGCCGCGAGCGCCCGTCGCCGACGTGGTGACCCACCTTCCCTGACGAGTCAGCGCGCGTTGCGCCGGAGCATCTCGACGACCAGGAAGGCGAGCTCGAGCGCCTGCTGAGTGTTGAGCCGCGGGTCGCACACGGTCTCGTAGCGCGAGGACAGCTCGTTGTGGGAGATCATCTGGGCGCCGCCCAGGCACTCGGTGACGTCCTCGCCGGTGTGCTCGACGTGGATGCCGCCGGGATGCGTACCGAGCTGCTGGTGGACCTCGAAGAACCCCTCGACCTCATCCATGATCCGATCGAAGTGCCGCGTCTTGCGGCCGCTGGGCGACTCTTCGGTGTTGCCGTGCATCGGGTCGCACTGCCACACGACGCGATGCCCCGACCGGGTCACGGCCTCGACGATCGGGGGCAGGAGCTCGCGGATCGCGGCGTTGCCCATCCGCGAGACGAATGTCACTCGGCCGTCGATCCCCTCCGGATCGAGCCGCTCGACGAGCTCGACCGCCTCGGTCGGCGTCGCCGTGGGGCCAAGCTTCACCTCGATCGGGTTGGCGATCAGCGCGCCGAGGGCGACGTGGGCGCCGTCTAGCTGGCGCGTACGCTCCCCGATCCACGGCAGGTGGCCCGAGAGCAGGAACAGCCGCTCGCCGTCGGGCCGTAGCAGCGCGCGCTCGTAGTCGAGCACGAGCATCTCGTGGCTGGAGTACAGCTGGACCGTGCGCAGCGAGCCGTCCTCGACGCCGCAAGCCGACATGAACCGCAGGCTGCGGTCGATCTCGGTGGCGACACGCTCGTAGCGCTCGCCGGCGCTCGAGCGGCGCACGAAGTCCATGTTCCACTCGTGCAGGCGATGAAGATCGGCCAGACCGGCCCCAGTGATCGCGCGGGAGAGGTTCATCGCCGCCGCCGCGTTGGCGTACGCGCGGATCAGCCGGCCGGGATCGGGGCGGCGCGCCTCGGGCGTCGGCTCCAACCCGTTGACCATGTCGCCGCGGTACGACGGCAGGCCGGCGACGTCGGTCGCCGAGCTGCGTGGCTTGGCGTACTGGCCGGCGATGCGCGCGACTTTGACGACCGGCATCGAGGTCCCATAGGTCAAGACCACGGCCATCTGGAGGAGCGTCCGGATGGTCCCGCGCAGGTGCGACTCGGTGTTGTCGACGAACGTCTCCGCGCAGTCGCCGCCCTGAAGCAGGAACGCCTCGCCCCGAGCGACCATCGCGAGCCGCTCCTGGAGTCGGTCGATCTCAGCCGGTACCGCGATCGGCGGTACGCACTCCAGCACCCACCGGACGCGCTCGACTTCGTCGGGATCCGGCCATGGCGGCTGCTGCGCTGCCGGTCGGGCAAGCGCCTCGTTCACCGCCGCGGCCAGCACCCCCGGCAGTGGCGGCTCGGAGGGCGGGCTCGAGGCGACGTCGACGGTCCACGTCACCTGACTAAGGCTATGGGACGCCGCCCACGTTAGTCGTCGAGGTTCTCGACTATCTCGTTCGCACGCGACCACTGCTCGGGCGGGACGACGAGATAGATGTCGCCGCGACCGAGTCGGTCCAGCGGCCGGTCGGCCACGCAGGAGGCGTCGACACCGAGCTCACGGAGCCGATCGCGCCAGGCCACCGCGGTGGCCTGCTCCTCGAACGTGCTCACGGTCTCCCAGCTGTCCAGGCGTGGATCGCCGATGGAAATCACCGGATCCTTCGTCCTGCCGGGCTTGCGGAACCGAGGCAAGGGCACTTCCCAAGCCTACGCGCTAGGGGTACGTGAGATGCTCCTGCAATGGAGCAACGAATCAGTCTCGTGACACTTGGCGTCGGCGACCTGGCGCGAGCGCGTGCCTTCTACGAGGCGCTCGGCTGGACCGGGGCTCGTCAACCGGACGACGAGGTGTGCTTCTTCCAGGCGGGCGGCATGGTGTTCGGCCTCTGGACTGCCCTCGGCGGGCACGGAGCGCCCGGGATCGAGCTCGCGCACAACGTCCGCTCGGAGGAGGAAGTTGACGCGATCCTCGAGGCCGCCGAACGGGCCGGCGGAACGATCAAACGGCCGGCGGCGCGCGCTGAATGGGGCGGGTGGACGGGAGCCTTCGCCGATCCGGACGGCTACGTTTGGGAGGTGGCGCACAACCCGGACTGGACGCTCGACGAGAGCGGCGCGGTCACGATCTAGGCGGTCTAGGCGGTGACCGTCAGGCGAAACACCGGATGATCCGGCGCGATCCGGCGCAACTCGTCATCGGGTGAATCCGGTCCGACGCCGCCGAAAAACACCCCAACCTCGAATTTCCACTTCTTCAAGTAGGCGCGGAGCAGCGGCGGCCTGTCGTCGTCGGGCAGCTCAACCGCGCTGAACGGCTGTGTCCGCCTGCCGACGCGGAGCCTCCCCTGACCGCTCGCGCGAAGGTTCTTGACCCACTGCGTTTGGCCACGCGGCGCGACCAGGTATTCGGCGCCTTCGTAGCTCAACAGGTTGACCGGAGTTTGCCTCCATTCGCCGGAAGTTCGGCCCCTGACCTCCAGAATGCGAGACCCGTAAACGCTGACCCCCAGACGGGTCAACGCGGCGACACCCCGGTTGAAGACGTTCCTGGTGAACCATCCGGGACGCTGATAGTGCTCGGCCATCCAGGCATTGTGGCAGCGCCCTTCGAGGCTGTTCTGGGAGCGCCCGCGCGGCCCCGCGGCTCCGCGGGGTCGGCGGCCTACAGCGGCGGGACCTGGTTGTTGACCTGCGGACCGTGGTACAGGTGGTTGTGGTCCTTGCAGGCCGCCGGGAAGAAGAACTGGACGCTGTCGCTGCGCACCCCGTTGTAGCTCGCGAACAACGTCACGTGGCCGATCGTGCCGACCTGGCACCCCGGGTCGGTGCTGCTCGTCACCCGGACGTTGATCTTCATGATGTTCCCGGGGAACCCCCACATCTGCGCGTAGTGCGAGTGGTAGACGAGGTGGTGCTGCACGGTCATGATGATCAGGCGGTCGGGCTTGTTGCTAACGCGGAAGACCTGGCAGAGGATCCCGGAGACGGTGTTGGCATCCAGATTGATGTCACCGTGCCCGCGGGCGTAGCTGCCAGTCGCTCCCGTGATTGGAGACCCCGTATTGAAGCCCCAAGGCGGAGTGCCGTAGATGATCGGGATCTGGGAGCAGTAGTCGGTCTGGTATCCGCTCGCCGACCCGGTGGTGCCGATCAGCGCCAGTACCGGCGCCGTCACGAGGGCCGCGAGCCCCAGGCGCAGAATGATCCGTTTCCCGCCCATCGCGGGGCGACTATAACCTTCGCGGCCGCGATCCGGTGTGAAGTCGTTCCCGAATACGCGGTTCTGTCCCGGATCGGGGAAGAAACGTTGTGAAATGATCGCGCCTTGCCGCGCTCGGAACTGACGCTAATCGCGAACGTGGCGCTGGACCGGGTGAACCGCGGCCCATGGACCCGCGGAGGGTGCCCGACGTTCGCGCCGTACGCGTTCGCTCGCCTTCAGGCGCGCGGTGTGATCAACGCGGCGTGCGCGGACGAGGACCTCCCGACCTTCCGGGCGTTGGAGGGCAATCCCTGGATCTCGTTTCGCTTCAAACGCGCCGCGGCGACGACACGGTTCGATCTCAACTACTCGGGCGAGTTCAGCGACACGCGCTCGATGGTCCTCTACAGCATCGGTCACACATGGTCCGAGGAGGACATCGACGAGCTCCAGATCGACAGCGAGTGGGTGCATCTCGCGCCACTCGTGCGGACCGACTTCTCGGTGGCGGCCGTGGCCCGGCTGGCCGCGCGAGGCCATCGGGTCGGCTACGACGGGCAGGGGCTCGTTCGCGTCCCGCAGATCGGCGAGCTGACGTTCGATGCGCGTTATGACCCGGAGATGCTCCCGCACCTGACGACGCTCAAGCTGTCCGAGGACGAGACCGCGGTGGTCGCCTCGGCGGACGGGCGCGAACGGGCTCTCGAGCGGCTATCGCACATCCCGGAGCTGCTGCTGACACACGGCTCCCGCGGCGCCGAGGTCCGGAGCGATGGCACCCACAGCCAGGTCGCGCCGGACCAGGTGGTCGCGGACGTGCAGACGACGGGGGCCGGCGACGTGTTCATGATCGCTTACTTGATCGGACGCGCTCGCGACCTGGCTCCGGTCGCGGCCGCCGCCCTCGGAGCGAACGTCGCCGCCACGATGCTCGCTGAGCGCAAGACCGGATGCTGAGCGGAAGGTCACCCCGGGCTCGCGTCCGACAGGTCGATGTCCCACCACTGTGTGTGCGCCAACGAGTGATCCGCGGCTAATCCCAGCCCCTGCGCGGCCTCGGCCCATCGCCGCTGAACCAGCTGACACAGCGGCGCATCGACGCCCGAGCCTTCCGCGATCCCGGCCGCGATCGTCACGTCCTTGGCGAGCAGGCCGAGCGCGAAGCCGGTGCCATACCGGCCGGTGACGACCTCCTCCGGAAACACCACGTCGCTGAGGAAGCTCCGTCCAGTCGAGTTGTTGACGATCTCGACCATCGTCGACGCCGCGAGGCCAAACTCGCGACCGAGCATGAGCGCTTCCGCCAGCGCGGCGTAACCGGCGGCCGCACAAAAGTTGTTGAGCGCCTTCATCGCATGGCCCGAGGCGAGGGGACCGGTCCGAAAAACGCGACGCCCCAGCACGCTGAGGATCGGCAGCACGCGATCGAGTGCCGCCTCATCATCGGCTCCGGCCATGATCGCCAGCGTTGCGTCGGTCGCCCGCGGGACTCCGCCCGAGACAGGCGCGTCCACCAACGCAATCGATCGCCTGCTCAGCTCAGGCCCGAGGGCGCGGGTGTCGCGGGGGCTCGACGAGCTCATGTCGACGACGACCGTGGCGCCAGCAGAGCGCATCGGCGATGCCATCGCCCAGGATCGCGTCCTGGACGACACGACCGTCCGGAAGCATCGTGATCACCACGCCCGCGGCCGCGAACGCAGATGCCCCCCGACCCGACACGGCGCCGAGCTCCTCGGCGAACCGCAGTTCCACGTCCCGGTCCGCATCGCGGACGACAAGGCGGTAGCCCGCCCGCGCCAGGTTGGCTGCCATCGGCCAGCCCATCCGCCCCAGGCCGACGAATCCGACCGTCTCGCCATTCCCCTGCATCGATCTCCTGTTCATTGACTTGCCGGCACGACGCGGCGAAGGAATCGAACCTTCCAAGCCGGGGGCTGCCCGGCCCTGCCAGTTTTGAAGACTGGCAGGAACTGCCCGAAACCGCCCACAGTTACTGGGGTCGAGGCTTCGGGGGAATGGAAAACGGATGACCGATCCTCGCTCGCCGACCTTGGCCTCCTCGTGTTTGGCGAGGTAGGCCGGAGCTTCCCCCGCGCGTCCCTCATGTCCTCGGACAGCGCGTGCGTGTACCTGGCCAGTGCGATTTGCGCTGCGCCTGGTTGAAGTGCTGCGGTCGCGTGGGCCATGAGAGCCAACGCGATCTTAGGCGGACATCGGCGGCGTCCAGCGACGTTGAGGCGGTGTGCCGCGACCCCCGAGCGTGATCGGGGCGAGCCCCGCCTTCTTCCACTTCTTCCGAGCGCTCACGCCCAGCGCGCCGATGGGCTCAAGCTGCCCCGGTGAAGCCAGGCGAAGTCAAGGTCACATGGGCGCAGACGACCTATCGCGCGGTGCACGAGATCCTGACCAAGCCAGCATATGCGGGCGCGTTCGTGTTCGGTCGCACCGGCAGGACAAGTCGGTTTCTGACACTCGCCGGGTGATCGTCCGCAGCCGGCGGGGCGCGCGCGATCAGTGGGACGTGTATCCCCGGGCATCGCCTCCGATCCGAAGGACGGACCCTCTGTACGAGCGGCTCGGAGGAAACCGTACAGGTGCTGTCGCTCATCACACGTGACGCTCAGTTTGGCTGCCGAAGCTGGCCGGAAGTCATATGACGTGATCAAGCAGGACGGGCACTAGTTGATCCGGTGGGGCAACATCGCGCCACGATCCTTTCCGTCCGATTGACCTCGGCGCCACCTCCGGCAGCCTCTATCTGCGGGCATCGGCCGTGAACATTCGGCCTGCCCGCGACTCAATACCCCCGCGAGCGTTGTCGCACGTGTTAACGTTTCGAACCGTGGGGGCCAAGCTGGAGTTGGGGATGCTTGGGCCAATCGAGGTCCGCGCGGACGGCGTGCTCACGACGCTGGGCGGCCGACGTCAACGGGCGGTCCTCGCGGTGCTGGCCTTGCACCCGAACCAGGTCGTCTCGGTTGATCGCCTCGTGGAGGACATCTGGGGTGAGAACCCTCCGCCGACGGCGGTCCACACGGTTCAGGTCTTTGTCTCGCGGCTGCGCCGTGCCCTGGCGGATGCGGGCGATCGCCTGATTACGCGGCCGCCCGGATACGTCCTCGACCTCCAGGCCGGTGAGGTCGACGCTCACCGTTTCGAAAGGTTCTACGAGTCTGCCCGGACGGCACTCGCGGCCGGCAACGCCGATGACGCGCTGGCGCTGCTCAGGCAGGCGGAGGCGCTCTGGCGGGGGCAGCCGCTGGTCGATTTCACTTATGAGCCGTTCGCTCAAGCCACCATCGCCCGGCTCGAGGAGCTGGGCGTAAACGTGCGCGAGGAGCTGATCGAGGCTCATCTCGCCCTCGGACATCACGACGAGGTGGTCCCGGAACTCGAAGCTCTGGTCCGCGAGCACCCGTTCCGCGAACGCCCACGGGCTCAGCTGATGCTCGCTCTGTATCGCAGTGGACGCCAGGCTCAAGCGCTCGAAGCCTTCCACCAGACGCGGCGGGCGCTGCTCGAGGAACTTGCCGTGGAGCCCGGGGAAACGCTCCGCGAGCTCGAGAAGGCAATCCTGCGCCAGGACCCCTCGCTCCAGCCACCGCCGGCGAGACCAAGCACCATGGAATCGCCCGCACCGAGGCCGGCAGAGCCCGACTATGACCGGCCGTGCGTCGCCCTCGATGCGCCGGACGAACCGGCGTCGGCAATGGTTCGCAAGACCGTCACCGTCCTCGTCGCCAGGTTGTCGAGCGAGGGAGAGGCTGATCCGGAGAGAACACGAAGCTTTAATCGGGCTCGCGCGTGACCGGGCTGAGGATATCGTCGTCCGCCATGGTGGCGCGTTCGTCGCTGGATTCGGTGACGAGCTGGCCTGGGTGTTTGGTGTTCCGCTCGTTCGGGAGGACGACCCGCTCCGAGCCATCCGTGCCGCCGATGAACTCCGTGCTGCTCTCCGAGACGGTGATCCGCCTCCGCCCCGCCCACTGACCGTGCGCATCGGAATCGCCACCGGCGAGGTGATCGCGGAGTCTGCGAGCGAGCTCTTCGGCGATCCTCTGGGTCTAGGGTCCGCGCTCGCCCAGGCTGCTCCGGCCGGGGAGATACTCGTCGGCGACGAGACGCGCCGCTTGGCTTTCAACGCGATCCTGGTCGAGCCCGCGCTCGACGTAAGGGCGTGGCGAGTGCTCGGGTTCGCGCGCCGGCGCCCAATCCGCCGTCCAGGCCGACAGTCCGATGGTCGGACGTGAGGAGGAACTCGAGCGTGCCTTGGCCGCGTTTGATCGGGTTCGGAAGAAGGGGAAGCGATCCTGTTGACGGTGGTCGGCGACGCGGGGATTGGCAAATCCCGGCTCGTTCAGGAGCTGGGACGCCAGCTGGATGGCGAGGCGGCGATCGTCGCCGGGCGATGCCTGTCATACGGTGAGGGCGTGGCTTTCTGGCCGCTGCGTGAGGCGCTCACGGAGGCCGCCGGAGAAGAGTCGCGCGACGGGATTCGCCGATTGCTCGAGGGCACGGATGAAGCCGATGTCATCGCGGACATCGTCGCTGCCGCGCTGGGTCTCGCCGTCGTGGAAAGCGTCGGTGAGCAGCTGCCGTGGGCCTTTCGGCGGTTGCTCGAGGTACTGGCCGGCCGACGCCCCCTCCTCCTGGTCCTCGACGACGCTCACTGGGCCGACGCGCCGCTGCTAGATCTCATCGAATATCTCGTCGATTGGTGTCGAGCGCCTGTCTTGCTGGTCTGCTTGGCACGGCCTGAGCTGCTGGAGCTGAGACCTGCATGGGGCGGAGGACGAGCGCGCGTGAGCTCTGTCGTACTCGGTCCCCTGGATGACGCAGCAGCTGTTCGTCTCCTCGATGACCATCTTGGTCAACGACCGCTGAGCGAACCGCAACGCGCTCAGATTCTCCGCACGGCCGAGGGGAACCCGCTGTTCGTGGAGCAGTTGCTCCAGATGAACGCAGAGGATCCGGCGTGGGACGACGACGCGCAGATCCCAGGCACGATCCAAGCCTTGCTTTCCGCTCGTCTCGATCGCCTGGGGCCCGGCGAGCGGGCGTTCATCGAACGCGCCGCGCTGATTGGCCGCGAATTCTGGCGCACTGCTGTACGCGAGCTTCTGCCCGCCGAAGCCCGGGCGTCCGCGGACAAGCACCTCCGGACACTCGTTCACCGCGGCCTGATCCACCCGGACCGGAGCACTATGGCGGGCGAGGAACAGCTGCGCTTCCACCACATCCTGATCCGCGACGTGGCGTATCGCAGGACGCCGAAATCGAGCCGGAGTGATCTGCACGAGCGCTTCGCGGATTGGCTGGTTGGACGAGGCGACGGCTATGACGAGTTCGTCGGCTATCACCTTGAGCAGGCGTTCCGCTACCGGGCCGAGCTCGGACATACTGGCGCGGCCGCTCGGACGCTGGCGGCCCGCGCCGGCGATCACCTGGCCGCCGCCGGACGCCGCGCGCTCGCTCGCGGCGACGCGCACGCGGGCGTCCGGCTGCTTCGGAGCGCCCGGAACATGCTCGGGATGGCCGGTCGTACGGAGCCGGGCGTCCTGCTCGATCTGGGGGGCGCGCTCGCCGACAGCGGCGACCTGCGCGAGGCCGAGCAGATGTTCACCGCGGCATTTGAGGCGTCACGAGAACTGGGCGAGGACAATCTCGCGGCGCGTGCGTCGATTGAGCTCTCGTTCAACCACGTCCTCGTTGATCCCAGCGTCCCGCTCCCAGAGATGGTCCGCGTCGCTGAGAACGCGGTGAGAACCTTCGAACGTGGCGGGGACCACGGTGGCATCGCCCGCGCGTGGCATCACGTCGCCATGGTCCACTGGATTCAAACTCGCGCGGCCGCCATGGAGGAGGCATTGGAACTGGCGATGACGCACGCCGAGCGCGCCGGCGATTGGCAAATGCAATCGCGCATCCTTGGCTATCTCGCTCGGGCCGTCATGATGGGACCGCGGCCCGCCGCGGAGGGGATCGAACGCTGCGCTGCGATTCTCGAGCGAGCCGGGGACGACGTTGGCCTCTCCGCGGTCACCGAGACCATGCTGGGGATGCTCGAGGCGATGCGTGGCAATTTCGCAATAGCCCGCTCCCATGCAGACGAAGCCAGACGACGGTTGGAGGCGGTTGGCCTGACCGTCACAGTCGCCGTCCTCCAGATGTACTCCGGATGGATGGAGCTGATGGCGGAAGCCCCTGAAAGGGCCCTGCCAGGCGTGCGAGATGCGTATGACCTCCTCGAGCGCATCGGCGAGGCGCATCGGCGCGCCATGACCGCCGCGATCCTCGCGCGCCTCCTGTTCTTCCACGGAGACCTCAACGAGTCCGACCGATATCTGACCATCAGCAAGGAATCCGCTTCGCCTGATGACGTCGCTGCGCAGACGGTCTGGCGCGGGACGCGCGCCCGATGGTTGATGGCAGCCGGCAACTTGCAAGATGCCGAGGACCTCGCCGACAGCGCCGTGGCCGCGGTCAGCGCGACCGATTGGATCCGGATTCACGGCGATGCCCTCCTCGACCGAGCCGCCGTCCTGACCGCGCTGGGGCGAGACGATGCCGCACAACGCGACTTGGAGGAGGCGGCCGCGCTGTTCGAGCGCAAGGGCAACACCTCCTCGCTCGCCACGATGCACCGGTCCTTCGGGGCGCTTGCGCGGCGCGCTAACTCGCCGCTGGGTGCTGCGCCGTGAACTCGGGTTCCGGCGGCGACGACAGCGCCGACCGTGGCCCGCAGCCACGAACCGCGAGGACTTCCTCCTCGACGCCGTCCACGCAGAGGCGGTCCTCGATGTCGCGTCCATCGATACCGACGGTGACGAGCGCTCCCAACCCCAGCTCGGCGGCGGGGAGGTCGAGCCCTGGCCGAGGTGCGCCGCATTCATGAGCACCCCTGCGTATGGATGTCGATGTCAGCGATACTCCCAGTGATTGCGATTGAACCTCACCGCAGCACGAAGCACGCGTGCGCGGCAACCCCCAAATGGACCGCGTAGGGAGTCCGCCCGCATCCGCTTCGGTCAGCGCTTCGACGAGAGCTAGAGAGTGATCGCGGGCGTTGTAGTGGTGGAAGCCGGGCTCCACGCCTTCGACATTGCTGAACAGTAGGTATGCGGTGACCGGATGAAGCCGACCGCCGGATGGTCAGGTGCGCTTAATGCACACCACGCTTTCCCTTGTGCGGCGTAACCGTGGCAGCCGAAGAAGTAGTGCACGACCGAGTCGAGGTCGTCCAGCGACATCGGGCGCTCGAGATCGGAGGTCCGTGTCGTTCGCCGCTCGCTAAGCACGGAAGAAGGACTCGTTTCTTGCCCGGCAAGGGAGGCATACCGTGTGCGTCGAGTTTACGTGTGCCAGCTCGCTCGGTGGCGGGCCGTGTTCGGCGACGAGCGCCCCCGTCGTGGTGACCACCCGCATGCCCATTCGTCATGTCGTCGATATCGCCATAGCGATATGACTGCATGCCTGAGGATCGGGTCGCGATCCAGCCGCAGAGCGTCGAGTGCGTGAATGAATCGGGGAAGTGGCCGAACGTGTAGCCCTTCTCGCCCAGCTGCTCCTCGAGGTGCGGCCCGAACAGGGCGCCTTGCACCCGAGCCAGGCAAGACGCGGCGTCGATCTCAAGGAGCCTGCCCATTCGGGCGAGATCGACTGATGACTGCGGGCGTTCAGTCTTCGGCCACGGTGTCCTGAGCCCCCAGAGTACTCGAACCTTTTGCCACCGAGGCCGCTGCGTCGAGTAAGGTCGGTTGTGGAAGCTGACAGCAACCCGAGGGAGTCGTCACGTCATGCCCGCTTCGAAGCGACCGGCGGTAGACACCCATCCGCTCGTCAAGGCGTTAGTTCCCGATCCGTCGCAGCCACCGGCGTCGACGGTCAAGCTCGTCGGGTTGCCGGGGGAGAGCCCGGCCGCCGAGACCACTAGGCTGTGGCTCGACGCGAGCTTGACGAGCTATGTCGATATTCCGACGGGTTCGATCCTGCACGCGCAGACGCTTCCAGACGACGGGGGGACGGTCCTTTGGGTGGAGGCGGACGCACAGGTCGTGTACGGGACCGTGACGTCACACGCCGCGCAGGCGTTGTTCTTGGGCGGATCGATGCTGGACAGGCATCTTGGGTCGGCAGCCCCCGCTGGATCCGCGGCCCCGGTCGACGCGGGACCGGGAATGACCGGAATCCTGAGTGTCCTGCTATGTCCATCTGCGGGCTGCGCGAGCTTCCCGGTCTGTCCGACGCCTGGAACGTACATGACCGGAGTCCTGAGTGTCCTGCTATGTCCATCTGCGGGCTGCGCGAGCTTCCCGGTCTGCCCGACGCCTTCGGTGCACGTCATGTGTCCGGCGCCATCGGCCGTCGGGGGGTGCCCGTCGGCGGCGTGCCCGTCGATCGCATGTGGTGGTGGGCAGAACGCGTAAGCGGCGCAGCCGTCTTTGACGGTACCGACGGTGAGGTCCTGACCGCCAGGTCAGTACCTCCCGGCATCGGTTGAGCACGTGATCGATCAGCATGACGTCGCGCGGTACTTGCTCGAGCGGTCACTGCTCGATCCTGCGGCGGTGCTCGACGGGGAGCTCACTATTCACGACGCCTCGAGCCGCAACCGCAACTATCGCGTGCGCAGCCGAGGCGGTCCGTCGTACCTGCTCAAACAGCCGGTTGCCGACGACGCCATCTGGACCGTGGCCAACGAGGCCGGTGTATATCAGCGCTTGGCGGCAGGCGCCGACGGGATGGCAGCCTTCTTGCCCGCGTTCTACGGTTACGACTCCGAGGAGCGCGTGCTCGTCCTCGAACTGTTGCATGACGCCGAGGACCTGCGGGGGTTCCACACACGAACGGGCCAGTTCGCCGTCGGTCCGGCCGCGATGGTTGGGTCGGCTCTGGGTGTCCTACACCGCACCACCAGCACTGCCCCCAGACCGGCGTTCGATAGGACCGCCTGGATCCTGTCGGTCCACCGTCCCGACGCCCGATTGTTCCGGGACGTCAGCGTGGCTGGTCTCGAGCTGATCCGTGTGATTCAGGGCACCCCGGGCTTCCCCGAGGCGCTCGATCGACTGCGGGACCAGTGGCGCCCAACGGCGCTCGTGCACGGTGATGTGAAGTGGGACAACTGTCTACGGACCGAACGCGCGGACGGGAGTGAGCAGATCCGGCTGATCGACTGGGAGAGCGCGTCGCTCGGAGATCCGGGCTGGGACATCGGGTCTGCACTAAGCCAGTACCTGAGCTCCTGTTGTTTTCGATTCCGGTGACCGGGACGGTGCCCCCTGCGCGGTTCCCAGAGCTGGCTCGGTACCCGCTCGACGAGATGAAACCGGCGACGGCGGCGTGCTGGCACGCATACGTGGACGCTCGCCACCTCGACGATGCGTCGGCGGCGCGCGACATGATCCGGGCGGTGCGGTTTGCCGGCGCGAGGCTGGTCCAGACGGCATTCGAGGCCGCCCAGATGATGCAGCAGGTGATGAGTTCCACGGTTCTGCATCTTCAGCTGGCACACAACGTCCTGCAGCGACCTCAGGAAGCCGCGGTCCAGTTGATGGGCCTTCCTCTCCGTTGGCGTGTGCTCCGGTGAACGGATACCGGGATCTGCTCTCGCGGCTGATTGACGCAGTCGAGATCGTCTCCCCAGCTCGTACGCGTGGTTCGGGGTGCGCTCGCCCGGTCTCGATGCCGACGCCGAGGCGACGATGGGACCGGAGAGCGTGCGGGAGTACCTGCTTCATAACCTCAAATGGCGCCTGTACGCCGACTTCTATTGCGGCGGCGGCGTGCGTCCGCAGCTGAACGAGCCGGAGGCGCGGTCGGTCGCGGGAAACTCGGTCTTCATTCACGCGCTTTCCGATGCAAACGCCGGTGCCGGGGGACGAGAGCCGGGGTGGACGGTGGTGCGAGTGGACGGGCGCCAACTCGTGGTGGCCCGTGACGGGCTGAGTCTGTGGATGGCGCCGGAAGAGGTCTATGGGGTCGATGGGTCAGACCTCTCGTCCGGCTCGAACGTCGGCATTCTCATGCCAAAGGAGCTTCTGCGCCTCTCGCCGGGGTTCTATATGGCTCTGGGGAACGCTGAGTTCCCGGTTGACGGTTCGATTCCCGTTCTTCGCTTCTATTGGAACCTTCGGAGTAACGGCGCTGCCCGCTTGATTAGTGCGCTCACGACTCGCCTGAACGATCAACGACTCGCGTTCAGGCTCAAGGTTGTAAACGAGCCTGGGCGTTACTCTCGCTGCGACGCGCGGCGTGCTCTACACGCGCCAGGCCGACTACGATCGTGTTTCCGGCGTGGTCAGGGACGTGCACAGGATGGCTGTTCCCACGCTCAACCCGGGTACCCCGGCACTGACCAAGGCGCTAGCGGCGGGCTTGGCGCTCGCTGAGGATCCGGGCGCAGGCTCGGTGAGCTTCGGCATGAGCCGTTGTCAGCTAATCGCGGAAGCGATGGTCCGGTCGGCGGAGCTAGGGCTGGCGAATCCTCACCAGCGTCTGAGGGCCATCGAGGACCGGTTTGCCGAAGCAGGGCTGACACTCGATCTTCCGTATTTGAACGCCGGCGGAATCGACCGCTACAGGTTCGCGTCGGGATGACCGTTCGCGTCGATCGCCCCGCGTTGCTTGACACCGCAGCCGACATCGGGGCGGAGATAGTCGGCACCGCCATATGGAAGGAGGGGCGGTGCAACTGGGTCGGCGCGATGCCCGAGGAGCTCGCGGACGGACGGGTGACGCTTGCCTACCGGGCGCTCGGTGCGGACCTGTACGGGGGCAGCGCCGGGGTGGGCCTATTCCTGGCGGAGCTCTCGAGGGTCACTGGCGATACCGACTGCCGGCGGACGGCGCTCGGGGCGCTCCGGCACGCGATCTCGCACAGCGATGATGCCGCGAGCTCGGGTCACGGTCTCTACGCCGGCCGTCCCGGAATCGCGCTTGCCTTGACGCTCGCGGCACACGCTCTCGACGAGCCGGCCCTCGAGGAGCACGCGAGGAGCCTCTTGTTGGCACCCGCGATTCGACATACCCGCAGCGAAGCCGATCTTATGTCAGGCCACGCCGGCGCGGTCGTCGGGCTGCTCGCGCTGCGGTCGCTGCTTGGCGACGACGTGTGCCTCGAGATCGCGGTCGAGCACGCGGAAGCGCTTCTCGCGGCCGCGCAGCATAGCGACGCGGGGCTCTGTTGGCGGTCGCCAAATCTTCCGGATACACCCGGGTTGACCGGATATTCACACGGTGCCGCAGGTATCGCTGTCGCGCTGCTCGAACTGGCGGCGGTGACCGGCGACTCCCGCTACGTCGAGACAGCCAATGCGGCTTTCGCCTACGAGCGGTCGTTATACGACTCGGTCGCGGAAAACTGGCCCGACCTGCGCAAGTTCGGCCCCAGTCAATCATCGGGGCGATCCTTCGCCAGCTTCTGGTGCCACGGCGCCCCCGGTGGAGCGCTGGCGCGCGTTCGGGCGGTCGAACTAGGCGGCGACGGCGGCCTCGAAGCCGAGGCGCGGGCGGCGCTCCGGACCACGCGAGTCTGGGTTGAGGCCGGCCTCGCCTCGGCCGTCAACTTCTCCCTTTGCCACGGCCTCGCCGGAAACGCTGAGATTCTGCTCGAAGCCAGTGACCTCCTCCCCGGAGCGGGCCAACTCGCGTATGACGTCGCTGCGACTGGCATCGATACCTACGGCCGACACAAGACTCCGTGGCCTTCGGGTGCACATCGGGGTATGACCGCTGGTCTGTTCCTGGGACTCGCGGGGATCGGGAGGTTCTACCTGCGCCTCGCTGACCCCGAGATCGGATCGCTTCTATTAGTCCGTCCCGCTAACGAGAACTTGGCGCGGGGTCGATGCGGTGGACGATTCGACGAGCTGCGATGGGAGGACCCGCCACGCTGAACGCTCAGGCGAATGGTCCGCCCGGCAAGTCAGGCGCGCTCCGACCGGTGATCTAGTGCAGGCGGGTCGCACGCACGTCAGCGAGAGGACCGTCGTGACGGTGGCGGTGGCAGCGGGCGCATGTTGTAAGCAGCGGCGCCTATTCGCGGGGACGGATTCAATCGGTCGTCGCAACGCTCGATAAAGAGGAAGTTTGCGATGCGAGCCAAGCGTCCGAAGTCCCGATCGGGCTGGACGGCCGGCGATGCGTCCGCCGGGGCGGCCGCCTGCGAGGCGTCGGGGCATCGTGTTCGGTTCTGGGCGGCGATCGCTCGTGGCGTGCCGAGTGTCGAGGCGGCGGTCGAGGCCGGCGTGTCCGCGGTGGCTGCCATCCCGTGGTTTCGGGAGAGTGGCGGAATGCCGCCTGTCACCCAGGCCCCGCTCTTGGGGCGGTACCTGTCGTTCTCAGAGCGGGAGGAAATCGCGATCGCGATCCCGATCAACCGAAGCCGTCGCGGCCTGTCTGGCCTGGCTGCAAAGCCGGTTCGCCGCCCGCATCCTGGCAATCGACGGTGCGACGGCGGATGGCCGCCTCAACGCCCCCACGGACCGCAAGACGTTCGACAGTCTGATTGCCGCAACTGCGCGGGTGGACCAGCTGACGGCCGTGAGGCGCAGCTACGCCACGCACGGGCTGACTTCAAAGACTGCGACGCCCATCTGCTCAACCCCTAGTCCGACAAAGCCTCACCCGCACCGCCGCGACCCTGATGACGACGCGGCGAAGGAATCGAACCTTCCAAGCCGGGGGCTGCCCGGCCCTGCCAGTTTTGAAGACTGGATGGGCCACCAGGCCCGTGCCGCGCCGCGGCCGATCCTATTGAGCGGCAGACCGTCGGGACGGCTCGAGCCCGAGGCCGTGCTCGAATGCGCCCTTGACGCCCGCGTCGAGCGCGTTCAGCCGGTACAGCGTGAGCGCCTCGACCGAGCCGAACCGGCCACCGGGCGCCGCTGCGGCCCCGTGATGACACAGCACGCAGTGGAGCAGCGCGAGCCGACGCTGGTCGTCCAAGGCCTCCGCCCGCGCCGACATCGATCTGCTCGCCGAGCACGAGGTGCCCCAATAGGCGCCCCTCCTCGGTCAGCCCGATCTCGGCGCCGTAGGTGAACTCGCGCGTCCGGCCCAGGTCGTGCACGAGCGCCGCCGTCAGCAGCAGATCCTGATTCAGCCGCGGGTGCAGCTGGCAGATCTCGTACGCGAGCGTCGCCACCGCCACCGTGTGCTCGAGCAGACCGCCGAGATACGCGTGGTGACCGGCTCGGGTGCACGGAGCGCGACGCCACTCCGCCCGCAGGTCATCGTCGCGAAGCAGACCCTCCAGGAACGCCCGAAAGCCGCGGTCGTGAACCTCGCCGGCGAGGTGCTCGAGGAACCCGTCGAGCTCGTCGAGATCCCGGTATGCGGTGGGCAGGAACCGCGCCGGATCGCTGCGTCCGAAGCGCCCGGGACCCCCGAGTCGGCGCCACGCGCGCGATGTCGACGACCTCTACCACGGGCTGGTCACGGAACCGCTCGACCCGCCCGGACACCCGTACGAGCTCGCCCCGCTCGAACCGGCCGGCCAGCGCGTCCGCCTCGTGGAACGCCCGGGCCTGGATCGCTCCCGCTGCGATCGCGCAGCTCCAAGGCGAGGTACGGCGACCCGCTGCGGGTGAACAGGCGGTCCTTTCGCGAGCACGCAAACACGCCCTCCACCTCCTGCCCGGGACGCAGGGCGCTGATCAAGACCGCAGTCGAATCGCCCGTGTCATCGCCCCATGATCTACGCTGAGTCGGATGCAGCCGCTGCAATGGGAATATCGCCCCGACGGACTGAGGGCTCCGGCGCTGATCTGCGCGTTCAAGGGCTGGAACGACGCCGCCGACGCGGCCTCGAGCGCGATCACGTTCGTCGCCGGCGCGCTCGGCGGACGGCGTTTCGCCTCGATCGATCCCGAGGAGTTCTACGACTTCCAGAGCACGCGGCCCCAGGTCAAGCTGGCCGACGGCCACGCTCGCAAGATCGAATGGCCGGAGGTCGAGCTGTACGAGGCGCGCGTGCCGCGCGGAACACGCGACCTCGTGCTGCTGGTCGGGCACGAGCCATCGCTGAAATGGCGCACGTTCAGCCGGGTGATCGTCGAGCTCGCCGAGGCGCTCGGGACGCAGCTCGTGGTCACGCTCGGGCGCGCTGCTCGCCGACGTTCCGCACACCCGCCCGATCTCGGTCACCGGGATGGCCACCGACACCGAGCTCGTCACGCGCCTGGGCCTCACGCGATCCTCGTACGAGGGGCCGACCGGGATCGTCGGCGTCCTCCACGCCGCCTGCCAGGAGAGCGGACTGCCGTCGGCGAGCCTGTGGGCGGCGGTTCCTCACTACATCGCGGCCGCGCCCAACCCGAAGGCCGCTCTCGCGCTGGTCCGCAAGCTCGAGGGGCTGGTCCAGGTCGCCGTCGACGCCAGCGACCTCGAATCAGCCACCGCCGACTACGACCGTCAGGTCAACCTCGGCGGTGCAGAGCGACCCGGACGTGCAGGCGTTCGTCGAGCGCCTCGAGCAGGCGCCGGCCGAGCGAGACGGACGACGAGGGTCCGCTCCCCTCCGGCGACACGATCGCGCGCGAGCTCCAGCGGTTCCTGCGCCAGCGCGGCGACGACGAGCCCCGACACGGCCCGCGAAGGCTGACCCGCGGCTACCCCTCCGCGGCCGGGCACACGAGCCGGTAGTCGCAAAGCGAGCACGCGGCGAACGACGGCGTCGGCTCGAACCCCTGCGACAGGATCCCGTCGGCGACCTCCATCGCGACCTCCTGAATCCACTCGAAGCGGTCCTGCCGGTCGGCCGGCACCGTCACCTTCTGGTCGTCGAGCACGTAGTAGTAGGCCTGCTGGGAGGCGTCGAGGCTCCACGCCTCGCGGGCCCCGACGGCGTACAAGGACAACTGCACATCGTCGACCAACTGAACGGGGCTCTTGGGACGCCCGGTCTTGTAGTCGATCAGCTCGTACTCGCCACCGGGCAGCCGGTCGACCCGATCGACCCGACCGCGCAAAAGGTGCGGCCCGAGCTTGAACGAGAACGCCCGCTCGAACCACACCGGTTCCGATTCCGAGGATTGAAACCGGGTGTGGTACTGCGTCAGCGCCGCCGCGGCCTTGCCTCGGAGCTGGCGCTCCTCCTCCGATTCGCCGAACCCGCCCCGGCGCCAGCTCGCGTCGAGCAGTCCGAGCAGCTCCGGCAGCGACCCCGAAACCGCATCCCCCGATCCCGGGCCCGAGCGCGCGTGGAACCGCTCGAGCACCTGATGCACCACGATCCCGAATCGCTGGTGGATCGTCGGCTCCTGCGGGATCCGGAATACCCGCGCGAACTTGTATTTCAAGGGGCACGTCCGGTATGTGTCGATGTCGGAGGCGGACAGCACGACCCCGTCGCCGCGGGTCGGCAGGAACGATTCGACCGACGGATCGTCCCGGGCCACAATCGCCGCAGCCCGGCGGCGAGCGTCGCGTTCGGCGTCGAGCAGGTAGTCGTCCAGCGCCGACGAGGTGAAGATCTCGCGCTGCTCGGCGGTCACCGCCTGCAGGATCCGCGAGTTCACGTCGCGCACGGCCTCGGCCAGCGATTGCCCGTCGGGCCGCTCGATCAGCGCGGCGAGCTTCAACAGCTCCAGGTAGCGCACGACCGCGTGGGAGACGTCGAGGTCGGTGTCGAGCCGCAGCTCGGCTAGCCGCCCGCCGGCGCGCATCGTGCCTTCGAGCACCTCGTCGCGGAGCAGCCGGTAGGTCGAGTGGAGCGTCTCGGCGGGGCCGAACATCTCCTCCTCGCGGTCCTCCCAGGCGCCGGCCGCCGCCCGCCGGATCGCCTCGATCGCGGGCGCCGGGCCGAGCGCCCCGCTCCGGTCGTTCGCGGCCGGATAGGCGAGCACGACGCGCCGGCGGGCCCGCGTGACTGCGACGTACAGCACGTCCCGGACCAGTGGGGCGCGCTCGGGATCGCCGTTGGCAGCCGGTCCGCCCTCGAGAACAGCGTCGTTCCCGTTCCCGGAGACGAGCGCGATCGGTTCGGGCGCCGGCGCCGACAGCCCGGCATGCAGCCCGAGCACGTAGACGTGCTCGACCTCGAGCGCGCCGGCGCTGTCGAGCGCCACGATCTGCACCACCTGCGGGCGTAGCAGGTCGGGCTCCTCGTGCTCGCGCAGCCCGAAGTCGGCAACCGCGGCGATGTGCCGGGCGAACTCACGCGGCGTCGCCTGAGGGGAACGGCGGGCGTACGCGCCGGCGAGCTCGCCGAAGCGCGCGAGCGCGCGCAACCGCTGCACGACGTCGGCCTGGGCGGCGAACAACTGCTGGCGGCGAAGCCCGAGGCGGTCGATCAGCCGGTGCACGTACAGGTCGGGGCGCGTCGAGTCGATCGTCGACATGGCCGCGCGGTACAGCTTGAGGAAGCCGCGGATCCGCTCGCGCGCCTCGGGGGGCACCTGCGGCGACTCGATCGCGGCCGCGAGCGCCGCCACCATGTCGAGCTTTCGCCGGCGCGCGATCTGCGTGCAGCGGGCGATGTCGACCGAGCGCAGCTCGACCGGCGGTCGCGCCAGCGCCCTGACCACGGCAGCCGCGTCGGTCGGGTCGGCCAGCAGCCGCAGCCACGCGAGCACATCCCTGATCTCGGCCCGCCGGAAGAACGCGGTCTCGCCGACCACGCGATAGGCGACGGCGCGCTCTTCGAGCGCCACCGCGACCGCTTGCCCCTCGCGCGAGATCGCCGGCACGAGCACCGCGATCTGCCCCGGCGACACCCCCTCGCTCACGACAAGGCGCTCGATGTCTGCCGCGGCGGACTGGGCCTGGGCACGCTCGTTGGTGCACCGCCAGAACGCGACCTCGCCTTCGGCCGCGGTTGGCTCGCACGAGCACGTCACCGCAGCCGAGGCCGCGCGCAGGACCCGGCGCGGGAGGCGCAGGCTTTGTTCGAGCATGATCACGTGCGCGAACCCCGCGCGGCTCAGGTCGCGTCCGCCACGCGACGGGTCGGCCGCGGCGGTCAGCCGCGCCCCGGCCAACTCCCGGCTCAACGTCGCCGACGCCAGATCGAGATCGTGCGCATCGTCGAGGAGCACGTGCTCGAACCGCTCCGCCGCCGCCGGCCGCTCGCGCACGACGCGCAGCGCATCGCGGATCAGATCGCCGGCGTCGCGGGCGCCTGCCTCGGCCAGCATCTGCTCGTGCACGCGGTAGACCTCGGCGAACTCGCGCTCGACCTCGGCCTTTGACTCCGCCAGCCGCTCCGCCCACCGCAGGTAGTCGTCGGCCCCGACCAGATGCGCCTTCAGACGGTCGATCCTGCGGATGAACCCGGCCAGCAACGCGTTGGCGCTGCCTCCGAAGTCATGACGCTCGATCGACAGCTGATCGATCCGCTCGAGCAGCATCGCGAACCGCTCGGCAGGCCCGAGCACGGGCTCCAGCGCGTCGACGCCCGGTCCGGCCGCGCTGAGGATCAGCCCCGCAAGTCCGACCGGGGAAGTAACGAACAACTCGTCGTAGCCACCCTCGAGCCCGCGTTCGAGTCGGGCCCGCGTCGCGTCCGCGCGCGCCTCCGAGGGCGTCAGCAGCAGCACCTGCTCGGGGCGACATCCCTGCTCGACGAACCACTGAAACCGGCCTTCGAGCGTGCGCGTCTTGCCCGTCCCGGCCGCCCCGAGCACGAGCAGCGGTTCGCAGTCGCAGGTGACGGCGTCGCGCTGAACGGGAAGCAAGGGGTCAAGGGTGAGCCCGATGTCTGACAGCATAGGGTCGAACATGACCTCCACTCGCTCGGCCCTCGACGCAGATTGGCTGGACGTCTGCCGCCGCGCGGTGGCAGGGCTCGAGCGCATGCTGGCCGACGTTCCGACCACGGCCGAGCGGGCGCTCGAGACCGGCACACGGGGCCGGGGGGGCGACCGCACGCTCGAAATCGACCACGACGCCGAGCAGCTCGTGCTCGACCAGCTCGACGAGCTTCGCCAGCAGGGCTACGAGTTCGTCGTCTGCTCCGAGGAGCGCGGCGAGATCGACTACGGCGACCACGACGTGCGCGTGATCATTGACCCGATCGACGGCTCGCTCAACGCAAAGCGCGGGATCTCTCATTACGCCCTGTCGATCGCGGTCGCCGACGGGCAGACGATGGGCGACGTGGCGTTCGGGTTCGTGCACGACTTCGGTCCGTCCGAGACGTGGTGGGCGTGGCGCGGGCGTGGCGCCTGGCTCGACGGCGCCGCGCTTGACCCGTCGCTGCCCGAGCGCCGCGGACGCGATGGCCGGCTCGAGGTGCTGGGGATCGAATCCGCGGACCCGCGCTGGGTGGCAAGGTCGATTGGGGCGATCGAGCAGAACGCGTACAGACTGCGTGCGCTCGGCACGATCGCCGCCTCGCTGTGTCAGGTGGCCGCGGCCCGATTTGATGGGCTCGTGACGCTGCGGCGCTCTCGGGGCGTCGACGCGGCCGCAGGGCAGCTGATCGTCCGCGAGGCCGGCGGTCTGGTGAGCTTCCCGTGGTGTGATCAGCCGCTTGGAGCCCCGCTCACCGCCGAGCCGAGCTCGCCCGTTTGCGCGGCCCGCTCGCCCGAGACGCTCAGCATGCTCGAGAGGATCCCCGAATGATCGACTGGATCGTCGCCCAGCGGATCGCCACGTTCGTCGCCGGCACCGGAAGCGCGAGCGAGCCGACCGCCGACCTGGCCGCGTTGGCGGCCGAGTCCGAGGCGCGGGTGGTCGCCTACACCGGCCTGGTGCCGGCCCGACCGCTGCCGGCGCCGGAGGGGATCAGCCGCCGCGAATGGGTCTCGAGCAACATCGATTCGATGCGGCTCCTGCTCGACCCCGTGCTCAAGCGGGCGAACGACAACCTCGGGGCGATGAAGCCGGCGGTCGAGATCGGGATGGGGATCGTGCTCAGCACCGAGGTCGGCGTCGTGCTCGGGTACCTCGCCCAGCGCGTGCTCGGGCAATACGAGTTGGTGCTGCTCGACGAGGCGGTCGAGGACCGCCCCCCGCGCCTGCTATTCGTGCTCCCGAACCTCGGCCAGGCGGTGCAGACATTCGGCGCCGAGGAGGACCAGTTCATGACCTGGGTGGCGCTCCACGAGGTCACCCACGCGGTGCAGTTCGCCGGCGTTCCGTGGCTGCACGCCCACGTCGCCGGCATGGTCCGTGAGCTTCTGAAGAGCGCCGAGGTGCGCCTGGACGCGCCGCGCAAGCTCCAGGTGCCGAGCATCGACGAGGTCAAGCGCGTCGCGGCCCATCTGCGGCGGGGGGATCTAATCTCGATCGTCACGACCACCCCCGAGCGCGAAATGCTCGACCGCGTGCAGGCGGTGATGGCGGTGATCGAGGGTCACGCCGAGCATGTGATGGACGCGGTCGCGCCCGATCTGCTGCCCTCGTTGCCGAAGCTGCGCGCCGCCCTGGACCGTCGCCGGCAGTCACAGTCCGGACTGTCGCGGCTGGTCGCGCGGCTGCTGGGACTCGAGCTCAAGCTCCGCCAGTACGAGCAGGGCAAGTACTTCTGCGACGAGATCGTGCGGGCGCGAGGGCCGGCGGCGCTGCATCATCTATGGTCGAGTCCAGAGGCGCTGCCGTCCCTGGCGGAGATCCAGGATCCGGCGGCGTGGCTGGCGCGCGAGATTCCCGGTCAGATCGGGCAACCGCGCCGGTCGGATTCCGACGCCGCGGCCTGAATCGCGCGCCTGCCGACGCCTCCAGGGCGACCTGACCCGTCAACTCTGGTTGACGAGAGACCCCAATTCACGAACTTTTCATGTGCTCGGCTGTAACGGCCACTACGCTATGGTTTACAAACACACGTTCGATAACTTCGCGTAGGTAGGGAGTACCTAATGGCAACGACCTCATCGGGCACGCAGGGGCCCGCGACGACAACGAAGCGAGCAACCAAACGCAAGCCGGCGACGGCCGGATCACGCACCACTCGGACCGCCCCGAGCTCGCGCCGCACGTCCCGTGCGACCACCTCGACGCAACCCAAGACTCGCGTGGAGCACGCGCAGGTCCTGGCCGAGCGCGCCGTGCTGGTCCCGGTCGGAGCGAGCCTGCTCGCCCGCGACAACCTGGTCTCGACCGTCAAGGGGTTCGCCACCAAGTACCGCACCCGGACCGGCTTCGAGCGCGAGCTCAAGCGCTACGAACGCCGCGGCGTAACCGCCCGTAATCGCTTCGAGCGTCAGGTCCGCCGGGCGCGTACCCGAATGGAGCGCGAGATGCGCCAACGGCGTAGCCTGGTGGAGCGGACCATGCGACAGAATCGGCGCCGAGTGAATCGTGAGATAACCTCAGTACGGAGGGATCTCGAGAAGCAGTCTGGCGCGGTGAGCGCAAGGGTCGAGAGACTCGTCGCGAACGCGCAGGGGCTGCTCGGCTCGTAAAACAAGTTTCCCCCGCCCGGCGCCCAGGAGAGCGCCGAGGCGGGAAGGGTTCGCCGGCCTCATAACCTCGCCGGCGAATGCAGCACCCTCTCCTCCCTCAACCGCCGGGGCGTCACGCAAGTGGCGCCCCGTCGGTCCTTAAACGGGCGACGGGGCATCGGGCGTCAGCGCTCTGACGGCCGGCGGCGGCGACCCGCCCCGCCTACAATCAACGGTATGCCTACACGAGACCAAGTAATCGACTCCCTTCGCTCCGTGATCGACCCCGAGCTCCGCCGTGACATCGTCGAGCTCGAGATGGTCCGGTCGGTCGATGTCCACGAGAACGGCGTCGTCGACGTGATGGTCTCGCTGACGACCCCGGGCTGCCCGATCCGCTCGCACTTCCAGACGGGCGTCGCCGAGGCCGTGCGCAAGCTCGACGGCGTCTCCGGCGTCAACATCACCTTCGACGTCCTCTCCGACAACGAAAAGCAGGCGCTCGGGCGCAAGCTCGGCCGCGGCACGCTCCCCGAGGGCGCCCTCGCGCAGGTCAAGAACGTGATCTGCATCGGCTCCGGCAAGGGCGGCGTCGGCAAGTCGAGCGTCACCGCCAACCTGGCCGCCGCGCTCCTCGCCGAGGGCAAGACGGCCGGCGTGCTCGACGCCGATGTGTGGGGCTACTCACAGCCGCGCATGCTCGGCCTGGGCGCCGAGCGGCCGCACGTGAACGCCGAGCGCAAGATCCTGCCGCTCCGGGCGTTCGACGGCATCAGCGTCATCTCGATCGGCTTCTTCGTCGAAGAGGACGCCGCGGTCGTGTGGCGCGGCCCGATGCTCCACAAGGCGCTCCAGCAGTTCCTTGAGGACGTGGAGTGGGGCGAGCTGGACTACCTGCTGATCGACCTTCCGCCCGGCACCGGCGACGTGTCGATGACGCTCGCCCAGCTGCTGCCACAGGCCAAATTCGTGATCGTCACGACGCCGCAGCCGGTGGCGCAGAAGGTGGCCCGCCGGTCGGCAGAGATGGCGACCAAGCTGAAGCTGGAGATCGCCGGCGTAATCGAGAACATGTCCGGGTTCGTCACCCCGACCGGGGAGCGCTACCAGCTGTTCGGCGAGGGCGGCGGCCAGCTGCTGGCCGAGGAGCTCGAGGTGCCGCTGCTGGGCAAGGTGCCGCTGACGATGGGGCTGCGCGAGCAGTCGGACGCCGGCACCCCGATCGTGCTCTCAGACCCCGACGATCCGGCCGCCCAGGCCCTCGCCCACGCGGCGCGGGGCCTGATCGCACTGTCGCCCGTCGAGCTACCGGTGATGCAGATGCCGGCGCCGGCGGCCGCGCCCAAGCCGGTGGGTATGTCGCTCCCGATGGCCTGAATAGCTGCGTACTAGTGGCGCGGCCCGCTTCTGGGGCCCCTCGCGCCGGACCACGGTGTCAGCGCAACAACCTACGCCGGCACCCGGGCGCCAGAAGTGGGTGCGTCCCTAGCCCTTATTCGCGTAGTAGTCCGCGTTCAGCTGAACGTACTTCTGCCACTCGTCGGGTAGCTGGTCCTCGGCGAAGCAAGCATCCACCGGGCAGGCCTCGACACAGGCATCGCAGTCGATGCACTCCTCCGGATCGATGTACAGCATCGGGACGTCGTCGTAGTCGGGCTCGTCGGGCGTCGGATGGATGCAGTCGACCGGGCAGACCTCAACGCACGAGTTGTCCTTCGTGCCGATGCAGGGCTCCGCGATGACGTAGGCCATAGGGTTTCGTGTTCCTCTTAGGGTCTAGGGGACAGTCGCATGCCGATTCTACGTGCGCAGGGCTTTGGCCGTTTCGCGGGAATAGGGTAGGCGTTCTCCGTCACAAGACGGCGGCGTTGCGCAATGAACGGGCGAATGGTGGAACAGCCCCGCAACCGACGGCAATGGCCCGACAGCGCGCTCCTGTCGGCGATCGCGGCGCGCGATGGAGCCGCGTTTGCCGTGTTCTACCGGCGCCACCTCCGAGCGGTGCTGGCGTTCCTGCTCCGCGAGACCCGCGACCCCGAGGCCGCGGCCGATCTCACCGCGGAGGTGTTCGCGGCGGTGCTGCTGTCCGCGAGCAGGTACGCCAACCGGGGCGAGTCGGCGACGCCGTGGGTGCTCGGGATCGCGCGCAACAAGCTGTTGATGAGCTTCCGGCGCGGGCGGGTAGAGGCGCGGGCGCGCCACCGGCTGGGGTTCCAGGCGATCGCGCTCAATGACGCCGATCTCGAACGGATCGAGGAGGTCGCGCTCGGCGACGACGGACGGCTGGTCGCGCTCGTCGACGACCTGCCCGAGGACGAGCGGTTTGCCGTCCGGTCGCGCGTGCTAGAGGAGCGCCCATATCAAGAGATCGCGAGCCAGCTGCGGTGCTCGGAGTTGGTGATCCGCAAGCGCGTGAGCCGCGGGCTGGCGCGGATGCGAGAGCAGCTGGGAAATTCGAGCCCGCCCGCCCGATCGACGTGAACGACTATCTGGATCGAGTCGAGCAACAGCTCGCCGCGCTGACCGAACGAGGCGCGCATCAGCGACTGCGTGCTCGCCGGCCCGCGCTCGGACGTGCCAGCGCCGGCGCAGGTACCGGCGGGCCGCGGCCACCGCGTCGCCGCAACGAGGCGCTTGCGTTCCTGGCGGCGGCTGCGGTCGTGGCCGCCGTCCTCGCGATCGTGCTCGTCAACGCGCATCACTCCGCGTCGCCGCATAGCAATCCGTCGGTTGCGGCGGGGAGCACCACGCGTTCGGCGACGACGCGCACGCACGCCAGCGCGACCACGCATGCCGCTACGAGCAATCCCGCGGCGACCACCGCGCCCACCTCGACACCGACGGTCCCGACGAACTTCGCACCCCAGTCGTTCACCGCGATCAGCGAGCTGCAGTGGTGGGTCCTCGGCCCGGCGCCGTGCCGGTTCGTCGGCGGGCATCCGCCCTGCGGGTCGATCCTTCGGACGACCGACGGCGGCCAGCACTTCGCCGGCATCGGATCCCCCCACGCGACCCTGTCCAGCGGCCCGAACGAATCCGGCTATTCCCAGATCCGATTCGCCGACTCCGACAACGGGTTCGCGTTCGGCCCCAACCTGTACGCAACGCACGACGGCGGCCAAACCTGGCGCGCGCTTGGTGTCGGCGGGCAGGTCAACGACCTCGCGATCTCCGGCGGCGAGGCCTACGCGATCGTCGACGTCACCGGGAGCGGCGCCGCCGGCGCGCGCCTGATGCACTCGCCGGTGAGCGCGGACGACTGGACCGTGGTGCCTGCCGCGGGCGACGTGTCCACCGGGCTGTGGGTGTTTGGCTCCGATGTGTTTGTCCAGTCCGGCGTCGCCAACGGCATCGGGTCCGACGTGCTCGTCTCGCACGACGGCGGAGCCAGCTTCACGAGCTACCCCTCCCCAAGCCCCGGCCTCGGGTGCCAGTACCAGGAAATGGAGCCGCCGGTCGTGTGGGCCCACTGCGCCACCGGCACCGAAAGCGGCGTGTGGCGGTCGACCGACGGCGGAGCCACGTTCGACACCGCCGAGCCGAGCGGCCGGCTCAGTCTCCCGAACTCGGCGCTATTCGCCGCCGCGTCGGCGTCGACGGCCGTGGTCGGCTACCAGCAGCTCTACCGCACCGACGACGACGGCGCGAGCTACACGCCGGTCAAGATCACGCAGTCTCCGGCCGGGGACAGCCAGGTCGCCGCGTGGGCGTGGCTCGGGTTCACGGACCCGACCCACGGGGTCGCACTCGGGTACGTGGGCTCGGTCGAGCCGGCCAACGCGCGGCTCTACTACACGGTTGACGGCGGGCAGACGTACCACTACGTAGCCGTCCCGTGAGGCGGCCTGTCTACAGGGCCGGGACCCGATCGGCCCACGGGAGCGCCTGCTCGAGCTGCGTGGCCAGTCGCAGCAGCACTTCCTCGCGCGCCGGAGGCCCGATCAGCTGAACCGCCGTCGGGAGGCCGTCGTCGCCGCGGTAGAGCGGTAAGGCGATCGCCGGCTGGCCGGTGACGTTGACGATCGCGGTGAACGGCGTGAACCCCGCTGACTTGCGGTACTTGACCATCGGGTCCGCCCCGAGTCCGTCGATCTCGCCGATCTCCACCGGGCGGCCGCCCAGCGCCGGCGTCAGCACGACGTCGTAGGGCTCGAAGAACGCAATCAGCGTGCGCGCCACGGACTCGAGCCGGTCCTGCGCGGACAGGTACGCGATCGTGTCCTGACTCCGCGTCCGCTCCCAGAGCGCCCACGTCAGCGGCTCGACGTCGTTCGAGGTCGGCTCGCGCCGGGCGATCTGACCGCCCAGCCAGGTCGTGTACGAGATCGCCGGTCCGAACGCGCGAGTGAAGTCACCGAGCAGGTTGAGCCCGGACCACGGAGGCGTGATCTCCTCGACCCCGTGACCGAGCGACTCGAGCAGCGCCCCGGCGTCGCGAGCGGCTTGGAGGCAGACCGGATCGATGGCGGCGCCTTCGTACGGTGGACCCAGCACCAGCCCGATTCGCAGTTGCCCGGGATCGGTCTCGGCGACCGCGGCGTACCCGGCCGCCGGCGGGGGTGGCGCCCAGGTGGTGTCGCCGAGCTCAGGGCCAGCGAGCACGTCGAGCACGCTCGCGGTGTCCGCGACCGACCGCGTCAGGACGCCGTCGCAGACGAGGAAGCTGTGGCCGGCATCGGGGCCGACCGAGACGCGACCGCGCGCCGGCTTGAGGCCGACTAGCCCGCAGCACGAGGCCGGAATCCGGATCGACCCGCCGCCGTCGTTCCCGTGCGCCACCGGGACCATTCCGGCCGCCACCGCCGCGGCCGATCCCCCGCTTGATCCGCCCGGGGTCCGGCCCGTATTCCAGGGGTTGCGCGTAACCCCGAACCGCCGCGGCTCGGTCGTCGGCAGGATGCCCATCTCCGGCATCGAGGTCTTTCCGACGATCACGAATCCAGCGTTCCGCAGCCGGCGTACCAGGAACGCGTCGTGGTCCGGGACGAAGTCGCCGAACAGCTCGCTGCCGTTCGTGAGGGGCATCCCGGCGACCGGCCGGTTGTCCTTGACCGCGATCGGAACTCCCGCAAACGGCCGCGAATCCCCGGGCGCGATCGCGTCCGCCGCGGCCAGCGCCGACTCGTGGGCGACGTGCGTGAACGCGTTGATCGTCGGCTCGAGCTCGTCGATCCGCCGCAGCGAGGCCTCCACGATCTCGCGCGCGGACAGTTCGCGTGCTCGAACCAGCGCGGCCAGGTCGGTGGCCGAACGGAGCAGTAGCTCGGACGCGGGGGCCTCTGGCACGGATCGGAAGGCTATCCGGCTACGCTGTCCGGGCATCGCTGCGGCCCCGCGCCGACGCGTCTTCGGCCCTGCGCCGGCGCGCCTTCGCCCGCGCCCACCCCCTCTTCGCCACCCGCGCCGATCCAGGAGAACCAGTAGATGAGCGTCACTGCCGAAGTTCAGTCCGGCCTCGAGGGCGTCGTAGCCTTCGCCACCGAGATCGCCGAGCCCGACCGCGCCGGCGGCGCCCTGCGCTATCGCGGTGTCGACATCGAGGAGCTCGTGGGGAACGTCCCGTTCGAGCAGGTTTGGGGGCTCTTGGTTGACGGATCGCTGCTGCCCGGACTGCCACCGGCCGCGCCCTTTCCGCTGAGCGTCCGCTCGGGCGACCCCCGCGTCGATGTGCAGTCGGCGCTGGCGATGCTGGCGCCGCAGTGGGGCTTCGGGCAACTGATCGACATCTCCGACGAGGAGGCCCGCGACAACCTGGCGCGGGCGTCGGTGATGGCGCTGTCGTTCGTCGCCCAGTCGGCCCGTGGGATCGGCAAGCCACCGGTGTCCCAAAGCGAGGTCGACAAGGCGACATCGATACCAGAGCGGTTCCTGATCCGGTGGCGCGGCGAGGCCGACCCGCGCCACGTGAAGGCGATCGATGCGTACTGGATCTCGGCCGCCGAGCATGGCATGAACGCCTCCACGTTCACCGCGCGAGTGGTCGCGTCGACGGGCGCGGACGTCGCGGCGGCCTTGTCTGCCGCGGTCGGCGCGCTGTCGGGCCCGCTGCATGGCGGCGCCCCGCTGCGCGTGCTCAAGATGCTCGATGACGTCGCTGAGATGGGCGACGCCGAGCGCTACGTCAAGGACCTCCTCGACCGCGGCGAGCGGCTGATGGGATTCGGGCATCGCGTCTACCGGGCGGAGGACCCGCGCGCCCGGGTGCTCCGCCGCACCGCCAAGCAGATCGACGCGCCGCGAGTGGAGGTCGCCGAGGCGCTCGAGGAGGCGGCGCTGGCCGAGCTCCAAGCCCGCCGGCCAGATCGCGTGCTCGCGACCAACGTCGAGTTCTGGTCGGCGGTCGTGCTCGACTTCGCCGACGTTCCGCCGGAGCTGTTCACACCGCTGTTCACGTGTGCGCGCACCGCCGGCTGGTCGGCGCACATCCTCGAACAGAAGCGCGAGGGGCGACTGGTCCGTCCCACCGCGAAATACATCGGCCCCGGTCCCCGGCCGCTGTCCGACCTCAAGACGACCTAACACCACGCCCCGCCCGGCCTCCGTATGCTGAGGCCGCGACGGATGAACGCCGAACGTCAGCTCGATCCCGAGGCGCTGGGCGATCACATCGATCGGTTGTATCGCGCGGCGTGGAGCCTGTGCGGCTCGCGCGAGGAGGCCGAGGACCTCGTGCAGGAGACGTTCGAGCGCGTCCTGCGCCGGCCGCGGTTCCTCCGCTCCGAGGACGATCTCGGATACCTGCTGCGCGTCCTGCGCAACACGTTCTTCAGCCAGCGTCGGACGGCCGGGCGGCGCCCGCAGACGACGCCGTTGCCCGAGGATCTGGACCTGATCGAGGACCGGAGCGCCCCCGCGGCCGACTCCCGCCTCCAGTCGGCCGAGCTGTACGCGGCGATCTCGCGCCTACCCGACGACTTCCGCGACGCACTTGTCGCGATCGACGTGGTCGGGCTCTCCTACCGCGAGGCGGCGAAGGCGCTGCGCGTCCGCGAGGCCACGATCACCACGCGGCTGCACCGTGCTCGGCAGCGGGTGGCGAACGACCTCGTCAGTCAGAATCCGCCGGGACCTTCCACGCCGCCAGCCTCTGCAGCTCGGCAGCCTTGACCCCGGTCCCCGATAGCACGCACGTGTCGCTGCCGCGGCGCCACGTGACAACAAGGCGGCCGCTCAGGTTCAGCGTGCGGAATTCCGTTCCGCGCAAGTTGGTCGCCTTGGCGGACGGCTGGGCGAGCGGTGGTGCGTGCACGATCGTGTAGGCGATCGTGTCGTCGTTCCGTTCGTAGTAGACGGTTATCGCGGTCCGCCCCCCGAGCGTGTCGGTCCGGGATCCGACCGCGTTCCACCCGAACCGCGAGGTCCAGTTGGGGAAGTACACGTCGCCGACGTTCTGGTACAGCCGCGCTGCGGGCAGGCTCGGATCGGGCGCAGGCGCCCCCTGCATCGGACCGCGAGCGGCGAGCGCGGCCGCGTCGGACACCGACGGCGCGCCGGGCGTCCCCGACGGGAGCGCCAGCACCAGCGCGAGCACCACGGCGGCGAGCGCAGCAACACCGGCGCCGGCGTAGGCAAAGCGCCGGCGAGCCGCGGTCGCGCGGGTCGGGCGCGACGCTTCGATCTTCGCGCGCAGCCGCGCTGGAGCGCGCTCGGTCGCGCGCACTTGGTGGAGCGCGTCGACCACGCGGCGCTCGCGCTCGTACAGCGCGCTCAGCTCCGGCGAGGCGGCGATGCGCGCCTCGACGTTCGCTCTGCGAGCCGGATCGATCGTGCCGTCGGCGAGTGCCGACAGGTCCGCGAGCTCGGTCGCCGTTGGCTTCGTTTGGTCAGCCCCGGAGGCCATCTTTCCCTGCTGTCGCGTGGTGTAACAACATTCAGCTTAACGACGCTGAATCGTGCTTATACCTTCCCGGCCGGTCACGAAGGCGCCGCCGACTTTCCCACTAAGGCGCCGCCGCCAGGCGCCGCCGACCTCCCACTAAGGCGCCGCCGCCAGGCGCCGCCGACTTTCCCGCATTATACCCCTATACGGGCCGGACAGGTATTCCGAGAGCATCCGCGTGGCGCTGAAGCGCGGCCCGAGCGTCGTCAGCGACGCCCGGATTCGGGCGATCCAGGCCGCCGGCAAGCCGTGCTCGTCGCGGTCGTAGAACGCCGGAACCACCTCCTCGTCGAGGAGGCGATGAAGCTCGGCGACGTCTCGGGTGTCCTGGGCCTGGTGATCGTCGTCGACCTCTCCGGGGATCGCCCAGCCGTTGTCGCCGTCGTATCCCTCGGCCCACCACCCGTCGAGGACGCTGAGCTGCAGGCCGCCGTTGATCACGGACTTCATGCCGCTGGTCCCGCTGGCCTCGAGCGGCGGCCGCGGCACGTTCAGCCACACGTCGCAGCCACGCACGAGCCACGCCGCCGTGGCCAGGTCGTAGTCGTCGAGGAACACGACGCGCTTGCCGATGATCTCCGCGCCCTTCAGCCCGAACAGGCCCTTGAGCACGCGCTTGGCCTCTTCGTCGCGCGGATGGGCCTTGCCGGCGAGCACCACCTGGACGGGCTGGTCGCCGCCGAGCAGCTTCAGCGTCCATTCCGGATCTCGGGTGAGCAGGTCCAGGCGCTTGTAGGTAGCCACGCGCCGGGCGAACCCGATCGTGAGCGTGCCTGGATCGAACGCGGTGGCGGCCGCGTCGACGTAGTCGCGCGAGTCGCCGCGCAGCAGCCGGTCGGTGGCGCTGCGCACTCGCACCCACTCGACCAGCTCGGCACGCTGGCGCGCGCGGGCGTCCCACAAGTCCCGGTCGGGAATCTGGTCGACCGCGGCCCAGGTTCCGGGCTCGGCCGCTCGCGTTATCCAGCCGTCGCCGAGATGGCGGTCAAGCAACTCGCGAATCGCGGTCCCGATCCACGTCGGGACGTGGACACCGTTGGTCACGTAACCGACCGGGACCTGCTCGACGGGCAGATCGGGCCACAGCGGGTGCCACATCTCGCGCGCCACCTCGCCGTGGCGGCGACTGACGCCGTTGGCGGCACGACTCATCCGGAGCGCGGCCTGCGTGACCCCGAAGTCCTCTTCGGTGTCGTCCGGATGGGTACGGCCCAGCGCGATCAGGGCCGCCGCGTCGCAGCCCATCTGGGCGACGAGGTTGCCAACCGCCGCCTCGACCTCTTCGGGCGGGTACGTGTCGTTGCCGGCCGGGACGGGCGTGTGGGTCGTGAACACGGTCCGCTCCCGCGCGGACGAGAGGCCGACCGACAGATCCTGGCCCGAGTGAAGCTGCTGGCAGGCCAGCTGGAACGGCGCGAGCATCGCATGGCCCTCGTTCAGATGGATAACGCCCGGTTCGATCCCGAGTGCGGTCAGTGCGCGCACGCCGCCGGCCCCGAGCAGCACGTACTGCGCCAGGCGGATGTGCTCGTCGGACTCGTACAGCCGCGCGGTGATCCACCGCTCCGCCGGTCCGTTCTCGGGGAGGTCGGTGTCGAGCAGGAACAGCGGGATCCGGCCGACGTCGACGCGCCAGATCTGGGCCGTGACGTCGGCGTCATAGATCGGGACCTCGATCGTCAGCGGCCGATCGTCGGCGCCGGTCACGAGCGCGGCCGGCAGACGCTCCGGGTCGGTGTCGATCCAGTACTCGTGCTGCCACCCGCCGGCGTCGATCCGCTGGCGGAAGTAGCCCTTGCGGTACATCAGGCCGACGGCTACGAACGGGACCGCGCAGTCGGAGGCCTCTTTGAGCAGGTCGCCGGCGAGCGCACCAAGGCCGCCCGCGTAGATCGGCATCGACACGTGGACGCCGTACTCGGCGCACAGGAACGCGACCGGCCGGGCGGGATCGATCGATGGGTAGTACGGGCGGTCCAGGTCGCCCTTGACCTGCGCCTCGACGGCCGCGGCCCGATCGACCAGCCCCTCGTCGGCGGCAGCGCGCCGCAGCGCTGCGTTCGAGGCCTCCTGGAGCAGGCGCACCGGGTTCTGCTGGGTGAGCGCGAACCGCTCGGCGTCGACCGACGCGAACAGCTCGGCGCCACCGGGCAGCCACGACCAGCGGTAGTTGTAGGCGAGCCTCGCCAGCGGTGCGAGGGCGTCCGGCAACCGTTCGGCGAGCTCCGTCGCCGCGCGCCTGATGTCCTCGCGGCCGTCGTTCATCGTCACCCGGCCGTAACTCACGGCCGCGGAGGTTATCGGGCAATCGCTACTCTCGCGCTTCTTGACCGGGCCTGCCAGCACTCCGAACAACTCCCGCATGGGTGTCCTGGCGTTCGGCGATTCGATCACGAACGGTGGCGGCGAGCTCCAGTGGGGGGTGGCGCTGCAGTCGTGGGCGATGTGGGTGGCGCGCGGCCTCGCGCTGCCGTTCACGTGCTACGCGGTGGACGGCGCCCGCGTCCGTGACGTGGTCGAGCGCCAGATTCCGGCGTTCGAGCGCCTCACGGTCAGGCAGCCTCGCGCCGGCTATCAGCTCGGCTGCCTGTACATCGGGGTGAACGACGTGCGCTCTCCCGATTGGGACGCCGTCGCGTTCTCCGAGCGATTCCGGATCGCGCTGGAGTTCCTGGTCGGTCGCTGCGAGCGGGTCCTGGCGGTGACGGCCCCGCTCGATCTGGGGCGACCCCGCGCGCCGCGCCAGGTCGGGGATTTGGATGATGTTGTTTCCGGGGTCGCGGGTGAGCTCGGGACCCTATTGCTCGATCTGCGGTCGTGGGGGGCCCGCAACCTCGTGATGACCGACCACGTGCATCCGACCGCGTTCGGCCAGATCGACATCGCCGAAAGGGCGCTGGCGGTGCTCGAGGACGCCGGCATGCATGTGGCGGTCCGGCCGTCGTCTCTGATCCATTACGCACCGACTCGCCGGCAACGTCTCCGGGGCGACTGGACGTACGTCTACCGCCACGCGAAGGTCACCGCCTGGACGGCGGCGGTGCGTGCGCGGTTCGCGCTCCGCGGGCGTTTTTACAGCCCGGCGGGGTGAAGGACCGTCGGGAACGTCGAGAGGTACTCCGCGGAGGGAGTGCCGATCTTCTCGACGCCACCGCCACCGCCCCAGGAGCCGTGCGAACCGCCCGACTCGTAGAACTGACCGTTGATCTCGATGATCACGTGGCCGCTCTGGCCCGGCAGCGCGCGGTCGTACACCGTCACGTACTGCCCCGGTCCGGACTCCATTCCGGCCTGTTGGGGCAGCGCGGTCGTGTCGACGGGCTGGCTCAGGTAGCCGCCGGCGTGAAGGACCGCGGACACGAAGCCCGAGCAGTCGTAGCCTGACTGCGGTTCCCACCCGCTGTGGCCGCCACCGTAGACGTACGGCTTGCCGACCAGGGAGTTGGCCATGTTGGTCATCGCCTGGACTTGCGCCGGCGCCTCGCCGGTCGTGGCGCCGTTGAGGGTCGAGCCCGCGGTCAGGCCAAGCGAGTTCGTGGTCAGGCCCAGCGAGTTCGTGGCCGGGAGCAGCGAGGAAAGATCGGCGTCAACGCCGAGGTGTCCGTCGAACTGCCGTCGGTGCTGCCGATCGCCGAAGCCATCAGCGAGTCCGGCGACAGCGCCGAGTTCAGCGCGGTCGTGGTTCCGGGCAGTCGCCGTCGAGTCGGTGTTCCGAGCGCCGACGACAGGGCGTCGCTGAAGCTCGTGGACCCGGTGCCGGTGGTGGCGCCCAGCGACGCTCCACCCGAGTCGGTCGAGGTGGCGGAGGACGCGAGGGCACTGCTGGGGTCCGTGAGCTGTTGCTGCATCGCCAGGATCTGGTCGATGCGGCTCGTCACAGCGTCGATACTCATCGTCCACTGGGATCGGCGGCTGCGCCGGCAACTTGAGCCCCCGGCCCGTCCTTGGCCCCGCCGGGCATGGACGCCGGGCGGAGCCGTCCCCCCGCGCCGGCATGGACGCCCGGCGGATCGGCCGTCGCGGCGGCGGCCCATGCTCCCCGTGGGTCACAACCCCGCACTCGACCCCCCGCGCCCTCGGTGAATGCGGATTCACCTACGAAATACGGGTCATATCGCACGACTCTCGACCGGCGCGGATCGTCGAGTGAGCGGTTATGACCCACCCGGATAAGCGGGGCGGCCCGCGACGCCGGCAACTTGCAGCCCCAGCGCCGCGCCGGCACCATCGTGGGCCCGGCTGGCCGGCGCCATCGTGGGCCGCGCCCCCGGCCCCCCGGGCGCCCGGCCCCCCGGCGCCACGAGCCCCCCGGCGCCACGAGCCCCCCGGCGCCACGAGCCGGCCCCGCCGCCACAGCCCCAACAAGCGCGCACTCGACCTCCCCCGCGGGCCGAATGCATATTCGTCCCGCTATGGCAACGATCTCTTGACACTCGACGGGTGGCAATCGTCGAATGCGTACTTATCGGTGCGCCAGGAGCCCCCGCCCCCGGCCCCGCAAACAGCCCCGGGCCCCGCAAACAGCCCCGGGCCCCGCAAACAGCCCCCGGAACCCGCAAACAGCCCCCAGAACCCCGCAAACGGCCCCGGACCCCGCAAACGGCCCCGGGGGCCCCGCAAACAGCCCCCGGAGCCACGACTAGCTCCCGCCGGCCAGCCGCCCCGCCTCCTCGGTCGCCTCCCGCAACCGCCGCGCCAGCGCCGGCGTCAACGCGCCGGCCTCCATCCGCCACCGCCAGTTGCGCCCCGTCCGCCCCGGGTTGTTCATCCGGGCCTCGCTCCCGAGTCCGAGCACGTCCTGGGCCTGGAGCATCGCGACCCGCGCCGGCGACCGGAGAGCCAGCCGGATCAGGCTCCACCACGGCTGGCGCTCGACCACCCCGTACCGGGCAAACGACGCATCCACGAACGAACGAACATCAACCGACAACCCCGAGTACCACCCGGCAGCCGTGTCGTGATCGTGCGTGCCCGTGTACACGACCCGGTCCTCGACGTGGTTCTCGAACGCGTGCGGACTCCGCACAACCGAAGGATCGAAGCCGAACTGGAGCACGACCATCCCCGGAAACCCGAGCGACTCCCGCAACGCGGTCACCGCCGGCGTGATCACGCCCAGGTCCTCTGCGACCACGGGCAACGACCCCAGCGATCGCGACACCGCGTCGAACACGGCCCGTCCCGGTCCTCGCTGCCAGCGCCCGGCAGAAGCCACACGCGCGCCCGCCGGCACGGCCCAATACGAAACGAACCCGCGGAAGTGGTCGATCCGGGCCAGGTCGAACAGCGACAGCGTCCGCCGCATCCGCTCGACCCACCAGCGGTACCGCCGCCGGCGCAGAGCGGGCCAGTCATACACCGGGTTGCCCCATAGCTGCCCGTCGTCCGTGAACGCATCCGGGGGCGCGCCGGCAACAAGACCGCTACGAAAGAGCTCGGGATGGGCGCGATGATCGGCGCTGTCAGGTGCCACGTAGATCGCGACGTCCCCATACAGTCGGACCCCGCGCTCCGACGCGTACCCCCGCAGCGCGTCCCACTCGCGTGAGAACCGGACCTGGTCGGCCAGGGCACCACGAGAAGAAAAACGCTCCCAATCCACCGCCCAGAAAGCCTCGACCGAACGAAACGCAGCAACCTCCGCCGAAGAAACCGGAGCACGCGGCGAACCCAGGAACCCCGGCCACGCCGCGAACGCCGAGCGCGCCTTGTACGGTGAGCCGTAACGGTCGGGGGGCCCGAGCGGCAACACCTGCCACCAGGTCTGGCCCGCCGCCGCCAGCCAGTCGACGAACCGGTAGGCCTGAGGCCCCAGGCGACCACCCGGAAGCGAGGTTAGATGGAGCTGAACACCGCTTGAGCGCGGTAGCTCGATCATGTAAGAGCCATCCTGAGACCCAACCGCGGTATCACCGATCGTTGTTTACCCATCGCGAAGGCGGATATTTTCGAGCTTGACGAGTCCCCGCCCGCCCGCCCGCGCCCGCACCCGCCCGCAGCCCGCAGCCCGCACCCGCCCGCAGCCCGCAGCCCGCACCCGCCCGCAGCCCGCACCCACCAGCACCCCGCACCCGCCCCCACCGTCCACCGGGACCGCCCATGACCACCACGCCCACTGAAGCCAAGCCGAGCGCCGCGCCGGGCGCACGAAACAAAAGGCCAAGCAGCCGCCGCCCCGCATCGTCATCCAATACCCGACGCCGGCCGTCGACGACGGCCGCTACCCCGCCAAGCGCTGCGTCGGCGACGCCATCACAGTCGAGGCCGACATCTTCCGTGACGGCCACGATCTGCTCCGGGCGGTGGTCCGCTACAAGCACGCTCAAGACCACGCGTACCAAGAGTCCGAGATGGAGCGAATCGACGCCCACCTCGGAGGCGTCCGCTGGGCCGGCAGCTTCGACGTCGACCGCGAGGGCAGCTGGGAATACACCGTCGAAGCCTGGACGGACGTGTTCGGCACCTGGCGCGACGAGCTCGAGCGCAAGGTCGCCGCGGGACAGCACGACCTCGCCGGCGAGCTGTCAGAGGGTGTACTCCATCTGAACACCGCAATAAAGGCGGCGACCGAGAAACCCGACAGGGCGCTGATCGACCACGCGAAGAACGCCCTCGCCGATGCCGACATCCCGGAGGCGGCCAAGCACGATGTCGCGCTGGGGCCCGAGCTGTTCGCAACGGTCGAGCGCATCCAGCCCCGCCACGGCAGCGTCTCCCTACCCGAACCGATCGCAATCGAGGTCGACCGGCTGCGAGCGCGGTTCGGCAGCTGGTATGAGCTGTTCCCCCGCTCGTGGGGCGGCCTGAAAGGAGTCGAAAAACAGCTCCCCGCCCTGGCCGAGCTCGGCTTCGACATCCTCTATCTCCCCCCGATACACCCGATCGGCCTGACCAACCGCAAGGGTCGCAACAACTCGCTGACCGCCGGACCGAACGACCCGGGTTCCCCATGGGCGATCGGAGGACCCACCGGCGGTCACGACGCCGTCCATCAAGAGCTCGGCACGATCGAGGACCTCAAGAATCTCACGAAAGCAGCCGAGCGGCACAACATCGACGTCGCACTCGACTTCGCGATCCAGGCATCGGCCGACCACCCTTGGCTTCACGAGCACCCCGAGTGGTTCCACCACCGCCCCGACGGCACCCTCAAGTACGCCGAGAACCCGCCCAAGCGCTACCAGGACATCTACAACGTCAACTGGGAGTCGCCCGACTGGCGCGGACTCTGGGAGGCCCTTGAAGAAATCGTCATCCAGTGGGTGGATTGCGGCGTAAAGGTGTTCCGCGTCGACAACCCGCACACCAAGCCGTTCGAGTTCTGGCGCTGGCTAATACAACGCGTCCACGAGCACGACCGAGACGTGATCTTCCTCGCGGAGGCGTTCACCAGGCGATCCGTGATGCGGCACCTCGCGAAGATCGGCTTCACGCAGTCCTACACGTACTTCACCTGGAAGAACTCGCGGTGGGAGCTGACGGAATATGTCTCCGAGCTAGCGCTGACCGACGAGAGCGACTACTTCCGCCCGAACTTCTTCGCGAACACGCCGGACATCCTGCACGAGTACCTCCAGCACGGCGGCCGCCCCGCGTTCGAGGCTCGCCTGATCCTCGCCGCCACGCTGAGTCCCACCTACGGGATCTACTCGGGCTACGAGCACTACGAGAACGTCCCGGTGCGCGAAGGCTCCGAGGAGTACATGAACTCCGAGAAGTACGAGATCAAGCAGCGCGCGCTCGACGGCCCGATGCTCCCGCTCATCAAGAAGGTCAACAACATCCGTCGCGAAAACGAGGCGCTCCAAACCCTCACGCAACATCACCTTTCTCGACACCGCCAACGACGCGCTGATCGCTTACGCCAAGCACTCGCGGGGCAACACGATCATCACCGCCGTGAGCATCGACCCGCACCAAACACAGGAGGGCCTCGCGATCGTGCCTGCCAATCTCGGTCTGCCCCCGAGCTTCACCGCCCACGACCTGCTCACCGGCGAGCGCTACCAGTGGCGCATCGGGCCGAACTTCATCCGGCTCGAGCCCGGCGTCCGCCAGGCACACGTGATCCGGGTGGAGATGTGATCGTGCCCGCCCCCGTGAGCCTGACCACAGCGGACGGACAGGCGCCATGAGCGTCGGTCCCCCCACCCTCACCCACCTGATCGCCCGTGAGCGGAGCCAGATGGCCCCCACGACGGGGACCTCGAGCGACCAGGCAACCGAGACGCAGGCGCAGGCGCGGCAGTGGTTCGAGGCCGAGCCGCTGTGGTTCAAGCGCGCGGTGTTCTACGAGATCCACATCCGCGGCTTCTTCGACGCCAACGGCGACGGCTCGGGCGACGTCCGCGGCCTCACCGAGAAGCTCGACTACCTGCAGTGGCTCGGCATCGACTGCATCTGGCTCCTCCCCTTCTACAAATCACCGCTCAGGGACGGCGGGTACGACATCTCCGACTTCACCGTCGTCCATCCCGACTACGGCAACGTCGCCGACGTCCACGAGCTGATCGAGGCCGCGCACGCGCGCCGGATCCGCGTCATCGCGGACCTCGTCATGAACCACACCTCGAGTGATCACCCCTGGTTCCAGGAGTCGCGCTCGAGTCCGCGACAATCCCAAGCGCGACTGGTACGTGTGGTCCGAGACCGTGCATCGCTACGAGGAAGCGCGGATCATCTTCATCGACACCGAGACGTCCAACTGGACCTGGGACGACACGGCCGGCGCCTACTACTGGCACCGCTTCTTCTCCCACCAGCCCGACCTCAACTACGACAACCCCGAGGTCCAACAGGCGATGCTCGAGGTGCTCCACTTCTGGCTTGACCTCGGGCTGGACGGATTCCGGCTCGACGCCGTGCCCTACCTCTACGAGCGCGACGGCACGATCTGCGAGAACCTGCACGAGACGCACGCATACCTCAAACGCGTTCGCCAGGAAATCGATTCCAAGTTCCCCGACCGGGTACTGCTGGCCGAGGCGAACCAGTGGCCGGCGGACGTCGTCGAGTACTTCGGCGAGGGCGACGAGTGCCATATGGCCTTCCACTTCCCGGTGATGCCGCGGATGTTCATGGCGATCCGGCGCGAGGAGGCCGTGCCGGTCTACGAAATCCTCGAGCGGACGCCCACGATTCCGGACAGCTGCCAGTGGGGCCTATTCCTGCGCAACCACGACGAGCTCACGCTCGAGATGGTCACCGACGAGGAGCGGGACTACATGTACGCCGAGTACGCCAAGGATCCGCGGATGAAGCTCAACCTCGGGATCCGCCGGCGGCTCGCGCCGCTACTCGACAACGGCCGCGACGAGATCGAACTCCTCCACGCGATCATGTTCTCGCTGCCCGGTTCGCCCGTGCTGTACTACGGCGACGAGATCGCGATGGGGGACAACGTATTCCTCGGCGACCGCGACGGGGTAAGGACGCCCATGCAATGGACCGGGGATCGCAACGGAGGGTTCAGCCGCGCCGACTTCGCCCAGTTGTACGCGCCGCCGCTCATGGACCCCGTGTACGGCTTCCAGGCGGTCAATGTCGAGGCCCAGCTCCGCACGGCCACGTCGCAGCTCCGGTGGCTGCATCGCTTCATCTCGCTGCGCAAGGAGCACCCCGTGTTCGGCTTCGGGACGTACGAGCCGATCGAGCCGTCGAACCCCCGCATCTTCGCGCACCTGCGTAGTTTCGAGGATGATCTGGTCCTGTGCGTTCACAATGTCGCCCGATCTGCTCAGGCGGTCGAGCTCGATCTCAGCGCCTACGAGGGGCGATATCCGGTGGAGCTGTTCGGCCGCTCGAGGTTCCCGCGGATCGGCCAGCTGCCCTACCTGCTGACGCTCGGCCCGCGCGGCTTTTTCTGGTTCCAGCTGGTCGAGGGAGACGAGGAAGACGATGAGTGAGGGCGTTCAGATCACGGCCGAGGAGATCCGTCGTGCGCTCGACGAGGAGGAGCTCCGCGAGTGGGTGCAGCACCAGCGGTGGTACGCGTCCAAGGCGCGCTCGGTGACCGGCATCGACATCGTCGAGAGCATCACGTTGCGCGACGAGCCGCTGCTGCTGCTGGCGCTCGTCCAGACCAGATTTGCCACCGGCACGCACGAGCTCTACCAGCTTCCGCTCGCCCTACGCGGCCCCGACGGGGACGGCGTCCCCCCGGCGAGTCGATCTCGCACACCGACGAGTGGACCGTCTATGACGCGCTCGCCGATCCGACCCAGGCGCTCGAGCTGCTCCGCCGGATCGAGGCCGCCGACGAGATCACGACCGCCGACGGCCACTTCAGCTTCCACCAGTTCGCCGAGTCCGGCAACGGTCTCGGACAGGCCACCGAGGTCCGGCTGATGGGCGTCGAGCAGTCGAACTCGTCGGTCGTGTTCGACGACAGCGTCGTGCTCAAGGTGTTCCGCAAGCTCGAGCCCGGCGTCAACCCCGAGCTCGAGATCCTGCGCTTCCTCACCTGGCGTGGCTTCCCCAACATCGCGCCGCTGCACGGGTGGTACGACTACGAGGGCCAGGCGTTCGCGTCTACGCTCGGCGTGGCGCAGACGTTCCTGCCCGACGCGATCGGCGGCTGGGAGCTCGCGCTCGACGAGCTGTTTTCAGCGCCCGAGGTGTTCCTCGAGCGGCTGGGAAGCCTCGGCACGGTAACGGCCGAACTGCACACGGTGCTGGCCTCGGACGCGGCCGATCCGGCGTTCTCGCCCGACGAGCCGAGCCAGGAGGCGCTGGGCCTGCTGATGGCAACGATCGACGAGGACATCGAGCGGATCTTCCTCCGCCTTCCCGACGATGACGCGCGGCTCGCGCCGATCGCGGGCCGTGGCCAGGACGTCCGCGAGCGCCTGGCCGCGCGGGCCCAGATCGGCGTGACCGGCCGCGTGATCCGCACGCACGGCGATTATCACCTCGGCCAGACGCTGCACACACCCCGCGGGTGGGTGATCATCGACTTCGAGGGCGAGCCGGCCCGGCCATTGCCCGAGCGCCGGCAGAAGCGCTCGCCGCTGCGCGACGTCGCCAGCATGTTGCGCTCGTTCGCGTACGTGACCTCCGCGATCGAGATCCTGCGCAACCGGCGTGCCCCCGCGGACTTCGAGGAGCGCGCGCGGGAGAAGTTCCTCGAGCACTACTTCGCGTCCGTCGATCCCACGCTGATGCCGGGGGGCGAGGCCGTGATCAACAACCTCCTGTCGATCTACGAGCTCGAGAAGGCGATCTACGAGCTTCGCTACGAGCTCAACAACCGCCCCGACTGGATCTCGATCCCCGTCGCCGGCATCGGGCGCATCTTGGAGGGATCATGACCGTCGCGGCCAGTGAGCTCGACGCGCTAGTCCGCCGCGAGCATTCAAACCCGCATTCCGTACTCGGAGCACATCCGCAGAACGGCGGGGTCGTGATCCGCGCCCTGCGCCCGGCCGCAAGCTCCGTAACCGTTCGCGCCGACGGCAAGCCGGCCGTCGAGCTGAAGCGGATCCACCCGGGCGGGGTGTTCGAGGGCGAGATCAAGGGCGCCGAGCTGCCGCTCCACTACCAGCTCGACATCGATTACGGCGACGGCGCCGAATTCACGATCGATGATCCGTACGCATTCCTGCCGACGATCGGCGAGCTCGACCAGCACCTGATCGCCGAGGGCCGTCACGAGGAGCTGTACGACAAGCTCGGGGCGCACGTTCGCGAGATTGAAGTTCCCGCCCCCCACCCCCAACCACGCGTGACCGGCACCGCGTTCGCGGTATGGGCCCCGTCAGCGCGTGCGGTCAGCGTCGTGGGCGACTTCAACTCGTGGGACGGGCGCCTGCACGCGATGCGCACGCTCGGCTCGACCGGGATCTGGGAGCTGTTCCTCCCCGGCATCGGGCCCGGGATGAATTACAAGTACGAGATCCTGACCCAGGATCACCAGATCCTGCTCAAGGCGGACCCGTACGCGTTCGCCACCGAGGTGCCGCCGAAGACCGCGTCGGTCGTGTTCGAGCCCCACCACGAATGGAGCCCGAATGACGCCCAGTGGCTCCGCACCCGCGCGAGCGAGCCACCCGCACTGGAGCGCCCGCTCTCGATCTACGAGGTCCACCTCGGCTCCTGGCGGCTGAACCCGCTCGAGGGCAACCGCTCGCTGACCTACCTCGAGCTCGCCGACGAGCTGTCGGCGTACGTCAAGGACATGGGCTTCACCCACGTCGAGCTCCTGCCGGTGATGGCGCACCCGTTCAAGGGCTCGTGGGGCTACCAGGTCACCGGCTACTACGCCCCCACGCCGTTCTATGGCGCCCCCGACGACTTCCGGCAGTTCGTCGACCGCCTGCACCAGAACGGCCTCGGGGTGATCCTCGACTGGGTGCCCGCCCACTTCCCCCGGGACGAGTTCGGGCTCGCCCGGTTCGACGGCACCGCGCTGTACGAGCACGCCGACCCGCGTCGCGGCGAGCATCCCGACTGGGGCACGCTCGTGTTCAACTACGGGCGCCACGAGGTCCGCAACTTCCTGATCGCGAACGCGCTGTTCTGGCTGCGCGAGTACCACGTCGACGGCATCCGCGTCGACGCGGTGGCGTCGATGCTGTACCTCGACTACTCGCGCAACGAGGGCGAATGGGTTCCGAACCAGTTCGGCGGCCGCGAGGACCTCGACGCCGTGTCGCTGCTGAAGGAGTTCAACGAGGTGGCGTACGGTCGCGAGCCCGGGGCCATCACGGCCGCCGAGGAGTCGACCGCGTGGCCGGGCGTCTCGCGGCCCACATACCTGGGTGGGCTCGGGTTCGGCTTCAAGTGGAACATGGGCTGGATGCACGACACGCTCGGCTACTTCGAGCAGGACCCGATCTACCGCCGCTACCACCACCACGAGCTGACGTTCAGCCTGATGTACGCGTTCAGCGAGAACTTCATCCTGCCGCTGTCACACGACGAGGTCGTGCACGGGAAGGGGTCGCTGTACTCGAAGATGGCGGGCATCGACAAGTGGCAGAAGCTCGCGAACCTGCGCGCGCTGTACGCGTACATGTGGGCGCATCCCGGCAAGAAGCTGCTGTTCATGGGCAACGAGCTCGCGCAGGAGGCCGAGTGGAGCTACGAGCGCTCGCTCGACTGGCACCTGCTCGAGCAGCCCGACCACGCCGGCATCCAGGCGCTGGTCCGCGACCTGAACCGCCTGTACAAGGACGAGCCCGCGCTGTGGGAGGTCGATTCCGACCCGACCGGGTTCTGGTGGCTTGAGCCCAACGACGCCGACAGCAACGTGATCGCGTTCGCGCGCGCGTCGAAGGACGCCGAGCGAATCGTCGTGGTCGTCGCGAATCTGTCCCCGGTGCCGCGCGAGGGCTACCGGCTCGGACTGCCACGGTCCGGCCGTTGGAGGGAGGCGATCAACACCGACTCCAAGTTCTACGGCGGCGGCGACGTGGGCAACCTCGGGGGCATCGAGCCCGAGCCGATTCCGTGGCACAGCCAGCCGGTGTCGGGGCTCGTTACGCTGCCGCCCTTGGCTGCCGTTTGGCTCGTGCCCGAATCCCAGTGAGCTCGACCATGTCCGCCCCGGGCGGCGTCGCCGAGTACCCGTGGGAGCGTCCGCTGGGCGCGCGCCCGCGCCCGGACGCGGTAGTCGAGTTCCGCGTGTGGGCCCCGCACGCGCGCTCGGTCGCGCTCCGGCTCGGCGACCACGACCTCGATCTCGACGATGCCGGCTACGGCGTCTACGAGGCGATCGCGCCGGCCCGCGCCGGGGACGACTACTGGTTCGTGCTGGACGGGCGCGCGCTCCCCGACCCGTGCTCGCGCTGGCAGCCCGACGGCATCCGCGGTGCATCCCGCATCGTCGACGTGCCCGGGGCCGGGCCGTTCACCCCACCGGCGATGCGCGAGCTCGTGATCTACGAATTACATATTGGAACATTCAGTGACCAAGGGACATTCGATGCCGCCATCGAGCATCTGCCCGGGTTAGCGGAGCTTGGGGTCACCGCGATCGAGATCATGCCGGTGGCGGAGTTCCCCGGTCGCCACGGCTGGGGCTACGACGGCGTCTATATCTCCGCCCCGCACTCGGCGTACGGAGGCCCGCATGCGCTGGCCCGATTAGTCGGGGCGGCACACCAATCCGGCCTGGCGGTGATCCTCGACGTCGTCTACAACCACGTCGGCGCCTCGGGGACGCAGGCGCTCGAGGCGTTCGGCCCGTACTTCACCGGCAGGTACTCGACGCCGTGGGGGAAGGCGATCAACTACGACGACGCCGACTGCGACCCGGTTCGCGAATGGGTCATGCAGAGCGCGGTGGGATGGGTCCGCGACTTCGGGATCGACGGCCTGCGGCTCGACGCGATTCACGCCATCTTCGATCAGAGCGCCGAGCACATCGTGGCCGCGGTGGCGCGCCGCGTCCACGCGGGAGCGGGACCAGGCGCTGGTGATCGCCGAGAGCGGCCTCAACGATCCTCGGGTGGTACGGGACCGAGCGGTCGGAGGTTGGGGGTGCGACGCGTCCTGGGCCGACGACTTCCACCACGCGGTGCGCACGCTCGTGACGAGCGAGCTCGACGGGTACTACTCGGACTTCGGGTCGGTCAGGCAACTCGCGAAGGCCTGGCGCCGGCCGTACGTATACGACGGAAACTACTCGCCGTTCCGCCGCCACCGGTACGGCGCGCCCGCCGACGACGTGCCGACCCACCGATTCGTGGTCTTCGACCAGAACCACGACCAGGTCGGGAACCGCGCCTTCGGCGACCGCATGCCGCCCCCCGCGCGCCCGCTGGCGGCGTTCTGCACGCTGCTCTCGCCGTACGACCCGATGCTGTTCATGGGCGAGGAGTATGGGGAGAACGCGCCGTTTCAGTTCTTCTCCGACCACATCGACGAGTCGATCGCGCAGGCCACGCGCGAGGGCCGCCGCGCGGAGTTCGCATCGTTCGCGCAGTTCGCAAACGAGGAGATCCCCGACCCTCAGGACCCAGCGACGTTCGAGCGCTCGAAGCTGACGCGCCGGCGCGATCCTGCGCTGTCGAAGCTCTACGCCGAATTGTTGGGTGTCCGTCGCCGACTCCCGCCGGGCGACGTCGACGCGATCGAGTTCGACGAGGACGCGCGCTGGCTGCGCGTGCGACGCGGCACGTTCGAGCTGGCGATGAACTTCGCCTCCGAAACGCGCCGCGTGCCGTGCTCGGGCGGGTCGGTGCTACTCGCGACCACCGCCGGGGAGCCCGCGCTCGAAGCCGGATACGTCGAGCTGCCGCCGATGTCCGGAGCACTGATCGCTTGAGCGACAACGGAGTCTGGCCCGGGCGCCCGTTCCCGCTGGGCGCGGCCTGGGACGGAGGCGGCACGAACTTCGCGCTGTTCTCCGAGCACGCCGAGGGCGTCGAGCTCTGCCTGTTCGACGGCGAGGACAACGAGTCGCGCATCGAGATGACGCAGCGGACCGCGTTCAACTGGCACTGCTACGTGCCGGGCGTCGGGCCCGGGCAGCGCTACGGGTTCCGCGTCGAGGGGCCGTACGCGCCGCTCGAGGGCCACCGCTTCAACCCCGCCAAGCTGCTGCTCGATCCGTACGCGAAGGCGATCGACGGCCTGGTCGACTGGGCCCACGACGCGAACGTGCTGCCGTACGTGCCGACCGGGGACGAGGACGCCGATCTCGAGCCCGACGACGAGGACGACGCCGCGGCAATGCCCAAGTCGGTCGTGATCGACGACGCGTTCATCTGGGAAGGGGACCGCCCGCCGCGGGTTCCGTTCGCGGACACCGTGATCTACGAGACCCACGTCAAGGGGTTCACGATGCTCCATCCCGAGGTCCGCGAGGACCTGCGGGGCACGTACGCGGGCCTGGCCTCGGAGCCGGCGATCGCCTACCTGCACCACCTCGGCGTGACCGCGGTCGAGCTCCTGCCCGTGCATCACATCTCCGACGAGTCGTTCCTCGACGAGCGAGGGCTGCACCAACTACTGGGGCTACAGCACGATCGGCTATCTTCGCACCGCACTCCGAATACGCCGCCACCGGACGCCGCGGCGAGCAGGTGCGCGAGTTCAAGGGGATGGTCAAGGCGCTGCATCGCGCCGGCATCGAGGTGATCCTCGACGTGGTCTACAACCACACGGCCGAGGGCAACCACCTCGGCCCGATGCTGTCGTTCAAAGGCGTCGACAACCTCGCCTACTACCGGGTCATGCCGGACGATCCCCGCCACTACATGGACTTCACCGGGACCGGCAACTCGCTCAACCCGGTGCATCCGAGCGTGCTGCGACTGATCATGGACTCGCTCCGCTATTGGGTGACCGAGTGCCACGTCGACGGCTTCCGCTTCGACCTCGCCTCGGCGCTCGCGCGCGAGTTCTTCGATGTCGACCGCCTCTCGGCGTTCTTCGACGTGATCCATCAGGACCCGGTGCTGTCCCAGGTGAAGCTGATCGCCGAGCCGTGGGACGTCGGCCCCGGCGGCTACCAGGTCGGCAACTTCCCGGTGCTGTGGTCCGAGTGGAACGGGATCTACCGCGACACGATGCGCGACTACTGGCGCGGCTTCGCCAACAACGGCGTCGTTCGCCGACGCGGCTGTCCGGCTCGGCCGACCTGTACGAGGCCGACGGGCGCGACCCGTTCGCGTCGATCAACTTCATCACCGCGCACGACGGCTTCACGCTGCGCGACCTCGTCTCCTACGACCACAAGCACAACGAGGCGAACCTCGAAGACAACCGCGACGGGACCGACGACAACCGCTCCTGGAACTGCGGCGTCGAGGGCGAGACCGACGACCCCGAGATCCTCGCGCTGCGCTTCCGCCAGCAGCGCAACTTCCTGGTCACGCTGCTCCTCTCGCAGGGCACGCCGATGCTGCTCGGCGGCGACGAGATCGGGCGCACGCAGAGGCGGCAACAACAACGGCTGGTGCCAGGACAACGAGATCTCGTGGTTCGACTGGAGCGAGAACCCGGAGAAGGCCAAGCTGCGCGAGTTCACGCGCCGGCTGATCGCGCTGCGCCGGGAGCACCCGGTCTTCCGGCGCGAGCAGCTTCCTGCGCGGCGCGCGAGGTCATGGGCTCGGGGCTGCCGGACGTGTGGTGGTTCCGCGCCGACGGCCACAAGATGACCCGGCGCGACTGGCAGGGCGGCGAGCACGTGCTCGGGATGTTCCTCAACGGCCGCGAGATCGCAACCCCCGGCCCGCACGGCGAGGACGTCGAGGACGACTCGTTCATCCTGCTGTTCAACGCCGAGCCCGAGGACCGCGCCGTTCACGCTCCCGCGCCGGCGCTTCGGCGCGCGGTGGCTGCTCGAGCTCTCGACCGCCGACCCGTCGCGGCGAGCCCGGCAGCGCGCGCTACGGCGCGCCGCACCGAGGTGAAGGTCGTCGCGCGTTCGATCGTCGTGCTGAAGCGGGCCACGTGACGTCGTCGCGACCGCCGATCGAGCTCCGCGCCACCTACCGTCTTCAGCTCGACATCCGACTTCGGGTTCGCCGACGCCCGCGCGCTCGTCCCGTATCTGCGCGACCTGGGGATCTCCCACCTGTACCTGTCGCCGTCGCTCCAGGCGCGGCGCGGCTCCACGCACGGCTACGACGTCGTCGACCCACGCCGACTTCTCGCGGGAGCTCGGCGGCGAGCCGAGGAGTTGCGCGCGCTGGCCGGCAGTGCGCGCGGACGCCGGCATGGGCATCGTGCTCGACGTCGTCCCGAACCACATGGCGGCCGACGACGCGAACCGCTACTGGGCGGACCCGTCGCTTCGCGAGCGCATTCTTCGACCTCGACCCGGGACCGGCGGCTACCGGCGCTTCTTCGACATCGACGAGCTCGCGGGCGTCCGCCAGGAGGACCCGGAGGTGTTCGAGGAGACGCACGAGCTGGTGCTCGCGACTGGTCCGCGAGGGGCTGGTCGATGGGCTCCGGGTCGACCACCCGGACGGGCTGGCCGATCCCGCCGGGTACCTCGCGCGGCTGCGCGAGCGACGGCGTCGAGCGCGTGTGGGTCGAGAAGATCCTCGATCCCGGCGAGCGGCTGCGCGACTGGCCGGTGTGCGGCACCGTCGGCTACGAGTTCCTCAACGACGTCTGCGCGCTGTTCGTCGATCCCGCCGGCGAAGCCCGCGCTGACCGCGCTGTGGGAGCAGGTGTCGGGCGATCGCCGCGCGTTCGGCGAGGTCGCGCACGAGGCCAAGCTCGAGCAGGTGCGCGGCCCGTTCGCGCCGAGACGTCGAGCGGCTCGCACGCGAGCTCGGCGACGTTCGGTGCCGGGTGGGCTCGACGCGCTCGGTCACGCGCTCGCGTCGCTTCCGGTGTACCGGACCTACGTCGACCCGGGAGCGGCCGGGTCGACGACGCCGATCGGCGCGTGATCGAGGCGTCGGGCTGGACCCTGGTCGCCGCCGCTGCTGCTGCTCGAGCGCGACGCGCCCGCCGAGTTCGTCACGCGCTTTCAGCAGACGACGCCGGCGATCATGGCCAAGGGCGTCGAGGACACCGCCTTCTACCGCTACGGCCGGCTGCTCGCGCTGAACGACGTCGGCGGCGATCCGTGCCGGTTCGGGATCGCCGTCGAGCGCTTCCACGCGGCGTGCGTCGAGCGCGCTCGAGCGCTTCCCGCTGAACCTGCTGACCACCCAGACCCACGACGCCAAGCGCTCGGCCGACGTGCGGGCGCGGATCGGCGCGCTGTCGTCGATGCCCGATGAGTGGGCCGCGCACGTCGAGCGCTGGTTCGAGCTGACCGAGCCGCTGCGCGTCCGGCGGCGCGCCCGACGACGTCGAGCGGTACTTCCTGTTCCAGACGCTGGTCGGGCGCCTGGCCGATCGCCGCCGAGCGGATCGAGGCGTACATGGAGAAGGCGCTGCGCGAGGCCAAGCGCAACACGAACTGGATCGAGCCGAACGACGAGTGGGAGGAGGCGGTCAAGCGCTTCTGCCACGCGCTGTACGCCGACGACGCGTTCCTCGGCCGACTTCGAGCCGTTCGCGCGCGGCTCGCCGCGGTCGGCGAGCGCGCCGCGCTCGGGCAGCTCGTGCTGAAGCTGACCGCCCCCGGCGTGCCCGACATCTACCAGGGCGACGAGCTCGCGTTCCGCGCGCTCGTCGATCCCGACAACCGCCGCCCGGTCGACTGGGAGGCGCCAGGCGATGCTGCGCCGGCTGCTGGGCGGCGCGCCGCCGGACGGCGAGACGCGCAAGCTGTGGCGTGATGCTGCGGCTGCTCGCGCTCCGCGCCCGCCGGCCCGAGGCGTTCAGCGGGTAGCTACGAGCCGCTCGACGCCGGCCCGGGCGACCTGCGCGTTCGTGCGCGGCGGCGACGTGCTCGTCGCCGTGGCCGTCCGGAGCGGACCCGTCGAGGGCACGCGTCGAGGCGCCGCGCGGGCAGTGGCGCGACGTGCTGCGCGGCGAGGAGCGCTCGCTTCGGCGCCCGGACCCGGGTGCGGCGACGATCGTCGAGCGAGCTCGGCGTCGCGGTGTTCGAGCGCGCTCGGAGTCGGTAGGGTCTCCGCGGCGTCGCCGATGCGCGTCCTGATCGTCTCCTGGGAGTACCCGCCGGTGATCGAGGGCGGCCTTGGCCGCCACGTGCGCAAGCTCTCCGAGCAGCTCGTCGCGCGCGGCGTCGAGGTGCACGTGCTGACGCGCGGCGGTGGCCGCCTCGCCCGCCGAGGAGGACCGGCACGGCGTGATCGTCCACCGCGTCCGCGAGCCGCCGTTCCCCAAGGACGCCGAGCGCGTTCGTCCGCTGGGTCGACGCGATGAACGAGCGACATGCAGCGCTCGGCGCCGAGCTCTGCGAGCGGTTCGACTTCGACCTCGTCCACTCGCACGACTGGCTCGTCGCCGGCGCGCGCCGAGCAGCTCGCGCGGCGCGATCGGCCTGCCGTGGCTCGTGACCGTCCACGCGACCGAGTACGGCCGCCACCAGGGCTGGGTCCAGAACCATCCCGCAGTCGCACATCCACGCCGCCGAGCGCCGCATGGTCCGCCGCGCCGACCACGTGATCACGTGCTCGCACTTCATGCGCGGGCATGTCGCGGACGTCTTCGGCGTCGCCCGAGCGCGGCGTCACCGTGATCCCGAACGGCATCGACCCGCGCGACCTCGGCCAGCCGCCGGAGACCTCGACCGCGCTGCGGCTGCGCTTCGCGGCACCGGACGAGCGGCTCGTCCTGCTCGTCGGCCGGCTCGTCTACGAGAAGGGCTTCCACGTCGCGCTCGACGCGCTGCCCCGGCCTGATCGAGCGGCTCGGCAAGCTGCGCTTCGTCGTCGCCGGCACGGGCACGGCCGAGGCCGAGCTGAAGCGCCAGGCGCGCCGAGCTCGGCCTGCTCGAGCACGGCACCTTCCTCGGCTGGATCGGCGACGACATGCTCCACTCGCTCTACCGGGTCGTCCGACCTGTGCATCGTGCCGTCGATCTACGAGCCGTTCGGGCTCGTGGCGCTCGAGGCGATGGCGTCCGGCTGCCTGTGCGTCGTCGCCGACACCGGCGGCCTGCGCGAGGTCGTCCCCGACGACGGCAGCGTCGGGCTGCGCTTCCGCTCGCGCGACGCCCCGCGCTCCGCGGCGATGGTCGAGCGCGTCCTGACCGACGACGCCGCGCGGGCGCGCTGTCGCCGAGGCGCGCGAGCACGTGCTGCGCTTCGACTGGGCCGAGGTCGCGCGGCGGACCGCCGAGGTCTACGGCGCGCTCGTGGGCGCGACCGCGCGGGCCGGATGACGCCGCGGATCCGCTGCCGGGCGGTGTTCCTCGATGCCGGCGGCGTGATCGTCCTCCCGGATCGCCGACTCGTCGCCGGCGCCCTGTCGGCCGCGTGGTTCCAGATCGACCCGAGCGGCGGTCCCGCGCGCCCACTACCGCGCGCTCCGCGCCTTCGATCGCGCCGGCGCCTCCAACCCCACCTACCGGCGGCGTTCTGCGCCGAGCTCGGGATCGCGGCCGCACGGACAAACGACGCGCTGAACGCCCTCGCCGAGCTGGAAGATCGCAGCCGCTCCGGCGAGATCCTCTGGAGCGAGCCGACTCCGGGCGCATTCGGGACGATCGCCGCGCTCCGTCGGCGCGGGCTCGCGGTCGTGATCGTCACGAACTCCGACGGACACGCCGAGGAGAATCTGCGCGACTGCGGGATCGTCGATGTGCCCGTGATCGACTCCACGGTCGTCGGCTACGAGAAGCCCGACGTCCGTATCTTCGAGGCCGCTCTCGCGCGCACCCGCGCCGGCATCCGCACCACCGACGTCGTCCACGTCGGCGACACGCTGGCCGCCGACATCGCCGGCGCCCGCGCCGCCGGCATCACCCCGATCCACTTCGACCCATTCCGCGCCTGCAGGGCGCGCGACCACCGCCACATCCGCACTCTCGCGGGAATCTGGCGTCACGTCGCACCGGCGCGCCTGCGGCAGACCTGAGGGCCACGACGCGGCCCGGGCTTGCTGGTCCCCGGACCGAGCTCGGGTTGCTGCTTGTTGGACTTCCTGATCGAGCGGTTCCTGCCCGCCACATAGGCGCCGCTGTTGTGGAAGAAAGGATTTGACCGTATTCGAGCGTACCGGGCGCAAGGTCCACGCCGCCTGGTGGCTGTATGACGGGCGATGGCCCTTCCACGCTACCGCCAGATGCGCTTCGGCAACGGATTCGTCGTCGCCGGGTTGGTGCTGTCCGCCTGCCCGGCCTGGGGCAGCGGGTGTGGTGTCTGCCGGTGCTCGTTCGCGGCTGTGGATCCCCGGCCGCGCGCCCCGACGTCGCCGCACGGCACCCGAGAAACGCCAGCCCGCAGCCCGAGCTCGCGCGCGAGCTGATCGAGCTGATCGCTCGCGCGCTACCCCGCACCGGCGGATCGACGTCGATCGGCGACGGCGCGTTACGCGTGCCACCGCGTTGCGCGGTCTGCCCGGCGCAACGTCACCCTTACCGTCCGCCTCCGGCAACAACGCCGTGATCCACGCCAGGCCACGAACCGCACACCGGCCGAGGTCGGCCGCGCAAGAAGGGCCAGCGGCTCGGGATCCGTCCAGTGAGCTGGCCCAACGCCCCTGACCCCAGCGCTGGCAGCCAGATCCAGATCGAACTGGGCAAGGCACCGATCGACCATCCAAGCCAGTCCCCGGACTGTGGTACCCGGTATGGGGCTCCCAACCCGTCCAGGTGATCCTCGTCCGCGATCGGCGCCAGCAACACCAAACTCGCCATCGCGATCATCACCACCGACCCCACCGCCACCCCCAGCCAACTGCTCGACCGCTACGCCAAGCGCTGGACGATCGAGACCTGCTTCCACGACGCCAAAAGCACCTGCCGGCGTCGGCCAAGCCCGCAACCGCACTCCCCCAAGCCGTCGCCCGCACCGTCCCCTTCGGCCTGCTCTGCCAAACCATCGCCATCACCTGGTACGCCCTACACGGCAACCCCACCGCCGACGTCCAACCGCGCACCGCCAACACGCCCCCTGGTACCAAACCAAACGCGAATCTCCCCGGGCTAGGGTCCGGATCGGGCGACTTCGGGCGTATTACATAGCGCTGCACGCCCGGCGACGCCTGCGCTCCACGCGGCGACGCTAGCGCTCCACGCCGGCGACGCTAGCGCTCCACGCCGGCGACGCTAGCGCTCCACGCCGGCGACGCCGCGCGCCAGCGCCGGTCGGACGAGGCCGGACATCAGGCGGATCCGAGGCGTTTGGGAAGAAACCCCGTCTATGCCGTAGTTACTTCCCAAACGACCGAGGGCCCGGCGTCAGCCGGGCCCTCGAAAGCGTCTGCTTGTCGCAGCGGATTATCGGATTTGTCGGCGGCGCCTGACGGCGGCGCCTTACATCATCCCCGACATGTCGGGCATGCCACCGCCACCGCCGCCGGACTCCTTCTCCGGCACCTCGGCCACGATGGCCTCGGTGGTGAGGATGTTCTTGGCGATCGACGCGGCGTTCTGGAGCGCCGAGCGCGTGACCATCGCCGGGTCGATGATGCCCTCCTTGACGAGGTCGACGATCTCGCCGTTGGCGGCGTTCAGGCCCTCGCCCTTCTTCGCCTTGCGGACGTCGTTGACGACGACCGAGCCCTCGAGGCCGGCGTTCTCGGCGATCTGACGCATCGGCTCCTCGAGCGCACGACGCACGATCCGCGCGCCGGTCTTCTCGTCGGGATCCTCGAACCCATCGAGGTTCGAGCGCCTTCTGAGCGCTCAGGAGCGCGACGCCGCCGCCGGGGACGATGCCCTCTTCGAGCGCGGCCCGCGTGGCCTGCAGCGCGTCCTCGACGCGATGCTTCTTCTCCTTCATCTCGGTCTCGGTGGCAGCGCCAACCTTGACCACCGCGACGCCACCGGACAGCTTCGCGAGACGCTCCTGGAGCTTCTCCTTGTCGAAGTCCGAATCGGTGTTCTCGATCTCGGTCTTGATCTGGTTGATCCGGCCCTTGATCGCGTCGCTCTCGCCGGCACCGTCGACGATCGTCGTGGTGTCCTTGGCGATGACCACGCGACGAGCGCGGCCGAGCTGCGAGATCTGCGTGTTCTCGAGCTTGAGGCCCATCTCCTCGGTGATCACCTCGCCGCCCGTGAGGATCGCGATGTCCTCGAGCATCCGCTTACGGCGATCGCCGAACCCCGGAGCCTTGACCGCAACGCCGGTGAAGGTGCCACGCAGCTTGTTCACCACGAGCGTCGCGAGCGACTCGCCCTCGACGTCCTCGGCGATGATCAGCAGCGGCTTGCCCGACTGGATCGTCTGCTCGAGCACCGGCAGCAGATCCCGGACCGAGCCGATCTTCTGATTGGCGATCAGGATGTAGGGATCCTCGAGAGTCGCCTCCATCCGCTCCTGGTCGGTGACCATGTACGGCGAGATGTAACCCTTGTCGAACTGCATGCCCTCGGTGAACTCGAGGTCCATGCCGAACGTCTGGCCCTCCTCGACGTTGACCACGCCGTCCTTGCCGACCTTCTCGATCGCGTCGGCGATCACGTCGCCGATCTCGTCATCGCCGGCGGAGATCGTCGCCACCCGGGCGATCTGATCCTTGCCGGAGATCTCGGTCGACTGCTTCTCGATGTTCTTGACCACGTCCTCGACGGCCTTCTCGATCCCGCGCTTGAGACCAAGCGGGTTCGCGCCGGCGGCGACGTTCTTGAGGCCCTCGCGGACGATCGACTGCGCCAGCACGGTCGCCGTCGTCGTGCCGTCGCCGGCCACGTCGTTGGTGGCGGTCGCCACCTCGCGCACGAGCTGTGCGCCCTGATTCTGGAAGACGTCCTCGACCTCGATCTCGCGCGCGATCGTCACACCGTCGTTGGTGATCGTCGGCGCGCCGAACTTCTTGTCGAGGACCACGTACCGGCCCTTGGGGCCGAGCGTGACCTTGACCGCATTTGCTACCGCGTCGACGCCCTGTTCGAGCGCCTTGCGGGCATCCGCGTCGTACTTCAGTTCCTTATGAGCCATTTCTGTTTCAGTTCTCCTGGGGGGCGGGGTTACGACTGGACCTTGGCCAGCACGTCGGACTCGCGGAGGACGAGGAGTTCCTCGCCATCAACCTTGATCTCGGTTCCGCCGTACTTGCTGTAGAGGACCTCGTCGCCCTCTGAGACGTCGAGGGGAGTGCGCTTGCCGGTGTCCTCGTTGACCTTGCCGTCGCCGACCGCGAGAACCTTGCCCTTCTGGGGCTTTTCCTTCGCGGTGTCGGGCAGGACGATGCCACTGGCGGTCGTCTCCTCCTCCTCGATCGCCCGCACGATCAATCGATCGCCGAGGGGCTTGAGCTTCATGTGATGCAACCTCCGGTTGGAAGGGAATGAGCCGGTGTTTAGCCTTTGGCACTCCTCCCACGAGAGTGCCAACGAGCAATATAGCTTCTTCCGGAATCGATTCAAGGGTTTTTCTGGCACTCCCTAGCTGAGAGTGCCAAAAGATGCCTTGCCGGCCCTACGGCGGCGCCCAGCTAGACGAACTTGTACGCGATCGCCGCGCCGAGCTCCTTGACCGGCGCCCGAGTCCCCAGCTTGAGCGAGGACAGCGAATAGGTCCCGGTGTCCAGCATCACCCGCAGGCGATCGTCGTACGGGATCGTCGCACTCGTCTCGACCGCGTGGCGACGGAAGTTGGCCTCGATCACGTCGCGATTGCCGGCGTGCCGCCCGGTCGCCGCCTGATTCAGCACGAGCGTCCCCTGCTCGAGCTGGAGGTAGCGCAGCGCCCCGAGCACGCCGGCGGCGGTAACCCACTCCGGCGTGGTGATGACGACGGTCTGATCGGCCCGATCGACCGCGAACTGGGCGAGCGGATCGGTGATCCCGGTGCCCAGATCGAGGATCACGACCTCGTAGAAGCGCTCGAGGAAATCGAGCAGCCGGCTGTAGAGCCCGGGCGTCATCTGTGCCATCACCTCGGCGTGAGCCGGCGCGCCGAGCAGGTGAAGCCCAGTGGACAGGCGAGCCACGTACGGGTGCAGCTCGGCCGGCGACTCGATCTGGGTGGAATCGGCGAGCAGGTCCGCGAGCGAGCGGGTCGACCGCTGCTCGTCCGGGGCCAGCGCCGAAAGCGTCCCGAAGTCGGGGTTTGCGTCGAGCGCGACCACTCGCAGACGCAGCTGCTCGGCGAGCAGGTTCCCGAGCACGAATGAGATCGTGGTCTTGCCGACGCCCCCCTTCGGCGAGATCACCGCCACCGTGTTCGGGCGGGTCATCGTGGGCGCGTGCACCAGCGCTTCTTCGACCGCCCACTCGCGTCGCTGGAGCTCGCTGGAGAGCGTGAGCTTCAGCCACGTCGTGAACCGGGTCATGGGCCCGGTCGAGAGCGGGCGACCCGCGACCATCGGCCGCGCGTACACGTCCTGACGTGACATCGTCGGCCTGGGCGCGGCGCTACCGATCAGCGTCTCATCAGCGGGCGTTTGCCCGCCGTCCCCCGGCGGCATGCCATCGTTGGGGTGGGGCGCCGTCTCCTCGATCGGCGCGGGCTCCGTTCCCTGCGCTTGCCCGACTCCCTTGAGGGTTCCAGGTTCCAAGGTTGCCTCCTCTTGCCGCTGACGCGAGAGTACCAGCGCCGGCGCGCCGCTGATGCAGGTCAAAACCGGGTGGCTGGCATGGAGTTGTGGTGCCGTCGCCGAACGTCCATCGACGTGCGATCATCGTCGCGGGATGAGCGCCGCGGCCCGGCTCTTTTGTGTCTGCTTGGTGTGCGTTTCCGTCGCGGCCTGCGGGGGGAGCAGCAGCGGCTCGGACCGCCAGCAGATCACGAACATCTTCAGCGCCGTCGACTCGGAGATGGCCCACGGGGATTACGCGAGCGCCTGCAGTCACTTCTCCGAGCGCCAGCAATCGAACATCGTCGCCGGCGCGCGCAAGGCCGGGCTGACGGTGACGTCCTGCGCCGGCGCGCTGACGTCGCTGATCAAGATGACCGGGATCACGCGCTCCCAGCTCGCGCAGACGTTCGGCGGCGCCGAGGCGCCCAAGATGCACTCGGTCTCGATCCACGGCAACCAGGCGACGGTCACCTTCACCGACAGCGTGGACGGTCACCCGTACACCGAGACCGACGGGCTCGTTCGGCAGGACGGGCAGTGGAAGGCCGACCGGATCATCAAGCGCTCCAACGGCTGAGGCGTGGTGGCGCGCGTGCCCCCGCAGACCGCCACGGCGCGCGTTAGAGGTGGTGCAGGTACGCGTGGACCAGCGGATCCCCGACGACCGCCGCGACGATCCCGCCGGCGGCTAGGAACGGCCCGAGCGGCAGCTGCGTCTTGCGCGCCTTGCGCACACCGACCCGGCCGGCGATCAGGACACCCGCGCTGAGACTCGCCAGCAGCGCGATCAGCACCGCGACGATCACCGCGGGGCCGAGGTACAGCCCCAAGACCGCCACGAGCTTGACGTCGCCCATCCCGAGTCCGGCGGGGTTGACCAGCGCGGCAACGAGCATGAAACCGCCGGCGATCGCGGCCCACAGCAGGCGCTTGGGCTCGCCCGCCGGATCGAGCGCCAACCCGAGCGCCAGCCCGACCACAGCCGCCGGACCGGTGATCCGATTCGGGATGATGCGGCGCTCGAGATCGATCACGCCGCACGGGACCAGTACCAAGACCAGCACGCCGCGTAGCACCGCATCCGCCGTCGAGCTCTGGGCGGCTGCGACTCCGGCGGCGACCAGCGCAGTCGCCGCGATCACCGCAGGCGATCGCAGCCGGGTATGCACCGGCTGCTCCTGCCCGGTCGCGCCCGAGGTGCTGCGGTTGTGTTCTGCGGTCGACATCGGCTGCGGCGGCGCGAGGCGAGTTTACGCCGCGACGGCGGAGGGCCCGCCGCATCAGCTGTCCAGACGGAACGAGTTCAGAACGGAGGCGGGATTCAGCGTCCCGCCGCGCGCCGGTTCGACGATCACCACGAGGTCCATCAGCACGCTCGGCTTGGGCGACACCATCAGCCAGGTTCGCTTGAACGCGGTCACGTTCGGCGGTCGGGTGAGGTAACTCTCCGTCACGACCCGCGCCCCGGCCGCGCCCGCGACGGTTACCGCGCTGACGTTCGTGTGCACGTCGCTCAGCGAGGGGTCGGTCGAGTCGGCGGCGCGCAGGTTCGTCGCCACCTGGTCGATGTCGAAGCGCAGCTTGGGGTTGAGTCCCACCATGATCTGCGTGTTGGTCTTCTGGAGCGACTTACCGCCGGGCGTCAGGAACTCCACCGAGGCGCCTGCCGGCAACCCCGACACGCCGCCGTTCGGCGCCGGCGCCAGTCCGCGCGGGGCGATGAACGAGAACCCGTCCACGCGGTAGCGCTCAAACCCGAGCGGGATCTCGCCGGCGGGAGTCGTCCGCGCAGCGGTGCTGACCGCGGTTCGGGTCTGCGCCGTCGGAGGCGCACCGGTGGTGGAGGAGTGGGTCGAGGCGCTCCCACAACCCGCCGCGAGAGCCGCCAACAGCGCCGCCGGCGCGCGCCTCACTGCGATGCCTTGTGCCATTTCCCGCCGTTCTCCCGCGTCTCAGGTGCAGAATAGGTGGCGTTCGAGCTGCCGTCGCTGAGGCTGGCGCCCACTCCGACCCCGGCGCTGACCTTCGCCCCGTAAGTCGAGCTCGAACGACTGATGTGGTACGTCTGGACGGTCTCGGTCCCGCCGGAGTTCATCTGGCCGACGAGGTCTCCGATCGGCGCGGGGTCGCCGCTCAGGATCAGGTTGACGTCCTGCTCGGCTTGAGGGTCGTCCGCGAGGTCGAGCGTGCCAGTGAAGATGGACCCGACTCCCGAGCCGTCGGAGCCGTCGCTCTCGATCGACAGCAGCGGCTCCTTCCCGCCCTCGCCACCGGACCCGCCCTCGCCACCGGATCCGCCCTCGCCACCGGACCCGCCCTCGCCACCGGATCCGCCCTGGCCACCGGACCCGCCCTGTCCAGACGAACCGCTCTCTCCGGACGACCCGGGGACGTCGACCTTCGCGTTCGTGGGCGGCGATATGCCCCACACCCCGTCGCCGTATGCGGAGACCTCAAGCTTCTCGGGCGTGCCGTTCGCAGAGAACGTCACCGACACCTCGCCGTTGATGTTCCCGGCCCCGTCGGCCTGGCCTCCGAACAGCGCGTCGGCCAGGCCGCCGTCCGCGTTCCCGTCGAGGCCGCCGACGAGTTGCCAGTCGCCCTTCTCCGGTCCGTAGCCGACGTGCTCCATCCCGGCGTGGGCGTCGAGCGAGGCGCTCACGCCGGCCGAGAGCGGCCCGAAGTTCACGCCGGCCTTGGCGTCTCCGCTGCCCTGAACGCCTCCGCCGGCGGCCGTCGAGCTCAGGTACTTGTGCGGGAGCGAGGCCTGGTTCGGCGCGCCCGAGGCGCCGGTGACGCTGTCGAACAGGCCGGTTATGTCGTGGCCGACGATCGGGACCGATCCGGCCGTCGAGCTGACCAGGTCGTGGGCTCCGAGACCCACTGCGTTGCCCTGGGAGATGCTGTTGAAGTAGTTCTGACCCTGGGACCAGGTCGGGAACGTCCACGTCTCGCTCTGGTCGCCGTAGCCCCCGCCGCCGATCGAGGCGTCGGCGTCGGCGCCGCCGAGCGGTCCGAGCTCGACGCCGGCGCCGACCTGCGCCGAGACCCCCACGGTGCCGGTGTTGACGGCGGTGATCGTCGAGGTGCCGTTGCTGAGCTTGGTCAGCGTGATCGTGTACGAGTGGCCCCCGTCGACGATCGCGACGCGGCCGCTGTAGCCGACGTTCTTGACCGACGCGCTGACGGGATACGCCGGAGGGGCCGTGCACCCTTGACCGAGGACCTTCTCGACCAGGCACTGGACGTCGCGCACGAACGTCGGCCCGTACGACTGCCAGAACACGGCCACCATCGCGATGACCAGCGCCACGACGACCAGTACGCCCCCGTACTCGACCGCGTCCTGACCTCGCTGGTCGGCGAGCAAGCGGCGAGCGGAACCCCTGATCCACAGCACACCCGGGAGTTAGCCTGATTCCCGAACGCGCGCCAAGAGCCCCGGGGTTCATCTTCTATGGGCCCCGGGGCCCAACTTCTCATGGGTCCTTCGGGCGGGCCGCCGACCGGCGCGGCGGCCGAACCGTGCGGTTACCCTCGAGCGCGGTGCCGAGCGCCACCGACATCGACCGATTCGCCGGCCTTCCGCATCGCTCGCTCCCGGGCGGGCTGACGGTGATCGAGGCCAGGAGCGGGAAGGCGCGCCGGCGGGGTCTGTCCCGGCTGGACGCGCTGCCCGGCGACCACGCGCTGCTGATCCCGCGCTGTCCCTCAGTGCACACGTTCGGGATGCGGTTCCCGCTCGACCTGATCTGGCTGGGCAAGAACGACGCCGTCGTCCGCGTCGACCGAGCAGTTCCCCCGCGTCGCATGCGCGCGTGCGCGAGGGCGCGGTCGGTGGTCGAGACGGCCGCTGGCGAGGCGGACGCGTTCCTGTCCGCCGGCATCGGCACCGATCCCGCCGCGGTGCCCGCGCCCGATGGCTAAAGCTAGCCTCCGGCCGCCGCCGTGCCGGAGGCCCGATGGACCCCGGGCGGCGCCGCCTCGCCGCAGAACGGGCACGGCGCGGCCAGGATCGGCTCGCCGCACCATGAGCACGGGATGACTCGAGAAGCGAAGGCAAGGCCGGCAAGCCAGTCGAGGCTGCTCGGGACGCCTACCGCCTCGACCAACTTCGATGAGCCCCACCAGTCGGGGCCGTGCATCGTAGGCGCGAGCTCGCGCACGGGCACGTCGCCGAGCGCCGGCGCCACCACGTCGAGGAACCACGACAGCTCCGCGGTCTCGGTCGGCGCCACGAGCAGCTGGATCGGATGCTCGGACGGCCCCAATGGCACGGTCGGCTCGCGGGAGATCGCCTGGACGAACGCCTCCGGCTGCAGGCCGACGCCGAACACCGAACCCGGTAGCAGCGATCGGGCGTGGTGCATCAGCGACACCGACGGGTGCTCGAGGCCGGCCACGCTTCCCGTCCAGGCCAGCACGTACAGCTGCGCGGCTACGGTCTCGAGCGCCCCCGCGAGCGCGCCGGCCGACGGAGCCGCCGGCGCCAGCGCCGCCGCGAGCGCCGCCAGCACGCTGGCCGCGAGCGGTGGCAGACCGGTCACATGCACCGCCACCCTGTCGGTCTGCAGCAGCGAGTGCACCGTCCGGACGCCGCGCAGCGTCTCCTCCGGAAGCCACTCGGCGATGATCACGATGACCGCATTGCCGCCTCGCAACGGGCCCGCGATCGCGTCGAACAGGTCCCGCAGGTCGTCCTGACCGGGCGGCCCCGGAACCGGCAGCGCCGGTGGTTGCCCGGAGAACAGCCGGTCGATCTCGCAGCCAACGCCGATCACCGTCACGGGGGCGCCCATCCCAGCGAAGTGTTTCATCCGCGTTAGGTGGCGCGCGCCGGTCGCCGAACCGGCGGCCGATCGAGGACCGTCCGGTAAGATCGCGACGCGGAGGTGCGGGACTGTCCGATGCGGATCCGAAAGTCTGAGAGCCGCCGACCCATTCGGCGTTTCGCGGGGGTGCGGGACGCCCTGCCCTGGGTGGCGTCACTCGCCGCCGTCACGGCGCTGGCGGGCTGCGGAAGCTCGCACCATTCAACGCACACGTCCTCCACGAAGACCACGTCCACGACGGCTCGGCAGCCCGCCGCGCCGAAGCCCGTGGCGCTGGTCCCCGACGTGGTCGACGACGGCACCCAGGCTGAGCAGATGCAGGTCGCCGTCTACGACCTGCGGCGCGTTGGCCCGTACATGGTGCTCGACCTCGGGATCAAGTGTCTCGATAGCACGGGCGCGGGGTGCTCGGGCGAGCTTGACTTCGCGCAGCAGTCCCACAGCGGCGCGCAGGTCTACGCGAACGCGAACAAGCCGAGCGGAGTCGTGCTGCTCGATCCGGTGGCGCATAAGGAATATCTGCCGGTCCGCGACTCGCAGAACCGGCCGTTCACCTCAGTGCTTCCGGCCTCGATCAACGACTCCTACACCCATCTCGCCTGGGTCGCGTTCCCCGCCCCGCAGGGATCGGTGAGCGCGCTCGACGTGGCCCTTCCGAACGGCGGCCCGCAGATCCCGAACGTCCCGATCTCGTCGGCGACGCCGCCCGCCGCTGGCGGGAATCTGGTCGCCGCCCAGCCGGCGCCGTTCGCCACCTCTCTCGGGAGTGCCAACACCGCGGGCTTGACGCTTCCGATCGAGAACCTGGTCGAGACCGTCGGCAACCCGAACGGCAGCGACGCCGAATCGCCCACCCAAGACACGGTCACGCTGCGCAGCGACGTCCTGTTCCACTTCGACAAGTCGAACCTGACTCCAGCCGCGCACACGATCCTGGCCCAGATCGCGCCGCAGATCAAGGCGCGGGCGATCGGGCCGGTGAAGGTCACCGGATACACGGACTCGATCGGAACCGACGCGGTCAACAACCCGCTCTCGCAGGCGCGCGCGAGATCAGTGGTGACGGCGCTCCAGCCGGCGACCCCGGGGATCACCTACGCCTCGCAGGGCATGGGGTCCGCCGACCCGGTCGCACCCAACACCAAGCCCGATGGTTCGGACAACCCCGCCGGGCGTGCGCTCAACCGCCGCGTGACGATCGTGTTCGCGGTTAAGGCTCCGAGCCGCCCGACGCCGCCGCCGGCTGCCGCTCAAACGACTGCGCCGCCGAGCGGGCAGAGCCGCTCGATCAGCTTCTCGCTCAACGACGGCTCGGGGACAGCGCACTACCAGGCAACGGTCGATGGGCTGTACCGCGAGAACGATCTCGTCGTGCTGAAGATGACGGTTCAGTGCGCGGGCGTGACCGGGCAATCCGGGAGCAGCTGCGACGGAGAGACCGAGCTCGAGGGAAGCAACACCGTGCCGCCGGTGCCGATGAGCGCCAATAGCGAGGCCTACAACACCGTCAGCGGCTTTTACCTTCGCGACCCGTCGAGCGGAACCGAGTACATCCCCCTGCACAACACCGACGGGCAGCCGATCACCGCCGGCGTCGACGTCTACATGGGCGTCGGCCAGAGCTATCCCGTGTGGGCCTACTTCCCCGCGCCCGCGGCGTCGACCTCGGCCATGACCGTGGTCGCACCGGGCGGGTCGGCGAGCGTCGCGGGCGTGCCGGTCAGCGGCTAGCCGCCGCCCGCCCCAGCCCTGACAGCAGAAGAGCCCCGGATAACCGGGGCTCTTCCACAGGACGCTTGGAGCTGCGGGCTTACCGCGCGACCTCAGCCGCTCGCGCCGGACTTGCCGCCGATGACGTCGTTGACGAGGTTCTTGATCCCGGTCACGAGCGGCTGCCAGACGCCCGAGACGGCGATCAGCGAGATGATCACCGAGACGACGAGCAGCACCCCTGCGTACTCGACCATGTCCTGGCCGGTCTGCTCGCGCCCCAAGCGCTCGACAGCCCGGTGCATGTAATCCGCAAGCCGCTGGGCGGCGGCATGAAGCTCGACTGTCGAGCGGCTTGCCGTGCGAAGCATGAGATTTGACATCTGTGGCGCTCCCTTGCGTCCGTTAGACGATTGCAGTGGCCAGGCTACGACCGGGCACCGTTCCGCGCGAGAGTCCCGGGGCTCATTTGCGGGGGTCCCGGGGGGCCCAATTCGCGCCTGGGCCCCGTCGATGAGGGCCTGCGCGCCCCGCCTGTCCCGCCCACCGTCCGCACCGCCCCCGCCCGCGGTCCCCCGGCTAGCGAGCGGTGCCGAGCCACAGGGCCGTCGCCTGGGCGCGATTGGCGGCGCCCAGCTTCGAGTAGATCCGGTTGACGTGGTTCTTCACGGTCTTCTCGCTGAGCACGAAGCGCTCGGCGATCTGCCCGTTCGTGAGCCCCTGGGCGATCAGATTCATGATCTCGCGCTCGCGGGCGGTCAGCGACGCCGGCCCGAACGGATCGTCGGGCGCCCCGGGGGTCCTCCGCAGCGCTTCGAACACCGTGCCGACGACCGCCGGCGAGAGGACGGTCTCGCCCGCCGCCAGCTGGCGGATGCGGGCCACGAGCTCATCGGCGTCGAATTGGCCGTGGACGAGATAGCCCGACGCGCCGGCCCGGATCGCCGCGACGACCTGCTCCTCCTCGTCGGTGTAGGTCAGCATCATCACCCGGGCACGCTCGGACAGCGGACCGGCGGCCTCGATGCCGTCCATCACGGGCATGCGGACGTCGAGCAGCACGACGTCGGGGTGAACCTCGGAGGCGAGGCGGACGGCTTCGCGTCCGTCGCTCGCCTCGCCCACCACCTGGACATCGGACGTGTCGTCCAGCAGCGCTCCGACGCCGCGGCGGATCACGGCGTTGTCGTCGACGATCAGGACGCGGATCATGCTCGCACTCCGGATCGGCGTACTCGGCGCAGGCCGAGGATCCTGGCCCGGGGAACCGACACGCGGCCGTCGCGGGGGCCGACGCCCCGGGACCCGGCGGCATCGGAGCCGTCCGGCAGGCGCACGGATACGACCGTCCCGCCGCCGTCGGCGGGCTCGACGTCGAGCGCGCCGCCAATCGCGCGGGCGCGTTCGTGCATGCCAGCGACGCCGAAGTGTCCGGTTGCCTTCAGCTGTTCGACATCAACCGGGTGCGGTAGGCCGTGGCCGTTATCGGCCACGGCGAGCCGCACCTCGCCGGCGCCGCCGTCCAGCGACACCGTGATCTCCGAAGCGCGGCCGTGTCGAAACGCGTTGGCGAGCGCCTCCCCCATGATCCGCAGCAGCTCGTGCTTGGTCTGCGGCGGCGGATCGGCGAGCGTGCCGGGCGCAGCGAGGAACCGAACGGAAATGCCGGACCGCTCCGCGAAGCTCTGCGCGCGTCCGCGCAGCGCTTCCGCGAGCGGCAGCTCGAGCGCGGCGGTCGGGCGCAGGTCCGACATCAGCGCCCGCGCCTCCAGCGCGGCCTGGCGGGCATCCTCGGCGAGCTCGCGGGCGACACGCGCCGCCACCGAGGGATTGCGCTCGCAGCGCGCGGGCAGCATCGAGGCGCTGAGCGCGAGCCCCTCGACGGTCTTGGCCAGCGAGTCGTGGAGCTCGCGCGCCACGCGCAGCCGCTCCCGCTCGGCGCCGAGCGCCGCGGTGCGGTCCCGCAGCAGCACCTCGGTCTGGACGCCTCGTTCGATCATTTCCCGCGCGGCGATCCCGGCGACCACGGCGGCCGGATACAACAACGGGGCGAGGACGACGCTCTGTACGTCGTGCAGGGGGTGTCCCGTCGGGAGGCCCTCGAGCGCGACCAGCTCGTACGCCGCCATCAGCAACGCCGAGAACGGAATCGCTCCTCTGCGTCCGTAGATGACGCCCGCCAGCGCGGCGGTCCCGAGCGTGAAGTAGAAGAACGGGCTGCGAGCCCCGGCGGCGGCCAGGATCAGCGTCGCCAGTAGCACCTCGACCGCCAGGTATGCCGGGTGCCGCTCCAGCGAGCCCGCGATCTGGCTCCAGTACCGCAGCGGCAGGTAGCTGATCACCGCCGCCAGCGCCACCGCGAGCGCGACCACCGGAGTCAGGTTCGTGCTCGGTAACACGAGCACCGTGACCAGCAACACGAGCGTCCTGAACACGATCAGCACCCGGACGAGCCGGCCCATCCATTCGTCGCTGATGTGGGCCGCGTCCGTCACAGGATGTGGGTGATGGTCACGCCGGCACTCACGAACATGCCGACCACGATCAGCAGCATCGTCGCGGGCAGCAGCAGCGTGGCCGCGATCAGGCTGACCCGGGGAGCGGCCCGCTGCGCCCGCCGGCGCGCGTCCTGTGCGGCGGACCGCCTGGTGTCGGTGGCGATCGCGGCGAGCGCGTCGGCCAACGGTACGCCGAGTTCCTCGGCCTGGAGCTGCGCCGCCACGAACGCATCGAGGGTTTCGCTCGAGTTGCGCCGGCGCAGCGCCTCGAAGGCCTCGCGCCGGGTGGCTCCGAGGTCCATCTGCCGGAGCGTCGCGAGCACCTCATCGGCCGCCGGGCCGCTGAGCGACCCCGCGACGCGTTCGAGCGCGGCTCGATAGCCGGTTCCGGCCCGGACGGTGATCGACAGGATGTCGATGAAGTCCGGGAGGTCGCGCTCGATCCGCGCCTGGCGCCGGCGGCCCGTGCGCGAAAGCCAGAAGTCCACGCCGATCCAGGTGAAGGCGAGCCACAGCACCGCGGCGAACCACGACCCCGCGATCACGAACAGGATCGCCATGACGACGCCGATCGCGACGGTCGCCGCCTTGATCTCCGCGTACCGCTCGAGGTTCATGCCGCCGGGACGACCGGCGAGGTCGAGTCGGCGCTGGATCGACTGGCGCCGGGGATCGCTCATGCGAGCCAGCAGAGCCGGGCCGAAGCGCGCCCCCAGCAGATCGAGCAGCTGACGGGTCGGACCACGGCGGCGGCCTTCCTCGGCGAGCTCGCCGCTCAGTTCGCGCCGCTCGACCGGCGACGGCGTGCGCAGCAGGACGAACCCGCGAAGCGCCACCGCGCAACAGCACGCGCCTGCCAGACCTGTCAGCGCCGGGTCGATCAAACCTCGATCCTCGTGGTCTGTTTGATCGCCATCCAGCCGAGCGCGTACAGGATCCCGGCGACGATCAGGGCCGCGATCCCCACCGGCTCGGTCGTCATCCGCGACAGCGTCCGGGAGTCGATCGCGTTCAGAACGAACAACGACCCCACTCCCAGCAGCGGCACGATGTACGAGGTGTAGACGGCGCCCGCCATGACCGTGCGGACCTCGCGCAGCGTCTCCCGGCGCGCGTCGAGCGTGCTCGAGAGCTCCTGCAGCGCGCGCACCACGTCGCCTCCGGTGCGGTGCTGGATGATCAGGGTCGTCATCAGCACGGCGATCTCGCGGGAGGGAAGACGGCGCTGGAGTCGATCGAGCGCGTCGGCGAGTGACCGGCCGTAAGTGAGCTCGTCGATCACCGTCTGCAGCTCCTCGCTGGCCGGAGCGTCGATCTCCCTGACTGCCAGCTCGATCGCCGCCGGGATCGAGAGCCCCGCCGATGCGCCGTTGGACAACAGCCGGGCGACCTCCGGGAGCTGGGCGACGAACTGCTCACGGCGCTTGTCGAGCCGCCGGGCGAGCCAGGCGAACGATCCGTACACCGCGAGCGCGGAGGCCACGAGCCCGAGCAGCGGCGGGAACAGCAGGTCGACGATCGCGAACGTTCCGATCGCCGCCCCGACCACCGCCCCCAGGAAACGCGCGGGCGTCAGCTCGGTGCCGGCGGAGCGGAGCCTCTCGGCGAGCGCGGCGCCGCGCCGGGTACGCGCGAGCCGCGCGTCGATCCGCTCGTGGAGGGCCGGTCGCCGGCGGACATCGATCCCGCCGCGCTGGATCAGCAGACTGCGGCGAGCCGAACTCGAGAGCAGCAGCCACATCCCCCACAGCCCGAGCACCGACACCACGACGAACAGCGCCACCGCGGCGGTTAGCGGGCGGATCGCGGACGGGTCGATCACACCGCCTCCCGCTTCGGCGCCGCGCTCCGCGCGGCCAGCGCGAACGCCGCCGGCACTTCGACGCCCGCCCGCATCAGCTGGTTGGTGATCCGCTCGGGCAGCGCGAAGTGGCGTGGCTGGCCCGCGACTCGATCGGATCCGGTCGGGCCGGCCTCGAACCGCATGGCAGTCTGGAGCTGGAACGGCTCGCCGCGGCGCGAAGCGACGACCGCCACCTCGTTCACGCGCCGCGCGCCGTCGGAACCGCGCTCGATCTGCACGATCGCGTGGATCGCGTTGTTGATGTATTCGCGCAGCGCCGCGTGGGGGACGTGCAGGTCGCTCATCGTCGCCAGCGTCTCGAGGCGGTACAGCGCGTCGTCGGCGCTGTTGGCGTGAACGGTGACCAGCGACCCCTCGTGCCCGGTGTTCAGCGCCTGGAGCATGTCGAGCGTCTCGACGCCGCGGACCTCGCCGACGATGATCCGGTCCGGGCGCATGCGCAGGCTGTTGCGAACCAGGTCACGGATCGTGACCTCTCCCTTGCCCTCGACGTTGGCGGGCCGCGCCTCGAGTGAGATCACGTGCCGCTGCTGGAGCTGGAGCTCGGCGGACTCCTCGATCGTGACGATGCGCTCGCGCTCGAGGATGGCGGAGGACAGCGCGTTCAGCAGCGTGGTCTTGCCGGCGCCGGTCCCGCCGGAGATCACGACGTTCAGGCGCCCGCGCACGAGCGCCGACAGCAGCCTCCGAGTCGGCTCGTCGAGCGTGCCCATCTCGACCAGCTGGGTCAGGGTGAAACGGCGCGGGAAGCGCCGGATCGTGAGCACGGGGCCGATCAGCGACAGCGGCGGGATGATCACGTTCACGCGCTCGCCGCTGGGAAGCCGTGCGTCGACCATCGGGCTCGATTCGTCGACGCGCCGGTTCACCTGGGAGACAATCCGGTCGATCGTCTGATACAGCTGCGCCTCGCTCGAGAACCGCGTGTCGGCGGCTTCGATCCGGCCGTCTCGCTCGATCCACACCTCGCCCGGGCCGTTGACCATGATTTCGGTGACGGTGGGGTCGGCCAGCAGCGGCTCGAGCACGCCGAGCCCGATCGCCTCGTCGATCACGCGGCGGATCAGCGCCGTGCGTTGCGAGGTCGTCATCACCGGGCCTTCGCGGCTCACCATCTGGCCGACGATCCGCTCGAGCCGGACCCGGCGCTGGGCGTCGGTCAGCTCGGCGAGCTCGGCGAAGTCGACCTCCTCCAGCAGGCGGCGGCGGTAGTAATCGGTCCCATCCTGGACCGCGCGCTGCTCGCGCTCGGCGACGATGCGATCACGGAGTCCCATCAGCCCGTCGGCGGCATCTCCGCGTCCTCGGTGACACCAAAGTTCGGAAGCACGACCGAGATCCCGGGAAACACCGGAGGGATACGGACGTACACCTCGGCCCGGTCGCCGGCGCTGGCCGGAAATGTGACGGTGGCGTTCCCGAGTCCTCGTGACGCGAGGGACTGGAGCCCGGCCTTGCGCGCGTCCGTCTGCGAATCGCCGCGGCTGACCAGGCGCGCCGCGGTGCGCGCGGCGTTACCCGCCGACACCGCTGCCCAGCCGACCACCGCGAGCTGGAAGGCGAACAGTCCGGCCAGCACGATCCACACGATCGACCCGGCGAGCTCGAGCGTCGACTGCCCGGCCTGCGAGCGCAGCCTGTGCACGAGGCTCACGGCGATGCCTCCGGGAACCCCCAAGCCTGCCAGCCCGCCGCGGTGCGCTCGAGGTCGAACTCGACCTGCAGCTTCGCGCCCGCGTCGATGACCACTGCCTGCGCCGCCGCCGCTCCGTCCGCGACCGGCCCCACGGCCAGCGACGCGAGCCGTGCGGCCGAGTGGGTCGGCGTCGTGGCGACTAACGGGTCCTGGCCGGTCTCGATCTGACGGCGCATCGCGGGCAGCGACGGCGGCAGCGCGTGCGTCGCGCCGTCGCGATAGTCGACGTACGCGACCGCGAAGCGGGTCGCGGCGAGCCGGAGCGCCGCCGGCGTCGTGGGCGCGCGTGCCGGCGGAGCGAGGATCGTGGTCAGATCGGGTGGGATGATGTAGACCACCTGCCAGCGCCCGTCGAGGAACCGGATGTCGATCTCGACGCTGTACTCGTGCCGCTGGTCGCGACCGACCACGAGCGCTTGAGCCTGGGCGGCCCCGGCCACGTGGGACAGCCGAAGGCTCGTGAGCCGGACCTGACCCGAGCGCGCCGCCGGCGGGATCGGCTGGCCGGCGAGCGCGCGCACCCGGCCGCTCGTGTCCGGCAGGGCGGCGAGCGCGACGCCCCCGTCGAGATAAGCGAGATACGAGCGGCTGAAGGCATCCGCTACCGGCGCCGGCGAACCGGGCGTCACCGTGCTCGACGCCGCGGTCCCCTCGTGAACGAGCACGGCGGCCGCGACCGCCATGGCCGCCACCAGCGCCAGCGCCAGATCCACACGGATGCGGCGCCCGCGGATCACAGCTGTGGCGCCGTCCGTTGTTCGAAGCTGCCCGCGTCGGTGAGGTTGGTCGTCCACCTCGGGCCGCTCGACGGCGGGTTGGGAGGCATCCCCTCACCGGCAGCCGTGTCGAAGTTGAAGCCGTCGATCACGATGTGGGCGTGGACGGGGTTGGCGTAGACCGTCACCCAATTGCTCGATCCCTGCACCCCCCAGCTCTCGAGCCCGGTCGAGTCGGTCGCGGCGCCGATCAGGTTCGCGGCGTGCAGCACGAACGAGGTCGCGCCCGAGCAGTCGTACGCCGGCCACAGGTACGTGAGGTCCTGGTTGTCGTAGTGCTGGACGGGCACCGGGTAGGGGAAGTCGCGGATCTCGTTGGCGGCGGCGATCATCTCCAGCACCGGGAGGGGAGCGTCGCGGGGCGCCTCGAGGAAGCCGGTGGTCGGATCGAGCACCGGCACGTCGCCGGGGGCGTAGCGGAGGTAGGGACTGGCGAGCAGCGCCGGCCCGACGATCGCGCGCTGTCCGGTCGTCGCGGGCGAGAGCATCGAGAACGTCTCCTCGCCCGCCATCAGCTGGTCCTCGATCACGGTGCCGGCATGGGACGGGATCGAGATCGGCGTGTTGATCACGCCGGGAAACAGGAACGGCATCGGCACCGACACGTTGACCTGCCCCTGTCCCTGGCCGTCGGTCGAGTCGGTGACCGTGGTCCCGTTCCGCCAGGCCGTCGGGAGGTTCTTGACCGCCACCGAGGTCACCGGGACGCCGACCGCGAGCGCTCGCGCGCCTGCGCGCGCGGCGTGTCCGGCGAACACGAACGTCATCCCGAACAGGAGCAGCTGCCACAGGGCGAGGACCGCGACCGCGAGTATCGGCAGCACCCCCACGAACTCCACGGTCGCCTGGCCGCTCTCGCCGGCGAACCGCGCGGCGATCCGCTTGGCGGCCGACGCCTCCGCTCCGGGCTCCGCCGGCGACCGGAGCGCCGAGATCTCGCCGAGCACGCCGGCCATCGGGCGGATCATCGCCTCGCTCGCCGCCCCGGCCGCTGGGATGCCCGTGTTGATCGCGGACTCGAGCGAGAAGAAGTCGGCCGGGACCGTCGTCTGCAGAACCGGAACCGGCACCACCCGCCTCGCCAGATCCGGCGGTACCTCGAGCCGGCGCGAAGTGCGGTTGAGCAGCACCGCGACCTCGGGCGGCTCCACCTTGAGCCGGTCCCACAGCGAGCACAGCCGCGACACACCCCGCAGCGAGACGACGTCCGGCGTCGTCACGATCAGGACCGTGTCCGCCATCTCCGCGGCGATCGCGCTCGCCTCGCTGAGCGTGGCGCCCCCGTCGACGATCGTCAGGTCCTCGCGCGTGCGGATCGCGGTGAGGATGTTTCGCGCCGCCGCCGCCGTGACGGCCTCGGCCTGCTCCCCCTCCTGGGGGGCGAGGAGCACCCGCATCCCGGTGGCGTGCGTGTAAAGCGTCTCCTGGAGGTGACGGGTGGTGAGCTCGTCGGCCACGGCCGCGAGGTCGACCACGCTGCGGCGATACGGGAGATCCAGGAAGGCCCGCAGGTCTCCCGCCTGGAGGTCGTACTCGACCAAGCACACTGACGCCTCGCCGAGCTCGCGCGCGGCGAGCGCGAGGTGGACCGCGATCGTCGTCGTCCCGACGCCGCCCTTCGCGCCCACGACGGTCACCACGCGCCCGAGGCCGACCAGCTCGCCGTGCGCGTCGCGGGCCGCGCGTCGGCGGAGCGCCTGCGTCCAGGCGGCCGCGGCCAGCGCGCTTGTCTCGAGCTGCTCGAGCCCGATCGGCTCGGTGATCACGTCCCGGGCGCCGGCCTGCATTCCGCTGCGGAGCACGTCGGGCGAGGAGTCGGACACCACGAGCACGAGCCCGAGGTCCGGGTGGGCCACGGTCAGCTCACGCGTGATTTCGATCAGCGTGACGGCGCCTCGGCGATCGTGGACGACCACCGCATCGATGTCCGTGCGCGGCAGCGCTCCGCGGAGGTCCTGCGGGTCGCGGAGGATCGACGCGATCTCAAGCTCGTCGCTCTCGGTCGCCAGGCCCGAGAGGTGGTCGGCGAGCCTGTTGTCGTTGACCGCGAGGATTATCCGGATCACAGGCCCGGTGCGTAGGGGGCTGGTTGGGCGACGGACCCGGTGCCCGGCGCGACGAGCGCGAGCCTCACCTTCTGAGCGAAGCTCTCGGCGTAGCTGACCGCCAGCGCCTGCTGGGGGGTGAGCGCGAACGTCACCGGCACCACCTCGTTCTGGCCGCTCGGCTGCGAGCTGCCGGTAGCCGAGCCGCCGCCCGGCTGGGGGGTGCCGACGTCGAGCACCTTGGCGTCGGGCACGACCACGCGGGCGGAGTTCTTGTCGCCCTGGTTGTTGCCCGCGTAGGTAGCGATGATGTCGACCTGCGCGCCCGGCGTGACCAGCCCGGCCACCCCGGTCTCGGCGTCAACCAGGATCGCGATCTCCTGTTCTCCCGGTTGGAGCGCCGGCTGGGTGGTGAGCATGCCCTGCTCGAGCTCGGTGCCCGCCGGCAACGCGACGTCGCTGACCAGGCCAATCGCGTCGCTCGGGCTCCGCAGCGCGCCCCGGGGTGCCCACTTCGCGGGAACCGACACGTCGCCGAGCATGTTCGCGGTGATCGGCTGGTATGCCGGTGCCGGCGAGGTCAGCTCGAGGATGTTGATCTTCGCCCCGACCTGCTTGGAGACGTTGGTGACATAGCCCGCGATCAGCAGAAAGACGCCGATCAGACCCGCCGCCGCGATCACTACCAGCAGCACGCCTTGGCGCTGCCTTGGGTTGAGTTGCCGGCGCCGGCGCCGTCTGAGCAGCCCCGTGCGCGCCGCTCCGTCGAAACCCCTGGGCGGTTGAAGGTCGGCTTGCTGTTGCGCCATGGCGCATTCCTCCCGTGGTTGCCCGCCAGGACCGACCGCTCCTGACGTCCCTGCACTCTTTGAGTTGGCGCGGTGGATCGTAGCGCGCGATACCCGTTTCTGGTATCAGTCAAATCGTGGTCCAGCGGAAGGCGCCCACCGATGGTGTCGGCCGCAGCGGGAGGGTCGGAACCGCCTGCGCCGGGATTGCTCACGATGAGCGTGGACAGGCGCTGCCCCTCCTGCTTCTGATCATGGTGCTATTCCTCGCGGGCGGCGTGCTCATCTACCAGCTCGCGCTCTCGACGAACTACGCGACGGTGGCGCAGACCGCGGCCGACGCCGCCGCGCTCGCCGCCGAGCAGAACGTGGTCAAGCAGATGGAGACGCCCAACATCGTCGGCGGCGTGTACCAGCCGCAGACGGTCGACTGGGGCGAGGTCCAGACGGTCGCCAATCAGTACGCGGGCGACAACCAGGGGCAGGTCGTCGAGGTGACGCACGATCCGGAGCCGTGGGGCTGGGACGTGGTCGTGATCGCGCGCACGGTCAGCGGTCTGCCGGCCGGTAGCGTCGATGCCGCCAAGCAGGCCTACGCCGAGGCGCGGGCCAGCATGGACCCGCTCTCCCAGGACAGCCCGCCGGCCAACCCGATCTCGAACGACGCGAGCGTCTCGAACGGGCCGCGGTTCGTGCCCCACGGCGGCAAGTACGGGTTCTTCCCAGTCACCTACTCGAACTACACCGTCGGCGACGAGGTCGAGATCGCCGGGCGCCTCGACGCGCTCGCGATCAAGCAGCAGCTGCACCTGGTCGGGGTCGACGGATACTCGCCGGCGGCCTCGGCCACCGACAGCGACCTGCACACGTGCGGCGCAGCCTCCACCACCAGGGGGCTCGGCAGCGTCACCGACGGGCAGCTTGCGGCGGCCGGCCTCAAGCGCATGTTCCCGGTCAAGTCGAACCAGCCGGCGGAGATCGCGCTGGCCGGGATCACGGCCGCTGCCTGCGCCCAGGGATCTACGCCGGCCGCGCCGAGCATCGGCAATCCGAACGTGCATCTTGTCCCGCCGGGCGGCGGTCCGCAGGACACGCTCGTCGACTTCCCGGTCGGTGGTCTCGGAGCCAGTGGCGGGCCGTGGGTGATCCCCACGCCAATCGTCATGTGCGAGTCCGGCGGCCAAAACCTGTCGCCCAACTCCGCCGGCGCGTCGGGCTATTACCAGATCATCCCGAGCACCTGGGCCCTGTTCGGCGGCACCCAGTACACGCCACAGGCGTACCTGGCGCCAAAGTCGATCCAAGACCTGATCGCGGCACGGATCTGGAACGGTGGCGCGGGCGCGGGCAATTGGGTCTGCGCACACAAGCTGGGGTACGTGTGAGCGGACGTCTTCCCGTGCACCCGCTCGCGGGGCCTACCGGCGCAGACGGTGAGGGTCCCAGAGTTATCATGCGTGGCCATGTCGCGTGAGGCAGGGCAGGGTCGCGGTCCGTCGTCGCGCAGCCGGCAGCGCTCGCCGGAAGAGCTCGCCGCCGTGCTCGCCAGGCTCGCCGATCAGGCCGGGGATCCCAAGCCCAACGCGCGGCGGGCCGCCGGCCGGCGCCGGCAAGGTGCGCCGGCGCATCCGCCGATCCTCGACGCTCCCGCTCCGCGCATCGCGGAGCCGCCGCCCGTCGACGCGCCCGCGTCGATCGTCGAGCCTCGCCCGGAGCCCGTGGTCGAGAAGGCCGCGCCAATGGTTGAGAAGCCCGCGCCGATCGCCGAGAAGCCGGCTCCGATCGTTGAGAAGCCCGCGCCGATCGCTGAGAAGCCGGCTCCGACCGTCGACCCTCCCCCTCGGCCGAAGCCGCCCCCCAAACCCGAGGGCGCTGGTGCGGACGCCGGCAGCGGCCTGATCGCCGGCACCCCCATCAACCGTTCCGCGGGGCAGCGCCCAGCGGCCGGCAACGGCGACGCGCCCGCAACGGGTCGCGCCATCCCGCGGCTGCGGCGCCCGGCTCGACCGTCAGTGCGTCGAGGAGCCCGGCCGCGGCGCAAGAACCTGGCCGGCCCGCGGCTGCGGAGCCGCGCCTCCGGGCGGATCGGGATGCAGACCCGCCCGCGCCGCAGGGCCGGACCCGCGCACCGTCTCAATCGACGCGTCTGGCCGCTGCTCCTCCTGGGACTGGTGCTGCTCCTGGTCCTGGTCCTGTTGCTGACCAGCGGCGGCGGGTCCAAACACCCGCCCGCAAGTACGCCAGCCAAGCCGGCGGCGGCTCATCTGCCGGCCACGACGCCGACGCCCGTGGTCACGACGATTGCCGCGCCCGCCGCCGCCCCGGCTTCCGCCCCCGCCGCCCACAGGGCCACTGCCACGCACAAGTCACACCGTACGACCCCGATCCACAAGCGCGCCAAGCCGAGCAAGGCCGCGACGGCAAGCGCACCGGGCCCCTCGACCGTTGCTTCTGGCAGCACGGCCGGCGCCGCTGCCCCGACTCAGAGCGTCGCGGCTCCCGTCTACGTGGCCCCGCCCCAGCCGCGTCCGACGCCGCGATCCGTCGGCGCCAGCCTCGGCGCCGGTTCCGCGGGGGCGCTGACCCACACGCGGTCGCGCCACCAAAAGAAGCACTAGCGCCCGGCCCGAAGGACCCAGGCCGCCACAACGCCGGGCCCAGCGAAGGTTGGGCCCCCGGCCCCAGCGAAGTGGGGCCTGTCGGCTCTAGCCGCACCGCAATGGTTCTGGCTCAATGCATCCATGCAGTTCGGCACACCCAAGATCAAGGCTCCGACCCGGCGAGCGCTCGCCGCGGTCGCGTCGGCACCGGCGATGGCCGCTCTGGCGCTGACATCGATCGTGATCACGCTCGTCGTCGGCGTGGGGACGGTCCGAGACGGACGGCTGCCGGCGAGTGGATCGATCGGACTCGTCTGCGCCCTGGTGCTCGCGGCGGTCGCGGTGGCCGAAGCTTCACGCCCGGCCCGCTCGGAGCGGACTCGCCGCCGGACCGTGCGCCCGCCGGCCGCGGCGGACGACCTTGCCAGCGACGACGTGTCGATCGCATCGCGCTGGCGATAGCTGCGTCCACGCAGCGAGCGGCGGACCCCGTGCAACCGACCGGCCGGGGTCCGCCGCCCGACGGCCGTCGACAAGAGTCAGTTCCGCGCGGCGCCCAACCCGTGCATCCGGTCGCGCAGCTCGGGCGGGTTCTCGATGATCTGAGAGAAGCGAACGACGGTCACCGTGTCGTCCATCGACACCTTGCGACCGTAGATCTGCTCGAGGAAGTGGATCATCTCGTCGACGCGACGGAACTCGGGGTTGTCGTGCTCGATGTCGCGAGGGGACAGGTCACGAACCCTTTTGACTTCGACCTGGTCGATTACGGCGTTGAAGATCTTCTCGCGCGGAGAGTGCTGATAGCCGATGGTCACGAGCACGCAGTCGTTCTTGCGGTACTTGTGTGACTTGTCGCCGAGACGGATGGTGGCGGTCTTGCGGCCACGGCGAAGCTGGTCGGCAAAGACCGACGAGTAGAAGTTGAGGACGCGCACGGCGCCAGCCTACCGATCCGGGGACACACGCGACAACGCGCGGCGGACGATTTCGCGCTCGCCGGGGTAAGTGAGCGCCTCGGCGGCCTCCTCGAGCGACATCCACCGCGCATCCTCGATCTCGTGATCGTGGTCCTCGAGGCTTCCAGACCGGTATTCGAACAGGTAGAAGGCAACGCGCTTGGAGCGCCGCCGGCCGCGCCGCTCATAGCTGTACTCCACGTCACCGAGCTTGACGATCAGCTCCGCGGTCACGCCGGTCTCCTCGGTCACCTCGCGCGCGGCGGCGGCCTCGGCGGTCTCACCTTCGTCAAGATGGCCCTTGGGCAGCGCCAGCACTCGCCGACGGTTCGCATCGCGCTTGACCGGCACGATCACGATCACCTGGTGGTTGTGGACCACCGCTCCCCCTGCGGACAGTTCGATCTCAGGTTCCGGGCTAGTAGACGTATCGCCCGAGTGCCTCCGGGTCATGAACGGTGAGCTTTCCCCGTCCCTGACTAATTATTCCTGCACGTTCGAGCACGGCCAAGAAACGGCTCGCCGATTCGCGTGAGGAACCCGCCAGCTGGGCGAGCTCGGCCTGGGTCGATGCGATCACCACGTCACCCTCGATTTGGCCTTCCGCACGGGCCGTCGAAACCAGCTCAGCCAGCACCGCGGCCACCCTGCTTTGCACCGTTTGGAACGACTGACGAGCGAGGCGCTCGTTGGTCTCACGCAGACGTTGTCCGAGCGCGGCTATCAGCTTCACCGAGATGTCTGGATACGTACGCAGCAACCGGTGCATATCCGCGCTGAGGATCGCGATCGCATCGGTTCCCTCGATCGACTCGACCGTCGCCGAGCGCCGCTCTCCGTCGAGCATCGCCATCTCGCCGAAGATGTCACCAGGGCCGAAGTGAGCCAGCGTGATCGAGCGCCCGTCCGGATGCTCGCGCACCGCGCGCGCCCGGCCGGAACGGACGACGTAACACGTGCTCCCTTCGTCGCCTTCCTTGAACACGACCTCGCCCGCCTCGAACCGGCGCGGCACCGCCACCTGCGCCACGTGCTCGAGCTCCTCCGACGAAAGCGTCGAGAACACCGGGACGCGGTGCAGCAGCGCGATTGTCTCCTCGCTCCTCAAAGACATTGTCCGCATGCATACCACACGTCCACTCGGGCGAGGGGCTTGCGACCGGGGTCGGACCGAATTCGAGTTTGCGACCCGGGTCAGCCCCATTCGAGTTTGCGACCCGGGTCAGCCCCCCATTCGAGTTTGCGACCCGGGTCAGCCCCGCATTCGGGTTTGCGACCCGGGTCAGACCGAATCGAGGGCCTGCTCTCGCCGCCGGCGCTTCAGCGCCCACGCCACCCACCACGCGAGGGCGACGACCAGGGCGACCGGCGTGAGCGCCGCGATCGCGATCAGCGCCACTCCCGCCGCCACCATCAGCACGCGGCCGGCGTCGTGGGCGGCGCGGCCGAGCGTGAAGCCGCCGCCGCCATGCGAGACGGGCGCCGCCACAGGCTTCGCCTGGACCGTGACGTACACCTGGCTGTAGTTGACCTGATGATTGAGGCGATTGAGCGTGGCCTGATCGCTCGAGATCGACGCCTCGGCGTCGTGGATCTGAGCGTTGAGGCTGTTGACCTGCTCGGTCGTGGCTGCGTTCGCGAGTTGCTTGAGCAGCGAGGTCCTGAGAGCCCGCGCGTCGGTGAGCGCACGCGTCGCCGCGCCGTACTGGTCGGTGATGTCCTGGCTCGAGTCGGTGCGCGAGGCGACCTGCGCGTAGTTGAGCGACGACAGCTGGCTCATCGTCTGCGCCAGCCCGCCGCTCGGCAGGCTGAGCTGGAAGTTGGCGGCGCCGCCGGGTCCACCCTGCGTCACCGACGAGTCCTCGACGATCCCGTTCGCCTGACCGACGACGTTGTAGATCTCCTGCGCGACGTCGTCGATTCGGTTCGGGGCGGCGGTGAGGTTGAGCTGCGCGCCCTGGACGACCTTGCGGCCGGTCGTCGGCGGCTGGAGCCCGGGGCCGGACGTGCTCGAGGCCGCCGACCCGGACGCGGACGACCCCGACGTGGAGGATCCCGTCGTCGAATTGGTGGGGGGCACCAGCGCGGACTGCGACTTCGCAGCCCTCGACGGTGCGGAATGAGTTGACGGTGTCGAAGCGGCCGCCCCCGCGCTCGGGCTCGCCGACCCCGCGCCGCTCGCGGCCGAGGTCGTGGTGCCGGGAGGCGTCGCGGACAACGCGGCCGACGAGGACGATGAAGCGGACGATGCGCCATGACCGCCGCCGCCGGCGACGACCGCGATCGCCACGACGGCCGCCATGCCGGCGGCGATTGCGCCCGTCGCCTGCCACACGCGCGACCAGCGCCGGCCCTTTTGCGAGCCGCCGCCGAACCGCCGGGTCTTCCCGCCGAGCGGCGCGAACCGCCGCTCGACCTTCGCATCCAGCGAGGTGGCGAACGCCGGCGAAACCTGCGGCTTGTCCGACGCGAGCAGCAGGGCGATCTCGGCGATCTCCGCGTACCGGCCGTCGACCGGCTCGCCCGCCAGCGTGGCGTCGATCGCGTCGAGCGTCGCAGCGATCTCAGGATCGATCGGGTCTTGGTCAAGTTGTGGCATTACAGGCCTTCCGGAGCTTCTCCATCGTGCGGTACAACAAAGTGCCGGCGTTCGACTCGCTGACGCCGAGCACGCGGGCGAGCTCGGCGTTGGACATGCCGGCGTGGAACTTGAGCGCGACGATCTCGCGCTCGCGAGCCGGCAGCTTGGCGAGCGCGTTCTGGACCGCCGTGCGGCGGAGCGCGACCTCCGCCCCCTCGGTATCCGAAGCTTCGACCACGTCCTCGGGCTCGGTCACGAGCGACGCGACCCGTCGGCGCCGGCGGAGCTCGTCGAGCGCCGCGTTGCGAGCGATGCCGAACAGCCATGCCCGCTCCTCACCGCGGCGTCGATCGAATGTCCGCCGGCGCCGGTAGGCGCGCTCGAACGCGAGCGCGGTCACATCCTCGGCGGCGGCCGGATCCCGCAGCAGCGTCGACACGTACGCGAACACGTCGTCGCGGCTCGATCGGTACAAGGACTCGAACCGCTCCCACGAGGTGTCCCTGGTCTGAGAGGCCGGCGCCGTCAAGGTCTCGCTCACACCGTCACTACGCGCGGACGCGGGTTCCATCACAGCTAACTCAAGCGAGCGCCCCGAACAGCCGTGGGTCGTTCGTGATCACGCCGGTGACGCCGAGCGCGTTCAGGGCCCGTATGCGTGGCAGCTCGTCGACCGTCCAGACGTACACCTCTCCGCCCGCGCCCCGAACCCGGCGCACGAGCCGCGGCGTCACCAGGCGCCAGTGCACCATCAGCGCGTCGCAGCGACGCGCCCGGATCGCGTGCGCGGCCCGCCAGGGGAGCACGAACCGGAACAGCTGCAGGGCCACGAACGCCGGCAAGCGCGTCGCGCGCGAGCGGAACGGGTCCCGCGTGAGCTTCGGCACCGACCACCCGAGCCTCACCGCAGGATCGGCGGCGCGCAGCAGCTCGAGACTCGAGCGGTGCTGAGACGAGACCAGCGCGCGGTCGACCACGTCGGCCGCGCGCAGCGCGTCGAGCACGCGGAGCTCATAGCCCGGCAGCTTGAGGTCGACGTCGAGCTCGACCCCGGCGAACCGATCGCCGGCCAGATACGCCAGCGTTTCCTCCAGCGGCTGCGGCGCCCGGCCCGCCGCGTCCTCGTAGTCGTGAGCCACGATCAGCCGATCGCCGTCGCGCTCGGGCAAGACGTCGAACTCGATCATGTCGACGCCCGCGTCGACCGCGGCGTCGAAGCTCGCGTACGTGTTGCCGGGCGCGATCAGGTCGGCGCCCTTGTGCCCTACCCGGCGGAGTCGCGATCTCACCTCTGACATCCCGGACACCAGTATGTCGTCCGGTTCGCCTCCCCCTGCCCGCCCGACTGTACCCTCCCCCCGCAGCGTGGGCACGGACGACCCGCGTGACCGTACACGCGCGCGCCGATCGCTCGCGGCCCCTCAACCGCCGACCGCTGCATCCGAGGCCTGACCGCTTCGATGATGGCCACCACCTCGTGGTCGTCGACGGTCCCGAGCGGGCGCCAAGGGTCGACGCCGGCCTCCCAGCACCCCTCGGCTTTCCAGATGTTCCCGATGCCGGCGACGTTGCGCTGGTCGAGCAGGGCGTCTCCGAGCGGCCGGGTCTGATCGTCCTCGCGGAGCCGCCCGAGGCACCGTGCGAAGTCGAACTCCGGAGCCAGCACGTCCGGCCCGAGCGCCACAAGCCGCTGATCGAACCGCGTCCGCCCCTCGGTCATGAGCTCGAGCAGCGGCCCGTCGAACTCGACGACCTCGTGGTCGCCGGCGCGGAACACGATCCACGCCCGCCGCGCCGACCGGCTCCACCGGCGACCCGGCCCGTACACCCCCCACACCCCAACCATCCCGAGATGCGAGTGCAGCACCAGGTCGCCCTCGAACCGCAGGAACAGGTGCTTGCCGTGGGTGTCGATGCTGCGGACCGCGCGATCGCGTAGCCGATCCGGCCAGCGATCGAGTGCGTGCCGTGGCTGCGGGGTCCGGATCTCGTCCGGCACCCTGCCCTCGAGCACGGGGCGCATGCGGTTGGCCGCGTAGGCGATCGTGTCGCCCTCGGGCATCTAGTGGACCATCCTTCGAATCCGCACCACCTTCGCGGCTGCAAATCTTCGCTCGCGAATGGAGCGCTGATTCTCGGGCTGGCCCACTACGCACTGAGGGTCAGGCGGCGCGGCCCCTGCTGGAACCCGAGCGCCATCAGCGCCGGGCCGAGCGGGGAGTCGATCGCAGGCTCGCCGTCGACCTTCTCGAGCGCGATTCGCTTGAGACGACCGGCGCGCACCTGCTCGACGAGCGCCACCAGCGCCGACTCGAGCCGCGGATCGTCCGCGCCCACGAGCGTCTGGAGCGCGCGCCCGCCACGCTCGACGTACAGCACTGGCTCGCCGCCCATGAGCACGGTGTGCGCGCCCGGCACGCGCGCCGGGCGGCGCGCCTCATCCGGACGATCGGGACGCGCGGGCCACGCGAGCGCCGCGCCGTAAGGCTGCGCCGGGTCCACTGCCGCCAGCACGATCGGCGTCTCTGCGTCGCCGCCACCGCCGCGGAGGCGCTCGACCGCCCCGGGCAGCGCGAACTGAGCGCCGCCGAGGCCCTCCACGAAGTACCCCCGGCGCGCGATCCCGAGCGTCTCGAGCTGCGAGAGCTCGGGATAGATCGCCGAGAACCCGCCCGGCACTCCCTCGGCGCGAACCTGCTCGCGGGTCAGGATCCCGTAGCGCTCGAGCATCAGCTCGGCGAGCGCGCGTCGCCGCGCCGCCGGATCGGCTGCGCCGCGGAACAGCGGCTCGGTCAGCGACCAGCGCCCCTGGACCTGGGCCGAGGCACCGGCGCCCCGACGGCGTGCCGCAAACCGCCCCGGTCGTGCCGAGCTCCGGACTCGCTCGCGCTGGGCCCGCGCCAGCGTCAGCCGCGGCGCCCGCAGCGGCGCGAACGCGTCATTGGTTGCCTCGCCCGCCCACGCCAGATCCCACAGCGCCTCCTGGAGTTCCTCTGGCGCGAGGTCAACGTCGACGAGCAGGTCGGTAAAGAAGCACGCACCGGCGCGGAGCCGCTCCCGGACGGCCTCGTGCGCGGGGGAATCGGGCATCGACCCGCGCGCCGGCGGGGGACCGAGGACCGAGAGGTCCTCACGGAAGTACAGCGCCACGCGGCCCGACGACCGGCCGAGCGCGCCGGCGCCGATCCACACGAGTTCGCCGCTCGCGCACAGCTGGTCGATCCACGACGGCGAGTACGCGCCCGCGCGGCGGGGCAGGACGTCGCGCTCCCACACCTCGGCCGGCACCGCCAACCCCTGCAACGGCACCAGCACCTCGCGCAGCCGGTCAACGCCGGCGCCCGTGGCCGGGTGACGATCGACTCCCTGCCACGCGGGCAGGAACCGGGCCAGTGCTCGCGGATCCACCGGCTCGACCTCCTTGCGGAGCACGGCAAGCGAGGCACGGCGCAGACGCCGCAGCACCTCGGGATCGCACCATTCGCGCTCGCTCCCGCCGGGCCGCAGCTCTCCCCGGACCAGTTCTCCGCTGCGCTCGAACGCCCCGAGCACGGCACCGCAGTCGACGCCGTAGCGCGCACGCAGATCGTCCGCCGTGAACGGGCCGTGCGTCGCCGCGTACCGCCGGACCAGCCGCGAGAGCGCGTCGGGCACGTCCTCGAGAAACGCCGCCGGCAAACCGCCGGGCGGCGCCGCACCGAGCGCATCTCGGTACAGGCCGGCGTCGGCCGCGTCGATCCACCGCTCCTCGCCGGCGAGCCGGACCGTGATAGCGCGGCGCTCGCCCCTCAGGTCTTCGAGCATCGCCGCGGCGTCGAGCCCTGCGACGACCCGGAGCTGCGCCTCGGCAACGGTCAGGTCTCCGACGCCGCGCAGCACGTCGTGCATACCGTCACGGCTCGTGGCTTGTCGCATCTCCGAGCGGAACTGGAGGTCGTCCTCGACCTGCTCCAGAGCGCCCGGGTCGATCAGGTCGCGTAACTCCTCCTGTCCGAGCAGCTCGCGCAGCAGCTCGCGGTCGAGCGACAGGGCGGCGGCACGGCGCTCCGCATTCGGCGTGTCGCCCTCGTACATGTACGTGGCCACGTAATCGAACAGCAGCGAGGACGCGAACGGCGACGCGGTCGAGGTCTCGACTTCAATCAGCGACAGCTCCCGGCGGTGCAGCGCGGTCAACAGCTCGACCAGGCCGGGGACGTCGAGCACATCGCGCAGGCACTCGCGATAGGTCTCGAGAATGATCGGGAACTCCCCGTATTTCTTCGCGACCTCCAGTAGCGACTGCGACTTCAGGCGCTGCTGCCAAAGCGGCGTTCGCTTGCCCGGCCGCGCGCGAGGGATCAGCAGCGCGCGGGCGGCGTTCTCGCGGAAGCGCGCGCCGAACAGCGCACTCGCGCCGAGCTCGGCGACGACGGCGTCCTCGATCTCGTCAGGCTCGAGCATCACGAGGTCAACAAAGTCCCGGCCACCCAGCTCTTCGGCATCTGGCAGGTGGACGATGATGCCGTCGTCCGACCAGATCGCATCGGACTCAAGCCCGAGCTGGTCCCGGATCCGGGCGCTCAGCGCGAGCCCCCAGGCCGCGTGCACGCGCCCGCCAAACGGGCTGAGGACGCACAGTCGCCAGTCGCCGATCTCATCGCGGAACCGCTCGACCACGATCGCGCGGTCAGACGGGACCACTCGCGTCGCCTCCTGCTGCTCGCGCAGGAACTCGACCAGGTTTTTCGCGGCCCGGCCGTCGAGGTCGTACTTGCTCTCGAGTGCCTCGGCGGGTTGCTCGACCGCCCACCGGGAGAACGCGCCGATCGCCTCGCCGAGCTCCTTGGGGCGGCCGATCCCGTCGCCCTTCCAGAACGGCACTGCGCCCGGGAGGCCCGGCGCGGGCGTGACGATCACCCGGTCGCGCCCGATCTCCTCGATCCGCCAGGTGCTCGCGCCGAGCAGGAACGTCTGGCCGGGGCGCGCCTCGTACACCATCTCCTCGTCGAGCTCGCCGACGCGGCGCCCGTCGGGGAGCGTGACGCTGTATAGACCGCGATCGGGAATCGTGCCGGCGTTCGTGACCGCGAGCTGGCGGGCGCCCGGCCGCGCCCGGATCGTTCCCTTCACGCGATCCCACACGATCCGCGGCCGCAGCTCGGAGAACTCGCTAGAGGGATATCGCCCGTCGAGCATGTCGAGCACGTTCTCGAGCTGGGTGCGGCTGAGCTCGGCATACGAGTGGGTGCGGGTGACCATTTGGTTGAGGTCGTCGACCGGGACGGGTTGGTCGTCGGGCGCGGCGGCCGCGATCGCCACGATCTGCTGCGCCAGCACGTCGAGCGGGTTCTTCGGTACCACCGTCGTCTCGATCTCGCCGTCGCGCATCCGCCGCGCGACGACCGCGCACTCGAGCAGGTCGGCGCGGAACTTGGGGAAGATGCGACCGCGGCTGACGTCGCCGACCGAGTGCCCGGCGCGGCCGATCCGCTGCAGCCCACGCGCCACCGATTTGGGCGACTCGACCTGAATCACGAGGTCGACCGCGCCCATGTCGATCCCGAGCTCAAGCGACGAGGTCGCGACCAGGCACGGCAGCTCGCCGGCCTTCAGCATCTCCTCGACCACGAGGCGCTCCTCCCGCGCGAGCGATCCGTGATGGGCCCGCGCGATCTCGTGCTCGGCCAGCTCGTTCAGCCGGAGCGCGAGCCGCTCGGCCGCTCGGCGGTTGTTGACGAACAGGATCGTCGACCGGTGCGCGTTGACCAGCTCGACCAGCTCCGGATAGATCGCCGGCCATATCGAGCGGCGCGTCGCCTCAGAACCCCCGGCGAGCGGGTCAAGGTCGGGCGCCGGCGTGGCGTCGGGCTCGACCATCGAGTCGACCGGGACCCTGATCTCGAGGTCGAGCTCCTTGCGGATCCCGGTGTCGACGATGCGGCACGTTCGCGTCGGCCCGACCAGGAACCGGCCGATCTCCTCGAGCGGCTTCTGCGTGGCCGACAGCCCGATCCGCTGGACCTCGCGTCCGGCGGCTTGCGTCAGCCGCTCGAGGGTGAGGGCCAGGTGCGCGCCGCGTTTGGTCGACGCCACCGCGTGGATCTCGTCGACGATGCAGGACTCGGTGCCGGCGAACAGCTCCTGCGCGCGGCCGGTCAGCATCAGGTACAGCGACTCGGGCGTGGTGATCAGGATGTCGGGCGGCTCGCGCAGCATCGCCTGGCGCTCGCGTTGCGGCGTGTCGCCGGTGCGCACGGCAACCTTCAGATCCGCGCCGATCCCGCGCAGCGGCACGCGCAGGTTGCGGTCGATGTCGTAGGACAGCGCCTTGAGCGGGGAGACGTACACGAGTCCGATGTGCCGCTCGCCACGGGACCTCGGGCCACCGGCCGGCCGGCCACCCGACCCCTCGCCACCGGACACCTTCACCCACTTAACCTTCCTGGAGGCCTCGCCCGCCTCCCCCCGGCCTGGCTGGCTGGCCAACCGATCGATTGCCCACAGGAACGCGGCTAACGTCTTCCCCGACCCGGTCGGGGCCGAGATGAGCACGTGCTCGCCGGACGCGATCGCCGGCCACGCCTGCGCCTGCGCCGGGGTCGGACCGTCAAACGCGCCGGCGAACCAGTCGCGCGTGCGTGGACTGAATTGCTCGAGAGACACCCTGAGCCGAGCGTAGCGAGCCCGGACCCTGGCTTTGTGCGATTCAGGACCGTTCCTGACCGCGGCCCTACCGGCGCCTCACGACGCGAATCGCGCCACGCGTCCACCGTGCTAACCCCACACTCGCCCAGATCCCACGGCCGAGATTGGAGTTAGCCACACGATAGGTGGCTGAAGCCGCATTCACCCTGGCGGGAGGGGGCGAATGTTGGGTTAGCCGGGGCGGGCTCAGGCGGTCACCGCCGGGGCGTCGTCGAGTGTGGGGTTGTGCCCCGGGCCCGGGCCAGCCGGACGGGGCACGAGCGAGGCCGGGACCGGGACGCGGCGCGTGCCGCCCCGCCTATCCGGCGAGCTGCTTCGCCCTCCCGAAAACCGCGTCGATCATCGGCTTGGTCAGCTTCCCCGTGAACGTGTTCTGCTGGCTCGGGTGGTAGCAACCGAGCAGTATGAATCGGCCCACCGAGGCCTCCGCGCCGTGCCCGAACCTCGGCCGGGGGCGAGGGATATCAAGCTGCCGAGATCGGCGAGCACACGGAACGCCGCGTCCCACGCGAACGAACCCAGCGTCACGATCACCCGGACCGATTCGAGCAGCCCGAGCTCCCTCACCAGATACGGCAGGCAGTTGTCGCGCTCGGCCGGAGTCGGCTTGTTGGCGGGTGGCGCGCATCTGACCGCGGCCGCCACATACGCACCGCTCAGCTCGAGCCCGTCGTCGCGCGCGACCGAGGTCGGCTGGTTCGCGAACCCCGTCCGGTACAGCGAGCCGAACAGCCAGTCGCCCGAGCGGTCTCCGGTGAAGATCCGGCCGGTGCGGTTCCCCCCGTGGGCCGCCGGCGCCAGCCCGACCACGAGCACGGCGGCCTCGAGGTCGCCGAACCCGGGCAGCGGCTTGCCCCAATACTCCTCTGAGGCAAACGATGCGCGCTTGACGCGCGCCACCTCCTCTCGCCAGGCGACGAGCCGCGGGCAGCGCCGGCACGCGATCACCTCCCGGTCGAGCTCGCGGAGGCCCGCTTTGTTCAAGCCTTCAGCGCCCGCCCGTAATGCTGTTCGTAGTACTCGCGGTACGCCCCCGAGCGGATCGGCTCCCACCACCACGCGTTGTCGCGGTACCACTCAACCGTACGCTCGAGTCCCTCCTCGAACCGGACCTGCGCCCGCCATCCGAGCGCGCCGAGCTTCTCCGACGACAGCGAATACCGCCGGTCGTGCCCCGGACGGTCGGTCACGAACTCGATCAACCCCTCGTCACGGCCGGTCAGCTCGATGATCTTGCGAACCACCACGAGGTTGTCGCACTCATCCGGGCCGCCGCAGTTGTAGACCTCGCCGGGCGAGCCATACAGCAGCGCATGCCCGATCCCCCGCGCGAAGTCCTCCACGAACAACCAGTTCCGCACGTTCCTCCCGTCCCCGTACACGGGCAACCGGTCACCCGCGAGCGCGTTGAGGATCATCAGCGGGATCAGCTTCTCCGGGTACTGATGCGGCCCGTAGTTGTTCGAGCCACGACAGATCAGCGTCTCCAACCCGTACGTGTGAAAGTAGCTCGATACGAGCAGATCCGCGCCGGTCTTCGTCGCGCTATAGGGACTCGAGGGTTGGAGCGGCGATTGCTCGGTAAAGGATCCGGTTTCGATCGATCCGTATACCTCATCCGTCGACACCTGCAGGTAGCGGACCCCACGCTCGCGCGCCGCCTCCAGAAGCACGTGCGTGCCCTGCATGTTCGTCACGATGAACCCCTCCGGATCGGCGATCGACCGATCCACGTGCGTCTCCGCCGCGAAGTTCACCACCGCCTCACACCCGGCGACCGCCTCGGCGACCGCGGCCGGATCCTCGATCGCGCCCTGCAGGAACCGAATATCCGCCTCGACCTCCTGCAGGTTCTCCCGCCGGCCGGCGTATGTGAGCTTGTCGAGCACCGTGACCTCGTCGCCGTGCACGCGGACCCGCTCGCGGACGAACGTCGACCCGATGAACCCGGCGCCACCGCAGACCAGCAGCTTCATCCGGCGCTCACCGCCCGGTCAACGCCATGTACTCGGCCAGACCCCGCTGCCACTCCGGCAGGACCGGGGCCTCGCGCTCGCTGCGAAGGACGCTGTAGGCCGGCCGCGTGGCGGGTCGAGGCATCTCGGCTGTGGCACAAGGTCGCACTTCACAGCTAACGCCCGAAACGCTCACGATCTCGCGCGCGAACTCGTACCACGAGCAGCTCCCACCCGCGGCGACGTGCAGTACTCCGACCGTCCGCGCCTGGCGCGTGGACAGATCGACGAGCGCCCGCGCAAGGTGCCCCGTGAACGTCGGGCACCCGATCTGGTCCTCGACCACCTTCAGTTCGTCCCGCTCCCCTGCGAGCCGCAGAATCGTCGCCGGGAAGCACGGACCGCCGGCGCCGAACAGCCACGAGGACCGCACGATCGTGTGACGCTCTGGCGCTTCCGCCGCCACCTCGCGCTCGCCGGCCAGCTTCGAGCGTCCATACGACGACACCGGTCCGACCGCGTCCGATTCCAGGTACGGCGATCGCTTGGTGCCGTCGAACACGTAGTCGCTCGAGACGTGGATCGTCCAGGCGCCGGACGCGGCCGCGGCGCGCGCCACGTTGCCGGCGCCGGCGCCGTTCACCGACAGCGCCCCGTCCACGTCGCGCTCGGCGCCGTCGACGTCGGTCCAAGCGGCACAGTTGACCACCACGTCCGCCCCTTTTCCGCTGATCGCCTCCGTCACCGCCGTGCCGTCCGCGATGTCCAGCTCGGCGCGCGCCAATGCGAGCACCTCGTGTCCGGCGCCCCTCGCCGCTGCAGTCAGGTCCTCCCCGAGCATGCCGGCCGCCCCGGTGATCACGAATTGCATCGCTGCAAGGGTAGATGGATGCGCGATGATGCCGCCGTGCCACCGACCGATTCCTCGCCTCGAGCCGTTCGGGTCCTTGCCGCCGGCGGCACGATCGCCATGCGCGGCGAACGCGCCGTGCCCGCACTCGATGCCGCCGAGCTCGTCGAGCAGCTTCCGCAGGTGGCCGGTTTCCGCCTCGAAGCCGAGACCGTGCTGTCCGTGCCGAGCACTTACCTGACCCTGTCCGACGCGCTCGATCTGGCCCGCCGTGCCTGCGCCGCCGCCGACGGCGGCGAGGGCGTCGTGCTCACCACCGGCACGGACACGATGGAGGAAGTGGCGGCGCTGTGCGGGCTGATATACGGCGGCGACGCCCCGATTGTGATCACCGGCGCGAACCGGCCGGGGAGCGCCCCCGGCGCCGACGGCCCGGCCAATCTGCTCGACGCGATCATCCTGGCCCGTGCGCCCGCAGCCGAGGGCCTCGGCGTGGTCGTGGCGTTCGGCGGCGAGGTCCACGCCGCGATGACCGTCCGCAAGATCGACAGCACCGGCCCGGTGGCGTTCGGCTCGCCCACGGCCGGTCCGGTCGGACGGATCGTCGAAGGCCGGGTGTGGCTGCACGCGACGCCCCGGCGCCCGACGCCGCTGCCCGTGCAGCGCCTCGACCGTCGCGTCACGACCGTCACCACTGGACTCGGCGACGACGGCGCGATGCTGCGCCACGCCGGCGAGGTCAGTGACGGCGTCGTGCTGGTGGCGCTCGGCGCGGGACACCTGTCGAAAGAGGTCCTGGCCGAGCTTCGAATTGCGGCCGAGCGGGTCCCGGTCGTCATCACCTGCCGCCCGGATCGCTCGTCGATGCTGTTCGCGACCTACGGCTTCGAGGGCGCCGAGCGGGACCTGCGGGCGAGCGGCGCGATCTGCGCCCCGTTCCTCTCGGCGGCGGCGGCGCGAATGGCGCTGCTCGCGTGCCTCGGCGCGGACCTCGACCGCGCCGGCATCGCCTCCGCGCTCGCGCCGTTCGACGCGCGCTAGCGGGAATCGCTTGCGGACAGAACCTGTCCGCAAGTAGCAGTTTCCTCACACTCATCCCGGGCCGTCAAGGTAGGGTCGCCGCATGGCTGAACGAACGAAGTACGCACCAGGGACGTTCTCGTGGGTGGACCTTTCGACCACCGATCAAGAGGGCGCGAAGAGCTTTTACAGCGGGCTGTTCGGATGGGATGCCGACGACCAACCGGTCGGCGACGGCATGACGTATTCGATGATGAACGTCGGCGGCAAGCCCGTCGCTGGGATCTCGCTCCAGAACGAAATGCAGCGCCAGTTTGGCGCGCCGCCGGCATGGAACTCCTACGTCACGGTCGACAGCGCGGACGACGCGTCCGACCGCGCGTCAAAGCTCGGAGCGAAAGTGATCGCGCCAGCGTTCGACGTGATGGACGTCGGCCGGATGGCCGTCATCCAAGATCCGCAGGGCGGGTTCTTCATGGTCTGGGAGCCCAAGCTGCACATCGGCGCTTCGATCGTCAACCAGCACGGCGCGCTGTCTTGGAACGAGCTTGCCAGCGTCGATCTGGACGCGTCGGCCGCGTTCTACAGCGAGCTGTTCGGGTGGGAGGCCCAGCCGTTCGAGGACATGGCGTTCCCGTACCGGATCATCCAGAACGGCGGCGCCAGCAACGGCGGAATGCGCGAGTCGCAGCAGAACGAGCCGACGTACTGGCTCGTGTACTTCGGAACGGACGACATCGACGCCACGATCGCGAAGTCGTCCGAGCTCGGCGGCAACACGATCATGGGCCCGATGGACATCGGGATGGGCAAGATCGCCATCTTGCAGGATCCCCAGGGAGCCGTGTTCGCTCTGTTCGCCGGCGATTTCGACAGCTGAACCTAGGGTCCCGCGACTTCGGACCCTAACGCGCTGGCGCTGACCGGCCGACATACTCGACATATGCGCCGAGCTGCTTCAGCGCCGGCGGTTCTGGCCGCCGTGATCTGCGCAGGGTGTGGATCGCAGACCGCGCAGACCGCTACTCCAGCGGCCGCCACGGTCGCTCCGACCCTGCATGCCCATCCGCAGGCGGTCGAGCCCGTCGCCGGCGCCGGCGCCTCGACCCCGTCAACGCCGAGCGCGCCGTCCGGGGTCAACGTCGGCGCCCCGAACGGCGCCCTCGCACAGCCGACATCGCTCGCCACCGTGCGCAAGCAGCTTGCCGAGAGCGGGCTGTCGGCGAACCCGAATCAAGCGACGCTCACCCCCGACGGCCTCGCGATTCCGCCGATCAACGCGCCGCCGGCGGTGCAGGCCATCATCGCGGCGGGCAACGAGATCGCCCATCTGCCCTACCGCTACGGCGGCGGCCACACCACCTACGAGGACACCGCGTACGACTGCTCGGGGTCGATCAGTTTCGTGTTCGCCGCCGCCGGCCTGCTCAACTCGACCGTGGTCTCGGGCCAGCTAGAGAACTGGGGCGGCGCCGGGCCGGGCAAGTGGGTCACGGTGTTCGCCAACGCCGGCCACACGTTCATGTACGTGGCGGGGCTGCGTTTCGACACGGTGGCGCTGGCCGAGACCGGGTCGCGGTGGTCCAACCGGCCCGCCGACGAGCCCGATCTGAAGACGTTCTCGGTCCGCCACCCGATCGGCCTCTGACGACCCTGTAAAACGCCCGAAACCACCCCTCCCGCTAACCGCCACCGGGATATAAGCATCCCCCACGTGCTGATGTCCCGAAGACGACCCCGAGCGCGGAGGTTTCGGGCCTCGTACAGGTGCACCGGACGCCACGAGGCGCGTCGGGACGCCACGAGGCACCGGGACGCCACGAGGCACCGGGACGCCACGAGGCGCCGGGTCGCTACGAGGTGCGCCTGGACGCTACGCGCGCCCGTACACGGGAATCGCGGCGCCGCTCGTCGGCGAGCTGTCGTCGGACAGCAGCCACGCGATCACGCCGGCGATTTGATCGGGCTTGACCCACTTGTCGAAGTCGGCCTTAGGCATCCCCGCGCGGTTGCCGGGCGTGTCGATCACGCTCGGCAGGATCGTGTTGCAGCGGATCCCGTCTTTCTTGTACTCGGTCGCCACGGCGTGCGCGAAGGCGATCACCCCGGCCTTCGAGGAGACGTAGCCGGCGGCGCCCGGAAACGGTTGCAGGGCGGCACGTGTGCCCACGCACACGATCGACCCGCCACCACCCGACAGCAGATGCGGCACCGCGGCCTGGACCATCAGGTACGTCGGCCGCAGGTTCAACCGGAATTGCTTTTCGAAATCCTCGATCGGGGTTTCGTGGACGCGCGCGCCGGCCGCGAACCCACCGACCAGGTTGACCACACCGCGCAACGGGGCCTCACGCGAGCCCGCCGCTGCCGCCACCACTGACGCCACATCGTCCGGGTCGAACAGGTCCGCTTGCACCAACACCAGCCCCTCACGCGCCGGGACCCGCGACAGCTCGTCCTCGACGATCCACGGCACGACGACCCGCCAGCCGTCCTCGAGCAGGCGGCCCACGACACCCGATCCAAGCCCGCCAGTACCTCCAGTGACAATCGCCGAGCGTTCCATTTCGTGCCGTCCGCGCGCCACTTTATCTTCGCCGAGGATGAGAGTTCGGGAATTTGCGGAAGGAAGTTACGTCTCTCAGGCCTTCCTCGTGCGCGAGGTTGACCGTCAATCCGACCAGCTCAAGCTCGTCCTCGGCGACCGGAGCGGGACCGTGCCGGCCCTCGCCCCGCAGGCCGCCGGCGAGCCCTGCCGGCCCGGTGAAGTCGTGTTGGTGACCGGCACCTTCACCGGCACGCATCTGAAAGTGCAGAGCCTCCGACAGGCCCGCGACGGCGAGTACGCCCACACCGACCTGCACGATGGCCCGGCCCACGAGGTCGAGCAGATGGAGCGCGACCTGCGCGAGTTGCTCGGCACGATCCAGAACCCGCACCTCCGCGGGCTTCTGAGCGCAGTGTTCGCCGAGTCGTGGTCGGGATATCGGGAGGCGCCCGCGGGCAAGCGCTACCACCACGCGTATCGGCACGGCCTGCTCGAGCACTCACTCACGGTCGCCCAGTCGGTCAGCGCCATCTCGGCGATGTTCGGTGGCATCGACCGCGACGTCGCGGTCGCCGGCGCTCTGCTCCACGACATCGGCAAGCTCGACGCCTACGAGTTCCGAGGGACTTCGATCTCGATGTCCGACGACGGCCGCCTGCAGGGGGAGATACCGCTCGGCTACTACCGGGTCCGACGCACGATCGACCGGCTCGACGGATTCCCGCCCGAGCTCGCCCAGGCCGTCCTCCACATCATTCTCAGCCATCACGGAGCGCTCGAGCACGGCAGTCCGGTCGTCCCCTGCACGCGCGAGGCGACGCTCGTGCACATGATCGACAACCTCGGGGGGCGCCTCGGGAGCTTCGATCGGCTCGAGAAGCAGCTTCGTGCCGGCGAGCAGTGGTCGGCGTGGGACAAGGCGCTCGGTGGCGGGGCGTATTTCGCGCCCGCGCCGGACGCCGAGCGAGAGGCCGCTTAGCTCGGACCCGTAACACGGGTTACGCGGTCCGTCGCAACGGGCCCGCAAAACCGCGCAAATAGCGTTCCGGCATCCGGAGCCGGGGACGTGTCCGGCCCTACCCAACTACAGTGTGGAGAGGGCATGGCTAAGGACACGGAAAAGCTGATCCGTCAGCTGTCGCTCATCTCGTACCTGATGGCAGAGCGGCGTCCGGTCACTGCTCAGGAGATCCGCCGCGACGTCGAGGGCTACAGCGCGATGAATGAGGACGCGTTCGCGCGCCGCTTCTACGCGGATCGCTCAGAGCTCGAGGCGCTCCGGATCTTTCTGTCGGTCGAGAAGCCGGTCGACGGGCTGGTCGAGCAGGAGACGTATTCGCTCGCGCCCGAGAACTTCCACCTGCCCGCGATCGAGTTCACCGATCGGGAGCTCGCCGGGCTGAACACCGCTCTGCACCTGCTCGACGGCGAGTTCGCTTATGCCGAGCCGCTGCGGCTCGCGCTCCAGCAGATTTCGTGGGGCCGCCCGAGCCCACTCAGCTCGCCCGAGCAGCACACGGTCGCGCTCGGGATCACCGGTTCCGCCGGCGGCCACGAGCTCTCCCAACGTCTCGCAAAGGTCGAGACGGCGATCTTCCGCCGCAAGACGGTCGTGTTCGACTACTTCACGATGGAGCGTGGCGAGCTCGGCACGCGCAAGGTCGACCCCTACCAGCTGCTGTTCCAGGGCAACCAGTTCTACCTCGTCGGCTACGCCCACGAACGTAAGGCGATCCGCGTGTTCCGGCTGTCTCGGATTCGCGGCAAGGTCGGCTATGCGACCAAGGCCGAGCACGACTTCCAGCGCCCAGCCGACTTCGACCCGCGCGGGTATGCCAACCGGATCGACTGGCAGTTCGGCGACTCAGTCGGGACCGCCGAGGTGTGGATCGGCCGGCGTATCGCGTGGCAGATCGAGCGCCACTTCGGCCCCTACGGGGAGATGCGTCCCTCCGAGGAGGATGGCGACCGGGTATTCCTCACGCCGTACGCCAACGCCCGACAGCTGATCGCGTGGGTGCTGGGGCTGGGCGAGAACGCGCGGATCATCGGCCCGCCCGAGCTGGTCGAGGAGCTCGTCGAGCGGATGGATTTGCTGGTCGAGCGCCACACCGGCGAGCCTCAGATCGCCTCGACCGTCGACACCGCGGACATGCCGGCGCAGACCGGCCCGCAGGCCGAGGCCGGCAACGGCCATAACCCCGACGGCGCGATTCGCCCGGAGCGGTTCGCTCGGCTGGTGACGCTCGCGAGCATCCTCATCGACGCCGGCCGCGCCGGCCGGCCGATCAACTCGCGGGAGTTGTGCACCACGCTCAAGGTCTCCGAGCAGGAGCTACGCGAAGACATCTCTGTGCTCAATCTCGTCAACTTCGGCGCGGGCACGTACGTCCTGTACGCCGAGCTCGGCGTCGACGGGATGATCGAGGTCGACCCCGAGCCCTACGGCGACTCGTTCGCGCGCCCGGCGCGGCTGCTGCCCGTCGAGGCCAAAGCGCTGGTGGCGGCGATCGACCTGATCGGCGAGCACATCCCCGAGGGGTCGCTGACCTCGGTGCGCGAGAAGGTGGTCGCCGCGCTCGGCGAGGATCCCGTCCACGAGGGACTCCAGATCGCCACCCCCGGTGGCGACGATGCCGAGATCGTCGCGGTCGTCTCGCGCGCGATCGCTCAGCGCCGGCTGCTTTCGTTCGAGTACTACAAGGAGAACGAGGACGAGTTCTCGACCCGGACCGTCGAGCCGTACGCGCTGATCAACGGCCGCGAGGGCTGGTACGTAGCCACCTTCGACCCCTCGCGCGACGACGTTCGCCACTTCCGGCTCGACCGCTTCAAGGCCGCCACCGTGACCGACGAGTCGTTCGAGCCGCGGCCGGACGTCGACCCCGCCGCCGACGTCGACGGATGGCCCCGGACCGGCGAGGTCCCGGCCTCCCACCGCGCCCGCGTTTGGATCTCACCCACCCGGGCGCGCTGGGCCCGCGAGGAGCGCCGGATCACCGCCGAGCTCGAGGACGGCGCCGTGGTGGTCGAGCGCGGGTTCGCCAGCATGCGCTATCTCGTGCGCGACGTGCTCAAGGAGGCGGGCGACGCGGTCGTGCTCGAGCCGGCCGATGCCCGCGCCGCCGTCCGCGAGGCCGCCGAGGCGCTCCGCGGCGGCGGTAGCTCCTGTAGCGGCGCGCTCGAGGTACCCCGCTAGGCTCCGCGACGATGGAGACCCTCAAGGGATTGATCCTGTCCGGCGGGAAGGGCACGCGTCTGCGTCCGATCACTCATACGAGCGCCAAGCAGCTCGTTCCAGTCGCGAACAAGCCGGTGCTGTTCTACGGGATCGAGGCGATGGCGGAGGCCGGGATCGCCGATGTGGGGATCATCATCGCACCGGAGACGGGCGACGAGATCCGCCAGGCGGCCGGCGACGGCTCGCGATTCGGCGTGCGCATCACGTACATCCCGCAGGAGGCGCCGCTCGGGCTCGCACACGCGGTTCTCACCGCCGAGCCGTTCCTCGGCGACTCGTCGTTCGTGATGTACCTGGGCGACAATCTCCTCCAGGGCGGCATCGGGGACCTGGTGGTCGCCTTCCAGACCGACCAGCCCGACGCGCTGATCCTGCTCACCCAGGTCCCCGACCCCGAGAACTACGGCGTCGCCGAACTCAGCGATGGCAAGGTGGTGCAGCTGGTCGAGAAACCACCCGACCCGCGGACCGACCTTGCGCTGGTCGGCGTGTACATGTTCACCGCGGCGGTGCACGCGGCAGCGAAGGCGATCGAGCCCTCGGGCCGCGGCGAGCTCGAGATCACCGATGCGATCCAGCGCCTTGTCGACGAGGGCATGCGCGTCCAGCCGCATATCGTCAGGGGGTGGTGGAAGGACACGGGCCGCCTCGACGACATGCTCGCGGCGAACCGGCTCGTGCTCGACACGATCCAGACCCGCCTCGACGGTGAGCTGATCGACTCCCGTGTGGACGGGCGGGTCGTGATCGAGGCCGGCGCCCGGCTCGAGCGGTCGGCAGTGCGCGGCCCGGCGATCATCGGCGCGGGCGCGAGGCTGACCGACTGCTACGTCGGCCCGTACACGGCGATCGGCGAGGCCTGCGAGATCTCGGGCGCCGAGGTCGAGCACTCGATCCTCCTCTCCGGCTCGGTCGTCCGTGACCTCGACGGCCGGATGGAGTCGTCACTGCTCGGGCGCAACGTCAAGATCGCCCGCGACAACCGACAGCCTCGCGCCTACCGGTTCCTGGTCGGCGACAACTCCGAGCTGTCGATTATGTAGCGCGTCAACGCGTCGCCGTCAGCTCCTCGAGCATCGGGAGCTTCGTCGAGCTCGCTGCGGTCACACGGATGCGCACGAACCGCGCCTTGCCGCCGTTCAGATGCAAGGTGTCGAGCACCCGCCCGGCGTGACCGCTCACGACCGCGACCCGGCGCCAGCTGTGACCGTTGTTCGACACCAGCACCGCGAAGCTCGCGGGCCGGAGAACGATCACCGGCGTCGGCGGCGGCGGCACGTTCGGCGCCGGCGCCGCCGGCCACTGGCGTCCCCACCGCAGCGTGACGGTCCGGATCGGGGAGGCGAGGCCCGCGATCCGCGCGGTCAGGGTCGCGTGGACCGACGTCGGCTCCCAGTCGGTGGCAGGGCTGCCGTCGACCGCGGCGAGCGCCGGCGCGCCCGGCTGCGAGCTGCTCGCGGTGACGGGATTGCACCGCACCAGGTCGCTCGAGCGGGTGAGGTCCGGCCGGCGCGTGGCGAGCGTGAGCCTCCGGCCCGCGACGAGCCGGCGCGTGCCCGCCGGGGTCTGGATCGGGAGCGGAGCGCCGCTCTGCAGCGTCACCGTCGTGCGCTGCTGGCCGATCGCGACCGTGAAGGTCCGGCCCCGCCACTGCAGGTCGTGGAGCACGATCCCGCCGATCTGCCCGTTCAGGCTCGGATTCAGCTGGACGCTGTTCGCCCCCCAGCGCATCCCCGAGTAGCCATACAGGAACTCCTGCAGGAACCCGCCGATGCCGGTCATGAACGTGAACGCGCCGCCTGTCCTCGTCTCGGAGAACTGGTGGAACACGTCACGGATGAACGGCTGGTAGCTGCGCTCCGTGTACACGTAGCTGGCGCAACCCGCCGTGCCGAGCGCGGAGTTGTCGATCAGATTGACGGCGTCACTCATCGACGGGCCGCCGGGATCGGTGCGCGGGACATAGAAGTTGATGTCGCCCTGCGCGAGCTTCGACGGCATCGCGTAGCCCCACGGGTATTGGAGCAGCGTGACGTCCGCCTGCTTCACGAGCTGGTTGCCGTAGCCCGAGAACTCCGGATGCATGTTCAGCGCAGTGTTGACCGGGACGACGAGGTTCGCGGCGATCGTCGACCAGTTCGCCGGTGGGGCGATCCCGAGGACGCGCGCTGCCTGCACCGCGTCTTGGAGCGTGCGCATCGCGCCCACGTTGGTGTACGCCTCGTCGTTGACGTTCGGGTTCTCCTCGTCAGGTCCGGTGACGCCGTCGATGTGGTACTTGCCGTCGCTGCCGAGCCTCGCTCGCGACGCCCAGAACGCCGCCGCCCCCGACAGCACCGGCCAGCCCTGCTGCGAAAGCCAGTTCTTGTCCGCGGTCACGAGGTAGTACTGCCACTGGGCGAGCGCGATGTCGGCTGTGATGTGCTGCTCGTACAGGCCCTCGCTGTTGACCGACGCGGGCGGCGGGATCTGCTCCGTGCCGTCGAGCGCGCTCTCCCACGGGAAGCGGGCGCCGGCGTAGCCAGTAGCCGCCGCGTGCTGCTGCGCCTCGGTCAGCCGCTGGAACCGGTATGCGTTCATGCCGGCGGCCAGATCCGGATGTTGCGCGAGCAGCGACGGGTACATCCACGTCTCCGCGTCCCAGAAGATGTGACCGTCGTAGCCGTTGGATGACAGACCGGCGGGCGAAACGCTCCAATCGACCCCGTCGCGTGTGCTCGACCACAGGTAGAACTCACTGGCGTTCACGTCGGTCGCCAGCGTCCGGTTGCCGCGTACCTCGATCCAGCCGCGCCACAGGGCGGCCCAAGCCGCGTTGTTGGCGGCCACCAGCGAGTCCCAGCCGGCGGCGGCCGCGGACGCCGCCTGACCCTGCGCGGCCGTCGTCGTGTTCGGCGCCTCCTGCGAGCTCTCGACCCCGACGTACTTGGTGATCGTGTACGTCTGACCCGACTGCACCGGGAACCCGAGTTGCTGGCCGACGCTCTGATCGGTGGTCTGGTCCGTTTGCGTGGTCGTCGCGAGCACGTTCGAGCTGACCTGCAGCTGGCTCGCGAGCGTGGCCTGGATGCCCGGTGCCCTCGGTCTCGAGCGTCACCCAGTCCTGACGTGCCGCGACGTTCCAGTTCTTGGTCACCTGGGTCGTCAGCTCAGGCGTGGCCGTCGTGTCGGCGGTGCCGTCGATCGCGTCGGTGACGGTCGCCACCCCCGACCAGTCCGGTGTGAACTGAAGCCGGACGAGGCCGACGTTCGGGTTGGCCCTATCGGTCAGCACCTGATAGGTGAGGTCGGTCGCGTGCCCGTCGGGAGCCGTCCAGCGCGCCGTCGTGGTGACGATTCCGGTGTGAAGGTCGAGCGACTGGCGCCAACCGGACACGCCCGCGCCTGGAACAGCGAACGTGTTGCCGTTCTCGCCGAACGTCAGCGTCGACCAGGTCGGGATGTTCGCCCGTTGCTGCACGTCGTTGGCGGGCTTGGGATCGCCCGAGACCTGCCCGTAGAAGCCCGCGAGCTCGGACTGCGCGGGAACCGTGCCGCCCGCATATCCCTGACCCGAGGGTGGCACCCGGACGCCCAGCACTCCGTTTCCGGTGAACGTCGGGGCATATGTCCCTCCGGGACTGTTCGCGGTCAGCACGAACGAGCCCTCGCCCGCCGGTGGTGCCGCCTCGGCCGTGGACACGAACAAAAGGGCCCCGGCGAGCGCCAGAAGCCCGGCGTACCTGCGCATGCTCTACCTCCTGGAAGACCTCGTCACTTGCCCCTTCCCGAGGGAGGCGGGCTGAAACCGAAGTGTCGGGAGGCTTACGGCCCGCTCGAGAGCGTCAGCGTCCAGGTGGAGGTGTACGTCCCGATCCTCGCATTGCCCGGAACGTTCAGAGCCGCGGTGAGCGAGACGTTCACCGGGCCGGCTCCGGTCCCCGCGGCGGCGTCGAACACCTTGACCGCCGCCGGAGCCGTCGTCCCCGCCGGAACCGCCACCGGGTATGAGATCTGGTTGGTCGGCAGCGAACAGTTGCCCGAGGCGGCGGCGGCAGCAGCCGCAGTGATCGATGCCGAGTTGGTCGGCAGCGTGTGGCCGCTCGACGCGAACGTGGTCGACGTCGCCGTGAGGTTCCAGCCCGCGCCCGACCCCGTCTCGTCGCTCGGCGACAGCGACAGTGGCGTGGTGATCGATTGGTCGCGTCCGGTCAGCATCGTGCTCGGCCAGGAGAAGCTGGTCGGTGGCGTGAAGCTCAGGCCGCCGGAGGTGTTACACCCCAGCGAGTACCCGAGGATCGTGCCCGAGGCGCCGACGGCCGAGCCGGCGCTCTGGTTGCTGATGTCGACGCTGTACAGCGTGTTGCTGGTTGGAGAGTTCAGCCAGCTCCAGCCGGAGCCGTTGGTGGTCAAGGCGATCCGGCCCGATGCGCCGACCGTGACACAGTCGGTGGCATCCCAGCACGACACGCCGTATAGGCTCAGCTGGCTGCCATCGGACTGATAGGACCAGTTGGTTCCGCCGTCGGTCGTCGCGGCGATCTCGCCCGTCCCGCTGACGGCGTTCCCGACCGCGAAGCACACGGTCGTGCTCGTGCATGTGACGGCGTTCAGTGCCTGGTTGTCGCCGCTCGGCGGCGTCTCGGCGGTCCACGTCGAGCCGCCGTTGATCGTGGCCAGCAACGTGGCAACGCCGCTGTTGCCCCCGACGGCGTAGCAGACCGTCGCGCTCGGACAGTTGACGTCGTTGAGTGGCGCATTCGTACCGGCCGGCGCGGACTTCGCCGTCCACGTCGAGCCCCCGTTGGTGGTGGTGACGATCAGCGACGAACTCCCCGCCCCCCCCACCGCGACGCACACCGTCGTGCTCGCGCACGAGACACCCTGAAGCGCCACGGTCGCCGACGTCGGAGGGCTTTGTTTGGACCATTTGGAGCCGCCATTGGTCGTCGCCACGATCAACGGAGCCCCGCTGGAGGTGTTTCCCACGACGACGCAGTCGTTGTCGTCCGCGCAGCTGATTGCGTTGTACTGCCCGGTGGCGTTGCCCGGCGCTGTCTGCGTGCCCCACGTGGGACTGGTCGACGCGGCGTTCGCGGTGTGGATGATCTTGCCCGCGGAGGTGGTGCCGCCGACCGCGAAGCAGTGGCTGGTATCCGGACACGACACGCCGTAGAGCGTGCTCGTCGTCGGTGATGTCTCCGGGCCTGCCCACGTCATGGCGAGGGCGGCGGGCGCGGCAATCAGCACGCACGCGCCCACCACCACCGCCGCCAGGATCTTCACTGCAGTCACTCGGCGTCGCGTCGCCACGCGGCGAACCCGTTCTCAGCTCGAGGCGGGACCGCGCCGCCGGCGCCCGAACAGCGTGCCCACGACGATCCCACCGAACCCAACCAGCGCGATCGGCCACCACGGAATCGTGCTGCCGCCCGAAGACGGGCGGGCGTCGACCGCGGGGACCGTGCTGTTGACGAGCCTCGCTCCGAGCGACGCGCTGCCGTGCAGCACCTGGCGCGGGCCGCAGCCCGTCGCAGTGATCGACGCGCTGTAGTTGCCGGCCGCGAGCGCATGCTGCCAGACGAACGGATACGGGATCGAGTCGCCCGGGAGCACGGTGTCGAGTTGGCGAGTCGCGCGCTGGACACCGTTCGGCCCGTTCAGTGCGATCGACAACCGAGGCTTACAGAGACTTGGTCCCGTATTGGCAAGGTTTACCACCACCGACGGATATGTCGTGCCGTTGATCGGGGCAATCGAGAAGCTCTCGAGCGCGAGGTGTTTGAGCGACGGCCCCGGAACATTCACTTCGATTCCGACGACGGTGCGAAGCACCTCGGTGACCGAGAACCGTCCGCCCGACTTTCCAGCGTTGACATCCTCGAGCGCAATGCCACCGAGATGCTGACCAACGGCCGCGGAGTTGGGGACGTTGACCGTGAAGCCCACCTTCGTCTGCGAGTTGGCCTGAACGGTCACAAGCTTCATCGCCGGGCGGACCCACAGACCGGCACCGTGGAGGGCAACCCCGCGGTTGCCGTACACCACCCCAGAGGTCGCGCCGGTCAGGCCGTCAACCGGATAGGCCCTCAGCGTCACCGGCTTCGCTGCCGTGTTCGTGACAACCACCTGGTCGGTGAACGAGCCGCCGCGCGGGACGGTGCGAATGAAGTAGGAGCGCGTGGCGGGATTCTTTGGGTTGAAATGCGCCGGCCGGGCGCCAAAGCCGCCGATCGTGGCAGCTTCGGCTCCCGACGCGAGCGCGCCGAAGGCCACCGCACAAGCGGTAGCCAGTCAGCAGGAATGTCTTTAGCTTCACCTTGACTACGGACCGCTGACGAGCGACAGGGTCCACGTTGACGTGTAATTACCGGCATACGCATTGCCAGGAATCGCCAGCGTCCATGTCGGCGTCACGGTCTGGTCGCCCATGCCGGTGTTGGCGGGGGCGCTGAACAGCTTAGTAGCGGTCGGAGCGGTCGTCGCCGCGGGCAGGCTGTAGGGGTAAGACACGGTCGTCGTACCCGCCAGCGTGCAGGTCACGTTCGAGTCACACGTGGGAGCCGGCGCGGAAGCGATTGTGGTCGCGCCCGTCGGAAGCGTGTAGCCCCCGGTCGCGGCCTTGAACGTGGTCGAGGTCGCGGTGATGTTCCAACCCGCGCCCGAGCCGGTGGCGTCGGCGACGTCAAATGCCTGGGGGGCTGTGACAGTCTTGTTCTGGCCGTCAAGTGTCGTACTTGGGAAGGTAACGTTTCCCGGGGCGCTGACAAAGCCAAGCGAGCCGGCGGTCAGGGTTTCCGAGGCGACGGTTGTCGCGCCGGCCGGTGCTGCCACGAGCAGCAGGCTGCCGATCGTCACCGCCGCCGCAGGCAGCATGGTGCGAAGCTTCATTCAGGCCCTTTCGAGGTTCAGGGTGGCGTGCCCCCAACGCAAACTCACGTCAGGTTCATCGAGGTACCTTCCCTTTGTCGGCAATCTGACCGGCGACTTGAGAGAAACCGGTTCGGCGGTCGCTTTCGTGCGAGCGATGCGCAGCTTTGGCGCGTAATCGGCAGCGATAAGGCGCGGAGTTCTTCTACAAACGCCCGCGGGACGCGGCGGTCAGTGCGTTGCCGGCGCGGTGAGGAGGTCGCGCAACTCGTCGAGCTCGGCGCGCAGTGATGCGACCTCGGACTCGAGCGCTTCGATTCGCTCGGCGAGCGCGCCGTCGACGTTGGCCGGCGGTGGCGCCGCGGCGGGCGGCGGCGCCGGAGCGCTCTGGGCGTACGCGGGCGCCGGCGCCGGCGGTTCGACCGGGGCCGGCGCGAACGCGACGGCCTCCACCTCTCCATCCGTGCGGGGACCGAGCAGGTGCTCGAAGCGATCTTCCTTCTGGCCAGGCCGGCGGCCCATCCGGCGCGCGTAACCCCGGTCGCCGAGCGTGGTCAGCACGTGCTCCACTTCGGCGAGCGATTCGAGTGGCGCCATGCGCTCGGTACGGGCCTTGAGCTCGCCGGGCGTCTGAGGGCCGCGGAGCAGGAGCACGGCCAGGACCGCGAGCTCCTCGCGGTCGAGCCCGAGCGCCTCCTCCGCCAGATGCCGGTACTTGACCGCGCGGCTGCCATGCCCACTCGCCAGTCGCGCGAGTCCGTACAGGCACAGCCTCTGCGCGGCTTCTCGGACGGTCGCCTCGTCGTAGTCGGTCACCGGGTCGCGGTTGGTCGACTGGTTGCAGGCCAGCCGGAGCCCATTGAGCGACAGCGGGTATTGGTCCGGCGTGGTCCAGCGCTTCTCAATCAGACACCCCAACACCCGCTGCTCCGGCAGGGTAAGCTCGGCGAGATGCATTGGGCCGAGCATAACGGCGACCCGGACCGCTGAGCGAGCGCGCGCCGTGAATCTGACTGACAAGCTCCAGCTCAAGCCCGGTCAGTCGATCTCGATCGTCAACGAGCCCGAAGACGTCGCCCTCGAGCTGAGCGACCAGCATTCGGCCGCCGACGACCCCGGCGACGCTGACGCCGTGATCGTGTTCTGCACCGATCGCGCCGAGCTCGACGCGCTGCGCGATCAGTACGTGCCGCCGGCCGCGCGCGACGCGCTGACCTGGGTGGCCTACCCGAAGGCGGGCAAGCTCGGCACCGACCTCAACCGCGACGTGCTCGCGGAGGTGGTCAAGCGGGAGGACGTCCGTCCCGTAAGGCAGGTCGCGCTCGACGACGTCTGGTCGGCGCTGCGACTCCGCCCGGCGTGACCTATGCCGGCGCCATGCTGACCGCGGCCGATGCCCGTCGCCTGGCGCTGTCCCTGCCCGAGGCGGTCGAGCAGGATCACCACGGCCGTCCCTCGTTCCGAGTCGCCGGCAAGATCTTCGCGACGCTCTGGGACGAGGACCACATGAACGTGATGGTCGACGAGCCCGGCATCCTGACCGCCGTAGAGGCGCACCCGGGGATCTGCGCTGAGGTGATGTGGGGGAAGAGGCTCGCAGCGGTCCGAGTCGACCTGCGCTCGGCCCACGAGGGGCTGCTGGACGACCTGCTGGGCGACGCCTGGGAGCGGAAGGCGCCGGCGCGGTTGGCGCGAGAGTAAACGCCGGCGGCGGCACGGTGTCACGCGGGCGAGCGGGATCCCAGGCCAGCGGGCGCACTCCACGCCCGCCAGCGGCACCCCCGCCCGCCGACCGAAACCCCAGCCGGCCCGACCTTGCGGACCTGCATTTCCTGCCAATCCAGCTCGGATCCGTTGACGGTGGCATCTCGCGCACGCCCCACGTGCGCCGTATGCCACGGTCCCGCCCCGAGGCGTCAAATGTCGTGTTTTGCAGGTCGTGTTCATCAAGAAGCTCGGCGTGGGTGCCGTGGTGGCGGCCGGCGGAGACCCAGTGCTTCACTAAGGAGTGGTGAAGGCCCCGAACGCGACCGGGCGCACCCGTGCGATCGTGTTCGACCTCGGGGGGGTGCTGCTCGACTGGAACCCCCGCTACCTCTACCGGAAGCTGTTCGACGGCGACGACGCCGCGATGGAGCGCTTCCTCGCGGACGTGTGCACGATGGAGTGGCACCACGCGCACGACCTCGGCGTGCCGACCGAACGGACGTGCAGCGAGCTCGCGAAAGCGCACCCAGACCAGGCCGAGCTGATCTGGGCCTGGTCACGGCGCAGCGAGGAGATGATCTCCGGACCGATCGACGGGACGGTCACGATCCTGTCCGATCTAAAAAGCGCCGGCGTTCCCTGCTACGCGCTCACGAACATGGAGCGCGAGACCTACCCGCTCCGGCTCGAGCGCTTCGAGTTCATGCGCTGGTTCAACGGCACGGTCGTATCCGGGTTCGAAGGGGTGGCCAAGCCCGACCTTGCGATCTTCGAGCTGCTGCTTGACCGCTTCGGCCTCGACCCGTCGGAGACCGTCATGGTCGACGACTCGGGCATCAACGTAAACGCCGCGCGCACCGCCGGCATGCAGGCCATCGAGTTCGAATCGCCCGACCGTCTCCGCGAATGGCTCGAGAACGCCGGCCTCCTCGACGGCCGCACCGCACGCTAGGGCGCCGGCGTCAGTCCTCCTGTTCCCAATTCTCCGAGCGGGGGTCCTTGCCGGTCAACAGATCGACGAAGTGCTTCCAGCGGCTCGGCTTGACCCCGGGTTCGCGCTCGCGCCACGCCGGCGCGCCGCCGTGAGGCGACTCAAGCGCCGCGGCGGCATCAACGTCGATGCGAAGGTCGACCCCGCGCTCGTGTAGCGATGCGACGTCGTCGGCCGGGACGAACCGGGGAGCGTCACCGACACGGATCACGAGTCCGTGGAAGATGTCCTCCTCGGGCGCCGCGACGACGTGGTCCACGGTGCCGATCTGCTCGCCACCGGACGCGTACACGGGCACCCCGCGATCGAGTACCTCGTAGGCGATCGGCAAGCCCTCGTCCACAAGTGATCACACTACAGCCATGACAGCAATCGGGGTAGTCGGTCACGTCGAGTGGGTCGACTTCGCGGTCGTGCCGCACCTCCCGGTGCGCGGGAAGATCCTCCACGCGGACAGCGCGTTCGCGCGCGCCGGCGGAGGCGGCGGAGTCGCGGCAGCGATGCTGGCGGAGCTCGGGGCCGACGTCGACTTCTTCTGCGCGCTCGGCCGGGACGCCGAGGGCGAGGCGGCGGTGGCGCAGCTCGAGGCACGTGGCGTACGCATGCATGTGGCGTGGCGCGACGAGCCGACCCGGCGGGCGGTGACGTTCCTCGATCCGCGCCACGAGCGGACCATCGTCACGCTCGGGGACCGTCTCCAGCCCCACGGCTCGGACGAGCTCGAGTGGGAGCGACTACGCGATGCCGGCGGCGTGTATTTCACCGCGGGCGACGACGGTGCGCTGGCACGCGCGCACGCCTCGCCGTTCGTCGTCGCCTCGCCCCGGGCCAGAAATGTGCTCGAGGAGTCGAACGCCCGGGTGTATGCGCTGGTGTTCAGCGAGGGCGATGAAGACGAGAGCGCGTGGGCCAAACGGGTCGCGTCGCACGCGCGACTGCTTGTCGCGACCGAGGGCGCTCGCGGCGGGCGCTGGCGGGGGGAGTCGGAGGGGAGCTGGGCGGCCGCGCCGTTACCCGGTCCGCCTCGCGATACGTACGGGTGCGGCGATTCATTCGCGGCCGTGTTCACGCTCGGACTCGGGCGAGGCGACTCGATCGCCGACGCGGCGAAGCTCGGAGCGGAGGCGGGCGCCCTCGCCCTGACTCGCGTCGGCGCTCCCTAGGCGCTCAAAGCTACGCGCTGATCCTCGTCAGCAACAGCCACGCGCTCGCGACGCCGCCTACCAGTGCCGCAATCACGGGTACCACGAGGACGTAGAGCCCGGCGTGCACGCCCGCGGCGACCAACGCGCCCGACACGAGGACCAGGACCGAGGTGACCGCGTTCGGCGCGATCACGTCGAGGGCGTGCCCGACCGTGTGCGCGCCGGCCCCCTCCGCCCCGGACCGGGCACGGCGATCCAGCGCCAACATGCCGGCGCCGGCCATCGCGCCGAGCGCGATCAGCTCAGCCCCCAGGGACCCATGGGCCTGGCCTGGGATCGCCAGCACGATCGAGATGACCACGACCGTGCCGAACAGCAGCAACGTCTGCGCCGAGCGGTTGCGCAGCTCCGGAGACGGCCCGATCACGTCGATCCTGATCGAGACAGCGACGAAAAGGAGTCCGGTCAGGCTGGCCGCAGCCGCTCCGGCGACCGTGGCGAAGGCGACCCAATCCTGCACGGGGACGTAATCGTGCACGTCGGGGCAGACGGACCGCCCTCACAACCCGATCTCACGGAAGCTGACCTCTCGCTCGAGCGGCGAGGACACCGACCACCGTCCCCGGCGCCACCTGATCGTCGTTCCGTCGGCGAGCCGCGCCGCGGCGTGTCCCAGCCGCGGCTTACCCCATAGCGTCACCACGAGCGGTCGCGAAGACTCGGGAACATCCCCCAACCCCCGCGCGACGTGCGACGCCGGATACGTGACCACGATCGAACCGGCGCGTACCCACACCGGGATGCGCTCGAGCGGCGCGTCCACCACGGTCTCACCACCCCCGCGCACAGACGACCCCGACCACGTCTCGATCCAGTCTCCCCGCGGCAGCGCCACTTCCCGCTCACGGGCCTCGTCGTCCAGCACCGGCGCCACCCACAGCGCGGGACCGTAGCCGTAGGCGTCGCCGATCTCCCAGCCCCGCGGATCACCCGGATCGGTCAGGCACAGCGGCCTGATGATCGGGAGCCCCGTCCGAGAAGCCGTGACCGCGGCAGCTCGTACATACGGCACCAACTGCTCGTGCAGCAGTACGTACGCGCGATACAGGTCGAGCACGTGCTCGGAGTAGTTCCAGGGCTCCTGCGGCATCCGGCCATGGGCGTGCATCAGCGGGGTGAAGCAGCCGAACTGGAGCCAGCGGATGAGCAACTCCGGCGGGCACCGCTCGACAAGCCGGTGCCCGAGGTAACCGCCGACGTCGTGCGACCAGTTCGAGAAGCCGCTGCACGCCGCCGAAAGCGTCGCGACCACGAGCACGCGCAGCGACCAGAAATCCGAGGCCTGATCGCCGGCCCACGTGTGGCCGACCGCGTGCTGACCGGTCCATCCGCTCCTGCCGAACAGCACTCCCTCCGGATGCACCTCGTCGAGCGCGCGTTGCATGCTCAGGCGGTACAGGCCGCCGAGCGCCCAGGCCGCGTCGGCGCCGGTTCGCCCGTCCGCGAACCGCACATGCTCGGGCATGTAGTAACCCTCGCCGTCATCGGCCTTGATCCCCTCGACCCCTAACGCCAATAAGCGCGACGCCTGCTCGCGCCACCACTCCTCGGCGACAGGGCTCGTGAAGTCGACGGGCGATCCGGTCCCCATCCACCATTGGGTGACGAATGGCTCGTCCGGATCCGAGCCGACCCCGGAGCGCACGAATGCGCCGATGGCCGCGCCCGGAGCGTAGTTCGGGGCCGGCTCACGGTGAAGTCGCTCAGACTCGGGCTGAGGGGGGACCTGCCCGTCCCGCGAGTCGATGTTCACCCACGGCGTGACCCAAACCACCGTTCTGACCCCATCCTCGCGCATCCGTCTGATCAGCCCTGGGCCGTCGGGAAACTGGTGGGGATTGATCTCCCACGTGTTGTATTGCGTCGCCCACGGTGAGTCGAGCACGATCGCGTCAACCGGTACGTCATGGCCACGTAGACCGTCGAAGTCGTCGAGCACGTCGTCCTGGTCCTCGTAGACGTCCCGGCTCTTCCAGAACCCGTATCCCCACTCGGGCAGGACGGCCGGGAAGCCGGTTAGACGGCAGAACGCCCGCAACCGTGCCGTCGGCGTGGGATCGCACAGGAACTCGAGCCGGAGCGGCCCGGCGCTCGAGCGAGTCGACGCCGACACGCGATCGCCGGCGAGGTCGAACCGGATCCCGTTCGCCTCCGACACGACCCAGACGGCATAGCCGCGACTCGACACGAACCACGGCACCGGCGCGTAGTCGCCCTGCGGGATTCCCCCGCCGGCGAGCAGGTCCGGGGGGCAGTCAGGGCCCGTGTAGCGACGATCGGCGCCGAGCTGGACGGCCCGCCCGAGCTGGTCGAACTGCGTGGAGTGCCTGGCGCCGAAGCCCACGAAGTGCTCATCGGAGCGGCGGCGCCAGTCGGCGGCGACCCGCAGCGGCTTCCCCTCGGGCTCGAGCTCGAACGAAACCCGTTCGTCGGCGCGCACGCGGACCTCCAGGCGGGCGCGCCGGCCACCGTTCAGCTCGACCGCCAGCAACACCCGGTCGGCGGAAAGCCGCCGCACACGGGCCGCCGCGGCGCGCTCGAGCGGAGCCAGCTCCTCCGCCGCAACTACGCCCTCGGTGAGCTGGATGAAGTGGTCGTGAACCGTTCCCTCGGCCACCCAGGCCCCCATCGATCGCACCAGCCGCCGACCGGAGCGGCGGATCGTCAGCTCGAACGGGCGCAGCGCGATCTCGACCCGCAACCGGCCGCGCTCGAGTACGACCGTGTCGGCGTCCGCCGCGGCGATTGGGCTCGGCCCGGGCATAGCCGCAAGGTTCTCCCAAACCGGCGGGATCCCATGCCGGCGGTAACAGAAACGTCACAGAACGTGACCTCGTTCTTCACTGAACCGCTCGTTTGCAGGGCGATCCTCATCCCCATGAACGCAAAGAGTCGCGCCGACCTGCACGTCCACTCCTCGGCCTCGCAGATCTCGAAGCTCGGCGTCCAGCGATCGCTGCATATCCCCGAGTGCGCCACCGAGCCGCTCGAGGTATACGAGCTCGCCAAGCGCCGCGGGATGGATTTCGTGACGATCACCGATCACGACACGATCGACGGAGCGCTGTCGCTCGTTCACCTCCCCGACGTGTTCATCTCCGAGGAGCTGACCGCATCGTTCAAGGGCGAGGCTCAGGCCGTGCACGTGCTCTGTTATGGCATCTCCCCGGACGATCACGAGTGGCTGCAGGCCAACCGCGACGACGTGGAGGCATGCGCCGCTTACCTCCACGACCACGAGATCACCGCCGCGCTGGCTCATCCGTTCTACGCCGTCGCCGCGCCGCTCACCGCGCGCCACCGTCGGCGCTTGGCTCAGCTGTTCCCAATCTGGGAGACGCGGAACGGCTCTCGGGCCAAGGAACTCAATCTTCCGGCGTTCGTGTACATCGAGACCCACGGGGGAACCGCCATCGGAGGGTCCGATGACCACGCCGGAATCGATATCGGCCGGACGTTCACCGAGACTCCGCGCGCCGCCACGCCGCAGGAGTTCCTCGCGCACGTCCGCGCCGGACGCGCGTCCGCCCACGGGCAGCAGGGCAGCGCCGCCAAATGGGCGCACGCCGCGATGGCGCTGGCGATCCGCTCGCTGGGGGACGGAGACGGCGACGGCAACGGCCAGACCCCCTTGCGCCCCGATCCAGCGTCCGTCCTGAAGATCGTCGAGCGTGTGATGACCGAGGGCGACGCCCGGCACGGGACGAACGGAGCCGACCTGCAAGCGAGCGATGCACTTGCGCTGCTGCGCGCCTGGCTACTTGCGATGGACCTCGACGTCGACGAGCACAAGCTGTTGACCCAGCTCCAGGAGGGGGAGCTGGGCCATGCCGACCTCGACCGGCGAGCCCGGCGCGTGCACGAGCGTAAGCTCGCCGCGGTCGTGCACGACACCGTGGCCGGTCTCGAGCAAGGCCGGCTCGACGGCGGCACCGGCGCGCTCGCCTTGTTCGACGCCTGCATCCCGGCGATCCCGTACGCCGCGGCCTCGGCCTTCCTCGGGCGCGAGAAGGCCAAGCTGGCGCGCAGCGAAGGTGACCGCCCGCGCGTCGCGCTGGTGGCGGATGCGATCGGCTCGATGCACGGAGTCACGCACACGATCCAGCAGATCCGGACCCACGGCGTCCGCGGGTTCGATGTCGAGGTGGTCGGCACCGACGCCGACGTTGACCGCCGCCTCAGCGCGGTCGCCGAGATCGACGTCCCGTTCTACCCCGGTCTCGAGATCGGCGTTCCGACCGTCCCCGCGATCGTCGATGCACTCGCCGAGGGGCGCTACGACATCGTGCACGTGTGCTCGCCGGGCCCGGCGGGTATCGGCGCCTGGCTGCTGGCTCGGGTGCTCGAGCTCCCGAGGGTCGGCAGCTACCACACCGAGCTCGCGGCCTATGCCGCGCTGCGCACCGGCCATGCGGAGCTCGAGATGCTCGGCAACTTCGGACTCGGCATGTTCTATGGGGCCTGCGACGTCGTGCTTTCACCGAGCCGGGCGAGCGACGAGCGGCTCAACCAGCTTGGTATCGCCGACGAGCGAATCCGGCGCTGGGATCGTGGCGTCGATCTCAAGCGCTTCGACCCCCGGCACCGCGACGACGACCTGCTGCCGGGAGAGGTCAACGTCCTCTACGCGGGACGCCTCAGCAAGGAGAAGGGAGTCGACCTCCTGGCGGACGCGTTCCTCGAAGCCCGCCGCCGCGACCCACGCCTGCACCTGTCGCTAGCGGGGGGAGGCCCCGAGGAGGAGATGCTCCGCGCCCGGCTCGGCGAGCAGGCCACTTTCCTCGGCTGGCTCTCCGGAGAGGACCTGGCGCGGGCCTACGCCAGCGCCGACGTGTTCCTGTTCGCGAGCTCCACCGAGACGTTCGGTCAGGTGGTGCTCGAAGCGCAGGCAAGCGGGCTGCCGGTGGTCGCAGTCGACCGCGGCGGGCCCGCATGCCTGATCGAGCATGGTGAGACGGGGCTGCTCGCTGCCCCCGACGTCAATGGTCTCGCAGACGCCGTGGTGTCAATGACGAGTACTCCACTTCTATCCGAGCGCATAAGTCGCGGCGCGCTGGCGGCGGTGCGGGGACGCAGCTGGGAAGCTGCGCTTGACCGCCTCGCCACCGCCTATCGCACCGCGCTTTCCGCGCACGGCAATCAGCAGCTCGCGCGCGGCGTCGCATAGCCGTTCCTCAGCGGATCAATACGACCAGCCGTACACATATCCGCCGCCGTCGCCATAGCCGCCGTAGCCGCCCTGGCCGTAGCCATCACCGTAGCCGCCGTAGCCACCGGGGCCGTAGCCGCCGCCACCGTAGCCGCCGTAGCCGCCCGGGTAGCCGCCGTCGCCGTAACCGCCGCCGCCATAGCCGCCACCGCCATTGCCGCCGGACGATCCACTCGTCTGTGAGGACGAGGACCCGGCGCCGCTCTGCTGCCACGTCACCGAGAACGACGAGCCATCCGAGGACAACGACGAGGGCGATGCGCCGGCCGTGTTCTGGCTCGACCCGTAGCCGACGTCATAGCTGCCATCCGAACCGAGCGCGATCGGCTGGGCGGTCCAGGCCGAGTCGGAGATCGTGCCCGTGTGGCCGTTCGCGGTCGCCGTGGCGTTCGTGAAGTCGACCGTGCCGAAGTCGGACAGCGGCAACGGAGTGCAGCTACCCGAGCCGTCGCACTGCGACGGCGCTTCGGCGACCCACTCGGCACTCGAGGTGTCCGGGTTGGGCGACGCGACCGTCTTCGAGAACGACTGTCCGGTCGTCTCGTCGGTCAGCGAGAACGAGGTGTCGTTGCCGTTCACGCTCACGCTGGCCTTGATCTTGTCGCCCGGATGGATCGCGACGTTGAGCTGGACCGGCGCCGCGGGCACGAGCTCGTACCACGCGTAGTACTGCGTCCCGTTGCCGGTGCAGTTTCCTTCCGTACCGATCTGCTCGAGGGACGTCGATGACCCGTCGCCGAGCCCGGACTGTCCGACAGACGACGACTGGCCGTCGTCGCCGCCGATTCCGACCCAGAAGGCGGCGTCGTCCTGTCCCGTCCCGCATTTCGACGTGGGCTGGACCCAGCTGCCGGAGACGTTCGAGAACTGCGTATTCGAATCCGAGCCTCCGACGACGTATCCAGCCCAATTAGAGCTCACTTGCTCCGAGGCGCTCGTCGCGGCGCCCGCGGAGCCGGCCGACAGACCAGTGACGGCTGCGGCCGTGGTGAGAGTTGCTAACAGGGTGCGATATTTCATTCGCTCCACTCTCGTCAGCGCGGGTAAGAGTGGCTGACGAGCTCATGAAGAGCTCCTTATGGACTTGGGAAGAGCTCGATATGAGCGCGCCCGCGATTACGCCGGCGGCGGGGTCCGTGACCTGCGTAACACGCCACCGGAGTCGGTTCGGCCGGACTGTGGCGCAGTGCGCATGCCCCACGTGCGTTACGCGCCACGGTCCATGCTCGGCGCGCCCATTGGCGCGTCTTGCAGGTCCACGCCCGCCGGCCCGCCCTGGCCCGGTCCAGGTGCCCGCCGTTCGCAGCTCGACCCGGCGCCGCCCCGCCCTGCGCGCCGCCCGCCCCCGCGCCCCGCGCCGCCCGCACCCGCCAGGTCAGCTCGCCCGGGCGTGCTCCCGGAGTTCGAGATCGTCGTCGTCTTCGTCGTCCGCCGCCGGCAGCGGTTCGAGCCGCGGCGGCGCGACCGCGCTGCAACTTCCGCCCTGTCCCTTGGCGGCGTACAGCGCGAGGTCGGAGCGACGGAGCAGATGCGAGAGCTCCTCCCGGCGATCCCACACGGCCACGCCGGCCGAGAACGCCTCGGCCTCCGGCGTCGAGTCGCGGAGGCGGTCGATCGCGGTCAGCGATCCCGTCAGCGTCGAGTTCGTGAGCAGCGCGACGAACTCGTCGCCGCCCAGCCGTGCGACGACGTCGCCGGCGCGCAAGGTCGCCCGGATCCGCTCCGCGGTGTCGCGGAGCGCGCGGTCACCCTGGTCGTGGCCGAGCTCGTCGTTGAGCTCCTTGAAGTTGTCGAGGTCGAGCGTCACGAGCGTGATCGGGTTTCCGCTCCGGGCCGCCCGGGCCAGCTCCCGGGGCGCCGTGTACCTCCATCCGCGCCGGTTCAGCAGCCCGGTGAGGTCGTCGACCACCGCCTCGTGCGCGAACCGTTCGGCCAGCGTCGCCAGTTCCCGCGTGACCGCGCGCAGCGATCCCGCGACCGCGACGCCGACTAGCGTCAGCAGCGCCGCGTGACCCCAGCTGCGCGGATACGCCGGCGCACCGATCAGGACCATCGGCAGCGCGCAGCAGCCCGCGAGCACGACCATCCCCGCCGCCAGCTCGACGTCGGTCCCCTCGAGCCCGAACCACACCATCGCCATGATCACCAGCACCGAGTACCCGGACGCCGCGCCGCCGCTGTAGGCCTGCATCAGCGTGAGCGCGGGGATGAGACCGAACGCGGCCGCCCAGAACACGAGCGCGCGCCGGCGCGGCACGACGGCCACGGCGAGCGACGCGAGGCATGCGGCGATGGCCCCAGCGAAGAACACCGGACGATGAGCCGATCGGTCGGTCGCCACGGCAATCGTCACCGGCAGGACGTTGCACACGACAGCGAACACGATCAGGCGCAACCTGCCGTGCGGACGCAATGAACTGGATCCCATTCAGTACTCGCATCGGCGGCGCGGGCAGAAACTTGAGCAGCAATGATCAGGTTTGGAGTGCTATGAGCCGTGTTTCAGGCCGAACGCGCCCGCGACAGGAGCCCCCGAGCCCATGGCGAACCTGTCGACGTGAGCACGGGCCGGCTGGAGGCGTTCTCCGATGGGGTGATCGCGGTGGCGATCACGCTGCTCGTGCTGAACATCCAGGTCCCCGCCCCGCCACTCGGGGCCGGGAAGACGCTCGCCCACGAGCTCGCCCGCAACTGGCCCGTGTACGCAGCCTACGTGACGTCATTCCTGACGATCGGGATCATCTGGATCAACCATCACGTGATGATCCGGCGCCTGCGCGAGCCCGACCACATGATCCTGTTCCTGAATCTGCTGCTGCTGATGAGCATCGCGATCCTCCCGTTCGCCACCAGCCTGATGGCAACCTACCTCCGGGAGTCCAGCGGCCAGCACCTCGCTGCCGTGATCTACAGCGGGTCGCTCCTGGTGATGGGCGTTGTTCTTCGCCGCGCTGAACAGGCACATCCTGCTCGTCAAGCCGCACCGGCTCCGCGAGGACATCCCGCTGCGAGCGCCGGCGCCAGATCCTCACCCGCAGCATCAGCGGTGTGATCCCGTACGCAATCGCCACCGCGCTGGCGATCGTCTCGCCGTACGTGACGCTCGCGATCTGCGCCGCGCTCGTCGTCTTCTACGCGTTCCCGATCGGGAGCGGCGGAACCACCGCCGAAACCTGACGCCGGCTCAGTCCCGCCACCACGCGCCGAGCACCCGGCGCCAGTTGTCCCAGGCGACCTGAGCCACCTCGGGCTCGGTGAACCCCGCGTCAGAGAGCGCGTCGAGCAGCTTCGGCGTGCCCGCCACGTCCCCGAGCGGCGCCGGGATGGTGGCACCGTCGTAGTCGGACCCGAGTGCTACGTGCGCCACGCCGATCCGGTCCGCGACGTACCGGGCGTGCTCGGCGATCAGGGAGATCGGCGTGTCGGGGTCATCGGCGAAATCGGTCCGAAGAAACGGCACCGCGAACACGATCCCGACCAGCCCACCCGACGTCCCGATCGCGTCGAGTTGAGCATCGGTCAGATTCCGCGACGTTGGGCATAGCGCGTGCACGCCCGAGTGCGTCGCCACGATCGGGCCGACGTCGAGGCGCGCGATGTCCCAGAAGCCCGCCTCGTTCAGATGGCTGACGTCGACCAGGATTCCCAGCTCGCCGCAGCGCCGCACAAGCGCACGGCCGGCGTCGGTAAGTCCCGGGCCGGTGTCCGGCGACGAGGGTGAGATGAACGGGACCCCGTGGGCGAACGCATTCGGCCGGCTCCACACGGGTCCGATCGACCGGAGCCCCGCCCCGTACCAGAGGTCGAGCGCCTCGAGCCCGGGATCGATTGCCTCGGCGCCCTCGAGGTGGAGCACGGTCGCCGGCGGCCCGTCGTCCTGATACGCCCGATCGACATCGCCGACGGACCGGGCAACGCACACGTTCCCCGCCCTCTCGAGCGCCAGCAGCCGCCCGGCGACCGCGCTCGCGTCGGCGGCCGCCACCGTGTGGTCCACTGTTGGAGCAGGCTCGAACTCGAGCACCCCGTCGTCCCGCGGCACCCGGACCTCCCGCGCGCCGCCATCCGAGCGGGTGAAGACCGCGAAGATCCCTCCGCGCACGCCACCGACGCGCATCCGCGGGAGGTCGAGGTGGCCGCCGGACCGGCCGTCGGCGAGCAAACCGTGATCTTCGGCCGTGAGAACGTCGTTGTGCCCGTCGAATACGGGCGGCACGATCGTCACTCGGTCACCGGGAGGGGCAGATCAACCGCCGGCAGCCCGTCGATGCTTTGGGCGTTCTTCTCGCGCTGGTAGTCGAGCAGCGCCTCGGGGCCGCCGACGCGGACCTTCTTCGCGGCCCACAGCTCCGAGTGCGGCCTATCCCCCTCGTGCTTCATCAACGGGACGCCGTACCCGCAGGAATCGGCGACGCGCAGGACCTCCACGAGGACGATCGCACGCCGGGCCTCGGGCGTGGCCGGCTCGGCGAACCCGCACAGCTCCATCAACTCACCGAAACGCTCGTCGGAGGCGGGGACCACTTCGCCCCGGCCGTGCAGCCGCAGGATGCGGGGCGGCCCCTCGAACGCGCAAAACATGATCACGATCCGTCCGTTCTCACGGACGTGGGCGATCGTCTCCGCGCCGCTCCCGACCATGTCGAGATAGGCCACGCTCGTCGGCGTGAGCACGCGCAGCGTGTCGATCGGCCCCTTGGGCGAGACGTTCACGTGCCCGTCCGCGTCGAGCGGAGCGGTGCCCACGAAGAACATCGACTGCCGCCGAATCCAGCTCTCGAGCTGCTCATCTATCGCGTCAAAGATCTTGCCCATCGACCCCAAGGTTACGGATCGCATTACGATCGGGTCCGTGGGCGCCACCGTCTCCACCTCGCTCGAGCGCGACCTGACCGCGCTCCTGGGCGAAGGCGCAGTGCTGCCGGGCAGTACGCGCGCGTACCTGACCGACGCCACCGAGAGCCGCAACCTGCGCGGCAAGGCGGATGCGGTCGCCCTCCCGAAAAATGCCGAAGAAGTCGCAAAGACCGTGGCCTGGTGCTACGACCACGACGTGCCGATCATCCCCCGTGGCGGAGGCACAGGCTTCACCGGCGGCGCCGTTCCGCTCGATGGCGGCGTGGTCCTGAGCCTCGAGAACCTGAAAAAAATCAGACATCTCGATCCCGGGTTGTGGCGCGCCGCGGCGGAGGCGGGCGCGATCACCGCGGACCTGCGCCGCCGGGCGCGCGAGAACGGGCTGTTCTTCCCGCCCGATCCCGGCTCCGCCGAGCAGTCCCAGTTGGGCGGCAACATCGCGACCAACGCCGGCGGGCCGCACGCGTTCAAGTACGGCGTGACCGGCGCGTGGATCACCGGCCTCGAGTTCGTGCTCGCGCCCGGCGAGCTCGTCCGGGTCGGAGGGCCGATTCGCAAGGACGTCGCCGGTTACGACCTGAAGTCGCTGATGATCGGCTCCGAGGGAACGCTTGGAATCGTCACGGCAGCCTGGGTGAAGATGATCCCCGCACCCGAGTCCGCGCTGCCCCTGGCCGCCCTCTACCCGGACACGACCACCGGCTGCGCCGCGATCGAGGCGGCGTTCGCGAGCGGCGTCATCCCCGCGGCGATCGAGTACCTCGACGAGGGATCGATCGAGGCGACGCGAGGCGCGTTCCCGGTCGACCTCCCCGAAAGACGCCAGGTTCATGGTTCTCGTCGACGCCGACGGGACCGAGGCCGAGGCGGCCCACGTCCACGAGGAGCTGACCGAGGCCCTGAGCGGGGACGCGCTCCTCGTCCATGCCCCGACGGCGGCCAAGGAGATCAATGCGCTGTGGCGCTGGCGCGACGGCGCGTCGATCGCCGTCACCGCACAGCGTGGCGGCAAGGTCTCCGAGGACATCGTGGTACCGGTGGATCGCCTAGAACAAGCGATCGACGCCACGATCGAGATCGGGCGCCGGCACGAGCCTGCCGGCGTGCAGCTGGGGCCACGCCGGCGACGGCAACCTGCACTCGACGTTCATGATCGACCTCGACGATCCGGCCGAGCTTACGCGAGCCGAGGCCGCCGCCGAGGACCTGTTCGCGCTCGCGGTTGAGCTCGGCGGGTCGGTGTCCGGCGAGCACGGGATCGGCCTGGTCAAGAACGGTCAGCTCGCGCTCCAATGGCAGCCCGCTGCGGTTGCGATGCACGAGGCGATCAAGCGCGCGTTCGACCCCAGGGGGCTGCTGAACCCGGGCAAGAAGCTCGCGCGAGCCTGATCAGTCCAGATGCATCCGGTGCGCAACAGCCGCGGCTTGAGTTCGGCTACGCACGCCAAGTTTGCTGAGAATCCGCGAGACATGCACGCTTGCGGTCTTCTCGGCCATGAACAGGGCTGCTCCGATCTGCCGGTTGGTCGCGCCCTCGGCCACCAGCGCCAGCACCTGGCGCTCGCGCTCGGTCAGCCCGAACGGATCCTCGGCCTCCGACCCCGCCCCGCCTCGCTCGCCGTCCGAAGCCGCACCGGCCTCCTCGCCGAGGCCGAGGTCTAGTCGGGCCCGCTGCGCCAGCGTGCTCAACTCGTCGACCAGCCACCGCGCGCCCAACTGCTGGGAGATCTCGAGCGCGTCCCGCGCGCTGTCGCAAGCCTTGGTCCGGTCGCCCGCCTCGACATAGGCCTCCGTC
>CAWKIW010000011.1:0-56107 GCA_963849675.1 uncultured Solirubrobacterales bacterium | reverse complement strand
GTGTATGCGGTGAGGGATTCGACGCCGAGCCGCTCGAGCAACCTGGGCAGTGCAGGCCCGACTTGATCCGGGTCATCGGCGGGCACACGAGGTGGGTGGCGACCTGGAAGGAAAACCGACCGCACTCCTTCCAGACCGGCCAGCATCGCCATGAAGAGTTGGTCGACCCGTAACAGTGGGCCACCATTTACACCGAGGGGCTGGCCGTGACGGCGTGTACCATGGCGACTGCAGCCGGGTAGTCATATCGCGCGATATCGTCGGCACTGAATCTTCGCGCTGACGCCGGCAGTTCGATACTGGCCCGGAAATCAAGCAACCAGACGTCGTAGCGGTGCGCATAGAGGAATTCGAGCAGATCGGTCTCGATCGTGTCTATGGAGAAGATCCGGCTGGAGACGCCCAAGCCATGGACCAGGATGACCGGGCCTTTGGGGCTGTTGTCAGGGCCGTCCCAGTACCGGGTCAGCCGGAGCGTCACGCCGTCGTCGGTGATGAACGGATGGATCTCCGGAGCGCAGACCCGCAACGGCCGCTTCTTACGGGGCGGAGCGGCCACGTCGAATCGCTTGAGCGGGCGGACCACCCCGCCGTAGACATCAAACAGGGTGCCGGCAAAGAACTCCCCGAAACGGGCCATCGCCGCTAGCTGCTGCTCCACGCTGGTGGCACCATGTACCTTCATCGTGGTGAGTTCTTTCATGAGGTCCTCGGGGGGATCGTCAAGATTCCTGTGGCCACCACCGGCCCGGCGTCGTTGTCGCCCTCGTGCACCATGACGTAGAGAGTCGTGGTGGCGGACCATATGTCCCGCCCGCGATCGTCATGGACGATCTTGAATCCGACGAAGTAGTAGTACCGGCCGTCTTCGGTGGTCAGCTTCATGCGGTAACGCATCTGGCGCCCGTCAACCCGATCGGAATCGTCGGTGAACAGGTCGAACACCCCGTCGGTCACGGTGATCGGATCGGGTGAGAGCGCCGGGGCTGTCACGGTGCCGATCATGCGCGCCTGGTGGTTCGGGTCGGCCAGCATCCGCTCGAGGTCCGCACTGACGATGGTAAGGGTGAAGGAGCAGGGCGAGCCGTCAGCTTCGCCGCGGTCAACGGCAGCCTGGTAATCCTCGGTGACCCCAGCGGAGATGTAGCCCGTCATGGTCTCGCTGAACTGGATGCTCAGCGCTCGGGATAGCGCCGGCTCGGGCGGCGCCGAGGGCAGGGTGTAGTTGATGGTCCACCCTTTGTCCTGGGCGAGCAGCGCGCAGCAGCGCTCGGCCAGAGCCGAGATGGTGAGCAGCGGGTTCACCCCCAGCGGCCGGGGTATCACGGAGCCGTCGGACACATAGAGGCCCTCGTGCACGACGCTGCCCGCCGTCCCGGAGAAGACCTGGCCCTTGTGGTTCACCACGCCGCGCTCGGCGTCCTCGGCCATCCCGCAACCGCCCAGCGGATGGACGGTGACCAGCCGATCCCCCAGCGCCTTGGTCCAGATCGGCGACGTGAGGTAGGTGCCGCGCAATGGCTCGGTGGCGCGCTGCAGTGCCTCGCTGATCCGCTGGAAGACTGGTTGATCACCCACGTGGGGCCAGCGGATGCGCAGCCGGTCCTCCTCGAGCACGGCGTGGCCGTTCCCGTCATCGTGGGACATCACGAGGTAGGTCTGGGTGCTGCGGACCGCCCCCCGGTAGGGGCCGAACACCAGGCTCTCCTGTGCCCGCCCGAGCTCCCGGATGCGGTGCTGCAGGCTCGGGTCGGTGTCGATGCCATCCTCTCGGGCCACGACATCGAAGGCCAGCGGCAGGCAGTTCGCCAGCGCACCGGGAATGGAGCCCTCCTCGATCACCATCCCGTGCTCCAGGTCGGGCTGATCGCGGTTGTCGATGATTCCGGTGATGCACGGCCCGACCGGCCCGACCTCGCCGCCGCTGCGATGGCCCCACCCGATCCCGTTCACCTCCTGATCGCTGTTGTAACTGAAAGCGATCACGTCGCCGTTTCCGGTCAACCGCATTCCGACCTGATCGGAGAGCGGCAAGCCGTTCTCGGCGGAGCGAAGCAGGATCTCGGTGGAACCAGGGTACCCGCGGCGAGCACCACGGTCTCGGCGCTCACGCACAACGCGGAGCGTCGAAGAGCTCCTGGCCGGTGTCCAGCAGCTGATAGTGCACCAGCCAGCGGTCGTTCTTCCGCTCCACGAAACGGACCGCGACCCGGGTGAAGATCTTGGCGCCGTGGTTGCGCGCGTCAGGCAGGTAGTTCATCAACACGGTGTTCTTGGCCGCGTAGTTACAACCGGACACGCAGTCCCCGCACAGCGTGCATGCCTTCTGCTCGACCCCCACGTGGTTGACGTGGTCGGTGACGTCACGTTGATCGGCGCCGGTTGAACCGCCCTGGCAACACCGCAGACGAATCCGCAAGGGCCTGAGTTTCCGCAAGCCCGCCACGCCCTCCGGTAACAGCGTGGGTTTGAGCATCCCCAGCGCGCCGGTGCCGTCCTCCACGAGCGTGCCCAGATCGGCCCGCAGCGCCTCAGGCCAGCGCGGGTCGGCGAAGACCCGCTGGTCGGCCCGCAGGCTGACATTGGCATTGACCAGCGACGTGCCCCCCAACCCACATCCCGACGGCAACGTCGAGGTCCTCGTTGACCCGAAAGTCGTACAGGGCGGTGCGCGACCCGACATGCCGGTCCGGGAAGTCGAACTGCATCTCCGTCAGGGCTTCCGCGTCGGTTTCCCGGTACTCGCCCGGCTGTAACTCCTTGCCCCGCTCCAACAGGCACACCTGCCGGCCAGCGCGAGCCAGCCGGGAAGCGGTGATCGCCCCTCCGTAGCCGGAGCCAACCACGATCACCTCGTAATGGTCCTGGAGGTCCTCTACCGGCGACGACAAGCGCAAGCTATAGCAACACGCCGGCACCGGAACCAAGCAACAGCGACATAACACTACGTATTGCTAGGCGGCGCATCGCGGCGTGCGGGGCCGGCAGGCCGGTGAGGTCGAGGTAGGCCTCGTCGAGCCCGATGACCTCGACCGCGTCCACGAGCGCGCGGACGCTCGCCATCACCTCGCGCGACGCCGCGCGGTAGTACGCGAAGTCCGGTGCCAAGAACACGCCCTGCGGGCACAGGCGTCTGGCACGGACGGCCGGCATCGCCGAGCCGACGCCGAATCGCCGTGCCTCGTACGAGGCGGTCGTCACGACCGCGCGCGGTCCGCTCCCGGCGACGATCACCGGCTGGCCGCGAAGCTCCGGCCGACGCCGCAGCTCGACCGACACGTAAAACGCGTCCATGTCAAGGTGGGCGACGCAGCGGTCCGCCATCGAACGGCAGGCTAGTGGAGCTCCCGGCGTCATCCACCGATCACTCCACTGGACAAGCCTCAGACGTGAGACGGGTCCCGCCTGCCGCCGATGGTCAGCGGTTCACCTCGTGGAGCTACTCGCTCGACCAGACCTGCCCGACGCCGCCGAACCCAAGCGCCGCCGCCGTGTTCTGGTTCAGATCCCAGTCGCGCCCGCCGACGTACGGTCCGCGGTCGTCGACGGTCGCGGTTACCGTCCGGCCGCCGTAACGGAACGCGACCTTGGTGCCGCACGGAAGGGTGCGGTTGGCGACGCCGTCCCCGGCGTGGAAGCCGCAGGCGGTGTTGCCGCCGTCGTTGTACCAGGAGGCGATGGCCGCGCGGAACGCGCTCACGTGGCCCGCCGACGCCGTGGAACGGCCATTCAGCCGGTCTCCGGCGAAGCCGACGCGGATCTGCTCCTGACCGGCGCTGCCGGCGGCGTAGCGGAGCACGCACCGCCCCGCTGACTTGGTCCGCGCCGTCGAGACCGTGTGCCAGGACCGCTCTGGAGCGCCTGGAGCGCGACCTTGCGGCCCTTCACAGCCGGCAACAGCCGCCCGCGGATCTGGACCGCCTCGCCGGCGAGAACGTCGACGTCGCGCTTGGGGACCCGAACGCGCGCGGTGACCTCGACGGGCACCAGTTCGCTGGTCGCAGCGGTGCCGCCGGCGCTGCTCGAAGCGGAGAACGGCGTCAGGGCGCTGCTCGAGGTGTCGAGGACGCGCACGGCGCCCGACTGCTCGAGCCGGCCGGCGAGGCGGACGCGCCGGTGCTGCCGACGGTCGCCGATCCGAGCTGGCTCCAGACGGTGTCACCCCGGCGGGCGAACTGGAGGACAACGTTGTGCCCGGCGTCGGCCGGCGGCGAAAAGCCTCTCACGACCACATCATGGCCGTAGGCGACGTGACGCGACTGCGGGTGGATCTGCGGTGTCGCCGGTGTCGGCGCCGGCGAAGCAGTGCCTGGCCGGCCGCCACCAGTGCGGCCGTTGCAGCTGGGACTCCGATCATCAGCGCGCCTACGCCCAGCCGACCGCGGCGCGAGTTCTGCATGGCTAATTCAGGCCTCAAAGCGAGGACCTCCTTGTGATCTTGACCGGGCGCCTACGGAGTTAGCTGACGGGCTCGCACACCGCTGCGAGCACGCTCCGCGTGCTCACTGGGCGGGCGCTACGACTGCGGCCGGCGCGTTGGTACCGGGCAAGTCGATTCGCCCGGCCAGGCATGCATCCGCCTGGCATGGGTCCCCCGTTCGCCCTCGTAACGGACGAGGACGATTCGGCAGGTCAATCAATAAGTCGGGCAGGTTAGGAGCCCGCTTGAGGGTCTGACTGTGAGGTCGGTCACACAAGCGTCATGTGCCGTTCGTCACGATTGAGCCTCGGCCGGCGTTGTTCCGCACACCTGTGACTACCATCCCCTCGGTGGCGAACAAGGACAGGCTGACCGGGCTCGACAGCTCCTTTCTGCATCTCGAGCGCGACTCGGCCCACATGCATGTGGCGGGCTGCGCCGTGTTCGCCGGGATCGGCGCCGCCGTACGACGACCTGGTCGAGGCGATCGAGGCAAGGCTGCACCTGGTTCCGCGGTACCGCCAGCGTCTGGCGTTCGTCCCGTTAGGTCAGGGGCGCCCGGTGTGGGTCGACGATCCCTATTTCAACCTGCGCTACCACGTCCGCCACACGGCCCTGCCGCGTCCGGGAGGCGACGCCGAGCTGAAGCGGCTCGCGGGCCGCGTGTTCTCGCAGGCGCTCGACCGCAGCCGGCCGCTGTGGGAGCTTTGGTTGGTCGAGGGTCTCGCCGGTGGGCGCTTCGCGGTGCTGACCAAGACGCATCACGCCCTCGTCGACGGTATCTCCGGGGTTGACATCGCGACGGTGCTGTTCGACACCTCGCCCGACCCGCTCCCGGTTGCCCCACCCGATCAGGTCTGGGACGCGCGGCCGCTGCCGAGCCGCGCGCAACTGCTGGCCGATGCGCTGCTCGAGCGGGCGACTGTACCCGCCGAGGTGCTCCGCGGGCTCCGCGCGACGCTGCGCGGACCGCGGACGGTGGCCAAACAGGCCGGCAAGACGGTCGGGAGCATCGGTGCCTTTGCCTGGACGGGCGTGAACGCGGCTCCCCCGAGCCCGTTCAACCAGCGGATCGGCCCGCACCGCCGGTTCACATGGGTGCAGGCCGACCTCGCGCAGTTCAAGGCGATCAAGAACTCGCTCGGCGGGACGGTGAACGACGTCGTGCTGGCGGTGGTTGCCGGCGCGCTCGGGAAATACATGCGGTTGCACGGACTGTCCATCGACAGCGTCGGCCTGAAGGCGATGGTCCCGGTGTCCGTCCGGGCGGACATCGAGCGGGGGGCACTTGGCAACCGCGTCGCGGCCATGTGGGCGACGCTGCCGGTCGGCCTGGCGGATCCCGTGGAACGGCTGCACACGGTCAGCGAGGAGATGGTCGGCGTCAAACAGTCGGGCCAGGCGGTCGGTGCGGAGATCCTCACCGCGGTCTCGGGCTTCGCCCCGCCGACGATCATGTCGCAGGCGGCGCGGCTTCAGGCCCGCCAACGGTTCTTCAACCTCGTGGTAACGAACGTCCCCGGACCTCAGTTCCCGCTGTATCTGCTCGGTCGCGAGCTCGAAGCGATCTATCCGATGGTCCCGCTCGCCGAGAACACCGCCCTCGGCATCGCGATCCTCAGCTACAACGGGCAGCTGAACTTCGGCATCGTGGGCGACTACGACGCCCTCGCCGACATCGAGACGCTGGCGGACGAGCTGCGGTCCTCGATCGACGAGCTTGCGGCGGCTGCGGGCGCCCCCGCCGCCGAATCGGCCGACGGATCGACACGCGCGTCCACGCGGCCGGCCGGCGCGGCGCGGTGACCCCGGCCACACGCCAGTCCGCGCGCCGACCCGGCGATTCGCGGCTGGTCAGGGTGGCGGAGCGGATTGCGATCGGGATCGCGTCGCTCGTGCTCTCGATCGGGCTGATCCTGCTCCTCTCCGGCTACTTCGCCGGGCGCGATCAGGCGGCGGCGTCGGGCGGTACGAGCGGCCCGGGGCAGGCGTTCAGCGACCTCGGCCATGCCCCGCTCCCGCCCGGCCAGCCCCGTCCGGCGTACAACCCCGACCCTCCGACGAGCGGCCCGCACAACCCCCAGGCCGTCACGCGAGACGGCGCGACGCTCAACGACGACCAGCTGCTCCAGGCGCTCCAGCTCGGGAACGTCGTGATCGTGTACGGCACCAATCAGCCGCCGCCGGGGCTGACCAGGTTCGCGAGCACCGCGGCGCCGCCATTCACGCCGGCGCTCGCCGCCACCGGCGACGCCGTGATCCTCGCGCACCGGCCGGGCACGACCGGATTGGTGGCGCTCGCCTGGACGCACCTGCTGCGCGTCGGCAGCCCGTCCGACGGGGAGCTCGGCCAATTCGTGTCGTTCTGGCTGGGCCGCGGCGCCCCCGGCCAGTAGCGGAGCGGCCCGCGCTCCGACTGGCGTGCTGGATTTGGGCTCACTGTGAGGCTGATTGCGAGGCGATCAGGCGTTGTGAGCAAACGCGCGCGCCAAGCCGACAGCGTGACCGTCGAGATAACCCCACAGATCCGGCTCGACTGGATCACGACCAGGTGCGACCGGGGGGAGAACAGGGAGTCGACCAGTAGGCTGTCGGCCGGGGCGATGAAGGTCCGGGCTGTAGCCCACGAGGCGCCGAGGAGACGAGAGTGAAACGGGATAATCGCGATCGTCGCTACATCGACCCGAAGCTCCCTGTACCGACCGTCGCCCGTGGCCGGTGTTGACGCCGCCGGCAAGGTACTGGTAGCGGATGTCGACCGGCGCGTGTGCGCGCAGCGACTGCGCGTCGCCGGGCGGGTCGCTCACGCCAAGCGCCAGGTGGTGGGGCCAGCCGGCCGGCACCATCGCCAGCGGCAGCATCAAGGACAGCAGGGTGCGGCGCATCCTCGGGTAAGTGGACGGATCCCGGTACGGGTCTGAACGCTACCCGTCCCTGACCGCGACCGTCACCCGCGCGACCGCACACCGCGCGCTGCTGCGTCGTCAACCAGATCAACCTCCCACACCCAGGTTGTCCGTCCCCGGTGCCGGCGAACCGCGGTGCTCCCGCGTGGATCGAGCCTTCGGTGATCGGATGGAGCGTCGTCGTCATTCGACAGCCCGACGGCGACCCGACCTTCACCGCCCACCCCGGCGTCGGTACCGCGCACCGCGAGCGCCTCGGAGATCGCGCTGTAGACGCCACCGTGGACGAGCCCGGCGGCCTGCGTGAGCGCCGCGCGCACCGGGACGCGACCCCGGACCAACGAGTCCGAACAGTCGGTCAATTCCAGCCCGTAGAGCGCGTCAAAGCTCATGCGACTGGGGGGACCATACTGTCCGACCACCTGCCGCACACCGACGTAGGCCCTACTACGCTAGGCGGTCCGATGGCGTCGCTCGACGAGCTTCCTCCCGACCAACGCGCGGTCCTCGACCTCGTGCTGCAGCGCGGCCGCAGCTACGACGACATCGCGCGCCTGCTGTCGATCGACCGCGCCGGCGTGCGCGCCCGGGCGCTCGCGGCGTTCGACGGTATCGGCCCGGACACGGGCCTTGCTCCCGAGAGTCGCGCGTTGATCACCGACTATTTGCTTGGCCAACTCCCCGACCGGGTCGCAGAGCAGACGCGCGACCGGCTGGCGGAGTCGCCGTACGAGCGCGCCTGGGCGCGGGTGCTGGCGTCGGAGCTCCAGAGCGTGGCGAGCAAGCCGCTCCCCGAGATACCGGACGGGACGGCCCGGACCAAAGCGTCGGCGAACAACGCGGCGCCTGCGTCGACCGAGGAACGCTCCGCAACCGAGCCCCGCACGCCCAAGCCGAAGGCGAAGCCCGAGCGGAACCGCCTTCCCGGCCCGGCCGACCGGCCGAGCTCGCGACGCGGCGGCGCGATCTTCCTTGGGGTGGGCGCGATCGTCGTGGTCGCGATCGTGGTCGTGCTTATCGCGATCCTGAGCAACGGATCGTCGAACAAGCCCAGCTCGACCGCCGACGCGGCGGCCGCCGGCACGACCACCCCTTCCTCCACGCGCCGGCAACAACGGGCACAACGGGAACGGGCACGACTTCGCGAACGCCGCGAAGGTCGTCGGCCAGATCAACCTGAACCCGCCGAGCGGGACGGGCGGGGCCAAGGGCATCGCGGTCCTCGTGAAGGCCAGCAACGCGTACGGCGTGATCATCGAGGCGTCCGGACTCGCTGCGAACTCCCACAACGCGTACGCGGTGTGGCTGTCGAACACGCCGACCGACAGCACGCGGGTCGGCTTCGTGAACCAGGCGGTCACGAAGACCGGCAAGCTCCAGACCGGTGGCCCGCTCCCCGCCAATGCGTCGCGCTTCAAGGAACTGCTGCTCACGCTCGAGACGCAGAGCAACCCGAAGACTCCTGGTCAGGTGGTTCTGCAGGGCCCGTTCAAACTGCCCTAGGGGCCGACGATCTGCTCGAGCGCGTCGAGCGCCTCGTCGAGGCGCTTCTCGGTCGCCCGGCGCAACAGCAGCGCACCCGTCCTCGAGTAGCCGCGGAGCCTCTGAGCCTGCGCGATCGTGACCTGAGTCGTCCCGCCGTGCACGGGATCGAGCAGCATCTCCGTGATCGAGCTATCGAGCACGCGCTCGAACGGAGTGCCCTCCACCTCCTGCTCCCAGGCGCGGTGACCGGACGGCTCACCCCCGGTGCCGGGGGCGTCCGAGGCAAGCACGCGGAAGTCCATTCGGACCGGCCGCTTGCGCTTGGACTGGAACACGAGCGTGAACCGTTCCTGATCGACCCCCTCCACCCGCACCACGTTCGGCCACCAGCGCGTCATCGCGAACGGGTCCGCGATGAGTTCCCAGACGGTCGCCGGCGTGGCCGGCAGTAGGCGGGTTCGCTCGGCCCGCCAGCGGCGCCGGCGAACCGGCACGAAGCGCGAGTCGAACAGGCTCACGAGGAGTATTCGAGGACGGAGTGGACGGGGTAACGGTCGAGCAGGTTAACCGGGCTTACCACCGCGGGTGGGTGGGACACAAGTCCTATGTCGCGATCTTGCGCAGATCGCGGATCAGGAGCAGATGCTTGAGGTGAGACGTCACCGACGCCAGGTTCTCGAGCGCCTCGATCGCCTCCCGCCGGCGCTCGGGGTTACGCGAGCGCAGGGCCGGGGCGAGGATGCTCTGCAGGAGCTGGGCCTCGCGGTCGGCCGAGCTGCGGAACACGCGCAGGTTGCGACCGCCGACCCCGTACCGCGCGAGCTCGGAGACCGCCCGGACGATCTCGCGCTCGGTCTCGTCGTAGTAGCGCACACCGGCGCGCAGCTCGCCCTTGATCACGCCGAACTCGACCAGCTCGCGCACGAGAGCTGCTTCCGCCCCGGTCTCCTCGACGACGTCCTCGATCGAGTACAGCGCGCCCGGGTCCCGAGTCGAGACGAGGGCGCGGCGGTGCGAGCGGCCGTCGGCAGCCGCCGGCGCCGGGGTGACCTCGCGCTCGGCGCGACCGCCGGCCAGCTCCTGGCGGATCACCCGGAGCGGCAGGAATTCGTCGCGCTGCAGGCGCAGGATCGTCCGCAGCCGCTGGATGTCGTTCTGGGTGTAGAGCCGGTAGCCGCCCTGGGTGCGGCGCGGCGAGAGGAGCTTCTGGTCCTCCAGATAGCGGATCTTCGAGATCGAGATGTCGGGGAACTCCTGCCCCAGGGCTTTGCACACCGTCCCGATCGTGACCGCCTTCTGACGCGGCCGCTCGGCATCGTGGACGGCCGGGTCGGGGATCTCGACGGGGGCGGGGTCGCGGGTTTCGGGAGTGGCCATCAGCGCCTCAGGAACGCGAGCTTGTATTTGCCGATCTGGAGCTCGTCGCCGTCGACGAGTCGGTGGGACTCGATTCGCCGGCGGTTGACGTAGGTGCCGTTGAGCGATCCGCAGTCGTCGAGGAAGAACTCGTTCCCACGGCGCACCAGGATCGCGTGGTCACGCGAAACCGTGACGTCGTCGAGGAAGATGTCGCTGACCGGTCGGCGGCCGATCGTGACCCGTCCCGCACCGAGCGGGAAGCTCTCGCCCGCGCGCCCACCTCCGGCGCGGATCACGAGCGCCGGGCCTCGCTCGATGACTTCGTCCAACTCGAGCTCCTCGAGCTCGCCGGTCTCGCCCAGTTTGTAGGTGGCCGTCGTGGTCCCGGGCGGGGGATCGGAGTGCGCCAGGAAAGCGCCGCATCGCTGGCAGTAGTTGGCGCCCTCGTCGTTGGCAAAGCCGCACTCTGGACAGTGCTGGGCCACCGCCGCCGGCTATTCGGGCTCGGACCCCGGTACGCGGCCGGCCAGGATGTCGGTCAGCTGCTGGACATCCGCCCCGGTAATCACCAGCTCACCGGTCTCGTCCTTCTTGCGTAGCCGGTTGACCAGCTCGGCTCGGAGGATGTCGATCTTCCCGTGCAGGATCCGGCGCCGGTAGGAGATCTCCATCTCCTCGTCAGTCAGCTGCTTGATTAGCTCCTTGAGCTCCTGATCGGTCAGTGAGCCCAGGTCTGGAAACGTGTCCATGTAGATCAGATCCTCCGGGTGCGTCCGGGTCGGAGTGAGCGAAGCTGGCAGTATAGCCTTCCAAACTCGGAGGCTCAAGCTCAACTTGAGAGTTTGCCCGGGTCCTCCTCGGCGGCGCGCCGAGCGCGCATCACTTGTACGCCGCGGCGCACATACAGCACGGTCGCGGTCAGCCCGAACGCCATGCCTACATACAGAAGGATCAAGCCCAGCCAGTGGACGCCGGCCATCGCGAAAAACGGCGCCCCGGCGATCGGCGCAACCCCGATCCGCCCCGCCCAGTTGATCTGGAGCTCGATGTCGTGCGTGAGCGCGTAGCGGCTCGCGACCAGCATGAACAGCTCGCGCGCGATCACGACCGCGATCGCCCACCTCGGGAGCAGCGAGAACTGCCAGCAGACGACCATTCCGCTGACGATCAGCAGCCGGTCCACGAGCGGGTCCAGCAACGCGCCGAGGCGGCTGTACTGGCCGGTCAGGCGCGCGGCGAAGCCGTCGAGATAGTCCGACCAGCCAATCACCCCGAACAGCACGACCGCGAGCGTGTCCTGGCCGTCGTCGCTCGACAGCGCGATGACCAGGAACACCGGGATCGCCGCGAGCCGGAGGAAGTCGATCGCGTTCGGGATCGTCCATGGGTTCAGCGGGTGGCCCGAGAGCGTCGCGTCGGGCGCCGGCCCCGAACGGTCGACCCCGCTGAGGCGCCGCTTGGAGATTTTGGGGCCCACCCGCCCGCTCACCGCACCGCCCGGTCGACCGGTCAGGGCAGCCCGCGCCAGAGCGAGGCGATTTCCTCTGCCGCGTCCTCGAGCAGCACGCTGGTGCTCTCCCTGCCTCGCCGAAGCTGCACTTCGACCTCTCCTGACCCGAGGGTGCGCCGTCCGACGGTGACCCGAAGCGGGCACCCGAGCAACTCGGCGTCGGTGAACTTCTCCCCCGGCCCGGCGTCGCGGTCGTCGTAGAGCACCTCCAGCCCGAGCTCGAGGAGCTGGCCGTACAGCTGGTCGGCATAGGCGCGCTCCTCGCTTCCCTCCTTGCCGAGCGTGACCAGCTCGACGTCGAATGGCGCAATCGCACGGGGCCAGGAGATCCCCTGCTCGTCGGCGTACTGCTCGACCGCGGCGGCTGCCGCTCGCGCCGGCCCGAACCCGTAGCACCCCATCCAGATCAGCTGCTCCTGGCCCGACTCGTCCAGGTACTTCGCCCCGATCGGGAGCGAGTACCGGGTCCCGAGCTTGAAGATGTTGCCGACCTCGATCGCCGGCTCGATCCTGATCGCGCTGCCGTTGACGGTGTCACCGGCAATGACCGCGCGGATGTCGACGCGCTCGTAGGGGAAGTCGCGGCCAGGCTCGACCCCGCGCAGGTGGGCATCGGGCTCGTTCGCGCCGACCACGTAGCCGCCGTCTGCAACGCCGGCGTCGAGCAGAATGGGCATCTGCGCGCCTACCGGACCGATGTAGCCGGGTGGCCCGAGGCGCGCCGTCACCTCGTCGGGATGGGCGGGCCGGAATTCGGTCCTGAGCGCGTTGGCGAGCTTGATCTCGTTGACCCGATGGTCGCCGCGCACGACCACGAGCTTCATCGCGTCGCCGTCGACGATCACTGGGAACGCCTTGAGTAGGGCGCCTGCCGGCAGCCGAAGCTCGGTCGCGACGGCCTCGATCGTGGTCATCCCGGGCGTCGACACGAGCTCGGGCGCGGCGAGGGCAGGCTCGAGCGTCACCGGCTGGGGCTCGGCGCTCGCGACCTCGACGTTGGCCGCGTAGGCCCCCGCCACCGCGACCTCGTTCTCACCCGCGGGGCACGGCGCCATGTACTCGTGTGCGCCGCTGCCGCCCATCATCCCGACGTCTGCCTCGACCCGGTACCACTCCAGACCGCAGCGGTCCATCATCCGGTCGTAGGCGACCACGTGCTTCTGGTACGAGGCCTCGAGCCCCTCCGGGCCGCGGTCGAAGCTGTAGGAGTCCTTCATGATGAACTCGCGGGTGCGCAGGACGCCGGCGCGGGGGCGCGGCTCGTCGCGCTCCTTGACCTGGAAGTGGTAGAGGATCAGCGGGAGGTCGCGATAGGACTTGACCGCCGCCGCGACGTGGGTGGTGACGACCTCCTCGTGGGTCATCGCCAGCACCAGGTCGGCGCCGCGACGGTCCTTCAGCTTGAACAGCTCCTCGATCTCGTACCGACCGGTGCGGCGCCACAACTCGGCGGGCTGAAGTACGGGCATCAGCATTTCCAGACCGCCGATGTCGTTCATCTCCTCGCGGACGATCTGGACGACCCGCTGGTGTACGCGGTAGCCGGCCGGGAGCCAGCTCCAGAACCCTGCCCCGACCTGCCGGATCAGGCCGGCGCGCACCATCAGCTTGTGCGAGAGGGCCTCGGCGTCGGCAGGCGGCTCGCGCTCGGTCGGGAGGAAGTACTCGGAGAGCCGTGTCACAACAAGCGCAGCGTACCCGGCTAAGGCGCCGCCGTCAGGCGCCGCCGTCCACCCAAGAGTGATACAAGAAGCCGTCCCGCAGAACCTTACGCAAGGAGCACGCGATGGCCTACGAAGTTCCGCCGCTGCCGTACGACTACGACGCGCTGGCGCCGACGATCGACGAGCAGACGATGCACCTCCACCACGACAAGCATCACCAGGCCTACGTGACCGCCGCCAACGGCCTGCTCGAGGGCACGGAATGGGCCGACAAGCCGGTCGAGGAGGTCCTCAAGAACCTCGGTTCGCTCCCCAGCGACAAGCAGGCCGGTGTGCGCAACCAGGCCGGCGGCCACTACAACCACTCGCTGTTCTGGGAGTGGATGTCGCCGAACGGCGGCGGTGAGCCCGACGGCGCGCTGCGCGCGGCGATCGACGCGGCGTTCGGCTCGTTCGACGACTTCAAGGCCCAGTTCAAGGACAACGGCGTAAAGCGGTTCGGCTCGGGCTGGACGTGGCTCGTCCACGACGGCTCGGGGCTGGCGCTCCTCTCGACCGCCAACCAGGACAGCCCGATCTCAGACGGCAAGACGCCGCTGCTCGGCAACGACGTGTGGGAGCACGCCTACTACTTGACCTACAACAACCGCCGTCCGGACTACCTCGACGCCTGGTGGAACGTCGTCAACTGGCCGAAGGTGGCCGAAGGGTTCGCGGCCGTCTCGTAGTTGGGGTCTCGCTTCGCTCGACATCCGTGGGGCCGTTCCGCCGGGCATCCTTGCCCGGCGGGCGCGGACCCGGCGTACGCGGACGTCGGCGTACCACCTGGTCAACGCCCGAAAACGCCCCGCCGGCAGGGCCCTATCGGGAGATAAGCATCCCCCACACGCTTATGTCCCGAAGACGCCGGAGAGCGGGGCGATTTCGGGCCGTTTACATGGCGCCGGCCCGGGCACGGCCCTGCCGCCCGGACGGTCACGGCGGCTGCGGCCCGGTCCGCCCGAGTCCCGGGCCGCCCGGCAAGGATGCTGGGCGGAACGCCCGGCAAGGATGCTGGGCGGAACGGCCCCAGGGACGCCGCCGCAGGCGGCCCGTTATGCCCGAGTGAAGCGGCGACCCGCTACGGGGGAGGTCTCTTCGTCGAGCGCGACCGCCGCGGCCTCCATCGCGGCCATGCGCTCGGGCGTCATAGCGGTGGCGTCCTCGTTCTCGGCGAGCCACTGCTCGGCCTCGGCGGCGGCGCGCTCGTCACGGAGGACCTTCTTGCCGGCGGCGTAGTACTTGTCGATCTCGGCGAACAGCTCGTCGACGAGGTTCTCGGTCTTGACCTTGCGGATCATCTTGCCCTTGGAGTAGAGCGCGCCGGCATCCTTGGCGCCGGTGATCCCAAAGTCGGCGTGGCGGGCCTCGCCGATCCCGTTGACGGCGCAACCGAGCACCGACACCTCGATCGGATCCTCGTAAGCCTCGAGCCGGCGCTCGACCTCGGCCACGACCGTGTCCATGTCGAACTGCAGCCGGCCGCACGTCGGGCACGCGATCAGCACGGGCCCGCGCTCGCGCAGCTTGAGCGCCTTGAGGATCTCCCAGGCGACCTTGACCTCCTCCTCGGCGTGGAACGTCGACAGCGAGATCCGGATCGTGTCGCCGATCCCGTCGGCCAGCAGCGTCCCGAGACCAACCGCCGACTTCAGCGAGCCCGACCACTTCGTGCCCGCCTCGGTGATCCCCAGATGCAGCGGGTACGGGATCCGCTCGGACAACAGCCGATTCGACGCGATCGTGTTCGGCACGCTGGTCGACTTCATCGAGACCTTGAAGTTCGTGAACTCGAGCCGCTCCATCAGCTCGACGAACTCGACCGCGGCCCTCACCAGCGCCTCGACGGGGTTCTCGAACTCGAGCTCGCGCAGATGCGCCGGCAACGACCCCGAGTTGACCCCGATCCGCAGCGGAGTACCCAGCTCATTAGCGCGTTTTGTAACGAGCGCGACCTTATCCGGACCGCCGATGTTCCCCGGATTCAGCCGCACGCAATGGGCCCCGGCGTCGAGCGCCTTCAGCGCCAGCGTGTAGTTGAAGTGGATATCGGCGATCACCGGGATCGGCGAGTCGCTCACGATCGTCCCCAGCGCCTCGACATCCTTCTCACGCGGAACCGCCACGCGCACGATGTCCGCGCCCGCGTCGGCCACCGTCCTGATCTGGTCCATCGTCGCCCGCAAATCGGCCGTCTCGGTCTTGGTCATGGTCTGCACCGCGACCGGCGCGCCGCCGCCGATCGGGACGCCACCCACGTGAATCTGGCGCTCTGAAGCCACACCGCCAGTTTAGAGGTGGCTCATTCGCAGTATGTGAAGGCTCTGGTCGTCTGGCGGCCCAGCTAGCCTCGACCGAGCACCGGTGCGGGAAATCCAGCGTCGCGCGGGCGCGCCGGGCAGGATGTTGCAGCCATGACCATCGCGGCGCAACTTCGGAGGACCCGATTAGTTGTCTCCTTACGTGCCAAGAATCAGACGCCATCTCCCCATAGCCGCGCTGCTCCTCAGCGCCGCGGCAATCCATGCAGCTCCCGCCGCCGCATCGACCACGCAGGTGTCGGTGTTCCAGGCCGATCCCCAGGTATTGAGCAATCCGACCGGAACCCTGCAGACGCTCCGTGACCTCGGAGTCGGCACGGTCCGGGTCAACCTCACCTGGAACCAGATCGCGCCGGCTGCGAACTCGACCCACCGCCCGGCGGGCTTCAGCGCCACCAACCCGGGCGCCTATCCGGCCGGCGGATGGGCGCCGTACGACGCAGTCGTACGCGTGGCTACGGCCGACCACATCGCGGTCGACTTCACGATCAACGGTCCCGCGCCCCTGTGGGCGACCGGCTCCGGAGCGCCGAAGGGGACCACCGGCTACTTCCGGGCGGACTGGGAGCCTTCGGCGAAGGAGTACGGATTCTTCGTCAAGGCCGTCGGCACCCGCTACAGCGGGACCTTCAAGCCCGCGGGCTCGGCCACCGCGCTGCCGCGCGTTAGCTTCTGGTCGATCTGGAACGAGCCGAACTACGGCTACGACATCGCGCCGCAGGGGACCGGATCGCATCAATCGACCCCGAACAGCCCCCACATCTACCGAAACCTCCTGGGTGCGGCCTGGAGCTCGCTGAACGCCACCGGCCACACGACCCGGACCGACAAGATCCTGTTCGGCGAGGTGACGCCACACGGCAACAACACGTTCGGCGTGTTCGCGAACATGAAGCCGCTGATCTTCGTGCGGTCGCTGTACTGCGTCGATTCGAACTACCACCAGCTCCGCGGCTCCGCGGCAAGGGCCCAGGGCTGCCCGACGACGGCCGCGGGCTCGCGCAGCTTCCGCAAGCAGAATCCGGCGCTGTTCAGTGCCAGCGCGTTCGCCGCCCATCCGTACGAGGAGGCTTCGGCGCCGAACAAGCCAACCCACCTGTGTGGCAACAACCTGTGCGCCGGTCCCCCCGCGGACCCCGACTTCGTCGACCTGCCCGAGGTTCCCCGGCTGGAGCGCACGCTCGATCGGTTGAACGGCATCTACGGCTCGCACACGCACTTCCCGGTGTGGAGCACGGAGTACGGCTTCCGGACCCGGCCACCCGATCCCCACGAGGGCGTCAGCCCGTCGACCGCCGCGGTTTACATGAACCAGGCCGAGTACATCAGCTACAAGCAGTCGCGTCTGTTCAGCTACTCCCAGTACGCGCTGCAGGACCAGGCGCCCCCGGCGTACTTCGATACCGGGCTGATCAATCCCAACGGGAGCCACAAGCCCGGCTTCGACGCATACCGCATGCCGCTGTGGCTGCCGAACACGTCGACCCGAAAGGGCCGCAGGCTCGAGGTCTGGGGCGCGGCGCGCCCGGCGCCGTACGCCAAGCTGGACACCGGGAAGGCGCAGAGCGTTCTCGTTCAGTTCCAGGCTGGGTCGAAGGGGGCGTGGACGACGATCGCCACGGTGCCGCTCACGAACTCGCGCGGCTACTTCGATACGCACCTCGCCTTCCCGAGCAGCGGCTCGGTGAGGCTCGCGTGGACCTATCCGACCGGTGACCCGCTGCTCAGCGGCGGGACCGTGTTCAGCCGGACGCAGAAGATCACGGTCAAGTAGGCAGATTCGATCTGCGCGCGGTCAGGCCTCGGGCGCCGAGGCCTGACCGCCGGATCGTCAGCTCCCCTGCCCCGGGGAGCCAGGATCGTCGGGGCGTTCCTCGGGTGGCTCGGGGTGTTCCTGGGGTGGCGCATCCGGTCCGGCCTGGCTTGGCGCGTCGGATCCGCCACCCGCATCGGGCGCCCCCGTGCCTTCGGTCGCCTCGAGCCGCCGGCGCCGGATCGCGAGTGCGCCGAAGGTCAACGCCGCGAGGACGAGCACGACGATCACGACTATGAGCCAGGTCGGGAGCACCGATCCGCCCGAGCTCGAGCTGGTGCTGCCAGTGCCGGCGGTCGAGCTCGTTCCCAGCTGGGCAAACAGCTGTTTCTCGATCACGTCGTAGCAGTCCGTGTACTCGCGGACGTCGGCCGGCATGGTCGCCAGGGCGTTGCGCAGCGCGTCCGCCGAGTAGTGACCGGTGAGCGTGCCGTGGTCGTTGCAGTCGGTGATCGCCTGCGCGCCGCTGCCGCCCGACTGCGCAGCGGCAACCGCGGGAGCGGCTGCCGACAGGGCGCACGCGACCAGTAGCGAGGTGACCAGCCTTCGCATCATCGGCGCAAGCTTATGAGGAAACGGCTCCATACAGCTGCATCAGGCGGTCGTAGAAGCGATCCTCGCCAAACCGCTCGCGGGCTCGGACCAGCGCTGCGCCGCCCCGTTCCGCCCGCAGGCCAGGGTTGTGCCACAGCTCCAGGAGGGCGTCCGACCAGGCGGCCCGATCGGTGGCCGGCAGCGTCGCGGCCTCGCCGACGAGCTCCGGCAATCCGCCTCGGTCGGAGGCCAGCACCGGTACACCGGTGGCGAGCGCCTCGAGCACCGAGTACGGACACGGCTCCTCCCAGCGCGAGGGCGCGAGCACGACCGCAGCGCGCTGGCGCAGCTCGGCGAGCGCCGCGGCGTCGAGCAGTCCAGTGAAGCGGACATCGGCGCCGTCCGCCAGCTCCTGCAGCCGTCCCTCGTCGGGCCCGCCGCCGGCGATCACGAGCGGCACGCTCGCGTCCCGCGCGGCGGCGATCGCGGTGTCGAACCCCTTCTCCTCGGTCAGGCGCCCCGCGGCCAGCGCGAACTCACCCGCACCTGCCCGCGACTGCGATGAGAACCCGTCGTCTGGGATGAAGTTGGGCAACGTGGCAATTAACGAGGCCGGAAGTCCCAAGTCGCGCAGATGCGCCGCGGTGCAGTCGCTGACCGCCACGAATTGATCGACGTGCTCGTACAGCCGGGGCTGCTGGCGGTGCAGCGCCGCCGCGTAGACCACCGCCTCGGGCAGCGAGCCGCGGCAGCGCAGCCGCACCCCGGGGAACGTGCTGGCGCCGCGGCAACGAAAGCACGGCGCGCCGTCGCGGTAGGAGATGCCGATCGCGCAGAACAGCCGGTAGTTGTGAAGATGGAGCAGCGTGCGCGCGCCCGCGGCCCGGGCGGCGGCGAGTGCGCGCCAGCCGAGCGTCGGATGGATGTTGTGGGCATGAACGACCGTCGCGCCCAGACGGCGCACGGTCTCGCCGATCGCGTCGGAATCGAGCCCACCGGCGAGCAGGCCAAGCGCGGCTCGCCCGCGCCCGACCGCGTCGCTCGAACGCTCGAGTACTTCGACGGCGTGCCCGCGCCGGCTCAGCAGCGCCGCGAGCTCGGCGACCGCCCGCTCCTCCCCGCCGGTCGTCCGGTAGCGATTGTGCAGGATCAGAATCACGCCCGGGTCGCGCTTCAGCGCGCCGAGGGGGAGTTCTGAACGAGCACCGCCGCTCCGACGACCGGAGGACCGAGCAGCGAGCCGGCCGCGGCGGCAACCTGCGCCCTGGTCAGGCTTCGTGAGGGCTCGAGCGCGAACCGATCGACGACGAAGTCGTGGACGGTCTTGGTCGAGATCAAGCGTGCGCCGGCGGGCAGTGGCCGCCCGACCGTCTGCCACCGGTAACCGACGACGTCGAGCTCGCCGACCGTGACCGCTCCGTTGCTGGGCTCGGCCCAGGGCACGTGCGGAAGGTAGGTGGCGAGCGGATCGGTGGCGAGCGACCCGTCGTACGCGACGATCGCCCGCGTGCCGCTCGCGCCGCCGAGGGCCGTAGCGACCCCGCGCCAGTCGGGGCGCTGATACTGCGGGCTGTCGCTCACCTTCACCTGCGCGTACACGAAGCTCGCCAGCACGATTACGGCGAGCACCGCACCGGCAACCCTTGCGCGCGGCGCTGTACACGCGGCGGCGACGACGACCGCCAGCGGAATCCAGGCGGGCATCAGCGCGCGCGGTATGTAGTAGTCCTCCCCGACGAGCGCGAGGACAAGCGGAACCAGCAGCACCACCGCCGCCAGCGCTGCGGCCGCGCCCGCGCCGCGAAGCTGCCGCGAGTCGGACCCGATCAGCAGCAGCACGATCACGGCGCCCGCCAGTACGGCCGCTCCGAGCAGTCCGTAGCGCGCGCCGGGACTCTCGTACAGGTTGCCGAGCCCGAACGCGACCGGTACCTGCTGGATCCTCGTGATCAGCCGGGTGCCGGCGATGAAGCCAAGCAGCGTGCTCCCCGCCTGGGAGAGCAGCAGCGGGACCAGCGCCAACTGCACGACTGCCACCGCGGTTGCTGCATACGCGATCGCTCGGTTGCGGATCACGTACAGCAGCCACAGCGCCTCGGGCGCGACCAGGAAGCCCGCGAAGAAATGCGTCAGAACGGCGAGCGCCGAGAACACGCCCCACAGTGCGACGTTTCGCGTCGACGGCGTGTTCCAGGCCTTCGCGAAGTACAGCAGCGAGGCGCCGGAAAGCAAGACCAACAGCATGTACTCGCGGGCCTCCTGGGAGTACCAGATCATGAATGGGCTGAGCGCCGCGAACGCGGCCGCCACCAGGCCCGCCCGTCGCGACACGAGCTCGCGCCCGCACAGGTATGCGATCGGGATCACGGCCGTTCCGAGCAGCGCCGACAGCGACCGCAGCCCGACCTCGCCGGTCCCGAACAAACGCGCCCACACCCATCCGAGCACGAAGTACAACGGCGGATTGGTCTCGTGAACGACCATCGAGCTGACCATCGACCCGAACGACAGATGCAGCTCATGAGCGGCCTGAGCCTCGTCGAACCAGTAGCTCTGTGCGCCGAGGGTCGCGAACCGGAGCAACGCCGCGATCGCGGTCACGCCGGCTAGGAGCCACGCCTCGACCGACCCGCTTGCTACCCTCACCGACCTGGAGGTCCGGGCCGCCACTGCGGCGTCCGAGCGGGCCTGGACAAGCATCCGCGCGCATTGTAGAGCGGGATCGGGCGCTGATCCGTCACCACCGGTCGCCCTCCGGAACCGATAGCGCAATCTGTTGAGACGAATGCTCGCGCCCACCGTCACCCGGTTCCTGCGCCCAGCGTGGGCGTTCAGACCGTCCGTGATCGCGCTTGCCGCCGGGGTGGCGCTGGCGCTCAGCGCGTGCGGCGGCGGGTCCTCGCATCCGACCGCGCACGCTTCGGAGCGACCACCGATCGAGACGATCTTCGAAGCGCAGCAACAGCTGTTCGCGAGCCCGGGACCGACACTCGATGCGCTCAAAAAGATCGGCGTCGACGACGTAAAGGTGTTCATGCAGTGGGGCCCGATGACCCCGGATGCTCTGGCGCACACCCCCCCGGCGGGCTTCGACGCCGCCAATCCGGCCGCGTATCCGGCGGCGAACTGGGCGCCGTTCGACGCGATCGTCCGGGCCGCCGCGATGCGTGGCATCGGCGTCGATGTCGCTCTCGAGGCACCGGCGCCGCTTTGGGCGATCGGGCAGGGCGTCCCACCTGGAACCTCTTCCGGCTTCGTCGGCTCCTGGGAGCCCTCGGCGAAGGAGTACGGACTGTTCGTGAAGGCCGTCGGCAAGCGGTACGACGGTCATTACACACCGGCGGGCGAGAGGAGTCCGCTCCCGGCCGTGCGCTTCTGGTCTATCTGGAACGAGCCGAACTACGGCGCGCAGCTGGCCCCGCAGGCGGTGGACAACTCGACGGTAGAGGTCTCGCCGCTGCTCTACCGGGAGCTGCTCGACGCCGCCTGGACCTCGCTCGGGCAGACCGGGCACGGAGGCGACAAGATCCTGATCGGCGAAGTCGCCCCCCGCGGCGAGACGACCGGCGGTCAACCGGGGAACTTCTCGGGGATGGTGCCCTTGCGCTTCATCCGCGCGCTCTACTGCGTGGACGGCTCGATGCACCTGCTGCAGGGGACCGCCGCAACCCAGCGCGGCTGCCCGGCGACGGCGTCGGCATCCAAGTCGTTCCCGAAGGAGAACCCGGGGCTGTTCCACGCCACTGGATTCGCCGTCCATCCGTATCCGCAGGGTCAGGTGACGCCCAACGTCGCGACCAAGAACGAGCCCGACTACGCCGACCTACCGAAGCTCCCCGACCTCGAGGCGACGCTCGACCGGGCGATCGCCGCATATGGGCTCACCATCAGGTACCCGATCTACGACACCGAGTTCGGCTACCAGACCAACCCGCCCGAGAAGATCGCGCGCGCGATCAGCCCGGCGCTGGCGGCGTACTACATGAACTGGGCCGAGTACATCAGCTGGAGCGACCCGCGAGTCGCCTCGTGGGACCAGTACCTCCTCACCGACCCGCCGCCGCCGAGCAACTTCGATACCGGGCTCGAGTTCGCCAACGGGACGCCCAAGGACCCGATGTACGACGCATTCCGAATCCCGCTGTACCTACCCCAAGCTAACGCTAAGCAGGGCAAGTCCCTCGAGGTGTGGGGTGACGTGCGGCCGGCTGCACTTCGCGAAGGCGCCGCAGGTCGCGAGCATCCAGTTCAAGCCGACGAGCGGTGGCGCCTTCAAGACGGTTCAGCGCGTCACGATCACCGACGCCGACGGCTACTTCACCTCGCAGGTGAAGTTCCCGTCGAGCGGCTCGGTCCGGATCGCCTGGTCTGGGCCGGGCAGCGGGGTTGAGTACAGCCGGGTCGCGCCGGTCACGATCGGATAGGCTCAGCTCGCCGCGGGGGCCCTGGGGCGCAACTTCTTCTTAGCGGGTCTGTTGTCTTCTGCGATGCAATTGATGAGGCGAGTCGGGATCACGATGCCCGTCGCCCTGGTGGCGGCTGGTCTGGCGCTCCTGCCTCTTCCGGCTCGGGCGCTTGCGCAGACCAATCAAATCGGCATGTTCCAGGACGACGCGCGGATGCTCACCGCGCCCGGGCCAACGTTGCAGACGCTCCGCGAGCTGGGCGTGGGCGTCGTGCGCGTCACGCTCGCCTGGAACACGCTCGCGCCGGCAAAGCGCCCATCCGGCTTCAACCCCGTGCTCCCTGCGTCCTATCCGGCCGCGAACTGGAGCATCTATGACCAGATCGTTCGCGACGCGCATGCCGACGGCATCGCCGTTGACTTCTCCCTGACTGGTCTGGCGCCGCTGTGGGCGGCGGGCGGAGGTCAGCCCGCCCCGGGCAACTACGGCGAGTGGAAGCCCTCGGCATCGGCGTTCGGCCAGTTCGTTGAGGCGGTCTCCACCCGCTACAGCGGCAGCTACGACCCGATCTCGGACACGATCGCGCACGGCAACCCCGACGACCTGCCGCGAGTGAGCTTCTGGGAGCTGTGGAACGAGCCAAATTTCGGGATGGACCTCGCGCCGCAGGCGATCAAAGGGTCGACGGTGCCGGCATCCGCGCCGGCATACAGGAGCCTGCTCGACGCCGGCTGGCGCGGTCTGGGACTGACCGGGCATGGCCGCGACACGATCGTGATCGGCAACCTCGACGCTCGCGGATCGACGCGGAAACCGAATCCCGGGCAACCGCAGGGACTGCCCGGCAACTTCGGCGCGACCAAGCCGCTGCAGTTCGTCCGCACGCTCTACTGCGTGAGCTCGACGTACAAAGAACTCCGGGGCGCGGCGGCCGCGGCCGTCGGCTGCCCGACCACAGCCGCCGGCTCACGCCGGTTCAAGGCGGCCCACCCCGCGCTATTCCGAGCCTCCGGATTCGCCGACCATCCGTACCCGGTCAACCTGCCTCCGACCGAGGCCAGCTCGAACGACCCCGATTTCGCCGAGTTCTCCGAGCTTCCCCGCCTGGCGAGCACGCTCGACCGCCTGGTCCGCATTTACGGCTCTCCCACGCGCTTTCCGATCTACAACAACGAGTACGGCTACATCACGAACCCGCCGAACCACAGCTCGAGTCATTTCGTCTCGCCCGCCACCGCGGCGACTTACATCAACTGGGCGGAATACCTGTCGTGGCGCAACTCGCGGATCGCCTCGACGATGCAATACCTGCTGTACGACCCGAATCCGACCAAGAACGTTCCGGAGTTCGGCGGGTTCGCGAGCGGGCTGATCTTCTTCGGCGGCGCGCGCAAGCCCGCGTACAACGCCTACCGGCTGCCGCTGTTCCTGCCGGTCACCTCGACGCGCTCCGGCCGTTCGCTCGAGGTTTGGGGCGACGTCCGGCCGGCCCATTTCGCGAGCCTGGACACGGGCGGCACCCCGCAGCAGGCGCAAATCCAGTTCCAGCGAGGCTCGCGCGGGCCGTTCACGGCGCTGCGCACCGTGACGGTCACGGGCCCCCGCGGCTATTTCGACCTGCACCTCTCGCTCCCGGCCAGCGGTACGGTCAGGTTGGCGTGGTCTTATCCGGCTAACGATCCGCTGCTCACGCCGAGCCTCACGACGCCCGGCGATCCCGACACGATCTACAGCCGATCGGTGAAGGTGACGGTGAAGTAGATGTACCGCCGACGTACGGCGGCGCTGCTGCTCCGGTCCGTGGCGCTGGCCGTCGCGGTCGTCCTCATCCCGGCGGCGGCAGCGCTTGGTTCCCCCGCCCAGCTGTCGATGATGGAGGATGACACACACCTGCAGGCCGATCCGGCGGGGACGCTCGAGCAGATGCGCACGCTCGGGGTAGACGTCGTCCGGGTGTCGATGGCCTGGCAGACGATCGCCCCCAACCCGAACTCGACGCGCGCCCCACGTGGCTTCGACGCCTCGGACCCGGCGGCATATCCGGAGGCGACGTGGAAGGTTTGGGACGCGATCATGACCGACGCACAACGCGACGGGATCACCGTCGACCTCGACGTGATGGGCGGCGCGCCGCGCTGGGCGCTCGGACCCGGCCGCCCGGTCGGCAACAAGAACCCAAACTGGGAGCCGTCGCCGGCGGCGTACGGGCAGTTCGTCCAGGCCGTTGCGACGCGGTACAGCGGCAACTACGACCCAGCGGAGCAGGAGTCCGATCCGGGAAACCCCGGCGACCTTCCCCGAGTCAGCTTCTGGTCGATCTGGAACGAGCCCGACTACGGCCCGAGCCTCGCGCCCCAGGGCGTTCCCGGCGATCTGACCGTCGAGAACAGCCCGCGGATGTATCGGAGGCTGCTGGACGCCGCCTGGTCGGCGTTACAGGCCACAGGCCATACGCCCTCCACCGACACGATTCTGTTCGGCGAGCTCGCGCCGCGTGGCGAGAAGCGCTGGGGGGTGTTCTCGGGGATGAAGCCGCTCGTGTTCCTGCGGGCGCTGTACTGCGTGGACTCCAGCTACCGGGAGCTCCGCGGGACCGCAGCTCGGCTCAGGGGCTGCCCGACCACCCCGGCCGGCTCACGCCGCTTCCGCGCCCAGCATCCCGGGCTGTTCGCCGCGAGCGGTGTTTCCGACCACCCGTACATGCGGTGGTACTCGCCGAACCACGAGCTCAATCCCGACCCCACCAACGGGTCGGGCACTTCCGACTACACCTCGCTGGCGGTGATCGGGAACCTCGGTCGCGCGCTCGATCGCCTCCAGCGCGTGTACGGGTCGCATACGCGCCTCCCGATCTTCGACACCGAGTTCGGCTACATCACCAGCCCGCCGAAGCGCAGCCCCGACCCCGGATCTCAGGGCAAGGTGCTGTACGTCACCCCGGCGACCGCCGCGTACTACATGAACTGGGCCGAATACATCAGCTGGCGGAATCCCCGCCTGAGGACATTTGCGCAGTACCCGATGTACGACCCCGTGCGCCCGCTGAAGTCGAATGACTGGGGAGGGTTCGCGAGTGGACTGCTGAGCTGGAACAGCATTCCCAAGGCCACATACAACGCCTGGAGCCTGCCGATCTACGTCCCCGTCACAAGTGGACGCCCAGGACAGGCTCTGCACGTATGGGGGTGCGTGCGGCCCGCGCAGTATGGGGCGCACGACACCGGGGCAACGCAAACCGCACAGATCCAATTCGCGAAGAGCGCGTCCGGGCCCTACACGACGATTCAGACGGTGACGCTGAGCAGCTCCGGCAGCTGCTACTTCGACGTGCCGGTCACATTCCCCACGAGCGGGACCGTCCGACTCACCTTCGGCTATCCCCCGGCCGACCCGCTGCTGATGGCGGACCGCGACCAGATCGTCAGCCGCTCAGTCCGGGTGACCCTCCGCAAATGAGAGCACGGCTGCTGCTAGCTGCCCTGCTCGCGGCCGCAATCACGGGGAGCACCCTCACGCTCGCACCCGCGGCGTTCGGCTCGACTAGTCAGATATCGATCATCCAGGATTCGACCCGGATGCTGTCCGACCCGGTCGGGACCATGACCACGTTCCGGGCGCTGGGAGTCCGGATGGTGCGGATCGTCGTCATATGGGCGCAGATCGCGCCGCAGGCACAATCCCGCACGACACCGCGCGGCTTCGACGCCGCGGACCCGGCCTCGTATCCGGCGGCGAACTGGGCGCCGTACGACGAGATGGTCGAGCTCGCGCATGCCAATGGGCTCGCGGTCGATCTGACGCTGAGCGGCGGCGCCCCCCGGTGGGCCGAAGGCCCTGGGATCCCACCCGCGGCGCTCGACAACCAGTTCTGGGCGTGGCGTCCGTCGGCGAGGGCGTTCGGCCAGTTCGCGCGTGCGGTCGGCGAGCGCTACGGCGGTACGTACATCCCGCCGGGACAGACCTCGCCGCTACCGCGCGTGGGCTTCTGGGCGATCTGGAACGAACCCAACTTCGGCGAGGACCTCGGACCGCAGGCGATCGACGGCTCGACGGTGTCGGTGGCCCCGGGGATGTATCGCGGGCTCGCGAGCCAGATGTGGAACTCGCTCCAGGCAACCGGCCACGGGCACGACACGATCCTGATCGGCGAAACCGCCCCGCTTGGGCTGACCGGCGGCGCGCGTCCCGGCCACCCCCAGGGCCTGCCGGGGAACTTCGGACAGACCAAGCCGCTGCAGTTCCTGCGGACGCTGTACTGCGTCGACTCGAACTACCGTGAGCTGCGGGGACGCGCCGCCGTGGCTGTTGGCTGCCCGGCGAAGGCCTCGGGCTCACAGAGCTTCCGCAAGCAGAACCCCGCGCTGTTCAAGGCGAGTGGGTTCGCCGCTCACCCGTATCCGGACAACTCTCCCCCGACGATCGAGCCCTCGCAGGATCCCGACATCGCGTCGTTCCCGCGGATCCCGAATCTCGAGCGCGCGCTGGACCGGCTGCAGCGGATCTACGGCTCGGGCAAGCGCTTCCCGATCTACAACACCGAGTACGGCTATATCACCCACCCCCCGAACCGCGACAGGTTCGTCTCGCCGGCGACCGGCGCGTACTACATCAACTGGGCCGAGTATCTGAGCTGGAAGCAGCCGCGGGTCCTCAGCACCATGCAGTATCTGCTGTACGACCCGATTTTCCCGTACACCGCCGGCACCGGCGACGGCGGCTTCGCGAGCGGGCTGGTGTTCTCCAACGGGAAGCCCAAGCCCGCGTATGCAGCCTACCGGCTGCCGCTGTACCTGCCGGCGACCTCATCGCGGCGGGGACGTTCGCTCGAGGTATGGGGCTGCGTGCGGCCGGCGCGCTACGCGATCCTCGGGGCCGCCGGGACCGGCTTGGGCAGCCGGGGCGGACAGTCACAGACGGCGCAGATACAGTTCGCACGGGGTTCGTCGGGGGCATTCACGACGCTGCGGACGGTGACGATCGCCAACCCGAATAACTGCTACTTCGACATCCGGATGAAGTTCCCCGGCAGCGGCACGGTCAGACTGGCCTACACGTACCCGAGCGATCCGCTGCTGCTATTTCCGCCGGCGGTCGAAGGGTCGACCGTGTACAGCCGGTCGGTGGCGATCAAGCTCCCCTGATCGAGCGGCGTTTCCAACGGCGGGGGGCTGAGGGAGGGAGCGGTGACGTCGGACGTGCATGACGCGCCACGGGATGAGGAGTCCCGGGACAGTGGCGTAGAACGAATGCCCCACGTGCGTGACGGGCCACGGTCCCGGTCGCACGCGTCGGTTGGCGCGATTCGCAGGTCAGCGCCGGCGAGGGCTATCCCGCGTACATCGCGTCGATCTCGGCCTGGTACTTGGCCTCGATCGGCCGGCGCTTGAGCTTCATCGTCGGCGTCAACTCGTCGCCGCCGGGGAGCCAATCGCCCGGGACGATCGTGAAGTTCTTGATCTGCTCGACCCGTGACAGGCGCTCGTTGGCCTGCTCGATAGCGCTCCCGACCGCGGCGATGACCGGCTCCTCGCGCGCGAGGTCATCGAAGGCCGCGTCCTCGACGCCCTCCTTCGCCGCCCACTGCGGGGCGAAATCGGCATCGAGGACGATCAGCGCGGTGTTGTAGCGCCGGCCGTCGCCGATGCAGACCGCCTGCCCGATCAGCGGGCTCGCGGACTTGATCGCGGCCTCGATATTGGCGGGCGACATGTTCTTGCCGGCCGCGTTGATGATGATCTCCTTCTTCCGGTCGACGATCCGCAGGAAGCCGTCCTCGTCGATCGACCCGATGTCCCCGGTGTGGAGCCAGCCGTCCGCGTCGATCGCCTCGGCCGTCTTGTCCGGCGCGTTTCGGTAGCTCCTCATCACACAATCGCCGCGGACGAGCAGCTCGCCGTCGTCGGCGATCTTGATCTCGACGCCCGGTTCCGCCGGGCCGACCGTGCCGATGCGGACCTCTCCGGGACGGTTGCAGGTCCCGACCCCGCACGTCTCGGACATCCCCCACAGCTCAGCGAGCTCGATCCCGAGGGCGTGGAAGAACTCGAGCACCTCGACGGGCGTCGGCGCGGCGCCAACGTTGACCGCGACCGCCTGGTCGAGGCCGAGCATCTCGCGCAGCTTGGAGAACATCTGCTCGTCGGCCTGGGCCACCTTGGCCTCGAGCTCGGGCGGCACCGGTTCGCCGCGCTGGCGCAACCGCACGCGCTGAATCGCCGCCTCGACGGCCTCCTGCACCGAACGGCGCTGCTCCTCGGGCTGAGCCGCCTGCATAGTCTCGAGGCCGGCCTTGAGCTTCTCCCAGATGCGCGGAACCGCGAAGAACCACGTGGGCCGGACCTGGGGCAGGTACGAGAGCACCTCGCGCGGGTTCGGACAGCAGGTGATCGTGCCCGCATACACCACCGGGATGTAGTGGTGGGCCATCCGCTCGGCGATGTGTGCGGCGGGAAGCCACGAGATCACCTTCGAGCCGGCGTCGAACCGGATCACCTCTTCGACCGTCTTCGCCCCGGACATGATGTTCTGGTGGGTGAGCTGAACGCCCTTTGGCGGACCGGTCGTCCCCGAGGTATAGATCAGGGTCACGAAGTCGTCGGACCCGATCTCGGCCAGCGCGCTGTCGGCATCGAAGCCCGGGTTCGAACCTTCGACATGCGCCAGCGACAGCGTGCCTTCCGCGCCGCCGCCGTCGACGACGATCACGTGCTCGAGCCCGGGCGCGCCCTCGCGCGCCTCGAGCAGCGCAGCCATGTGGGCCTGCTCGACGATCGCCACCCTCGAGCCGGCGTCGGTCAGCAGGTACTGGATCTCGGCCGGCGGATAGGTCAGGTAGATCGAGAACGGGGTGGCGCCGAGCGTCGCCGCCGCGAGGTCGACGATGTGAAACTCGGGGCGGTTGCCGAGCATGATCGCGACCGTGTCGCCGCGTCCAACCCCGAGCTTCGCCAGGCCTCCCGCGACCGCCTCGACGCGGCGCAGCAGCTCCGCCCAGGTCAGCGAGACACTGTCGTCGGGGGTCCGGACGGCGACGATCTCCGGATGGTTGGCCGCCGTGCGCCGCAGCGCCTCGGTCACCGTCGGGGCGTCAACCGCCCGCCCCGCCGCCGGCGAGATCGTGCTGCTGCTCTCCATGCTGCCTGCTCCTCCACCGTAGGGCTCGAATGCGCTGCGTACCGTAGCAGCGAGGGGCCGGACGATCGCCGGGTCCGACGCGGCGGACTAGTGGATGCCGAACCCGGGACCGGAGAGCGTCGAGATGTCGTTCGACAGGCCGATCACGAACACAAGCAGGATCAGGACGAAGCCGACCACGCCGGCCCGCTCCATGACCTCGAACGGGATCCGCTTGCCCCTGACCTTCTCCGCCACCGCCCAGAACACGTGTCCCCCGTCGAGCGGGAGGAACGGGAACAGGTTGATGATCGCCAGCGACAGCGAGATCAGGCCGAGCACGTAGAACGCCTGGGTGGTGCTGGTCGCGAACGACTCCTGGGTGGCCGTGTAGCCGTAGACGATGCTGTGTAGCTGCTTTCGCTCCTGCGGCTCGAAGATGCGTGCCACGACCGAGACGGTCCGGGTCGTGACGTACCACATGTTGCTGCCGGATAGCGACGCCGCCTTGACGACGCCGATCGGTTGTTGGGTCGAGCCGAAGCTGACGCCTAGCAAGGGCCGGTCCGCGCCGTCGGCGGTGCTGTACCTCGGCCGGATCTCGAGCGTCATGAGCTTTCCGTCCCGGCGGACGACGACGCGTGCCGGGGTCGCCGCGACGCAGCCGTTGACCTGAGCGCCGGCGCACTTATGAGTGCCGATCTGGTTGCGGATCGCGTTCTCGGAGCCGCCGACGCCGTCGACCGATACGACGTGGTCGCCGGGGCGCAGGACCGCCGCGGACGCCGACCCCTTCTCGATCGTCGCAACATTCGTGGTCGCGACCGACTGGCCCTGCGACAGCGCGATCCCCCAGAAGATCACGAACGCGATCAGCAGGTTCACCGCCGGCCCGGCGAGGATCACGACGACCCGCTTCCACACCTTCTGGTTGTAATAGGCGCGCGGGACGACCTCGGGCGGGATGTCCTCGTGCGGGTTCATGCCGGTGATCCGGACGTAGCCGCCCAGCGGGAACGGACCGATGCCGTATTCCGTTTCGCCGCGGCGGAACTTGACCAGGAGCGGGCCCATGAACAACGAGAAGCGCTCGACGCGCATGCCCACCGCCTTGGCGGCCGTGAAGTGCCCCGCCTCGTGCAGGATGATCAGCGCAACGAACCCCAGGAAGGCGAGCACGTAGGACACGGGTTCTAGTGTGGCAGCCGTTTCGGCGACGTTCGTAAGAACGCGATCAGAGCGCTATGCGAGCGCTCGTTCGGCCACCAGCTCGCCTGCGACCCTCCGGGCCTCGGCGTCGGCCTCCCCGAGCGTGTCGAACGAGTGGACCGGTTGTGACGGTAGCTGCTCGAGTGTCTCTTCGATCACCGCGGCGATGTCGAGGAACCGCAGCCGCCCGCCAAGGAAGGCGTGGACGGCGACTTCGTTGGCGGCGTTCATCGTGCACGTCGCGGTTCCGCCGGCGCGAGCCGCGTCGCGAGCGATCCGCACGCAGCTGAACGTCTCCTCGTCGACCGGCTCGAACGTGAGACTGCCGAGCTCGACCAGGTCGAGCGGGCGTACGCTGACGTCGACCCGTTCGGGATGGTGCAGCGCGTATGAGATCGGTACCCGCATGTCCGGGTACCCGAGGTGCGCGAGCGTCGCGCCGTCGCACAGTTGGATCAGGCTGTGGATGATCGACTGCCGATGGACGACGATGTCGATCTGGTCATACGGTGTCCCGAACAGGTGATGGGCCTCGATCAGCTCGAGCCCCTTGTTCATCAGCGTGGCGGAGTCGATCGTGATCTTGCCGCCCATCGCCCACGTCGGATGCGCCAGCGCCTGCTCGGTGGTCACGTGCTCGAGGTCCTCTCGGCGCTTGCCCCGGAACGGGCCGCCCGATGCGGTCAGGATCAGCCGGTCGACGGTGCCGGGGCGCTCGGAGGCGAGCAGTTGATGCAGCGCCGAATGCTCGGAGTCGACCGGGATGATCGCGGTGCCGGTCGCCTGCGCAAGCGCGGTCACGAGCTCGCCGCCGACGACCAGCGACTCCTTGTTGGCGAGCGCCAGGTCGATCCCCTCGGCGAGCGTCGCGACGGTCGGAAGCAGGCCCGCCGATCCGACGATCGCGTTCAGGACCATGTCGCACTCGCATTCGGTGATCAGCCGGACGATGCCGTCCGGCCCGGCCAGCACCTCTCCGTCGGTCCAAGCCTCGCTGGCCCGAGCGGCCGCGTCGGCATCGGAGACCGCGACCTTCCGGACGCCATGCTCGCGGGCCTGCACGAGGAGCGGTTCCCACGAGCTCGCGGCGCTGAGCGCCACGACGCTCAGGTCCGGGGAGCGTGAGACCACGTCGAGGGCTTGGTATCCGATCGACCCGGTCGAGCCGAGAATCGCGAGACGGCGAGGCACAGCCCCAGTCTAGGGAGGCCGTCCCAGAGGTTCTGGTCAGTGCACTGCGAGCCAGATGTAGTAGCCGACGACGACCGTGAACAGCGCCGCGTCCAGACGATCGAGCGCGCCGCCGTGGGGACCGAACACGCTGCCGGAGTCCTTGACCCCGGCATCGCGCTTGACCAGCGACTCGAACAGGTCGCCGAGCGGCCCCAGCGCCGCCACGCCAACGCCCAACAGCAGCGCGTGGCCCTGGCTGAGCCACGTCTGGTACAGACCGGCCAGGAAGACCGCGAGAACCGCGAACAGCATCCCGCAGAACAGGCCCTCGACCGTCTTGTTCGGCGAGATCGTGGGCGCCAGCGGGCGGCGACCGAACAGGCGGCCGCCGAAGTAGGCCCCGGTGTCGCCCACGAACGTCCCGACCAGAACGTCGAGGAACACACCGTTTCCGTGCGGTAGCTCGCGCAGGAGCTCGGCGTGCGCGAACGCGAGCCCGATCCAGTAGACGCCGAGCAGCGTGCCGGCGATCGCGACCGTCGGGCGGCGCCGATCGCTCGACATCACGGCCAGCACGGCCACCGGAATCGCTGCCGTCGCCACCTCGAGCACGTGCCCCGCGCTGCCCGTCCGGGCAACGAGCACCATCGCCACGACCGCGGCGAACCCGACCGCCGCCACCGGCCGCCAGATCGTCAGCAGGCCGTAGGCCTCGTGCATGCAGATCAGGCCGGCGGCGATGACGAACAGCGCGAACGGGAGCCCGCCGATGTTGTTGAAGATGATCGTGGCGACCGCCAGCGGCACCGCCACCAGAATCCGCGTGAGCAGATCGGAGCGCCGGCGCGGTTTCTTGGCCGGCTCGTCGCGCGGCGCTCGCCGCCGTCGGGACGATGGCGGCCGGGATGATGACCCGGTTCGAGAGCGAGCTTGCGGCACCGCTAGCGGCCCCCGAACCGGCGGCTGCGGGCCGCGAACTCCTCGAGGCTCTCCTCGAGGGACGCCCGGGAGAAGTCAGGCCACAGCTCGTCGCGGAACACCCATTCGGAGTATGCCCCCTGCCAGAGCAGGTAGTTCGAGATCCGCCGCTCGCCGCTGGTGCGGATGATCAGGTCGGGATCGTGCATGTCCGGGGCGTAGAGGTGGGCGCGGAAGTCTTCTTCGGTGCCTGACGTGAAAGTTCGTGCTGCATCGACGATTTCCGCCCTGCCGCCGTAGTTGAACGCCACAAACAGGGTGATCCGGGTGTTGTCCGCCGTCAGCTGCTCGGCCCAAGCCATGCGGTCGATGAGCGACGGCGGGACGGGATCGCTCCGGCGCCCGATGAACCGCATCCGGACCCCCTCCTCGTGCAGCTCGGGGGTCTCGAGCGCGATCCGCCGGGCCATCATCGCCATCAGCCCCTGAACCTCCTGCTGCGGCCGGACCCAGTTCTCGGTCGAAAACGAGTACACGGTCAGTTCGTCGATGCCGAGGTCGACAGCGTCACGCAGACGGGCCTTGACGGCGTCGGCGCCGGCCTCGTGCCCGGCCAGCGCCGGCAGGCCCTGGCGGGCCGCCCACCGGCCGTTCCCGTCGGTGATGATCGCGACATAGCGAGCCCGATCCCGTTCACCGGCGTCGTCGGTGGGCGCCCGCTCACCGGTTGCCACCTAAACCTCCAGGATCTCGGCTTCCTTGTGCTTCAGCGCTTCGTCGAGCTCGTTGATCCGGAGATCGGTGACCTTCTGGAGCTCGACCTCGGCGCGGTGCTCGTCGTCGGACCCCGCCTCGCCGGCTTCCTTGAGCTCGCGCAGGTCATGCATCACGTCGCGGCGGATGTTCCGGATCGCGACCCTGCCCTCCTCGGCGATGTGCCGGACCACCTTGACCAGCTGCTTGCGTCGCTCCTCGGTGAGCTCGGGGACGCCAAGGCGGATCAGGTTGCCGTCGTTGTTGGGGGTCAATCCGACATCCGACTCGAGAATCGCCCGCTCGATCGCCTTGATCGAGGTCTTGTCGTATGGCTGGATCGTCAGCAGCCGCGCCTCGGGCGCGCTGATCGTGGCCAGCTGTTTGAGCGGCGTCGCCGTCCCGTAGTAATCGACCTGGATCCGGTCAAGGAGCGCGGGGCTCGCTCGTCCGGTGCGGACCGATCCGAACTCGCTCTTGATCGAATCGACCGATTTGTGCATTCGCTCCCGCGCATCGGCCAGCAGCTCGTCGATCATGTCCGTGGTCATGTCCTCACCAACGTCCCCACTCGTTCTCCGGACACTATCTTGTCGATGTTGCGCCCGTCGGCCATGTTGAAGACGACGATCGGGAGATTGTTGTCCATGCACAGGGCGAACGCGGTCGAGTCCATAACCTGGAGCCCGCGGGTCAGCGCGTCCTTGTGCGTGATCTCCGGAATGAACTCGGCGTTGGGGTCGATGCGCGGATCGGCCGTGTAGACGCCTTCGACGCGGTTCTTCGCCATCAGGATGATCTCGGCGTGGAGCTCCGCGGCCCGGAGCGCGGCCGCGGTGTCGGTCGTGAAGAACGGGTTGCCGGTGCCGGCGGCGAAGATCACGATCCGGCCCTTCTCGAGGTGGCGCATCGCGCGCCGGCGGATGTAGGGCTCGGCGACCTCGGAGATGGTGATCGCCGATTGCACCCGGGTCTGGACGTCCTCCTTCTCGAGCGAATCCTGGAGCGCGAGCGCGTTCAGCACCGTCGCGAGCATTCCCATGTAATCGCCGGTGGCGCGATCCATGCCTCTGGCGGCTTCGGCGAGCCCGCGGTAGATATTGCCCCCGCCGACCACGATCGCGACCTCGACGTTGCGCCGGTGAACGGCCGCGATCTGCGCGGCGATTTCACGCACCCGCTCGGGATCTATCCCGTACTCCAGATCGCCCATCAGCGCCTCACCGGAGAGCTTCAGGAGGATCCGCCGGTACACGGCCGGATGTCCGCTCGACGGATGCGGGATGACGCTCGCGGAACTCAACTGCCTACAGAGAAGCGGCTGAAGCGGCGGATTACGACGTTCTCACCGGTCTCGGCGGCCAGTTCGGCGCGCAACTCCTCGATCGTCTTGCCGCCGTGCTTGTCCTCGTTGACGTGCTTCTGGCGGAGCAGCACCACGTCGTCGAGCCACTTGTCGATCTTGCCGCTCACGATCCTCTCGCGGACGTTCTCGGGCCGGTCGGCGGCCTGCTCGATCGCGATCCGCTCCTCGCGCTCTCGGTCCTCGGCCGGAACGTCCTCATCGTTGACCGCGACCGGCGCCGCCGCCGCGATGTGCAGCGCGAGATCCCGCGCGAACTCGACGAAGTTTTCGTTGCGCGCGACGAAGTCCGTTTCGCAATCGACCTCGACGAGGGCGCCGATCTTGTTGCCGGCGTGGATGTAGCTCTGGACCACGCCCTCGCTCGCCTCCGCGCCGGCGCGCTTGGCCGCCTGGGCCTGGCCGCGGGCACGGAGGATCTCGACGGCACGCTCGACGTCGCCGTCGGCTTCGCTCAGGGCCTCGCGGCAGGCGAGCACACCCGCGCCCGTACGGTCGCGGAGGGCCTTGACTTCCTTAGCGCTGATCGCACTCATGAGTTCTCCTCCGCGGCGGCCGGCTCGGGAGTCTGCTCGGTCGCCGCGGCCTCGGGTTCCACGCCCGTCTCGGGCTCCGCAGGCGGTCCCGAGGCCGTCTCGGGCTCGGCCGCGGCCTCGGGCTCGGCGGGGGGTGCCGACTCGGGCTCGGCCGGGGGCGCTTCGGGTGGTGGCGGGGCCTCGGCTTGCGGTTCCGGCTCGGGCTCCGGCGCGGTTGCGGGCTCCTCGGCCGCCGGGATCTCCTCGACGGCTGCCGGCGCCTCGGCCGCTGGGGACCTCCTCGACGGCTGCCGGCGCCTCGGCCGCCGGGGCCACCTCGACGGCTGCCGGCGCCTCGGCCGCCGGGGCCACCTCGACGGCTGCCGGCGCCTCGGCCGGGGGGGCTGCCGGCGGCTCGGCTACGGCTGCGGGGGCTTCTGCCGGAGCCTCCGGCGCGGGTGCGGCTGGCTCGGCGGCCTGCGCTGCCTGGGCGGCCTGGGCGGCCTCGGCTGCCTGTGCCTCTGCCGCGGCCGCCTCCTGACGCGCTCGCTCCTCGGCCTCCTGGCGCTCCCGCGCTTCGGCCTCCTGACGCTCGCGCTCGAGACGGGCCTGCTCCTCAGCCTCCTGGCGAGCCCGCTCCTCAGCCTCCTGCCGTGCTCGTTCCTCCGCCTCCTGGCGCTCGCGCTCGAGCCGCGCGCGCTCCTCCTCTTCGCGGAATACGTTGTGGCCTTGCGTGACGACGTCGCCGATCGCCCTCGTGATCAGCGCGCACGAGCGGATCGCATCGTCGTTGCCCGGGACGACGTAGTCGATCCCGTCGGGATCGCAGTTGGTGTCGACGAGCCCGATGATCGGGATCCGCAGGCGCTGCGCCTCGCGGACGGCGATCGCCTCGGTCTTCAGGTCGATCACGAACACCGCGTCGGGCAGGCGCTGCATGTTCTTGACGCCACCGAGGTTCGCGCGGAGCTTCTCGAGATCGGCCTGCGCGGCCATCCGCTCGCGCGTCGGCAACAGCTGAAGCTGTCCCTCGGTCTCATAGCGCTCGAGGTCGTGTAGCCGCTTGATCCGCAACGAGATCGTCTGGAAGTTCGTCAGCAGGCCACCGAGCCACCGGTGGTTGACGTACGGCATGTCGGCGGCCTCCGCGTTCTCACGGATCGTGTCGCGCGCCTGCTTCTTGGTCCCGACGAACAGCACGGTCCCGCCGCGACGCGACACGTCCGAGGCGAACTGGCGCGCGTCTTCCAGCAGGACCTGCGTCTGAAGGAGGTCGATGATGTAGTTCCCGTCGCGCTCGCCGAAGATGAAGCGGCGCATTTTGGGGTTCCATCGACGGGTCTGGTGGCCGAAATGGACGCCGGCCTCCAGCAGCTCCCTGATTCCTATCTGAGCCACTAGGTCTACTCCCTTGTATTTGATTTGTGCTTCAGCCCGCTCGCGCGCGCTCGCGGACCTCGACGACTGAGCCGAGGCAGGGCGCGATCCACGCGAACGGGATCGGGGACGGTTCTGTTCTGAGTTTACGCAAGTTTTGGTGCGCCGCTACGTTTTCAGGTGTAGCGAGCCATTCGCTTCCCCTACCTTCAGCGGTGGCTCGCGCGCGGGCCGAACCTCCCTTCCCCTACCTCCGGTGGCTCGGTTCGCAACGTTAGGCGGGGCGGCTGTGGACGGGCCGCCCCGCCCTCATTTTGCGGTGGTCGTGCACGTCGGGCACCCCTTGCTCCGGTGACCGATGGGCGCAAGGCTTCGGATTGGCCACGGGCGCCGAGGCCCACGCGAGGGCTGCCCGACGCGCACCGGCCACCCCTTGAGAGCCTGGTCGCGAGCGTTACGGCCCTAGCGCGCCGGCTACCCCGATAACCACGCGCTCGGCCGCCCGCTGGCGCCGAGAGTGACGAAAGGTCCTGCATAGCACGGATTTCGTCGCACTCGACCCGTGTGCGTCGTCGAGTGCGCGGTTATCGTGCGTCGTCCTCCCGACGATCCGCCACCGCCAGCGCCGCCACCAGGTCGTCGGGAAGCGGTGACGTGACGTCGATCGGCTCGCCCGTCACCGGGTGCTCGAACGCCAGCCGCGCCGCGTGCAGGAACTGCCGCGACAGCCCCAACTGGCCCGCGGTCCCGTATTGCGGATCGCCCACGACGGGGTGGCCGATCGCGGCGAGGTGGACGCGGATCTGGTGCGTGCGCCCGGTCTCGAGCACCACGCGCAGAAGCGCGGTGGCCGGGAGCAGTCGTTCGATCTCGAAGTGGGTGCGGGCCTCGCGGGGCTGTTCGCTGTCGATCGACATCAGCTTTCGGTCCCGGCGGTGGCGCCCGATCGGCGCGTCGATCGTCCCGGTTCGCGCTGACGGATGGCCGTCGACAAGCGCCAGGTACTCGCGTCGCAGACGCCGCCGGGCCAGCATCGACTTCAGCGCCCGATGAACCGCGTCGTTCTTGGCCACCACGAGCAGCCCGGAGGTGTCGCGATCCAGGCGATGGACGATCCCGGCCCGCCACCGCTCCTCGCCGCCGGCGGCCCGCCCTTCGAGCGCCTGGGCCAGCGTTCCGGCCCAGTGACCGCGCGCGGGATGCACGACCACGCCCGCCGGCTTGTCGACCACGAGCAGGAACTCATCCTCGTACGCGATGCCGAACTCCGCTTGGGGCTCGAGCGCCAGCGCCTGACCCGGCTCGGGGGCGGGGTCCTCGATCTCGATCGCCTCCCCCGATCGCACGAGGTGGCGCTTGGGCCTGAGCGAGCCGTCGACCCGCACGTGACCCGAGTCGATCAGCGACTGCGCCCGCGCGCGCGAACCAAGCGGAACCGCGAGGAACCGGTCGAGTCGCGTGCCGGCCGCCGCATCGGGCACGCGCAACTCGATGCGCGTCCCGGCACTCACCGCTCGCGCCGGCCCTCGAGCACCCAGAGGAGCACGAGGACGCCGAACGTGATCGACATGTCGGCGACGTTGAACGCCGGCCAGTGTGGGAGCTTGATGAAGTCGGTCACCCCGCCCCTCGCGATCCGGTCGATCAGGTTGCCGATCGCGCCGCCGACGAGCATCCCGGTGGGCAGCCAGAGCAAATGCCGGTCAGGTCGCATCGCGAGGTACCCGACCAGCAACGCGAGCGCCGCCAGCGTGAACACGAGCACGAGCGCGCCGCCGCCCGCGAACAGCGAGAACGCGACGCCGGTGTTCCGGTCGTGCACGAATGTGACCCCCGGTAGGAACTTGACGTGGTCGCCGAGCGCGATGTTCGAGCGGACCAGGCTCTTGGTCACCTGGTCGAGGATCACAACGATGGCCGCGACCGCTGCGGCGCGCGCGAAAGCCGCGACCCGGACCGATGCCGACGTCTGAGTCATCTCACGCGGGCGGTCAGCCCGCAGCCACGATCCTGCACATCAGCCGTTGATCAGCTTGACCACGATGTACTGCACGATGTACAGGACGATGATCGCGATCATCGGGGTAAGGTCGAACATCCCGATCGGCGGGATGAACCGCCGGAAGATCTTCAGGTACGGCTCACACACGTCCCGCAGGAAGTTCATGATCGAGTCCATGACGCGGGAGTACGGCGGGCGCAGCCCAAGCGAGAACATCATGTTGAGCAGGATGTACACGAAGATCAGCAGGATGTAGACGAGGAACAGCGCCTGCACGTAGTTGGCGATGTCGCCGCGGTTCAGCGCCGCAATCACATTCATCTGGCCCACTCCACGACGGCGTCGAAGGCATCCTGAAACGCCGGTCGCACGCCGCCGCGCTCGAGCGCCGCCAGCCCTCGCGCGGTCGTCCCGCCGGGCGAGGTGACCTCGCGGCGGACCGTAAGCGTGTCGTAGTCGCGTATCTGCAGCAGCGCAGCGGTGCCGGCCATGGTCTCCACGACGAGCCGGCCGGCGAGCCCGGCCGCCATCCCGTGGCGGACCGCGGCGTCAACCTGAGCCTCGACGAGCAGCGCCTGGTAGGCGGGGCCGACGCCCATGACGGCGCCGGCCGCGCTCATCAGCTTCTCTGGAACTTTGACCACGATCCCCAGGCGCCCGAACAGCGCGACCACCTCTTCCTCGAGCTGCGAGTCGACCTCACGCTCGGACGCATAGCACATGACCCCGCGGCGCACCTCGACCGGCGTGTTCGGCATGAACCTGAACACCGGCGCCTCGTACCGAAGTCGCAGCTCGACGGTGTCGACGCCGCCGACGACCGAGGCTACCGCCTTCGCGTGCCCCTTCAGCTCTTCGGCCACCGCCTTGAATTGCGCCGGCTTGTGGCAGAGAACGACGAGGTCGGCTCGTTCGGCGACCTCCACGTTCGAATCGAGCGCCTCCCCGCCGAGCTCATCCGCCAGTGCCTTCGCTCGGCCCGACCCGCTGTCGGACACGAGCACCGGCTCGCCCCAGCCGCGTGCAAGCGCACGCGCCATGTTGCCAGCGCCGATCAATCCGACGTGCATGTAAGGAAATCTATCGCTGGCGGAGTGCCCGGCCGCCGCGGCGGCTTAGCTCTGGTTGAAGAAACCCTTCTCGAGCAGCCTCGCGCGCTCTTCCGCCGATACCTCGACGTTGCGCGGCGTGAGCAGGAACACCTTGTCGGCGATGCGCTGCATGCCTCCGTCGAGCGCGTAAGTGAGCCCACTCGAGAAGTCGATCAGACGCTTGGAGAGGTCGTGATCGGTGTTCTGGAGGTTGAGGATGACCGGGATCGCATCCTTGAATTTGTCGGCGACGTCCTGCACCTCGTTGAAGTTCTTGGGCGCGACGAAGTGAACCCGGTCGGCTCCTCCGCGCCCGTTGCCGCGGCCGCCGCTCACCGGCCGGAGCGAGGTAGTACGCCGCTCGGCCTCGGGATCGTCGGCGAAGATGTCGTCGAACTCGTCCCGCCGACGGCGCGCGCTGAGGCGCCGCACGTTCGGGCGCTCGCGATACGCATCCTGGGCCTCCGCCTCGGGCTCGGTGTACGGCTCGACGTCTTCTTCGTAGTCCTCGTCATCCGCCAGCCCGAAGTACATGAGCGTGCGGTGCCAGGTATCTCGTAAGGCCATCTCGGAATCGAAGTTTCGGTGGGAGCGCGTAATTCCCTGCTGTGATTATGACGCGCCGGATCGGTACAAGCTCGTGCCAAGTCGCACAATCGTCGCGCCCTCCTGCACCGCGACGAGATAGTCCTGGCTGGTCCCCATCGAAAGGTGGCGCAGGCCGTGCTCGGCGGCGAGCTCGCGCAGCGCCGCGAAATGCTCCCGGCTCGCCTCCGGCGCCGGCGCGAGCGGCGGCATCGTCATCAGCCCGACGACGGTCACCGGGGAGCGATCGAGGTACACCGGCAGCTCCGACGGGGCGATCCCGCTCTTGCCCGCCTCGCCGGCGACGTTGACCTCGACCAGGACCTCGGTGGCGGCCGTGCCGTGGCGCCCGAGCTGCTCGAGCGCCGACTCGCTGCCGACCGTTTCGATGTAACGGACATGCGGAAGGAGCTGGGGGACCTTGCGGCTCTGGAGATGGCCGATGAAGTCCCAGGTGAATGCGCCCGGGTAGGCCTCCGCCTTGGCCACCAGATCCTGCGCGCGGTTCTCGCCGACGAGCTCGACGCCTGCCTCGGCGAGCACCGCGAGTTCCTCGACCGGCACATATTTGACCGCGGCGAGGATCTGCACGTCGGCCGGGTCGCGTCCGGCGGCGGCGATCTCATCCCGGACCCGCTCGAGGTTCGCCCTTACCTGGTCGGCCCGGAGGCCCCGGATCAGCTCAACCACACCAGCCCGGCCTGCCGCCCGGTGACGCCGCGATCGCGGCGGTGGGAGAAGAACAGCGCCTCGTCCGAGCAGATCGTGCACAGCTCGACGTCGTGCACGGTGTCCACGCCGGCCTCCATCAGCTGGTCGCGCGCGATCGCCTTGAGGTCAAGGTTGCGCCCGCGCCGCACACGGTCGCCGTGGGCGGTGAACACCTCATGCACCTCTTTGCCGACCTCGTAGCAGCAGGGGCCTGCGCCGGGTCCGATCGCCGCTTCGAGCGGGCCGCCGGCGCCGAGCTCGCGAATCGCGCGGACGCCCTCGGCCACGATCCCGCCGGCGAGGCCGCGCCAGCCGGCGTGGAGCATCACCACCGCACGCCCGTCGCTGTTTCCGCCGGAGCTCCCGCGGCCGGTCAGCGCGATCGGGACGCAGTCCGCGGTGAGCACCATCGGCGCCACGCCAGGGAGACGAGTCGCCTGGCCGTCGGCGTCGGGGAGCTTGATGTCGCGCTCGGGCAGCGGGGCCACGAACGGGTCGTCGTCGTCCGTGACCGCGCGCACGACGGTCCCGTGGACCTGCCGGATGTGGGCCGGCCTGACCCCGACCTGCTCCTGCAACCTTTCGCGGTTTCGTCTCACGGCGTCAGGACTGTCGTCGGTCAGGCGGCCGAGGTTGAGGCTCGCGTACGGGCCCTCGGAGAAGCCGCCCCGCCGGGTCGTGAACAACGCCCGCGCGCCGGACAGGTCGATGCCCACGTGCTCGTCCCAGGCGTAGAACGGTTCGGGAAGGGTCATTGCGGGCGCGGCCGCCATCGACCGCAGGCTACCGATGCTCGCCGGCGGCCCGGACCGCCTCGGCGAGCTCCTGCTCGCGTCCCGAGGCCCGCCGATCGAGCTTGGCGGCGAGCGCCGCCCGCAATCCGCGCCCGATCGCGGGGCCTTCGGGCACGCCCGCGACGAGGAGGTCGCGGCCGTCGATGTCCAGGCGGACGCGGCGCAGCGTGTCGAGCCACGCACGGGCCTGGGGCTCTGCGCCGAGGGCGCCCGCCAGCGCCACCAGCTCCATCGGTGCCCCGCGCACCGCGGCGGCGATCTCCGACGGCGCGTTAGCAGCCTCAAGCGCGCTCGCGACCTCGCCGGCGCGAGTGGCGGCGACCACGATCGCGTCGCGGTCCTCGGCCTCGAACGCGAGCGCGTCGAGCAACGCAGCGAGCTCGGGCGCCAGCACGCCTCGCCCGGCCACCGCCAACGCCAGCCGGTCGCGCCGCCCGTCGGTGGGCAGGAGCGCCAGCGCCCGGCGAGCCAGGTCCTCGTCCTCCAGGCCGAAGCCCGGATGGATCGCGGTGTCGAGCCCGAGGTCGCGCAAACCTCGGAGCGCGCGGACGGGATCCGGCTCGCGCGCGAGCAGCCGTAGCTCCGCGCCGACCCGCGGTCCGCTCACGGTCCTAATCGCTCCTCCCGAAATCGCGTCGTCCGCGAGCGCGCGCGTGTGCGGCTCGATCTCGAACCCGAGCCGGGTGGCGTAGCGCACCAGCCGGAGCAGGCGCGTCGGGTCGTCGATGAAGCTGAGGTCGTGGAGGACGCGCAGCCGGCGCGCGCGGAGATCGTCGAGCGCGCCGGGTGCCGAGGTCAGTTCGCCGGCGGTATCGCCGGCGAGCGCGAGCGCGATCGCGTTGACCGTGAAGTCGCGCCGGTTGAGGTCCTCCGCCAGCGGTGCGGGCTCCACGTCGGGGAGCGCGCCCGGGTGCGCGTACGACTCGCGGCGGGTGCGCGCGATGTCGTACGTGTACCCGTCGAGCGTCACGGTCGAGGTCCCGAACCGGTCGTGGACCTTCAGGTCCCCCCCGAGAGACGCCGCCAGCGAGGCCGCATCGCCCTCGACCGCCAGGTCGAGATCGATTGGCGCGCCTCCGAGGAGTAGGTCGCGGACCGCTCCGCCAACCAGATACAGGACGGGCCCGTCCGAGAGCCGCGCCACCAGCGGTCGCGCCGACGGAAGCGCAACCGCCTGCTCGAGCAGCTTGGGAAGAAACTCGGACATAGTCATAGTTTCTTCCCAACGGGTTCCGTAGGGACCGGTGGCTAGCATGGTCGGCATGCCGAGTCCCGGTTCGCGACGGTGGCTGCGGTATGGGCTCGCCGCCGTCGTGGTCCTGTTGGTCGCGGCCGGAGGCGCGGTGGCGTTCGTCCTGGCCCATTCGCCGCACAACGTGTCCCATCCAAACGTCGAGTTCCAGATCCCGACGACGACGACCACCACCCCCAAGAAGAAGGCCGCGGTCGACAACTTCGTGTGGCCGTGGTACGGCTACGACGACGGGCGCACGCGCGCGTTCACCGCCGGCAACGTACCCGAGCCGCCGCTGCGCGTCGGGTGGCGCTTCCAGGACTACGCGCTGCTCGAGTTCCCGCCGGTGATCTACGGGGACAGCCTTTACGTCATGGACGACGACGGCTCGGCGAAGGAGCTCGACGCCAAGACGGGCCACAAGGTGTGGGAGACCAAGGTGGGCACGCTCGCGGCCGCCTCGCCGGCGCTGGGCGTAAAGCAGGGCCTGTTGTACCTCTCGGTGCTATCGGCGCACGGCCACGCGCCCGGCGACGGGCGGTTCATGGCGCTGTCGATGAAGACCGGCCGGATCGTGTGGTCGAAGGTCATCCCAGCCGGCACCGAGTCATCGCCGATCGCGATCGGCAACTCGGTGTACTTCGGGGACCAGGGCGGGAACGTGTACTCGTTGAACGCGACGACGGGTCACGTCAACTGGACCTACCACGCCAGCGCTCCCGTCAAGGGCGGCCCGGCGGTCTCGAACGGCGTCGTGTACCTCGGCGACTACTCGGGCCGCGCCTACGCGCTGAACGCCGTCACCGGGCACCAGGTCTGGGCGGTGAACACGAACGGCGCCGACTTCGGGTTCGGTTCGGGCAATTTCTACTCGACGCCGGCCGTGGCGTTCGGGCGCGTATACATGGGCAACACCGACGGGCGCGTGTACTCGTTTGCGGCGAAGACGGGCCAGCTCGCCTGGGCCACCGGTACGGGCGCCTACGTGTACGCGTCGGCCGCGGTCGAGAACACGCCTGGGCTCGGCCCGACGATCTACCTCGGGTCCTACGACGGCAACTTCTACGCGTTCAACGCCAAGTCCGGAGCGATCCGCTGGAAGCATCCGGCGGGTGGCAAGATCTCGGGGTCGGCCACGATCGTGGGCAACGTCGTCTACTACTCGGACCTCGGCACGAAGACCACGGCCGGCCTTGATGTGCGCACCGGCCGGAAGGTGTTCTCGTTCCCCGACGGCGCGTTCAACCCGGTCGTCGCCGACAACGGCACGATCTACCTGAGCGGGTACACGATGCTGTATCAGATGCTCCCCAACCGCCCGTGAGCGGATCGCGCTAACGTAATCGCCACACAGCGCTCGTAGCGCACTCACACAAAGTGCATACAGCGGTCACCCGCGCTCATAAAATCCCCGCACAGGCCGTGCAATGATGCTCGCATGGAACGTGCGTTCGAGCGCTTCTTGCTATCCTCTAGTGTCTATGCGTTGTCGTAGTGGAAGTCATTGCCAGGAGCCGACCCTGCCGGGCCGTAGGTTCTGCGAGGAGCACGCGGCGGAGCTCGATCGCATGCGCGAAGAGCTGAAGGACGCCGCAGCAGCCCGCATCGGTCGTGGTCGGCCTAAGCGGTCCTCGACGTGTTGCCGCCCTGGCTGTTATGAGCCCCGCGTTCCGCCTGCTGCGTATTGCGATGCATGCGCCGCCGCTGGATACGTGGAAGAGGCCGCGTAACCGCGGTCGCCTTCAACCGGGCCAACATAAACATCTGAAGGTTCGCCGAGTAAGGCCGCGGGATTCCGCGCCCCCGCTTCGCCTGCCCACCCATCCCGCGACCCCGCGCTGGTCGAGACGTCGCCGCAGTACGCGACGTATCGAACGCGAGTGCCGCGGGGCGGGCGGCGCAGCCTCGCTTACAGCTCGGTCGAGTGCCCCTAGTCGACCGGCCGAACCGAGACCCCGGCGCGGGCGAGGGCGTCCTTGACCTCCGCCACCGTGTGCTGCCCGTAGTGGAAGATCGAGGCACATAGCACGGCATCCGCCCCCGCGCCGATGGCGTCGGACAGGTGTTCGAGCGCTCCGGCGCCCCCGGACGCGATCACCGGCACGCCGACCGCGCCGGACACCTCTGAGGTCAGCCCGAGGTCGTAGCCGGCGGTCGTCCCGTCGCGGTCCATGCTGGTCAGGAGGATCTCCCCGGCCCCTCGTTCGACTCCTTCGCGCGCCCACTCAACGGCGTCCCGACCGGTCGGCGTACGGCCGCCTGAGACGAACGCCTCCCAGCCCGACTCGCTTCCCGCCTTGGCGTCGATCGCGAGCACGACACACTGGGCCCCGAACGTGGCCGCCAGCTCGTCTATCAGCTCAGGCCGCGCCAGCGCGGCCGAGTTGATCGAGACCTTGTCGGCCCCCGCGTCGAGCACCGCCTGTGCGTCGTCGACCGAACGGATCCCGCCGCCGATCGTGAACGGCACGAACACGTCGTCGGCGGTGCGGCGCGCCAGGTCGACGACCGTCTCGCGCTTGTCCGACGTCGCGGTTATGTCAAGGAAGACGAGTTCATCCGCGCCGGCAGCGTCGTAGCGACACGCGAGCTCCACGGGGTCACCGGCATCGCGGAGGTCGGCGAACCCCACGCCCTTGACCACACGACCGCGGTCGACGTCGAGGCAGGGGATCACGCGCTTGTAGTGCATCAGCCGTCGAGCACGGTCTGCCCCTCGGCGACCGTGAAGCGGCCCTCGTACAGGGCCTTGCCGACGATCACCGCGCGCAGGTTGACCTGGCGAAGGTCGACCAGCGCGCGCAGGTCCTCCAGCGAGGAGACGCCGCCCGAGTACGCGTAGATGCCGCGGACGGCCTCGGCGACGCGGCGGGCGCCGGCGAGGTCGGGGCCGCCCAGCATGCCGTCGCGGTCGATGCTCGAATAAACGTACCGTCGTACGCCGCGGGCTCCGAGCCGCTCAATCACCGCCTCGATCGGGATGTCGGTCTGCTCGGTCCATCCCGCCCCCGCGAGCTTCCCCCCGCGGGCGTCGATCGACACCACCACGCGATCGCCGAACTCGCCAACGGCCTCGTCGAGGAAGTCGACGTCCGTGTAGGCGGCGGTCCCGATCACGACCCACGTTGCTCCGGCCTCGATCGCCTCCCGAACCGCCTCGATTGTGCGCAGTCCACCTCCAACCTGGAATCGCACGTCGATGCCGGCGCCGATCCGCCGGATGTGATCGAGGTTGACAGGCGCGCCGCTGCGCGCGCCATCCAGATCCACGATGTGGAGTTCCCGCGCGCCCGCGTCTATCCAGCGGCGCGCGGCATCGAGCGGGTCGGCGTCGTAGACGGTCTTCTGATCGAACTCGCCCTGGGTCAGGCGCACGGCCTTGCCGTCGAGGATGTCGATCGCGGGGAGCAGGATCATGCCCGCACGCCCGCCACACCCGCGCAGACCCCGACGAAGCCGTCGAGCATGCGCAAACCGTTCAGCGACGACTTCTCGGGATGGAACTGGACCCCGAACACGGGACCCTGGCCGACGATCGTGGCGAAGCGCTCGCCGTACTCGGTGGTGCCGATGACGGTTTCGGGGTCGCTCGGCCGAACCGCGAACGAGTGCACGTGGTAGAAGGGGCAACCCGATTGCGGCAGCTCGGCCGTGAGGCTTGAGGCGCGCTCGAAACGCACCTCGTTCCAGCCGATGTGCGGAATGCGCAGGTCCCCGGCATCGATGCGCGTGACCTCGCCAGGGATCAGCCCGAGTCCGCGTGTCGGCGCCAGCTCGTCCGAGCGCTCGAACAGAAGCTGCATCCCCAGGCAGATCCCCAGCAGCGGCGTGCCCTCGTCGACGCGTGACTGGATCAGTTCCGCCAGGCCGAGCTCGCGGAGGTTGCGCATCGCCTTCGGGAACGCCCCAACCCCCGGCAACACCAGCCCGTCGGATGCCTCGAGCTCGCGATGGTCGCCGGTGAGTGACACGGTGGCGCCGACGTGCTCGAGCGCCTTCTCCACCGAGCGGCGGTTCCCCATCCCGTAGTCGATCACGCCGATCCGAGCCACGGGCGTCACGTGAGTGTGCCCTTTGTGCTCGGGACACCAACCTCGTTCGCGTCGAGCTCCACCGCCGCTCTCAGCGCACGGGCCATCGCCTTGAACGATGCCTCGATGATGTGATGTGCGTTCGTGCCGCGCTCGACCGTGAGATGCAGAGTCAGCTTTGCGTTCAGCGCCAACGCGCGAAAGAACTCCTCGACCAGCTCATGGTCGAAGTTGCCGATCGCCCCGGGCGGGAGCGTTGCCTCGAACGCGCACAGGCCGCGCCCGGAGACGTCGATCGCGCATGACGCGCGGGCCTCGTCCATCGGGATCGTGGCCTGTCCGTAGCGCGCGATGCCGGAGCGGTCACCGAGCGCCTCGTCGAGCGCCTGGCCGATACAGATCCCGACGTCCTCGACCGTGTGGTGTGCGCCGGTCTCGAGGTCGCCACGCGCCTCCACGCCGAGATCGACGTGGCCGTGCCGAGCCAACAGGTCGAGCATGTGGTCGAAGAAGCCGACGCCGGTGTCGCGCTCGCCGGCGCCATGTCCGTCGAGCGCGAGGCTCACCTTTATCTCGGTCTCCGCGGTCTTCCGTTCGATCAGGCCGATGCGGCTCATCTGTTCCCATTCTCGCCCAAGGCGCCGCCGTCAGGCGCCGCCGTCCATTCTCGCTTGATCCGTGCCTCCATCGATCGCGCGTGCAGCTCGAAACCCTCGGCGCGAGCCAGCGGCGCCGCCGACTTTGCGAGCTCGTCCGGCGCGCCGATATGGACCTCGCTGAACCATCTCAGGAAGTGGTGTGGCGAAACCCCCGAAGCGAACCGGGCGGCTCCGTTCGTCGGCAGGATGTGATTGGAGCCGGCGATGTAGTCGCCGAACGCGGTGCCGGCGCCGGCGCCGACGAACAAGCAACCGGCCCTGGTGACGCGATCGGCCAGCGCCTCGGCTTCAGCCCCGACCACCTGGAGGTGCTCAGGGGCGAACGCCTCGGCGAACGCGATCAGGTGGTCTGCCTTATGTGCCGCCACCAGGCACGCCACGGCGCCCGTCTCGGCTGCGTGGGTCAGGGACTCCTCGAAGCCGTCGAGCAGCTTCATGTTGTCGGATGCCGCGACCACGAGCGTGCCCGGGCCGTGCTCGGCCTGCGCGAGCAGATCGAGCGCGAGCGGTTCGGGGTGGACGTCGCCGGTGGCGACCACAAGCAGGTCGCTCGGCCCGGCGAAGCCGTCGATCCCGACCTGCCCGAACACTTGGCGCTTGGCCTCTTGCACGTACAGGTTCCCAGGACCGACGATCACGTCCACGGCGGGGACGGACTCGGTTCCGTACGCGAGCGCTGCGATCGCGTGGGCGCCGCCCATCCGGTACACGGCATCCACGCCGGCGAGTCGGCACGCCGCCAGGACTACCGGATCGATGTCCCCGTCCCGGCTGGGAGGCGAGCACACGGCGATGTGCTCGACGCCGGCGAGTCGCGCCGGCACCGTCCCCATGACGACCGTGCTCGGATACGGGGCCCTGCCGCCGGGTACGTAGATGGCAGCGCGCTGCAGCGGGACGTGGCGGCGGATGACACGGTTGTCGCCGAGTTCGGTGGTGCGCGACGGCTCGGGTGTGTCCGCCCGCGCCACGGCCTCGACGTTCTCGATCGCGCGCTCGATCCCGTGGCGGACTCGAGGGTCGAGCCCGGCTATCGCCGCGTCGAGCTCATCATCCGATACCAGGAGCGCCTGCGGCTCCCGCCCGCCGGTGTCGAGCGTCCGTGAGTAGTCGCGGACGGCCCGGTCACCACCCGCGCGCACCGTGGCGATGATCAGCGCCACCCCGTCGCGGACCGACTCCGGCGGCGGCACGAGCTTGCGGATGTCGGCCGCGACGCCCGCGGCATCGTCGCCATCCAGCGCCAGCCGCTCACACCGCATCGATTCGCTCCAGCAGCGCGTCGATCGCGGGCGCCTTTAGCTTGTGCGAGACGGGGTTGGCGATCAGACGTGCGGTGCTGCGGGCGATCTCCTCGCGGACGACGAGCCCGTTCTCGCGCAGCGTCGTCCCGCTCGCGGTGAGGTCCACGATACCCTCGGCCAGCCCGGTCACGGGCGCCAGCTCGACCGACCCCTTGACCTCGACGATCTCCGCCTGGCGACCGGTCTCGAGGAAGTAGCGCGTGGCGATCCGCGGGTACTTCGTGGCGATCCGGACCACGCCGAGCCGCCGGAGTGCCTCGGCGGCGGGATCCTCGCCCGCCACCGTCGCCAGCACCATCGTGCATTGCCCGTAGCCGAGGTCCACGAGCTCGTACAGCTCGCGCTCGGACTGCTCCATCAGCACGTCCTTGCCGGTGATCCCGAGGTCGGCGGCGCCCGCCTCCACGTAGGTCGGAACGTCGGAGGGCCGCATGGTGATGATGCCGGCGTCCTCGAATACCAGCTTGCGGTCGTTGTCGCGTGCCTCGCGCGTATCGAGCCCGAGGCGGTCGAGCAGGTCGAGCGTCTCGGTGAACAGCGCTCCGCGCGGAACGGCGATCCGCAATTCGCTCATCGGCCGCGCTCCTCACTGGTGAGCGCGATGTGGAGCCGCTCGACATTGAGCGCGAACCCAACCGCGGGGAGCGGACGCCCGAACTGCCCGAGTAGCTCGTCGTATCGTCCGCCGATTCCGATCGGGACGCCGTAGGCGGGGTCGTACACCTGAAAGATCGCCCCCGTGTAGTAGCCGAGGCTGCGGATCAGGCCGAGGTCGAAGATGATCCGCTCGGCCACGTTCGGCGCGAGCAGCGCGTGGACCGCCCGCATCCCCGTGACCGCGGTGTGCAGTGGCCCCTCCAGGTCCTCCAGAACCTCGGGCCCTCCCCTGGTTTGCGGCGCGCGCAGCAGCAGCTCGGCGGCGGTCGGGTCGACGCCGAGCTCTTTGATCTCGCGCTCGAGGCCGACGAAGTCGCCGTCGACGAGTTCGGTGAGAATGTGCTCGCGCCGGTCGGGGTCGACCCGCAGACCATCGAGCAAGGTGGGATACAGCGAGGCGTCGCCGAGGCCGACGCGATACGTCTCGAGGCCCGCCGCGTCGAGCGCCTCGCACAGGATCGTGAGTATTTCCGCGGTCCCCTCCGGGGCGGGGGCGCCGATCAGTTCAACGCCTGCCTGGAGGAACTCCCGCGACTGGCCTCGCTGTGGGCGGACCCCCCGGTAGGCGTGGGCGAAGTAGCAGAAGCGGAGTGGCGGCTCGGCATCTCGGTAGCGGGTCGCGACCAGCCGCGCGATCGGGACCGTCATATCCGATCGGAGCACGAGCACGTTGCCCTGCTCGTCGAACACCCGGTAGGCGGGTCGGCTCGCGTTCATCTCAGCACGGTCGAACGTCCCCTCGTACTCGAGTGCGGGCGTGTAGACCTCGCCGTAGCCGGCCCGCTCGAACACCTTCCGGACGCGGTCAGTCATCGCGCGGAGCTCGCGCATCTCGTCCGGGAGGAAGTCTCGCGTTCCGCTTGGAATGCGATCGGCCATCGCCCGGGACTGTGTCAGTTACGGCTCGCCGAGGCTGTTCCCGATGTCCCCGTCAGACCGAGACGGGCACGTCGTCCTCGCGCTCGATCCGCGCGCCGAGGTCACGCAACCGCTCGTCGATGCGCTCGTAGCCGCGGTCGATGTGGCGCACGTTGCCGATCTCGGTGACGCCGTCGGCGGCGAACGCGGCGATCAGCATCGCCATGCCGGCGCGGATATCGGGCGAGTCCACTCGCTGGCCGTGCAGGGGACGCGGCCCGACCACCATCGCCCGGTGCGGATCGCAGATCGTGATCGAGGCGCCCATCAGGACGAGCTTGTCGACGAAGAACAGGCGGTTCTCGAACATCCACTCGTGGATCATCACCGACCCTTGGGCCTGTGTGGCCAGGGCCAGCGCGACGCTGGTCAGGTCAGCCGGGAACGCGGGCCACGGGCCGTCCTGCACCTTCGGGGTGTGGTCGCCCTTGTCGTTGCGGATCACGAGCTCCTGATTCCCCGGGACGATGATGTCCGCGCCGCGCACTTCGGTCCGCAGGCCGAGACGGTCGAACACGAGCCGAATCATCCGCAGGTCCTCGGGAACCGTGTCCCGCACGATGAGCTCGCCGCCGGTGACGCCGGCCAGGGCCATGAACGATCCGATCTCGATGTGGTCGGGGGCGATCCCGTGCGTGCAGCCCCTGAGACTGCTGACGCCGTGGACGGTCATCACGTTCGAGCCGACGCCGTCGATCTGGGCGCCCATCGCGACCAACATCCGGGCCAGGTCCTGGACGTGCGGCTCGGAAGCGGCGTTGCGGATCACGGTCGGCCCGCGCGTGAGTGCCGCGGCCATCAGCGCGTTCTCCGTCGCCATCACCGACGGCTCGTCCATCAGGAAGTCGCACGGCCGCAGGCCGGTCGAGGCCTCCAGCCTGATCTCGCCGCGATCGTCGTCGACGGAGGCACCAAGCGCGCGGAACGCGTCCAGGTGCGGGTCGAGGCGGCGTCGGCCGATCACGTCGCCGCCCGGCGGCGGCATGTGGGCTCGGCCGAACCGAGCCAGCAGCGGACCCGCGAGCAGGAACGAAGCGCGGATGCGCTCCGCCAGCTCGCGATCGACATCCCAGCTGTCGACGCTCGAGGCGTCGATCGAGATCTCGCCGGGGCCGAGCCACTGAACTCGCGCTCCGAGCTGCTCGAGGAGCAGAGTCATTGCCTCCACGTCTCTGATCCGGGGGACGTTGCGGAGGATCACTTCATCGTCTGTGAGCAGGCACGCCGCCAGGATCGGGAGCGCACCGTTCTTATTGCCGGCGGGAGTGATCGTGCCCGACAAGGGCCTGCCGCCTTCGATTACGAACTTTTCCATAGGGGGCCGCAGCGTACCTTCTCGTGTGGCGAGACCCGTGCTCGACGGCGATTCTCCCCGCTTGGAAGCGGATTTCGTGTGGGTCGCTCGGGACTCTGTGTCACGAGCGTCGAGGATCCGAATCCGCTCAGCTAGGGTACCGTCCATGCAGGTTCAGCTTTCGCGAGACGAGTCGTGGGACCTCCTTTGTGAATGGACTTCTTCTGACTCGCTGCGGCGCCACATGCTGGCTGTCGAGGCTGCGATGCGCGCCTACGCGCCGCGCTTCGACGGCGATGTCGAGCTCTGGGGGCTGACGGGGTTGCTGCACGACCTCGACTACGAGCGCTACCCGAACCTCGAAGACGGCCACCCGCGTTACGCGCTCCGGGAGCTGGAGGCGCGGGGTTATCCGCCCGAGCTCGTGCGTGCAGTCGCGTCTCATGCTGACTTTTTGGGCGTGTCGCGCGACTCGCCGATGGAGAAGACGTTGTTCGCGGTCGACGAACTGTCAGGGTTTGTCTTGGCCGTCGCCTACGTGCGACCGGAGAAGCTGCAGGGGATGACCCCCAAGTCGGTCAAGAAGAAGCTCAAGCAGCCGAGCTTTGCGGCCGCCGTGAACCGTGAGGAGCTCCGCCACGGAGCCGAGGAGCTCGGCGTCGAGTTCGACGAGCACCTGACGATCGTGATCGCGGCCCTGGCCGAGAAGCAGGATGAGTTGATGCCCGCCGAATCCGATTCCGAGTCCGCCGAAGGCTCAGGACCCGCCGAGTCCGCCGGCGACGCGCCGGCTTAGGCGCTCGCGCGGCGCTGGTTGTACTCGGCGAGGCTCGGCACCACGCCGAGCGGCTCGATCAGCCGCGCGAACTCGATTACCCGCCGCACCGGGCCCTCTGCGCAGATCACGGTCAGGTTTCGCCCTTGACGCGCCAGCCGGCGCTGAGTGTTGAGGAGGACCGTCAGACCGAACGAGTCGATGAACTCGGCCTGGCTCAGGTCGATGACCGCGTCGCCCTGGTGCCTCCGAACGATATCGTCGAGTTGGGGCATCAGCCTCCGGGCGGTGAGGACGTCGAGCTCGCCGGTGATTGTGACCACGGTCGCCGTCGAGCCGTGCCGCGTGGTCAGCGCCAGTTGAATCGGTCCCCGGGGCGCAACGAACGCCCGAGTGTTGGGTGATCTGGGGGTCGGGTCATCGGCACCGCACTCCCTGTAGGGATGATCCCCCCGCTGTGCGCCACCGAAACTCGGTGTACCGCGCTTTGTGCACCTCATGACCCCGATCTGTGCAACTTGTACTCGTCGAGGCTCGACACGACGTTGAGCGGCGCGGTGAGACCCAACAGCTCGAGCGCCCGCAGCACCGGGCCCGGCCCACAGATGACCGCGAAGTATCGCCTCGCGGCGCGCCACTGCGCTTGAACGAGCGTGTGGATTCCCGCCGAGTCCATGAACGTGGTTTCGGTCAGGTCGATCGCAATGCGTCGGACGTTGGTTCCGAGGACCTCATCGAGCGCCACAGTCAGTCGCGGGGCGGTCAGCAGATCGACCTCGCCGACGACGGCCACGAACGCGGCGCCCGGGTCGTGGCGTACGAGGACCGTCAACTGGCCGGGCGGCTCTGGCTGGCGAGCGGCGGCCGTTTCGTCGGGATCAGCCATCTGTTTCACCCACCGACACCCCCTGGCCCGCAGATTGGGCGTCCCGCCTGCCAGGCAGCAACGCGAGACGCCCGCGAGAAAGTACACGCCGGTTCCTCACCGACGGCTCATCGCCGGGGCCGTTCGTCTGCGCCCGTACGTCCGAATTAGGACAACCCGCGCGAGGTCGGGGATGACGCACCGTGTCGGGCCAGGGCAGGCGCCTTCGGCTATGGTCCGGCGCCCATGGTGGAGGCGATCAAGATCGTCGTCCTCGAGGGCGACCAGACGGGTCAAGAGTTGCTCGAGCAGTCGTTGCGGCTGCTCGACCCGGCGCTCCTCGGGCTCGACTTGACGTTCCAGCGCTTCGACCTGTCGCTTGAGCATCGGCGCGCCACCTCCAACGGGGTCGTGACCGACGCCGCCAGGGCGATGCGCGAAGCCGGCTTGGGTCTCAAGGCCGCCACCATCACCCCCGAGGGCAAGGACGACGTCGGCTCGCCGAACCGCATCCTGCGCGAGGAGGTCGACGGGAAGGTGATCGTTCGGACCGGGCGCCGGCTCCCGGGCGTGGCGCCGATCGCCGGCGTGCACTATCCGATCTCGGTCGTGCGGATGGCGGTCGACGATGCCTACGGCGCCAGGGAGTGGCGCGAGGGCGGAGCGGCAGATCCATCGGAGATCGCCTATCGAACCGAAAAGATCACCCGCTCCACGTGCCGCGCGGTCGCCGAGTACGCGTTCCGGACCGCGGAGAAGCTGAACGCCCGCGTGTACGGCGGCCCGAAATGGACCGTGTCGCCGGTGTACGAGGGGATGCTCAAGGAGGAACTCGACGCCGCGGCTGCCCGGCACCCCGGACGGACTATCAGCCGGTCCTGATCGACGCCACCTACGCCGGCCTGATGTCGGGCGCGACCGATGCCCCGCTCGTGATCCCGGCGCTCAACCGCGATGGAGACTGCCTGTCCGATCTGGTGCTGCCGATGTTCGGCTCGATCGCCGGCGCCGAGTCCGTCCTGCTGGCGTTCGACATCGAGACGTACGAGACGACCGTCGCGATGGCCGAGGCGCCCCACGGGACCGCGCCGGCGCTCGAGGGTAAGGACCTCGCCAACCCGCTGGCGATGATTCTGGCCTGCGGTGCGCTGCTGCGCCATGCCGCCGATCGGCAAGGTGCGGCGGCCGAGCGCGCCTCGCGAGCGATCTACGAGGCCGCGCTCGAGGCGATCGGATCGGGATGCAAGACGCCCGACCTCGGGGGAACGCCACCACGACCGAGTTCACGACCGAGGTGGTCGACCGGGTTGCGACGAAGCTTGAGGTGTGGTCATTGCTCGGCTCGGCGGCGTGAGACTTGATCACCGGCGCCCACGCGATCATCTACAGCCAAGACGCGGATGGTGTGCGCGCGTTCCTCGATGGCGTGCTCGAGCTTCCATCCGTGGACCCCGGCCACGGATGGCAGATCTTCGCCCTCCCGCCGGCCGAGATCGCCGCCCACCCGACGCAGGGCGCCGGCCATCACGAGCTGTACCTGATGTGTGACGACATCCACGCGACGGTCGCTGAGCTCGAGGCCAAGGGCGTCGAGTTCAGCCGTCCGATCGCTGAGGAGCGCTGGGGCTCGGTGACGGCGATCGCGCTGCCCGGAGGCGGCGAGCTGGGGCTGTACGAGCCCAAGCATCCAAGCCCGCCGCACTGAGCGGCGGTGGCGCGATCCCGCGGCGATTCCCTCCGCCACCGGCTCTGGGTTCCGTCCCTGCCGGCAACTGAATTCCGTCCCCGCCGGCGACTTCGATCGTCCCGCCGCCGGCATCCACCCGGCACCGTCGACCGGCGTTATGGAGCGTTCCAGGACGCCCTCGGCTCCTCCGCGCGGCCCTTGCAAGCGCGCGCCCATTCCGTCCGAGCCGCCCCCTAGGGTCACGAACATATGTTCCAGTCTTCAGCCAACCGCCTGCGCGCCTGGTTCGCGGTCGTCGACGACTTCCTCGGCGACCCACCGGCTGACGCGCACGTCGATCTCGAGCCTTGGGCCACGCACCCCCATCGCCGCCCGCTCCAGTGGGAGCGGAGGCGACGCGCCGGCAGCGTGCCACCCCCTCCTGCACATTGCCTGTGCCCGGTCCGGACCACGCCGGACTTCGGCGGATGGAGCGAGGTGATGCGATAGGCGATTCGCATCCGGCCGGGGCGGCTTCGAGCCCGGTTCCCCCAACGGGCCTGGAAGCCCGCAGCGAGGCCGTCGTAAGCCCGCTGCGAGGCACTAGACACCTATCACGAGGCCGAGGAGGCCCCCGTTACGG
>CAWKIW010000010.1:0-100293 GCA_963849675.1 uncultured Solirubrobacterales bacterium | reverse complement strand
TGTGCAGTTTTCAAGGTCCGAGAAGAGGCGCGCTCGCCCGCCCAATGCCCACGACCGAGGTCGACGAGCGCCGGCGGCGAGCCGGTCTCTCAAAACTCAACAGCATGCGAGCCGCATCGCCAGGGCATAAAGCCCGAGTGCGCAGCCTGCCAGGTCCGGTCGACATTTCTAGAGCTGATCGCTCGAGGCGATCGCCGCCCAAAAGGGCTCCCTAGAAAGGAGGTGATCCAGCCGCAGCTTCCGCTACGGCTACCTTGTTACGACTTCACCCCAGTCGCGAGCCCCACCTTCGACGGCTCCCTCCCTTGCGGGTTAGGCCACCGGCTTCGGGTGTTGCTCACTCCCATGGTGTGACGGGCGGTGTGTACAAGGCCCGGGAACGTATTCACCGCGGCAGTGCTGATCCGCGATTACTAGCAACTCCGCCTTCATGCAGGCGGGTTTCAGCCTGCAATCCGAACCGAGACGCGCTTTAAGGGATTCGCTCCACCTCGCGGTATCGCAACCCTCTGTACGCGCCAATGTAGCACGTGTGTAGCCCTGGACATAAGGGGCATGATGACTTGACGTCATCCCCACCTTCCTCCGGTTTGTCACCGGCGGTCTCGCATGAGTCCCCAACTAAATGCTGGCAACATGCGACGGGGGTTGCGCTCGTTGCGGGACTTAACCCAACATCTCACGACACGAGCTGACGACAGCCATGCACCACCTGTGATCCTGCCCCGAAGGGAGACCGTGTTTCCACGGCTGTCAGGAACATGTCAAGCCCAGGTAAGGTTCTTCGCGTTGCGTCGAATTAAACCACATGCTCCGCTGCTTGTGCGGGCCCCCGTCAATTCCTTTGAGTTTTAGCCTTGCGGCCGTACTCCCCAGGCGGGGCACTTAATGCGTTAGCGTCGGCACGGAGGGAGTCGACACCCCCCACACCTAGTGCCCATCGTTTACAGCGTGGACTACCAGGGTATCTAATCCTGTTTGCTCCCCACGCTTTCGCGTCTCAGCGTCAGTACCGTCCCAGCGAGCTGCCTTCGCCATTGGTGTTCCTCCTGATATCTGCGCATTTCACCGCTACACCAGGAATTCCACTCGCCTCTTCCGGACTCTAGCTCGACAGTTTCCACCGGCTTTCCAGGGTTGAGCCCTGGACTTTTACAGCGGACTTACCGAGCCGCCTACACGCTCTTTACGCCCAATGATTCCGGACAACGCTTGCCCCCTACGTATTACCGCGGCTGCTGGCACGTAGTTAGCCGGGGCTTCTTCTGAAGGTACCGTCACTCCAACCGGCTGTTCACCGGCGGAGCTTCGTCCCAACTGAAAGGGGTTTACAACCCGAAGGCCTTCTTCCCCCACGCGGCGTTGCTGCGTCACGCTTTCGCGCATTGCGCAAGATTCCCCACTGCTGCCTCCCGTAGGAGTCTGGGCCGTGTCTCAGTCCCAGTGTGGCTGATCGTCCTCTCAGACCAGCTACCCATCGTCGCCTTGGTGAGCCGTTACCTCACCAACAAGCTAATGGGCCGCGGGCCCATCCCGATGCGGAGGCCGAAGCTTCCTTTCCCCAGCGGCCTTATGGCCGGAGGGCACATTCGGTATTAGCCCGAGTTTCCTCGGGTTGTCCCAATCATCGGGGCAGGTTACCCACGTGTTACTCACCCGTTCGCGGCTTTGCCCCAGGCCGAAGCCTGGTTCGTCGCTCCACTTGCATGTGTTAGGCACGCCGCCAGCGTTCGTCCTGAGCCAGGATCAAACTCTCCGTGAAGAACTGCTCAACGGGCCGCCTAGGGCAACCCGCTTCACAAAGAGTCGTCAAGGTCCGCGCTCCACCTATCGTGGTGGGCGGACCCGGGCCGATCCCTGGTGGGATCAGGCCCCTGCGTCCTCACTAAGGGGATCCGATGTACACCACGGATCCCGGGACGCAAGACGGGGTTTCAATCTGGCACCGTCGTCCATCGCTGGCCCCGGAGGGCCGGTCGATGCGACGGCGTCGAACCTGGACACACTCCTCGACCGAGGGTCGGTCGAAGGGTGCGCATGCTGTTGAGTTTTCAAAGACCGTCGCACCTCTTCGGGAAGGGGACTCCTTCCCAGGGCGCGCCCGAGAACGGTTCCGATCTCGGAGCGGACCGGTGAGTATAGCGCCCGCTCCGCTGCGCGGGGTACGGACGGCTGCCGGCAGGCCGCGGTGGGCAAAGCCGCCCGCGGCTGCGCCAAGTTTACCGTCCCTCCCCCGAACGGCGGTCCGGCCTGTTCCACGGCGGTATCGCCTGTTCCGGCCGCTCGGCAGGAGCACCGCACGACCCCGGTGTGCCGCGCGACTACGACAGGACCTGGACGGTCACGGTCCGCCGGCGCGGGCGGTCGTCGAAATCGATCAGGACGACCTGCTGCCAGGTGCCGAGTTGGAGCTGGCCGTCGACGACCGGGATCGTCTCCGAGGGGCCGATGACGGCCGCCCGCAGGTGGGCGTGGGAGTTCGTGTCATGGTTGAGACGGTTGTGCTCGTAGTCGCCGGCGCTCGGGATCAGGCGGTCGAGGAGTTCTTGGAGGTCGTGGACGCCGCCGGGCTCGTACTCCATCGTGGTGACGGCAACGGTCGAACCGGTGGCGAACACGGTGACCACGCCGCGGTCGACGCCGGCCGTGTTGACCACGCTCGCGATGCCCGGAGTGATGTCGACGATGTGCCCGTTGCCGGGTGTCTCCATCCGCAGCAGCCCGCCGTAAACGGTCACGGGCGACCCCGGCGGGGCAGCGCGGCGAGCAACACAGGGCTATTCCACACGTACGCGGGCGAAGCGGCGCTTGCCGAGCTGGAGCACCTTGCCGTCGACGTCGATCGCCGGCATGTCGAGCGAGCCGTCGCCGATCACCTCCCCGTCCAGCTTGACCCCGCCCTGGGCCAGGCTGCGGCGCGCCTCCGAGCGCGAGATCGAGAACGCACGCTCGAGCAGCGCCGGCAGGTGCACCTCGGGTTGGTCGGCCGGCCAGGTGACGGTCGGCATATCCTCGGGCGCCTCGCGGTCGATGTGGACGCGGTCGAACTTCTCCTGCGCCGCCTCCGCCGCGTCCTCGCCGTAGAACCGCGCGACCAGGGTGCGGGCGAGTGCCCGCTTCGCGTCCCGGGGGCCGAGATCGGGCGGGGCTTCGATGCCCAGCAGCAGCTCGTACCAGATCCCGAGCGCATCATCGGGAATGCTCAGCGTCTTGCCGTATATCTCGTCCGGCGGCTCGCTGACGCCGATGTAGTTGCCCAGCGACTTCGCCATCCGGAGCTTGCCGTCGGTTCCCGGCAACAGCGGCATGGTGAGGATCGCCTGTTCCGGCACGTCGAAGGCGCGCTGGATGTCTCGCCCCAGCAGGAGGTTGAACTTCTGATCGGTGCCGCCGAGTTCTACGTCGGCGCGGATCGCCACCGAGTCGTAGCCCTGGAGCAGCGGGTAGAGCAGCTCGAGCACGGAGATCGGGGTGTGGCTGGCGAACCGCTTGGCGAAGTCGTCTCGCTCGAGCAGCTGGCCGACCGTAGGGATGCGGGCGAGCTTGAACAGCTCCTCCATCGACATGTCGAGCCACTCGCCGTTGAAGCGGACCGTGGTGCGCTCGGGATCGAGAACCGTGTACGCCTGGTCGGTGAAGGTGCGGGCGTTCGCGTCGATCTGCGCGCCCGACAACGCGGGGCGTGTGGCCGAGCGGCCGCTCGGATCGCCCACGCGAGCGGTGTAGTCGCCGATGATCAGCACGACCTCGTGGCCGAGGTCCTGGAACTCGCGCAGCTTCTGGAGCACCACCGTGTGGCCGAGGTGTATGTCCGGCGCCGTCGGATCGATGCCGAGCTTGACCGTCAGCGGCGTCCCGGCCGCCAGCTTCCGCTCGAGCGCCCCCTCGGGCAGGCTGTCGACGGCGTTTCGCTCGAGCCAGGCCGCCGCCTCGGAGGGGCTCGAGTCGGATGGTTCAGGGGGCAAGGCGGGCTCCGTCCGGACCTCGGACTCCATGCGGGGCAATGCTAGACTCTCGCCGCCGCGGGACCCCTGTTGCCGCCACGTTCCGCGACGCGCCCAGGCCGTCGGACCGGTCCCGCGCCAGCACCCCCGATTTGCATGATCGACGACGTCGAAATCCCGACACAGGGCGATCAGCCGCACGTTCCGAGGCCGTCACGCGGTTGGAACGGGCGCCGCGGCGGGAACGGCGGCAGAGGCGGGAACGGGGATGGACCGGGAAGCGGAGGGCGGCGCGGCTCACCTCGCGGACGGTTCTGGCGTCGCCGCCGGGGCCCCCGGACAAAGCCGAGGGTGCGCAAGCTGCGGCTGATCCTGATCTTGATCGGGCTCGGCGCACTCGCGGTCGTCTCGACCGTATTCGGGATGATGATGGCGGTCGCCTCCGACCTCCCGCAGATCGAGAACCGGCAGGTGTATTCGTCGGCGTCGGCTAACTCGTACCTGTACGACGATCACTGGCATCTGATCGGGCAGTTCGCGCCGCCGAACCACGAGGTCATCGACAGCTTCGGACAGATCTCGCCGTGGATGCGTCGCGCGATCGTGTCGGTCGAGGACCGGCGCTTCTGGAGCGACCCGGGGGTCGACCTGCGCGGGATCGCGCGCGCGGTGCTGTCCGACGTGACCGGTGGCTCCAAACAGGGCGCTTCGACGATCGCTGAGCAGTTCGTCAAGAACGCGCTATCAGAGCAGGACAACCGCACGATTTTCGAGAAGCTGCGCGAGGCGGCGCTGGCGTATCACCTCACACGCAGGTGGCCGAAGCAGAAGATCATGACCGCAGTATCTGAACTCGATTTACTTCGGCAACGGCGCCTACGGGGTCGAGTCGGCCGCGCGCGTGTACTTCGGCAAGGTCCACGGCTACAACTCTTCGCTTTCGTCCAGCCAGGCCGGCGCAGGTTGTGGCGACGCCCCGCGAACGCCGTGCGCGTCCGTACTCGAGCCCTGGGAGTCGGCACTGCTCGCCGGGATGGTCGCGGACCCGACCGCGTTCGATCCTCTCGCTTCACCCCCAGGCCGCCAAGGTCCGGCGCAACCAAGTCCTCAAGGACATGCTCGACCAGCACTACATCACCGAACAGCAGTACCAGTTCGGCAAGAACCAGCCGCTTCCGACCTCGGCGCTCATCCAGCAGCCTCAAGAGCCCGGTGCGGCGCCGTACTTCACGAGCTGGCTTCGTCCGCAGATCCTAAAGGCGCTCGGACTGGGCAAACCTGGAGTCCCGGACAGCGTCGCGGAGTACCGCGCCTACTACGGCGGGCTGAAGATTCGGACCACGATCGATCTGGGTATGGAGCAGGCGGCCGATCAGGCGATCTCCGAAGAGCTTCCTTCCGGCTCGGGGCTCCCGAGCGCCTCACTGGTCGCGATCGACAACAAGACCGGCGAGGTCAGGGCGATGGTCGGCGGGCCGATCGTGAACGGGCAGGAGGACTACAGCCAGTTCCCCTTCAACCTGGCCACCGAGTCCGAGCGCCAGCCCGGCTCGGCGTTCAAGCCGTTCACGTTGGCGATGGCACTTCAGTCCGGGAAGTACGGGCCGGACTCGATCATCGACTCCGCACCGCAGAACTTCGTCGTCCCCAACAGCGGCGGCAAGGAGCACTTCATCGTCCACAACTTCGGCAACACGTACTCGGGCCCGATCACGCTCCAGGACGCGACCGACGTCTCGGACAACACCGTGTACTCGCAGGTCGGTATCAATGTCGGGACGAAGAAGATCGCCCGCTTCGCCAAGCGCGCCGGGATCCGCACCCCGGTCTCGGACAACTACGCGATGATCCTTGGCGGGCTCAAGATCGGGGTGTCGCCGCTCGACATGGCCCACGCGTACGAGACGTTTGCCGAGGGGGGCCGGAGGGTGTACGACCCGGCGCTCGGGGCCCCGGACAAAGGCCCCACCGGGCTCGCGCAGATTTACTGCCCGAAGGTCTGCCCGCACAAGAACGTGGTCGATCAGCCCGAGTACGAGCGGGTGCTTCCCGCTTCGATCGCGGCGGTGGTGCACGAGATGCTGACCGGGGTCGTGCAGTCCGGCACCGGGACCTCGGCCGCGATCTCGGGTGTGGACGTCGCGGGCAAGACGGGCACCACCACCAACTACGCCGACGCCTGGTTCGTTGGCTGGACGCCTCAGCTGACGACAGCCGTGTGGGTCGGCTATCCGAACAAGCTCGTTCCGATGACCACCGACTACAACGGTGCGCCGGTCGAGGGCGGAACCTACCCCGCGATCATCTGGCACAACTTCATGGTCCAGGCGCTGCAGATCCTCGCCACCGAGAACCCGCACGAGAAGATCAGGTCCTCAACGACGACTGACACGACCAGCGCGCCGCCGATCTCGGACTCTGGGTCGGGCACCGGGACCGACACCACTTCGAGTCCGCCGGCCGCGCCGACCGGCGGCACGACCGGGGGAAACACCGGCGGCGGGACGGCCGGCACCGGTGGCGGCGCAACCGGCAACGGCGGCACCGCCGGAGCCGGAGGTGCCGGCGGCGGAGGGGCGACCGGCGGGGGCGGTGGCGCGACCGGCGGGGGCGGTGGTGGCGCGACCGGGGGCGGTGGTGGCGGCGCGGGTGGCGCGACCGGAGGCGGCGGTGGCGGCGCCGGTGGCACCACCGGAGGCGGGGGCTCGGGCTCAGGTGGCGCCGGCCTCGGTGGGGGCTGAGGGCGGCCAGACACCATAAGTGAGGGTGTTGTGTAGGAGTTAGTCCCGGACTTACCCTTGGCCGACAGGTGCGGTGGGATTGGGTCAACGCACCGCCGAGCAATTAGATGGGGTGAAGTTCATGGGGGCCGGGTTTGACGTTCTGTCATGCCGGCATGGCCAGCGGTCCGTTGACCGGCGTGGTCATGTGTGGGTTTAGGCATATGGGTCCCGCGCCTTCACCCCGTCCTGGGAAGAGGAGGTCTCACGGACGCGTTGACCTGATCACTGGGGTGGTTGGAGATATGCAAGACGTCGACCGGACTGGCAGGGAGGCCGAGCTTTACGTTCACCATCAGCGGTCACGCCGTAGTCACGGTTCCCGACAACTCATGTACTCAACTGTTTCCAGGTGACTTCGAGGATGTGACGATCCAGGAGATGTCGGGGTCCTTCTATCCGGTTTCGGGCGTCAGCACGGATCGAGTCAGCGCGGCCTCCTTACGCCCGGGAGAGCGCCGGCCGCGACAGGTACCGGCTGCCGAGCGCGGAGAAGCGCCACGGCAAATCGGCCGCCTTCGTGATGCCGATCCGCTTGCTCGCGACGACCTCGACGTCCCGCCATTTCCGCGGCCGGCGGGCGATCACGATCGGCCCCCGGGACAGGTCGGAGCCGTTGAGTTCGAGCCCGATGCTGAGCGCCTGCGTGAGCTTGCCGGGCCCGGAGCACAGGTCCTCGAGCCGGTCCATGCGCCGGCGTTCGCGCATCAGCTTGATCCCCTCGACCGGCTGGAGGGCGCGGATCAGAACCGCGGCACCGATGCCCTCGGCCTCGCACACGGCATTCAGGCATGCATGGATGCCGTACGAGCGGTACAAGTACGCGCGGCCGGGTGGGCCGAAGAGCACGCGGGTCCGCTCGGTCAGGCCCACGAATCCGTGACTGGCGGGCTCCGAGTGGTGATACGCCTCGGTCTCGACGATCACCCCCGACGAGCCGGCGTGTGAGACCACGCAGCCGATCAGGGCCTGTGACACCTCGAGAACCGGGCGGCGATAGAAGCCAGGCCTCATCCGAGCGCGGCTCGGGCCCGCTCGAGCTGCTCGCGGACTCGTGGCAGGCTAGTCCCGCCCTCCGAGACCTTGGTCTCGAGCCACGCGCCGTCGCGCAACACCGCGTAGAACTCGTCGTCGAGCAGCGGCGACTGCTGGGCGAGCTCGTCCCGAGTGAGCGCAGACAACGGCTTGCCCTGATCGATCGCGCTCCGCACCAACCCGGCGACCACTCCGTGGGCCTCGCGGAACGGCAGCCCTCGCCGGACGAGCAAGTCCGCGACGTCGGTGGCGGCGAGCAGCTCGTCGGCAGCCGCGCCCGCGAGCCGGTCACGCCGGAAGGTGATCGTGGAGAGCATCCCGTCGGCCGCGTCCAGGCACAGCTCGATCGTGTCGGCGGCGTCGAACAGGTGCTCCTTGTCCTCCTGCATGTCCTTGTTGTAGGTCAGGGGCAGGCCGTGGAGCACGCCGTGCAGCGCGACCAGATGTGCGGCCACGCGCGGCGCCTTCGCCCGCAGCAGTTCGGCGGCGTCGGGGTTCTTCTTCTGCGGCATGATCGAGGACCCCGAGGCCCACGCGTCAGCGACCTCGCAGAATCCGAACTCCTCGCTCGACCACAGTACGATCTCGCCGCCGAGGCGCGACAGGTGGGTCGCGCAGGTGGCGGCCGCCGCCAGGTAGTCGAGCACGAAGTCGCGGTTGGAGACGGCGTCGATCGAGTTCTCGACCACTGACGCGAACCCGAGCTCACGCGCTACTAGCTCCCGGTCGGTGTCGAAGTTCACGCCGGCGAGCGCGCCGGCGCCGAGAGGCAGCGCGCCCGTGGCCGACACCACCGACAAGAACCGGTCGCGATCGCGGATCAGCATCCAGCAATACGCGAGCAGGTGATGGCTCAGGTAGACCGGCTGGGCGCGCTGGAGATGGGTGTATCCCGGTATCGGCCAGTCGACGTGCGCGTCGGCCAGGCCGAGCAGCGTCCGGGCAAGCCCGGCCGATCGCTCGGCCGCGCCCGCGGCGTGGGCGCGGACGAACATCGCGACGTCGGTCGCCACCTGGTCGTTGCGCGAGCGGGCGGTGTGGAGCTTCCCGCCGACCCTGCCGGCGAGCTCGGTGACGCGCCGCTCGATCGCCATGTGGATGTCCTCGTCACCGTCGGCGAATGGGAAGCCGCCCTCGCCGAGCTCACGCTCGACCTGGTTTAGCGCTTCGTGCAGCTGGTCGCGCTCGGGGTCGGAGATGATCCCCTGCGCGGCGAGCATCGACGCGTGGGCCCGCGACTGCTGAACGTCGTAGGGACCAAGGCGCCAGTCGAACGACAGCGAGTCGTTGAGCGCGCGGAAGGCCGTGTCCTGAGGCTCTGCGAAACGAGACATCGCGCGCGGATTATCGCCTTAGCAGCGCGCGATCAAGGCGCCGCCGTCAGGCGCCGCCGACCCTTCCAATCAAGGCGCCGCCGTCAGGCGCCGCCGACCCTTCCAAGAACTTCGCGGAGCGCTTCGGCCACCTGCTCCACCTGCGACTCGGTCATCTGGGGGAAGAACGGCAGCGCGATCGAGCGGGCGGCGACGTCCTCGCACACCGGGAACTCGCCCTCCTTGTGCCCGAACTGCTCGCGGTAGTAGCTCATCAGGTGAACCGCGGGGAAGTAAGGCTTGCTCGGGATACCGCGCGCGGATAGTGCGCGCACGATCGAGTCGCGATCGACGTCGCGCGGGAGCTGGATTACGTACACGAACCAGCCGCGCCGCACCCGGCCGGGCTCTGGGCAAGGCAGCTCAACCCCGTCGACGTCCGCAAGCGCATCGGCGTACGCGGCGGCGACTCGCGCGCGGCCCGCGAGCAGCTCGTCGAGCCGCTCGAGCTGAGCGAGCCCGAGGGCGCAGGCGATCTCGCCCAAGCGATAGTTGAAGCCGAGACGATCGTGATCGAGCCAGTCCATGTCCGGCGCGCGCCCCTGGTTGCGCTCCGAGTCGATCCTCTCCTTGAGCGCGGCGTCCGCCATCGTGACCATCCCCCCCTCTCCGGTCGCGATCTGCTTATTGGCGTAGAAGCCGAACACCGCCGGATGGCCGCGGCCGCCGACCGGGACCCCGTCGGCGTCGACCGCGCCGAGCGCCTCGCACGCGTCCTCGACGATCGGCAGGCCGATCCGCTCGAACGCGCCGAGGTCGACGGGGTAGCCGAAGATGTGGACCGGCATAAGCGCCGTCGTGCGCTCGGTGACCGCCGCCGCCGCGGCGTCCGGGTCGAGGTTGAACGTGACCGGGTCGATGTCGGCGAACACGGGCCGAGCGCGCTCGTACACGACCACGTTGGCGCTGGCCACGAACGAGAACGGGCTCGTGACGACCTCGTCGCCGTCGGTGACGCCGGCGGCTCGCAGCGCCAGGTGGAGCCCGGTGGTGCCACTCGATACCGCGCTCGCACACGCCGCTCCCACGCGCCGGGCGAACTCCTGCTCGAACTCGGCGAGCAGCGGCCCCAGCGACAGGCGCCCCGATCGCAGCACTCCGAGCACGCGCTCGATCTCGGGCTCGCCGATGACCGGCCGCGCGAGCGGGATGGCCTCGCGGCTGCGGCTGGCCACGGTCTCCCGTGAGGAGGCGTCAGTCACGAACCTGTGAGGAAGCGGCCTCGTCCGGCGAAGGCGGCCGCCGCTCCGACACCAGCATCCCGTACTCGAGCGAGTCGACGAGCGCCTCCCACGACGCCTCGATGACGTTCTCGGACACCCCGATCGACCCCCACACCTGGTCGCTGTCCGAAGCGTCGAGCAGCACGCGTGTGACCGCGCCGGTGCCCTTGGTCTCGTCGAGGATCCGGACCTTGAAATTCACGAGGTCGATGTCGCGCAGATGGGGGTGGATCTCCACGAGCGCGTCCCGGAGCGCTCGGTCGAGCGCGTTCACGGGGCCGTTTCCCTCGGCGGTCCGCACGTAGCGCTCGCCGTCGATCCAGATCTTGATCGTGGCCTCCGTCTCGACCCGGCCGTCGGCTCGCTTCTCGACGATCGCGCGCCACGACTCGAGCCGGAAGAGGGGCTCGTAGTCCCCCGTCTCGCGGCGGAGCAGCAGCTCGAACGAGCCGTCGGCGGCCTCGAAGTGATACCCGCGGTGCTCGAGCTCCTTCACCCGCTCGACCAGCCGCCCGGCCTCGCCATCGCCGAGCACGATGCCGGCGTCGCGAGCTCGCGCCTCGACCGTGCCCTTACCCGACAGCTCGGAGATGAGGAGCTCCCGGCGGTTCCCAACGACCTCCGGATCGATGTGCTCAAACGTGAGGGGGTCGACGTTGACCCCGGCGACGTGCATTCCGCCCTTGTGGGCGAACGCGTTCCGGCCCACGTACGGCTGGTCGGGGTCCGGGGTGAAGTTGAGGATCTCGTCAAAGAAGTGCGCCGCCTGCGACAGCGACGCGAGCTGCTCGTCGGTCACGCACTCGAAGCCGAGCTTCAGCTGCAGGTTGGGGATGATCGTGATCAGATTGGCGTTTCCGCATCGCTCGCCGTAGCCGTTCATCGTCCCCTGGACGTGCACCGCTCCCTGCTCGACCGCAGCGAGCGTGCACGCGACGCCGCAACCCGAGTCGTCGTGACAGTGGATACCGAGCCTCGCTCCGGTCGGCGCGAGCGCGGCGACGACGTCGGCGATCGCCATCGCGATCCCGGGCGGGAGCGTGCCGCCGTTCGTATCACAGCACGTGACAGTGTCAGCGCCCGCCTCGGCCGCCGCGACCACGCAGCGGAGCGCGTACGCCGGGTCGTCCGCGAACCCGTCGAAGAAGTGCTCGGCGTCGTAGATCACGCGCTTGCCCTCGCCGACCAGGAACGCGACCGATTCGGAGATCATCCGCAGGTTCTCGTCGCGATCGACCTTGACGACCTTCTCGAGGTGCAGGCCCCATGACTTGCCGACGATCGTGCACACGGGCGCACTCGACTCGGCGAGGACGCGCAGCCCCGGGTCGGCGTCGGCCCGGGTGTCGCGCCGGCGGGTCATCCCGAAGGCGGCGACTTGAGCGTGGCGGAACGTCTCATCGGCCAGCATCCCGAACAGCTCGAGCTCTTTCGGGTTCGAGCTCGGGAACCCCGCCTCGATCACGTCGATCCCGAGCTCGTCGAGGCGGTGCGCCACCCGTAGCTTCTCCTGTGCGGACAGCGACATCCCCTCCCCCTGCATTCCGTCGCGGAGGGTCGTGTCGTACAGCTCGATGTGAGTCATGTCAGCTTGTCGGCGGCGATCTGATTCATTTAGTTCGTCGGCGGCGCCTTACGGCGGCGCCTTAGCCGGCTGCGGTTCGGCTCGGCACCTCGACGACGTCGAGCCACTCCGCGTAGCGCGGGTCGCGGCCGTGCAGCGCGTCGTCGAACACGCGCTGGAGCTCGCGGGTGATCGGTCCCACGCGCCCACCGTGCTCGCCGGCGCCGACAGCGTGGTCGTCGACCTCGCGTACGGGCACGAGCTCGGCTGCCGTGCCGGTCATGAAGACCTCGTCCGCGAGGTACAGCTCGGCACGGGCCAGGTCGCGCTCGATCACCTCGATGCCGAGATCCCGAGCGATCTGGATGATCGATTTGCGGTTGATCCCGTCGAGGATGCCGGCGGTCTGCGGCGGGGTGTACACCGCACCTTCGCGGACGATGTAGATGTTCTCGCCCGAGCCCTCGCACACAAACCCGTGCGAATCGAGGAGGATCGCCTCCTGATAGCCGGCCTTCGAGGCCTCGATCTTCGCCAGCACACTGTTGAGGTACTGGCCGGAGGCCTTAGCGTGCGGGATCAGCGCGTCGTGCGGGATCCGGCGCCAGCTCGAGACCTTGGCGCGGATTCCGGTCTCCTTGCCTTCCTCGCCGAGGTACGCCCCCCAAGGCCACACCGCGATCGAGACCTCAACCGGAGCATCGAGGGGGTACAGCCCCATCTGGCCGTAGCCGCGGAAAACGATCGGGCGGATGTAGCACTCGCGCAACTCGTTCGCCGCGATCAGCTCGTGGGTGGCCGAGCGCAGCTCCGGGAGCGTGTACGGGATCGGCATGTAGTAGAGCTCGGCCGACTTGAACAGGCGGTCGAGGTGGTCGTGATGGCGGAAAATCGCCGTTCCTCTGGCGGTCTCGTACGCCCGGATACCCTCGAATACCCCGGTGCCGTAGTGCAGGCCGTGCGTCAGTACGTGAACCTTCGCGTCCTCCCAGGCAACCATTTCACCGTTGTGCCAGATGAGGTCCGCTTGTTGCACGACTGACTCCTTATAGGTATTGAAGGACTGCCTGGGTGGCCTCTGAAGTAGTTGCCGTGCCCCCCAGGTCGGGCGTGCGCAGCCCCTCGGCCAGCGCTCGCTCGACCGCCGATTCTACCGCCGCCGCCTGGGCCTCCATTCCGAGTCCGTGGCGCAGCATCATCGCCGCGGACAGGAACATCGCCAGCGGGTTGGCCGCGCCGGTGCCCGCGATGTCGGGGGCCGAGCCGTGGACGGGTTCGAACACGCCGGGTTGCCGATCGCCCAGAGACGCGCTCGGGAGCATCCCGATCGAGCCGGTGAGCATCGCCGCCTCGTCGCTGAGGATGTCGCCGAACATGTTCTCGGTGAGGATCACCTCGAAGTGGCGGGGCGCCGCGATCAGCCTCATCGCGGCGTTGTCAACGAGCAAATGCTCGAGCTCGATGTTCGGGAATTCGCCCGCGTGGATCTCGCGTACGACCTCCCGCCACAGCCGGCTGGTCTCGAGCACGTTCGCCTTGTCGACGCTGGTCACGCGGGATCTGGCGGTGTTGAACGCGACCCGAGCGATCCGTTCGATCTCCGGGCGCGTGTAGACGCAGGCGTCGGAGGCTTCGTCCGCGGTGCGGGTCTTCTCGCCGAAGTAGATGCCGCCGGTCAGCTCGCGGATCACGATCATGTCGGTCCGCTCGATCAACTCGCGCTTGAGCGGGCTCGCGTCGTAGAGGGCGGGGAACGGCCTGACCGGCCGGAGGTTGGCGAACAGGCCAAGGCCCTTCCGGAGCCCGAGCAGGCCCTGCTCGGGCCGGGGCTTGTCCGGGTCGGTCGTGTCCCATTTCGGGCCCCCGACCGCGGCCAGCAGGACGGCGTCGGCATTCCTACACGCGGCGAGCGTCTCGTCGGTGAGCGCGGTGCCGTGGGCGTCGATCGACGCGCCACCGAATAGGTGCTCCTCGTACTCGAGGTCAGCGCCGGCGGCCTTCAGCACATCGAGGGTCGGCGCGGTGATCTCGGGGCCGATCCCGTCACCGGGGAGGAGAACAACTCGCGGAGCCATGGTGGCGCGGGACGCTAACGGATCGCCACGATCCGCGGACCTCACAGCCGCCGACCCGCGAACCTCACAGCCGCCCCTGCGGACCTCACACCTGTACAAGGCCCGAAACCTCCCCCCGGGCGGTGCGCCTGGGGGACATAAGCATCCCCCACGTGCTTATGTCCCGAAAGCGGCTTGGATCCGTGGCGGTTTCGGGCGTTATACAGGTGGGGGACGGCCCGGGCCCGTGGCGACCGAGAGCGTTAGACAGGTGGGGACGGCCCCGGCGCGTGGCGGACCGAGAGCGTTACAGGTGGGGACGGCCCGGGCCCGTGGCGACCGAGAGCGTTAGGTGGGGACGGCCCGGGCGCGTGGCGGACCGAGAGCGTTACAGGTGGGGACGGCCCGGGCCCGTGGCGACCGAGAGCGTTATACAGGTGGGGACGGCCCGGGTCCGTGGCGACCGAGGGCCGCGGCCCCCGCCCCGCGCCCCAGCAGCAGCGCGGTCACGATCAGCACCGGGAGCATCGCGGCGTGGTAGACCAGATCGATCGCGGGACCGCCGCGGACGGTGAACGTCAGCCCGACGATGAATCCGAAGATCGCGAACACGGTCGCCGCGAGCGCGGCAAGGCGTCCCCGGGCCGGCGAGCGCACGAACGCCCGCAGCCCGAGGACAAGAACCACGCAGATGATCGCCTCCGGGACCCCGGCGCCGGAACCGACGTTCGACGCGCCCGAGCCGGGCTTCAATGCTCCCGACAGGTGCAGCACCGCGAACACCGCGAGCGTGGCCGCCTCGAACGCGAGCAGCGTCGCGATCCGGCGATCGGCGGATGAGAGTCCCCCGCCAGGCCTCCCCTGCGCGCCCGCGGCGGTCATGACCGCACCTCCGGCGGGTCAGCCCCCGCCCCCGCCCCCGCGGCGGAAGGATCTACAGCGCCCCGCGGCCTATCGACACGCCCCATCGCTGACGGCCACCAGTTCCGCCGCCCGAGCAGGATCACGGTGGCGGGCACGAGCAGCGTGCGCACCAGGAACGTGTCCATCAGGATTCCGGCCGCCAGGCCGAGGCCGATTGCGCGAATCTGGCTGGCCTCCGCGCCCGAGCTCGCGACCGTCAGCACTATGAACGTGCCGCCGAGGATCAGCCCGGCCGAGGTCACGGTCGACCCGGTGCGCCCCACCGCGCGCACGACCGCCTCGCGCAAGGGCAGGCGCCGCGCCTCCTCGCGGATGCGGGTCATCACGAGGATGTTGTAGTCCTCTCCGAGCGCGAACAGGAACACGAACATCAAGAACGGAAGGAAGAAGCTGATGCCGCTGTCGCCGCCGACGTCGATGAACACGAGCGTCGCGACGCCGAGCGCCGCCAGGTAGGACAGGAGCACGCTGACGATCAGGTACAGCGGTGCGACCAGGCTTCGCAGCACGAGCGCCAGCAGCAGGCCGATGGCGAAGATCGCGATCGGCACGATCAGCCGCAGGTCGTGGTTGGCGGTCGTGCTGATGTCGTACGAGGCGGCAGCCTCGCCGGCGACGCCGCTCTGCACCGCCCCCGACCGGTTCGCCGCCTGCGCGACGGTGTCACGGATCCGCGGCGTCGTGTTCATCGCGGCGGTCGACGACTGCGAGCCGGCGGCGAGCGCTGCCTCGAACTGCACGATCCTCCCGTCGGCCGAGATGAACTGAGACGAGGCTCGGTAGGCGTTGTAATCCGGGCGCGGCACGTTCAGCGAGGCCGGCTCGCGCACGGGCAGCCTCCCCGGAGGCCCGAGCTGCGCGTGCAGTTGCGCGTACCGCGCCGGCGCGAGCGCGGTCCCGTTCGGGTTCAACGGACCCGAGATCGCGGTGAACTGTCCGGAGGCCCGCAGCGAGTCGTACGCCGTGACCAGCGCGGCCGGACTTGACGACACCGACTCCGAGTACGAGAAAACCAGGTTCGCCGGGTTGCTGCTCGTCTGCGGGAAGTGCGCCGCGAGCGCACCATTGCCGGCGGAAGCCTCGGAGCCCGACGGCGCGGTGGTCGCCCCGCCGAACCCGGACGAGTGGTAGCCGAGCGCGACGGCGGCCAGCGCCAGGAACGCCAAGAGCCCGACGCCGAGCGTGAGCGCGGGCCGGCGCACTAGCCGCGAGGCTATGCCCCCCCACAGGCCCTCGCGCTGCACTCCCGGCTCGATTTTCGACGGCCAGAACACAGCACGGCCGAAGATCGCCAACAGCGCCGGCAGCAGCGTCAGGCCCAGCGCAAGCATGATCGCCATACCGATGGCGAGCGGCAGGCCGAGGTCGTGGTACAGCCCGAACGTCGCGAGCAGCAGGGTCAGCAGCGCCAGGATCACGGTCCCCGCCGACGCCGTGATCGACTCGCCGACCCGGACGAGCGCGCGCACGACGGCGTCATGACCGCTGTGGCCCTCACGTATCTCCTCGCGCACGCGGAACACGAGAAACAGGCCGTAGTCGGTCCCGGCGCCCAACAGCAGCACGATCAGCAGCACCTGCGTGATCGAGGAGATCTCGAGGCCGTGAGCGCCGAGCTCGCCGATCACCCGGAGCGAGATGAGCAGCGCGAGGCCGCTCGGCAGCAGCGTGACGATCGCCGCCAGCGGCGCCCGGAACACGAGCAGCAGCAGCACGATGATGAACAGGAACGAGAACAGCTGGACCTGCTTGCCCGACCGATTCGAGCTCGCCTGGTTGGCCACAGCGGTCGCAATCTGCCCGGCGGTGTGGAGCTGGAGCCCGGCCGGCGCGCCCACCGTGGTGAACGTGTTCTCGATCGAGTCGACGATCGTCTTGTCGCTGCCGATGTCATTCCTGGCCGCGTTCACGCGGACCCGGAGCTGGACGGCGCGGCCGTCGGACGAGACCGCCACCCCCTGGATGCCGAGCACTCCGTTCACCTTGCGAACGGCGTCGGCTTCGCGCGAGATCGCGCTTAGATCGGACGGAGTGAGCTTTCCGTCGCGCGACGCGACGACGATGATCTGGCTCGTCTTGCCGGCGCCGCCGCCGAGGAGAGGAGCGGCGATGTTCGCAGCCTTCGTGCTCGGGGCGCTCGCGCGCAGGAACGCGCTGTTGTCGTTGTTGACCTCGCTCCCGAGGGAAGGGAACGAGCCGCTGACCACGATCGCCACCACGAGCCAAAACGCCACCACGAACCAGCGGAAGCGCACGACCCCTCTCGCCAACGCCTGAAAGGTTTTGTCGATCGAGAATGAGTTCATGGCGTAATGGTCGGCGCGGCGGCCGGATCTGTCGTCCCCCCTCCGGGGGAATCCGTGGTCGCCCGCTGGGAGGATCCGACCGCAGATCCCCCTTCAGGGGGACGATCATCGCCCCCTCCGCGGGTACCCTGAATTCGCTGTGATTGCAGCCAACTATTCCCGGGGACCGGCTACGACCCGGCGATGGTTGATCGACGGCGTGCTCGCGCTCGCCGCGTTCGGCGGGACCCTGGCGCTGGAGGCGCATGGGCTCGGAAGCGGCGGCGACGTCTCGCACACGCTCGACCCGATCGGGGTCGTACTCGCCGCCTTCACGTCGCTGCCGCTGATCTCCTGGCGGCGCGCGCCGCTGGCGATCTTCCTGATCACGACGACCGCCAGCGCGATCCTGATGATTCGCGGGTATCCGGGGGGGCCGCCGGTCGGGCCGACGATCGCGCTGTACCTGCTCGCCGCGAGCCGCGACGGCGTCCACCCGTGGACACGCCAGACCACGGCGATCGTCGTCGGCATGTTCTGCGTCCACATTGCCGCGTTTGCGATCGGGCACGACAAGTTGCCGGAGATCCAGGTCCTGGTCGGCGGGCTCGTATGGGCGCTCGCGTGGTTTGCCGGCGAACGGACGCGTCTTCGGCGACAGGAGATCCAGGAGCTCGAGCAGCGCGCGGTCCAGGCCGAGCGGAACGCGATCGTCGATCGGCGACTCGCGCTCGCTGAGGAGCGCACCCGGATCGCTCGCGATCTGCACGACTCCGCGGCCCACGCGATCAACGTAATCGCTGTCCAGGCGGGGGCGGCACGCCTGTGGCACGAGCCGGATCCGCCTCGGTCCCTAGCAGCGCTCGAGACGATCGAGACGGTCGCGCGCCGGACCGTCGCCGAGATCGACCACATCGTCCACTCGCTGCGCGAGGAAGCTCCGCCCACCGGCCGGGTCGAGCCGCCGCCCGGGCTCGCGGCGCTCGACTCGCTGATCGTGCAACACGATGCCGCTGATCTGACTGTCACCGTCGCGACTGTTGGTGTACGCAGGCCGCTCGGCCCGGCCGTCGACCGCGCCGCCTATCGGATCCTCCAGGAGGCGCTCACAAACTCCGCCAGGCACGGCACCGGCGGCGCGCACGTCGAGCTCGTGTTCGGCGACGAGGACCTCGAGCTGACCGTCTCGAACGCGGTCCGGGGCGACACGCCGGACCGCGCCAACGGTGGCCACGGACTCGTGGGGATGCGCGAGCGCGCCTCGCTGCTCGGCGGCGAGGTACAGGCTGGGCGCGGGAACGGCGCCTTCCGCGTCCACGCCCGCCTCCCCTATGGGGATGCGCCGTGACCACGGTCCTGATCGCCGACGACGATCACTTGATGCGCGCGGGCCTGGCTGCCGTACTCGAGAGCGACGCGGAGATCGAGGTGATCGGCCAGGCTTCGACGGGCCGCGAAGCGATCGCGCTCACGCGCCGCCGCGACCCCGACGTCGTGCTGATGGACGTGCAGATGCCGGACCTCGACGGGATCGCCGCGACGCGCGAGCTGACCCGCGCCGCCCCGGCGGTCCGCGTGCTGATCCTGACCACGTTCGAGGAGGACGACTACATCTTCGGTGGATTGCGCGCCGGCGCCTCGGGCTTCCTGCTCAAGCGCACACCGGCCGAGGAGCTGATCGGAGCGGTGCATACGGTCGCGGCCGGCGAGTCACTGCTGTCGCCGTCGGTGACCCGTCGCGTGATCGACCGCATGGCCCGCCAGCCGGGGCCTCCCCCAGGCGCGTCCAACCTCGAGTCACTGACACCACGCGAGGGCGAGGTGCTTGTGCTGCTGGCGAGCGGATTGTCCAATGCCGAGATTGCCGCCGAGTTGATAATTGAGGAGTCGACTGTCAAGACGCACGTAAAGCGCATCTTGATGAAGCTCGGGCTGCGCGACCGGGTCCAGGCCGTGATCTTCGCCTACGAGCACGGCGTAGCTCCGACACGCTGATCGCCAGCGCGCCGACGCCGTTCTCCGCTTCAGGAGCGGCGTTTTCGTCGACCACGCCGGCTTGTCCGCCCTCAGATCCTGCAAAACGTTTTGCCTACCTCATTTGAGTTACCCGTTTGACAACATTCTTCGTTGTAGCTACGGTTATCGATGGAGTGGAACAACTGCCGGGGCGCACGCAAGGGCTTGCTGTGTGCGTTACTCCGTTGGAAGGCTCGGCGGATCAACTTGGGGCGTGTTGCAGTGCCTAGCTGCTGGCTGACGGCGGCCTGTATGGGGCCGGTCACGTGCGTTTTCCTCGGAGCGCTGTCTACGTGACGCCAGAGCTCCGCGAGCCGGCGGGTACTGACGCACGCGCGGCCATACGCCTCGCCGTGGCGGATGCGCGCCGGCTCATCGCCGAGGCATTGGGGGCGCTCGTGGCCACGATGGATGGCCTCGAGCTAGTCGAGGTGTTCGACGGAACCGAGGACCTTCCCGCGATCGTCTCGCGACATCCGGACGTCCTGCTCGTCGGCATCGGCGCTGACCCGACCGAAGCATTCGAGCTGGTCCGTTCGCTGCGCCGCATCGCTCTCAACCTTGAGATCGTGCTGGTCGCGGACGTCCTGAGCCCCGAGCTCGTGACATTCGTGCTCGAGCATCGTCTCAACGGGCTGATCCTCACCGATACCCCGCCCGCCGATCTCGCGGCCTGCCTGGAGCGAGTGGCAAGCGGTCACGCCGTGCTACCCGCGAACTGGCATGCCGTCCTCGCCGACCACCGCGACGATCCGATCGACTCTCTCAGCGAGCGGCAGCTCGAGGTGCTCAGGTTGGTCGCGGAGGGCTGTTCGTACGAAGAGATCGGGACGCGGTTGTTCATTAGCCCAAACACCGTGAAGTTCCATCTCCGCTCGATCTATATGCGTCTTGGCGTCCGCAATCGTATGGCGGCGGCGCGTATGCTCACCGCCCACGGTGGCGCAGACGCGACTCACTCGCCGCCGGCTGCGCGATGACGCCCGACCCTGGGTGAAGACCCGAACGGTGACTCGGGCAGACAATTTCCCCCCGTCCCGAGTAGCTCAGACTACCCTAAGGGGTAGACCCGGACCACACGGAAAGCTGTTGTGGGGAGATTGCGAGTATCCCTACTGTCCTCCAAGGTGCATTAGGACCGCGATGGAGCACCAAGGGGCTAGAACGAACTGCGAGGGGTGAGGGTTGGGTCACGGCGCGTGAACAGGCGTGGTGTCTCGTTGTCCATTTGCCGAGTTCGGTGACGCGCTGCAGCCAGTCGGCGACACTAGTTCGTATGACACTAGACAATTTCGATCAGTTTTTCGGGCAATACACAGCCGCTGGCGCAGTTTGGGGGTGGTGGGCCTGACGTTCCCGTTCCCGCCGAAGGCCCATCGGTAAAAGGAGGCCCGCCCTGACGGGCCTCCTTTACGTCTCGGGACGAGGTACCGCGAGGGAGAGCGTTCTCCTCATGACAACGACCGGCGGGCGGTCATGTTCAGCCGCACGTACTCGAGCACGAACGGCTCGCCCGGCCCGCTTTAGCACGCGGTCGACAAACGGCCCTCGCAATTCCGACGGCAGCGGGTCTAGATGGCGGACGAGGCACACGGTCTGGATGAACGAGCGCGGGTCCTCGGGCGTCACCGACTTGGGCTCGAGCCAGCATGCCACCTCGGCGAAACCGGCACGCCGCAACCGCTCGGCCGTCTCGTCATCCGTGGCGTAGTTCCACGGTCGCTGCCAGTCGGCGAAGTACGGCGCGAACGGCTCCTCCGCCGCGACCTGATCGGCGAGCGTGCGGAACGCGTCGATGTTGCCCCGCCCGCCGCACTGCGCGACGAGCTGACCGCCCGGCTCGAGCGTCCGGTGTAGCGCCGCGAACAACGCGTCGTGGTCGTGGATCCAGTGGAAGGTGGCGTTCGAGAAGATCGCGTCGACGGGCTCGGGGAGTTCGAGCTCGACCAGGTCCTGGCAGAGAACGTTCGCCCGCTCGCCCAACGCGGCCGCGGCGTGGGCCACCATCGACGGCGCCACGTCGACCGCGTACACACGACCGCGGGGAACCAGGTCCGCGAGTAGCGCAGTCACCCGTCCGGACCCGCAGCCGGCATCGAGAACCACCTCGTCTCCATCCAGGTCGAGCCGGTCGAGTTGCTCGCGCGCCCACGCCAGCTGAGGATCGGAGACGCGGTCGTACGACGCCGCGTCCCAGTCGCGTGACGCACCCACGCTCAGACAGCGACCTGGTATTCGAGCCCGCCCACCCGCCTGAGCGCTCTCGGTCGCGTCTCGTAGGCCGCGATCGCCTCGTCCTGCGCGAGCGTGAGCCCGATGTCGTCGAGGCCGTTCAGCAGCCGGTGCTTGATTTCCGGATCGATCTCGAAGCTCGCCGTCCCTCCCGGCCATCGCACCTCCTGCCCGGCGAGATCGACCTGCGCCTGGCCGGCGTCCGCGATCGAGGCGCACTGCTCCGCGGTCAGCACGACCGGTAGCAGCCCGATCTTCGTGCAGTTCGAGCGGAAGATGTCGGCGAAGCTCGGCGCGATGATCGCCTGAAAGCCGTAGTCCTCGAGCGCCCAGGGAGCGTGCTCGCGGCTCGACCCGCAGCCGAAGTTCCGCCCCGCGACGAGGATCGGGTTGCTCGGCAGATCCCACCCCGGCTGCTTGGCCCAGTCGAAGAACAGGAACTCGCCGAAGCCGGTTCGCTCGACGCGCTTGAGGAACTGCTTGGGGATGATCTGGTCGGTGTCGACGTCGTCGCGGTTGAGCACCGACACCGGCCCGGTGATCGTCTCGATCGCTCTCATTTCCCGTCTCCCCATTCGCGGATGTCAACGAACCGTCCTTCGATCGCGGCCGCCGCCGCCATCTGCGGCGAGACCAGATGTGATCTCGCCCCGCGTCCCTGCCGCCCCTCGAAGTTCCGGTTCGAGGTCGACGCGACCCGCTCGCCCGGCGCGGCGATGTCCGGGTTCATCCCGAGGCACATCGAGCATCCCGCTCCGCGCCAGTCGAACCCGGCGTGCCGGAAGACCTCGTCGAGCCCCTCCTCCTCGGCCTGGATCTTTACCTGCTGGGAGCCGGGCACGACCATCGCGTACACGCTGTCGGCAACCTTGTGACCCTTGACGACCTCGGCGGCCGCGCGCAGATCGCCGATCCGCGAGTTCGTGCACGAGCCGATGAACACGCGGTCGAGCTTGATCTCGCCGATCGGCGTTCCGGGCTCGAGCGCCATGTACTCGAGTGCGCGCTCGTCCTGATCGGAATGCGGCTCGGGCACCGCGCCCGTGACCGGCGACGACCATCGCCGGCGTCGTCCCCCAGGTGACCATCGGGCTGACCGCAGAAGCGTCGACGTCGACCTGCTTGTCGAACGCCGCCCCGTCGTCGGTCTTCAGATCGCTCCATCCCTCGGGCACCGAGTCCGGCGCCGCGCCGCGGCCGATCACCCACTCGAACGTCGTGTCGTCGGGCGCGATCATCCCCGCCCGGCCGCCGCCCTCGATCGTCATGTTGCACACGGTCATGCGGCCTTCCATCGACAGCGTCTCGATCGCGGGCCCGGCGTACTCGACGACGTGCCCCACCGCCCCGTCGACGCCCATCTGGCCGATCGTGGCCAGGATCAGGTCCTTGGCGGTGACGCCGAAGCCGAGCGTCCCGTGGTAGAGGATGCGCATCGAGCGAGGCTTCGACTGGACGAGGCATTGCGTGGCGAGCACGTGCTCGACCTCGCTCGTGCCGATGCCGAACGCGAGCGCGCCGAACGCCCCGTGGGTGGCGGTATGCGAGTCCCCGCAGACGATCGTCATCCCCGGCTGGGTCACGCCGAGCTCGGGGCCGATCACGTGGACGATCCCCTGATGGTCGGAGCCCAGCGAGAACAGCGGCATGCCGAACTCCTCGCAGTTGCGCTCGAGCGTCTCGACCTGCACTCGCGAAAGCTCGTCTCGGATCCTCGCCGCGACCGGCGTTCCGTCGGTGGGGACGTTGTGGTCGGCCGTCGCCAGCGTTCGGTCGGGCCGTCGGACCTTGCGCCCGGCGAGCCGGAGGCCGTCGAAGGCCTGCGGGCTCGTTACCTCGTGGACGAGGTGAAGGTCGATGTAGATGAGATTGGACCCCACCCCCCCGACCTCGTGGGCGTCCCAGATCTTGTCGAACAGGGTCTTTGGCATCAGCTCCTCCGCAGTCCGGCGCTGAGGACCGCGAGCAGCACGGCTTCCTCTGGGCCTGGATTTTCAAAATGATGATTCAGGTCTGCGTCGAACGTGACGCAGTCGCCATCGAGTAACTCGTACTGCTGCCCATCGCAAAACAAAACGACCTTGCCCCGCTCGACCAGCGCCGTCTCCCGGCTGCCGGGCTCGTGCATCGGCGGATCGCCGGGGCCGCCGGTGACCGCGCCGGGCGCGAGCGTGTGGCGCGACAGCTCGGCGCGTTGGCCGGGTAGCGGCGGGGTGAGGATCTCGTAGCCGTGGCCTTCAACCGCGCTCGGCCCCTTACGCCGCTCGCCGGCGTGGACGACGCTGACCGCGCCGTCCTCGTCGAGCCGGAGCAGCTGCGAGAGGCGCAGCTCGAGGCCGGTGGCGATCCGCTTGGCGACCTGGAGGGTCGGGCTGGTCTCGCCGCGCTCGACCTGCGAGAGCATCGGCGCGCTCACGCCCGAGCGCTCGGCGAGGTCGCGCAGCGATAGGTCCATCGCCTCGCGCAGCGCCCGCACCCGCGGCCCGAGGCTGCCGATCTGCGCAGCGCGGTCATCGACATACGACCGTACGTTATCACGTACAGCAGGCGGCTGACGCGCCGCTAGCCTCATGCTGCCATGCGCTCACGACCCGACGTGCTCGTCCTCGGCGGCGGTGGGGTCCTCGGCGAGGCCTGGATGATGGGCGTCCTGGCCGGGATCGAGGACGGCACCGGCTTCGACCTGCGCGACTGCGACTACTACGTCGGTACGTCGGCCGGCTCGATCGTCGCCGCCCATCTGATCGCCGGCCATCCGCCTCGGCGGCCGTCGACGATCGGCCCGGACCTCGAGGAGCTGCCGAACGCCCCCCGGCCCGCGGATGGCCTGGCCGCCGCCGGCCTGGCCGCCGCCCGCCGCGCCGGCGAGTGGGCGCTCGCCGTCGGCGCCACGTTCGCGCCGCTCGCGCTCGGCCTCGCCGCGCCCGGCGGAGCGCTGACGCGGGCGCTGCTCCTGCGCCGGCTGCCCACGCCCAAGCAGACGCTCGAGCGACCTGCGCCGGAGTGTCGAGCGGCTCGAGCCGCGGTTCGACGGCCGGCTGCGCGTCGCCGCGGTCGACCGTCGGAGCGGTCGCCGCGTCGTGTTCGGCAGCCCCGGCGCGCCGAACGCGACCGTCGCCGAGGCCGTCGCCGCGTCCTGCACGGTGCCGTGGCTGTTCGCGCCGGTCACGATCGACGGCCGCGAGTACGTCGACGGCGGCGTGTGGAGCCCGACCAACCTCGACGCCGCGCCCGCCGGCCGCGACACCCACGTGCTGTGCCTGAACCCGACCGCGAGCATCCCCGGCGTCGTCAGGAGTGCTCGCGGTGGTTCGCACCGTGTCGCGCACGGCGGTCTCGGTCGAGTCGCTCGTGCTGCGCCGCCGCGGCGCGGCGGTACGGATGCTGGCGCCGAACGCCGAATGCGCCGAGACGATGGGGACCAACTTCATGGACCGCGAGCCGAGCGGCCGGGTCCTCGCGGCCGGCTACCGGCAGGGACTGGCGTTCGTCACGGCGTCCGCACCGGTTGCCGCGAGGCCGCCTCAGCCGTCGCTTCCTCTGCCTCGGCCATGACGTCGCGGCGCCGGAGCGCGTTCGAGAGCGCGCGAACGTACGCGCGAGCGGCCGCCTCGAGGATGTCGGTCGAGACGCCCTGACCGGAGCCGCTGACCCCGCCCACCTCGAGCACCACCGAGGTCTCGCCGAGCGCGTCCTGGCCGCCGGTCACCGCGTCGACGCGGAACTCGCGGAGCCGAGCGTCGGCGCCCGTGGCGGCGTTGATCGCGCGGAAGATCGCGTCGACCGGGCCGTCGCCGGTGAACGAGCCGGTGACCTCGTCGCCGTCGGGGGTCCGGACGCCGACCGTCGCGTGCGGAGGCCGGCGCGTGGACGCCTCAACGTCGAACCACTCGAGTTGGTAGGCCGCGATCTCCTCGCGCAGCTCGTCGGTGACCAGCGCCTCGAGATCCATCGCGGTCACGTGCTTCTTCTTGTCGGCGATCTCCTTGAACCGCTTGAACGCGGTGTTCAGACCCTGCCCGGAAAGCTCGAACCCCAGGTCCGCCAGCGCCTGCTGCAGCGCGTGGCGGCCCGAGTGCTTGCCGAGCACGATCGAGTTGGCCTCGAGCCCGACCGTGGTCGCGTCCATGATCTCGTACGTGGTCCGCTCCTTGAGCACGCCGTCCTGGTGGATGCCGGACTCGTGCGCAAACGCGTTGCGGCCGACCACCGCCTTGTTCGGCTGTACCGGGTAACCGGTCAGGCGGGAGACCATGCGCGAGGTCCGGGCGATCTCCCGAGTCACGATCCCCGTGTGCAGCCCGATGTCCGCCGAGCGCGTGTGCAGCAGCATCACGATCTCCTCGAGCGAGGCGTTGCCGGCGCGCTCGCCGATCCCGTTGATCGCGCACTCGACCTGGCGGGCGCCGGCGAGCAGCCCCGCGAACGAGTTGGCGACGGCCAGACCCAGGTCGTCGTGGCAGTGGACCGACAGCACGACGTCGCGCAGATCGGGAACCAGCGCGTACAGCCGCTCGAGTAGGTCGGTGTACTCGTGCGGCATCGTGTAGCCGACGGTGTCGGGGATGTTGATCGTGGTCGCGCCCTCGTCGATCGCGATCTGGCACACCTCCGCGGTGAACTCGATGTCGGCCCGGGTCGCATCCATCGGCGAGAACTCGACGTCGTCGAGGTACTGCTTGGCGTGTGCAACGGCGGCGCGCGCCTGGCCCTTGACGTCATCGCGCGTGGTCTGGAGCTGGTACTGGATGTGGATGTCGGACGTCGATATGAACGTGTGGATCCGCGGCCGCGTCGCGTCCTTGACCGCGTTCCACGCCGCGTCGATGTCGGCCACGTGGGTCCGCGCCAGGCCGGCGATGATCGGGCCTTCGACCGTGCGGGAGATCTCCTGCACGGCCTCGAAGTCGCCCGGAGAGGTGATCGGAAAGCCCGCCTCGATCACGTCGACGCCGAGCCGCGCCAGCTGCTGGGCGATCTCCAGCTTTTCCTGCGTGTTCAGCGAGATGCCGGGCGACTGCTCTCCGTCACGCAGCGTCGTGTCGAAGATCAGTACTTTGGAATTGTCGGCGGCGCCTGCCGGCGGCGCCTTGCGACTTGGGTCTTCGGGCTTGGTCATGTCACTCCTCAGTGTCTCGATCTCGGTTCTTCTCGGTGCTGGTTTCGCGGCTACGTGCGGCCGCCCACGCGCTATTCCCCCCGAGGGGGGAGGAGAAGAAGTCGGAGATCGAGGCGGAGCGCCATTCCGCGAACAAGCGTACCAAGCTGGTCGCCAGTTTCGGCATGATCTCCCGGTGCGCAAACTCGCGTTGATCGTCAATCCCGTGGCCGGCGGTGGCCGTCCCGCGCGGGCGCTGCCGGAAGTCCAGGCGGCGCTGACGGGCGAAGGGACTCGAGCACCGCTTCGAGTACACGAAGAGCCTCGAGCACGCCCGCGAGCTCGCGGTGGAAGCGGTCGGCGAACGGCGAGGTTGCGGTCGCGTTCGGGGGCGACGGCCTGATCGGCGCCGTCGCGGGCGCGGCTCAAGTACACCGACGGCACCGTCGGGATCCTGCCCGGCGGGCGAGGCAACGACCTGTGCCGCGCGCTCGGGATCCCGCGCCGCCCTGTGGCCGCGTGCGGCGTGCTCGCCTCCGGAGTCGAACGCCGGCTCGATCTCGGGCAGGCCGGCGAGCGGACGTTCACCGGCATCGCCAGTTGCGGCTTCGACTCGCTGGTCAACGAGATCGCCAACGAGACCCGCGTCGTGCGGGGCAGCCCCGTGTACGCGCTGGCGCTCGTGCGAGCGCTGCCGCGCTTCAAGGCGGCCCAATTCGAAGTCACGCTCGACGGCGGGCCGCCCCGCGAGTTCACCGGGTACTCGGTCGCCGCCGCCAACTCGAAGCAGTTCGGCGGCGGGATGCTGCTCGCGCCGAACGCCTCGCTGACGGACGGCTTACTCGATGTGGTCATCATCGAGGACATGCCAAAGCTTCGTTTCCTGCGACTAGCGCCGACGGTGTTCAGCGGCCGGCACATCCGCCAGCGCGGCGTCGACGTGGTCCGCGGCGCCGGGAAATCCACATCAGCGCGTCCGAGCCGTTCGTGCTGTACGCCGACGGAGAGGCGATCGCGGAGCTCCCGGTCACGATTCGCGTGCTCCCGGGCGCGGTCCGGATGATCGTGCCGGCATGACGATGCTCGGCGCCAAGATCGCGGCGGCGCGCGCCGTCGGGGAGCTCGCCCGCCGCGCCGGCCGCGGCGGCGGAACGAGCCTGCCCGGCAAGGTGCTGATGGCGCTCGAACCGGGCGCGATCTCGGAGCTGTCGGCCCGGCTGCCGCGCGGCTCCGTGGTGGTCTCGGCGACGAACGGCAAGACGACGACCGCCGCGATGGTCGCCTCCGTGCTCGGGCGCGCCGGCGTCCCGGTCGTCCACAACCGAGCCGGGGCGAACATGGCAGGCGGCGTCGCGTCAACGCTGCTCGCAGCGGCGCGCGGCGGCGGCCGGATCGACGGCGAGCTCGGGCTGTTCGAGATCGACGAGTTCTGGCTCGACCGGATCACCCCGGAGCTCGAGCCCCGCGGGATCCTGCTCGGCAACCTGTTCCGCGATCAGCTCGACCGCTACGGCGAGCTCGAGACGATCGCCGACCGCTGGGCCGCGGTGGCCTCCGCGGCGTCAGCCTCGGGAGCGTCGGCGCGGCTCGTGCTCAACGCCGATGACCCGCTGATCGCTGACCTGGGGCGCGAGGCGCCGAACGTGACGTACTTCGGCGTCGAGGACCCGTCGGTGGCGATGCCCGAGATGCAGCACGCGTCGGACTCCAAGCATTGCCGGCGATGTGGCGCCGCGTACGTGTACGACGCGATCTACATGGGTCATCTCGGGCGCTACCGCTGCCCGTCGTGCGGACAGGAGCGACCCGCGCCGGCGATTGCGGCCGAGCGGATCGAGCTCGACGGCACGCGGCGGTCGAGGTTCGAGCTGGCCACCCCGGCCGGAACTGCCACGGTCGAGCTGCCGCTCCCGGGGCTCTACAACGTCTACAACGCGCTCGGCGCCGCCGCGCTCTGCCTCGGGCTCGACGTCCCGCTCGGGGACGTGGTGGCCGGCCTGCACGACGTCCGGGCCGCGTTCGGCCGCGCCGAGCGGATCGCGATCGGCGACGTCGAGCTCCAGGTGCTGCTGATCAAAAACCCGGCCGGCGCGAACGAGATCCTGCGCACGCTCGTGCTCGAGCACGAGGAGCTCGACCTGCTGGCGGTCCTCAACGACCGCACCGCCGACGGGCGCGACGTCTCGTGGGTGTGGGACGCCGACTTCGAGATGCTCGCGGCCCGTGTCCGTCGCGTCACCTGCGCCGGCACGCGCGCCGCCGAGCTCGCCGTGCGTCTGAAGTACGCGGGCGTGCCCACCGAGCGCCTGCACGTCACGCCCGCGCTCGCGCCCGCTCTCGACGAAGCGCTCGCGGCCGTCGAGTCGCGCCACCTGTACGCGTTGCCGACCTATACGGCGCTGCTCGAGCTCCGTCAGGAGCTGGCGGCACGCGGACACGCGGTCCGGTTTTGGGAACCCGCCCCGGTGGGTGCCCCATGAGCGCAGTCGGTTCGCGGCCCAGCGTCATCTGGCACGACCTCGAGTGCGGCGCCTACGCCGAGGACCTGCCGCTTTGGCGCGAGCTCGCGGGCGAGCATGGCGACCCCGTGCTCGACGTCGGCGCGGGCACCGGACGGGTGGCGCTCGACCTGGCGCGGGCGGGATATCGAGTGACCGCGCTCGATCGCGATCCCGAGCTACTCGGAGCGCTGGCAGAGCGGGCCTCGGGAAGAAACTTCAGCATGGACGGGGTTTCTTCCCAACCCCTCGTTACGACCGTTGTGGCGGACGCACGCGATCTCGACCTGCCCGAGCGCTATCCCCTGTGCATCGTGCCGATGCAGACGATCCAGCTGCTCGGAGGCCCGGAAGGGCGCGCCGCGTTCCTCGGCCGCGCGCGGCGACACCTGCGCCGCGGCGGGGCGCTCGCGATCGCGATCGCCGAGGCGCTCGACCTCTACGAGGCGACCGACGGCGCCCACTGCCCGCTGCCCGACATCCGCGAAATCGAGGGGGTCGTCTACTCGAGCCAGCCGGTCGCGGTCCGTGTCGAGCGCGGCGGGTTCGTGCTCGAACGCCGTCGGGAGAAGGTCGGGGTCGCGGGTGAGCGGACCGTGGAGCGCGATCTGATCCACCTCGACCGCGTGACCGCGCGGGGCCTCGAGCGCGAGGGCCACAGCGCCGGGTTCGTCCGCGTGCAGCGAGCGAGAGTGCCAGAAACGGCCGACTACGTCGGCAGCGAGGTGGTGATCCTCCGTGCTCCGCAGTAGCAACGGCGGCGCCGCGACCATGCGCGTGTGCGCGCTATACCCCGACTTGATGAACATCTACGCCGACCGTGGCAACCTGCTCCTACTCGAGCGGCGTTGCCGCTGGCGGGGAATCGACTTCAGCGTCACGGCGAGCGGCCTCGGTGAGCAGTTGGACCCCGACGGCGCGGATCTGTACTACATCGGGGGCGGGCAGGACCGCGATCAGGAGCTCTGCGCGCTCGATCTGGCCGAGGTCAAGCGCGACGCGCTCCACACGGCCGCGGCTCGAGGGGCGGTGATCCTCGCGGTGTGCGGCGGCTATCAGCTGCTCGGGCACTCCTACCAGCTCGGCGACGCGACCCTGCCGGGTGTCGGACTGGTCGACCTCGTCACAGTGCGCTCTGATGAGGCGCGGCTGATCGGAAACGTGGCGATCGAGGTGGAGCTCGATCCCAATGTTCGGCGAATCCTGGCCGGGTTCGAGAACCATGGTGGTCGCACCCATCTCGGCGCGGACGCCAGACCACTCGGACGGGTACTCAAGGGACACGGCAACAACGGCGTCGACGGCTACGAGGGCGTCCGTCACGGCAATGTGATCGGCACCTACCTGCACGGACCGCTGCTTCCCAAGAACGCCTGGTTCGCCGACTGGCTGATTCAGGCTGCGCTCGACCTCGACGGCCCCCTCGAGCCGCTCGATGACCGGCTCGAGTCGGACGCCCACGCCGACGCGCGCCGGGCGGCGGGAGTATGAGAGTCTGAGGACGATGTTGCGCGGGGCAAGGTTCACTGGCTCGGTCGGGTCGGCGGTGACGTGCGTGCTCGCCGCGCTCGGCCTTGCCGGGTGCGGCTCGGGCTCGCGTCCGGCCACCGCGGCGACGACGACAAACCCGAGCACAGTGACGGTCACGACCACCGCGACGACGACCGCCACGACCACCGCGACAACCACGACGACGGCCACGACCACCACGACAATCGCGCTTCCGGGCGCCGGCAGGCCGCCGGTGACGATCGGCGATGAGAACACCCCCGAGCAGTTCCTGCTCGGGCAGCTCTACTACCAGGCGCTCAAGGCGGCCGGATTCTCGGTCACGCTCAACCAGAGCATCGGTCCGACCGAGGTGATTCAGCAGGCCCTCGCCAACGGACAGCTCGCGATGTATCCCGACTACCTGGACGCGTGGAACACGAACGTGGCCGGAATCCAGCACGGCTACCGGTCGCGGACGGACGCGTACCTGGCGGGCCAGCACTACGCGCTCAAGCACGGCCTCGCGCTGCTCAACCCGACTCCGTTCAGCGACACGCAGGCGATAGCCGTGACGTTCGATTATGCGGTCGAGAACCAGGTGCAGTCGATCTCCGACCTGATCGCGTTGTCGGACCAACTCACGCTCGGAGGGCCACCCCAGTTTCAGCAGAGCCCCACCGGGCTGCCTGCGCTGCAGAGCACGTACGGCGTGGTGCCGGCAGCGTTCAAGCCACTCGAGCTGGGCTCGCAGTACAGCGCGCTGGACCAGGGGACCGTGCAGGCGGCCGTCGTCCAGACGACCGATCCGCAGTTGCTGAGCGGGAGCTACCCGTTGCTGCGTGACCCCGACGACATGTTCGGCTGGGGCAATGTCGTGCCCGTGGCGTCCGTCCGCGCGCTGGACGCGGAGGGCCCGGCGTTCGAGGCGACGATCAATCGCGTCAGCTCGCTGCTGACGTTGTCGGCCATGCGCGAGCTGAACGCCTCGGTGGAGCTCGGCGGCCAGGATCCCGCGACGGTCGCGACCCAGTTCCTGCAGGCGAACGACGTCCTGCCGCCGCCCTCGACCGGCGGCTAGCGCCGGCCCGGCTAGCCGCTCGAGCCGAAGCCTCCGGCGCCGCGCTCCGAGGTGGCGAGCTCGTCTACCTCGATGACGTCCGGCGTCTCGATTCGCACGAGCACGAGCTGAGCGATGCGCTCGCCGCGGACGACCGTGAACGGCTCCTCACGGTCGGTGTTCAGGAGCAGCACCCGAATCTCGCCTCGGTAGCCCGAGTCGATCAGGCCGGGCGCATTCACGAGCGCGATCCCATGCCGGGCAGCGAGTCCCGAGCGCGGCAGCACGAGGCCCGCCTGGCCGTCAGGGACCTCAAGCGCGATTCCCGGTCCCGATCGACGCACGCTCCCCGGGCGCGAGCGTTGCCGCCTCGAGCGCGTACAGGTCCAGGCCGGCGTCGCCGGGATACGCCCGAGACGGTAGCAGCGCGCGCTCGTCCAGCCGACGGACGCGCAGGCGATCGGGAGCGGGCCCGGGCTCGGCCCGGGTCATGCGAACGGGCGGCTGAGCGCGAACCCCTGGTAGCGCGCGGCGACGGGCGCCGGCAGCCGCGCGAGCACGCGCACGCCTTCGGGCGTGTCCTCGCGCTCGAGGTCGCCGGCGAGAGTATGCAGCTCCGCGAGCCGCGCGCCGGCGTCATAGGGGATCAGGAGCTCGACGTCCTGGAGAGTGCGCGCGAACTCCTCCTCGATGCGCTGCTCGAGCGCGTCCAGCCCCTCGCCGGTGACCGCCGAGATCAGCACCGCGTCTGGATGCCGGCGCTCGAGCTCCCCTCGCCGCTCGTCATCGATCCGGTCCGCCTTGGCGAGGACGAGGATCTGAGGCACCGCATCGGCGCCGATCTCGACCAGCACGTCGTGGACCGCGCGCGTCATCGCCACGAGCTCCTCCTCGGGAACCGAGGCGTCGACGACGTGCAGAATCAGGTCCGCCAGACTCGTCTCCTCAAGTGTCGCGCCGAACGCCTCGACGAGCTGGTGGGGAAGCTTGCGGATGAACCCGACGGTGTCGGTCACGAGGTAGTCGCGACCGCCGGCGCGAAGCAGCCGCGTGGTCGGGTCGAGCGTGTGGAACAGGCTGTCGCGAACGCCGACGGTCGAGCCCGTCAGCGCGTTCAGCAACGTCGACTTTCCCGCGTTGGTGTACCCGGCGAGCGCGACCGACGGCAGCTGGGTGCGCTCTCGCTCGGCGCGCATCACCGAGCGGCTCGAGCGCACATGGCCGAGCTTGCGCTTCAGCGCCGAGATCCGGTCGCGCGCGAGCCGGCGGTCGGTCTCGATCTGGGTCTCACCGGGTCCACGCGTACCGATGCCGCCGTCGATTCGTCCGGCGCCGAGCCGCTCCAAGTGCGACCACAGCCCTCGCATCCGCGCCAGGTTGTACTCGAGCTGGGCGAGCTCGACCTGGAGTTTGCCCTCCGCGGTGTGCGCGTGGGAGGCGAAGATGTCGAGAATGATTGCGGTCCGGTCGATCACCGGGAGCCCGAGCGCCGCCTCGAGGTTGCGCTCTTGGCGCGGCGACAACTCGTCGTCGACCGCGACCAGGTTGGCGTCCGACGCCGCCAGCTCGGCCTTCAGCTCGTCGATCTTGCCGGACCCGAGGTAGGTGTTCGCGTGCGGGTGATCGCGCCGCTGGACGAGCTCACCGACGTCGGCAACCCCCGCGGTCTTGAGCAGCTCACGGAGCTCGGCGAGCTGCTCCTCGGCGCCGTCCGGCACCACCGCGACCAAAAACGCACGCTGCCGGGCACGGCCGCGGGGTCGCTGACCGTTTAGCGCTGAGCCCGATTCCTGGCTATTGGCGTGGCGGTTCTGCACTAAAACTGATGGTAGTTCGGCCCCTCAACGTTAGTCTTTTACCCGGCGGCGGACGAGATCTCGGTAGGCACAGTGTTAAGGCGCGCTACAAACGCCGGATCCGCTCGACCGCCTCGAGCAGCCGCTCGTCGGGAGTCGTGAGCGAAATCCGGAAATAGCCCTCGCCGCTCGGGCCGTAGGCACCGCCGGGCGAGATCACCACCGCCGCCTGCTCGAGCACGTGCTCGCAGTACGCCGCGGAGGACTCAAAACGGGGCGGGATCGGCGCCCAGATGTAGATCGTCCCCTTCGGAGGCGTGACCTCGACTCCCGCCTGGGCGAGGGCGTCGCAGACCAGATCGCGGCGGCGCTGGTAGACCTCGTTCATCTCGCGCTTGTAGTGGTCGACCTCGGGCGCCAGCGCCGCTGCCCCGGCGAGCTGGACCGCCTCGAAGTTGCCGGAGTCGATGTTCGACTTGAGGTGCCAGTACGCCTCGATCGCCTGGGCGTTCCCGACGATCGCCGCGCAGCGCCAGCCGGTCATGTTGTACCCCTTCGACAGCGAGAACACCTCAACCCCGACGTCCTTGGCGCCCTCGGTCTGCAGGAACGATGGGGCCACGTAGCCGTCAAACGTCGTCTCGCTGTACGCGTTGTCGTGCACGGCGAGGATTTCGTGGCGCCGCGGCGAATTCGACGACCTCGTCGAACAGGCCGTCGGTAACGGTCGCCCCCGTCGGGTTGTTCGGGTAGCTGAGGAACATCAGTCGGGCGCGTTCTCTTGCTCGTGCGGGTACCGCTTCGAGGTCGGGGGCGAACCCGCGCTCGGCCAGGAGCGGCAGCAGCACCGGCTCTCCGCCCGTGAGCAGCGGGCCGCCGGTGTAGACGGGATAGCCGGGGTCGGAGGCGAGCGCCACGTCCCCGTCGTCGAGGAACGCCAGATTCAGGTTGAAGATGCACTCCTTGGCGCCGATCGCCGGCATCACCTCGGTCTCGGGATCGAGCTCGACGCCGAACCGCCGCCCGTAGAAGCCCGCGACGGCCTCCCGGAATTCCTGACGCCCCCGATTGCTCGGATACTGGTGCGTGCTCGGATCCGCCACCGCCCGTTGCATCGCCGCCACGATCGGCGGATACGTCGGCGTGTCGGGATCGCCGATCCCGAGGCTGATCACGTCGATTCCTTCCGCGCGCTTGAGGCGGACCTTGCGCTCGAGCTCGGCGAACATGTACGGGGGGATTCGGTCCAGGCGGCTACTTCTTCGCATGCAGCTCCTCGATGAAGGTTTCGGCGAGCCTGCCGCGGAACACCGGCACAGCCCACCCCGTCAGCTTGATCCCCAGTTCACCGGAGACCTCCACGCCTAGCTCTCCGCCGTCGAGCACGACCGTGACGGGCGAGCTACCTCCGTCCAGGACGTACGCCACCGCGGCGCCGGTCGCGCCGGTGCCGCTGGCCGAGGTCTCCCCCACTCCGCGCTCGAAGATGCGCGCTCGGATACGAGACCCGCCCACCCCGCCCACCCCGCCCACCCCGGGGCGGGCGCGGTCCGAATCAAGCTCGGTGAACCAGGAAACGTTGGTTCGGTTCGGGAACAGCTCGTGGCGCTCGATCTCCGGTCCGACTGCCTGCAAATCGAGAGAGTTCAGCTCGCGTTCGTCGGCGACGCGGATCGCGGTCTGCGGGTTGCCGACCTGCACATGCTGGAAGCGCCACCTGCGGCCGCCGGCAACCAGCTCGCCGCGGCCGTCTTCGGGTCCCGACGGATAGCCCGGACTTCGGACCTGAGCGCGTCCCATGTCGACCGTGCACTCGGTCTCGGAGGTGATCTGCGGGCGGATGTCTCCGGCGGCGGTCTCGATCCGGAACGAGTCGGCGTCCGTCCAGTGGTGCCGGCGCAGGTACATGACCGCTTCGCGGGCCCCGTTCCCGGACAGCTCGGCCTCCGATCCGTCCGGGTTGAAGATCCGGAGGCGAGCTACATAGCCGGAGTGCTCGGGCTCGGACAGAAGCAGGATCCCGTCCGCCGAAACGCCCGTGTGCGGTGCACAGATCGCCTGGATCCGCGCCGCTGTCAGCTCGAACGGCAGGTCCGCCGCCTCGACGATCACGTAGTCGTTCCCGAGCGCTTGCCACTTCTCGAACTCCACGGGGCGCCAGTCTAAGGCGCCGCCGTGAGGCGCCGCCGATCGCCAGGCTAAGGCGCCGCCGTCAGGCGCCGCCGACCATTCACATCTCTTCTCTGTACCGTCGCGCGCGCAATGGTGAAGCGGCTGCAAGCCTGGGCCCGCCGGCGGCCCGCACTGCCGCTGTGGCTGCTCGGCGCCCTGCTGCTGGTGTCCACGGTCGCGCGTGTCGCGTGGATCGCCGAGCCGTGCCGCGCGCCGTGCCGCTCGCCCGCCGATCACATCCTGATCTTCGACGAGGACTACTACGTCAACGCGGCGCGCGTGATCGACCGGATCCAACCGCCGAAGGGCGTGCCGTACGCGAACTCGCCGCTGGGGACCGATCCGAACTCCGAGCACCCGCCTCTGGCCAAGCTGATGATGGCCGGCGGGATCGAGCTGTTCGGTGATGGGCCGGTGGCCTGGCGCCTGCCGAGCGTCCTGTTCGGGACGGTCGCGATCCTGGGCCTGTTCTTCCTGGTGAGAGCCGCGGGCGGAGGGCCGTGGCTCGGGCTGGGCGCGGCTTCGTTGATGGCCGCGGACAACCTGCTCCTCGTCCACAGCCGGATCGGAACGCTCGACATCTACGCGACAGCGGCGATGATCTGGGCGGCGGCGCTGTATTTACGAGGCCGGCCGCTCGTCGCAGGGGTGATCGTCGGCGTCGGTGCGTGCGCCAAGGAGGTCGCGCCCTACGTCCTGCTCGTTTTTGTCGTGCTCGAGGTGCTGCGCTGGCTGCGCCGGCGCGAGGGAGCGGTGGCCGCGCTGCGGCGCCTGGCGTGGTGCCTGGTCGCGTCCGCGGCCGCGTTCGTCGCGGCGCTGTGGGCCCTCGAGAAGATCGTCCCGCCGTACGACCCACAGAGCGGGAAGCTCGTGTCTGACCTCCCGTTCGGCGAGATCTGGCGCATCCTCACCTACGCCTCGCATCAGACGAGCCCCCGTGGGCCACAGGGGATTGCCTCATACCCGTGGGACTGGCTCCTCGACGTCAAGCCGATCACTTATCTGCGGATTGACCCGGCGCACCCGACCGCGCAGCTGAACCAGATCGAGCCGGCGGTCCACTTCCTGGGGATGATCAGCCCGCCGATCCTCCTGCTCCTGATCCCGGCGATGCTGTTCGCGGCAATCAGCGCGACGGGTCGCCTGTTCCGGCCGCGCGACGAGGTCGGGCTCGTCGGCCTCGCCTGGTTCCTGGGGACGTACGTGCCGTTCGTCCTGCTCAGCGTGTTCGAGAGCCGGACCAGCTACCTCTACTACATGGTGATCGTGATGCCGGGGGTGTACATCGCGGTCGCCGACCTGGTTCGGCAGATCGGGGCAGGCCGGATCGTCTGCATCGCGTGGATGGCGACGGTGTTCGCCGCGGTCGTGGTGATGTACCCGTTCACCCCGTTGCCCTGAGGCTGACGGGCAGCGGGCCATAGCGCAGCTCGTTGGCGAGATGCTGCGCGGACGTGATCGTGAAGTTCCCGCTGATGTCGGCGCCGTTGTCGCCGTTGATCCCGTCCGGGTACTGCTTGAAGTCGATAAACGGGACCGTGATCAGTTGGTCGTCGAGCGCGATCGCGAAATGCTGGTTGAGGGTCTGTCCGACGCCGCTGACGAGGTCTCCACGATGGGCGATGTTCGCCGTGACGTTCTCGAACACGCTCTTACCTTTACTGGTGAAATTGAAAGTGACGTCCGGCTCACGAGTGTTCGGAGCCGTGCTCTGCTGCGGGCTCGTGATGTCGCGGCTGCCGAGCGCGACGTCGTCCTTGAGCACGTAGAACTGGACGCTTGGATCGCCGATCGGCGTTGGCTTGGAAAAGCTCTCCGGGATCGCCTGGAGCACAACCGTCCCGCGAGGCACCGTCACGATCTCCCCCTCCGACGCGCTCACGCCCGCTGGCAATCCCGACACCAGATCCGACTTGTCGTCGTCAGGTCCCGACAACAGGCAGTGCTGGCCGGCCGCAGGGACCGTGCCGTTGGCCTTCGCCGCCGCCTCACACGCCGCGCTCCCGGGCGCCCCGAATATGTAGTACTGCGGACCGCGCCTCGAGTTGGACGGGCTCGCGCTACGCGGCTGCTTGGACGCGAGCTTGACCGCGTCGTACAGATTCATGCTGCCCGCGCCCGGTGTGCCCGGGGCCGCGTTCGTCCCTTGGCTGATCTCGATCGCATTCGGATCCTGGGTCTGGAGCTGGCTGGCGACGGTCTTGCCGTTCGGCGTGATGACGTTCGCCTCCCAGTCGTAGAACGCCAGCTGCGTCGTCGTGCCGGCCAATGCGAGGATTCTGGCGCGCGTGTTCGCGGTCGCGTTCGGCGCGCTGACGGTGATTTCGTTCCCCGCGCGCGACACCGAGACACCGGGAAAGGTAGATCCGAGGCGCTCTGTGAGGATCACGACCGCCCGGTCGATCGCCGGTCCCAGGGGAGCGTGGGGAGCGATCGTCGATGCCGTGAACCGGACGGTGACGGTATTGCCCTCGGCCGAGGTCGGCGCCGGCGCCCGATTCGAACCGTGGAGCACCAGGAACGCGCCCGCGACGACGATCACAACCAGGACGGCGGCCACCGACGCGAGGTACCGCGACGCGCCCGGACTGCGCGACGATCGCGGCAGGCCCGCCTCGACGTTACGCACGATCTGGCGCTCGACTCGGTCGAAATAGTCGCTCACTGCTCACGCTCCGTCATTTGATTTCTGAGACGCGAGAGGCCACGGCTGACGCGCTGGCGCGCCACGAGCTCCGAGCAGTTCAGCTCGCGCGCGATCTCGCCGTACTCGCGATCCTCGAGGACGCGGGAGCGGACCGCGTCGCGCTGGTCCTTGGGGAGCTGCTCGACGAGCGCCAGGACCGGCTGGTCGCCGGCCGCCGCGAGCTCGTCGACGCGGGCGAGGTCGTCGTCATCGAGGACCTCCGGCTCGAACGCGAGCCGCCGGCGAGCGCGATCCTCGACCCGGCCTCGTCGGCGGCTTTCGAGCAGCTTGTTTCGGGCGATCCCCAGCACCCATGGCCGCGCCGAGCCGGGACCGCGCGGGCGGAAGCGCCGCGCGACTAGGAAGATCGCCGCGAACACCTCAGCGGTGAGGTCAGCGGTCGCTTCCCGATCGCCGGTCTCGCGCAGCAGGAACCCGACCACCGTCGGGAGGTGGCGGCGATAGAACGTCGCGAACGCCGCTCCGTCACCGGCCACTACCGCGGCCAACAACTCGCCGTCGGTTCGGTGGGCATCGAGTGGCATCTCACCTTCAGACTTTGCGCGAGCGGGGGTCCGTGTGACGTTCTCAGGCGATCAACGACCGCTCCCGAGCCACAGAGCGAGGACCTCTGCGGCCACCTCCGACGCCGAGCGCCCGGTCGTGTCGAGCGTGTGCACGTTCGCGAGCTTCCGCATCCACGTCAGCTGACGGCGGGCGTAATTACGCGTTCGCCGTTTCATCGAGTCGACGTCCCCGGTCAGCAGCTCCTCGAACCCGAGCGCCTTGCGCGCCGTGGCCGAAGCTCCAGAGGCGTAGGCGCGCCGCACCTCGTCCTGCGCGCCGGCGGCGACCATCGAGTCCACGCGGGCATCGATCTTCTCGTAGAGCTGCTGGCGCTCGAGTACCAGTCCGACCAGCAACGTGCTGTGGCGCACGTCGCTGGTCCACAGCTCGGAATCGTCGGCGTGACGATCGAGCTCGCCGGCGTCGAGAAGCTCGAGCGCGCGCACGATCCGCTGCCGGTCGCCAGGATCGATCTCCGCGGCCGCCCACGGCGCGCGCTCGCGCAGGACCCCGTGCAGCGCCGGAGCACCCCGGCGCTCGAGCTCGCCCACCCAGTACTCGCGCACGCCCTCGGGCGGCGGCGGGCGAAGGCTGAGTTCGGCCAGCGCGGCCCGCAGGTACAGCCCCGTCCCCCCCACCACGATCGGCCGCGCACCGGCGGCGAGCACCGCGTCGATCTCCGCATGCGCGAGCTCGGCGTACTGGCCGGCGCTGAAGCTGGCGTCGACGGGCAGGAACGAGATCAGTCGATGCTCGAGCTGCCTCTGCTCGTCCGGGGTCGCGGCCCCCGTCAGCGTCTCGAGCCCCTGGTAGACCTGCAGCGCGTCTGCCGACACCGCGACCGGCCGCTCGCCCAGCTTCCGCACGCATCGACCGAGCTCTATCGCGACGTCGGTCTTGCCGACACCGGTCGGCCCGAACAGGGCGATCACCTCCGCGCGCGGCATCGGCCGGAGTATCGTGGAGCGATCAAGATCGGTACTGGAATCTCGACCGAGCGCGACCCGCTCGAGGCGGGAACGGTCGCGGCGCGGTCGGCAGCCTCGGGGCTCGGCGGCGCTCCCGCCGATCTTGCGGTGGTGTTCGCCAGCGGCTCGCACCTGGTCGCACCCGAGGCCACCCTCGAGGGCGTGCACGCGGAGCTCGCCCCCGAAGCGCTGGTCGGCTGCGGCGCGGGTGGCGTGCTCGGCTCTGGGCGCGAGCTCGAGTCGGGAACGGCGCTGGCGGTGTGGGCGGCCGCATTCGACGGCGACGGCGGAGCATCCGCGTTCCACGCCACGGTCGAGGAGGAGGAGCTCGAGCACCGGATCGTCGGGCTTCCGGACCTCGATGGTTCTAGCGGGATGCTGATGCTCTCGGACCCTTACTCGTTCCCCACCGACGCGGTGCTCGAGATGCTCGCAGAACATGCGCCCGCCGTCCCGGTGCTCGGTGGGCTCGCGAGCGGCCGTACCGCCGAAGGCGACGGAGCCCTGTTCTTCGGGGATCGCGTCTACGACAGCGGCGCCGTCGGGGTCACCATGCACGGCGTCGAGATGCTCCCGTGCGTCTCGCAAGGCGCAGCGCCACTCGGCCGGGAGGTCACGATCACCGCCGCCGAAGGGAACGTCATCAATGAGCTCGCCGGGCGCCCCGCGCTCCAGACCGTCGAGCAAATCATTTCCGAGCTCGCGCCCCGCGAGCGCGGGCTGGTGGCCGGCGGGCTGCTGATCGGGGTCGTGATCGACGGCGGGAAGCCCGAGTACAAGCAGGGAGACTTCCTCGTTCGCGGCGTGCTCGGAGCGGACTCCGAGACCGGCGCGCTCGTCGTCGGCACCCAGGTCGCGACTGGACAGGTGGTGCGACTGCACGCTCGCGACGCGCGCTCGGCCGACGAGGACCTCCGCGAGGCGCTGAAGCTCCGTATCCAGGCACTTGCCGGGGAGCGCCCCGCCGGCGCGCTCGTGTTCTCGTGCAACGGCCGCGGCACCGCGATGTTCGGCATCGCGGACCACGACGCCGAGACCATCGAGCGTGAGCTCGGGGGCGCACCATCCGCCGGGTTCTTCGCGGCCGGGGAGATCGGTCCGGTTGGAGGCCGGAGCTTCCTGCATGGCTTCACGGCCACGCTGGCCGTGTTCCCGCGGGTTTCATGAGCCGGCTCGGCGGCAACGTGCTCCTCACCGGTGCCAGCGGCGGGATCGGACACGCGATCGCGCGCGCGATCGCTCCCCGATGCGCCGATCTGATCCTGACCGCGCGCCGGACGGAGGTGCTCGAACCGCTCGCGGCCGACCTGGGAGCTCGGGTCGTGGCGTGCGACCTCGCGCGGCAGGCGGACGTCGAGCGGCTGATCGAGGAGGCCGGCAGGGTCGACGTCCTGATCGCGAACGCCGCGTTGCCGGCTTCGGGCCTGCTCCTCGACCTGTCACAGGCGGAAATCGACCGGATGCTCGAGGTCAACCTGCGGGCTCCGATCGCACTTACTCGGGCGCTTGCCCCCGGAATGGTGGAACGCCGACGCGGCCACCTCGCGTTCATCTCATCGTTGTCGGGCAAGACCGCCTCGCCCGCGTCTTCGATCTACTCGGCGACGAAGTTCGGGCTGCGTGGATTCGCGCTCGGATTGCGCGAGGACATGCGTCCCAAAGGTGTGGGCGTGTCCGTGATCCTCCCCGGGTTCATCCGCGAGGCGGGGATGTTCGCGGACTCGCGGGCGACGCTGCCCCCTGGCGTGGGCACGCGCTCGCCCGATGAGGTGGCGCGTGCGGTGATCTCCGCGATCGACCGAAATCGGTCCGAGGTGGTGGTCGCTCCGCTCTCGATGCGGGTCGGAGCGACGATCGGCGGGGCGGCGCCGGCGATCGCGTCAGCGGTCAGCCGGCTGCTGGGGAGCGAGCGGATCGCCGCCGATATCGCTGCCGGTCAGCGCTACAAGCGCTAGTTCCCGATCCAGGCGGATTGAGCATTCATAGCCCGAAACCGTGGTTGCTTCAGCGTGCGCCTTATGTTCGGGGCGCCGATCGCGGGGTACGATCGCGTCATGAACGAAGCCGCCTTCTGGCGCGAGCTCGGACAGCAGCTCCGCGTCGACTCGATCAGGGCAAGCGACGCCGCAGGGTCGGGGCATCCGACGTCTTCGATGTCCGCCGCCGACCTCATCGCCGTGCTGGCCGCCAAGTACCTGCACTACGACTTCGGACGCCCCGAAGATCCCCGTAACGACCATCTGATCTTCTCCAAAGGTCATGCATCTCCCCTCTACTACAGCTTCCTGAAGGCCGCCGGCGCGATCACCGACGAGGACCTGCTGACGTTCCGCAGGCTCGGGAGCCGCCTCGAGGGTCACCCCACACCGGTGTTGCCGTGGGTGGACGTCGCGACCGGGTCGCTCGGCCAGGGCCTGCCGATCGGCGTCGGCATCGCGCTCGCCGGCAAGCGCCTCGACCATCTGCCTTACCGCGTCTGGGTGCTGTGCGGTGACAGCGAGATGGCCGAGGGGTCGATCTGGGAGGCGTTCGAGCACGCGGCGTACAACGGGCTCGACAACCTCACGGCGATCCTCGACATAAACCGCCTTGGCCAGACGCGCCAGACGATGCACGGCTGGGATCTCGACTCGTATGCGGATCGTGCCCGCGCCTTCGGCTGGCACGCGATCGAGATCGACGGTCACGACGTCGACGAGATCGACGGCGCGTTCGCTGAGGCCGCGCACATGGAAGGCCGCCCGACCGTCGTCGTGGCCAGAACCAAGAAGGGAAAGGGAGCGAGCGAAGTCGAAGATCTCGAGGGCAAGCACGGCAAGCCCCTGGAGGACCCCGAGCGGGCGATCGCCGAACTCGGCGGTGTGCGCTCGATAACCGTCGAGGTGGCAAGGCCCGAATTCGACGGCGCGCCTCAGAAGATCGACCCGGGTCACGACGTGGCGTGGCCGCGGTGGGGTGCGGATGACAAGGTCGCGACCCGCCGGGCCTACGGCGACGCGCTCGCCGCGCTCGGGGCCGAGCGTGCCGACGTCGTCGCGCTCGACGGCGAGGTTTCGAACTCGACGTTCTCCGAGCTGTTCGCAAAGGCGCATCCCGAGCGCTACTTCGAGATGTTCATCGCCGAGCAGCAGATGGTCGCCGCGGCGGTCGGCCTCCAGGTGCGCGGCTACCGGCCGTTCGCCTCGACGTTCGCCGCGTTTTTCACCCGGGCGTATGACTTCGTGCGGATGGCGGCGATCAGCCGCGCCCGCATGTGCCTGGCCGGCTCGCACGCCGGCGTCGCGATCGGCGAGGACGGACCGTCGCAGATGGCGCTCGAGGACCTCGCGATGTTCCGCGCCGTCCATTCGAGCGTGGTCCTCTACCCCTCGGACCCAAATCAGGCGGCCGCGCTCGTCCGCCTGATGGCCGACTATCCGGGGATCGCCTACATGCGAACGAGCCGCGGGGCCGCGCCGACGATCTATGGGCCAGACGACCGGTTCGAGATCGGCGGCTCGAGCGTTCTGCGCTCCTCGGAGGACGACCAGGTGACGCTGATCGGCGCCGGCGTCACGCTCCACGAAGCGCTGAAGGCAGCCGACGAACTGAGCGCGCAGGGCATCGCCGCGCGGGTGATCGATCTCTACTCGGTGAAGCCTGTCGACGAGGAGACCGTGCGCCAGGCCGCCGCCGACACGGGCGCAATCGTCACCGTCGAGGATCACTGGCCCGAGGGCGGTCTAGGCGATGCCGTGCTCGGGGCGTTGGCGGAGGTCGACGGCGTTCGCGTGCGCAAGCTCGCGGTCACCGAGATGCCCGGCTCCGGAAAGCCCGACGAGCTGATCCACGCCTACGGGATCGACGCCGACGCGATCGTCGCGGCGGCCCAGGATCTGGTGCGAGCGCCCGCCGGCGCGTAAGGCAGTCGGCCGGCGCCCGCGAGCCGCCACCGCAATCCGGTCAGCGTCGGCAATCCGCGAGGCAACCAGTCAGCGTCGGCGAGCCGCGCCCACTTCCTCGGGCGCGGGCTCGGCGCTGACGACGCGGTGCTCACCCGTCACGGACGCCAGCGCGTCGATGATCTCGTCGGCCAGCCGCGCGCCGTCATCGGCGCGGTCCGGCGTGGCCTGAACCCTCACGACCACATCGTCCCCGTCGAGCTGTTCGAGCCCCACCCTCGCCGATCGCCGCGTCGGTGTTTTCACCTTGTCGTCAAGAATCGCCTGGACCTGGCTCACGCGGATCCCGCGACCCAGCCGCACCTTGACGTCGACCGGCTCGGGCTCCCTGATCGGGACCACCACGGCCGATAGCACGACGTTGTTCGGCACCATGATCCGGTCCTCGCCCTGCGCGAGGGTCGTATAGAGCAACCCAAGCGAGCTGACGATGCCGTCGATCTGCCCGCCGACGGCACCCGCCTGGAACCGGACGCGCTCGCCGACGCGGAACGGCCGCGCGCTCAGGAGAACCATTCCGGCGAACAGGTTGCCGAGCGTCTGCTGCGCGGCAAGACCGAGGATCACGGCGGTGAACGCGCTCGTCGCGACCAGCGACGCGGCGCTCACGCCGGCAATCTCGAGCGCCACCAGGAGGGTGATCCCGACGGTCACGAGGCGGACGAGGAAGCCGACCGTCCCGGCTGTTCCCGGATCCATCCGGCGGAAGAAGGTTGGGCCCGCGGAACGCCCGATGTCGCGAGCGATCGCCCAACCCAGCGCAAGCAGCGCCAGCACCGTCACGATCTTGATCGCCGTATCCCAGCTACCCGGCTTGACGTTGAACCAGCTCTGGTAGTTGCTGTAGACGACCACGATTGCGATGAACACCGGCACCAGAATCGCCAGGCGGCGCCTCGCGCTGCGCAGGCTCTTCTTGTCGAAGTCGACGGCGAGGCCGACGCGCTCCCACTCCTCGCTGTGGGTCTCGAACATCTGGTCGAGCCGGAAATCTGGTCTCGATGGTTTCTTGAAGCGTGATGGCATCTGTCTTGTGCTACCGGCTGTGGCGGCGCCTTCTACTTATCACCGGCGGGCGGCGCGGGTTTCACCCCGATCAGAATAGGCGACCTTGCTCCGGCGGCCACCCCGGTTGATTTCGCCCGGAATTTCCGTGCTCCTCGGGCGTGGCCGGCGACCGATATCGGCCACGCATCCGCTCTCCCGGCGCCAGATCGGGCCCCTTGACGAGCTCGCTCAGGCGCCTGCGCTCGTCTGGATGCGCGTACGCGCCACGCTGATACAGCCGCTTGTAGCGGTCGACAAGGTCCGGGCGATTGCTACGGAGCCACTCGAAGAAGAGACCGCGCACCTCGCCACGCAGGTGGAGCGCGATTCCTGTGACGTACGCCGCACCCGCCTCGGAGGCCAGTTCCAGGATCTTCGCTACCTGCTCGGGCGAGTCGTTGATCCCGGGCATCAACGGCGCCACCAGCACTCCCGTCCTGATGCCGGCCCGGGTCAGCTCCGCCACCGCCTCAAGCCGCGCCCTCGGGTTGGGCGAGTGCGGCTCCGTGGCCCGCCACGCCCGCTCGTCGATCGTCGGCACCGACAGCGCCGCGCTGAACTCCGTCCGCTCGGCGATCTGCTTCATCAGCGGCAGGTCTCGCAACAGCAGCGGAGACTTGGTCAGCACCGAACAGGGATTGGCCGCATCGCGCATCGCTTCCCAGATGCCCGGCATCAGCTTGTACCGGCCCTCGACCCACTGATACGGATCGGTGTTGGTCCCAAGCGCCACGTGCTCGTGAGTCCACTTCGGCCGGGCAAGCTCCGCCCGCAACAGTTCCGGCGCGTTCACCTTGACCACGATCTCGCGCTCGAAATCGCGGCCAGCGTTGAAGTCCAGGTACTTGTGCGTAGGGCGGGCAAAGCAGTTGTGGCTGACCACGCCGTTGGCGATGAAATCCCCGGTTCCGGTGGTGATGTCATACAGCGGCAGCGCCCGACCGAATGGCGCGATCTCTGCCACCTTGAGATTCGCGAACGTCTTGACCATCTGACCCTCGATGTTGCGCTTCCGAGTAATCGCCGGGTCGGTGAGGTGGAAGAACCGCAGATGCTCGGAGAGGCCGCCACGGATGCGGATGCATTTGAGCCCGTTGGGGTTGCCGCTGTGGTCGATGCCCACGTCAAACCCGAGCCGGCGCGCGCACGCCTCCGTCCAGGCCAGTATCTGTGGATCGGTATTCGAGATCCTCAGCGCAAAGTCACTTCTACTCCCTTCCGCGTCGAAGATCCCACCTAGGAAGCCGCGGCACCACTGGAGGCTCGGAAGCGTTGGCCAGTCAATAAGCCCGCTGATCCGAGCGAACGCCGCAGCGGATTGGGCGTAAGCCGCGGTCACTTCTCGCTGCGCTCCTGAAGCTCGTTGGAAGACCCGCTGGCCCGTATCGACATCCGCCTCGGCCAAGAACTCCCGCGCGCGGCGCAGAGCCTCCAGATCGGTCAGCGCTAGTCGAAACGTGTATCGCTTGTAGCGTCGCCGTTGGGTTTCGCATTCGTACGAGCCCAACGTGCCGTCCCCTCGGATGATGCCGCACAGGTAGCCACGGCGGTACTCCGAATCGTGATCCGGCTGTGGCGCCATCGCCCCGGTGCCGAGGAGTCGGTTGCGAGTGGTCAGGTGTGGCCGATCGCGCTGCCCGACTGCACTGTTGAGCACATGCTTCCACCCGCGGTTGCTCAGTAGCCGGTGGTCCCCGCTGACGATGAGCTCGGTGCCGCCATCCAGCGTTACCCGATAAGCGGGCTTGACCGTGATCCATCTGTCGAGCACGGTCGTGCGGACGTAGCGCCGGTAGCCGGATTCGCCGACCTCCGTCCCGTAGATGGCATCCCCCACCTCCAATTCGGCGAGCGGCTTGTGGCGGCCATCGGCAGTCAGAATCGGTGTTTCGCCCCAGCCGCAGTAGGTGCATGCGTGCGTGCAGCCGCGGTAGACGTTGATCGTCCAGCGGAACGGCATCTGCGACGCCGGCGGGACGTGGTTCAAGATCGACTTGGCCCTAACCTCGTAAAACCTCGTCTCGACCGCCTCCGGCGCATCGAAATGGCGAACTACCGCCTCCTCGCGGTAGCCGGGAAGGCGAGTCCGCTCCTCCACCTCCGCTTCCAGATTGCTCCAGCGCACGAACACATGTTCGCATCCGCCTCGGACGAATGATCACTCGAGGCCATGTGGCACGCGCCCACACCCGTCGAAGGGCCTGCTGACGTCTGGCTACTTGCCGAGGCTGAGCAGATGACCGAACCGACCCAGCTGGAGCGCGGCCGCCTCCAGCGACAGCGCGATCTGCGCGTCCGGCTCGATGCTGTCGTGGGTGAGCAGCTCGAGCAGCCCGATCGTCGACGCGCCGTTGCGGACCGGAAGCAGCAACGCCGAGCTCATGCCGTGGGCGGAGGCGGTCTGGAGCCGCTCGTCGTCGACCGCGTCGATGTCGGTGAGCCAAGTCAGATGCGGCGCCTGCAGCGCCTGATCGAGCAGGGAACCGTTGCGCTTCGGGGCGGCCTCCCACGTCAACGCCTCGAAGCGGTCGAGTCCGCGGTGCGCGGCCCACGTGGCCGCGCACCCCAGACCGTCGGACTCATCGGGAAGCCATGCCGTCACCGTGTCCCAGCCGCCTTCTGAGCCAAGGACCTGGACGGTCTCCTTGAGGACGTTCCGCCACACGGACTCGCGCGCGAGCGAGGCGGCCAGCGTCCGCTTAGCGGTCGGCTGCCAACTGACCCCGGAGCCGTTGTGCGCGGGCTGTCCGTCGCTGACGGCGTCGAGCCTGGCGAGCTCCGCCGCGGGAATCGCCGGATCCGGCTCCTCATCGCCGGCCTCCGCGTCGGTGTCTTCAGTCTTAGCGGCGGGTGCGGGTTCGGGCTCGCGCTCGGCGGCCTCGGCGCGATGGCTGGCGCGGTGCAGCTCGGCCTCGAGTTGCTCGACGCGGCTCCGTCCGCGGGCCAGCTCGGTGTCGAGCCCCTCGGATCGTGCGGTCCCTCGCGCGAGCTCGGTCTCCGCTTCGAGAGCCCGAGTCCGCCATTGCTCGACGTCGGCCTCCGCCTTGTCGACCCGAGCGCGCCACTGCTCGACCTCGCCCTCCGCCTTGCTGGCACGGCTGACGGCGGCCTGCGTGTCGCCTTCGGCTTTGACCACACGCGCCATCGCGAGCTTGAGTTCGCCCTCGGCCTTGTCCGCCCGCGCCACCGCCAGCCGGAGCTCCCCGTCGGCCTTGTCGGCCCGCGCCTCGGCAAACCGGAGCTGGTTCTCGGCCTTGTCGGCCTCGGTCGCGGCGAACTCGACCTCTCGCTCAGCCTTGTCGGCCCGCCCAATCGTTGCTCGCAGCTCGCCCTCGAGCTCTTGGACGCGCGCCTGAGCCTGTTCGAGTCCGGCCACGCGCACTCGCTCTCGTTCGACGTCGCCGGCGAGCTCCCGGATCCGCTCCTCATCGGCCGCCGCGCGCTCCTGGAGCGCGACGACCTGCTTGCGCTCCTGCTCGAGCTCGCCCGTCAACGCCGCCCTGGCCTTGAGCGTCTCGTCGCGCTCTGACACCGCCTCCGTGAGCGCCGCCTCCGCCGCGGCCCGCGCCTTCTCGGCCTGAACCAGCTGCGCGCCCGAGTCGTCCGCGCTCTGCCGCTTCTCGAGCGTGGCCACGTGCTCGCGGGCCTGTTTGACCTCGAGCTCGAGCGTGGATACGGCCTTCGACGCCACCTCGCGCTCGGCGGAGACCGCCGCGCGCGCGTCCCGCGCCTCGGCTCGCGCTGTCTCGAGCTCGGCGTGCGCCGCGTCGGCGTCCGCCCGAGCGCGCTCGACCTCGGTCCTCGCCGCATCGGCGTCGGCGCGAGCGCGCTTGACCTCCGTCCGCGCGGCTTCGGCATCGTCGCCGAGGCGTTCCCGGACGAGCGTGAGTGTGCGTTCGAGCTCCTCGACCCGCTCCCGCTCGCGACCCAGTGCGCGCTCGAGGTCCGCCGCCTGGGCGGCCAGCGCGACCTCGGCGTCCCCGCGCTCGGAGTCGCCGGCGGCGATCGTCCGCTCGAGCTCGGTCAGACGGGCATGCGCCGCCTTCAGATCCGCCGCGAGCTCGTCGTTGGCGCTCAGCGCGGCGTCGCGTTCGGCGACCGCGGTCGCCCGCTCCGCGCGGGCCTCGGCGACCGCGGCCTGTTGCTCGCGGTCGGTTGTCCCCAACCCTGGTTCGGCAGTGGTGGTCGGCGCCGACCGCCCGCGGGCGTCTGGGAGCACCCCCCATTCGGCGAGCATCTCGGCTCGGACGCTGTCCGCGTCGAGCCGGCTCCACCGTTCGACCCGCAGCAAACGCGCGGCTTCGCTGCGGGCGACGTTCGCGTCGGAGGACGGCGCGGCCACCCCGCACACGAGTGTCGGCACGCCCTTCACGTCGCCGACCGGGAACCGGAGGACCGCCAGCGCGTCACGCCCCTGGTAGGGCCCGACGAAGTACTCCAGCTGGAGGGGCTCCTCAACATCGCCCTCGCGTTCCTGCAGGCGAGGGCCGTCGACCGTCTCGGCGGGTGGGAGCTCCGCATCGGTACGGCCGAGCAGTTTCTCCTCGGTGGTGCCGAGGAACGTCGTGAAGCGGGAGTTGACACGGACGTAGCGGCCCTTGAGGTCTTTCAACCACACGAGCGCCGGACTCTCGTCGAGAGCTCCGTCGAGCAAGGCGCCGCCGGCATCGCCGAGCGATGGCAGCTCGTCGGTGGGCAACGTCAGCAGCACGTGGCGAGCGCCACCCCGATCTGAAACGGCCGCGATATCGACGGCGATCCCATCGACTTTCAGGACCGCCGCGCTAGCCTGACCGTCGAGGACGCGTTGGAACTCGGGGGACTGTTTGCACAGCTCGTCCTTGTCCTTGTACCAGCGCCGAAACGGCTCGGTGCTCTGCTCGAGCTTGCCGTCCTCGCCCAGCAGCGCGAGTGCAGGCATATTGATGACCGCCGCCAGGGTGGCCATCACCGTTCCACAGATCCGTGGATCGCTCCCACAGACAGCGTTTCGGCGCGCCGGGACCCCGAAAACGCTGCCGTAGCGGCGTGTGGACGTATGTCCACTTCACCCGGCCGGCGAAACTGGACGAATGGTCAACCGGCGGCGCGGCTCAGGATCGATTCCTGGCCGGAGAGGGTCTGGCTGGTCGCCTCGAGGATCTCGACGTCGGCCATCTCACCCGGGGCCCCGAGGCCGGTGAAGTTCACGACCTTGTTGTGTCGCGACCGCCCGCGCACACGAGATGGATCGGTGCGCGAGGGGCCTTCCACGAGCACCTCGAGCGTCCGCCCGACGAATCGCTGGGCCCGCTCGAGCGCCCGCCGCTGGACGACCTCGACGAGCCGCTGGAGGCGATCCACCTTGACCTCGTGCGACACCTGGTCGGGCAGGGCCGCCGCCTCAGTGCCGCGCCGGGGTGAGTAGATGAACGTGAAAGCTCCGTCGTAGGCGACCTCGTCGGCAAGCTCCAGGGTCCGCTCGAAGTCCGAATCGGTCTCGCCCGGGAACCCGACGATGATGTCCGTGGTGAGCGCGCAGTCGGGCACGAACTCCCTGATCATCGCCACGCGGTCGAGGTAGCGCTCGCGTGTGTAGGTGCGGCGCATGCGCTTTAGCACAGCGCTCGAGCCCGATTGGACCGGCAGGTGGATGTGCTCGCACAGAGCCGGCAACTCCGCATGGGCGCGGATCACGTCCTCGCGCATGTCCTTCGGGTGCGGGCTTGTGTAACGGATCCGGTCGATCCCGCCGACCGCGTCGACCTGTCCAAGCAGCTCCGCAAACGTCGTCCGCTGCTCGCGCGGCAGATCGCGTCCGTATGAGTTGACGTTCTGACCGAGCAACGTCACCTCCCGTACGCCATCGTCGGCCAGGGCGCGGACCTCGTCCACCAATTCGTGTGGAGGTCGGCTGACCTCGCGGCCACGGGTCGACGGCACGATGCAATACGAGCACACGCAGTTGCAGCCGACGCTGATCTGAACCCACGCGTGGTGATCGCGGGCGCGCTTCGCCGGCAGGCGCCCGGTGAATCCTTCGAACTCGAAGTAGCCCTGCGCGGTCAGCGAGTCGCTCACCAGGAACTCGGCGAGCTTGTGCACCTGACCCGGCCCGAACGCTACATCGACGAACGGGAACCTCGCGAACACCTCCTCCTTGACCGACTGCGCCCAGCACCCGCCGACGCCGACGACGACGTCGGGGCGTTCGGACTTCAGCCGCTTCGCCTCGCCGAGGTGAGCCACGAACCGGCTGTCCGCCTTCTCGCGGATCGAGCACGTGTTGAACAGGATCAGGTCGGCCTGATCACGCGCCGGCGCCTCCGCGTACCCGAGCGACTCCAGCATCCCCTTCATGCGTTCGGAGTCGTGCTCGTTCATCTGACACCCGAACGTCGTGACGTGATACCTGCGCACCGCAGCCAAGAGTAGCCCGAGCCACACCACGGAGCCGCTCACCGCCGAACCGCTGACGATTTCAGCTCGGCCGGAACCCCGGCAACACGAGCTCAATCACGGCCCCGCGCCCGTTCTGCGAGTCCTCCACACGGACCGTGCCCTTGTGGGCTTCGGCGATCGCACGCACAATCGCCAGCCCAAGACCGGCGCCACCGCTGGTCGAGCGCGACCGGCCTGCGTCGGTCCGATGGAACCGCTCGAATACGCGATCGCGCTCGGCCGGCGGGATCCCGGGACCGTCGTCGAGGACCACGAAACGGATGGAATCGGGCGCGAGCCTGGTGACGTCGAGGCGCACGAGGCCGTCATGCTCATCGGTGTGCTCGATCGCATTGCGGGCGAGGTTCCGAAGCGCCTGAGCGAGCCGGTCCGGATCGGCGTGCAGAGACCCGTCGGTCACAGTCCCGAGCTCGAACTTGCGATCCGCAGTCAGGCTCATGCCATCCCAGATGTCCGTGACGAACGGGCGTACATCGATTTCTTCTGCGCGCAGGAAGTCTGTTCGCTCGGCCTGGGTGAGCACCAGCAGGTCGTCCACGAGCCTCGAGACGCGCGTGATCTCGGCCAGCACGAGGCGCTCGACGCGCTCGAGCTCGGCGCCCGGCGGGTTCTTCTGGGCGGCGAGCACCTCGAGCTGGCCGCGGATGATCGTGAGCGGCGTGCGCAGCTCGTGCGAAGCGTCGGCGACGAACGCGCGCTGGCTGTCGAAGGCCTCGGAGAGACGGTCGAGCATCCGGTTGAACGCCTCAGCCAGGACTCGAACCTCGTCGCCGCGCGTGCTCGAGATCTCCATCCGCGGCCCGAGGTCGCCGGCATCGACCCGCGCGGCGACCTGCGCCATCCGCCGGAGCGGCGCGGACACCCGTGCGCCCGCAAGGTACGACGCCACGAGCGCGAGCAACAGGACCACGGCGCCGGCGAGAACGAACGCCCGAGCCACGCCGTTTTGTGCCCGGTTCACCACCGCCAGCGGCTCCGCCGCACCCGCCACGACCGGGACCGCGCCCACGGCCGCGGCTCGCTCGTAGATCCGCATCTTCCCGATGTCCGGCACGCGCGCGGTCGAGTAGCCGATGTGCGGAACGAGCAGGCGCCTCCCCTCTTGGTCCTCGATCTGCTGCTCGGCCACGCTCTCGCCCTCGTCCGGGCTACCGCCTCCGAACAGCTCCGGGTGATTGCTCGCCGTCTGGCCCTTGGGCATGAGCACGAACAGCACGGTTGACGTGGCCGTGTACGGCTGCGCGCGCACGTAACGTGTTGCGGCGGCGGCGAAGCGCTGCTGGTTGGCGCTGACGGACGAGTGCAACGACTGCAGGAGCTGCGTTGTGTCACCCGAGATGTCGCGGTCGATCTGGCTTCGCAGCTGCACGCCGGTGTCCTGATAGACGACCAGGAACACGACCGCGGCCGACACGAGCATCACCCCGGCCACCCACGCCGTCAACCGCCACCGAAGTCCGGCGGGAAGCAGCGAATGCAGTCGCGCGCGCACAGCGACAGTATCGGCCCGGACCGGGCTCTACGCGCTCGCTTCGAGCCGGTAGCCGACCGAGCGGACGGTGACGATCGGTGGATTCGCGCCCTGTCGGCGAAGCTTCCGGCGGAGGTATCCGATGTAGACGTCGACGACGTTCGTGCCGGGGTCGTATTCGTAGCCCCAAACCGCGCGAAGGATCTGCTCCCTGGACAGGACGTGACCGCGGTTGTGCATCAGGTATGCCAGCAGCTCGAACTCCGTCGTGGACAGACGGACGAGCTCGCCGCCCCGGCGGACCTCGCGCGTGAGCAGATTGACCTCGATGTCGCCCGCGCTCAGCGTGGTGCGCGGTGAGTGGGCGGCGGCGCGCAGCTGAGCACGGATCCGCGCCGCGAGCTCGGTGAGCGAGAATGGCTTGGTGAGGTAGTCGACCGCGCCGGCGTCGAGCCCGGCAACGCGGTGCTCGACTTCGCCGAGCGCCGTGAGCACGATCACCGGCAGTCCCGGCTTGGCGTTCTGGAGGGCCGCGAGCACGTCGAGCCCGCTGCGGCCCGGCAGCATCAGATCGAGCACGACGAGATCGACTTCCTCGTTGAGGGCCGTCGTCGCCCCGCTGACGCCATCGGTCGACGCGACCACGTCGAACCCTTGGGCGCGTAGCCCGCGCTCGAGAAAGTCGACGATCCCTGGCTCGTCTTCGATTACGTGGATCAATCCGGGCATACGAAGCTCGCGCCGCCTCCGGCGCCGCGCATCGGCCGATGATACGGCCGAGTCTGTTTGCGCTTTGTTGTGGACAAGAGCTTTCTCATCGACGGCTCACGCAAAACTTCGATTGCGCGTCGAGTATCTGTCGCGATGGGGACGAGCGACGACGCCATCATCGCGCGGCGAAAGCGGGAACGCCCGCTGGGTAGCGCCACACTCGCGCGACGGCGGGATGCGGACTCGCTCACCGGTGGTGGCCCGGACGGCAACGAGCGGCTGACCACCGTCACCGGCACGATCCTGATCGTGCTGCTCGCCGCGATCGGCTTCACGATTCCGCAGCTGCGCCAGTTCATCTGGATGCACCTGTTCGTCGGGCTTTTGCTGATCGGCCCGGTTCTGCTCAAGATGGCGAGCACCGGCTACCGGTTCATGCGCTACTACACCGGCAACGCCGAATACCGGCGCAAGGGACCCCCCGAACTCGCGCTGCGTCTCATTGCGCCGATCGTGGTGCTCTCGACCGTCGGGGTGTTCGTCACCGGCATCGGGCTGCTGATCGTCGGCCCGGCGGATCGAAACCCGATGTTGCTGCTTCACAAGGTGACATTCATCGTCTGGGTCGTGTTCATGAGTCTCCACATCCTCGGCCATCTCCCGGCCATGGCGAGAGCGCTCGGGATCGGCGGCCGTAGCGAGACCGAGCTGGTCGGGAGAACTCCCGGGGCTGCCGGGCGGTGGATCGCGTTAGCCGGGGCGATGGTCGGCGGCCTCGTGCTCGCCGTGGTGCTGATCCCCGACTTCGCCGCGTGGACCGCGCACACGGTGTTCCTGCACCATCATCACCACGACTGAGCGCGACTGGCGAGGCGTCGCCAACGCCGGGCGCGACGGGCGCCGGTTCGCCACCGGCGAGCGCGAGCGTGTGAACGCATAAGGCGCGTGTTTGCGGCCGAGCGCGGGGGGGTCAGCGCGCGTATTCGACCGCACGTGACTCCCGGATCACAGTCACCTTGATCTGGCCGGGGTACTCGAGCTCTTTCTCTATCTCCCGCGCGATCTCATAGGAGAGCGAGGTCGCGGCGTCGTCGTCGATCGCACCGGGTGCGACCATCACGCGAATCTCGCGACCGGCCTGCATCGCGTAGACCTTGTCCACCCCCTTGTGGCGGGTGGCGATCTGCTCCAGATCTCGCAGGCGCTTGACGTATTGCTCGAGCGATTCCCCACGGGCACCCGGGCGCGCGCCTGACAGCGCATCGGCGGCCTGGACGATCACCGCCTCGATCGTCTGCGGCTCGACCTCGTTGTGGTGGGCCTCCATCGCGTGCGCCACCGCTTCAGACTCGCCGTACTTGCGCGCAAGCTCGCCTCCGACCAGTGCGTGGGGTCCCTCGACCTCGTGCGTCACCGCCTTGCCGATGTCGTGCAGCAACGCGGCGCGCCGAGCCGTCCGGGCGCTCGCCCCCAGCTCCGCGGCCATCATCGCCGCCAGCTGTGAGACCTCGATCGAGTGGGCGAGCACGTTCTGGCCGTAGCTGGTCCGGAACCTGAGCCGGCCGAGCACCTTGATCAGCTCGGGGTGCACCCCCTGAACGCCGGCGTCGAAAACGGCCTGCTCCCCCATCTCGACGATGTGTTCCTCGAGCTCGGACTTCGCCTGGTAGTACATCTCCTCGATCCGCGCCGGATGGATGCGACCGTCCTGGAGAAGCTTCTCGAGTGTCATCCGTGCGATCTCGCGTCGCACGCCGTCGAAGCCGGACAGGACGACCGCGCCGGGGGTGTCATCGATGATGAAGTCGACGCCGGTGAGGTTCTCCAGCGCGCGGATGTTGCGACCCTCGCGGCCGATGATCCGGCCCTTCATGTCGTCGGCCGACAGCTGCACGACCGACACCGTGGTCTCCGCGGCATGTCCCGCCGCGAGCCGCTGCATGCACACCGACAGGATGTTCCGAACCCGACGCTCGGCTTCGCGCTTGGTCTCCTCCTCGATCTGACGAATGCGACGAGCGGCGTCGTGCTTCGCCTGCTCCTCCACCTCCTTGAGCAGCAGCTGCTTGGCGCGGCCGGCGGACAGACCCGAGATCTGCTCCAGCGAGCGCGCGAGCTCCTGACGAGATTCGCCGACCGCCGCCCGCTCCTGCTCGAGCTCGGCTTCCTTGCGCGATAGAGCCTCCTCGCGGCGCGTTACCGCCTCCGTGCGCTCGAGCAATTCGCCGTCGGGGCGCCGGGGCTTAGCGGGCGCCGTTTCGACGACAGGCACGCTCGGGGTCGGGGTAGCCACGGCAACCGTCGGGGTGCCGTGCATCCGACCGTAGATGATGGCCGCAACCACGATTCCCACCGCGATCAGCGCTGCGGCCCCGATGATTTCCATGGTCGATCCTCTCCGTGCGGTTCGGCGTACTGCCGAACCTGCTTCAAACCTTTAGTTTTTGGAGCGACCGATCGGCCCGCGCGTGGCTGCACGAACGGATGCCGGTGTGGCGACTGCCGCCTGCCTTCAGTAGGCGGCTACCTGGCGGGTTCTGGGTCTTGTCTAAATGGACCAGGTGGCCCGATGGTATTTGCCGTCAACACTAAGTCCGGAATCCAAGATGTACGGAATTTGCTGGTGTTCTTTGTGGCCCGTGGGCCCTTCGTTCGCTAACAGGATCGTAGTACCGGCGGCCCGCGGGCGCAACGACGCATGGCCGCGGTCAGGCGCGCCCGCATCGGCGGCCACCCGAAGGTGAGAGCGTTCATACGCCGATCGCGGGGATTTGGCGGCTAGCCGAGGTCCGGGTCGCGCATGTGGGCGGTGATCGCCTCGAGCGCCAGATCCGTGTCGTAGCCCTTGCGCAACAGCACACCGAGCGCGCGCTCCCGCTCCCGGCGATCTCCCGCCGGCGACGGAAACCGCCGCCGCAGCACCGCGAGCGCGCGATCGATCTCGCCGCCGCCGTTCGTCCTCTGCTCGTGCTCTGCGAGCGCGTCGGCGACCACGTCACGATCGACGCCGCGGGCCAGCAGAGCCTGCCTGATCCGATCGGCGCCCCACTCGGCGAGCTCGCGCTTGTCCTGGACGAACAGCCGCGCGAAACGAGCGTCGTCCAGGAGCTCCTGGTCGGTGAGCGCCTGGATCGCCCGCTCGACGTCTCGCAGATCGAGGCGCTTGCCGAGGAGGTGGCCCCGCATCTCCGCCTGGGTGCGCTCCCGCGCGTTCAAATAGCGGTAAGCGATCGCGAGCGCCCGCTCGAGCCCGGCGTCAGAGTTCGGAGACCCGTTGTCGATGTGAAGCGCCCGCACGTCGGGATGATGCGGCCCGTCGGCTGGGAGGGGCCGCTCGAGACCGGTGTCGGCGTCGAGCACGCCCTACGCGGCGCGCCCTTCGGCGGCCGCCTCGGCGTCCACGGCTTGGAGCGCCGGCCCTTCACGCTCGATCGTCTTGACCAGATCGCGGTTGATCCCGAGGGCCGCGTAGATCTTGGTTTCGATCTCCTTCGCCACCTCGGGATGCTCGTCGAGGAACGCCTTGGCGTTGCCGCGCCCCTGACCGAGCCGTTCCTCGCCATACGAGAAGAACGAGCCGGACTTGGTGATGATGTTGTGCTCGATGGCGTAGTCGAGCAGGCATCCGGAGGTCGAGATTCCCTTGCCGAACTCGATGTCGAACTCGGCCTGCTTGAACGGCGCCGCCACCTTGTTCTTGACGACCTTCACTCGGACGCGGTTGCCGACCGCCTCGGTGCCGTCCTTGATCGTCTCGATGCGGCGGATGTCCAACCGCTGAGAGGAATAGAACTTCAGCGCGCGACCGCCGGGCTGGGTCTCGGGCGAGCCGAACATCACGCCCACCTTCTCCCGGATCTGATTCGTGAACACGCACAGCGTCTGGGTGCGGTTGAGGCCGCCGGTGATCTTGCGCATCGCCTGCGACATCATGCGGGCCTGCACGCCGACGCTCTGGTCCCCCATCTGACCTTCCAGCTCGGCGCGTGGGGTGAGCGCCGCGACCGAGTCGATCGAGATCACGTCTACGGCTCCCGACCGGATCAGCATGTCGACGATCTCGAGCGCCTGCTCGCCGTAGTCGGGCTGGGAGACCAGCAGCTCGTCGATGTCGACGCCGATCTGCTGGGCGTACAGCGGGTCCATCGCGTGCTCGGCATCGATGAACGCGCACACGCCACCGAGCTTCTGGGCCTCGGCGAGGATGTGGTAGACGAGCGTGGTCTTACCGGACGACTCCGGGCCGAAGATCTCGACGATCCGCCCGCGCGGAACGCCGCCGATCCCAAGCGCCAGGTCCAGCGGCAAGGCGCCGGTCGGGATCGCATCGACCGCCACGCGCGCGCCCGGGTCGCCCATGCGCATGACGGTGCCCTTGCCGAACTGCCGCTCGATCTGCGTCAGAGCGCCCTGAAGCGCGGCCTGTCGCTTGGCATCCGCCTTCGGGTCGGACGTGGCCCCCGGCTTCAGGCCGGCCTTGTCTTGCTCGCTCATCTCCGTTCGGCTCCTTGTCTCATGCTTTGGTTCACCACGGTAGGCGGGGTAGCGGACGGAACCGGCACGCTAGAGCCGCTACCTGAAACAGAACAAGGCGCGTTCGTCTCAGAACGCAAACAACTTCGGGCCAATTGTGCGGCGGGGGTCGGACGGCCGGTGGTGGCGAGCCGGTGTCGCGGCGGTGTCGCGGCGGTGGCGGTGGCGCCGGGGGGATGGCGGTGACAGGTCGCGGCCGTGCGGACGCTGGTCGGTGGGTTCGACGGGTCGGCGGGTTCGACGGGTCCGTGGGTTCGACGGGTCCGTGGGTTCGACGGGTCCGTGGGTTCGACGGGTCGGTGGGTTCGACGGGCTCCTGGCGGGGCGGCCGACGCCGCGAAAGACGGCACCTGAGGGAGCGTGGCCGGCATCCGGAGCGGAGCCGGCACGACGAAGGGGAAGTACCCGAGGGCGTCGCCGGCGCTGATCGCCCCCTGTGCGGAGCGCCGCCGAGCGCCGGGAAAGGCGGCACCTGAGGGAGCTGGCTGGTGTCAGTAGAGGCTTCGACGCCCGGAGAGGAGCGGCTGGCGGGCCGGAGCATGCGTAGTACGCCAATTGCGGAGCTTCGGGCGGACCGTGGCGTGTCGCGCATGCCCCACATGCCAAGTCCGCCACAGTCCCGCCGGAGTCGCTCCGGTGGCGCGTGATGCAGGTCGGTGGCGCGTGATCCAGGTCGGTGGCGCCGCCGGCGCGAAGGAGCCGGGCGTGCGGGCGCAGGAAGGCAGCCCTGAAGTGGAGCATGTGGGAAGCGCGGTTCGCGCTGCAAGGAGTTTGGTGCGTGAGGACCTGCATGACCTGCCACCGGGGTGGAAAAATCGCCGACCGTGGCAGACGGTGCACGTGCCACATGCGGGATCTGCCACGGTCGCCCGGCATCGGCTGAATTGGCAGGTTATGCAGGTCGCGAGAGCTGGCGCGCCGCGTTTCCGGGGGCGTCGCCGGCGCTAACGGATCGCCGGCGCTAACGGATCGCCGGCGTAACGGATTGCCGGCGCTAACGGCACGGTCGCCGGCGCAGAGGCGGGTTGCCGGCCGCAGAGGCGGGTTGCCGGCGCAGAGGCGGGTTGCCGGCCGCAGAGGCGGGTTGCCGGCGCAAACGCGGGTTGCCGCACCGGCGCCACACCGAACCGGACATCGGTGCCGAAAACACAGGACTGAGGCGAGCCGCAGCCGGGAAGGCGTCAGGTGCGACCGAGCACGTCCCGGAGCGCTGCCTCGAGGTCGGGGTGGCGGAAGCCGTAGCCGAGCTTCTCCAGGACGGCGGGCACCGCGCGCTGGCCCGTGATCACGATCTCTGCCATCTCGCCGTAGAGGGCCTTCACCGCCAGCCCTGGCACCGGCAGGAACGCCGGCCGCTTCAGCACGCGGCCGAGGACCTTCGAGAGCTCCGCGTTGGTCACCGGACCCGGCGCGGTCAGGTTGACCGGCCCGGTCGCCTCGGGCCTGCCGGCGCAGAACAGCATCGCGCCGACGACGTCGTCGAGGTGCACCCAGGGGACGTACTGGCGGCCGCCGGCGACCGGTCCGCCGATCCCTAGGCGGAAGAACGGGAGCATCTTGGCGAGCGCTCCACCCGAGGGAGACAGGACCACGCCGGTGCGCGTGACCACAACGCGGAGGCCCGAGGATGCGGCGGAGAGCGCCTCGTGCTCCCAGTCGGCCACGACCCCGGCCAGAAAGTCGCTCCCGGCCGGCGCGTCCTCGTCGAGCTTCTCGTCGCCGCGCGGGCCGTAGAAGCCCACCGCGGACTGAGAGATCAGCGTCCGCGGACGCTCGCCCGCCGGAACCGCCGACAACCCCTCCACGAGCGCTCGCGTCGACGCGACCCGGGACTCGCGGATGGCCTCCTTGGACTCGTCGGTCCACCGCTGCGCGATCGGCTCGCCGAGCAGGTGCACGACCGCATCGGCGCCGGCCAGCGCGGCCTCGGGCGGGGGACCGTCGGTGGGTCGAGGCCAGGCGTACGCCTTGACCCGATCGCGGAACGCCTGGTGGGCACGCGACTCATCGCGGGAGAGCACGACGACGTCCTCCTCCCGCGCGAGCAGAGCGCTCACGAGGGCCCTGCCGATCGTGCCGGTGGCCCCGGTGACGACAACTCGCATCGATCGAAGATAGCCGGATGCGACGCGAGCCGCGCCTACGACCAGATCAGGTCGAACACCGCCTGGTCGAACGGCACCAGCCAGCACTCGGCGATCCGCCCGTCGGCCACCCGAAACACCCCGACGGTCTCCCACGAGACGTCCTCGCCATCGCGCACCGCCCGGCCGCCGGCGAGCTGGACTACGCGCCCGCCGATCATCGCCATGCCGTGGCCGGTGACACGAAACGTGGAGTCGGTCATTCGCCGGCGCGTGTCGACGTATTCGAGCACCGCCTCGACGCCCCGGTGCTCGCCGGCGATCGCGCTCGCCCCAGGCACGTGCCAGACGACATCGTCTGCCAGCACCTCCCGAAGCTCGCCAGCAGAAACCTCTCCTGCGTACACCCGAGCCTGCACGGCATAGAACCGCTGCACCACCGACATCGGGTCCGCCGCGCCCGGCACTGACCCCAGCTCGACCGACGCGAGCGGCTCGTACCGCGCGCCGCCCGCCCCGAGGTGCGACCGGTACAACGTGACGACCGAGCAACGCACCGCGAACGACGGGGGGCGGGTAGCTCGACCCGCCGGACCCGCGCATCGCGCGCGACCCGCGCCACCGTGACATGTGCCAGGAACGGCCGCGACTCCGGCGCGTACCAACCGCCTGCCACGAGCGTGCGAGACAACGCTGACTGGACCCCCGCAAGGACACCGTCGTCATCGCGCAACCCCACCGCCAGCACCCGGGGCCGGCGCGCCGGCAACCACAGCCCCTCGACGAACGCCGTATCCACGACGGGCTCGCCCGCGACGACGCCGCAGGCCGCGGAGATCGCGTCGACGTCGCCGACCGGGCGCGAGCCGAGAAAGCACAGCGTCGCGTGTAGAGCCTCAGGCCCCACGGGACGAAGACCGGGAATCTCCGAAAGCACCGGCGACCGCCACCGCGCCAACGCCTCGCGCGCGTCCGCAGGCAGCTCGAGTGCAACGAACAGACGAGCGGTTCCGCCCGCCTCGCTCACGCCCGCTCGCTCACGCCCGCTCGCTCACGCCCGCTCGCTCACGCCTGGTTGCTCACGCCCGCTCGCTCACGCCCGGTCGGCCTGAGCGCCGGCCTCCGGAGCAGCCACCGCTCCGGCCTCCGTCAGCAGCCGGCGCACGAGGTGCATGACCACCGTGGTCGAGCGGTCGCGGACGTCCGACCGGCTGCCGGGCAGCAGCGTTCGCCGCGTGATTCGCGCGCCGTCCCGCAGGCACACCGAGAAGCAGACCGTACCGACGGGCTTGTCAAGAGTGCCGCCGTCGGGCCCCGCGATCCCGGTGATCGCGACGCCGACATCGGCGTCCAACCGTTCGACGGCCCCAGAGGCCAGTGCTTCCGCGACCTCGGTCGACACCGCGCCGAAGCGAACGATCAGCTCGGGATCGACGCCGGCCAGCGAGACCTTCGCCTCGTTCGAGTACACGACCAAGCCGCCGGCGAAGTACGCGGAGGAGCCGGCCAGTTCGGTCAGCCGCGCCGACATCAGCCCTCCCGTGCACGATTCGGCCACCGCGATCATCCGGCCGGCCAGCAACGAAGCCACCTGCGAGTCCACCGTCGATCCGTCACGGGAGAACAGCTGATCGCCGTGGCGCCCCACCATGAACTCGAGCAGCGCGTCATAGGCGCGCTCATCCGCCTCCTCGTACCGGGTCGCCACTTCGATCTCTCCCCGGCGCAGGCAGGTCGTGATCTCGAGCGGCTCGAGCGGCACGCCCGCGTCCTGGGCCGCGCGCAGAGTGTTCGCGATCTCTGACTCGGGCAACCCATACAGGCGCACGATCCCCCGCCGGTACGTCCTGGCGCCGGCGATCGCCGCCCGGAACGCGTCGGTCGAACGCGCCATCTCCCACATCTCGTGGAGTTCGCGGGGAGGCCCGGGAAGCACGACGACCGTGGGGCCGGACCCGGAAGCCGGCGGCACGACCAGCCCCGGCGCCGTCCCGACCGGGTCCAACACCGTGGCCCCGCGCGGCACCACCGCCTGCTTGCGGTTCGACTCGCGGATCGCATCAGGGTCCAACCCGGGCCACCGCCCCATAAGCGGGCGCAGGATCTCGGCGATCCGCTCCTCGAGGGCGTCGTCGAGCACCATCTCGCGCCCGGCGAACTCGCCGACGATCTCGGCGGTCAGATCGTCGGCGGTAGGGCCGAGGCCGCCGGAAGTCACGATCAGCGCCATTCCCTCCTCGGCCATGAACCGAAGCGCCGCTATCAGGTCCTGGCGACGGTCGCCGACGATCTGGATCATCGCCGCGTCGACCCCGATCTCGACCAAGCGCTCCGACAGCCATGGCCCGTTGCGGTCGGAGATGATCCCGGTCAGAACCTCGGTGCCGGTGACGAGAATGCCCGCGCGGGGGGCGTCGCTCATGCGCACGTCGGCAGCTGGCCGGCCGCCAGCGGAGTCGTCTTTCCGGGTGTCAACGCATAGCCGATCGGCGACGAGTTCGCCACGGGCACCGGCTTCCCGTTGACCTTCATCTGCACCGAGGGGTTGCCGAGCGTCACCATCAGCTTGTTCGCCGTCTCGGTCGGGATCGTCTGGCCCACGGCGAAGATCACCCCGGGGATCAGCTTCTTGCCGGCGCCGTCCTCGACGCACACATAAACCGAACTCGTGGGCACCAGCTTCAGCGTCACGGTGGTCGGCTTCGGCGGCGCGGGCTTGTGGTGGCGGTGGTGCGTCGTGCTGGTGTGCCCGGTCGTCGACGACGTTGACTGCGAAGCGGCGGTCGTGGGCGGCGTCGTCGTCGTCGAGGAGCTGTTCCCCCCGAGGCTGCCGACGATGAACAGCGCGACGACCACCGCGGCCAGCACGAGCACGACCGCGGCGACCCGCCCCAGACCGGGGCGTCGCCGGCGCCTGCGCTCGCGCTCTCGTCCGCGGGCGCTGATCGGCCGCAGGTCCTGATCGGCGGGACGCTCGTATCTGCGCTTGTACTCGTCGACCAGGCTCCGGCTGTCGACGCCCAGGAAGTCGCCGTACGTGCGCAGGAAGCTCTTCACGTAGACCGGCCCGGGGAGCAGATCCCATTCCTCGTTCTCGATCGCGCGCAGGTACTTGGCGCGAATCTTGGTCCGCGCCTCCACTTCGCTTATATCGATCCGCGCGCGGATCCGCGCCTCTCTCAGTGTGGTGCCGATGTCGGCCATCCGCCTTCGAAGGCTAGCGGCGGATGGGGCCTCGACAGCAGGACTTTTCCCGCGCTCGCGCTGGCCGCGCAAGGTTCTAGTGCTCTTCGTCGGCGTCGTCTGGTACGCGGACCGGCGGCGGCACGGCCGGCCCGTCGGCTTCGGCGAGATGCGCCAGGATTCGAGGGACGTCGGCCTCGGTGATCAGCACCTGCCGCGGCTTGGATCCCTCGTAGCCGGAGATGATCCCGCGGCGCTCGAGCATGTCGATCAGCCGCCCGGCGCGCGTGTAGCCGAGGCGCAGCCGGCGCTGGAGCATCGAGGTCGAGGCGGTGCCCATCTGCGCCACCAGCGCGATCGCCTCCTCGAGCAGCGGGTCCTCGTCGGGGCTGAACTCGGATTCGCCCGACGAATCGCCCGAATCGGAGGACTCGACCTCCTCGAGCAGCTCGTCGTGGAACTCGGGCTCGCCCTGCCGCCGCCACGCGTCGGTCAGCTCCGCGATCTGCTCCTCGTCGATGTAGGCGCCCTGGATCCGCTGGAGCTTGCTCGACCCGACGGGCGAGAACAGCATGTCGCCCTGCCCGAGCAGCGACTCCGCGCCGTTGTGATCGAGGATCACCCGCGAGTCGGTCTGCGACGAGACCGCGAACGCGATCCGCGAGGGCACGTTCGCCTTGATCATGCCCGTGATCACGTCGACCCGCGGCGACTGCGTCGCCAAGACCAGATGGATGCCGACCGCCCGCGCCTTCTGCGCCAGGCGGATGATCGAGTCCTCGACGTCGGCCGGCGCGACCATCATCAGGTCGGCCAGCTCGTCGATCACGCACAGGATGTACGGAAGCGGCGGCTCGCCCCGCTTCTCCCGCGCGCGGTTCAACTCGGGCAACGAACGCGTCCGCGCAAGCGACATCGTCCCGTACCGCTGCTCCATCTCCTTGACGAGGTTCTGGAGCGCGTTGGCCGCCATCCGGGGACTGGTGATAACCGGCGTGAGCAGGTGCGGAATGCCCTCGTAGTGGTTGAGCTCGACCTGCTTGGGGTCGACGAGCACGACCCGAACCTCGTGCGGAGTCGCCCGCAGCAGGATGCTGCACAGCATTGCGTTCACGCACGCCGACTTGCCCGCTCCGGTCGTGCCCGCGACCAGCAGGTGGGGCATCTTCGCGAGGTCGGCGCCGATCGCCCGCCCCGCGATGTCCTTGCCGAGCCAGACCGTCAAAGGCGACCAGTCGGACGGTGGCTCCTGGAACACGTCGCCGAGGTGGACGATCCGCCTGCGCGCATTCGGGACCTCGACCCCGACCGCCTGCTTGCCCGGGATCGGCGCCAGGATCCGGATCTCGGTCGCGGCCAGGGCGTACGCGAGATCGTCCTTGAGCTGCGCGACCTTGGACACCTTCGTCCCCGGCGCCAGCCGGAGCTCGTAGCGCGTGATGTGCGGTCCGGTGACCCGGCCGATCACCTTCGCCTCGATCCCGAAGTGGCCGAGCGTCTCGACCAGCGTGGCGGCCACCTGCTCCTGGCCGGCGGTGTCGGGCTTGGCGGCCTCGCCGGTGGCGCGGACCAGGAACCGCGACCGTGGAACGTGCCATTCGAAGCTCGGATCGTCGGTGATGCTCGCGCGGTAACGACCCTGCGGGGTCAGGTCCTCGGGGTTGGGCGGGGCCGCCTCCCGCGACTCCGCTTCGACCGAAGGCTCGGTCCCGACCGGCTGCCGGACCGGCGGCCGGTACTCCGGCACGTCTTCGTCGTCGATCGGACCGGGCGGCGGGGCCTCGACGTGGGTCGCCCGGACCACGAGCTCCGAGGTGTCGGGCTCGGGTGGCAGCAGCGGCTCGGCCACATCGAGCGACTCCGACGACCGGCGGTCGCAGCGACCCCGCGGCCCGCGCCTTCGCCGCCTCGGTGGACGGGCGGCGCGCGCGGGTCGCAGCCATGCTCTCGCGTCGAGCGCCTGAGCACGCGCGTCGTCCCGGCCACCCCGGCGCCGGTCGCCCGCACGATCCCCGCGAGCGTCGCGCCCGTGACCAGGATCAGCCCGGCCGCGAACAGGAACACCGCGAGGATGTCCGCGCCGACCGTCGAGATCAGGTGCGAGGTCACCCAAAGCTCAGCCTGCCCGAGCACACCGCCCCGCATCTCGAACGCCGCCGGCGTCCAGTAACACGGCGCTCGGCACCGGACCCGGCCCGACTCCCAGCGTCCCCGCGGCCAGCGCGAGCGTGATCGAGCAGGTCAGGCAGATGAGCCCCGGTGCGCAACGGACGGGCGGGCGGCCGCAGCTCACGCAGGAGCACGAGCACCGCCCGCCACCACGAGCGCGGCCGGCACGACGTATCCGAGCGCGCCGAAGCAAGAACCGCATGCCGGTGACCGCGCCGTTCCCGAGCGTGCCCCCGTTCCAACCGCCGTAAGCCACCCCGCCGAGCAGGATCCCGACCGCGATCAGCCCGAGCGCGAGGATGTCGACGTGGTGCGGCTCGAACTCGACGTGCGGCAGCCGCAGCGATGGCCGGCCAGCCAGCAGCGAGCGCGTCGCGCGCTTGGGCGGCGGCTTCTTTCGCTTGCGGGTCGGCCATTTCGGAGGAACTGGCTTCGACGTGTCCGCCCGCGCTTCCTCCCACCAGCCCATACGCGCGGAACTCTTCAAGAACCGCCGTACCATCTGCATACAGAAATGGCGGAGTACGAACGCACACCTCGTGTGCTGGTCGTCGAGGACGACGATGCGATCGCGCAGGTCCTCCAGCGCTCCCTGCGGATGGAGGGGTATGAGGTGCGGATCGCGAGCGACGGAAACTGCGGCGCTGGATGAGGCCCATGGGTTCCTGCCTGACCTCCTGATACTCGACCTGGGGCTTCCCGGCCTGGACGGCGTCGAGGTGGCCAAGACGCTCCGCCAGTCCGGCGACGACGTTCCGATCCTCGTGCTGACCGCCCGCGACGGCGTCGAGGCACGGGTCGAGGGGCTCGACGCGGGCGCCGACGATTACCTGGTCAAGCCGTTCGAGCGCCAGGAGCTGCTGGCGCGCCTCCGCGCCCTGCTGAGACGCCGCCCCCCGAGCGGCCAGGCGACGCTGACGATGAGCGACCTCAAGCTCAACCCCGACACGCACGAGGTCACGAGGTCCGGCCGGACCATCGACCTGACTCAGCGCGAGTTCGAGTTGCTCGAGTACATGATGCGCAACGAGCGGATCGTGATCTCACGCCAGCGCCTACTCGACGAGGTCTGGGGCTATGACCCGTTCTCGATGACCAATACGATCGAAGTGTTCGTGTCGAACCTTCGGAGGAAACTGGAAGCCGGTGGCGAGCCGAGGCTCCTACATACGATCCGCGGCGCGGGCTACGTTCTCCGCGTATAGGCGCGATCCCGATCCGCTGGCGGCTGGCCGGCGGCTCGGCGATGCTGACCTGCGTGATCCTGGCGTCGTTCGCGGCGATCGTCGGGGTGCTCACCGACCGGGCAGCTGCGCGGCCAGTTCAACGACGAGGTGCGCAGCAACTCCGACCAGCTGGCGCAGGGACCTGCATCTGAAGTGGCTCGGAGACGGCGCCTACTTGAACTGCAAGAAGCAGAACGTCTCGCTCAAGGACTACACGAGCGCCGAGCACGCCCAGATCCGGATCTTCAACGAGGCCGGCGTGCTGCTGTGCACGCAGAAGGACGTCAAGGTCAAGGGCGTGAAGGCCCTGCCGGCCACGCCCGAGCTCCCGGCTCCGGCCAAGGCCGGCACCTACGACGAGGGCGGCTACCTGGTCGTCGCGCAGCAGCTGAGCGTGCCGCCCAGCACCGTGTGGCTGCTCTACGCCCGGCCCCTGTCCGACGTCGATCACACCGTCGCGCGCGTCCGGGTGATCCTGCTGCTGGGGGTGCTCGGCGGCACCGTCCTCGCGCTGCTGGGCGGCCTCGCCACCGCCGCTCGCGCGATGCGCCCGATCGTGCAGCTGACCGAGGCCTCACGCGAGATCGAGCGGACCCGCGACCCCACGCTCCGCCTGCCCCAGCCCGAAGCCGACGACGAGGTCGCGGAGCTGACCCGAACCGTCGAGGGGATGCTGTTATCGCTCGACTGCCGCGCGCAGCGACACCCACGCCGCGCTCGAGCGCCAACGGGAGTTCGTCGCCGACGCCTCGCACGAGCTGCGCACGCCACTGACCAGCCTGCTCGCGAACCTCGAGCTGCTGGCCGAGGAGCTCGACGGCGAGCAGGCCGACACCGCCGAGGCCGCGCTGCGTTCCGCCCGGCGGATGCGCCGGCTCGTCGGCGACCTGCTGCTGCTCGCGCGCGCCGACGCCCGCCGAACCGTGTCGCGCGGTCCGACCGACCTCGCCGACGTGCTGCTCGAGGCGGCCTCCGAGCTCGGGCCGATGGCCGAGGACCACGAGCTCTCGATCGAGGCCCAGCCGGCGGTCGTGCCCGGCGTGCGCGACGACCTCCATCGCCTGACGCTGAACCTGATCGAGAACGCGGCCCGTCACACGCCTGCCCGGCACGCACATCCGCGCGGCCACCTCGGTGCAGAACGGCATGGCGGTTCTGACCGTCGAGGACGACGGGCCGGGGATCCCACCCGAGCTCGGGTCGCGCGTGTTCGACCGCTTCGTCCGCGGCGCGCCCGGGACCCGCGGCTCGGGCCTCGGTCTCGCGATCGTGCGCGCGGTCGCCGAGTCGCACGGCGGCACGGTCGCGCTCGAGCGACCGGAGACCGGTTCCGGGGCGCGATTCGTGATCACGATCCCGCGCGATCCGACCGCCGGCAACGGCCAGCCCTCGCCCGAGACCCCGGTCGGTACGGCCGCCGGCGCGGCCAGCCGGCGCCGACGCCGCTAACAGTCGCTCGCCGTCGCTCGCCACCGGAGACCATCCGCGGCCCCCGGCGCGCGCGGGACGAAGGTCGAAGCCGCGCCGCGCTTCACGCGAGGGGTCCACGGACGGTCCCCCGGGGCTCGCTCAAGCTGGACCTCAGCGCGTCGATAATCCTGCTAAAATGCTTGCCAGCAAGCAAGTATTTCAGAAACAGTCAGAGATCTATGTCCCCCATCCTCGCCACATTCGACACCGAAACCACGCCCCGGCTGCGGGCGGTGATCGGCAGGCTGTCCCGGCGCCTTCGCCCCACCCCCGCCGCCGTCGCCGCGGGCCTGACTCCGACCAAGATCTCGGTGCTCCTGCATGTCGCCCGCGCCGGTCAGATCCGGCTGTCGGAGCTGTCGGACGCCGAAGGGATCAACCCGACGATGATGTCGCGGGTGATCGCCGACCTGACCGAGGCGGGATTAGTTACGCGTGCCATCGATCCGGGCGACCGCCGCGCGGCGCTGGTCGAAGCGACCGCGGCGGGGCGCAAGCTGGCCGACCGAATTCGCCGCGAGCGCACCGATGCGCTGAACCTCGCCCTTGACGGGCTCGACGAGCGCGAGCGTAGCCAGATCGAGGCTGCCCTGCCGGCGCTCGAGCGCCTCGCCGAGCGGCTGTGGGTAGGAGAGCGGTCTTGACGCGGGTGATCCGCGCCGGCCGCGTCACCTTCGCCGCACTCTCCGTCCCGAACTACCGCCGCTACTACGGCGGCCAGGCGATATCGCTGATCGGCACCTGGATGCAGATGACGGCCCAGGCCTGGCTGGTCCTGAGCCTCACGCACTCGAGCACCACGCTCGGGATCATCGTCGCGCTCCAGACGCTCCCGGTGCTGCTGCTCGGCCCATACGGCGGCGTCGTCGCCGACCGCGTCGACAAGCGCCGCCTGTCGATCGCGCTCCAGGCCGTGATGGGGGTTCAGGCGTTGATCCTCGGCGTGCTCACGGTCACCGGCGAGGTGCAGGTCTGGCAGATCGGGATCCTCGCGGCTCTGCTGGGCCTCAACAACGCCTTCGAGAACCCGGCGCGCCAGTCGTTCATGCTCGAGATGGTCGGGACCCGAGCATCTTCGCAACGCGGTCAGCCTCAACTCGGTCCTGGCCAACACCGCTCGGATGATCGGCCCCGCAGTCGCGGGGATCCTGATCGCCACCGTCGGCGAGGGCGTCTGCTTCCTGGTCAACGCGGCCAGCTTCGTCGCCGTGATCGGGTCGCTGGTCACGCTGGATCTCACCAAGCTGAACCCCACCCCTCCGACCCCCCGTGCGCGCGGCCAGCTCCGCGAGGGGTTCCGCTACGTCCGCCGCACGCCCGAGCTCGCGGTGCCGCTGCTGATGATGGCCGCAGTGGGCTGTCTGACCTACGAGTTCCAGGTGTCCCTGCCGGTGATGGCGAGCCGCGGGCTCCACGTAGGCTCGACCGGCTTCGGGTTCATGACCGGCGCGATGGGGTTCGGCGCCGTGCTCGGCGGGCTGCTCGTGGCCGCGCGCGGGAAGATCGGCGTCCGGCCGCTCGTCGTCTCGGCCGCCGGCTTCGGCGTGACCATGTCGCTCGCCGCGCTCGCCCCGAGCCTCCCGGTCGAGCTGATCGCGCTCATGTTCGTCGGCTCGGCCAGCATCTCGTTCATGTCGATGGGGAACTCGACGCTTCAGTTGACCGCCGAGCCCAATATGCGCGGCCGCGTGATGTCGCTGTGGTTCGTGTCCTTCCAGGGATCGACTCCGATCGGCGGCCCGATCGTCGGCTGGTTGATGGCGGTCGCCGGCGCCCGGGCCGGACTCGGGGTCGGCGCGATCACCTGCTTCTTGGTCGCGCTCGCCGGGCTGACCGCCCTCGGCGGCCTTCCGCGCGCGCCAAGAGGCACGTGCGCCGGCCGAGGTCAGCGTCGCCGGCCGTACTACCTGAGTCTGATCCGCGCCCCCAAAGATCGCCTCCCGCGACCGATGGTCACGGCGACGTCGTCGCCCGATACTGATCGCATGATTACGGTCGAAAACGTCACCAAGCGCTACGGGGACAAGGTCGCAGTCGACGATCTCAGCTTCGAGGTGAAGCCAGGGATCGTCACTGGCTTCCTCGGCCCCAACGGCGCCGGCAAGTCAACCACGATGCGTTTGATCCTCGGGCTCGACGCGCCCACCGGAGGCACGATCACCCTCGACGGACGCAAGTACGCGGATCTCCCCGCGCCGCTCCACGAGGTCGGCGCGATGCTCGAGGCGCGCGCGATCCACACGGGCCGCTCCGCCTACAACCACCTGCTCGCTCTCGCCCAAACCCACGGCATCGGCCGCGCGCGCGTCAAGGAGGTGATCGACCTCGTCGGCATCCAGGACGTCGCGCGAAAGCGGGTCGGCGGGTTCTCGCTCGGCATGGGCCAGCGGCTCGGCGTCGCGGCGGCGCTGCTCGGCAATCCGGGCGTGCTGATCCTCGACGAGCCAGCCAACGGCCTCGATCCCGAGGGAATCCTCTGGATCAGGACGCTGCTCAAGCGACTCGCCAAGGAGGGCCGGACGGTGTTCCTGTCCTCGCATCTGATGGCCGAGATGGCCCAGACCGCCGACCACCTGGTCGTGATCGGGCGCGGCCGCCTGATCGCCGACACCTCGGTCGCGGACTTCGTCGACCGCGCCTCGACCGGCGCCGCCGTCCGCGTCGTCTCGCCTCAGGCGACCGAACTGCGCGACGCGCTCGCCCGACGCGATGCCCGCGTGGACAGCATCGAGCGAGACGTGCTCGAGGTCCACGGCCTCAGCGGACAGGCGATCGGCGAGATCGCCCTGGCCGAGCAGATCGTGCTGGCCGAGCTGACGCCGCTCCAGCTATCGCTCGAGCAGGCGTTCATGCGCTTGACCGGCGAGAGCGTCGAGTACCACGCCGCGTACACCGATGAGAACCCGAACCTGAAGGCAGCAGCATGAGCGCGACATCCGCCACCCTCGATGCCCCCGTCCGCGCAACCGCGACGCGCGAGCGCGTAACGCAAGCTCGCGTGATCCGGTCGGAGTGGACCAAGCTGTGGTCGCTGCGCTCGACCCGCTGGACGCTGCTGGTCGCGATCCTCGGCATGGCCGGCCTCGGCCCGCTGATCGCGACGGTCCAGATGAACCGGTGGAACCACATGAGCCTGGGCGACCGGCTCCACTTCAACCCAATCAATACCGGGCTGGGCGGCTACCACTTCGCTCAGCTGGCGATCGGCGTGCTCGGCGTCCTCGTGCTCACCGGCGAGTACAGCACCGGTCAGATCCGCTCGACGTTCATGGCCGTGCCCAAGCGATTGCCTGTGCTGTGGGCGAAGGCGGGGACGTTCGCGACCGTGACGTTCGTGCTGATGCTGATCTCGGGGCTGGTCGCGTTCCTCGCCTCGCAGAGCATCCTGACCCAGCATCACGTGCAGACGACGCTCGGCCACGCGCCCGCGCTGCGGGCATGGGTTGGCGCCGCGCTGTACCTGGCGGTTCTCGGCGTGCTCGCGCTCAGCCTGGGAGCGATCGTCCGCAACACCGCCGGCGGCATCGCGCTGTTTGCCGGGCTGCTGTTCGTCGTCCCGGGCCTGGCGGCGATCCTCCCCACCAGCACACAGAACGCGATCAACCCGTACCTGCCCTCGGTCGCCGGGACGACGATCCTGTCGGGCAGCCACGAGGCGTACACGTTCTCGCCCTGGGGTGGCTTCGCGCTGTTCTGCGGCTACACCGCTCCTGGCGCTCGTCGTGGCGGCGATCCTGATGCGGCGCCGCGACGCGTAACACGGACGGCCCGGCCTCTCTAAATTGAGCGGAATGAGCGAGGCCGCCCATGCCGGTTGGGTAGCCGGGCTGCGGAACCTACGACCGCGGCGCTGGGATGCGATCAGCGCCGTGGTCGTCGTGCTGCTGGTGCTGCCCGAGCTCCACCCGCGGCACGGCGGTCCGGCCAGCATCGCGTTCGACCTTTCCTTCGCGGTCCCACTGCTGTGGCGCTCCCGCTGGCCGTTCCCGGTGTTCCTCGTGACCGCCGGGATCGCTTTCGTTCAGTGGCTGGTCGGGGATCGCGTGCTGGGCGACCTGGCGCTGCTGATCGCGCTCTACACCGTCGCCAGCCGCGAGCACAGGCGCACGGCGCTGACGGCGGCGGCGATCCTCGAGCTCGGAGTCATCCTGGCGCTGTTCAAGTGGTTCCCGGACGGGCACATTCGCAGCTTCGTCGGGTTGACCGGCCTCGTCGCGGCCGCCGGCATCCTCGGGCAAAACATCCGCAACCGGCGCCAGTTGCTCGCGTCGCTCGAGGAGCGGGCGGCGAGGCTGGAGCTCGAACGTGATCAGGAGGGCAAGCTCGCCGCCGCGGCGGAACGGGCGCGGATCGCGCGCGAGCTCCACGACGTCGTCGCGCACAACCTCACCGTGATGATCGCGCTGGCGGACGGCGCCGCCTACACGGTGCGCGACGATCCGGACGAGGCCGAGCACGCGCTCGAGACGGCCTCCCGCACGGGCCGCCTCGCGCTGGCCGAGATGCGGCGTCTGCTCGGCGTGCTGCGCGAGGAGTCCGACGGGCTGGCGCCGGAGCGAGACCCTCAGCCCGGCGTGGCGGAGATCGACCGGCTGGTCGAGCAGGTCCGCGCGGCCGGCCTTCCGGTGAGCTACCGCGTCTCACCCGACGCCCGCGCCTTGCCCGATGGGATCCAGCTCACGCTGTTCCGGATCGTCCAGGAGGCGCTGACGAACACGCTCAAGCATGCTGGGCCCTCGGCCACGGCCGAGGTCGAGGTGGTCGCCACCGCGGTGGACGTCACCGTGTCGGTCGCGGACACCGGGCCTCAGCTGTCGGCGCACCCGACCGCAAACGGCGGGTCGGGGCTGCGCGGCATGCGCGAGCGGGCGTCGGTCTACAGCGGCGTCGTCGAAGCCGGTGCGCGCCCGGAGGGCGGATGGCGGGTCGCCGCGCGCCTGCCGCTGGCGGTGCTCGACGCCGTACGAGAGCCTCGGTGAGCGACTCGGCCGCCACGAGCATTCTGCTGGTCGACGATCAGCCGATGCTGCGGATGGGCTACCGGATGATCCTCGACGCCCAGCCCGACCTGAACGTCGTCGGAGAGGCCGAGAACGGGCTCGAGGCGATCGACCTCACCGCGCGCCTCGACCCGAACGTCGTGCTGATGGATGTGCGCATGCCGGAGCTCGACGGGGTGCAGGCGACCGAGCGCATCGTCGCGTCGGGGAGCGATTCGCGGATCATCGTGCTCACGACCTTCGACCTCGACGAGTACGCCTACGGCGCGCTTCGCGCCGGGGCCAGCGGGTTCCTGCTCAAGGATGCTCCGCCTTCGGACATGCTGTCGGCGATCCGCGCGGTCGCGACCGGTGATGCCGTCGTCGCGCCGAGCGTGACCCGGCGACTACTGTCCCAGTTCGCACACCGCCTTCCCGATCCGCAGAGTCCGGTCCCCGCGACCGAGCGCGTCGAGTCGCTGACCCCGCGCGAGCGCGAGCTTCTGATCGAGGTCGCCCGCGGCCTGTCGAACGCGGAGATCGCCGAGCGGCTCGTCGTCTCCGAGGCCACGGTGAAGACTCACGTCGGGCGGATCCTCGGCAAGCTGGGCCTCCGCGACCGGGTGCAGATCGTCGTGTTCGCTTACGAGACGGGCCTCGTCCGGCCGTCGGGCTAAGCGGGCTCTAGATTTGTCGGCGGCGCCTTAGACCTCGACGACGACCGGCAGCACCATCGGCCGGCGCCTGAGCCGGTCGTACACGAACGCCGCGAGGTCGTCGTGCAGCTCTTGCTGGAGCATGTCGATCTCGCGGAGGCCGTCGCGCGCGGCGCTGGCGAGCGAGCGCTCGACCTCCTCGCGGATCTCCTCGACGAGGCTGTCGGCCTGCTCGACGAACGGGACGCCGCGGAAGATGACCTCGGGCGGCACGACGGATTCGCCGCTCTGCTCGGAGACCGTCGCGACCACGATGAAGATCCCGTCGCCGGACAGCATCCGGCGGTCGCGCAGCGCGACGTCGGCCGGGTCGCCGATGTCGACGCCGTCGACGAAGATCATTCCGGACTGCTCGGGCTCGCCCCAGCGCGCGCTGCCCTCGTTCAGCTCGAGGGGCAGCCCGTTCTCGCCCTGGAACACGTCCTCGGGTTCGATCCCGACCGCACCGGCGAGCTCGGAGTGCAGGCGGATCCGCTTGTAGTCGCCGTGCATCGGCATCACGTAGCGCGGCTTGAGCAGGTTCAGCATCAGCTTAAGCTCCTCCTCGTAGCCGTGCCCGGATGCGTGAATCGGCGCCTCGCGCGGGGTGATCACCTCGCAGCCGATGTGGAACAGCCGGTCGACGGTCTCGTTCACCGCGCGCTCGTTGCCCGGGATCGGCGTGGCCGAGAACACGACGGTGTCGCCGGGGTGCAGCTTGATCATCCGGTGATCGTTGTGCGCCATCCGGCGCAGTGCCGACAGCGGCTCACCCTGGGAGCCGGTCGAGATCACCACGACCTTCTCGTCGGGCCAGTCCTCGACCTCCTGAGGTGGGATCAGAGTGCCTTCCGGGAACTCGATGTGTCCGAGCGACCGTCCGATGTTGACGTTCTTGCGCATCGAGCGCCCGACCAGCGACACCTTGCGCCCGAGCTCGGCGGCGGCGTCGATCACCTGCTGCACGCGGTGGATGTTCGAGGCGAAGCTGGTGACGATGATCCGTCCCGCGGCATGCGCGAACACCTCCTGCAGGTGCGGTCCGACGACGCGCTCCGACGGCGAGAAGCCCGGCCGGTCGGCGTTGGTGGAATCACCGCACAGCAGCAGGACGCCTTCCCGCCCGAGCTCCGCGAGCCTCGATACATCGGCAGGCAGGCCGTCGACCGGGGTCTGGTCGAACTTGTAGTCGCCGGTGACCACGATCGTCCCCAGCTCGGTCGTGAGCGCCACCGCGCACGAGTCGGGAATCGAGTGGGTCATGTGCACGAGCTCGAGCGTGAACGGGCCGAGCTCCAGCTGCTCCCCGGGCCGCAGGTCCTCGAGCGACGCGTCGCGGAGCTTGTGCTCGTCGAGCTTGGAGCGCGCCATCGCGACCGTCAGCCGACCGCCGTACACGGGCGGGGACACGCCGAGCTCGCGAATCACCCACGGCAGCGCGCCCAGGTGATCCTCGTGGCCGTGCGTGATCACGATCGCCTCGATATCGTCGGCGCGGTCGCGCAGGTAGCTGAAGTCGGGGAGGACGAGGTCGATCCCGAGCATGTCGGTGGTCGGGAACCGCAGCCCGGTGTCGACGACGACGATCCGCCCGTCGTACTCCACGACGGTCATGTTCTTACCGATCTCGCCCAGGCCGCCCAGCGGCAGGACGCGTAGTGTCATGCCCGGCTTGCTTGGAGCAGCAGGTGGCGCTCGAGCATCGCTCGAATCACGTCGAGCTCGCGTTCGTCGAGCTCGACGTACGGCAGGCGAGGCATGGCGCAGGGCAGGAGCCCGAGCAGGTGGAGCGCCGCCTTCGTGGCGCACGCCAGCGGCGCGACCGGCATGTCGCCGTAGACGTCCTTCAGACTGTCGTCGATCTCTCGCCGGCGCTCAGGCTCGTCGACCATCCGGTGCATCTCCTCGCCGAACAGGTGGCTGGCGACCAGGATTCCCCCAGCCTCGCCCAGGTCGAGGACGTCGGCGAGCAGATCGTCGTTGCCGGCGTAGATGACCATGCCGTCGATCTTGGCCAGGTTGTCGGCATTGGCCTGCTTGACCCCGAAGATGTTGTCGAGCTGCGCGAGCTCGGCCAGCAGATCGTTGGGCATGTCCGAGCCGGTTCGCTGCGGGATGTTGTAGAGCAGGATCGGCAGGTCGGTGGCGCGGCAGACCTCTTCGTAGTGGCGGACGATCCCGCGCCGGCTCGGCCGGTTGTAGTACGGATTGACGTGCAGGAGCGCGTCCGGACCGATCTCGGTCGCGCGCTCGGTCAGGTGGATCGCGTGGCGCGTGTCGTTGGATCCGACGCCGGCGACGATCGTGACTGGGGTGCCCCGCATCTCCTCTACGGCAAGGCGGATCATCCCGAGGTGCTCCTCGTCGTCGAGCGTCGAGGCCTCGCCGGTGGTGCCGCAGATCACGAGCCCGTCCGAGCCGTGCTCGATCAGGTGGTGCATCAGGGCGACGGCGGCGTCCTCGTCAACATTCCCGTCGGCGTCGAACGGGGTGACCATCGCAGTGAGAATCGACCCGAGGTCGGCAGGCATCTGTTGATTATCGCAGGACCGTCCGACTGAGCGGGCTCGCGATCAGCGCTCTTTGGGGGCGCCCCAGCTGAGGACCTGGAGGGGCCCCATCCCGTTGTTATGGTGCTCGGGCGGCGGCGCGACCTCTGGCTGGGGCTTCGGCGGCTCGGACACCACATGGGTAACCGGGGCGTCGGTCAGCTTCGAGATCCGCTCCGGCAGCCCGGCGTGCAGCCACTTCGAGAACCGCATCGGCAGCGTCGAGACGATGATCTCGTCGTACTTTTTCGGGTCCCAGGCGTCGGTGACGGCCAGGATCGGATCCGCGTTGCCGACGGCGCCATCGGCCTCGAGGCCGGCCTCGCGCAGCTGCCCGAGCGCCTCGCCCAACATCGCCGTCGCCGCCTCGCGCCCGCCTCCGAACGGCGTGGCGGGGACGACCAGCGTGAAGCTGCAGGTCTGCTCCTGCGCCCTGGCCCTGAGCGCGTCAATCAACTCATCGGAGGCCGCGGTCACGTTGGCCACCACGAGAAAGCTCCGTCTCCACGCCATGACGACCTCCTTGGGTTTGTGCGATAGACCACGATTCAAGATAGCGCGCGCGGTTGTCGTCGCAAGCGGCCTGGTGGACCATCTGACACGGGTCGCTTGCGCCACTTGGAGAATGGGCCGCTTCGCGGCATCCGTGGGGCCGTTCCGCCGGGCGTCCATGCCCGGCGGGGCGATCGCGACCAAGTTCGCTGGGGTCAGCTGCGTAGGTGCCTGTCCCACCCGGGTGGCTCGCGCTCGATCCCGTGGCCAACCGAACGGCGGCGCCGCGCACGTCACCCGGTGGCGACAGGTACCGAAGACCTCTCGCCCTTGCCGCGCACCAGCGGGCCGGCATACGCGCCGGGCTTCGGGCGGTGCTTGCCGCCCGGGAACGCGAGCCGGATGATCGTTCGCTGCACCATCCCGAGCTGCTGGTGGAACGGACCCGAGTTGTAAGGAAGGCCGTAGCGCTGGCAGATCTCCCGCACCTTGGGCGCGATTTCCCCATAGCGGGTGCTCGGCATGTCCGGGTAGAGGTGATGCTCGACCTGATACCCGAGATTGCCGCTGATCACGTGGAACAGCGGTCCCCCGTCGATGTTGGCCGCGCCGGTGAGCTGGCGCACGTACCAGGCGCCGCGGCTCTCGTTCTCGGTCTCCTCTTGGGTGAACGTGTACGTCTGGTCAGGGAAATGACCGCAGAAGATGATCGCGTAGGACCACACGTTGCGGATCAGGTTCGCGGCGATGTCCGCGGTCAGCGTTCGCGTGAACGGCTCGCGGAACGAACGGCGCTCGACCAGCTGGCGGAGGACGTTGCCGCCGGGCTTCTCGCGCTCGAAGCGAAGCTTCTTCAGCCCGTACTTGATCGACATCCGGCTCCGGCGGCGTCGCTGAACCTCGGCGCGGGCGGAGAAGTACGCGAACTCGGCCAGCGTCATCACGATCCCACTGATGAGCGGCCAGGCGACATAGTCCTTCTGGATCTGCGCGCGGGCCTTGCCGGCGATCCCCTTGAGCTCTTTGCGGAGCTGCTTTTTGTCCTTCTCGCCCTTACGGATCGCCTCGAAGTCGAGGTCGTGGACGGCCACGCCCCACTCGAACAGCATCGCCAGCACGATGTTGTACAGGGGCTGGAGCACGTAGACCGGATGCCACTTTTGCTCGGGGTCGATCCGCATGATCTCGTAGCCGAGGTCGCGGTCCTTGCCGAGGATGTTCGTGTACGTGTGGTGGATGTAGTTGTGGCTGTGGCGCCAGGCCTCGGCGGTCGAGGCGGTGTCCCAGTCCCACGCGCGCGAATTGATCACCGGATCGTTCATCCAGTCCCACTGGCCGTGAAGGACGTTGTGGCCGATCTCCATGTTCTCGAGGATCTTCGCCATGCCCAGCGTCGAGGCGCCGACGATCCAGGGGATCCGCCACCGCGAGGCGAGCAGCTCGAGGCGTCCGAGCAGGGCCAGCCGGCGCTGGAGCGCGATCATCGACCGGATGTAGCGGGCGTCGCGATCCCCCAGGCTGTCCTTGACCTGCTCGTGGAGCTCGTCGAACTCCCGCCCGATCGTCTCGATCTGCTCTGGAGTCAAGCGTTGCAGCGGGTTTTCCGGCTCGTCGATCGCTACGTGTCCGTTGGTGTGGTGGCCGTTGTGGGTGGCGGTCGCCATTGGTCTCCCCTGTCGTTGATTACAGATCGATCTCGACCGGTCCCTCGGGCGCGCTGATGCAGGTCCTGATCACCTCGCCCTCCTGGCCGTAGACCCTGCCGTTGCGCAGGTCGCGGACCCGCCCGCTGCGCAGCTCGCCGACGCACGTGTGGCAGATCCCCTCGCGGCAGCCGAAGGGCAAGTCGAGGCCCGCCTCCTCGCCGGCGATCAGGATCGGCACGCTCCCGTCGGACTCGGCCTCGCAGTCCGACATGCAGAACTTGATCGGGCCGCCCTCACCCTCGCTGTTCTTTCCGAGTCCGAGCTTGGGCTGGAAGCGCTCCATGTGGAGACGGTCGGAGTCGGCGTGCTCCTCCCAGTGCTCGCTGAACGCGTCGAGCATGTCGTTGGGACCGGAGATGTAAACCTCGCGCTCGCGCCAGTCGGGGCACAGGCGGTCCATGTCCTGCGGTCCCATCCGCCCGTTCTCGCGCGTGAGCTGCTCGTGCAGATGGAAGCGCTCGTGCTTGCCGGCGAGGCCCCGGAGGTCGTCCCCGAAGATCACCTGGTCGAGCTCGCGCGCGGAGTGAAGCGCGACCACGTCGGGCATCTCGCCGGCGTGATCGAGGTGGCGGAGCATGCTCATGATCGGGGTGATCCCGCTGCCGGCGCTGATGAACAACAGCCTCGGCGGGACGGGGTCGGCGAGCACGAACTCGCCCTCGATCTTGGACAGCGAGACGATCGTGCCCGGCGTCGCCCCGCCGACCAGGTACGGCGAGACCTTGCCGTTTGCGACGCGCTTGGGCGTGATGCTGATCAGGCCGTCCTCGCGGTACGGATCGGACGTCAGCGAGTACGCGCGCCAGTGCCGGACGCCGTCGATGTCGATCCCGATCCGCACGTACTGCCCGGGCTTGTGACCCGGCCAGCGGTAGCCCGGCTTGATCAGGACCGTCGCCGCCTGCGCGGTCTCGGGCCTGACCTCCTGGATGCGGCCTCTCAGTTCGCGGGTGGACCACAGCGGGTTGACCAGCTCGAGATAGTCGTCGGGCAGCAGCGGCGAGCTGAGCGACTCGAGCGCCTTCAGCACCCGGCGCTGGATCGGATGGACGTTTGGAGGGGCGCCTTTTTCGGGCATCTACTGATGAGTAATATCCAGATCGGTACTGTCCAAACCCCTCGTGTCAGAAAATTCCGGGACAGCAGCAGGCTCCGCGACGCGCGTCCGCGGGAGAGGCGGAACCCGCGGAATGCCGCGAGAGCGGCGGGAGCAGCAGATCCTCGACGTCGCGGGCGCGATCTTCGCGCGCGCCGGCTACCACTCCGCCTCGATGGACGAGATCGCCGATGCCGCCGGCGTGTCCAAGCCGATGCTGTACGCGTACTTCTCCTCCAAAGAAGGGCTGTACCTCGCTTACATCAATCGCGCCGGCGGTCAGCTGCTCGAGCGGCTCGTTTCGGCCCGGCCGCGGGATGATGCGCCTGGGGCCAGCCTGCGGGCGCGCATCACCGAATTCCTGTCGTTCGTCGAGGAGCACGGCGACGGCTGGAAGGTGTTGTTCGGCGAGGTCGGCTCGACCCGTCCGTTCGCCGAGAACGTCGCCGCGCTGCGCGAGCAGATCGCCAATGCGATCCGCCGCATGATCGAGGCCGGCGCCGGGTCGTGGCCGGGCTACCGGCCGCCGGCGTCGGATGCGATCGCGCACGCGCTCGTCGGCGCCGGCGAGTCGCTGGCCAACTGGTGGCTCGACCATCCCGAAGTGCCTCGCGGCGAGGTCGCGGGCTGGTACTACGCCGTCGTGCAGGCCGCGCTCGCCGGCCCCGGCCGCGCGTCCGCCTAGCTACTTGGACCGAGCAGCCGTTCGAGGCCCACCGTGGGCGACTCGGTCAGGCCGGCGACCTTGCGGACCGCGAGCAGCACACCGGGCATGAACGACTCGCGGTCGGTCGAATCGTGGCGGATCGTCAGCGTCTGACCGACGTCGCCGAGGATCACCTCCTGATGGGCGACGAGCCCGGGAAGGCGGACCGAGTGGATCGGCGGCGTATCGCCTGATTCGGACGCCGCCGCCATCAGTCTCGCGGTTCGGGCGGCGGTCCCGCTCGGCGCGTCGACCTTCGTGTTGTGATGAAGCTCGATGATCTCGGCGCTCGACATGTGCCTCGCCGCCTGCGCGGCGAACTGCATCATCAGCACCGCGCCGATCGCGAAGTTCGGCGCGATGAACACGTTGGCCTTTGCGTCTTTGAGGTCGCTCAGCTCCTGAGGATCGAAGCCAGTGGTACCGATCACGACGTGGACGCCGGCGTCGACCGCCTCGCGAGCATTGGCGACCGCGCTCGTCGGGACCGTGAAATCGACGAGCACATCGGCGTCTTGAAGGACCGCAGAGAGCGGCGTGTTCAACGCGGGATCGGCGCGGCCGGCCAGCTCCATATCGGGCGCGGACTCGACGGCGCGGCACACGGTCTGGCCCATCCGGCCCGCGGCACCCGCCACCGCGACCCTTATGGGGGCCATTAGCTCGTCTCCACCAGGGCGGGGCCGATCGCGGCCAGCGCCTCGTCGAAGCGCTCCTCGTCGGGCCCGATACCGGCCGCGGACAGCCGGTCGGGCGACCACAGCTCGTCGACGAGCCCGGCCAGATCGTCGAGCGTCACAGCGTCGATCCGCTCGACGGTCTCGTCCAACGACAGCAGCGGCATGTCAGCGAGGATCTCCGAGCCGAGGCGGTTCATGCGGGCGCCGGTCGACTCGAGCGCGAGCACGACGCGACCCTTGAGGTTCTCCTTGGCGCGCTCGAGCTCGTCCGAGGTCGCGGGCTCCTCTCGGAGGCGGTCGAGCTCGGCACCGACCACCGCGAGGCCCTCGGCGATGTTGTCGGGCCGGGTGCCGATGTACAGCCCCACTTGGCCCGTGTCCCGGTAGGCGCTCGTGAACGAATACACGGCGTACGCGAGGCCGCGCCGCTCACGGACCTCCTGGAACAGCCGCGAGGAGGAGGTGCCGCCGAACACGTTGTCGAGCACCCGCAGCGCGAACCGGCGCTCGTCGTGGCGCGACAGGCCGGATCCGCCGAGGCACACGTGGTACTGCTCGGTGTCCTTGCGCTCGAAGCGGCGGCGCGCCGCTCCCACGGCGGCCGCCGGCAACGCCGTCGGCGCGGGGCGTCCGGTTCGCTTCGCGATCGACTTCGCGGCGAGCTCCACGAACGCGTCGTGGTCGACCGCGCCGGCCGCGGCGATAACGACGTTCTCCGGGCCGTAGCGGTCGGCATGAAAGCGGGCGATCTCCTCGGGCGGGGTGTCCGCGATCACCGATGCCCGGCCGATGATCGCGCGGCCCAGCGGATCGTCTCCGAACACCGCCTCGCCGAGCAGATCGAACACCTTCTCCTGCGGGTCGTCCTCGTACATCGCGATCTCCTCGAGAATCACGGCGCGCTCGGAGTCGATGTCCTTGAGCGTTGGGCGGAACACCATGTCGGCCATCACGTCGAACGCCTCGGCCACGTGGTCGTCGATCACGCGCGCGTACACCGACGTCGTCTCCTTGCCGGTGCCCGCGTTCAGCTCGGCGCCCATCGCGTCGAAGATCTGGTCGATCTCGAGCGAGCCGTACTTCTCGGTGCCCTTGAACAGGAGATGCTCGAGGAGGTGCGACAGCCCGGCCTGCTGGTCGTCCTCGGTCCGTGAGCCCGTGGCGATCCAGAACCCGACCGACACGGATCGGACCGAGGGCATCGCCTCGGTCGCGACCCGTACGCCCGAATCGAGCGTGGTCAGCTTGTGCTGCTGGAGCACGTGTGGCTGCTCAGCGGCGCTCGGGATCGCGGTCGCGCACGCGGCCGCCGGCGCTGTCACGTGGGCGCTCGCCGTCCCGTCCGCGGTCGCGATCGCGGTCGCGGTCGCGGTCGCGCGGGCCGCGGCGGTCGCGATCGCGCCCGTCGCGTCCACCACGGTCGCTGCGGTCGCGCCGGGGCGGCCCGTTGTCGCCGGTGCCGACGGCGGACAGCTCCTCGACGCTCTTGCCGACGATGTCGGGATCGTCCGCCAACCGGAGCCCGATGCGGCCCCGCTCGCGATCGACCTCGACCACCCGGACTTCGACCTCGTCGCCCTTGTTGAGGACCTCCTCGACCGAGGCGATGCGGCGGCCGGGTGCCACGTTCGAGATGTGGAGCAGCCCGTCGGTGCCCTTGGCGAGCTCGACGAAGGCGCCGAACGCGGTCGTCTTGACGACCTTGCCGGTGAACTCGTCGCCGACCTCGACCTCCTTGGTCATCGACCGGATCCGGTCGACCAGCGCGTCGCCGCGCTCGCGGTCGGCGGCGTATACCAGCACCATGCCCTCGTCGTTGACGTCGATCTGGGCCTCGAACTCCTCTTGGAGCGCACGGATCGTCTCGCCGCCCTTGCCAATCAGCAGGCCGATCTTCTCCGGGTCGATCTGAACCGAGGAAATGCCCGGCGCGTACTTGGAGAGCTCCGACCGCGGCGCGTCGATCACCTTCGACATCTCGCCGAGGATGAACGTCCGGGCGGACTTCGCCTGGGTGAGGGCATCCCGCATGATCTCGAACGTAACCCCGGTGATCTTGATGTCCATCTGGAGGGCGGTGATGCCGTTCTCGGTGCCGGCCACCTTGAAGTCCATGTCGCCGAGGTGATCCTCGACGCCGGCGATGTCGGTGAGGACGATGTAGTCGTCACCCTCCTTGATCAGCCCCATCGCGATCCCGGCGACTGGTCTTGGCAGCGGCACGCCGGCGTCCATCAGGCTCAGGGATGAGCCGCAGACGCTCGCCATGCTCGACGAGCCATTCGATTCCAGGATGTCCGACACGACGCGGATCGTGTACGGGAACTCCTCCTGGCTCGGGATCATCGGGACCAGCGCGCGCTCCGCGAGCGCGCCGTGGCCGATGTCACGCCGCTTGGGGCCGCGCATCGGGCCGGCTTCGCCGACCGAGAAGCCGGGGAAGTTGTAGTGGTGGAAATAGCGCTTGGCGGTCTCGAGCCCGAGCGTGTCGAGGCGCATCTCCTCGCGGGTGGTGCCGAGGGCGACGACGGACAGCGCCTGGGTCTGGCCGCGCGTGAACAGGGCCGAGCCGTGGGCCCGGGGGCTCACGCCCACCTCGATGCTGATCGGGCGGATCTCGTCGGAGGTGCGGCCGTCCGGCCGCTTCTTCTGGACCGCGATCCGCTCGCGGATCAGCGTCTTCTCGAGCGCGTCGAAAGCGCGCTGGGCGTTCTCGCGGTACTCGGGGTAGGTCGCGGCCTCGGGATCGCCGGCGTACTGCTCGATGACCTGCTCCTCGACCGCCTTGCAGGCGTCTTGGCGCTCGAGCTTCTCCTCCACCTGAGTGGCGGCGTCGAGCGCGGCGCCGTGCGTGGCCTTGATCTGCTCATAGAGCTCGGGGTGCACCTGCGGCACCTCGACGACGGTCTTCTCCTTGCCGGCCTTTTCGGCCAGCTCGCGCTGGAGCGCGCAAAGCTTCTTGATCTCCTCGTGGGCGATGTCGAGCGCGTCGAGGATCTCGGCCTCGGGGATCTCGTTGGCGCCGGCCTCGACCATCAGGATCGCCTCGTCGGTGCCGGCCACGATCAGGTCGAGGTCGGTGTTGTCGACCAGGTCCTCCTCGTTGGGGTTGACGACGAAGTTGCCGTCGACCTTGCCGATCCGCACCGCGCCGACCGGCGTCGGGAACGGGATGTTGGAGACCATCAGCGCGGCCGAGGCGCCGTTCATCGCCAGGATCTCGTACGGATTCACATGGTCGACCGAGATCGGCAGCGCGACCAGCTGCGTCTCGTACCGCCACCCCTTGGGGAACAGCGGCCGGATCGGTCGGTCGATCATGCGCGCGGTCAGCGTCGCCTTCTCGCCGGCGCGGCCCTCGCGCTTGAAGAAAGAGCCGGGGATCTTGCCCGCGGCGTACATCCGCTCCTCGACGTCCACCGTCAGCGGCAGAAAGTCCACATCTCGTAGGTTGCCCGCGGTGGCGGTACAGAGGACCACGGTGTCGCCCGCACGGACGACTACGGCGCCGGAGGCCTGCTTGGCCAGCTTGCCGGTCTCGAACGAGATCTCCCTACCCTCGATCTCGACGGACACGCGCGTGACGGCGTCACTCATATTCAATTCCCTTCCACCCCGCCCTTCGGTCGGCGGAGTCCTTCTCGTTCTCTATCGTTAGTTCCGAACGGGTGTGATGGTAGCGGGGAGTCGCCGGTCAGCGCGGCCGTGACGGAGACTGGTGGCGGTCCGTAAGCCCCCGCGGGCGATCGACGGGCGCGGTGGCCCTGACCACCACCTGTACAAAGCCCGAAATCGCCGCCGGCGCGGCGGCCTCGGGGACATAAGCATGCGGGAGATGCTTATCTCCCGTTACCGTGCGGTCGGGCGGCCGCTTTCGGGCGTTTTACAGGGTCCGCGCCGCGAATCCGCCGGCGATGACCTGCAAAAGGTGACAATTGGCGCGCCGGGGTGGGACCGTGGCCTACCGCCCACGCCCCTCATGCGTAGTACGCCACAGTCCGGCTCGCCGGCGTGAAATGGCAGGTTATGCATGGTGGGGCGATCGTGCCAGGCAGCCGGGACCAGTAATCCGCCCGCGCCCCTCCTCCGGTGCCCGCGCAATCCGCCCGCGCCCCTCCTCCGGTGGCCGCGCAATCCGCCCGCGCCCCTCCTCCGGTGGCCGCGCAATCCACCCGCGCCCCTCCTCCGGTGCCCGCCGTCAATCGCGCCGGGGACGAAGCGCGCCGCCCAAACCAGCCCCGTCCGCCGGCAGCAAAAAGGCCGCCGCGCCCGTAGGCGCGGCGGCCTTGTTCCGAAACGACCGCCTGCCGGCGCCGACTTACGCGCCGAGGTCGAGGGCGCGGCGGGGCCGCCGGCGCGCCGGCGCCGCCTGACGCGGCGCGCGGCGGTGGAACGCGGTCCGCAGACGCGCGCGCTGATCGGCGATCGAGGCCGTGATCGTCCGGTCGGAGACGATCCCCCAGGCCAGCAGTCCGAGGACCGTGACCAGGACGAACGCGATGAAGAAGACGTTCAAGAAGACGATGAGGGCGGTGGTCATTGGGGTCTCTCTTTCGTAGGTGGTGCGATTCGGATGAGTTCATCCTTCCCACCGCGCGAAAGACGAGCGTCAGGCGGACGTAGGACCTGTGTAAGAGCCGCCCCGGCGCTCCGGACCGGGCGCCCGCACCACCCGGACGGGAGGCTCCGGCGCTCCGAACCGGGCGCCCGCACCACCCGGACGGGAGGCTCCGGCGCTCCGGATCGGGCCCCCGCACCACCCGGACCGGGGGCTCCGCCCCTCCGGACCGCCACAAAAGCACGCAAACGGACCCACCGGTCCGCTTGTGCTAGCCTAAAAGCGGACCGCGGAGTCCAGATTACCAAGCCGACAGGGAGTCCATTGATGACCGAGACCACGTCCGCCGGCCGCGCCAATGGGCGCCCGGACCTGAGCTCGCCTCCGAGCCCAGGGAGCCTCGATTTCGATAGCCAGGTCCAGCCGGTTCAGAGCGCCCCGGTCCCGAGCGCGGACCGCACACACGCCTCGAACCGTTGGCTGATCCTCGTGATCGCCTGCCTCGCCCAGTTCATGGTCGTGCTCGACGCCACCGTGGTCAACGTGGCGCTGCCGTCGATCCAGCGGGGCCTGCACTTCTCGTCCTCGAGCCTGCCGTGGGTCGTCAACGCCTACACGCTGGTGTTCGGCGGATTCCTGCTGCTCGGCGGCCGCGCCGGCGACCTGCTCGGCCGCAAGCGCATGTTCCTGCTCGGCACCGCGGTGTTCGCGGGCGCTTCGCTGCTGAACGGGCTGGCGCAATCGTCGGAGATGCTGATCGTCGGCCGCGGCCTGCAGGGCCTCGGTGGCGCGCTCCTGTCCCCCGCCGCCCTGTCGATCATCACCACGACCTTCACCGACCACAGCGAGCGGACCAAGGCGCTGGGCGTGTGGAGCGCGATCGCGGCCGGCGGTGGCGCAGTCGGCCTGATCCTGGGCGGCGCGCTCACGCAGCTGGCGTCGTGGGAATGGATCTTCATCGTGAACGTCCCCGTCGGCGTCGCGACCGTCCTCGCCACCTTGCGCTACGTCCCCGAATCCCGGGCGGACCTCAAGCACCGGACGTTCGACCTCGCCGGCGCCGTCACGGTCACCGCCGGCCTGGTCGTGCTCGTGTACGCGATCGTCAAGGCCCAGTCGTTCGGCTGGGGCTCGGCGCGCACGATCGGACTCATTGCCGCCGCGTTGGTGCTGCTGGCGGCGTTCGTCGCCATCGAGGGACGCAGCGTCGCTCCGCTGATCCGCCTCAGCATCTTCCGCGTCAAGACGCTGACGGTCGCCGACGTGGTGCTGCTGCTCGTTGCCTCGGGCCTGTTCGGGATGTTCTTCTTCGCCTCGCTGTATGTCCAGGACATCCTCGGCTACAGCCCGCTGAAGGCCGGGCTGGCGTTCCTGCCGGTGACCGGCGGCATCGTCGTCGGCGCCGGCATCGCCCAGCCCCTGGTCAAGCGCGCGGGCGTTCGCAACGTGGCGCTGATCGGAATCGTGCTCGCGACGATCGGACTGGCGGTGCTGTCCCAGGTACCGGTGCACGGCACATACGCCGGGAATCTGCTCCCCGGCCTGCTGCCGATGAGCATCGGGATGGGTCTTGTGTTCGTGCCGATCACGCTGATGGCGACCGGTGGCGTCGACTCCAACGATGCGGGCCTGGCCTCGGGGCTGTTCAACACGGCCCAGCAGGTCGGCGGCTCGCTCGGGCTCGCGATCCTGGCGACGCTCGCGGCGAGCAAGACCTCGAGCGTCCTGGGCGGTGTCCACGGAAGCGTGTCAACGGCCGCGACCAACGCCGCGAAGGTGTCGGGCTACCACGTCGCGTTCATCGCAGCCGCGGCGATGCTCGCCGCCGGCGGCGTGATCCTCGCGGCGACGGTGCGACGCCGTGACCTCGAGAGCATCGACCTCGAGCTGGCGCCTTCCGCCGCGGCGGCGTAGGAGAATCTGTTCGTCATGACCCCTGGGGAGAGGGCCCTACGTGCGGACGCCGAGCGAAACCGTCGGCGTTTGCTTGACGCCGCCGAGGCGCTGTTCCGCGAGCGCGGGCTCGACGTCGGCGTAGCCGAGGTCGCCGAGCGGGCCGGCGTCGGGCGCGGCACGCTGTTCCGCAACTTCCCGTCCAAGGAGGACCTGATCGCGGCGATCGTGGTCGAGCGGATGGCTGAGGCGGTGGACGGGGGCCGGATGCTGCTCGACGCTCCGGATCCGGGCGAGGCGTTGTTCGAGTTCCTCGCCGAGGCCGCCGGCCGCCAGCACCTCGACCGGGCGCTGTTCGAGGCGGTCGGGGACACGTGGCTCGCCAACGACGAGATCAGAGCCGCTCACGCCGAGGTCGTCGGGATCGTGGGCGATCTCCTGGGCCGCGCACAGGACGCCGGCACCGTGCGCGGCGACATCAGCGCGATGGACGTGCTGATGCTGTTCAAGGGAGTGTGCGAGACCGCGGCCGCGTTCGCGCACATCGACTCCGAGATCGTCCCGCGCCACCTCGATCTGTTGCGGGCCGCGCTGCGGGCGGACCCGGCGCAGCAGGCGCTGCGTGGGCGAGCGCCAACACTCGACGACGTCGAGCGAGTCGCGCGGCCTCAGCGGCGAGCCGACGCCGGCGATTAAGCCGGCGGCAGGCGCCCGGTAGCCGACGCGGGATCGAGCCGGTAGCCGACCCCGCGGAGCGTGGCGATGCTGACCGCCGGGCCGAGCTTGCGACGCAGCCCGGCCACGTGGACGTCGACGGTCTTGGGCGTGATGTCGTCGGTCCCCCACACGAGCCCGAGCAGCTGCTCGCGCGTGTGGATCCGTCCGGGATAGCGCAGCAGCGCTGCAAGGAGGTCGAACTCGCGGCGGGTCATGCCCACCTCGCGTCCGTCGATCGTGCAGCGCCGCGCTCCCAGGTCGAGCTCGACCTCGCCCGTGCGCAACACGGTCTCCTCGCTCACGAATCCGCGCGCGCGGCGGAGCTGGGCGCGCATTCGTGCGGTCACCTCGGCCAGCGAGAACGGTCTCCCGACATAGTCGTCGGCGCCCGCCTCGAGCCCGGCGATACGCGATGCCTCGCGCCCGCGCGCGGTCAGCATGATGATCGGCACGATCGACTCCCGGCGGACCCGGCGGACGAGCTCGATCCCGTCGATCTCGGGAAGCACGGCGTCGACCAACGCGATGTCGACGGCGCCACGGCGCAGGAGCGACAGGGCTTCGAGGCCGTTGCCGGTCTCCAGCACCTGGAAGCCCTCGCGTCGCAGGTGGGCGGTGATCGCCTGTCTGGTGGCGCGATCATCCTCGACGACCAGTGCGCGTGCGCCGGGGATCGTCATCGCCTAAGTGGACCTCTCCGCACCGGGCGGACCGCGCCGATTCGCGCGGCCGCTTACGCCGTCGTGTCGATACGCGCCGGGCTCAGCGCAGCGCCGCATCGACCGCGACCGCCACGAACAGCAGCGCGAGGTAGAGCAGCGAGAAATGGAACAGCACCCCGGAGCGGGCGGAGGTGGCGTCGCGCCACAGGCGCCACGCAAGCACGACGAATGCGCCACCGAGCGCGAGCGCGGCTCCAAGGTAGATCACGCCGAACGTCCCGATCACGCCCGGGAGCACCGTCACCGCGACGAGCAGGAGCGAATAGACGAGGACCTGGAACGCGGTCGCACGCGCGCCGCGGACGACCGGCATCATCGGGATCCGCGCCGCGGCGTACTGACGCTCGAGCAACAGCGCGAGCGCCCAGAAGTGCGGCGGCGTCCACAGGAGCACGATCGAGAACAAGAAGACGGCGCCGAGACCGAGATGTCCGTTCGCGGCCGCCCAGCCCGAAAGAGCCGGGATCGCGCCGGCGGCGCCGCCGATCACGATGTTCTGCGGCGTGCTTCGCTTCAGCCACAGCGTGTACACGAGCACGTAGTACGCGCCGCCGCACAACGCGAGCGCCGCGGCGAGCAGATTGTCGAAGGCCACCATCACCGCGAACGACAGCGCCAGCAGCACCGCCGCGAACGCGACCGCCCGGCGCGGGCTGATGCGGCTGGCCGCGACCGGGCGCGACGCGGTGCGCGGACCCATCAGCCGGTCGATGTCGCGGTCGATCACGTGGTTGAGCGCGCTGGCGCCGCCGCACGCGAGCCCACCCCCGATCACCAGCGCCAGCAACGGCCCGAGCGCGGGCGCACCTCCGGCGGCGGCGACCATCGCGCACACGGCGGTCAGCACGAGCAGCGACATGATCCGCGGCTTGGTCAGCGTCACGTAGTCGCGAACCGCCGCGGCCGGTGCGTCGACCCGCAGCCGCCCCCGCGGCGCCGCCGGGACCGCCTGCGCGCTTTCGGTTACCACGACCACGGTTACGACATCCGTCCCGGCGCGAGCACCGTCAGGTCGTGGCTTACGAAGCGCGACGCGAACGGGTACAGGTAACCCGAGCGCTCGTCGCCGTGACCGTCGATGAGGTACAGCGCCTCGGTGTGCGGGATGTCACCGTCGACCGACTTGCCGACGTAGATGTGGTAGTCGTTCCAGACCCGGCGGAGCACGGCCGGCGTTCCCATCAGCCAGTGCCAGGACGCCACCTCGCTCAGACCCCAGGCCTTCGCCGCGGCGACGTCGCTCGCGGGCGTGTCCTGCGCCGGATTCACGCTGACGACCACCAACACGGGCCGCTCGGCCGCCGGGAGCGAGCGCTCGGCCGCCGCCAACGCGCGCCCCTCGAGCGGGCACTCCTGCGTGCAGTGCGAGTCGAAGAACGTCATCGCGATCGTCCGCCCCCGCAACGCGGCGAGCGAGAACAGCGCGCCGCTCTGGTCGCGTAGCCCGTTGATGGCCGGCGCGGGCCGGGTGCCCGCCGCCCACGTCGCCTGCCCGTCCAGTCCGAACCGCGAGCTCACCGTCCCGGGCCCGAGCGCGGACGCGGGCGCCGGCGACGACCGGCCGCCAATCACGAAGTGCGCCACCGCGGCGGCCGCCACGCCGAGCGACAAGGCCACGGCCAGGACGACGGCGATGTGCGCAGGGCGGGGGCGCTCCGCCGACGAGCCCGACCGGATGCCCGCGCCCGCCTCCATCAAGGCTTCTGCTCGGGGATGTCTCCGAGCGCGGCGGCGGTGCTCCTCGGCGCGTCGGTGACCGGCCGGTCCGTTTCCGAGGGATCGCGCGGCTCCCCCGCGAAGCGGCGCCGGACGACGATCACGTACCAGACCGCGAGCGCGATCAGCAGCAGGACCGGAAACAGCAGCGACTCGAGCGAACCGGCGAGGAAACTCGCAATCGCGATCGATGACATGTGCAGATCTCCTCTCAGGCTCTCAGGTCGTCAGGGCAGCCCCGCGCTTGGACGGTCCGGATTCGGGCTCGAGCCAGCGGTAGAAGCCGAGCATCATCGCGATCGTGTAGGAAATCGACCCGGGCACCCACATGATCCCGCCGGCGAGTTGTTGGTCGGTCAGCGCGGAGATACCCCCGGGCCGGTGGGTCAGCGACGCGTACCAGGGGATCAACGGGTGCGGCGCGAGCACCAGCGCAATCGCCAGCACCCATCCCACGACCATCGCGCCGACCACGTACGCGACCCGCATCGGCCAGATCAGCTGTGGGCGCAACGGACCGGGATCGATCACGCGAGCCCAGAACAACAGCCCGGTGAAGAAGAACATCGCGTGCTCCAGTTGGTGGATCGCCGAGTTCTCCAGCGTCGCGTTATACGCGAAGGGGATGTGCCAGATGACGATCGTTGCGTTGAACAGCACAAACGCCGGGAGCGGACGGGCGAGCGTTCGCAGTGGCGCGGCCCAGCGCCCCCGCGCGATCGCGCGACCGACCGTGGTGCGTGTCCGGAGCGGGAACGCGAGCCACATCCGCGGCCACGGGCGCCCGAGCAGGATCAGCGGCGGCGCGACCGTCAGCAGGATGATGTGCTGGACCATGTGCATCCAGAACAGCTGGTCGGCGTAGCCGTCGACTGGGGAATCGAGCGCGAGCACGATCGTGACCAGCCCGGCGACGAACGAGGCGGTTCGCCACGGCTCGTGGCGCGCCCGCACGGTGCGAGACCTCCCGCCCAGCCAGTACAGGAGCCCGGCGATCGCCACATAGGCGACCGGGGGCTCGATCGACCAACCCCCCCAGCTCACGTCACACCAGGTACAGGACGACCCACGCGATCACGCCCAGCGCCACGTAGAACGCCCAGAAGAACGAGCACGCCTCGAGCCCGGCCCCGAGCAGTTCGACGTCGTCGGCGGGCACGCCCTCCGCGCGGGGGCGCTTGACCCCCTCGCGACCGAGGCGCCAGATGCTCGCGATCTGGGTCTCGATCCAGTAGACGCACGCCACCGTGAACACCGCGTACCACGCGGTCCAGCCCACGTAGACGCTCGCGTAGCCGCCGCTCGCGGGGCCGAAGCCGAGGGTCGTCCACGCGATCACCTGGAGGACGATCGACAGCAGCGCGAGCCCGAGCGCGGCCAACCCGAGCGCCATCGCCTCGGTCGGCCGTTGGGACGCGACCCGCAGCAGGATCGCGCTCGCGACCAGCACGACCACGATCGCCACGCCGAACCCCGTCGGCGGATTGACCGTTCCGATCTTCCAGCTCTTGTTGACGTCGAGCGAGCGCAGGTAGAAGTAGGCGAACAGGAACGCCATGAAGAAGAACGCCGCCGCGCCGCACAGCATCCGCGCGCCGACCCACAGTGCCCGGAGCTGCCACTCGCGCGGCTCGGGCTCGATGTGTGCGGCGACGGGGGCTGACGCTTCCATCGTCTACGCGACCCCGCCCGCGGGCGCCACGGTCGGCACCGGTGTCGGCTCGACACCGTAGGGATACGGGTCGGCGTCGAAGACCGGGATGCGCTCGAAGTCATACACGGGCACGGGCGTCGGCAGCTGAAACTCGGGGGACTTGGAGTTCCACGCGTTCGCCACCTCCGGCTCGCGCTTGAAGATCAGCGACGACACGACGTTGTAGAGGAATACCAACATCGACAGCCCGATCACGTACGCGCACACCGACACCCAATCATTGAGCGGCTGCAGGTTGCTCGCGTAGGTCACCACACGTCTCGGCATACCCATGAGGCCGAGCACGAACAGCGGCCCGAAGGTCGCGTTGAACGCGATGAACAGAGACCAGAAGTGAATCTTCCCGAGCTTCTCGTTGAGCTTGTACCCCGTCATCTTCGGGATCCAGTAGTAGATCCCCGCGAGGAACGTGAACACGAGGCCGCCCATGATCGTGTAGTGGAAGTGAGCCATCGAGAAGAACGTGCCATGCGTGGTGACGTCACTCGGCGCGTCTGACAGGAACACACCCGAGATGCCACCGAACAGGAAGTTGAACGCCCAGCCGAGAACGAACAGCATCGGCACGGTCAGCCGTATTCGCCCGCGCCACAGCGTGCCCATCGCGCACAGGAAGATGAAGCCGGTCGGGATCGAGATCAGCTCGGTCGAGAGCATGTAGAACGGCCGCAGGTCTGCGTTGATGCCGCTCACGAACAGGTGGTGCTGCCAGACGAAGAAGCTGAGCAGCGTCACCCCGAGCATGCCGGCGACGGCGATCCGGTAGCCCCACAGCGGCTTCCGGCAAAACACCGGTAGCAACTCGAGGGCGATGCCGAAACCGGGCAGCGCGACGATGTACACCTCTGGGTGTCCGAACACCCAGAACAGGTTCTGCCACAAGAAGCTGCTGCCTCCGTTGCCCGGGATGAAAAAGGCGGTCTGGACAGTGCGGTCGAACGCGGCCATGAACAGCGACGCCGCCAACATCGGCGAGGCCAGCAGCATCAGGATCGCCGTCGACACCACGCCCCACACGAAGATCGGGAGCCGGGTCCAGGTCATGCCCGGTGCGCGCATCGTGATGATCGTCGCCAGCAGGTTGAACCCGAGCAGCGTCATCGACACGCCGACCAGCGCGAAGAAGCCGATGTAGGCGTCGTAGCCCGCGGTGTTCTGCGCGCCGAGCGGCTCGTATCCGGTCCATCCGGTCTGGAAGCCGCCGAGGAAGATCGTCGTGATCAGGACCACGCCGGCCGCCATCAGCACCCAGAACGTGAACGCTTCGATGCGCGGGAATGCCATGCGGCGCGAGCCGATCATCAGCGGCACGAGCCAGTTTGCGAACGGGCCGAGGATCGACGAGGTCATCATCCCCATCATCATCGAGCCGTGGAGGCCGACCAGCGTCAGGTACTGGTTTGCACCAAACACGTGCGTGTTCGGGTTCAGCAGCTCGGTGCGGATCAGCATCGCGTTGAGCCCGCCGATCGCGAAGAAGAATCCGATCCCGACCATGTACTGCAATGCGACGACCTTGTGGTCGGTGCACAACCGGAAGTAACGCCCGAGGCCCTCGTCCGCGCTCTCGTGCTCGGCCAATGTCGGCGGGTGGCCGAGCAGCCGGCGGACCGGGTAATTGGCGAAGCCGAGGCCGATCAGGAAACCGACGACGCCGAACCCGTAGCCGAGGAAGATCGAGATGTCGTTCTGCCCGGACTCCGTCGAGTAGTACGCGATGCTCGTCGCGTGGATGCGGCCGCCGATCCAATAGCCGATCAGGTAGCCGACGATGCCGAGCACGACGCCCGTGAGCAGGTTGAACCCGATCAGGCGCCGCCACACCGGGGGCTTCTCGGTCGTCACTGCGATCGCGCTCATCCGCCTCTCCTCTGGGGATCCGGGAAGTAGGTCTTGGAGTACGGCCCCAGCAGCTTGGTCGCGGGCGCGTACTTCAGCCGCTGCGCGGCGATCCACGCGGCGAATTGAGCCTTCGTGACCACGTGCCCGGTGTCGAACATGTAGCCGTGCCATACGCCGCACAGCTCGGCGCAGCGGATGTTGAAGGTCAGCGGCTGCTTAGTGGTGACGTAGGCGATGTTGTTCTCGCCCGGGTTCGCGTCGGCCTTGACGCCGAGCTGGTAGGCCCAGAACGAATGGATCACGTCGAGCGAGGTCACGTTGAACGCGATCGTCGTGTTGGCGGGGATCTCGAGATGCTGGGTCTCGACGCCGCCGTAGCCCGGCCACCGGTAGGTGAACTCCCACTGCTGGGCGATCACCTGAACCTGGAGCGGCGGATCCTTGGCCTGGGACGGCGCCGCGATCGGGTTGGGCCCCTGGCCGCCACCGGCGCCATCAGAGAGCAGGCGGACCGATCCGTACCCGGCGAGGAATAGAACGATCGTGGTCGTGATCACGACCCACCACATCTGAATCCGCGCGTCGCCGCGGAGCGGCGGGCCGTCGAGCACCGCGCCGCTCGTGTCGCGCTCGCGGAACGCGATCACGGCGTACAGGAACCACACGATGACCGCGAGCGCGATCGGTGTCGACAGGCCGAACAGCACGGTGTTGTCGGTGACCTGGCCGGCGGACTCGACGGTCCCATTGCCGGGCGGCACGATCGGCGCGAGCACGAAGATCACCAACGGCGTCGCGATGATGCTCGCGACGAGCCAGATCAGCAGAACGCGGCGGAAGTGGTTGACCTCGCTCATCGACCGGGTTCAGACGACCTTGATGAATCCGTCCATGTAGCCGACGGTCTGCATCGGCCCACCGAATCCCTGGATGAACCCCGCCGCGCACGGCACGAAACACTGCCAGCGGTACAGGCCTTTGCCCGGCGTGCGGAACGTGAACGAGATCGTCTCGTGGTCCGTGCTGAGCGGGCACGGCGCGTTCGCGCACGGGTTCTTGGCGCTGTCCGGGATGCCCAGGAGCGGCACCGACAGGCCGATCGCCGGGATCGCGAACACGTGGGAGGCCGCGTCGGGATCGATCGCCTGCGTCGTCTTGCCGTTCAGCTGGAACGTGCCGCCGACGGTGCCGGTGGCCTGCGAGATGAACGGGTTGCGAAGCCCTGTCTGCGAATCGAACTGGTAGATCGTCACGTGTACGAGCGAGTTCGCGGGCAGCACGAACGTCGTCTCGTGACGCCAGTTGGTGTCGTTCGGTGCGGTGACGTAGTAGGAGACCCAGGTCGGATGCGGGTCGTTGAGCGCTGCCGCCGGCACCACCCCGAGCGTCAGGCTCGCGCCGGCGGGGGTCGGCGTCGCGGCCGCCGATCCCGGGACGTTCGTCAGGTACAACCCGATGTAGAGGCCGATCGCGACGCAAACGATTGCGGTCGCAAGCGTCACCCACAATAGCCGTCTGCCGTACGAGCTCATTTCAGCGGTTCTCTCCCTCGCCGCGGTGTTATACATTCCCCCGCGCCACCAGAGTCCTAAATGACGGCGATGTCATCCGGCCGTCATTTACAGGTCATCTGCTCGGCAGTATCGTCACGCGAGCCGTGGGGGCTCGAAAGAGCAAATGCGTATATTGATTGTTGAGGATGAGGCACGGATCCGGGCCTTCCTCGCTCGCGCGTTCGAGGCCGAGGGATTCGGCGTCGACGTGGTCGCGGACGGCGAGCAGGGGCTTGCGCGGGCGCTGTCGGGCAACTACGACCTCGTGATCCTCGACCTCCTACTGCCCGGCTGCAGCGGGCTGGATGCGCTGCGCGAGATGCACCGCGAGCGGTCCGAACTTCCGGTGCTGATCCTCTCGGCGCGCAGCGACCTCCCGATCAAGCTGCGCAGCTTCGAGCTCGGCGCGGTGGACTATGTGGCCAAGCCGTTCTCGCTCGACGAGTTGCTGGCGCGGGCGCGCGTGCAACTGCGGCGCGCGCGCGTCGCAGAGGGCGGCACGGAGCTCCGGGTAGGGAGCCTGGTGCTCGACCTCGCGCGCCGCCAGGCGCGCGTCGGCGACGTCGTGGCCGACCTTTCCGACCGCGAGTTCCGGCTGCTGCATTTCCTGTTGGCCCACGTCGGCGAGGTGGTCAGCCGCGAGCGCCTGCTCTCAGAGGTGTGGGGGTACGACTTCGATCCGAGGTCGAACGTCGTCGACGTATGCATCAGGCGGCTGCGCCGGCGCCTTGGCCCGGCCGCCCCGATCGAGACCGTGCGCAATGCGGGCTACCGTGCCGCCGCTTGAGCTTCGCCGGTCACTTCGACGCTACCGGGTAGAGCTCCTGTGGGCGGCGTTCGCGGTCGCCAGCTACGCCGCCATCGTCGCCTGGCCCGACTGGCAGACGATTCTGTGCGGCGGCCCGCTGCTGGTTCTGATCGTGGTGCTGATGGTGTGGCACGCCAGACGCCGGGACGATCAGCTCGTGATCGCACGGGCACGTGCCGAGGAGCGACGCTCGATGCTCGAGCGCCAGCAGCGGTTCATTCACGACGCTTCACACGAGCTGCGTACCCCAGTCACGATCGCCCGCGGCCACCTTGAGCTGCTGCTCGGAAACGGCTCCGACGCAGAGCTCGACATCGCGCTGGATGAACTCGCACGGATCGACGCGATCGTCGACCGCCTGCTGCTGCTCGCTACGGCCGACCAGCCTGACTTCCTGCGGATCGGCGACGTCGAGATCGAACCGTTCCTCGAGGACGTGTTCATGCGATGGTCGGAGGTTGCTCCGAGAGCATGGCGCCTGGGTCCGCTCGCGCCCGGGACGGTCGCGGCCGACCCGGACCGGTTGCGGGCGGCGCTCGACGCGCTCGTCGAGAACGCGATCAAGTACACGCGCAGGAGCGACGCGATCGAGTTACGGGCGGTCAGCGACGGCGCCGGTCAGCTTCTGATCGAGGTCGAGGACGAGGGCTGCGGGGTGCAGGAGGATGCGCTGGCGCGGATCTTCGACCGGTTCGCCCGGGCCGACGCGGCTCGAACGCGATCGGCGGGTGGCGTCGGACTTGGTCTGGCGATCGTCGACGCGATCGCGAAGGCGCACGGCGGCAGTTGCACCGTTCAGAACACCGGACACGGCTCGATCTTCGCGCTCCGACTCTCCGGCTTTATAGCTGGCGCCCACGGTCCCTACGAAGGGCTGGGCACGCCGACCGAGGCGAACGGGCCACGCTCAGCGGCCGCCAGCTCCGATCTCCTCCTCGAGCGAGTGGACATCGATCTCGCCGGTGTGGAGGGCGCCGTTCGCGACCAGCGTCGGCGTCGTCACGATGCCGCCTCTCACCCCTGATTCGAAATCGTGCCGGATGCGCGCCGCGACCGCTTCGCTCCGCCGATCTGAGTCGAACTGCTCGAGGTCGAGCCCCAGCGTCCGCGCCCGCGCCCACAGGTGGGGATCCTCGAGCCGTCCCTGGTCGGCGAACAGGAGGTCGTGCATCTCCCAGAAGCGGCCCTGGAGCCCGGCCGCTTCGGCCGCGCAAGCCGCCGGCCAGGCGCGGGGATGGCTCGAGCGAACGGGAAAGTGGCGGAACACGATCAACAGTCGGGCGCCTCTGAGCTTGAGCTCCGCGGCGGCGCAGAACGGACACTCGAAGTCCGCGTAGACGATCACGTGCGGAGCATCTTCGGGTCCCCGCACGTGGTCCGATTCCTCCAGCCCGGGTATTGGAGCCGAGCTGAGGTCGCCCACGACGACGCCGGTGGTCAGGCGCGACCGGATCCGGCGGCGACCGCGTCGAGGCCGTCGAAGATCAGGTTGGCCCCGGGCAGGTCGGCCGGCGACGGGGCCTGATAGCTCCACCCCACGACGGCGTCGGGTCCGACGATCACGAGCGCGCGCTGCGGGAAGCCGCCGGGGTGGTACACGCCGAAGGCGCGGCATGCCGCCCCCTTGGGCTCGAAGTCCGACAGCTGCGGGATGCTCACGCCGAGCTTCTCGCGGAACGCCGTCTGCGACCAGCGCGCGTCACAGGAAACGCCGTACATGGTGACGCTGCGCTTCGCCAGGTAGTCGCTCAGCACGTCCTCATACAGCGCGATCTGATCGGTGCACACCGGGCTGAACGCGAACGGGTAGAACACGAGGACGGTCGTGTTGCCCTCGAGGTCGGCGCGCGTGAACTCACTGCCGTCCTCCCGCATGAGCGTGAAGTCCGGGGCCGGCGAGCCGGCCGGAATCGGTCCGTCGGCGACGGGTTCGCTCACCGTCGGAGGCCGAGCTCGCGCAGGATCGTGCGGTAGCGCTCGAGGTCCTCGTGCCGCAGGTAGTTCAGCAGCCGCCGGCGGCGGCCGACGAGCATCAGTAGCCCGCGACGCGAATGGTGATCCTTGCGGTGTTCGCGCAGGTGAACGTTGAGGTCGTTGATGCGCTCGGTCAGGAGCGCAATCTGGACCTCGGTCTTACCGGTATCGGCAGGGTTGTCGCCGTACTTGGCGGTGAGCTCCGTGCTTGCGTTCTTGGGTGATGGACATCGGCTCGATGAGGCTAGCAGGCGCGCGCCCTGACAGACCTCCCGAGTTTGGTCCACGTCCTGGCGCATCTGTTCGACGAGGGCCTCGGGCGACTCGAACCGGCGCTCGCCCCGCAGGCGCGCAATGAAGTCGATCCGCAGCGTCTGCCCGTACAGATCCCCGTCGAAGTCGAGCAGGTGCGCCTCCACCAGCAACGCCCGACCCGTGCCGAACGTGGGCCGCACGCCGATGCTGACCGCGGCGCACGCCTCGAACGCGCGTGCGGCGTAGATCCCGTGGCCGGGGCACACGAGCGCCTCGTCCGGGACGATGTTTGCGGTCGGGAACCCAAGCGTGCGTCCGCGCTGATCGCCCTTGACCACCTCGCCGCGCAGTTGGAACGGTGCGCCGAGGAACCGGGTGGCGATCTCGACCTCGCCGGCAAGCACCAGGCCACGGATGTGGCTCGAGGACACGATCTCGCCGTCGACCTCGACCAGCGGGACGACCCGCGTCTCGAACCGCCCGTCGGCCGCCAGCATCTCCGGGTCCCCGGCCGCCCGGTGGCCGAAGCGGAAGTTCTCGCCCACCGACACGCGCGTCGCGCGAAGCCGCTCGACCAGGATGTGGTCGATGAACTCCGCCGGGCCCTGGTGGGCGAAGCCCTCATCGAACGGGATCACGACGAGCTCGTCGACCCCGAGCGACTCGATCAGCTCCGCCTTGGCCTCAAGGCTCGTGAGGAGCTTCGGCGCGGCCTCGGGGCGGACCACTCGCAGAGGGTGGGGCTCGAACGTGAGCACGGTGTCGCTGCCGCGGATCACCTCCCGGTGCCCCAGATGGACGCCGTCGAACTCGCCGACCGCCACTCGCCGCGGCCGCTCCCGGACCTCGGAGAGCATCGTCACTTGCATTCCGCGCGGAAGGCTAATGATCTGCGATCAGCCTCGGAGGCCGACGACCGGAGCCAGCAGGCCCCGGGACGTGGTTCGGCCAGCGCTATCAGCCCGTCCGAGTCGGTCAGCCTGACCACCTCGGCTCCGCCGGCCTCTCCGCGCCACCGCGCCACCGTGCGCGGCTGGCGCGTGCGTCCCGTGGATCGAGCCGGACCTCGGGCATGAACGACAGCGCGTCATTCAAGCGCGATGATCGTGTCCGGATCCGCGTCGGCGACGTCGAACTGGCCGATCGCCGTCCGGCGCAGCTCCTCGCAGTAAGCATCGCCGAGGTCCGCGATCAGGCTGCGCACGTAGGTCCCCGACGAGCACTCGATCACGAACGCGCGCCGGTCCCCGTCTCGCCACCGCTCCTCGAACCGGTACACCTCGACGACCCGCTCCGCGAGCTCCACCGGACTCCCGATCCGGGCGAGCGCGTACGCCCGGCGGCCGCCGACCTTGACCGCCGAGAACGCCGGCGGGCGCTGGCGAACCGAGCCGGTAGGCAGCAAAAGGTCGCCCTCGGGGACGGCCCCGGTGACAACGATCTCCCCCTCCGGATCGCCCGTGGTCGATGTCGCCCCGAACCTCGCCGTCGCCTCGTACGTCTTGCGCAGCGCCATCAGAAACCGTTGCACTCGGGTGGCGCGGCCGACCAGGATCAGCAGCAGACCGGTCGCGAACGGATCGAGTGTGCCCGCGTGCC
>CAWKIW010000009.1:0-57753 GCA_963849675.1 uncultured Solirubrobacterales bacterium | reverse complement strand
GGAATCGCTCATCGGGAGGACGCGGCCGGGGGCGCCGACCGCCGCTGAGATCGCGGCGTGAGCATCCGTTAGCCGGGCTCCTTGTTCGAGCATGCGGGCCCGTTCGACCCCGATCGCGAATCCTCGTCCCCGAGGTTGAACCACACGTCGACCGACAGTCGCCGGAGGGCTTCCATCACCTGGAAGGTGTCGCCGGCGATTCCCCAGCCGCGCTCGTCGATCCGGTCCGCAAGCCAGAACGTGACCAGGTCCGGGTCCGGGGACACATATGCGCCGTAGATCTCGATGTCGTCGCCGGTGTTGGCGACGACGACGAGCTGCTCGGGTCCGACCACGTCGAGCATCCCGCGGGCGAGCTTCGCGCCGCCGCTGCCTCCGGCGAGGACGACGACCGGCCCGTTCACGACGTCGCCATGGCGCCGCCCAGGGCCACGGCGGTCAATGCGAGCCCATGCCCGTGATCTTGATCCCGGCGCGGACCTTGTTGCGCACGTTGATCGAGATGATGAGCGCCGTCAGCTGCTCCACGATTCGGGCCATCTCGAGGGGGCCGCAGTCAACCGGCCGCAGCCCCGGGATCGCCTCGACGAGCTCGGCCAGCCTCGCCTTGTCCTCGCGCTGGTCGCCGCAGATGAGGACGTCCTCGTCGAGGTGGTCGTCGAGGTCAGCGAGATGCCCAGCGCTCACCGTGTGGAAGGCCGACACCACGCGCACGCCCTGCGGTGCCATCTCCTGGGCCTGTTGTGCGGCCGAGCCCTGCCACACGCCGAGCGTCCGCGTCGCCTTGCCGCTGACCGCCGCTGCTAGAGGAACGGTGGCGTCGACCAGTAGCTGCCCGGGTTGGAGTGTGTTCTTGAGATTGGTGAGCGTTTCCGACTGGTTGCGGAACGGCACGCTCAGGATGACGGTCCCGGCGCCCTTGACCGAGTCGGGGTTCTCGAGTCCCGTGAACGAACCCTGCGGGACTTGTTCTGCGGCTCGTCCGAGCGGCCTCTTGCGCACGGTAGCCGTCGCGCGAGCCGATCACGATCGGGACGCCGGCCAGCCCGAGGCGCAGCGCGAGCCCGAAGCCGAGCGCGCCGGTTCCTCCAACGATGCAGACGGGACTCTCCGACAAGGCGCGAGAGTGTATGGGGTACGGTTGGGAGGAGATGGGGAGCGCAGCGTGGTGAGGGTCGTTCGGGGTGTGGTCGCTGTTGCGGCGGCCGGCTTGGCGCTCGTCGTGGGCACTGCCGGCGCTGTTAGCGCGCCGCCGCAGCCGCTCGGCGTACAGGGTGCGTCCCTGGGACAGGACGGCCAGAATCTCGTGTGGCAAGTCGAACTCACCCACTCGTTCTCGCCGGGCGCGCTGCGGCGGAACCACGAGTCGATGTGCCTGCTGATCGAGCGAGCTTCAAACGGGGCGGTGCTCTCTCAGGTATGTCTCGCCGGGCCCGGGCACGGCGAGCGCTCGCCCCGGCTGATGTATTCGGCGATCGCGCGCGCCGGCCCCGGTCCCGCCGTCGCGATCGAGGCCACCGTGACGCGGTCGAGCGACCGCGAGCTGACCGCGAGTTTCCTGCCCTCGAGCGTCGGGCTTCAATACCGGACGCTCCGCTGGCAGCTGATCAGCACCGTGACCGCGCCGCGTTGCACCCCCGCCGCGCCCGGGAGCACGACTTGCTCGACATTGTTCCCGGCAAAGCCGACACTCGTCGCGCTCCACACCCCCCGTCTCGTCGGCTGCGTCGCCGCCGGTCCTGATTGGGTTTTCACGGGTCCCCGCAACGTGCACGACATCGCGCTCACGTTCGATGACGGTCCGTGGTGGGAGCCGCCGAGTGTCGACTTCGTCAACGAGCTCGTGCGCCTGCACGTGCCGGCGACGTTCTTCGAGATCGGCGAGCACATCCCGACCTACGATCCGCACGGCACGGTCGAGCGCGAGATGCTCGCCGACGGCGACATGATCGGCGATCACACCTGGAGCCATCCCGACTTGGAGGGCCTTTCTCCGTTCGAGCAGAGGCAGCAGATCTCCGAGGCGGCGGCGGAGATCAAGAAGGTGACGGGCTTCCAGCCCTGTCTCTTCCGAGCCCCCGACGGTGCCGTCGATTCGTCGGTGTTGAACGAGGCCAAGTCGCTGGGAATGACGACCATCCAGTGGGACATCGACCCCCGCGACTGGGCGCTTCCAGGCGAGGGCGAGATCATCGACAACGTGCTTGATAACGCCCACAACGGCGGGATCATCGAGGAGCATTTCGGCGGTGGTCCGCGGTACGAGACGCTCGACGCGCTACCCGCGGAGGTCGCCGGTCTGCGGGCCCGTGGGTACCAATTCGTGACGCTCACGCAGATGCTCGGCTACAAGCTGGTGTATCGCTGAGTCGGCGTCGATTCCTAGAATCGAGGGCGTGAGCGACTTTCCAGCCGGCGTTCGAATCCGCGAGGTCGGGCCCCGCGACGGGTTCCAGAACGAGCCCGAGGTAATCCCTACCGCCGACAAGGTGAGACTGATCGAGATGCTCGGCGCGACCGGGCTTCGGCGGATCGAGGTGACGAGCTTCGTCCGACCCGACGTGATCCCGCAGCTCGCCGACGCATCGGACGTGCTCTCGTCGGTGTCGCTTCCTTCCGGAGTTTCGGTGGGCGTGCTGATCCCGAACGAGCGGGGTCTGGAGCGTGCGCTGCAGTGGCGCGATCGGTTCCAGGAGATCAACGGGTTCCTGTCGGCGTCCGAGACGCACAACCAGAAAAACGTGGGTCGCTCGGTGGCGGAGTCGTTGGCGGGCTTATCTGGAGTATTCGCCCGGGCACGCTCTGAGGGACTTCGGTGCGAGGGCGTGATTTCGACCTCGTTCGGTTGTCCGTACGAGGGGCACGTTCCGGTCTCTCGCGTGCTCGACATCGCGGCTGGGTTGGTGGACGCGGGCGCGGTGGAGATCGGGTTCGGCGACACGACGGGGATGGCCAATCCGGTGCAGGTTCGCGCTTTCTTTTAGGCGGCTTTCGAGCGCCTGCCGGACGTCGAGCTGACGGCGCATTTCCATAACACTCGCGGTCAGGGCCTCGCCAACGTGCTGGCGGCGCTCGAAGCGGGTGTGGAGAGCTTCGAGTCGAGCTTCGGCGAGCTCGGCGGCTGTCCCGTGCCGGCGGGCGCCACCGGGAACATCGCCACCGAGGATCTCGTCTCGATGCTGCACGAGATGGGGATTTCGACCGGAATCGACCTCGGCTTGCTGCTTGAGGCGTCCCGAGCCGTCCAGGAGGTGCTCGGCCGGCCGCTCGGAAGCCACGTGCTGCTGGCCGGTCCGGTGGAGTGGGGGGCTGCTGTGACCGAGGTCGAGCGCGGCGATCCGCTGGAGACGGCCGCCCGGCGAGCGCTTGCGGGGGGTCCCGAACGTCACCGGGAGAAGGCGTTGTCGCAGGGCAAGCTGCCCGTGCGCGAGCGGGTCGCGCGGCTGTTGGATGCCGGTTCGTTTGCCGAGGAGGGGCTCCTTGCGGGATGGCGAGAAGACGGGCTTGGCGCCGAGGGTGTCGTGACGGGGGTTGGAACGATTGCCGGCGGCCCGGTGGCCGTGATGGCGAACGATCCGACCGTCAAGGCTGGGTCGTGGGCGCCTCGGACGGTCGAGAAGATCATCCGGATTCAGGAACGCGCGCTGTCGCTGCGGATCCCGCTCGTGTACCTGGTCGACTCGGCCGGGGCGCGGATCAACGAGCAGGTCCAGATGTTCCCGGGCCGCCGACACGCCGGACGGATCTTCTTCAACCAGGTGCGGCTGTCCGGCGTGGTACCACAGGTGTGCGTGCTGTTCGGGCCTTCGGCCGCGGGTGGGGCATACATCCCGGCGTTCTGCGACATCGTGATCATGCGCGAGGGCAACGCGTCGATGTATCTCGGATCGCCGCGAATGGCCGAGATGGTGATCGGCGAGAAGGTCTCGCTCGAGGAGATGGGCGGCGCGCGCATGCACACCTCTCGCAGCGGCGTCGGTCACGCGCTCGTGGGGAGCGACGAGGAGGGAATCGACTTCGCCCGGCGCTACCTGAGCTACTTCCCGTCTTCGTTCGTCGGCGAGCCGCCCGCCGCCCCGCCGGCCGCGCCGGCGCCGTCGTCATCGATGTCCATTCGCGAGCTGATCCCGGCCGATGAGAACAAGCCGTTCGACATGCGGTCGCTGATCGACGCGCTTGTCGACGGCGGGTCGTTCCTCGAGGTTCACGCGCGGTGGGCCCGAGAGCTGATCGTGGGGTACGCGCGGCTCGACGGCCGCGTGGTCGGGATCGTCGCCAACCAGCCGAAGGTCAAGGGCGGCGTGCTGTTCGTCGACTCCTCCGACAAGGCCGCGCGGTTCATCTGGACCTGCAACGCGTTCAACATCCCGCTGCTGTTCCTGGCGGATGTCCCCGGGTTCATGATCGGGACCCAGGTCGAGCGCGAGGGCATCATCCGCCACGGCGCGAAGATGATCAGCGCGGTGTCGGAAGCCAATGTGCCGAAGATCTCGGTGATCGTCCGCAAGGCCTACGGTGCCGGCCTGTACGCGATGGCGGGGCCGGCGTTCGACCCCGATTCCTGCCTCGCGCTCCCCACCGCGTCGATCGCGGTGATGGGCCCTTCCGCCGCGATCAACGCGGTGTATTACAACCAGCTGCAGGCGATCGCCGATGAGGGCGAGCGAGCCGCTCGCACCGAGGAGCTGCGGCGCGAGTACGCCGAGGACATCGACATCCTCCACCTGGCGTCGGAGCTCGTGATCGACGCGGTGATCCAGCCCGAGGATCTTCGGTCTGAGCTGATCCGCCGGTTCGCGCTCGTGGCCGGCAAGCATCGGGAGTGGCCAGACAAGCGCAATCCGATCACGCCGGTGTAGCCGTCGCCGTTTCCGGCGCGGTCGCCGTCCCCAGCGAAGCGTCGATGGCATGAACGAGCGCGAGCCCGAGCTTGTGGATGTGGTCGAGCGTGGCCTCGTCGATGTGGTCCGCCGTATCAGTCCGCTGATGGGACCGGGGCGCCAGTCCCCGGCCGTCGAGACAGCCGATCGCGATCGCCGGCAAGCCGCCGGCGCGCGCGGGCAACGCGGGCGTGCCGCCGCGGCCGCGGTGCCGCGCGGCTGTCGTCCGCGAGGCGAGCGTCTCGAAGGGTTTTTGCGTACCCGAGCGGAACCAGCGATCCGTCGCTGAGCCACCAGGTTGCATGGCCCCGACCAGACGGCGCGATCCCGAGCACGAGCGCGTTTTCGTCCCTGAGTTCGCGTTTATGTGCTCGGAGGTATTTGCGAAGCCCGACGCCGGGGCTCTCGCCGGCGCCCTGGAGCACGAGCTCGACGCTCAGGTTTTTAGGACGGTCGGCCGCGAGGGTCTGGGTCAGCGCGATCGCGGCGGCGACGCCGGTTCCGTTGTCAGCGGCAGCCGGGCCGTAGCTCGCGGCTGCCGCCTCGAGCAGCAGCGCGAGCGCCAGCACCAGCGCGACCGTCGGCGGGAGCTGCACAGCGCCTAGGAACGCGGGAGCGTGGGTCTCGGTGACGCGGACGACCGCGACCGAGAGCTCGTAGACGATCGCGATCGCGAGCCAGGCGAGCCAGCCCGGCGCTCGGCCGCCGGTCGCGCGCTTCAGGCTGGCGGCGGTGGCGCGGAAGGCGTCCCGATAGATCAGGCCGGTCCGGCCGGCGTCGTAGTTCGCCGTGATGATGAGTCGCGTGGACTTGTTGGACCCGATTTCTTGCCTAGCGCTTCCGATCACGTTCTGGCTGGCGCGCTCCGGCGTGAGCCTGCGTCCGATCGAGGTGCCGAGGAGCGCGTCGGCGAGGGTTGACGCGAGCGCCAGCGCTATGAGCGCGGTCCCGACGACCGGATCGCCGACCGAGATGAGGCTGCCGGCGAGCGCCAACGCGACGTGCCAGGCATGCGCGAGGGCCCAGTTCGGGCGGCACCAGAACGTCTCGATCCGGACGCGGCAGCGGGTTGCGACAAGCTCGCCGGCGAGCCAGCGGGCCGCACGTCGTTCGGCATCCGTTCCGGGACCGCGCCCGGTGAAGGCCGCGAGCGCCGTTGTCGTCGCGAGTGGCCGCATCCGGGCCGATGATCGCAGCCGGTTTTTCCGATAGAACCCGGTTCGATGACTGCGAACGATGAGCGGGAGCTGCTCGCGGTGGCGCGGGAGGCCGCCGAGGCCGCGGCGAACGAGCTGCGGGCCCGTTTTGGCGAGCGCGCCCGTGGAGTGCGGACCAAAAGCGGCCCGACCGACCTTGTCTCGGACGCCGATTTCGCTGCCGAGTCCGCGATCCGGTCGGTGCTGGAGGCTCGGCGGCCGGGCGACGCGATCCTGGGGGAGGAGGGCGGCGCGACCGGGGACGGAGATCTCCGCTGGGTCGTCGACCCGCTCGACGGGACGATCAACTACCTGTACCGGATCCCTGCGTTCGCGGTCAGCATCGCCGTTGAGGACGCGTTCGGCACGCTCGCCGGCGTGGTCCTCGACCCGATCGGCGAGGAGCGCTTCGAGGCGACACGATCGGGCGAGCCGACGCTCAACGGCGAGCCGATCCGCAGCGATGGCCGCGCCGAGTCGCTGGATCTCGCGATGGTCGCGACGGGGTTCAACTACGACGTGGGGGTGAGGACGCGCCAGGCCGATGTCGTGCACCGGCTGTTGCCGCGCGTGCGCGACATCCGGCGCGTAGGAGCGGCCTCGCTCGATCTGTGCTGGTGCGCTTGCGGGCGGTACGACGCGTACTTCGAGCGCGGCCTCAACCCCTGGGATGTGGCCGCCGGCACTCTGATCGCGTCGCGCGCCGGTCTGACCGTCCGGGACCTGGCGGCGGCGGACGGGGAGCCGGCGGGGACGCTGGTGGCGCCGCCGGCGCTGGTGGACGAGCTCGTCAGGCTGATCGCGTCGTAGGCGGTTGAGTGCGTGCGAACGGGGCGCCGCGCCGGCGGGGCCGGTGGGACCGTCAATGCCGTGGATTGCTGTGGCGGGGCCGCGGGGCGGGCGCGCGGGGGCCGCGGCCGTGACGATGCGGGTCCACCCTGGTGGACGAACCTGCATGACACGCCAACGGAGCGCGTCCAGCGCGAGGGTGGCGTAGACCGCACGCCCCACATGCGTCGCGCGCCACGGTTCGCGCCAGTTGCACGCACTGGCGCGATTTGCAGGTCCTCGCGGGCACCCGCGCTGACAAGCCCCGCAGCGTCGGGACTAAACTGCCGCCGAGCGCGGCGGTGGCGCAATCGGCTGACGCGGTGCCCTCAAAAGGCACTGTCCTTCGGGACGTGTGGGTTCGAGTCCCACCCGCCGCACTACTCCTCGATAGACGAGCGGTTCAGGCCGTCGCGGGCCGCGGCGGAGTCGACGAATCGGGCGGGTTATAGCCCCGCCGGCGCGCCTCCTCGATCGGGACTTCCTGCTCGACGTTCCAGCCCTGCGCGAACGCCCGCATCGCGACCACGATCAGCAGGACCTGAACGGGAATCAGCAGCAGCGTGATCGTCCCAAGCGTCTCGGCGCTCAGTCCGTTGCCGCCGAACAGCGATTGCGCCGGCGCGAACCCCGCGTGGCTGCGATCGAACCAGCTCGTCCCCGATAGGCCGAAGCCGGCGACGACCGCGATCATCAGCAACAGGATCGCCAGGCCGGCGGCGATCGGGAGCATCCCCCGGGCCCACCGGACCCAGATGTAGAACGCGATGACCAGATACGCGATGCACCAGATGAAGTTGAGCGGCCTCATCCCCTCGAGCTGCGACCAGCCCCCGATCGTCACGATCAACAGCAGCCCGACCGACACGAGCAGGACCAAGGCCACAATCGTCTTCATCAGCTTGCTCGAGGCCTTCTCTCGGTTCGGGTACACGACCGCATAGCCGGGAGTCAAAATCCGGTGCTGGGGCACATGCGGGACCTTACAAACTGGGTTGGCGGCGTGCGGCGGTTCGGTCGGACGGTGGTAGCGTTGCCGGCGGCGTCCGGCGCCGGCCCGGCGAAGGCCTAGAATCGCGGCCTGATCTCGCGGGCGTGGCGAAATTTGGCAGACGCGCCGGCTTTAGGTGCCGGTGGGCTTAGCTCGTGGGGGTTCGAGTCCCTCCGCCCGCATTACATCTCGCCGTCGATGGCTCTCAACTATGTCTTGGGTCCGACGACTTCCTCGAGGATCGCGACGCTTGTCCGATGCGAGACGGTGAGATTGCGGTGATTTGACTGGGTCACCCGGATCCCGAGCAACTCGCAGTGCTCGCGGAAGATCCGCCGGATGTCGACGGACATGTTGGTGAAGAAGTAACGGACGTAGGAGTAGGCGGAGATGCGGCCGCTTGGGAGCTTCGTCTTGAAGCGATTGACCACCCGACAACCGTCTGAGTGGATCAGTCCACGAATCAACGCCTCGGGATAGGCGCGTGTGAGTTCGCGCTGCCAGTCCTCAAGGACGATGGGGCGGAGGTGTTTCCGTCCGGCTCCATGCTGAGGGAACGCCCGAAGCACCGCGGGATGGCTGATACAGAGAACATCGGATTCCCGACCGACGAGGGATGGACACGGGGAGACGGCCCAGGAAACGTCTTCGCCATCGCGGCGAGGATCTCGTCCGTGATGCCGGGATACCGGCGGTCATTGACGATCTGCAGCCATACTCCCCTCTGCACGCAGACGGTTCCGTCCCCAAGGTAGATACCGAGGAGATAGCTGTAGGCCGCGCCGTTCCGCACCGACCATTCCGCCGCGAGTACGTCGCGCTGAACGGTCAATGGCGGGTTGCGCGCCAGCCTCCAGTTGCGCACGGTCCCGCGCGGCACGCCCGTTCGCTGCGCGATCTTGTAGTCGCTCAGACCCTTTCCGAGGAGCGCCATTACCGCCTCGTAGGTTGCGACGTCGTAAGCCATAAGCGAACATATGTTCCCGTCGTGCTCGGACGGATCGAGTGTCGGATCGGTACCATCGCGGCAGCCACAGGGGAGTGAGTTAGCGGTCATTCGCTCGGTCTCCAAAACCGAGAACCCGGGTTCGAATCCCGGCTCCCCTGCTTGAAATCCCATACGGTCTACCGGACCTTCAACACTCGAGAGCGCCGCGAATTCGTGCGGATCACGGAGGACGTGGCGGAGGCGGTTCGCGACGCCGGGATCAGCGAGGGGATGGCGCTGGTGTGCGCCATGCACATCACCGCGGCGGTGTGGATCAACGACGATGAGCCTGGGCTGCAGGCCGACGTGCTCGAATGGCTCGACAAGGTGGCGCCGCCGAGCTGGAAGGAGCCGGACGGTGAAGTCGCCAGAGAGCTGCTTCCGAATCCTGGGGACTACCGCCATCATCGGGGTGGGGAGGACAACGGCGACGCCCACCTGAAGAACCTGCTCGTCCATCATCAGGTGATCGTTCCGGTCACCGACGGGGAGCTGGACCTGGGGCCGTGGCAGCAGATCTTCTACTGCGAGTTCGACGGCCGCAGGCCGAAGCGGCTCGTGATCAAGGTGCTCGGCGAGTGACGCTCCCATCTTCGCGCGTCTTCGTCGACGGCGCGCTCGAGGGGCGGGTCGCGATCGTCACAGGCGGGGGCACGAACCTCGGAAAGGCGGCCGCGTCGGAGCTAGCGCGCTGCGGCGCTGCGGTCGTGATCGCCGGAAGACGGGCGGAGGTGCTCGAGGAGGCGGTGGCCGAAGTGGGCGACCGGTGTTCGTGGGTGGCAGCCGATATCCGCGAGCAGGCGGGAGCCGAGCAGATCGTCGGGGCGGCGCTCGAGCGTTTCGGCCGCCTCGATCTGGTGCTCAACAACGCCGGCGGCCAGTACATGGTCCCGGCCGAGAGCCTCGCGACCAAGGGATGGCGAGCGGTCCACCGCCTCAACGTGGACGGGACGCTCTCCATGTGCAGGGCGGCGTACGAGCTCGCCATGAGCGAGGCCGGCGCTGGCACGATCGTCAACGTCACCGTCTCGCCGCACCATGGGATGCCGGCGATGGCTCACACCGGCGCGGCGCGCGCGGCGGTCGAGGCAATCACCCGCGAGCTGGCGTCCGCGTACGGCGCCCGGGGCGTAGCGGTGATCGCGGTGGCCCTCGGCCGGCTCGACACCGAGTCGCTCCGCAAGTACCCGGCCGAGCTGTGGAAGAGCGCGGCCGCAAGCGTTCCCGTCCAGCGGCTCGGCAGCGTCGAGGAGTACGGCTGGTTGATCGCGCTCCTCGCCACTCCGCTCGGCGCAACGCTGTCGGGCTCGGTCGTCACGCTCGACGGCGCGCTCGACAACTGGTTCGGCCCCTGGCCGCCCGCCGGGCTGACCAGGGATGGGGAGGTCCCGACGGAGGAGCGCCGAGGCGTCCCCTGACCCCGGCGCGGGTCCTCTGACCCTAGAGCCCGGCTACCATCTGGCCACAATCGCGGGCGAGGTGTTAACGGCTGCACGGGAGCCTTCCAAGCTCTAGGAACGGGTTCGAGCCCCGTCGCCCGCTCTGACGTTCGAGCGTAGAATCCAACACTCCACGGGGAGTAGCGCAGTCTGGTAGCGCACCCGGCTGGGGGCCGGGCGGTCGCAGGTTCAAATCCTGTCTCCCCGATTAAGGTATTTCCCTGCAAATCGAGCTGTTTTCCCGAAGTTGAAAGCGCTCGAAGACGGTCCACGGGGTCCAAACGGGGACCAAACTTTTGAGAAAGGTGTCCCGCGGGGTGCTCCGGAGCGCCCCGGTGTGAGGGCGTAGCCGCCTCGGAGCGAGCCCGACTTCGGCCTTTGGCGGTGTGGAGCTACGCGTGTCGGCGCAGCGGGATGGGGTTGGCTTGCGCGGTCGGCGGCGCCGCCGCGCCGCCGGTCTCGAGTTCGTTAAGCCAGGCGTCGATCGCTGAGGCGCGGAAGCGGCGGTAGCGGCCCAGGCGCACGTGCGGGATCCGGCTGATCGGCAGGTAGCTGGGGCATGTCGATCGGCGCCCCTGCGTCGCGACGGTTCACCACGAACGGGGGCCCGAACACCAAAATACGACCTGCACGTGAGTCCTCCGCGATCCCAGCGTTTGGTCGTTGCCTCGCTGGCGCTCGTGCTTGTGCTGGCTTTGCCGGCTTGGGCTCGGGGAGCGGAGTCGGCAGCGCAGGAGCTGGCCGTCAGGTATTCACCGGTGCTCTCCCTCGCGCCGCAGGCAAAGCCGTGCGGGTCCGGCGAGCCGTACCGGCCGACGACCGTCGAAATCGTGCTCGGCCGGCAGGACGTGCTGCTTCGCGATCCGCACGGGCGGGTCGTGAAGCGCGGACCGACCTCACGCGATGTGTGGGGCCTCGGACCGGACTACTACCTCGACTTCCCGGGCAATCCCCTCAATCCCGGCTGCGGCTATGAACGGCAGTTCCGGAACTGGAACGACGGCCGCCCGCCGAGCATCTACGCGCACGTGGCCACCGATCCGTCGGACCCCGGCAAGCTGGCGGTCGAGTACTGGTTCTACTACACGTTCAACGACTTCACCGACAAGCACGAGAGCGACTGGGAGATGGCGCAGGTCGACTTCGCGGCGTCGACCGCGGCGGCGGCGCTTCGAGCAGGCCCGTACGAGGTCGACCTTTCCCAGCACGCGGGCGGGGAGCGGTCAGCATGGACCAATACCAAGCTCCAGAAGGACGGCACGCACCCGATCATCTACGACGCCACCGGGTCGCACGCCAACTACTTCGGGCGCGCGCTCTACCTCGGGCGCGGCGCCCGCGAGGGATTTGGTTGCGACGACACCCGCAACGCCACCGAGCGGCTGCACTCCAACGTCGTTCTGCTGCCGGACGTCCCGTCCTCCGCCTCGGCCCCCTACGCGTGGCTCGCTTTCCAAGGACGCTGGGGCCAGAAGGAGAGCGGCATCAACAACGGCCCGACCGGTCCCGCGGCCAAGGAGCAGTGGCTCGGCGCCGATCGAGTGGGCGAACGGGTTGCGCGAGACGAGCATCGAGGTCCCGAGCGGCACCGCGTTCGGTCTGAGCGTGGGCGACTTCTTCTGCGGCGCCGTGAGCGACGGCGCGATCGCGTGGAACTGGTCGCTGCTCCATCCGGTGCCATTCATCGCGCTTGTCCTTCTGTCGCTGATCGGTCTGCTCGCCGCCCTGGCCATGACGACCTGGCGGCCGCCGGATCCACATCCGTTGCGACGGCGGCGCCAGGGCGGTCAGATCTTTCGGGCGACGACGCGCATCTACGCCGAGAACATCCCGATCTTCGCGGCGGCGGGTGTGATCTTCGTTCCCGTGTACGTCGTGGCGGCTGCAATCCAATGGGGGGTTTTCCATCTCACGGCCGTCGCGCCGCTGGTGGCTCTGGACGGCCGGCACGGTGCGGTCACGGCATTTCTCGCGATCCTCCTCGGCGGCATCGGGGGCCTGTTTGCGTCCGTGATCGCGACCGGCGCAGTCGCCGTCATCTTGGGCGAGCTCGACGCTGGACGCCGAATCCTCGCCGGTCAGGCGTACCGGCGCGTGCTCGCACGATGGCGGTCGCTCGGCAGGGGCATGGCGACCGAGCTCGGGACGGTCCTCCTACTCACGATCACCATCGTCGGCATCCCGTTCGCGATCCATCGCTTCATCCGCTGGTCACTGTTCGCCCAGGCCTGCATGCTGGACGACCTCCCCGCCATCGAGTCACTGCACCGCAGCTCCGAACTGGTCAAAGGTCACTGGTGGCGCACGTTCGGGTTCACCGCGCTCGTCGACGTGCTCGCCATATTGTCCGGCCCGCTGCTCGGCGTCGGCTTGCTGCTGCTGACCGATCACACCCTCAACTTCATTAATCTGGCAGCGTCCCTCGTGTACACGTTCACAGTGCCGTTTGCGGCCATCCAGTTGACGCTCTACTACTTCGATCTGGAGGCCCGGAGCGGCGCCGGCGCCGAGGTCAACGCGGCCGATCGGAATCAACTACCGGCTGGGCGTGAAACCCTCCGTCTCGGCGAATGATGGCCGGGCCAGTTCCTGATCGCGTTCGGACTCCTCTTCACCGTGTCCCGGCTCCCCGGAGCGTGATCAGGCAATCACGGTTATCTGCGGACGAGCGCTTGGCCACGCGAGTGCTTGCAACTTCCCGATGTTCGGTCAGCGTTCCGAGGATGATCGGACCGGACGGTCTACGAGGCGGCGCGTGCGCGCTCGTGGCGATGAACCTGATCACCGTGGTAGCCACGATCGCGCGATGATCCACAGGATGAGCTCCGGGAACAGCGATAAGCCGATGGTGATCGTCGGTGGCGGTCTGTGCGGCGGGAACGCCGCGGTTGCGCTCAGAGAGGAGGGCTTCGACGGCCGGTTAGTGCTGATTGCACCGGAACCAGGTGTTCCTTTTGGTCGCCCGCCGCTATCGAAGACATATCTGCGGTCAGAGGAGCAGCTGGACGGGTGGCAGGTCGAGCGCCCTGACTGGTACGAAGAGCATGACGTGGAGCTTCTCCGGTCCCACGTCGCCGAGGTGGACGCCGATGCGCGCCTGGTCATTCTCGACTCCGGCGACGAGCTCGGGTTTCGGAAACTCCTGATCGCTACCGGCGCGGTCAACCGCCGCCTCGACACCCCCGGGGCGCGGCTCGCGGGCGTCCATCAGCTCCGGACCGTGGCCCAGTGCGAAGCGATCAAACGCGAGGCCATCGAGGGTCGCCGCGCGGTCGTCCTCGGAATGGGCTTCATCGGCTGCGAGGTGGCTGCCTCGCTGACGCAGCTTGGGGTCCGCGTGACGGCGGTCTTCGGTGGGAAGGTGCCGCTCGAGCGGGTCGTGGGACCAGAGGTTGGCGGCGCCTTCGCCGCGATCCACGAGGAGCGCAGTGTCGAACTTCTGAGCGACGAGCAACTCGTGAGGTTCGAAGGCGAGGAGCGGGTCGAGGCCGCCGTGACTGCGAGCGGCCGCCGCGTGGACTGCGATTTCGCTGTCGTCGGTATCGGGGTCGAGCCCCACGTGCCGGCCTTCAGGACAGGTTCGATCGAACAGTCAAACGGCGTGCTCGTCGACGAGCTGTGCCGCACCTCCGCGCCGGACATCTACGCCGCCGGCGATCTGGCAAACACCATGCACCCGCTGTTCGGCCGCGTGCGAGTCGAGCACTACAACAATGCTGAGAAGCAGGGTCGTGCGGCTGCGAGGTCAATGCTCGGAGCAAATGACCCGTACGACTACCTCTACACGTTCTGGTCGGACCAGTACGACGACAAGCTCGAGTATGCAGGCCACGCCACCAAGTGGGACCGATTCGTAGTCCGCGGCAGCCTTGAGCAAAGGATGTTCATCGGGTTCTATCTCGTCGATGGGGCCATAGCGGCGGCGGTCGGGCTGAACCGCGGCGGCGATCCGGAGCTCGATAAGGATGGCGAGATGGCGGCGGCCGCGAGGCTGGTCGGGCTCCGAGCGCGCGCGGACGCGGACGTCCTCGCGAGCGAAGGCGTCGATCTCTGGTCGCTGGCCCGCTGAGGCAGCTCGCGCGGCGTACGCGCTAAGCGTTGGAGAACAGCGGGATGTTCGCGCCGCTGGCCGCGGCGAACGGCCCGTCCAACAGTCCCAGGATCAGGCGGGCCACGTCCTCGGGAGTCAGGCCGGGCCGCAGCGCAGGGTTCGCGGCGCGCAGCATCTCGGTGTCTACCGCGCCGGGGCTGACGCAGATCGCGCTGATGCCGTGGTCCCGTCCCTCCACCGCGATCGCCTCGGTCAGTCCGATGACGCCGTACTTGGAGACGTTGTACGCAGTCAGACCCGGGAACTTCTCGGTCGCGTAAACGCCGGACAACGAAGCGATGTTGACGATTATCCCGCCCTCTCGCCGCGCGCATTGCGGCGAACGCCGCTCGGCAGCACAGGAACACCCCGGTCAGATTGACGGCTAGCGTCCGTTCCCACATCTCTTGCGTCGTTTCCTCGAACGGTGATGGCGTCAGCACGGCGGCGGCGCAGACGAGCGCGGCGAGCGGACCGACCTGCTCGACTGCGGCGAACAGCTGCTCGACGTCCTCACGCTCGGCGATGTCGCTCGGCACCGCTAACGCCCGGCCGCCGGCCTGATTGATTCTGCGAGCGACCGCCTCGAGCGCCCTGCCGTCACGCGCCGCGAGCACGACGCGCACGCCCGCGGCCCCGAGGGCCTCTGCGGTGGCAGCGCCGATCCCCCGGCTCGCGCCGGTCACGAGCGCCACCCGCCCCTCGAGCCAGTGTCCGGGGTCAGCCACCGGTTCGCGCTCCCGCGGCTGCACCGACAAGCTGCTCGTACAGCCGCTCGTGGGCGTCAAGGCTCAGCTCGATGTCGAGGTGGGTCTCGGCGTGCCTTCGGCAGGCATGCCGGGACAGGGCTGGGGTATCGACCACGGCCGCCGCTGCGGCTGGCAGATCGTCTGGCGCCACGACGAACCCGGTGACGCCATCGATGATCACCTCGTCGAGTGCGCCTCGCCGGAAGGCCACGACCGGGGTGCCGCAGGCCTGCGCCTCGGCTGCCGCCATCCCGAACGGCTCGTCCCACTTGGCCGGGCACAGCACCACAGCAGCGCTGCCCATCGCGCTCCACAGTTCTTCCTGCGACACCGCGGGGCGCACGACCACGCCCGGCTCGACGCTCACGGGGTCGATCCGGCTTCGCGCGTACTGCTCGTCATACCGATCGCCGAAGACGGCGATCGGTACCTCGGCGGTACGCGCGATCGCGATCGCCTCCGCGGCGCCCTTCTCCGCGCTCAATCTCCCCGCGAACAAGGCGCCGGAACCCGAGGCGGGCGAGAAGGGGATCCGTCTCGTGGGGATATACGGCGGCAGGATCGCATCGACCGCGATGGCCTCGTGCCACGCGTTGGCCTGCGATCCGGATACGCAGGCCACCGTCGTACGGGGCTTGCGGCGGACGGCTTTGCGAAGCGCGTCCGCGACCCGCCGCTCCGGCGGCAGGTGGAGGGTGTGCACGACCGGCGCGCTGAGATCCGCGGCCAGGCTGATCGCGGGCGCGTCGAACGCATGGTTGTGAACGACGTCGTATGGGTTCTTGCGCACCAGCGCGTAGACGCGGGCGAAGGCGGCTTTAGCCCCGTCAGAGCCGTGCGCGCCGGCGCCGTCGGCGCGGTAGAGCGTCACCTCCAAGGCGCGGTGGTCGATGCCGGTGTCGATCACCTCGACACCCCGGACGTCCGATCCAGCCGCCGCGTAGAGGTGCACGTCGTGGCCTCTGCTGGCGAGGCCTCGCGCGAGCTCTGAGAGGAAGGCCTGCGAGCCACCTCGTTGCGGCTCACGGATCGGGCTGACGAGGGGGGCGACGATTGCTACCTTCACCCGGCCATCACCTTGAACGCTACGTCGCTTGGGGGGTTGATCCCGAGGAGGATCGAATGACACGCGTCGCCGGCCGCGGCGCCGTATCTCCGGCGCTGCCCCGGGGTAGAAAATCTCGGCCAGCTCCGCGGCGTCCTCCGGGACTGGCGAACTCGACGAACGCCTCACCGGCGAAGCTGAGGTAGCGATAGCCACGGGCCTCCAGCCAGGGAACATTGTTCGGCCAGACGATCACGACACGGCCGCCAGGCTTGCAAACGCGCTCCATCTCCGCCAGCCCGGCGTCGCCACCGCTCCCGGGCTTGGGGGTGAACGCAGAGCACGCGACCACCACGATCGGACCAGTGGTCCGGCAGCGGCAGATCATCGAAGAAGCCAGTGGTCACCCGCACTCGGTCGCCGTGCTCGGCCCGCTTGAGCTTGCGAGACAGGATCTGGCGGAGCGGCCCCGCGGGCTCGACCGCAACGATTTCACGGGCACGACCAACGAGCTCGAGCGTAAGCCGGCCGGTGCCCGCACCCACCTCGACCACCCGATCGACATCGGACGGGAGCCACCGGATCACGGCGCGGTGGAGCCGCTCAGCGCTGGCGAGCCGATCGTAGAGCTCTGGCTCGAGGCGGTACAAGAGCTCCCAGGCAAGGGATACGTCAACCTGGGGGTCGCCGGGTCCGCTCTCGAGGAACCGCCGCGCCTCAGCCGCATTTAGCGCGCCCAGATCCGCGAGCGTGTAGCGGGTACGCAGGTCCCCCGTACGCCGCGACGGCCGTTCAGGCTCGCTCACCGACCTCGGCCCAGTTCTTGTCCGTCTCCCACACACGGACCGTTCGCAACAATCCCTTCGGCAGCTCCGTCCGAAGCCTCTCCAGGAACGCCAGGGCGAGGTTCTCGGCCGTCGGGATCAGCCCCTCGAGCCAGGGAACATCCGTGTTCAGGTTGCGGTGATCGACATCCTCGATGATCCGCGTGGAGATGACAGCCGAGAGCCGCTTCAAGTCGAATACATAGCCTGTGCGCGGATCGATCGGGCCCTCGACCTCGACCTCGAGCACATAATTGTGGCCGTGGAGGTTCGCGCACTTTCCGTACAACCGCTGGTTCTCGGCTTCCGATAGATCCGGATTCCGAAGTTCGTGCGCCGCGTTGAACGTCTCGCGGCGACTAATGACGACACTGGTCGCGATCGTCGCTGCCGCTCTCCCCAGCGGCGTCCGGAACGGCCTCGGTGACGTCACGGTATGCCAAGTCAAGCCTCCAGAGTTCGCCCAGCGTCTACCAAGACCGTGACGATACCGCCAAGATGACCGGGCAGCCTGTTTCGTGGCACGAGACGAATGCCTTCTGCGCCAGCCTCGGCCACTACTACTCCTCGGCGCGTGTCGGCACGCGCTTCGTTAGTAACCAGATCCCTTGAACATTCACGTGCTCTAGCACGAGGAGACCCAACAGCGAGACACTGTGGACCACTTGACGTCGTCGTTCATACTGACGTTTGACAGACTTCAAAAACTACGCGGCATGTAAGGCGTCCATGGGATGTGCGCATGGCGTCCGGCGAAGTACCCCGCGGCACAGCTTCGGCGCTAATTGGACGTGGCCGACAGACCAGAGATCGAACTGGCCGAGCATCGTGTTTCGGTCGTTCTGACGGAGGCGGTGTCCTCACTACCCCTACTACCGTGTCCTCTGAGGACGTTCGTCAGTGGTTCAGCCGTGAGCGCCAGCCGAGCCGCTCGAGCGCATGCAGGCGGCGGGCGACCAGCTCGTGGTGAAGCTGAACCTCGTCGCGGAAACCCGGCGAGGCCGTCGTCTGTCGGTCATGCTTGCGGTGCCAGCCTACCTGGTCTTCCACCACGTGCCCATCGGCGAGATGTTGAAGCGCCCACGCGGCGAACGTGTCCTGGTCGCCGGTGAGCGCACCCCACCCGCCGAGCGCGTATAGCCAGTCTGCTCGCCACATCACGCAATTGGCCGCGGGGAGCTGAGCGTCGGTACCCGCAGCCCAGTGCTCCAGTCGGTCCGACTCCCATGCTCCCGCGGCGACGCGGCCGGCTGCGCACGAATACTGGAATGGTTTTCGTTCCCACCGCCCATCCTGCAAGACGAGGTCGTCGAACTGGCCTGCGGACCAGGCAAGCGTGCGGTCGCGTTGCAGCGGCGCGAGCAGCGCGGCGAATGCGGCGGGCGCGAGACGATCGTCGTCGTCGTGGGCGTAGACGTACTTGCCGTTGGCGCGCGCGAGTGCTCGGTTGCGGCTCACCGCCGTCCCAAGCCGGCGCCCGTTCGCGCCAACGCTTACGCGCGCGTCCGCCTGTAGCCTCGCTGGAAGGGGAGCGGGCTCGCCATCGAGTTGGATCAGCCATTCCCACGACGGACCCTGTGCGCAGAGGTCATTGTGGGCGTCAACGAGATACGCGTCGACCGGATTCAACGCGGCCGTAACCACGGACACGAGCGGACGGCAGTGGATGCCCTGAAAGTCCGTCCGCACACGCGTAGAGAGTACCTATCGATGCGTGGGCAGCTTCCCGCTTCGCAGGACTGTCCGGAAAAACGGGTCGAGCCAGATCCAGGCTCGCGTCGCGTAGACCGAACTGGCGATCTCGGAGCTCGCCGGTCTCGCCTGAAGACGCTGCGTGCCAGCACCCGGCTCGCCGCTCAGCGGTTGTGTGCACCGATCGGCTCGCCGGTGGTGGGATCGAGGAACAGTTTCGCCGCGGTCGGTTTGCGGCTCTCGAAGTCGAACATCCCGGTCAGTGGTCCGGACAGCGCGTCGTAGGAGCCATCGCCGATCCGTTGTCCCCCGAGCCAGTTGTCTTCTATGAAGTGGATCACCGAGGTCTGGTCGGTGAGAGTGTGGTCGACGTGGTTCACCCTGGCCTAAGGCGAAATGATCAAGAACGGGAGCCGAGGGCCGTATCCGCATCTGCCCTGGTAGCCACCGAGGATCGGGGCGTTGGTCCCGCAGACGCCCGTCCCGGTCAGCGCGTCGTCGACCGTCTGCGAGTCGTTGAGGATCGGCGGCATGACGTGGTCGTAGGCGCCGTCCGAGTCGTCGTACATGTCACCACCGCCGTGCTTTGCCTATAGGTCATCCTGGTTGTTGCCTCGACCGCCGTCGAGAGAGGGCTTTGCTTTGCCTGCCCCCGTTGTGGAGGGCCTTGCGTGGACCAGCCCCTCTCGGCGGTGGTGAGGTGCCGAGCTAGCGGCAACAGGACGTAGCCCCACTTTGAGGGCCTGTCTATAGGCAACCGCAACGGTACCTCCTTGGTCGGGGCGCTGAGAACACCTGAACTAGATGGAGTTGAAGTTGTGATGAGAAGGACCTATGCGGGCGTCGATTGGGCGTCCGAGAAGCACGACGTGCTGATCGCTGATGAGACGGGCGAGCGGATCCTGGCCGCGACGTTCGCGCACGATGAGGCCGGGGTGCGCGGCTTGTGCCGCGCCCTGGTGCGCCACGGGGTGAGCCTGGTCGCGATCGAGCGGCCCGACGGGCTGCTGGTCGAGCGGCTGCTGGACGCGGGGCTGCGGATTCTGCCGCTGCATCCCAACCAGGTCGCGGCGACGCGTGATCGGTTCCGCGCCTCGGGCGGAAAGTCCGATCGGTTCGACGCGTTCGTGCTCTTCGAGCTGGCACGCACCGATCACCACCGCTTCCGGGTATTGGAGCCCGACTGCGATCAGACCAAGGCACTCAGAGCGCTGACCCGAGCACGCGAAGATCTGGTCGCCAGCAGGACCGCGCTGACCAACCAGCTGCGCGCTCAGCTGGCGGGGTTCTGGCCCGGACCGCTCGGGCTGTTCACGAGCCTGCACCGCCCGATCTCGCTTGCATTCCTTGAGCGCTATCCCAGCCCCGAGGACGCGCGCGGGCTAGGACCGGCGCGTCTGCAGGCGTTCCTGGCGCGCCAGCGCTACACCGGTGGCCAGAAGCCCGCGCAGCTTCTGGCAAAGCTCCGGCGTGCCCCTGTCGCCCGGGTCGGCGAGCTCGAGCTGGCCGCCCGCCGGACGCTCATCCTGAGCATGGTCGCGACGATCAAGACGCTCAACGAGCAGATCAAGCAGTGCGAGCGGCAGATCACGACCGGCATCCGCGAGCACCCCGACGGGCACATCTTCCTCTCGCTCTTCAAGCAGTCCGGAAGCGTGATCACGGCCGCCGAGCTACTGGCCGAGATCGGCGACTGCCGAGGCCGCTACCCCACCCGCGACACGCTCGCCGCCGACGCCGGCCAAGCCGCCGTCGCGATCGAGTCCGGCAAACGCAAGACGGCCACCTTCCGGTGGGCCTGCAACAAACGCCTGCGCCAAGCATTCGTCACGCTCGCGGACACCAGCCGCCACCACAACCCGTGGGCGCACGACCTCTACGCCGCCGCCCACGCCCGCGGGCACGACCACCCCCGCGCGATCCGCACCCTCGGACGCGGGTGGTGCCGAATCGTGTGGCGCTGCTGGCAGGACCGCAGGCCGTACGACCCCGCCCGCCACCGCGCCCTGCAACGGCACCTCACGGTCACTATCCCCACCTCGTCGGGCCCTGTGCCCGACACAGCCGCCACACAGCGGATGCTCGGCACCGCCGTCACCCGAAGGGCGGCCCGCAGGGCCGAGCGCAACGCGCTTGACGGCACGCCGACATCCGCTAACGCACCCGGGACTTTCCACGTCGGCAACCGCTCGAGGCGGTTGACCAGGTCGACGAGGAATACCTGCTCGTCGAGCGGGTCCGAGTCGTCGCCGCCGCCCTGCTGGTAGCCGCCAGCCTTGAGGAACGAAACCGCGGGAAGGTTCCCGGCATCCGCCGCGGCCCAGAAGTCGGTGAGGTCGTATTGATGGTTGGCCTGATCCTGGTGCCCGATCGCGGCCACCGACGTGGGCGGGAGGTGCAGCTGGTTCGAGGTCGACTTGTAGTACTGGAATGCTTCGTTGCCGCTGTCGTACACGGTGTCGGTGACGCCGAACTTACTGGTACGGGTCTCGTCGCAGACTGGGGTTCCGTCGGCCAGGCGCGAGGTCGGCTTGAACCCGTCGCTGAACCATCCCCAGGAGACGTCGCCAGCGTTCAGCAGGTCGCCGATGTTCTTACCCGTCATGTGGATGTTGACCGGGTCCTCGGGGCAGTCGTCGTAGGTCGGCTCGACGTTTCCAATCTGCGTCCCGGCGATGATCGCCGAGCTGGGTTGGCTGAGAATCAGGCCGTGGTTATTGCCGCTGACCAGGTTGATGGCACCGACGTGCGAAGGCCCGAAAGTCGTCCCGAAGGAGTTGTCGTTCATCGAGAAATGCTGGGCGTAGTTCCAGAGTGCGGTCACCGTGTTGCCGTCGTAGTAGTCCATTACCTTGGTGGGGTCGCAGCCCGGATCGGTCGGCCCGTCGTTCTGGACAAACTTGTCAACCAAGCCCATGTCGTAGGACTTCTGTTCGGCGAGGTATCCGTGGTTCGAGCCGCATGTGTTTCCGACATCCGGCCCGAGTCGAACGGGATTGGCAAGGTTTGGGTTGTGCGTGAGCAGGGCCGGCGTGAGGCCGTTGACCGTCGGGGTTCCGGGCGCCGCGACGAACCTGGGCTCTCCTGGCGGGTTCAGGGCGTCAGGATACGTGCCGAAGTAGCGGTCGAACGAGCGGTTCTCTTGGAACACAACTACGAGGTGCTTTATCGGCGTGGCGGTCCGAAGCGTCTCGGTGCTATCGCCGCGGTGGTGCGGACGCCGCGCCGTCGCTCGACCATGTCCGTGGGAGGATGCGACTGCCACCGACCCGAGCGCGAGTAACACCGCCAGGCCCCCTGCCGTCGCTTCAATCACCCGGGCGATTCTTGTGCGACTAGGCCTTGCCATCGAGACCTCCCGTTCGTGCGCCACTGCTGTGGAGTGGGCTCACCGTATGTCCGGGTTCCCGACAGCGGGTGATCATTCGGTTGCATGGCCGTTAGTTCACGACTCTGTCACACGCGCTCACCAGCTTGGTAACAATTTACCGATCGGTCTGGTCGCCGACACAGCGACACCGAAGGGATCAGACCCTCTGAGGTGCGAGGAACAGCCGGCCGCTGAGCGCGCCGCGGGTGGTCCGGGTCGCGGCCGTCAGCCAGGCGGCGACGAGCAGGGCATAGAGGGCGACGCTCGCGTAGCGAAGGAAGGCGGCATGGGTGGCGAGGGCCAGGACCGAGGTGCCCGTCACGATGGTGCCCACGGGGCAGGTGAAGCTCCACCAGGTCAACGAGTAGGGAAGATGCTCCCGCGCGGCTCGCGCCGTGATCGCGGCGGCGATCACGAGCCACACCATCGCGAATCCCCACACAGGGACCCCGTAATCACGCCGGTCGCATGCAGCATGGCTCCGTAAGGGGCCGAGATGGCAGTTGGGGATGCTTTGCCGAGCAGGCCCGTGCCGGTGATCGACTGGCCGAGCGGACCGAGCACGATCCACAGCGTGGGGACGAGCTGGGCTGGTCCCGGCCCGTGAAACGCGAGTCGCCCCCACAACAGCGTGATCGTGATCAGCGATATGAACAGGCTGATGCCGAACATCGCGTAGCAGGCGAGCAGCAGCGCCAAGCGGGGCTGGCCAACGGGGAGGTGCGCGCGATCAGTGCCGCGCCGGTCGCGGCGGACACCATCGGTGGCACCACCGGCATCAGCCACGTCGCGTAGGTGTCCTCGAGCTTGAGCCTGTACTCGGTGAACGCCAGATACGGGATCGTGACTGTGCTCAGCAGGCCGGCGACGGTGCCGAGCGCCCACAGCACCTCGTCGATCCTCACGGCAGTGCCGAGGCCCACGATGTCGCGGCCGACAGCAGCGCGCCCGCGCCAACCGTGAGCAGCGCCATGGGAGGCGCCCCGTAGAACGGGGCCATCGTCGGGTTGTGATGATGAGTGCGCGCCTGCTCGGGATAGCGCAGCCAATGGACCCCGGTTGCTGCCGCCAGGAGCACCAGCATGGTCGCGGCCAGCAGCCACACACCGACCGCGAGTGTGCGCAAGCCGGGAACTTGGACCGGCAGGAGAGCCGCCGCGTTCGCGACGATCCCGGTGCCCATCACTGAGGCAAACCAATTCGGGCCAAGATGGCGAAAGGCATCGCTTGGACGCTCGAGCGCTCCCAGCACCCTCCGCGGACGCCTGGGTACCAACGAAGGCGCCGCCGCGATCGCCGCCGGCACCGTGCTGATCACGGGCCGTGAACCTCGAGTTTCCATGTGTGGATCGTCGAACCGGGCGCACGCGGCCGCCAGTCCGATGGGGCGTCACGCATTCCGAGATGGAATGCGTGTCTCAGCGCACTCGCGACCGAGCGGACGGCGCGATCGTCCGCTCGAGCCAGAGCCACAGCGCGCGCGCTGGTCCCTGAAGCGCGGGACGGCTGCGACGCACGGCACGCAGCGTTCGGTGGAGCTCGACGCCCGATACTGGGATTACACAGAGGGCTCCCGCCGCGACCTCGGGTTCGACCGCGCGCTCGGAAAGCAGCGTGAACCCTTCGGCGAGCACGGCGCGTTTCAGGCCCTCGGCGCTCGATACCTCAAGGGCAGGACTGAGCTCGACGCCCTTGGCGGCCAGCGCCGCGGCGGCCACGTCTCGCGTTCCCGAGCCGGCCTCTCTGGCCAGGTACGGCTGGGTCACCAGCGTCTTGAACGGTATCGCGCGCCGCCGCGCCCATGGATGATCGCCGGCCACCACCACTCGGAGCTCGTCATGCGCTACGACCAGCTCGCTGAGGCCTTGCAAGCTCGAGGCCGGTCCTTCGATGAAGCCGATCTCGGCCGTCCGGTCTCTGATGGCGTGCACGACCTCGCCTGAGTTGGTGATCGCGACGGAGATCCGCACAGCCCGGGCGCCGGCTCGGAACGAGGCAAGCCATTGCGGCAACAGCGTCTCGCCAACCGTGCGGCTCGCGTGGATCACCAGCGGCTCGTCACGGCTCGACGACGTCACGGCCATCTCTGCGCGCACCAGAGCCGCCAGCGCCTCTCGAGCCAGCGGATACAGCACCGCGCCGGCTTCGGTCACCCGGACACCTTGTGCCGTGCGCTCGAGCAGCCGATGGCCGACGCGTTGTTCGAGCGCCAGCACTCGCTTGGTCGCGGCGGATTGCGTGAGCGCCAGCGCATCCGCCGCACCCTGCACCGTGCCCGTCTCCACCGCAGTGGCGAACGCAGCCAGCTCCCGACCCGAAAGAGGGTCCCCGAGTGACATTCCAACCCGGAATGCTATCCCCGCGATTGCTTCTAGGGAAGCTACTTACGGGTAAGCCATTACGTACCGTTCGCGCTGACCGCATCGTATGCGCCGGCCGTCCTCATGGTGAGGTCGATGGCGAGGTCTTGGGGTGCTTTGGTCAGGTCGCTCTGTTGAGCGGGGTTCCTTGGGCGGCTGCTGACTCCTGCGCCTTGGCAGGTCCTCGCAGGACGTAGGCCATGCCCACGGCGATCGCAGCGCCGGCCGCGGGGCCGATCAGGTACACCCACCAGGTGGACAGGTCTCCGATCGCGAGGTCCGGTCCGAAGCTTCGGGCCGGGTTCATCGAGCCACCGTCGAACGGGCCGCCCATCGTGCCCCAGCCCATGATGTAGGCACCGACGGCCAGTGGAACGAACGGGCCGTTGAGCTTGGGGCCGTTGGCTAGGTTCAGGATCATGAGCACGAGGCCGAAGGTGATGATCGCTTCGAACCCGGCAGCCTGCCAGGACATGCCCGGCTGGGGCATGGTCGCGGCGAGGTGTCCGTGGTTGCCGAAGAACGCGCGGGGCCAGCATCGACCCGCCGACGGCGGCCGCGAACTGGACGACCCAATAAGCGCCCGCAATCCATGTCCTTTCGTAGGGCAAACGCGAGTGTCGTCGCCGGGTTGAAGTGCGCGGAGATGTCGCCGAGGAAGTACACGGCCACGACGAGCCACAACGCCGAGACCAGCGAGAGCACGAACACGATCTGCCACGTTTGCAGTCCATGGCCTCCGTAGCGAGCGAGGATCGCGGCGCCGCCGGAGAGGACGAACGTCAGCCCCGCCATGCCGATGATCTCGGAGAGAAGCCGTCGTAGCCGGTGGTCGGGATTGGTCCAGTCGGCGTAGCCGCGCTGACCGCCCACGGAGGCGATCAGCGCGGCCTTGCCAATTGGTTCAGAGCCCATGCCGTGGCGCGCGGGCTCTGCTGTCTGGGTAGTCACGATCAGGCCTACTTTGAGCCGTCGGGAAGATCGGCCGAGCCTCCCTTGGTTAGCGCCAGCGGGTTGACGACCCGGTCGTAGAGCTCCTCGCTGACCCCGTTGTCGAGGGCCGCCTGCTTGAGCGTGAGGTCGTGGTTGATCGCGTAGTACGAGATGACCGAGGCCTTGTCGTATCCGATGATCGGCGAGAGCGCGGTGACCATCATCACCGAGCGATCGATGTTCTCCTTGAGCTGTGGCTCGTTGAGCTTGGTGCCCTCGATCATGAACTCGCGTAGGTGGTCGCACATGTCGGCCATGATCAGCGCCGAGTGCAGGTAGTTGTTGATCCGGATCGGGCGGAACGCGTTGAGCTCGAAGTTCCCCTCCGAGCCTCCCATGGTCACCGCGACGTCTGAGGAGATGACCTGGATACAGACCATCAGCATCGCTTCGGCCTGGGTCGGGTTGACCTTACCGGGCATGATCGGCGACCCCGGCTCGTTCTCCGGGAAGATCAGTTTATGGATGCCCGTGCGCGGGCCCGAGCCGAGCCAACGCAGGTCGTTGGCGATCTTGAACAACGTGACCGCCGCCGCCTTCAACCCTCCGTGCGCACGCACCATACGATCCAGGGTCCCCGAAGCCGTGACCTTGTCGGCCGCCGTCTCAAACGGCGCTCCCGTCATCGACGCGATCTCGGCCGCGCACTGCTCACCGAACCCGGCCGGCGCGTTCAGGCCCGTACCGACCGCGGTACCGCCCATCGCCAGCTTCAACAACCCACGCGTGGCGTGCTCAACCTCGGCGATCGCGTCATCCAGCGCGCCGACGTATCCCGACCACTCCTGCCCGACCGTCAGCGGGACCGCATCCTCGAGATGGGTGCGGCCGATCTTGACGACGTCAGCCCACTTCTTGGACTTGCGCTCGATCGAGTCTCGCAGCCTCCTGAGAGCCGGAATCGTCTTCTGCGTCGCGATCGTGTACGCCGCGATGTGCATCGCCGTTGGGAACGTGTCGTTGCTCGACTGGCCCATGTTCACATGGTCGTTCGGGTGAACCGGCTCCTGTGAACCGAGCGTCCCGCCCAAGAGTTGAATACAGCGGTTGGAGATCACCTCGTTGACGTTCATGTTCGACTGCGTGCCCGATCCCGTCTGCCAGACATACAGCGGGAAGTCCGCGTCCAGCTTCCCGGCGATCACCTCGTCGCACACCCGCTCGATCAGCTCGCCCTTCCACCCGGGCATCCGCCCGGCGTGGGTGTTCACGATCGCCGCTGCCTTCTTGACATACTCGTACGCGTGATACACCTCCTTCGGCATTCGGTCGTTACCGATGTTGAAATGCTCAAGGCTCCGCTGCGTCTGCGCGCCCCAGTACCGGTCAGCGGGCACCTCGACGTCGCCGAGGCTGTCGAACTCACGCCGCATCCCGGTCGCATCGAGACCGATCGGAACGTCGAGGATATTCGGTGGGACCTCGCCGGCCCCAATCGTGGCGGTCTGGGAATGCTGGTCGTTCACCGCGACTCCTTCAGGAGTAGTCATCGATATTTGAGGTTGAACACGGCGGGCTGCGCGCGGCGGCCACCCGCGCGCTCGATGCTCTCCAGCCCGCCTTCCAGTGGTGAACCCGGTCGCACGACCCGCTCCACCGAGACGCGCGAGTCTCGTCAATGCGACCGCGGTGGGCGCCCGGACGTGAAGCGCGAGGCCGCTCAGGTGCTTGACAGAGGGGCGGCGGGCGCGGTTATAGTGCCCGCGTGAAGGGCTTGTTAATCGATGGGCCCGTGGCAGGGACCGTAGTCGAAGTCGGCGAACCTCCCGCGCGGCGCGGGATTGTGGTGGCCAGCGAGAACGGGTTCTCCGAGGACGCGTACCGCTACTACCTGAGCTCGATCGACGCCAGCGGTGCTTCGTACGCCTACGGCGGCAAGGTCGAGTGGCCACCGGAAGCCAGCTCGCGCATGGGCGGGCATCTCGGTGATCGGCGCGAGCCGGTCGGGGATCGGACCGCTCCGGGGGTCGAGCTGAATGGCGACTGACGGCGTCTGACCACACCTCGAGCCGCTTAGCGACCACCTCCTGGATTCGGCCGGCAACCGCCCTGGCGAACCACCGTGTGCCGGTGGGCGGTCAGGGTTTCGCAGCCGGTGGCGGAGTAGGGCCTGGCTGATGTCGGTGGGTTATGGCTGGGCGCTTGGGTCCAGGGCTGATCCGGTTTGCGGGTGGCGTTGCGCCGTGAGCGCGCGCACTTCCTTGGTCAGCTGAAGGATCTGACGGGACAGTTCCAGTAGCTCCTCGTTCTGCTGATCCTCCTCCTGCACCGTTCTCCACTGCTGGTCTGCGATCACCTGCCGCTTCGCGTCAGCGCGGTTCTGGCTGATCATCACGAACGTCGAGAGGAAGATCGCCTCCAACGAAACGATCATCGTCAGCAGGCCAAACGGATATTTCTCCACCCCGAGACCGATCCACAGGCCGAACCACAGCATGTGGATGTAGACGAACAGCATCGAACCGGAAAACGTGGTGATGCGGTCCGCTATCCGGTTCTGCGCGTTCTCGGCGCGCTCCTCGGCATGCTTCATGAGCGCCGGGTTGACCGGCGGCGGCAGCTTCCGGTTTGGGATCAGGAGCCACCGAAGTCGCTGCTTCAGCGGGTGATTTTGTCGATGTGCAGCGGCGTCGTTCATCTGTGCTCCCTTCATCACCACGCGGCCGCCGTTGCCGGCGCGGCCGCGATCGCGCGCAGCCCGTGCAAGGCCCCGCGTTCTAGCGGCCGGCCGTGCTCTTGGCGGCCTTCGAGCCCACGCGCGGCCGGTCGAGCTTCGCCCTCAGGTCAGCGAGCTTTGCGTCGATCTCTGCCTTTTGCTTCTTGTGGCGCGCGTCGCGTAGTTCCTTGCGGGCTTGCCTCTTCGCCTCGCGCTGGGCGTCTTCGGCCGCTGCCACCTCCGCTTTCACGTCGCTAGCCGATCGCCTGAGCACTGTGCCGCCCAGGTTCGCCATCACGGCGTCGATCGCCACCGGGGTCTCCTCGGAAACGTCGGCCAGCAGGCCGGTGGATCCGACCCGGATCGACTTCGAGATGTCGGCGAGCGCCGACTCGGTCTCATCGGTGTCGTCCTGGTCGAACAGCGAGCCGACCAGCACCCCGGTCGCACCACCCACGAGGACTCCGAGCGGGCCTCCAAGAACGCCGACCAGCAGGCCGACGAGCCCTCCACCGACGGTTCCTTCCACGCTCTCATCCCCGATTTGATCCTTCGTCACGATCTTGCCGTCGTCGCCTCGGACGACCACCGCAGCACCTTCGACGCCCACATCGCCCCTCGCATCGAGCTCCTTCAGACGACTTAGCGCCTCGTACGCATTGGCGTCCTCTGAGAATGAGACGGCAATGACATTCTCGCGGGTGGACGCGTCATCGGGCATGGCCAGTCCTTTCTTGATTGGTAGGTGCCTAGCATGCCGCTTGGCCTCTCGCTCGTCAACGGCGGCGTTCACCTGTTGGGACGGCGGCTCGACGAGACGATGCTGCACTGGGAGACTGCCGACCAGGATCCATGCCAGCCCAGAGCTGCTCGAACGGCGACTAACCGGAAGCCATGGCTACGACAGCGACGAGTGAGCGGTTGACTTGAGGGTGACTGGGTTCGCCTTGTTTGACCTGTCCGCGAGGAAGGTCTCGAGGTCGAGTGACCTGTATTTTGGCCGGTTACACCTATGACCTGAGCGAGGGGGTGCTGGGTTATGAATCCGCGTGCGCAGCGGGCTGGACGCGTTCCAAGAGCTCGTTCAGGGAAATGCTGTCGGTGAGCGCAGTCATGTCGACGATCTTGCCGTCACGCATCTGCATAAAGAAGGCGTAGGTGTTCTCGTAGGGCTTGCCGTCAAGGGCGATGCCGCGCCCGTCCCACAGGACGATCACTGTGTTCCCGTCGGCGTGGACTGAGCGGATGTTGGTCGGACGAAACCGCTCGGAGGCTAGGAAGCGCGCGCCGAAGGGTTTGACGAACTCTTCGAGATACTCGTGCTTGCTGGCGTATTCCTTTTGAGGCGATCGAGTGGCCCTCGATTCGCCAGACCATGTCGTTCGCCCAGGTGTCAGGAAACGGCTCGGCGCCGTCGCGCCAAGCCTCGAACGTCTCGGTCATCATCCGGCGGTTGGCTTCCGTCTCAGCGTCGGTTGTCTTCGTCATTTCGTGGTCTTTCGCGATCGTTTGGATGGGTGCGGCGTGCAAGGCTGCGTGTGGGAGAGGGATTGGTGGACATCCGAGTCGCGTTCAGCTGGGGTCGGCGAGTCTGGGGCCAGCGAGATCCATCCGCGGTCGACCTTACGACACGTGCACGGCCCCGGTCGCGCGATCATGCACTGCGACGATTGATTCAACCCCGTCGGAGCGCTTACGATCGCCAACACTGCGACCAGTGCGACAGCCGCGTCACCGCCGGACCGGGATCTGATGGACTCGATCACCTCATCGATGACTCGCGAGGAGATCGCCGCGCTGCTGGGCGGCGAGAGGCCATACTCCCCGGGCCGAGACAACCTATACACGGTCGACGAGCTCATGGCCGGCTATGAGTCGGACGCGCCGATGCAGAGTCTCGACGCGCGCATCGCCGCTCACGTCAAGGCCTGCGGGATCCCACCCGCAGATGTCCAAGAAGCGATCGCCCAGGTCGTTCACGACCAAGGCGTCGACCAGGCCATGCGCGCGTACGTCACGGCCGCTGTCGCCGAGGGACGGCACATCGTCGGGGTGATGGGTGGGGCATCGACCCCCAGGGACGCGCCCGCCTATCGACTCGCGGCGGCAACGGCGAAGGCGGTCAGTGAGGCTGGCTTCCTCGTGGCGACGGGTGGAGGCCTGGGGATCATGGAGGCGGGGAACCTGGGCGCCTACTTCGCCGGACGCCCAGACGACGAGCTGGACGCCGCGATCGACGACCTGAAGCGCTGCCCGGTCTACCGTGGAAACGAAGCGCAGTATTTCGACACGGCACGCTTGATCACCGCCGGCCTGTCCGCGGGCGCGCCGAGCCTGGCCGTCGCCACCTGGCGCTACGACGAAGAGCCGATCAGCCAGTTCGCCACCGACATCGCGAAGCTGTTTCAGAACTCCGTCCGCGAGGACGGCCTCCTCAGCATCGCGGACGCCGGCGTGGCCTACTTCGAGGGCGACTTCGGCACGCTTCGCGAGATCTTCCAAGACCTCGCCCAGAACGCCTCCGCCGACCCGACGCGCCAAATGGGTATGGTGTTTGTCGACACCGCCGTGTACGGCGGCCCCGGATCACCCTTCCATCTCGCCCGTACCCGCGCCCACGGCGCCGTGCCGCCATTCGACGACCTCATCACGCTCGCCGACTCAGCCGAAGCGGTCGTCGCCGCGATCACGGCCGCCCGTGGGCGACTCCATCCCACCGGATGAGTCGCGCCGCTACGCCGGGTGTACACGGGCAGACCCGGGAATCGACTAGGGCATACGCGGGCGCGACGGGGCTCGCCACGGCGCACGCTATGCCTCACCGGCACCGCGAGACAAAGGCGACCAATGGACGCTCAAGACAGCCCCTCCGCAGCACTCCTCGGAACATCCATTCAGACGCGGCCCGACCGCGATGACCCCGCGCCGGCACCGGGTGCGGAGGAACTGCTCGCGACTCGGCTCGCGACGGCCCCGGGGCTGGTCCGAGCCGGCCCGAGCTGCTGGGATCACGCCCGAACTCCCATCCACGCCCTCTCGATGGAGAGCGCCTACGCCGATCCCCAGCTGCTGCGGGATCTCGGCGCGCGGGGCGCAGAGTTCGCCCCAGATGTCGGCGTCGAAGTCATTGTTGGCGCCGAGACCGCCGGTGTACCGCTGGCCGCATCGATATCGCTGACCGCAGCGCTGCCGTTCGCGTTCGTCCGCAAGCCGGGGTATCGCGGTCACGAGATCGACGAACCGCCGGTCCGAGGCGCAGACGTAGCGGGGCGCCGGGTGCTGCTCGTGGACGACGCGATCTCCTCCGGCACGTCCGTCGAACGCTTCACCGCGTCGCTCGCCGGCGTGGGGGCCGAGGTGGTCGGGGTGTTCGTCCTTGTTGACATGCGTGACGTCGCGGACACCGTCTCACCGGTGGCCGCCGCGCTTCGGACCGAGTCGGTGAGCACGTACCTGCGGGTGCTCGAACTTGCCACGGCCAGCGGCCTGCTCGATCCTGTCCTGCACAAGCTCACCGTCGACGCGATCGTGAACCGATGGGCCGACGACGATCCGCGCTGGGACCTCCTGCCCGTGACGGCCGACGGTCCCTTGACTCTCCCGTTACGGGAGGCTTGTCCGTTCGTCGGTGCGAGTACGCCCGTGGACACGGCGCCTTCTCGCGGATGACACTGGTGGTGGACCCTTTGGCTCCCCGCGCATTCACCGGCCGTCCGGCTCCGGCGCTACCCGCCGGCCACCCTTGACCCGAGGCAGGCCGCCCCGGAGACCCGGGAGGAGAGCGCGGGATCTCCGGGCAGCGAGCGGCCGGGTCAGGCTGGCGGGACGACGATGTGTTTGACCTCGGCCATGTAGCGTCCGGCCGCGGCCGCGGCTTCCTCCTGGGTGGCGCCACTCTGGCGAGCGGTGGCGTATGCGGCGTACCAGTCCCACCAGTTGTGCGGTGGCGCTACCGCCTCGAACTCCCCGTGATGCAAGGACGTCTCATGAAGCAGGTCGGCCAGAGCGGCAACGTCGCTCGAGTCGTCCCATTCGCGGCCCGGGAGCCGGGTCTTGATCTCCTGGAGTAGCCAGGCGTTGCCATCGGGATCGCTGAACGACGCGTAGGTCTGGTAGGAGCGTCCCTCCGGATCGGGTCCCGGGACGGGTCCCCCATCGAGGTGGAATACCCCGCTGACCTCAGCGCCGCGGCGGACGAGGTCCGCACGGGCCGCATCGATGTCGTCGACGGCGAGGATCAGACGTCGAGCCGAGCCGGGGTCGGCCGTGGTGACGCCCTTCCCGAACGCGACCGAGCAGGCCGAGTGCGGCGGCGTCAGCTGGACCACCCGGAAGTTCTCGCCCCGGACGATGTCGGCGTCCAGCCGCCAGCCGAGGCTCTGGTAGAAGGCCTTCGCCCGGTCGACATCGGAGACGGCCAACGTCACCACCTCGAACTTCATGTCGTAGCCGAGAGCGGTCTGCGTCTTCCCGACGGGTTCATTGGTTACGGCTGTGCTCGCCACGTTGGACCTCCATCGGTTGCTGTGGGCCGCAGGCTCGCGTATTGCCGCTGTCCTCGCGCCCGTGTGGTCCCTAGTCGGAATCCCGGGGCACCGCTCATCGGCTGTGAGAGGCTTCGTGTGATGCCATGGTCGCGGAGCCGTTCTCGGCCTCTATGGTGGACCGCATCCGCCGCTCGGCGACATGCCATAGCGGCCGCGGACCAGTGCGTCGACCAGGGGGGACACGGGCGCAACCAGTGGGTGGGGGACGGGAGGCTGCAATCGGCGGCCCCGCGGCTGCGATGTCACAAGCAACGTGAGGAGATGAGATGACCACCACGACCACTTCGGTCCCGGCCCAGCACGAACCGCAGCTGGTCGGACAGACCGTTGTCTTAATTGGCGGCAGCGCCGGCATCGGGCTGGAAACCGCCCGGCGGGCGCAGGCGGAGGGCGCCTCCGTCATCCTGGTCGCCCGGGATCCGGACCGGCTTCAACGGGCCGCCCGCGAGGTAGACGCGCGGACCACGGCCGCGTTCGACGCAACCGATGCTGCCGCGCTGGCGCGGTTCTTCGACGGCCTCCCCGAGCCCATCGACCATGTGCTGGTCACCGGGCCTGGTCCGAGCTACGTGCCGCTGCTCGAGATGAACGGCGATCAGGTGCGCGACGAGCTCGCCGGCCACGTGGTGCTGGCGCTCGATGTCGCACGCCACGCTGCACCCAAGATGCGGCCCGGCGGCACGCTCCTGTTCATGGGCGGGACGGGCGGCCGCAGGATCAGCCGCGAGCTCGGGCTCGCCTCCGCGGCGACCGCCGTGCTTCCGCCGTTCACAGCGACGCTCGCGCTCGAGCTCGCGCCGGTCCGCGTCAACCTGATCGCCGCCGGCTTCGTCGACACCCCGTTGTCGGCGTCGCTGCTCGGCGATGACCTCGAGGCGCGGCGCGAGGAGCTGCGAGCGACGCTGCCGATCGGGCGCGTGGTCGGACCGGACGACGTCGCGGCGCTGGCGGTTCACATCATGACCAACACCGCGCTCACCGGCGCGACGTACGACATCGACGGCGGCCAGCAGTTCGTTACCTGAGTCCGCCCGCGCCCGGGTCCCCACACCAGCGACGGGCGTTGCCGATCTAAGTCACCCTGGGGTCTACACGCGTGTTGACTAGGGATCTGCCGGGGGCGACGGGCTCGGCGGAAAGCCAAGCTGAGATCGTCAACACAAAGGAGCATCGCGATGTCCACCATCCGTTACAACCAGGCGACCAGTGCGACGCCCGAGCAGTTCATCGCCGGGCTTACCGACTTCGGCCCCGGACGCGAGAAGATCTTCGGCAAGAGCGCGGACAGCTACCTCAAGGTGCACTCCCAAGGCCCACACGAGGCAGACGTAACGGAAGGCTCGGGGGGCGTCTGGGAGCGCCTGCACTACGACTGGTCCGATCCCAACCGCGTCGTTCTCACGGTGACCGACTCCAACACGTGGGGCGGCCACTCGGGCTACACGTACACGTTCGGGCGCCAGCCCGACGGAACGACCGAGGTGCGCGTCGTAAACGTACGCGAGGGCAAGAACCTCAAGGGCCGGGTGCTCGCGGTGGTCCTCGGCACCGTCGGCAAGGGTGTGTTAGTCAAGGAGTTCGCAAAGACCGTCAAGGCCATCGAAGGCCGCAGCTACGCGGAAGCCAGCGCAGATATTCCGAGTACGCCTAAGGCGTCGTGAGCCGACCGGACACGCTTCGACGGCGGAGCGCGTGCTCAGACGGCTGCTCCCGCGGCGGCCGCTGCCTCGGTGTCGGCCGGGTCCATGATGCGGCCGCCGAGCGCGAGCGCGAGCAGCGTGCCGAGGACCGCCCAGACCACCAGCACGAGGATCGGGCCTGCGATCCGCGCGCCGCCGAAGAACAGCGCCGACCGTGTGAGGTCGACGCTCGCGCCGGGCGGCAACACGCCGCCGATCGTTCTCCACACGCCCGGGAGCAGTGGTCGAGCGAACGGCCCGCCCGACGCGGAGTTGCCGAGGATCACGAAGACGAGAATGACGAGCCCGGTTCCTGCCGGGCCGGCCGCGGCCTGGATGCCGGCGGTGGCGGCGCCGCTGGCGAAGATCGTCAGCGCGCCGATCGCGCACATCGCGACGACGTGGCCCGAGAACACGCCGAAGCTCGCGCGCAGCATGACCACGCTGAGGATCCCGGCGACGATCGCCGAACTCCGCGAGCGCTCCGATTCGCGCTGCCGCGCGCTGCCTGCTGGTGCTGCGCGGGCTCCCGATCAATCCGATCAGTGTCGCGGCGATGTAGCCGCCGAACATCCACGCGACCACCGCGTAGAACGCCGCGGTCCCGTTGGGATCCTTGGGCGGCAGCGGCTTGACGTCGGTGACATGGACGGCCGGCCGGTCCTGCGCAGCGGCGAGGAGGTTGAATGTCTGTTCCAGCGCGATCGGCGGTCGCCCGGTTGGCGGCCGATGCGACGAACAGGCGGTTCGTGGCGGGCTCGTAGGCGCCGTAGACCTCGCGATCGTCGATCTGCGACAGCGCATCGGAGCGGGACGAGACGTAGCGCGCATCGAGCGGGTCACCGGGCAGCCGGTTGAGTTGCACGGCAACCGCGGGCGGGCCGACGACGGCCACCGGCACGTGGTGCGGCGTCGGATCGTGGAAGGCGCCGACGTAGAAGAACGCGAACGCAAGCATCAGCACCAGCGCGGGCACGAGCACGAGCGTCGACCGCCTTCGGCGTAGGAGCGGTGCTCGCCATCACACGTCTGAGCAGCTCCTTCGGCGGGCGTCCTCGATCTGTGGTCGTCTCCGAGACTCACGCCCTCGGAGGGCGGCGCGGTTCCCATCGTCGATCAGACCCGGATCTGAACGTCGCCGTCGACCTCGCTGCACCTCGTACACGTGCAGTGCCTCGGTCGCTGGGCCGTTGATCACCGCTCCGGTGGTGATGTCGAACCGCGAGCCGTGGCATTGGCACATGAGCGTCGTCCCGGTCAGCAGTCCTCCAGATAGCGGGCATGACCGGTCGGCGCAGGTGCAGAGATCATCGAACGCGTACAGGCGGTCCGCGACTCGCGCGACCGAGATCCGTCGCTTGAGGTCGTCGAGGTAGTAGGGAACGACGAAGTCGTTGGGAATCGCGTCGCCGCGCCCGACGGTGCGGAGGGCCTCGGCTGCGAGCTCGGGTGTCATCGTCTTCTCCTTCGTCCGGCTGGCTCAGTAGGGATATGCGGGAATGACTTCTTCCTTCGTGGCGTCGAGTCGCAGCTCGCCTGGAGCGCCTGCCGGCACGAGCGGCCGGTGCGGCCGGACCGGGTCGATGCGCTCGTAGCCGGAGCCCAGGGGTGGCCGAGTGTCCTCGTCGCCCTTGTTCGGCCACAGCGAGATCGCGCGTTCGACGAGGGCCGTGATCGAGAGCGACGGGTTCACTCCAGGATTGGCCGGCATCACGCTCCCGTCCATGACGTGGAGGCCCGGCTGGCCGAACATTCGCAGGTAGGGGTCGACAGCGCCGGTCTCACTGCTCTCGCCGATCGGAATCCCGCCGACGAAATGGGCGGAGGCGTTGCGGTTGATGACCTCGGTCGCGAGCGCCGCCTCGTGGGCTCCCAGCTGCGTCGCCACACGGTCGACGAAGTCCTCGATCGCCGGGACGTGCACCGACGGCGGCGTTCCGGATGGCTTGGAGTGGAGCAGGCCGTCGTGCCAGTACAGCTCGATCGAGGTGTCGGTCGTCTGCGAGCAGAGCGCAACGAAGGAGCGCTCGGACCAGTGGCGCGGGTCGGCGGGCAGGATCTCCTCGCTCGGGTGCTTGAGGATCTCCTTGAGCCAGGACTCGAACGAATGCTTCTGCTCGCCGTGCTGGTGGTAGGTCCCGAGGAATGCGAAGACGTTGCTTCCGAGCCCCCAATAGGTCGGCTCGATGCTCGTCACCGGATCCGGCCAGGTGCCCGAGGTGATCGTGACCGACCCCGGCATGATGTGGATCCTCTCCCGGTCGCGCTCCCACTCCGCGTGGGTCCGCGTGATGTAGAGAAGCTGCTCGGAGTTGGTCCGCGCGCGTTTCCCGAGCTCGCTCGACAGGCCGGTAAGGCGACCCTTGTGCTGCATGTGATGCAGGAGCTTGGCCGACCCGTAGGCGTGGGCGGCCACGATCACCTGCTCGGCGGTGTACGTGTTGTGGTGGAGGTGCCCTGCGCGTTGCGCCCAGCCGGGGTGACGCGCGTGCACCTCGAACCCGCCTCCCTCGAGCGGCACCAGGTCGAACACCTCATGCATGTCGTGAACCTGCGCGCCCAGCTTCTCGGCAAGGTAGAGGTAGTTCGTCGTCAGCTTGTTCTTCGCGTTGCTGGCCGCAGCCGTTGTTGCAGTTGCCGCAGGAGATGCAGCCGGTGCGCCGCGGTCCGACCCCGCCGAAGTACGGATCGTCGGCCTCGACTCCCGGCGTGCCGAAGTAGACGGCGAGTGGGGCCTTGTTGTGGGTCTCCCCTCGGCCGATGTCGTTCGCGACCTGCTTGATCGCCCGGTCGACGTCCGTGGGCATGTACGGGTAGCGGACGACGCCGAACATCCTCGCGGCCTGGTCGAAGTACGGCGCCAGCTCGTCGGCCCAATCGGTGATGCCGGCCCATTCCTTCGCGTCGAAGAACTGCTTCGGTGGGACGTACATCGTGCTCGCATACACATGCGAGCCGCCGCCGACGCCTGCGCCCGAGAGGACGAGCACGTCGTCGAGGTACTCGATCCTCTGGACTCCGTAGAGCTCCGCGGCGGGGAACCAGACGAAGTGCGCCAGGTCCCACTGAGTCTTCGGGATGTCCTCGTCCGCCCAGCGCCTGCCCGACTCCATCACGCCGACCCGGTAGCCCTTCTCCGCGGCACGAAGAGCGGCGACGCTTCCGCCGAACCCCGAGCCGATGATCACCACGTCGTAGTCAAAGCCCGCCATGAGCTCTCCTTCCTGTTCGTTGCAGCTGCGAGGCAAGCTCGCGGTTTAGGCGACGTGTCGCGCCAGTGAGGGCCCTAGTGAGTTCGCGGGGCGCTGGTCGCTGCCTTCGCGGGTCGCCTGGCATCCTCGGTGGCCGCACGCGCCACCCGCGTGCTGACTGGGGCCTCCACGGGGGCGATCGGCGAGGCGGGGTGTCACCGTGGCGTGCGTCCCACCCGGCGACACAGAAGGAGTCGAGATCATGAGAACGAGTCACCCACGGCGCGCCGTGCTCGGCAGCCTCTGCGCGGTCCTGACAGCGCTTACGCTCACGGCAGCCGGTGCCCAGGCGCGTCGACACTGGTCCCGCCACCGCGGCTTGGAGCCCGCATGCCGCCCCGATCTTGCGTATCGAGGGCGGCGCCGTTCGCGGCGCGGCCGTTTCCGGGGTCTACCAGTTCCTGGGGTTGCCATATGCCGCGCCCCCGACCGGAGAACTGCGCTGGCGTCCCCCGGAGCCGCCGCGTGAGTGGGACGGCGTCCGCGACGCCACGCAGTTCGGGCCGAGCTGTCCGCAGCCGGCGAGTCTCTTCGCGCCGCCTGCGCCCTTCTCGGAGGACTGCCTGTACCTCAACATCTACACGCCGACGCTGCGCCGCGACGGTGACCGGCCGGTGCTGGTGTGGATCCACGGGGGTGGTTTCACCGAGGATGGCGGCCGCAACTACGACGGCTCCAAGCTCGCCGCCGACGGCACCGTCGTGGTCACGATCAACTACAGGCTCGGCGCGCTCGGTTTCCTTGCCCACCCCGCGCTCGCCTCGCGACCCGGTGGCCCGGCCGGCAACTACGGCCTGATGGACCAGCAGGCGGCCTTGCGGTGGGTCAAGCACAACATTCGCCAGTTCGGCGGCAACCCGAACGATGTGACGATCGCGGGCCAGTCCGCCGGTGGCGTGTCGGTGCTCGCGCAAATGGTCTCGCGCGGGTCGCGCGGGCTGTTTGAACGGGCAATCGTGGAGAGCGGCGCGTTCGCGCTCACGCAGCAGCCGCTCGCGCAGGCCGAAGCCTTCGGCGAGACCTTCGCCGCCAAGGTGGGCTGCGCGAACCAGACGGCCGACTGCCTGCGCCGTGTTCCCGTGGCCGACCTCATCAGCCCCAACAACTTCCCGTCCGCTGCCATCCCGGGCGTGATCGACGGCAAGGTCCTCACCGAGTCGATCGGGACGGCCTTGGCCGACGGGCGGTTCGCGCGCGTGCCGATCCTCAACGGCATCAACCACAACGAGGAGTGGATCTTCACCGCCGGCCTGGGCGTGGCCGTGAGCGGCGGAAGGTTCGTGCCGGTGCCCGAGCCAGTCACCGACGAAAATAGCTACCAGGCCGACATCGCCGCCGTCCTCGGAGTCTCGCCCGAGCGCGCTGCGGCGGTCGCGGCCGAGTACCCGCTCAGCACGTATCCGGCGCCGATCGTGGCCTTCAGCACGCTCGTGTCGGACGCGAACTTCGCGTGCCCGGCGCTGCAGGTCGACCGCTGGACCTCGGCGCGCGTGCGGACCTTCGCCTATCAATTCAACGACGACAACGCGCCGTCGCGATTCGCAGGCCCCAAGCTGCCCCCGATCGCCACGCACTCCTCCGAGTACCAGTACCTGTTCGACCTGCCCAACACGCCGTTCCCCGGCACCCTCAATCCCGACCAGCAGGCGCTCGCCGCCAGCATGCGCGCGGCCTGGACGAGCTTCGCAGCCGACGGCAACCCGTCGACGCCAGCGCTGGCCTGGCCGTCGTTCAGCCAAGGTGAGCCGGTGATGTCCCTCGTACCGCCGCAGCCGCAGGTCTGGACGGGGTTCTCCGACGCACACCACTGCTCGTTCTGGGCGGCCGGATAGGGATTTCTCGAGGACGCCGTCCTCCGCTACGCAGTGCGCTTCCCGGTGAAGAGCGGTACGAGAAATGATCGGCAGCGGCAACGATGGTCGGAACGCGCAAAGGTTCCGCGCTGACGTGGTGGCGATCGTCACGGGCGGTGCATCTGGAACCGGCCGCGAGGTGGCGCGTGCGCTGACAGACTGGGGCTGGGCGATCGTCATCGTCTACCTCGAGCATCAGCGGACAGCCGAAGCGACGGTCGAGGAGATCCTGGCCGCGGGCGGCAGCGTCGTCGCCGTGCGCGCCGACCCCGCTGACGACCTCGACGTCCAGCGTCTGTTCGCCGAGTCGATCGCTGCATTTGCCGGCGTCGACGTCGTCGTCCACACCACGACATGCAGCGCCTCGCTCCTCTACCAGAACGCGGCGCGGCACGTCCGTCCGCGCGGCGCAATCGTCAGCGTCCCCGCGGCTGACCGCGTGACGCCCGCGGATCGCTCGCCAGCTGCACGAGCGCGGGATCAGCGTCGGCAGAGCGCCTCCCGAAGACGTGGTCCCGTTCCTCGACAGATGGCGAAGGCACACGCTTGGCTGAGGGCTCGGCGGCGGCTTTAGACTTGCTTTGATGCCAGCCACCCGGGGGGTGGGTTTCATAGGCCGCACACGCGAGCGCGAACGTCTCGACGCCGTGCTCGCTCAGGCGCGCGATGGTCAGAGCGCCGTTCTGGTCCTCCGCGGCGAGGCGGGCATCGGAAAGACCGCGCTGCTGCGATACGCCGCGCGGCAGGCGTCCGGGACTACGCACCACCGAGGTCGAAGGGATACAGGCCGAGATGGAGCTGTCGTTTGCCGGGATCCATCGATTGTGCACGCCGATCCTCGACGGGATCGAGGCTGCTCGCAGAGCCACAGCAGAACGCGCTTCGAGTCGCCTGGGGCATGACGTCGGGCGACGCCCCGGACCGGTTTCTGGTTGCCGTCGCCGTGCTCAACCTGTTGTCCGCGACCGCCGAGAAGCGCCCGGTCCTGTGCCTGGTCGACGACGCTCAGTGGCTCGACGCCGCCTCGGTGCAGGCGCTGGGGTTCGTCGCTCGACGCTTGGTGGCGGAGCCGATGGCGATGATCTTCTCGCTGCGCGAGCCGGTCACCACCCGGGCGCTCGACGGGCTGCCGCAGCTGTCAGTCCAAGGTTTAGATGAGCCCGATGCGCGCGCTCTGCTGTCGCGAGCCGTGCCGGGCCCACTCGACGACCGCGTCCGGGACCGGATCATCGCCGAAACAGAGGGCAATCCGCTGGCGCTGATCGAGCTGTCGCAGACGATGAGCCGCTCGGAGCGAGCCGGAGGCTTTGCTCCACCCGCGGGCGGCGACCTTCCGAGTCAGCTGCAGGAACAGTACCTGCGACGCATCAGCGCGTTACCCACAGCGACGCAGCGACTCATGCTGCTAGCGGCAGCAGAGCCGCTGGGGGACGCCGCGCTGCTGTGGCGGGCGGCGGAACGGCTGTCCCTCGACCCTGGCGCGCTCGTTCCCGCGACGGAAGCCGGCCTACTGGATATCGACGACCGCGTACGGTTTCATCATCCGCTAGTGCGCTCGGCGGTGTATCGAGCCGCGTCACCCGACGAGCGACGGCGCGTCCACCATGCGCTCGCGGACGTGAGCGATCCCGAGCTCGCCCCCGAGCGCCGCGCCTGGCACCGCGCCCTCGCGGCTGCCGAACCTGACGAAACTGTGGCCGCCGAGCTGGAACGATTCCGCAGGGCGAGCGCAGAGCCGGGGCGGTCTTCCGGCCGCTGCGGCGCTGCTCGAGCGGGCGACCGCTCTGACCCCGGACCCAGTCCTCCAGGCTGAGCGCGCGCTGGCCGCGGCGCAGGTCAGCTTCCAGGCCGGCGATTTCGACGCGACACGGCGGCTTTTGGCCACCGCAGAAAGCGGGGCGCTTGGCGGGTTCCAAAGCGCGCTGCGCGGAGCTGCTCCGCGCTCACCTCGCCTACGCCTCCAGTCACGGCAAAGATGCTGCGCGGTTGCTGCTGAGAGCAGCGAAGCGGGCTCGAGCCCTTCGACCTTGAGCTCGCTCGCGGAGCCTACCTGACGGCGTGGGGTGCAGCGATCGCTGCGGGGCCTGGCGACGGAGGCACGCGATCTGTTGCTCGAGATCTGTCACGCCGTCCAAGCCCTGCCGCTGCCGGCGGAGCCTCCGCAGCCACTCGACCTGCTGCTCGAGGGTCTCGCGCTGCTGACCACCGACGGACGAACCGCGGCAACCCCGGTGTTGCAGCGCGCAGCGAAAGCGGTCGGCAGGATGCTCCGCCGAAGAAATCGCTGCGCTTGGGGCCGCGGGTCGCGGCCGCCAGCAGTGCCGTCTGGGACGCCGACGGCGCCGGCGCGATCTTGGAGCGGCAGGCCAAGATTGTCCGTGACGCCGGTGCGCTCGCGGAGCTGCCGATCCACCTCTCCGCACTCGCCACAGACAAGGCGTGGAACGGTGACCTCGCGAGCGCCAAGCTCCTCATAGCGGAGAGCGACCGCGTGGCCGCGGCGACCTGGAGTCGGATCCAGACCTTCGCGGCGCTCCGGCTCCTGACGCTGCAAGGGCGGGAAGCCGAAGCGTCCGCATTGATCGAGACCACGATCAAGGAGGCCGAGGCCAGCGGGGCAGGGTCAAGGCGAGGGCGGCGAAGATGGCCCACTGGGCCGCAGCGGTCCTGAACAACGGCCTCGCCCGGTACGACGAGGCGGCGTCGGCAGCCCGCCAGGTGATCGAGAACGCCATCGGGCCGTGGACCTCGGTATGGGTCCTGCCGGAGCTCGTGGAGGCAGCCGCACGCTCTCGGCGATGCTGGGCTCGCTCGCGATGCCCTCGAGCGGCTTACCAGACTCGACACAGCCGGTCGGTAACGACTTCGCGCTCGGCATCGAGGCACGCTCTAGGGCGCTTTTGACCGACGGCGCCGCGGCCGAGAACCTCTACCGCGAGGCTATCGATCGGCTGGGCCGGACGCCGCGCCGATCCGAGCTCGCGCGCGCCTATCTGCGTCTATGGAGAGTGGCTGCGCCGTTCGAACCGTCTCCGGGAGGCGCGGGAGCGGCTGCGGACGGCCGAGCAGATGTTCGCCGAGATCGGGATGGAGGCGTTCGCCGACCGCGCCCGGGGCGAGCTGGTCGCCGCCGGCGCGAAGCCCAGCACGCGTCACCCGGAGATCCGCGAGGAGCTCACGGCCCAGGAGGAGCAGATCGCCCGGCTCGCCCGCGATGGGCTCACCAACACGCAGATCGGCACCGCAGTTGTTCCTCAGCCCCCGCACCGTCGAATACCACCTGCACAAGGTGTTCGGCAAGCTGGGGATCGACTCGCGCGGTGGCCTCCGAAGCCGTCCTGCCGGGACCGGAGCCGTAAGCCTCACGCTCGCAGAGGTCTCGGCGGTCCTCGCCACGCTCGTGGATCGTCCGCCATTATCCACGGGACCCGTTGGACGGCTACCGTGCTCCCATGGCCGCCATCCGCGAGCCGGGCTTCGTGGGCCGGACCAGCGAGCGCGAACTGCTCGATGGGTTGCTGGCGAGGGTTCGCGGAGGCGAGAGCGAGGTCCTGGTCATCCGCGGCGAGGCGGGCATCGGCAAGACCGCGCTGCTGCGCTACGCCGCCCGGCAGGCGTCCGGCTACCGAGTCGCGGAGCTCACGGGCGTGGAGGCGGAGATGGAGCTGGCGTTCGCTGGGATCCATCAGCTCTGCGGGCCGATGCTCGACCGGCTCGACGAACTCCCGGCCCCGCAGCGCGACGCCCTGAGCGTCGCTCTGGGACTCAGCAGCCGGCGAAGTGCCCGACCGGTTCCTGGTTGGACTGGCCGTGCTGAGCCTGCTCGCCGCGGTGGCTGAGGAGCGGCCGCTGCTGTGTCTCGTCGAGGACGCGCAATGGCTGGATGGCGCCTCGAGCCAGATCGTCGGGTTCGTCGCGCGACGGGTGCGGGCGGAGTCGGTGGCCATTGTGGTCGCCGTGCGCGAGCCCGCCGCCGCACCAGACTTCGACGGTCTGCCTGAGCTGCGGCTCGAAGGACTGCCGGAGCAGGACGCTCGCTCGCTGCTGCGCGGCGTCGTAACCGGCCGGCTCGACGGCCACGTCGTCGACCGGATTATCGGTGAGACCGCCGGGAACCCGCTTGCCCTGCTGGAGCTGCCGGGCGCGCATGACCGCTGCCGAGCTGGCCGGTGGATTCGAGCTTCCTGCGGCCGGCGAGCTTCCGGCGCAGATCGAGCACCACTACATCCGGCGGATTAGGCAGTTGCCCGAAGCGACGCAGCGCCTGATGCTCCTGGCGGCCGCCGAGCCCGTCGGTGACGCGCCGCTGGTCTTGCGTGCGGGCCGAAGGCTCGGCATCGAGACGGACGCGCTCGCGCCCGCCGAGGCTGCGCAGCTCTTACACATCGGGACGAGCGTCCGCTTCCGCCATCCCCTGGTGCGCTCGGCGGTCTACCGCGCGGCGCCACCCGGGAGCCGGCAGCGGGCGCATGAAGCGCTGGCGGAGGTGAGCGATCCGGATTCCGACGCGGATCGCCGCGCGTGGCACCGCGCGCTGGCGGCAAAAGGACCGGACGAGGACGTCGCTGCCGAGCTCGAGCGCTCGGCCGCCCGAGCGCAGGCTCGTGGCGGCGCCGCCGCCACGGCGGCGTTCCTGGACCGCGCCGTCGCGCTGACCCCGGACCCGGCACGCCGCCGTGAACGTGCGCTCGCGGCCGCTCAGGCCAGTGTCCAAGCCGGCGCATTCGCCGCGGCTCGCCGCCTGCTGGCGATGGCGGACGCAGGGCCGCTCGAGGACTTCCAGACGGGCGCAGGTCGACCTGCTGCAGGCCCAGCTCGCATTCGTCTCCAGCCGCGGCACCGACGCGACACCGCTTCTACTGGCCGCGGCCCGCCGCCTCGAACCACTCGACATCGGGGTCGCGCGCGAGACCTACGTGGACGCCTTCTCTGCGGCGCTGTTCGGGGCCAGACTCAACGGCAGCGTCGGCATTCCCGAGGTCGCGGCGGCCGCTCGGGCCGCCCCGCGCCCACCGGATGCCGAGCCGGCCGCCGCCGATCTGCTGCTTGACGCGCTGGTCGCCCTCGCCGACGATTACGACACCGCGGTCCCGCGCTGCCGCGAGGCGGTGCTGCGGCTCTCCGGGGAGAAGGCCTCGGCCAAGGAACGACTGCGATGGCTGTGGCAGGGTTGTGTCGTCGCCCTCGAGATCTGGGACGACGAACACGCGCTCTCGCTCTCGCGCTCCAGCGTTCAGATCGCCCGCGAGACGGGAACGCTCGCCGAACTCGCGCTCGCCCTGAGCGCGCACACGCCGATCCTGGTGTTCTGCGGAGACCTCGCCACCGCCGCCGCGACGGTCTCCGAGACAGAATCGGTCGAGGAGGCGACGGGCATCCGGTCCGCTCCATACGGCGCGTTGATCCTCTCATCGTGGCAGGGCAGAGAGATCGAGACGACGAACCTGATCGAGGCGACCGAGCGGGAGGCGAACGCCCGCGGCGAGGGCATCGGACTGGCCATCAGTGCGTACGCACGCGCTGTCCTCTGTAACGGGCTCGGCCGGTATGAGGAGGCCCTGGCCGCCGCCGTCGCGGCGAGCGAGCACCGAGAGGTCGTCGCGGAGAACTGGGGCCTCAGCGAGCTGATCGAACCAGCCACGCGAACCGGAAGGACCGATCTGGCTGCGGAAGCCCTGAAACGACTGGCCAGAAAGGCACACGCGACCGGAACCGACTGGGCACTCGGGATCGACGCACGCTCACGCGCCCTGCTGAGCGAACGACGACCGTGCCGAGGGCTCCTTCCAGAAGGCGATCGACCATCTGAGCCGAACCGGGGTGCGAGCTGAGCTGGCCCGCACTCACCTGCTCTACGGCGAGTGGCTTCGACGGCATGAATCGCCGCGTCGACGCGCGGGCCCAGCTCCGCATCGCGTACGACGGCTTCGCCTCGATGGGCATGGAAGCGTTCGCCGAACGGGCGGGGCGCGAGCTCTCGGCGACCGGCGACACGGCCCGCAAGCGGACCGTCGAGACACGCGACGATCTGACCCCGCAGGAGCGGCAGATCGCCGAGCTGGCCCGCGATGGTCTCTCGAACCCCGAGATCGGCGCGCGGCTCTTCCTCAGCCGGCGCACCGTGGAGTGGCACCTCCGCCACGTGTTCGCCAAGCTCGGGATTCAATCCCGTCGGGAGTTGTCGACCGCGCTGACTCGCTCCGCGTCCGGCGCCCTCGCTGGTACAACGCCTTCGCCGCCAGCCCGTTAGTCGCTGCTGACATCTGCCGCCCGCGTGCCGACTGGGGTCCACACGGGGGCGACCAGGCGAGGCGGGATGTCACCGTGATGCCCGACCACCGACGTGGAGGATGCCCTTGATGTCAACGACAACGGTCCCTCAGGTCCGCTTCCGTACCATCGACGGACTGCGGATTCGGTACGCCGACAGCGGTGCCTCGCGCGAGCCGACGCTGCTGCTCACGAGTCCCTGGCCGGAGAGCGTGTACGCGTTCACGCCGATGTGGGCCACGTTGGCCGAGCACGCCCGCCTGTTCGCGATCGACCTGCCGGGTTTCGGCGCATCCGAAAGCCGCGACGACCTCATGTCGCCGCGGGCGATGGGCGGGTTCCTGGCCGAGGTCATCGTCGAGGCCGATCTCGGCCGGCCGCACATCGCTCGCGCCGGATGTCGGAACCTCGGCCGCCCTGTTCGCGGCGGCGGCGCATCCCGAGCGGATCGCGACCGTGATCGTCGGCACCGGCGGGGCGGCGGTTCCGCTTCAGCTTGGAGAGCCGCTGAAGCTCTTGGGTGCTCGACCCTGATCTCGACAAGTACCGCAGGATAGACCCGCACGCGATCGTCAACGCGGCGGTCGACACGATCGCGGGCGGGGTGCCCGACGACGTCCGCGCGGACTACCTCACCTGTTACGAGGGCGACCGCTTCGTCGAGTCGATGCGCTACGTGCGCCGGTATCCCCAGGAGCTGCCCGAGCTTGCCGAGTTGCTCCCGGAGATCGCCACGCCGGTCACGATCATCAACGGCCGCCACGACCGCGTCGTTCCGGTCGCCAACGCGGAATTCCTGGACGAGCGGCTGCCCAACAGCCGCGTCGTGCTGATCGACGCCGGTCACTTCGTCTGGGAGGAGGCGCCGAGGGAATACGCCGCGATCATCCTCGAATCGATCACGGGCGCCCGCTCATGAAGCTGCAATCCGCCGGCCCGACGATCACGCACAACACTGCTGAGACGGAGTTCGTCGACGTGGAGCTTGCCTACCGCCGGTTCGGGCGCCCGGCTGAGCTGCCGCTGGTGATGCTCCAGCACTTCCGCGGCAATCTGGACAACTGGGATCCTGCGCTGACCGATGCGCTCGCGGCCGAGCGCGAGGTCATCCTGATCGACTACCCGGGCGTCGGGTCCTCGCGCGGCGAGTTCGGTCCCAGTATCGCGCACGCCGCGCGCCACATGATTGCGTGCATTGCCGATCTCGGCTTGGACGAGATCGATCTCCTCGGGTTCTCGATCGGCGGGTTCATCGCCCAGGAGATTGCGCTGCGCCGGCCGACCCTCATCCGGCGGCTGGTACTGGCGGCAACCGGTCCAAAAGGTGCGCCGGGGATGCACGGCTGGCGAGATGACATCGCCGCCGCCGCGCGCGGCGAGAGCAAGCCCGGAGAACCTCCTCTACATCATGTTCGCCCACACCGAGACCAGCCAGGCCAAGGGCATGGAATTCCTGGGTCGCTTCTCGGAGCGCAAGCATGGACGCGACGCGCCGACCAGCGACGCCGCCCGCGACGCCCAGTACGACGCGATCGTCGAGTGGGGCATCCCCGACCACGCCGCCCTGCAGCGGCTGACCGGGATCAAGAACCCGACGCTGATCATCCAGGGCGACAACGACCTGATGATCCCGACCAAGCTCAGCCACCTGATGGCGGGGCTGATCCCGGACGCGCAGATCCGGATCTACCCCGACGCGGCGCATGGCTTCCTGTTCCAGTACCCGACGGAGGTCGCGGCCGACGTCAACGCGTTCCTCGCGGAGCGACAGCCCTAGGCTGTGTCCGTCGCAGCTCCCCGGGCCGGTCGCTGTGCGTGAGCTGCGAGGAGGCGATGGATCATGATTGATCTCAGGTCACCTCGTCGAAGGCATGCGGACGCGAACGGGGCGGCGCGTGGGTTGTGGAACGCCAGCGCCGAGAAGGTCCGGTCGCGGACCCCGACGGTGACCCCGGTGGGTGCGGTGGCGCGCGGACTGGTGGCCGGTGCATTAGGAACGGCAGCGATGGACACGTTCCTGTTCGCTCGCTACCGGCGCAATGGCGGCGACAGCAGCGCTCAGCAGTGGGAGTCCTCCGCGGGCGTGACCAGTTGGGAGCAGGCGCCCGCGCCGGCACTGGTAGGCAAGCGCCTCGTGGAGGGCCTGTTCGGGATCCAGCTCGCGCCCAGCCGGGCGCGCCTAGTGAACAACGTCATGCATTGGGCGTACGGGATTCTCAACGGCGCGCAGTACGGCATCGTCGCGGAGTCGCTGCCCACACCCCGGATCCGCTACGGACTCCCGTTCGGCGCGACGGTCTGGGCGGGCGATTACGTAATCCTGCCCGCGGCCAAGCTGTATAAGCCGATCTGGGCCTACGACGCAAAGACACTGGCCAACGATCTCAGCGCGCATCTCGTCTACGGGCTCGCCACCGCCGCCGCCCTGTCGGTGCTGTCACCCCGGCACGAGTAAGGAGGACCATGTCTGAGGTCACCACTCCGACCAACATCTCGGCGACGAGCCCTACCTTCCCAGTCGCCTTCGAGACGCTGATCGTCCGCCAGGAAGGAGGCGTCCTGTTCGTGGAGATCGCATCACCCCCAATGAATCTGCTCGGACCAGAACTGGTCCGCGATCTGGTCTCGCTGATTCAGCACGCCGAGGCCGACGATGCCGTCCGGGTGCTCGTGTTCAAGAGCGCCGACCCCGACTATTTCATCTCCCACGTCGACCTGACCAGAGTCACCGAGTACAGGGCTGAGGCGGCGAAGCTCACCGGCGAAGCATCGATCGGGCTGTTGTTTCGCCATCTGAGCGTGAGCCGGCTCGTCTCGATCGCACAGATCGAGGGCCGGGTCCGCGCGGCGGGCAGCGAGTTCGTTCTGGCCTGCGATATGCGCTTCGCGGCGCGCGAATCGGCGATCTTCGGACAGTTCGAGCCGGCATTCGGTCAGCTTCCGGGCGGGGGTGCTGCCCAGCACCTCACGCGCCTGATGGGTCGCGGGCGAGCGCTGGAGGTGATGTTGAGCGCCGAGGACTACGACGCCGAGGTGGCGGAGCGCTATGGCTGGATCAACCGCGCGCTGCCGGGCGACGCCCTTTCGGGGTTCGTTAGCTCTCTCGCTCACCGGATCGCCGGGTTTCCGGCCGCCGGCCAGGTGGCGGTCAAGGAGCGGGTCAACGCGATCGCGCTCGCGCCCATCGAGGATTTTCGTCGCGACTCCGATCTCTTCGGCGAAGAAGTGCGCGCCCCCGACGCCCAGCGGCTGATCGCGGCCGCGCTGAAGCAGGGCTTCCAGACTCGTGGCGCGGAACTGGCCCTTGCCCAAATGCTGGGCGAATTGACCGCGCCGGCGCCCTGAGGCACGCAGGTGCGTCGGCTGACGATAGTTGCCGCCGACGAAAGCGTCCGTCCGCGGACCAGGGTTTGGACCGGGGTGTTCCCGGGCGCGATTCAGCGCCCGCCGCGCAATCTGCTGACCAGCCTGGCACGCGTCATATCCCCGCACAAAGGAGCGCCATGTCATTCGTAAAGGTCGGGTCCGAGAACAGCGCCGACATCGAGATTCACTACCGTGACCACGGCTCTGGCAAGCCAATCGTCCTGATTCACGGGTATCCGCTCGACGGCAACTCCTGGGAGCGTCAAGAGCGCGTCCTGCTCGAGCAGGGCTACCGCTGCATCAGCTATGACCGGCGGGGCTTCGGCCGGTCGAGCCAGCCGACCAGCGGCTACGACTACGACACCTTCGCGGCCGACCTGAAGGCGCTGCTCGACCAGCTCGCGCTCGACCAGGATGTCGTCCTCGCCGGCTTCTCAATGGGCACCGGCGAGGTGACGCGCTACCTCGGCAACTACGGCTCGGCCGGGGTGAGCAGGGCGATCCTGCTTGGCGTGATCCCACCGTTCCTGCTCCAGACCGAGGACAACCCCAAGGGCGTCCCGGGCTCAGTGTTCGAAGGCATCAAGCAGGCGATCGCCGCCGACCGGTACGCGTACTTCGACGCCTTCTACGCCGACTTCTACAACACCGACAAGCTCGCACCGGAACGGATCGGTGACGCAGCACTCCGGGCAAGCTTCAACGTCGCCGTCGGAGCGTCCCCTTACGCGTCCTACGCATGCGTCGATACCTGGCTGACGGACTTCCGCGGGGATCTGCCCAAGATCGACGTGCCGACGCTGGCCGTTCACGGCACCGCCGACCGAATCCTGCCCTTCGAGGCAACCACCGCGCGGCTCAGGGACGAGAACCTGATCGCGGATCTCACGGTCGTCGAGGTCGAGAACGGGCCGCACAACATCGGTTGGACGTTCCCGGACGAGACGAACGCCGCGATCCTCGGCTTCCTGGGTCATCCCACCGGTCGCGAATCCACGCCGGCAGGCGAAACCCGATGACGGGACGCTGTGATCGGGCGGCGTTCGGCCTCTAGTCGGGTCTGGATCTGATCCTGATCGCTGTCGGCGTTGCCCACTGGGGAGGCGGACGTGCGGCAGGAACGGACTCAGACTAGGGTGCGGACCGGGGACTTCGCGGGCGCGACTGCGGAGACGAGGAGGCAGGCTTTTGGGCGTGGTCAAATAGAGGGGAGCCATATGTCTCATACCACCGAGCCGGCGGTCGCTTCGGCGATCCGCCCGTTCCACGTAGAGATGCCGGCCGAGGACTTGGTGGATCTGCGGCGCCGCCTCTCCGCGACCCGCTTGCCGAGCCAGGAAGTCGTTGGGGATCGGTCGCAGGGCGTGCAGCTGGCGACGATTCAGGCGCTCGCGCGCTATTGGGCGACCGAGCACGATTGGCGCCGCTGCGAAGCCGAGCTGAACGCGCTGCCGCAGTTCAAGACGGAGATCGATGGCGTCGACATCCACTTCATCCATGTGCGGTCGCGGCATGAGAATGCGCTGCCGCTGATCATCACGCATGGTTGGCCCGGGTCGGTGATCGAGCTGCTCGGGGTCGTCGGCCCGCTCACGGACCCGACCGCGCACGGCGGACGCGCCGAGGACGCGTTCGATCTCGTGCTGCCGTCCCTGCCCGGCTACGGCTTCTCCGGCGCGCCGACAGCGGTCGGTTGGGATCCGGGCCGGGTCGCGCGAGCCTGGGCGGAGCTCATGAGCCGCCTTGGCTATGACCGCTATGTCGCCCAGGGAGGTGACGTCGGCTCTGCGGTTACCGACACGATGGCGATCCAGGCGCCGAAGGGCCTGCTCGCCATTCACCTCAACTTCCTCCGCAGGCTGCCGTCCGACGTGACCGCGGCGCTCGCCGGACGCGCGCCGGTGTCCGCGCTCACCGACGAGGAACGCGCGGCCTTCGACGCTTACCACGCGCAGTTCACCAAGCGCTACATCGCCGAACAGGGCCAGACACCGCAGACGATCGGCTACTCCCTGACGGATTCCCCGGTCGGTCTCGCCGCCTGGATCCTCGACCACGACACCGACAGCTACGAGAAGATCTCACGCGCCTTTCTCGGGGACGATCCCGCCGGTGAGCTCACCCCGGACAGGATCCTCGACAACGTCACGCTGTACTGGCTGACGAGCACCCCGACGTCGGCCGCGAGGATCTACTGGGAGAGCGGGCGCGCCGCAATCGCTGCGGCCGGCCACCCCCCAGCGGAGGTCTCGCTCCCGGTGGCGTTCACGGTATTCCCCGGCGAGATCTTCCAGGCACCACGGACTTGGGCCGAGAAGGTCTACCCCAACCTCATCTACTGGGGCAAGGTCGACAGGGGCGGCCACTTCGCCGCCTGGGAAGAACCCGAACTGTTCGCCAGCGAGATGCGCGCCGCGTTCCGGGCGCTGCGTTAGCCGAGCGAACCGCGTAACCACACGGCCACACAGCCACCTAACAATCGGAGGTTGACATGAGTACCAGTGCTCAGCAGGCACCGGGAACAACCGTTCAGCAGGCGCCGGGAATCAGGCGGACCGATCTGCAGGAGCACGACCTCAGCATTCCCGGACGCATGGTCATCCAGAACCGCGTCGAGCTCGGCCGGGACGCGCAGCCGTTTCGGCACTGGCATCCGGGAGAAGAGATCATCTACGTCCTGCAAGGCAGGCTGGAGTACACGATCGACGGGGTCGGGGCCAAGACGTTCAGCGCCGGCGACGCGTTGATGGTTCCAGCAGAGAGGATCCACTCGGTGAAGAACGTCGGCGACGACGACGCGGCCGAGCTCGCCACGTACGTCGTCGAGGAGGGCAAGCCGTTCCTCGTGCTCGTCGACGACTGACGGGAGCACGGTGGCCCGCTCCAAGCAGCCTGCGATTAGAGCCGCGGGTTGTCTGCGGAGCGGGCGTGCTCTGTGCTTACCGCGCAGGCGGCATTGCAGGTCTCCGACCGCAAGCGTCTCGCCCGGCTAATCGCCAGTTACGAGACGGCGCCGTGGCGTCGGCCGTCACCGCCAGCGGCGGCAAGCCCGCCGCCCCGCTGTGCCACGCGAACGGTGGTGCCGTTTTGCTTGCCCTCGAGCCGATCCGCGCGGACTTGCAAGCGGACCTGAGGACCACCGGGGTCCATGCGTGTGAGATCTCCGGTGTTTACGAGGATTTGCGGGGTGTTCCGATACCTGGGAAGGATGGCGCGGAAGCCGGGGTCATACTGAATGACCGCTGACTCGAGCGAATGGCCGCTGTGCCGAGACCGAACCAACGGGCGTCTGGCCGCAGGAGGGCAAGGCTTCCCGTCCCCCTGCTAGCTGCGCTCATCGGTATGAGTTTGCTGCTCGCCTCATGCGGCGCGCGCAGCTCGACATCTAGCGGAAGCTCAGGTGCCACCCCGGGAGCCTCCGGCGGCCCGGCTGGCCCGGTCACGATCAGCACCGTCAAAGGACGGGATGGGACGTATCTGACCGACGGCTCGGGTCGAGCGCTGTACATGTGGGTGGGGGACGACCCGGGGAAGTCGAACTGCTCGGAAAACTGCGCACTGTCGTGGCCGCCTCTGATCACGAGTGCGACACCGAAGGTCACCGGCGAAGCGTCGGCCGCGGCCGTCGGGACGATTAACCGCGCTGACGGCAGCAAGCAGGTCACCTACAAGGGTCATCCTCTATACCACTTCGTCGTCGACTCCGGGCCTGGGACGACCAAGGGTCAAGGCAGCGATAGCTTCGGTGCCCGGTGGTGGCTGGTCTCTGCCTCCGGGTCCCCGATCACCGTCAACGGCGGCTCCCCGGCCTCCCCGCCGATCTCCTATTGAACGCCGCGAGCCGGCCGTCGGGCGCCTCCAGGCAGAGTCTGCGGTCGCCGGTGCGCGAGGCTCGCGGGCGCTGCGCGGGCTTACGTGGAGTGGGGGGTCGACACGTCTGATGAGTCGACACCGGTCGGTGGGGTAGACCCGACGACGTCGGAGCGCAGGCCGATCTCTTCGTTCACCCGCTCGAGTTGACCTGCAGGAACAGACGAACGGTCATGAGCGCCACGATGGCCGAAAAAGGCTCGGCGACCGCGGCGAGCTACACCACAACGACCGACTCAACCTGCGCGCCATGGGCGGTCTCGAGGCGGTCCGGCGGTGCGAACGATGCGTCCACGAGCGCTTCCTGGCCCGTGGACGCATCGATAGCACGCCCCCTATTTTGCTGCTATGGCCCCCACTTCTTCCGCGCCCCCGGCTACTTCTTTGCGTGTGTCTTGGAACTTCGGTTTGCCCCGTGCTGCCCCTATCGGCAATCCGTCCAGAAACCTTTAGTAAGAATCATGAAGTTTGGGTAGGCGGTCGACCCGATGTCCGGTCCTACGCTCACCGGCCGAGCACGGCCTCGAGTACGAGGACGTCACGTTCCCCGCGTCGCGACGGCGTGCCGCTCGAGGCCTGGTTCATTCCGGCGCCCGGATCGAGCAAGCTGGTCATCGCCAACCACCCTCTGGGGTTCAGTCGCTCCGGCATTCCCACCCACCTTCAGCCTTGGCATGCGGCGTGGGCGCCCAGCGGCAACGGATTCGTAGTCGACCTCGTGCCCGACTTCAAGATCCTGCACGACGCCGGATACAACGTCCTCACCTACGACCTGCGCAACCACGGCCTCAGCAGCGCGGCCAACGGCGGAGTCGTCACGCACGGATGTGACGATCGGGCGTTACCAGGGAAGGCTCTTGCTCGTCCAGTGCGTGAGCCCCTTCAGGTCCGTCGCCTCCCGGACGTGTCGCGGGGGGGTCTGGAAGGTGGCGTACGGCGACAGTGTCAGCACCACTCGATGCTCTCGCCGGCACATTTCCTCGGCGTCGGCCCGAGCCTCGGGCGGCATTGCGTGACCGGCCATCACTGCCGAGATCCGCATCATCAAATCCGTGGCCCGAGTCAGGTCGGGGTCGACCTCGACGGTGGCGTAGACGAGCAGGTAGGTCAACGGCCACTGCTCGTCGAGCACGCACAGCGACACCTTGGGGTTGCGGGCGACCGCCTTCGCCTTGCCGCGGTCGCGCATCGTCGAGACCACGATGCGGTCGTCGCCGTCCATGACGTAGTAGACGACCGACATCGACGGCCCGTCGTCCTGGCGCGGATAGCCGAACACGGCGGTTCGGTGCTCGGCCACAAACGCGCGCCGCCGCGAGCGCTCGATGTCGTCGAGCGGTCGGGCTTCAGGCTCGGCGGACATGCGCCAAATCCTACGCAGCGTCGCCGAGTTAACTGACGCCGGCCGCGACGGGCCGAACGGCGGCAACGCGCCAAACCCGCCTGGATGCGCGCGCTGATAACAGAGCAACGGCGGGAGCGGCGATCAGACTGGTCCTCCTCAGTCCGAGCATTTGGGCACGATCGCGGGGGCGTGTTGTCGTGTAGCCGCTGTCCTGGCCGGTCCCTGATCGGGTTCGCGTCGATGAGACCTGCGGAGAGTGCATTCAGAGCGACCGCGATCATCGCAGCGCTGTGCGAAATCAGCGAGGGCACGGTCGCGACCACGCTCGCGCACGCCCATTCCGACCTGTCGAAAGCGTTGCAGACCCAGACTGAAGGAGAGCTTCGATGAACGACAACAGGCTGATTGAACGTCGCATTCGCAGCTTCGTCTCGAGCGTTGACGATTCTGACTGGGAGGAGGTTGTGCGTCGGGCGGGTGTGAGTCCGCGTATGGGTCGCCTCGCGTCTGCGTCCGCGCGTCGGGGGCCGGCCGCTGCGGCGACGCCGCCGACGGGTGTTGCTTGTGCTATCGCTGGCTATCGCGATCGGCGTACCGGCGGCGGCATTTGCCGACGATATCGGCAGTCTGCTCGGGTTCTCCAACCGCGGCACCGCGGTCGCTGCGAGGACGCTTTCCAATGACAGCAGCCTCGTCCAGGACATGCGCCAGCTCGGTTTCCCGTCAACGCTGGAGCTGCTGGGGACGCGCGAGGGGATCCGCTTCTACGCCGCCCAGAAGTCACTCGGATACTGCCTCGCCGTCGTCGAGGCCGCAACGCCGCTCGGCTCACAGCGGGCAGCCTCAGATGTCGGTTGTGCGAACGGCGGCGATGCATTCCCGTCCGCGCGCAATCCGGTGTTCGTGGTCCCGGTTGGGCACCGCTTCGCCGGCTTCGCAGCCGACGGCGTCAAGTCGGTAGCGCTCGTCGATGGCTCGGGCAGGACGCTGGCATCGGCAAACGTCAGTCAGAACCTGTTCGTCGGCGGCGCGATGCCGATGGGACCAGTGACCGTCGTAGCGCTCGACGCGCACGGCGATGTCCTCGCGCGGTTCGAAAGCCGCCGCGCTGCGTCCGCCGCCAGTCCCCGCCAGGCGGCTGAACGTCGGCAGGCTGACGACGGAAGGGTAGGCACAACGATGCCGGAAACCGGGCGACTTTTGGACGCGACATCGCCACAGGGGCATCGACATGCGATGGCACGCCGCCGCGAGCGGGCACGAGCTGAAGACGATCGCGGCATCTCGCCGGAGGAGCGCGCGGCGCGGGTGAGGGGCGGCTTCGCCATGGTCAGGGAGGCTGTCGCACAAGTACGGCCGGCCAGCGCATTCTTGTGGCGAGCTGACAGCCGGCGAGGGAGCTGGAGGAGCAACGGTCAGTTCAGGCAGGGTCCGGCTCGAGAAAGCGAACACACAGGACGTTTTCTCGAGCCGCATCCTCTCGGTTCGTTTAGCTGACGCCAACCCGCTCGGTGTCGGTTGTGGCTGGCTCACAACGCGATTCTTTGTGCGACAGCCTCTCAGGCGTAGCACTTCCCGGTTCCCGACCGCGACACCTCGGGGGGCGTAAGGCGATACCTCTGGGGCCTGGGGTTGAGACCCGCGTCCCCTTCTGTGCCGGCGGTCAGGACGGGAGCCTGTGGCCATGCCCTCTCGACCCCAACTAGCGGCACTGGACCCGGGCGTCGGGGGCATGAACGTATTCCTCTCTCTCAAAGGAGACCCGGTGAGCATCGCACTCTCCCGATCATCGACCCGGTATTGCGCCGTGGCCGTGACCGCAGCGCTGGCCTTGGCGGGCTGCGGATCCTCATCGTCATCGAGCCGGGTGCCTGCCCGCGCCACGACGAACACTTCGACTTCATCGGACCCAACTGCCTCGGGTTCAACGCCGACCAGCCCGATGGCTACGTCGAGCACGACGTCGTCGCCGGCAGGTGTGACCAGCAGGGATGGACGTTTTTTGGCGATGATCCCCGCCGGCTTCAGGAACGCGGTCGCGTCCCTACAAGGAGGGCCGATCAACGTTCTGTACCTCGCGGTCGGACCGCGTACGGGAGGGTTCACCACGAATATCAACGTGGTTCGGGAATCATCGGCTGGGCTAACCGACATCAACGGGATCGTCCGAGATGAGCTGAGGGGGCTCAAGCGTGTGCTGCCAGGGATTCGCCCGATCTCGTCTCCCGAGCCGGTAACGGTTGGCGGCGAGCCGGCCCGCGTTGTCGACTACCTGAACGGCTCGGCGACCCCGTCGCTGCATCTGCGCCAGGTGGTAGTGGAGGACCGAGGTTGGATCTACGTGGTCACGTACACAGCCCCGTCCACGACGTACACGGCAAACCTACCCGCGCTGGCGCAGGTGATCAGCTCATGGCACTGGACCTCGCGATGACCACAGTTGGCGAGATCTTGGGCCGGTGGTGTTGCGAGTCGCAGGCCAAAGGTCCGGCGTTATGCGGACGAGCCAACGGCGTCCGCGCTGGGAACTCGACCGAGAGGCGAGCCCTGAAGCCGATCAACTCCAGTTTCTAGTTGGTGACAGCGGCCCGGGTGCTCCGTCGAGGGGCGTCGGGCGCGGTACATTCTCCTGGTGGAGACGATCGCCCCAGGTGAGCTCGTTAGGGTCGCGGGTCGCGGTCCGGATCTGGACGGGATCGTGTTCGACGTGCCGAGCCAGTCGAAGGTAGTGGTGGCCGTGGTGGAACCCGGCCGAGGGCCGACGTTCCGCACGGTTCATCCGGCGGCCTTGACTGAGCGCGGGGAGGAGGGTTCCGACGATCGGGCATTGCGTCTTCTCCTCGGTCGGACACCGTCGCCAGTCCATGATGCAGCGCGCGGCGGGGGCCGCGTCGGGAGAGGACGCCCCGGCCATACGCGCTCCCCGACGCACCGCACGACCGGCCGGTAGCGACGCTCGGACCTGGAACCGACGGCTCAACCGCGGGTTGTGGCGAAGGCGGAACCGCCCTGAGGTGACGGCCGCCATCCGTCGCCAGCGGCCCATTGGCTTACGCTGTGTTCAGCATGCGCACGATCCCCCCGTGCGCGGTTGCCGGGCCCGCTGGCTAGAAAAGTTGGCGAAACGCTGGTAAAGCGGGATGATGGAAGCGTGGAAGGACAAGAGAACGAGCGTGAGCTGTACCGGAAGATCATCCGCCGTGCCAAAGCGGTTCGTGAGCGCGCTGCCGATTCGCTGCGACGTTCCCGCGCCGTGAAGGGCCAACGAGATGTTGGAGAACACGCTGATGTTGCTCAGAGGCGGCGGCGCGTTCGGCGGCAGGATTAATCACGCCGCGGGGGGGACGGCTCGTCGGGGTCGGGCCTCTCGCGCCTCTTCTGGCCGGCCTGACCCGGCCCTCCAGCGGAACGAGTCCAGATTGGAACCTTCTGGGCATTGCTCAGATCCCCGAGCATGATCTCGTTCAGCGT
>CAWKIW010000008.1:0-315691 GCA_963849675.1 uncultured Solirubrobacterales bacterium | reverse complement strand
CGCGTTGAAGCAGCCTGTTGCCGGACCCGACGAGGTGGGGTCGCCGGGGCAGCCTGGGATCGGGATCCGCCTGGACTGCGGCGCGTACTGGACCTGCCCGATGCTGGCGTCCACCGGGACGCTGTGGGCGTGCAGGTTCTGTACAGCGTCCGCGAGCCACTTCAGCGGCGTGGCCGTGGACGAGGTGTTCAGTCCGGAGGGCGTCGTGAGCGGCTGGGCCGGATCGAACGGTGTGGCGTAGAACTGGCTGTCGCTATCGAGGTCGCTCCACACCACGAACAGCCAGCCGCCCGTGGCGTCCAGCTTCCCGGTGCCGTCATAGCCGGCCAGCGCGTTGCAGGCGGCCGTCAGGTCGACCATCTGGCCGTTGGATGCCGCCTGCTCAGGGTGTGCGGTGCAGTCCGCCACCAAATCGGTGAGCACCAATCCGGCCAACTCGGAGCGGTCCCCCTCCCACATCTGTTGCAGGGTCGGGAGCGTGAACTTCGGCGGCCCGAGCCCGTCCGTGCCGTTGACCCGGGCGGCGATCATCTGATCGCCGAGCCGGGTTCGGAGGCCCTGCTCGGTCCCGGTCAGGCCGATGATTGGGGAGAACCCGGCGAGCGGCGCCAGCGGGTTGGCCAGCCAGAAGGAGTCGTTGGAGTTCTCCACGTAGTCACCGCGGAAGATGTGCGGCAGGTAGCGGCTCGAGAAGATTCCCTTCTTGGGGGTGCCGGGAAGGTTGGCGGGAGCGCACGAGCTGCGGGAGCCGTCGAGCGTGATGACCCGCGCTTGGTCGTACACAAGCGTCGCGATCCCCGGGGGCAGGCAGGCATTTAGCTCGCTTTGGCTGACGGCCGGTGTCGCGCCGACGTCGCCGTAGTAGGCGTTGCCGCGGTCATCTGCAGCGATCGTGTTGAACGTGGGGATCGCTAGCCATTTAGCCTCGACGTCGTACAGATTCTTGACGGAGATGGCCTGGCCCATGCGCAGGTACTCATCGATCGTTCGAGGCCCGTTGTCGATCTCCGCGTCATAGAGCGCGTACGCGGTGGAATCGTTCCACACGTACGCATTGAGGGGAACCTCAGCGACACTCACCACCAGCCCCCAGTGGGTGGTGTAGAAGGTGTGACGGACGGTCTTGCCTGCGTAGCTGACGGAGACGGTCACGTGCCCCATCTTCACCGCCCGGCCATTGAGGTAGTAGCTGGTCGGGTCGCCCCGGACGAGCTTTAGCTGGTAGGCGACGAACCGCCGGTCGGTCGACACCGTATGGGTCCAAGCGATGTCGCGGTTGAAGCCGATCCCGATCAGCGGAAAGCCCATAGGGGTGCCGCCCTCGACGTCGTACCGCCCGGGGACCTCGAGCTGAGCCATCCAGAAACGATCGGTCCCACGCCAGGGGAAGTGCGGGTTGGCGAGCACCATCCCGTGGCCGGAGCTGGTGTCTTGGGCTCCGAGCCCGATCCCGTTTGACCCGCCGCCGCTCCGATCGGCCAGCTGTCGCTCGAGCACCCCGAAACCGTGCACCGCGTCCGCGGTGGTAGCGGTACGTGCGTCGGCCGCGGTCGCGCTCGGGGGCACGGTGTGCACGATATCCGCGACAAACTGTAGGGAGGACGGTTCAGTCTCGAACTGCACGCCGCGCAGCAGCAAGTCGGCGAGCGTGATCGGCCGCACCCACCGCTTGCTCTTGCAGCTAGGGTCGCGCAGTTTGCCCGAGATGCAGGTAGGCGTTGTACCCGGTGACCCACCCGGTGGAAAGTTGGCGGGCCTGGGGGAACAGGCCGTTGGGCGGCGAGTCCGCCGCCAGCTCGCGCTTCACCAGACCGGTGGCCTGGATATAGCGCCAGTACAGATCGGACTGAACGTTATTGACGTAACTGCCGGCCGAATAATTGATCGCGAGACCCTTCGGGCCGAAATACCTGGACCGCTCGCCCTCCACGGTGACCATATCGTTAGCGAACGTGCACAAGTTGTCCTGCGCGAACGCGTACCCCTCGCCGTACCCCAGCGCGTTGAAGTTGCTCGCTACGATGTGCGGGATCCCGGCGCGATCGCGAGTGATCGTGACCCGGCCGGACAGCCCCGAGCCACCGGGACCGACCGCTAAGGCACCAGCGACCGTCACCGCGGCAAACACGGCTGCCACCGCCACGCAGCTCCCGGCTAGGGCGGCCTTTCGTCCGGCAATCCGGGTCATCGGGTTTCTCTTGCTGAATCGGTCGGCGCGTCAGGCGCACTCGGCCCGATGTGGGACGCGACGCTTGCCGTTCGGTGATCAATCGAGAGCGCGGTCGAGATGCGACTCAGCGCTCGGCTGAACGACTCTGTGGCCGTTCGTCAGCGATCGGTGGTTGGTGGTGGTTGTCAGTCGAGTCTGACCGGCGGTTCTTCGCAGGTCGGCCATTTGATCTCTGGCGAGATGGTAGGAGAATAGGTCGGTCATGGATGCCTCCTCCTGGTGGAGAGGCCGGTGGTGATCGGGGTTCGGCCGAGGATCGAGTGGTGGGTTGACAGGTCGCTGACCGTTGCCTTACAGCTCCTCGGCCGCGTCGGTTGCGCCGCAGCTGGGCGGGGGCGGATAATCGGCGTGATGGGAGTCGAGGGCCGGTGGTGGTTTGGGGTGTTGGGGCCGTTGGAGGCATCCTGCGGTGGTGCGCCGGTGCGGCTGGGGGGCGAGCGCCAGCGGGTGTTGCTGGCGCTGTTGTTGGCGCGTGTGAATGAGCTGGTGAGAGTCGAGCAGTTGGTCGAGCAGCTGTTCGGGGAGAAGCGAAGCGACAGCGCTGTGAATGCCGTGCAGGTGGCGGTATCGCGGCTCCGCCGGGTCCTGGAACCCAGCGACGGTGACGGCGAAGTGCTGCAGTCGCGCCCGGGCGGGTATGTGCTGCGGGCTGAGCCGGGGCAGCTGGACGCGGCGGTGTTCGAGCGGCTCTTGGGTGAGGGGCGGGGCTTGTTTGCCGCCGGTCAGGCCGCTGCGGCGGCGGGGCGGCCTGCAGGAGGCGTTGAGGTTGTGGCGAGGGCCGGCGTTCGCGGACTTGGCGGGGGTGGATTGTCTGCAGGGGGAGATCAGGCGGCTTGAGGAGCTGCGGCTGGTGGCGGTGATGGAGCGCGTCGACGCGGACCTGGCGCTAGGCGCGGGGGCTGAGCTGGTGTCCGAGCTCGAGTCGCTGGTGGCCTCGGAGCCGTTGCAGGAGCGGTTACGCGGGCAGTTGATGCTGGCCCTGTACCGCGCCGGGCGGCAGGCCGAGGCACTGGCGGTCTACCGGGAGCTCAGCGGCCTGTTGCGCGACGAGCTGGGGCTTGAGCCGAGCAAAGCCCTGCAGGAGCTCGAACGCTCGATCCTGCAACACGATGCGTCGCTCCATCCGCCGCCCGGGGAAGGCTTCGCAGACTTCCCTGCCTCGCTGCGCTGTCAGACCGCCTGCGCGGTTCTCCGCTGGCGGCGGGAGGGTTGTTGGAGCGCGAGGGGGAGCTGGCCGCGATCGGTGGGCTGGTCGAGGCGGCGCTGGCCGGTTCGGGGCGGTTGCTGGTGGTTGATGGCGCGGCCGGGGTCGGGAAGACCCGGCTGCTGGAGGAGGCATCGCGCGCCGCGGGCGCGGCGGGGATGGACGTGGTCAGGGCGCGCGGCGTGGCGCTCGAGGATCAGTTTGCCTTCGGGGTCGTCCGCCAGCTGTTTGAGGGGATTCTTGCCGGCGCGTCGGCGGCGGAGCGCGCGGAGCTGTTGAGCGGCGCGGCCGGGCTGGCCGGTGCGCTGCTGGGGTTTGTCGCGCCGGGCGAGCAGCCGCGGCCGGCGGTCGACGTCTCGTTCGCGACGCTGCATGGGCTCTACTGGCTGTGTTTCAACCTGGCGGCGCGCAAGCCGTTGTTCGTGGTGGTCGACGACGCGCATTGGGCGGACGGGCCGTCGTTGCGGTTTCTGAGCTTCGTGGCTGCCCGCCTTGAGGGGTTGCCGAGTGGTGCTCGCGTTAGCGGTGCGGTCGGGGGAGCATGGGGTCGCGGCGGGGGTGCTTGAGACGATCCGCAACGATCCCCAAGCGCGCGTGTTGCGGCCGGCGCAGCTGAGCGAGCGCGCGTGTGAGCGCGTGATCCATGAGGCGTTCGGGCGCGCTCCGGCTCGCGAGTTCTCGCGGGCGTGCTTTGAGGTGACGGGCGGCAACCCGTTCTACCTTGCGGGCGCTGGTTGACGGCTTGAGGCGCCGAGGGCATCTCGCCTGACGCCGAGAGCACGGAGGTGGTGCGTGGGCAGGTTCCCGAGGCGGTCGTGCGCTCGCTGGTGCTGCGGCTCTCGCGCCTGCCCGCGGCGGCGTCGGCGCTGGCACGCGCGGTCGCCGTGCTCGGCGCCGACGCCGAGCTGCGCCACGCCGCGGAGCTGGCCGGACTCGAGCTGCCGGAGGCCGCGAAGGCCGCCGACCTGCTGGCCGGCGCCGGCCTCTTGGCGCCCGGCCGTCCGTTGCGCTTCATCCACCCGCTCGTGGAGGCGGCGATCTACGGCGAGCTGCCGCCTGGCGAGCGCGACCTGATGCACGGTGAGGCGGCGCGGATGCTGGCTGCCTCGGGGGCGGGGTCGGAGCGCGCGGCCGCGCACCTGCTGGTCAGCGAGCCCACCGGCGATCCGTGGAGCGTCGAGGTGCTGCGCGCCGCCGCGACCGACGCGCTGGCGCGCGGCGCGCCCGACAGCGCGGTCGGCTATCTGCAGCGAGCCCGGCGGGAGGGTCTGAAAGACGACATCGCAGCGATGTCCTGTGGGAGCTCGGCGCCGCCCAGTGCCGCTGTGTTCAACCGGCGGCCGTCGAGCCTCTCGAGAAAGCCTTGGCGATGACCGGCGATCCCCGCCATCGCGCCATGATTGCGGACGATCTCGCCTGGGCGCTCGGCCTCGCTGGCCGCCTCGAGGACGCCGTCAGCGTGCTCGAGACCGCGCTCGACGATCTCGGCGACACTGATCGGCGCTCGCCCAGGCAATCGAGGCGTGCTGCTGAGTGCGGGGCGGCTTGCAGCTGTCGACCAGGCCGGCGCACCGTCAGCGTCTCGCGCGCGTCCGCGAGCAGAAGCTTGGCGACAGTCCCGCCGGAGCGGAGGCTGCTCGCGCAAGTCGCGTGGTGGAGCTGCTTGGAGGGCGAGCCCGCGGACGCGGTTCGCGCGCTGGCCGAGCGCGCGGTTGCCGGCGGCCGACTGCTTGCGGAGGTGGGATCGGAGTCTTCGACCTTCTATTGCGCTCCCAACGCGTTGCTGTTCTCGGACTCGTCTCGAGCTAGCCCGCTACTGGCTGGACCAAGCCATGGCAGACGCCCGCGAGCGCGGGTCGGCGGCCGGCTTCGTGATGCGTCGTCGCGGCGAGCCGAGCTTAGCTACCGGGTGGGCGAGCTCGCCGATGCCGAAGCAGACGCACGCGCGGCGCTCGCGGCCGGCGGCGAGCGAGTCGGGGCTCCTGGGCCGCGGGTGCTGGCGACGCTCACGCAGGTGCTGATCGAGCGCGGACAGCTGACGCGAGGCGGCGGCGCTGCTGAACCAATGCGAGATCCCGTTTGGACTGGATCAGCCCGTCGACCGCGACCTACCTCCCGTATGCGCATGGACAGCTCGCCGCAGCAACGGGGAAGTGGCGCGCGGCGGCGGACTCGTTCCTGCGGTTGGGGGAGTGGAACCTGGCGTGGGGTGAGCGCAACCCGGGTGCGCTTGACTGGCGCACCGGCGCCGCGCTCGCGCTCGCCCAGCTCGGCGAGTTCGAGCGCGCCCGGGAACTGATCGACGAGGTGGTCGAACTGAGCCGATACCTCGGGCAACCACGATCTCTGGGCATCGGGCTTCGCGCCGCGGGGATCATCGCCGGCGGGCGCGAAGGCGTTGATCTGCTTCGCGAGGCCGTGGCGACCCTGGAGAACACGCCGGCGCAGGCTCGAGCACGCCCGCGCGCTGGTCGACCTCGGCGCCGCGCTGCGCCGCCGAAACCACCGCAAAGACGCGCGCGAACCGCTGCGGCAGGGAACCGAGCTCGCGCACCGCTGCGGCGCGACCGTGCTCGCGCAACGCGGCCAGGCCGAGCTGGTCGCGACCGGCGCGCGGCCCAGACGACTGGCCCGGAGCGGCGTTGACGCACTCACGCCGAGCGAGCGGCGCGTCGCCCGGCTCGCCGCTGACGGCCTCAGCACCCCCGAGATCGCCCAGCAGCTGTTCGTGACCGTCAACACCGTCGAGACCCACCTGCGCCACGCCTACCTGAAGCTCGACATCCACTCCCGCGACCAGCTGCCCGACGCGCTGGTTGCTGGCTAGCGCGGGCCGCTTACTGATCCTCCGCTCGCTCGGGCCGGCCCTGACGACGCCGACGGTGGCACCCCGGTGGGTCGCAGTGCCCGTCCGAGCGCCGATGAGAAGCCAAGCCAGCCTGTGAACTCGAAGCTACGACCTTCAGCGTCGCGCAGACATCCGACGATTGGCTCCGAGTCGGGGTCGAGCTCGAGGATGAACCGCTTGCGCTGAGCGACGGACGCCACGGCTGGCAATGGAAGCCGATCCGCGCCGCCTTCGCGTCACGAACCGCCGGTGAACTTTTGCGGTGTCCCGTTCGTCCGGACCGGACACCCAGGATTCCGCTCGCGACGAAAAATCACCAGTGCTCCGTGAGGCGAAACCGCGAACCACCGCGAGAGCATGTCCATCTCAGTCCTTACTCGGCCTCGAACCATCACCACGAGGAGATACGTCCGATGAGACGCGTTGTCAGCGCCGATTCTCGATCTACCCGAGAGCCCGGGCACTGCCGGGGCGTGGTCGCCGCCTCGCGGACGGCGGGGAACCCCGAGGCCGTGCTTGTCTTAGGTTTTAAGGGAAAGAGACCAATGACCTCCGCTCACCGTGTGTTCACGAGCCTCGTAGCTCTGGTGACGGCTGGAGCGTTCGCGGCGGCCACAGCCTCGGCGGACACTCTCTACATCGGCGAGGGCACGGACAACGCGATCCAGGGCTTCAATGCGTTCGGGAACCCTCTAGGGGCGTTTATCCCCGCCTCCCCCACGGGCGCGACCGAGCCGAGGGGAATTCTCCACTTGCGCAACGGGAACTTCCTCGTCGCCCACCAGAACCCCGGGCTACCCGTCAACGGCGAGATCGACGAGTTCGCGACCACCGGCGCGTTCTTACGCGCGCTTGTGCGCTCGTGGTCAAGGATAACCCAGGCCCTACGAATCAACACCCCCGCAGCCCTTTGGTTGGAGCGGGGGCTGCCAAGCCCTCGGCCGGGCCGGCGATTCATCACAGATGTCGCACGCGCTCGCCGCACCTAGCGACGACTCGTTCAAGCCCAACGACCCAAGGACCCATCACTTCCTTCAGTTCTCTACATCCGGAGGTTGCCGAGCCGCGCGGCCACCATCACGCGTCCGATTACACAGGGCTCACGCACGACCGTGGGAGAGCTCGGCCAGCCACCGCCCGCATTTCGCGCGAGAGGGAAATCCAGGCTGCCAGAGCATGTCTCCATGGCCACCGGCAACTGGGAGGCATGTATCGCGTCACCCCCGACCTGACGGTGAGCGCCTCGCGCTTTCGAATGGTGCCAGTCATGATGTGAGACGCGACCCTGGGTGTTTGGGCGATCGGCACGTGTGACGTTACCTTCCGCTACCTATGCGTCACCGTCATAACTGATCGATCACGGGCAAGGCCGAAGCCACCCTGAAGCGCGCCCGGACTCTGCGACCCTGGGGCCACGCAACAAAAAAGCACCAGTTGAGTTCTGTCCCGTCGCTCCGCTTCCATCCCGTTAGCTATCCGCCCGGCACTTCGCGGCCTGCAAACGCCGCCCTCTCACCTCAACAGGCCCTCGAGCCGATGCCGGCAACCGCGACCCAAGGTGCGTGGTTCGGCGTCCGGAGCCGCAGAGCGCCGTGGAGAGGCGGTAACTGATCGTCGAGGTCGCCCGCCGAGCGTCATCGCCTGCGTGGACGTCCTGTGTCAAGTCCCGGGTGCGTTAGCGGATGTCGGCGTGCCGTCAAGCGCGTTGCGCTCGGCCCTGCGGGCCGCCCTTCGGGTGACGGCGGTGCCGAGCATCCGCTGTGTGGCGGCTGTGTCGGGCACAGGGCCCGACGAGGTGGGGATAGTGACCGTGAGGTGCCGTTGCAGGGCGCGGTGGCGGGCGGGGTCGTACGGCCTGCGGTCCTGCCAGCAGCGCCACACGATTCGGCACCACCCGCGTCCGAGGGTGCGGATCGCGCGGGGGTGGTCGTGCCCGCGGGCGTGGGCGGCGGCGTAGAGGTCGTGCGCCCACGGGTTGTGGTGGCGGCTGGTGTCCGCGAGCGTGACGAATGCTTGGCGCAGGCGTTTGTTGCAGGCCCACCGGAAGGTGGCCGTCTTGCGTTTGCCGGACTCGATCGCGACGGCGGCTTGGCCGGCGTCGGCGGCGAGCGTGTCGCGGGTGGGGTAGCGGCCTCGGCAGTCGCCGATCTCGGCCAGTAGCTCGGCGGCCGTGATCACGCTTCCGGGCTGCTTGAAGAGCGAGAGGAAGATGTGCCCGTCGGGGTGCTCGCGGATGCCGGTCGTGATCTGCCGCTCGCACTGCTTGATCTGCTCGTTGAGCGTCTTGATCGTCGCGACCATGCTCAGGATGAGCGTCCGGCGGGCGGCCAGCTCGAGCTCGCCGACCCGGGCGACAGGGGCACGCCGGAGCTTTGCCAGAAGCTGCGCGGGCTTCTGGCCACCGGTGTAGCGCTGGCGCGCCAGGAACGCCTGCAGACGCGCCGGTCCTAGCCCGCGCGCGTCCTCGGGGCTGGGATAGCGCTCAAGGAATGCAAGCGAGATCGGGCGGTGCAGGCTCGTGAACAGCCCGAGCGGTCCGGGCCAGAACCCCGCCAGCTGAGCGCGCAGCTGGTTGGTCAGCGCGGTCCTGCTGGCGACCAGATCTTCGCGTGCTCGGGTCAGCGCTCTGAGTGCCTTGGTCTGATCGCAGTCGGGCTCCAATACCCGGAAGCGGTGGTGATCGGTGCGTGCCAGCTCGCAGAGCACGAACGCGTCGAACCGATCGGACTTTCCGCCCGAGGCGCGGAACCGATCACGCGTCGCCGCGACCTGGTTGGGATGCAGCGGCAGAATCCGCAGCCCCGCGTCCAGCAGCCGCTCGACCAGCAGCCCGTCGGGCCGCTCGATCGCGACCAGGCTCACCCCGTGGCGCACCAGGGCGCGGCACAAGCCGCGCACCCCGGCCTCATCGTGCGCGAACGTCGCGGCCAGGATCCGCTCGCCCGTCTCATCAGCGATCAGCACGTCATGCTTCTCGGACGCCCAATCGACGCCCGCATAGGTCCTTCTCATCACAACTTCAACTCCATCTAGTTCAGGTGTTCTCAGCGCCCCGACCAAGGAGGTACCGTTGCGGTTGCCTATAGACAGGCCCTCAAAGTGGGGCTACGTCCTGTTGCCGCTAGCTCGGCACCTCACCACCGCCGAGAGGGGCTGGTCCACGCAAGGCCCTCCACAACGGGGGCAGGCAAAGCAAAGCCCTCTCTCGACGGCGGTCGAGGCAACAACCAGGATGACCTATAGGCAAAGCGCAAGTCGGCACTCGACCGTCTCATGCGAGCAGAGCGGTCGTCAGCTACCGGCGCGTGCTAGCCAACCGACAGGCGCGTAGCTAACAATTCCAGCGGACGCGCATCTGGGGAACGGGAGGTGTACGGCGATGCGCGGGCCGAGACTCGCTTTCACGTCCGCGATGGGTATCGCGAGCGTGGTGTCGTGGCCGGTTGTGGTCCGGAAGCGGGGACCGCACAGCGCACGCTCGGTTCCGAGACGCGCGGCTCTTCGCGTGGACAACGGGACCCGACCAGGCCGTACGCGCACTTCTGGTGTCAGACCGAAGCCGAAGCGCGGTCCGCTCCTCGCCGGGGTACCTCGGCCATCAAGTGGGCACCAAGCGTAAGTGTGGGCGAGCCCCCAAGCCCTCCATGAATCTCGACGCTCGCCCGGTGGGCATCGCTCTTGGCTTACCGGAGGCGACCTGCCTGCGACGCTCGTCGCCTGCGAGGAGTACCCCGCGCAGCCATTAGCGTCCTTCCGCTGGCGGCTTGTGGTGTTGTACTGAGCCCCGACGCGTCAGCTCGAACCCCGACGCGGCGTGGCCTGACCCAGACATCGATGTCAGGATGCCCGAACGCCTGCGCCACTGACACCCGGGGGCGACCGTCGACGACGTAGTAACCGTCCGCTTGCCGGCGCAACGTCACCGGCGGCGGCTCGCCCTCCGGTGCGCCAGCGCGATCCGTTCCCAGCGCCACCGCAGCGCGTTCGACGCGGGGCGGAAGCTCGAGTCGAAGTCGGCCGTCGGCTCGAGCGTGCCGACGATCGCGCGCAGCGGCACGACCTCGAGCCGCGACGGCCCTGCCGCGAGCGCCGCCGCACGCGACAGCCCGCGCAGGCAGTTGCAGGACCGGCGCAGCCGGCCGACGACGCGCGCGACGCGATGCGCCCGCCGCGCGCAGGAAGTCCGACTAAGCGTCGACGCGCGCGAGTCCTGTGCCGTGGGGATACCCCGAGTTGAACGCAATGTGGATGTAAGAGGGCGTTCCTTTACATCGGCAATTCGCCTGATCTTCGGCCTTACGCCTGGCGCGGCCGGACCATCGGTCACCGAGTGGAGACCGGGACGTCGTGCCAGTCCGGGTCATCCGGTCGAGGCGGTCGGCCCGGGACCGGGTCCTTGGCCTGTAGCTGCCAGCAGGCGTTGACCATCTTCTGCAGCCCGGACCTGGTCGTGGTCAGGCCGCACGGGTCCGGATCGCGCTTGTAGTGGTTCTCCCAGCTCATCCTGGCCCTGGCCGCCGCAACGTTACGACCTGGACCGTTGAGAATGGTCAGGAAGTGGGCCAGGTCGTCGCAGCAGTGGTTGCACGGCCCGGGCTTGCGGGCCAGCGTACGCGAGCCGTTCTCGAGCACGATCCATCCGATTCGTCGCTGGAAGTCAGCCGACTGTTTCTGGATCCAGTTCGTGATCTGCATCTCCGCGTGCATGGCGTTGCTGCACTCCTTGGCGTCCATCCGGGCGACGTTGAAACTCACGAGGTTGACATTGGGCGATCCAGGCGCGGGCAGGAACAAGAAGCCGCCGTGAGCCGGCTTGGCGGCCGAGCCGTTCGGCTGGATCAACACGTACTGGAACGTGCCGTAGAGCGGATGCGTGACCTCGAACACCTCGCCGGTGTCACCGTGCACGATGTGGGCCGGCGGGTTGCGCAGGCGAAGCCCAGAGACTGGGGCGGGCTCGGTCGTCGGGTCGAGCAGCGGCTGGGCGCCGATCGTCGTCACCAGCCGGGCGGCGCAGAGAACCTCGCCTCGCCAGCGGTCAGCGCGGCACGCCTCGAGGAGGAACTGGCCGAGCGCGAGGTAGCTGGCGTTCTCGGCGGCGCGCCGCTGGTCGGGGGTGTCCGGCACACGGCCCGGAGCGGGAATCGCCGGCACGAGCCGGTTGCACTGCGACGGTCGCCTCGTCGGTCGGACCGCCGAGACGCCGATGCCACCGTTCACCGTGAAGCGGGTGTGTAGCGGGTGCCCGTCGCTGTCCACCTCCGCATCGCGCCACTGACGCCACGCCCGGGGCGTGGTTCGCGTCTCGTCCGCGGTTCGCGTCTTGTAGTCGGGCACGGGCGAGGACACGACGTTCGATTGGTAGGTCGGGCAGGCGAACGAGAATTCCAGCGGCCGGGTCCCCGGCGCTCCCTGATAGGTGACCTCGCCAAACGAGCCGAGCAGCCGCTCGTCCTCATCCTGCAACCAGATGTCGGCTCGGGCGCCGGGCGCGATCACCGCGGGCGGTTCCGCCGCCCACCATCCAGAGGCCCGCGGCTTGCCACTGCGCCTCAGGGGGCTGGAGCCGTGGTTGGTTATCTGGACGTAGCAAGAGAAGTCCTCGCCACTCGCCAGCATGGGAACGACCGGCGCCTCGGCGCGCGTGACCGGCACCACCAGCGGCACCGGCGAGGATTCGACGACCTTGTACTGCTCAGCGTGCGCCCGCGGGATATCGACCATAGTGAAGGTCATACGCGAGGTCCGCCGGTCCGGTACGGGCACGCACAGATAGCCGTTGTTGACGTAGTTGACCGGCGACACCGTCAGCCCGCTCACCGGCACGTGGGTGTGTCCCATCACGACCAGCTCGCTGTCGGTTTGCAGGGCGACGCGCTGGGCGAACCATGCCAGCCAAGGGGGCTCCTTGTCCGCCAGGGCGGCGCGGGCGGCATCGCGCTGGCGGCCCTCGCGTGCCGTCCTCCATTGGTCGAAGATGTGTGCGTACGCCGCCTTCGCCTGATCCACCGTCGCCGTGCCGCGGTTTCCGGGCAGATGTATCGGCTCGTTGGTCGGCATGCCGGTCACGTCGCAGATATAGCCCAGCAACAGCCTGGATAGCTGATCGGTGGCGCCGGCCCACGGCCGCTTCACCAGCTCCACGATGTATCGACGAACGGCTGCTCCGTGTCGATCCGCGGGGTTGCCCATTCGCGCGAGCTTCGCCACATTACTGGGCTGCACGAGCCCGCGGTGCTGATAGGCGATGGCCCGAGAGACGAACTGACCGATCGGCAGCCGGTCCCACGGGGAGCGCTCGTCGGGCGCGTTGAACATGCACCAGTGGTGGCCGTGCGTGAATGCGGTGCGCGGACCGCCGAAGCCCGCGCGGAGCACCAGGACCGGGCAGTCGACGAAGGTGATCGCCTCGCCGCGGCCGATGTTTCCCCCGAGGCTCTTGTTGAGCTCGTCGATGTCGGCCCGGCCCAGCGTCCCGTCGTGATTGCCGAGCAGCAGCTTCACCCCGCCGGGGAACGCGCGGACGAGGTCGGCAAACGCCCCGCTGGGTCCCAGCAGCCGCGGATGCTCAGCGGCGATCTGACTCATCGTCGGCGGCACCTTGGCCGGCGGATACGTCCAGGTGTCGAAGATGTCGCCCAGCAAGATCACCTCGCGCACCATGTCCCGTCGATCGATGATCCATTTGAGGACCGCGAGCAGGTACGGCTCGTGCACGCTGCGCTGGTACCAGCAGGTCGGGGTGTTGTCGCCGATGTGGATGTCGCTCAGGACCACCGCCCGGGTCTGATGTTCCGCGGCCACCGCCATCTCAGGCCACCCGGACATCCTCGTGGCACGGGCGCAGACGGGGACCGTCGAGGTCGAAGGTCTCGACGATCCAGTTGACCGGCGGGGACGCCGGCGCCGGCGGGGCCGGAGCCAGACGCTCGACAACCGTGAGGCTGTCCGGAGCCGGCGCAGCAACGGCGGAGGTATGTGCTCCGGGGACCCGTTGGCCGGGCAGAATCCAGCCAACATCCCCGTCGGTTGTGCGTCCTTCGCGATCGTAGGTCTGCGCGTAACCGTCGGCCAGCAGCAGTTGGCGTCCCCCGTCGAGGGTCAGCGCCGCCCGCACCGGTCCGCCCGGGAGGCCCGGCCAGTTTCCCGCGATGGGCTTCGGGAACCCGCGACGCACCCCTCCGCGGTCCGGCGCGAAACTCGTGTACGAGTCGCCGGAGAACACGTAGATGATCTCGGGGCTCCAAGTCAGCGCCGCGTCGATGCGGTTGGGAAACACGCCCGGCCAGTCATGGGCATAGGGCCGCGGGAACCCCAGCCGCGGCCGGCCCTCCCCGAGGTCGTAGCGGACATGCTGCGCGCCGCGGAACAGATACAGGTCGCCGTCCGGATGCAGCAGCGCGGCGTCGACGTCGCGGGCAAACACCCCGGGGAACTCCGCGGTGATCGGCCGCGGGTAGCCCGGCTCCGGCGTACCCCGGCCCGGCCCGTAGCGCCAGACGCGATCGCCGGCGAAGGCGTACAGCCCGCGGCCGGGAATCGTCACCATCGTGTCGGCCTCATCCAGCACCGCTCAGCGGCTCAGTGGGGCGACGACCCGTTCGTGTGCCCCGCGGTCCCGGCCGGGACTCGCGGACTGTGCGGCGCACTCGGCCGGGAAGGCATCTCGTGCGGTCGTGCGGACCGGGTCGCCCCGTGCGCGGCCAGCGACTGCGCCGGCGGTGCGTGCTGTACCCGCGGCTGCGTCTGGCCCGCCAGGCGTACGGCGTCGGCCTTGATGCTGTCGCCGGTCGCCATCTCCCACAGGTCGATGATCCGGATCATGTCGGTACGCAGTTGGGATGCGGTGGCGTACAGGGCCGGCACGGTGGCCGGCGTGAAGTAGCCGAGCTCGAGGAAGCGCACGAGGTCCGACACCAGATCGGCCATCTCGAACAGCTCGCGGGTGCCCGGTGCCGGGCTGATCCCGACCTGATGACCGAGCTTGATCAGGCGATCGGCCGGGTCCGTGCCCTGCGAGCGCAGATCGACGATCACCGGCGTATCCGACTCGAGTGTGAGGTGGAACCAACTCATCGTCGATACGTGCACGTATTCGTCACGGGCGAGGTTGCCGCCGATGCGACGCATCTGGAGCAGGTCCTGGAGGTAGCGGCAGATCTCAAAGATGTAGTTGGGGTCCGTCGGGTTTGCCCCGCTGGTGTTCAGCGCGTTCTCATACCCGGTCCAGACGCCCTGCAGGAACTTCAGCCACAACTCGTGGAAGCGCAGGTTGGCGATGCCGACGTCCTGCTTCCAGGGCTGTCCCGAGATGCTCGTCGAGGGATGCGGAAGGTCCATCCCGAGCAGGCGCCAGTAGGCGTTTCGTCGTTGCACGCTCATATCCGGTCGCAGCCGGCTGGTCAGCCCGGACACGTGGAACAGCGGCGGCTCGCGGAAAAACAGCTCCTCGGTGGAACGCAGCCACTGCTGCGTCGCCACGCTTGGCGACTCGAGCGTCTCGCCCACCGCGTACCTGCGCACGACCTCGGCCAGGATCTCCATCGCGCCGGTGCTCTCAATCAGGTACGCGTAGATCAGATGCTCCCAGGGCAGGGGCAGCGTGGTCGGCGGGCTGACCTCGCCGGGGGCGGGCCCCACGGAGAATCCGGGCGCCCACGCGGCCGATCCCACCGGAATCCCTGAGCGCAGGAACTGCTCGAACGGGTTGGTCGGGCTCGTGGGCATGGCGAGCGCGGCGACGATGGTCCCGTCGCCCAGATACGGGGCACTGGAGTTGCCCGCCAGCATGACCTGGGCCGTGAACGTCCATGCCTCCTCGAGCCACTGACTGAGCTGATATGGGTGGATCTGGAAGACCCCTGGGTTGTACGGTGATGGCGGCGGCGGTGGCGGGCCGGTCAGCGTCGGGTCGTGAAGGAGACGCTCGAGAGTGCGGAACATGCGGGTCACCTCTCCTTGATCGGATCGAGCGAGCGCTGCGGCTCATCTTGGCGCTCCTGGCGGTGTGTCTGGAGCGCCGGGCCGAGGCCGACATAGCGCGGGCGGCCGTGCCGGTCGTGGATCTCGAGCCGCGCGAGATCCTGCTCAGCCTTTAGTGGTGGGATGGCCACCACCACCGGCAGCGCCTCGTCGCGGAGGCGGACCTGCACCGGATCGGCGACGCCCACGATCGTGGCCACCAGGTTCCAGTCGGCGTTCGTGCTGGCGAACGGCGCGTATCGAATCAACACGGACTTGCCCCGGCGGTCGCGTTCGGCCTTGTCGCCGACCCGGTCGGCCAGGAACACGACAGCCGCGCCCTGCCGGCCGAGGAGCGTGCGCCACGCGTCGTATGCGAGTGCCAGCTCCCGCTGCGCAAGCCGTTCGTCGGCGGTGAACTCGCCGATTACCTCGGCGACCGGCGGGGTGACGAGCACGTCCTGACGACGCTCGCGGAACGACTTCATCATCGCCCGGCTCTGCTCCACCGCGTCCGCGTGGGCCGCGGCCCGGGCGGCGTCGCCCTCCAGCCGGACGGTCTCCAGGATCTCCGCGGTGCTGCGCGCGACGCCGTCCAGGAGCCCCGGCAGGAGCTGCTCGACGAGCGCTCCCGCGAACTCCTGTAGCACCTCGAAGGGGGGCTGCTCGGGCGGCGCGACCTCTCCGGTGCGACCTCTACTGGATGCGGACGGTGTCATGGGCATATCCCCCGTTGGGCTTGGCGTGGTCATGCGGCGGCGGCCAGCGGCTCCGCACCGAGCCGCTCCAGCCACGTGTCTAGCTCGCGGGCCAGCGCTGGCGCCCGATCCGGCGCCAGCGCCGCCTGGAGCGTGTTGTAGGCGAGAACGCGCAGCGACTCGTGCCGCTGCAGGTAGGTCGACGTGTACAGCGAGTCTCCGGCCCGCGCCGCGAGCGCCGCGAGCTGCTGGGGCGCGACGTGGCGCGGATCGCAGACCTCCGCCAGTGGGCGCCCTCCGAAGGCGCGCATCGGGCGGCGCGTGCAGACCTCGACGAGCCGGTCGAGGTGGACGAAGCTCTCCTCGGCGACGTGGCGCGCTCCAGGGGCGGCGCGGTCGATCGGATGGCGCTCGCGCCAGGTACGTCGCAGTGCATCCCAGGGACCCGTCCCGAACCAGCTGCGGCACAGCTCGGTGTTGAACATCACCCGGATCCATCCAAACGGGTGCGGGTCGCCGAACGGCATGCCAAACACCTGTGCCGTCGTGCCATCGACCACGTTGGCCAGGGCCGGCACCGGCGCGTAGCCGAGCAGCACGAACGCCCCGACATCGGCCGCCACCTCGTTGGCCCACTGCGCCCAGGCGTTGGCGGCGACCGCGGAGTAGGGTCGCAGCACCCCGTGCAGCGCGGCCCGCAGCTCGTCGTTCCAGCCGGTCAGGTGAGCGACCTGATGGAAGGTCTCGTGCGCGAGCGAGGTGGGTCGGAGCAGATTGTGGCGGGTGATCTTGATCGCTGCCGCCGGCGAGAGCGCCCCGCTGTCCCACAGCCGCACGCCGGCGCGCAGGATCGAGGCGCCGAGTCCCTTGTCCAGGTAGGTGAGCACCGGCGGGGATTCGATCCCCAGCGGCTTGAGTACTGCGTCCATGCTGTCGACGGCGATGCTGTCCAGACCACGCAGCAACCGGCCGAGCCGCGGCGTGGTACGGGTGTTCACCGCCTCGGCGAAGAAGTTGATCACGGTCTCCGCCTTCAGGTAGCGCTGGCGGAACTCGAGCACGCGCGTGTGCATGCGCGACTGGTCCACCGATGCACCAGCGCTCGCCACCAGGCCGGCGAGCTGATCGCCCTCCGTGGCCACGGAGCGGGCGATGCTCTGGAGCTGGAGACGAACGCGGCGATCCAGGTAGCGCTCTAGCCCGGCCCACGCCGACGGCGACGCTATCGACTCCAGATCGCCGAGCGCATGCGCGGCGGCTCGCCAATGGCCGATCTCGGCCGCGAGCTGCGAGCCGCCGTCGCGATCAGTGAGGGCCGAAACCGGGTGCATGCGAACGGTGCTGGTAGTGGTGATGATCGTGGGCGTGCATGCCCTCGCTAGGGCGCACGTAGCCTGCGTGGAAGCCTGGCTGCACCCGGACGTGGGGTGGCGCGGGCTGCGCAGCGCCCGCGCCACTCGGCGTCGTGGGCGCGGCCAGATCGAACACGAACGTGAACGTGATTCCCTGCGCCGCGCTCTGGACGGTCGTCATCAGCTCCGCCCGGCGATCGCGCACGAAGGCACTGATCGCCTGAGTCACCGCCTCGGTCACCCCGAGGGCGAAGCGCACGACGTGGCCGTGATGGCCGTGGTGGTGAGGCGTGCCGGGCGGGTGGGGATGGTGGGCGTGGTGGCCCAGCGCGGGGTGATGGCGCAGGATATGCGCCGTCAGCACGGCCGGCAGCACGCGCTGGTAGCGGTCCTTCAGCCAAGCCACGGCGGTGGGCAGCTGGTCGCGCTGGAGCATCGCGGCGAGCTCCTGGGCCTCGCGCTCGCTGAGGCGGACATGGACGTCGAGGGTTGGGGTCGGCTGGCCGTGGAAACGGACGCCGACGCGGTGCTGCGGCCGTGCCGATGCCGCTCGCACCTGCCCGGGGAGCCGGATCCGGAAGTAGCGCTGCCCGCCGGGCAGCGGGCGGGCCAGGCGTGCCGAGCTGGTTGCCGGGTGGGTCGCGGTCGGGTCGATGTGCGGCCTGTGGCCAGCGTGCCAGCGGTGGTCGCGCACAGGGGCGTCCCACCGATGGTCGTGGAGATCGCCGTGCATGTGAGCCGGCGCGGCGTGCGAAGGCTCGGGATAGGCGGGGTGCGGGTGGTACGCGTGGTGGACGTGGTGCGGCGGGTCGAGCGGCCGGCCGAGCGCGGGCTCATGCAGGAGCGCCGCCGCCGCCTCGGGCGTCAACGGCTGCAAGTCGGCGAGCGCCTCGCTGATTGGCGTATCACCCTCGTTCTCGAACTGGGCGATGTGGCCGAGGTGGGTGGTCTCAGGCAGCGTCTCGTAGAGGTGGATCTCGGCCGGGACCGGCCACGAGGTAACCCCGCGATCCAGCAGCATCGTCTCCGCCGTGCCGCCGTCGGCAGTCGGCACGGCCCGGGCAGCCTGACGGGTGATCGGCACCCTGAACACGTGGCTGTACTTCTTGAACCGGTACTGAGGCCACGCCGCCCGCGGCATCAGCACCCACACGCCGCCCTCGCCTGCGGTCTCGATCTCGGGCAGGTCGGGCCGCAGGAACTCGGCCGGAATGTGGTGCGCCGCGGCGGCCGCGAACGCGCTCTGGATCTCGGCCTCCAAGCGCAGCGTGTCTTCGAAGGCCTCGGCCGGGAGGGTGAGAACGTGGTCGACGGTCTCCTCGACCGTCGAGGCCAGTGCCTCGCCGGCCAGGGACCCGGTGGGCTCGGGTGCCTCCAAACCGAGCGCCGAGAGCCCGACATTCGCGAGCGCTGGGGAAACGATCCGGGCGTCGTCGATGCCGACGATTCCCTTGATCAAACCGGCGATCTTCTCGGCGAAGAAGTTGATGACCTTCTCCCGGCCACCGAGCAGGCCCATCGCCATCTTGATCACGGGGCGGGCCGCCATAAGCGCCGGGAGGAACTGCTCGAGCTCGGCGAGCGGCTCGGACCCGGCGGGCAGCGCGCCGAGCTCCTGGGCCAAGCGGGCCCGCGCGTCGTCGAGCTCTGACGCCGCGGCGCCCCCGGGCTCCTCGAACGCGGCCTCCAGCTCGGCCACGATGCCCTCCGCCTCCGCCTCGCTGCCGGCGAACAGGAGACCCGCGGCGGACATGTCGAAGCTGCGTGCGAGATCTTGATCGGAGCCGGCGAGCGTCTCGGCCTCGGCTTCGCCCAGCAGGCGGGCGGCGAGCGCGCGGACGATTGGTTGCATGGGCGCGGGCACCTGGCCGGCCAGCTTCTGTACCACGCCGCGCAGCAAGGCCTTGGCCAGGTCCGCGAGCTTGCCCAGAATCAGCCGGATCGGGGCCGAGACGACGCTTCCGACGGTCGAGACGACTCTCCGGCCGAGGTTGACCGCATGCTTGATCAGCGTTGTGGCCCCGCTGAACAGATGCCCAAGGAAGTTCTCGAACGCCTCGGGGAAGACGCCGGCGTCCGGGCGCAGCGACTCGAACAACATGTCCAGCTCGGGCTCGCGCAGCGTCTCGAGCTCCTCACCCTCCAGGCGATCGGCCATGTTGTCGAGCATCCGCCGCGACTCCTCCCGAAGCGGCTCGATCCACGTCTCGAGCTCGTTCATCGCCATGCCTGCGCCGGCCTCGGGTGAAGACCACGAGGACTGCGAGGCCAGGTGGACGCCGGCGGCCTCGTCGATCAGCTGGGCGATCGCCTCCTCGAAGTGCTCGTCCTCCAGCTCACGTAGTAGCTCGCGAAACGCCGTGGCCTCGGCTTCGCCGGCCGAGAGCGGCCGCACGCCCGCCACGAATGGTGACTCCATCGCGCTGGGCGTGGCGGCGCCGGCCTCTCCGGCGCCTCGCTCACCGCGAACGTCGCGCCGCCCCGGAACGGAGACTCCAGCTCTGCCGGTGCTGCCATCTCGAACACGCTCATCGGGGAACCTCCTGGGGACTCGCGCTGGGCACGCTGGCGTAGCTGCGCCGTCGCTCGGTTAGCTCGGTGCGGCAGAACCGGCGTCGGACTCCACGGCGGCGGGGACCTCGTCCTCCAGAACCCGCAGGAGCTCCAGGACGCCGCTGAACGGTACGGGCGTTGCGCTCGGATCGGACTGGATTGTTCCCTCCAAGCGTCCGTCTGAGGATCTCGAGATCTCGGCGATCAATCGCATACCCGCCTCTTCGGATGTCGTGAGCCGGTGGCACCGGTCCAGTGTCGTCGCGCTCGGGTCCGCTGTCGCCCGGGACGGCCCCTGGGATTCACCCGAGTCTCAGACCCGGGGATGTCCCTAGGGTCGCAGCGAGTTCGCGCCGCCCGCGGATGTCGAGCTTGGCGAAGATGTTGCGCAAGTGAAACTCGACGGTCTTCACCGACAGGAACAGCTCCGCGGCAACCTGCCGATTGGTGTTGCCGACGGCCACCAGCTCGGCGACGGCCGTCTCGGCCAGAGTGAGTCCCAGCGATCCGCTGCGGGCCTCGGATGGGCCACGAACCCCACAGGCGCCGAGCTCGCGATCGCACCGATCCAGGTAGGGGCGCGCCTGGAGATGCTCCAGGCGCGCTCGCGCCGAACGAAGCCGCCCGATCGCCTCGGCACGGTAGCCGTCGTGGCGCAGGCGCCGGGCGTCGTCCACTTCCAACTGCGCAAGTGCGAGCGGCATCTCGAGGCGGTCGGCCGCACGCCAGGCGGCGAGGAAGTGCCGCTCGGCGGCGGATCCGTCTCCGCGCGCGCTGGCCAGGTTGCCCGACAGCCGAGCGGTGGTCAGCGCGTTGCCCGCGCCGGCGCGGGCGGGCCGGCAGGCAACCAGCTCCCGGAGTGCGGTTTCCGCGCGCGACAGATCGCCGAGAGTGATCAGGGCGTCGACCTCCAGCGATCGCCAGTCGAGGGGGCCGATCCGCTCGAGCAGCCTGGCCGCACGATGCTCCCCGATTTCGCCAGCGCTGCGCACGGTCTCCTCGGGCTCGCCGCGGGCCGTGGCCAGACTGACGCGGGCGGTGACGGCGGCCGCGCGGACTGTGGCCGAGCGGAGGCGCTGCGCCGCGTCGTGCGCGGCTTCGGCGTATGCGGCCGCGGTCGCCCAGTCTCCGCGCGCGGCGGGCACGAGTGCGGCATGCGCTTTGGCAAGTCCGACGTCGGCCACACAGTCCTGAGCGACCGCGAGCTCGACCGCCAGCTCGCCGTGCGCGAGGGCATCGTCCCACGCCCCCTGGAGGTACTCGGCGGCAGCGAGCCACGCCAGGCACTGGCCGGTGGTGCGAACCGCACCGCGCGCGCGCAGACGATCGGCGGCCGTGGTCAGGTCGGCGATCACCGGCTCCAGGTCGTTGCCCGGGATCCTGGCCAGCCCGCGAGCGATCAACAGATCGTTCTCGGCCAGCGACACATCACTGGGCTCGCTCGCGAGGGAGTCCAGCAGCATCAGGCTTTCGTGTGCCCGCCCGTCGACGGCCATGATCACCGCCCGGAGCGCGAGCACGCGCTGACCCAGTGATGGCGCGCGGGCCGCGGCGGCACGCTCGATCCACACCAGGGCGTCAGCGACGCGTCCGTCGAACAGGTACGACGACGCCAGCAGCAGAGCCGCCCGGCCGCCGATCGCCTGGTCGGGGTCGGCCGCGCGTGCCTCCCAGCCGTGCACGAGCCGCTCGCGGCCCTCGGTGACGCGGCCCGCGAGCAGGTCGAGCTCGCCCGTGAGAATGTTGCGGCGCGGCGTCGCGGGAGGTTCGTCTTCACGCGCGAGCAGCCGTTCTGCCTCGGCCACCGCGCCGTCGTCGACCAGTACCTCCAGGGCGTCGAGCTCGCGCCGGTCACGCTCGCCGGCGGCTGTGCTCGCCGCCGATGCCAGGGCGAGCCAGGATGCCGCCTGTGCGGACTGACCGCGGCCGAGGGCGCTGCGCGCCGCGGCCTCCAAATCCCCTGCGAGCACCTCGTCGGGGCCGGACGCGGCAGCGATGCGGTGAGCGAGCCCGGCTTGCCAGCCGACCAACTCGACAGCGCCGCGGTGCATGCGGCGCCGCCGCGCCGGCCCGAGATCGTCGTAGATCGCGCGGTGCACGAGCGCGTGCGAGAAGGCCACCTCACTGGCCGGGCCAGCCCGAGCCTCCACTAGCAGGCCCGCGCGGCACGCCTCGTCGAGCGCATCGACCGGATCGACGAGCTCGGCCAGCCGCGCGGCGGCTCCGAGTCGTGTGCGACGGCCCAGAACCGCGGCCGCGCTCACCAGCCGCTGGGTCCCCTGGCCGAGCGAGCCCAGCCGGGCGAGCACGACCGACGAAAGCGCCCGCGGAGCGGGTAGCCGGTCAGAGCGTGCCCACCAATTCGGCTCGAGCTCCTCGAGCAGCGCGCAGCAGTGCAGCGGGTTGCCGCCGGTGTGCTCCGCCAGTCGGGTGGCCGCCCACGCGGGTAGCCGCCCGGCGCCGAGCGCCTCCCCCAGCACGACCAGCTCGTCGCGAGCCAGGCCGGTGATCCGCAGGCGCTCGACGCGGTGGTCGCCGGCGACGAAGCGGCACCACTCGTCCCCGAGCCGCGCGAGCAGCCCGGGCCGGGTCGCGAGCAGCGCGAGCACGTGGTCGCTGTGAAGGCTGCGCAGGGTGGCCAGCACGGCCGCGGCCGACGCCCGATCCGTCCACGGGAGATCGTCGACGATCAGGATCACGAGGCCTGAGGTCCGTGCGGCGCGGTCCAACAACGTGCGGAGCTCTGCCGCGACGACGAGCGGATCGGCGTCGTCAGAGATCTCGACCGGCTCGCGCTGGGCTCCGTGGCGCGATCGGACCGAGAGCGCCGCGCTGAGACAGAGCTGACGAGCCACTCCGAAGGCGAGGACGGACTCGGTCTCATCCCCGCTGGCCCGCGCGACCGCGGCACGATCCACGACGCTCAGCACTCTTGTCACCAGGCTTGACTTTCCCATGCCGGCCTCCCCCTCCAGCACGACGATCATCGGTTTGCCACCGCGTGCCTGCTCCGCCCATCTCTCCAGCGCCAGCAGTTCCTCGACGCGCCCTACGAATGGCCGCTGGAGCTGCTCGCGCACGTCACTCGCCATCTTGTTTTCCTCGCTGCGCGGCTAAACCGCACGGCAGGCGCCCCGATGCGAACCCACCGGACCAGCGCCCCCCGGTCTCCGGTGTCATGTCCCTCCCCTAGGGCGTGGACATGCAACAGACCCATCTTAGACCATCCGCAGCCCTTGATGTTACGGACACACTTGACACGGCAGGACGCGCACGGGTAAGCTCGCAGGTTATAAGGTGGGTACGACGTTACTCTAATTAAGGGCGCGGTGTCCGCCCGGTTGTGCGTGGGCAAACCACCACGGTGACCTAACCTCGTACCACATAGGCGTGCACACTTACTGTCACGCCACCGCCATGGCGAGTATCACCCTAACTGTGGTGAGTCTCCATGGCACGTCGACCGGTCGCGCGCTACGACAAAGGTCACGGTCTCTCGGACGAGTCGCGCCCAGGTGCCTTCGCAGGTTCCCCTCGGATGCCCAGCGCCGCCGTGCCCGGCGCGAGCGCCGCGTGCTGGTGGCAGCCAGACCTCGGGTCCGGCGGTCGGGCGGCTTCCTTTCAGGCGGTATCACAAGCAGCCCGTTCGGGGCGAGGTGGCTCGCTGAAGCTTGCTCTCAAAAGAAACCAAAGGAACGTGACACTTCAGGAACTCAAAGAGCCACCGCGCCTGGCCAGAGCTGCGGTGGATCAAAGCAGTTCGGCGATCGACGATGCGGCGCGCTTGGCCGCGCCAGGCTCGGGTGGTCGATAGTGCGTGGTGTCCGAGCCCAGCGTTTCGAGCGCGAGTTCCGCGATGGTCTCGGCGCTGGACCGCGCGTAGTCGATACGTCGTCCAGCGCCGTGGGTCTCGAGGCGATGGGCGACGTGGTAGATCTGCTCGAAGTGATTGATGAGTGGGCAGTACAGAAACGGGCGGCGGGTCAGGGTCAGCTCCATCGTTGTGCCGAGCCCGCCCTGGACGATTGCGAGGTCCGCGACCGCGAGATGTTCGTGGAGATCGGGCACGTAACCGCGCACCTCGAGGCCAGGGTGCTGCGGGAGGCCGGCCGGATCCAGTCGAGGACCGGCAACGGCCACGCAGTGCGCGTCAGGGTGCTCGGCATGGATCAGCGGCCAGGCCGCGATCGCCTTGCGTAGAAGATGCTCGCCGACCGCGGTGCCGCCCACGGTGCAGACGAGCAGCGGACGGTCTGGTTCGTATCCCAGCCGTGCGCGGACTGCACGCACGTCGGCGTAATCGCCGGCGTCGAAGGCGTTGATGTAACCGATGGTGGTGAAATGCTCCGAGATCCAGTCGCGGATGAGCGGGAGGCTCGGGCCGAATCGGTCGGGAACGATGTCGTCCTGGTCGCCGATGTAGAGCGCGCGGTCGCGCACACGTGGGTACCGGGTGACCTGCTCGATCATCTCGGCGTTGTAGTCGCTGGTCAGGCGGCTCTCGCGTGAATCCCCACGCGAGTCGATCGGCAGGTAGCCAACGAAGTCGGTCAGGAACACGAACGGCGCCGTTTTCAGCTCGGGGTTCTCGTGTAGCTGATAGTCCACCTCCCAGGCCTCGTCACCCACCCACAGGTCGTACGCGCCGTCGCGGACGACGTCGAGGAAGACCATGAAGTTGGCGAGGAAGATCTCGTCCATCTCCCTGAAGGCCTGGAAGGCGTGCAGCTCGTGCTCCGCCGACGCTGCCTCCCAGTGCGCCGACTCGCTGGCCAGCGACGCGGCTGAGCGGATGGATCGTCTCACCCGCGTCCTCGAGCACGCGTGTCACCGGGTGCTGGGCCAGCCACTCGATCTCGAGTTCGCCGACCAGCTGGCGGAGCTCCCGGGCGATTGAGAGGTCCCGCTGAGCGTGGCCCAGGCCGATCGGACTGGAGATGAACAGCGCCCGCGGTGTCCGCCGCGCCATCGCGCGCCGAAGCGTCCGGCGCTTCGGCGCGGGCGCGCCCAGAAAGCGCGAGATCTCGAGGTTCACCCGCACCGCATTGCGGATGTTCACGCCGTGCCCGCCGGCGTCGAACTCGATCATCTCCCAGTCGGGCCTGGCGTCCGCGACGACGCGGCTCGTCGCGATGTCCGCGATCCGGTCGTCGCGGGGGTGGATCAGGAGCACGGGACACTCGATCCGCCGCACGATTTGATCGAGCGGGACGCCAGGCATCAGCGCGGAATTGACCACGCTGCTGATCAGGATGTCCGGCGTGGTCTGCATGGCCCACCCCACGGCATCCTCGATCGGCTTCGTGCAATGCGGCTCGCTGAATACCTGCTCCATGAAGAAGGTGACCCACTCCAGGTAGTGCTCGCGCCAGTAGTGAGCGTTCTTCTTCTCCCACCCGTCGTAGGACTCACGCCGCTCCCAAAACGCCGGATCCTCCCCGAACGCCCATTCCGGCGGGACGGTCGCGATCGCCACCAGCCGCGTGACGCGCTCCGGATAGCGCCCCGCCATCCAGATCCCGTGGGCGCCGCCCATCGACAGCCCGACGAGGCTGGTCGCCGCGACGCCGAGATGGTCGAGCAGAGCAATGCCGTAGTCGACCACCCGGTCAAGCTCGAACGCGGCCGGATCCTCGGTGCGCTCGCCGCCGCCGATCCCCGGCGGGTCGAAGGTGATCACCCGGAAGAAGCGCGCCAGGTGGGGGACCTGCATCTTCCAGATCAAGCTCGGCGCGATCTGCCAGGTCGGGAGCAGCAGGACCGGCGGCCGGTCGCCCGCGCCGAACACCTCGTAGGAGATCTCGAACCCCTTTGCCCGAAGGCGGCCTGACTCCACTGGGGCAACCGCGCGCATGACCTCACACGTCTCCTGGCCCATCCTAGGTCGACCGACCCCCTTGATGCAACGCTCCACCCCTGGGTCGCGACTAGGTGCCCACCGGACGCGAACCGGGCACCCGCGGACCTAGCCTCGCGCTCAAGCGAAGTTCAAAGGAGTCCACATGAGCACACCACTTCTCGAGCGCCTGACCCTGCTCGACCCGCAGGCCGGTTCTGTGCCCGGACCCGCAATGCGCGAGCCCGGCCCACATCGAGGATCGCTGGACCCTTGCGAATCGACCGACGGCCCGGTCGAAGTGCTCAAGGTCCGCTGTTCGGCCGGCTGCTGGTACACGGTCCTGGCCGACGACCTCTCACCCGCAACCGATCGTTAGAAACACTGATCAGAAAAGGAGGGGCGCAATGCCGCTCATCAACGTCAAACTCATCGAAGACGTGTTCACGTCCGAGCAGAAAGAGCAGATCATCGAGCGCCTCACCGACGCCATGGTCTCCATAGAGGGCGAGAACATGCGAGGCGTCACCTGGGTCGTCGTGGAAGAGGTAACCAGCGGCGAGTGGGGCATCGGCGGCAAGCCATTGACCACCGCCGACGTCAAAGCCCTCGCAGCGGGAGCCCCCGCCTAACCGGTCCCGCAAGCGCAACTCGGAGCTCATCCGTGTCATCTCCTTACCCGAATGCCAAACGGGCAGGCCTCACGCGACCGGGAACGAACAACCCCGAGGTGGTGGTTGTCGGCACGGGCATTGCCGGCGCCTCAGTCGCCGCTGTCCCGGCTCGAGGCCGCGTCGAGGTGCTGCTGCTCGAGCGCCAGGTCGTGCGTCGCGACCGCGTACGTGGCGAGTACATGGCACCGTGGAATTACACTCGCTCGGGGCGAGCACCAGAAACGCCGGACCCCGCCGATGCCCACCTGTACGTAGCAAGGGACCACTGGGACAAAGTCTGTAGTGCGACGAGAAGCGCTGTTGCATTTCCCGGAGGTGCGCCACGCGCGGGCAGGCAGACGCTTATGCGCCTACCTGTTGCCCTATTCGTGGTCTGTGATCGCTAGCGCCAGAGCTCGTCGACCGCGGCCATGCACGCGGAGCCCGATCGAGGGCGCCGAGCCGCCGAAGGTCTTTACGGCGCGTCGTCCTGACGCTCCTGAGCAGGCGTCGGTCCCGGAGGACGCTCGCCTTCGGCGGAGTTGTCGCTCACCGGGGTCTTCGCAGCGGCGGGCTGCTCCGCTTCGACGCTGACAGGCTGGATGTCGGTATCAGGCGCGGCTGGAAGCTCGGACACTTGACTCGTCCCTGGATCTCCGATCGCACGCCACGCCTTATTGAGTTCCATCTGCATGTACACAGGCGCGAACAGACTCACGATCGGAATGATGTGCAATACGAAGAAAAGCGGCCCGCTACCACCTGACACACCAGCCGTCCGCTGTGTCCCTTCCATGCGCCGGCCGGTCTTCCAGACCGACACGAACGGCGGGATGATCACAAAGGCACCAACGGTGACGGCGAGCACGCTCGTGCCAGGGCTCTGGCCAAGATCAACCCCGTTAGCGTTACCGACATCTCGCATTTCGCGGTTGATGAAGTACCACCAGAACACGTAGTAGACCCCGAGCGTGATCAGAGAAAGACCAAGCACACCCCAGGGGTTACGCATCTTTGCAAACCCGGCTCCGGGAGCGATCTGTACCGATTCAGCCACCGACCCCTCGCCTCCTTACGCGCCGTCGTGCGACGCCTGATTGCCGGTCCGAGCGACCGGCTCGACCACGCTCAAATGCACTCTGCACCTCGCTGCCACACCTCGCTGCCACGGGGCTCTCCCCGCAGCGGCTCGATCACCCACTTCTTGCGCCGAAAACTATCCGCCCGCAGGGCGCCGTCATCACCCAATCGGGATGACGCCCGCCACAAACCATGCGCGCAGTTCACTAAACCTCACTGCTCGTCCGGGTACCCCACACCCGCCGGAGACCTCCATCACCACCCGGTCAGTCGGCTCAAGAGAAGCGACCAGCGACTCAAGCCCATCCACGTTCATCGGCACCCGCCCCGCCGAATAAGTCAGACCCTCCTCGCAGATCGCGATCACACAGAAATCATGATGCAGATCAAGACCGACCGCGCGACCCAGCCAGCGGGCCACCGGCTGCACCTGCGACACAACCATCCCTCCCCAAACCAGCGATCGACGAACGGGAGACGCAACGGGACACCGACACAGACCGATACGTGCTCGCAGCACAATCCGGGCGAGTCGCAGGGGTGGCAGCCGAAGGGCCCGGGCTCGCAGCCCGTCGTCCAAAACGGGCTGCCGTCTGCGTTCTCCCAAGAAGACCCCTCCTGCGGGCCCGGGAGTCCCTGTGGGACAGGTCGGCTCGGCGCTTCCTGTTGCCCCTGAAGCCCTGGGAGCCGGTCTGGTTCCAGGTGATCTGGGTCGCCGCGTGATGGTGAGTGATGCACTGACCAGCGACCCCTGCCTTCGACGGGCCGATGATACGCAGCACGCCGGTCCGGTTGTTGACGCAGCCGTGGAACTCGCCGGGGGAGTGCGCCAGCCCGGCTGGAACAGGTCAGGAGCGGAAGTGTTGTGCCCGCTGCTTGTATCGATCTTTGGGGCAGTCTCGGAACTGCGCACACGCTTCCGGCGGAAGCGCTTCCGCACGTCGATCAATCCAGCGCCGCGTTGCCCTGAGGCGACTGTTTCCGGCTCTCCCACCAATCTCGGATGTACTGCTCGGTCGGGGCGGAGTCGGAGCGCCTCGTAGTGGCCAGTGCCTGTGCTTCGTCGATTTCCGGGAGTTCGCGCACGTCGGCCCAGAAATCTTTGGTCCGCGCGAGCGGCTTGAACTCATGTATCCAAGTCTTCCGAGCGAACAGCGAGCGGCAATCGGACGAAGACGTGATCGCCCACCGGTGGGCGATCGATTTCCATCTGGCCGGTCGGATCGAGAACGGTCATTCGTAGGTTGCTCCCGATCGTTGGCGCACGATCGACGGCTGCGATCGAGGATACGGGAAGGCGGACCGCCGAATGTTGCTCCGGGCTACTTGCAGCGGTCTCGATCGAGGCGCTCGGCCTATCCACGACGTCAGGACTGCTGCCCTCGAACCCCGCGAAGATAAGTCCGCAACTTGACGACGTTAGGGAGCGTTCCCTATCATAATGAGCGTGACGTCCCCGGCACACTCGAACCGCAGTGCTCCGTCTCGGCGGACGTCCGACGAGACGCGAGAGCACATCCTCGCCGTCGCTGACAAGCTGTTCTATTCCGACGGGATCCGCGCGACCGGCATCGACAAGCTCGCCGCGCGGGCGGAGGTGGCTCCGACAACGCTGTACCGCCAGTTCGCCTCGAAGGATGACCTTGTCGCCGCGTATGTCGAGCGCTGCAGCGAGCGCTATACGGCGGTTCTCAGAGCGGCTACCTCTCCCGGAGCAGGCACGGCGCGCGAGCGGATCCTCGCGGCGTTCGACGCGTTCGCCGCCGAAATTAGCTCTGGATCGTGCCGGGGCTGCCCTTTCCTCATGGTGCTCGCCGAGTACCCCGACCCTGAGACCCCCGCGCACGCCAAAGCGGCGGAGCACAAGGCCTGGCTTCGTGCCCTGTTCCACGAGCTGGTGCGCGAACTCGGGTCCACAACCCAGCTCCGCGATCCGGAGGCGCTGGCCGATCAGCTGGCGCTCGTGGCAGAGGGCGTATACGGCTCAGTGCAGGCGCTCGGTCCGGAAGGGCCGGCGGCGTACGGACGCGCCACTGCCGCAGCCCTCATCGACGGCGCTCGGCTAGACCGAGCCCGATTGACTCCGCAGGCCGACGGTGATCCCGGGAGACTGTGAGGCTCGCTTGGCGCCAGATGCAAGACGGCTGCGATGTCCGCGGTAGCCACGATGCCGCGGCGCAAGCGCATCGGTGCTGCTCAGGCCAGAACCGAGACGATGGTCGATCCTCCGTTGAACGCGCCCGTCTCATGCCTCGCCGCGCTCATGTCTGACGACACCGACACACAGAGTCAATGGACATCCATCTCGCGGTAGATCGTTCGGAGCCGTTGCGGGCGCAGTTGGAGCGTGAGTTGCGTGCAGCGATTCGTGGTGGTCGGATGCGGGCGCGGGCGAAGCTGCCGCCGAGCCGGCTGTTGGCGGAGGCGCTCGGGGTGTCGCGCGGTGTTGTCGTGGAGGCGTATTCGCAGCTGATTGCGGAGGGATATCTGGTGGCGCGGGCAGGAGACGGGACGAGGATCGCGGACGGGTTCGCGCGGCGCCCGCCGGTGGCGAGTGCGCCGGCGCCGGGCGCTCGCCGGCTTCTCTACGACCTGCGTCCCGGCGTGCCAGATCTGTCGTTGTTTCCTCGTCGGGACTGGCAGGCGGCGATGTCAGACGCGGTGCGTGACCTGCCTGATGCCGCGCTTGGGTACGGGCCGCCGGGCGGGTTGCGCCAGCTGCGCGTCGCCCTGAGTGAGTATCTGGGGCGAGTGCGCGCGGTGGTGTGTGATCCCGAGCAGGTGTTCATCGCCTCCGCGGCGGCGCACGCGCTGAGCCTCCTGTGCCAGACGCTGCGCGCCCATGGCGCCCGGAGGGTCGCCGTCGAGGACCCGGGCACGCCGGCCATATACCGCACGATCGAGCGGGCGGGGCTTGAGGTCGTGCCGGTCTGTGTCGACGAGCACGGGCTCGAGGTCGCACGGCTCGATAGCGCCCGAGTGGACGCGGTCGTGCTGTCCCCCGCCCACCAGTACCCGACCGGCGCCGTGCTCGCCCCGGACCGTCGCGCCCGGGTGATCGAATGGGCCCGGCGGCACGGGACGCTGGTGGTGGAGTACGAGTCAGATGCCGAGTACCGCTATGACCGCGAGCCCATCGCCTCGCTCCAGGGCCTTGACCCCCGACCGCGTCGTCTATATCGGGACGGCCAACACCACGCTCGCGCCCGCCGTCCAGCTGGCCTGGCTGGTTGTCCCAGACCACTTGGTCGGCGAGATGGCAGCCGAGCACGATGCAGCGCACGCCGCGCCGAGCGTTCTCACCCAGGCCACGTATGCCAGGCTGCTCGAGCGCGGCACGATCGACCGGCACCTGCGCCGCGCCCGCCGCCGCTATCAGGCCCGCCGGGACGCGCTGATCAAGGCGCTCGCACACCACATGCCGCAGGCCACGGTCGGCGGCGCCGCGCTCGGGCTTCACCTGATCGCGTGGCTCCCGCGCGGAGCTGACGAGGCACAGATCAGCAAACACGCCGCCGACCGCGGCATCGCTGTTGCACACCCTCCACCATCACTCCGTGGTGACCGCACCGCGTCCTCCAGCGCTGCTCCTCGGCTACGGACTGCTCGCTGAGCCCGCCATCGCGCGAGCCGTCGAGCAACTCGCCGACAGCACACGCCTAATAACCAGGCCGCGAATACTCACCCAGCCACAAGCGTCGACCATCGGCGACCGACGACAACGCAACCACCGACGGCGATCCGTGTCACTCCATCCAGTCCCAGCTGTCTAGCTACTTGCCCCGGAAATAGTCGGAGGTTCCGTCCGGCCTGATCACCGAGAATACGGCCTGCAAATAGTCACTTTCTTGGTCGAGGAGGTTATGAATGCTGCTGCTGGCCGGCGGGCAGGTCGAGTCGTTGTGGGACGAGGTCTTGCCGGGCGAAGTCAAGGAGTTGCCGGAGGATTTCGCGGCGTTGGATGTGCTGCTGAGCGAACCGGTGCTGTTGGAGCCGATCGTGTCTGCCTTGGCAGCGCGAAGCGCTCGCTCATGGTCGCCCGACGATCTCGATGGCCACGTACGTGCGGTTGATGGTGATCAAGCAGCGCACCGGCTGGGGGTACGAGACGTTGATGCGCGAGGTATCGGATTCGATTCATCTGCGGCGGTTCTGTCTGATCGCGCTGGGGGAGCGGGTCCCGGACGAGTCAACGGTGCGCAAGTTCACTCGCCGGCTCGGGGCCGGGGTCGTGAACGAGATCACCAGGGTGGTGATCGAGGCGGCCAGGCGGGAGAAGCGGTTTCGTCCGCGGGCGGTGAGGATCGACTCGACTGTGGTGGAGGCCGACGTGCGTTATCCCACCGATTCGGGGTTGGCGTTGGACAGCGTTCGCGTCGTTGGCTCGCGAGGCGCGCAAGCTGTTCGCGAAGGTGGCGGCGCGACGCGGGGCATGTTCGGGATCGCTCGCGGTGCGATCGGCCGTCGAGCTGCGTGCGATGTCGCGTACGTTGCGGCGCCGGTCCGGGGAGACGCAAGCAGCAGGTGCTCGAGTTCACCGCACAGGCGGGCAAGCTCGTGGAGCGCTCGATCACGCGAGGCGAAGCGGTTGGTGGTGGTCGCGCGGCGCACGCGCACGCGGCCGTGGCGCCAAGGCCAAGCTGCGACAGATCAACGAGACTCGAGGATCTTCATCGAGCGCTGCGAGCGGGTCGCCGAGCAGATCCAGAAGAGGATCGCGCGGCGAGCGGATCACCGACCGTGTCGTGTCGATGTTCGACCCGGACGCCCGGCCGATCCGCAAGGGCAAGCTCGGCAAGCCCAACCTATGCCGATAGCGCGACTATCCCGAGACGAGGCTCGTGATGGCGGTGATCGCCCTGCATGCGAGCGGGTTCTCCGGGCCTGGGATGCCGCCGTTTGTCGGCATAGTCACAGGCCTTCGAGGAACGCGAGGAGGGTGTCGGGTGGCTTGTAGCGGCCGGGTTTGACGTCGGGCGGGGTGACGAGCGCGAGCGCTTTCTCTTTGATGGTCATGTCGGCGTGGATGTAGGGGTCGGTGGAGCGGACGTCCGCGTGTCCCAACCAGAGCGCGATGACGGTGGTGTCGACGCCGGCTTGCAGTAGCGACATCGCGCAGCTGTGGCGCAGGACGTGCGGGTGCAGGTGCTTGGCGTTGAGGCTGGGGCAGGTGATCGCGGCGGTCGCGGCGTGGGTGCTGAGCCGCTGCGCGATCGCGTCGGTGCTGAGTCGGCGGCCGGTGCGGGTCGGGAATACCGGGTCGTCGGGTTGACCAGCACGTTCGGCGAGCCAGGCGGCGAGCACCGGTCGGACCGGTGTGATGACCGGTACCGCTCTTTGTTTTCGGCCTTTGCTGTGGCGGCAGCGGACGTTGGCGCCGGTCCCGAGCGTGATGTCGCCGCAGTCCAGGGCGGTGAGTTCGGAGACCCGCAGGCCGGTGTAGATCGCGAGGGTCAGCAGCGTGCGATCGCGGCGTCCTTCCCAGCGGGCCGGGTCGGGCGCGTTGATCAGCGCGGCGGCCTCGGGCGCGGAGAGGTAGGTGATTGTTCGTTGCTGGTGGCGTTTGGGTGGGATCGCGAGCACGCGCGCGATCGTGTGCGCGTGTTCTGGATGTCTAAGCGACGCGAACGTGAACAGCGAGCGGATCGCGGTCAGCCGCAGGTTGCGGGTCTTCGGCATGTTCCCGCGCGCGGTCTCGAGGTGCTGGAGAAAGCCGGAGATCAGCTCCTCGCTGAGGTCCTCCCAGTCCAGCGCCGAGGGCGTTTTGCCGGTCTGTTGGTGGGTGTAGTGGAGCAGCAGCCGCAGCGTGTCGCGATAGGAGCCGATCGTGCGCGGGCTGGCCTGCAGCTGCCCGGCGAGGCGGTCAGTGAAGAACGCCTGGATCGTGGCGGCGACCGGCGTCATCGCTTCACCGTCCGCGTGTCGTCGAGCAGGCGGGCGGCATGCGCGAGCAGCTCCGGCGCGGCGGACAGATACCAGTAGCTCGAGACCGGGTCGCGATGCCCGAGGTAGGTCGAGAGCCAGGCCAGACGGGGCTGAACGTCGACGCCCTCGCTGATACCAGCCGGCGAGCACGCGGACAGCGAAGCGGTGCCTGAGGTCGTGGATCGTGGGCCGCACGCTGCTGCTCGCGCCAACTCCGGCACCGTCGCACAGCGCCCGGAACGTCTTCCACACGCATTCGTGGATCACGCGCGTGCCACGGAGCGAGACGAAGAAGCTCGCGCCAGCCGCGGCCGGTCTCTCCGCGGTCACGGAGGTGTGCGTAGCGCTCCATCACCTCCACGACGCTTGGTGAGAGCGGCACGAGTCGCGACTTGTTGAACTTCGATTGCCGGATGTGCAGCACGCCCTGGGGCCAATCGATGTCGCCGCGATCCAGGCGCAGCGCTTCACCAACCCGCAGTCCGCTTGCGGCGAGCAGCCCGATCAGTGTCCGCATCGTCGCGGCTCGCAACGGCTGCGGGATCGCCGCTCGCGCCTGCGCAAGCAACGCGAGCAGCTCCTCGTCGGTGTAGATGAACGGCGGGCGACGGCTGCGCGGGCGGCGGACCAGCCCGGCGGGCGGGATCTCGGTCGCCGGGTCGATCCCGGCCATGTAGCGCGCGAACCCGCGCACCGCCCGGTACCGGGTCGCGGGCACGCTGCTCGGCGCGCTCACCTTCGGCGCAAGCGCCCACCGCACCGCGACCTGCGTCGTGATGTGCGTGGCGCCGGCGGCGTCGAGCTCGCCGGCGAAGCGGTGCAGCAGCCGGCCGGTCTCCACGAGGTCGTAGCCGAGCGTGCGCCGCAGCCGCAGGTAATCGTCAACGTGCTTCTCGAGCGGGCTCATCGCTCGGCTCCTGGCCACGGCAGCGCGACCTGGCGCAGCCGTTCGAGATCAACCTTGGCGTAGATCGCTGTCGTCGAGAGGTGCCGGTGGCGCAGCACCTGGCTGATGTCCCGAAGCGAGGCCCCTGGGCGAGCATCTCGCTCGCCAGCGTGTGCCGCAGCCGGTGCGGGGAGATCTGCGCGACCCCAGCGTGCTTGCACGCCCGGCGCACGACATCGCCGACGAGATCGGCCCGGATCGGGCGCGTCGGAGCGCGCAGCGTCAAGAACACGTGGCGGAACTCGCGCCGGCCGCGGACCGTCAAATACTCGGCCAGCGCTGTGCCGACCTCGTCGGGCAGCGGCAGGCGATCCTCTCGTCCCCCCTTGCCACGCACCAGCAGCTCGCCGGCCCGCCAATCCAGATCGGCGAGCTCCAGTCGCGCGACCTCGATCGACCGCAACCCCAAGCGCGCGAGCAGCAGCATGATCGCCGCATCCCGCGCGCCGTCGAGCGTCGATCTGTCACACGACGCGATCAGCCGTTCGACATCCGCAGGCCTGACCGCGCGTGGAATCCCTGTGTCCCGCCAGCTCGCGACCGGCGGAACCGCGTCGGCCAACGCCACCGGGATCAACCCACGCACGAACAGGAACCGCAACAACGAGCGCAGCTCGCCGACCTTCCCCTTCGCCGAATCGACCGCCAGCCGCTCGCACTCGCCAAGCAGGAACGCGGTCACGTGCTCGCCGCTGAGATCCCTCATACCCAGCTCGTCCCGCATGGTCACTCGCTCACCGAGGAACCGCGTCGCGAGCGCCACGTACCGCGTCACCGTCAACGGCGCCAGCCCACGGTCGCTGATGAGCCACTGCCGGTACTCCGCCATCAGCATCCCAAGCGGCGTGACCGGGTCATCACGCTCGGGTCCGACCACCCCCAGCTCGCGCAGATAGATCAGCAACGACCTCGATCCGCGCGCGACCACCGCCACGAACCGGCCCTTCACTCGGTGCGCCTCAGCGAACGCCGCGATCACATCGCCGTCGAGCTGCCCAACCGCGAGATCCTCGGCAACCATCCACCGCCCGAGCACACCGAGAAACCTCAGCTCATGCTCGACACTCCCCGGGGAGTACCCGCGCTCCAGCAACCACACGCGATACCCCTCCACGAACGGGCCCAGCCGCCCCGGCTCCAAACGAGACTCCGACACCGACATCGCCTCCTTGTCGAAGCCGCAGCCTCGACGATCGAAATGGCTCAGTCGGATGACGGAACTATGCCGATACGGCTGCCCGCCTCACCCCGAGAAACCCAGGCAGATCAAGACACCACGCACCACGCGAGGTCCATCTCGGGATAGTCGCGCTATCGGCCTAGGTTGGGCTATTCGGATATCCGAATAGCCCAACGAGTTCGGGTTCGTGACGCAGTCTGGCGAGGTGACCGAGAACACCAAGACCGGAGCGCGTGGGCTGATCATCCCCGCCACCACTCAGATCGGCAACCCGGCCGAGGACACGCTGCTACCCGACACCGTCGCCGAGCTGGAGCGGCTGGGGATCACGCCGCGGGAGGTTGCTCTCGACGGAGGCTTCAACGTCGGCCCGACCGCCCACCGCGCTCGAGGGTTTAGAGCCCGAGCGAACGTTCATCGCCGGCCGACAACAGCCCGGCAGCCGACGAACCCAGCGGCGCCTTCGCGCGCTACCGGACCGGCAGCGAAGGGCCGGATCAGCCACCTCAAACGCGGATACGGACTGCGACGGAGCCGCCTGAAGGACCACGACGGGATGCAGATCTGGACCGGATGGTCAATCCTCACCTACAACCTTGACACCCTCGCCATCCGGAGCAGCTGAAACCATCCACTCGCTCGACCAAGAGCAACAAACCATTTGCCCGGAACGGCCGCGTCGATCGACGCGGCCGTTTTGGTTCTCCCGGACTCAGCGTTTATCCGGGGCAAGTAGCTACTTCGGCTCCGAGCCAGCGGCACAACAGTCTCGACGAGCTGGGCGGTAGCGGGTGCTCGGTTTTGTGTCGAGCGCGCGGCCGGTAAAACAACGCCGCCGCGTGAAGTCAGGGCGGCGGTGGCGTCGGCACGGGTCCCCCAGCCTGCGCGGAGTGTGGTCATCGCGGCGAGGAGTCCAGCGGCGGTCAGGCCGAGTGAGCCGGCAACAGCGTAGATCGCCCGCGGCGACAGCACGGTCGAGACGAAGCCACCGACCAGCGGCGAGCCGTCCTGGGCGTCCCCGAGAGCTGCGCTGGCGGCGGCGGACACCCGGCCGCGACCGCTGTCAGGAGCGTGGGTCATGACCGGGTCGACACACAGGTTCGGGCGTAGCCGTTTCCAACGCCGCCGAGTACCGACAGGGGAATGAGAAAACCGCCTGCCGGCGCAGCGGTGCAACCAGCCGCCCGGCACAGGCAAACGCTAGCCCGGCGATAGCGGCCGCACCTGGCCGCGCGCACCCCCAACGCGGGCCGCGCCAAGCGATCCAGCCACCATCCCGGCCATCCAGCACGCCTCGGCCACGCCGTACCAGGCGCCGCCGGCATGAAGCGTGTCGCCAACCAAATGCACCAACACCACGTCGACCATCCCGACGAGGAGGACGACGAGCGCCACGCCGGCGAGGAGGGGGCGAGGACCGGATCAGACCCAGGATCGCGACCGGCGGTGGCCTCCTCTTGCACGATCGAGATAGCAGAATTTTCACGAACAGAGGGGAAGGTTCTCACCTTACGGCACGTCTGAGCGGGGTACGAGTTCCACCATGAGCGGAGCCTGGGAGTCAAGTGTGGATTTCTCTTGCGCGAAAAGACGGGTGGGTCGTCCCTGCCTGTACATGGCGGGGATCTGGCGTGGCACGTAAGTGACACTCGGAGGTGTCGCAAGTTACTGAGATGTGAGCACACTAAATAAAGGACGGTCACATGACTGTGCAAGACGAGGGCGCGAACGCGGCCGTGGATGCCGCTGCGTCCGCACCGAGTCAGGAGCAACTTCAGAGACAGTGGGACCGCGTCGTGGGCCGGCGCGCCTTCCTCCGGCAGGCGGGACTGGCGAGTGCGGTTGCGGTGCCGGCGTCCGGGATCGTTGCCTCGGCCGCGAGCGCCAAACAGCTGAGGCGTGCGGGGGACAACCCAACCAGGGGCGACTTCGCGATTCTGCGGTTCCTGTGCGCCGCCGAAATCATCGAGAGCGATCTATGGGAGCAGTACGCCGGGTTCGGCGGCCAGGCCAGTGCCGAGCGCCCGAACGATGGTCAGAACGGCTTCTACGTCTCGGCGCTTCAGAACCTCGATAGCGACATGCCGCAGTACATCTCGGACAATACCGACGACGAGGAGAGCCATCAGGAGTTCATCAATGGCTATCTGATGTCGAAGGGTCAGCGGCCAGTGAGCCTCGAGCCGTTTCGCACACTGCTGCCGAGTCCGGCGACCGGCGGTGGCTCCAAGAAGCGTCTGACGAATCTGCAGGGCCTGAACGTGGATACCAGCTACTACCTACGCTACCGGGCGGAAACGAACCCGGACTTCGGTGCGACCTTCGGGCAGGCCGTCACGATCAATAACCAGCCGGTGATCCCGGTCTCGGACACCGAGACGCCTCCCGGCGACACCGTGTCCGCCCCGCCGATTCCGGCCGACCCCAGGCAGCAGCGGATACAGGCCATCGCCAACAGCGCTGGCTTCCATTTCGCGATGATCGAGCAGGGCGGCTCGAGCCTGTACACCACGATGTCGCTCAAGGTGACGAGCCTCGAGGTGCTGCGGATCGTGGTCGCGATCGGCGGAGTCGAGACCAACCATTTCTCGCTCTGGCACGACAAGGCGGGAAATGCCGTGGCCGATCCGCTCGCTGGCGTCGTCGACCCGAAGACAGGAACGACCTTCCCGAACCTCAACACCGGCAGCGAAGCGACCCAGACCAACCTGATCCTTCCCGAGCCCTGCGAGTTCATCCCGGGGCTGCCGGCGTGCTCGGTCGTGCGACCTACGATCGACGCGCTGGCGGGGGCAACAGCCGCAGTGAGAGCGCTCACTGCCGACGGGCTGTTCGACGGCCAGTCAAATGGCTTCTTCGATTTCATCAAGCGGTTGGCCCGCGAGGCCGACGCCGCGACGCGAGAGGTCGGCTAAGCCATGGCGACCGGATTCCTCAGCCCGGCGCACGTGGCCCTGCTGCTCGTGGTCGTGCTGATGCTGTTCGGGGCCAAGCGCCTGCCGGAGTTCGGGCGCTCCCTCGGGAGCGGCATGCGCGGGTTTAAGCGGGCGCTCGACGGCGACGAGGAGACCAAGCAGCTCGACTAGGGCCAGCTGGGCGGGACGTCGTGGGGGCGCGTCCCGCCCGAGCGCTCTTGCGTCCGGTTTCCCGCACTGATCACCGCCGCACACGTTCCTGAACACCGTGGCGCGAGTCGGGTGCCGGACAGAAAGACCGGTAGTCCCGGTGGCTACGAAGTACGCGTTCGTCCTTCTCTACGTTTGCGAGCGCGGTGGCTCTTCGGCGCCCGGCTCGGTGCCGGTCGTTGGTGTGTGGGCACCTCGCCCTGCGCGATGCGATAGAGCGGCTTGTTCAGTCGCTCACAGATCCACCAAGCCTCGCCGTCACGCACCACGGGGCGTGCGGGGTGCGGATGGTATGGGCAGGGCGGTCGAGCCTGACCCCATGCGACTTCGGTCTCGGCCAGGTCCTCTTGGAGAATTTCGGCGACCCGGGCGACCAGTCCTGGGCCGACGAGTCCTCGTGGGACGAAGTTCCCTCCTCCTGGGGCCGCAGGCGGTTCGGGTTTCAGCTCATCGGCCCCCGGCAGCCTCGGCAGCGGTCCCGCGAATTGGCTTGGCTCGATCACGCCGAGGCTCACGCCGTTGAGGCCGTCGACGAGGGCAACCGCCGCGACGATCCCCGGAATCGGTAGCGCGCCTTGCAGGTCGGCCATGACGGCAGTGACCGGTTCCTCAAGCCAGCGCGGCGGCTGTCCCCAAATACTCATGCCCACACCGTACGCCCCTTCGGGTCGGGTTTAGCCTGCTCAGCAGTGGAGTGACGCCTCTGAGCGGGCCTCGGCCGTCCGCGCCTGACCGGATCCCCCGGCGCACGACGATGCGTCTCGCGCCGCGGCTGCGGGTACATCAAGGACGTGAGTCGCGTGGTTCTGTCAGCCAACGAGTCGCGGTAGTCGGCGATCGCCTCCTACTCGGTCAACGAGGCGGGTGTCGCGCACGCGCGGCGGTTGATCAGCGCCCGCCAGTACGTGCTGCGGAGCCAGTGGGGCGACGTCCAGCCCGCGGCCGCCGCGGAGAACGCCTACCTGGACAACCACGACTGGGAGGCGTACGGGCGCTGGTTTCTCGGGCTCACCGACGGCGCGAACGAGGACACCAAGGCGCGCTACGCGTTCGTGTTCGGAGATTTCCGGCGCCTGCATCGCTCGGGGCTGATTGCGTGCCAATACCGCGCCGCCGAATGGCGACACAAGGCAATCGAGCTCGCCGCACACGAGCTTCTGCAGGAGCTCGACCAAGCCACCGCGTAGCTAGCAGCGCCGGGGAGACTGGCGGATCTCGATCGAAGCGACAGGCCCGTCCCGGGCTGCGCGCATGGCGTGCGGACGGTGCGTCACGCAGCACTCGCTGATAGGCGAGGGGCGCGCCGGGCCGCCAGGTATGCACCCGCCCAGAGCTGTGTCGGCTGGGTGGAGGTGAACGTGTCGCGCAGGTGCGCGACGAACTGGTCGCGCTCGTGCTCGTCCAATGCGTGATGAATGGTCTCGCGCAGGGTGGGCGCGAGCGGATTCGGAGCGCTGTCTAGGAAGGTGTCGAAGCCGATGACGCGCATCGCGCCTGGCGCGATGTCGAGGTTCAACGTCAAGTGGATCTCCGGAAACCCCGCTGCGATCGCATAGCGGAGGAGGTCGCGATCGTCGAAGTCGCGCATGGAGCTGGTGGCGGGGTCGGATAGCCGCCCGAACTCGCGTTTGACCCGGTTGGCGAGCTCGATCACGGGCGAGATGTCGTAGCCCCAGAGCCGGTGGTCAGGCTCTGGGTACATGAGCTGGTTGATCGGCTCGAAAATCGAGACGCGCCCTCCGGGACGCAGAACGCGGTGTATGGCCGCGAACGCCGCGGACTTATTAGCCACGTAGATGAGCACCGACCGCGCGGTGACAACATCAACGGACTCGTCGGGAACCGCCTCGAGGTCCTCTGCACGCGCCTGGACGAATCGGGCTCGGCTGGCAAGGCCGCGGTCGCGCACAGAGCGCTCGGCCCGCTCGAGCAGCTCGGAGGAGATGTCCGCAAAGATGACCTTTCCGGTCGACCCAACTCGCTCCAAGGCAGCGAGGGCGATGAGCCCATCGCCACAGCCGACATCGAGAACGGTCATGCCATCGAGGTGACCAGCCTCGCGTAATACCCGGTCGCGAATCGGACTCAGCTGCTGAAGCGATAAGTCACGCTGACACTCATCGCTGCCATCACGTCTCTCCGTTAGCCATTGAGCCCACCGGTCGGGCGGGGTCTCCATATCGGACGGGATGATAGGCCCAGGAAGGATCGACCCGCCCGAGCTGGGCGTCCCGAACTCTGTTCCGCCTATCTGCCGGTTGGGCTACAAGCACCAGTCTCCGGGCGTCCTCGCCAGCCTATGAGACCGCTGGGTCGGAACTGAGGATACAGTCTCGCGACGCCGATCCGAGTGATGCCACTGTCGGCTATCAGCCAGTCCGGTTTGCACATTCCGCGTAACCAGCGCCGCTCTTGCTCCGCTCCCTTGCGCGTAGTAGAACGAAACGATGAGAAGGCAGTCGGCCGTCGTGCTTTACGTGCTCGCGCTGGTAGCCGTCGTGGTCGGCGTGGACATCCTGTTCTTCAGACACCACTTCTGGGACCGGCTGATAGCAAACGTTGGAATTGTCCTGGTATTCGGGGTGGTCTATTTGAGGTTCCTGAAGCATCGATGGGCCGAGCCGCCGCAAGATGCGGCCACCAGACCGAGATAACGGGTCCAGGCCCGCAAAGGGAGTTGTCTCTCCGGCCAGGTCTCGCGGGCGGCCACCCGGCTGGCGCACCCTACCGGAAGTCGTCGGCGTGCTCGACGGCCCAGTTGCGGAACCGCCGGGCGGGTTCGCCGGTGATTTGGGCGACCGCGGTGGTCACGACCTCGGGCTCGGTCACGAAGCCGGCCCACACGTCGAGTGCAGTCCGCGCAAAGTCGGCGTTCCCGAACATGGTCATGAGCTCGGCTATGGCCTCGTCCCGGGGCATGTCCTCGTAGCGGAGCTCGCGGCCGATGGCTGTCCCGATCTCCGCGACCTGGTCAGCCTGGGTGATCGCTTCCGGGCCGGAGATGACGGGCATCGTGCCGATGAGGTCGTCGCGGACGAGCGCTTGGACGGCAACCGCGGCGATGTCTCGCTCGTGGATGAGCGCGCGCGCCGAGTCGGGGTAGGGCCAGCGCACGACGTCGCCCGCGCGGATCTGGTCGGCCCATATGAGGGTGTTTTTGGCGAAGCCGGTCGGCCGTAGATGCGTCCACTCAAGGCCGGAGGCTTCGATCAGCGCCTCGACCGCGCGCCAGAAGCCGCCCGGCGGTTCGGCCGCTGGTGTCGCCGACAGGTAGACGACGCGCCTGACGTGTGCGGCGAGCGTGTCGACGAGCGGACCACCCAGCTTCCGCACCGACTCGACTGTCGGGAATGGCCAGAGCAGGAAGACGGCGTCGACGCCATGGAGGTGCGGCGCGAGCCCGACGGCGTCGGAGAGGTCGCCGGCCACGACCTCGACGCCCTCAGGCACGTTCGCGCGGTCGGGGTCGCGGGCGACCGCGCGCACCGGCTGATCGGCGGCGACGAGCTGCTCGACCACCTGCCGGCCGACGGTGCCGGTGGCTCCGGTGACGAGGATCATGCGCCCGATTTGCCGCTGACGAGCAGGAGCGATTTGCCGACCACCTCGCGCGCCTCGATGCGCCGGTGCGCCTCGGCGGCGTCCTGGAGCGGGTAGGTCCGCCCGATGACCGGCGCTAGGCGGCCGGCGGCCGCCAGCGCGAGCACGTCCCGCAGCCGCCGGTCGCCCTCCTCGGGTGAGAACTGCACGTCGGAGATCCCGCGGACGGTGATTCCGCGCTCCCGCGCGGCGTCCTTGTCGAGTGGTGTGAAGTCTCCGGAGGCGGCGCCGTGGGCGGAGAACACACCGCCCTCGGCGGTGATGGCGAACGCCGCCCGGCCGATCTCCCCGCCCACTCCGTCGAGCACGACCGCGGGCCGGTCGCCGCCGAGCGCGGCGAGCACGCGGCCGGTCCAGTCCGGCTCGGAGTAGTCGATCGCCGCGACAGTGCCCTGGGCGCGTATCGCCGCGAGCTTGGGCTCGCCGCGGGCCGCACCGACCACGCGGGCACCGCGTGACGTCGCGAGCTGGATAAGCAGCAGCCCCATCCCGCCCGCCGCGCCGGTGATCAGCACGGGCGCGCCGGCCTTGACCGAGACGCCGTCGAGAATGCCGAGCGCGGTCCGGCCGTCGGTCAGCAGCGCGGCGGCGGTCACAGTCGTGAGCTCGTCCGGAACCAAGACGAGCCCGGCGGCGGGAACGGCGACGCGCTCGGCGTAGGAGCCCGACTCACGGGTGTCGGTCACGACTTCGCGGCCGATCCAGTCGGCCGCGACCCCCGCGCCGATCGCGCTCACGGTCCCCGCGACGCCGCTGCCGGGCACGTAGGGCGGCTTGACCGGAAACCAGTCGCGACCCCTGCCGCTGCGCAGGGCGGTGTCGAGCCACAGCAGCGGGATAGCCGCCACGTCGACCACGACCTGCCCGGGGCCGGCGACCGGGTCGGGCCGCTCGCGCGACTCCAAGACCTCCGGCCCACCGAAGCGAGTGACCTCGATCGTGCGCACCGGGCTCACCCGATCGCACGGTCGTAGTTGAGCCGCAGCAGCGCGATGACGTCCTCGACGTCCGCCTCGCTCTCAATCCGGCGCGCGGCCGGGCCTTGCTTGCCGGGGAAGACCGGGTGATCGGTGATCCGGCCCTCCGCGCGGAGCTGCGCCCAGAGGGCCTTGGGGAAGCTGAAGTGCGCCGCGCGGTCGCCGTGGAGGTGGCCCAGCGGCCGGCGACCGACGGTGAACGCGAACTCGCCGCGTCGGCCTAGGCCAGCCGCGACGCCCGGCCACGACGTGACCTCGGCCGTAATGCGCTCGCTGGCGGTCGGACGGCCGGTGGTAGGCGAGCCGGTGGTGGTAGGCATAGACGATCTCCTCGGGGTATCGGATCAGGTCAATCGAGGACAAGGTACAAGTTCAAGTAAGCTTGAAGTCAAGGCCAATGTCCGAACTCCTGACCATCGGCGAGATTGCCCGCCGCAGCGGGGTGGCCGCCTCCGCGCTGCGCTTCTACGAGGACCGCGGGCTCATCACCTCCGAGCGCGCGGGCTCAGGCCACCGGCGCTACCCCAGGCCCGTCCTCCGACGCATCGCATTCATCGTGTACGCCCAGCGAGTCGGGCTCACACTCGAGGAGATCGGCATCGAGCTGGCCAAGCTGCCCGCCAACCACGCACCCACCCGCCGCGACTGGTCCCGACTCTCGACCAAATGGTCAAGCCGGATCGACGCGCGCATCGCCGAACTCGAGCGCCTAAAGATCGGATTGACCGACTGCATCGGCTGCGGCTGCCTCTCACTCGACCGCTGCCGCCTCGCCAACCCAGCCGACCGCGCCGGCGCCCACGGCCCCGGACCACGCTACTGGATCGGCGACCGACCACTCGGCCGCGAGCGCTAGCCGATCCTCAAACGCGCCCACAGCAACTTCCGCTAACAGCTCGGCGAGCGGCAGAAGACGCGGTCATCGGTCGCGTCTCAGATAGGCATGTTCGCCCTCGCCGCCGTGGCTCCTGATCACCTTGGTGATCAGGAGCAACACGATCTCGTGTGCGTCGATACGGCGCGACCGTCATCCCGCGTTCGGGACCGCTATCCAAACGTGTACGTCGGGGCCGCCATGCGTCAGCCAATATTGCAACGGGATGTTGCGCTGACTGGGGGTGTGCTGCGTGATCAACGGCTGACCCTTACGCATCCCGGTGATGACCCCGACGTGCGAGATCTGGGCAAAGGTCGCTCCCGTCCAGTCAGCGAAGATTACATCGCCTGGCACCGCGTCTCTCCAATACCTGATCCAGTAACTATGGATGAGGTTGAGGTGAACCGCGAGATCCTGCGCGACGCTCCACGAGAGACTGTACCTGATCCCAAACCGGAACATGAAGAAGAACCAATCTTTGGTGCTTGACTGGCCCACCGTCTCCGTGTCACCCCCGCCGAACTTCAGCGCTTCGGAGACAAAATCAGTGCAATCGTCGCGAAAGACATACGGCGCCGTGTTCACGTTCGCGAGTGCCCACGCGGCTGCCGCCGCCCGATCGATCTGGCCGCGGGACGCATGCTCTACCCCGGTTCCGCCCGTAGCCGGAGCCGGGCCCGACCCCCCGCTCGTAGACGGAGCCGGGCCCGACCCCGAGACTGAGGGCGGCGGCTGGAACGGGGCCGACGGACCGAAATCAGCGTCGCACACGAACGTGCTGGACGCTTGGCTGGTGGGCACCGCAACGGGCGTCTGCCCGTCCTGCGGGTTGATGCAGGGACCGCTGACCTCCTGGCCGTTGTACGTCCACTCGTGGATTGTCAGGGGACCTTTGAACCACCAGTTGTGCAACTCGTACGGCTGCGTGGGCGGCAGCGCCGTGATCGGGCTGCAGACCGACGTGTTGTGCTGGTTATCGCCGCAGATCTGGACCTTGCCCATCTGATCGCCACTGCTCAAGAGCGGGGACCAGGTGAGCAGCTCGATCTGTTGGCCGTTGGACCCAGCGATCGCCGCCGGGGCCGCAATACCGAGGACCACGCTAAGCGTCGCCAATCCGCCTGCCACCCACCATCGCAATTTGACCATGTCAATGCTCCTCCCGAGAAAGAAGTCGCGGTGCGGCGAAGTCCGGCCTCTCGTGCGTCGGCAGCGCAGCGCCGCTCACGACGAAGAGACCGAGACGCACCGCCTGATCATCCGTCAAAAGGGGAGACGCAGGTGACAGAACCAATATTCCACCTCTCTATGCGATTGGTGGCCTCTCACGCCGAAGGTCACCGACGGGAGCGTGACGCTCCGCCGTGGCGATCGAGCAGCCATCAGCAACGTCAGGCATCGTTCCGCATCGGACGTCGGAGCGTGACCGCCCGTGATTTCCGGACCAGCGTTCCCGGGTAGAGCCGACGGGTGCGTCGCAGGCACGGCGGACTGGTTGACGGTCTGGTAGGCGTAGGCCGTTGGCCTACCTGAGCGCCCGGTCGACGTTCACAGCCGCGCTGATCAGCGCGAGGTGAGTGGACGCCTAAGGGAAGTTTCCGACCTGTTCGCCGGCAGGCCCGATTTCTTCGGCGTACAGACCGAGGTGGTTGGCGTAGGTGAACATCTTCTCCAGCACGAGCCGTGCGTCGTCGAGGCGTCCGGCCCGCGCGAGCGCCTCCACATACCAGAAGGTACAAATCGAGAAGGTTCCCTCCTCGCCGCGCAGTCCGTCCGGCGAGGCCTCAGGGTTGTATCGGTACACGAGGCTGTCGGACACGAGCTCCGTGGAGATCGCGTCGAGGGTGGAGAGCCACCGCGGGTCGGTAGGTGCTATGAACTTGACCAGCGGCATCAGCAGAACCGAGGCGTCGAGCACGTCCGTGTCGTAGTGCTGGACGAAGGCCCGGCGCGGCGTCCCTGATCCAGGTATAGCGGTAGTCCCAGTTGCGCTCGCCGCTGAGCTGCTCGGGCAGGCTGGCGGTCGGGGCGGCGACGATCGCGCCGGTCGGCTTGTACGTCAGCAGCTTGAGCGTCAGCGCTGACCGGTGCACCATCTCCCGCCAGTGTCCCGTGTATCGCGAGTGGCTGAGCCACCCTCGCCAGTAACGGATCGCATGTTGAAGGCGAGGCCGGCCGTCTGCTCGTCGAACGGAGGTGGCTCCTCGCCACGCTCTGACGGCACGAGCGCGAACGTCGCCGTCTGCCCGTGCGAGAGGATGAACCCGGCTCGGGCCCGCTTTCGGTCAGTTGGAGCGGGCGAGGCGAGGACAGCGCGAGCGTCAGGGCGGTGGAGTCGAAGATCACCCCGCGCTCGTGCAGGCGCGACTCGTGCCGCGCGCGTCCGTAATCGAAGCGAGGTTCGAACTCCGCCTCAAACTCCACACCTCCGCGGACGCACACCACCCGGCGGATCAATGAATGCGGGGGATGATCCCGGGCGCTCGCGATCGGCATGAAATCCTGGACTTCGCCCACGCCGTCGGCGCTCAAGAAGCGGGTGATCAGGATGTTGGTGTCCGGGAAGTAAAGCTGCCTGCTCGTCCATCCGCCGCCAGTGGGTGCGATCCGCCAGAACCCGCCGCGGGTGCGGTCGAGGATTGCCGCCAACACGCTGGGCGAGTCGAAATCTGGACAGCAGTACCAGTCGATCGTGCCATCGACGCCGACAAGCGCGGCGGTGTGCAGGTCCCCGATCGCTGGGGAAGACAATCGCAGCGCCGCGGTCAAAGCCCCGGCGAGCCGGACCGTCTGCCAGCTCGTCCCGACAGCCTGACAGAGGCCGCTTCGGCCATGGAGCTCGAGATCACGGCACCCGCGCAGGGCGTGCCGTCGCCGTGGCGAACCTCTAGAAACGATGCCCGAGGCTTGGGTGTATCTGCTCCGCTGCCGCGATGGGTCGCTCTACACCGGCTGGACGATCGATCTCGAGCGGCGGCTTGCGCGGCATCGCCGCGGCGCCGCGAGCCGCTACACGGCGAGCCGGCTACCTGTCGAGCTCGCGCTAGCGATCCCGATGTGCGATCGCTCGGCTGCCCGTCGCGCGGAGGCGCGCATCAAGCGCCTGCCGCGGTCCGCAAAGCTCGCGCTGCTGGCCTCCGCCGAGACGCTGGCCTGAGCTCGCCGATGGGCCCGCCCCGCCACCGGTTCTGAACGTCCGATCCGAGCAGCGGAATTATGAGTAGCGGACCCGTGGGTCGAGGAATGCGTAGGCGACATCCACGATGAGATTTGCGATCACGATGAAGAAAGCCCCCAGTTGCACCGTGCCTTGGATGATCGGCAAGTCTGCCTGCTGGATCCCGTCGTAGGCCAGGCGGCCTACCCCGGGGATGTTGAACACCGTCTCCACCACCACGGCGCCGCCCAGCAGGAAGCCGATATCCATGCCCAGAATGGTGACCATCGGCGTGATCGCGGCGCGCACGCCGTGACGCCAGATCACCTGCCGCTCGGGCAGGCCCTTGGCGCGCGCCGTCCGGATGTAGTCCTGGGACATCGTCTCGATCAGCTGCGATCGCAGAAGCCGAGCGTAGAAGGCCGCGAGCATGGCCGCGAGCACGAGCCAGGGGAGGATCAGCGAGCCGAACCAGCGGCCGGGGTCGGCGGTGAGACCGACGTAGGTGCCGGCGCCGTCGAAGATGTGGATCACGCCGATGTCCGTTGAGAACAGGAATAGCGCCATGAGACCCAGCCAGAAAGTCGGGGCTGAGATCGCCAGGAGCGAACCTATCGTCGTGAGCCGGTCCAGCAGGCTGCGGGGGCAGACGGCCGAGATCGCTCCCACCGTCATGCCGACGCTCACCCAGATCGCCACTGCACCGACAGTGAGGGAGATCGTCGCCGGCAGGGCGCTGACGATCATCGTCGTGACCGGTTGGGAGAACTGATAGCTGTAGCCGAGGTTGAAGTGCAGGATGATGCCCCTGACGTAGATCCAGTACTGGACCCAGAACGGCTTGTCTACGCCGAGCACGTGGCGAATATGGGCGAGGATCGCCGGGTTTGGGAAATGGCCGGCGCGGAGCACCGCTGGGTCGCCCGGCGGAAGCACGTAGAAGATTACGAACGTCAGGAAGCTGAGGATGATCAGCGTCACACCGGCCCAGAGAAGACGGCGGATGATGTAGCGGACCATCACGGTTTCGGGCGACCCGCTGGGGCCCGCCGGAGCGTGGTCCCCGGATCACGGTCTTGTGCAAGGCGCCGAGAAGCCGTTGCGTGCGGTCGGCTTGGCACCCAAGCGCGGATTGACGCTACCGCCAGGAGCGAAGAAGAGCAAGAGCCGCAGAAGCGGGGTGTCGCGCGGGCTGCCGCGTCGGAATAGGAGCAGGCGGCGGCGACGCGTCGGACTGCCGCAGCCGACTGAATGGTGTCCGGAGTCGCGGCGCGGGTAGACGTAAAGCAGTGACCGAACCGGCTTCAGCAGACCCCCCGGACCGCAGCGGGGACTGGCCCGACACGTCAGAGGTGTCCGGCACCGAGCCGTCCGCGACCTCCCATCAGAGCCCCTCGGCGGCGACCCGAACAGAACCGGCGGCGCCGCCGACCACCAAGACCGGGATCGCGTTCGGCGCGCTCATTGCCGGCGCGATTGTCCTGATCGTGTTGCTCGTGTTCATCCTCGAGAACACCAAGAGCGTGCAGATCAGCTTCTTCGGCGCGAGCGGCCACCTCCCGCTCGGGGTGGCACTGCTTCTGGCGGCGATCGGCGGCGCGCTGCTGACCGGCATCGTGGGCGCCGCCCGGATCTTCCAGCTCCGTCGCCACGTCAAGCGCCGCCCGCGCCGGCGCTGAGGCACCTTGGACAGTGGTGTTGCTGGTGTCAGTCGGCGTCGGCGACGACCGAGCCGACCCGATCGCCAAGTGTTCGGTCGCGTCCGAAGACAACCGCCGCCCAGATCAGCGCGACCACGATCACGCCCGCGGCGATCAGGGGGTAGCGATTAAACGGCGCGGGCTGTCCTGGCTTGACCAGCTCATAGAGCGGGTAGCCGATCGCCGCAGCTCCCAGCAGCGGCAGCAGCAGGTGCTTGATCTTGGAGAATTGGTCCTGCTCGTGACGGCGGTAGTAGACGGGCAGCGCGAGGTTGGCCGCGAGGTAGGTGAGTGCGATCAGGATCGTGCCCATAGTCGCGATCTCGCCGAAGAACGTCACGGGATCGGTGTTCCAGCCAAACACGTATGAGAGGCCCAGGGCGAGCGCGAGATACACCGAGAACGCGACCCATGGCGTCTTGCCGCGCTCGGTGAGACGGGCGGTGACCGATGGCAACAGCCCCTCGCGCCCGGAGTTGAAGATGATTCTAGCCTGGGAGTTTGTGGCCGAGATCAGGCAAGAGCAGATCGAGGTGAAACCAGCGATGTAAGCGATGAAGACCAGTCCGCTGGCGACCGTGCCCGCCGCCGTAATGAACGGAATCTGAGCGTTGGTCAACGCGGTGGCATTGTCATTGAAGCCGACCACGGTGGCGTAGGACAAAAACACGTACAACGCTCCGACCACCAGGATGCTCGAGAACACCGCCCGCGTGACACCCCTGCGCGGGTCGTGATGCTCCTCGGCCAACGCGGCCGAGTTCTCCCACCCCACGAACAGGTATACCGCCAGCGGGAAACCCAACGACAGGCCGGAGAAGCCGCGGTGCAGTCGTGAAGGATCAAACGGCTGTCCGTTGATGTACCCGGAGTGCTCGATGAGGAGCGCGATCGCGACCACGAGCAGCAGCAGGACCTGGAACGCGAACAGTACGGCCGCGACCTTGGTCGAGGGCTTGGCGCCGGTCACGATCAAGGCCAGCGCCCCCAGCGAGAGCACCGCGCTGATCGCCTGCCACGGGATTGTGATTGACAGGTACTGCTTGAGGATCGTCTCCGCCAAGCCGCCGGAGATCGTCACCACCGAGGCGACCGCGATGATGTACCCCGTGCACAGCACGATCGCCGTCACGACCGCGCTGTAGCCACCGAACGCGCTCCCGATGAAGGTCACAAACGAGCCCGTCGACGGTCGCGAATGCGAGAACTGACTCAACGTGTTACCGAGCAGCCCAATCGCGATCGCGGCTGTGATCACCGTCAGTGGCGCGGCGATCCCGGCGGCGGTCACGATCGTCGCGAAGCCGAAGAAAAAGCTCATCGCCGGTGCCATGTCGGCGAGCGTTGCCGCGGCGATGTCGACATCGCTCAGAACGCCGCGCGCCAAGCGCCCGTCCCCGCTCGTGAGAGGTCGGCGCTGCTGCAACGTAGTGTCGGCGGTCGCCATCTAAGGCCTCCCTACCCCCTCAGCCCTCCCGACCAACAGGAGGACCCTTCCCGCAGCGATTGCCGACGACGACTGCCGCATCGTCGCCCGCGGAGCGGTCTTGCTCAGACTGCCGGTTTGCAGCCGGTCCGGCGTCGCGTCCGGTCAGGTATCAGCTTCGATGGGACGTCGCCTCGTGCAGCAGGAAGAATCGGATCATCTCGGCGGACGCGTCGGGACCCTGCGGATCGGTGTAGGACCCGGCGGGATTACCTCCGTACCACGCGTGGCCGCCCCCGTGAACGATCACGGACTCGGCGACGGCGACACGATCGAGGCTGTAGTAGGTAGTTCGGGTGTATGGCCGACCGCCGTCGGCGCGTACCGGTGTCGGACCGTCCTGGCGTGCGATATCACCCGCCGCAAGCCGGCAGCCGATGAGCTTCTCGGCGTTGATCGGAGCCACGATCGTGTCTTTGTCGCCGTGGATGACGATCAGCGGAACCGTCCCGCTCCCGGGCGGTGTCCCGCCGGTTCTCATAGCGGCAAAGGCGGACCCGGCGTCGTGTGCCGCCCGGTAGCCAATGCCCGAGTGCACGCCTACCGCGGCATAGAGATCTGGGTAAGTCGCAGCCATGACCGCAGCCATCGCGCCGCCCGCGGACAGCCCGGCGATGTAGACACGGGCCGAGTCGACGGCTAGGTCGCCCATGACTTCACGCGTGATGCCGGCGATGATCGCCGGCTCGCCGGAGCCGGTGCGCTGGTGCGTCGGGGAGAACCAGTTCCAATAGCCGCCGTGGTTGGCTGTCCTTGACTGTTCGGGGTAGGCGACCAAGAACGTGTGGCGTTCGGCGAGCTCGTTCATGCGCGTGCCGGCGGCGAAATCGAGCGCGTTCTGGGTGCCGCCGTGCAGCATCACGACGAGAGGGACGGGGTCGCCGCGATAGCCGGCGGGAACGTAGAGGTCGTAGCTGCGCGTCCCGGCGGTCTCGGTGTGGCGGCGGCGATGGCTCTCGCCGACGAAGCCGGCGCGAGCGGACGCGTGTGCGCCATAGTGGGCCGCCGGTCGGGCTCGGGACACCTCGGTGGGGGCGACGTGTGGTCGGCCGGACCGCCTGGCATTGAGGCGTTCAACAAGACCCTTGAGCGCTGGTGAGGCGACGAAGCTGGCTGGTGCGGCCGTGGCTCTGCCGTCGCTTGGCGGGGACAGGCGAGCACGCCCGTGACCGGCGAGATCCTCCGCACCGGTCGCCTCGGGTTGCGGTCCGGGGACTGTACCGGCGAGGCCCTGCTGAAGCAGCGAGGTGGCCTGAGCCAACTTCCCGGCGCGAGTGAGCCGGAGCGCCTCGCCCATCGTCGTATTCCAGTTTTCGCTCATCCATGCCCCTCAGGCTCGTAGTTGGTCGTAGTCAAGTAGATCGGTTTGCGACCGACCGGCCAGCGCGATCGGACGCGCCGCACCGCGGGCTGCTGCATCGGCTAGGTAGTACGCGACGCCAGCGCGGTCTTGACCGCCTCCGGCGCCCGGAACGCTCCGAGAACCTCGACTGCGTCAATCGTCGCCAGCGCGAGCTCGGGCGAGACGTCCTCGGCGATGGTCGCCAACCCGAGGACGCGCAGCTGCACCATGGTCCCCGAAGCTCGGATCTCCTCAAGATCGCGACGGCTGTAGTACTGGCTGCCGAGGGTCAACTCGCGCCGGGCCACAGTCCGGTCCACAGCGCTCGACCGGCTCTCGAGCTGTCGCCTGATCGCAGTGCGGATGAAGTCCGTGCGGTTCGCGAAGAACCCTTCGTCCACAAGGAGGTCGATCTCACCCAGATCGACCAGCCCGATATTGATCGTGATCTTCTCGCTCTTATCGCGATCCGCCTTGCCTCTCGAGACTGTCTCACTCCGCTCCATCTCCCCATCATCCTACTACCATCTAAGTGGATGGCGCTAGGATGGCGGCCTGCGAAGCTGCGGACCCATCGAGAAGCGGATTGGAGGGGTATGCCAGAAGACGAGAAGTCGATCGACCAACCAGCTTTCACGCAACGCGATCTCCCCGAGTGGGTGAAGTCTCTGGGGTTGCCACCAGCGGCGGCCGAGGCGATCGATCGCTACTGGAAGCCAGCATGGGACGCGATTAAGGACACGCTTCCGCTGCTGCCGATTCACACCTGGCGAGGCACGCTCGGCGCCACCTCACGGGCCGGCGTCTCGGCCGGGACAATCCGCTTTGAGGCGTACGAGGAGCGCAGTCCGGGCGAGCGTTGGCAGGCGAACTTCGAGAAGATGTGGCCGGCCTACCGGGCCTGGTACTTACGTGACGGAGGTGACGCCCGCCCAGATCTCGCGACCTGCCGCAAACGCCTACGTCAGTACATGCCCGAGCTTGTAGAGACGTACGAGCGGCTGGTCGAGCTAGCAGCGGGCGACGAGATCGCCGCGCGTTGTCTCTCGCTGTACCGACCGCCGGCCTTCATCGTCGGGTGCTCCCAGGGCGTATGGAAGCGCGGCGAGCCGATGCTGGTGCGTAACTACGACTATCCGGCCGACCGGCTCGAGGGGATCATCATCAAGACGGACTGGGCCGGCCAACAGATAATCGGGATGAGCGACTGCCTGTGGGGGCTGTTGGACGGCATCAACGCCGCGGGGCTCGTGGTCTCGTTAACGTTCGGTGGCCGACGTGCGGTGGGCGACGGGTTCGCGATTCCGCTGGTCGTGCGGTACCTGCTCGAAACCTGCCGGACCGTCCCACAGGCCCGCGAGAAGCTTCGGCGGCTTCCAATCCACGCTGCCCAGAACCTGTCCATCCTCGACAAAAGTGGAAGGCACCTGACGGCCTACCTCGCGCCGGATCGTGCCGCCCGCTTCACGAGCACGCCGGCGACAACGAACCATCAGGGCACCATCGACTGGCCCGAGTACGCGCACGCGGTTCGCACCGTCGAGCGCGAACAGCACCTCCTCGAGCTGCTCGCCGAGGAGCAGGTCACGCCCGCGCGCTTCGTCGACGCCTTCCTGGAGCAGCCTCTCTATAACAACGGCTACGCGAGTGGGATGGGCACCCTCTATACCGCGGCATATTCACCGACGAAAGGCCGGGTCGAGTACCGCTGGCCGGGGCACACCATGCCGCAGTCATTCCGCCGGTTCAGCCAGGTCCGGCATGTCCAAGCCCTATCCGACCAGCCACAAGCTGCCTAACCTGGCTCCGTCGTCCCTGTGACTCGCCCGTCCGAAGAGGAAGTCGTTGCTCATCACCTCATCGTCTCCGGACGTCCGGCGCCCGATATTTGTCGCGGAGGTTCGCATTGCGCGCAGGATTGGGTAGCCGGTACTGGAGAGTATTTGCTCCCCGGGCGTTCGTGGTACTCCGAGCTGGTGGGGAGTTGAAACGGAGGAGGTAAAGATGTCTGTGTCGAGTGGACGAAACTCTGCGGGCGGTGCGGCAGGCGGCCGGCGCTCGTCGGCAACATCGTCGAAGCGGTCGGCAAAATCTTCGAGCACTCCCGCACGTAAGCGCAGCAACGCTGAGCGGAGCGCGAGCGGGCGGAGTTCGAGCTCGCCGAAGACCACGGCTCGCCAAAGCGCGAGTCGTGGCAAGAGCGCGAGCAGCGGCCCGGGCACTAACCGCCAGGGCGCGGCTCGTCGAACGGCGAACAGCCGCAGCGCGAGTCCGCGCAAAGCGGGACGGCAAACGGTGCCAGCACGCAAGGGCAGAAGCACGACCCCGTCGACCTCGCAAAACGGATCCGCCGCCAACCACGCTGGACGGCGTGCGATCGCGCGAATCGGCGTGCCCGCCGTGACCGGCGCGGTCGGGATCGCGGGCGGCGTTCTGCTCGGGCGAACGGCGCTCCACCGCGATCGCAAGGTGCTGGGAATCCCGGTGCCCGCCAAGATCGAGCTTGCCGGCGTCACCCAACAGGTCGGGGAGGCGGGCAAGCAGTTCGGGAGGCTCGCCGGAGAGATCCGCAACGTTGCCACAGAGGTGCGCAGCGTGCGCGAGAGGGCCGAGCAGATTGGCAAGGCTCTCGGCTGACGGACGGGCTGCCCGCCTTGGTCTCCGACGGACGCTCGCCCCGACGCCACCGTTTCTTACATGAGCTGGCAGGAAAATCGTCACACCAGTCTCCTCGGTTGAAGGCCTGAGCGTCCGCGGCAGGACACTCGTCGGATTCACGGCGCGACGGGCGGGTAGGCCGATGAAGGAGAACTCGACCCCGGCGCTCGCGCCGGAGTAGAAAGGAGAGGGGAACCCATGGTTTGGGTGCTTGTTGCTGTTGTCGTGGTGCTGTTGGCGATCATCGCAGTTCTGGTCGCGCGTCAGCAACGATCCCGAAAATTGAAGGCTGACTTCGGGCCAGAGTACAACCGGGTTGTCGCTGAACGCGGTGACCAGCGTTCAGCCGAGAACGAACTGGCCGGCCGCCGTAAGCGTCTGAGTGAATTTGAGATTAAGCCGCTTCCGCCCGCGGACCGCGAGCGCTACGTCGAGAGTTGGGGAGCGGCGCAGCGGAAGTTCGTGGATGAGCCAGATGCCGCGGTGACGGAGGCCCACCTGCTCGTGCAGCAGGTGATGCACGACCGAGGCTATCCGGTCGATGAAGATTTCCAGCAGCGTGCAGCCGACCTATCGCTTGACCACCCCGACGTGGTTGAAAACTATCGGGCGGCTAACGCAATCTCGCTTCGGGCCCAGCAAGGACAGGCCAACACCGAGGAGCTGCGGCAGGCGATGGTCCATTTCCGAGCGCTTTTCGACGACCTGCTTGCTCCGAGTGATGGCACGCCGGCGCGTGACGGTGACCCGAGCGAGCCAGCCGCGGAGCCACATGAGACAACGAGGAGGAGCTGATCGATGGAGCGCAACCAAGAGACATTGAGTACTCGCGACCTTGCCATGGGCAACGATCCGGTGGCGGACGAGGCTTCCGCCTCGGGTCCTGCGCCGGACGACCGTGAGCCGCCGACTGAGGCGTCCACCGAGGTCTACGACCACGAAGCGGGCGAGCACGAGCCGGCGATCGGCACTCCGGGAGGCACCGACTCATCCGCGCGTGACACCCGATCCCAACCGGAACCCGCGGCACGCGAAGGTGAGCTCGGGAACACATCGGCGCAGTCAGCGCGTGCGGACTCGCCGTCACCATCGAACGCGACATCAGCCGGAGCGACATCGTCCTCGGGTGCCGACGTCACCGCGTCACAGGCTCAGAACGTCCCAGCGCCCGCGTCGCCCGCCGGCTCCTCGGAGACTGCGTCGGCCAACGGCGCCCCGTTGCTTTCCGAGGAGTTGAGCATAAGCTTCCAACGGAGCTGGGAAGAGGTGCAGACCCGATTCGTCGACGAGCCCCGTGGCGCGGTCGAGGACGCGGACGGCTTGGTCGCCAGCCTCATGCAGCAGTTGGCTCAGGGCTTCGCGGCGGAGCGGGAACGTCTCGAGGCGCAGTGGGGACGTGGGGAGGACATCTCGACCGAGGATCTGCGCGTCGCGCTTCAGCGCTATCGATCGTTTTTCCAGCGCCTACTCTCGACGTAGGGGAGCGAGTGCGGATGCGGAGCTACGACAGTTCGTATCCGCACCGCACAGTTCGTATCCGCACCGCACTGACGCGGTCGCGAGGACGTATGGCCGGCCCTCAGCCGGTTGCCGAATCGTCGCCGCGAGAGAGGTCTAATAGATCGCGGAGGACTGCATCCATGCCCGCGATCTCGTACGCCGCCCGCTGCCTGCCTGCGCCCCCGCCGTGCCGCAACAGTTCTGGCAGCGCCGCGAGTTCTTCGGTGCACCCCAGTTCAGTCGCCCACCTAGCCGTCCGAGTCATCGCCTCTTCCAGCAACTCCGAGACCGCGCGTCGTTGTCCGCCGGCGTCGGGCAGCTCGCCGTGGACGCCGAACCGAGCCGCGCGAAACATACCCTCCTCGACAAGCTCAGGGGCAGGATGGTCGGTGGCATCTGTTTCGGCCGCGTCTCGGGCGAGGCAGTGCACCAGTGCCACCAGGGCGGCCGTGTCCGCGAGCGATGCTTGGGCATCGAGGGCCCGGATCTCCACCGTGCCCAGTCGCGGATGAGGCCGAAGCGTCCACCAGAACCACGTGTAGTCCGGTACGTCGGCCGCACGCGTCAGCAACCGGCTGAGCTCGCAGAAGTCGAGGTAGTCACGCAATGCCCGGGGCGTGCCAGAGCGCGGCCATCCACGGAGGCTGAGCTCACGCGCCGAAGCCAGTCCTGTATCGCGCCCGTGACGGAACGGAGAGTTTGCTGCCAGCGCCTGCAGCAGCGGAAGATCGCGCCGGAGTCCGTTGAACGCCTTGATCGCGCTCTCGCTGTCTGGCATCCCTACATGAATATGCAGACCACCGACCGGAGTCACCACCGCATCCCCCAACAGGAAGTGAATTCGCTCGTAGCGTTCCTTATCGGTGATGTCAGCGTCGCCTTCCTGAGCGGAAGGGTGTGTGCCTGATCCGCAGAGCCCCGCTCCGGTGTCGGTGACCGCCCGACGCAGCTCGGCAAGCTCACTCACTGCGCCGCGTACGCTGCGGTGAACGCCTGTGATCAGCTCCACCTGACACGCGTGGAGCTCCCGTTCGACGCTTCCCGAAACCGCGCCAAGCCGCGCGAGGACCGCCGCCGAACTGTTGGTCTGTCGTCCCGTTACGGGGTCGACCAGGAACAGCTCCTCTTCCACGCCGACCGTGAACGGCTCGCTTGAACCAAAGCTGTGATTGTGTTCCGATTCCGAGGCCACGCTGCCAGCTAGGGCCGTCCGCCGGCGCCGAAGGCCCGACTTGGCGCACGACGCGCCACAGCAGCGACGTCCTGTACCGCCGACTCGGCCTCCGAGGGCTCGAGCACGCTCATGCCCGCGTTTGCGGTGGCCCCGATCACGACAACTCGCATACCGTCTCCGTACCCGCGAAGACCCGCGGCACACCTCCGGCGCCAGCATCGTGCTTGACTCGCGCGATGACCGAACCCGATGACGAGATCGCCCCCATGGCGATCGACTACCTGAACGTGGATAGCCTGCTCACGGCTGAGGAACTCGCGCTGCGCGACCAGGTCGGTGCGTTCGTGGATACGCGGATCCGACCGAACATCAACGCCTGGTACGAAGCCGCGCATTTCCCGCGTGAATTAGCTCTCGAGTTGGGCGAGCTCGGTGTGCTCGGAATGCATCTGGACGGATACGGGTGCCCTGGGCGCAGTGCTGTGGAGTATGGCCTGGCGATGTTGGAGCTGGAGGCGGGGGACTCGGGTGTGCGTACGTTCGCGAGTGTCCAGGGGTCGCTGGCAATGAGCGCGATCCACAAGTTCGGATCTGAGGCGCAGAAGGAGACATGGCTCCCGGGGATGGCGAGGGGCGAGCTGATCGGGTGCTTTGGCCTGACCGAGCCCGACGCCGGCAGCGATCCCTCGAGGATGCGAACGGTCGCTCGGCTCCAGGGAGCCGAATGGGTGCTAGATGGGGCCAAACGTTGGATCGGACTTGCTTCGATCGCTGACGTTGCCGTGATATGGGCTAGAACCGAGGACGGAATCCGCGGGTTTTTGGTGCCGACATCTGCTCCAGGGTTCACCGCGACTGTGATCGAGCCAAAGCTTGGGATGCGCGCTTCGATTCAGTGCGACATCACGCTCGAAGGAGTGCGGCTGGGACAGGAAGACTTACTTCCCGGCGCGATCGGCCTCAAGGGCCCGTTGGCGTGTCTCAACGAGGCTCGCTACGGGATCATTTGGGGTGCGCTCGGCGCCGCCCGCGACTCCTACCAGGCAGCGCTTGCTTATGCCCTTCGGCGCCACCAGTTCGAGCGGCCAATCGCGAGCTTCCAACTCACGCAACAGAAGCTTGTGGACATGGTCCTGGAGATCCAGAAGGGGCTGCTCGTGGCTGTGCACACCGGGCGCCAGAAGGATGCCGGCACGCTCCGTCCTGAGCAGATCTCCTTTGGAAAGCTCAACAACGTGCGCCAGGCAATCGCAATCTGCCGCGAAGCTCGGACGGTGCTGGGGGGAAACGGAATCACGCTCGACTACACGCCGATGCGCCATGCCAACAACCTCGAAGCCGTGCGCACCTATGAGGGAACCGACGAGGTCCACACCCTGATCATGGGGCGCGCGATCACACAGATCCCTGCCTTCACCTAGCTCGAAGAGCCACAAGCTGCGCGCCGCACGGCAAGCGGCGCAAGCACCCCGGGGTCCGCGGGCGCGTCAGTGCGCCTGGCTCGAACGCACTTCGCGCAGGTGTTGCTCGGCGCGCTCCAGCTCCCGCTCGAGCTCGCGCAGGCGAGCGTTCGGTCGTATACCCCATCTATACAGCCTCGCCCGCAGCAGCGCGACGCGGTCGTGGCAGTAGCACACGTCGGCCTGTGCCAGCTCAATCTCGCGAGTGAAGCTCACGAATCGAACTCCAGTACCGCGTACGCATGGCAGCCGAGGATCTCGCGCACGCCGTTTGGCCTTCCGGTCTCTGGCTGCCACCAGATGACGAATGGCTGACGGGGCCCCATGTCGAAGATCGCGATCACGGTGCCGCCGCGGAGCGGGTCGGTGCTGCCGACCTCGGTGATGCAGTCGATGCTTCCCCGCCGCGTCCACAATCTCAGGATGCGGCGATCGTTGGGTCGACGCCCCATCTCGAGCTCGACCACGCCGCTCATGTCACGATAGGCGCTCTCGACGACACGCGGATCGCGGCCGACACCAGGGATAAAAAACGTGGTCACCTCGGATCAAAGCCCGCGGCTGCGAGCGTCCTCGGCGACGGCTGTGCTCATCGTCCCAGGCTGGATTTGGGCTTGGAGCTCATGCACTCGGGGATCCCGTGCGCCGCGACCGGCCAGTGCCATCAATATCGTTTTCCGGGTCGCTTGGGCGGCGTGGTTCGTGGCGGGTAGCGTCGGCGCTCCTCGTCGGTCATCTGGCGGATCACGAGCTCGCCGTTCTGGACCTGCTCGCGAACCAGGTCAAGCTTGGCCTGGCGCTTCTCCTCGGCTCGCTCACGTGTCGTCTTCACCGCAAGGTCTCGGTTCCGGGACATGACCGAGCGAAGGGGAGAGGACAACCGGTGCGGCGCCGTCGGCCGCGGGCATGATCCCTACACGCCAACCGCCGCGCGCAGGAGTGGGTTGACATGTGACTCCTTCCTGGGCCGGCGCGGTCGGGCTGATCAGAGGGAGATTCGCTGCGTCGGCCGAGAAGAACCCCACGAGCGGCCACGCCACCCGCCGCTAAGACGGTAGCACCCGCGGCACCCCGCGCAACCCGGCAGGCGCTTGCGAGTGCCAGGATGGGCATCAGGCAAGCCGGTGACGTGGAGAGTAGGCTCCGGAGCGACGCTGACCCAGCGGGTTGGACTTCAGGGCTTCGGCTGCTGTCGCGCCGATGCGCAACCGAGCTGAGGCGAAACGTGTGCCGTGCGTGGCGATGGGCGCGTCGCGGGCTCCCTTCCTTGATTTCGACATCATGACCTCGATAACGGAGATCACGGTGGCGAGTGGCGAGCGCTGTCGCGTGGAGGGCGAAGCCAAGGATGTCGAGCGACTTATCCTCGACGCGGCACGTGGGTCGCTCATGCAGCTCGCGTGGATGACTGACGCGGCGACCGGCGAACCTCTCGCGATCAACCCTGAGTGCGTGGTGATGCTCCGAGCTCTCGCTCCTAGCCGCTCGACCGATCAGCCGGTTCGAGGCGGAATGCCCGGTGGGACCGGGTCGTCTCCTTGATAACTGCCGTTTGAGAGATCGCTTGGCTGGCTTGGCGGATGTGCCGCGGCCTCCTTTCTAGCGAGCTTTCTGGCCTGCTTCTCCTGGCGACGCTCGCGGAGTCTGCTCTCGCGGGCGAGCTTCGCCATCGTGGTCTTCTTCTTGCCGGTCGAGGCCATGTGTGTCGATCCTTTTGTTGGGGTCTCGAGCGCGCCGTTCGACCCCGCTGGCTGATCACCCGCCTTGTGGGGCTCGTGCCGCGGGGAACTGAGAACAACGGGAGGGCGCGAGCGCGCCCTCCCGCGGCTTGGCTAGACCATCAAGCTCTAGAGCGTGTGGACGTTCGCGGCCGCTGGACCCTTGGGGCCCTGCTCCGCGTCGTAGCTCACCTTGGCGCCCTCGGCCAGCGACTTGAAGCCGTTGCCCTGAATCGCGCTGTGATGCACGAACAGATCTTTCCCGGCGTCATCGGGTGTGATGAACCCGAAGCCCTTCTCGTCGCTGAACCACTTCACGGTTCCTGTCGCCATCTTACTTCCCTCCTGGGTGTGTGTGCTGCGAAACGCGGAGGGTGCAACGAGGCAACAACTGCGAGAACGCGGGCACCGCTTCGGCCGAAACGAACGCTCGACCCTTTGCGCACACTCTAGCGCTCATGCGCCAGACACCGCGTTCGTCGATCCGGTCTTCGGCCAACATGGAGGTTTTCGATGGACGCAAATCTGGTTGCCGGCGTGCCCGGCGTGCGGCCCTTAACTTGGCCCGGGGCCTCGATCGCCCATTCCGGCGTCGGTCGTGGGTGTTTCGCCGCGCCGGAAAACCGTTGTCGCCGCCTTGACACCGAAGCGGCCCGGCGCCAGGACGACGTCCCACATTTGATTGACGACGCTTCCGCCGGGGAGCCCCTCTGCGATCGCTTCGACCACCTGATCGGAAGTCTCGAGGATGTCCGCCCCGGCGTCGACGACGTCGCCCGCCACGTCGCCAGCGACCGCGACCGAGGCGGACGCGATCTCGATCGTCATCGCCGGCGTGAGCCGTGTCAGGGTCTCGCGGACCGTCGCCTCGGCGTCAGCACGGGCTCGCTCGAGGTCCTCGAGGCTCTCCTCCGGTCCGGCACGGAACACCCGCCACCACCTCCAGCCGGTGACGCGCCCGGCGCGGACCATCAGGGCGAGCGTGACCACAAATCCGAGCGCGAGCCAAGCGGCGCTGAGCACGAGGGCCGCGACCGACGTGGACACGACGCCGGTAAGCGCACTCAGCGCGGCCACGTTTGCGAAAGCGAACGCCGTCAGAAACGCGAGCGCGGCGATGACGGCACCGGTGATGTCACGGGCCGTCCGCCGGACCTCGGGCAGGTTGCGGGACGCCGCCAGCTGCGTCTCTAAGAAAACGAGAACGCTGACGTCGCGGCCGAGCTGTACCAACAGCTCCGTGATTGACGGAGCTTGCCTCGTCCGTCGCTTCCTCGTCCTCAGCCGAAGACGCGTGAACTTCATCGGCTGTCTCGGCCACGACCTCCCCTCTTCACGTCGCACGTCTCGAGGCCGCTTCGGGGGCGAGTCTACCACCGGCCCGCCCCCGCCTCGCGTGGTGGTGGTTCGGTTTTGCGTCAGATGACAGTGGGCTCGGGGGCGGCTTCGGGGACGACGAGCGGCTGCGCCGTGGCGTGGGCGTTCGGAATGCGGCTGGCGATAACCGCTGCGGCGAGGACGAAGATGCTGCATACGAGGAGGGCTCGCTGGTAGCCGGAGGTGAGCGCGTCGGATCGCGCAGCGTGGGCCGCGAGGAGGTGATGGGTGCGCGTAGTGGCGATCGCGGACAGGATGGCGAGACCGATCGCCATGCCGAGTTGCTGCGAGGTGCTCAGCAGGCCCGCGGCAAGCCCTGCCTTATTGGCCGGCACGCCGGCGTTCGCGGCGGTGGTGACTCCGACGAACATCCCGCCGAAGCCGATCGACATGATGATCAGTCCGGGGAGCAGGTCAGGCGCGTACGAGCCGTGCAGCGGGATCCTCGACAGGTAGTAGATCCCGCCGGCGCCCAGCAGCGCGCCTCCGACGATCACGGGACGTGTACCGATTCGCGAGAACAGCTGGGAGGAGACGCCGGATGCGATCGCCAGACACGCGGTGACCGGGAGGTACGCGGCGCCCGCCTGAATCGGCGAGAAGTGCAGGACCTCTTGCATGTACAGGGTGAGGAAGAAGAACATCGCGAAGAACCCGGCGACGCCGATCAGCCAAGTCGCGTCGGCAGCCGCGAGTCCCTTGACCTTGAAAATCGAGAGGGGGATGAGTGGGTTCGAGGTGCGACTCTCGTTGGCCAGGAAGGCGAGCAGCATCAGCCCGGCGGCGGCGAGGATCTCGATCGTCCGCGCGGCGCCCCAACCGACATCCGGGGCCTTGATTAACCCGTAGACCAGGAGCAGCATGCCGCCCGTGGCGAGCAGAGCGCCCGGCGTGTCGAAGTCGGCCAGCGGCGCCCGCTTGCGCGCGCCTGACAGCAGACGGAACGCTGCGCCAAGCGCGAGCAGGCACAGCGGGACGTTCACGTAGAAGACCCAGCGCCAGCCGGGTCCTTCCGACAGCACGCCGCCGAGGAACACGCCCGCCGCGGCGCCGAGACCGCTGATCGCGCCCCACGCCCCGAGCGCGGTGTTGCGGTCGCGGCCCTCACGGAAGGTGGTGGTGAGGATCGACAGCGCCGCTGGCGCCATCATCGCCGCACCGACGCCCTGGAGCACCCGCGCGCCGATCAGCACGCCTTCGGTCTGCGCGAGGCCGGCCGCGAGCGAGCAGACTGCGAACACACCCAGTCCCGCGACCAGGATCCGTCGGCGTCCCAGCAGGTCGGCGAGCCGGCCGCCGAGCAGCAGGAACCCACCGTAGGTGAGCAGGTACCCGCTGGCGACCCACTGGAGGTTCTGCTGGGAGAAGTGCAGCGCACGTTGGATCGATGGGAACGCGACGTTGGTGATCGACGAGTCGACGACGTCCAGGAACTGGACGCCGCAGAGCAAGAGGAGCGTCAGGATCCCGATCCGCGTCCGGATAAAGGACGGCCGAGCATGGCCGGATTCTGTTTGGGTGGACGACATAGGCGACCTCCTCCGGTGGCGACTAAGTTAGTTGACTGACTGAGTTCTATCACAAGCTAAGCTTGGGTCAGATGACTGACTCACTTGCCCCAACGAAGCAGGACAAACGGCAGCGACTCGTGGAGGGCGCCCGTGAGGTGATCCACCAGCAGGGCGTCGAGAAGACGACGATCGCGGACATCGCGAAGGCCGCCGCCGTCCCCGTCGGCAACGTCTACTACTACTTCAAGACCAAGGACGAGCTCGTCGCCGCGGCGATCGGGAGCCACGCCCGCGACGTGCGCGCGTTGCTCGAATTGCTCGAGAGCGGACGCAGCCCCCAAGCCAGACTGAAGGCGCTCGTCCGCGAGCTCACCGCTCAGCGCGAGCTGGCGGCGCGGTACGGCTGCCCGCTTGGGAGCCTGTGCTCGGAGCTTGACAAGCGCACAGACGGGCTCGATAGCACGTGCGCGCAGTTGCTCGAGTTACCGATCGACTGGGCCGAGAACCAATTTCGGCTGATGGGGCGCCGCGACGCGCGCGATCTCGCGGTCGCCCTGATGGCCTCGTACCAGGGAATCGCGCTCCTCACCAACACGTTCCGCGATCCGGATCTGATGGCGCGTGAGAGCCGGCGACTCGAGCGCTGGATCGACTCGATGGCGTGACCGCCGTCGCGGTCGGGGGACACCGGACCGGCGGCCTGCGACGCGCCAGGCCCGACCCGGGGGGCGAGCCTGGTCGCGCTCAGTCGTCCTCAGGAGATTGTCACCGCCGACGGTGGTGATGCGATTCCGTTGGCGATCACCACCAGCGTGCTCTTGCCCTTGGGCGTGGACTTGGGGACTGTGAACTCGGTCGAGGACCTGGTGCCGGGGGCAACCGACACCGAGCTCCAGTCGTGGGTGCGGGCGTAGGTCACCACGCCTGTGGGGGAATTGGTGATGCGTACCAGGGGGAAGTTGGTGCTGTCCTGGACATCGTCACCGTAAGCGGCTCCCTGGTCCAGCCCGGCGAGCTGCTTTCCGGACAGGGTGTAGGTGCCGCCGGCGCCGAGGTTGTTCGCGCTCAGCGATGTGATCGAAGGCGCCCACGCCGGGTTCGCCGCACCGCCTGCCGTGTACACCTCCATGTCGCTGCTGCCGTCGTTGTAAAGCACCTGCCCATTGGGCAGCACGAGCATCCGCGTTTGATACGAGGTGTCGTTCTCCGCGTTCGGCGCGTCGGCAACCTGGGTCAGCGTGTTCGAACCCGCGTTGTACACGAAGAAATGAGTCGGGATGTTGTACGTGCAGGCGCTCGCGTCGAACAGCACGTTCCCATTGGGCAGCGTCGCTCCCGGTCCGTCGGTGGCGGCGTACTCCTCGTTATCGATGGTCGGGATCTCCGGTCCGGCCGTCCACGCGCCCGCCTTGTACTGATAGAGCGCGGTCTGAGTCTCCGCGTTGGTGGTGCACGGCGACGGGAACTCGTCCGTGCTGGTGCCGCCACCGGCCACGAATGTGTTGCCGCCCGGCATCTCGACTTGCGGCCCGAGCTCGACGACGGGCCACGGGTTGAGCGGATTGCCGCCCGCGGCCGTCGCCCCGGCGAAGCTCCAGGTGTCGCTGCGCGGGTTGAACAGCTCCGTGTTGCCCACGCCCCACGTGTCGACCGTCAGCAAGTGGCCATTTGGCTCGAGCGTCCATCCTTCTTCATCGTTCGGGTCGGTCTTGCCGGTCGCCGGGATCACCGTCCAGGTCAGGTTCTTGGCGTTGAGCAGGGCATCGTCGACCGTCAGGTCCGGGTTCGTGAGGCAGGTGTTACACGCCTGCTGGAGCAAGAACGTGCCGTTGTCAAGGACCTCGCTCGAGGCGTCCCCGATGTTCGTCCAGCCATGTGGCGGCGTGACCGACCGCCATGCGTTCGTCACCGGATCGTAGATCGCGCCCTGGTTGGTCCAAACCGCGTTCTCCCCGTTGTATTCGCCGCCTTCGACGATCATCCGCCCATCAGGCAAGATCGCCGAAGCGAAATACAGGGGCGCGTAGTTGGCCGGCATCGAAGCGATCTGGCTCCACGTTCCGTCGACGTAGTTGCCGCTGGCATCCGGGGTGAGCTTCCACCACATGTTCGTGGCGGCGGTGGTGTCGTTGTCCGGCTCATTGTGGACGAGCACGGTTCCGTCGCTCTCGAGCAGCATTGTGCCGGGGGTCCCGAATGGCGGCGGGTTTACGAGCGGCGTCCACGGTGAGGACGTATCCCGTGGGGCGAGATTGGGCTTCACCCCGGACGCCGTCGGATGCTTGAACGGCGTGAGAATCGGATGACCTGCTGAACGGGCCGGCAAAGCGGCAAGCTGCGCTCGGCTGGCGCGGTGCCCGGACGCGAGCGGCGCGGCGGCACTGACCAGCACCGCGAGCGCGGCCAACCCGACCGCGCCCGCGACCGCGCCGGCCATCACGGCAAATCGACGACGTATAGAACGCAAAGCACCCTCCCGGAGTTCGTCTGCGCTGATAGGACCGCGGAAACCTATCAGCACCTCGACGGGGCCCCACCAAACGTTGCCCGGTACGTCAGCGATCGGACAACGCCCGGGGTCTCGAGCGCCGGACCGGCTCGCCGGACGAACCGGTGGGGACGCGGCACCGACCTTGACATTGGGGACCGCCGCGCAACAATGGCGGTCGGGTCTGAGTTCGCCTTGAGGGAGGTGGCTGATGTCTGCGAGCATCACCAGGTTCATGTCCGCGGACGCCGAACGACGAGTTCGGCTTCCGGGTTGGCGCCGCACTGCACTGTTTAGAGGTCGTCGATCGGCGGCCGTCGCACTCGTGGTTCTCGTCGGCATGGCGGCGTTTGCCACGGACGCGGCGGCACATGACAGCCACAGTCAGAAGGAACCGCAGATGCACTTCGGCGATCGGGTGGACATCACGACAGTCTGCTTCAGCGTGACCAACCCGGCGGGCGGTCAGAGCACCCTGTACGGGTTGCGCTACGTCGATCGGAGTGCCCGGATCGATCCGCGCACGCCGGCGATCGTGCTCGTGCACGGCATCGCGTCCTCGACCGAGAACTGGGATTTCTCGCCGACCTGGTCGGTCGCGAGAGGACTGGCCGCGGCAGGCTACGTCGTCTATTCCTACGACCGTCTCGGCTACGCGAAGAGCAGCTACTTCAGCCAGCCCGGCGGAGGCCTGATGTTGACGACGGCTGCCCACCGGGCCGAGCTGCACCAGATCGTCGAAGAGGTCCAGAGCGGCAACTTCACCACGACCACGGGGAGCGACTGTTCGGCCCCACAGAGGCCGAACAGGATCCGCAATCGCCAAGTGGTGATCATCGGCCATAGCGCCGGCGGCTGGATCGTCGCGGGCTATCCCGGCACATACCATGATGTCGCGGCGATGATCCAAGCGGACATCGATGGCTCGGGCGCGCAACCGCCGCCCGGAACGCCGCCACCACCACCATCGGTAGGTGGCGGGTTCACGCCGGATCCCAACCATCCGGACTACTTCGAGTTCTTCCAGACTCGCCAGAACTGCGAGGACTTCAACACGTACCCACCGGGCGAGGTCGCCTACGTGGTTCAGATCGCCTGCACTCCGCCGTTCCTCGATTCCCCCTTTGGCGAGATCACCGATCTCTCGGTCAAGTTCGTCCAGAACGACGCCGCGATCGACACGATCGGGCCGTCCACCTCAGTCCTGCTCACCTCCGGCGACCACGACACGACCGACCCGCCGGTCGACGCCGCTGCGGATTACGCCTACTACCAGCAGCACTGCGGCTGCGATGTGACACAGCTGCTGCTGGCCGATACCGCGCACCTGTTCATGGTCCATCAGTCGCTGCCGACGTGGCTCAACTACGTTGTCGACTGGCTCGGGCGCCGGGGCTTGCGGCCGGCTCGTCCGCTACCGCCCGTCCGGTGCACCGACTGCGTGGTCCCATTCGTGCGCTGAGGACATCATCTCGATCCTTGACTTTCCTGGCAGGAAAGTCTATCGTTCACTTTCCTACTAGGAAAGTGATGCTGATGACGACCCAACCGATTACTCCCGAAGAGGCGCAGGCGGCGCTTCGAACCGTGGACCGCGAGCGCCTGCGCGTGATCGAGAACGTAGATCTCCCAGACTGGTACTGGTGGGGGCTCGCTCTGGGCTGGATCGCGCTCGGCGCCATCACCGATCTCAAGCACGGTTGGCTGACGCTGGCGGCGACATTCGTGTTCGGCGCAGTGCACTCGGCGGTGGCGCCGCACGTCGTCGACGGCCGGCACGGCAGCGAACGGCTGCGGGTGGGGCGGGACGTCGTTGGCCAGCAGGTCGCGAGGCTTGTGCTGGCGGGGCTCGTGGCGTTGGCCGGTTTGACGATCGCGGCCTCGCTTGCGGCGGACGCCGACGGGGCGCGCCATCCGGTGACGATGGCCAGCGTGCTGGTAGCGGTGATCCTCGTCCTGGGCGGCCCACGGCTGCTGGTCTACGCACGGCATCGGCTCGCGAGCCGAGCGCGGCGATGAGCGAAGCCCGGTTTGACGAGCTGATCCACCAGAGCACGCGGCTGTCGATCGTTTCGTTGCTCGCGGCGGCTGACTGGATCGAGTTCGCTTTCATCCGAGATCAGCTCGAGCTGTCGGACTCCGCCCTCTCCAAGCAGCTGTCCGCGCTCGAGGACGCGGGATACGTGACCCTCGAGCAGATTCTGGGTCAGGGGCGTCGGCGACTGCGCGCACGCCTGACCCCCGTCGGCCGGGCCGCGTTCCTGGGTCACGTCGCTGCGCTCCGAGAAATCGTTGGTGGAGCCGCACTGGCGGAACCGCTCCCGGCGAACGCCGGCTAGGGCGCTTCTACTGGGGGGTGCCCTTGCGGACCGGTCCGATTTCCAATGAAGATGACTCGGCGTGTGAGACCGCCGGCCTTGTCTACGAGCCGCTGCAGCTCCACGATGACCCATATCCCCTGTACCGGTGCCTCCGTGACGAGGCGCCCGTATACGCCGATCCCGCCGGTCGTTTCTGGGCGCTGTCGCGCCACGCGGACGTGCAGGCGTCGGCGCGTGACTGGGAGACGTTCTCGAGCGCAGAGGGCAACGACCTGGACCAGACGGCACTCCTGTTCGCCCCGGCCGGCGAGCTCACGCATGCCGACCCGCCGCTCCACACCCGGCTGCGCGACGCCATCAAGCGGGAGTTCGGCGTCAGCGCCGTCGGGGCCGGCTCGAGGAGACGGTGCGGGCCGAGGTCCGCAATCTGATCGGCGCGCTGCGCGGACGCGAGCGGGTCGACCTTGCGCAGGAGCTCGCGCTGCCGGTCCCGTCCGGGGCGATCTGCGATCGCCAACTCGTTCCTGAACCTGCATACGTTCGAGTGCGAGCGCGAGCAAATTCGCCGATCCCCCGCGCTGATCCCCGCAGCCGTCGAGGAGCTCCTGCGGTTCGACGCTCCGCTCCAGTGGCTAACGCGGGTCACCACCTGGGACGTGAAGATGCGGGGCACGACAATCCCCGCCGGGTCGCGAGTCATGCTCATCTGGGGGTCGGCCAACCGCGACGAGCGGCGTTGGACGGAGCCCGACAAGCTCGTGCTGGCACGTGAGCCCAAGCGACACATCTCGTTCGGCGAGGGAATTCACCACTGTCTTGGCGCGCCACTCGCTCGCATAGAGGTGCGGATCGTGCTCGAGGAGTTGATGCCGCTCGTCAGCGAGTACCACCCGATTGGCCCAGTCAAACGTGTGTACGCGTAAAGCGAGCGCACGATCGCCAAGCTCCCGGCGCACGTCACCTGGGCTCGCCCCCGCGTGGCTTGACAGCGGCTGACACAAGGTCATATAATCTACCGACCGTTTGGTTGTCAACGAACCTCCGTCGGAGGGTGATCCTGTACCAGAAGACCGAGACGGCCGATGACTCAAGTCGTAGCGTCAGAGGTGGCGGCGCTCGCTGCCGCCGCGTAGCGATCCCGGAGCAGGCGCTTATAGAGCTTCCCCGTGGCCTGGCGCGGAAGCTCGTCGGAAAAGTCGATCGTGCGGGGGCATTTGTATTTGGCGAGCCGTCCGAAGCAGTAGGTCAGTAGCTCCTGCTCGGTGTCGCCCGTTGCCGGGGTCGTGTCGACGAGCTGCACGACCGCCTTCACCTCTTCGCCGAGTTCGGCGTTCGGGATCCCGAACACGGCCGCGTCGGCGACCGACGGATGACTGACGAGCACATTCTCGGCCTCTTGCGGGTAGATGTTGACGCCGCCCGAGATGATCATGTCCGCTTTGCGGTCGGTCAGATACAGGTAACCCTCGTCGTCGAGGTAACCGATGTCGCCGACGGTCGTCCACCCGACCGCATTACGCGCTTCGGCCGTCTTCGCCGGCGCCTTGTGATACTCGAAGCTCGGCCCGCTCTCTGACCAGATGGTTCCAGCCTCCATGCTGGGCAACTCAATGCCGCCGTCGTCGAGGATGTGGGGCGTGCCGACGAGCGATTTACCCACCGATCCAGGATGCGCCAACCAGTCCTCGGAGTCAATTGCGGTCAGCATGTAGATCTCGGTAGCCGAGTAGTACTCGAAGATGATCGGCCCGAGCCAACCGATCATCTGTCGCTTGACGTCGACCGGGCAGGGAGCCGCAGCGTGGACGATGGCGCGCAGGGACGACACATCGTGACGGTTGCGCTCTTCTGCCGGAAGCCGTAGCAGCCGCACAAACATGGTGGGGACCATCTGGGTGTGTGTCACGCGATAGCGCTCGATGAGCTCGAGCGCCCAGGCTGCGTCGAACCTATCCATCACGATCGTTGTGCCACCGAGCCGCTGCACGGCCATGTTGAACCGGAGCGGTGCCGAGTGATAGAGCGGTGCCGGAGACAAATACACGGTGTCTTGACCGAAGCCGTACAGCCGCTCGAACAGCGGCACGATCGCGGGGGGCGTGCCGATCGGATTCAGCGGCAGCTCGGTCTTGATCGCCTTGGGTCGCCCGGTCGTGCCCGACGAGTAGAGAAAATCGACGCCCTCAGCTTCGTCCGGTAGCCGCTGCGCCGGATACCCGCTGATCAGCGCCGCGTAATCCTCAGCGCCGGGCCGTGGCCAGCCGACGGAGATCAGTGCGGACACGCCCGGTACCCGCTCGGCTGCAGCGACGGCCACCTCGGCGGTCGACTCACTCACGAACAGCAGGCGGGCGGCTGAGTCCTCGAGGATATACGCAACCTCGTCCACCGTGAGGCGGGGCGAGATCGTCGTGTATCTGAGCCCGGAGCGCTGAGCCGCCCAAGCGATCTCGAGATACCGGAGATGGTTCTCCATCATGATCGCGATACAGCTGCCCTGCGACGCGCCGAACGCGCGCATCATGTGAGCGGCCTGCCGAGAGCGATCGGTCAACTCACGGTACGACACGCTCTCACCCGTTCGCGCCATGACATAGGCAGGCTTATCCGAGTTCGCCTCGGCGTGAAGATCGATAAACAGCGGGTCCGTCATCGCAGACTCCTTCCGCTCAGAGTCCCTGCACTTCGGAGGTGATCTCGCTCACGGATTGTTTGGCGTCGCCGAATAGGAGGGCGGTTTTGGGGTCGTAGAAGAGGGGGTTGTCGATGCCGGCGAATCCGGAGGCCATTGAGCGTTTGAGGACGATGACGGCGCCGGAGCGGTCGACTTCGAGGATTGGCATGCCGTAGATGGGGGATCCGGGTTCGTTTTTGGCGGCGGGGTTGGTGACGTCGTTGGCGCCGATTACGAGGGTGACGTCGGTGCGTGAGAATTCGGGGTTGATTTCGTCCATTTCGCGGAGTAGGTCGTAGGGGACGTCGGCTTCGGCGAGGAGTACGTTCATGTGGCCGGGCATGCGGCCGGCGACGGGGTGGATCGCGAATTTGACTTCGACGCCTTTGGTCTCGAGTGCTCGTTCGAGTTCGCGGACGGCGTGTTGGGCTTGGGCGACGGCCATTCCGTAGCCGGGGGCGATTACGACTTGGCGGGCGTAGGAGAGTTGGATCGCGACGTCTTGGGGTGAGGTGGAGCGGACGGGGCCGCGGTCCTCGGCGCCGTGGGCGGCGGGCGCGGCGATAGCTCCTCCGAAGCCGCCGGCGATGATCGCGGGTACGGAGCGGTTCATCGCTTTGGCCATGAGGTTGGTGAGGATTGTGCCGGACGCGCCGACGATCATTCCGGCGACGATCATCGCGGTGTTGTTCAGCGCGATTCCGGTGGCGGCGGCGGATAGGCCGGTGAATGCGTTCAGGAGGCTGATCACGACGGGCATGTCGGCGCCGCCGATCGGGAGTACGACCATGTTCCCGAGCACGGCGGCGGCGAGCAGGATCCCGATGATGAACAGTGCTTGGGAGTGGGTGCCGGCCGCTAGCACGATCGCGGAGCCGACGCAGATCACGAACAGGACGCCGTTGATGATCGATTGGCCGGGGAGTTTGATCGGGCGGCCGGGGAGGATCTCTTGGAGTTTCCCGAACGCGATGTTCGATCCCCAGAACGAGATCGATCCGACGATCGCGGCGAACAAGGTCGGGATCTGCGATTTCTCGACCCATAGCGACCCGCCCGAGGCGAAGTGGTGGCGGTACTCGATCCAGGCGATGATCGCGACCGCGCCGCCGCCGACGCCGTTGAACATCGCGACCATCTGCGGCATCGCGGTCATCCGCACGTTCCGCGCCGCGGGCACCCCGACCGCGGTGCCGATCACCAACCCGAGCGCGATCAGCCACGGCGTACTCGAACCGCCAAAACATGAGGGGTCAGCAAGGTGGCGATGATCGCGATCGCCATCCCGACGGCCGCGATCTGGTTCCCCCGGACCGCGGTCCTGGGGCCGGTCAGGCCGCTCAGGCCGTAGATGAACAGCGAGAACGCGACGATGTAGCAGGCGTCGATGAAGTTCGCGCGCTGCAAAAAGATCGTGCCGAGAATCACTTCTCGATCTCCTCCGGGACCGGGGCTTCGGGGAGATCGGGCTTGCGTTTGAACATCCCCAGCATCCGGTCGGTGACCAGGAACCCGCCGACGATGTTGATCGTCCCGAACGCGATCGCGATCACCAACAACCCGTGCTCCAAAACGCCCGACGCCTCGTGCATCAACAACAGCCCGCCCAACAGCACGATCCCGTGGATCGCGTTCGTGCCCGACATCAACGGCGTGTGCAACGTGTTCGGGACCTTCGAGATCACCTCGAACCCCACGAACGCGGCCAGCACCAAAATCGCGATCTCGGTAATCGTGCTCAACTCAAGTCCCTCCTCAGCAGATCAGGAACCGGCCCTCGCGCCGGCCTCGGCCGCCGCCCGCGCGGCCTCGTGAACGATCTCCCCGTCGCGCGTGATACACGCCCCGGCGATCACCTCATCCTCGAAATCCAACGACAACCCCCCCGCCTCGGAAATCATCAGCCCGAGCAGCGACTGAATGTTCCGGGCGTACAGCTGCGAGGCGTGCTCGGCCATCGTCGAGGGCACATTCAACGGCCCCAAAATCTTCACGTCATGGCGCACCACGCTCTGCCCCGGCTCGGTCAACTCGCAATTCCCGCCCGACTCCGCCGCCAAATCCACGATCACCGACCCCGGCTTCATCAACTCCACCGCCCGCTCGGTCACCAGCACCGGCGCGCGCCGACCCGGCACCGCCGCCGTCGTGATCACCACATCAACCCTCCCGATCGCCTCCGCCATCAACTCCTGCTGGCGCTCCTGCTGCTCAGACGTCAACTCCTTGGCATACCCGCCCGCGCCCTCCAAATCCCCACCCAAATCGAACTCCAAAAAATGCGCGCCCAACGACTCGACCTGCTCCTTGACCGCCGAGCGCACATCAAACCCCTGCACCACCGCACCGAGCCGCCGCGCCGTCGCGATCGCCTGCAACCCCGCCACCCCCGCACCCAACACCAACACCGTCGCCGGACGAATCGTCCCCGCCGCCGTCATCAACATCGGGTAATACCGCCCCAACTCCTGCGCCCCAATCAACGCCGCCCGATACCCAGCAATATTCGCCTGCGACGACAACGCATCCATCGACTGCGCCCGACTGATCCGCGGGATCGCCTCCATCGCAAAACTCGTCGCCCCCGACCCCGCAATCGCCCGAACCGCCTCACCCCCCGTCAACGGCGCCAAAAACCCGATCAAAACACTATCTGACCGCAACCGCCCGATCTCTTCAGCGTCGGCGTCGCCACCTTCACCACCACGTCTGACTCCCACACCGCGGCGGGATCATCGGCCATCCGGGCGCCCGCCTGCTCGTACTGACCATCCGGAATCAACGCCCCCGCACCCGCGCCCCGCTCCACCACAACCACAATCCCACTCTCCCCGCCAGTCAGCTTCCCCACCACCTCAGGGACGAGCGCCACACGCCGCTCGCCCTCCGCAGACTCCTTAGGAACTCCGATCCGCATCAGGTCGCATCCAACCAAACGACCGGTTGATTGTCAAGGGACGAGTGAGGGTCGGCAGAGGTGGTGGCGTCAGGTGGGGGTCGCGGTGAGGAAAGGGGGCGGCGGCGTCGGGAGGGGGGTCGCGGCGAGGGAAGGGGTGGTTGTGCCAGGACGGCGCGGAGGTGTCAGGACCGGATGAGGACTCCCGCGGGATCCACGCCGCACTCCGTCAGCACTTCGGCGGTGTGCTCGCCCACGGCTATCGGCGCCGAACGTTGCGGACCGCCGATCGCCGGCGAGCGGAACGGCGCGGCGACCTGGGTGAGGCGTCCCGAACCGGCGGGCGCCTCGATGAACGCCCCATTGGCGGCGAATTGCGGGTCCGTCATTACCTCCTCGAAGCGCTGAACCGGCGCGACGCACGCATCGGCGCCGTCGAGCGTCTCGATCCAATGGGCCAGAGGCTGCGATCGGAAAAGCTCGCGCAGCGAATCGGTGGCGGCGCTGTCGTACTGTCGCGCAGCCAGATCGGGCCGGTTCAATCCCTGGACGAGTGCCTGCCAGAACTTGGGCTCGAGCGCACCGACCGCGATGTAGCGACCGTCGGCGCATTCGTAGACGTCGTAGCAGGGCAGCCCACCGTTGAGGTCGCTGCTACGTGGACCCTCAGGTCCTCCCGCGAGGAAAGCCGAGACGTGGATGCCGATCGTCCAGAGCGCGGCATCGGCAAGGGCTACGGATATCCGAGCCCCCTTGCCGGTCCGCGATGCCGAGAGGACGGCGGCGAGCAGTCCGACCGCGCCAAGCGTGCCGCCGGTGACGTCGGCGACCTGGACTCCCGCGGTTCGCGGACCGTCCTGTTCCCAGCCACCGAAGTCGAGGATCCCGGCATAGGCGCAGTAGTCGAGGTCGTGACCGGCTGCCAGCGATCGGGGACCGGAGTCGCCATAGCCGTTGAGCGAGACATAGACGAGCTTCTGGTTGTGCTCGCAGAGCGCCTCGTACGAGAGGCCCATCTGGTCGGCCGCCCCGGGTCGGAAGGACTCGACGACCGCGTCAGCCGTGCCCGCGATCTTGACGGCGGCGGCGACGCCCTCGGCGGTCTTGAGGTCGAGCGCCACCGATCTCTTCCCGCGGTCGAGGAACAGATGCACGGCCGAGCTGCCGTGCGTCGTCGGACCGGCGCGGCGGATGTCATCGCCGGCGCCGGGCCGCTCGACCTTTATCACGTCGGCGCCCATGTCCGCGAGCAGCTGGGTCATCGCGGCGCCCGGGAGGAGCCGGCTGAAGTCGACGATTCGTATTCCGCTGAGAAGTCCCATGGCGCTCAACGAAACTTACCAATCGTTCGTTTGTATGCCCGCGGCCCCGCGTGAAACCGATCTGGATAGCGCTTTCAGATCCGACAGGCGGCGGGGATTGCCGGATGGTCGGGCGTGACGTCCCGCGCGTGGATCGGCGCCACCACCTCCTCGCCGAGCCGCAGGATCTGCTCGCGGGTGCGCTCGAGCGAGGGGCCGGTCGAAACCCGGCAGCAGATCATCACGTAATCGATGCCGCGCTCCTCCTCGGCCCGTTGCAGCGCTTCCACGCACTGGGACGGCGTGCCGAGCACCAGATGTGGAGCTAGGCTCTGGGCGGTGACGTCGGCTTCGGTCGGGAAATCCGGATGACGGAGCAGCCCGTGGCGCACATAGAAACGGGCCGCGCTCACGAAATGGGTGCCGAACTCGCGCGCAGCCTCCTGGAAGGAATCGGCGACCCAGCCATCGCGCATGGCGACGATGAACGGCCGTTTCCCGAGCTCGCGGGCACGTTCCCGGTAGGCGTCGGCCCGTTCGCGCCAGGCCTCGTCGGTGATCGGCAAGGGATCGCAGGTCCAGCATTCGCCGTACTCGGCCGAGCGCCGCGCGGCCGCCGGGGACGCGTTGCCTCCGCCCCAGATCGGCCAGCCGCCGGCCTGGTACGGCTGCGGCCGGAGTTGGCCGTCGCGCACCTGCCAGTGACGGCCCGCGAAGTCGAAGCGCTGCCCGGCGAAGGCGTGGCGCCAGACATCGAGCCCCTCGAGGAACCTGCCCAGCATGCGTTCCTCAGGGATCCCGAACTGGCCCCAGAAATCGCTCAGGAACCCGCGCGAGACCGTCGTGAACAGCCGACCGCGAGAGAGGTTGTCGATCACCGAGAACTGTTCAGCCGAGCGCATCGGGTGGGTGAGCGTTCCCACGAACGTGAACGTGCCGAGGGCCACGCGATCGGTCTCGCGGGCGAGGATTGTCAGCAGTTGCTCGGGTCCCGGATATCGGCACTCGGGCGCTCTGTGGCGGTCCGGCACGACCACGGAGTGGAATCCGGCCCGCTCGGCCAGAAGGCCTTCCTCGATCATGGCGTCCATCGAGTCGGCGAGCGCATCGGGATCGCGCGCCTGGTGGTGGGTGTCGATCAGATAGCCGATCCGCATGGCCGATCCGGGGCTTTACCTTACCAACCGTTTGGTTTATCTTTTCGCGACACACACGATCGAGGGCCGGTAGATCGCGCCGAGCGCCATCGCGCCGGGTGCGACGATTGAGCGAGCGAGGAGTTCACATGCAGACCCAGAGTGTCCAAGACGCGGCGGCGCATCCTTCGACGCGATGGCGCTCGCTAGCGAACTGCTCGACAGTCAGGCTAGGCGTACCCCGAGCGCCCCGGCGGTCTCGTTCCCGACCGGTCATCTCTCCTACGGCGAGCTCGCCGACAGAAGCGTGCTCGCCGCCCGCCAGCTGCGGGCCTGCGGCGTTGGCCCCGGCGACCGTGTCGGGATCCTCCTGCGCGAGGGCTGCGTGCCGTACGTGACGTACGGCCTCGGCGCCATGCGGCTGGGGGCGATGTGCGTGCCGATCAACGCGCGCAACAAGACCCACGAGCTTTCCTACGTGATGGAACACGCAGGCCCGCGCGTCCTGATCACATCGAGCGAGTTCGAGGACCTGGTGCGAGAGGCAGGGCTCCCGGAAGGCTGTGAACTGATGCTGCTAGGCGACGACGGCGAGCTCGGCGGGCAGCCTGACGAGGCGCCGGCGGCGGCGGTGGCGGAGATCGAGCAGGGGGTGGGTCCCGACACCCGTGCGCTGCTGCTTTACACGTCGGGCACGACGGCGAATCCCAAGGGCGTTGTCCACACGCACGCGACGCTGATCGCGGTTGGGTACAACACGTCCGAGCGCCTGGAGCTGGGGTCCGAGGACCGCTACTGGACGGCGCTGGCGATGTTCCACGTCGGCGGCTGGCAGGTGCTGGCGTCCGCGCTCGCCGTCGGCGCTTGCTTCAGTCATGTTGGGTTCTACGACGCCGGGTCGACCCTGGACCAGCTCGAGCATGAGCGCGTGACGGTGGCCATGCCGGCCTTCGAGTTGATCTGGATGGGAGTGCTCGACCATCCCCGCTTCCCCGAGGCCGACCTCAGCGCGCTTGCGCCTGGTGATGAACGTTGGCGTGCCCGAGCGGATGGAGCGGATGCAGCAGATGCTGCCCCAGGCCGTGCAGGTCTCGATGGTCGGCATGACCGAGTCGGCCGGCTCGATCTGTATCGGGTCGACCAAGGACTCGCTGTATTCCCGCACCCATACGTCGGGGCGTCCGCTGCGCGGTATGGAGGTCCGCGTGAGCGACCCCGTGACCGGCGAGGAATGCCCCCGCGGGACCCCGGGCGAGCTCCTGTTCCGCGGCGTCACGCGGTTCATCGAGTACTACCGCGACCCGGCCATCACGGCCAAGGTCATCGACGAGAACGGGTGGGCGCACACGGGCGACCTCGTTCGCCAGGAAGAGGACGAGACGGTGGCGTTCATGAGCCGGCTCAAGGACATGCTCAAGGTCGGCGGCGAGAACGCGTCCGCGGCAGAGATCGAGGGTTACCTGATCACCCACCCGGGGGTGGCTGTGGCGGCGGTGGTCGCCGCGCCCGATGCCCGTTACGGCGAGGTTCCCGCCGCATTCGTCCAGAAGGCGCCTGGTTCTGAGGTGACCGAGGAGGAGCTGATCGCTTACTGCATCGGGAATATCGCGACGTACAAGGTGCCGCGCTACGTCCGCTTCGTCGACGAGTACCCAGTCGCGGCGAGCGCGAAGATCCAGAAGTTCGTGCTGCGCGAGCAGATCGAGAGCGAGCTCCGCGAGCGCGGCATCACCGAGGCGCCGAAGCTCGTCAGCCGGCGCTGAGTCGATCCGGAGCGGGCCGGCGATCTAGCTGCCGGCGTCGTGAGCGACCCGGAGAGTCCTCCAGGCCGCGCGAGGCCAGGCTCGGCACCCACCGAAGCTCGGGCTCCGGGTCGGCGAAGCGAAGACGGGGCAACCGCTTGACGACGCTGGCGAGCGCGAGGCGCATCTCGAGGCGAGATAGCTGGGCGCCGATGCACGCGTGGACGCCCTTGCCGAACGCGATGTGCGGATTGGGGGCGCGAGTGATGTCGAACCGGTCGGGATCCTCGAACCGCTCGGGATCGCGGTTGGCCGCGGCCGGCAGGACCAACACTCGCTGGCCCTCCTTGATCTCGCGGCCGTGGAGCTTGAGATCGCTCTTGACCCAGCGGTGCAGAACCTTGATCGCGCCCTCGTAGCGCAGCGCCTCCTCGACTGCGCCGCCGGCGAGTTCGTCGGGGTCGGAGGCGAGCAGCGCCATCTGGTCCGGATGCTGCAGCAGCAACATCACGGCCGAGGCGATCGTGCTCGTGGTCGTCTCGTGGCCGGCGAACAGCATCAGCGCGCACATCGACTTGATCTCGTGATCGGACAGTGTGTCGCCGTCGGCCCCGGCCAGCAGGTCGCTGATCATGTCCTCACCGGGCTCGCGTCGGCGCAGCTCCATCAAACCACCGAGGTATTCGAACATCTGATCGAGCCCCTCCATCGACCGCGCGTAGCGATCGTCGCGGTCGTCGCCGCCTGAGCCGAAAGCGACGTGCGCCAGGGCCTGCGACCAATCGCGGAACCGCCAGGCGTCCTCGGCCGGGGCGCCGATTATCTCGGCGATCACGGTCGCGGGCAGGGGATAGCTGAAGTGCGCGATGAAATCCTCGTGGCCACCGCTGATGAACTCATCGAGGGTCTCGTCGATCAGCGCCTGGATCTTGTCCGCCATCGCGGCCACCCGCCGGGGATTGAACGCACCGGAGCGAGCTTCCGCAGACGCCGGTGCTCCGGCGGATCGGTCACCACCATCCAGCCCGTGATCATCTCGTAAACCGGCCCCGCCGCTGCGCGCTGCTCGTCGCTCATGACGTCGAGGAGCGGCCGGACGCGGTCCGAGGAGAGCGCCTTGAAGTTCATCAGCGCCGCGGAGCAGTCGTCGTAACTGGTCAGCAGCCAGGCGCGGTGGCGCTCGCTCCAGTGGACGGGGTCCTGCTCGCGGAGCGCGCGGAAGAAGGGGTACGGATCGTCGTTGACGTCCGGCGCAAGCAGATCGTCGGGAAGCGCGTGGGGGGTGGTGGTCATCGGCTCGCCCCCTCCGGAGCGGGAGCGGATGCGGCCGCGCGGGCTTCACGGAGACGCGAGCGGACGTCGTGCGAGTCGTACCAGGACGTCAGCCGGGAGATCAGACCGTCGTCGTCGAAGTCGAACACGTCGACAGCGTCGAACTCGATCTCGGCACCGTCGGCCAGCGCCCCCTGGTAGTGGATCTCAACCGTTGCCGTACTGCCGGAGATGAGGATGCGGGTCGGGGTGTCGCGGTGCTCGGGGTACGGCCCCAGCGCCGCCGTGAAGTAGGTCTCGACCTCCTTCGGTCCCCGAAGCGAATCGGTCCCGGGCGCCTTCAGCTCTCCCTCGGGGGCGAACAGGTCGCCCACGTCGCCGTAGCGCTCGGAGTTGATCCCGTCGAAATACGCGCTGAGTGCGGCTTGGATATCGGCTTCGCTCACCATCTCTCACCACTTCGGTTGGGGGCCGAGAAATTCTACCAAACGATTGGGCGATTCTGTGGTCGTAGAATTACCCGAGTCCATGACTGCCGAGCCGTCACAGCGTAACCCCGGCGCCCCGGCCAAGCTCACGGTTCGTGTGGGCGTCGGCCTGAATCCGTTCGCCGGCAACGGCTTGGCCGACGGCGGCTTCTGGACGTCGGTCGAGACCATGGAGGAGCTGGGATACGACTCGATCTGGTTGAGCGACACAGCGGCGCTCGGAGGCATGGCGCCGCTCCCGGCACTGGCCGCGATCGCGATGCGGACCGAGAGGCTGAAGCTCGGCACGAGCGTTCTCGTTCTTCCCCCGCGCAATCCGGTCCTGCTCGCGCGGGAGCTCGCCACGCTCGACGTCCTGTCCGGCGGGCGGCTGCTTCCGGCGGGCGGACTCGGGATCGACCTCCCCAGCGAGATCGAGGCGATGGGCGTCCCGCGCGAGGAGCGCGCGGCGCGCCTGGCGGAATCGATCACGCTGATCAAGGCGATCTGGAGCGGGGAGCCGACCACCGTTCAGGGCCGCTTCTGGTCGGTCACCGATTTCGAGCTGACCCCGCGGCCGACCCGCCGGCGGCTCGAGTTCTGGCTGGGCGGGCGGGCGCCGGCGGCGCTCCGGAGGGTCGGCGAGCTGGCCGACGGCTGGCTCGCATCGGCCGTCAGCCCCGATGAGTTCCCGGACAAGGTCGCCGCGATCCGCGCCGCGGCGGCGGAGGCGAACCGGACCATCGACGAGGACCATTACGGCGCGACGGTGTTCGCCGCGCCGCGCGCAGAACACATCACGGACGATGTCGCAGAGCGACTTCGCCTGCGGCGCGGCCTCGAGCGCCGGGACTATCTCGCGCTCGGCACCGGCGAGCTGCGAGCGCTTCTGGACCGATTCCTCGCCGGAGGTGCGTGCAAGTTCGTCGTGGTGCCGGTGGCGCGCGATCTCCCCGCGTGGCTAGGCGGGAGCTCCACCGCGAGGTCGTCGGCTCCGATCGAAGCCGCAGCGGCTAGCGGCGGCGCGGCCCGGCGGCTTCGCGCCGACGACGCCCTGGAGCGCGAACTCCGCGCAGGTGTCCGCGACCTTCTCGCGGCTGACCTTCCCGCCGGGGCGATACCAGCGGTAGGTCCAGATGAACGCTCCGTGGATGAAGTTGCTGAGCAGGCGAGCGTCGAGCTCGGGGTTGGCCTCGCCGCCACGTTGCGCCTCCTCGATCACCTCGGTCACGTAACGCTCGTGCACCCTGCGGCGGGCGATGATCTGCGCGCGCCGATCCGGACTCAAGCGCTCGTAGTCGTTGTAGTAGACGGCGACCCGAGGCAGGTTCTCGAGGTTGAACAAGACCTGCTTGCGCACATACAGCTCGAGCCGCTGAAGCGGCGTCGAGGCCCTCAACCGCCGCGACCTCCTCGAGGATCGCCTGCACCTCGTCGTGCAGTTCCTCGAGCAGCCGGAACAGCAGAGTCCTCTTTAGTCTCGATGTAGTGGTAGAGGCTCCCCTTGAGGATCCCGAGCTCATCGGCCACGTCCTGAACCGACGCATCCGCGAAACCGCGCTCGTAGAAGACCTTCGCCGCCGCGTCGATGACCTCCTGGTCGCGGCGCTTACGAGGCCGGTGCAGCGCTTCCACAGTGCCGCCGACTTGCTCTGTGCTGGGAACTTCCTGCTTGCGGGCTCGTTTCTGGGACGAGGCTGTCATCGATTGATCTCTCTTCTCTGGCGGCGTCGGGTCGTGGGCGTATGCGGATCGTGTGTCTACCGAAAGCTTGAGGCGCTGGACATCGCTGACCGCCTGACCCCCCGGCATTTACGCCGAGGCGGTTTCTCGCGTGCGCCGGAAGACATTGTGTCATGTCACGGTGACGGCCCTGAACCGGGGCAGCCCCACCCGACCCAACGACGAGCTGACGATTTGCTGCAACCGCATGTGGCCCGAGCGGCGGTGGTAAGTTTACCAAACGAATGGTCGGTGAAATTCCCAGGATCGGACTGTACTGCGACCTCCGCAATCCGGGTGGCGCCAAGCCCTGGCCCGAGGTCTACGCCGGCACTCTGGAGCGCATCGTCGAGGCGGAGCGTCGCGGTCTCGATGCGGTGTGGGTCACCGAGCATCACGGCTTCGCCGATGGGTATCTGCCGCAGCCCCTGGTCTTCTGCTCGGCGGTCGCGGCTCGTACCCAGAAGCTGAGAATCGGCACCGGGATCGTGATCGCGCCGTTGACGCACCCGCTCGCTCTCGCCGAGCAGGCGGCGATCGTCGACCTCGTGAGCGCGGGCCGGCTCGAGTTGGGACTCGGCGCCGGCTACCGCGAGGACGAGTTCGCGGCCTTCGGCGCCGAGCACTCCCGGCGCTACGAGACGCTCGAGTCGACCGCCGAGGCGCTCCCGGAGCTATGGGCATCCGGGCGGGCGACGCCCGCGCCGGTTCAGTCCCCGCTCCCGCTGTGGATCGGAGGCCGGGGCCCCCGCGGCGCCCGCATCGCCGGCAGAGTCGGCGCCGGCTTCCTGTGGATCGACCGCGAGCTGCTCGAGCCGTACCTGAAGGGCCTCGCGCAGGGAGGGCACGATCCGAGCAGCGCGCGCATGGGCGGACTCGTCAATCTGTTCCTCGCCGACGATCCCGAGGCGGTCATGGCTCGGATCCGCGAGCACGGCCGGCACAACCGCGAGACGTACAAGCGCGGTGGCGAGAGCGGCGGCTCGGCGCCGTTGCTCCGGCTGAACGTGTTCTCCCCGCAGGATGCAGCCCGCAACATCGCCGACGCGATCGAGGGCCTTCCGGTCACGGACATCTTCTGCTTCGAGCGGATCGGTGCGATGGATGACGAGCTCGTCGATCGTCACATCGAGCTGCTAACCGACGAGCTGCCGCGCTACCTCGGGGCCGAGCTTCAGACCGCCGCGGCGAACGCCCGTTAGCGGCGCCGGAAGGCGTGACGCGGCGCTCTCCGTCCGCTATTCTTATCAAACAAATGTTTGGTTTAGCCAGATTGCGTCCGAGGAGGCGTACGAGATGAGCATGAATGGTCGCGAAGTCGTGATCGTGGAGGCGGTTCGGACCCCCATCGGACGTGGTCACCCGGAGAAGGGCTACTACAAGGACACGCATCCCAACGAGCTCCTCGGAGGCTGTTACGAGGAGGTGATCCGGCGCGCCGGGATCGAGCCCGAGCTCGTTGAGGACGTGATCGCCGGGTGCGTGCAGCAGATCGGCGAGCAGTCGCTGAACGTCGCCCGGAATGCCTGGCTCGAGCGCGGTTTGCCGATCGAGACGCCGGCCACCACCGTCGATCGTCAGTGTGGATCCGCCCAGCAAGGAGTGAACTTCGGCGCTACCCAAATCGCCTCCAGCGTCGCGGACATCGTGATCGGCGCCGGCGTCGAGCACATGGGTCGGATCCCGTTCGCGGCCGGGACCGCAACCCAGGAGACGTGGGGCACCCCGTACACGCCCGAGCTCCTCGCGCGCCACAACATCGTCGGCCAGGGCCTCGGTGCCGAGATGATCGCCGACGAGTGGGAGATACCGCGTTCGGAGCTCGACGCGCTCGGAGTGCGGTCGCACCAGCTCGCTCATCGGGCGACCGAGGAGGGGCGGTTCCAGCGAGAGATCCTGCCGATGCAGATCAACGGGCATGCCGCCACGACGGACCAGGGCATCCGCCCGGACACCTCGCTCGAAGCCCTGTCCCAGCTCAAGCCGGCGTTCAAGCCCGATGGCAAGATCACGGCCGGTAACTCGTCGCAGATCTCCGACGGCGCCGCCGCGGTGTTGCTGGCATCCGCTGAAAAAGCGAGTGCGCTGGGGTTGCGTGGTCGCGCACGGATCCTCGACCAGACGACGGTCGGGTGCGATCCGGTGAAGATGCTCGAGGGGCCGATCCCGGCAACGCGCAAGATCCTCGCGCGCAACGGGATGTCGATCGACGACATCGACCTGTTCGAGGTGAACGAGGCGTTTGCGTCGGTGATCGCCGCTTGGAACCGGGAACTCAACCCTGACATGGATCGCGTGAACGTGAACGGCGGGGCGATCGCGTTGGGACATCCGCTCGGGTCCACCGGAGCTCGGCTGATCACTACGCTGCTGCACGAGCTCGAACGCAGCGACAAGGAGATCGGGCTCGTGACCATGTGCTGTGGCGGTGGCCTTGGCACGGCAACTCTGATTCAGCGCATCTGACGTGTGAACAGTCAGCAAACCACGCCGCTGAGGCCCGAGTCCGGCTGGGAGCGGGCCAACTCCGGGCTCGGGTGGTGGCGGCTTCATGAGCTGGTGCCGGCGCCCATCGAGGACGAATCGGCGCCTGAGCCCGTGGTCCTCGACGCGCCCGGCCCGGCGTTCGACACAGCGCTGCTCGCCGCAGCGCTCGGGATGGCGCGCCGGCCCGTGGCGGGGCGGGAGACGTTCGCGCTCGCCAAGCGCCTGGTCAGGCGCCCGGACTTGGCGCTCCGGCCGGCCGTGGGGTTGACCGCCGAGACCGGGCGAATCGTGCTGGGCGGGTCGGGCAGCACCCCGTGGAAAGCCGATCGCCGCTACGGCGATCAGGCGTGGCGCGGCAATCCGATCTTCCGCCGCATGGCGCAGTTCCACGAGGCGGCCGGCAACGCGGTCGCGGCGCTCGTCGACGGCGCGAGGCTCGACCCCGACGCCGACTACAAGCTGGGGATTGCGGTGAACAACCTTGTCGCCAGTCTGTCGCCGGCCAACTTCCCGCTGACCAACCCGGCATCGCTGAAGGCGATGATTGACACGGGCGGCGCGAATCTCGTGACCGGCGCACGCCGCTTCTACAAGGACGTTCGTACGCCGCCCCGGCTGCCGGTGCGATCGGATCCGGACGACTTCGAGCTCGGCGTGGACGTGGCGGCGACGCAGGGCGCGGTCGTGATGCGGACCGAGCTGATGGAGCTGATCCAGTACGGGACTTCCACCGAGGAGGTGCGCGCCGAGCCCCTGCTGATCGTTCCCTCGGTCGTGAACAAGTTCTATCTGACCGATCTGGCCCCGGGTCGGAGCCTCGTCGAGTTCGCGGTCGCGAAGGGCCAGCAGACGTTCAGCATCTCCTGGCGTAACCCCGGCCCGGACCAGCGGCATCTCGACCTCGACGCGTACATCGGCTCGATCATCGAGGCGCTCGACGCGGTGCTCGCGATCACCGGAGCCGAGCAGGCCCATGCGCTGGGCGTGTGCGCCGGCGGCCAGTTGCTGACGATTGCGCTCGCCGTCCTGGCCGCCAAGGGCACCCAGCATCGTGTCGCGAGCATGTCGCTGCCGGTCTGCGTGGTGCATCATGGCGAGCCCGGATCGCTGACCGGTCTGCTCACGCGGGAGACGGCCGACCTCGCATCCGTCAGGGCGATGCGCCAGGGCGGAGTCAAGGGCGCGACGCTCCAGGCCGCGCTCGCGTGGCTGCGGCCGATCGACAGCATCTGGTGGGCGTGGGTGCAGCGTTACGTGGTCGCTGCCGATATGCCCAAGATGGACCTGTTCTACTGGTCGGAGGACATCACGAACCTGCCGGCAGGCCTCGTGTCCGATCTGCTCGAGCTCACGCTGGAGAACTCCCTCGCGAATCCGGGCAGCCTGACCGTCCTGTCCGAGCCGATCGACCTCGGCTCCGTGGACGTGGATACGTATCTGATCGCCGGGCTGACCGACCACCTGACCCACTGGCAGAGCTGCTATCGCACGGTGTCGCTGCTCGGCTCCGAGTGCGAGTTCATCCTCGTGAGCGGCGGTCATCTGCAGGCGATCCTGCGACCACCCGGCGGCCGTGCCGCCGGTTACCGCACCGCCGACCGCACGCCCGACAACCCCGCGGCATGGTTCGCCGCGGCCGACGAGCACGACGGCAGCTGGTGGGAGCACTGGATCGAGTGGCTGAAGGACCGGTCCGCCGGGACGCGCCCGGCGCCAACCCGCCTCGGCGACCGAAAGCATCCCCTGATTGAGTCGGCTCCGGGCAGCTACGTCCGGGTCAGGGCGGCTGACCTGTGAGCGCCGAGCGCGCCGGCGCCGACGAGCGGGGAGTCCCTCTCGTCGGCCGACGCACCGTCCGGCAGCGCCGCCGCGGGACCGGGTCGTCTCGATACCCGGCCTCAAGCTGTTCGTCCGCGAATGGGGCGACGGCGCCCCCGTCCTGTTCATCAACGGGCTGGGCGCGAACGTCGACATGTGGGGTCCGGCCCAGGAGCAGTTGGCCCGGACGGCCCGGACGATCGCGTTCGACGCTCCCGGGATGGGGCGATCGCGCACGAGTCCTGTGGTCCTGCCGCACCCCGCCCTTGCGTCGATGATCTGCCGTCTGCTCGACGCGCTCGAGGTCGACCGGTGCGACGTGGTCGGTTACTCGTTCGGCGGCACGGTCGCCCAGCAGCTGGCACGCCAGGCGCCCGACCGGGTGCGGCGGATGGCTCTCGTCGGGACTAGCTGCGGCTGGGGCAGCGTCCCTGCGACCGCTCGAGCCATGGCGCTGATCTCGACGCCGCTGCGTTACTACTCACGCCAGGTGCTCGAGCAGACCAATCATCTGCTCGACAGCGAGTTGAGCGATCGCGAGTCCGAGACCTGGCGGGCGCAGGCGGACGCGCGGCTGCGGCATCCGCCGACTTTGACCGGATATACCCAGCAGCTGATCGTCGGGGCGACCTGGTCGAGCCTTCACTGGGTCTCGACGCTGCGCGCGCCGACGCTCGTGCTCGCGGGCAGTCAGGACCAGATCGTCCCGCCCGTGAACGGCGCGATGCTCAGCCATCTGATGTTCGAGAGCCGTCTGCACGTGCTGCCGGACGAGGGGCACCTGATGCTGTTCGATCCGGACAGCCGGGCGCACGATCTGCTGTCGGACTTCTTCTCGATGCCGTCCCTGAACGACTCCGAGGCGTGGCTGTCCGGGGACGTCGTGGACGAAGAGCAATTACATGAGGCCCTCCGGGCATCCGACGGGCTCCAACCGATCAAAGCGATGAGCGCCGTCTACAGGCGGTGGGTAGGGCTCCCGTCCGTACAGCGACTAGCGGACGAGCTTCATCTCGTCCGCCGGGACCCGGGCCGGCGCTTCCGGGCCTAGCGCGCGACTACTCGAGGCGAGCGAGCGGGTCGCCCTCGTTGACGGCCTGACCCTCCTCGCACAGTATCTCCGCAACGGTGCCGGTCGCCTCGGCCTCGACCGGCATCTCCATCTTCATCGACTCGAGGATCGCGACGACGTCCCCCTCCTCGACTTCGTCACCGACCTCGACCTCGATCTTCCACACCGTCCCGGTGATGTGAGCGTCGACCGTCGGCATCGCTCAGCATCCGGCCTTGGTCACGCGCGGGCTGCTGCCCCAGGCGAACTCGATCCCGGCCTTGATCATCTCGCGGGTTCGCCGCGGGTCGATGACGTCGTCGAGGATGACGTTGCGCGCCGCCTCCCAAGGCTCGGACTCTGCCGCCCATTCGGCCTCGAGCTCGCTGACCAGCGCGTCGTGCGCCTCCTGCCCGTCCTGCTCGAGCAAGGCGTCCAGGCGTCTGCGATAGACGGTTCGCACCCCGGTCTCGGGAGCCATGAAGCCCATCTCCGCGGTCGGCCAGGCGAGCAGCAGGTCGGGCCGCACCGGGCGACCGCCGAGCGCGATGTGGCCGCCGCCGTATGCCTTGCGGACAATCGTCGCGATCTTCGGAACCGTGGCGCTGGCGAGGCGGACGACCACCCGTTCGTAACCCCTGAGGATCCCGCCCTTCTCGGCATCGGTGCCGATCATCAGGCCGGGGACGTCCTGGAGGAACACCATCGGCAGGTTGAACGTGTCGCACAGGTCGGCGAACGCCGCCTCCTTGGTGCAGCGCGGGAACGTCCATCACTCCGGCCCGCTGCATCGGCTGGCTCGCGAGCACGCCGACCGGGTTGCCATCGACCCGCGCGAGCGCGCAGATCAGGCTGCGCCCGAAGCGCTCGCCCCAGTACAGAATCGAGTCGGCGTCGACGATCGCCTCGAGCACCTTTCGCATGTCGTAGCCGCGTCGCGGCTCGAGCGGGACCAGCTTGAGCAGCTCCTCGGGATCGCGCACGGGTTCGGCCGGCGGCGCGACCGGCGCCGGCAACGCCGCCGAATCCGGCACGTAAGTCAGAAAGCGCCGGACCGCCTCGAGCGCCTCGTCCTCGGTGTCGACGATCATGTGGGCGCTCCCGTTCGTCTCCGCCGCGACCGCGGGGCCGCCGAGCTCCTCGGCGGTCACATCCTCTCCGATCGCGCCCTTGATCACCGGAGGTCCCGAGAGCGCGATCGCGGTGTCGCGCTTCATCACGACGAAGTGGCCCATCGCCGAGTGCAGCGACGAGTCGCCGAAGCTTGCCCCCAACACCGCGGTGATGCGCGGGATCACCGGGCAGCCCGGCGGTGACTGGAGGAACGTCGAGAAGTCGAACGAGACGCGGGAGAACCGCCAGCCGAGGATGTCCGGAAGGCGGCCGCCGTCGTTGTCGGCCAGGCAGATCAGCGGCAGGCCGCGCGAACCAGCCCACTCCGCGACGCGGTTCTGCTTGCGCATGTTGATGGGCGACGTCGTTCCCGCCAGGACCGTCGCGTCGACCGCGATGATCGCCACACCGCGTCCGTTGATCCGGGCGAATCCGGTCACGACCGCATCGGCCGCGGCCAGCTCGGGCCGGCGTAGCTCGGGTTCGGCGAGCAACCCGAGCTCCAACCACGAGCCGTCGTCGACGAGCTTGTCGATCCGTTCTCTCGCGGTCAGTCGCCCCGATTCGTGATGGCGTTTGACCCGTTCGGGGCCGCCCATCGCCAGCGCCCGGGCCCGCCTCTCCTCGAGGTCCGCTACCGGGCCGTTCGCGACCGACTTATCGGCCGACTCTCGTACGCTCATTCCCTCACCGTCCCTCGAATTTCGGCTCGCGCCGCTCACTAAAGGCAGAGATGCCTTCGGCCACGTCGGCGGTCCCCTGGAGCAGCGTGACGGCCTCGATCGCGTGACCATACCCCTCATCCGCATGTCGGTTGAGGATCTGCTTACCGACGGCGAGCGCCAGCGGCGCCCGCCCGGCAATCGTCCGCGCCAACTCCTCGGCCAGGGCCTCGTGGGCGCCGGGCTCCGTCACGCGATTGACCAGTCCTGCCGCCAGCGCCTCCTGGGCGTTGAGCGGCTTCCCAGTGAACACCATGTACTTCATCCAGTGCAGATTCAAATGCGCCAGCCCTCGCACCACGCCCAGCCCGGGCACGAGCCCCACCTGTGACTCGGGCGTGCCGAACCGCGCGGTTTCGTCCGCCACGACGATGTCGCAGACCATCGTCAGCTCGCAACCGCCTCCGAGCGCGTGACCGTGGACGGCGGCGATTGTCGGTTTTGTGAACTGGTCGACGGCGCGCAGAGCGCCGAGCGCCTCGCGCACGTAGTTGCGGCGGTCCGCGGAGTCACGAAGCTCACCGAAGCCCTCGATGTCGCCGCCAACCGAGAAACACTTACCGGCACCGCGGAAGATCAGCACGCGCACCTGCTCGTCCGCATCGGCACGCCCGAGCGTCTCCTGGAGCTCACCCCAGAAGCTGCGGGGCATCGCGTTCAGCTTGTCCGCCCGGTCGAGTGTCGCCCACGCGACCGGCCCATCCACCTCGTACCTCAGCATCGCCACATCCTAGACGTAGTGTGCGTATAGATCAACCTAACGATTGGTTGATTCACAAACCCCCAACGTCGCTAATCGAGGCCCGATTCCCACTTGCCGTCGACGGCTCGGTAGGGCCGCGCGACCTCGACGAGCGGACCGTGGGTCGCACCGGGAGGTACCCAGCTCCACTCCTGCCACGGCATCGTCGGATCGTTGAAGACCTCGTCGCTCTTAAGCTCCACCCCCTCTTCCTTGAGCAGCGCCATCGTCCTCGGCACATCGGGCGTCGTGAAGCAGATGTGGTGCACGTGCTCGCCGCGCTTCGCCAGACGCTGACCGAGCGGCGTCTCGGGTCCGGGCTCCATCAGCTGGATCTCGGGGCCGTTGTGCGACACGAATGTAGCCCAGCGCATGGTGTCTCCGCCAGCCTCGAACTGCTCATAGCGCACGATCGGCTCCTCGAGCTGATCCGGATCGAGCACCCGAAGGATCTTCGTCCAGTCCTCGATGGCCTGATCGAGGTCCTTGACCAGCATGCATATGTGTGCGAATGAATTGCTTGGCATCAGAGCCTCCTGTCGCGGCGTCGGGTCAGAGTCCCAGCGATCGCCCGACTATTTCCTTCATCACCTCGTTGGTTCCGCCGTATATGCGCTGCGCGCGGGCATCGCGCCACAGGCGCGAAATCGCGTATTCGCTCATATATCCATAGCCTCCGTGCAGCTGCAGGCAGTTGTCCAGCACCTGGAATTGCAGTTCCGTGGTCCAGGCCTTCGCCCCGGCGGCTTCGGCGTCGGTCAGCTCGCCGGCGCAGACGGCCTCGATGCACCGGTCCACGTAAACGCGCGCGGCGCTCACCTCGGTCTTCATCTCCGCGAGCAGGAAGCGGTTCGCCTGGAAACTGCCGATCGGCTGGCCGAACGCGTGGCGCTCGCGAACGTAGTCGAGAGTCAGCTCGAGCGCGTGCTCAGCGGCGGCGACCGCTGAGACGGCAATCGATAGGCGCTCGCGGGGAAGGTTGCGCATCAGATACGGAAAGCCGCGACCCTCCTCGCCGAGCCGGTTCTCGATCGGAACGGGGACCTGGTTGAAGTACAGCTCGGCGGTGTCCTGGGCCCGGCGGCCGATCTTCTCGAGTTTCCGTCCCCGGTCGAAGCCCTCGAATCCGGATTCGACCATCAGCAGGCTGAAACCCTCACGGGCGCCGCCCTGTGAGGTCCGCGCGGCCACGATCACCGCGTCCGCCTGGATCCCGCTCGTCACGAACGTCTTGGAGCCGTTGAGAAGGTAGACGTCGCCGTCGCGAGTGGCGGTGGCGTTCATTCCTTGGAGATCAGACCCCGCGCCGGGCTCGGTCATCGCGATCGCGACGACCAGATCGCCGGAGGTGAACTTCGGTAACCACCTGCGCTTCTGCTCTTCGTTGGTCAGGTCGATCAGGTACGGCGCCACGATGTCGTTCTCCAGCGCGAAGTTGTCGCTGACGACGCCGAGATACTCAACCTCTTCGTCGATGATCGCGTTGAAGCGGAAGTCGCTGACACCAATGCCGCCGTGCTCCTCGGGCGCCTCGAAGCCGACGAACCCGGCCGTAGCGGCCTTGCGCCAGAACGAGCGGTCGACCATCCCGTTCGCCTCCCAGGCGTCGGCGTGGGGCACCGCTTCGCGCTCGAGGAACGTGCGCACCGACTCGCGGAACTCCTTGTGAACGTCGTCGTAGATGGTCCGTCGCATGGTGCTAGCGGACATTGAGCCTCGTCGCCGCGTCGAGTCGGACGACTTCGCCGTTGAGCAGCGTGTCCTCCATGAAGCACCGGACCAAGCGGGCGAAATCATCGGGACGGCCGAGCCGTTTGGGGAATACGTGGATGTCGATGAGCTTCGAGCGTCGCTCGTCGTCGATCCCGGCGAGCATCCCGGTGTCCATGATCCCGGGGGCGATCGCCATCACGCGGATCCCCCAGCGAGCCAGGTCGCGGGCCAGCGGCAGCGTGAGCGCGATCACTCCGCCCTTAGACGCGGCATACGCGGCCTGGCCGGTCTGGCCCTCGTATCCGGCGATCGAGGCGACGTTGACGATCAGCCCACGTTCCCCCTCGTCCGAGGGCTCGTTGTCGGACATGTAGTAGGCGCCCCATCGGACCATGTCGAATAGGCCGTTGAGGTTGATGTCGACCGCGCGACGGAACACGTCGAGCGGGTACAGATCCTTGTTCTTGCTGAGGACGAGCGACGCGGGGCTGACGCCCGCGCAGTTGGCGAGCAAGTCGATCCGGCCGAACGCCTGACTTGCCTCGGCCATCGCGCGCTCGGCCTGCTCGGGCTCGGCGACGTCGACCGCGACGAAGCGGACGTTGTCGGAGCCGAGTTCCTCGACCATCGCTGGGCCTTTCGAGTTCGGCAGGTCGAGCACAACCGCTCGTCCGCCGCCGCCCACGAGCATCCGTACGAGTCCCTCGCCGAGGCCCGAGGCTCCGCCGGTCACCGCTCCCACTGACTTCTCGACTTCCATCCGTGTGTCCTCTCTACCGGTGTACGAACTCCGGCCGGCGCCGGTTTAGAAACGCATCCACGCCCTCGCGCGCGTCCTCGCTCGCGAGCGTGCCCAGAAACTCGTCGTGCTCGACATCGAGCCCTTCGTTCAGCGGGAGCCCGATCCCGATCCGCATCGCCCGCTTGGCCGCCTGGACGGCCACCGCGGGGCGCGAGGCGAGCTCAGTGGCCAGCTCGACCGCGCGGTCGAGCACGGACCCTTCGGGAGTGACCTCGTTTACGAGCCCGATTCGCTCCGCGTCCCCCGCCTTCAGGAGCCGGCCGCGCAGCACGAGCTCGGTGGCTCTCGCGGCGCCGATGCGGCGGGGCAGACGCTGCGTACCGCCGGCGCCCGGGATCAGCCCGAGCCCGACCTCCGGAACTCCGAACCGAGCGCGTTCGTCGGCGACGATCAGATCGCAGCTCAGTGCGAGCTCGAGCCCTCCGCCCACCGCGGCTGCCTGCACGGCGGCGACGACCGGGGGCCTGAGCTCGCTGATCGTGCCGAACAGCCGGCGGGTCAGCGACGTGTGAAACGCGATGTCGTCCGGCGAGTCGAGCATCTGCACAAACTCCGGTAGATCGGCGCCCGACGCGAACGCCTTCTCGCCGGTCCCGGTGATCACCACCGAGCGGACTCCGGGGTCGTCCCCAAGCGCCTCAACGGCTCCGAGCAGCGCCTCGAGCACGGCATTGCCAAGCGTATTGACAGGCGGGTTGTTGATGGTGACGACGCCGACCGCGCCATCGCGGCGGACCTCAACGCGGTCTTCGGTGGGCGCGCTGCTCATGGCCCGGAATGTGGCTCGATCGTCAACACTTGTCAACCTATCGTTTGGTTGTGTGAACGATAACCCATATCAAGCCGCCGCATTCAAGGTGCCACGGGCGCTTTCGCACGGATCACGCTCGTGAGCACGTCGGCCGCGGGCGTCGGGATGCCGGCCGCCTGGCCGCGGCGCACGACCTCTCCGAGCTGGGCCTCGATCTCCGACTGCCGACCACGGGCGACATCGACCGCCAGCGAGGGCGGATGAGGTCCGATCAGGCGGTAGGTCTCGAGCGCGTCGGACCAGAGCTGCTCGGCGTCGAGTGCGACCCCCTCGGCGGTCGCGACGCCGACGATCTCGGCGAACGTACGCCGCAGGACCTCCAGGGCCGGCAGGCGCTCGAGCACGTCCGCCACCGTGCAATCGAGGATCGCGCACAGCGGGCCGATCGCGGCCGCCATCGCCATCTTGCGCCATACCACGGCTCGGACGTCGTCGAGGACGACCGCGGGCAGCGCCGCCTGCTCGAGCGCGCGGGCGAGCCGTTCGCAGACGGGGGCGTGGTCGGCGCTCGCCGGCCGCCCGAGCGAAGTCATCGACCATCCCTCCAGCGTGGCGGCAGCGACGCTCACCCGTCCGGCGCCGCGGACCTGGGCCGCCACCGTGGTCGAGCCCTGCACGACCCGGTCGGCCCCGAGCGAGCCCGCGAGCACCTCGACGTTGCCGATCCCGTTCTGGAGCGTGACCACGATCGCGCCTGGTTCGAGCGCGGCGGCCAAGGCCGCGCCGGCCGCTTCGTTGGCGAAAGCCTTGACCAGTACCAGCACAGCTTCGACATCGCGGAGTGCAGATGAGTCGGTGGTGGCGTCGATCCGCGCGACCCGAGTCGTGCCGGCGGCTTCGACCTCGAGCCCGGTCGCTCTGATCCGCTGCACGTGCTCGGCCCAGACATCGACGAGGGTCACGTCCTGACCGCCACGCTGTAGGAGATAACCATAGGCGCAGCCCACGGCTCCCGCGCCGAGAATTCCGATCCTCACGAGACCTCGTCCTGGCGGGACGCCGACGACCCGGTGGGTGCGCGCAACGATGCCGTGAGTACCTCGATGGATTCGAGCGAACCCTCGAAGTCGCCCGGCTCGGCGCCGGCGGGCAGCAGGACGGGCGTGTCGATCCCCGCGGCGTGCAGCGCATCTACCCGCTCGAGCAGCGCTTCGCGTCCAATCGCGCACAGACGGTGGACGGCCTCGTCGCCGACGAGCCGGAGCGCGCCCGCGCGGTCCCCCGCAGACCACCGGCGATCCGCCTCCTCGATCTCGGGGATCGAGGCGAGGAACGCGCTGCGGTGCGTTCCCTGGAGCGCATAGGCGAGCACGAATCGCCGGTAGCGCTCGAGGGCGAGCTCAGGGCGGCTCCCCGCGTAGCCGAAGAAAGATGCGACGATCTCGACCGCCTCAGGATCCCGTCCGGCCGCGAGGGCGCCCTGGTGGACCTGCGCCACCAGCGCAGGAACCTCGTCGGGAGGGCACCACGTCAGCTGGACCGCGTCGCCGACCGCCCCGGCCAGGCGCAGCATCCGAGGGTTCATGGCCGCGAGCATCACCGGCACGGGCTCGGCGGGCAGCAGCGTGAGGCGAAAGCCGCCGACGCGGAGATGTTCGGAGTCGATCTGGACCCGCTCGCCGGTCAGGGCGGCTCGGAACGCGGGCACGAACTCGCGCATGAACGCGATCGGCGGCGGGAACGGCCGTCCGTGCCAGCCTTCCACGACGGTTCGGGAGCTCACGCCGAGTCCGGCGAGGATGCGGCCGGGAGCGATCGAGCTGAGCGTCGCGAACGCCATCGCCAGCGACGGGAGCGAGCGGGTGGTCGTAGGCACGATTCCGGTACCGAGGCGCACGGCCGGTGCGACGCCGGCGATTGCGGCCAGCAGCGCGAACACGTCGGGTCCGCTGACCTCGCCGGCGAGTACCGTGTGACAGCCGCCGTCGTTCGCCGCGCGCGCCAGCTCCATCAGCTGCCCGACCGAGAGTCCCTCCTCGACCGGAACTGTGACTCCGGCGCGAGCGGTTTGCCGACCAAACATTTGGTCGTAAGATATCGAGCATGGGCCTCGCGAGGGATTCGATCTCCGGGCGGCCGCGCGTCGACGACGCGATCCTCCAGATCTCGCGGATCGCTCCCGAGGTGGCGGCGGGCTACGAGCAGATCCGCGAGCTGATTGCGCAGGATGGCGCCCTGAGCGCGGCCTGGAAGGCGCTGCTCGTCGCGGTGTGCGCGACAGCCCGCGGGTACGACGAGATGGCGCGGCAGGAGCTCGATCGCGGGCGAGCGGCCGGAATCGGCGATCGCGAGATCGGAATCGCCGCGGTCGCCTTGCTGCTCGCCCGGGGCGAGGAGCTGACTGGCCGGTTCAGCGAGATCGCCGGCGGTCTTTCGACCACCGACGCGCCGCGTCCCGCCTCGCAGGTGGACGCGGAGACATACTTCCTGAGCTACCTAGGTGTGCCTTCGCTTCCGCAGCGGATGGCGATCATGGCCGAGCGCGTGCCTTCGGTGTTCGCCGGCTATCACCGGATGCATCACGGAGCGCTTGCGGCCGACCCCGGCGCCACGAAGCTCGCCGAGCTCGTGCTGGTGGCGCTCAACGCCGCCGAGCTCCAGCGCGAGTTCGTCAGGATCCACGCCGCCACGGCGCGGAAGGCGTCTGCGTCCGACGACGAACTGGTCGAGGCGATCGTGTGCGCGATCCGCGTGGTCGGCGTCGCCGCATGGGCGGCGGGCGCCGAGGGACTGTTCCCGGACGCCTAACGCGGGCCGGGCGGAGCAGGGCGGGCGGGCCCCCGGGCCGGCGGGCTCCAGTTCACTCGGGCAGCACGTCCGTGCCGCGGAAATTGATTCCGTGGCCGATCCAGTTTCCGCCGTCAAGCGGGAGGGAGACGCCCGTGATGTAGTCGCTGATCGGGCTTGCGAATACGACCGCGAGCGCGGCTATCTCATCGGGACGAGCCCAGCGGCCCGCTGGCGTTGCCGACACGATCGCGTCGTCGACGGCCTTCGAGTACATGTCCCTGGCGCCATCGGTGAGGAACTGAGGACCGATCGCGTTGACCTGGATGTTGAACTGAGCCCATTCGAGTGCCAGCGTCCGGGTCAGGTGCGAGACGGCCGCGCGAGAGGCTCCGGTGTGAGCGATCCCACCTGATGCCCGGTCCGTCGTGCTCGTGACGATGTTGATGATCTTGCCGCCTCGGCCGCGCGCGATCATTGCGCGCCCGCCGGCGCCGCAGCAGTGGAAGGTGCCGCGCAGGTTGACATCGACGATCGCGCGGAAGCCGTTCGGCGTCAGCTCCTCGGCCTTCTTCGGGAACGTGCCGCCGGCGTTGTTGACGAGGATGTCGAGACCACCGTTGTCCTCCACGATCGTGGCGACAGTCCGCTCGACCTCGTCGGCGTCACGCACGTCGAGCCGCATCCAAAAGGCGTCGATCCCGTCCCCGCGGAGCGCCTCGACGGCCGCCTGCAACCGGTCGGAATTGCGCGACGCGATCACGACCCGTGCCCCGACGGCGCCCAGGCCGCGCGCCATCGCGTGCCCGATGCCCGTCGCCCCGCCGGTCACGAGCGCGGTCTTCCCCGCGAGCAGTTGCGGGTTGAAATAGTCGAACCTCATGCCGTCCGGCCGCGCGCGCGCTGCGCCGCGGCGACCGCCCGGATCGTCGCAAGAGGGGTGTGGACATCGCCGGGGGCGAGGCTCTGCGGAGCCAGGACCGGCAGCGTCACGCCCGCGGCACGAGTCGCGTCGAGGCGCGCGGCGACATCGGCAGGCGAGCCGATCGGACAGAGCCTCAGGACCGCCTCGTCCGGGATCAGCGCCACCGCTCGGCGGCGGTCGCCGCTGTTCCAAAGCTCCGTGGCTGAGTCGAGTTGCGGAATCGATTCGGCAAACCCGGCGCGGTGCGTTGGCTGTACGGCGTACTGAAGCACGAGCCGGCGAAATCGCTCGAGCGCGGCGTCGAGCTCGTTCCCGGCATACGCGCTCATGTACAGGGCGATCTCGAGCTCACCGGGGTCGCGGTCCGCCTCGATCGCGCCGGCGCGCACCTCGGCAACGCGTGCGGGCAGCTCATCCATAGGGCAGAACGAGAGAATCACGCCATCGGCGATCGCCCCTGCGAGTCGCAGCATCGACGCGTTGAACGAGCCCATCAACACCGGAATCTCGTCGCCTTCCCGGGGGATCCGAAGCCGGAAGTCCGACACGGTCACCGTGTCGCCGGCGTAGTTCACACGGTGACCTCGGAGGGCCCGCCTGAAGGCTGCAATGAATTCGCGCATCCGGGTGCGCGGACGGGTCAGCTCGCCGCCGTGCCATTCGCGTACGACGACTTGGCTGCCGGTACCGAGGCCCGCCGCGACCCGGCCGGGGGCGAGTGACGCGACCGTGGCGAACCCCATCGCGGTGAGCGCGGGCGAGCGCGTATAGATCGAGACGACGCCGCTGGCCAGGCGGATCGACGTGGTCGCGCCAGCCAGCATCCCGAGCGTTGCGAAGCATTCAAGCCCGGCGATCTCACCGACGAACACCGTGTCCGCGCCCTCCTCCTCCGCTGCCCGCGCGAGCTCGATGATCTGCGGCGCGGACAGCTCCTCCTGGACCGGCAGCGAGACGCCGATCGACCCCACGCTAATTCCCGACGGAGACGTGCACTCGCGGGACAGTACACGGGCGGTCTACGTAAGTCCACCGACCGATTGGTTGATTCGAAGCAAGCGGCACCGTATGATCGCGACCATGCAGGGAGGGGCGATGAGCGCCACGCTCGACTACCTTGTCCGCCGGCCCGCGACTGTGCACCCCGATCGGGTAGCGGTCATCGAACGCGACGTGACGTGGACGTGGCGGACGTTCGACGAACAGGTCACTCGCGGCGCCGACACGCTTCGGAGACTCGGACTCGGTCCAGGCGATCGGGTCGCGGCCGCCGATTACAACTCGATGGAGTACCTCGCGCTGTACTACGGCGCCGCGCGGCTCGGCGCGATCATCTGCCCGCTCAACTATCTGTGCGCGCCCGACGAGCTCGCCTACATGCTCGCCGACTTCGAGCCCGCCCTGGTAGTCGCAGGCGACGAGTTCGCCGACGCGGTGTTCGCCGCGGCGCCGGCCTCGGCGCGCCGGTTGCGCTTCGGCGAAGGCCAAGGCGACTGGCGGGCCTTACGGGATGCGGCGGACCCGAACGCGGCGCTCGCCCCCGTCGATCCGTCGTCGATCCACGTCGTGATGTACACGAGCGGAACGACCGGGCGGCCCAAGGGCGTCTGCCACACGCATCTCGCGCATTACCTCGACGGCATGGGGGCCGCGCTCGGATATGGACTGACCCGAGACGATCGCTACGTCATACACGCCCCGTCCTTCCACGGCGCTTCGTGGGATCACATGAAGTTGTTCTTCTGCTGTGACGGGTCGGTCGTGCTCACGCCGCGGTTCGACCCGGTGGCGGTGATGGAAGCCGTCTCCAGACACCGCGCGACTGTCCTGTTTGCGGTCCCCGCTGTACTCAGGCGACTGCTCGAGCATCCCGGCTTCGCGGATCACGACCTCTCGAGCGTGCGAATGGTGTTTTTCGGTGGCGCGATTGGATCGCTCGACGTGCTCCCGAGGTTCGCCGCAGCCGTCGGGCGTGCGGACATCATCTACCAGCAGATGTACGGCCTGACCGAGGGTGGGCCGTTCGTGACCGTGTCACCTCCGGACACCGGCGCCCGCAAGCCGCTTTCGGTTGGACGCGCGCTGCCGGGCGTCGCGATGGATCTTCGCTCACCCGAGACGGACGAGTCGCTCGCGCCCGGAGAAGTCGGCGAGATCGTCGTCGGGGGCCCGGGCGTGATGGATCGGTATTGGCGCAACCCCGAAGCCACCGCCGCCGCGATCCGGGACGGCTGGCTGCGCACCGGCGATCTCGCGGTTCGCGACGAGGACGGCGACTACGCGATCGTCGACCGCCTGAAGGACATGGTCCGCAGCGGCGGCGAGAACGTTTACGCGGCCGAGGTGGAGCGAGTCCTGATGACCCACCCGTCGATCGTCGAAGCGGCCGTCGTCGGATTGCCCGACGATCGCTGGGACGAGCGAGTCGTCGCAGTGATCCGCCTGGCTGGCGAGGACCAGATCGACGTCGAGGCGGTTCGGGCTCACTGCCGCGAACGGCTGGCCGCGTACAAGGTTCCCAAGCAGGTCGAGATCGTCGCCGACTTCCCCCGCACCGGGCTCGGGAAGATCGCCAAGAGCGAGCTTCGGGCCCGCTTGGTCGCGGGCAGGCAACCAACGATGAGGGAGTGATGGGCGTGTCCGGTGTTGAAGCGCAGAAGACGATCGAACGAGCCGCTGCGCTCGGCTACGACGACACCGCGATCAAGGCGACGGTGTACGCCTACTACCAGGCGGTCAACGAATCGCGATGGGACGACGTCGTAGCGTTCTTCCACGACGACGCGGTGCTGCTGATCCCGGGCCAGCAGCCCAAGGTCGGCCACCAGGCGATACGTCGCTTCTACACCGCTCACGGTACTCACTTCGCCGAGCACCACGACGACGTGCCGCTGCTGATGACCGACGGGAACCGAGTGATGACGCTGATCGATTTCCACGGGGTCGACGTGCGTGGGAACGAGGTTCATTACTGGAACGGGGGCGTGTTCACGTTGGACGGGAAGTGCTTCCGCCAGTACCGGGTGATCTTCGACACCGCCGAACTCCCGGAGTGGATCCGAAGCAAGAAGGGACGGCGGCGCGCCCAGGAGGCAACGTCATCATGAGCGAAGGGAGCAGTGCGATGCGGTTCGAAGGGAGGGTCCTGCTCTGCACGGGTGGTGGCTCGGGCATCGGCGAGGAGGTGAGCGGCCGCTTCACCCGCGACGGCGGGCGGGTCGCGGTTGTGGACATCAATGGCGAGAGCGCGGCGCAGGTGGCGAGCGAGCTCGACGGCGCGATCAGCATCGAAGCCGACATCTCCGACGAGCAGGCGGTGATCGCGGCCGTCCGGCAAACGGTCGACGAGCTCGGGCCGATCACGAGCGTCTACAACGGCGCCGGCAACCTGGCGACCGGCACGATCGACGAGGTCACCGTCGCTGAGTTCAGGAGCATGATCGACGTGCACATGATCGGCACGATGCTGGTCTGCCGCGAGGCGCTGAAGTCGATGCGGACCGTCGAAGGCGGGTCAATCGTCAACACCGCGTCGGTCGTCGCCCTGATCGCACGCCACTCACTTGCCCCGTACGGCGCCGTCAAGGGGGGCGTCCTCGCCTTCTCCCGCCAGCTCGCGCTCGAGGTCGCGCCGAAGATCCGCGTGAACTCGGTGTCGCCGGGTCGCACCGTCACCGGCATGACCCGCCCGCTGTACACCGAGCTCGGCGGCGGCGATCTCGAGAAGGGGATGCTCGAGGCCGGCAAGGAGGTGCCGCTCGGGCGCGTGGCCGCTCCGTCGGAGCTCGCGGCGGCGATCTGCTTCCTGCTCTCGGACGACGCGAGCTACATCAGCGGGACGGACCTCGTGGTCGACGCCGGGATGACGGCGGTCTGAGCGCGATGGGCTCGGTGGAAACTCCCCACACGGTGCATCAGGCGGCGAGCACCGACGACGACGAAACCGCGATCAAGGCGATCGTCTACGGCTACTACAAGGCGGTCAACGACTCCCGGTGGGACGACGTGGTCGCCTGCTTCCATCCCCACGCGACATTGCACGTACCGGGGCAGGAGCCGAAGGTGGGCACCGACGAGATTCGCCGGTTTTACGAGGCGCACGGGCGCCACTCCATGAAGCACCACGACGACGTGCCGCTGCTGATGATCGACGGAAACCGCGTGCTGACGCTCGTCGAGCACCACGGGGTCGGCCGTCGCGGCGAGCCGATTCACTTCTGGACGACGGGTGTCGTCACGATCGACAACGGTCGCTTTCGGCAGTACCGGGTGATCTTCGACACGATGGCGCTCCCGCAGTGGATGCGTGAGCGAAAGGGCGCGCCCGCCTCGCCATCGCCGTGACCGCGTCGCACTACGAAGGGCCCTCGTTGATCAGCGCGCTGATCGCCGACCGTGCCGAACGGTGGCCCGAGCGCATCGCCGTCGTGGCCGACGACGGCAACCTGACGAACGCCATGGTCGTGGACCGTGCCGCGCGGATCGCGACCGGCCTGAAGCGGCTCGGCGTCTCGCCGGGGGACCGCGTGGCGACGATGCTTCCGTCGAGCGCCGCCTACCTGTCGGTGTGGCACGGGGTCGTGTGGGCCGGCGCGGTCGACGTCCCGGTTAATACTGAGCTCAAGGGGACTTTCCTGTTACACGTTCTGCGCGACTCGGGCGCGCGTGTGCTGGTCACCGAGGGACGGTGGGTCGAGCGACTGCGCGGCGCTGAGTTGCCGGATCTGGGGCATGTGGTGGTGATCGGGCAGCTCGCGCCCACGGCCGCGGTAACCGTCACCACGCTCGACGAGCTACTCACCGACGACCCCGCGCCGATGTCTCCACGCGAGGAGTCGGACCTCGCGCACATTCTCTACACGTCGGGCACGACCGGCCCGTCGAAGGGAGTGATGTGCAGCCATCGCAGCTTCGGCTGGCTGCTCCAGGGTTACATCACGCGCCTCGGCCTCGGGTTTGACGACGTCGGAGTACTCGATGTTCCCGTTGTTCCACCAGATGGGACGGGCGGCGATGGTCGGGACATGCGCCTGGGTTGGGGCTCCGGTCGTCCTGCGCGCCCGCTTCAGCGCCGCCGGCTTCTGGGACGACGTGCGCGCGACCGGGAGCACGTTCTTCGGCTACTTCGGCGCGGTGATCCTGTTCCTGTGGCGTCAGCCGGCCCGTCCCGACGACGCGCGGAACCCGGCACGGGTGGCGTTCGGGGCCTCGGCTCCCCCCGAGCTGGTGGAGCCCTGGGAGAAGCGCTTCGGGATCCACCTGGCCGAGGTCTACGGCTCGACCGAGCTGGGCCTGGCCGCTATCTCCGCGCCGGCCGAGCGGCGCCGCGGCACGATGGGCCAGCCCGTCGATCGCCTCGAGATCGCCGTCCACGACGAGCGGGATCGGCCGGTCGCGCCCGGCATCAAGGGCGAGATCGTCGCTCGTCCACGGCAGGCGCACGCGATGTTCGACGGGTACTGGGGCGCGCCCGAGCAGACGCTGACGGCGTTTCGCAACCTGTGGTTCCACAGCGGCGACAGTGGCTCGATGGACGAGCGCGGCTATCTGACGTTCAGCGACCGCATGGGTGACGCGATTCGTCGCCGGGGGCAGCAGATCAGCTCGTTCGAGGTCGAGGAGGCTATCCGCGGCCACCCGCTGATCGTGGAATGCGCCGCGTACCCGGTTCCTTCGGAGCACGGCGACGACGAGGTGATGGTGGCGGTCGTGGTGGAGCCCGACGCCGAGTTCGACGCGCCCTCGTTCTTCGACGAGCTGATTGCGCTGATGCCCCGCTTTGCGCTGCCCCGCTACGTGCGAGTGATGGGTTCGCTGCCGCAGACGCCGACCCAGCGCGTGCAGAAGTACAAGCTGCGGGCGGACGGGATCACGACGGATACGTTCGACCGCGAGTTGCTCGGGGTCGTCCCGGCGAGGGAATGAGGCCTTGACGACCGCCCAACACGAGACCGTCGGGCTGCTGCTCGGCCAGGGGCCCGGACTTGGCCCGTTTGCGACCCGGTTCGAGCAGCCGCATCGGACGCTGCTGCACGTTCTGCGTGCTCAGGCGGAGACGGCCGGCGACCGGGTGTGGCTCCGCTTCGACGGGGGGCGCGGGCTCACGTTCGCGGAGGTACTGGCGGCCGCGAACCGAGTCGGAGCCGCGGTGCGCGACAGCGTCGGCGAGGGCGCGCACATCGCCCTGCTGCTCCGCAACCAGGACGAGTTCTTCCCCGCGTTCTTCGGTGCGATGATCGCCCGCGGCGTCGCCGTGCCTCTCAATGCCGACTCCCGAGGGCAGCTGCTCGGGCAGGTGATCGTGCGTAGCGACGCGCAGGTGCTGATCGTGCGTGTCGATCTACTCGATCGCCGGGGTCGTCGACGATCACGACTGGCTGCTTGCGCCGGGCGAGGTGGGAGAGCTCGTGTTCAGGCCGCGTCTAACCGACGCGATGGCTCGCGGCTACTACAAGGCGCCGGAGGCGACGCTCGCGGCATTCCGCAACTTCATGTTTCACACCGGCGACCTGGCCAGCATCGCGACGATGGGCGACTCCTGTTCGTGGGGCGCAAGCGAGACCGGATCCGGCGGCGCGGGGAGAACTCGCCACCGAGCTCGAGGAGATCGCGTGGGGCACGACGCCGTGATCGAGGCTGCTGCCTATGCCGTCCCGGGCGAGTTCGGCGAGGACGAGGTCAAGCTCGACGTGGTGGCCGCGGGAGACTTGACGATGCCGGCGCTCCACGCCTGGCTCGTCGAGCGGCTGCCCCGGTACATGGTGCCCCGCTACCTCGAGCGCTGCAGCGAGTTTCCCAAGACCCCGAGCGAGCGGATCGAGAAGCACAAGCTCGCGACGAGAGGGCGTGGAACGCCAAGAGGTACACGAGTTCGGGCCGTCCCGGGCGCCGTCGTAGCGGCCGCCGGTCACCGGCAAGCGCTCGCGGTCATTCCTCGTGGAGCATCTGGAAGCGTTGACGGGCGATGTACCACCGCCCGTCGCGCTTGACGAGCTCGTCGTCGTATCGACCGCGCCGACGGATCGCGCGGCCATCGTGCGGGCTCGCGTAGACCTCCGAGGTGTAGAGACGGACCGTGGCGCGCTCGCCGTCGACCTCGATCGCGCCCGGCGTGGCCACGTAGACCAGATCGCGGTGGTCGGCGACGGCACGGACCCACAATGCGACGATCGCCTCCCGGCCGACGGTGTCTCCGTATTGGGGGAAGTCGGGCAGTTCCCACACGGCGTCGTCCGCCCACAGATCGCCCCAGGCCTCAGGGTCGCGCAACATCGTCGCGTCCGCGTAGGCGTCGATGAGCTCGCGGATCGCAAGTCGGTCCTCGATCGGTCCGATGAACGCCACGGGCCTAGCTTACGGCCCGGGGCCCGCCGTCCGATCGGAGTTGTCGAGTGCGAGCAGCAGCTCCAGGCAGGTCCGGTTGTACGGCACGGGCACGCCGAGCCGGTCCCCCTCCGCCACCAGGAAGGCGTGGACCGCGTCGAGCTCGAGCCGGCGGCCGGTCTGCAGATCGCGGAGCATCGAGGTGATCACGTTCGTCGATCCGGACCGCTCCATCTGGCGGCCGCGGTCGCGCACCATCGCCACCGCTTCGGCGTGAGACGCGGCCAGGAACGAGCGCACCGGAAACATCCCCGGCAGGTCGAGAAACTCGACCGGCTCGGATCCGGCCGCTGCGACGTCCGCGCCCTCGCGCAGCAGATGTACGTACAGGTTCGCGAGCCCCGGATCCTGCAGTGCACGGTGGAACGGCAGTTGCGGCACCGCGGTCATCGTCATCGATGGGCCCGCGTGGATGAGCTTCGACCACTCCACCGAGAGGATCTGGTCGGTCACAACGGCGCGGAGCCCACCGGCCTCGAGCGCCGTTCCGAGCGCCTGGACGCGAAGGCTGTCGCCTCCCGGAAGCTCGCCCGTATAGGTCGCTCCAGGGAGGGTGTGGCTGACGACGCCCGGACGGTCGAGCGTCGCGCCGACCATGCTCATGCCGCCGACGACGCGATCCCGGCCGCACCACTCCGCGAGCAGGCGGTCCTTCTCGATCCCATTCTGGAACGACGCCGCGACCTCGACGGTGTCCACGAGCTGCGGAAGCTCGGCGAGCGCGCGGGCGGTGTCGTGTGACTTCGTCATCACGATCACGGTGTCGGCGGGCTCGATCCGCTCCGGCCGCCACTCGGCGGTCAGCGTGGCGTGCCAGGTCCCGTCGACGCCGCGAATCTCGACGCCGCCGGCGGCCTGGATCGCCTCGGCGTGGGGCCGGCGCGCGAGTAGCTGGACGACGGCACCGCCGCGGGCCAGTCCCGCGCCGTACACGGTCCCGAGCGCGCCCGCGCCCACCACCACAACTCGGCGGCCAGACGCTGACATCAACCGTAATTCCTCAACCTATCGTTTGGTTGTTAGAGAGGCGTAGACTACCGGGGATGAGCACGTTGCAAGGCCGAGTCGCGTTGGTCACCGGCGGGGGCCGCGGCATCGGCCGCGGAATCGCCGTCGCGCTGGCGAGGGACGGCGCCGCCGTCGCGGTGAACTATCGCAAGGACGAGGAAGCCGCCCGGTCAGCGGTGGACGCGATCCGCGCCGCCGGCGGCACCGCGGAGTGCTATGCCGCCTCGGTCGACGTCCGCGAACAGGTCGACGCGATGGTGGAGCGCGTCCGCTCCGACCTCGGGCCGATCGACATCCTCGTCTCCAATGCGGGCATCGCCAGCCGGGGTCACTCGGTGCTCGATACCGATCCCGCCGAGGTGCAACGCGTGATGGCGACGCACGCGCTCGGCGCGCACCGGCTCGCGCAGCTGGTCATTCCCGACATGCGGGCCCGAGGACGCGGCGACATCATCGTGATCTCGAGCAGCGAGGTGTCTCACATGCGTGCCAACGGGGCGCCCTACAACATGGCCAAGGCGGCCGCCGAGGCACTTGCGCTGACCCTCGCGCACGAAGAGGCCGCCAACCGCGTCCGTGTCAACATCGTCGCTCCCGGTCTGGTCGCCACCGACATGGGCGATCGGCTGGTCCAGGCCAAGCTGGGGCGGGCGAGCGTGGCCGAGCTTGACGCCGAGCAGCCGTTCGGACGCGTGACCCGGCCCGGGGACGTGGCCGAGGTGGTGTGCTTTCTCGTCTCCGACCCCGGGTCGATGGTGACCGGCCAGCGGATCGTGGTCGACGGTGGCGCGACTGAGTCGCCTACCGCGGCTTCGTCGTGATCGGGCGCCGCTCGGCTCAGCCGACGAGTCGGTAGCTGAACGTTCCCTCGGCAGCCTCGTCGCGGACGATCTTGCCGGCGAGGCGGAGGTGCTTCAGGTACCCAAACAGCTCTGTCATCTTCCACACCGCGGCGTGGTCATCGAGGTCGCTGAACACCCGATAGGTGAGCTCGTATGCGCCGGTCGGGCCCGCTGCGATCGCGGCCATCGTCTGCTCGAGCCGCTCGGCCACGCCACGGCGATGCAGGGCGATCGCCTCCGCGAGGTCGGAGATCGGACGTCCATGCCCGGGCAGCGCCAGCGCGAATGGTCCGAGCGCCTCGATCGCATCGAGGGACTCGAGGTACTCGGCGACGGGATCGGCGGAGTAGCCATAGTCAAACCACGGGGCGAACGCGGACGCGACGAGATCTCCGACGATGATGAGGCTCCGATCACGCTGCACTAGGCAGACATGCGTGGGGCAGTGGCCCGGAGTCTCCACCACCTCCCAGTCGCCGAGTTTGGATGCGAACGTGACCCCGTTGGCGAGCGGGTGGTCGGGGGAGGTGGCTTCGAGTACCCCGTCGGTCTCCTCGCGGACGTCAGCGTAGAGCTCGAGCAGATGCTCGGGGACTCCCTCTTGGCGCGAGCGTCGCTCGCGCGCTGCGGCGATCCGCTCCGGTTCGCGAGTCCCGTCGTAGAAATGTCCGGTGTCCGGATGCATCCAGAACTCGGCCCCGCTGCGCTCGATCACCCAGGCCGCTAGGCCGACGTGATCGGAATGGGTGTGCGTCCCGACGAGCACGCTGACGTCTGCGATCCCGAATCCGGCCTGGCCGAGCGCGGCGTCCAGCGCGTCTCGGTTGCTCGGGTCGCCGGCCGAGCCGCAGTCGACGAGCAGGATGCCGTCGTCACGCTCGATCGCGTAGGCATTGACGTGGGTGATCGTGTGCCACGGGAGCGGAAGCCGCAAGCTCCAAAGGCCAGGCGCGATGTCGAACGTCCGGGTCAGCTCCGGCTCGATCGCCCAACTTTCGGGAGGGGGTCCAACCATCAGGTCGGAACCTCCAAGCCACCGTGCAGCTCGAGCACCTGACCGGTGAGGTAGTCGGCGTCGGCGGAGGCGAGGAACGCCACGGAAGCAGCCACGTCCTCGGGTGTGCCGGCGCGTCCCAGTGGAACTTGGGCCTCGACGCGGGCGATCAGTTCGGCGGGCTTCGCCGCGGTCAGCTGGGTGCCGGCGATCAGCCCCGGCGCGACCGCGTTGACGTTGATCCGGTGCCGGGCCCACTCGCGAGCGAGCGCCTTGGTGAGCCCGATCACGCCGGCCTTCGCCGCCGAGTAGTTGACCGTGCCGGGCGCGCCGTAGATGCCCACGCTCGAGCTCATGTTGACGACTTTACGATGGTGCTGTGGCGGCGCGTCGCGGCTGCCGCGCAGGAGCCGACCGGCCGAGCGACACATGTAGAACGTTCCCCAAAGGGCCACCTCCTGGACCAGCCGCCAATCGTCGTCGGTCATCCGGTGAAGCGGGTTGTCGCGGGTGATGCCGGCGTTGTTGACGAGGATGTCGAGCGTGCCGTACGCCTCCTCGGCCGCGGCGACGATCGCATCGGTGGCGGCGGGATCGGTCACGCTTCCGGGCGCCTCGGTGGCGAGCGCGCCGGTCGCCGTGATCGCCTCGACGGCGTCAGAACAGGCCTCGGGCACGACGTCGTTGATCACCACCGCGGCGCCCTCGCCGGCCAAGCGCAGCGCGATCGCGCGCCCGATTCCCTGGCCCGCTCCGGTGACGAGCGCGACGCGCTGATCGAGTCGTGAGCTCATTCAGTAGCGAACCGTGTCGGCGAAGAACTCAAGGCGCGACCCCAGCACCGCCTCGGCGGTGGTGATACCCGAGCGGGCCGCCTTGTCGATGCCGATCCCGCGGGCTCGGGTTGTGTCGCCGGTCAGCCACAGGCCCTCGATGCCGCGGACGTACGCGTCGGGCCGGACCGCGCCCACGAGGCCCGGCTTGCAGATCACGCCGTAGGTAGTCACCAGGTGCGGCTTCTTCCACAGCGCGTGTTTGGCTGCCGGCAGCATCTCCTCGATGTCGAGCCATAGCTTGTCGAACGTCGACTCGTACCACCGCCGGTCGCCGTAGTGCTCGGTGGCGTCGAACGCCGCGCCGAAGCACGTCAGGTACTCGCCAGGCGGGGAGATGCCGGGGTCGTAGCCCGTGAAGTTCAGGGTAAAGCCGGGCATGCCGGTGCGCGGCGTGGCAAAGAAAGACGCCATCTCCAATTCGCTCATCGCGATGATCGGCTCCTTGGCGGCGATCCAGTATCCGAGCCAGCACGCCTTGTTTTTATTGTTCGCGAGCAGCTTGACGCGCTGCTGGAGGTCCCACGGGAGGACATCCTCGCCGAACAGCTTGTGCAGGTCCCACACCGGGGCGTTGACCACGACCTGATCGGCCTCGATCACCTCGCCCGGCTTCGAGCGGTCCTCACGGTTGCGCAACTCAAGACCCTTCACCTGGCCGTTCTCGACCAGGACACGCTCGACCATCTCGGACAGACGAACCGTGCCGCCGTTCTGCGTGAACACGTCCGCCATCTCTATCCACAGCTTCTCCCAGCCGCCCATCGGCCAGAACGAGTAGCCCGCGGTTCGCTTCTTGTCGTAGTGGAGCTTTCGCGTGTAGAGGTTCTCGGAGGCGGAGTGCTCCCACCAGCGAAACGTGATCTGCTCGAGGACCGAGATCGCCTCCCAGACGAGGAAGACGCCCTCGTCGCTCGTGTACTGCGACATCCATTCGCGCAAGGACGCGTGATCCCAGGTGTCGAACTCGCTGTACTCAGACTGCGTGACCGCCTCGATGCAGCGCTTCAGGCCCTGCCTCGCGGCGCCGCCGTAGAACTCCTGAATCGGCTTCCAGCCGGTCCGGTCCCAGAACGGCATCGAGTCGCTGCGCTCGGAATGCTGCACGGTGATGCCGACGTACTCGCAGGCGCGGGTGAGACTATCCCCCGGGTCCTCGACGAGATGCGAGCCCAACCCGATCTCGTGACCCCGGTACCGATGATGCATGGCGCGGCCGCCGAGGTATCGATGGCCTTCTACCAGCGCGACCCGCTTGCCCTCCTTCGCCAGCAGCGAGGCGGTAACCAGTCCGGCGACGCCGGCGCCGACCACGGCCACGTCGTACTTCATCGGTTCCTCATGTTCTGACCAATCGGTTGGTAGATAGCGACAAGGCATCGTACCTGCACCGCCGACCATGTTCAACTCTCCCGACTGGGGGGGTTGCCAATCAACCGTTAGTTTGGCAAACTTGCGCCATGCCGACTGCCGAGCCGTCATCTCTCGAGCAGGTCTGGATCCCCGAGGGAGTCGTGCCGCTCGGGCAGATGCTGCTCCGCTCCGCCCGCCGTTCGCCCGACCGCGAAGCGCTCGTCTTCCCGGACATCCGACTGACCTATCGCGAGCTCGCCGATCGCGCGTGGCAGGTGGCGCGCTCCCTGAGCGGGCTCGGCGTGCAGCCGCGCGAGCACGTCGGCGTGCTGATGACCAACCACCCCGACCTCGTCACCACCGTGTTCGGCGCGGCACTGATGGGAGCCACGGTCGTACCGATCAACGCTCGCTACCGTACCTCCGAGCTTCACTCGATCGTCGAGGACGCCGACCTCGTGGCGCTCCTGACCCACGACAGCGCCGACGCGCACATCGATTTCACGGCGCTCCTGCACGGGTCGCTGCCGGGTTTGCGCGAGGCCGATGACCCGATGGCGCTGTGCTTGCCCGATCACCCGAAGCTCCGCAACGTGGTGATGCTCGGAGCCCGCAGTCCGGAGGGCATGATCGACCGTGACGCGTTCACGGCGCTGGCCGACCGCGTCGACGAGGAGCGACTGCGCAACCAGGTCGAGGGGGTGCGGTTGCGCGACTTCACGCTGATGCTGTACACGTCCGGCACGACCTCGCAGCCGCGTGGGGCGATGATCACCCACGAGGCGTTCGTGCGCGGGTGGATCGGTGTCGGCGGGATCTGGCACACCTCACCGGAGGACCGTCACTACACGTCGCTACCGCTGTTCCACGTGACCGCGCTGGGCTGCCTGACCTGGGTTCTGGCAGCGGGCGGGACGTTCTTCTCGGACTACAGCTTCGATGCGGGCCGCACGCTGAGGGCCCTCGAGGACGAGCGGATCACCGAGTTCTACCCGGCGTATCAGCCGGTGATGGAGGGGGTGCTCGCGCACCCGGACTTCCCGGACGCCGACCTCAGTGCGCTGCGGATCTTCCAGAACGTCGCGCCGCCGGAGGTGCTCGCCAAGTTCCAGGCGCGCATCCCGCACGCGGTGCAGCTGACCTGCTACGGCGGCACCGAGGGCGGGGTGGTGACGATGACCCGGCCCGAGGATCCGCCAGAGGTTCGACTGAACACGTGCGGCACCCCGCAACCGGGATTCGAGCTGCGGGTGACCGACGAGGACGGGAATCCGCTCGGCCCCGGCGAGCGCGGCCTGATCGAGTTTCGCGGCTTCAACACGCTCAGCTATTACTGGAAGTCGCCCGAGAAGACCGCGCAGTCGATCCGTGAGGACGGTTGGACCAACATGGGAGATCTGGGCGTGCTCGACTCCGAGGGCCGCGTGCTGTTCCTCGGCCGAATCAAGGAGACGCTCAAGGTCGGCGGCGAGAACGTCGCCCCCCAGGAGGTCGAGGCCCAGCTCTCCACGCACCCGGCGGTCAAATTAGTGCAGGTCGTGGGCATTCCGGATGAGCGCCTTCTCGAGGTGGTCGCCGCGTACGTCGAGCTCGTGCCAGGCGGCGACGCGACCGAGGAGGAGCTGATCGAGCACTGCCGCGGCCGCATCGCCTCGTTCAAGGTCCCCCGGATGATCCGGTTCATCGACGGAGACGAGTGGCCGATGTCCGCGACCAAGATCCAGCGGTTCAAGCTCCGCGACCGGCTGCTGGCCGAACTCGAAGGCGTCTCCGAGACGCCGCAGCCGACGACATGAGCCGGATCACCGTCCTCCGTCCCGACTTCGTCGAGCCGCCGCGCGCGGCGCTGACGTTGGCGCCGCGGACCGAGCCGCCCGAGCCGTTGGTGATCGGGCTGATCTCCAACGGGAAGCCCCTGGCCGCGGAACTGCTCCAGGCGCTGGCCGACGAGCTACGAAAGCGCCTCCGCCGTGACGTCACGACCGAAATCATCCTCAAGCCGTCGGCGGGATCTCCGGTCACCGCGGTCCAGGCCGACGGGATGGCCGCTCGGGCGCACTTTGTGATCACCGGGGTGGGTGACTGAGGTGCCTGCTCGTCGTGCAGTCTGCACGATGCGGTGATGATGGAAGAGCGCGGAACCCCGGCGACCGTTGTGATCACTGAGCCGTTTCAGACGATTATCGCGACCCACGCGGCCAAGCTCGGCGCCCCCGGATTTCATTCGGTGACCGTGCCGCACCCGGTCTTTGGCAAGACCGACGCTGAGCTTCAGGAGCTCGCCTGCACGATGGTCGACCGCGCGGTCGCGCAGTTGACGGCTGACGTCGCGAGCCCGGTGCGAGGAAGCTGACCGACATGTCGCAGACGGCGCAAGACGAGTCACTCGAGCTCGAAGAGGCCGACGTCCAGGAGGAGTTCTTCGCGCGCGGGTGGACTGACGGCCTGCCGATCGTACCGCCGACACCCGAGCGAGTGCAGGAGATGCTCGCGGTCCTCGGCGACGAGGACCCCGAGCTTCTGATCGGATACCTCGCGGCGCGCGGGCGTGGCGTGACGCTGGAGAAGGCCGCGATCAACGCGGTCATGGCGGGATGCCTACCGACGCACTTCCCGGTTGTGGTGGCGGCGCTGGAGGCGATGTTCGACCCGGAGTTCAACCTGCACGCGGTGCTGACCAGCACGGGCGGTGCCGCGCTGTGCACGGTCGTGAGCGGCCCGATCGCTCAGGAGATCGGCATGAACGCACGACACGGCGTGTTTGGTCCTGGATACCGTCCGAACGCGACGATCGGCCGGGCGATCCGGCTGGTGGCGTTGAACGTCCTCGGATCGACGCCCGGCGACTCGGACGCGTCCTCGTTCGGTCATCCCGGCAAGTACACGTTCTGCTTCGCCGAGGACCCGCCACCCGAGCCCTGGCAGCCGCTGCACGTGCAGCTCGGCTACGAGCCGGGCGACACCACCGTCACGGTGCTCCCCACCGAGGGGCCGCGCCAGATCGCCCAGCAGCTGACCCGCTCCCCCGAGCTTGTCCTCAAGACGGTCGCGAGCGCGATCCGCAGCCCCGCGACCTTCTCCACCGGCAAGGCCGGACAGGGCATGGCCGTGCTCGGTCCCGAGCATGCCGGCTTCTGCATCGAGGAGGGATGGACCCAGCAGCAGGTCCGCGAATTCTTGTTCCGTGAGAGCCGGATCGCACCGGCAGAGCTTCTGGCCAACGGCGTGCAAATCGTCAAAGGCGCGTCGTTCGAAGAGACCCCCGACGAGGAGGGCAAGCTCCGCTCGATCGCTTCGCCCGACGACGTGTATCTGGTGACCGCCGGCGGGGAGGGCGCGGGGTGGTCGGCATGGATTCAGAACTGGGCGCCGGTCATCACTGCCCGCGCGACCAGCCGCCGGGTGCGGCCGATCGGCGAGCCGTTGCCCGACTGCGGCCCCGACGGTTGCCTGGTCCCCTGGGCGCGCGCCTGATCGCGCGCGTTTCGGACAACACGCGCATTGGGGACAGGAGCCAGATCCTTGCCAAATCAACTCATCAATACTTAACCTGTAATTCGAACGATTGTTTGGTAGGCTCGCGCCGTTCCAGAGCGCGAGGCCGCGCTGCAACTGAGGGTGATGAACACCGATGCCTGAGGAACCGCCGAACGCGCCAGCCGAGACTCCCGGGGACGCGACACAAGTCGAGGACGCGCCGCGACGCACCGTTGTCAAGCCGCAGAACGAGCCTGGCGTCGGACCGACTCGCGCCCGGGATCGTCGAGCCGCCAAGCTCGCCGCGACGATTCTGTCGCGCTACGGCGTGCTGATCGCGTTCGTGGTCGTCATCATCGTGTTCAGCGCCGCGAAGCCTCACATCTTCCCGACCTGGGGCAACGCTAAGACGATCCTGACCGAGTCGGCTCCGGCGCTGATACTCGCGGTCGGACTCACGGTCGTGCTCGCGATGCAGGATTTCGATCTCTCGATCGGAGCGACGGTCGGCCTCGCCGGCGGCGTCGCGGTGGCCCTGATGGCCAAGCACGCGTGGGGGTGGCCGATCGCGCTGCTGATGGCCCTCGGTTTCGGCGTGGCGGTGGGCATCCTCAACGGGTACCTGATCGCTTTCCTTGGCGGGCCGTCGTTCATCATCACGCTCGCGATCGGAACGGTGCTGACCGGGATCGAATACGCGTTCACGAACCAGGCAACCGTGTTCTCGGGGGTAGCGCAGGGGTACGTGAACATCGCGGCCAAGAGCTACTTCCTCGGACTGAGCAACCAGATCTGGATCGCCGTGGTGATAGCGCTCCTCCTCTGGGTGCTCCTCGATCGCACGGAGGTCGGACGCTACATGTACGCGATCGGCGGCAATCCGGAGGCGGCGCGCCTGTCCGGTATCCGCACGAGGGCGCTGCGTCTGCTCGGGTTCGTGATCGTCGGGGTCAGCGCCGCCGTGGTCGGGATCATCCTCACCTCGCAGGGAGGCTCATACACGCCGAACGCCGGCGCACCCTACCTGCTGCCCGCGTATGCCGCCGCGTTCCTCGGCGCGGCCTGCTTCAACCCGGGAGAGTTCAACGTCCCAGGCACGGTCGTAGGAGTTCTGTTCCTCGGCACGATCTCGACGGGCCTGACGATCCTCAACCTGCAGACCTACCTGATCAACCTCGTCCAGGGCGGGATCCTCGTGGCCGCGGTGCTACTCGGCCGCCTCGGACAGCGAGTCACCACATGAGCGCCGTTGCCGCGACGAGCGCCCCCGGAGCGCGCCCATTTCTGGTCGCGCGGGGGCTGGTCAAGCGGTATCCCGGTGTCCTCGCGCTCGACCACGCCGACGGCGCGATCACTCCAGGGGTGGTGCTTGGGCTGCTCGGCAAGAACGGCGCCGGCAAGAGCACGCTGATCAAGGTCCTCGCCGGCGCGACGGCTCCCGACGAGGGCGAGCTGCTGATCGATGACGAGCCGGTCGTGTTGCACGGCCCGCACGACGCCACGAAGTTCGGCCTGGCGTTCGTCCATCAGGAGCTGGCAGATGTACCGAACCTGACCGTCGCCGAGAACATCGAGCTGGGGCTCGGATACCCGAAGGTCGGCGGCATGCTCGTCAACAGGCGCGCGTTGCGAAGCAAGGCGCAAGAGGTGTTGGGCCAGCTCGACGCACGAATCGACGCCGCCGCTCCGCTCAGCAGCCTCAGCATCGCGCAGCGCCGGCTGGTGATGATCGCCCGAGGTCTGGCAGTCAACGCGCGTCTGCTCGTGCTCGATGAGCCGACGGCGTCGCTCACCGACGAAGAGATCAACCACCTCCACGCAGTCGTCCGCGTGCTGCGCGATCGCGGTGTCGCGGTCATCTACGTCACCCACCGGCTCGGCGAGGTGTTCGACATCACGGATTCCGTGGCGGTGATGCGCGACGGCAAGGTCGTGTTCGCGGGGCCGACTTCGAGCGTGACCCGGGAGCAGTTGATCGAACACATCACCGGTACAGCGGTGGCGCGCACGCGCGAGCCGTGGCGGCCGCCACAGCCGGAGGCCGATCGCGACGAGTTGCTGCGCGTCGAGGACATGACGCTGCCAGGAGTCGTCGAGCACGCGAGCTTTTCAGTCAAGGCCGGCGACATCCTCGGCATCGCCGGACTCGTCGGCGCCGGCCGGACCGAACTGGTTCGGCTGATCTTCGGCGCGGATCCGCACGCGGCCGGGCAGGTGTTTGTCCGCGGCGTCAAGCGGCGGATCAGGGGGCCTCGGGATGCGATGGCCGCCGGCATCGTGCTTCTTCCCGAGGACCGGCGCAATCAGGGAACGATCACGAAATTCTCGGTCCGCAAGAACATCACGCTGGCGACGCTGCGCAGCTTTCGGTTGCGCGGTCCGCTGCCGTTCCCGCACCGAGGCCGCGAGACGGACGCCGCGCGCGATCTCGTTGAGCGGCTCGACATCAAGGTCGCCGACACCGAGCACCCGATCCGGTACCTGTCGGGCGGCAACCAGCAGAAGGTGGTGCTGGCCAAATGGCTGAACGCCGGCGCAGATGTGCTGATCTTCGACGAGCCCACACAGGGCATCGACGTCGGCGCCAAAGACGAGTTTTACGGGCTCATGCGCGACTTGGCCGCAGAGGGCAAGGGCGTCATCTTCATCTCGTCGGAGTTTTCCGAACTCGTCCAGAACTGCAACCGCGTCCTGGTCATGCGCGAGGGTCACCTCGTGGGGGAACTCGCCGGGGAGGAGGTGAGCGAGAGCGCGTTGCTCGAGAAGTGTTACGCCGCCTGAGAGGCAAACGAAGGACTCGAATGCGCTCGATCGGTTGAAGCGGATCGGGCGAGGACCAGACTCCCGAATTCATCCAACGGTTACGTAGTTCAGAGGTATCAGCCGGAAGGAGAGGACATCAAAGTGTTCAAGCGTTACTACGCCGCAACGGCGGGGCTGCTGTGTGCGGCAGTTCTCGCCGCCGGTTGCGGAAGCAGCTCCAGTAGCAGTACCAGTAAGGCCAGCGCCGCGAGCGCCACCACGACGACCAGTACCAGCGCCGCCACCACGAGTGCCACCAGCAGCAGCTTGCCGGCGGGCGTCGTGCTCGCGTCCGGTCAGGGTGCGCCATATCTGCCCGGCCCGGGCGTGGGGAAGGGCATCGGCCCGATGGTCGGCACCGCCGAGGCCGCCAAGGCCACCGCATGGGGAACCGCCGCCGGCAAGGCCCTCGGCGTCGTCTCGAACCCGCCGCATCCAACCGTCGGCTACCTCGACATCCTCGGTGGGATCGAGTCCGCCGACCGGGCGGCGAATTCCGTGCGCCAGGCGCTGAAGGCGGTCGGCTACAAGATGATCTACTGCAACGGCGCCGGCGACCCCACCAAGTGGGTCACGTGCGGCAACAGCCTGCTGTCGCAGGGCGTGAAGGCGATCCTCCTGACCGGCATCGACCCGTCCTCGATTCCTGCGGTCGTCAGCAGCGCGAAGGCGAAGAACGTACCGATCCTCGACTGCTGCGGCCTCGTCGGCCCCGGTTTCAACACGGCCCTGTATCCCAACGAGCCGCTGTCCGGCCAGATCCTGGCCAAGGCGCTGATCGCGAAGCTCGGGTCTGGGGGTGGCGATATTGCCGTCGCCAACTATCCCGCGCCGTGGGCGACCGCGCGCACCGCGCAGCTCTCGACCTCGATCAAGGGGACCAGCGTCAAGGCAGTCGCGACGTCGACGACTGACCCGACCAACCTCGTCCAAGGCACCCAGAAGTGGGTCTCGGACACGCTGACCGCCAACCCGAGCCTGAAGGCGTTCTGGTTCGCGTTCGATAGCGCCGGCCAGGCCGGCGGCCAGGTGGTCGAGTCGAAGGCCCAGAGCGGGAGCGCGCCTGACGTGTTCACGTTCCATGCCGACCCGAGCACCCAGGTGCTGATGCGCAAGGGCGCCATCACCGAAGTGGTCGACGTCAACTACGACGTCACCGCCTGGGAGGTCGTGAACGCGCTGGTCGAGTTCGAGGCCAGGCACACCCCGCTGCCGGGGTACTCGGACAGCACGTCCTATCCGGGCATCGGCAACCCGCTCTCGTACCAGATCGTGACGAAGTCGAACCTGCCACCGGCGGGCCAGTACGTCGCTCCGCAGAAGGACGGCGTGAGCTACTTCCTCGCGAAGTGGAAGGCCGAGGGGCTCGGCACCTGATCGGATAAGGATTGCGGGGGCGGTCGACGCGACCGCCCCCGCTAACGATGGTTCAGCGCCTGGCGGAGTGGGTCATTTCCCCACGCTCGGCACCCCTTCCGGGGTGAGTGGGGATTCAGGCACGTATGTGGGTCATTTCGCCACTCCTCGACGCGAGCGGATCGTCGAGTGTGCGGTTGTGACCCAGTTACGGGGCGGCGCCGGTTGCGGCGGGGGCGGCGATCTTCGGAGCGGAGCGGATGCCCGCAGCCTCGAGCTCGGAAGCGATCTCGTTCCGCAGGCGGAACTTCTGGATCTTGGTTCCGGACATCGGCCATTCCGTGACCACCCGCAAGTACCGCGGGATCTTGTAAGTCGCGACCCGCCCGTGGCAGTAGGAGAGCAACTCGTCGTACTCGAGCGTGGCCCCAGGCCGGAGCACGACGTACGCGCACGGGACCTCGACGTACCGCTCGTCGGGCGCGGCGACGACCTGCACCTCGGCGATCGCCGGGTGCTCGGCCAGGAAGCCTTCGATCTCCGCGGCGGCGACGTTCTCCCCGCCCACCTTGAGCATGTCCTTGAGCCGGCCGATGAACGTGAGCCGGCCGTCGGCATCGACCTTGCCGAGGTCTCCGGAGTGGAAGAACCCGTCGGCGTCGAACGCCGCGGCGGTCTCCTCGGGCTGCTTGTAGTAGCCGTCAAACAGCGCCGGCCCGCGGTAGGTGATCTCCCCGCGCTCGCCGATCGGCAGCTCGGCACCGGTGTCGGGGTCGGCGATCCGGACCTCCATCCCGGCGAACGGCCGCCCGGCGGATCCGACGCGGTGCTCGAGCGCGTCGTCGAGGTGACTGAGTGCGAGCACGCCGCCGCCCTCGGTGGCGCCGTACGGTGAGATCTGGGTGAGCCAGGGGGTCTTGGCCGCCATCAGCGAGAGCTTCTCGGGCACGCCGTTGACGTTGACCAGGCGGATCCGCGAGAGGTCGGTCCGAGCGAACCGAGGATGGTCCTGGACCGCGATCCAGATCAGGTCGAAGGCGGGGAACGCGCACGTACAGCGCTCGGACTCGAGCACGCTCAGCGCCTCGCCGGCATCGAAGTGGACCATTCCCACGTATGTGGCTCCGGTCTCGAGGCAGCCGTTGAACGGCAGGATCGAGGCGAGGTGGAACAGCGGCAAGGGATCCCACACGCGATCGCCGTGGCGCGTCGGGAAGCGCCCGAGCCCGAAGATCCGTCCGGTCCGCACGAGCGACTCGTGCGAGATCAAGCATCCCTTCGGGTTGGCCGTGGTTCCCGATGTGTACATCAGCAGCGCGGTGTCGCGTACGGCGATCCGCTGCTGGCGCTGGTCCAGCTCGCGCTGATCGACCGATCGGCCGCCCTCGAGCATGTCCGTCCAGCCGAGCCCGGCCCCGGGCTCGGCCCCGTGGATCACGAGATGTCGTAGTGCTGGGGCGCCCGAGTCGCCGAGAGCCTCCTGAACCAGGTCCCCATACGCGGCCGAGGCGACGAGCACCTCCACCCCGGCGTGCGAAACGACGTAGCCGAGCTCGCGGGCCTTGAAGCGCCCGTTGATCGGGACCGCCATCGCGCCGGTGCGCGCGGCGCCGTAGATCGCGACCAGCATGTCGGGTACGTTCTGCATGAACACGCCGACCCTCTGCCCCGGCGTCACTCCGAGCGCGAGCAGCCCGCGCGCCACCCTGCGCGTGTGCTCGGCGAACTGCGCGAACGTCAGCCGCTCGGATCCGAACACCAGCGCCTCGGTGTCGGGCCAGTGTCGGGCCGCCCGGTCGACGTGGTCGGGCAGCGTCCAGCAGGCGCTGAGCGGGAGCTCTTCCATCAGTCGGCGGCCGCGGCGTCTCCGGCTCTCAGCCCGAACACGAGCGCCGGGCCGAGCGTGCCCCCGGCGCCCGGATACGCCATTCCGAACGCGCTCGCGGCGACGTTGCCGGCGGCGTACAGGCCCGGAATCGGGTGCCCGTTGTCGATCCGAGCGGACCCGTCCTTCGGAATCGGTGCGCGGGCCACCCTTCGTGCTCAGGCATCCCGGAATGACTTTGAGCGCGTAGTAAGGCCCGTCCTCGAGCGGCCCCATGCGACCGATGAATCGGTCGTACGGATAGCTGCCTCGGCCGAAGTCGCTGTCCTCGCCCCGCGAGGCACCGTCGTTGAACCGCTCGACGGTCGCCTCGAGCGCGGCGCGGGGCACAGCCATACCGTCGGCAAGATCGCCGATCGTGTCGCCCTTGACCAGCCACTCGCGGGTCGGGGCCGCGCTTGCTCAGCGGCCCGAGCCGGTAGGACCTGCGGTACACCGAGTCGAACACGAGCCACGCCGGCACGTGCGGGAACGCGAACTGCGCCGGGTTGAAGTTCTGCAGCGTGCGCCCGAAGTCGTTGTAGTTCTGAGCCTCGTCGGCGAACCGGCGGCCGCTGCCGTCGACGATCAGCGAGCCGGGACGAGCGCGCTCGGTGAGGATCAGCCGGAACATCGGCGTTCCGTCGATCGTCTCACCGGGGACGCTGATGCTCGGGCACCACCACGCCTCGCTCATGCACCCGAGCGAGGCGCCGGCGGCCATCGCGATCCGCAGCCCGTCGCCGCGGGCGCCCGGAGCGCCGACCGGGCCGAGCATCGGCCCGCGCAGGAACGCGCGGCTGAGCTCGGGGTCGCGCTCGAACCCGCCCGTGGCGAGCACGACGGCCTGGGCGTCTGGACGCTCGCGAACACGCACACCCGTCTTCACCTGAACGCCGGCGTCCAGGCACGCCTGCAGCAGCCCGGCCAGGAGCGCACGGCCGAGTGTCATCGTCCCCTTCTCGCGGCGCTCGTTCAGGAGGTCACGGTTGATCTCCCCGGTGGCCAGCTCGACATAGGTGATCGGACCTTCGATGTTCGGTGCGTCGCGCAGCAGCGCCCTCACCTCGGGTGAGGGGTCATACGGCATCGGCTCGAGCGTCCGGCCGCCCTGGGCGCGGCCGCCCTCGAACTCGGCGTGGTAGTCGCAGTACGGGATCGCCTGAAGGCCGAGCGGCGTCGCGCGCTGGACTCGAGCCGCGGTCGGCCCCGCCTCGCGCGCGAACACCTGGAGCAGCTCGTCGTCGGCGTCTCCGAGCGAGAGCTGCGCGCAGGTAGGCGAGCGCAAGCTCCGGGCGAATCGTCCTCGAGCCCCTCGTGGGCGGGCAGCCAGGCGTTGCCCCCGGACAGCGCCGTCGTCCCGCCAAGTCGATCCTCCTGCTCGTAGACGGTCACACGCGCACCACCTTCCGCCGCCGCCAGCGCGGCCGCCGAGCCCCGATGCTCCACTTCCGATCACAGCAACCGTCTTCATAAGTCTCTCCAGGATCGTGGTCCAGGCGCCTTGTGTATGGGCGCGCGAAGCGGTAATTTATCAACCAACCACTTGTTTGGGAAATCTATCGCCGCGCGCCGGCCATCAGGAGGGACAGCATGAGCGTCACGGGCTTCTTCCACTCTGGAGTGACAGTGTCCGACATGGACGAATCGCTGCGCTTCTATCGCGACGTATTGGGGCTCGAGGTGATCTCTGACGGCTGGACGGGCGGGCCGAGCGCCGCGCGCGTGTGGGGCATAGAACCGGGCAAGGTCCGGATCGTGTTCCTGCGCGTACCCGGGAGCGACACCGTGCTCGAGTTCTTCGACTTTCAGACGATCGAGCGCCATCCGGCGTCGGCGCGGCCGTGCGACTATGGCGCCGGGCACATGTGCCTGTACGTCGACGACGCAGAAGCGCTGCATGCCCGCGCGGTCGAGCAGGGATTCCGGTCGCGCGGGGGCGAGGTGGTGACGATCGATCAGGGGCCTCATGCCGGGGCCAAGGCCGTCTACCTCGTCGACCCCGACGGCTACCACGTCGAGCTGTACGAAAAGCCCGCCAGGGCGGCCGCGTGAGCAGCGCGGCACGATGACCGAACCCACGTACACGACGCTCGAGCTCGAACGTCTGGGCGGCTCGGGCTGGATCACGCTCAACCGGCCGGACCGGCTCAACGCGCTCACCGGGGAGATGTACCTCGAGCTCGAGCGGTGCGCAGCCGAGCTTCAGGCTGATCCCTCGGTCGGGGCGATCGTGGTCACGGGCAAGGGGCGTGCTTTCTCCGCCGGCGCCGATCTCCAGTCCTACTCGGGCGAGGTCGACATGATGGATCCACACTCGATCCGCGACCGGATGCGCCTGATCGGCCGCGTCGTCAGGGCCTGGACCAACCTCGACAAGCCGACGATCGCCGCGGTCAATGGTGTCGCGGTCGGCGGAGGTGCCAACCTTGCGCTGATGTGCGACCTCGTCCTGATGCGCGCGGACGCAAAGATCAGCCAGAACTACGCGAAGATCGGCGTGGTGCCGGACATGGGCGGCACGTACTTCCTGCCCGCGCCTGGTCGGGCGGGCCCGCGCCATGGAGCTCGCTCTGCTGGGCGACATGGTCACCGCAGCGGAGGCCGAGCGGATCGGGATGGTCAACCGCTGCATCCCCGTCGAGCGCTTCGACGAGGAGGTCCGGGAGTACGCGAAGCGCGTCAGCTCGGTGTCCCCGAGGGTCTCCGAGCTGATCCTGACCGGACTGCGGCACGCGCCCGTGATGGACCTCGACACGACGCTCGAGTGGGAGGCGAACGCGATCGCGATGGCCGTCTCGACGCGCGAGGCGCGCGAGGCGTTCGCCGCGTTCACGACTCAGAAGGCCAGCTGAAGTGTCGTGGCAGCGCTCGGGCGACGTCGAATAGGTCGGCCACCGCACCGTAGTTCGCAGCCCTGAAGATCGGCGCATCGGGATCGGTGTTGACCGCGATGATCGTTCCGGCGCTCCGCACGCCGGTCAGGTGCTGAAGAGCGCCGGAGATCCCCAACGCCAGGTACACCTTCGGCCTCACGGTCTTGCCGGATACCCCAACCTTACGCGCGGGGGAGGCCAGCCCACCGTCCACCAGGCCGCCCGAAACCGAGAAGGCCGCCCCGAGCGTCCGGGCGACGCTTTCGAGCTCCGCAACCCCTGACTCATCTTCGACGCCGCGACCGATCGCCATCACGAACTCCGACCTGGACAATTCCGGTTCGGCCGACGTGGCCGCGTGAGTAACCGAGATGCTCGGTGGCAGCGAGGGATGCGTCGAGCGTCAGCGTCGGCTCGCGCACGGCCGCGGACCCGCCGCCCGGTGCAACCGCGGCGTACGCGCCGGACTGCACCATCACCAGCGAGACCGGCTTGCCGGGGAACTCGAGCTGTGCCACCAGGCGGTCGCCGTGTACGGGTCGTGTGACGACGGGCGTCCCGTCCTCCCAGTCGATGCCGGTTGCGCCCGAGGCGAAGCCGAGGCCGAGCTCGGCCGCCACGGCCGGCGCGTACGCCATCGCGTCCGCCGAATCGGCGGCGAGCACGACCTGTGGCCGCTCGGCTTCGATCGCGGCCTTGACGGCGGTCGCGTGCAGGTGCGGCTCGAAGTGCTCGAGGGGCGACGCGACGGTCAGAACCTCCTCGACGCCCGGGACCGAGAGCTCGGTGACGTGCCGGAACGGGTCGCGAGAGACGATCAGGACCCGCACGGGACCGCACCCGCTATCGGCCAGCTCCACGCCGGCGGCGATGAGCTCGAACGAGGTCGCGCGGAGCCCTCCCCGGTCAGCTTCGGCGAGAACGAGGACGCCCGCCATGCTCAGCCGACCCTGCCCTTGATGATGTCCGCGATACGCTCCGCGATCTCGTCGGGGCTTCCCTCGATCATCTCGGCGCCTGCGGGTGTCGGCGGCCGCGCGAGCGCGCGCACCCGCGCACTGCGAGCGGCGTCGAGCGCATCCGGGTCGATGCCCGTCTCCTCGATCGTCATGACCTCGAGCGGCTTGCGCCACGCGAGCCGAATTTCGGCCAGCGTCGCATAGCGTGGCCGGTAGGCCCCGCCCGCGACGGTGATGAGCGCCGGCGTGGGCACCTCGAGGCGCTCGACACGTCCACCCGGCAGCGCGCGCTCGACCGTGGCTGCGCGGCGTCCTGCGTCGTGCTCGACCCTCCGGACGGCGGTGACGCGCGGCAGACCCAGCAAGGCGGCGAGAGCGACACCGGCAGCTTCGCTTCTGTCGTCGTTGGACCCCGAGGCGCACAGGACAAGATCCGGTGCCTCACGCTCGACGATCCGCGACAGGATGCGAGCGACCGCGAGGTCGTCGAGGTCCTGGACCGCAGCGTGCGAGACGACCACGGCGCGGTCGGCACCAAGCGCGAGCGCGGTGAGGACGCCGCCGCGTGCCTCGGGCTCGCTCACGCTGATCACGACCACCTCGCCTCGGCCGGCGGCGTCGCGTAGCTCGAGCGCCGCCTCGATCGCGCCCATGCCTGCTTCGGACAGGTCCCACTCCGCGCCTTCGGTCACGATCGAGCGTCGATTGTCGGCGAGGCGGAGGTCCTCGGCGAGATCGGGCACCTGCTCGACTGCCACGACGATCTTCATCTGGCCCTGCCGGTACGGTCAACCTGCTCGGGACGACGTCGGAGCCGCCGGCGAAGCAGCTCCTGGTCCCTTTGATCGAGCCCGTTCGCCGACAGCCAGGCGACGGCCCCCCCGAATCGCTCGTCGACGATCTCGAGCACACGCTCCATCACGCCCGGCGCCGGCGCGAGGCTACGCGGGTCGTGGCCCTCGACCTCCGCGCGGTAGGTGGATGAGCTCACCAAGTGCTCCATGATCCGCTCGATCGGTCTCCGAGGCCAGTAGTCGCACGATTTCGTCCCGATCGACCCCGGCCGCGTCGAGCGCGAGAGCGATTACGACGCCGGTGCGGTCGGTCTCCGGAGGCCAGGTAGTCGGATCCGTGTTCGCCCCGGAGTCCGGGTACAGCGATCGGTGCTCGATCCGGACCGCGGACTTGGCCGTCATCGGCCCCGGCCCCTCTAGCTCGACCTCGATGTCCGTCCGCAGATCGACGACGATCTCGACCGACCGCTCGTCGATCAGCTGCCGCACGTCTCGGGGGCTGAGCGACTGCAGATTGTCCGATCGCAGCAGCGCACCGGGTATCACGGTACGCGCGTTCACAGCGCCGTCCAGCGTGATCCAGTCCGCGGTTTCGGCGGTTCTCACGCCGGGAGCTCCGGTCGGCTCGCCAGCTCCTCCAGCAGTCTCTCGCGAAGGGCGAATCGCTGGATCTTGGTGGCCGACATTGGCCAATCCTCCGCCATAACGAAGCGAATGAGCCTCGGCACCTTGAAGGACGCGATCCGTCCGCGGCAGTGCTCGATCAGCTCCTCCTCGGTCGCCGTGGCGTTGTCGTGGAGCTCGACGAACGCCGCCGGGACCTCGACCAGCTTCGGATCCGGTATGCCGACGACCTGGGCGAGCTTGACGGCGGTATGGGTGCACAGCTGCGCCTCGACCTCTTGCGGCGCGACGTTCTCGCCGCCGACCTTCAGCGTTTCCTTCGCCCGTCCGAGGAACTGCACCTGCCCTTTCTCGTCCATCTGACCCAGGTCGGTCATCGTCACCCATCCGTCGGCGAGCACGGATTCGGCCGTCTTCTCGGGCGACTTGTAATAGCCCTCGAGGGTGTTGAAGCCGCGGAACTGGATGATCCCGGGCCGGCCCGGGCCGAGCACGCTGCCGTCTTCGCCGACCACCCGGATCTCGAGGCCGGGCTGCGGGCGGCCGGTCGTGTTGATCCGGTCCTCGAGTGGATCGTCGATCTGCGTGGTCGTGATCGCTCCGCCTTCGGTCCCGCCGTACATGGTCATGCCGACGGCGTCCGGTAGCCGCTCTTGGAATGCGGCGAGCATCTCGGGTGGCGCGGTGTTGAGGAACGTCCGCAGCGAGCGGAGATCGGTGTCCGGGAATCGCGGGTGGCTGAGGAACGCCTCCATGACCGGCTGGTAGGCGGGGTAGAACTGCGTCACGCGCTCGCGCTCGATCGTCTCCAGGCAGCGCCCGGCATCCCACGTGTAATCGCTGATGAAGGTCGCTCCATGGCCGGTGATCCACGTCAGGCAGCCGAGCGCCGCCACGTGGAACAGCGGCAAGCCGTTCCAATGGCGGTCCTCGGGGGTGGTGTCAAAGATCCGTCCAGTGCCCATCCACACCCGCACGAACGCCTCGTGGGTGAGCAGCGCGCCGCGCGGCGCGGAGGTCGTTCCCGACGTGTAGAGGATGATCGCGATGTCGCGCACGCGCAGTCCCTCGACCCGGGCTCGCAGCGGCGCGTCGTACTCCTCGCCGCCGAGCCGGTCGAACGCCGCCCGCGACAGGATTCCGTCGGGCTGCTTGCGGCCCATCATCACGACCGTGCGGAGCGTTGGGTGGCGCGGCAGGCTCAGGTGCAGCGGATCCGGCGACTCGACCAACCCGGGAAGCGACTGGTGCAGGAGCGCGGCGAAGTCGACGTGGTCATCTGCGGCATCGTGGGTGAGCAACGCGACCAGGTCGGCGTTCTCGACGATCGAGTCCAGCTCGGACGTCCGGTATCGGGCGTTGATAGGGACCACCACGGCGCCGGCCAGCGATACGCCGAAGAAGGTCGCGACCAGGTCCGGATGGTTGGTCATGAGGACCCCGACGTGCTCTCCGGGCTGGACGCCGAGCGCAACGAGCGAGCGCGCGACCGCCCACGCGCGGTCCGCGAGCTCGCCGTACGACCAGCGCGTGTCGGGGAAGACCAGCGCCTCGCGGTCGGGATCGCGACGCGCGGAGCGGAGCAGCAGATGGCCGAGCGGCATCACATCGTGTGCCAGCGTCACGTCCGCATAGCTCATATCCGCATACTCCGGTCGCGCGCCTATCGCGTGGCCAGTGCCTCAGCGAGGACGTACGGGGTTATCTCGGTGTACCACCACGACAGCCGCTCCTCCGCCATCGCGGGCGAGATCGGCACCTGTGGCTCGCGCCCGGCGGCCTCCGCCTCCGCCCGCTCGGCGCGCGACCAGACGATCGCGTTCGAGCGCGCGCCGGGCCTCGCCCTGAGGGATGTCGTACAGCGCGAGATAGCCCCACGGGCAGCTCCTGTTGAACGGGACGCCCTCGGCACGGCGGAACCGCTGCGCCGCGACCACCCCGTCGACCTTCTCGAGCAGGTCGGGCACGTGGCGCTCGTCGTACCAGGCGTTGAACGCGTCGTCCCCTCCAGGCACCGAGTTCGTGAAGACGACGAGCCTGTCGAACGGCCCGTCGCCGGCCCCGTCGACCGCCCGGCGCGGGCCGAGCTCCTCGTACCACCAGGACGCCGGCGTGCCCTCGAGGTCGTCGGTCAGCGGCGGCCGCCGCTCGATGACGCTCCTGGACGCGGCGACGGCGCATCCCGGCTCGACGTCATAGAGCGCGAGGAACTCGTACGGGTGGTCGAGGTCGCCGTCGGCGATCGCGACCCGTAGCCGCCGCCCTCCGATCATGTGGTCGGCGGCCAGCACCTGGGGCAGGTGGTCGGAGTCGTACCACGCGTTGAAGGCGTCCTCACGACCGGCCTTCGCGTTCGTGAAGGCCAAACTCACATCCGGCATCGGTCTGCTCCTCTGTCTCGGTCCCAGAAAATCTACCAATCGGTTGGCGGAATGCTAGGGTGGCCCGGTGAAGACCTTGCGGATCGAGCGCCGCGGCGACGGCACGGCTGTGCTCACGATCGACCGCGCCGAGAAGCTGAACGCGATGAGCCACGCGTTCTTCCACGAGCTACCCGAGGCGATGCAGGCGCTCGACGAGGACCCCGACGTTCGGGCCTGCGTGCTGACCGGGGCGGGGAGGGCATTTTCGGCCGGCGGGGACATCGCCGACTTTCACGCACTGCAAGGAATCGGCGACTACCGCCGACAGGTGAAGATGGCGCTCGAGGCGTTCCTTTCGATCGAGCGCGCAGAGACCGTGATGATCGCCGCGGTCAACGGGATCGCGTTCGGCGGCGGGACCGAGATCACCCTCGCTTGCGACGTGGCGTTCGCCTCGCGGAGCGCGCAATTCTCGTTCAAGGAGATCACGCTCGGGCTGATGCCCGGCTACGGTCTCGTGCGCGGCCCCGAGGTGATGGGCCGGGCGTGGACGCATTGGATGGTGCTGTCCGGCGACGTGCTCGATGCCGACCACGCGCTGCGCATCGGGCTCGTGCAGCACGTGTCGAGCCCGGAGGCGTTGCTCGACGACGCTCTGGCGCTGGCGGCGCGGATCGCCGCGCACCCGCCGATGGCGCTCCGGATGGCCAAGCGGTTCATCAACCGTCACGCCCCCGAGGGGCTTTCGGAGTCGATCGAGGCCACGGCGTTCCTGCAGGCGAGCCCGGACACGCGCGAACGCGTGGCGGCGTTCGTCGGGCGGCGCGGAGCGGCCGGGTAGGCCGAGCCCGCGCTACAAGCTCTCCAAGAAAGCCTCGAGCCGCGTCGCAAACACGTCGTTGTCATCGCCGGCGACCATGTGCGCGGCCGCGCCGACCTCGACCACCTGCGCGTGAGGAGCCAGCGCGAGCATGTGGGCGAGCCCCTCGTCGCTGACCACGTCGGAGTGCGCTCCGCGGACGATCATCGTCGGGATCGTGAGCGCGGCGGCGGCCGCCTCTACGCGCTCGGGGTCGGCGAACCGCTGCGGCTCGTCGCCGATCGCCATGAACGCCGGGTCCCAGTGCCACCGCCAGCGCCCGTCGTCGCCGAGGCGGACGTTCTTCCTCAGGCCCTCGAGGTTGCGAGTGCGCTTGCGCACGGGGTTGTAGGCCTCGATCGCCTCCGCGACCTCCTCGAGCGAGGCGAATCCTTCAGGCTGCGCGGACATGAACCCGCGGATGCGGTCGGTGCCCGCTTGCTCGAGCTTCGCCACGATATCGACGAGGACCAGGCCGCGCGCCAGCCCCGGGTGCTCGCCGGCGGCGACCAGCGATGTGGTCCCGCCGAGCGACGCGCCGACCAGGACCGGCGGCTCCCCGAGCGTCCCGATGAAGGTGAGCAAATCGTTGACGAACGCCTCGAGCGAGTAGTCCCCGTCCGGGGCCCACTGGCTGTCGCCGTGGCCGCGCGCGTCGAGCGCGATCGCGGTCCAGCCGCGCTGTGAGAGGCGGACTCCCGTGCGGGCCCACGAATGGCGGGTCTGACCACCGCCGTGGAGCAGGAGGACGGTTCCCCGATCGCCCGCGGGGAAGCGCTCTCCCACAAGACGCAGGCCATCGCTCTCGAACTCGAAAGGCTCGGCAGTCGGGACCATTGGAGCAATCCTGTTCACTATTCGAGCCTATCGCGCCCTCGGCGCAATGATCACTGACCGAACGATTGGTTGGTGAAGTAGGATGGCGCGATGCCGCCGGCGATCGTGCCGTTCGATCTGGACGTCCCCGAAGCGGATCTCGACGACCTCCGTGCCCGCCTGCGAAACACCCGCTGGGCGGACCGGGAAACGGTCACTGACTGGTCTCAGGGGATCCCGCTCGCGTACGTGCAGGAGCTGTGCGCGTACTGGGTGGACACCTACGACTGGCGGCGCCTCGAGGGACGGCTGAACGCGATCGGGCAGTTCCGAACCGAGATCGACGGATTGCAGATCCACTTCTTGCACGCGCGATCGCCCGAGCCCGATGCGCTGCCGCTGCTGATGACCCACGGGTGGCCTGGGTCGGTCGTCGAGTTCCTGAAGGTGATCGAGCCGCTGGTCGATCCGGTCAGCCACGGCGGCGACGCCGCCGACGCATTTGAGGTCGTCTGTCCGTCGCTGCCGGGCTACGGCTTCAGCGACAAGCCGCAGGTCGCCGGGTGGGGGATTGGGCGGATCGCGGCCGGATGGGCCGAGCTGATGAGCCGGCTCGGGTTCAGCCGCTATGGCGCACAGGGCGGAGACTGGGGCGCGATCGTCACCACCAGGCTTTCGAACGTCGATCCGCAGCACCTCGCCGGCATCCACGTCAACCTGGCGCTGGTCCCGCGCGACGCAATCCGCGCCGTCGGGGAGCCGACCGAGGAGGAGCAACTGGCGCTCGTGGCCGCGTCGGAGCACCGCCGCTTCGGCTCGGGGTACTCGGGGCAGCAATCGACCCGGCCGCAGACGCTCGGGTACGGTCTCGTCGATTCGCCCGCTGCACAGTGCGCGTGGATCGTCGAGAAGTTCCACGCGTGGACGGACAATGACGGTCACCCCGAATCCGTACTTACGCGCGATGAGCTCCTCGACAACGTGATGCTGTACTGGCTGCCGGGTTCGGGCGCCTCGTCGGCGCGGCTGTACTGGGAGAGCTACAACGATCCGGCCGCGCGCGAGCCCGTCGACGTCCCGGCCGGCTGCTCGGTGTTCCCGAAGGAAGTGTTTCCGGTCTCGCGCCGCTGGGTCGAGCAGCGCTTCAGCGACCTCCGTCACTTCGGCCGGCTGGATCGCGGCGGTCACTTTGCGGCGTTCGAGCAGCCCGAGCTGTTCGTCGACGAGGTGCGGCAGTTCTTCCGAACGGTGCGCTGAGCCGGTATCGAACCGTGGGCCTCGACGCCAATCACCTGCCGCCGCTGCTGCCCGAGGGCGGCGCGATCCACGTCGAGGACTGTGCCGTTCGCTGGTACGCGGGCGGCGCCGGCGACCCGACGCTCGTGCTCGTCCACGGGGGCGGGGCCCACGCCGGCTGGTGGGAGCCGGTCCTCGGAGCGCTTTCCGCCCGTCAGCGGGTCGTCGCGATCGACCTCAGCGGCCACGGGGACAGCGGCCACCGTCCCGGCGGATACCCGAGCAGGATCTGGGTCACCGAGGTTGCGGCGCTGCTTCACGAGGTCGTGGACGGACCGGCCGCCGTTGTCGGGCACAGCCTCGGCGGCCGGATCGGGACGACGACCGCTGTGCTGTGTCCGGACCGGGTCGCCGCTCTGGTCACGCTCGACTCGGTGATCCCCCCGTACGGCGGAGAGCCGATTCCGCGGGTCGGGCCACGCAAGGTGTACGAGACCAAGGACATCGCGCTGAAGGCATTCCGGCTGATGCCGCCGCAGCCGCCCGCCGAGCCAGAGATCATGGACCGGCTGGCGCGCCGCTCGATCACGCAGCTTCCGGACGGGCGCTACACGTGGAGGTTCGACCCGGCGATCTTCGGGGAGATGGAGGACCGGTTCGGCGTCGCGCGTGACATTCCTCAGGTCCGCTGTCCGGTCACAATCGTGCAGGGCAGCCTCAGCTCGCTGACCTCGCCGGAGCTCGCCGAGCAGTACCAAGAGTTGCTCGGACGCAGCGCCGAGACGGTGAGGTTCGCGGGCTCATATCACCACATCCCACTCGACGCCCCGGCAGAGACCGTGGCGCTGCTGGCCCGCCTCGACGGCACGCGGCCGCGTTGACACTTAGCGCCCCCCGGGTCTCAGCCGAGCCGGCGCCACCGCTCACACCGCCCGGCGCCACCGCTCACGCCCCCGCACCGTCCGTCACACCGCCCGGCGCCATCGCTCACGCCCCCGCGCCACCCGTCACACCACCCGGCGCCACCCCTCGCACCCCCCGCGCCACCGACCGCCTTCCCGGTCCGCCATCTTCCTCGATGCACCGGAATTCAGGGCCGATAACGTCACACTCGATGCCCCGCCGCGCTCGAGTGCGGCACTTTCGGTGTCATACCGGGCCGAATATGCATTCGGCCCGCTACGGACGTCGAGTGTGCACTTGTCGGGGTCCTGGCCCGCCCGGCCGCGCGCGCCCGGCTATCCATCGGTCACGACCCCACACTCGACGGCCCGCCACGGTCGACCGCGCCCTTAGCCACACCGTAGGTGGCTGAAGCCGCATTCACCCCGGGAGTGGGTGGCGAGTGTGGGGTTGACACCCGGGTGCCCGGCGTTTAGCCGCTCGCCCTCGGAAATCCTTGACGTGAGAACGTCGTCAGCGGTCGAACACGAGCCGCTGTTGCTCGATTCGAGCGCCCTGCATGAGCCGCTGGAACGACGGGTAGCGCCCGTATAGCGCCTTGTGAGCCGCCTGATAGTCCGCCACCGCCTGCCAGTTCAGCGGGAAGTACTCGGTGAAGTTCCAGCTCCGCGCGATCCGCTTCTCACGTGAAATCGCGGAGACGACCCCGCAGGTGTGCAGCGGCCAATCGGTCGACCCGGCCTGCTCGAGCTCGAGCTGGAGGTCACCCATCCTGACCGTCACGCTTCGGATCGTCCCGCGCTCGGTCTCGACCGTCCGGATCTCCGGATCGGAGCGCGCGATGCTGCGCCCGTCGACGTAGTGGTGGGCGGCCGCGAAGCCCGTGCCGGGCCGCCCGCGCCATGCATAGCCGCCCTCGAGCGTGCCGTCCTCGTATTCGACGAGCCAGTTCATCCAGAGGTTGTGGAGCTTCGAGAGCATCCCGATCTCGTTCCACATGGCGTCGGGCCGGCTGAAGATGTAGTCGAGCATGAACAGGCCCTCGACGGGCGTGCCGTCGATCGTCCCGTCGATCTTGCCGATGTAGTTGCGCAACAACTGGGGGTACTCGTAGCCGGCTTGCTCGGGCACCCAGTACGTGCAGACCTGGCCAAGCCGGCGGGCGCGCAGGTCGATGCGTCCGCCCGCGTCGGTCCACCGGTAGTCGTCGGTCCCGAAGTGCAGGCCGAACGTCGCTCCGACGTACGAGACCATCTCGTCGTCCTCGGTGACCGCGTAGGCCTCGGACACGGGAGAGTCCTCCCAGCTGAACAGCATCGGGCACTGGGCGTCGAGCTCGCCGCTCAGCCGGTACGCGCCCATGTTGACCACGGTTCCCTTGTCCTGACCCTGCACGCCTCGCATCACGTTGTAGAGCTGGCCGGTGGCATCGCTCACGACGGCGTACGGGCAGATGAACACGACCGAGAGCCCCGGCTGCGGGGCGTGGCCGAGACGGTAGTCGGGGAGCTTGGGCGCGTCCTCGAGATAGATGTAGTAGCGCATCGGCGCGCCGAGCCGGCTGTCGAGGGGGACCTCCGCCGCGGTCGGGATCCGCGTGCTCAGGCTCACTCGGCCGCACCCCCGCCGTATACGGAATCCAGCCAGTCGCTCTCGTCCGGCGCAACCGACCAGAGCATGATCTCCGCGGACGCCGCGATCTCGATCGCCCGATTACGCAGGGCAAGGTGCTCGTCGTCGCCGGCGATCTCGCCGGCCAGCCGGACGATCTCCTTCAGTCGCTCCACGGTCTCCCGGTCGCTCACGGCGTCGCCCCGGCGGCCAGACCCGCCTGTCGCTCGTCGACCCAGCGGCGCGGTTTCACGTCCGGAGTCGTCCACTGCGGAAGCTCCTCGGCGGGCACGGTCCTGAGCTCGAAGGTGATGTTGGTCCGCGCCTTCAGTTCCTGGCGCAGGCGATCGACCGCGCCGTCGTCGGGCGGACCCGGCGCCGCGAACGCGACCCTGATCTCGGCGACGTCGCGACCGGCGTCGCCGATCGTCACGCGCGCCTGGTACTCGGCGATCTCGGGCCGGGCGAAGATGATCTCGTCGACCTCGTTGGGGAACACGTTCTCGCCCTTGATCTTCACCATGTCGTCCCAGCGGCTGATCGTGCCGGCCTCAATTGCCCGCAGGTCGCGACCGCACGGGCAGTCCTCGTGCGGCACCAGCACGACCTTGTCGCGGGTCCGGAAGCGCACAAGCGGCGAGGCCTCCTTTTCAAGCAGCGTCACCACGAGCTCGCCGGGCTCGCCGGGCGCCACCGGCTCGAGCGTGTCGGGATGGAGCACCTCGAGCAGCGCGGCCCACTCGTAGAAATGGAGCAGGCCCCGTCGCCCGTCGACCACCGCGCCCCGCTCGCAGTTCGACATGATGAACGCCCCGTAGGTTTGACTCGCGCCATAGCCCTCGTAGATCCGGGCTCCCCACGCGTCCTCCATCCGCTCGACGAAGTCGACCGGCCACGCCTCGCCGGACATCACGATCGCGCGCAGGGCGGGGAACCGCTCGCGCGGCGGGCCGCCCTTGCTCTCGCAAAGCGTCGTCAGGCCGTTCAGCGCGCTCGGCATCGCGTACATGACGTCGAGGCCGAAGCTCTCCATCAGCTCCAGGCGCTTCGCAAAGCCGGTGTAGCCGATCAGGTACGGCATCGATCCGACCGCGCGGAAGCCACGGTGAAAGCTGCCGTGCGACGCGCTGTTCGACACGCCCACGTGGTAGGCGAGGACATCGCCGGGGCCGGCGCCCGCCCACCAGAACGCGAGTCCGTGCAGCAGGCCGCGCAGATGCGCGTCGCGCGCGGTGTGGGCGTGCACCTCCTGCGTTCGACCGGACGTCCCGCTCGAGAGCGTTATCTCCCACACGTGCTCGACGGGAACGCCGAGCCGTCGCCCGTACGGCGGATGCGCTTCCTGATCGGCGAGAAGCTCCTCCTTGGCGATGACCGGAAACCGGCGGATGTCGTCCAGGCTCACGAGCGGCGCGTCCGGTACCTGTCCGTGCCACGCCTCCCGGTAGAAAGGGTTGGTCGCCCGCAGCCGCTCGACCAGCCGGTTCAGACGTCGCAGCTGCAGCGCCTCGAGCGCCGGTCGATCCAGTCCCTCCAGCGCGGGGTTCATCATCCGCACCGTATCCCTCACCGGGCGGATGGTAGCCAAACGACCGATTGGTGCCTAGCTCGATTAATGGTGACCACGCCTGAGGTGATCCCGTAGCAGTGCGGGCGCCCAGGTGTCCTGGTGCTCACCGTAGACCACGGTGCCGTCCTGGAGCGTCCAACGGACCACGCACGCCCACACGAACCACGGCGTGCTCGGAATCGCGATGCGGCTTACGACCTCGCCGAGCGCGTGAAACGCCGCGCCGTCGTGGCCGCGGCCCCGTACCACCACCGACACCGGGCGGCCGAGATCGTCGCGGTCGATCTCACAAGTCCCGTCGGTGAGGGGGGCGACGCTGCCTTCTCGCAGCAGGAACCCCGTAAGCATCTCGTGCATCTCACGGTCCGGCCGCCACCGAGTGGAGAGGTGAAAGCCTGTCGCCCCGGAGAGGGCGTCGTCCGCGCCGTAGCTGTATGAAACGAACGCGCGCTGCCGGCTCTCCCGGCGCGGGGACCAGGTCCGGTCGCGCATCTCCACGCAGTCGATCTCGATCCGCTCGCCGTTCAGACGGAGCTCGCCGGTCACCCGCCCGAGTTGGTCGATGTGGCCGTGCCCGCCCGGCTCGACACCGACCTCGTGCGGGGCATGGAGGGCGCGGAACGTCATCTCGAGCGACAGCGCGCTCCCGTCCTCGTAGGAGATGCGGTACCCGGTCAGCGGCTCCAGACAGTGGTAGCTCAGCCCGTTCGGCAGCCGCAGATCCGACAGCTCGGCGTCGCGCGGAATCGGCAAGTGCCACCAGGTGCGGTAGTACGGAAGCTGCCAAAGCTCCTCCGCACCGGGCTCCCACACGTAGATCCCGCACGACATGATCCCGAGCTCATGGCGGAACAGCGGGTACGTCCAGATGGCGAGGCCGCGCTCCGGGACCGCCGCGGCGAACCATGCCGTCTCGGTCCAGGACTCATCGGCGGTGGCCTTGAGATGGAAGCCATCGTCGGCCGCGCTCAGCACCACGCCGTAACATACCATACGTTTGGTTGAGTCCTTGACACCCGCGGTCGTGACCGAGGTGCTGCGTGCCCGCATGGATCCGCTGCTCGAGTGCGCGACCGTGGAGCGGGGGCCGATGGGCAATGCGCAAGAGGTCTGGTTCGTCGACACCTCCGCCACCGGCGGCGCGGATCGACAGTTTGTTCTGCGGCGGAGCGCCGGCGGTGGGGCGCTCGAGGACAGCGAGTTGGGCCTCGAGTTCACCGTGCTCGGAGCGCTCGCGGAGCGAGGTTTCCCGGTCCCGCGCGTGTACTTCTCCGAGCTCGACTCGTCTTCGCTCGGCCGGCCGTACTTCGTGATGGACCGCGTCCCCGGCACTCCGGTGGGACACATCACGCCCGAGGATCGCGCCTCGGTCGCGCGCGAGCTCGGCGCCTGGCTCGCCCGCCTGCACGCGCTCGAACCCGCGGAGCTCCCGCCGGAGCCGCCCCGGCCCGAGGACACGGCCGCCGCGACACATCGCGAGCTCGCCCGCTGGAAGCGGGTGTACCTGCGCCGCCGGCCTGGACCGGTTCCCCTCCTGGGTGCGCTGTTGGCTTGGCTTCGCGTCCACGTCCCTGCGAACGACGGGCCGCCGCGGCTGCTCTGGGGCGATGCCGGGCCGCACAATATCCTCGTCGACGGCCCCCGCATCACCGGGCTCCTGGACTGGGAGCTCGCCCACGTCGGCGACCCGCTCGAGGACCTCGGTGCCGCAACCTGGGCCTGCTTGCCCGGGACGCTCGACCCGGATGAGGTGATCGCGGGCTACGAGCACGAGGCCGGGCTGGTGGATCGTGAGCGCCTGCGCTACTTCGAGGCGCTCGCGTGCGCTACCCGCTCGGTCATGGTGGTCGCCGGGGTGGACGCCTTCCTGAAGGGCGAGGCCGGCCCGCCCGCCGCGGCGCTGGGACAGCACCTGTTGCTCGCGAACCTCGAGCGCGCGGCGGTGCTGATCGGTTGGGCGCGTGATCCGGGGGACGAGGCCGCCCCACCCGCGCTGCGACCGGACGCGTCCGAGACGGCCGCCGGCGTGGCGAGGTACCTGCGCGAGCGGGTGGTTCCCGCCGTTTCCGACCCGAGGGCACGGCGAGAGCTGAGGACGGCGGCGGCGCTGCTCGACACCGTCGCGCTCCGCGCCGAGCAGGACCTCGGCGACGAGGACCTTGCGTTGGAGGACGCCGCGATCCGGGCCGAGCGAGACCGCTCTCCGGCCAGGGCGGGGCTGCGGTCGAGGCTCCTGGCGGGGCTGGCGGCTCAGCGGGCGATGATCACACCACTCGACGACCTGTACCGACCCAAAGGGTGACCATGCAACAGACTGGACGCGACTTGTGGCAGTGGCGGGCGAAGCAGACGCCCGACCGCCCGTTCCTCCGCTTCGGCCATCGGCACTGGTCGTACGCCGAGTTCGACGACGACGTCCGGCGCCTCGCCGCTGGGCTGGCGGGTATCGGCGTGGGCCCGGGTGACCGCGTGCTGGTCGCGATGGCGAATGCGCCCCAGACGATCATGGTTCACATCGCGCTCCACCAGTTGGGCGCCGCCTTCGTCCCGCTGCTTCCCGGCCTCACATCCGCCGAGCTTGCGTTTCCGATCAGCCACAGCGAGGCCAGGCTGCTGATCGCCGACGAAGCAGTGGCAGAGCAGGTGCGGGAGATGCGAGACCAGTGCCCGGCGCTGGAGCGGATCGTGTCCACCGACGAGCTTGCCGAGCTCGCCGCCGCCGGAGCGCCGGCGCCGGTGCCCCTCGATGGGTACGGCGAGGACAGCCTCGCGGCGATCCTCTACACGTCGGGGAGCACCGGACGCCCCAAGGGCGTGATGGTCCGCGCGGGTTCGTGGTTCAGCGTCGGCGATGCGTTTGCCGACCGTTTCGGGGTCACCAGCGACGACACGTACTTCCTGCCGACGACGTTGTCGCACGCGGTTGGATGTCTCACCGCGGTGTCGATGACGATGCAGCGCGGCGCGACCCTCGCCATCGCCGATCGCTTCAGCCCGTCGAGCTTCTGGTCTGAGCTGGCGGAGGCGGGCGGGACCTACTCGATCCTGTTTCCCGCGCAGCTCAACCTCCTGCTCGAAGCGGCCGACGGCGCGCCCGCGGCCGGTGGGCACTCCCTGCGTTTGGTCATAACCCACGCGTACATCGCGAGGTTCCGCGAGCGGTTCGGGGTTGAGCTGGCGACCGTCTGGGGAATGACCGAGACGGGAGCGCTGTGCGTGGGGAGCGAGTCGGGGTACCTCGGCGAGCACGGGGACAACTACGTCGGCGTGCCGATGAAGGGCGTCGAGGTGGCGGTCCTGGACGAGCGGCTGAACGCGCTCGGGCCGGGCGAGAACGGTGAAATTGCGCTGCGCCACCGCCATGTGATGCTCGGCTACCTGAAGGACCCCGAGGCCACCAAGCAGACGCTCGTCGATGGTTGGGTGCGGTCCGGTGATCTCGGCGTGCTCGATGAGGAGGGCCGGCTGTTCTTCGTCGGCCGCCTGAAGAACGTGATCAAGCGGTCCGGAGAGAACATCAGCGCGGAGGAGGTCGAGGCCACGCTCGCCGAGCATCCGGACGTCGCCGAGTCCACCGTGTTCGCGGTACCGGATCCGATCCGCACCGAGGAGGTCTACGCGGTGGTCGTGCCGCGGCAGGGCACCGTTGCCGATCCGGTATCGCTGCGGACGTTCTGCGCCGAGACGCTCGTCCGATGGAAGCTCCCTAGATACATCATGGTCCGGGACGAGCCGCTGCCACGGCTACCGAGCGGCAAGCTCGATCGCGTCGCGCTGCGCGCGTCGCTCGACGGAGTGGCAGCGTGGGACGCCCAGGCCGTACGATCCGAGTCGAGGGCGCACTGAGATGTGGATCGAAGGAACGACCGTCGGACACCTCGTCGATCGGGCGGCAGAGCGGAGCCCGGACGCCGACGCCGTCGTCTTTCCGGACACCCGCACCACGTACGGCGAGCTTTCCCGGCTGGACCGACGCCATGGCGGGATCGCTTCGCCGGTCTCGGGATCGAGCGGGGGGACAAGGTCGGAATCCTGATGCCGAACCGGCTCGAGTTCGTGCTCGCGTTTATCGCGGCGGCGAAGCTCGGCGCGGTCCCCGTCCCGATCAACGCGCGTTTCAAGGCCTACGAGCTCGGGCACGTGATCTCCCACGCGGACGTGCGCCTGTTGCTGACGTGCGCGGGGCCGGCCGGAACGGCGGACTATCCCGCGATCCTCCTCGACGTCTTCCCGGATCTGGCCCAGCAGGACGATCCGTGGAAGCTCGACCTCGCCGCGGCACCGAAGCTCAGGCAGATCGTCGATATCGAGCCGACCGGGCCGCTGAGGCGCCGCCGTCAGGCGCCGCCTTCCTCACGCGCCAGGACCTCGAGGTGGCCGGCGCGGAGATCGGGTCCGGCGAGGTCGAGGCCAGGCAGTCGCGCGTGCGCATCCGTGACATCGCGATGCTGATGTACACGTCGGGAACGAGCGCCCGGCCGAAGGGTTGCCTGCTCACCCACGAGGCGTTCGTCCGGCACGCCGGCAACGTCGCGCGGTCACGCTTCCTGCTCACCGCGGAGGACAGCTTCTGGGACCCGCTGCCGCTCTTCCACATCGGCGGCATCGTTCCGATGCTGGGCTGTTTCTCGGTCGGGGCGCGTTACTGTCACGCCGGTCATTTCGACCCCGGGGTCGCGCTGCGCATGCTCGAGGCCGAGCGCTGCACGGTGCTCTATCCGGCGTTCGAGACGATCTGGCTCGCGGTGCTCGACCACCCCGATTCGATCGCACCGACCTGAGCGCCGTGCGCCTGATCCAGAGCATCGCGGTGCCGGAGCGGCTGGCCCAGCTCGAGGCGCGCATGCCGTGGGCGGCGCAGGTGTCGTCGTACGGCGCCACCGAGTCCTCGAGCAACCTGACGCTGACCCGGCCCGACGACCCATACGAGGTTCGGATCGGCACGCTTGGACGGGTCCTGCCGGGGATGGAGGTCAAGATTCGTCGACCCCGAGACGGGCGATGAGCGGCCGACCCGGGGAGATCGGGGAGCTGTGCTTCCGCGGCTACTCGCTGTTCGAGGGCTACTACAAGGATCCGGAGCTCACCGCCGAGAGCTTCGATGCCGACGGCTTCTTCCACTCCCAGGATCTCGGAAAGCTCGACGAAGATGGCGCAGCTGGTCTACGTGGGCCGCCTGAAGGACATGCTGAAGGTGGGCGGCGAGAACGTCTCGGCGCTCGAGGTCGAGGGATATCTCGTCACGCATCCGGCGGTCAATATCGCGCAGGTGGTCGCGGCGCCCGACGCCCGCTACGGAGAGGTCGCCGCGGCGTTCCTCGAGCTCAAGCCGGAGGGGTCGATCGACGAGCAGGATGTCGTCGAGTTCTGCCTCGACCGGATCGCGACGTACAAGGTGCCGCGGTACGTCCGATTCGTCCGACAGGGGAGTGGCCGATGTCGGGCACCAAGATCCAGAAGTTCGTGCTGCGCGATCGCATCGCGCGCGAGCTACGCGAAAGCGGAATCACAGAGGCCCCTCGCCTGCGCGAGCCGGCCGTCGATCGATGAGGAGTTGGAGATGGACTTCGAGCTCAGCGAAGATATGCGCCTGTTCAGGCGGCAGGTCCGCCGGTGGGTCGACAACGAGGCTCCGAAGAACTATGCGCGCGAGCTGGAGCGCGAGGAACGTGACTACCCGTTCGGGCTTTGGGACAAGTTCACCCAGGCCGGATATCACGGCCTGAGCGTTCCCGAGGAGTACGGGGGTCAGGGAGGCGACATCATCGCCCAGATGGTCCTCGCCCGAGAGCTGTGCCGATCACTGGGCGGGCTGAGCTGGGTGTGGGGCCTGACATCGTTCGCAGGGTCAAAATCGATCGGGATCTATGGCAGCGAGGACCAAAAGGAGCGATTCCTTCCGGCCATCGCCCGCGGCGAGCTGCGCTTCTCGATCGGCTTCACCGAACCAGGAGGTGGCACCGACGTACTTGGCGCGATGAGGACGAGGGCGACGAAGGACGACGGCGGCTGGCGGCTTACCGGAACCAAGACTTGGTGCTCTTCGGCGCACGTCGCCGACTACATACTGCTTCTGGCGCGAACCGATGAGACCGTGCACAAGCGGCACGACGGCGTCAGCCTGTTCCTGCTGCCGGCCAGATCGCCGTGGAGTTCAGATCAGCGAGCTCCCGAAGCTCGGCATGCGTGCGATGGGATCGTGCCAGGTCCACATGAGGGACACGTTCGTGCCCGACGACCTTGTGCTCGGGGTGCCCGGGAAGGCGTGGTACATGTTGCTGCCAACGCTCAACAACGAGCGGGTCATGGTGGGGGCGTTCTGCGTCGGCATCCTCGACGGAGTCCTCGAGGACGCGCTCGACTACGCGAAGCATCGAGAGGCGTTCGGGAGGCCGATCGGCCAGTTTCAAGTTCTCCAGCACTACATCGCCGACATCGCGATGATGCGCGACCAAGCCGAGCTGATGGTGTTCCGGGCAGCGAAACTGCTGAGCGAACAGAAGCCGTGTCATCTCGAAGCGAGCATGGCGAAGGTGATCGCTTCGGATTACGCGGTCAGGGCTGCCGATCTCGGCATCCAGATCCTCGGCGGGATGGGCTACTCCGCGGACACCGACATGCAGCGTTACTGGCGCGACGCCCGGTTGTGGCAGATCGGGCCGATCACGAACGAGATGGCCCGCAACACGATCGCGGAGCAGCTCGGCCTGCCTCGGTCGTTCTGAGCGAATCGAACTCGCTCAACTTCCCGAGAGGCTGCCGCCCCTCGGGTGATCAAACGCCTCCAGGACTATAGGAATTTGCTTAACGTGATGCCAACGCGAACGCTCGTTGACGCAGCTGAGATCGGCTGCTAGGTTTCGCGCCAACTCAGCCAAACAAGCGTTTGGTTAGGGCGTGGTCCGTTGCCGTGTCGGCTTCGGGCTCGGACGTCGGACGCGTAAGAGGAGAGGCTGCCGTGAAAACCATTCGCGCGATGGAGGCGGGCGTGCGCCCGGGGGCACGTCGCCACGCGGACACGCGCGAGTGCCCGCCGCGGCAGCCGCAACCGTTCGGCTTGACATACGCGAGGACGAGACGTATCCTGCCGCAACCCTACCAACCGTCTGGTTGAAAAAAGCAGAGCAGCTGAGAACAAGATGAGCGGCTTGGATGACCAACCCGCGGCACTCCCTGCGAGAGCGCACCGTCGCTTCGCTGGTTGGCACGGAGGCCCGAGCTGCTGCTCTCGTGGGGCGGCCAACGCAAATCGAGGTGAAGGAGATGGGCAGAGAGATGAAGGACTCGGAATTCGGGCCGCGCGCGGGAGATCTCGCTGAGCCGAGGTCGCGACGCGGACGACTCATCACCGGACGCGAGCCGGTGGACTCGGCCCGGCTCGGGACGGAGCCTTCGCTGGATCATGATCGCTACGGTGTTCGCGGTGATCCTGAGCGCCTGCGGCTCGAGCAGCAGCTCGAGCGGCGGCGGCAGCAGTAGCGGCGGCAGCAGCAGTAGCGGGGGAAGCAGTGGCGGCACGATCACGCTGGGCGTGATCTCGGACCAGACCGGACCCACGTCGGCCACCCAGGTGCCCTTCCTGAACGGCATCGAGACCTACATCAACAAGACCAACGCGGCGGGCGGCGTCAACGGTCAGAAGATCAAGCTCGACCTCTGCGATGAGAAGTACGACGTCACTGCCGGGCTCGCCTGCTACCAGACCCTGGTCAAGCAGGACAAGGTTTCCGCGCTCGTCGGCTCGCTGAACGACTCCGACGTCCAGTCCGCTCTGATTCCCGAAGATCACCCAAGACAAGATCCCTGTGATCGGCGCGGAGTCGACCAACCAGGAAGCGCTGATCCCGTTCAACAAGTACTTCTTCGCGATGGAATGTCCGTATCCTGACCAGGCCGACGTCGCGGTCGCATACGAGAAGGAGCTCACCGGCGTGGCCGCCCCCAAGGTGGCGTCGATGACGCTGAGCGTCTCCTCGGGTATCGAGTGGTCGCAGCTCATCAAGGAGCGGGTGACGAAGGCGGGCGGCTCCCTCGTCGGAGCGTTCCCGATCCCGCCGACGTCGACGAACGCCGACGTCGTGGTGCAGAAGATCGCCGCCCTCCACCCGAACTGGATCACGGTCCACGGTGGTCCGAACATCTCGGAAATCCTGCTCAAGTCGATGCAGAAGTTCGGCGTGCAGATTCCGGTCATCGGTATCTTCGCCACCGGCGGTCACCTGCCGTTCCAGGCGGTCTCGCCGACTTACGCCAAGCTGTTCCACTACGTGAACTGCTACACGCCGGCGGACGTGACGGGGGCGGGCACGACCCAGATGGTCGCTGACGCGCAGAAGTACGGTGGGTACGGGTCGGAGGCGCAGACCAACGATCCGTTCACCAACGGGTACGTCGTCGGCATGACGACGGTGGCCGGCCTCAAGAACATCCCGTCGGGCACGAAGGTCGACAGCGCGTCGATCGTCACCGGGATGGAGAAGGTGAACAATCTCGACACGATGGGGCTGTCCCCGAACGTGACCTTCGGCCCGAACCTGCGGGTCGGAGTGCTCGGACTCAGGCCCTACGGCTGGGACGCGACGACGAAGAAGATCGTGGCGGTCGGAACCTACGACCACTACAAGTCGTCGCTGACCGGAGAGTGGCTGCCGCCTCAGAGCAAGTACGCGCTCGGGCAGTAGGCACGAGATAACGACATAGCGAAACAGTCCAGCGCGATCGATTGGTAAACCGAAATGACAGCGTTTATTCAATACCTGATCACGGGCCTCGCCGTAGGCTCGATTTACGCAATCGTCGCGCTGGGCTTTTCGCTCGTGTTCAAGGCGACGGGCGTCTTCAACTTCGCCCAAGGCAGTCTGATGATGCTCGGCGCGTTCCTGGCCTGGACCGCGACCGCACGGTGGGGTCTGGGGCTGATCCCGGCGATTCTGTTGACGCTCGTGATGTCCGGGGCACTCGGAGTCGCCATGCATTTTGTGGTGATCCGACCGCTGATGGGCAGCACGCTGCTCACGCTCGTGATGGCGACGATCGCGCTGTCCCTGATCATCAGCGCGATGGCGTCGATCATCTGGGGATCGCAGCAGCGTCTGTTCCCCTCTCCGATTCCGGATCACGTTCTACACGTGGGCGGCGTCCGGATCTCAACTCTCGATCTGATCGTGATCGGGGTGAGCGTCTTCTGCATGACGATCTTCGGGCTGTTCTTCCGCTTCACGACGCTTGGCCTGCAGATGCGTGCGACGGCCGAGAATTCCGAGGCGGCGGTGCTCAGCGGCGTGAACTCGCAGCGCGTGTTCGTGGTTACATTCGCCGTGGCGCTGATGCTCGCGTCGATCGGGGGAATCCTGCTCGCGAACATCTCGCTGGTGAGCCTCAGTCTCGGCGATATCGGCTTGCTCGCATTCCCCGCTGTCGTGGTGGGTGGGCTCTCGAGCATTCCCGGTGCGGTCCTAGGGGGAATCCTGATCGGGGTGATCGAGCAACTCAGCGCCGGCGTATATATCGGTCGAGTCGCAGGACGTGGTCGTGTACGTCGTACTGCTCGTCGTGCTTCTGGTGCGGCCGTGGGGGATCCTCGGCGAGCGCGAGGTGGTCCGTGTCTGAGAACAGCCGCTTTGGCGCCAGCCGGCTGACGACCAACTACCGTCAAGAGCTTCGCGTTCTGCCACGCGGGCCGTGGCCGTGGCTCTGTCTAATCGTGGGCGTGGCCTTCCTCGTGTACGTGCCGACGTGGGTCGGGAACAGTGCGCCACTCGGCATCGGGTCGGCCGACGTTAACTTCGCGCTGATCACGATCATGGGCGCCATCGCGCTCAATCTACTCGTCGGCTACACCGGGCTTCTTTCGTTGGGGCACGCGGCGTTCCTCGCGCTCGGTGCCTTCGGCGCCGCGCTGCTCGGCGTCAAGGCCGGCGTTCCGTTCTGGATCACCGTGATTCTGTCCGGGTGTATGGGCGCGCTCGTGGGAGCGCTCGTGGGGCTGCCGTCACTTCGACTTCGCGGGCTGTATCTGTTGCTGTCGACGTTGGCGCTGAACTTCATCGCTCTGTTCCTGTTCTTGAAGTACCAGCTCCACGCATTCGGGCCGGCGGGCATCAACTACCCCTACCCGAGCTTCCTGGGGATCACGTTCAACGACGACACGAAGTGGTACTTCCTGCTGATCATATGTGTGATCGGGACGATGCTGCTGTCACGGAATCTGCTGCGTTCACGGGACGGACGGGCGTTCGTGGCCGTGCGCGACTCGGACGTGGCCGCTGGGGTAACCGGGGTGAACGTGTCGGCAATCAAGCTCAAGGCGTTCGCCCTGTCGTCGTTCATCGTCGCTTTCGCTGGCGCTCTGTCCGCCTATTACGTGAGCACGGTCAACCAGGACAGCTTCTCGCTCAATCAGGTCATCGGCTACTACGCAGCCGTCATCGTGGGGGGATTGGGATCGTTGCAAGGAGCGGTTTATGGAGCACTGCTCTACACGTTGTTGCCCCCGATCTTGACCCACATATCCAACGCCGTGGGACCGACTGCCCCGGTGATTGGCCCTCTGCTGGCGCAGCACGCGAGCGATCTGAACCTCGTGATCTTCGGAATCGTGGTCTTGCTCATCCTGATGGTCCGGCCCGCCGGCCTGGCCAGCATCGCGACTTCGGTCGGTCAGGCGTTCCGCCGGTGGCCGTTCAGCTCATGAGCGCGCCGGACCTGCTCACGACCGCACACGGAGGCCCGGTTGGCGAGCCTGGGCGCGAAGCCGACTTGCTCAACCTGCGTGGGGTCGAGGTCGGCTACGGCGCGGCGTCGTTGGCGCTGCGCGGTGTGTCGCTGCGAGTTGGTCAGAACCAGGCGGTGGCGGTCCTTGGTTCCAACGGCGCCGGCAAGACGACGACGATCCGCGCGGCGTCCGGTCTGCTCGGGCTGCACGGAGGCCGGCTGGTCGCGGGCGATGTCCGCTTCGACGGCGTCGATGCTCGGCGGATGCGTCCACACCAATTGGTGGCTCGCGGGATGGCCCAAGTGCCCGAGGGCCGGATGGTTTTCAAGCACTTGACCGTCGAGGAGAACCTGCGGGTCGGCGCCGCCACCCGCAAGGATTCAGGTACCGCGGGTGGGCTCGAGCAGGTGTACGAGCTGTTCCCTCGCCTCCGCGAGCGGAAGAGTCAGAAGGCCGGTTGGATGTCGGGGGGCGAGCAGCAGATGGTCGCAATCGGCCGCGCTCTGATGGCGGGGCCGCGTCTGCTGCTCCTCGACGAAGTGTCCCTGGGACTCGCGCCGCTGGTCGTCGAGGACATCTTCAATCAGCTCGCGAAGGCCAGAGCCGAATTCGATCTCGCGGTCCTGCTCGTGGAGCAGAACGCGTTGGTGGCGCTCGACTTCGCCGACTACGGGTACATCATGGAGAACGGCCGGATCGCGCTCGAGGGAACGAGTGAGGAGTTGCGCCACAACCCGGAGGTCCAAGCGTCGTATCTCGGCGGCGGCGCCGCTCGCGAGCGCTTCGGCGTTCGTCGCGCGGCGCGCCCGCGCCGCAGGTGGTTGTCATGAGCGATCCGATCGCGGGATGATCCTCACCGGAGCGTTGTGATGAGCGGAACGTCTTTGATCGACGTCGAGAATGTGAGCGTCCGCTTCGGAGGCGTCCGGGCGTTATCGGACGTCAGCTTCGGCGTGCCGGAGGGCTTGATCAGCGCGATCATCGGCCCCAACGGAGCGGGGAAGACGACGCTCTTCAATTGCATGAGCGGGATTTACCGCCCGACGGAGGGTCGGATCATGCTCGAGGGGCACAATGTCACGCGGATGCGGCCGCATCGCATCGCCCGGCTGGGTCTCGCCCGAACCTTTCAGGCTCCGGCCCTGTTCGGGGGGATGACAGTCCTCGAGAACCTCATGCTCGGCCGTTACATTCACGGCAAGATCGGGGTTATCCGGGGTTCGCTGCTGACCCCGGGCGCGCGCAAGGAAGAGGCGGCACAACGCGCTAAGGCCGAGGAGACGCTCTCCTTGATCGAGCTGCAGCCCTACCGCCACACGCTCGTGCGGGACTTGCCCTATGGACTTCAGAAGCGTCTCGATGTGGGGCGCGCACTTGCTCAGGAGCCGCACGTGTTGCTGCTCGACGAGCCGATGGCGGGCATGAACGTCGAGGAGAAGGTCGGGCTGGCGGCGATGATCGCCGACGCGCGCGACCAATGGGGGATTACGCTGGTGCTGGTCGAGCACGATATGGGGGTCGTGATGGACCTCGCGGATCATGTGATCGTGCTCGATTTCGGCGAGAAGATCGCCGACGGAACGCCCGCTGACGTGCAAAGTAACCCGCAGGTCATCGCCGCGTACCTGGGAACGCACGCGCAGGAGGAGATCCCGGGGGAGGTCGAGGCAGTATGAGCGCGGCCGGCAAAGCAGCGCCTGGGCCGCTGGGTTCGTCGACGGCAGCGACGGCAGAAACGCTGCCGGATGTGTTGGCCGCGCATGCAGCCGACCGGCCGGACGCGATGGCGGTCCTCTACAAACGAAACGGCATCTGGCAGAGCCTGACGTGGCGCGAGCTCGACCAGCGGGTGGAACGAACGAGCCGCGCACTCGCTGCCCTCGGTCTCAAGCGGGGGGAGCCGGTGGCGCTGATCTCCGATCCACGCCCGGGCTGGCTGGTCTCCGATCTCGCCGTCCAGGCCACGGGCGGCGTCAGCGTCGCAGTGCATCCGACGCAATCGGAGGGCGACCTGCGCGGGATCTTCGCGGCCTCGCCGGTACGGTTTGCCTTCGTCGGGGACGACGAGCAGCTCGAGTCCGCCGGCGCGGCGCTCGAGGACCTCGAGCTGCGCGTGATTCTCGATCCCAGCTTCGTCCGGCGGTCTCACGAGGAGGGAAGCGAGCCGCTACCCGAGTTCTATGAGCGTGCCAATGACTCGGCTCCGGCCGCGTATCGTCCGGATCCGGACCAACTCGCGATCGGCGTCATCAGTTCGGGCGTTCGGGCGGTCGGTGCGGACCCGGTTCCGCCGCGCACGCTGTGCTTCACCCATCGCTCGGCGATGGCCGCCGCGCGAAATGCGGCGCAGTGGCTCGGCCTCAAGTCCGGCGACCGGAACCTCACGGTCGTGTCGCCGGCCCAGTCCACCGCCCGCCTGCTCGACTACTACGCGCCGCTGGTCGCTGGTTCGACCATCGCGTTTCCTGAGTCCCAGAGCACGATCGTGGAGAACCTGCTCGAGATCGCGCCGGACACGCTCGTGATGACGCCGCGCGCGCTGGAACTGCTGGCAGCCGACGTCGAGCTGCGGATGGAGCATTCGGGGCGCGTCAAGCGAGCCGCCAATCGGTGGGCGGCGTCCAACCGTCGGAGTTCCTCCTCGCCCACGAAGGCCTTGAGCCGCGCGCTCGTGGACCGGCCGATCGTGTCCAAGCTTGGCCTGCGGAGAGCGCGTCGCGTCGTCTGCACCGCCGGGCAGCCGTCCGTCGAACTGCTCCATTTCTACTGGGATCTCGGCATCCCGCTGGTGGTCAGCTACGGCCAGGCGGAGAGCCTCGGCCTCGTCTCCTGCCAGCGGAACGCGGACGACGCGGACACGGTGGGGCCGCCGTTGCCGGGAGTCGAGGTTCAGGTGCGCGACGGCACGCTGCACGTGAGGTCTGAAGGGCTGGCCCGCAGCTATCTCGACGGCGCGCCCGCGCAGGCTCCCGACGGCTGGTTGGACACGGGCGATCATGGCGTCGTCGACGACAGCGGACGCCTGATCATCCATGCCGCGCGCCAGGACGTCCTGCATCGGCCCGACCAGCCTGACATCCTGCTGGCGCAAATTGAGGGCCGCCTACGTCTAAGCCCTTACATCGGCGAAGCAGTTGCGCTCGCGGGCACCGCAGGCGTCGCCGCGCTCATCCAGATCGAGCTGGACGCGGTGGTCGACTGGGCGCTGCGCCAGGGCATCCCGGGCGCGACGTTCGGGGCGTTGGCGGCGAGCCCGGAGGTCGTGAAGCTGATCGGTGACGAGGTCGATCACGCCAACGCGTCGGCACCGGAGCATGAGCGTGTGCACGAGTTTCGTCTGCTGCCTCGGCGCCTGAGTGTTGCGGAGGACGAGATGACGCCCACGTTGAGGGTGCGTCGCGCCGTTGTGCTGCGCAATTTCGAGGATCTGGCCGCCGAGCTGCGCGCCGCGCCGGCGGTGCCCGCGGCACACGGGCAGTCCTGAACCCAGCGCCCCTCGGGTTCGCCGAGCGCCGGCCCGACGTGCAAAACGCGCCATTCGGCGATGAAACGAGTGACCGTGGCCTAGCGCGCATGGCCCACATGCCTGTCAGGCCAAGGCCGACCCGGATACCGTCGATTGGCGTGTTTTGCAGGTTCACTCGGGAGTTTGCTCCCGTGGTGAACCCGCCACACCTCCGTCAGGCGCCCGGCGTTAAGCCGTCGGCCCCTCAATCCACCGCGCGACCAAACGACGAGCTATCCGGCGTCGTCAGGTATGCCGACGATGTGGATGCCGGCATGCGTCTTGTACCGGCCGTTGATCGAGATCAAGAGGGGCGTCAGCTGCTCGGTGAAGCGCGAGAGCTCGAGCCGGCCGCAGTCGATCACGCGCAGGCCGGGAACGCGCTCGATGATGTCCGCGACCCGGCGCTTGTCCTCGCGGCGGTCGCCGCAGATGAGGACGTCCTCGTGGAGGACGTGGTTGAGGTCGGTCAGCGTCGCGGCGCTCACCGTGTGGAGCCCGGACACGACCCGAACGCCGTCAGGCACGAGCGCCTTGGCCTGCTGCGCGGCCGAGCCGTGCCAGACGCCGATCGTCGCCGTTGGTCGCCCGCCGAGCGCCGTCGCCAGCGGGACGGTCGCGTCGACGAGGATCTGACCTTCGCGGAAGCTCTCAGCTAGTCCCTTGAGCGTGTCGGCGTGCGACGCGAACGGCACGCTCAGCACGATCACCTCGGCCCGCCCGATCGCCTGGTCGTTGGTCATGCCCTCGATCCGGGCGTGGGGCACGTGCTCGAGTGCTCGCTCGGCCGCGGCCGCGGCACGCTCGGGGCTGCGGGATCCGATCACGATCGGCACGCCCTCGTGCGACAGTCGCAGCGCCAGCCCGAAGCCGAGGTCTCCGGTGGCGCCTAGGATCGATACGGGCGTCTGGTCAGCGGCACTATTTTCCATGGACGAGACCATACCTGATCTACCAATCATTTGGTAGACTTCCGCGGCCCACACCGATAAGGAGCCGAGGGATGAGCGTCACGCTTGGAGTTCCCGGCCGGATCATGCCCCCGGCCGACAAAGCGATCGAGTTTGCGCAGAAGGCGGAGGCCGACGGTTACGACGCCGTCTGGTGGCCGTGCCATCTGATGGGCTGGATCCCGGACTCGGTGTGGACCGAGGACATGACCGGGCTCGCGAAGTACCAGGCCAACCCGCACGTCCACTTCGAGCCCCTGACGATGATGGGCGCCGCCGGCGCGGCGACCGAGCGGATCCGGGTCGGCGTGAACGTCACCGACACGATCCGGCGTCACCCTGCGATGCTCGCCCAGACCGCGCTCACCGTCGACCACCTTGCGCGCGGCCGCGCGATCCTCGGCCTCGGATCCGGCGAGCGCATGAACGTCGTGCCGTACGGGATCGAGTGGCGCAAGCCGGTCGGGCGACTCGAGGAGGCGATCAAGGTCATGCGCCTGCTTTGGGAGTCCGACGGCCCGGTCGACTACGACGGCGACTTCTTCAAGCTCGACGGGGCGGTCCTCGGCCTCGAGCCCTACGAGGGCAGGACGCCGCCAATCTGGATCGGCGCCCACGGGCCGCGGATGCTCGACATCTGCGGCCGGCTGTGCGACGGATGGCTGCCGACCAACGTCACGCCCGAGGTATACGCGGAGAAGCTATCGGTGATTCGGCAGAGTGCCGAGGCCGCCGACCGTGATCCCGATGCGATCACGACCTCGATGCTCGCCTACGTGATCACCGCGCCGGACGAGGAGACGCTCACGCGGCTGTGCGACCAGCCGCTCGTGCGGATCCTGTTCGCGGCCGTCGACCTCTCGCCCGAGACCTACGCCCGCCATGGTTCGACATCCCCGTTCGAGGGCGGCACCGGATTCCATAGCTTCGTCCCGACCAAGGTCTCGCGGGCCGAGGCCGAGCGGGTCATCTCGCATATCTCGCCTGGAATCGTCCGCGAGGGCACCCTACACGGCACGCCGCAGCAGATCACAGATCAGATCCGCGCCTATCAGGAGGCGGGGCTGCGCGACGTGATCCTTTGGAACATCACGCCGTTCGCCGACCCGGAGTTGTCGGGGTACTCGTTCAAGGCGATGCGCGAGGTCAAGGAACTGCTCGGCGGCGCGGTCGTGGCAGAGCCGGCCGGGTGAAACTGCTGGATCCGATCTCCGTCGGCTCGGTAGAGCTGCGCAATCGCGTCGTCTCCACCGCCCACGGGGCGTTCCTGTCGTTCTACCGTCCGGGCGAGCCGGCCGACCGCTACATCGGCTACCAGGACCGCCGCGCGGCCGGGGGCGCCGGCCTGATCATCCTCCAGCCGGTCCAGGTCCATCCCTCCAGTCAGGCCCCGGGTCACTATCCCTACGAGCCCGATGACCTTCGCCGCAAGCTGCGGGCGATGAAGACGGCGCTCCACTCCCACGGCGCCGCGGTGTTCATGCAGCTCATGCACTTCGGGGCCGAGTTCCGGTCCGACGCGAGCTCCGACTTCACGCCGCTGTGGTCGTTCGGCGGGACGGTCTCGGCCAGCGGAAACGAGGTCGCACACCAGATGAGCGGCGAGGAGATCGAGGAGCTCGTCGACGCGTTCGTGCGGACCGCGGTGCTGGCGCTCGAATCGGGCATCGACGGCGTGGAGCTCCACGGCGCCCACGGCTACCTGATCCAGCAGTCGTTCAGCCCGTGGGCAAACAACCGCGACGACGAGTGGGGCGAGCCGCTGCGGTTTGTGACGACGATCCTCGAGCGCCTGCGGGCGCAGGTGGGGTCCGACCCGGTGGTGGGCATCCGGCTCTCGGTCGACGACTACCGGCGCCCGGCCGACGGCGGCCTCGGTCCGGAGGGGCTCCGCGAGGTCGCGCGTGCGATCGTCGACACCGGTCACGTCGACTATCTCAACCAGTCATCGGGCTCCCGCTCTTCACACTATGCCCGCGCGGTCGGGAGCTACCAGCATGCGCCCGGCGAGCTGCTGCCGCTGATCGCGCAGACCCGCGAGGCGATCGGCGCGCGCGTGCCGGTGGTCGGCGTCGGCCGGATAACCACTCCCGAGCTGGCCGAGCGCGCGCTCGAAGACGAGGTATGCGACCTGGTCGCCATGACCCGAGCCCAGATCGCCGACCCGGACGTCGTGGCGAAGCTGCTGCGCGGACAGGCCGATCGAATCCGGCCGTGCGTCGGCGCCAACCAGGGGTGCGTCGATCGAATGGTCGGGGGACTCGCAATCACCTGCATTCACAACCCCGAGGTCGGCCGCGAATACGAGCTGGGTCTTGTCCCCCAGCCGGCCGCCGAGCCGCGGCGCGTGCTGGTGGTCGGCGCAGGCCCGGCTGGGCTTGCCGCGGCCCGCATGGCGGCGCTGCGCGGACATCGGGTTGCGCTCGTCGACCGCCGCTCGTTTCTCGGCGGGCGCCTCGGACTGCTGGCTGACTGTGGGCCCGCGTCGGCGTTGCTCGAGTCCGTGCGCTGGCTCCGAGAGGAGCTAGAGCGGCTCGCGGTCAAGATCGAGCTCGGCGTCGTGGTGGACGCCGACGCGCTCGCGGAGCGCCAACCGGACATCGTCGTGCTCGCCACCGGCGCGCGCCCGGCCCCCGATCGCTTGCCGGCCGGCGACGGGTCGGTTCCGATCATCACTGTCGAGGGTGCGCTGACCGACGGCCTCGGCTCGAGCCGCGTGCTGATTCTCGACCATATCGGGGCGGAGGAGGTGCCGATCTGCGCCGAGCGGCTCGCCGCCCGCGGCGCCGCGGTCACGTTCGCCACGCCGATGCCGACCGTCGGCACGTACATCGGCTTCACTCGTATCAGCGAGCAGCTCAAGCGTCTGTATGGGAGCGGGTGCGAGCTGCTGACCGGTGTCCAGTTCCGGGACGCACGCGAAGGCCAGGCCGTGCTGCGAGCGCTGCACTCGGGCGAGGAGCGCCGGGTGACGGTCGACGCGATCGTGGCGGGGGTTCCGGGCCGGCCGGAGCTCGAGCTCGACGCGCCCGCCCGCGAGCTCGGCGCGCGCGTGCTGCTCGCCGGCGACGTCGTGGCGCCGCGCGACGCGCTGCGCGCGTTTCGCGAGGGGGACGACGCCGGGCGCGCGGCGTAGCGCCGCTCAGAGATCCACCCAAACTTCCAAACGTATGGTAGAAATGGCGAAAGTCGGCTGAACGTTGCCGCCTGATCGCCAGCGCCCGCGCCCGGAGGAGAGAGATGAGGATCGGTTACCTGCTTGATCTGCACAAGGGCGGCTATGACCAGCCGATGCCGACGCCGCAGGACGCGCACGACACGATGGAGGCGATGATTCTCGAGGGGATCACCGCCGAGCGCGCGGGGTTCCACTCGATTCAGGTCCCGGATCGCCACGGCCGCACCGAGTGCTACTTCCCGGGACCCGAGCAGATCCTGACGATCCTCGCGCGGGAAACCGACCGGGTGGCGATCGGAACGTTCACGTTCGTCGCCACGCTGTTTCACCCGATGAAGGCGGCCGAGGAGTTCGCGGTCATCGACAACCTGTCGAAGGGCCGGCTGTACACGACGATGTCGCGGGGCTACCACCCCGGGTACTGGCAGCAGTTCGGGATCCCACAGGAGCATCTGCTCGGGCGATTCCAGGAGGCCATCCAGATCTGGCGCAAGGCGTTTGAAGGCCAGCGTTTCGACTTCCCCGGTAAGTACTGGCAGGTGGAGCAGGGTCTGCTCGCCCCGCAGCCCTACCAGCCCGGCGGCTGGCCGATCTGGGGCGGCGGCCATGCCTCCACGCCGGCGATCCGGCGCTCCGCCGAGTACGGCGAGTGCATGACCGTCGATGACTTCCCGATCGACCCCGACATGTGGAAGGAGCGGACCGCAGCGTACGCGGAGCACGCCGCCGACTTCGGCAAGAAGCCGTTCGTCGTCGTGATGCGAAACGGCTGGGTGGCCGACTCGTTCGAGGACTCCGCGCGCGAGTGGGGGACGTACGCGGCCGACGAGTTGCGCTTCTACCTGCGCCAGGGCATCTTCCACAACCCCTCGTACCCGACCCCGGAATCGATCACGCCGGAGAGCATCGCGCCGCATCAGATCGTCGGTAGCGCGCAGCAGTGCATCGAGGCGCTCGAGCGCTACCACGAGGACTTCGGCGTCGACTACTTCACGATCCGCTTCCGATTCCCGAACGGACCGCCGATCGGGCTTGCGCTCGAGCAGATCCAGCGGTTCGGCGAGGAGGTCGTGACGCCGATTCACGAGAAGTACCCCGCGCCGGATCACCCTGCAATCCCCGCCGTCTGTCGGTGGTAAGGAGGAGTTATGGGACGCACTCAACCCGCCGACTACGCGAACAGCTGGAGCGCGCCGGCGTACTCGGTAGACGACCGCGGCAAGGTCGTCGGCGGTTACACCCCGCGCGAGCCGAACAACTGGGGGAGGTGGGGCGAAGACGATCAGCGCGGGACGCAGAACCTGATCGGCCCGCGGGAGCGCGTCGCCGCCGCCCAACTCGTCAAGACCGGCAAGATCTTCTCGCTCGCGCTGCCGCTCCGCCACGACGCGCCCGTCTGGCCACCGCGTCCGGCGCCACAGCGACTGGCGACGATGACGGGCTCGGACGCGGTCGTTGGCAGCCCGGCCAACGCGCCCGCACCCGGCTTCCAATGGAGCGATGACATCCTCACCGTGTCAACGCACGGCTCCACGCACTGGGACGGGCTCGCCCACGGTATGTGCGAGGACTCGCTCTACAACGGGTGGTGGGCCGGCAACGTGACCGCGGTCTCGGGTGGTCGCGTGCTCGGCATCGAGCAGCAACGCGACTGCTTCGTCGGACGCGGAGTGCTGGCCGACGTGGCTCGGCACCAGGGCGTCGAGGCGTGCCCGGCGCGCCAGGTGATCACGCCGCAGATGCTCGACACCACGCTTGCGGCGGAAGGCGTCGAACTTCGGAGCGGCGACATACTGCTTGTCCACACCGGCCATCTGGCGCGCTGGTGGACCCGTCCGCAGGATCAGGCACCGATGACGTACTTCCTCGACTCGCCAGGCATCAGCCGCGACAGCATCCCGTGGCTGCACGAGCACGGCGTCTCGGCGCTAGCGTGCGACACGATTGGCGTCGAGCCGCTGATCCCCGAGGACTCAGAGGAACGCGGTCTTCCGCTGCATTCGGCGTGTCTCGTCGACCTGGGCCTGACGCTCGGAGAGCTGTGGGTGCTCGACGACCTCGCCGCGGACTGCGCGGGCGACGGCACGTACGAGTTCATGCTCGCGGCGCAGCCGCTCCACCTCCCCGGGGGGATGGGGTCTCCCCTAAACCCGATCGCGCTGAAGTGACACAAGAAGAACTTCCGGCTTACAAGCAATGTCCCGACTGCGCCGAGCAGGTGCTGGCGGCGGCGCGCAAGTGCCGTTACTGCGGGTATCGCTTCGACGGCCGACGGCGCTCACGAGGGGAATCGCTGCTGGGCGAGCTGCTCGGAGGTCTGCGCAAGGACACCACGCACGCGACGTTCGAGGAGGTGCTGGCAGATTGGGGCACGAGCCTCGGGGAAGGCGAGGTGGTGAAGTGGTTCCGCCTGGCGGACGTCGACCAGCGCCCCGGATACTTGCTGGTGACCTCTCAGCGGCTTGCGTTCTTCAACGAGACCTCGCGTACGACCCATGAGCGCGCGTTCGAGTATCCGCTGACGCTTCTCTCCGACGTGCGTCTGTCGGGCCGTGGATCCAAGCGACGGCTCGAGTTGCGGGCGGGAACCCTGGGGCACGCGGTACACGCTGGAGGCGGTGCCGAGCTCGAGCGTCTGAACGATTATCTCGAGCAGGTCGTCAGCGAAAACTATCGGCTCGGCGACTGGCCGGCGCGGGCCTGAACGATGCCGGCGTCGGTCTCGATCGAGGAGATGCGCGAGCTCGTGGGTCGCCCATTTCCGGGTGGAACGTTCACGATCGAGCGTTGGGAGAACGCGCTCCTGTGCGATGTAATGGCGTGCGAGCGATTGCCCGACGACCTCGCGCACCCCGCGTATCTCTTCCACGCGCCGCTGGCCGGCGTCGGACTCAAGTACGGCGACATCTTCGCGCTGTGCCGAGCCGAATCGGACGAGGCGATCCGAGCTGGCGAGTACGTCTGGGACGTTTGCGCCCCCTTGCGCGTCGGCCGCACGTACCGGATGTCGGGGAGTTTCACCGACGTGGTCCGCAAGGAGGGCCGGCGCGCCGGCCTGATGGACATCGTCACGTTCCGGATCGACGTGCACGATCAGGCCGATGATGCGCTGGTCGCCACGGTCGTCAACTCCTGGATCTTCCTGCGGAGCGCGTGATGGAGGCGTCCGTCGGGCAGAGCCTTCCCGAATGGCGGATCGAATCGGTCAGCGCGGAGAAGATGAAGCTCTTGGCTGCGATTCTCCGCGATCCCAACCCAATCCACTGGGACCCGACCGAGGTGGCCAAGCGCGGTCTCGGCCATCGGGTGATCAACCAGGGCCCGACGAATCTCGGCTACATCACAAACATGCTGATGGACTGGGCCGGTCCATCGTGTCTTCGCCACCTCGAGGTCCGTTTCAGCTCGAACGTGTTCGACGGCGACGACGTCGTGGCCAGTGGGACCGTCATCAGCGTTCGGGAGGACAACGGCGAGCGGCTGGCCGACTGCGACGTGTGGCTGGAACGCGGCGACGGCAGCCGGGCGGTCGAGGGCCGGGCGACGGTGGCGGTCGAGGTCGAGCGGTGACGGCGCTCGCCCTCCGCGAGATGCTCGACCTGGGCGGACAGGCGGCGATCGTCAGCGGCGCCGGGCACGGGCTCGGGTTCGCGGTCGCCGCTCGACTGGCGGAGGCCGGGGCCGGGGTGCTGCTCAATGACCTCGACGGCGATCGCGTCGAGGCGGCCGCACTCCGCCTGCGCGAAAGTGGACATCGCGCGGTCGCCGCCGCCGGCGACGTCTCGCGCCGAGACGACGTCCGGCGTTGCGTCGACGCCGCCGTGGGCGAGTTCGGGCGCGTCGACGTGCTCGTCAACAACGCCGGCATCTGGCCGCGGGAGCCGTTCGCGGAGGGCTCAGACGAGACCTGGAGGCGGACGCTCGAGGTCAACCTGATCGGGCAGCTGCTGCTGGCGCAGGCCGTCGCCGCGCGTATGATCGACGCCCGCACGGGCGGCACGATCGTCAATATCGCCTCGATCGCCGCGGTGGTCCCGCATCCGGACGACCTCGTCGCGTACGGTGCGAGCAAGGCGGGCGTTGTCAACGCGACGAAGACTCTGGCCAAGGCGCTCGCGCCGCACGCGATCCGGGTGAACGCGGTCCTTCCGGGTGGCATGGAGACGCCAGGCGTTCAGGGAACTGTGCGCCGGCAGGGATCCGACATCCCGCTCGGCCATCGTGCCGACCCCGATGAGGTCGCGACCGCGGTCCTGTTTCTGGTGTCGCCGATGGCCAGGTACGTCACCGGCGCGGAGCTACTCGTCGACGGCGGCGCGAGCCTGGTGTGATCAGCGCTCACGACCAAACGATTGGTTGGTATCTAAGCCATCTCATGCTCGCGCCGTCGGCACGAACGTGACCTCCGGCACCGTCACCTCCGGTGGTAGCTCGAGCAGGTGGCGGAGCTCGGCCGCCACGACCTCCGGCGGGAGCCCGATTCGCTCCTTCAGCGCAACTATCCGCTCGCGTACCTCGGGGTTCCGGGTTCCCTTGCCGAGGCCCGGTGTGTTCATGAATCCCGGTTTCACGAGCGTCACTCGCACGTTCGGCGCCGAGGCGGCGAGCTCGACCCGGAGCGCGTCGGCGATCCGCGATTGTGCCGCTTTCGTGGACGCGTAGACGCCGTAGTCGGCGGCGGTCACGCGATCGGCCGAGGTCGAGGAGACGAGCATGAGGTCCCCGCACGCTGCCTCGCGGAGATGCGGTAGCGCCGCGTGCGCGACGTGCAGCGTCCCGAGCACGTTCGCGCGGTAGATCTCGTCCCAGTCCTCGGTTCGCCCGTCTGCGATCGGACTGTGCAGCATGACGCCGGCCGTGATCACCAGCGCGTCGAGCCCGCCGAGGGCGGTGGCCACGCGAGCAACGGCGTCGGCCGCCGCGGCTGGATCCCGGAGATCGGCGGGCGCGGCGACGGCACCGGCCGAGCGCGCCACCTTTTCGAGCGCCTCGCTTGCTCGGGCGATCGCGCCGACCCTGGCGCCCGCGCCGGCGCAGATCGCGACCAGGGCCGCGCCGAGCCCCGTCGAGGCGCCGGCGACGAGGACACGGCGGCCGCCGAGCGCCGTCGTCGTGGCTCCGTCAGCCACGCCCGGTCAGCTGATCCCACGCCAGGCGAGCGTCCCCAGGTCGATGACGACGCACGAGCCCGTCATCATCGAGGAGTCGTCGCTCGCGAGAAACACGACTAGGTTGGCCACCTCCTCCGGCCGTCCCAAGCGCTTGAACAGATGCGTGCCGACCACCTGCGCCTTGATCATCTCCTGCTCCTCGGGCGGCCCGGACTCGTAGTACTTCTGCACCATCGGCGTGTCGACATTGCCGGGCGCGTAGCAGTTGACGCGAATATTCTGGGGCGCCAGCTCGATTGCCATCACCCGGGTTAGCTGGACCACCCCGGCCTTCGAGGGGCCGTACGCGGAGCCCATCGGGTAGCCGATCAACCCACCGATCGATGCGGCGCTGACGATCGCGCCGCCACCGTCCTCGGCAAGCAGCGGCGCGGCGTACTTCGAGCACATCCAGACGCCCTTGAGGTTGATCCCGACGACCTTGTCCCAAACGGCCTCGTCGAGCTCGAAGCTCTGCGCTTGCTCGGTGAAGTTGGTCTCGTGCACGCCCGCGTTGTTGTGGAGCACGTCGAGGCGGCCGAACGCCTCCTTCGTCGATGCCATCAACGCCTTCACGTCGTCGACGTTGCTGACGTCCGCGGCGACGAACACGGCCTCGCCGCCGGCTTCGCGGATCCGCTCCGCCACCGCTTTCCCGGTCTGCTCGTTGATGTCGGAGACGACGACCTTGGCGCCCTCCTCGGCCATCTTGATGGCAGCGGCTTCACCGATGCCCTGCCCTGCGCCGGTGACGATCGCCACCTTGTTCTCGAGTCGCATTCGCCTCACTCCCGTGTCGTTCGGTAGGGACAACCAATCACAACAAAACTGCCCTTCAAGCGGCCGGCTCGGGGACTTGGACCGTCGGCCCGCGCGAGGCGACCAAAGAGCGATCGGCGGACGCGAGCGACGGGCAGCCGGCCAGCGCCATCGCGGTCCGGAGCTCCTGCTCCAGGATCGCGACCGCGCGACGCGCGCCCGCCTCGCCACCGGCGCCGAGCCCGTAGACGAGCGGCCGACCGATCATGCACGCTCGCGCGCCGAGCGCAATCGCCTTGAGCACGTCGCTCCCGCGGCGCACACCCCCGTCGAGGATCACCTCGGCCTCTGATCCGAGCGCGTCGACGATCGGCGTCAGCGCCCGGATCGTCGACGGCGCGTGGTCTAGCTGGCGTCCGCCGTGGTTGGAGACGATCACCGCGTCGGCACCGAGCGCGACCGCGCGCCGCGCATCGCCGGCGCCGAGGATTCCCTTGACAACGAGCGGTCCGTCCCAGAGCTCCCGGAACCACGCGAGGTCGTCCCAGTCGGCGGTGGGGTCGAACTGGCCGTTCACGTATGCGGTGATGCCGACGGGGTCGTCCGGCCCGCCGCCGTGACCCGCGATGCTTGCGGTGGTCATCCTCGGATGGCGAATGAACTGCGCCGACCACCGGGGGCGGACCACGCCGCCGGCGAGCGATCGCAGCGTCACCCGCGGTGGCAAGCCGAAGCCGTTGCGCCGGTCGCGGTCGCGGCCCGCCGCCCGGGGGACATCGACCGTGACGACGAGGGCGAGGAAGCCGGCAGCGCGGGCGCGCTCCACGAGCTCCCGGACCAGGCCGCGATCGCGCCAGATGTACATCTGAAACCAGGTCGGGCCGGGGGCCTCGACGGCGATCTCTTCGATGCTGTACGAGGCCATCGCCGCCAGCACGTGGATCGTGCCCGCCTCGTGCATAGCGCGGGCGATGCCGGCTTCACCAAGGTGGTGGATCAGGCCGTTCAGTCCCATCGGCGCGCCGAACAGCGGGACGGCGACGGGCTGCCCGAGCACCGTCGTCCGTGTGTCGACGCCGGACACGTCGACGAGAACTCGAGGCACGATCTCAAACTCCGCGAAGTCCTCGCGGTTGCGCCGGGAGGTCACCTCGTCGTTCGCTGCGCCGTCGACGAAGTCGAACATCACCCGTGGCACCCCGCGCCGGGCGGCCGCGCGGAGCTCGGCGATCGTCCCGCAGCGCTGCACGCGCTCATCGGAGAAGCGGACCCGGACGCGGGCCGGCAACGTGCGGGCATCGGTGGCGAGCTGGCGGGAGAGCAAAGTCAAGAATTCGTTCACCGTGCTATCTCATCTCCGCCCTCAGCACTCGATCGAGAAACCTCTCGATTACCACGCTCAGCTCGGCCGGCCGGTCCCGCGAGACGAAGTGGCCACAATCGGGCAGCACGCAAAGCTCACCGTGCGGCAGCATGCGGGCAAGCGCGAGCGCGGTCTCGACCGGCTCGATCCGGTCTTGGTCACCGCAGACGACCAATGTCGGCGTATCGAGCCCACTCAGCTCCGAATCCGTGATGCTCAGGTCCGCCCAGCTGCGCGCGAGCGCCGCCTGTAGCCGTCGCCAATACTCGTCGCCGGTGCCGTACTCGTGGCGGATGCGTTTGAGCTTCGATGGCCACGGGCCGCTCAGGATCGCGTCCACCTGGCTCGGGTCTCCGGCGGTCGAGGCGCCGATGCAGACGAAGGCCCGGGACAGCGAAGGCCGGCGGCAGAGCAGCGCGAGCACCGCGGTCGCGCTGACCGAAAACGCGATGATCGCGTCGCAGTCACCGACACGCTCCAGCAGCGAGGCGACGTCGTCCCCGATCTGCTCGATGCTAAGCCGGTAGTGGGGATCGCTCGAGCGTCCGTGGCCGCGCACGTCGGTGAGCAACAGCCGAAACCGCTTGGCCAGGGGCTCGCGAACGAACTCCCAGTCGAACGCGCTGGTTCCGGTTCCACCGTGGACCAGGAGCACGCGGGGGCCGTCACCCTCCTCCTCCCAGTAGAGCCTCGCGCCGTCGGCGGCGGCGTGATGACGACCACTCACTCCGATCACCTCGTCGCCATGGCCGTGCGAGCCGGCGGTCGCCGCGTCTCCCAGTACCGCTTCAGCCCGGCGTACGAGGGGGGGAACGGCGCCGCGGTCTCGATCGCCTCGAGCACCTCCGGCCGGCCCGCCAACTGGGCCCGAGCCGCCTCGATGAACTCCTCCTCGGTGGCTCCGTCGCGTACCCAGCTCGACCACAGCGCGAGTCCCTCGCGCATTCTCGCGACGTGCCCCGCGACGTCTTCGGCCATGCCGAAATGGGAGAGGCACAGCCGCGTCGGCTGGCGCGCCATGATCTCGTCGAGCGATCGCCGGTAGGCGTCGAGGTCGATGTCCGGTGGCGGCGTGCCGGGGGCAACGTACGTCGACGGCGGGATCCGGACTCCGGTCACGTCGCCGCTGAAGCAGTTCCCGTCCGGGTCGAGGAATGAAGCGTGGTGGATCGCGTGTCCGGGCGTCGCGAAGCACTCCAGACCGGCGGCGTGGGTGTCGAGAACCCGCAGGTTCGCGGCCGGGATCGGCGCCAGCGGACCCCAGAGCCGGTCGAACTCCGCGCCGAACAGGCGGCGGGCGCTGCGTTCGAGCCGGCGCGGGTCGGCGAGGTGTTCGGCGCCGGCCCCGCTGACATGAACCACTAGGCGCGGGTTCGCCGCGACCAGCGCTCCCGCGGCTCCGGCGTGGTCGAGGTGGATGTGCGTGAGGAGCAGCTGACGGAGGTCGCCGATCCGTAGGCCGTGGTCGGCGAGCGCGCGCTCGAGCACGTCCAGGCACGAGGACGGGCCGCAGTCGATCAGGGTCGGCTCGGGGCCGGGGACCAGGTACACGGCCAAAGACCGCGGGCGCCCAAGGTGCTGCAGGTCGATGAGGGCGGGACTCCCCACGAGGGTAGGATACCCTCTGCGCCAAACAAACGATGGGTTGAAAATGAAGACCGTGCCCGGGACGCTGGTGAGGATGGGCCTGACTTCGTCGCTGCGACGCGGGACGCGTCCGCGGCGACTATTGCGCGGCGGCGTCCGTCGGCCGGCCGCGTCCGGCTCCTACGGCGTCGTGCTCTCGATCCTGTTCGCTGGCGGCCTGATCTACACGCTGCTCGGGGCGCTGTTGCTCCCGGCCGCGAGGTCGCTATCGCATTCGCTGCATGCGTCACAGATCGACACCACCTGGGTCCTGACGGCCTACATTCTGAGCGGCGGGGTGGCGACGCCGATCGCGGGACGTCTCGGCGACATGTATGGAAAGCAGCGGACGCTCGTATGGCTGCTGGTCGTGGTCGCCGCCGGGACCTTTCTGTGCGCGGTCTCGACCTCGTTGGTGCCGATGATCGCGGGGCGGCTGGTCTCCGGGGTGGCGAGCGGGGTGTTCCCGCTGGCCTACGGGATCATTCGCGACGAGTTTCCTCCCGCAAGGGTGGCAACGGCGATCGGCGTCATCTCGGTGAGCGTCGGGATCGGAACCGGCCTGGCGGTCGTGCTGGCCGGCTTCCTGGTCGAGAATCTCCCATACCACTGGTTGTTCTGGGTCCCGCTGGCGGCGACGCTGCCGACCCTGCTCGCCGCGTGGCTGTGGATACCGGAATCGCCAGTTCGGCCCGGCGGGCGGATGGACTGGCTCGGCGCGGTCGTGATGGGGCTCGGGCTGCTCGCGTTGCTGATCGGGATCAGCAAGGCCTCGAGCTGGGGCTGGGGATCCGGGAAGACGATCGGCCTCCTGGGCGCCGCCATCGCGATCCTCGTGGCTTGGGTGCGGATCGAGCTCCGGACGGAGTCGCCGCTCATCGACATGCACACGATGGCGATCAACACCGTCTGGCGGACCAACCTCGCCGCAACACTGTTTGGATTCGGAATGTTCGCGGCGTTCGCGACCATCCCCCAATTCGTCGAGCAGCCGCGATCGACCGGGTACGGATACGGCGCCTCGGTCGTCGGCGCCGGCCTCTACCTGATGCCGGCGGCGGTGACGATGGCGTTGATCGGTCCGCTGGCGGGCAAGATCGAGCGACGCACCGGTTCCAAACGGGCGTTGCTGCTCGGCGCCGCGTTCGGGACGCTGGGCTATGCCCTCGTCGCCCTCTCGCACGGGGTCCCCTGGCACGTGTACGTGGCGATGGCGATCGTCGGCGTCGGTATGGGCCTGGGGTTTGCGGCGCTGCCCACGTTGATCGTGGCCGCAGTGCCCGCCGAGCAGACTGGGGCAGCGACCGGGATCAACACGATCATGCGTGTCATCGGCGGTGCTCTGGGGATCCAGATCTGCGCCACGATCGTCGCTCGGCAGATCGGCCAGGGCGGGTTGCCCTTGGAGAGCGGATTCGCGACGTCGTTCTGGGTGTGCGCCGCTGCGCTCGCCGGCGCCTCCGTGGTGGCCGCGATCGTTCCCCGAAGGCAGAAGGGGCCGGCCGGGCAGACCGTCGCGGTGGCGGACTGACCTACCAAACACTTGTTCCATGATTGGGTCTCGGCTAGTTTGGTTGCCGGACCCGCGAGCGAGGAGAAGTGATGGACCAAGCCAAGTCGCCCCTTCCGATCATCGGGCCGGTCGGTGAGCCCCGGCTCGAGCCCGTCCCCGGAGTGGAGGGAAGGTTCAACGGTGTAATGGCGTGGAGGCCGGAGCTGCTCGATGCCTTCTTCAAGTTCTACGCCCAGGTGTGGACCGACGGCGTGCTCGACATACGTGTCAAGGACCTGGCGCGGATGAAGATCGCACGAACCGTGGGGTGTCGGGTGTGCCAGAACACCAGGTTCAAGGTGGCCGAAGGCGCGACCACCGAGGACGACTATCTCGACATCGACGATGTCGAAAACGGCGCGTACACAGACGCCGAGAAGGCGGCTCTGCGGTATGTCGAGACTTTCTGCATCGGCGCCGCGCATGTCACGGACGACATGGTCTCGGAATTGCGCCGCCACTTCACGCCGCCGGAGATCATCGAACTGTCAGTGCTGGTTGCCGCGATGAGCGGGTTCGCCTCGATCAACGTGGCACTGAACATTGCGCCCGACACCGAGGAGCTGCAGGTGTTCGACTTCGCGGCGCCGGTGTCGTAGTGGGCGTCAGCGCATCCGGCCCGATCACTCGCGTCGGCATGGCGCCCCGCGTCGAGGGACTGACGTTCGAGTCCGCTCAGGAGCATTGGCGCACTGCGCACGGCGACGTGGCGAGCGGGATCCCCGGGTTACAGAGCTACGTACAGAACCACGCCGTCCTCCGCGACGGTGTTCCGTTGCTCCCGTATGCGGGCTTTGATGCCTGCTCGGAGCTCGAGTTCGCCGACTTCGACGCGATGCGGGCGGGGTTCGCCTCTGAGCACTACCAGACCGCAGTACGAGCCGACGAGATGAGCCTGATCGACAAGTCGCGGTTCATGATGGCCCTGACGCGCCGGCGTGTGCTTGGCGCCGGGGAACCTCCCGAAGGCGCGGTGAAGCTGATGTCGTTCCTCCGCGCGCATCCGACCTCGAGCCCGCGGGCGCTGGTGGAGGCACTCGAGGGGCCGTATGCGGAGGCCGCCCAGGCGGCCGAGCCGCTACGCCACGAGCTGCTGGTCACCGAGGCGGCGGAACACGAGCGGACGCTGCCGCCGTGTTGCGACGCGATCGACATCCTGTGGTTCGCCTCGCCGGACGACGCGTTCGGCGCATTGACCGGGGTGCTCTCGCAGCGGCCCGGTTGGCTGCTGGCCGGCGTCGCATTCGGCGCCGCCCGCCTGATCGCGCGGCCGATACGGCAGCGGTGACCCGCGCTCAGTCCTCGAGGGCCCTGAGGATGCGGGGCCGAACGCCGCTCCGCCCACGTTCGCGACCACACCGTCGAGTCGCCCGAAACGCGCGGCGACCGCCTCGACCGCTGCCACGACCTGATCCGCGTCACGCACGTCTGCGGTCACGCCGAACACCGGTGCCCCCTGCGCCTCCAGCGCGGCGGTTACCTCCTCGAGTGCCTGCTCCGAACGCGCGTGCACGGCGACGCTCGCTCGGCTCGCGGCCAGCTGCTCCGCGATCCCGCGGCCGATGCCTCGCGACGATCCAGTCACGAGGACCACCTTGCCGGAGATGTCGAACGGAGAGGTCAAGCGTCGACCAAGGGTTCAAAAGCGACCAAGCGATTGGTAGGATAGCCCCGCCGAGGGAACCTCAAAAGGAGAGCGCGCAGATGGCCGACACCGTTGCCGAGATCAACTTCTTCGACACGGAAACCAACGACTGTCCGTACCACGCCTACAAGCAGCTGCGTGAAGAGGCCCCGGTCTGGCAGGACCCGCTCACCGGGATGTGGACGCTGAGCCGCTTCGAGGACATTCGCGCGGCACTGCTCGACACCAAGCGCTACACGAACCGGATCGGCAGCGCCGCCGGCTCGACCGAGAAGGGCGTCCGGCCCGAGGATCCCGAGAAGGCGCGCCAGCTGCTCGAAGCGGCGGCCGTCGAGGAGAAGATCCAGAAGATGTACGAGGAGAAGGGGTGGCCCGTCCGGCCGACCCTCGACGGACGCGACGAGCCCGAGCACATGCAACTGCGCCGCCTGTTCGACTACGCGTTCCGCCCGGCCCGGATCCGTGAGCTCGACCCGTTCGTCGAGGGCCTCGCCAACAAGCTATTCGACGCGTTCGTCGACAAGGGGCGGTGCGAGTGGGTTAGCGAGTTCGCGATCCCGCTGCCGCTCTACGTGATCGGCCGGCAGATGGGCGTCCCGGACGAGGACATGCCGCAGATCAAGAAGTGGACCGACGCCTGGATCCAGCGGATGGGCCTGATGCAGACTCCGGAGGAGCGGATCTGGTCAGCCGAGCAGGAGATCGAGGCCCAGCACTACTTCCAGGAGAAGTACGAAGAGCTGCGCCAAGAGCCGAAGGACACGCTCCTCAGCGACCTGGTGAACAACCAGGTCAAGGAGTGGGGCCGGACCCTCACCGACAACGAGCTGCACTCGGAGATGATGGCCGACCTGTTCGTGGGCGGGTCGGAGACGACGACCAACGCGCTGTCCGGTGGCGTTCTGCTGCTGATCCAAAACCCAAACATCTGGGACAGGGTGTCGGGCGACCCCGACAAGTACCTCGAGCCATTTGTCGAGGAGGTCCTGCGCCTCGAGTCGCCGGTGCAGTGCCTGCTCCGGGAGACCTCGGAGGACATCGAGATCCACGGGGTGACGATTCCCGAGGGCGCGATCGTCAGCCTTCGCTATGGGGCCGCCAATCGCGACGAGAACAAGTTCGAGAACCCGGAAGAGTTCGACCTCGACCGCAAGAGCCCGCGCTCGCACATAGCCTTTGGACTCGGAAGCCACCACTGCCTCGGAGCGCCTCTGGCCCGGCGCGAGCTTTACTACGGATTCAAGGTCCTGGTCGACCGGTTCGAGGAGATGTGGTTTATCGAGGGCGAAAACGATTTCCACTACGCGCCCAACTACTTCCTGCGGGCAATGAAGCATCTGAACATCGGCTTCAAGCTGAGGCAGGCGTGACATGCTGAACGGAAAGATCTGTGTGGTCACCGGATCGGCTGATGGGATCGGGCGCGCGACCGCGGTCGAGATGGCCGAGCAGGGGGCCGGCGGCGTGATGGTTTGCGACATCAACGACGAGAAGGGCGCCGAGACTGTCGAGATGATCAAAGCCAAGGACGTCGAGGCCGAGTACCAGCATTGCGACATGGCCAAGCCCGAGGAGATCCGGGCGCTGATCGACGCGACGGTGGAGCGGTTCGGCGGACTCGACGTGCTCCACAACAACGCCGGAGTGCATGAGTCGGACTTCACGACTGACCTCAACGTCGAGACGCTTCCCGAGGAGATCTTCGACCGCGTCTATCACATCAATCTGCGTGGACCGTGGCTGGCGATGAAGTACGCCGCTCCGCACCTGCGCAAGTCCGAGCGCGGCGGGGCGATCATCAACGCCGGCTCAACCGGCGGGGTGACCGGCTACCCGATGATGAACGCCTACGGGGCGAGCAAGGGCGGGCTGATCCAACTGACCCGCTGCGTAGCCGTGGACCTCGCGCCGGACGTGAGAGTCAATTGCTACTGCCCCGCTTCCGTCTACACGAACATGGTGAAGAAGTTCACCGAGGCCGCCGAGGATAGGGAAGCGGTCGAGAGCTTCATGGTCTCGAGCCATCTGATCCCGCGCTTCGGCGAGCCGGTCGAGGTGGGCAAGCTCGTGTGCTTCCTGGCCTCGGAAGACGCGGCCTGGATCACCGGCGGGGTCTTTCCGATCGACGGCGGGTGCCTGGCGTGGCGCGGAAGCCGGGTGTGAGTCGCGCCCATGATCATTCGAGAGTGGAGGAACTGAGATGCCGGTGAGCGCTTACCACCACATCGCGATGCGCGTCTCCGACATAGATCGTGCGACGCAGTTCTACCTCGATGCACTTGGTGGGCATCTATTAACGAGCCAGATGGTGTACGAGGGTGAGGATGCCGGGATGATCATGGGGATCCCGAACGCTCACTTCAAGGTGTGTCTGATCGGCTTCGATGAGGGTGCGATCGAGCTGTTTCAATTCCTCGACCCCGTGCACGAAGTACAGCCGGTGGCTCAGGCCGAGGCTTCGATCATCCACTTCTGCTTCACCGTCGACGACGTGCCCGAGGCGCTCGAGCGCGTCGAGGCGGCGGGCGGCAAGCGCTTCTGGCCCGAAGTCATGGACATGCCGGGGGACTTCCAGGTCGTGTACGTGACCGATCCGGATGGCCACGTTTTCGAGCTGATCGACATCGATGCGCCGGAGCTGATCACGCGGCTGATCGCAGCGGATCCGAACAACGCCCCCGCCGGCTGAGCGATCGCGCGCTAAGCAGCCGTCCGCTCAGCGCAGGGTACGGAAGAACGCGCGGATGTCCTCGAGGAGAAGCTCGGGTTCCTCCATCGGATGGAAGTGGCCGCCGGAGGGCATCTCGGTGGTGCGCTGCAGGTTGTAATAACGCTCGAGGAACTGCTGCGGCATCGTCATCAGCTCCTGGGGCCAGATGGTGACCGCGGTGGGCGCCTCGACCGCGGGCATGCGATCGTGAGACGGCGACCAGGTCGTATGTTCGGCCTCCCAGTAGTAGCGCATCGACGTGACGGTGCTCTCGCTCACCCAGTAGAGCATCGTTGTCGTGAGTAGGTCGTCCTTGGAGAAGCGGCGCTCGACGTCGCCCCCGGAGTCGCTCCAGCTCCGCCGCCGCTCGAGGATCCAGGCACACAGGCCGACCGGCGAGTCGTGCAGCGCGTAGGCGAGCGTTTGCGGATCGGTTGCCTGGACCACCCAGTGAGCGGTGCCGACGGCCATGCGTTCCCGGGTGTGGTGGAAGCGGTGACGCTCGTCCTCTGCGTACTCGTCCTCGCTCGGTAGGCCGCTGATGAACAGCGTCATCGGGATGGCCAGGCCGAGGTGGATGCCGATCAGGTGTTCAGCGTACTTGTGGCCGAGCTGCTCGGTGACGAGCGCTCCCCAGTCGCCACCTTGTGCGGCGAACCGGTCGTAGCCGAGCTCGTCGCGCATCAGCTTCACCCACAGATCGGCCGTGCGGCTCCACTCGATCCCCGGCTGGGTGAGCGGCACCGAGAATCCGTACCCGGGGAGCGAGGGGACGACCACGTCGAAGGAGTCAGCCGGGTCGCCACCGTGCGCGGCCGGGTCAGTCAGCGGCCCGATCAGCTTGTGGTAGTCCCAGAAGGTCCACGGCCAGCCGTGGGAGAGGATCAGCGGGATCGGGTCCGGTCCCTTTCCCCGTTCGTGGATGAAGTGGATGGGGACGCCGTCGATCGTCGTGCGGAAATGCGAGAAGGCGTTGATCGCGCGCTCCTGGGAGCGCCAGTCATACTGCGTGCGCCAGTAGTCGACGAGCTCCTCGAGATAGGCACGTTCGACGCCGTAGACCCAGTCGGGATTGGCCGTGTCGATGGGCCAGCGTACTCGCGCCAACCGATCGCGAAGGTCGTCCAACGTCGCCTGCGGTACGGCGAGCTCGAATGTCTCGGCGGGCATGTCTCTCCTCTCTTGGGAACGCGGCTACGGGAGCTCCCGCAGGGCGGCGAGCTCTTCGACCGACGGCTCCCATTGGGCGGCGGCCAGGTTGGCCTTGACCTGCTCGGGCCTCGTTGCCCCGGCGATCACGCTCGCGACCGCCTGCATCGCGGCGGTCCCGCCGAGTGCGACCTCGAGGAGCGAAAGGCCGCGCTCGGCGCCGAACCGCTCGAGCGCTTCCGTGCGATCGAACATGTCGTCTTTGAGCCACCGCTCCGGCGCCCAGATTCCCGGCCTGGTGTCGAACCTGGAATCCGCCGGAGGCGCCTGGCCACGCCGGTACTTACCCGTCAGCAGCCCGCTTTCGAGCGGGTAGTACGGCAGGAAGCCAAGCCCCAAGCGCTCGCACAGCGGCATCAGGTCCGCCTCCGCGCCCCGCCGCACGAGGCTGTAGCGATTCTCGATCGCGACCAGTGGCACGCCCTCGCGGTCGGCGAACGCCGTCGCTGCCTCGACCTGCCCGGCGTCGACGTTCGACAGGCCCGCGAACCGGATCTTGCCCTCGCGCGAGAGCGCGCCGAGCGCGCCGAGCGTTTCGGTCAGCGGCGTCACTTTGTCGGGTCGGTGGTACATGTACACGTCGATCCGTTCGGTCCGCAGCCGCGCGAGCGACCGATCGACCGCCCAGTTCACGTACTCGGGCGAACCGCCCGGCAAATCGGGCGAGTCGGGGAGGCGCAGCCCGAACTTCGTCACGATCACCGTGCCGTCGCGGCGTCCCTCGAGTGCCTCGCCGAGGAAGCTTTCGCTCGTTCCCTCGCCGTAGACGTCGGCCGTGTCGAACAGCGTCACGCCGCCGTCGAGGGCTGCGTCGACCACGGCACGCGACTCGTCGACCGGGATCGTCCAGCCAAAGTTGTTGCAACCGAGCCCGAGGACCGACACCTCGGGGCCTTCGGAGCCCAGCCGTCGCGTCCTCATCGGCGTCGATCAGCCGATCGCACGGGCGAGCACCAGCGCGCTGGGATGTTCGGCGTCATGGAGGACCTGTTGCGCGGCCACCACCGCATCCTCGGCCCCGTCCGCGCCGAGCTCGTGCCCGGTGTTGAGGTTACGGTCGAACCGGGGGAAGTTGCTCGAGGAGATCTCCAGACGGACGCGGTGACCGGGTTTGAACGTGCATGCGAGGTCCCACAGGTCGATCTGCAGCAGCACCGGTTCGCCGGGTGTGAGCGCATCCGATCGTTGCTTGCTCGACTCGCGGTAGCGCGCGCGGACGATTCCGTCCGCGAGGTTCGCGGCAAAGCCGTCCGGCGCCACGTCGACCAGCTTGGCGGTGAAGTCGGTGTCGGGCGCCGAGGAGTTGACCCACAGTTCCACTGACATCGGCCCGTGCAGCTCGAGCGGCTGGGTCAACGTGGCCGAGGTGTAACAGAGCACGTCGGCGCGATCCTCGACGCTCGTCTGGTCCTGGATCCCGCCCCCATGATCGTCGGCATCAGCGTCTTGCCGCCGACCGTCGGCACCGGATCGAGCGGGTCGTACACGTACGAATCCGGCGGCTCGGCTGTTCGCGGGCGGATCCGCCGACAGGACGCCGTCGCCGTGGCGCGTGTTCGCGCCGCCGCCCGAGTGCAGGTAAAGGCGCAGCTCCTCGTGCGGCGGCGGCCACGCGGGGGCCTCGCGCCATTCGTCGGCCCCCAGCTGCCAGTAGCGGACACCGCCGTCGGGCCCGGTGTCGTGCTCGCACACCCACCGGTCGAACCAGTCGAGCAGCAGCGGGCCCGAGACGGCGGCGCCGCAGGCGGCCATCGGCCCGAACTCGACCGCCCCGTCCGGCTCGTCGAGAACGGCGAGACGTAGTTGACGTGCTCCCACGGGCCGACCAGCAGCCGGTGGTGGGAGCGGCCCGGCTCGGGCGCGCGCTCGGACATGGCGCGGTACAGGTCCATGTGCGACTTGAGGAAGTTGTCGTGCCAGCCTGCGATCGACAGCACCGGCGCCGAGATCTGCTCGACGTCGGCGAGCACGTCGAACGACTCCCAATACTCGTCGTAGTCAGGGTGGTCGAGCCACTCGTGGTACTGCACTTCGCCGCAGCGCTGAAGGAGCGAATGGTCGGTGATAGGCAGCCGGGCCGCCACCTCAGGCGCGGTGATGATCGCCTGCGAGTACTCATGCCGCAGCGCGAGCTTCTCCTCGGCGCTGATGTCCATCCGCATGATCGTCTCCGAGAGCGTCATGTACGCCCAATAGATGTTCCAGCCGAGCTCGAACGCGCCATTCGTGTAGACCCAACCGTCGTGGTAGTCGGCGCCGGTGCCGAGCAGGACGAGCGCCTTGAGCTCGTCGCGGGCGAGCGACGCCATCGCGAGCGCCGTGACGGCCGAGTAGGCCGTGCCGTAGCTCCCGAGGCGGCCGTCGCACCACGGCTGCGCGAGAACCCACTCCAGGCAGTCCTCGCCGTCCTCGCGCTCATGAACGAACGGATGCCAATGCGCCTGGCTGCCGGAACGACCGCGAACCTCCTGGATGACCACCGCGTATCCGCGACGGACGGCCTCGAGCGGGTTCACGATCAGCACGCCCGTGATGAACGCGGCGGACCGGCTCCCGCGGACGCGAAAGACCAGCGTGGGGAAAGGCTCGTCGCCCTGGGGGCGATAGACGTCGGTGGCGAGCTGGATTCCGTCGCGTGCGGCGACGTGCAGATCGCGCTCGACGAAGACGGCTTCACTCATCTCCGGCCTCCTTGGCTTGGCTCTGGGCTCTAGGCTCTCGCGACGCGTCCGGTTGGGCCCCGGTCGAACATCTCTGCGCCCGGTCTCGCCTGGCGCAGTTCCTGCTTGATGACCTTCTCGGTCGGCGTCTTGGGCAGCGCCTCGTACACCTCGAGGTACCGCGGGACCGCGAAGTACGGGAGGCGCTCGTCGCACCACTCCCAGAACGCCTCGGCGTCGAGACTCGCGTCCGGCGCCAGCACCAGGCACGCCTTGATCTCGTCCTCTCCGCCCTCCTCATCGGCTTTGACGGCCACAACCGCGGCTTCGGCCACCACCGCATGCGTGCCAAGCACATGCTCGACGTCGGCCGAGGCGACGTTCTCGCCGCGCCGGCGCAGGCGGTCCGCCAGGCGATCGACGAAGCAGAGGTTGCCCTCCTCGTCGAACCGCCCCGCATCCCCGGTGTGCAGCCACAGGTTCCGGAACGCCTCGATCGTGCGTTCGGGCATCCCGAAGTAGCCGTGGGTGACGATCCACGGGAACTTCGTGCGGACCACGATCTCGCCGACCTCGCCCTCTGCCAGTGGCTCGTCGTCCTCGTCGACGATCTGGACCTCGTAGAACTCCTCCCCAACCTTGCCGGAGGAGACGTTCTCGGAGCGGTCGACGATGCGGCGCGCGACCATGCCGATCTCGCTGGTCCCGTACGAGGTGACGATCCGCTCGATACCGAACCGGTCCCGGAAGCGACGCGACAGGTCGGGCAGACATGGAACCATCCAGACCGAGCGCAGCGAGTGGTCCCGGTCGCGCTCGGTCGGGGGCTGGCGGAGGACGAAGTCCACCATAACCCCGAGCATCGAGGAGTGGGTCGCGCCTGAGGTGCGCAGGCGTTCGAGCCAGCGACTGGCCGAGAAGCGCTCCTCCATGCGGGCGCTGGCACCGACGATCAGCGACCCGTAGACGGTCATGTGCGCGTTGATGTGGAACAGCGGCAGCTCTGTAGATGTAGAGGCTCTCGGCGTCGAGGTCGAGCAACTCGAGGTTGCGTTCGTTCAGCAGGTGACCGTGCGCGTAGGGCATCAGCGCCCCTTTGGAACGACCGGTGGTGCCCGACGTGAACAACACCGCGTATGTGTCGGCAGGCGTGATCACGACCTCCGGTGGCTCATCGGCGCTCGGCACCGAGGTGAACGCACGGGCGCCCAGGCGGCTCGTGCTCGCGGGCGGCTCGCCGCCGACCACGATCAGCTCCTCGAGCATCGGCATCCTCGCCTCGGAAGCCAGCAGCGTGTTGACGAATCGCTGCTCGAGCACCATCAGCTTTGCGCCGGCCGTGTTGACCAGATGCTCGAGGAAGTCTCCGCGATAGTCGGTGTTGATCGGGGCGTGGAAGGCGCCGAGCTTGTTAAGGGCGAACCATGTCAGGACGAACTCGAGCCGGTTGCCCATCATCACTGCGACGCGGTCGCCACGGGTCACGCCGAGGTCCGCCAGGCCGGCGGCCAGGCGGTCGCTCAGCTCGTCCGCCTGCGCATAAGTGACCGACGCGTCGTCGACCGCGAACGATAGGAACGGCTTGTCTTCAAGCTCGCGGGCGCGGTCTCGCAGAAGTTGCGGCAGCACCCAGCGGCGACGGTCCTCCACGATCAGCTTCACGTTTCGCTCACCTCGTGCTCTTCCGTTTCGATCCGGAGGATCCGGAGCGCGGTCACGACCAACCGATTGGTCGAATCCTACTTAGGGGACGGCCCGCCGGTCAACCCGAGCTGCGCCGCGCGAGGTGAACGCAGGAGGGTAGGGAGTGACCAACCAAACGAACGGTTGACGTCGGTAGGCCCGGCTGGTATGAATGGCTCAGCGGGCTCTCCGAGGCCGCGATCCTCGAGCTCTGCTACGCCGCGTAGCTGCCCGCTCGCCTCGATGTTCCGCGTCATCTTCGAGATCCACCGGCTGCCCGAACTCACTCACGAGGAGTTCGCCGAGCGCTATCGCCGGCATGGACCATTGCCACGCGCGTTTCCAGGCGTGCTTCGGTACACGCAGTGCCTGGTGAGCGGTTCTCAGAACCTGCTCGGGCCGGAGGCGGACGCGATCTCGATCCTCGACTTCGAGAGCGAGGACGACTACCGCCGTGCGGATTCGAGCCCCGAGATGCAGGCGGCTCACGACGACGCGGCTTCGTTCGTCTCCCGCGTGTCCGCGTATTACGTGGATCCGCGGGAGGTCCCGTAAACACCAACGCACCTCATCACGGATAACACCAATTCAAACAAACGATTGGTGATAAACTGCGCACCCCGAACGATAGAGGAGAGTGGTCTGATGGCTGATAGCGGAGCGCTGCAGGAGCTCCTCGACGCGCGCGAGATCGAGCAGGTTTTCGTGCGCTACTTCGACCGGGTCGACGCCAACGATCCCGAGGGCGCCTCGATGTGCTTCGCCGAGGACGTCGAGTTCGAGATCATGATCGGCAAGCGGAAGCATGGGCGCGAGCGGTTCGCTCGCTCGCTTGGCCGCGTGCTCGACCAATACGAGCGCACGAGCCATCACCTCAGCAACGTGAGCACGCAGATCGACGGAGATCAGGCGGAGGGACTCGCCTACGTGTACGCATACCACCGGATGCGCAACACCGGCGAGCCCTGGCACCTGATCGCCCGGATGAAGGACAAGTTCGAGCGGATCGACGGACGTTGGCAGATCACCGAGCACGTTCTGTGGGGCCTCGACGCCGTTCCGAATCGCCCGGACATCCCGCGCGAGTGGTACCCCGGCCATCCGGGGCGGCTCGACCGCCAGCCCCTAGCAACCGCCTGATCGTCCGCGCGGCGATGGCAAACGTCAGCTCGCTGGCCGGGCAGCGCGTAGTCGTCGTGGGTGGCTCGTCTGGGATCGGATCGGCGGTGGCGCAGGCCGCCGCCGACCACGGTGCCGAGGTGTTCGTTTGCAGCCGCGACCCGTCGCGGTCGACGGTCGAGGGCGCCACCGCGATCGCCCTCGATGTGACCGACGACGCGTCCGTGAGCGGATTCTTCGATCAACTCGGCTCCCTCCACCATCTCGTCTGCACGGCCGCGAGCGGCTTTCCCGCCGGCCTGTTCCGGGCGCCGGCGGAGGATGTCCGCGGGCTGATGGAGTCAAAGTTCTGGGGTCAGTACCGTTGCGCCCGTGCGGCCGCGCCTCTGATCGGCGAGGGCGGGTCGATCACGTTCACCTCGGGCATCCGGAGTCGTCGGCCGGCCCGGGGCACCGAAGCGTTCACGGTCGTGAACATGGCCGTCGAGGGGATGGCGCGTGCGCTCGCCGTCGAGCTGGCGCCGACCCGCGTGAACGTGGTCGCGCCCGGCACCGTCGAGACCCCGGTGTTCGACTTCATGCCCGCCGACGTGCGCGAGAAGCGACTACAGGCGGCCGCCGGCCAGACGACGGTCGGCCGGGTCGGCCAGCCGCCCGAGATCGCCGAGGTGTTCCTCATGTGCATGACGAATGGGTTCCTCAGTGGCACGGTTATCGATGCCGACGGCGGCGCGATGCACGCTTAAGTAGGGCGGCGGTTGCGTCGCACCCCGCGGCGGACGGCAACGCAGCTGTAGAACCCCCGAAAGCACCGCCTCTTCCGCTCGCTTTCGGGACATAAGCATCCACCAGATGCTTATGTCCCAGTGGCGGAGGCGAACGGGGGTAGTTTCGGGCGTTGTGCATAGGCGGGCTTCGCGAGCGGCGGTCGCTGGAGGCGCACAACGTGTCACGGCGCCCATTCCGCCCCGCATCCCTGCGCGTCGGCCCGCTCGCGACGCACCCGTTGCCTATACTTCGCCAATCGACCAATCGGTCGGTCGCTTCGAGCGGTTGTGGAGAGGGCAATGGGCTATTTCTGCGGCATCGACATTGGCGGCACGTTCACCGATTGCGTGGTCCTCGACGACCGCGGTCAGATCACGCTGGCGAAGGTGTCATCGACGCCACCGCGGTTCTCCGACGGCTTTCTGAATGCGATCGACGCGGTCGCCGGACGGCTGGGCATCCGCAGCGAGGATTTCTTGGGCCAAACGGACCTTCTGTTGCACGGGACGACCGTCGGCACCAACGCGCTCGTGCAGATGAAGGGTGCGCGCACCGGCCTGATCACCACCAAGGGCCACGGCGACGCGCTGATCATCATGCGCTCCGCCGGCCGCTCCGCGGGGCTCACGATCGACGAGCTGCTGCACGTCTCCCACCACCGCAAGCCTGACCCGATCGTGCCTCGCGACCGGATCAAGGAGGTCTCGGAGCGCGTCGACTGGGCGGGCGACGTACTGCTGCCCCTGAACGAGGACGAGGCCAAGCAGGCGATCGCGGCCCTCGTCGAACAGGGGGTCGAGGCGATCGCCGTCAGCTTCCTGTGGGGATTCGTCAACACCGCCCATGAACTGCGCGTGAAGGAGCTCATTCGGGAGCTGGCCCCGGGCGTGCTCGTCAGCTGCGCCCACGAGTTGATCGCCAAGCATGGTGAATACGAGCGCACGGCCGCCGCCGCGATCAACGCCTTCATCGGGCCGACCACGTCGAGCTACATCCGCGAAATCGATCAGGCGACCAAGGATCGGGGCTACCGCAACCCGTTGCTGATCATGCAGGCTGCCGGCGGCGTCGTCCCGGCCGACGAGGCGGCGCGGCATCCGTTGTTCACGATCGCCTCAGGACCCGTCGGCGGCGTCGCGGGCGCGGCGTATCTGGCGGGTCTGCTCGGACACCGCAACGTGATCGCGGCCGACATGGGAGGGACCTCGTTCGACGTCGGGATCATCGTCGACGGGGAGCCGATCACCTCGTCGGAGACGATCATCAATCAGTACACGTTCTTCATGCCCCGTCTCGACATCGAGTCGATCGGCTCGGGCGGGGGCTCGCTCGTGTGGGTCGACGAACACACGGGCACGCTGAGGGTCGGGCCGCACAGCGCCGGAGCGGTGCCGGGGCCGGTCTGCTACGGGCGGGGCGGCACCGAGCCAACGGTCACCGACTGCGACGCGGTGCTCGGCCGCTACAACGCCGAGAACTTCCTCGGCGGCGAGCTGAAGCTCGACCGCGAGGCCGCCCATCGCGCCGTCGAGCAGGTCAGCGGCCGTCTGGGCATGGATTCGATCGTCGCCGCCGACGGCGCGCTGCGGATCGTCGAATCGCACATGGCCGATCTCATGCGCCAGATGACGGTCGAGCGCGGCCGGGATCCGCGGGACTTCGTCGTCTACTCGTTCGGCGGCGCCGGGGCCGCGCACGCCGTCGCTTTCGCCAAGGAGCTCGGGGCGGGCCAGGTCGTCGTACCGCTCGGGGATCTGGCCTCGACCTGGTCGGCGCTCGGGGTCATGTCTTCGGACGTGCTGCACGTCTACGAGTACTCCGAGCTGCTGCTGAGCCCGTTCTCGCCCGACCGGATGAACGAGATCTACCGCGCGCTCGAGCAGCGCGCGACCCTGCAGCTGCGCCAGGAGGGGTTCGGCGAGGCGGACATCGAACTCAGCCGGGTAGCGGAGATGAAGTTCTCACTCCAGATCCATCAGGTCGAGGTGCCGGTGGTGTCCGGGGAGCTCACCGACGAGGACGCAGCGGCCCAGGTCGAGCGGTTCATCGAGCGCTACGAACAGATCTACGGGAAGGGGTCGGCGTTCCCCGGGGCGGGCACGCAGATTGGTCTGTTCAAGTTGCTCGCCCGAGGTAAGGTCCGGACGCCCGCTCCGCCGGAGCTCGAGCAGCGTCCGACCGCGGAGGCCGGCAGCCGCGACGTCTACTGGCGCGAGTTCGGCGAGTTCCGTCCCACCGCGGTGTACGACGGACCGGCGTTGTCTCCCGGAGTTTCGATCGACGGCCCGGCGATCATCGACTATCCGGACACGACCGTCGTGTTGCCCCCGGGCGCCTCGGCCGGCCTGGATCCACTCGGGAACGTTGTCATCGACGTCGGCAGCGTCCCCGCGGGGGCGACGGACGCCAGGTCGTCGGCCGCCGTCAGCGCGTAGGCCACAGTGTCCATCAACTCGGCAAGGAGCTCGCATGTCGCCGTCTGACGCAGCCGAAATCAAGTGGGACGGCAACGTCTACCCCTACGTCCCGCCCGCCGAGCTCTCGATCCACCCCTCTCTGAAGCTCCACACGGAGACCGACGAGACGACCGATCCGGTCACGCACGAGGTTCTCCGCCACGCGCTGTGGAACGTCAACGTCGAGCACGGCCAGTCGATCATCCGCACCTCCGGGTCGCCGATCTGCGCCTACGGGCATGACTTCAATCCGGCGATTCTCGACGAGCGCGGCGGCTACGTGTTCTTCGGCAAGTACAACCTGTACCTCGCCGTCAGCAGCGCGACCGCGATCCAGTGGATGCTCGAACGCCGTTCCGAATCTCCCGGGATCGAGGACGGCGACATGTTCCTGACAAACGACCCGTGGATCGGGACCACGCACCAGTCGGACGTCGTGGTGGCGTGCCCGGTGTTCGTGGACGGGCGCCTGTACTGCTGGGTCGCGAACGTGATGCATCAGTGGGACCTTGGTGGCACCGCCCCTGGCGGCTTCAACCCGATGGCCGAGGATGTGTACTGGGAGGTCCCGTGCTTCCCGCCGATCAAGGTGGTCGAGGACGGGCAGATCCGGCGCGACGTCGAGGAGCTGTACGTGCGCAACTCGCGGCTCCCGGACCTCGTCGCGCTCGACCTGCGCTCGCAGATCACCGGATGCAACATCGCCCGCGACCGGATCCTCAGCCTCGTCGAGCGCTACGGGGCCGCGACCGTCAAGGCGACGATGCGCAAGGTCCAGGATGACTCGGCCGCGGCTTTCGCCCGCCGGCTCGAGAGCATTCCCGACGGGACGTGGACCGAAGAGGGGTGGATGGAGGTGAAGCTGCCCGGCGACCGCGGCCTGTATCGCAACCGCGTGGTGCTGACCAAGAGGGACGACAAGTTGATCTTCTCCAATGCCGGCTCGGCTCCGCAGCAGGGAGCGCTCAACGCGTGCCTCGCGGCGTGGAAGGGCGCGGTGATCAGCATGCTCGCCTCGACCATGTTGTTCGACCAGATGTTTGCGCTCGAAGGCGCGATGCGTCACTGCGAGTTCGAGATCGAGCCGTCGACGATCAGTTGCGCGACGCGCCCAGCTGCCGTCTCGGGCGGCCCGCCGACGACGCTGCTGCACTCGATCGGTATGTCGGGGCTCGCGATCTCGAAGATGCTGTTCTCCTCCGAGGACCCCCGCCTGCGCGAGGAGGTCATGAGCTGCATGGGCGTGCTCGGATACCCGATCAGCGCGATCGCCGGCTCCGACCAGCGGGGCAACCAGTACGCATCGTTCCTCAACGACCCGGTCGGCGCCGCCCTGGCCGCGCTCCCGTGGCGCGACGGGCAGGACACCGGCGGCTGGCCCTGGGACCTGCAGTCGACGATTCCCAACGTCGAGGACAACGAGCTGTTCTACCCGGTCCTGTACGTCTGGCGCCGCGAGGTGGCCAACTCCGGAGGCGCGGGCAAGTTCCGCGGCGGGAACGGATGCGAGAACGCGATCATCCCCAACAAGACGGACCGGATCGACTGGGTCACGGTGGCGGCGGAGGTTGCGGTGCCGGGTCCCGGCCTGTTCGGCGGGTACCCGACGTCGACGAACTCCTACCGCCTGATCAAGGGCGCCCGGACGCGAGAGTTCATGGCCAGCACTGGCAGGACGCCGTTGCATCCCGACGAGCTCGAGGGGGAGACCGAGTGGGTGGCGGCAAAGTCCTTCGGCAAGTTCACCGACGGGCAGGACATGTGGATCTTCAGCTGGGCCGGCGCCGGCGGGTACGGCGACCCGGTCGAGCGTGACCCGGCGGCGGTGCTTGATGACGTCCGTGCGGGGCGGGTGACACGGGACTGGGCCGCCAAGGCCTACGGGGTTGTGATCGGAGGCGAGGGCGATTCGCTCGCCGTCGATCGGGGCGCGACCGAGCAGCGCCGGTCCGAGATCGTGAGCGAGCGCCTGGCCGAGGCCCGGCCTTGGGACGGTGACGGCGACGAGCAGAGCGCCGCCACGTCGCCGCCTGACGGGCAGGTGTCCGAGTACGTCGAGGTAAAGGACGGGCGGTACTTCGCGGGCGAGGTCGAGCTCGGATCCGCCGAGAGCAACTACAAGCTCGGCGCGCTGGTTCGCGACCTTCCGCTCGTCGAGGGGAACCCCGACGCTCCAGGACCCGGCGCTGTACGTCGACCAGCCGGTGGAGTTCAGGCAGATCGTTTGCCCCGGGACGGGCCGCCTCCTGCAAACCGAGATCGTGGTCGGCGGCGCGCCGCCGCAGTGGGATCTCCGGCCGGGTCAGACTTGAAGCTCGGGCTGTATTTCGATCTACGGGATCCGCCCCCGTGGCGGCGCGGATGGGAAGCGGTGTACGCGCAAGCGCTCGAAACCGCCGAACAGGCGGACGCGCGCGGAATCGGATCGCTCTGGCTGTCCGAGCACCACTTCTTCGAAGACGGCTATCTGCCCCAGCCGCTCGTGTTCGCGGCGGCGCTGGCCGCGCGGACGAAGCGGGCCCGGATCGGTACGGCGGTTTTGATCGCGCCGCTGCGCTCGGCGCTGGAGATTGCCGAGGAGGCGGCGGTGGCCGACGTGGTCAGCGGTGGGCGACTCGACCTTGGGCTCGGCAGCGGCTATCGCGTGCCCGAGTTCGACGCTTTCGGAGTTCCGCCGGACCGGCGCTTCGCGGACCTCGAAGATCGCGGCCGCAACGTGCAGGAGTTGCTGGCCGGCGGCCGTGTGACGCCGCGACCGATTCAGGATCCGCTTCCGATCTGGATCGGCGGTCACAAGAATCGCGCCGGGCGGATCGCCGGGAAGCTCGGCGCCGGGCTGCTCTCGCTGAACCCGGAAGCTTGGACGGTGTACTGCGAGACGCTTGAAGAGGCTGGTCACGACCGCCAGATCGCTCGGGCCGCGGGACCGCTCACGCTCGTGATCGCCGACGACCCCGAGCGGGCCTGGGCGGCGATCAAACCGCACGCGGTGTACGGGTGGCGGACATACGACGAGTACGCGCGCGAGGGACGCGAGGGGATGGCCCGTCCACCGACGTTGCCCGGCGTGTTCGACGCGATCGAGGGTGGCGCGAAGCCACCGGTCCAGGTGGTAACCGCCGACGAGGCGATCGCGCAGTTACGCGCGATCGATGCCTCCGCGACGGTGGACCACGTGTTCTTCTGGGAGCGTGTCGCCGGCATGCCGGACGACATCGCCGCCCGCCACGTCGAGCTGATCGTCGATCAGCTCGTTCCAGCGGTCGCCGAGTTCGATCGCGCGGAGAGTCACATCTGAAAAGGAGCTGAGGATGAAGTTTGGTGTGCTGTTCAAGCCGATGGACCCGCCGAATTCAGAACATCTCGTCGAGCGGTGGCAGCAGGTCCTGGAAGCCGCTCAGGTGATCGAGGAGGCAGGCTTCGACGGCGTGTTCATCCCCGAGCACCACATGATGCCCGACGGCTACCCGTCCGTCGCCCTGGGCGGCGCTCGGCGCGCTGTCCGCGGTGACCAAGCGGATCGAGGTCGGCACCACGATCCACCTGTTGCCTTTCGACCATCCCATTCATGTCGCCGAACACGCGGCGATGGCCGACGTCATCTCCGGGGGCCGTATCCGCATCGGCGTGGGGCTGGCGAACTTCGAGCCGGAGTTCAAGCTCTACGGCCTGGACAAGAAGACTCAGGTCTCGCGCTTCGAGGAGTGCATCGACCTGGTGCAACGCGCCTGGGCGGGCGAGACCATCGTTCATGCGGCAAGCACTTCAACGTCGAGGCGGAGGCACCGATCATGCCTCGGCCGATCGGCGCCGAGCTGTGGATCGGCGCGATGTCGGATGCCGGGGTCAAGCGCGCCGCCCGCTTCGGCTGTCCGTGGCCGACCGACCCGCTGCACAACATCGACGTGATGAAGCACTGGGCCGGCGTGTACCGCGCCACCGGCGAGGAACACGGCACGTCGCAGAAGCTTCGGGTAAACCTGCTCCGCGACGGCTGGGTGGCCGACTCGATGGAGGAGGTCGAGCGTGTCTGGTGGCCGGCGATCCGGGCCGAGCACTGGTTCTACTTCGAGAACATCCCCCGCTGGGTGGCCGAGTTCGAGCCGTTCCTGGCCGACGTGAAGTCCGAGGACGACTTCAAGTTCGAGAACCACCTGAAGGATCGGCTGATCGTGGGCACGCCCGAGGACTGCATCGCGGCAGATCAAGGAGTTCCAGGACGCAGTCGACATGGACTACCTGATCATGACGTTCCGCCACACGCGTCGGCCCGAGCTTCGAGGAGGAGCTCAAGTGCGTCCGCCGGTTCGGGCGGGATGTGATTCCGGCGTTCAGATAACCGGCCGGTAGCGGGCGTGCGCCCCAAGTCCGGTCTCGACGTAGCCATGGCCTTCGACTCCGTCGACGCGGAACCGGCATGCGTTGTCGTTCTGGCCGTCGAGCGCCGCCACGACCCTGGGGCTGGTGACGTCGAGCCGCTCGGCGCCCGGGTGGCGGCGGACCGGGTCCGGCGAGTAGCCGGCCGCGCTGAGATAGATACGGCCGGCCACTTCGAACTCGACCACGCGGCGTGCGGCCGACGCGAGGTCGACCACCAGCGTCCCGCCGGTCAGCAGCGTCCCGGCCCAGAGAAGGTCGTGCTCGGCCGCCGCGACCGTGTCGACCGCGCCACGCTCGTCGATCAGCCAGCCGTTGGTGAAGACCCGCCTGCCCGATGCGGTCTCGTAGAGAAGGAGATACAGCGCGCTGTCCGGAAGCTCGCAGAAGCACGCCACGACGAGGCCCCGGCGGGGTGCTCCCTCGTGCTTGCGAAGGCCCCAGCCGCGATCGCGGAAGCCGGCGCGCTCGCTGACCGAGTGCTCATGACCGTCGATAACGATCGTCCCCGAGTAGAGCCCGGACTGGAACAGGTTCATGTAGTCGGTGACGACCCGGCCCTCCTGTTCGACCCGGATCGGGGTGGTTGGCACCGGCGGGAAGCGGGAGCGGAACCTCAGGTCGAACGAGAGTGGAAACGCCGGCTGATCGAGGGCCAGCCGGATCTCCTCGAGGGGGCGGACGGCCTCGATCCGCAAAGGGCCGACCGTCGGCCGGTCCGGGTCCTCGCCCACGGTGAACGGCTCGGCCGCCCGCAGGACGTGCTGGACCGCACCGTTCGTTGCGCCGGCGAATCCGGTGCGTGTCCCTGCGTGCGGGTACAGCGCACGCCCGGCGTGAAGAATCACTCCGCCGCCGACGTGGAGCAGGTGGTAGCACCGCTCGGCCCACGCCGGGTCGACGTGCGCCGTCACCGCCGCGGGGGCGACGAGCTGATGCGTGTAGGACTCGTCCGACGGCGTGAGGTTGGTCATCGCGGTAGATGAGCGGCGAGCCGGAACATACACAGCGTGCGGTCGGGTCGGCGTCCCCGCCGGTCGGCAAGGTCCGGCTCGCCGACGCGCTTTCGGATCTCGCGGCTCGGATCGAGGCACCCGACGTGCGCGCGCAACTCAACGCGCTCGCGGCGTTGCTCGGCAACCTGGGCTCACATGTCGCACCGGACGATGCGCGCGGGCCGCTCGAAGACTCCATCGTCGCGGGCATCGAGGCCGGCGATGAAGCCGGCGTGATCTCGGCTATGCGGCAGCTCGCGGCGCTCGATCGTTCGGTGCTGGCGCCGGTCGATTGGTCGGCGGTGACCCGTGGCTGAGCCCGATGCCGTGGCGACCGGGATTCGGGACTGGCTCCATCGTCGCGGGGTGCAGGCGAGCGTCACGGTTTCCGATCGGGCCACCGTCGGTCTCTCACAGGAGACATGGTTCATCCGTGTCGACACCGGCACCGGCGAACGCGAAGCGGTGCTGCGCCTGCCGACTCTTGCCTCGGGCCCGCAGGCCATTCTGACTCAACGCGCGGCGCTCGAGGCGGTCGCCGGGGCCGTCCCAGCACCGGCTCTGCTCTGGTACGACGACACCTCAGAGAACCCGTTCGAGTGCCCGTTCCTGGTCATGGAGCGGATCCTTGGCCAGGTGCCCGTCGGATGGCGCGAGCTCGACGCACCCGTCCGAACCGAGGTCGCGCAGGAGGCCGTCGACGTGCTCGCCTCGCTGCACCGGATCGATCCCGGAGCGATCGCGAGCACACGCGGCAGCACCGAGCGGCCATCGGACCTCGACTGGTACCGACAGCGCCTCGGGCGGTTCTCGCCGATCCCGGCGGTCCTGCAGGGGGCCCTCTGGTGGCTCGAGCGGCACCGTCCGCCGCCGCCGGAGCACGAGGTTCTGACCCACGGCGACTACCGGATGGGGAACATGGTGATCGACGACGGTCACATCCGGGGCGTCCTGGACTGGGAGATGGCAAGCATCGGGGACCCACTGGCGGATCTCGCTTGGTGCTTCATCCCGGTGTGGGAGCCCGCGATGGTGGCCGAGCCCGAGCTGGTCGAGCGGTATGCCGAGCAGGTGCGCGCCCCGGTCGATCAAGAGCGCCTGCACTGGCACCGCGTCCTCGGCTACGTGCGGCTTGCCTACTACGCGCTGTCCGGACTGCACGCGTTCGACCGCGCTCGCTCGAACGACTTCAGGCTTGCCGCGCTGCGCCTGCAGCTTCCGGTCCACCTCGACCGCCTGGCGGCGACCTTGGCGGGAGACCCGATCACATGACCGAGGTCCAGATGCGCGAATGGGCACAGGCGACCACGATCGGCGACATCCTGCTGCGCGCGGCGGACAGCCGGCCCGACCACGAGGCGCTCGTCTTCCCACACGCCCGCTTCACCTATCGCGACGTCGCCGACCGGGCGATCCGAGCTGCGCGGTCGCTCGCCGCCATCGACGTCGGAGCCGGGGACCACGTCGGTTTGCTGATGCCGAACTCGCCGGAGTTCGTGTTCGGCTTCTTCGCCGCGCAGCTGCTCGGCGCGATTGCCGTACCGATCAACACGCGCTTTCGCGCCCACGAGCTCAGCTACGTGATCGGGTACGCGGACGTCGAGGTGCTGCTGACCAGCGACATCGTCGACGACCAGGTCGACTTCGTCGAACGACTGGCCGAAGCGCTCCCCGCGCTCTCCGTCAGCCCCGATCCGGCCCGGCTCGCGTTGGCCGACGCGCCGACGTTGCGCTGCGTCGTGCTGCTCGGCGACAAGACCCCACCGGGCCTGTTGAGCCGCGCGTCGTTCGATGCGCTCGCCGACGAGGTGGCCGAGGCCGAGATCGAGCGGCGCAGGGGAGCCGTGCGGGTCCGCGACGTCGCGCTGATCCTGTTCACGTCGGGCACGACCGCGTATCCGAAGGGCGCGCTGATCACTCACGAGGCGGCGGTCCGCGTCTGGGTGTCGGCGGCAGCGCGACTCGGACTGACGGCGGAGGAGCGAATCTGGGATCCGCTGCCGATGTTCCACATGGGCTGCCTCGGACCGATGATCTTCGCGTTCAACCTCGGCGCGACGCTGTTGTCGACGTTGCACTTCGAGCCGGGTGAGGCGCTTGACATGATCGAGCGCGAGCGGGTGACGTGGGTCGAGTCGGTGTTCCCGCCGATCGTGATGGGGCTGATTCGCCATCCGGACTTCGCCCGCCGCGACCTGTCCGGAGTCAGGGGGCTGCTCAACGTCGCACCGCCCGACACCCTGCGGATGATCCAAGCGGCGTTTCCGCAAGCCGTCCAGATCGGCGGCCCGTTCGGCATGACCGAGGCGGCCGGGGTGATCACCTGCAACCGCTTCGACGCCACCGCTGAAGAGCAAGCCGAGACGGCGGGAGCGCCGGTGCTCGGCACGCAAGTCCGGGTGATCGATCCAGCGACCGGCGAGGAGCTCGGGCCGGACGCGCCGGGCGAGCTCCAGCTCCGCGGTCCCGGCCTGTTCGAGGGCTACTACAAGGACCCCGAGAACACCGCCGCGGCGATGACCGAGGACGGCTGGCTCCGCTCCGGCGATCTCGGGAGAATCGACGGCCGCGGCCTTGTCACCTACCTCGGCCGCCTCAAGGAAATGCTCAAGGTCGGCGGGGAGAACGTGGCGCCGGCCGAGATCGAGTCGTACCTGTCGACCCACCCGGCGATCAAGCTCGTCCAGGTCATCGGCGTACCGGACGAGCGGCTCGAGGAGGTCCCGGCCGTGTTCGTCGAGCTCGCCACCGGCCACGAGCTGACCGCGGAGGAGGTGATCGCCCACTGCCAGGGAGCAATCGCGAGCTTCAAGGTGCCGCGCTACGTCCGCTTCGTCACCGAGTGGCCGATGTCGGCTACCAAGATCCAGAAGTTCCGCCTTCGGGAGCAGCTACTTGCAGAGATGGGTATGCCGGAACCTTGACTCAACCAAACGGTTGGATGATCATTTGAGTTTGCGACGGAGGGAGAGATTCGGATGAGCCAAGAAACGCTGCGTTTCGATGGACGAACGGCGATCGTCACCGGCGCCGGACGCGGGATGGGACGCACGCACGCCCTGCTGCTGGCGGCGCGTGGCGCCAACGTGGTCGTCAACGATCTGGGTGGAGCGGTCGACGGAAGCGGCTCCGATGCCGCGCCGGCGAGGTCGGTTGTCGCCGAGATCGAGGCGAGCGGCGGGAACGCGGTAGCGAATGCGGCTTCGGTGGCCTCGCCGGAGGGCGCGGAGTCGATCGTGGCGACTGCGGTCGAGCGGTTCGGCGGCGTCGACATCGTCGTCAACAACGCCGGCATCCTGACGTCCCACCAGGTTCCGGAAAGCGGTGCCGACGATGTCGAGCGGCACCTGTCGGTCCACCTGATGGGCGCGTTCAACGTGACCCGGGCGGCGTGGCCTTTCATGGCGGAGCGGGGGTACGGCCGGGTAGTCATGACTACCTCGTGCGCGATCTTTGGTTCGCCGTTCCTGGCCTCCTACGGAGCGGCGAAGGGCGGCCTCGTGGGGCTCGCGCGGAACCTCGCTACCGCTGGCGCCGAGCATGGCATCAAGGTGAACCTGGTTGCCCCGTACGCCAAGACGAGGATGGCCGACCCCGACAGCGATATCAATCAGAGCGCGCGTTCGGACGTGAGCGAGACGCCCGCGGTGACCGTGTTTGACCTGTTGCTCCCGGAGCTTGTCTCTCCGGTGGTCGCGTTCTTCGCCCACGAGTCGTGCCCGGTCACCGGCGAGATCTACGCCGCCGGCGGCGGGCGCGTCGCGCGCATGTTCGTCGCCGAGACGCAGGGCTACGGCAAGGCCGATCTGACTCCCGAGGATGTGCTTGCGCACTGGCAGGCGATTCAGGATGAGACCGACTACTACGTGCCGCCGGACATCACGGACTACACGACGTTCTTCATGGAGCGCGTACCGGGCGGTGCCGGCGTACCTGCGGCGCAATGACCGAGAGGAGAGTCACCGTGGCCGCCCGGGCGTCTCGGAGCGTATGATGGCGGCCCGCAACACATGGGCGCCGCCGAAGATCGCCCAGTTGGCGTTCTGCACTGACGATCTGCCGGGGTCCGTCCGTCTCTACTCCGAGGCATTCGGCTTTGCCCCCGCCGGTGGGAACATGGTCTGGGGTCAGTGGCTGGCGGACATTCAGGACCTCGGCGAGGACGCGGCGACCGCGATCGCGTGGCTGGTCGGGCGCCAGGATCTCCTTCAGCTCGAGTTCTTCAATCACACGCTCCCGCGTCCGCGCCCCCTGGCTGATGACTGGCGCCCGAGTGACCTGGGCTGGGTTCGCTGGGGACTCACGATCCCCGACTTCGAGCCGGCGCTCGATCGTCTGCACGGGAGCGACCAGGGCTTCATGAACATCGCCGTCGGGACTAGAGTGCGGGCGGAGTCCGGGGCGATCATCGAGCAAGTACGAGCCGCCGGGCACCGGATCAATGCCGAGCTTCCCGGCGTCGCGGCCGGCGGGACCTACATGAGCGACGGCTCCGGCAACTCGCTGGAGGTCATCTGCGCGCCACGCGAGTTCGACTCCACCTTCGGGTTCGCGCCCACACCCCAGTTGCTACGTCCTCCGGGCTGGCCGTCCGCGCACGGTCGCGCCCGCCGCGCCCGCGCCCGCCGGCCGATGAGGAGCCCGGACTGCCAATTTTCCGCGAGAGCCTGATCAACACGAGAGCAAAAGGAGCGAGGGTCGATGCTGACGGACAAGGTGTGTGTGGTGACCGGGTCTGGGGGTGGGATCGGTCGCGCCACCGCGCGAGAGATGGCGCGACGCGGTGCCAAGGTCGTGGTGACCGACGTCAACGACGAAACCGGTAAGCGGACCGTTGGCCTGATCGAGGAGGCGGGCGGAGAGGCACTGTTCGTGCATTGCGACGTCCGTGAGGAAGACCAGATCGTGGCGCTCATGACGACCGCGAACGACCGTTTCGGCGGAATCGACGTCCTGCACAACAACGCCGGAGTTCACGACACTGATTTCACGTCCGAGACCGCCGTGGACACACTCCCAATGGATGTCTGGACCCGGGTCTACGAGATCAATCTGCGTGCCGTGTGGTTGTGTACGAAGCACGCCGCTCCACACCTGAAGCGCTCCGAGCGCGGTCCGGCGATCGTGAACGCGGCGTCGATCGGCGGGTTGGTCGGCTATCCGATGGCTCCGAGCTACTGCTCAACCAAGGGGGCGGTGATCATGCTGACGAAGGCGACCGCGATCGACCTCGGCCCGAAGGTCCGTTGCAACTGCTACTGCCCGGCGGCGGTTGACACGCCGATGGTCCAGAAGTACTTCGATGCCGCCGAGGACAAGGCCGCGGTCGAGCGCGCCCTAACCGGCTCACACATAATCCCCCGCCTCGGTGCACCCGAGGAGGTGGCGAAGCTGGTCTGCTTCCTCGCGTCCGACGAATCCTCGTGGACCACGGGCGCGTCGTTCGTGATCGACGGCGGCTCGCTCGCCTGGCGCGGCTCGCGCTGAGCGAGGCGCGCCGGACATAGCGATTTCTGCAGCGGTCAGGCAGTCGAAGCCGGCACGGATTTGAAGGCGGGGATCACGTCGGTCCCGAACCGCCGGATGCACTCGAGCTCCTGCTCGTGGCTTGGGCCGGCGGCGACCCGGAAGGACATGATCAGGTAGTTCATATCGATCGCGTCCTGGAACGCGCGAATCGACTCGATGCAGTCCTCGGGGGAGCCGACGATCAGGCGATCGATCCGGTGGCGGTCGAACTTGAAGTCGTCCTCCTTGGTGATCCCCTCCAGGAACGGCTCGCGGTCCGCGACCCAGCGCGGGACCTGCTCGAAGTAGAACCAGTGCTCGCTGCGGATGCACGGCCACCACACGCGCTCAACCTCGTCGAGCGAGTCGGCCACCCACCCATCGCGGAGGAGGTTGACCCTGAGCTTGTCGGAGGTGCCGAACTCCTCGCCGGCAGCACGGTACAAGTCGGACCAGTACTTCATCACGTCGATGTTGTGGAGTGGGTCAGTCGGCCATTGACAGCCGAAGCGGGCGGCCCGGCGGACTCCCGGCTCCGACATGGCGCCGATCCAGAGCTCGGTATCCCTCGGCACCGGCGTGATCTTTCCCTTGATGTCGAAGTGCTTGCCGTGGAAGTCGATCTCCTCACCGGCCCAGGCGCGCTGAACGATCTCGATGCACTCCTCGAAGCGCGAGACCTGGGTCTTGGGGTTGACACCGAACAGCTCGAACTCCTGGGGGAAGTTCCCGAGACCCACGCCGATGCGTATCCGTCCACCCGCGAGGACGTCCGCCATCGCGGCGTGCTCGGCGAAGTGAATCGGGTGCTCGAGCGGAAGGAGCGTGATCGTCGTGCCGAGCTCGATGCGGTCGGTGATCGCAGAGAGCGCGCCGAGCGCCGCCCACGGCGACGGGAGGTAGGCGTCCGCCATCATGTGATGCTCGGGCACGAACACGCCGTCGAACCCGGACTCCTCCGCGACCTTGGCGGCGTTCAGGATCTCCTGCCAGCGCTCGCGGATGTTCGCCGCATTGGGCGGGTCTTGGGGGCGGAACAGCACGCCGAACTTCATCGCCGATCTCCTTCGGTAGTGGCTGGGCTGCCGGAGCTCACGGCGCTCCCGGCGAGCTCCTCGATTAGGCGTAGGCGCAGGGGCTCCTTCTGCACCTTCGTGGCCGACATCGGCCACTCGTTCACGAAGCGGATGTGCCGCGGCACCTTGAAGCGCGCGATCTGGCCGCGGCAGTGCGCGAGCAGGTCCTCGGCAGTGGCGGTGCGTCCCGGCTTGAGCTCGACAAACGCCGCCGGCACTTCCTCGAGCCTGTCGTCGGGCACGCCGACAACTTGGACGAGCTTGACGGCCGGGTGCAGACCGAGATGCGCCTCGATCTCGGCGGGGGCCACGTTCTCACCACCCACCTTGAGCATGTCCTTCAGCCGCCCCAGGAAGCGCAGGCGGCCGGCCTCGTCGAGCGATCCCCGGTCGCCGGTGTGGAACCAACCGTCGCTGTCGAACTGGCGAGCGGTCTTCTCGGGATCGCGGTAGTACCCCTCGCACAGACTCACGCCGCGGATGACGATCTCGCCCTCCTGATCGTGCGGGCGTCCGGCGCCCGTCTCCGGGTCGATGATCCGAACCTCGGCTCCAGGGAGGGTCGTTCCGCAGGTTTCGACGCGCACGTCAATATCGTCGCCGAGCCGGTTGTAAGTGATCGCGCCCCCTCCTTCGGTCAGCCCGTAGAGGGAGAGTTGGATCACGTGGGGAAGGGCGCTCTGCATCTGCCTGAGCAGGTCCGGGGGGCCCACGTTGAGCATCGCCCGTGCCGCGCTCATGTCGGTGCTACTGAAGGTGGGATGGGTGAGCACGGCCTGGGTGATGGGCGGATAGGCGGGGTACAGGATCGTCGGTCGCTCGCGCTCGAGCAGTCCGAGAGCCGAAGTGGCCTCGAAGAACGTGTCCGAGAGGAACGCCGCGCCGTGCGCGGCGCACATCAGCAGCGGGCCCACCGCCCCGAGATGAAACAGGGGGCAGGGTGCCCAGCACCGGTCTTCGCAGTCGATCTCGAACACGCGGCCGACGTTCGTCCAGCAGCGGACGAGGGCTTCGTGGGTCAGGACGCATCCGCGCGGCTGCGCCGTCGTGCCGGAGGTGTAGAGGACGAGTGCGGTGCCCCGTACCGCTACTCCGGCGCGCCGATGCTCGAGTTCGGCGTTCGTGACGCCGGCCGCCGCCTCGAGTAGGCGCGCTTCGCTTACCGTGCCCGGCGACCGCCGGGTCCCGAGCGCCGCCACCGCGCGCAGGCGCGGTGCCGCGTCGAGCGACAGGCGAGCCGGCTGCGGCGACTCGGCCAGGCCCGGGAGCGCCTTCTGGATCAGCCCGAGCAGGTCCACGTAGTCATCGATCCAATCGCTGGTCACGATCGCGGCCACCTCAGCGTTGGTGATCACGTAGGGCAGTTCAACCGCCCGATAGCGCGTGTTGATCGGGACAACCACGGCGCCGGCCAGCGCAATTCCGTAGATCGTGGCGACACAGTCCCGGCTGTTGGCCATCAGTACGCCCACCTTTTCGCCGGGCCCGATGCCCAGCCCGATCAGACCGCGTGCCAACTCGCGAGCCCGGCCGGCCAATTCGGCATAACTGAGGCGGTCCGACGGGAACACGACGGCGTCGCGGTCGGGATGGCGCGCCGCCGTCCGCAGCAGCAGGTCGCCAAGCGTCACCGCCTCGGCCCAACCGTCGGCCTGCGCCTCTCCTGCGCCTCGCCTGGTCAACGACGTGGCTTCCATCGTCAGTGGCGCGACTGTATCAACCACCGGCCGGTTGGTCGGGTATATAGTCGCGCCACGAGGATCTCGTTCGCAGGAGGGAAGGATGAGCATTTCACGGCCGGCAGCACCGGACATTCTCTCGGCAGAGCACGCCGAGGATCCGTACGAGACTTACCGGGTGTTGCTCGAGTATTACCCCGCCGTTTACCACGCGCCGACCAACAGCTGGCTCGTCAGTCGCCACGCCGATCTGCTCAGGATGTTCCGGGACAAGTCGGTCACCTCGGAGAACTACTCGTGGCAGCTCGAGCCCGTCCACGGCAGGACGATCCTCCAGATGGAGGGGCGCGAGCACACGATCCACCGTCGCCTGCTCAACCCGTTCTTCCACGGCAACGGACTCGAGAGCTTCAAGCCGACGATCGAGAAGGTGGTCCGGGACCTCGTCGACCCGTTTCTCGACCGAGAGAAGCGGGCGATCGCGGAGGGCAAACGAGATCGTGGCCAGGTCGAGATCGTGGGTGAGTTCACGGCCCATTTCCCGATCAACGTGATCGTCGAGATGCTCGACCTGCCGCGGGAGGACCACCCCAAATTCGAGCGCTGGTACAACTCGATCATGGCCTTCCTGTCGAACCTTTCGGGGGCGCAGGAGCCAATCGACCGCGGGCTGCAGACCCGCCAGGAGCTCGCCGATTACATCCTCCCGATCATCGCCGAGCGGCGCCATGGCGACGGAAATGACCTGCTCTCGTTGATGGCCCGCGCCGAGGTGGACGGAGAGCAGTTGAGCGACGACGAGATCCGGGCGTTCGTGAGCCTGATGCTGACGGCGGGAGGCGAGACCACCGATCGCGGAATGGCGAGCCTGCTCAAGAACCTGATCGAGCACCCCGACGCGATGGCGGCCGTCCGCAGCGACCGCAGCCTGATCCCAGCGGCGTTCTCAGAGACGCTCCGCTACTCACCTCCGGTGCACATGATCATGCGCCAGCCTGGCGTCAATCTCGACGTCGAGGGCGAGACGATCCCGGCGGGATCGACCGTTACGTGCCTGCTGGCGGCGGCCAACCGGGACCCGCGCAAGTTCGAGGATCCCGAGCGCTTCGACATCTTCCGCAAGGACAACAGCATCGACCGCGCCTACCGGGCGTCCGCCGACCACCTGTCGTTCATCGACGGCCGGCACTTCTGCGTGGGTGCGATGCTCGCCAAGACCGAGATCGAGATCGGCATGAATTACCTGCTCGACCGAATGACCGACATGCAATTCGCCGACGAGTTCACCCCGGTCGAGGAGGGCGTGTTCACCCGCGCGCCGGAGCGCCTCGAGATCTCATTCCTGCCGGTCTGATAAAGGGACCGGCTCGAAAAAGCGTCCTGACAGGACGTTTTCTCGAGCCGCTTCTCGGATTCTTAGAACGGGGCGTCGAGCGCGAGGTGCATCGACGTGATCACCCAAGCGTCGCCGTCGCGCGCGAAATCGACATCGTAGACACCGGCGGATTTAACGTCGAGCACACCGCCGTCGATCACGTTCAACAGCAGGTAAGCCCGCACCTTCGCGCTGTCGGCCTGGTCCTCGAGGAAGCGCGTGTTGACGATCGCATGCCGGCGCTGGTCGGTTTGGGCCTTCACGGTCGGGTAGATGAACTCGACGATCGCGTCACGTCCCTCGAACGGGCCGATCGGCTCCTCGACGCCGGCGATCTCCAGCGAGAAGCGGGCGTCCTCGGCGAAGACGCGCTTGAGGATCCCCTCGTCCTTGGCGTCGTTGGCCCAGGCGTAATCGGCCAGGATGTCGTTGATCGCTTCTCTATCTGCCATCGCTGTCTCCTTCTGTCACCGGATCGCAATACGAACGGTTGTTTGAACTACGGAGCATAAACTCTGGGTGGGTCGACGAATGATGAATCGAGCGCGGCGATCGAAGGGCAACCGATCAGCGCGAGCGTCGCGTCGATCCCCTCGCGGAACACTTCGAGGATGCGCCGGACCCCCGTCTCGCCGGCAGCCGCGTGGGCCCATAGGTAGCCGCGCCCGATCAGGACGGCGCGGGCTCCCAGGCTGACCGCCTTGACGACGTCCTCGCCCCGTCGGACGCCGCTGTCGAGCAGGACCTCAACCTGATCGCCGACGGCCTCGATCACCTCGGGCAGCACCTGCATGGTCGGGGCGGTCGCCGGCAGCATGTGGCCGCCGTGGTTCGAGACGACGACCGCGGAAGCGCCGAGATCGACGGCGCGCCGCGCGTCCTCGGCCGTGAGCACGCCCTTCACGATGATCGGCCCGTGCCACTGGTCGCGGATCCAACAGAGGTCGTCCCAGGTCGGGATCTCCACCGGAAGGCGGCTGGCCGCGTCGGCGATCGTGAGCGGCCGCCCGTCTGAGCCTCTGACCATCGCGGCGTCGATGTTCATCCGATCCCGGACGAAATCAAGCAGCCACCGGGGCCTCTGCGACACCTGCGGAAGGAAGCGCAACGCGGATCGCGCGTCGAGCGACTGCGGCAGGTATGCGCGATCGCGAACGCCGTACTTCGCACGGGGACGCGCCGCGGAGTCGACCGTGATCACCAGCGCCCGGCAGCCGGCTCGCTGGGCGCGGTGGATGTTGGCCTCGGCGTTCGCGCGGCCGCCGACGAAGTACAGCTGGAAGAAGACCGGACCGGTCGCGACGGCGGTGATCGCTTCGATCGGGTAGCCGGTGAAGGTACTCACGCATTGGATCGTGCCCGCGGCTCCGGCCGCCCGGGCGACTCCCGGCTCGCCGTCGGGGTGAAGGATGCGGACGTTCCCGGTGGGCGCGATCATCACCGGCATCGAGATCTCGTGTCCGAGCACCGTCGTGCGCAGATCACGGCGGAGATGGAACACCGCCGCACGAGGACGGAGGTGGATCGCCGAGAACGCGTCCAGGTTGCGGGAGAAGGTGCTGTCCGGAGGGCCCACCTCGAGTCCCTGCGCCAGCGCCTTCGGGAGACGTCGCCTGGCGAAGTACTCGGCGTCGTCCACGCTCATGATGTTGGATTCGATGTTGCGCATCCGCCTCAACGTGGGAGCGTGACCTGGCCCATCGGCGTCTCGACCGGGGGCGGCGCCGAGGCGACAGGCCGTCGCTTTGCGGCGCGGTCGCGCTGGGTTAACGCGACGCCGGCGACCACGAGCAGGCCTCCGGGGAGGGCGATCGCCTCAGGAGCGCGGCCGAGGGCGGCCAGCGTCCACAGGCTGGCGGACACGGGAATCAGATACATGAACGCGGTGGTACGACTGACCGAGAGGTGGCGGAGGCTCACCAGCCACAGGACGTTCGGGACCACGGTTCCTGCCGTGGCCATGAGGACGAGCCAGATCCAGTCGCCGCCGTTCAGTCGCCCGGCGGCACCGAGCGCATCCGGGAACGCAGCGACGAGCGTCAGCGTCCCGGTGATGTAGACAACTCCCGCGATCCCGATCGGCGGATACCGGCCGGACAAGGAGCGGACCACCAGCGTGTACAACGCCCACGAGAGCGGCGTGACAAGCCCGATCGCGGCGCCGAGAGGGCTCGAGGCATGAATCGAGACGCCGGTGCCAGCGCCCACCACGAGGATCAGCACGACGCCGACCAGCGCTACCGCGAAGCCGGCGACCTGCGACACGTTCAGGTGCTCGCCGAGGAACATCGCTGCGAGCAGGCAGGCGATGGCCGGGGCGAAGGTCGGGAGCAGAGCGGCGAGCGGCGGGGACAGATAGCTCTGGGCGTGGACCACGGCCAACTGTGAACCCGGCACGGCCAGGACACCGCACACCAGCACGGTGAGCCACTGCCGGCGGGGAAGACGCGGGATCAGCGAGGGCCGGAGCGCGAACCAGATCGCGAACGACAGCGAAACCAGCATGAAGCGCAGCGTGACGACCTGCACGGCATCGATGCGAACGAGTAGCCGCGCCGAGCCCGGGAACACCATCCCCCACGTGACGACGCACAACAGCGCCGATCCGTAGGCCGTGATCGTCGTCCGGCGGGAGTCCGCGGCGTCCTCCTCGCGGATGGGGCGATCGCTCGTGGCCAATTAGTAGGAGAGCGCAGCTGGCACGGGCATAGAATATTTCAAACATACGGTGGTTTGGCAACGTGTTCGACTAGAAGATGTCCGGGCGGATATCCTTGACGAACCAACCGTTTGATTGATACGGTTCTCGAGGTGACGGCGATCGCGACCGATCCGACGGAGCAGTTCGATGCGGTCGTCGCAGGCGATCTGAGTATCGACCGTCATGTCGTGTACTCCCGTCTGCGCGAGCAGCGGCCGATCTTCTTCAGCGACCCGCTGCAAGCCTGGGTCCTGACTCGCTACGACGACGTTCGCCACGTGCTGGAGGACGAGGAGACCTTCCATCACCTGATCGAAGGCCGCGGCGCCCCGATCTACGGCCGCTCGCTGCTGCAGTGGCGCGGGCGCGAGCACAACAAGAAGTCCGGTCCGGTGGTCAAGCGGATCCGCAGCCCGCGATCGTTCAAGGAAGGCCTCGATGAGATGGTCCGCGGTGTGACCGTGACCGTCGCCGACGGGCTGCCGATGGACGAGGCGCTCGACCTCAAGCAGAGCTACACGATGTGGATGCCGCTGCTCGTGATCACCGAGGTGCTCGACATCCACGAGGGTCAGGCGTTCCGAAACTGGTACCACGCGATCGCCCAGGGCGGGGTGACCTCGATCGCCCGCCCGGACCTGCGCGAGGCAGCGTTCGAGGCGTTGTCGCAACTGCGTGAACTGCTCGAGCCGATCGTCGAGGAGCGCCGGCGCAATCCCGGCACCGACATGGTCTCGGACCTGGCCCAGGCGGAGTACGACGGCGAGCCGTTCCCGTTCGAGGAGATCGTGGCGACGGTGGCATTCCTCCTTACCGCGGGCGTCGAGACCACCGAACGCGTGCTCGCGAGCCTCTTCCGTCACATGGCGCTACACCCTGACCAGTGGGAGGCGCTGCGCGAGCGTCGCGAAGACCGCAACTTCCTACAGAGTCTGTCGGCCGAGGCGCTCCGCTACTTCCCACCCGTCCACGGGCTGACGCGCGGCGTCGCGAGCGAGGTCACCTTCCACGGCGAGACGATCCAACCGGGCGAGCGGCTTATGGTCTCGCTGGTGTCCGCCAACCGCGACGAGGAGCATTTCGACCGCAGTCAGGAGTTCGACCCGGACCGCTGGCTCGAAAACGCCGAGAAGCAATTCGTCGCCGGCGGGAAGATCCTCCCGTTCGGCGCGGGGCGGCACCACTGCGCGGGCTCCCGGCTGGCCGGCGTCGAGATGGTGCACGGCATCCGCGAGCTGGCCGACCGTGTCGCCGTGATCGAACCGGACGGCGAGCTGCCCGAGGCCGAGGGCTTCATGCTCAACTCTCCGATGCTGCTCCCGGTCACGCTCCGGGCGGCCTGAAGCGCCGCTCCGCGGCGTTTACACCGCGGCCCCGGTGGCGCGTCCCGTGCGGATCGCGTGCGGGAGCAGCAATGGCGCGATCGCATCACCGGCAAGCCTGACATCGACGTCCATCCGCTCGAGATCGTCGAATAGGTCGGTCTGCGGGTCGAATCCGGTGACCATCACGACCAGGTCGGCGTCGACTGCGTCTTCGCGCCCGCTGTCGATGCTCCGGATCACCGTGGTCGCCGGCCTGATCCGCTGAACCGAGGACCGAGTCGCGAGCCGGAACGTCTCGTAGCGCTGAAGTCGCGCGGCGATCGCGTCGCGCTGGAACGAGCGGAACAGATCCGGGCAGAGGTCCACGAAGCTCGTCGAATAGACCACCTCGGCCCCGCGCTCAAGCAGCCATTCGGCTGATCCGACCGCTTGATAGTTGCCGAGGTCGTCGAACACGAGCGCGCGTTTTGGGACTCCGGCGCTGCCGTCGAGCACCTGCAACGGCGAGACCACGTGTGGCAGGTCGACGCCGTCGACCCGATGGGCCGGCCGCATGCGCTGAATTCCGTCCAGGCGTGGAAGCGACCCTGTCGCCACGATCACGCTGTCGGGGGCCAGGCGGCCGACCAGCTCGGCGTCGACCCGCGAGCCGAGCCGACGCTCCACCCCGAGGCGCTCGAGCTCATCCCACAGCCAGTCGCAGATCAGGCCGACGTCGTGCCGGTAGGGCGCGGCCCGCTGGATCGCGACAACACCACCGGGGCGGTCCGCCTGGTCGTGGATCGAGACTCGATGACCGCGCAGGGCGGCGGTGCGGGCCGCTTCGAGACCGGCCGGTCCGCAGCCCACGACCAGCACGTCGCGCGGCTCGGCCACGCGCTCCAGAGGCTGCTGCTCATACTCAAAACCGGCCTCGGGATTGACCGTGCACGCCGTCTCGCCAAGTGCGGCGCCGACCGCGAACCGGCGTCCCACGCACGCCTCGTTGCAGCCGATGCAGGGCCGGACGTCCCGTTCCCGGCCCGCGAAGCTCTTGCGGACGAGGTCCGGATCGGCGATCAGCGCTCGCACCATCGAAATGATGTCGGCGGCGCCACTCGTCAGCACGCTCTCGGCGTCCGCGAGCGAGAGGACACGGCCCGTGACGATTGCCGGTACTTGCCTTCCGCGCGTCACGCGCTCGCTGGTTGCGATCTCGTAGCAGTGCGGCTCGTGCATCGCTCCGATCATCTGCGCGAAGGCGAAGTAGCCGCCCATCGAGACGTTGACGTAGTCGATCAAACCATCGTCCTCGAGCATCTGGCGGATGCGTCCCGCCTCGTCGGGCTCGATCCCGCCCTCGACGCCCTCGGTTGCGGACAGGCGGATTCCGACGACGAAATCGGGGCCGGCTGCGTCTCTGACCGCGGACAGCACCTCGCGCGCGAACCGGACCCGGTTCGGGAGAGCGCCGCCGTACTCGTCGGTTCGCAGGTTCGTGAGCGGTGAAAGGAATGAGCAGACGAGATACGTGTGGGCTCCGTGGATCTCGACGCCGTCGAGGCCGGCCTGCTTCGCGCGACGAGCCGCGTCCCCAAAGCACGAGACGATCTCGTCGATCATCGACTTCGTCATCGCCTGGGCGATGCGGCCGTTGATCGGCTCGGGTATGGGCGACGCGGCCCACGCGGCGCTCCCATCCGGCGGTGGCGCCTGGGCGCCACCGTGCCAGAGCTGTGCCAACACCTTCGTGTCGTGCCGATGGAGTCGCTCGGCGATTTGCGACCACCCGTCGATGATCCCGTCGTCGAGCGCCCACAGCGGACCGCGGGAGGTCCAGTGGACGCCGCAGGTCTCGAGAAACAGCGATCCGACGCCGCCGTCGCGCGCCCTCGCCTCGTGGTAGGCGATGAGGCGTTCGGTCATCTTGCCGTGCACCGCGTATCCCGTGCCGTGCGCGGTCCGCGTGATCCGGTTGCGGAATTCGGTGCCGCCGACGCGGACCGGAGATGAGCAGAGCGGATAGCGATCGTTCACGGGAGCTGGCTCACCCTACTGGTGGCGGGTCGCAAATTCAACCAAACGACCGTTGGTATATGATGTCCGCGATGCCCGAGGCCGGGAACATCGTCAGCCCGATCGACGTGCTCGCCAATCCTGTGCCGGAGGTGCTCGCCGGCTATCGCGCGATCCGCTCGGTGATCGAGTCGGACGGGGCGCTGTCGGTCGCCGAGAAGGCGCTGCTGGTGGCGGCCGATGACGCGGTGTGCAGCGACGGCCAGCTAGCGGCGTCAGAGATCGCGCGCGGCCGTGCCGCTGGGTTGACCGACGACCAGATCGTGACCGGAGCGTCGGCGCTGCTGCTTTCGCGCGGTCAGCGGACCTGCGAACGGCTCCTGTCCGCAGCCGGCGAGCTCTCGCCCGAGCGCCCGGTCGCGCCGCCGTCCGACGCCGACGCCGTCGATTACTTCCTGCAGTACAACGTGCTCGACGCGCTTCCCGAGCGCCTCGCGGTCCTCGCCGACCGCTCCCCGGCCGTGTTCGAGGGCTACTTCCGGATGCATCACGGGGTCCTGCGAGCCCGGCCGGAGGCCTCGAAGCTCGCCGAACTGGTGCTGTGCTCTCTCAACGCCGCCGACCTGCGCGGTGACTTCGTCGCGATCCACGCCGGTGCGGCTCGCAGGGTCGGCGCGACCGACGAGGAGCTGCTCGAGGCGTTCGTGTGCGCGATGGCGGTGGGCGGCGTCGGCGCGTGGGCGGTCGCCGCGGGAGCGCTGCTCCCGAGCTAGACGCTCGGTTCCGCGGTGGGTGTGGGGCCGACGGCGGAAGGCGGGCCTCTGAGAGTGGGTGCGGTGGTTCCAAAGGCTCCGCGGTATGCCGGGCACGCATCACGACTATCGACGCGATCGCGATCGACCTTGGCGCATCACGCATGTGGGGGAGCGTGTCTCATAAACAATCGCCGTTGTTGGAGGCACACAACCAGCCGAAGCGCTCCGCGCGAACTTTGGCGATTCAGCTGACATATACGTAGCTGCATCGCCAAAGTTCGGCCCCCGGCCACGCGTCGCGCGTCGGTATTTGGTAGCGGATCACAACCAGTTTCCGGTGGCTCAGCTTTGTGCGACACCTCGGGGCATGCGCGCTAGGCCACGGTCGCGCGGGGGCGGCTCGTTTGGCGCGTCATAGATGCGCCGGCAGCGCGAAACGGCCTCAAGGACCACCCGCACCCACCTTCAGGTGCCCGCCTTACTCAGCCGCCGGCCGACAAGCTCCGGTGCTCCATCCGACCGGGATCAATGAGCGACTATGCGCGGCGGAAGCGCCTGATCCCGTCCGCGCCGATCTCGCTGCGAGCGAGGCCGTGGGCTTCGAGGTGCTCGACAAGGCACAGCACGACCGAGATCATCGACTGCCGCTCGCCCCAGTCGTTGCGGGGCCCCAGCAGCTCGAGCGCGAGCTCGTAGGCGGTCCTCGGTTGGTCCGACAGCGCGTCGAGAACCCGCGCACGGGTGGACTGCGCCGCAGCCCGGGCGACGCGTAGGCGGTGGCGCGGCGATTCGACGACCCGTCCGTGACCGGGAAACGCGAGCGCGGAGTCGAGCTCGAGTGCTCGGTCGATCGACGCGAGGTGCTCGGCGTACGGATCCGGACTAGCGCCGTACTCGAGGAACGGCTCGTCGACGTCGTAGGCGAGGTCGGCCATGATCAGCCACCTGCGGGCGCGATTGTGGAGGACGATCTGAGTGGGCGAATGACCGGGCGCAGGCACCACGGTCCACGTGCCCAAAAGGCTGTCGATCTCATCTCCGGAGGCCAGCACCCGGTCCGGGACCAGGCGCGGGTAGCCGAGGTCGTCCTCGGGTTCCGGCTCGACCCACTCATCGAGCTCGGTGTCCGGGATGCCTTCGCGCACAGCGATCCGGCGTCGCTCGGCGAGCGGCACATGCGGATCCCGCAGGCGGTGATCGGGCGTGGCCGGACCGGCGCCGCGCGCGGACTCACACCCGGTTCGAGCGACGACCTCGGCGGCCAGACCGGCATGGTCGGCATGAAGATGGGTGCAGATAAGCAGCGAGAGCTGGAGCGGGGCGACTCCCGCCAGGTCGAGCGCGTACTCGAGCGCGCTCCATCCCGGCTCGAGGCTCGTCCCGCAGTCGACCAAGCAGTACCCGTCGGCGAGCGGGAACAGGTAGGCGTTCACCGACCGGGGAGCAACGAACCGCAGCGGGAGGCGCAGGCACCACAATCCTCCGGCAAGTTCGTACGCGCGCGCGTCTGTCGCGCGGCGGACGGTCCAACGTGACTTCAAGAGATCCGCCGCGACAAAATGACACGAGTGAGCCGGCTCAGTCGGCCCGGTTTCGCCGGGGGCGTTGCGAGCCGTCCGGGGGCTTGGGCATGTTGCCGCCGGTGACCCCCTCGACGATCACCTCGGCGTAGAGCTTGCCGAGATACTCAGGGGTCGCGGAACCGTCCGGCTTGTACCACGTGTACAGCCAGTTGGCGATGCCGAATACCGCATTGCTGATCAGCGCCGGCGCGATCGTCCGGTCGACCTCCCCGCGCTCCTGCGCCTCTTCGATCAGGCCCTTGACGAAATCCTCGTAGTAGTTGCGCTGCCCGACGATGGACTTCCGGCGCTCCGGCGTGAGCAACCCGAAGTCGTGGTAGTAGACGGCGATCTTGGCGAGGTTATGGGCGTTGTACTCGACGTGACGCTGGACATAGACGCGCAGGCGGTCCAGCGGAGGGATGTCGAGGGCGGCCGTCTCGGTGACGACCGACTTTGCGTCCTCGTGCACCTCGAGGAGCATCTGGAAGAGCAGATCCTCCTTTGAGTCGATGTAGTAATAGAGGCTTCCCTTCAGAATCCCGACGGCGTCGGCGACGTCCTGCACCGAGGTCTCCGAGTAGCCCTTGCGGTAGAAGATCTCGGCCGCGGCGTCGATGATCTCCCGCTGGCGCTTCTTGAGACCGGCTCCGTCTCTGCGCTTCGCGGCGGCCCGCGGTCGGCTTCTGGTCCTTGTCTTCTCAGGTGGGCTCACGTTGCTCCTCTGCAAGTGCTACCGCGTCGAGCTCGTAGAACGGCGGCAGCGCGGTTGGAGTGGCCCCGCGCTCGGCGACCACCACGGCATCGACCTCGAACGGGTAGAGCACGGTGTCGCGGGCGCTCGCGAACACCTCCTCCGGCTCGACCACCTGTTCCACCGTCACGATCACGCGCCTTGCCGCGCGCGCGATCAGCAGATCGACGTCCGCGAGGTGATCGGGTGGCCACGACATTTGAATGTTCCCATGCGGATCGGACCGCCAAGCGTGGACGATCGCGACATCTGGGTGCAGCGCTGGGATTGCCAGCAGGCGCTCGTGACTGTAAGGGTCGGCCACCTCGCGCAGGCCGCGTGCTGTGACCAGGTCAGATCCCATCGCGGCGCGGGTGACGATGAACGGCATTCCTGCTGCCGCGGCCCGGAGACGCCCGAGCAGCATCCACTCGGACTCCTCGAGGTCCTCGATCTCGCCCCCGGCGACCGCCGCCGCGAAGCGCGGGGCGGGGCCGTGGGAGCCCAGTCCGACGTACGAGGAGCGCACCGCTCGGAGGGCCCCGGCCGCCAGCAGCCGCTCGACCTCGAGCGAGCCGGCGAAGGTCACTAGCTCGAGGTCCCGGCGCCCCGACGCGGCGAGCGCCCGCACCGCCGCCATCGGCTTGCGTGACAGCACGGCCCCGCCGATCGCGACCGTGTCGCCGTCGCGCACGAACTCGAGCGCGTCATCGAGCGACACGATCATGCCGGCTCCGGAACGTGGAAGCGGGCGGGCCGCCGCTCGAGAAAGGCGGCGATGCCTTCCCGCGCCTCGGGCGCAAGCAGCGCCTCGATCGCGGCGCCGCGCTCGACCTCCAGCCCGTTCACGAGGTCGCTGTCGTAGCCGTCGTTGATGCAGCGCTTGATCAGCCGGATCGATGAGCTCGGCATCTCGGCCAGTCGCCGGGCCATGTCGTGAGCGGCGGACCGCGTGACCGCGGCGTCGTCGCACGCGGCGTTGATGAGCCCGCACCGCTCAGCGGCGTCGGCATCGAGCCGTTCGCCGAGCATCATCATCTGCGTGGCCCGCGCGCGGCCGACCAGGCGGGGGAGCCGCTGCGTGCCGCCGCCTCCGGGGACGATGCCGAGGCCCGCCTCGGGCAGTCCGATCCGTGCCTTGCCGCGGGACATGAACCGCATATCGAGGCTGAGTGCCAGTTCGCAGCCGCCGCCGAGCGCATGGCCCTCGATCGATACGAGCGTCGGCTTGCTCAGCCGCTGGATGCGCAGGAACGTGTCGTGCACCAGCCGCACCTTCCGCTCGATCGCCTCGCGCCGGAAGTCGTAGTTGGCCATCGCGCCGATGTCGGCGCCGGCAACGAAGATCGTGGGGTGGGCGCTGACGAACACGACGGCTCGGACCGAGCGGTCGTTCTCGAGCTCGTCCGCGAGCGTCTGCAGGCGCTCATACAGCGCGTTGGTGAGCGCGTTCGCCGGCGGATTGTCGATTGCGACCTCCGCAACGGCGCCTTCCTTGGTAACTGTGACGAGCGGCTGTTCGGGCAATTGCTATCTGCCAACCGATTGGTAGAATCACCAGTCTGGCACACCGCCCCCCTCACTTTCAAGTCGCGCCATGAGCTCGCAGCTCCTCGCGGGGGCGGTGGCGCTGCCGGCCGATCGGACGCCGACTCGGGCCGGGCGCCGCTGCGCCGCTCACTACGACCACGATGCGGTGACGCTCGCGGCCGAGGCGGTGCTGGCGCTGCCGCGTGAAGGACTGCCGGCACCGGCGGCGCTGCTGTTTGCGTCGGTCTCACCGCCGTACGACGAAGGTGGATCGGGCCAGCTGATCGCGGAGATCGCCGGCCTCGGCGAGGACCTGTTCTGCGCCGAGCTGACGGCGACGCCGCGCGATGGCCTGGCCGCGCTCAGGCTCGCGGATGCGCTCGTCGCGGCCGACGGCGGGCCCGTGCTCGTTTGCGGTTCCCATTCCCGCCGGTCCGAGGCCGAGCGCGAGGCGGGGGACGGGGCGGTGGCACTTCTGGTCGGCGAGCGCGGCGGCGTCGCGACACTCACGCCGGGCCCGAGCCACAGCGAGGAGCTGCGCGACCGTTGGCGGCTGGCCGGCGAGAAGTCCGCGCGCGAGGCCGACGCCTCGTTCACCGAAGAGCTTGGTCCGGCGCGGATCGCGGGGCTCGTCGCCGACGCGGCCCGGGAGCGGATTCCCGAGCCGGCGGCGGTGGGCGGAGCCTCGCCGGCGCGGTCTGTCGACGTACTGGTGACCGGACCTTCTTCGCGCTCGGCAGCGCGGCTAGAGCGCGGGCTCGGAGGTCCGGGCGATACGGCTGCCGCCCGCACCGGCGTGCTGGGCGCGGCGCACCCGCTGCTCCGGCTGCTGCTGAGCCTGCACGGTCCGGCGATGCTGGTCGCCGCCTCGGGCGGCCTTGGCGACGCGTGCTTCGTGGACCCGAGCGATGACGCCGCGGGTCTCGCGGCGGCCATCGAGGAGCGGATCGCCGGTGGGCGAGAAGTCCAGTCGATCCCCCCGCCGCCCGCGCAGGCCGGCTTCGATCCGTACGTCTCCGGCCCCCGGGCGTGGCGCGAGCGCGGCCAGGATCTCCGGCTCGAGGGCGTTGTCCGCGACGGCAAGGTTCTGTACCCACCACCGGCAGGGCTCGAGGGTGAGCGCCGCGCGCTCGCGCGCACGGGAAGCGTGCTGACCTGCACTCGCGACCATGTGTATCCCGGCGCGGACACGCTGCAGATGGCGGTCGTGGCGCTCGACGACGGCGCTCGCTTCTACGGGCAGGTGGCCGCCGGCGAGAAGGTCGAGATCGGGCAGGAGGTGCGGCTCGTGCCGCGGCGTCTGCACGCCGGTGGCGGCCTCGTCCAGTACTTCTGGAAGGTGGCCTCGTGCCGATAGCCGGACAGGTGGCGATCATCGGTTCGGCTGCCACGCGCTTCGGGGTGCTGCACGACCGCGGCTACCTCGAGCTGCTCGCCGAGGCCGCGCGGGGCGCGATCGCGGACGCCGCAATCGAGCAGGACGACCTCGAGGCCGCCTGGCTCGGCACCGCGGAGCCTCTGACCGCCGCGCTGCTCGGCGACGCCGGCACTGCGGTGACCGAGGCGCTCGACTTCGCGCCCCGGCCGGTGACGCGCGTCTCTACCTTCTGCTGCACCGGCATGGAGGCGGTTCGTGCCGGCGCGATGGCGATCGCCGCAGGCGAGTACGAGTACGTACTCGCCGTCGGCGCCGAGAAGATGCGCGACGTGCCGCCTCGAGGCAGCCTGGTCGCGCGGACCGCGAACCTCACTCATCCCACGCTCGCGAAGGGGCGCACGGCGCCGGGTCAGTTCGCGCTGTTGGCCAACCGCTACCTGCACGAGTACGACTGCACGGTTGAGGACCTGGCGGGAGTGGCGGTCAAGAACCACGCGCACGCCGCGCACAACCCGATCGCCCAGTACAGCGACCCGCTGACGGTCGAGGCGGTGCTGAAGGCCCCGCGTGTGGCGGAGCCGCTGGGCCTGCTCGACTGCACTCCGACAACCGACGGCGCCGCCGCCGTGGTGCTGACCTCGGTCGACCGGGCGCGCGACTCGGGGCGTCCATACGCTGTGATCGAGGGGATCGCGCTCGCGGTCGTCGACGGTTACTATGCCGGCTTCTTCCACGACGACAGCGACTACCTCGGGTTCCGAGTGACGCGCGAAGCAGCGGCGAATGCATACCGTCAGGCTGGCATCACCGCGCCCCGCGAGCAGCTCGACGTCGTCGAGTGCCACGACTGCTTCACGATCACCGAACTCATCAACTACGAGGACCTCGGCCTGTGCGAGCGCGGTGAAGGCGCGTCGTTGCTGCGCTCCGGAGCCACGACCGAAGGCGGAGAGATACCGGTGAACCTGTCAGGGGGTCTGCAGGCATGCGGCCACCCCGTCGGGGCGACCGGTGTGCGCATGATCAAGGAGATCTCCGACCAGGTTCTCGGTCGTGCCGGCGAGCGTCAGGTCGCCGGCGTCCGCCGCGGAGCCGCCCACACGCTCGGCGGGCCCGGCGTCGCCTCGTGCGTCGCGGTGATCGGCGCCGCGTAAGGCGCCGCCGACCATCCCTAAGGCGCCGCCGTCAGGCGCCGCCGACCATCCCTAAGGCGCCGCCGTCAGGCGCCGCCGAGCATTCCCATTGACCTCAGGCGCATCGGAGTCGAGCAGACGGCCCAACAGCCAGGTAGTCGAGCGCCCCTGGACGTGCGGCACCACGAGCGCGTCCGCGTCTAGCCGGGCCGCGACCGCGCGCTTGCCCCCCTCGGCGGGGTCCCCCTCGGTGAACGCGAGCGTGTCCGGGTTGAGCTCGCTGAGGAGTTCGCCGTAAGCGGGGGTCGGCGGGAGCGACGGCGGTCCGGAGATCAGGAACACGCCGTCGACGGGCATCAGCGCCGCCACCATCTCGCAGCGCTCGACGGCGGGGACCATCGGGCGCTCCGACCCCTTGCGGGCACGTGCTCGCTCATCGTCCTCGACGCCGATCGCCAGACGGGTGCCCGCCGAGCGAGCCGCTGTGAGGAAGCGAAGATGCCCGACATGCAGAAGGTCGAAGATGCCCGTGGCGACCACCGTCCCCGGTCCGGGTTCGACGGGCGCGGTGTACCAGTGAAGTTCGAGGCCCACAGCGCGGCAGTGTACCTGAGCTGGAAATATCAATCAAACGGTGGTTCGAAAATGCTGTAGAGTCCGGGCCACGTCGCTCACGCGAGAAAGGAGAGCCGTGCCCCGAATCGAGCCAATTCCGGCGGATCCCGATGGCAACGCCGTGACCAACAGCGTCCTCGCCCGCGTGCTTGGACGGCGACCCGAGATCCTCGCGGCGTACGCCCGCCTGGACAACGCGGTGCGGTTCAAGGGCACGTTGCCGCTCGAACTCAAGGAAGCAGTTCGGCGCGCGACCGCGCAGCAGGTCGGATGCGAGTACTGCCAGTCGCTCGGCGCGCCAAGGACCGACCTCGACGGGGCGCAGAGCCTGGCGGTCGCGTTCGCCCAGGCCGTGGCCGAGGACCCGAGCGCGATTACCGATGCTCAGTTCGACGTGTTGCGTGAGGAGTTCAGCGAGGACGAGATCGTAGAGCTCGTCGCGTTCATCTGTCTCGTGTCCATCTCGGGACAGATGTTCGGAGCGGTGATGGGACTCGAGGCGACGGATGCCGAGGAAGCAGCGGAATACCAGGCCGTGCTGAGTGGACGTTCATAGAGGAGAGTGGAAATCACATGAGTCGACATGACGTTGTCATCATCGGCGCCGGTGCCGCCGGTCTCAGTGCCGGGGCGCTGCTTGCGAAAGAGGGCAAGTCGGTAGTGATCGTCGAAGCCAGCCCGTGGCTCGGCGGCCGCGGCGTCGCGGTGGCGGACGAGGGCTTCAAGATCAACCTGGGCGGCCACCTCGTCGAGGACTCCGGCTCTGGCATCACGAAGGTGTTTGAGCATGTCGGCAAGGAGCTGATCCACGGCGCCAGCTCGAGTGACATGGTCATCTGGGACCACGAGAAGTCCCGCTGGGGCTCGATCCGCGAGCAGTATTCCGCCGACAAGTCGGAGCTCAAGAAGCTGATCCAGATTGTGGTTGAGACACCGTACGAGGAATTCGACGAGTGGGATGACCGCACACTGCGCGAGTGGATGCTCCAGTACACCAAGCACGAGGGCGTGATTGCGCTCTGGGAGTTCATCACCGTGCTCGAGGCGATCACCGAGAACTGGTGGGACCACTCGGCCTCGGACAACCTGTACATGCGCAAGATGCACTACTCCGAGAAGGGCATCGGCGGCTACTCATTCTGGCCGGGCCAGGGTTGGGACGGGATGTTCAACGACCTACACGATGCCGTCGTCGAGAACGGCGGCGAGGTTCGCTTGAACACCCGCGCTTCTCGGGTGGTGATCGAGAACGGCCGCGTCCTCGGGCTGGCCGTGGAAGAACCGCACGTGATCCCGAACGAGATCTTCGAGGAGGAGTTACTCGAGACCGACTGTGTGATCTCGACCCTGCCGGTGTGGAATGTGCTGCGGGTCGTGCCCGAGGACGATCTGCCCGACTGGTACACCGCGCAGATCAAGCACCTGGCGCGAATCGAGTTCCGGGCGACTTGGCTCGGTGTGTATTTCGCGACCAAGGAGCCGATCCACGCGCTCGACCCGCGCGAGCTCGCCACCTGGCTGCACACGCCGAACCTGCCACACGCGGGGTTCTTCTTCAACATGACCGCGATGGACCCGTCGGTCGCGCCCGAGGGCTCCTACCTGTACGTCGGGGGTCTCGATATCCCCGGCGCGAAGGTGCGGGACGTAAAGTGGATGCTGCGCACCCAGGAACAGTTCGAGAAGGACCTTGCGATCATGTACCCGGGGCTCGGGCAAGCGTATTGGCGCCGGCGTCACCTGGTCCACGAGCCCGGCCTCGGCGTGATCCAGAAGCCGAACCTCGTCGGGAAGTTCCGCCCGCACTGGCGCGCGCCGAACGTCGAGGGTCTGTATTTCGCTTCGGACACGTTCCGGTCGCGGGGCATCGGCGTCGACCGGGCGGCGCGTGCCGGTGTCACCGTCGCCGAGGACATCCTCGGACGGCGCCTTGCCACCTTCGGCGACGGCTGGAGGTACTGATGGCCGGCCGATTCGACGGGAAGGTGCTGTTCGCCACCGGCGGTGGTTCCGGACTGGCGGCGGCCACCGCGCGGCGGTTCGCGTCCGAGGGCGGGATGGTGGCGCTGGTCGACCTCGACATCGAGCGCGCCGGCGATGTGGCCGCCGAACTTCCCGGCGCGATCGCGCTCGAGGCGAACGTCGCCGATGAGGAGGCGGTGCGCACCGCGGTGCACGCGGCGCACGAGCGGCTCGGCTCGATCGACTGCGTGTTCAACGGCGCGGGCCACGCGGACTTCGGGCCGATCGAGGATTGGTCGTATGAGCGGTGGAACCGGATGCTGGCTGTGCACGTCGGCGGGACGTTCCTGGTCTGCCGCGAGGTGATCCCCATCATGCGAGAGCAGGGGGCCGGATCGATCGTGAACGTCGCGTCGATCGCCGCGATCGTGTCGCAACCGGGCAACGCACCGTACGGTGCGGCCAAGGGCGCGATTCTGAACTTCTCACGCCAGATCGCTCTCGACGTGGCACCGGACATTCGCGTCAACGTGGTCGCCCCGGGCAGGATTCTCACCGGGATGACGCGGCCGCTCTACGCCGAGCGGGGCGGCGGTGATTTCGAGAAGGGCGCCGCCGAGGCCGGTGCGAAGAACATGTTGGGGCGGCTCGGCCAGCCGGAAGAGATTGCCGCGCCCGTCTGCTTCCTACTGTCGGACGACGCCAGCTTCATGACCGCATCGGTGCTGGTCCCCGACGGCGGCGAGACCGCGCTCTAGCCGGGGACGCGATCCCGGCCGCCGGTTGGGAAGAAGTGGTGGATTGTTCAGCCTTTCTTCCCAAGCGACTAGCTGGTGACGTTGATATCGGGCAGGCCTCCGTGCACCTCGAGGACCTGCCCGGTTATCCACCCCGCGTCGAGAGCGCAGAAGAACGACACGGCGGTGGCGACATCCTCCGGGTCTCCGGGGCGACCGAGCGGGATGCGCGAGACGATCGCATCGCGCACCTCGGCCGGGATTCCGAATTGGTCGCCGGCGCCGCGCGCCGCGGTGAGCCGAGTGAGGATGAACCCTGGTGCAACTGCGTTCACGGTCACTCCGAAGCGTGCCCACTCGATAGCGATCGACCGCGTCAGGCCGATCATCCCGGCCTTCGCCGAGGAGTAATTCGAGTTCCCCGGGCTGCCGTAGATCCCCGACACCGATGCGATGTTGACGATCCGCCGTGGCGCCGTGCGCTCGCGGTCCCGGAACCACGGTGAGACGGCCCTGATCATGTTGAACGCGCCGCCGAGCACGACGTCCTGAACCATGCGCCACTGCTCGTCGCTCATCTTGTGCACGAACGCGTCGCGAGTGAGGCCGGCGTTGTTGACGAGGATGTGGAGGCCGCCGAACCGGTCGGCGGCGGCGCGAGCCCAACTGTCGCAGTCCGCCGGGCTGGTGACATCGCCGCCGATCCCCAGCGCGCGTCCCCCTTCGACCTCGATCACGGCGGCCGCCGCCTGGGCGAGTTCCCCGTCGAGATCGGTGACGCACACCGCGTTCCCGTTCCGGGCGAGGCGCTTGGCGATGGCCAGCCCGATGCCACGCCCGGCGCCGGTGATCAGCGCAACGCGATCATCGCCGGAATCCGTCATCGTCAGCTGAACTCGCGCCGGCGCGCGCCGTCGGGGTCGATCTGCTCGCGAATCAAGCGCACGTCGTCGGCGGTCGGAGCGTCGGTCTCAGGCACCTCGCCGTCTATCACCAGCTCAAATCCGGTCGCTTTCTGTACCTGCGTGACGGTGACGCCGGGGTGCGTGCTGATCAACCGCATCCGCTTGGAAGCCGGGTGGAAGTCCATCACGCAGAGGTTGGTGACGACGAGCTCCGGCCCGCCCTCGAGCCCGGCGCGCCGGCGGGCGTCACCGCCGTCGAGCCAGCCGGCGCAGCTGACGAAGTCCACCTTCTCCACGAGGGTTCGCCGATCATGGGTCGTCGTCCAGTAGAACAGGCGCTTCCCAACCGACCCCATATCGCCTAAGCCGGCCGAGCCGGGCAGGCGCACGTTCGGCCGGTGGTAATCGGATCCGATCACCGAGTTGTTGGCGTTGCCGTATTGATCGATCTGCGCGCCCCGAACGCAAAACTTCGTCAGCCAGCGGCCGTTTAGCGCATAGGGCCAGAAGTCCTCGAGCGCCCGCAGGTACATGGAGGAGCGGTGCCAGAGTGGCGCCTCGAGCGTCGAGGCGGGGATCCGGCGCGGGCGGGCATCGAGCCCGGCTCCTCCGGCCACCCATACCAGGTCAGGCGCATGTGTGGCGCGGGCCAGCATGAACGCGCATACGGGAACGAACGACGCTGCGCCGTTGACGACCTGGTCTCCGTTCTCGAACTGGCGCGCCAGCGTGGCGACCATCAATTCGTCGACCGTGTAGTCGGTGCCGGCGGCGATCACGCCCGTTCCCTCCAGGTACCCGTTGCCGCCAGCGCAGTCTCGTCGATCTGCTCGAGGTACTCCTCCTGCGAGCTCGCGGCGCACATCTGGTCGATGAACGCCACCGCCTGCTCGTGATCCCGAGACAGCTTCGCCCACCGTTCGTGAAACTCCTCGTCGTAGACGTAGTTCGGGAAGAACGAGGTGGGGTGACAGCCGTGGGGCGCGACCACCACGGCGTCGACTGCGAAGTGCGGGATCACCGTCTCGTACGGACGCTCGCGTACCCGCTCTTCGGACACCACTTCCTCGACGGTCACGATCGTGCGCGCGCACGCCTTGGGGTAGATCTGGATGTCGGGCCAGATCGTTCCGCCGTCGTACTGGATGTTCCCGCGCCGGTCGGCCCGGTGGGCGTGGAGAAGGCACACGTCGGGACGGAGCGACCGGCACGCGAGGACGCGCTCGCCGGTGAACGGGTCAGCGATCTCGGCAATCGTGTCCGGATGCAGGGCGGGGATGTCCGTGCCCATCATCGATCGGGTGACCTCGAACGGCAGATTGCGCGCGCCCGCGGCCAGCCGTGTAAGCAGCCCGCTCTCGGAGTACTCCTCGAACTCGATCCGTCCTGCCTCCACTCCCCGCCGGAACCCCTGACACAGGCCGAATCGCTCCATCGACACGATCGGGCCGCAGAAGCGCGACATCACTCCCTTGAACGCGAGCCAGTCGATACCGATCCCCGCGACCACCGAGGTGATCGTCAGGTCCCGGCGCTCGGAGCGGATCAACTCGCGCACCATCGTCATCGGAATGCCCTGGGTACCCATGCTCTGAACGGCGACGTGATCCCCGTCGCGGACGAGGGCGGCGGCGGCGGCGGGTGACATGACCTTGTCCACTTGCACGGCGATCAGCTCAGTCGCGCCTGAGCTTCGGCGAGCCGCGCGGCCGCCGCCCGCCGGGTTGCCCGGAACTCCAGCTCCCGGATCGCGTACGGGTCAACCCGCTCGAGCGCTGTCAGCTCGGCTTCCGAGGGCTCGGCGGTGGTCGCGACCGTCTCTTCCATGTCGAAGTCAAAACCGGTGTCGCTCGTGACCTGTTCGAGGTCCTCGCCCGGATGGAGTGACTCGAGGCGTGCACCGTCGTTCGTGAACGCGAACACGGCGCGGTTGGTCACGAGGACGGTCGGCCCGCGCGTCCCCCGCTCCGGGTCGCCGCCGCCGACGCCGGTGATGAAGCTGACCCTTCGGGGGAGAGACCGCTCCCGGTGGTCGGTGTGGTACACGACCACTCGCGGCAAGATGCGCCAGACGTCCGCGGTCGCGAGGCCTCCGGGCAGGCGTCGCACCGAGCCGTCGCTGCCCCGAATCCGGCTGGTGTTCGCGTTGCCGGCGCCGTCGATCTGCGCCGGCCGCAGGAACTGAAGCGTCATCGACTGCCGCTCGGCCATCTCCATCGTCAGCACATGGGGCACGAATGCCGCGGTCCGGCCGGCGAGTGCGGCGGCGCCGCGCAGGCAGGTAAGCAGGTCGGCGTCCGGGGATAGCGCACCGGCGACCAGTAGGTACGACCGTGGCGCGTGGCACTTCCGGGCCGTCAGGGCGCCCGCCAGCGCCAGCGGCGTGCCCAAGCCGACGCCGACGACGTCGCCGTCCGAGATCTCGCGTCCCAGCCGGCAGGCCATCAGCGCCACCCGCTCCGAGGGCGTCACCGTTTCGGTCAGTCGAGCAGCGGCTCGGTGCCCGCCGCGAGCCCGGACTCGTCGTTGAGCAGTGGCTCGTCGAACTTGAACACCTTCACCGCCGTGTCGTGGAGCAGCGCGCGGCGCGCCTCGAGTTTCAGGTCCATCTCGTCGATCTGGCTGAGGCCCTCGGCGTGCATGATCAACGGGTAATCGGTACCCCACATCACCTTGCCGATGCCGCGCCGGCGCGCGTTCAGGAAGCTCACGAGCTTTGGATCCCAGTACTTGGGAGCATGGCCTGACACCGCGATGTAAACGTTGGGGTGCTTCCACGCCATCGCGATCAGCTCTTCCGTCCACGGCCAGCCGGTGTGGCCGCCGACGAGCCGCAGCTCCGGGAACCAGATCGCGATGTCATCGAGCAGGATCGGCTTTCCGCAGGCGCTCGGCATGAACTCCGCCGAGTGGCCGACCTGGAACACGACCGGGATGTCGAGCTCCGCACACTTCGCGTAGAACGGCCACCACTCTCGCTCGTTGATCGGGATTCCGAACCCGAACGGGTGGACATGGGCGCCTTTGAAGCCGTACTCCCGCACCGCCCGCTCGAGTGCCCGCACGCCTTCCATACCGCTGATCGGGTTGATACCGGCCAGCCCGACGATCCGGTCGGGGTGGACGGCGACCAGCTCCGCGATGTGCTCGTGTGGGATGTCGGAGAGCATCTCCCGCGTGCGGTAGCGCATCATCTTCAGGCTCGGCGTGCAGACGCGCGAGATGTTGAGCTCATCCATGTAGTCAACGAACTCGTCGGCGGTGTGCCAGCGCATGTTGTCGTGCCGTCCCCACTGGTCCCCCATCATGAACGCAACCTCGGGGTTCTCGGTGAAGATCGCCTTGATGCCGAGCTCCGTGAACGGATTGCACCAAGCGTCGATGGCCGGGATGTTGTCGTTCATGATCACTCCGCCCCTCTGCGTACGACCTCGATGAGTTTGGCCTTGTGGGAAGTGCGTTCGATGCTGCCGGCGTCGACGATCTCGACCTCCGGGCGAACCGACATGCGTTGGTGCATCGCGGACGCGATCTCGCGGGCGAGCGCCTCATCGCCGTCGGCACGATGTCCCTCGCCTCGCTCGACGCGCAGCCTCAGCGGCGGCTCGACGCGGGGCGGATCCCCGCTGACGACGAGACGGAGCACACCGCTCACGCGGGGCGCGAAGCCCGCGACAAGATCGCGCGCCGCGGCGGGATAGAGCTTTACTCCCTTGACGATCAGGAGGTCGTCCGTCCGTCCGATCACCCGGATGCGCGTACTCGGTCCCTCGGCGCCCTGAACTCGGCGCATCTCATACACGTCTCCGACCGAGCTGCGTAGCTGCGGCTGGGCCCGCCAGCGCAGGGTGGTCTTCACGCGCTCACCGTAGGCCGGGGTGCCGTCGTCGGGGATCGGCACCGCGCGGCCGGCCTCGGAGTCCCACAGCTGCTGCACCGAGCAGTCATCGCCGAGAACCGTCATGCCCTCGTACGGCCACGCTCCGTCGGATCCGTTGATGATCCCGTGCGCCCCACCGAGGACGTCGTACACGGTGGCTCCGGTGGCCTTCTCGATTCCGGCCCTCACCTCGGGCAGTCCGGCGCCCGGTTCCCCGGCGCACACGATCGAGCGGAGTCCGAGGGCGCGCATGGTGTCGGGGGTCTGCTCGATCAGGTAGCTCGCATAGCTCGGCGTGCACAGCAGCGCGTCCGGGCGAGTGAGTGCGGCGATGTCGAGCAAGCGCTTGCTTCCGGCCTCCGCGCCGACGGGAATCAGCTGGGCGCCGAGGCGTTCGACCGCTCGTGCAAGCGGATATCCCGCCAGGAACATCGACAGTCCGAATCCGTGCAGGACCACGCTGTCCGGGCCGATACCCGCCTGCTTGAGCGCTCGGCCCCAAAGCTCGTCGGTGATAGCCACGTCCTCTGACGTGAATGCGTAAAAGGTAGGTGTCCCGGTGGTCCCCGATGTCGATGCCACGCCGACCACCTCGGCCGGGTCGACGCACAGGTGCTCTCCGAATGGATGGCCAAGCACGGAGCGGCTCTCCTCCTGGAGCTCGCGCTCATCGTCCTTGCGCAGGAGGATCGGCGAGCCGCTCGAGGTCGGCCACGCAGGTGATGTCCCCCGGCTCGACCCCGGCCGCGCGCAGACGCTCTCGGTAGAACATCGAGCGCTCCCAGCAGGTCACGACCGTTTCGCGAACGCGGGCGTCCCGCTGCTCGGCGAGAACTGGCGATTCCGTCATCGGGGAGGTCATAAGGGTGCTTGTCTCAGAGTTCTAACGAACGTTTGGGATGGGGAAACGGTAACAGATGCTCGCTGGTTTTTCTACCAAACATTAGGTAGACTCGCGGCCATGCCCGACTATGCCGAACTCGTGGGCCGACGGTTCCCAGCAGGCACGTACACCCTGCCGGAGTACGTATGCTGGCTGTGGTCGGATGCCGCTCAGCTTCCGCCCGTGTACGACGCTCATCCTGGGCTCGCCCATGTCATCGCGACGTACGGGATGGGCGTGAGCGTGCAGGACATCCTCGACCTGATGGGTGCCACCACCGAGAGCGGCGTGACGTTCGGCGAGTTCGGAGTCGAATATCGCGGGACGCTGCGGGCGGGTGCCACCTACGAGTGCGACGCCGAGGTATTCGAGGTCGAGCGCAAGCGGGGGCGCCGTTCCGGGGTCTTCGACAAGCTCTCCTTCAAGGTGACGATCAGAGAGAAGGGGTCCGAAGCAACCGTTGCCGTGTGCACCAACGTGTGGATCTTCCCGCGCAGAAACGGCGACGGATGACCGGAACCCGCGAGTTCCGTGTCGGGCACCGGGTCGAGCCGTTCTTGATCGAGTCGGTCGACCCAAAGCGAATCAAGACGGTGGCCGCGATTTTGCAGGATCCAACTCCAACTCACCTCGACACGGCCGTGACGCGCGCACGTGGGATGGGGAACAGCCTCGCCACCCAGGGAGCCCTCAACATGACGTGGTTCGTCGAGGCCGCCGTGCGCTTCGCGGGCGGCGTGGACCGGTTGGTCTCGTTCAAGGTTCGCTTCCTCGACAACGTGTTCGCCGGCGAGCGGTTCGAGTGCACGGGCACGGTCACCGGACTCGATGCGGACGCGGCACAAGCTCACCTGGAGCTGGCGGCGACCGCAAACGGGCGGCCCGTGCTCGGCGGGACTGCCGTCATCAGAACCGGCTGACCACCCCCTGTCAACCCGACCAACCGTAAGGTAGCTAATCGACACATGAGTGACTATGGACATCTCGCTGGGCATCGGTTTCCCGGTGGCACGTACACGCTTCCGCCTTGGTTGTGCTGGTTGTGGGCGGATGCCGCCAAGCTCGAGCCCGACTGGGCCGTGGCCCATCAAGGGCTCGCCTATCTGGTTGCGCTCCGCGGAGCCGGCGTGAGCATCCAGGACATCTTCGACCTGATGGACGCGACCGCCGACAGCGGTGTGGTGTTCGGCGAGTTCCAGGTCGACTATCACGGCGTCCTGCGGCCAGGCGCCACATACGAGTGTCAAGCGGAGGTGATCGACGTGGAGCGCAAGAGCGGCCGGCGCGCCGGCGTATTCGACAAGTTCACGTTTCAGGTGAAGGTCCGCGAAGAGGGCGCCGAGGACATGGCCGTGGTCTGCACCAACTCGTGGATCTTCCCCCGGGCGGAAGGGGAGTAATCGTGGCAACTCGTGAAATTCAGGTCGGACAGCAGCTGGACCCGTTCGTGATCGAGTCGGTGGACCCGGAGCCGATGAAGACGATGGCGGCGATCCTCCAGGATCCGAACCCGATTCACTTCGATACGAACGTCACGCGCGAGCTGGGCCTCGGCGAGCACCCGGTCAACCAGGGTCCGACGAACCTCACATGGTTGACCGAGTTCGTGCAGCGATTCGCCGGCGGTCCTGACCGGCTCGTGACGCTCAAGGTGCGGTTCTTGGGAAACGTGCTCGGCGGCGAGCGCTTCGAATGCACCGGAACGGTGACCGCGGTCGATCACGACGCGGGTCGCGCCGAGCTCGAGGTGGGCGCCACCTCGGGTGGGCGGCCCGCGCTCGGAGGCACGGCCGTGATCAAGATCGGGGACTGACCGCTTCGCGGGCTGCGGCTTCCTGAAAGCGGGCCGCGGCGTCGGCGCCGGCGCTGAACTCAATAAGTCGGACCGCGTGCGGATCGACCCGCTCGAGGGCGGCCAGCGCGTCGGGGTCCGGCTCGGTCACGACCGGCTCGGCGCCGGTCACGGAGATGCCGAGGCCGGGGGCGCCGGCAATGAGCGCTGCGCCGTCGTGCGTCAGCCATAGCGCGTGCCATCCGTCCGGCCCGAGCTCGAAGCCGCCGGCGGGGGTGAGCAGCCGGCGGATCGCGCCGGCCGGCGGCACCGCGCCGCACACGACGTCGACGCGCGCGACGAGCTGGCGCGGGCTATGCGCGGCGAAGAGGTACCAGACCCGCGATGGGCTCGCGTTGTTGTCGGGCAGGCCGCGGGCGCCCGGAAGCGCGACCTTCGGTCGGCCCGGCGGTCCGGCCCCTGAAAGATTCGTGCGTCCTGCCGCATCGAGCTGCGCCGGCGTGACCGCCACGCCGACCCGTCCGCGCGCGAGCAGGGCGAAGGTGTCGAATGGGTCATCCACGAGCACCGCGCCTGTGGTGAACAGCCCCGCCTCGCCGAGCGTGACGTTCGGCACGGGTTCCGCGTCGAGCGAGGTGAACCCGGTCGCGATCGCGAGTTCGGAGGCGCCGAGCTCACGCGCGGCGAGGGCCGCGGCGGCGCTGGCCGGCGAGGTCACGGCGTACACGCGGATGCCGGACTCAGCGATCTCACGCGCGAGCGCCGCCGTGAGCATGTCGCCGGGATGCGCGGTCATCGCGGCGCCTCCATCAACAGCTCGACGCCGGCGCTGGCACCCTCCGCGGCCCACCGTGAGACGGCGTCCAGATCAGTGCTGTAGTGCGGATGACAGCCGGTCGGCCAGGCCCCGCCCGGCGCTGACACTGTCGCGTCGACCCACAGCCGCGAGAGCACGGACCGGCGTGGATCGTCGGCCACCGTCTGCTCGTGGCACACGTAGACGCGCTGGGCCGAGCGGGCCAGCGCGCCGTCCATGGCGAAGTCGCCCTCGACGTACGCGTTGCCCCGTGTGTCGACGGCCGGCACGTGGAGGATCGCGACGTCGAGCGCGAGCGCGCGGACCTGGATGACCCGTTCTCCGGTGAACGGGTCGGCCGCCTCGCGGACGTTCGGGTTGAGCGCCGGCAAGTCCGTATCGAGCCCAGCCCAGGTCGGGAGCGACGGGACCCCGCGCGCGGTCGCCTGGAGCGCGCACAGAAGCGTTCCCTCCGACCACTCGACGAACTCGAAGCTCTGCTCTTGGCGGCCGAAGCGGTAGCGCGGCGCGAGTCCGGCGCCCTCGAGCGCGACGCCCGCGCTGTGGAGCGTTGTCACGGCGCCGGCCGCGAGCAGCAGCTCAACGTCGAGCGAGCCAAGGAACGAGACGAGCGTGAGGTCGCGCCTGCCCGCGGCAACGAGCGCGCGGGCAGCCGCCATCGGCTTCCGCTGCAGGCCGGCGCCGCCAAGACCGACGATGGCGCCGTCGGGGACACATTCGGCGAGGTCTTCCAACGGGACGGTCGGAACGGCGATGGCTCTCTCCTCCTTCGCAACGATCGTACTACCAAACGATTGGTCGAATGATACTGTTTATTTCGAAAGATGACACCCCACGCAGCTCCAGACTCGTCCACCGTAGTGCCGCCCTCGGGCGGCGGCCGCCTAGCGCGAGCCGCGTCCGACGCACGGGCTCACCCGATCTCAGACGGAGTCTGGGGGCTGCAGCTTCCGCTCTGTTACGTCTCGGTGTCCTCGACCAACGCCTACCTGTTGGCCGGCCGAGACGGCTGGATCCTCGTGGATTGTGGCTCCTGTCTGCCGCCCGGGTGGGAGGCGATGGAGATCGCGCTGCGCAAGGCCGGCGCCGATCCCGCGGACCTGGCGATGCTGGTGGTAACGCACTCGCACGCCGACCACCGTGGCCTTGCCGCCGACGTCGTCCGGCACACGGGTTGCGCACTCGCGATGGGGCCCGCGCCCCATCCGGTCCTCGACGTCCTGCGCGATCCGAGCATTCCGCTCGACGAGCGCCGGGCTGCGGGCCGCAGAGAGGGCGTTCCGAGGCCCGCGCTCGACCGATTCGTGAACGATCTCCCCGGCGACGACCGCGTCTATCCGGCGGCCGAGCCCGACCGGGTCCTCGCCGCCGGCGAGGAGATCGACTCGGCGTCTGGGTCGTGGCAGGTGCTCCCGGTTCCCGGGCACAGCGGCGATCAGATCGCGCTGTGGAATCGGCGAAACCGACAACTCATCAGCGCGGACCTGGCGCTGCCCGGTCCCGCGGCCTATCTCGAGTACGGCACCCGGCCCGACCCGCACGCCGATCAGCTCGCATCGCTCGCCCGCGCGATCGCGCTCGAGCCCGACCTCGTGCTCGCGGGCCACGGCCGGCCGATTGGCGATGGTGTCGCGTTCCTGCACCAGAGCCGCGAGAAGGCACTCGCCAAGGCGCAGTCGGTCACGTCCGCTCTCGGCACGTCGCCGCTCAGTGGCTGGGAGATCGCCGCCACGATGACGCCCGTCGACGCGGACGCCGGCTGGTGGCAGCGAAGCATGGCCGAGTCGTTGTCGGTGCTCGAGCATCTCGAGATGCGCGGGCGCGCGCGCTCGATCGACGATGACGGAATCCGCCGGTGGCTGGCCGCCGGGCGCTGACTTACCGAATGACGATCGCCGGCGGCGGGTGACTCACTGAGGGTCGCCGTCGACCGGCGCCCACTTGCCGTCGCTGACCTGATAACGCTGCGCCACCTCGACGAGCACGCCGCCCGACCAGTCGTTGGGGACGAAGTTCCACCGCAGCCACGGGTAACTGTCCGGCCCGGTCTGCTCGTCCTGGAGAATGGGAAAACCTTTGGCGCGTAGCTCGTCGACGGTCGCATCGACGTCGCTGGACAGGAACGCGACGTGGTGGACGATCTCGCCCCGCTTTCCGAGCACCTTCTTGAGGAAGCCGTCGCCGGCGGGGGCGAACAGCTGAATCGCAGTACCGCCGGGCTTGACGAACGTCGCCCACCGCATCTTCTCGCCGTTCTCCTCGCCCTCCCCCCACACGACCTCGCGGGCCTGTTCGGGATCGAGCACCTCCAGCAGCGTGCGCCATTTCTCAACCGACGCGTCGAGATCCTCGACGAGCATCGCCACATGGTCGAATCGCAACTCAGGCATTTTCGCTCTCCTCGATACTGGTCATTCCGGGTGCTCCATGAGCTCGATCAGCGCGCCGCCGGTGGCCGCGGGATCGAGAAACGAGATGCGGCTACCGTGCGATCCCGGGCGAGGGGCGGTGTCACGGACCGGGACGCCCGCCGCGCTCAGCTCCTCGAGTAGCGAGTCGAGTCCCTCGACCTCGATCGCCACGTGGTGGACCCCGGTCTCGCCGCGGGCGACCGCGGCCGCGGCGCGCGAGTCTTGACGCGCCGGCGCGACGAACTCGAGCAGCACGCCGCCCACGCGCACCCACAGGATGTTGAGGCCGAGCTCGGGCTCCGGCTCGGGCCCCTGCACCTCGGCGCCGAGTCGGTCGCGGAACAGCTTCGCCGCCGACTCGAGCTCGGGGACGATGATCCCCACGTGCGCGAACCCGCGCACACCGTGGCCGTTTCCGCCGGGGCTCAACGGACGGTCTCGGGCGCCGGCGCGAAGTGGGCGATGTCGGTGATCGAGCCCGTCCGCTCCTCGCGCCACACGGCGCGGACCCGGGCCCCAGGCCCGAGCTGCTCGGCGCCGTCGCCGAGACGGTGGAGCAGCCCGTGGCTAGCTTCGTCGAGACGGATCAGCCCGAACGCGGGCGTGCCCGGCAGATGGTGCGCCACCGTGGAAGCCTCGATCACGCCCTCCGCCACGAGCTCGCGGGTGTCGCGCAGATGCGTCCCGTCGGGCGCGAACGGCGACGCGGGCGCGGACACGTATCCGTTCCCCTCCGATGCGATTAGGCGCCCCTCGCGCAGGCCGTTCAGCGCGTCACGCTGCACAGCGCCGGCGGTGTAGACGTACGGGAGATCGATCTTCTGATCGAAGACGAGGTCGATCATCAGTCCACCATCCGGAAGTGTCTGATGTCAGCGAGGCTCCCGGTGCGTTCCTCGCGGGGCTTGAACACCGCCTCGACGCGCTTGCCGACGCCGATCTGCTCGGGCTCGGTGGCGTCGAGGAGGTGGTAGATCGAGGTGTCGGCGCCCGTGAAGCGGACCAGGCCGAAGCCGTACGGGACGGGCCGCTGGACACCGGTCATCGGATCGATAAACGGCACGTACACGATCGTGCAGCCGGCCAGCACGCCGTCAGGCCCGACCTCGACCCACTCGGTCATCGGCAGCCCCGACAGACCGCACACCGGCCTCGGCGGGACCATCACGTTGCCCTGCGCGTCGCGCGTGGCGAGGATCTTGCCCTCGTCGCGGAGCGCCGTGAAGAATCGCGTGGCATGGTGCCCAGCGGCGAACCGGTATTGGAGCGTGATCTGCTGCTCGATCCGGATCGCATGCTCGCGATTGAAGGCCGCTGCCTGTTGTGTGCTCATCTATCGACTCACCTCCGCAGTCGCCGGAAGCTCGCGAGAGAGGATCATCACGTCCGTCCACGCGTTCCCGCCGTAGCCGGTGGCGAGCGCCCGTTTGACACTGGGGATCTGGTGATCGCCGGCCTCGCCCATCACCTGGTTGGCCGCCTCGGCCACGCGGATCATCGCGGTGGCGCCGACCGGGTTGGTTGAGAGCACGCCGCCCGACGGGTTGACCGGAATGTCGCCGTCGATCAGGGTTGCGCCCTCGTCGATCAGCTTGCCGCCGTCGCCCATCGGGCAGAAGCCGACGTTCTCATACCACGCGAGCTCGGCGTATGAGGCGGGCTCGTACAGCTCGGCCACGTCGAAGTCCTGCCGGGGATTAGTGATCCCCGCCAGCTTGTAAGCCTTCCTGGTCGCCGCCTGGAGCGAGCGCATCACTGCGAGACGCTTGGGGCTGTCGCCCATGTACTGCTGGTCGTGCGATGTCGCCACCCCGTGAACCCAGGCGGGATGCTCGGCGAGGTCGGCGGCGACGGACTCGGCGGCCACGACGATCGCGCAGGCGCCGTCCGATGAAGGGCAGAAGTCCAGACGGTGGATCGGGTACGCGAGCATCTCGGACTCGAGCACCTCCTCGACCGTGATGTTCGGAAGCTTCAGGTGCGCGTGCGGGTTCAGGCACGCGTTACGCCGCGCCTTGACCGCCACCTTTGCCGCCTGCTCGGGGGTGACGCCACTCTCGTCGATGTACGTCGAGGCCATCGTCGCGAAGTTTCCGATCGCCCCGGCCATCACCGCGCGCTCCCAGATCGGGTCGCCGACGGTCGTGATCGCCGACTGTGCCGACCCTTCGGTCTGCTTCTGGAAGCCGACGCCTAGGACTCGCTTGTGCCGGCCCGAGGCGACGAGGTGGTAACAGGCCAGAGCCGTGCTCGCGCCCACGGTGCCGCCCGTATTCATCTTGTAGAGCGGCTTGTCGAGCGCGCCGAGCGCTCCGACCAGGTATTGGTCGACGAGGTAGATGCCTTCGAACATCTCCATGTTGCCCGCCACCACGGCGTCGATGTCGTCGAACGTGAGCCCGCGGGAGCCAAGGCAGCGGTCGATCGCCTCCCGCGCGATCTCGCCCATCGAGGCGTCGAAGCGGCGGCCGTGGTCGCTCTGTCCGGTGGCGACGACTGCGGTGCGTACGGCGGGTCATGTCGCGGCCTCCAGGAGGACGATGTGGTGGCTCTGGCAGCCGACGCCGGTCGTGGCGTGGACGAGCCCGCGCCCGCCGTCCTGGCGCAACCGTTGGGCGACCGAGACCACCGCGTGGAGGCCGGCGACGCTTCCGGCGCTGCCACCGAGCCATCCGCCCGACGCGTTCACGGCCGGCCCGCCATTCGGGGTTTCGAACCGCGCCACCAGGTCTTCGCCCGATCCCAGGCCGAGCGCGTGGCCGACCATCAGATGCTGATGCGCGTACGGGGCGTTGATCTCGACCGCGTCGAGCTCGGACAGCTCCCAGCCGGCGATCGACAGGGCCTCCTCGGCGGCGGCTCGGGCCTGAGGCGCGGCGTGAAGCTCGGGCCGCTGGCTCCAGTAGGCGCCCGTGCGCGAGGCGGCGGCGACGATGCGGACGCCGGTGCGTCCGAGGCGGCGGGCGTTGTCGCCGTCGGCGAGCACGAGCGCGGAGGCGCAGTCGAGCAGCGGAGCGCGGTCGAGCCGGCGCAGCGGGTCGGCGGTCGGCTCGGAGTCGAGCACGTCCTGGGCGCGTGATCCGGTCTAGCGTTCTGGATCGCGCCCGCGCCGCCGCGACGATGCGCGCGGAGTGCGAAGGCTCGAACAGGCCCTGGGCGTAGAGCAGCTGGGCCTGGAACGCCGCAACGACCGTCTCGTCCGGGTCGAGCGCGCGCTGGAAATAGGGATCGAACGCGGCGAGCTCGATCGTGTGAATGTCGCCCTGGGACTCCTTGGCGTGCGCGAGCACCAGGTTCAGGTGCTGATCCTCATCCTCCATGCGCGCGAGCGCGTAGCCGAGGCCGAGGCAGGCGTCGGCCGCGACCTTCGCCTCGGACCCGAACACGCCACCTACGAGCTCGTTGACGCTCATGCTCGAGATCGTGCGGCCGTCCCAGAAGTCCTGGCTCGCCGTCACCGCGCCCTCGATCTCCGGGAGCGATGTGTTCGCGTCGTCCAGCGCCGGCTCGACCGCCTCCCAGGCCAGCTCGGTAATGCTCACGTCGTCGCGGCGGGATGCGGTCCGCGCCTCACCCAAACCAATGATCCAAGTGTCGGTCCCGCGGGCCACGGCCGGGATTCTACCAAATGATTGGTAGGGGTGGTACATTGCCCGCGTGGATTTTGCGCTGACGTCCGAACAAGAGGACCTAGTCGCGCTCGCGCGTGACTTTGCCCGGCGCGAGATCGCCCCGCACGTCGCCGATTACGACCGGGAGGAGCGCTTCCCGATCGAGATCATCCGTCACGCCGCCGAGCTCGGGCTGCTCGGAGGCGTCGTGCCGATCGAGTACGGCGGCGCCGGGCTGGACTTCAAGACGTACGCGATGGTCGTGGAAGAGATCTCGCGCGTGTGTCATGTCGTCGGCGTAGCGATGTCGTTGCCCAGCGGGCTCGTCGGAAGCTCGATCCAGGTCTATGGCACCGAGGAGCAGAAGCAGCGCTACCTGACGCCGCTCGCCCGCGGCGAGGTATTCGGCGCCGCAGGCGTGACCGAGGCCCGTTCGGGCACGGACGTGTCCGACATGGACACGAGCTGCCGCAAGGACGGCAGCGATTACGTGATCAACGGCGCCAAGATGTGGATCTCGTTCCTCGACGTGGCCGAGTGGTTCCTGACGTTCGCTCAGATGGGCGTCGACGAGACCACCGGGCGCAAGCGCGTGTGCGCGTTCATCGTCGACAAGGATCTGCCCGGCGTGTCCGTCCATCCGGTCAGCAACAAGTTCGGGTTCCGCCCGATCAAGACCGGCGAGCTCGTCCTCGAGGACGTCCGCGTCCCGGCGTCGGCGCTTGTGGGCGAGGAGGGCCGCGGCTTCGCCGTCGCGATGAACGCCGTCGAGAATGGAAGGCTCGGCGTCGCCTCGCGCGCCACCGGCCTGGCCCAGGCGTGCGTCGACGTGATGGTCGACTACGCGCGTGAACGCGTCGTGTTCCGCCAGCCGATCGCCCGCTTCCAGATGGTCCAGAAGATGATCGCCGACTCGATCACCGCCACCGACGCGTCGCGGCTGCTCGTGCTCCGGCTCGCCGATCTCAAGGATCGCGGCCTGCGCGCGCGGGCGGAGGCGTCGATGGCCAAGCAGTTCGCGAGCGACACGGCGATGAACGCGGCGCTGGCGGCGTTCCAGATCCATGGCGCCTACGGCGTCTCCGAGGAATACCCGGTCGGCCGGTACCTCCGTGACGCGAAGGTCTTCCAGATCGTCGAGGGCAACAACGAGTTGCATCGCTCGTTGATCGCCGAGGGCGCCACCGGGCTTCGTTAGGCGCAGGTCTCGCGCCCGGCGTGTGGCTAACCCCACACTCGACGAACGCTCGACGGCGAGAGTGGTGCTAGCCACATGGTAGGTGGCTGAATCCACATTCACCCGCGGCGAGGGCGGCGAGTGTGGGGTTGTTCCCCCCTCGGTGTCTAGTCGCGATTGGTGTCGCGTGGGCCGGAGCTCGAGAGGCCGCCGTCGACGATGAGCGTCTGCCCGACGATGTATTCGCCGCCGGGCGACACCAGCATCAGCGTGACGCCGGCAATGTCCTCCGGCGTCGCGATCCGGCCCAGCGGCACGCGCCCGGCGACATCGTCGAGGTCGAGGCTGCCCTCGGCCGCCAGCCTGGACCATCGGCGTGGCGACGATTCCCGGCGCCACCGCGTGACGACCGCGATCTCGCTGTCGATATTCGGATTGATTTCTACCAAGCGCTTGGTAGATTACCCGGAAGCCGTGCGTGCACTCCGCTTTCACTGCGCCCGCGACCTTCGGCTGGAGGAGGTCGAGAGACCGGACACCCCGACCGGGCGTGAGGTTCTGATCGCGCCCGTGATCTGCGGCATCTGCGGCACCGACGTGCACGAGTACGCCGACGGGCCGTTGCTGACGACCGTCGACCCGCACCCCCTCACGGGGGGCCGCGTTCCGCAGATCCTCGGTCACGAGCTGTCCGCGGTCGTCGTCGACGTCGGTCCGGAGGTGGATTCGGTGGCGGCCGGGGACCGCGTGTCGGTGATGCCGCTGCTGAGCTGCGGGACGTGTGCCGTGTGCCGCGACGGACAAGAGCACATGTGCAAGCTACGCGCCGCGGTTGGCCTGCGACACCCGTGGGGTGGAATGGGCGATCTCGCCCTCGTCGACGCCGCGCAGGTGTTTCGGATGCCCGAGGCGCTCACCTGGGAGCAGGGAGCGATGATCGAGCCCGCGGCCGTCTCGTGGTCGGCCGTGAAGGTCGGCGAAGTGGACGAGGGGGACAGCGTGCTCGTGACCGGCGCAGGTCCGATCGGGGCGCTCGCCGCGGTGGCGGCCGCTGCTGCCGGCGCCCGGGTTCTGGTGTCCGAGCCCAACGTGCGGCGGGGCGCGCGCGTGGCGGCGCTCGGGTTCGAGGTTGTCGATCCGCGGGCCATCGATGTGGTGGACGCATGCCGGGAGTGGAGTCCGAGCGGGGTCGACGTGGCGATCGAATGCTCGGGGCAGGTGCCCGCGATCCAGGCGTCGCTCGCCGCGCTGCGGCCGGGTGGCCGGGTCGTCCAGACAGGCGTGCCGGTGCGCCCGACGGAGATCGACCTCGCCAGGTTGATGCTGAGCGGTCTCTCGATCGTCGGGTCGGTCGGCTATTCGATTCGGTGCTGGCCTGAGCTCATGGGCGAGGTGGCCGCCGGCGCCCTGCCGATCGATCGGGTCATGACCGGACGCGTGCCGATAGAGCGAGCGGTGGTGGAGGGGTTCGAGCGCCTTCTCGACCCGAGCGGGGACGAGATCAAGATCCTGGTCGAGATCAGCGGCACAAAGGAGTGACGATGGGACGATTGGACGGGAAGTCGGTAATCGTTACCGGGCCTGCCCGGGGGATAGGCAAGGCGATTGCGCAAGCGTGTGCCGCGGAGGGCGCCGGCCTGATCCTGATCGACGTCGACGAGGCGGTGCGGACCGTGGCGGCGGGGCCGCGCGCGCACGCGATCGTCGGCGACGTCCGCGACCGCGAGCTCGCCCGGCGCGCCGTGCACGAAGCGGTCGAGCGCTACGGTGGTCTTGACGGCCTGGTCAACAACGTCGCACTCGTCGAAGAGGGCGACATCATGGAGACCGACCGGCGCATCTGGGATGAGACGATCTCGATCAACGTCGAGGCGCCGTTTCGCTGGATTCAGGCGGCGATCCCAGCCATGCTCGAGCGCGGAGAAGGCTCGGTGGTCAACATCTGCTCGACCGAGGGGGTCGTCGCCCGGCCCGATCACTTCGCGTATGTGACATCGAAGGCGGCGTTGATGGGCTTGACGCGAAGCGTCGCGATCGACTTCGGACGCAAGGGCGTCCGGTGTAACGCGATCTCACCCGGGTCGATCGAGAGCGAGCGCTTCCGCGAGTACGTCGCCGACAAGCCCGAGCTCGAGCAGGAGCTCATCTCTTACAACTATCGAAATCGGATCGGCCGGCCGGAGGAAGTCGCCGCGTGCTGTCTGTACCTGCTCTCGGACGACTCCGGCTTCGTCAATGGAGCGGACTACATCATCGACGGCGGACGAACGGCCGGCAGCTGACGCCGGAGGAGAGGAGCGCTCATGCTCGGAAACCTGGACGTATTCCACGTTGGGCTGGTGACCGCGGACCTGGAGCTCACGATGGAGACGATTGGCGAGAACCTGGGGATTGCCTGGGCGCCGGTGCAGCAACGCACGCAGCGGGTCCGCACCGGCGCGGGCGAGCCGCGAGACGAACCGATCATCTTCACCTACTCATCCGACGGGCCGCCCCACGTCGAGCTGATCCAGAGCGCGGCGGGCTCAGTCTGGGAGGTGACTCCGCCCGGCTGTCTTCATCACGTTGGCGCGTTTGCGGACGACGTCACGGTTCCGCCGGGACCCGGCATGTCGTTGGAATTCGGGGGCGGGCACGGTGAGAAGCCCGTCGGGTTCGCATACTGGATCTCGCCCGTCGGCATCCGTGTAGAGCTGGTCGACGGTTCCCGGCGCGAGCAGTTCAAGGCGTGGTTCGCGGGCGGTGACCTGCGCATGGCAAGGTCCCCGAACGAGCCCACGCCGTGACCGCCGAACTGACTCTCGCTCCGGTTGACTGGACCGCGTGGGCGGATGACCCGTACCCGCTGTACAAGCTGCTGCGCGACGAGGCGCCGGCGTTCTGGGACGACCGGAACGACACGTACGTGCTCACGCGGTATGAGGACGTGTACGAGGTGCTCGGCGATCACAAGCGGTTCTCGAGCCTGCCGATCGGTCTCGTCAACGGCGCGCTGACTCCCACCAGCCAGATCCGGCAGGCCGACGGGACGCGCCACACGCTGACTCGCCGGACGATCCTGCCGATGTTCACGCCGGGCGAGATGCGGCGGTTGGAGCCGTACTTTCGCCGGCTCGCCGGCGAGCTGATCGACAACGTGGCCGACGAGGACGTCGTCAACGTCACCGACGCGTTCGCGATCCCGCTCCCGGGGCGCGTCACCCTTGACATCATCGGCCTGCCGCTCGAGGTTCACGGTCGGTTCAAGCAGCTCACCGACGATCGGCTCCGGATCATCATGACCGCGGACCAACCAGGGCGAGCCGCCGGAGATACGAGCGCGGCTTCAGGAGATCCGCGCCGCGCTGTGGACGATCGTGGCGCCGCTCGCGCAGGATCGGCGACGGAATCCGCAGCACGATGTGCTCACGCTCGTCGTCCAGGCACAAGACCGGCACGGCCGCGACGAGTTCCCCGACGAACTGATGCTCGACGTCCTCGCCGAGGTACTGACCGCCGGGTTCGAGACCACCCAGCACCTGATCGAGCTGCTGCTGGACAAGCTCGCCGACGAACCGGAGCTGTGGCAGCGACTGCGCGCGGACCGTGGTCTGATCGGTCCGGCGATGGAGGAAATGCTGCGCTGGAAGAGCCCGACTCAGGCGCTCGGTCGGCGACCGGTCGAGGACGTCACCTTCCACGACGTCCAGATCCCCAAGGACGCGTGGATCACCGTCGTCTACGGCTCGGCCAACCGTGACGAGCGACAGTTCGAGGATCCCGATAGCTATCTCCCCGACCGCGACCTGCGCCGCCATGTCGCATTCAGTTACGGGATCCACTACTGCGCCGGCGCTCCGTTGACCAGATACGAGGTGACGGCGCTGATGAACGAGTTGCTGGATCGCTTCGCGACGATCGAACGCGCCGGCGAGTCGGAGCCATGGCCGAACGCAATGCCGGGTTATATCGGCAAGGGCCCGGGCCTGCTGCGAGTTCCGGTCAGGCTGCGCGCCGCGAACTAACCGGCGCGCCGACGAGAACGGCGCGCAACGCCTCGCCACTCCGCCGCCCGATCTCCTCGGGTGAGAGCCGCCACAGGTCCTCGGAGAGCACCTCGACGCCCCACGGCGCGAGGCCGTGCTTGCGCGCGAGAATCGTCACTACCCCGGCCAGGTCGAACGTCCCCTCGCCCGGCAGGCGCCGATGGCGCAACGTGTCGTTCAGCAGCGAGCCCTGCGGCTCGGCCGCGGCGTCGCTGATCTGCAGAGCGAAGATGCGCTCGCCCGGTATCGCCGCCAGCAGCCGGTCATCGCGCGTGCCGCGGAAGTAATGCCAGGTGTCGAACACGAGCCCTCCGTTGCCCCGGTCGGCCGCGCGGACGACCTCCCAGGCGGTGGCCAGGTCCGGGATGCCGCTGAACGGCGTGAACTCGAGGTGAACCCGCACGCCGGAGCGAGCGGCCCGGTCGCACACCGCCGCGAACGCCTCGATCAACTCGTCGATCTCGTAGCGGGTTCCGAACGCTTCGTTCACGGTGATCGTCTCGAGCTGCAGCGCGTCGACGACCGCGAAGAAGTCATCCTCATCGAAGCCGATCCACTCGAGCCGGTCGGCCGGGATGCCGGTCGGAGGCTCCCACCGCGGCAACCAGCGCGTGAACGGGTCCAACGTGGTGAGGCGGACGCCCGCCGAGGCGTGTAGCGCGACGATGTCGGCGTCGCTCAGGCCGCGCTCCTGGGCGCGCCGGTAATCGGTCGGAAATAGCGACAGGTACCTGAAGCCACCCGCGACGGCCGCCTCGATCCGCTGCTCGAGCGTGCCGGCGAGCAGGGTTCCCGCCCAGAAGAAGGTATCGTCCATGAGGGCCGTGAGCCTACCAAGCGTTAGGTAGGACGGTTGACACAGGCGGGCGACGTCTTGAACATGGGAACCTGACGATGTACGACGGGGTGCGCACGATCGGTGGGATCCTCGAACAGCGGGCGGCTGAGGAGCCGGACCGGGAGATCGTCCGCTTTCGCGACGGCGCGCTCACCTACGGCGAGCTCGACGACAATGCCAGCCGTATCGCGAACGCGTTCGCCGAACTCGGACTGAAGCGCGGCGACAAGGTCGCTGTGCTACTCCCCAACGGCCCGGAGTTCCTCGCCAGCTGGTTCGGGATCGTGCGCGCAGGCCTGGTCGAGGTCCCGCTCAACGTGGGGCTGCGAGGCGACTTGCTCGCGTACGCGCTGAACCAGTCGGAGTGCGGCGCGATCATCGTGAGCGACGAGTGGACAGCGCGGATCGACGCGGTGGCGCCGAGGCTCGAGACGTTGCGTCACGTGATCACAGTCGGCGAGGAGACGACCGCGACGGCGACGCGGTTCGCAGACCTGCTGACCGTGGACGCGGCGCGGCCTGCGGTGTCGGTCGCGCCCGAGGACACGGCGTTGTTTCTGTTCACGTCCGGCACAACCGGCCCCTCGAAGGCGGTAGTCCTCTCGCACAACGCGAACTTCGGAGTCGCCGACTCGACGATCAGCGTCATGGAGTACGGAGAGGACGAGGTGTTCTTCACCGCGTTTCCGCTGTACCACATCAACGCCAAATACACGACGGTGCTGGCGGCGATGATGCTCGACCACGCGAGCGCGGTCGTGCACGACCGATTCTCGGTGTCGAGCTTCTGGGATATCTGCCGGACGGAGGGCGTGACCGCGATGAACTTCATGGGGGCGCTGCTGCTGATGCTTTCCAAACAACCCGAGCGCGACGATGACGCCGACAATCCGGTGCGAAAAGGGTTCGGAGCGCCCGCGCCGCCGGCGATCGCGCCGCGGTTCGAAGAGCGCTTCGGCGTTGTCCTGCTAGAGGTTTACGGCTCGACGGAGGTCGGCACGGTCACCGCCAACCGGCCGGGGCAACGGCGGTTCGGCTCATGCGGCCGGGCCGTGCCGGCATTCCAGGTGGAGATCCACGACGACGACGGGCGACAGCTGCCGGCCGGCACTCCGGGCGAGATCGTGGTCAGGCCCCGCGGCCCCCACATGATCATCGAGGAGTACTACCGAATGCCGCAGGCGACCGCGGCCGCTTTTCGCGACGGCTGGTTTCGCACTGGGGACCGCGGCGTGTGCGATGCCGACGGGTGGTTCACGTTCCTCGACCGCACCAAGGACGCGATCCGGCGGCGGGGAGAGAACATCTCGTCCTGGGAGGTTGAGCAGGTCCTCAACGACCATCCGGCGATCGAGGAGACCGCCGTGGTCGGCGTTCCCTCCGAGCTCAGCGAGGAGGAGGTGCTTGCGGTGGTCAAGGTGAAGGCCGAACTCGAGCTCGCACCCGAAGCGATCCTCGACCACGCACAGGCGCGGCTGCCCCACTTCGCGGTGCCACGCTACGTCCGGTTTGTGTCCGAGCTGCCCAAGAACCCCCAGCAGCGGATCCAGAAGTTCCTCCTGCGCGAGCAGGGCATCACTCCCGATACGTGGGACCGGGAGTCGAGCGGCTACGTCGTGACGCGCTGAGACAGCGGTTCGATGACCGACTGTCCAAACCGCTCTATGGCGACCAGCGTGTCGGCGTGGCTCGGCCCGGTCGGATGTCGCATCCGCACGGCCATGTAATCGGCGCCAGTCTGGTCCAGCCACTGCTTGGCGGTTTCCCTGACCTCGTCGCCGTCTCCGTAAAGGAATCGGCCCGGCGCCAGGCGCTCCAGCGTGAAGTCGTCCCGCGATTGGATGTCGTTGATCCAGGGCTCGAACTCTTCGAGGTACACCCCGACGTTGAAATAGAGCCGGTGGACCTTCATCGGGTGAGGCGCCCAGAGTTCCTCGCACTGCTCCCGGCTGTCGCCGATCCACGCCTCGCGGAATAGCCCAACCCTTCCCGGACGCCCGGCCGCAGCCGCATGCTCGCGGTACTGGTCCGCGAGCCGCGCCGCCACGTCGATGTCGCGCTCGGGGTCGCAGACCCAGCGATCCGCGCGAGCGGCGGCGCGGGCCAGTCCCCGCGGACCGTGGGCGCCAATCCACAGCGGCGGGCGGGGGTCGCTGAACGGCGCGGGCGTGACGTGTCCCCTGCGCTGGAAGAATTCGCCGTCGTATTCGAACGGGTGGTTCGACCAGCATCGCTCGAGGATGTCGAGGATCTCGTCGGTGATCGCCCCCCGCTTGGCCCGGGGGCGACCGTAGAGTTCGAAGTCGACCGGAACGTGAGCGGTGCCGAGCCCGAGAATCACCCTGCCGCGCGTGGCGTGGTCGAGCATCAGCACGTCCTCGGCGAGACGGACCGGGTCGTGAAGCGGGGTGGCCAGGACCATCGTGCCGAGCTTGATCCGAGTCGTGCCCGCCGTGAGCCAGCCGAGCATCAGCAGCGGCGAGACGATCGCCCCGCCGCGGGCCTGATGGAACTCCGGCAGGAATACGGCGTCGAAGCCTGCTGATTCGGCGGCCTGTACCTCTTCTCTGAGCTCGTCGATGTGTTGGTCCAGGTCGCCCGAATCACCCTGGATGGGCAGGACCAAGCCGAACGAAGCCATGTGCTCCTCTCACCGTCCTCACGGATTCGACAACCAACCGGCCGTTTGGATTATATTTCGCCGAGTCGATGATTGCCAACCCGCTCACCAGCGAGCCCGGTCTCGCCGTCATCACCGGTGCCGGCGGCGGTGTCGGCGCGGCCTGCGCCCGGCGGTTCGCGCCCACCCACCGTCTGCTGATCACCGACGTAGACGAGGAGCGCTTGGAGCGCGCCGCGGCGGAGCTGCGCGCCGAAGGCCGGCCCGTCGAGACGATGGTGTGTGATCTCGCCGACCCCCACGCTGTACGCGCGCTCGCCAGTCGGACGGGCGAGCTCGGATCGTTGCGGGTCCTCGTGAACGCCGCGGGATTGTCCCCGTCGATGGCCGATGCCTGGCGGATCCTCGAGGTCAACCTGTTCGGAACGGTCGCAGTCGTCGATGCTTTGCTGCCGCACGTGTCGCCTGGGACGGTCGGGATCTGCATAGCGTCGATCTCCGGCTGGCGCCGAGGGATCTGGCGCTTCGACGAGATCCTCCGAGATCCGCTCGCACCCGACTTCCGTGCTCGCCTGGAGGCGGAGACCGAGATCGACGGGTATCCGGGTCGTGGCTACGCGCTGTCCAAGCGCGGGGTGATCCTGCTGGTCGAGCGGCACGCCCACGACTGGGGCGCGCGCGGCGGCCGGCTCGTGTCGATCTCGCCCGGTCTGATCGAGGACACCGACATGGGAAGGCTCGAGGCGCCGAAGGGGGGGAGCGGGCTGGTCGGCCAGTCCGCGCTCGGCAAGGGCGGGACGGCCGCCGACATCGCCGGGGTATGCGCGCTGCTGGCGTCGCCCGATGCGGCATACGTGACCGGGGTCGACCTCCGCGTCGACGGAGGGTCGATCGCCGGCTACTGGCATCACAGCGAACCGGCTGTCGCGGCCGCCTGGGATCACCCGGGTTATTAGTGCGGCACCTGCGCCAAAATCAACCAACCATTTGGTAAAATCGCCGCGTAATCCCCGCGGCGTCATGCCCGGCTGAGCGAGCGAGAGGAACGACAGTGGACTTCAACTTCAGCGAGGAGGAGCAGGATTTCCGTCGCTCCGTCCGGGACTGGGTAAACGCGAAGTATCCGAAGACCAAGGTGAACGAGCTGGAGCGGCTCGAGGACCATGACGGCACCAACTTCCCGCACCAGTACTTCGCGGATCTCGCCGAGGCCGGGTTCCTCGGCGTCGGGATCGATGAAAGCTTCGGCGGTCAGGGCGGAGGCGCCACGGAGCAGGCGATTCTGATGGACGAGCTGGCGCGCAACCTCGCGGGCCTCACGTGGGTGTGGGGCATCTCATCGTTCTGCGCCAAGTCGATCGCGCGGTTCGGGACCCCGGAGATCCGCGATGAGTTTGTGCCGGCGATGATCGCCGGCGAGAAGAAGGTCGCGATCGCGATCACCGAGCCTGGTGGCGGAACCGATCTGCTGGGGGCGATGATCACCCGCGCCAAGCCCGACAACGGCGGGTTCCGTATCAGCGGCGCGAAGATCTGGTCGACGATGGCCCACGTCTCGGACTATCTGCTGCTGCTGGCGAAGACGTCCGACGGCGAGAAGTCCTCCCACGGCAAGACCCTGTTCCTGGTGCCGACCGACCAGGAGGGCGTGGTCGCCACCACGATCCCGAAGCTCGGCATGCGCTGCGTCGGTTCGTGCGAGGTCCAGCTCGACGACGCGTTCGTGCCCGAGACGCACGTGATAGGAGAGGTCGACCGCGGCTGGTACCACATCCTGACCACGCTGAACAACGAGCGGATCCTGGTCGCCGCGCTGGCGACCGGCGTCTTGCGCGGCGTGCTCGAGGATGCGATCGCCTACGCCCGCGAGCGTCGTGCGTTTGGCCACGCGATCGGCGATTTCCAGATCATCCAGCATTGGATCGCCGAGATGGCGATGAAGCTGGCCCAAGCCGAGCTGCTGACCTACAAGGCGGCCTGGCTCTACGACAACGGGCACGACACCGCCGTCGAGTCCTCGATGGCGAAGGCTGTCGCAGCCGAGTACGCGACCTGGGCCGCGGACCGCGGCATTCAGATACTCGGCGGAATGGGCTACGCGGCCGAGTTCGACATGCAGCGCTACTGGCGCGACGTGCGGCTGTACCAGATCGGTCCGGTGACGAACGAGATGGTGCGCAACATCATCGCCCAGAACCTCGGGCTCGAGCGGTCGTTCTGAGCCCGCGCCTCGGGCGCAAGCGGTCCGCGAGCTGATCGGCGAGCGCCTCGTGGAGGCGCACCAGGTCCACCTCGTCCGGATACAGGAACCACTGGTAGCTGATCCCGCGCAGCGTCGCGACCAGCAGCGCGGCCTCGACCGCGACGTCGATGTCGTCGCGGATCGAGCCGTCGCCGATCCCGCGCCCCAAGATGTCGCGGAAGCTGCTCTCCATCAGCCGCTGCGACGCGACGAATCGTTCGTGCAACTCGCCGGAGGCCTCGAAGATCAACCGTTCGAGCACGCGCAGCGCCTGCGGGTCGCGCGCAACCTGGGCGCCGATCGTGCGGACGAGCGCCAGCAGCTGATCGCCCGCGCTACCTCCACATGGCGGGTCGAGCAGCTTCGGGAACCACGTGTCCGAGGCTCGCTGGACCAGGGCCCACATGAGGTTCTCCTTGGAGCCGAAGCGTGCGCTGACCAGCCCACGGCTGTAGCCGGCCCTCTTGCCGATCTCGGCGACCGTCGCGTCGGCGTACCCGCGTTCGGCGACGAGCTCGGCGGCGGCGTCGAGCAGCCGCCGGGTCGACTTGTGCGATCGATCCTGCTGCGGCTCGATGAGCCTGGCACTTGGCTGCGGCGCGGGGGAAGGAGCGGAAGGTGTGGGCATCGGACCTTGTTGACCGACAAGATACCGCTCGATATCTTGTCAACCGGCAAGGTTCTTCGCGGGCACGAGAGAAGGGAACGGTCATGGCCATAGCAGCACCGGACGCATACGTCACCGAGGAGATGAAGCGCGAGTTCCGGGATCACGGCGTCGTCCACCTACCGCAGTTGCTCGACCCGACCTGGCTCAACCTGATCGCGATCGGGATCCGCCGCAACGTCAACGCGCCCGGCCCATACCGAAAGCGACACTACGAAGGGACCGAGCGCGAGTTCTACGACGACTACTGCAACTATGCGGCGATCCCCGAGTACCGGATGCTGCTGCGCGACTCGCCGCTCGCCGACATCGTGGCCGAGATCATGGAGACCGAGAACCTCTGGCTGTTCTACGAGCAGATCTTTCTCAAGCAGGGCGGCCTGTCACGACGCACGCCGTGGCATCAGGACCTGACCTACTGGTGCACGACGGGTCAGCAGCTCTGTGGAGCGTGGATCACGCTGGACCGCGTCGCGGAGGGCCAGTCGCTCGAGTTCGTCCGCGGCTCTCACCTCGGCCCGCTGTACGCCGGCACGAACTTCGACCCGAACGACGAGACGACCCCGTTCTACGCCGACTGGCCCCGGATCCCGGACATCGAGGCGGCTCGCGATGAGTTCGACATCGTCTCGTTCGATATCGAGCCGGGTGACGTCGTGATGTTCCACCCGGCGGTGCTGCACGGTGGCGGCGCGTCGGAGGGCCGGCGCAGGACCCTGTCCGTTCGCTTCTTCGGCGACGACGCGAGGTACGAGCTGCGTCCCGGTCGTACCGAGCCGCCGTATCCGGGTCTCGAGGCGACCTGCGCCCCAGGTCAGCCGTTGCGCGGCTCCTGGTTTCCGCAGTTGCTGCCTCGGCCCGCGACGCCGCTCTGGTAGGTACCCGGTGACGTCTGCCGACAAGCTCGAGCTGGACCCCCAGCCGTGGTTGCAACGCGCGTCCGAGTTCACGGCGTCCACTTGGGCGGAGGCGATGTCGGCCGCCGACGAGTCGTATACGCATCAGCTCGTCGCGCCTCGACTGCTCACCGCTCGCCTCGATCCCACCTGGGCCGAGAGGACCTACCTGTCGGCGCGGCTCGCGCCGGGGTTGATGTTCGACGCGGGCCGCGCCGTGTACCCGTACAAGGGCGTCTCCAAGGCGTTCGTGAGCGTGAGCGTGCCGGGGGCCCAGCACGCGGTCCGCGCGATCAAGGACTTCGCTCCGGGTGACGATCCAGATGATCCGCGGGTGGCTGAGGTGCGTATCGAGGTTGTCGAGCCGCTACGCGAGCTGCGAGTCACCACGACGCGCCCGGTGCTCCGCTCGCAGCTGGACCTGGGTTCCGCGCGCGGGGGCCGGTCGTCCCAAGCGACCGCAACCTCATCGAGGTGCGCGGTGAGGTCGTGACCGACTACATGAACTTCTACCAGTCGGGTTACTACGAGGGAACGATCGAGGTGGACGGGCGTCGGTACGAGATCGAGCCGGTCGCCGGATTTCGTGACCGAGGATGGGGGATGCGCAAGCACGAGGGCGCTCCGCGCCGCGGCTTCGTCCTGTTCGCCGCGCTCGAGTTCGCGGATGCCGCGATGTGGCTGCTGCTTTACGAGTCGGCGAGCGGCAAGCGGCAATTCACGAACGGCTGGCTGGCCGGTCCGGACGGGATCCGCGACACCGTCACTGCGCTGGACCACCGGCTCGAGCTCGACGGCACGACGCTGCGGTCCGGGGCGCTCGATCTCGAGTTCGCGTCGGGAGCACGGCGGAGCCTTGACGTTCACGGTCGACGGCCGCATCTTTCTCTCCGCCGGGGGCTACACGGCGAGCGAGGACTGGCCTCCCGGTCGGCCACAGCCGATACGACACCGAAGATCCGGAGGTCGTCGCGACGCTCGACGGTCAGAACGACCACGGCTGCGTCTGCACCCTCGACGGTGAGGCCGGCCACGGTTTCGTGGAGACGGGGTTCGGCGTGCACGCCCGCTACCGGCCCGAGTCATGACGCCGGACACGCTAGGAGCGGTGATGCGCACGGCCGCTGAGGAGTGGCCGGACTCGGCGGTCAGCTTCCCCGACGAATCGACGACGTTTCGCGAGCTCGATCAGCGGGCCGATCACTTCGCACGCCTGACTCTGGCGGCCGGCGCGCAGCCGGGTGACAACGTCGGGGTTCTGCTCGAGCCCTGCATCGACTTCATTGGCGCGCTCGTGGGCATAGCCAGGATTGGCGCGACGATCGTTCCGATCAACGAACGGTTCAAAGCGCGCGAGCTCCAGCATGTCCTGACCCACGCGGACCTCACCGTCGTTCTGACCACGGACCGGGTAGCCGAGTTCCTCGATTTTCCGATCTGCTGAAAGGGGCGCTCGAGCTCGGCGACGCCCCGCTGTTGCGCAGCATCGTCGTGTTCGGAGCCGACCGCCAGGCGCCGGCGGCGCTCGAGGAAGCCGCCGCGGCCATCTCACCCGAGCGCATCGCAAGCCGAGCGGTCACGTCAGAGGACCTGGCGCTGATCATGTACACGTCCGGCACGTCGGCGATGCCGAAGGGGTGCATGATCACCCACGACGCGTTCACCCAACAGGGCAGGGCGATGGGCCACTCCCGTTACTTCCTCGAGCCCGAGGACTGCTTCTGGTGTCCGCTCCCGCTGTTCCATAACGGTGGCCTCGCGACGCTGATGGCGTGCCTGAGCACCGGCGCCTCGTACGTCCACGCGGGCCGGTTCGACCCCGAGGTCGCCCTGGACCAACTCGAGCGGCATCGCTGCACCCACGCGATCCCGACGTTCGAGACGATCTGGCTGCGCGTGCTGGACCTTCCGCGCTTTGCGCAGGCGGACCTGAGCTCACTCCGCGTCACGCTCAACGCCGGCACGGCCGAGCGCCTGCGCCAGCTCCAGGAACGGCTGCCGCACGCCGTGCAGCTCGCCAATTACGGACTGACCGAAGCCACCGGCCATCTGTCGGTGACGCTCCCCACCGACCCGATCGAGCTGCGAGTGAACACCGGAGGGCACCCGCTGCCCGGGATGGAGGTGAGGGTCGTCGATCCGGCCGGCGGCGAGGACGTGCCCGCCGGTCAGGTGGGGGAGATCCTGTTCCGCGGGCCGATGCGCTTCCGGGGCTACTGGAAGGACCCCGAGCTCACCGAGAAGGTGATCGACGGAGACGGATGGTGTCACTCCGGAGATCTTGGGACGCTCGACGCCGAAGGTAGAGTTACCTACACGGGCCGGCTGAAGGACATGCTCAAGGTCGGCGGCGAGAACGTTGCCGCGGCCGAGGTCGAAGCGTTCCTGCTCACCCACCCGGCGGTCAACATCGCAGCCGTGGTCGGTGCACCCGACGCGCGCTATGTCGAGGTTCCGGCCGCGTACATCGAACTGGTCAACGGGTCCGAGTGCAGCGAGGCGGAGATCATCGATTTCTGCCTCGGCCGGATCGCGACGTTCAAGGTCCCGCGCTATGTGCGGTTCGTGAGCGAGTGGCCGATGTCCGGCACGAAGATCCAGAAGTTCGTCCTGCGCGACCGGATCGAGCGCGAGCTGCGTTCGCAGGCGATCACCGAGGCGCCGGTCCTTCGAACTCAGCGAAACATGCCGCGCCGGAGCGAGGCCACCTGACGGTCGAGGTCGGCGTGGAGTTGAGCGTCGATCGTCCCCTGCACCGGCTCCGGCTGGGTCGACAGCCACCTCAGCGCTTCCGCCAGGTCGCGGAGCAGTACCTCCCGCAGCTCGTCAGGAGGCAGTGACTCGTCGGGCTCGGGTCGCACCTCCCAGCCAGCGCTCCGGAGAGCCTCGAGGATCCCGCCCAGCTCGGCGGTGCGGCGCCGGACCGGCTCCGGCGCCCAGTCGAGCTCTTCGGCGAGGTTCCCGAGCAACTCCGCCGCGGCCTTGCATTGCATCTGGGCAAACGGATCGTCCACGTGGGGCGAGACGTCCTCGGCCAGCGCACGGGCAATCCCGTCCAGCAGCCGGCGAGCGGACTCAGCCATCGGCGTACAGGTCGGTCATCACGTGGCGCAGGAGGTACGGCTGCTGGCGGCTGAACGCCGCGTACCGGAGGTCTCGCGTTGCTCCGTCCGCGAACAGCCGGGCCGCGACGTGGAACATCACGGCGGATCGTACGTCGTTGAACACGAGCCAGAACCGGAGTGCTCGTGGGCTGACCTCCCAGCCCGCCTCCTCCGCGTACGCGGCCAGCAGCTCGTCCACCGTCAGCAGCCCGCTCGGTAATCCGAGCTTTCCGCGGTACAGCCGGTGCGCGAAGTTCGCCAGGTCCTCGACCGGGTCGCCGATGTGCGCGAGCTCCCAGTCGAGCATCGCGACGACCTCGTCGTTCCGCAGGATCGCGTTGCCGATCCGGAAGTCGCCGTGCACCAGCGCCCGGCGCCCGCTGACCCCGTCGGCGTTGGTGGCAAGCCACCCGAACGCTCGCTCCAGCACGGGCTCGGGGGCGTCTCGAGACTGTTCGTAGACCCGCTCGAAGTGCGAGACCTCGGCTGTGGGCGAGGGGTCGTCGAACCCGCGAAGCCCTGCGGGCAGCGACCGCAGCGGGACGGAGTGGATCGCAGCGAGGATCCGCACCAGCTCGTGACCGATCGCGCGCCGGTGCGCGTCGTCGCGGAAATACTTGTGTGTGTTCCACGGGGCCGGGACGTCGCCGTTGACGTGCTCCATGAAGAACAGAGGACGTCCGGTCGCGTCGCCGGCGGCATCGACCCACAGCGGCTCGGGCAACGGAATCCCCGGCGCGGAGTGGAGCACGCGGGCGAGCTCCCACTGGCCGGGGACGTCATACGGCGGAGCCAACCCGGCCTGCGGGACGCGGCGTGCGATCAGGCGCCGGCGAAGGCGGTGACCGTTCGTCGTCCAGCGGGCGGTCATGTCCCACGTCTCCCAGGAGAAGCCCTCGATGTGCCGGCGCAGGCCGGTGATCGTCAGATCTTCGGCGTGAAGTTCCCGGGCGAGAAACGCGCGCAGCCCGCGGCCGACGTCGTCTCCGTCGCCCATGCGTTACGCCCCGGCCCGCTCCGCTTCGGCCAGTGCGCGCTCGGCCTGCCCGCGGCCCCACGCCAGCGGTGGCAACCCGGGCGTGACGGAGTCGATCGTCGCCAGGCGCTCGGCGAACCGCCAGCGATCGTCGGCTTCGCGGCGCAGCAGGTCGTCGTATCGTCCGAACACGCGCACGGTCGGACGGCCGTCGTGTTCGACCAGGACCACGAAGTACGAGCGGGCGGTCGCCCGATCGCCGTCGACCTCGATCAACGGCTCGATCAGCAGGTGCTTGTGCCATAGCCCCGGCGGCCGGGTGTGGTGTTCGATGAAATCGCGTATGCCGGCCCGTCCCTCGACACGGAACGGCGGGTACTGGGGCCGGTCGGAGCGGGCCGCGAACACGCCGTCCTCCGTGAAGCAGTCGACCCAACCATCCTCGTCGCCGAGATCGATCGTATGGCCGTAGCGATACATGTTGCGCAGGACGTCTCGCTCTGCCTCGAGCGCGGCGACGCGGGCGAGCAGCTCATCGGTCACGGCACGCTGTCTCCTTTCCGGTTGCTTCGGCGCCGCACCTCGAACCGCGTGCGCACCGACCGTTTGGTAGATTACTCTTCCCGCGCAACAGCCAGGAGGAACGCCCGGGTGCTGACCCCTTACGACGAGTTCCCCGTCCACCAGTACCCATATCCGTTCAGTCAGATCCCGGCGAGCGACTTCAACTGGGACGACGGTTACTACTTCGGCGTGTACAACGCGGACGCCGGCATCTTCCTCTACGCCGGGATGCGGGTCACGCCGAACGCGGACATGATCGGCTGCTATGCGGGAGTGACCGTCCGCGGTCACCAGACGACCGTCCGCGCGAGCCGGATCTGGCGTCCGGACTTCCGAACCGAGGTCGGTCCGTTGCGGTTCGAGTTCGTGAAGCCGTTCCGCGAGATCCGGCTCGTGCTCGAGCGCAACGAGTCTCCATTGGCGTTCGACCTGCGGTGGCTCGGGCTCGCTCCAGCGCACGAGGAGGCGCACCACCTCGCTCGCCACAGAGGGCGGGTCACGACCGACCAGACCCGATACACGCAGGGCGGCACGGTCGAGGGGTGGATCGAGATCGGCGGCCAGCGCCACGAGGTGCGGGCGCACGAGTGGTACGCGGACCGGGACCACTCCTGGGGTCTGTACGAGCCACGCGGGCCGCTGAGCGACCCGCGCGAGTGGTTGCCCCCGCGCGAGGACTCGGGTCCGAAGCGCATGTTTCGGTTCTGGCTCCCGTTCCAGGCCCGCGAACTGTCTGGCTTCTACCACTTCCACGAGGACGAGCACGGCCGCCAGGGCGAGCTGAACGATCCGTTCGGGACGCCGTTCGAGGGCGCAATCGACACCGGCTTCGACGGCGAACGCCTGACGCTCGTGCGGGGCAGGCACTCGTTGCGCTTCCGTCCTGGCTCGCGGGTGCTGGAGGGCGGCACGGTCGAGCTCGAGGACGAGCACGGGCGGTCATGGCGGCAGGAGCTCGAGGTCACGGCTCCGGCGTGGGTGACGTTCCCGATCGGCTACTACCAGGGCAACTGGCGCGACGGGGGCAACATCCACACGTACCACGGGCAGAGCCCGTACGTCGAGTGGGACGAGCTCGACTTCACCGCGCAGCCCACAGACCACACCGACTACGCGGGACGCGAGTACCACGGCATCCTCGGTGCCGAGTACGCCGTGCGCGTGCGGACGGAGGGCCCGGACGGCGTCTCGGCCAACGGCCTCGGGCACCTTGAGTTCTTCATCCACCGTCGTTACCGGGGCTACTCGTTCGAGCCGTGACGACGGCGCACGGATTCGACTCGGCCGCGTTCGAGCGGAGCCTCGAGCGCCACATCCCCGGCGCGCGGGTGGCGCAGGTCACGAAGTTCTGGCGCGGCGTCTCGCGCGAGACGTGGGGAATCGCCTTAGCTGGCGGCCGTCGCCTCGTGATCAGGCGCGACCTGCCGATCGGGAGCTTCACGCCGACGAGCCTGCGCTTCGAGTACGAGGTCTACCGCCGGCTCGCGGCGAGCCCGGTACCGACCGCGCAGCCGCTGTGGTACGAGGACGACCCGGAGCTGCTCGTCGACGGCCGCGAGTTCTACGTCCGCGACCACGTCGAAGGCAGCTGGGAGGTACCCCACCTGACCGACCCCGACCCGCGCTACGACGAGCTGCGGATCGCGGCCTCGCAGGAGCACATGCGAAAGCTCGCGCTCGTCCACAGCTGCGATTGGGAGGCGCTCGGGTTCGGCGAGATCATGGCCGTGCCGCCAAGCCCGGCGGCGTCCGCCGAGACGATGGTCGACCGGCTGGCCGAGCTGCTGCATAGCTTTCAAATCGAGGCGTTTCCGGCTGTCACCGAGGGGCTCGAGGTTCTCCGTGCGCAGGCTCCTCTCGACGTGCCGCGTATCTCGCTGCTCAAGGGCACGAACGGAATCGGCGAGGAGGTCTGGCGGGACGGGAGGATCGTCGCGATGAGCGATTGGGAGCTGGCCTGCCTCGGAGACCCGGCGTCCGACTTCGCGCACGTGCAGCGGCTGAAGCCGACGGTGCGCGACCAGGACGGGAACGTGATCTGGAGCCTCGACCATGCGCTCGAGTTCTACGAAAGCGAATGCGGGATCTCGGTCTCGATGGACAGCGTCGATTACTACCGCCGCCTCGGCGCGCTGGAGACCGTGATCTACACGCACTACGCGGCGCTGCCGCTCGTCTCCGGTGATGATCTGCTGGCGCGGCGCGCGTGGGTCTCGACCGAGGTCCTGTTCGAGGCCGTGCAGCGCATGGCTCGGTCGGCAGGAATCGCATGACGCTCAGGCCCCGCTCCGACGAGATCCTCCGAAGCGTCCTGTGGAGCTTCGAGGAGTTCATCGTGCCCGAGCTGAGCGATCCGTACGCGATCAGCGTCGGGCACACGATCACGAACCTCCTTCGTCACGTGGCGCTCCGTGTGGAGCTCGAGCCGCCGGCGCTGTTCGCCGGCAACGCCGAGCTGCGCGAGCTGCTCGCGGAGATCGCCGGCTACGCGCGCGCCGCCGGGCCGGCGGAACTCGCGGAGGACCTCGATGTCGCGCTCGCCGCCGCCACGCCCGCGAGCGACTACCCGAGCGCCTCGCGGCTGACCGACGACGCACTCGCGCTCCGGGGCGCCCTCGATCGCGCGATCCGGGCGCTACAGGCGGCCCCGAGCGAGAGTGACGAGTATCTGGAGCTGCGCGCGCGCATCCGCGAGTGGATCGGTCGGGCTCTGGCGCGCGAGGCCGAGTGGATCGTTCCGGCGTTCTCGGGGATTCGCCGGTAGTCGACGAGCAAGAGGAGCGTGCGATGACCGCCGCATACGAGGGTGAGTGGGTGCTTTCCGCGATCGTGGATGACCGCGCCGAACGTCTCGGCGACAAGCTGGCGGTCGTCGGCCCGGACGGCCGCAGCGTCTCGTACGGCGCCTTGCGCGACCGGACTCAGCGCGCCGCGCGCCTGTACCTCGAGCTCGGCGTCGAGCCCGGAGACCGGGTGGCGACGATGCTCGACCCGACGATCGACTACCTCGCCGCGAGCCTGGGTTGCGCGTGGTCGGGGGCGGTCGAAGTTCCCGTGAATACCGCGTACAAGGGGCACTACCTCGAGCAGGTGCTGCGTGAGACCGACGCTCGCGTCGTCGTGCTCCAGGATCGGTTCGCCGAGCTGCTCGCGCCGTTGGATCTGCCCGACCTCCGTCACATCGTCACCGTCGGCAGCGGGCCGGTGGATGTGCTCAGGGTGCCGGTCCACCGGTTCGCCGAGATCGAATCGCTCGCCCCCGCCGCGCGCGCTCCCTCGAGCGAGGAGGACCTGCTGTGGATCCTGTACACGTCGGGGACGACCGGCGTGTCCAAGGGGGTCATGCACGGGAATCGCAGCGCGCTCTGGACCGCCCGCGTTTGGCGCCGCCTCGTGGGGCTCACCGACGAGGACGTCGGGTACTCGTATCTGCCGCTGTTCCACGTCACCGCCCGCTCGGCGCTGTTTCTGGCGTGCACGCTCGCGGGCGGCTCGACCGTGCTGCGCGAGCACTTCTCGGTCAGCGAGTTCTGGCCCGACGTGCGCCGCTACCAGGCGACGTTCACCGCATACATGGGCGCGATCATCCACCTGCTGTTCAAGCAGGAACCGCGCGACGACGACGCGGACAACACGCTCCGTGCCGCCGGCGGAGCGGCAGCGCCGGCGGACATCGGCGATGCCTTCCGGGAACGGTTCGGCTGCGAGCTGTACGAGGTGTACGGGATGACCGAGATCGGCACCGCGACCTCGGGGCACATGGGCTACAACACGCCCGGCTCGATGGGAAAGCCGTTCGATCATCTCGAGATCGAGATCCACGATGAGCGCGACAATCCCCTCGCGCCAGGAACACCCGGCGAGGTCTGCATCCGACCGCGCGAGGCGTGGGCGATCTTCCAGGGCTACTGGCGCCGGCCCGAGGACACGCTGAAGTCATTTCGGAATCTCTGGTTTCACAGCGGCGACATGGGACGAATGACTCCGCTCGGAGAGCTCGTATACATGGATCGGCTGAAGGACTCGATGCGGCGCCGCGGCGAGAACATCTCGTCGTTCGAGGTGGAACGTTCGGTGAATGCCCACCCCGCGGTCCTCGAGACCGCCGCGTATCCGATGCCCTCGGAGGTCACCGAGGACGAGGTGATGGTCGCGGTCGTGCTGAAGCCAGGGTTCGCGCTCGACCCCGGCGAGCTGTTCGCGTTCTGCGCCGAGACCATGCCCCGCTTTGCCGTGCCCCGGTACGTGCGGTTCGTCGAAGAGCTCCCGAAGACGCCGACGGCTCGAGTGCGAAAGCACGAGCTGCGCGAGCAGGGGATCACGGCCGACACCGCCGATCGCGAAACGCTCGGCATCGTCCTGGCACGCAACTGAGGTCGCCAGACCTGTCAGGCCCGAACGTCGGTCGCGTCCGCGAGCTCGCGGGTCAGCTGCTCCTGGAGGCGGAACTTCTGGATCTTCGTGGCGGACATCGGCCACGTGTCGATGAAGCGGACGTGGCGGGGGACCTTGAACCGTGCGAGCCCGGTCCGGCAGAACTCGATGATCTCGTCCTCGCTCGCATCCAGGCCGGGACGGAGCTCGATGAACGCCGCCGGCACCTCCATGTACTTCGCGTCGGGCACGCCGACGACCGCGACGATGCTCACGCTCGGGTGCGTGGCGATGAACGACTCGATCTCGATCGCGGCGACGTTCTCGCCGCCTACCTTGAGCATGTCCTTCGTGCGGCCGAGGTAGCTGATCCGTCCCTCGGCGGTCATCGAGCCGATGTCGCCGGTGTGGAACCAGCCGTCGTCGTCGACCGCCTGTGCCGTGCGCTCGGGGTCCTTGTGGTAGCGGTCGAACACGCAGTAGCCGCGGACGACGATCTCGCCGGCGGCGCCGGGCGGCGCCGGCTCACCGCTGACCAGATCGCGTACCGCCACCTCGATCCCGTCGAACGGGATGCCGCTGGTCGTGCAGCGTTGCTCGAGCGTGTCCTCCGGATCGTTGAAGGCGACGACACCGCCGCACTCGGTCAAGCCGTAGGAGCTGATCTGGATCGAGTGCGGCATCCGGCTCTGCATGTCCCGCAGCGTGTCGGGGGGCGCGACGTTGTTGATGACCCGGATTCCGCGCCACCTGTCCGGGTGGTAGTCCGGGTGGTTGAGCAGCGCCTGCGTGATCGCTGGGAACGTCGCGAAGTTGAGCGTCGCCCGCTCCTCGTCGAGCATCTGCAGGGCGATACCCGGTTCGAAGTGGGTCATCGACAGGAACGTGCCACCGCCGTCGAACACGCCGATGATCGGCAGGATCGCGCTCATGTGGAACATCGGCAGCGGATCCCAGAACCGGTCGGCGGGCGTGATGCGGAACTTGGTGCGGCCCGAGACGACGGCGGTACGGACGAGCGCCTCGTGCGACAGGACGCATCCCTTCGGCATCGCGGTCGTGCCGGACGTGTACATCATCAGCGCGGCGCCGCGGACCGACGTGCGCTGGTGGCGGACCAGCACGTCGTCGTCGCTCACCTGGTCGGCCACCTGAGTGAAGTCGCGCTCGGTCGCCATTCCCGGCGCCTCGCGACCGCCGAGCAGGACGATGCTTTGTAGCTTCGGTGCCTCCGGAAGGTCGAGCTCGCTCTGGGGCGGGAGCCCGCGCAGCCCGGGCAGCGCCTCGTGCAGCCGCTCCACGTAGTCGACGTGCTCGATCACCACGTCGCTCGTGAACACGATCTCGAGGTCGCCGTTCTCGATCACGTAGCCGAGCTCGCGAGGCGCGAACCGCGCGTTGATCGGCACCATCACGCCACCGACCAGCGAGATCCCGAACAGCAGCTCGACAAACTCGATGCAGTTCGGCATCAGGATCCCCACTCGGCTCTGCGGTCGGATTCCGAGCGCGAGCAGCGACCGGGCGACCGCGAACGCCCTCCGCTCGAGCTCGCCGTAGGTCACGCGGTCGGTCGGGAACACGACCGCCTCGTGGTCTGGGTCGCGCTCGGCCGCGCGCAGCAGCAGATCGCCGAAGCGGACGGTGTCCTGCCAGCGCTGGCTGCCGGTGCTGGCGACGCTCATGTTTGCCCTCCCGCCTCGAGCATCACCCCGAGCCCGATCTGGCGTCGCGGCCACCTCGCCGGCGGCTGGCGAAGCGGATGGCTCGCTCGTTCCTGCCCGAACCAGAGCAGGTGCTCGCGGGTGGCGAACAGCCAGCGTTCGTCCCGCCGCACGTAGCGGTCGCGGTAGAGAATCGTCTGGTCGACGAACTGGTGACCCAGGTCGATCTGTCCGAGGCAATGAACGCTGCCTCGAGCGTTTTCTTCATCATCGAACTCGATCAAATGGTTGGTCACGTGCAGGAGGACGGTACCGAGCGCGTCCCACCAGCGTTCGAGGTCCCGGCGCAAGCGATGGATGTCGAGGCAAGGCAGGCCGACCGGAGATTCGGTCTCATCCCACAGAGACAGCATCAGCTCGCGATCGCGCAGGGCGAACGCGTGGGCGTATCCGTAGGCGAGCTGCTGGATCTGATGCACCGCCGACAGGCGGTCGACGGCGGCTGGTTCGATCATGAGCTCCATGGCGGTGTCGGTGGTGAAAGAGACGCGGCAGGCTCCGCGACGAACGCGAGTCCGCCGAGCCGAAGGGCGGCATGCCGTGCCAACGCTTCATCGTCGGTCCAGACCGACACGACGAGCGACTGTCCGCCGCCCGGCGGAGGGCGCAGCAGCGTGAGCTCCTCGACGCGACCGTCGATCAGGACCGAATCAAGCCGCTCGCGCGAAGAGCCGAAGCCGAGCGTGCGGTACCGGCCGGTCGGGCCGGAGCGGATCGTGTGCACCTCGACCACGGGCGAGTTCCACGCCTCGCCGCGGCCGAACATCCGACTCTCGTCCACCGCGATCTGTTGCTGGTACCAATCGCTCGCGTACGCGGCCTGCTCGGCGTCGCGACCGGCGAACCAGGTCTCGGAGCACGCGAGGTAGGGGAGATGGATCCACCACTCCTGACACGGCCGATCTTGGACGTAGCCGACCAGACCAGGGATGTCGAGCATGATCGCTTCGTGGTGCGAGCGCCAGTGCGCCTGCGCCTCGGCCCAGGAGACTCCGGGTCGGCACGGCGCTAGGAAGATTCGGTGCTGCACGGGTTCCTCAATCTCCCAGGAGGCGGCGGGTGGAGGCCATCGCGTGTTCAGCCCGCTCGCGTGCGCTCAGGTGCGCGACGGCCGCCACCGGAGTCTCGACGCTGAGCGGCGCGCCGGCGGGCATCGCGTCGATCAGCTCGAGCAGCGGGAGCTCGCCGTCGCCTGGGGCCAGGCGGTTGTAGACCGCCTCCTCGTACAGCCCTCGCCCACCTCCGCCCGGGCTCGTTTTCGGGCCGTCGCAAAGCTGCGCGTACGGGTATCGGTCGGGGTTCGCATTCACGAACGGAGCGACGTCCGCCGGTGACCCGCCCGAGCGCTGAAGGTGGAGCGGGTCGACGAGGACTCCCGCGGACGGATGCGCGGCGAGCTCGACGATGCGGTCGGCCTGCTCGACGGTCTTGGTCGCGGTGAACACCATGAACTCGAGCACCGGCCGGAGCTCGAACGCCTGGGCCTCGTCGCAGATGCGCGCGAACTTGTCGGCGGCGCGTGCCTCATCCGCATCCTGATTGATCACGAGCACGTGACGCGCGCCGAGTTCGCGGGCGCTCTCGAGCACGGGTCGCAGCAACGCCGGCTCAGTGTCCTCGCGCATGCGCAGGACCTCGACGTCGAGTACGCCGAGTCCGTGATGGCGAAGGCGGGCGATCGTCTCGCGCCGGGTCAGCGTGTCGCCGACGAGCGGGTTGGGGTCCGCGACGGAGGCGTCGGCGAGCCGCAAGGTGATCGAATCGAAGCCGGCCGCCGCGGCGACATCGGCGATCTCGGGGGGCGGGGCGTCCAGCACGGCCAGCGTCGCGAGCGCGACCTCGTGACCGCGGATCACCGGTTGCCCGCCTCCCACAGCCGTTCGACGGCCGGGTTCAGCCGCTGAAGCTGGACCCGGGGTCGCACCTCGGTCCCGAGCGCCGTCGCCTCGCCGGAGCCTCCACTGACCACGGCCCAGTCCTGGCCGAACGCCTCGCGTCCCTCTCGCAGCCGGGCGACGAGCCCGTCCGAATCGCTGAGGCTCTCCCGCCGCGCCCGGGGTGCGCCGATTGCCGCGGGGCCGAGCGCGTCGGCCGCCCGATCGTGGGCGCGGCCGAGCTCCTCCGGGTCGGCATCCGCGTCCGCGAGGTAGCCGAGCGCGCGCTCGAGCGCGGCGTCGCGCCCTGCGCCGGAGCCCCAGATCTCGGGGCGGACCTGAGCCGGCGCCGGCATCAGGCGGATGTGGGTCTCGAGGTTGTGGACGTTCTCCGGGAGCTCGGCGGGAACGCGCCAGCGCCGGCCTTGGAAGCGGAACGGGCGCGCGGTAAGGGCCGTGCGGAGCAGGTCGAGCGCTTCGCCGTAATCCTCCTCGGTGCCCTCGGCAGGGCGCGCCACGAGCACCAGCCGGCCCGCGCTCGCCAGGTCGACCACCGCGACCTCCTCGGCGAGCTCGAATGGGTGACGGTCGCCCACATCCACCTCGACCGCGAGCAGCAGATCGTCGATCCGGCCGGCCAGCGCCGCAGCCACGATCAGCGGCACGGGCACCGCGCGCGTCTGCCGGAGCATGATCCCGTCGAGACCCGCGGTGTGGGCGGCCTGTGCCTGAGCGGTGAGCGTGTCGAGGTCCGTGTCGGGTTCGGGTTCGAGTAGGAGCCGCATCAGCGTCCGACCCCCAGCGGCGTAATCACGTCGGCCAGCCGCGGTGGAAGCTCTGCGGCGACCCGGTGCATCTGCTCGCGGAGCTCCGACTGCGTCGCGAGGTCGAAGTTGATGCGCAGGCACAGAAACTCAGCACCGGCCTCGAGCAGCGCCCGGAGCCCCTCGGCGACCTCGTCGGCCGAGCCCATCAGCGACGAATCGGCGACCCGCGCCATCTGACGCTCGAGCGAGTCCGGCACCTCGTACGCCGGCATGCCCTTCAGGATCCACCAGCCGGCCTCCTCGCGGAAGTTGTTCACGAACCGGGAGTGGATCGAACCCGCGCGCTTCGGATCAGGCTCGATCCACACATCGCGGAGAACGCCAACGGTGCCGCTCCAGTCGCCGTGCGAATGGAGCGCGTCGAGACACCGCCGGACCTCGTCGGGGCGCAGCGTCTGCGGGAGGATCACGTTGGTGTTGTGGGTCGCGGCTCGTTCGAGCGCGCGCGGCGCCATCCCACCCATCCAAATCGTCGGTGCTGGCTCGACCGGAGGGTCGCCGTGCTCTCCGGCCCACACCGCCGGCATCACCTCGAGCGCTTGGTCCATCCGCCGCCCTCGCTGATCCCGCCGCAACCCGAGTGCGTCGAACTCGACGTCGCGGTGTCCGAGGCCGATCCCCAGATCGAGCCGTCCTCTCGAGCACCGTTCGAGCACTGCCGCGGTGCGGGCGAGCGTGAACGGGTCGTGCTGGGTGGCGAGCAGCACCGCGGTTCCCATCCGGAGCCGGCTCGTGAGCCCGGCCACGAGCGCGAGCGCGTGCAGCGGCGCCGGGGTCCATCCGTCATACCAGATGCGGTGCTCGGCGGTCCAGATGGAGTGAAACCCGAGCTGCTCGGCGAGCACGGCGTCCTCGCCGAGGGCGCGATAGTCCGCGACCCGATTGCGCGGGTGAAGAGCCATCGATCGCATCGTCCAGAGTCCGACGCCGATGTGATCGAGCACGCGGTTGTTGATGTCCGCCGTCATGGCGCGCGGATTCTACCGAATGGTTGGTGGAAATGCGAGCGGCGAAGAAGTGCGATTGGTTGGAGTGGCATTAGTTTGACGCCCGACTATCGGAAGGACTAGAATGCCGCCGATGACTTCTACCGTCGACCACGTCCCAGTCTCGTTCGAGCAGTGGCAGGCCGCCTACGGCCTGACCCCCGAGCGCGACGCGCCGTTCAGCACGATGTCGGGCGTCCCGATCAAGGCGCTGTACACCGAGCGCGATCTTCCGGCCGAGCCGGATCGGAGCGTCGGACTTCCGGGGCAGTTCCCGTTCACCCGCGGGGTGTACCCCTCGATGTACCGGGGGCGGCTGTGGACGATGCGTCAGTTCGCCGGGTTCGGCACCGCGGCGGAGACCAACGAGCGGTTCCGTTACCTGCTCGACCACGGGCAGACGGGGCTCTCGACGGCGTTCGACATGCCGTCGTTGATGGGGCACGACTCAGATCACCCTCGCTCGCTCGGCGAAGTCGGGCGGGAGGGAGTGGCGATCGACACGGTCGACGACATGGCGACGTTGTTCGGCGGGATTCCGCTGGACGAGGTGACCGTGTCGATGACGATCAACGCCCCGGCGGCGATCATGCTCGCGTTTTACGTGGTCGCGGCGGAGCGGCGCGGGATCGGGTCCGAGGCGCTCGGCGGGACGATCCAAACCGACATCCTGAAGGAGTACATCGCGCAGAAGGAATGGTGCTTCCCGGTCGACCCCGCGATGCGGCTCGTGACCGACATGATCGAGTGGTGCTCTCAGCACATGCCGCGCTGGCATCCGGTGAGCATCAGCGGCTATCACATCCGCGAGGCCGGATCGACCGCGGCACAAGAGCTGGCCTTCACATTGAAAGATGGCCTGACCTACGTCGAGCACGCGATCGCCCGCGGCGTCGATGTCGACGACTTCGCGCCGCGCCTGTCGTTCTTCTTCAATGCGCAGATCGATTTCTTCGAGGAGATCGCGAAGTACCGCGCGGCGCGGCGGATCTGGGCTCGCGAGCTCCGGGACACGTTCGGGGCGCGCAAGCCGGAGTCGTGGCGGATGCGGTTCCACACCCAAACCGCCGGCGTGTCGCTGACCGCGCAGCAGCCGCTGAACAACATCGTGCGCACAGCGATCGAGGCACTCGCAGGCGTGCTCGGGGGCACGCAGTCGCTCCACACCAATTCATTCGACGAGGCGCTGGCGCTCCCCACCGAGGACGCGGTCCGGATCGCTCTGCGGACCCAGCAGATCATCGCCCACGAGACCGGCGTGGTGAACACGATCGATCCGCTGGGCGGGGCGTATTTCGTCGAGTCGCTGACCGACCGCATGGAGGAGCTCTGCTACGAGTACTTCGAGCGGATCGACCAGCTCGGCGGAATGGTCGAGGCGGTCAAGAGCGGCTTCCCGCAACGGGAGATCGCCGATGCGTCCTTCGAGCTGCAGAGCGAGATCGAGTCCGGCCGGCGGATCGTGGTCGGCGTGAACGCGTTCACCGAGGGCGACGATGTCGGGACCCCGATCCTGCGGATCGATCCCGCGCTCGAGCAGAAACAGATCGGTCGCCTGCGCGCGGCCAAGGCCGATCGCGACAGCGCCGCGCTCGAGCGCGCGTTCACCGAGCTGAAGGCGGCGGCCGCCGGCCGCCAGAACCTGATGCCGATCCTGCTCGACGCCGCGCGCGCCCGCGCGTCCGAAGGTGAGATCGTCGAGGCCCTTCAGGAAGTCTGGGGCGACTACCGAGAGCAGCCGGCCTTCTGATGAGCGCGAGCGAACGGCGCCTCCGAGTCGTCGTGGCCAAGCCCGGCCTCGATGGTCACGACCGGGGCGCGAAGATCATTGCGCGCGCGCTGCGCGATGCCGGCATGGAGGTCATCTACACCGGGCTTCACCAGACGCCCGACCAGATCGTCGAGACCGTGATCCAGGAGGACGCGGACGCGGTCGGTCTCTCGATCCTCTCCGGTGCCCACATGACGCTCGTGCCTCGGGTGGTCGAGCTGCTCCGCCAGCACGAGGTCGACGACGTGGTGGTGACCGTCGGCGGGACGATCCCGAGCCAGGACGTCGCCGCGCTCAAGCAGCTCGGAGTCGCCGAGGTGTTCACGCCCGGAGCCTCGACCGAGGCCATCGTCGAGTTCCTCGAGGACTCTTGCGGCCGGCGGGCGAGAATGCCCGTGTGACACGAGGGCTGGTTCCCGATTGGGGACCGCGACATCGCGCTCGGCGTCGGCCACGCCGGAAGCGCTTACCGGGATGCGCGCGGATCTGGTCGTGCTCGGGCCGTCCAACCCGGTCGTCAGCCTGATGCCGGTCGTCGCCGTCCCGGGCGTGCTCGAAGCTCTCCTATGTGCCTCGCGCGTCGTCGGCGTGAGCCCGGTGGTGGAGGCGGTGAAGCCTCGGACGCCGCCCGAGGCCGGGCGCTACCGCGTGCGGGCCCGGCTGATGGAGATGCTCGGCCTGGCACACAGCGCCGACGCGGTCGCCGGCCTTTGGGCCGGGCTCGTCGACGGGTTCGTCGTCGATGGGCGGGACGTCGACGCGGCCCGGCGGATCGACGAGACACTCGGCATCCCGGTGCTCGGGACCCATCTCTTGCCGATGGATCGCAAGGGGCATGACCGAGCTGGCGGCTCGGGTGGTCGAGTTCGGTCTCGGCTTGCCGGCGCGGGCCGGCGCGCGCGAGCCGAGGCGCTGGTGGGGAGCCGGATGCATTTGAGCGCAAGACCGGGGTGGTCAGATCCAGGTTGCGGGATCTGGGTCCGCGCCCCCCGCCGCCCCCGCCCCTCGCCCATCCGGACCTTCCGGCGTTTCCGAACAAGGGTTTGACTACGTCGAACTCTCATATAGGCTGCCCGGCGTTCAGCCCCAGCCCTATCTCGCAGCGAGGAGGCACAACCATGGCAGACAGCGTCTATCGGGTCACCGAGGTGATCGGCGTGAGCAGCGAGTCGTGGGAAGCGGCCGCGCGCAGCGCAGTGGAGACCGCCGCGAAGACGGTTCGTGATCTCCGCGTTGCCGAGGTCTTGCGTCAGGACGTGACGATCGAGAACGGCGCGATCGTCAGTTACCGGGTTCGGCTCGCGATCTCCTTCAAGTTCGAGACCGGCGACTGACGCCTGGCGCCCGTGCGGCGGGCCGCTCAGCGGATCGTTTAAGCGTCGAAGTCACCTGCCCCGACGCGGAGGCCGGTGAGCTTGTCGCTGATCAGATCCAGGTCGCGCTCGGACACCGGAGCGGTGCCGAACTCCGCGTGATTGAGGACGCGGGTCGCCTTCTTGGCCACCTCGCGGCCGCGGGGGGTGATCGTGCCGAGCGTCGTTCGGCGGTCCGTCGGATGCGGTGAGCGCTCGGCCAGCCCCGCGCGCTCGAGACCGTCCATCAGGTTCGTGACGCTCGTGCGGTGGACCTGGAGCCGGTCGCCCATCTTGCCCAGCGGGAGCGACCCCGTGCGGCTGTAGTAGAGGAGCATCAGCGCTTCGTAGCGCGGAAACGTCAGATCGAAGGGCGCGAGCGCCTCATTGAGGCGGCCGATCAGGATCTGATGGGCGCGCATGATCGACGTGACCGCACGCATCGGCGGGGTCGTGTCAGCGCCCCAATGCTTGGTCCATTGACGGGCTGCTTCAGCGATGGGATCGAACGGCAAAGGGGTCGACATGCGGTGCGGACAAGCGTTGCATGGCCGTCGGGCGGCAAGCACGTGCTCGCTGGAGACTTATGATGCACGTCATACTATCGGTCCTCCACCCTTTTTCACGGAGGGCCCGGGATGGTGCAGAGCGAGCCGGCGCTATCGCGCCATCGCCCGCGCGATCACGACGCGCTGGATCTCGTTGGTCCCCTCATAGATCTGGGTGATCTTCGCGTCGCGCATCATCCGCTCAAGCGGATACTCGTTGACGTAGCCGTAGCCGCCGAGTACCTGGATCGCCTCGACCGTGACCCGCATCGCGTTGTCGGACGCGAACAGCTTCGCCATCGAGGTGTACTTGCCGACGCCCGGGACGCCGCGGTCGACCATCGTGCACGCCTTGTACAGGAGCTCGCGCGCGGCCGCGGTGCCGGTCTCCATGTCGGCGAGCTTGAACTGGATGGCCTGGAGCTGGTTGATCGGCTTGCCGAACGCGATGCGCTCTTTCGCGTACGCGTTCGCGTAGTCGGTGGCGCCCTGGGCGATCCCGACCGCCTGGGCCGCCGCGCCGAGCCGCGTTCGCTCCAGCGTCGCCAGCGCGACGCTGAGCCCCTTGCCCTCGGTTCCGATCAGATTGCCGCTCGGGACGCGAACGTCCTCCAGCACCGGTGAGCCCGTCGGCGACCCCTTGATGCCGAGCTTGTGTTCGATGTTGCCGATCGAGAAGCCCGGGCGGTCGGCCTCGACCAGGAACGCCGAGCTGCGGCCCGCTTCGCGGTCGGTCTTCGCGAACACGACGTACACGTCCGCGACGCCGGCGTTGCTGATCCAGTTCTTGGCTCCGTTGAGGACCCACTCGTCGCCGTCGCGGACGGCGGTCGTCCGCATCGCGGCCGGGTCCGATCCCGCCTCGGGCTCTGACAGCGCGAACGCCGGCGCGAGCTCACCGCTCGCGAACCGCGGGAGCCACTGCGCCTTGAGCTCGGGCGAGCCGAACAGCGAGATCGGCAGCGACCCAAGCTCCTGCAGCATCAGGATCAGCGCACTGCTGGCGCACACCTTGGCGATCTCCTCGACCGCCATCTGGAGCATCAGCGTCCCGGTGCCGGTGCCGCCGTGCTCGGGCTCGAACGGCAGCGCGAGCACGTCGTGCTCGGCCAGCAGCCGGCGCACGTCCCACGGGTACTCGGCGGTGCGGTCGATCTCGGCGGCGCGTGGCGCGATCTGCTCCTGAGCGAGCCGGCGCACCAGATCTCGAAACTCGAGCAGGTCCTGCGGGATGTCGTAGAGGTCGGTGTGGCTGACGGTGTGGCTCATCGGGCGCAGCCTACCGAGCCGACTATCGGGACCTAGCGTATACCCGACGCTTGGGGGTCGGATATCGCACGGGCCTGATAGACCTCGGGCATGACGCTGCTCGCCGACGTGGTCACCGCCTCGACGCTCGTCGGCGAGACGAGCTCGCGGTCGCGCAAGGTCGCGATCCTCGCCGAGCTGCTGCGCAAGCTCGACCCGGACGAGGTGCCGATCTGCGTCGGCTTTCTGTCCGGCGTCCCGCGGCAGGGCCGGGTCGGGGTCGGCTACTCGACCGTCTACGGCATCGATCCCCAGCCGCCGAGCGCGCCGTCGCTGACCGTGATCGACGTCGATCGGGCGATCGACGAGATCGAGCGCGCCACCGGCCCCGGCTCGGCGGGCGCGCGCGGCGGTCCTGCTCGCCGAGCTGCTCAGCCGCGCCACCGCGCCGGAGGCCGCGTTCCTGCGGCGGCTGTTCACCGGCGAGCTGCAGGCAGGGCGCGCTCGCCGGCGTGATGGCCGATGCGGTGGCCAAGGCCGCGGGCGTTCCCGGCGAGATCGCGCGCCGCGCGCTGATGCTGTCGGGCGATCTGACGCGGATGGCCGAGATCGCGATGACCGATGGGGAGGAGGGGCTCCGCCGCGGTCGGGTTCGAGATCTTCCGCCCGATCCTCCCGATGCTCGCCTCGACCGGCGCCGTCCGTGGCCGAGGCGATGTCCGGGCTTCGAGCGCTCGTCGGTGGAGTGGAAGCTCGACGGGATCCGGATCCAGATCCACCGCCGCGGCGAGGAGGTGCGCATCTACACGCGCAACCTCAACGAGATCACCGCGACGTTGCCCGGGATCGTGGAGGCGGCGCGTTGCGCTCCCGGTCGCGCCAGGCCGTGCTCGACGGCGAGGCGCTGTGGATGCGCGACGGGAGCCCGGCCGCGTTCCAGGACACGGTGTCGCAGATCGACAGCGACGGCTCGCCGGAGGGCATCGTGACCTTCCTGTTCGACGTGCTGCACGTGGACGGCGAGGACCTCCTCGACGCTCCGCTGATCGAGCGCGCCGCCCGGCTGGCGTCGATCGCGCCCGGACTGGTGATCCCCAGCGTGTTGACTGCCGATCCGGACGAGGGTGAGCGCGTGCTCGAGGCGTCGCTGAGCGCCGGCCACGAGGGCGTGGTCGTCAAGGACGCTGCGTCGCCGTACGCCGCCGGCCGGCGCGGCGGCGCCTGGCGCAAGGTGAAGCCGGTGCGCACGTACGACCTCGTCGTGCTCGGCGCGGAATGGGGCCATGGGCGCCGGCAAGGATGGCTCTCGAACCTCCACCTCGGGGCTCGCGACCCGGGTTCGGGCGAGTTCGTGATGGTCGGAAAGACGTTCAAGGGGATGACCGACGAGCTCCTGGGGTGGCAGACGGAGGCGTTGCTGGCGCTCGAGACCAGCCGCCGCGGGATCGCTGTGATGGTCCGACCCGAGCTCGTCGTCGAGATCGCGCTCGACGGCGTCCAGTCCTCGACGAGGTACCCGGGCGGGCTCGCGCTGCGCTTCGCCCGGGTCAAGCGCTACCGATCGGACAAGGACGCCGGCGAGGCCGACACGATCGAGGACCTGCGCGCGCTGTTGCCGGCGCGGGCGTGATCGGCGGGTCGGCGGTTGGGGTTCGTCGGCCGGGGTCACGGGCGGACCGTGTCCGGGTGGGCTCGAAGTTGCTTCAGACCATGTAAAACGCCCGAAACCCCACCCGGGCCGCGCGACCTCCGGGACATAAGCATTTGGGGGATGCTTATGTCCCGGAGGCGGCCCGCATGGGGGAAGTTCCGGGCGAAATACACGGGGATGCCCGCCGGCGCGGCGCAGGCGCAGGCGCAGGCGCTACTGCAGCTTGGAGATGTCGATCGAGTTCGCCGGCGCCTTCAGCGACACCGGCTGATTGAAGTGATCGAACACGAGCTGTCCGCCGCTCGCGCCCGCCTTCGATATCTCGATCGGGTACGGCTTACCGGTGGTGGCGACGTACAGCGTGCCGCCGTTCGTGGTGTCGTTGACCGCGACCACCTGCTGGCCTCGGACCGTAGTCGTCTTCCCCGTGGCGAGCTTGCCGTGGCTCGAAAGCAACTGGCTGAACAGCTTCTGGACGTTGGTGAGCGTGGCGAGCGAGGACAGCTGGCCCGCGGCGGGCGCCTTCAGCCACTTGCCGCTGAGTAGCTGGGCAGCGGCGGAGCCGCCGAACTTGGTCCAGAACGCCGAGCTTCCGTTGATGTAGACCTCCGGGCCAACCGCGACGATCTTGAACCCGAGCCCGTCCTGCGACATCGAGCCCGTCCCACCCTTGCCGTTGACAAGGTTGAGATCGAGCGCGACGTTCTGTCCGCCGCTGAGCACCTTGCCCGACACGTGGACGGAATTCGCGCTCCCGACGGCACTCGTCGCGGCCGCGACGATCTCGTTGGGGGACTTCGATGTGATTCCGTTGGAGGACCCACCACCGCTGCTGCTGGTGCTGCTCCCGCCGCACGCTGCGAGCACGAGCGCCACGAGCGCGGCGAGGACGGCTGGGCCAAGGCGGCGAAGCATGTACGGCGACTACCGTACACGGTCGAGCGGGGCTCGCCGCGGCAGCCCGGCCGCTCGCTACGCTCGTCGCCGTCGAGGCTCGCGGCGATCATCAGCGCGGCGCGTTCATGGGCGGCGTAGGTGGCGCGGAGCGCCGGGACGACATCGTTCCCGTCCGCCCGCACCGGCGGAGGGTCGGCCACGAGCACGGTCCGGACCTGGCGCCCAAGAGGCTCACCACCGACCGCATCGGCCAATGCCGCCAGGGCGTCGGCGCGCACACGGGCGCCTTCGACGAAGGAGGCGATCACGGTCTCCCGCGCCAGCGGCGCCCGCCCGAACACGCGGGCGTGGAGCACCGCCGGGTTGACGGCGTGGGGGCGAATCAGTGCGCGGCGCTCGCTGACGGACATCCCGGCGGCGGCCGCGAGGTAGTCGATCGCCCGGGTGACGCCCTGCGCGTCCACGGGGAGCGAGGCCCGCAGGTCCTCGGGGAGCCTCGCCATCAGGCTCTCGTGCTCGGCGGCGGCTTCGGACAGCAGCGCCGCGACGCGGCTACGGTGACTGGCCTCCACGGTCGGCCTTCAGTCGTCGCCCCGCCAGCCGAGCGCGCGGCGCCGCGCGCGCGGCAGCTTGCTCACGACCAGGTCGTAGGAGTCCTCGATCATGGCCCCGATCGCCTCATGCGTCAGCGAGCCGTCGACGATCACCGTGTTCCAGTGGCGCTTGTTGAGGTGATAGCCGGGGATCACGGCGGCGTGCGCCTCCCGCAATTGCTCGGCGAGCGCCGGCTCGCATTTGAGGCTGATCCGCAGCGGGGTGGCGTCGAGCCGCGACAGCGCGAACACCTTGCCGGCGACCTTGAACACGGAGTTCTCCGGACCGAAGGGAAACGTCTCCTCGGCCCCGGGGAACGAGAGGCAGCGATCGCGCAGCTCGGCCGGCTTCATCGCCGCACATGGTGCCTGGTCAGCGCGGCGATGAGCCGACCGGATGAAAGCCCCGCTACGTCAGGCTCATGCGGCTGCCAGCTCGCGCTCGGCGCGCAGCCAGTTTCCGAGCTCGTCCGCGCCGCCCTGCTCGAGCGCGATGAAGTACGCGCGCTCCGAGATCTCGGCGTGCGTGGGCTCCTGCGGCGTCGGCGCGGCCGCGATCTTCGGCTTCGTCAGTCGGGTGCGCCGGCGGGTCGGCTTGGCGGGCTTCTCGGTCATTAACGTCCTCCTAGTCCTTTTCAATGGGGTGCTGCCGTCGCGCAAGAAGTTCGACGGCGCCCTGCCGGCCCCTTTTGCGAGCGCCGGCGCTAATACCCCATGTCGTTGGATGTCGAGGTCAGCGCGCCCGAGGCGAACACGAGCGCCCAGATGACCGAGGCGACGAGGCTGATGCCGATGATCCACCGTCCGTGGCGGGCGGTCGCTTTGTTGGGGCGCGTCACGCACACGATCCCGACGAACAACCCGAGCACCGGCATCGCGAATGCCGTGATGTAGCCGAGCACGACCAGCCGGCTCGGCATCTCTCTCCGCGCATGAGCGCTCGCGCCGTTCGTCGAGACGTAGTCGCTGCTCCAGGGCTTGCCATTCGGCGCGGGCGGTTTGGTGGCACTCATCGCAGATCCTCCGCCTCAGAGCGTAGAGGCAAGGCCACCTTTGATAGAACCGCCGCGACCCCTTTACAGCTGAGGAGAGACATGAAAGTGATCGGTGCGGGCCTCCCGCGCACGGCGACGACAACCCAGGCGATCGCGTTCGAGCAGCTCGGCTTGGGGCGCTGCTACCACATGCGCGACCTGATGATGGACTTCGAGAAGGGCCTCACGTTGTGGGAGGCGGCGTCGCGTGGCGAGCCCGATTGGGACGCGATCTTCGGCGACGCCGCAGTCGACCGTCGACTGGCCCGGAGGGCGCTACTACAAGGAGCTGCTCGAGTACTACCCCGACTCGAAGGTCGTGCTGAGCGTGCGCGCGCCGGAGGGATGGGTGCGGAGCATGCGCGAGACGATCTGGCCTATGTACTTCGGCGACTCGGTCATGCATCACATGTGCGCCGCGCGGGCGGTGCTCGACCCGCTGTGGCGAAGGTTCATGGACCTGATGATCGTCATGACCTGGGACGAGCACACCGGCGCGCTCGCACCGGCCGAGGCGACCTACGACGACGACGGACTGGCCAAGGCCATGGATCGCTGGAACGAGCGGGTCAAGCGGGACGTCCCAGCCGATCGTCTGCTGGTCTGGGAGCCCCGCGAGGGATGGGAGCCGCTGTGCGAGTTCCTCGACGTGCCGGTGCCCGACGAGCCGCTGCCCAACGTCAACGACACGGCGGCGTTCAAGGAGGGGATTCTCGGCGGCGCGATCAGCGTCGTGAACGACTGGTGGGACCAGCGCGAGCGCCCGACGAGTGGGCTGCACGCGGCCCCGGTCGAGTAACCGGCGGTCAGGCCGCGTCGGCGCGACGGCGCCCCGCGGCGCTGAGCCGCTCGTCGGCGACCCGTCGCGCGGCGGCGAGTGGCGTGATCGCGTGCTCGCGCGCGGCGGAGAAGACGGCGTCGAGCGAGCTCGCGACCGCATCCACGCGCGCGAGCGCTTCCCCTCGTGAGCAGCCTTCGATCTCCATCGCGCTGCCGTAGATCACCCCGCCCGCGTTGACCACGAAATCCGGGGCCCAAAGGATGCCGCGGTCGCGGAGGACGTCCGCCACGCTGTCGTCGGCGAGTTGGTTGTTCGCGGGGCCGGCGATCGCCGCGCATCTGAGCGTCGCCACCGAGCTCGGGGTCAGGATCCCCCCGAGCGCCGCGGGCACCAGCAGGTCGACCTCGGCGCGCAGCGCGGTCTCGGGGTCGGTCCACGTCGCGCCCAGGTCATCCGCCAGCCGGCGCTTGGAGGGGTCGATGTCGGTGACCAGCAGCTCGGCGCCGTCGGCGGCGAGCCGGCGGGCGACGCGCGAGCCGACCTGCCCGAGTCCGACGATGGCGATCCGCCGGCCCGAGGCGTCGGCGGTCCCAAACGCTGAGGCGAGCGTCACGGCGATCGCCGCGCGAACCCCGACGGCCGTCGGCTCGGACGGCTCGCCGGCGCCTCCCTGCGATTCCGGGAGGCAGTACGCGTACCGGGTCCGCTCGCGCGCGATCAGCATGTCCTCCGCGGTCGTGCCCACGTCCTCGCCGACGCCGTAGCTCCCGCCGAACGCGTCGACCGCGTCGCCGAGGTCGAGCATCGCCGCGCGTCGCCGCTCGTAGGGGAGCTCGGAGTCGGGCGCCAGCGCGATCACGCTCTTGCCGCCCCCCAAAGGGAGCCCGGCCAGCGCGCACTTCAGCGTCATCGCCTCCGACAGGCGAAGCGCGTCGTCGAGCGCCTCGCGCCAGTCGCGGTAGCGCCACAGGCGACAGCCCCCGACCGCCTGGCCCAACGCGGTCGAATGGACTGCGACGATCACCGGCAGCGCCGAACGCTCGCCCACTGCGATCGCCACCCGTTCATGCTCGAGCATCTAAGACATCCTATGGATCCACGTCACGCTAGGTTTGCGGGTGCGGATATGGCCGATCCTCACGGACTAGAGCGCTTCGTCTCCGCGCAGAACCGTGCGGACACGTTCGCGACTGCGATCGACGAGTTACGCGCGGGCCGCAAGCGCAGTCACTGGATGTGGTTCGTGTTCCCGCAGATCGCCGGCCTCGGACACAGCTCGATGTCCCAGACGTACGCGATCTCGTCGCTCGAGGAGGCGCGGGCGTATCTCGCGCACCCGATCCTCGGGCCCCGGTTGATCGAGTGTGCCCGAATCGTGGCCGACCTCGACGGATTCACCGCGCAGGAGATATTCGGCGGCATCGACGCGATCAAGCTGCGCTCGTCGATGACGCTGTTCGCCTACGCGGACTCGGCCAATCCGATTTTCGGGCAGGTGCTGGAGGCGTACTTCGGAGGGGTGCCCGACGGCGCCACCGAGCGTCTGCTCGGAGTCAGCCGCTGAGTCGACGCGTCCGAGCCGCCGAGGCGTCGGCGCAGAAGCGCGTAGCCGGCGAGGCCGCCGAGGCTCGGGACCCAGAACGCGATCGCGTGATAGACGATGACCGCCGCCGCGGCCTGCGTGGCCGGGGCGCCGTACGCGATCAGCGTGCCGGCGAGGCCTCCTTCGAGGACGCCGAAACCGCCCGGCACCGGGATCAGGTTCGCGAGGTAGCCGATCAGGTAGCCGAGAACGAGGGGGGCGAGAGGAATTGGATGGCCGGTGGCGGCGAACGTCGCCCCGAGCGCGGCGATGTCGAAGCCGAGGTAGCCGGCAGCGCCGAGCAGTCGCCAGCTCGGCGCCAGCAGCGACCGGCGCGCGCGCACAATCCCGCTCGAGAGGTCGACAAGCCAGCTCGGCCAACGGCGGTGCGGTGAGTGACTCAGCAGAGTCGGAATCGCGAGGACGACGGCCGCCGCGGCGAGCCCGCCGAAGATCGGGATGCCCGCGCGAAGCAGGTCGTAACCGCCGACCGGCTCGCGCACGATCAGCAGCGCGCCGCCGCCAACGAGCGCGGCGACGTTGACCGCGCTGGTCAGGAAGAACAGAGCGCTGGAGCGGTCGATGATGCTACTCGTCGACATGCCGGCACGGCGCAGCAGCCAGCCGCCGATCGCGAGCGCGCCGACACCGCCACCGGGCAGCAGCGCCCCGGATCCCTGCTCTGTGAGGGCCAGTTCGCGCGCCGCTCCGGTCGGCACCTGATCGAAGAACAGCCGGAAGATCACGACGAACCCCAGGCACGAGCCCACCTCGAACGCGATCGCGGCCAACACCCAGGCGGGTTGCAGATGCGCAATCTCGCTGGCCACTCCGCGCAGCGGCGGCACGGCCAGCACCAGTGACCCGATCGCGGCGCTCAGGATCACCGGCGCCAGGAGACGGCGCGCGAGACGGGCGCTGTTGGCGGGGGATCGGTCGGTGTGGGTGTCGGAACTCATCGCGGGTTCGAATTCCTCGCTGATAAGACGCTCGCGCGGCTCGGAATTCATCTCTGTATGTAAGACGCGCCGAGTCGACCGGATGTGACACGTCACTCGCTGCGGGCAGGCCAAAGCCCAGCGCTACCCGGGATGTATTACAGCTCTACCACCCGCGCGGCCCCGTGTCCGCATCGGCCTTCTGTCTCACGTCCCCATGCCTGGGGCCGGCCGCCGGCCGTTACGCCGAGTGGCTGCGCCAGCGAGTCGAGCGGCGGTTCCCCGTCCGGCTGACGCGTCCCGCCTCCTCGAGCTGTTGGAGACGGTTGCGCACGACCGCGGGCGACACGCCGAACTGCTTAGCGATCAGCGTGGCCTGATCCTGCCCGTCATTGAGCGCGTCGAACACGGCCTCGGTCGAAGCCGTGCGGCTGCGACGAGGACGTCGACTGCCGGCGCTTGGCGTGGTCGTGCGGCGGCGACGCGAGGTGGCGCCCTTATCGGCCGACGCGGTGCCGTTGCTCGCGCCTGCGTTCTCGCGACCGCGGAGCGCCGCGAGCGCGCGTTCGTGGGCATCGATCTCGCTCTTCAGCTCGGTGATCCGAGCCTCGATCTTCGCCGCGAGGGCTTCGCTGTATTCCATGGGTCTCCTTGACGATGAGCTAGGCCGCGGAGAGTACCTATTTGTCCACGCTGGCCGAGGCAGCCTCACGGACACCCAGGCTGAACGGCACGGATTGATCGCGTCCGTCGCGGGCCAGCCATGGGTAGCGGTCGGTGTCGAGCCCGGCGTAGTCGGGATCGAGGTAGATGAAGCAGCGCTGGATGAGGAAGTCGCGGACCTCGAACACGTCGCACCACCGTCCGGCGTGGGTGACGCCCGCGCGCCACTCGCCGTCCTGGTGCTCTCCAAAGCTTGTCCCTTCGCAGGCGAACGTGTCGGTTCCGGTCATGATCCAGTTGAAGCTCGCGTAGTCATGCACGATCCGCTCGAGCGTGGCGCCGACGTCGCCGAACATCCGGCCGATCGCGTCCTTGCCGGTTGCCAGTCCCCACTTCGGGAAGTGAACCTGCGCGTCGTCGGCGAACAGATCGAGGATGCTGCCGCCGGTCGACGTCGTCCCCCCGTTGTCGAACGCCTTCAGATATTCCAGCGCGACCGACTTGCGCTGCTCGTCGGTCATCGGCTGCTGGGAAATGGCCATCTCGTCCTCCTCCACTCGGCTGTTCGCGGTCGGGCCGGCGGGCCAAGTCTCCCAAACCGCCGGCCGCCGGGCGTAGAATTGTCATACGGTTGATCCGGGTGACCGTGCAGTTGGCAGGTGGGACAGACATTGGGACTGTCGAGTCATCTGAGGTTGGACACGACGCGAATTCGCGACGACGCGTTCGTCTCGGTGGAGGGCGACGTCGACCTGACCACGTTCGCGGCCGTCGCGTCGGCGCTTGACGCGGCGCGACTCGGGGCTACCGTGCTGGTCTTGGACTTACGGGAGGTCGGGTTCATGGACACCTCCGGTTTGCGACTCGTGATCTCAGAGCAACAACGCGCCGAGGCGGACGGATACCGGTTCGTGGTGGTTCCCGGCACGGGCAAGGTTCGGCGGCTGTTCGAGATGGCGGGATTTCCGGCTGGGGACCCGCTGTTCGCCGACCCGCCCACGGGGCCGCCGGCGGCTGATGAGCATGAGCACGGGGCCTGAGGGGAACCGGTTCGCGCTGCTCGCCGCCGCCGGCGAGATCGCGGACGGCACGCTGTTGGTCGAGAGCACCGTGGCGCAGCTGCTGGGGTTGGTCGTGCCGGCCTTCGCCGACATCGCGACACTCGACAGCATCTCTCCTGACGGCGAGCTCCGGCGCCTCGGATCCCGGGTCGACGCGCCGCGGGGGCGCGAGGAGCTCGAGGCTGCCCTGCTTCGCCGGCGTCCGCTGCCCGATGCGCCCGTCGGGCTTCCCAGGGCGATCGTGAGCGCCGAGAGTCAGCTCCTTCCGAGCGTGACCGACGAGCAGCTACGGTTGATCGCCTCGAGCGAGGAGGACTTCGAGCTGCTGCGCGCGCTCGAGCTGCGCTCGGCGCTGTTCGTGCCCTTGCGCGCGCGCGGACGCACCGTCGGGGCGCTCGCCCTCGGCGTCGGCACCTCCGGCCGCAGCTACGGCGACGACGATCTGCGCTATGCCGAGATCCTGTCCGGGCATCTGGCGCTCGCGCTCGACAACGCCACGCTGTCCCAGACCGTGACCGGGCTCGAGCGGCGGCTCGAGGCGATGCTCACCAACCTCGCCGAGGCGGTGATCGTCCGCGAGGCCGGCGGAGACATCGTGTTCGCCAACTCGGCGGCGGCGCGACTGTTGAACCTGGGCTCGGTCCGGGACGTGACCGCAGCCACGCCACAGGAGCTGATGGAGCTCTACGACGTGTTCGACGAGGCGGGGGCGCGCCTGGAGCTCGCGAACCTTCCGTCTTCGTGCGCAGCTCGCGGCGAGGAGCCGGAACCGCTGCTGGTCCGAAACGTGAGCCGCGCCACCGGCGAGGAGCGGTGGCTGCTGCACAAGGCAACGCCGCTGTTCGACGCCGACGGGTCACTGTCGCTCATCGTCAGCGTGGTCGAGGACCTCACCGAGGTCAAGCGCGCCGAGCTCGCCCAGCGATTGCTGGCGGAGGCCGGGCAGGAGCTGTCGTCCTCGCTGGACTACGAGCGGACGTTGCAGCACGTCGCGCGGCTGATCGTTTCGAGGCTGGCGGACTGGTGTGCGGTGGTGATGCGCGGCGAGGGCGACGGTCTGGAGCGGATCGCGCTGGCGCATCGCGGCGCCGGCGAGGTGGCGCCGGCGCGCGAGTTCGAAACAGGTCCCGCCGAGGTGATCCGCTCCAGGCGGCCAGAGCTGAGCAGTGACGTGATCGTCGTCCCGATGGCGATCGCCGACCAGCCGCCAATTGGCGCGCTGTCGCTAGCGATGGGGGAGTCGCGCCGGACGTTCGCAGACGGCGACGTGGCGCTCGCCGCGGAGCTCGGCCTGCGCGCCGCGATCGCGGTCGAGAACGCACGGCTCTACGCCGAGCGCTCCGAGATCGCGACGACGCTCCAGCGGAGCCTGCTCCCGCCCGACCTTCCCGGGATCCCCGGCTTCCGGCTCGCGAGCCTATACCGGGCCGCCGGCGAGCACAACGACGTCGGCGGGGACTTCTATGACGCGTTCCAGGTTCCGGGAGGCTGGATGGTGGTCGTCGGCGATGTCGCTGGTCGCGGCGCCGAGGCGGCGGCGCTCACGTCACTGTCGCGATACACGTTTCGCACCGCGGGCAAGCTGCTCGGGGATCCGATCGCGGCAGTCGAGCAGCTCAACGCCGCGCTGCGCGACCGACCGGGGCTGTCGCTGGTCAGCGTCTGCTGCGTGATGCTGCGCACCGCCGACAGTGGCGCGTCCGCCGACCTCGTGCTCGCCGGACATCCACCCGCGTATCACCTGCGCCGCGGGTCCTCGCGTCCGGTTGGCGTGTTCGCGCCGTTCCTGGGTGCGTATGAGCGCGGCGGATGGGAGGCGACCACGGTCAGGCTCGAGCCCGGCGACCAGCTCGTGCTCTACACCGACGGGGTCATCGATACCGTCGGCCAGGACGAGCGGTTCGGCGAGGAGCGGCTGGCGCAGACGTTGCGCGATGCCGCCGGGGCCGCGGACGCGGTGCGCCGGATCGAGCGCGCACTGGTCGAATTTGCCCACGGTTCGCAGGTGGACGACACCGCGGTGATCGCCGTCGAGCGGTTGCCCGGCGAGCAGCCCGTCGGCCGTGGCGAGCGCCGTGGCGATGCGGCTAGAGTCGCTCGCAACTAAGTGTGGTAGAGAGAGGAGCCTTCCAATGATCGAGCCCTACCAGGCGGTCGGTCTGATCTCGACGATGCGCGGCATCCGCCGCCGCGAGGAGATCAGCTGGAATCTCGAGCACATCTCGCACATGATCAAAGCCGCGTCCTGGCTCTCGAGCATGGACCTTCCGGTGAGGCTGATCTGCGTCCCGGAGGGAGGGCTCCAGGGATTCACGGACGAGGTGCTCGACCTCGATCACCAGACATACGCCCGGGAATGCGCGATCGACATTCCGGGGCCCGAGACCGAGTACCTTGGGCGGCTCGCGCAGCAATGGGACGCGTACGTGATCGCGCAGGCAAAGGCCCGCCATCCCGAGTTCCCCGGACGCTTCTTCAATGTCGGGTTCGTGATCGAGCCCGAAGACGGCACGGTGATCCTCAGGCATCACAAGGTCGTGCCGCTCCTGCCGGTCGAGCACTCCGTGACGCCGCACAACGTGTGGGATCGGTGGATCGAGCTGTACGGCCGGGAACTCGACGCGTTCTACCCGGTTGCCGACACGGAGATCGGGCGGATCGGGATCATGATGGCGAACGAGGCGTCGTATCCCGAGAACGCGCGAGGGCTGGCGATGAACGGCTGCGAGATCGCCTACCGCGGGCCGTACCCCGCGCCCGGCGTGATGAGCGGCATGTTCTCGGTGCAGAACCGCGCCCGGGCGCTCGACAACAACATGTACGTGATCGGGATGAACCTCGGCACTTACTACCTCGACAAGGACTCGGCGACGCCGATCGACACCTTCTCGGGCGGATCGCAGATCGTCGATTACCGTGGCCAGGTCGTCACCGAGGTTCCATACGGCGCCGGCTCGACCTGGATCGCCGGAACGATCGACATCGAGGGGCTGCGGAACTTCCGCCAGACCGCCCAGTGGGACAACTGGATGAAGGACCTCACGACCGAGCAGTATCAGCTCGTATACGAGCAGCCGATCTACCCGAAGAACCTGTATCTCGATCGCGCGCCGTTCACGCATGCCGAGTACCGCGAGCAGGTGACGCGCAAACAGGTGGAGTTGCTTCAGGAGCGAGGGGTGTGGGCGCGTCCGGGAAGGTCCGCCCCCTCTGCCGTGGGGTGAGGCCAGCGTGGCCGGCTGGGACGACGTGCGGCGAATCGCGCTCGCGCTTCCGGAGACGAGCGAGCGGGCCTCGCACGGCAACGCGGCGTGGCGAGTCCGCGACAAACTGTTCGTGTGGGAGCGGCCGCTGCGCGAGGCGGATGTCCGCGCACTCGGCGACGCCGCGCCCGCCGGTCCGATCCTCGGCGCCAGGGTCGAGCATGTCGGCGCGAAGGAGGCGCTGATCGCCGACGATCCCGGTGTCTATTTCACGACGCCGCACTTCGACGGGTACCCGGCGATCCTCGTCCGGCTGGACGAGATCGGTGCGGGCGAGCTCGAGGAGGTGATCGTCGAGGCTTGGCTGGTCCAGGCGCCGAAGCGCCTCGCCAAAGCGCACGCCGAGGCTCGCCTCGGCACCAAGAACGGCCCACGGGGCTGACGCGCCGGCCCGCGCCAGCCCCTGGCCGACCGGCTATGGCGCGGCGCAGCTCTGCGCGTACGCGCAGTCGTTGAACGACTGACCGTCCGACGCGAGCGCGGACGGCGTGGCCTCATTGACCAGTCCCGGCGAGAGGAAGATCTGGGTCGGGTCTCCCTCGGCGATCGTGTGGGTGACGCCGCCGGCGGTGTACGTCGAGGTCGGGCCGAAGTGGACGGTACCGACGTTCGCCAGCAGCGTCTGGGCGACGAGCGTCGGGCGCCTCGAGGATCCACTCGCCCGAGGACTCCGACGACGCGTAGGTGACGTTCTGGCTCCAGCTCCACTTACCGGCGTCGGTCATCGAGATGCTCCATGTGTTGCCGGACACCTGGCTGATGTTCACGGTCATGTTGTCGCCCGGCGTGACCGTGCAGTTGGCGTCACCGGTGCAGCCGGTGATCTGGGTCTCGCTCGCGGGCAGCAATTCGTACCACGCGTAGTACTGGTCGCCGAGCAGCGGATTGCTCGGCGCCGAGTCCTCGGCGGCACCGGCCTGGATCAGGTCGCTGCTGTTGTAGCCGCCGATCCCGGTCCAGGTCGCGGCGAACCCCGGCGGCGCCAGGCCTGCCGACGGGACCGTGAACGAAGACGACACCGCCGTGATTCCTCCGCCCGTGGGGGTCACGGCGTACCCGGACCAGTTGAGGCTGTCGGCAGTCCCACCGTGGCTCGGTAGTCGCTCGCCCTTCGTCTTCGGAATGAGCACGCCTAACCCGCCCTGCGCGTGGGTCCTGGCGGCGTGGGTCTTGGCTGCCGCGACGCTGGCTCCCGTCAGCATGGCGACGAGGATGATCGCGGTCGTGAGTCCGCTCCCGACGGCTCTGCGCATGAGTAGTCCTCCCGTGAGGGTGCGGCGAGGGTGGATCCCCTGCCCTGGATCGATGCGCGACCGTACTACCCCGATTCGGCGCGCGCGCCAGTTCGATGTTGGCGGCCCGATGGACACATGTCGGTGGGCCCGTGGGACGGTTTTGGCCCGGGCTCACGTGTCCGTTATCATCATTAAGAGCATTCCTGATTCCGGGAGGATTTTCATGTCCGCTGCATCCACGTCCGGGGCCGAGACCAGCGATTCGGGAGGGTCGGGCGCGCGTCGCCGTCGCCGGCGGCTCGGGGCCCTCGCCGGCGCCTTCATCGTCGAGGTCGATCCCCCTTCTAAGAAACGGCTACGGGATCGGCGGCAACGTCGTGGTGCAGTGCAGCAAAGGCCACCGATTCACGACGATCTGGCTTCCGGGAGCGTCGGTGAAGTCGCTCCGTCTCGGCCCGCGGAGGTTCCAGTACTGCCCGGTTGGTCACCATTGGTCGCTGGTCCACCTGGTCAAGGAATCCGATCTGTCCGCGAGGCAACTGAGGGCCGCCCGCGGGAGCAGGGACGTCCGTATTCCCTGAGCGGCCGCCGACGGCTATGCCTGTGAGGTCGGGCGGACGGGCGCGGACTCGGCGACCGGTGTGGTGGTCGACGGCATTTCGGGCGCGCTCGTGATGCGCGCCGGCTCGGCATGGGTCGCCGGCGTCTCGCCGCTGATCGACTCCTTGAAGCCGCGCAGTCCGGCGCCGAGCGAGCGGCCCATCTCCGGGAGGCGCTTGGCTCCGAACACCAGCAGCAGGAGCACGAGCAGGAACGCGATGTGAACTGGATTGTCGAGGCCCATCATGGCTTGCTCCGATCGGTTGGTTGAACTGACTTGGTTAGCTACGAGCGCGAGCGCGATTTGGATCAGTCACACTCGCGCCACGATTACTGCCCGGGTTGTGGGTACCCGGCTGCCCCCCGCAGGCTCGACGGTCACGAGCACGCGGGTGACCCCCGTGAGGTCACCCGGCACGCCGAGGACGGCCGTCCCGCGCGAGGTGACCGCGAATAGCGTGCTCGGTGCCGGGGTCCCCTGCCCGCGCTCCAGCCACAGCTCGTAGACGCGATTCGGCGGTGCCGGTGGCAGGTGATCGACGATCAGCTCGCCGTGGCCGCCCGCGACTCGCAGCTGGGCGAGACCGACGCTCGCCGAAATAACCCGCGCGGGCGAACCGCCCGGTCGGGCCGCGATCAGGACCCCGAGCGCGACCGCCACCGCGAGCGCGGCGACGACCGCGGGCCGCGGGAGCGCAGGCCGCCGGAGCCTCGACAGCACGGGTGCGCGAGGAGCCGGCGCGATCCCGGCCTTCGGCTCGGAGCGGATCGCGTGCATCACCCGTCGCCGCAGCGCGGCGCTGACCTCGTAGCGCGGCGTAGACGCCGGCAGCACGTCGAGCACCGGCGCGAGCGCCGCGACCTCGTCGCGGCACACCGCGCAACTCTGCATGTGGTGGGCGAACGCCCGCGCCTCGGTGGGCTCGAGCGCGCCCAGCAGGTACGGTGCGGCGTCGTTGCCGCAGTCGGGCGGCCGCACGCTCGGATCCGACCCTGTCATGGCAGAACCCCCGCCGGCTCGCCGAGCACGATTCGCAACTTGCTGAGCGCGAGCCGCATACGGCCCTTGACTGTCCCGGCGGGCAGCCCGAGTGCCTCGGCGATCTGCGAGTGCGAGAAGCCGCCGAAGTACGCGAGCTCGATCACCTGACGTTGCTCGGGGGGCAAGCCGTCGAGCGCCGTTCGCACCAGCCGGGCGTCGCTGCGGCGTTCGACCTCGTCCTCGGTCCGCTCGCGCGCGGGAAGAAGCTCACTGATCCACTCGTCGGCCACGTCGTGCTTTGCGATCGACAGCTCGCGACGGAAGGCGTCGATCGCGCGGTTGTGCACCACCCTCAGCACCCACGACCGGACGCTGCCGCGGGTGCGGTCGTAACGAGCGGCGCTCCGCCACAGGGACATGAATGCCTCCTGGACGATCTCCTCGGCGAGCGCCCGCCGGCCGCACATCCGATACGCGAGCGAGAACGCGGGGCCGGCGTGCCGGTCGAAGATCACCTCGAACGCACGGGCGTCGCCGTCATGGACGAGCGCCATCAGCTCCTCGTCGGCGAACGCCCGTCGGTCGGGCGAGAAGAAGCGCGATTGACGAAGCACGCCAACGCTTACGGAGACGCCCGCAATCCGGATCACCCGTGGGCAAGCGAGAAGAAATGATCCGAGTCGGGCGCCTGCGCGTAAGAGGAGCTGACATGCTGAGCGCGATCCGCACCGCCGCCCGGTCGGTTGACCACGAAGACGAGCTCAGCCTCGTCGGGCATCTCGATGAACTGCGCACGCGGCTGATCGTGTCGCTCGTGGTGATCGGGGTCGCGTTCGGCTTCTGCTTCTGGCAGAACAACCGGCTTCTGCACATCATCGACCGGCCGCTCGCCCACCAGACCCAGGCGCAGGTCCGCGCCGGCCACGGCCCGCTCGGCGCCACCTACACCGTGGCACGTAGCGCTCGCGACGTCGCGGTCCAGTTGCGCAGCGTGGTTGGGGTGCTCGACGCCCCGGCCCAGCACCAGACGGCGGCAGCGCAGGCGACCCTCCACCGCGTCGCCCGGAGCCTCGAGGGCGATGTCGGGAGGCTGTCGGTCCCTCCGGAGGGCGACAAGCCGGTGACGCTCGGCATCGGCGAGCCCTTCACCACCACCGTCACGATCTCGCTGGTGTTTGCGCTGATCCTGGCGCTGCCGCTCGTGCTCTACCAGGCGTATGCCTTCCTGATGCCGGCGCTGCACCCCCACGAGCGCCGGCATATACGTCCCCTGGTGGCGTCGATTCCGTTCCTGTTTGTCGCCGGCGTGCTGTTCGGGTACTTCGTCGTCCTGCCGGCCGCGGTCCACTTCTTCCAGAACTTCAACAGCGAACAGTTCAACGTCCTCGTGCAGGCGAGCCAGTACTACAAGTTCGCGGCGACCACGCTGCTGGCGATGGGGCTTCTGTTCCAGGTCCCCGTCGGGATCGTGGCGATCACGCGCGCCGGGTTCGTGACCCCGCGGCGGCTGCGCAAGAACCGACGGTACGCGGTCGTGGCGTGCGGAGCCGTGGCCGCGTTCCTGCCTGGCGATGTGATCACGCTCCTACTCGAGACCGTGCCGCTGTACCTCCTGTTCGAACTTGGGGTGCTGTTCGCCGGTCTCGCCGAGCGCCGCTCGCGCGCGCGAAGCCGCAGCGCCGGCAGCGAGCCGAGTTACGGAATTAACACATCCGTCGAGTGATCCAGTTCACCGCCCTCTGCGAACTGTCAGTGAAAGTCAAACCCCCACTGACCGGAGGGCAGTTAGATGAGTGACAGTACAAGGCGTGGGTTCGTCAAGAATTCGGCCGCGGCGGCGGCTGGCGCGACGGTCGTCGGAGCGCTCGTCGCCGAGCAGGCCGACGCGAAGGTCGCGGCCAAATCGGGTCCGGTTGTCGCGTATATCCGCAACCCGCGCAGCGGCGAGATCTCGGTGATGGCCGGCGAGCGCGAGGTCAAGTTCCACGATCGCAAGATCGCGGCGCGGCTCGCCCGCGCGGCGAAATGAGGAGGTAGGCAAATGTCCTCGCACCGTGAAGCGCCGGCGATCAGCCGCGATCCCGTCGCCGACAACACCGACCTGTACGCGTTCGTCTCGCCCGACGACCCCGGCACGGTCACGATCATCTCCAACTACCTGCCGCTCGAGGCGCCGTACGGAGGGCCCAACTTCTTCGAGTTCGGCCCCGACGTTCGCTACCGCATCAACATCGACAACAACGGCGACGGCGATGCGGACATCATCTACGAGTTCGCCTTCGAGACCGAGGTGGCGAACCCGAACTCGTTCCTCTACAACAGCGGTCCGATCCTCTCGATCGACAGCGCTAATTGGAACCGCAAGCAGTTCTACTCGGTCACCCGGATCAGCCGCGGGCAGCGTCAGGTGCTCGGCGCGGGCCTGGCCTCTCCGCCGTGCAACATCGGTCCGCTGTCGACCCCTGACTACGACATGCTGGCCTCGCAGGCGGTTCACAGCCTGCCGGGGGGCCGGACCGTGTTCGCAGGACAGCGGGCCGAAGGGTTCTACGTCGACCTCGGGTCGATCTTCGACCTGGGGACCCTGCGGCCGTTCGAGCAGTTGCACGCGACGTTCGGGCTTCCGTCGCTGGCGGCCGCCGTCGGCGTCAACGGGACCGACAACTTCAGCGTGCATTCGATCGCGCTGAAGGTCCCGAAGTCGGACCTGACGCGTCACGGCATGACGCCGACCAACGCGTCGTCGCAGGATTCGGTCGTCGGCGTGTGGGCCTCGGCCAGCCGGCAGGCGGCGACGGTACGCGAGCCGTGGTCCGAGTACGTCCACGAGGCCGGCGAGTGGGTGCAGGTGTCTCGCCTCGGCAATCCGCTGTTCAACGAGGTGCTCGTCGGAATGGGGTTCAAGGACCTGTGGAACTCGCTCCCGCCGTCGGCCGACAAGCGGTTCGCGGGCGGCGTTCAGCATCCCGAGCTCGCCGCGCTGCTGCCCGTGCTGTATCCAGGAGTGTTCCCGAACCTCGCCAAGCTCACCGCCGCGCGCGCGGACCTCGTCGCGATCCTCCTGACCGGGCTGCCGACGGGAGTCGTGCCGGGCTTCCAGAACTTCACCGGAAGCACCCTGGCCGACATGCTGCGGCTGAATCTGGCGATCCCGCCGTCGTCGAAGCCCAACATCCTTGGACTGATCGGCGGCGACCCGGCCGGGTTCCCGAACGGCCGGCGGGTGTTCGACGACGTCGTCACGGTTGAGCTGCGGGCGATCGCGGGCGTCACCTATCCGCTCGTCAACAGCAGTTACACCCCGGACGCCGCGGCCGGCGTGATCACGGACGGGCTGACACCGTCGAGCGTCAACGTGCCGTTCCTGAACTCGTTCCCGTATCTGGGGACGCCCCAGGGCGGCTATCAGACGGCGCCGCTCGGGACGGTGTGAGCCATGGCGACCGCACAGCACGCTCCGCTCGACCACGGTCCGCTCGAGCCGACGGCGGCGTGCGCCAGCGTGGCGATCGACGTCGGCGCGGGGTCGGGGGCGCTGATCCTGTACCCCGGTGAGCGGTACCGCGGGCGCGAGATCGAGATCAGCCGGATCGACGGTCACGGTCATCGCGTCCATACCGGTGTGCACGAACGCACCACAGAGGAGCGGTCACGGCTGACCGCGATCTTCGGCAGCCTCCCGTTCGGCGACTACGTCGTCTGGGAGGATGCCGGCACCGCGGGCCCGGTGGTGACCGTGCCCGATGGCGCGATCGCGGAGGTCACGCTCCCATGACCGCGAAGCTGAACCCGACCGAGCGGCGCACGGTGGCCGGCATGGCCGGCGTAGTGGTCGGCTTGCACGCGATCGGGTTCTTCATCCTGATCGTGGTCGTCGCGCCGCATCACTATCACCTCGGCCGCTCGGGCGGGTTCAGCATCGGCCTGGGGTTGACCGCGTACACGCTCGGATTGCGCCACGCGTTCGACGCCGATCACATCTCGGCCATCGACAACACCACGCGCAAGCTGATGGCCGAGAACAAGCGCCCGCTCAGCGTCGGCTTCTGGTTCTCGCTCGGGCATTCCTCGATTGTGTTCGCCTTGTCGTTCCTGTTCGCGATCGGCATTCGCGCACTCAGCGGACAGGTGCAGCACAGCGGCTCGACGCTGCACAACGTCACCAACTGGGTCGGCACGAGTGTGTCTGGCACGTTCCTGTACGTGATCGCCGCGCTCAACCTGGTGATCCTGGTCGGGATCGTCAAGGTGTCGCGCGAGATGCGAAGCGGAACGTTCGACGAGGCACAACTCGAACGGCAGCTGGACTCGCGCGGGTTGATGAACCGCTTGCTCGGTCGGTTCACGCGCACGATCACGAAGTCGTGGCACATGTATCCGATCGGCCTGCTGTTCGGCCTCGGATTCGACACCGCCAGCGAGGTCGCGCTGCTGTTCCTGGCCGCCGGCGCGGCCGGGGCCGGGTTGCCGTTCTACGCGATCCTGTGCCTGCCGATCCTGTTCGCCGCGGGGATGAGTCTGCTCGACACCATCGACGGCTCGTTCATGAACTTCGCCTACGGGTGGTCGTTCTCCAAGCCGGTCCGCAAGCTCTACTACAACATCACGATCACCGGGCTGTCGGTGATGATCGCGCTCGTGATCGGGACGGTCGAGCTCGCCGGGCTGTTCTCGGAGGAGCTCGGCGCGCACGGCTCGTTCTGGCGCTGGGTTCAGAACGTCAACATCAACGAACTCGGCCTCGTCATCGTCGGCATGTTCGTCGCCACCTGGGCGATCGCGCTGTCGGTCTGGCACTTCGGCCGGATCGAGGAGCGCTGGAGCCCGCGCGCGCCGGACCGGGCCATCTGACATTTGTCATCTTGAACTGGTGAGCTTCGGCTCTACCGGGACCGCGGGAGGGGTGTCACGCTCCTATGCATGACAACGCATGACACTTCTAATGGGGCTGTAGTCCTCTCTCACCTCTCCAAGTCGTACGGCGCCGTGCAGGCTGTGCGGTCGATCGACCTGACGATCGCCCCGGGCGAGACCGTGGCGCTGCTGGGCCCGAACGGCGCCGGCAAGACGACCACGATCGATATGGTGCTCGGGCTGACCCGGCCCGACTCTGGGACCGTGTCGCTGTTCGGAATGTCGCCCGGCGAGGCGGCCGCCGCCGGCGTCGTCGGCGGAATGCTCCAGACCGGGTCACTGGTCGATTACCTGAGCGTCCGCGAGCTCGTGACGATGGTCGCGTCGCTGTACCCGCGTCCGCTCGACGTCGACGACGCGCTGACGCTCAGCGGGTGCGCGGAGTTCGCCGATCGCCGGACCACCAAGCTGTCCGGGGGCCAGGCCCAGCGCGTGCGGTTCGCGATCGCGCTGGTCGCCGACCCGGACCTGTTGCTGCTCGACGAGCCGACCGCCGCACTCGACGTCGAGGCCCGGCGCGACTTCTGGGCGTCGATGCGGGCCGTGGCAGCACGCGGAAAGACCGTGATCTTCGCGACCCACTACCTCGAGGAGGCTGACGCGTTCGCGGACCGGATCGTGCTGCTGGCGCACGGAAGCGTCGTCGCCGACGGACCTCCCGGCGAGATCAAGGCCCGGGTCGGCGGCCGGACGATCCGGGCGACGCTGCCCGACGCCGACCTCGAGTCGCTACGCGCGCTGCCGGGCGTCGTCGCGGCCGAGCGGCGCGGCGACGCCGTGATCCTCACCTGCGCCGAGGCGGAGGCCGCGCTGCGCGCCCTGCTCGACCGGTTCCCATCTGCTGCCGACGTCGAGGTGCGCGGTGCCGGGCTCGAGGACGCGTTCCTGGCGCTGACTGCCGACGGCAACGGCGACAACAACTGACTACCACTGGAGGTAAGAACCGATGCACCCCACCTACCTGCGCTACGAGCTGCTCCGGAACGTCCGCAACTGGCGGTTCATCCTGTTCTCGCTCGCCTACCCGGTCATCCTGTATTTCGTGGTCACGTCGCCCCAGCGTCACGCCACGTTCGATGGCGTCGCCTTCCCGCTGTACTTCATGGCCGGCATGGCGGCCGTGGGAACGATGATCGCCGTGATCTCGAGCGGGGCGCGGATCGCGGTCGACCGCTCGGCTGGCTGGACACGTCAGCTGCGGCTGACGCCGCTCACGGCCGGCGACTACCTCGGCGCGAGGGTGGTGTGCGGCTTCGCGATGGCGCTGCTCGTGATCGCGCTCGTGTCACTGTCTGGAACCGCGCTCGGCGTGCACTTGTCGGCCGGCGCGTGGCTGACGATGATCGGCCTGATGCTGGTCGGCTTGATCCCGCTCACCGTGCTCGGGATCCTGCTTGGGCATCTGGTCACGCCCGACTCGCTCGCCCCGGCGGCGGGGGGAACGATCATGCTGCTCGCGCTGCTCGGTGGCGCCTACGGGTTCCTGGTCGCGAAGTCGGGCCTGGTGTTCGACTTGATCAAGGCGCTGCCGTCGTACTGGATCGTGCAGGCGGGGAAGACCGCTCTCGCCGGCGATAGCTGGCCCGCGGAGGGCTGGGTCGTGATCGCCGCCTGGACCGCCGTCCTCGTTCCGCTCGCAGTATTCGTGTACAAGCGCGACACGAGCCGCGTCTGAGGGGACGCGCAAGCTCGGTAGATTGGATAGACGTGGACGCCGAGGTCGAGCCGGGCGAGGGTTGGGTCGCCAGTCAGCGTCGGTGGACGCAGGGGTGGCGCCGGTTCGTGCTGCCGACTGTCTTTCTCGTCTACCTGCTGTACGTCGCCGGGGCCGTCGCGAACTACAACGGCACCCCGGCGGAGATCGTCGGCGACGCCATCCTCGTCGCCTTCGCCGTCTGCTATCTCGCGCTCGTCGTGGCGGGCCCGCAGGCCGGTCCGAGGCGGTTCTGGATCCTCTCGGGCCTCTGCTTCGCCTTGTTCCTGGCGGAGCTGCCGTTTGCGCGGGCGGCGGGGTTCGTGCTGTGTCTGTACATCACCGCGATCGCCGTGGCTCGCTTCGGTCCCAGCGCGATGCCGCTCGTGCTCGTGCTGGCCGCGGCATCGCTGCTCGTGCCGCTCGCTGATTCCCTCCTGGCACGAAAGCCTCAGCGGCACGTGGGGAAGCGTCACCCCGGTCGCGATCCCGGTCGTCGCGATCATGTCACTCGGCGTCCGCCAGGTGTTTCAGAGCAACCGGGAGCTCGCGGAGGCGCGGGCCGAGCTTGCGCGCCTGGCGGCCGAGAACGAGCGCTTCCGCATCGCGCGCGACCTTCACGACCTGCTCGGCCACTCGCTGACGACGATCACGGTCAAGGCGGGACTAGCCCGCCAGCTCGGCGAAGCCGATCCGGCCCGGTCCCAGCAGGAGATCGCGGAGGTCGAGGAGCTGGCCAGAACGTCGCTCGCGGACGTTCGAGCCGCGGTCGCCAACTACCGCGACGTGACGCTCGCCGGGCGAGCTCGCCACCGGGCGCGAGCTGCTCAGAGCCGCCGGCATCAGCGCCGACCTCCCGCGCGCCGTCGATGCCGTCGACCCTTCGAATCAGGAGCTGTTCGGATGGGTCGTGCGCGAGGGCCTCACGAACGTCGTGCGCCACGCCCATGCCAGCTCGTGCGCGGTCCGCCTGTCTTCGTGCTCGGTCGAGATCGTCGACGACGGCGTCGGCGGGAACGGCGGGTCAGCGCCGGGCAACGGCCTGACGGGACTGCGCGAACGGGTCGCCGCGGCCGGCGGCGTCGTCGACGCGGGGCCGGTCCAGCCGAAGGGGTGGCGGTTGCGGGTCTCGCTGACGCCGGAGGCCGTCGCGTGACGATCCGCCTGCTGCTCGCCGACGACCAGGAGCTGATCCGGAGCGCGTTCGCCGCGCTGCTCGAGCTGAACGATGACTTCGAGGTGGTCGCGTCGGTCGGGCGCGGCGACGAGGTCGTCGCCGCCGCCAAGGCCAACCGGCCGGATGTCGCGCTGCTCGACATCGAGATGCCGGGGATCGACGGCCTCGCGGCGGCCGGCGTGCTGAGCCAGGAGGTGCCGGACTGCCGCTCGCTGATCCTCACGACGTTCGGACGCCCGGGCTACCTGCGGCGGGCGATGGAGGCCGGGGCGTGGGGGTTCGTGGTCAAGGATTCGCCGCCCGGAGCAGCTCGCCGATGCGATCCGCCGGGTGGCCGCGGGCGAGCGCGTCGTCGATCCGGTGCTCGCGGCCGACACGCTTCGCGACGGGACCTCGCCGCTGACCGCGCGTGAGCGCGACGTGCTGATCGCCGCTCGGCCCGGAAGCACGGTGTCGGAGATCGCCGAGAAGCTGTTCCTGTCCGAGGGAACCGTCCGCAACTACCTGTCGGCGGCGATCGCCAAGACGGGGACGCGCAATCGAGTGGAGGCGGTCAGGACGGCCGACGAGCGCGGCTGGTTATGAGACCGCGATGATTTCTGAGCTTGCTCGCGGTCTTCGACGTCGAGCGCAACACGCTTACACGGGACACACATTCAAACCACGGGAGTCACCATGGGCGAGATCCTGGTACACGAGTTCATAACCCTCGACGGCGTGTTCGAGGCGCCAAGATGGACGATGGAATACGGGTTCGATCCGAAGATGGGCGAGGCCATCGGCGCGATCATGGGTCCGTCCAAGGCGATCCTGCTCGGGCGTCAGACGTACGAGGAGTTTGCTCCGGCATGGTCGGGCCGCACCGCCGAAGAGGATCCGGGCGCTCCGTTCATGAACGAGACCCCGAAGTACGTCGTGTCGGCGACGCTCCAGAGCGCCGACTGGAACAACTCGACGATCCTCGGCGGCTACAGCGCGGAGGGGATTCGCGCGCTGAAAGATCGGGTCGACGGTGGCATCTACGTCAGCGGCAGCGGGACGCTGGTTCGGGCGATGCTCGCCGAAGGCCTCGTCGACGAACTCCATCTGTTCGTGTACCCGCTCGTGCTCGGCGCCGGTGCGCGGCTGTTCGGCGACTCACAGGTGAAATTCACCCTCGCGCAGACACACAGTTACGACAACGGGGTCCTTCACCTCTCGTACCGGCCGGCGCTATAGCTCGGAGCGGACGAGCGCGGCTCCCGCGCTCAGCGCCTTGCAGCTTGCGCGAACGCCCGGGCGCGCGGCAGGTACTTCATCCCGCAATCGGGCGCGGGGACGATGCGGCTCGGCGGGCACGTGGGCGAGCGCGGCGCGGATCCGGTCGGCCACCTGCTCGGGGGTCTCGACCCGATCGTCGCCGAGGTCGAGCACGCCGAGCACGATGACCTTGGGGCTCAGCTCGGACAGCTGGCCGAGGTCGAGTCGTGGCTGCGCCGCCTCGATCGAGATCTGCTGGGCGACGCTGTCGCTGAGCTCTCCGAGGAAGTCGTAGCGGTTGCGGTTCTTGGCGCCGACGAGCGCCGCGTATCCGAAGCACAGGTGGACGACGGTCGTGACCGACAGCCCGTCGAGCGCGCGGTCGATCGCCGCCACCGCGATCCGCCGCGCGCCGTCGGGATCGTTCCGGAGCCAGGGCTCGTCGAGCTGGATCACGTCCGCGCCGGCGTCCTGGAGCGCGAGCGCCTCCTGGTTGACCGCCGCGGCGAAGTCCATCACGAGCTCGTCGGGATCGTCGTAGGCCTCGTTGCTCGCCTGCTGGGCCATCGTGAACGGACCGGGCAGCGTGATCTTCGTCTTGCGGTCGGTATGGGCGCGCAGGAACTCGATGTCGCCGACCTCGACGGGGCCGCGCCACCGGATCGGCGCGACGATCCGAGGCACGGTTCGGGCCTCGCCGCCGGCGGTGTGGATCGTGGCCGGGTTGTCGGCGTCGACGCCGTCGAGCGCGGTGGCGAACCGGTTCGAGTAGCTCTCCCGCCGGATCTCGCCGTCGGTGATCGTGTCGATCCCGGCGCGCTCCATGTCTCGGATCGCGACCACCGTGGCGTCGTCCTGGGCCTCGCGCAGGTACGGCTCGGGGATCCTCCAGGCGTCGGTCACCCGGACGCGCGGAACCGAGTGCGAACCGAGCGCCTCGCGGTCGATCAGCCACTCCGGCTGGGGGTAGCTTCCGACGACGGTGCTCGACAGGGGTCGCTGGGACACGCTCGGCGCGACGATAACCGAGAATCTGCGCATGAGTATTTCGGGGACTGGACACCGGTTGCGATCGTCACCGGCGCCGGGCTCGGGAATCGGGCGGGCGATCGCGCGGCGGCTGGCCGGCGCGGGCTACCGGGTGGCATTGGCGGGCCGGCGGATGGAAACGCTGAATGACGCTCTCTCGGAGCTGCCCGCCGAACGCCGAGCCGTTCGCCGTGCCGACCGACGTGACCGAGCCCGACAGCGTCGCCGCGCTGTTCGACGCCGTCGCCGAGCGCGCGGGCAGGGTCGACGTGCTGATCAACAACGCGGGCGTGTTCGGTCCGGCGGCGCCGATCGAGGACTACCCGTACGAGGGCTGGGCGGATACCGTGCAGACCAATCTGACCGGCGCGTTCCTGTGCGCCCAGGCGGCGTTCCGCCAGATGATCCGCCAGCGCCCGAGCGGCGGGCGGATCGTCAACAACGGGTCGCTGTCGGCGCACGTCCCGCGCCCGAACGCGGTCGCCTACACGGCGACCAAGCACGGCATCTCCGGGCTGACCAAGGCGCTCGCGCTCGAAGGCCGGCGCCACGGGATCGCCTGCGGTCAGATCGACATCGGCAACGCCGCCACCGACATGACCCGGCAGCTCGAGGTGGGTGCGCTCCAGGCGGACGGATCGATCGTCGCCGAGCCCACGATGTCGGTCGAGGCGGTCGCGGATGCGGTCCTGTACATGGTCGAGCTTCCGCTGACCGCGAACGTCCTGTCGATGACGGTGATGGCGTCGGGCATGCCCTACGTCGGTCGTGGCTGACCCCTTCCTGACGGCGGCGGTCCGGCTCCCGGGCATGCTCGATCGAGGCCTCGTGGTAGTCGAACCCGACGAATTCCGACCGCGGGAACGCCTCCGCCATGAGGAGCGTCGAGGCGCCGTGTCCACAGCCGACGTCGGCCACGAGCGCGCCCGCCTCGAGCCTGCTCTGGACGCCGTCGAGCGCCATCGCTCACGCCTCGTCCCAGACCTGAATCACGGTCTGCCCGGAGATCACGCCGCCGTCGAGCTCGATCACGGTCGCGCACAGCACGTTCGTGCCGTCCGGGTAGCGGCAGGCCTGGGTGTAAGCGGCGCCGGTCGCGTCGAGGACGCGGTGCTTGACCGAGTGGGTCATGTCGCGCGCGTACATGTCCTCGAGCCAGCCCCGGATCTCTTCGCGCGTGCGCAGCACCCGGGGCAAGCCGGGCTGGGAGATCTTGTCCGCGATCGTGACGACCGCGTCCGGGCCGTACATCGACAGCTGCGTCGCCGCGTCGCGCTCCTCGGCCGCGCGGGTGAAGCGGTCGAGGTCGAATGTGGTGATGGTGCTCATGGCGTCCTCCTTGGGTTGTTTGTGCGCCATGGCGGAGATTTGCGGACCGCCGTCGAGCCGCCGTCAAACGAACGTCAAACCACCCAAACGCGTCAAACCGCGCGATAGGCTTGGCATGTGCTCCGCGCACGCTTGCTTGGGGCGCTCGAGGTCGAGCTAAACGGGGCGGTGATCGATTCGCCCGCTTCGCAGCGCCCGTGGGCGGTGTTCGCGTATGTGGCGCTGGCTCGGCGGCCGGTTGCGCGGGGCGAATTGGCCAGCCGCTTCTGGCCCGACGTGCTCGATCAGAGCGCGCGGGCGAGCCTGCGCAGCGCGCTGTGGACGCTGCGCCGGCAGCTCGGCGACGAGCTTGTGGTCGAGGGCGAGCGGGTCGGGCTGTACGACGACCCGGACGCCTGGGTCGACGTCCGCGAGTTCGAGCGGCTGACGGCGGACGATCCCGAGGCGGCGCTCGCGCTGTGTCAGCGCGGGGATCTGCTCGAGGGGCTCGAGGACGACTGGGCGATCACCGCGCGCGACCGGCACCGCGAGCGCGTGATCGAGCTGCTCGAGGAGCTTGCACTGGCGGCCGAGGAGCGCGGCGCGGTCCGCGAGGCGGTCGAGCTCACGCGCCGCCAGGTGGAGCAGGACCGGTTCGACGAAGACGCCCACCGGCGTCTGATCGAGCGACTCGATCGCGCCGGCGATCGCGCCGGCGCCATGCGCACCTACCGCACGTTGGCGGAGCGCCTGCGGCGCGAGCTCGGAGTGGCGCCGTCGGCGCAGACGCGCGGTCTGGTCGAGCGGCTGCGCGCGGCGACGCCGCCGCATCCGGTCACCGGCGTGCCGACGGCAGCGCCCGCATCGCTCACGCTGCTCGGCCGCGAGCGCGAGCTGGCGGAGCTCGAGTGCGACGTGGGAGGCGGTGTGCGCCGGCTCCGGTGCGGCGGCGGTGATCCGCGGCGAGGCGGGGATCGGCAAGACGCGCCTGGCCGGCGAGCTGCGCTCGAGGGCGCGCGCGTCCGGCGGATTGACCGCCGTGTCCGCTGCGCTCGACCTGGGCGGCGCGGCGCCGCTCAGCCTGTGGGCCGAGCTGACCCGTGAGCTGCTGCCGGCGCTCGCGGCGCCCCCCGCGGAGGCGGCCTGGCCGGACGATCTGGCCGTCCTCACGTCGGAGCTGCCCGCGCACTTCGCCCGCGGCGGCGCGCCGAGCGCCGCGATGCCGCCCGACCTCCTGCGCACCCGGTTGTTCGAGGCGGTGGTGGCGCTGCTGGCTGCCGCCGCCCGCCAGGCGCCGGTGCTGCTCGTGCTCGAGGACGTCCATACCGCCGACGGGCCGAGCCTCGAGCTGGCCGGCTATGCCGCCCGCCGCGTCGCCGGGCTCAGGGTGATGATGCTGATCACGCGGCGTGAGCAGCCGTCGAGCGCCGACGCCGACCGTCTCGAGCACGCCCTTCGCGCACGCGACCTGCTGGCGTGCGAGCTCGAGCTCGGGCCGCTGGCCCCGCCGGCGGTGGCGGCGCTGGCGCGCAAGGCGGCCCGTCTGAGCGATGCCGACGTCGAGCGGGTGGTCGAGCGCTCCGAAGGCAACGCTTTGCTCGCCGTGGAGACCGCGCGGGCGCTCGGGCGCGGGCTCCAGGACGTGGCGCCCAGCCTGCGCGGATCGGTCAGGGCCACGCTCGGTCCGCTGCCCGACGGGGGCCGCCGCCTGGTCGAGATCGCGGCGGTCGCAGCGCGTCCGATTGAGGCCGTAGAGCTCGGCCGTCTTCCGCTGGAGGATCCGGAGCAGGCGGCCACCGCGGCGCTGCAGTCGGGGCTGATGGTGGCCGCCGGCGACGGCGTCGCGTTCAGGCACGCGCTGCTCCGCGATGCGGTCTACGAGGAGGTCGCCGAGCCCCGCCGGCGCGGGCTCCATCAGCGCTGGGCGCATGTGCTCCTCGCCTGCGAGGAGGCGGGCGCGATCCCGCGTCCCGCCGAGGTCGCGCGCCACTTGCGCATCGCCGGCGCCGCCGCCGAGGCGATGCCACAGCTGGTGCGGGCAGCCGACGAACGCCAGAAGCGTCGGCGCCCTCGAGGAGGCGGTGGCCTTCGTCGAGGAGGCGCTGGAGATCGCGCCCGCCCGCGCGGAGCTGTGGCTCGAGCTTGCCGAGCTCGAGGCCTGGCGCGGCCGCCGCGATCAATCCGAGGACGCTTTTGCGCGCGCGTTCGCGCTGCTGGAGGGAGGCGAACCGCTGGCTCTGGCCCGCGCTCGGCTTCGGCATGCTCGAGCCAACCACGGCCCGATCTGCTTCCCGCGCGTCGCGCGCGAGAGCGCCCGCACCGCGCTCGAGCTGATCGAGCGGGCCGGAGTAGAGGCGAGCGAGGAGCGGAGCGAGGCGCTGGCAGCGTGTGCGTGGTGTGAGGCAGTCGCCGGAAGTGCCGAGGAGGCCGAACGACTGCTGGAACGGCTCAGCGCCGAGCCCGACGCGAGCGGTGACTGGCGCGTCTACGACATCGCCCACGCGCGCGCCTTGGTGCTAATGCGGCGTGGCCGGTTCACCGAGTCCTACGGCCCGTCGATCGCCGCCGGCGCGGCCAGCGATCGGATCGGCCGTCCGGACCTCGCCTACGGCGCCTGGGTCAACGCGGCGGGGGCGGCGACCGCGGCGGGGGAGTACGAGCGCGCGCTCGAGTTCCTCGATCGCGGGATGGCGGCTGTTCCAGGGCACGCGCTGAAGGGGATCGAGGCCGATGTGCTGGCCGCGAAGGCGTTCGTCCTGAGGAGCCTGGGACGGCTCGAGGATGCGCGCAGGGCCGCCGAGGCAGAGCAAGCCGTGGCAGAGCAGCTTGGCCAGCCGGACCTGCTGGCCAAGGCCAGCCACGATCGCGGCCTGGTGGCGCTCGAGCAAGGCGCAATGGGACCTCGCCGCGCAGTTGCTAGCCGCTTCGCTGGTCGACGAAGCGCGGATCAGCCGGCCGGTGACGCGGATCGCGTTGGCCGAGGCGCTCGCTCGTGGCGGGCACCCGGAGCGGGCGGCGTGGCAGCTTCGGGCGGCGGTGCTCGAGCCGGTCCGTCCGAGCGACTTCCCCGCGACGCTCGTGCCGCGGCTGGCCCGCGTCCAGGGGCTCATCGCACGCGCGCGCGGAAACGATGACGAGGCCGTGCGCCGCCTCGAGGAGTCGGTCGCCGGCTGGGAACGGCTGCTCGCCGCGAACCTGCGGGCCGACAGCCTCGCGGGCGTGCTCGCCGATCTGGGCCGGCCCGTGGTCGGCCTGGTCGAGCCCGAGCGCGAGCTCGCGCGTGCCCGCGCCGATCTGCAAGCGATCAAAGAGGGGAGAAGCCTTGCCGTCGTTCCATGACACCGCGACCTCCGCGGCGCCGCCGGAGGAGGTGTGGAAGCTGCTGTACGACCCGTCCCGGTTCCCCGACTGGTGGGCGGGGATCGGCACCGTCGACGTGAAGGACGAGGGCGAGTACACGATGTATCCGGAGGGGTACCCCGACTTCCCGATGGCCCAGCTGCTCGAGACCGCGTCAGGACCAGCAGCGCGTCACCGTCTCGTGCCTGGTGTCCGACCTGCGCTTCGAGTGGCGCCTGCAACCCGATGGGGAGGGCACGCTGATCATGGTCGACGTCGAGATCCCCGAGGCCGAGGCCCACCGCCTCGAGGCTCAGCGTGAGATCATCAGCGCCTCGATGCGCCGCCTCGCGGAGCAGGCGGTGGACACGTAAACGGACGAGAGGAGACGAGCGATGGAGGCAACGAGCGTGCGTACCCCGCAAGAGGTGTTCCAGCACCATGCCGAGGTGCTGATCGCCGGGGATCTCGAAGGCATCGTGGCCGACTACTCCGAGGACGCGGTGTTCATCACGCCGGCCGGAGTGCTCCATGGCAAAGACGGCGTCCGCGAGGGCTTCACGAAACTGCTCTCCGACCTCCCGAGCGCCGAGTGGGACGTGCCAACGCAGATCTTCGAGGACGACGTTCTGTTTATCGAATGGAACGCAGAGTCCGAAAACACGAAGGCCGACGACGGCATCGACACGTTCGTGTTCCGCGACGGGCTGATCCGCGTGCAGACTGTGCGCTACACGTTGCAGACCAAGTGACGGTCTAAGGACCGGCCTCGAGCCTGGCCAGGATCGCGCCGGCACCGAAAGTCTCGCCCTTGGGCACGACGATCTCGGCGATCGTGCCCGCGGCTGGCGCGCGCACCTGAAACGAGGTCTTGATCACGACCGCGTCGGCCACCGGCTGACCCGCGCCGACGCGGTCGTTCTCATCGACGAGCCACGCCTCGAGCAGTCCCTCGACGCCCTCGTCGACATCGACGAAGACATCCTCGGGCGGCCGGATGTCGATCACTTGGCGAGATCACGCACGGCGGACACGATGTGGTCGACCTGCGGGATCACGTGCCGCTCGAGCGTGCGGCTGTACGGGATCGGCACGTCGGGGACCGCCAGGCGGCGGACCGGCGCCTTCATGTCGAGCGCGTCTAGGCGCTCGGCCACGATCGCGCAGATCTCGCCGCTCAGCCCGAAGCTGCGGTAGTCCTCGTCGGCGATCAGCAGCCGCCCGGTCTTCTCGACGGAGGCCGCGACCGCATCGCGATCGAGCGGGACGAGCGTCCGCAGGTCGAGCACCTCCACGCTGATCCCGTCCGCCTCGAGCTCGGCGGCGGCGATGAGCGCCTTCTGCACCATCTGGCTGAGCGTCACGATCGTGACGTCGTCGCCGCTGCGGACGACCGCGGCCTCGCCGAACGGGATCGTGTACTCGTCGTCGGGGACGGCGTTGGTCGAGCCCTCGAAGAACGACATCCACGGCAGGCCCATGATCCCCTTGTGGAAGAAGAACATCACGGGGTTGTCGTCGCGGATCGCCTCGATCATCAGCCCCTTGGCGTCATAGGCGTTCGACGGAACCACGACCTTCAACCCGGGCACGTGCGCAAACGTGCCGTAGAGGCACTGCGAGTGCTGGGCCGCGTCGCTGTAGCCGCCGCCGATCGCGGTCGTGATCACGACCGGCAGTCGCACGTTGCCGTCCGACATGTAGGTGTTCTTGGCGAGGTGGTTGTAGATCTGATCCATGCACACGCCGAAGAAGTCCACAAACATCAGCTCGGCGATCGGGCGCAGCCCCTGGGCCGCGGCGCCGATCGCGGCGCCGATGAAGCCCGCCTCCGAGATCGGCGTGTCCATGATCCGCTCCGGACCGAAGCGGTCGAGCAGCCCGCTGGTGGCGCTGAAAATGCCGCCGTAGCTCCCGACGTCCTCGCCCATCACGAACACGCGCTCGTCCCGCTCCATCTCCTGGCCGATCGCCTCGGAGATCGCCTGGGCCATCGTCAGCGTGCGTTCCTTGGTCGCAACCGCCATGTCTTTCTCCTCTCTCAGACGAAGACGTGCTCGAGGGCCTCGGCCGGGTCCGGCAGTGGGCTGTCTCGCGCAAACTCGTACGCGGCCGTCACGCGCCGCTCCGCGCGCGAGCGGATCTTCTCGTCGCGGGTGTCGTCGAGCACGCCCTGCTCGCGCATCGCCGCCGCCAGCTTCGGGATCGGGTCGTGCCCGCGCAGCTCGTCGGGCTCCCCCTTCGGGCGGTAGACCTCGGCGTCGCCCTGGAAATGGCCGAGGTAGCGATCGGTCTGGACCTCGATCAGCGTCGGCCCACCGCCCCGACGCGCCCGGGCGATCGCATCGCCGGCGGCGGTGAACACCTCGACCGCGTCGTTGTGGTCGACGGACACGCCGGGCATGCCGTACGCCGCGGCGCGATCAGCGTTCGAGGCGATCGCCGTCGACTTCTCCTTCGGGACCGAGATCGCCCACCGGTTGTCCTCGCAGATGAACACCGTCGGCAGGTTCCACAGACCGGCCAGGTTGAGCGCCTCGTGGAAGGTTCCCTGGTTCGCGGCGCCCTCGCCGAAGAACGCCACCGCGACACAGTCCTCGCCGAGCTTCTTGTAGGCGAGCGCGGCGCCCGTCGCCGGCGGCAGGCTCGCCCCCTCGATGCCGCTGCACGAGAAGTTCCGCTCGGGGTCGAACAGGTGCATGTGACCGCCTTTGCCGCGGCTCAGGCCGGTCGCCTTGCCGAACAGCTCCGCAGCGAGCTTGTCGAGCGGTACCCCCTTGGCGATCGCGAAGTGATGTGGGCGGTGGGTGCCGACCACGGTGTCGTCGTCGCGTAGGTGGGCGCAGACGCCGACCGCGACCGGCTCCTGTCCCGCGGCCAGGTGCATCTCGCCTGGCACCGGGCCGCCGCCGATGTCGAAGGCGAGCCCGTGCTGGATGTCCGGGGGCAGCTTGCCCTCCAGGTAGACGTTCACCATCCGCTCCTCGAAGTCGCGGATGACGAGCATCGTCTCGTACATCCAGAGGAGCTGATCTTCGTGCGGGTCCACGGCGCGATCCTCCTAGCTTCCGATGACCGGGCGAGTCTATGCCCGTGGCTCGCTCAGGTCCATGTGTCAGGCGGGGATCAGGATTCCTCGCCCCTGGAGGCGACCGCCGTCGAGATCGGCCATCGCGTCGTTGATCGCGTCGAGCGGGTAGGTGCTCGTATGAAGCGTGACCTGGCCCTGTGCGGTCAGCGTCATCAGCTCCTCGAGGTCGGTGTACGTGCCGACGAGGTTGCCGATGAACGAGATCTCGCGGGAGATCACGTCGATCGTCGGGATGTTGATGTTCTCGCCGTACCCGATCACGTAGTAGAAGCCGCCGTCGCGGACCATCGCGACGCCGTCCTCGATCGCGCCCTTCTCGCCGACGAAGTCGATGATCGCCTCGGCGCCGAGTCCGTCGGTCAGCTCCTTGACCGCGTCGACATGCTTCGAGCCCTCAACCTTGACGGTGTGATCGGCCCCCAATTCGCCCGCGAGCGCTAGGGCCTTCTCTGAAGGGTCGATAACGATGATCTGGGCGGATGTCATCGCCTTCAGGCACTGGATCCCGATGTGGCCGAGGCCGCCGGCTCCGATCACCACCGCGGACGTGCCGGGCTCGAGCACCGGGATCGCCTTCTTGACCGCGTGGATCGCGGTCAGGCCGGCATCGGCCAGCGCCGCGATGTCCTTCGGCTCGAGCGTCGGCGCCAACTTCACGACCGAGCGAGCCGACGTCTGCAGGAAGTTCGCAAAGCCGCCGTCGCGGTCGATCCCGGGGAACGAGCCGTTCAGACAGTGCATGTCGTCGCCGCGCCGGCACGGCGGGCACAGCCCGCAGGTGATGTACGGGTGAACGATGACCGTGTCGCCGACCGCGACGTTCGTGACGCCGGAGCCGATCTCGTGAACCCAGCCGGCGTTCTCGTGACCGGGGGTGTAGGGGAGCACGACCTGAGACTTCTCCGCCCACTGCCCCTCCTGGATGTGCAGGTCGGTCCGGCACAGCCCGGCGGCGCCGATCCGCACGATCACGTCGAGCGGCCCCGTGATCTTGGGCTCGTCGATCTCGTCGAGCCTCAGCGCCTCGTGGTAGGCGTGCAGCCTTGCGGCCTTCATCGCAAAACCTCCTCAGGATCTTCGATTGCCACGCCGTGGCGTACTTGGAGAAGCGAACGGCAGATGCCGCCGTTGACCTCGAGGCTCATCCGCACGAGCCGGGCGGTGCGCAGCCAGCGCTTCAGCTCGGTCGCCGCCATCGGCTCGCCGTTCGGGAGCACGAACGCCGGGGCTTTTGGATCGTCCCGCAGCCCGAGGAGGCGGCGGAGCTCGACGCACCGGCGGGCGTCGGGAACGTCCTCGGGCAGGTCCTCGAGGCGGTGTGCAGCGACCTCCTCGGGGGTGGCCCCGTGTCTCAGCAGCATCTCGCACAATCGCGACTGCCGCCCGACCAGCGCCTTGCGGAGGAACAGCTCGCGCAGCGCGGCGAGGTCGTCGTCCGCGGTCTCGCCCGGAAACGCGCCGGTGAAGCCGTCGCCGCGTCCGAGCGCGGCGTTGATCTCGTCGCCCGTGTAGTGGTCCTCGAGCCTGATGCTCACCTCGCGGACGTCGGGCAGCCGGCGCACCACGGCGCGTGCGTCGGCTGCCATCAGGAACGCGAAGTTGGGCGCGCACTGCGGCGTCGGCAGTCGGAGCACGACCTCGACATCACCGGCCGGACTCACCTCGCACGAGGCCACGAACCCGAGCCTGGTGATCGGCTCATCGAGCTCGGGGTCGTAAACCTCGGCGAGCGCGTCGATGACGCTCGCCGTCGTCGTCGTCATCGTCATGCGGACTCGACCAGCTGCGCGTCCTCCTTCGCCGCCGGGGTGCCGCCGTTCTTCAGCTGCAGGTCAGCCGGGACCTCGATGTCGTACAGCTTGGCCGCGTTCAGTCCCATGATCTTCTTCTTGGACTCGGTCGTCGGGTGCGGGTAGTCCGAGTACTCCTCGGTGTCGGGCATGGTCCAGTCGATGAACCCCTCGACCTGCCACTTCGGTTCCCAGATGCCGTAGTCGCTTGAGAACAGCATCTTGTCCTCGCCGACCCAGAACAACAGCTCGCCCATCACCTTGTTGAAGAACCGCGGACGGGCGTGCATCAGGCCGCCAATCACCACCGCCAGGCCGGCGTAGACGTTCGGCTCCTGCGTGGCCATGAAGCAGAAGTCCTCGATGCGCGGGAGCCCCACGTGCTCGACGATGAAGTTGAGCTCGGGGTTGCTGGTGGCGGCGACGTCGATGTCCTTGACGTCGAACGCGTCCTTGTCTAGCGGCCAGATCGTCGGGCCCTTGTGGGCGTGGATGTTCTTGATCCCGAGCTCCTTGCACTTGTCGAGGAACATCTGCGCCTCGGGATCGGTGCAGCTTCCAGCCGCGCGAGCCCTTGTACCACTCGGCGGTGTAGACCTTCACGCCCTTGAGGTTGTAGCGCTTGGCGTCCTCTTCGAGCTGCTTGAGCCCGGCCTCTCCCTCGCGCGGATCGAACCGCCCGTTGACGATCAGCTTGTCGGGGTACTTCTCGGCCATCCGGGCGTTGCGCTCGGCCGTGTTGAAGCCGTCGGTGTACCACTCCTTGAGGTAGGTCGACTGGAAGATGCCGGCGTCGACATGGCCATCCTCGAACACGTCCTTGACGAAGTCGTCCTCGGAATACTTCATGAACTTCTCGATCGGCCAATGCGTCTCCGCAGGACCCAGTCCCATGTAGGCGTGGAAGCACTCGATCCAGCCCTTGGCGTACTGCTCCTGGCCCTTCACCCAGTTGTCGGGGCTCGCGTCCCAGAAGTGAAGGTGGCTGTCGACGACGAAGTACTTGTCCCCGTTCTTCTCGTACATGCCTCTCCTCTCGACGGTCGGACGGCCGGAGAGCCCACTCTACTGCTCGGGAACCGCCGCCCGCCAGGGGTTATTCAGGTAACCCGGACGTCCGGTCGGCGGTCAGCGGTCGTCGGGGTCCTGTGGCGTCGGGAAGTCCTTGTCGATCAGCTCGATGCGGTAGCCGTCCGGGTCCGCGACGAAGCAGATCCTGCCGATCTCCGGGCGGCCGCCGGGCGAGTACGGCGCCTTCTCGGGCTCGATCCCGTGGCCCTTGAGCTTGTCGAGCAGCGCGTCGAGGTCCTCTACCACGAGCGCCATGTGGTTGTAGCCCTCGCCGAGATCGTAGGGCTGATCGCGCCCGTCGTTGACCGTCAGCTCGAGCGTGTCGCCGTCGCCCGGGAGGCCCATGTAGATGTTGTACGCCGTCTGGAAGTTCAGCCGCCCTCGCCGCTCGAACCCCAGCAAGCCATAGAAGCGCTCGGAGGCCTGGGGGTCGCGGACGCGAACGCAGGTGTGGACGAATCGCATGGCCGCCAGCCTATCCGAAGGGTGTCGGCGCTATGAGGGCAGGCCCTCGGTGGCGAGCCGCTTGTTCTTGTAGCGCGGGTCGTCGGTGACCTCGCGGCCGAGCCACCGCGGCGGGGTGAATCGGTCCGCGTCCGCGCTGGACCCGAACTCGACCTCGGCGCTGATGAGCCCGGTCAGCCGGCCGTGATAGACGTCGAGTTCGATCGTGAGGCCGTCGCCGGTCGGGATCCTGTAGCGGCGCTTCTCGATGCGGCGGCCCTCGGTCAGCGGCCATAGCGCGTCGAACCGGCGCATGTCGATCTCGATCTCCTCCTCGACCCGGGACTCATTCCCGCTCGACTTGACGGTCAGGAACGACTGCTCTCCGTAGCGCCGGACCCTGACCTCGACGTCGTCGGTGATCGCCAGATATCCCTGCTCGATCTCTCGGGAGGGGTGGGCGTCGAGGTCGTCCGGGGGCCGCTCGACCAGGAACTTGCGCTCGATCTCGATCCCCTCGGCCATCGCTCGCTCCGATTCTGACGTCACGCGCGTGCGGATGCAGGCGCGAGGCGGGCGCGAGGCCGCCGAAGCGCTGTCCGGCGCTCCGGCTTCCTCGCGCCTTGGCGACTCGGCCGAGCCAAGTACTCCCCGAGCCAGCATGACCCCATTACCCGGTGCAAAAGCTCGGTAACTGGTCTTTGGCGGTCCGCGCCCGCGATTCCGCTGGGGCGCCGACTAGCCTCACTGCGGTGAGCAGGGCAGGGGTGTATAGCCGGGCACGGCATGTGAGCGTGGCGGCGTATTGCGTGCTCGCGGTCGGGTGCTCGGCCGTGTCGAGCACTGCGTCCGGGTCATCGGCACCGGCCACCGATCCATCAGGCGGCGCTGGGATCACGGCCATGGCGCGCACGTCCGCGCCAAAATCGGGGCTCCCGGTGAGCAGGGCGAGCTCGAGCGTCGTGCAGCCCCAGCCGCCTCCTGGGTCTTGCCACGCGCGAGGCTCCGGGCGGTTCTCGCTCCCGGATCGGCACTGCACGCCGGGCGCGGTCAGCCCCGCGGTGACCGCGGCCAACGTCCGGTCGACGATCTGCCGGAGCGGCTACACCAAGACCGTCCGCCCACCCGAGTCCGTGACCGAGCCCGAGAAGTGGGCCAGCCTCGCCGCCTACGGCGACACGGCGCCGCTTCATGACTATGAGTACGACCACCTGGTTCCGCTCGAGCTCGGCGGCGCCGACAACGACCCGCGCAACCTGTGGCCCGAGTCAGGTGCCTCGCCGAATCCGAAGGACGCGCTCGAGGACCGGCTGCGCTCGATGGTCTGCGATGGCCGGCTGACCCTGGCGGCGGCGCGAAGCGAGATCGCCACCGACTGGGTCAGGGCGTACCACAGGCTGGTTCGCTGAGGCTCAGCCCGTGGGCGTCAAGATCATGACCGGGATCACGCGGTCGGTCTTCGCCTGGTACTCGGCGAAACCCGGCGAGCGCTCGGCCTGGCGGCGGAACAGCCGGTCGCGCTCCTCGCCTACAGCTTCCGCGGCGACGACGTCGATCGTGTCGGTTCCGACCTCGATCTCGACGTTCGGATGGGCCTTCAGGTTGTGGTACCAGTCAGGATTGGTCGGGGCGCCCGCCTTCGAGGCGAAGATCACGTAGCGGTCGCCGTCGCGGTCATAGGCGAGGGGGTTGATCCTGTTCGTGCCCGTCCGCGCGCCGACGTGGTGGAGCAGCAGCAGTGTCGTGCCCTCGAACATGCCGCCGACGCTTCCCTCGTTGGCGCGGAATTCGTCGATGATCCGGGCGTTGAAGTCGTTGGGCGATGTCGACATCGGGGCTCCTCGAGTCGTTGCGGGGACGCCATCATCTCGGAAATCGCGCAGCCCAGGGCTCGGGCGCAATCCTCACGGCGCCGATCACGAACGAGATCGTGTGGTACCAGCCGGCGGTCACGACCAGCTCGAGAATCTGTTCGGGCGCGAAGTGCCGCTCGAGTTCGCCGTAGGTCGCGTCGGACACGTCCGCGTTGTCGTGCAACTCGTCGGCGAGCCTGATTACCGCGCGCTCGCGCTCGGACCAGACGGCATCGTTCGAAGGCCCGGTGACGGTCGCCGCGAGCTCCGCGTCGCTCAGCCCCACCGCCTTACCGAAGAAGGCGGCGTGCACGCCCCACTCGTACTCGGCACCGCAGCGAGCGCATGTGCGGTGGATCATCAGCTCGCGGTCACGGGGGTCGAGTAGGCCGTGGCCGAGGATGCCGGCGCCCAGCGGCCGCATTCGCGCCGCCAGCGACCCGTGCACCACGAGCGTGCGGAACAGCTGCAAAGGCTCGACGCCTGCGTCCGGAGGCATCCACTTGCGGAGCATCTCCTCGACGTCGGGGGAATACGGCGGCTCGACCGGCGCGATGCGCGGGGCCTGGATCTGGGTCGTCATTGTCGTCATTGATTACACTTCCGCTTCGGAAATAAGAGCAGCAGAAGCGTAGCGCTTCGGAAAGCAAAGCACAACCTCCCGATCGTGACGAGAATCCCCCGACCTGGAGAACCCGTCCGCGGCTCGGACACCGGACGGCCGATCATGGCGCTGCTCGATCTGCTCGGCCGGCGCTGGGCCCTGCGCGTGATCTGGGAGCTTCGCGACGGGCCGCTCTCGTTCCGCGAGACGCAGGCTCGGTGCGGCGCGATCAGCTCCTCGGTCCTCAACGACCGCCTGGGAGAGCTGCGCGCGGCCGGGATCGTTGAGGCCGGCGAGCAGGGCTACGAGTTGACGGGCGAAGGGCGAGAGCTACTGGCGCTGTACCCGGCGCTCGATGCCTGGGCGGAGCGCTGGGCCTCGCGGGAGCGCGGGGTCAGCTGACGATCCATTGCCGGACGGACCCCGGAGCCCGGGTCTCGTCAGTTCAGGCTCCCTACCGGCGCGGGTAGTTCTCGTGAAGGTTTTCTCATGTTAGGAAGGCTTTGCGACTGCGCGGGGTCAGGCGGGCTGGAGGGCTACTCAACAACAAAGGAGGAGAGAGTGATGATCACCGATCAGCCTCCGAGCTCACATCCACGGCTGGTTCCGGGGTTCGTGCGAATCGCAGCTGCAGGTAGACGAGCGGTCCTGCCGACGCTCGTGTGCCTGTGCGGGTGGTTCGCGGTCGGCGCCGGGGCCGCTCAAGCTCAGCCGTTCATCCAAGGGTTCCAGCCGAGCACGCTGGCGACCACGGTGCCGACCAACGGCGACGTAAACCCATACGGCATCGTCACGGTGCCCCGGAGCGTCGGCGCGCTGGTGCAGGGCGATGTGCTCGTCAGCAACTTCAACAACAAGGGCAACCTCCAGGGCACCGGCACGACGATCGTGCAGATACCGCCCGGGGACACCGACCAGAACGCGGGCGACGCGCCGGTGTTTGCTCAGATCAACCGTAAGAGGCTTCCTGGACCGTGCCCGGGCGGCGTCGGGCTTACGACGGCACTCGCGGTCACGCGGACGGGATTCGTGATCGTGGGCAGCCTGCCGACCAAGGACGGCTCATCAGCGACCGCCAAGGCCGGATGCCTGATCGTGCTGAACAGTCGCGGCCAGGTGGTAGAGACGATCGCTGGCGGTCCGATCAACGGTCCGTGGGACATGACGGCGGTCGACCACGGCTTCTTCGCGACGCTGTACGTGACCAACGTGCTCAACGGCACGGTGGCCGCGACCGGACCCGACCCGAACAATCCGGGCGTGGCCCATCGCGGGACGGTGGTACGGATCCAGCTGCTGACGATTCCGGGCGTTCGGCCGATCGTGCTCGACGAGGACGTGATCGCGACCGGGTTCGACGAGCGCACCGACCCGGCGGCGCTCGTGCTCGGGCCAACCGGGGTCGCGCTGGGTAGTGACGGCACGCTGTACGTAGCGGACACGGTAAACAGCCGGATCGCTGCAATCCCCGACGCACCGTTCCGTTTCTTCCCGGATCCGAACGGCGGACAGACGGTGTTCCAGGGCATGCCCTTGAACGCCCCGCTCGGGATGACGCTCGCCCCCAACGGCGACATCCTCACCGCCAACGGCGGCGACGGCAACGTCGTCGAGACGACGCCGCGCGGGAACCCGGTGGCGACGGTGGCGGCCGACCCGAATGCCGGGGATCTGTTCGGCCTGACCCTGACGCCGGATCAGTCCGCCGTCTACTACGTCGACGATGGGACGAATACGCTGAACCTGCTCGGGCCGTGATTTGCTCCGCCGGCGGGGGTCGGGCCCGTGGGCTCGGCCCCGTCGGCGGCGCTACAGCGCCGTGAAGCCGAGGATCAGCTGGGCGGTCTCGAGCGGCACGTCGAGCTGTGGACAGTGGCCGACGTCGTCGAGCACGACCCAGTCGGCCTGGGGGAGCCACTTGTCGCGGTAGCGTGTCGCGCTCGAGGGCCAAGGCAGCAGCCTGTCCTCGGTGCCCCACACGATCCGGACCGGGCAGGCGATCCGCTCGGCGTCGAGGTTCCAATGGTGGCGGCGCGCGAAACCGAGCAGCGGCTCGAGCGCGGTGCAGGCAGCGGCGCCACAGATCTGATGGGCGAGCAGCTCGGGCGGGATGTGCTCGAAGCTCACGGTCGTGGAAACGGTGGCGCGGCGACGACCCTCGCGCGTGGAGACGATCGCGTCGGCGTGGGGAGCGAGCCCCCGGAGCACGTCGTGCATGCTCGTGAAGTGGTCGAGTGTCTCGTGGACTGAGTCGTCGCCCCGCGCCCAGCCGCCGGCCGGGGCGAGCGCCACGACCGAGTCGGCGCGGCCGCGCGCGGCGAGCTGGAGCGCGAGGTACCCGCCGAGCGAGTTGCCGGCGAAGTGGGCGGTGGCGAACCCGGCCTCGTCCAGCGCCCGCTCGAGTTCGCCGAGCAGCGTGGTGTCCGTCGCTTCGCTCGGCAGTGGAGGGCCGCCCGCGTGCCCTGGGAGCGTCGGCGCCAGCACCTCGTGGCGGCTCTCGAGCGCCGGCAGCACGAGCTCCCACGTTCGCCACGTGTCGGTGAATCCGTGCAGGCAGACCAGCGGCGGGCCGGCGCCGCCGCGGTGGGCCGGGGTGAACGCGAACGACACGGTCAGGCCGCGGCGACCCAGTCCTCGCTGCGCCGCCACAGCTCCGCGGCGAGGCTCGGGGTGACCGCACGACCGGGTTGCCTGGCCGCACACTCGTCGTAGTAGAGCCCGGTCTCGTCGGCGAGCTCGGGCGCTGTGGCGCAGTACACCGAGGTCCTCGCGCCGTCCTCGGGCGAATCCATTCGACGCTTCATCACCGCCCGCGCGGGCCGCGGCACCTTGCGCCAGATGTCTGACGCGATCACGCCGGGATGCAGCGCGTAGGTTGTGACCCCGCCGCCGTCGAGCCGGCGCGCGAGCTCCTGGGCGTGGAGCACGTTCGCGAGCTTCGACACCGAGTACTCGCGCATGCCCGTGATCGTGCGGGTCGGCCTCCGGACCGCCTCGAAGTCGATCCCGGTGGCGCCGTAGTGCGCGCCGCTCGCGACGTTCACGATCCGGGCGGGGGCGCTCTCTCGCAGCCGGTCGAGGAGCAAGCTCGTGAGCAGGAACGGCCCGACGTGGTTCGTGCCGAACGCGATCTCGAACCCGCTGCTGGTCATGCCGCGGCTGCCGGCGAGCCCGGCGTTGTTGATCAGCACGTGCAGCGGCTGATCGCGCGCGAGGACGTGTTGCGCACACGCCCTCACCGACGCGAGGTCGCCTAGATCGAGCGCCAGCAGCTCGAGCCGTCGGTTCCCGGTGTCAGCGGTGATCTCGTCGATCGCCGTGCGCCCTCTCTCCTGTGAGCGGCACGCCACCAGCAGCGTCGCGCCGCGGGCCGCCAGTGCCCGCGCGGTCTCCTTGCCGATGCCGGTGTTGGCCCCGGTGACCAGAACCGTCCTGCCGTCGAGATCGCCCACCGGGGTCAGGATATGTGTGCGGGATCGTCAAGGAGGAACCGCCGGATGCCGATGCTTGGGTCGAAGACCGGACGAGGTGAGGAATGACGACAAGCAAGCGGCTGCGCAGCTACGACATCGCGTTGATCGGCATCGTGCTCGTCGCGTGCGGCATCGCCGCGCTCGCGAGCGCGTCGCAGCTAGGCGACGGACTGCTGTTCGCCGGCGCGCCGTGGGCGCTCGCCGTGGCGACGTTCGTGGCCGCGCGGCGCCCGAGCCGGCGTTGAGTCGTTAGCCCGCAACGCCTCGGCGGGTTGGCCTCGGGCGCTAGCTCGGAACGCCCTCGGCGGGTTGGCCTCGAGCGCTAGCCCGGAACGGCCTCGGGCGTACCCACCCGCCGAAGCTCCATCCGCGCGATCGAGCGCTTGTGGACCTCGTCGGGCCCGTCGGCGAGCCTCAGCGTCCGCAGGTGGGCGTACATCCACGCCAATGGGAAGTCGTCGGATACGCCGGCGCCGCCGTGGACTTGGATCGCCCGGTCGATCACTCGGAGCGCGACGTTGGGCGCTGCGACCTTGATCGCCGCGATCTCGGTGCGGGCGTGCTTATTGCCGACGGTGTCCATCAGCCACGCCGCGCGGAGCGTCAGCAGCCGCGCCATGTCGATCTCGATCCGCGACTCGGCGATCCAGTCCTGGATGTTCGCGCGCTCCGCCACCGGCTGACCGAACGTGGTCCGAGACGCCGCCCGGGCGCACATCAACTCGAGTGCCCGCTCGGCCGCGCCGATCGTGCGCATGCAGTGGTGGATGCGGCCCGGCCCGAGCCGTGCCTGCGCGATCAGAAAGCCGTGCCCTTCCTCGCTGATCAGGTTCGAGGCGGGCACGCGCACGTCCTCGAACACCAGCTCGGCGTGGCCCTCCTGGTCGATGTATCCGAACACCGGTAGGTTGCGAAGGATCTGGAGCCCGGGCGTGTCCGGGGGCACGAGGATCATCGACTGCTGCTGGAACGGTGACAGCTCGGACCCACCCGCCGCGGTCTTGCCCATCACGATCAGGATCTTGCAGCGCTCGCGCATCGCGCCTGAGATCCACCACTTGCGGCCGTTCAGCACGTACTCGTCGCCGTCGCGCTCGATCCGAAGCTCGATGTTGGTGGCGTCCGAGCTGGCTACCGCCGGCTCGGTCATCGCGAATGCGGACCGGATCTCGCCGTCGAGCAACGGCGCCAGCCACCGCTCCTTCTGCTCGGGCGTGCCGAACAGCGTCAGGACCTCCATGTTCCCGGTGTCGGGGGCGGCGCAGTTGCACGCCTCCGGTGCGATGTGGCTGCGTCCCATGATCTCGGCGAGCGGCGCGTAATCGACATTGCTGAGCCCGGGCGCGCCCCACTGCTCGCCCCCATGAGGGAGGAACAGGTTCCACAGGCCGAGCTCCTGGGCGCGCGCCTTCAGCTCCTCCATCACCGGAGGATGCGAATGGGGATCGCCGGAGGCCACGAGCTGCTCGTCGTAGACCGGCTCGGCCGGGTAGATGTGCTCGTCCATGAACGCCAGCAGCCGCTCGCGGAGCTCATTGCATCGATCTGAGAACTCGAAGTCCATGGGCCTCGGGGGCCGAACACTACAGGCGCGGCCGCGCCCCGGATCAGCCCAGCATCGACGCGATGATCGTCGCGAACCGGCGCAGGTCGATCGGCTTGGACACGTACGCGTCGCACCCCGCCTCGAGCGCCTGGTGCTCGTCGTCTCCCGTCACGCCGGCGGTGCAGGCGACGATCGGGATCGAAGCGGTCACTGGGTGAGACTTGAGCTTGCGCGTCAGCTCGAGGCCGTTTCCGTCGGGCAGGTTCACGTCGAGCACGATCATCGTCGGCTGCTCCTCGGCGAGCGCGCGCTCGGCGGCGGCCAGCGAGTCCGCGGCGCGTACCTCGTGCCCCTCGATCTCGAGCAGACGCTCGAGCAGTTTCAGATTGAGCTCGTGATCGTCGACGACGAGGATCCGGCCCGATGTGGAGCTGTCCGTGCTCGGGCCGATCCGCCCTCCCGAGGGTTCCATGACGGTCTAATCGTCGCCTGGGCGGCTCGGCTTGACTCCCGGGTTGCAGATTTTGTGGAGGCTAGGCTTTACGACCGGCTTCCGCTAGCTGTTCGCGGGTCGCGGGCCAGACGGCTCTGAGCTTCTCGAGCCCCTCGCGCGCGCGTGACTCAGCGTGGTCTCTGGTCGCCGCCTCCACCTCGGTCAGCGCATCGAGTAGCGGCTTCGCGCCGAGCATCAGAGCGTCGTTTCGGCACAGGTGCGCGGCCTGGGTGGCGCGGTCGAGCTCGCCGGCGCCGAACGCATCCTCCACCTCGTCGATCGCCGCGGTCATGGTCCGCAGCATCGACGCGACGATCGCCCCCGGCTCCGCGCCCATCACATCCTGCAGCTCGGCGATCCGCTCCAGGTCGACATAGGTGGTCATCGCCATCGCTCCCTCGATCATAGGTATTGACGGGCGGTACGGCGCCACCCGGTCTTGGGGTGCGGTGCTACCCGGTCTTGGGGTGCGGTACTACCCGCTGCGGAGCGTCGTGTGAATCCGACGGGCCAGCTCGTTGTGGTTTGCCAGCCCGGTCAGGCCTAGCGTCACGACGAACAGCCCCGCCACCAGGGCAAGCCCCGCGAGCACCGCGGGCCAGTGCCGCTGGAGGAAGGCCCTGGCTTGGGACAGAACCTGATCGGCCTGGTCTCCCTTGAACGTGAGCACCGCCAGGATTCCGAGCAGCGGCGACACGAAGCAGAGGTTGAACAGCACGAGCAGCACGAGATCGCGCGCGGGGCCAAGTCCTGACCCGACGATCGCGGCGATCGCAGCGAAGTATGGGAACGCCGTCGGCAACTCGACGGCGGTGATCGACGCCCCGAGCACCCAGCTGGACTTCCCCTGCGGATGGAAGTCGGGCGGGGCGCGCAGCGACAGCCGTGCCCGGTGTCGCCAGAGCATCGCCGACGCGGCGATCATCGCCGCCCCGACGGCGATCTCGACGATGTCGGCGATGTGGTGGCGCGGGTGCGGCAGCAGCGGCCTGATGAGCTGGCCGGCGCCGACCGCGATCGCGGCGCCGCCGAGGAAGTACACGGCGAACACCCCGGCCGTGAACTCCGCCACCCGGCCGCGAGCACGCTCGCCGGTGGCCAGATAAAGCGCCGGCGCAATCGTCGTCGGGTTGAGCGAATCCGCCAATCCGATCGACATGACTATGCCCACCAGCCGAAGCATGCGCGCATTCTCTCCTTCCCCGCATCCCCTCTGCCTGAGCAGTGAGAGGTCTCTCAGGGTGCGCGACTGAGTAAGTGGCCGGATCCGGCGACTGGCTGGGCGTGATCTGCGCGGGCCCTTAGGCGAAGTGCAGCTCTTCGTCTTCCTCGTCGGCCACGGTTCGCTCGCAGGTCGGACACCACCAACGCGCCTCCATCGGCGTCCCGCACACCGCGTGCCGGGGGCCAGTGATGCCCTCGGCGTTGCGCGCGCCCCAGCCGGCGAGCAGCCGTAGGGCGCCGGCGAGCTCCTGGCCCGCCGCGCTCAGCTCGTACACGAATCGAGGCGGGCGCTCCGAGTACGGGCGCGCGACCACCAACGCATTGCGCTCGAGCTGACGGAGCCGCTGGGTGAGCACGTTAGGGGCGATCCCTCCCACCTCCTCCTGGAGGTCGCCGAACCGCTTTGGTCCATCGAGCAGGGCGGCGATCACGAGCAGCGTCCAGCGGTCGCCGACGGTGGCGAGCGCGTCGGCCAGAGCCGAGCGGGAGGTCTCGTCGAGCCCAGGTGTGGTGGACGCGGGTTCGTAGGGCTCGGTCTCGTCGACCGCGGCGCTGTCGTTGGTCATGCTTTGGATCGTACGCACGGTGGCGGTGGGCGTTGGGTCGGCGCACGGCGGCTCCGTGGGTGCCTGGGGGAGGGTCGGGGCGATTATCGTGCCGCCGGGCTGATCCGGGCCCTCGAAAGAACCTGCATATCACGACAATTGACGCGCTCGGGCCGGACAGTGGCGGGGTATGCGTGCGGGCATGCGTGATACGCCACGGTCGGGCGGCCGCTGCTCCGTTGGCGCGTTTTGCAGGTTCGGCTCTGGCGCTCCCCGGGCAAGTGGCGGCGTGGTGGTAGAGTTGTCACTTGCATTTTGCAAGTCAGTAGTTAGAGAAGGAGAAGTGTTCGAAAATGACTGTTCTTGAAGAGCTCGAGAGCGCGATCCAAACGGCGGTGGAGCGGACCGGTCCCAAGGTGATCGGACTCGGCCAGGGATGGGGACGCGGCTCGGGCTTCGTGATCGGTTCAGGACGGATCCTGACCAATGCCCACAACCTCCGCGGCGACGAGGTGACCGTCACCTTCTTCGACGGCCGGCGCGCGAGCGGCCGGGTCCTGGCCTCCGACCAGGATCTCGATCTGGCGGTGATCGAGGCCGATACGGCCGACATCGAGCCGATCGAGTGGTCCGACGACGCCGAGGACTCCGTCTCGATTGGACGCTCGGTGCTCGCCCTCGCCAACCCGGGCGGGCGTGGCCTGCGGGTCACCCCCGGGTTCGTGTCGTCAACGGCGCGCAGCTTCCGGGGCCCGCGCGGGCGGCGGATCAGCGGCGCGATCGAGCACTCCGCCCCGCTGCCGCGCGGATCGTCCGGCGGCCCGCTGGTCGACGGCTCGGGTCGTCTGCTCGGGATCAACGCGGTCAGGGCCGACGGAGGCCTGATCCTGGCCGTCCCAGCCGACGCTGCGACGCGCGAGCGCGTCGAGCAGCTCGGTCGCGGCGAGTCGCCGAAGCGCGCACGCCTGGGCGTGGCGATCGCGCCGCCTCGCGTGGCACGCCGGCTGCGGCGCGCGGTCGGGCTGCCCGAGCGTGACGGCATCCTGGTGCGCGCGGTCGAGCGTGGGAGCGCCGCTGACCGGGCCGGCCTCGAGCGTGGCGACCTGATCGTCGCGGTCGCCGGCAACGAACTCAATCGGATCGAGGCGCTTTATGAGGCGCTCGACGGCGCGAACGTCGGCGAGCAGCTCGAGCTGACGATCGTCCGTGGCGCCGACGAGCGCACGGTGTCGGTCAGCCTCTAGACCGGAGACTAGAGAGATGAGTACAACGGCTGAGCAGCAGCACGAAAACGAGGCCGAGCGGCGTGAGGCCGAGGCCCTCGACGCCTATTCGAGGGTCGTGGTCGATGTCGCGGAGCGCGTGGCCCCGAGCGTCGCGAACCTGCGGGTGATGCGTCGCGGCCGAGGCGGGCAGGTGCCGGCGGGCGCCGGCAGCGCGGTCGCGCTCACGCCCGACGGGTTCCTCCTGACCTCCGCGCACGTCGTCTCGGGACCTGGGCGGACCGGCAAGGCCACGTTCGTCGACGGCCGCGAGCTGAGCTGGCGGGTCGTCGGCACGGACCGGCTGACCGATTTGGCGGTGCTCCGCGCCGACGGCGACGGGCTGATCCCGGCCACGCTCGGCGAGGCCGAGCATCTGCGGGTCGGCCAGCTCGTGGTGGCGATCGGCAACCCGAATGGGTTCGCCGGCTCGGTCACCGCCGGCGTCGTGTCCGCGCTTGGGCGCTCATTGCCGGCGCGGGCGGGTCGGACCGTGCGCCACATCGACAACGTGATCCAGACCGACGCGGCGCTCAACCCCGGAAACTCCGGTGGCGGGCTCGTCGACTCTTCAGCGCGGGTGATCGGCATCAACACCGCGGTCGCCGGCGTCGGACTCGGGCTCGCGGTGCCGATCAACGCGGCGACGCGGCAGATCGTGGGAACGCTGATGCGCGACGGCCGCGTGCGGCGCGCGTGGATCGGGATCGCGGCCGGCCCTCGCCCGCTACCGCCTCACGCGCGCGTGCGCGTGGGCCGCGCCGCCGGCGTCGAGGTGGTCGACGTGTCCCAGGGCAGCCCCGCCCAGCGAGCCGGGCTGAGGGCCGAGGACCTGATCGTGGAAATGGGTGCCCCCCCAGAGGCGATCGAGCGCGTCGACGACGTGCAACGGTTGATGACCCAGGACGCGATCGGCCGGCCGATGGCGATCCGCATCCTCCGCGGCGATCGTTGGCTCGATCTGGAGGTATCTCCGATCGAGCTGGTCGAATAAGGCGCCGCCGTCAGGCGCCGCCGACCATCCCATATAGCTGCAGAGCATCTCCCGGCCACGGGGCGGTCGCTACACTGAGGCACTGGCGCCGGGCGGCGTTCGTTTTCGCGCCCGCGGTCCGGTAGCTGGACCTTTGACCATTCTCAGACGGAAGCACGCCACATGGCTCGTGGAGACGTTCGTATCGCTGCAACTCTCGCGTGTGAAGAGTGCAAGCGACGCAACTACCAAACGAACAAGAGCAAGCGGAACAACCCGGAGCGGCTTCAGCTGCGCAAGTACTGTCGTTGGTGCAGGTGCCACACGCCTCACCGCGAGACGCGCTGACTTGACCGGAGCGCTCCGTGGCTCGAAACCGCAAACGCGCCAGAGAACGACGGTCGCGCCAGCCGGGTACGCCGGTGGATCCGCGTCAGGGCGTTCCCACCGCGACGCACGACACCGATAACGGCGCGGCCGAGCACGAGCACGACAACGGTGCCACCGAGCTCGGTCGTGGCGAGGACGTCGCCGGGCTGGAGCCCGTCGACCTCGAGTCGAGTCCGGTTGAGGACGACCTCGAGGGCGGCGGATACCAACAGGAAGAGGACCTCGGGTCCGAGATCCAAGATGACGGCGAGGATGGCGCGCCGCCTCCCCTCCAGCATGCGATGCCCGACGGCGAGTTGGCCGAGGAGCAACTCGAGGTCGGCCGTCCCGAGGAGCCAGAGCCGGAGGAGGGCGAGGACGAGGAGGAGTTCGAGCGCGAGGTCGAGGAGTCGATCTCAGCGGGTCGCGGCGGCCGCCGCGGAGGTCGTCGTCGTCGTGGCTACGATGGTGGAGGCGGGGCCGGCGCATCCGGCGGCGGCGAGTTGGCCGCCCCGGGCACGACGGCCGTCGCCGAGCGGCACCCGGGCCTGATCTCGCGGTTCATCGGCTTTCTCCAAGGAAGCTGGCGCGAGCTGCAACGAGTACAGTGGCCCGACCGCCGTCAGGTGTTCCAGGCCACCGGAGTCGTGATCGGGTTCGTCATCTTGGCCGCGGTGTTCCTGGGCGTGGCGGACTTGGTGTCCGGGAAACTAGTGACGTTCGTCTTGAAGTGAGCGCCACCGGGCGCTGACGGCTAGAGAGGCCAATCGAAGAACAGAATGTTCCGCTGGTACGTCGTAAACACATACTCGGGTCACGAGAACAAGGTCAAGCACAACCTCGAGCATCGGATCGTGTCGCTCGGTCAGCAACAGGCGGTCAGGCAGATCGTCGTGCCGACCGAGTCGGTCTCTGAGATGAAGGACAACCAGAAGATCACGGTCGAGAAGCGCACGATGCCCGGCTACGTGCTCGTCAACATGGACCTCAACGAGGACTCCTGGTCGCTTGTCAAGGGCACGCCCGGGGTGACCGGTTTCGTGGGGGCCTCGAACGAGCCCGTCCCACTCACGCAAGACGAGGTCAACCGCCTGCTCCACCGCGAGCAGGAAGCGCGTCCGCGCAGCCGGGCTACATTCACGATCGGCGAATCCGTCAAGGTGATCTCGGGCCCGCTGTCAGACTTCTCCGGCGAGATTTCCGAGGTCAACGAGGACGCCCAACGTCTGAAGGTGCTGGTGTCGATCTTCGGTCGCGAGACGCCGGTGGAAGTCGGGTTCGATCAGGTAAAGAAGATCTAGGGAGCCGTTGTGGCGAAGAAGGTTTTGACTCAGATCAAGCTGCAGGCGGTGGGCGGACAGGCCTCGCCGGCGCCGCCCGTGGGCCCGGCGCTCGGCCAGCACGGCGTCAACATCATGGAGTTCGTCAAGGCGTTCAACGCACAGACGCAGGCCGACATCGGCACGGTGATCCCGGTCGTGATCACGGTCTACGAGGACCGCTCGTTCACGTTCATCACCAAGAGCCCGCCGGCCGCGGTGCTGATCAAGCAGGCGCTGAACCTCGAGAAGGGGTCGGCGGAGCCGAACCGCACCAAGGTCGCCCAGATCACGCAAGATCAGCTGCGCCAGATCGCCGAGAAGAAGATGAAGGACTTGAACGCCGGCGATATCGATGCCGCCGCGAAGATCATCGCGGGCACCGCTCGCTCGATGGGTGTGGAGGTCGTATAGGGCTTATGGCACATCACGGAAAGACATACGAGGACGCCAAGCAGCGCTTCGACCGCGAGCGCGAGTACTCGCCCGCGGAGGCTGTGGGGCTGATCAAGCAGCTCGCGCGCGTGAAGTTCAACGAGTCCGTGGAGGTGCACGTACGCACGGGGCTCAACGTCCGCCACGCGGACGAGCAGCTGCGCGGCACGATCGCGCTTCCCAATGGCCTCGGCAAGGACGTCAAGGTCGCCGTGTTCGCCCAGGGCGACAAGGCTCGCGAGGCCGAAGAGGCGGGTGCCGACGTGGTCGGCGCCGAGGACCTCGCGCAGCGGATCCAGGACGGCTTCGACGACTTCGACGTCGCGATCGCGACGCCCGACCTGATGCCGGTGGTCGGCCGGCTCGGCCGGATCCTTGGTCCCGCCGGCAAGATGCCGAACCCCAAGGTCGGCACCGTGACTATGGACGTGGCCAAGGCGGTCGAGGAGTCCAAGGCCGGCAAGGTCGAGTACCGAACCGACCGCAACGCGATCGTTCACCTCGTGATCGGCAAGCGTGACTTCGACGACAGGAAGCTGCTCGAGAACTACGCAGCGGTCATCGAGGAGCTGATCCGGGCCAAGCCTGCGGCTGCCAAGGGCCGTTACATCCGCACGGTCACCGTGGCCACGACGATGGGACCCGGCGTCAAGGTCGATCCCACGCGCACGCGTGACATCGTCGAGGAGCCCGTAGCGGCGTAAACTCTTAGTTACTAGACACGAAGCCCGAGACCCCCGGCGGCATTCTCGTAAGTCCGGGGCAGGCGGAGTTCGACTTTTGGAACCGGGTTCTGGTTCCGGATGCGACGCCCGCCGACCAGCGGGCGTTTCGCGTTTCGAGAGGAACCATGAACCGAGACCAGAAAGCAGCAGTCGTAGAGGAGATCGCCGGCCAGATCAAGTCGGCCGACGCGGTGTTCGCCGTCGACTATCGGGGGATCTCCGTCGCGCAGGCCGCGGAGCTGCGGGCCAAGCTGCGCGAGTCCGGGACCAAGTTCCGGATCGTGAAGAACTCACTGTCCGAGCGCGCGGCCGACGAGGCCGGCGCCGAGGCACTGAAGGCGCTGCTCGAGGGCCCGACGGCGCTGGCGTTCGTGTCGGGGGACGCTGCGGTCGCGGCCAAGGCGCTGAACGATGCCGCGCGGACGATGCATACGCTCGAATTCAAGGGCGGCTTCATGGATCGCGCGGCGCTGAGCGCCGACGACGTGCGCGCGATCGCCCGCCTGCCCGCGCGCGACGTGCTCAACGCTCAGCTTGTCGGCACGATCGCAGCACCGCTGTCCGGGCTCGTGCGCGGTCTGAACGCGCTGATCGCGGGTCTCGCGATCCAGCTGCAGCAGATCGTGGAGAAGGGGCTCGTCAGCGGCGAGGCGCCGGCGGCCGCCGAAGCGGCACCAGAGCCCGAGGCGGCTGCGGAGCCGGAGGCCGAGCCCGAGGCGGCTGCGGAGCCCGAGCCCGAGGCGGCTGCGGAGCCCGAGCCCGAGGCGGCTGCGGAGCCGAGCCTGAGCCCGAGGCGGCTGCGGAGCGCCGAGCCCGAGGCGGCCGCGGAGCCCGAGCCTGAGCCCGAGGCGGCCGCGGAACCCGAGGCCACGCCACCAGAAACTGAACAGGAATCAGCGTCGGATGACGACGCGTCCGACGCCTAAGGAGGAACCATGCCAACCACCCAAGAATGGATCGACGAGCTCAAGTCAATCTCGGTGCTCGAACTGTCCGAGCGCATCAAGGCGCTCGAGGAGACGTTCGGCGTCTCGGCGACGGCCGTAGCCGCCGCAGCCCCGGCAGCCGGCGCCGCGGCGGCGGACGGCGCCGGCGAGGAGGCCGAGGAGCAGACCGCGTTCGATGTCGTGCTTCAGGCCGCCGGCGACAAGAAGATCCAGGTCATCAAGGTCGTCCGTGCCGCCACCGGCCTCGGTCTGAAGGAGGCCAAGGCCCTCGTCGACGAGGCCCCCAAGCCCGTCAAGGAGGGGATCGACCGCGCCGAGGCCGACAAGCTCAAGGCCGATCTCGAAGAGGCCGGCGCCACCGTTGATCTGAAGTAACCGGGAGTAAGCCCGCCTGCGACTAGGGAGGCACTCGCGCGTTGCGCAGTGCCTCCCGACTTCGGAAACTCGCCCAACTAGGTCTTCGGAGTCAAAGCGCCGACCCGGCGCGCCTTAGACTTGCCCTGAGCCGCCCCGATCGGCGGGACGGCCGCCTGCTCAACGAGGGCTTCGCTTGCAGGTGCACCCCGACACCGGAACGCTCGCTCCCTTCGTGCCGAGGGCACTGCTGGCGCGCCTGGCTCGACCGATCGAGGTCCTCGCCGAGAGCGTCGAGTGCACGATGGTGTTCGCGGACGTCTCGGGCTTCACCCGCCTTTCGGAGCGGCTCGCGCGAAGGGGCAATGAAGGAGGCGAGCAGCTCGTCGATCTGATCAACGCCTGCTTCACGGCACTGCTGGCCGAGGCGTATGGACGCGGCGGATCGCTCGTGAAGTTCGGCGGCGATGCCATGGTGCTGCTGTTCTACGACCAGCAGCGCAACCAGCAGCACACGCTGCGGGCGTGCTCTGCCGCCGCGGCGATGCGACGGAGGCTCCGCGAGGTCGGCCGGGTCCGTACCGGAGACAAGAACGTCGTGCTCCGGATGTCGGTCGGAATCCACAGCGGTGAGTACGCGATGCTCGTCGTCGGCGCCTCTCACCGCGAGTTCGTGATCGGTGGCGCGGGGACGACGAAGGTGGTCGCGTTGGAGGCCGCCGCGTCCCCGGGACAGATCCTGATCAGCCCGGAGACCGCACGGAGGCTCCCGCGCAGCTGCGTGGGTGCCGCGACCGGGCCCGGCTTCCTGCTCGCTCGGGCGCCAACCGCGCGAGAGTGGCAGCCTCCCGTTGGGCTCCCCAGCCCGAGCGACGGAGGCCGTCGAACGGTTCCTGCCAGTCGCCGTCCGGGCGCATCTGCGCAGCGGGTCGACGGCGCCCGAGCACCGGACAGCTGCGATCGCGTTCCTGCATTTCGGAGGCCTCGATGAGGTCGTCGCCCGGGAGGGCGCCGCCGGCGCAGGGAGCCGGCTGGACCAGGTGGTGCGGCTCGTCCAGGAGGCGGTCGAGCGCTACGACGTGTGCTTCCTCGACTCGGACATCGCTGCGGACGGTTTGAAGATCCGGCTGAGCGCCGGCGCCCCGCGCGTCGTGGGGGACGACGAAGAGCGCATGCTGCTCGCGCTGCGCCACATCGTCGCGGCCCGACCGCCACTGCCGGTGCGCGTCGGCGTCCACCGCGGGCCGGTCTTCACCGCGCAGGTCGGGCCTGAGTACCGGCGCTGGTACGCGGTGATGGGCGACACGGTGAACCTCGCGGCGCGTCTTATGGCGCAGGCGCCAGCCGGCCGCGTCTACGCGACCGGCGACGTGCTGCGCGGCGCGAAGACGAGCTTCGCCCAGGTGAACCTCGAGCCGTTCATCGTCAAGGGAAAAACGCGTCCGGTCCAGGCGTGGGATGTGGGACCGCCGACGCGCGGCGCCTCCGAGGGAGCGATCCGGCTAGAGCTGCGCTCTGGTCGGCCGGCGGGCCGAGCTCGATCAGGTGCAGGCGGCCATCGAGCGCGCGCGCCGAGGCTCGGGGACGCTGATCGAGCTCGTGGGCGAGACGGGGAGCGGCAAGTCGCGGCTGCTGGTTGAGGCGGCGAGGATGGGCCGCGGGATGATGGAGCTCCGCGCCGGCTGCGAGGTCTATACGCGCGACACGCCCTATTCCGCCTGGCGTGCGCTGTTGCGGCAGCTCCTCGGTGTCGCATCGGACGCGTCCGAACAAGTCGTCGCCGACCGTCTGCGCGCTGAGATCGAGACCGAACACCCGGACCTGCTCCCATGGCTCTCCTTGATCGGCATCGTCGTCGATGTCGAGATTCCGCCGTCGACCGAGGTTGCCCAGCTCGCCGAGGCGTCGCGCGCAGCCAAGCTCCATGAAGTCGTACTCCGTGCCCTCAGCCGCGCGCTGGTCGTCCCAACGATCGTCGAGGTGGAGCAGGCGCATCTGATGGACGCCGCATCGGCCGCGCTCTTCCGGGCACTCGCGCTCGAACTGGAATCGTCGGCGTGGGTGGTGCTGGTCACCCGCCGCGACGTCGACGGTGGTCTGGTATTCAACGACTGTCCGCACCATCGGATCGAGCTCGGGCCGCTCGCGCATGAAGACGTGCTGGAGCTCGCAGCGTCCACGCTCGACGCCGCGCACCTGCCCCCGCATGTCGTGGAGCTTGCCGTCGAGCGCTCCGGGGGAGCCCGCAGTTCCTCCTCGACCTTCTCGCGGCCGCCGGCGCCGGTAACCCCGACCGCCTGCCCGACAGCGTCGAAGCGGCCGCGATGGCCCGCATCGACGCGCTCGACCGGGCCGACGGCGCAATCGTCCGCCGTGCGGCCGTCCTTGGCACGTCATTCGATCCGCGCCACCTGTCGGACGTGCTTGCTCCGGACATACAGCTGCCCGATACTCGGTTCTGGGACAGGCTGTCGACGGTGTTCGTCCAGGACGGCGACGGGGAAGTGCGCTTCCTGAGGCCCGCCCTCCAGGAGGTGGCCTACCGGAGCCTGCCGTTCAAGCTGCGGCGTGAACTGCACGAGGCGGTCGGCCTCAGTCTCGAGCAGGAGCATCTCGATGCAGACCCGGCAGTGCTGTCGAGCCATTTTGCGCTGGCTGGCGACCACAGTCGTGCACATCGATACGCGATGCTCGCGGCCGAGCGGGCGACCGAGCGCTTCTCCCACGCCGACGCCGTGTGGCTGTACCGCCGAGCGATCGACACGGGCCGCGCCGGCGGCTCGGCCGACGCACGCGCGCTTGCCGAAGCCTGGGAGCAGCTGGGCGAGGAGCTTCGCTACGTCGGGGAGCCCGCGGCCGCCAGTCGCGCCCTGACGGAGGCCCGGCGGCTCCTGCCCGACGACCCGATTGCCCAGGCGCGACTGTGTGATCGGCATGCCGAAGTCGCGTCGCGCAGCGAGGCGCTCACCGCAGCGGTGCGGTGGCTGAAACGCGGATTCCGATGCCTCGCTGACATCGAAGGTCCGGAGGCCACGACATGGCGAGCGAGAATGCGCTCGAACCTTGGCGGGGTGCGCAACCGGCAAGGACGCTGGGCGGAAGCGATCTCGGCGTGCCGCGAGGCGATCACCGAGGCGGAGTCGGTGGGCGAGCTGCGGGCGCTCGCGCATGCCTGCTACGGGCTCGACTGGGCCCTGATCGAATCGGGTCGGCCACAGGACGCGACTCATTCTGATCGGGCGCTGGAGATCTACGAGCAGCTCGGTGACCTCGAGCGAGAGGCGGCGGTCCTCAACAACCTGGGCATGTTCGCCTACTTCGAAGGCCGATGGGACGATGCGATCGAGCTGTACCGGCGATCGGGTGCGTGCAGCGAACGCGCGGGCACGCCGTCGGACGTCGCGCGCACCGAGTGCAACGTTGGCGAGATCCTTTCCGACCAAGGCCGGTTTGACGATGCCGAGGAGCACCTTCAGCGGGCCCGCCGCGTCTGGAACGGCACGCAGGAGCGACAGGCCGTCGCGTTCGTCGACGTGCTTCGGGGTCGGCTTGCGGTCCGCCGTGGCGAGTACGAGGAGGGCCTATCGACGCTGGAGGCGGCGACTTCTGATCTCCGACGGTTCAGGATGGACGCGTATGCCGACTTCGCGCCGGGTTCTGGTTGCCGAGGCCGAGGCGTTCGCTGGCAACGCCGAGCGTGGGCTCCAGATCGCCGGCGAGGAGCTCGATGCGGGGGACCGTCACCGTCCGTCGCTCGAGCGCGTGACGGGGATCGCGCTGGCGCGGCTCGGACGAATGGCGGCGGCGCGGGAAGCGTTGACGAGTTCGCTTGCGTCGGCGCGCGGACGCGGGGCCAAGTACGACATCGCCGCCAGCATCGACGCGCTGGACGCACTTGGCCTGGCCGAACCGGCCTTCGTCCGCGAACGCGACGAGATCATGGCGCAGCTCAAGATCGACCGAATGCCGGCGCCGGCGCTCGCACTCGCTGCCGCGGGTTAGCGCCAGCGCTCGCCCCGTTCTACCGACAGCCAGATTGCTATCCGGCTCCCCAGGGGTCGCCCTGTTCGGGGATCTGGATGATCATGACGGCGTCGAACCCGCTCTTGGCGTTGGGGTCGGATTCGGGCGAGATGGTCGAGATGCATGGCGCCGCCCCGGAAGTGCACATCGGGAGCATGCCGATGAACCCGGGGTTGCCGGTGGGCAGCTGTCCGGGCCGGGCCATCGTTCCCGCCGCGGTCACGAAGTCGTAGGCCGCCCCGAGGCAGAACCCGAGCCCCTGTGTGCTGGCGTTCATGATCGTGTAGGACACGGTGTCGACGATCGGGGGGGTGCCGGCCGGGGGAGCGGTCGTTCCGGCCGGTTGCGTCACCACCGAGTCGTACCAGTTCGCGTCGCGGAATCGATACGAGCCGCACTTCAGCTGTTTGCCCACGTCGATGGTGCCGTTCAGCGAGCCGGTGGTTGCGTTCGAGGTCACGCCGTAGGTGCTGACCGACGTCTGCACGGAGGTCGAGCACGGCACGCCACCCACGCCGCATGCCTTGACCTGCGGACAGACCACGGTGACGCCCACGGTGCTCGCGGCCGTCTGGAGAGCCAGTTGCCGGCCCGACGGGGTCGCACCCTGGAAGGCACGCGACGTCCAGCGCAGCACCGTCCCCTGGCCGCACGTGGTCGGCGCGGTCGCGGTCACGTTGAACTGCATCTTGTGCCCGGGCTGCACCAAGATCTGGTGAAGCGAGAACGTTCGCGTCTTCACGAACGTCTTGCGTCGTAGGGGAGCAGTTGGGCTTGGATGCGCCACCGTGAAGCCGGCTGGCGGGTTGATCTGCACCGAGCGCAGCATCGTGCCCTTTGATGAGGTGTTCGCGACCGTCACCTCGAACGTCGTCTGCAGTCCGGCGGTGGTGTAGGCAGGGTAGATCGTCACCTTGAAGGCATGTTTCACCCCGGGCCCCTGCTGGACCGCCTGCGCCTGCCTCGCCGGCGCGTGTCCCGCCGCCGCGGACGCCGCCGGCACTCCCGCGAGCGTCGCGAGACCCAGTACAGCGCCGGCCGTGAGGGCCATTCGCGCAAACCCAACTCGTACAACCCGCATGCGTTCCCCCTCGTCAGTCGCGGGCCAAGGTGCCCAAATCACGCGGAAGTGCGGGAAATCTACCGTCCGCCCGCGACGTCCTGTCGAAAATTCCGCGGCCTCACTAACGCAGATGAGCGGGGGGCCGGCGCCGTCGCGGGTCGGATGTGCCGGGCCGGCGGTCGGGGGTGGCTCGGCGAGGTCCGGTGGCGACTCGGCGAGGTCCGCGTGGCGACTCGGCGAGGTCCGGTGGCGACTCGGCGAGGTCCGGTGGCGACTCGGCGAGGTCCGGTGGCGACTCGGCGAGGTCCGGTGGCGACCCCAGCGCCCCGAGCGCCGTAGCCGCGACCATGTATTTCGCCCGAAAGCGCCTCACGCACCGCGCGCCGCCGGGACGTAAGCATGTGGGAGATGCTTATATCCCGAAGGCCGGGCGTGGCGGTAGGGGTTTCGGGCGAAATACATAGACGGGTGCGGGGCGCATGAGCCGGCGGGTCGGATTGCCGGCGCCACACTTGGGGCTTCCGGCCGGGCCTGCCGACCGCGCCGGGGGTCGGCCGCGTTGCGGGTGGGGTTGCCGGCGCCACCAGGGGTCCGTGGGTTGCGGGTGGGGTTGCCGGCGCCACCGGGGGTCGGGGTGCGGGTGGGGTTGCCGGCGCCACCGGGGGTCGGCCGCGTTGCGGGTGGGGTTGCCGGCGCCACCGGGGTGGCCGCGTTGCGGGTGGGGTTGCCGGCGCCACCGGGGCTCGCCGGCGTTGCCGGCGAGGTCGCCCTCGTCGCGGGGCGGATCGGGCTGTTCTCTCCGCCGGGCGGCCTTGCCGGCGCCACCGGCAGCGGCGGAATGAGCGACCGCGCGACGGCGGAGCTATCCCGAGTGCAGCGCGAATCCGTGCGAAGCGACGGGCTTGCCGGAAACGCCCGCACCCCCTACACTGCCCCGGTCAGCCAATAGCCGCAGCCGCCCGAACACAGCGGCGCCGCGCCACATACGCGGCGGTCCGAGGGCGGGGTCCGTGAGAGCTGATGGTCCCTGCACAGGGCATCGGTGCCGTGTGCTATCTTTGATGGTCGCGCTTCGTGGGGAGTCGTGCTCTCGGGTCGTCGGGGGTACGGGGCTCTCGGGGAGCGCTGATCTGCCTCCCTCTCGACCGTTCCGAGGAGTCGCCGTCTTGGCAACCACTCATGCCCCCCGGACGCGCCGGAGCTTCGCGCGTCTGAACAAGGTCCTTGAAGTCCCCAACCTTATTGATATCCAGCGCAAGTCCTTCCAATGGCTGACCGACCCTGACGGCGGTGGCCTGCGGGAGACGATCGACGACATCTCGCCGATCGAGGACTACACCGGCAACCTCGCCGTCCAGTTCGGTGATTTCACCTTCGACGAGCCCGTTGCCGACCTCGAGCAGTGCCGCGAAAAGGATCTGACCTACGCCCGGCCGCTGACCGTCACGGTCGCGTTCATCAACCGGGAGACCGGGGAGATCCGCGAGCAGTCCGTGTTCATGGGCGATTTCCCATGGATGACCGAGCGCGGCACGTTCATCATCAACGGCACCGAGCGCGTCGTAGTCACGCAGCTGGTCCGTTCCCCCGGCGCCTATGTGATGGAGCCGAAGGATCGCGAGAAGCAGGTGTTCATCGCGAACCTGATGCCCGCGCGCGGGTCGTGGCTCGAGCTCGAGATCGACAAGAAGGGCCGCGTCTACGTCCGCATCGACCGCAAGCGCAAGCTGCCCGTCACAGTGCTGCTGCGCGCGATGGGCTATGCGTCGGACGAGGAGATCCTCAATCTCTTCGACAACTCGCTGTACATCCGCCTGACCCTCGACGCGGATCCCGAGATGGTCCGCAGCGAGGAGGGCTCGCTGATCGAGCTGTTCAAGAAGCAGCGCCCCGGCGAGCCGCCCTCGGTTGACGCCGCGCGGTCGCTGCTGCACCAGCTGTTCTTCGACCCCAAGCGGTACGACCTCACGCGCGTGGGTCGCTACAAGCTCAACTCGCGTCTGAATCTCGACATCGACCTCGAGACCCGCACCCTCACCCACGACGACATCATCGCGCTGGTACGTGAGCTGATCACGCTCCCGCGCCTCCTCGGCATGCCCGAGGACGACGGCGTCGACGTGAAGGACTATGCGGCCGAGGCGCTGTCCCTCCCCCGCGAGCCGATCCAGGATCACCTCGACGAGTACGAGCACTTCGGCAACCGCCGTCTTCGCACGGTCGGCGAGCTGATCCAGGAGGCGTTCCGGATCGGCCTCTACCGGATGGAGCGCGTGGTGCGCGAGCGGCTTACCACCGAGGATGCCGACACGATCACGCCGCAGACGATCGTCAACATCCGCCCGGTCGTGGCCGCGCTGAAGGAGTTCTTCGGCTCCTCCCAGCTCAGCCAGTTCATGGACCAGACGAACAGCCTCTCGGGCCTCAGGCATCGCCGCAGGCTGTCGGCCCTCGGCGCCGGTGGGCTTACGCGCGAACGCGCGCCGATCGAGGTGCGCGACGTCCACCCGACGCACTACGGCCGCATGTGCCCGATCGAGACCCCGGAGGGCCCGAACATCGGCCTGATCGGCTCGCTGTCCTCGTACGCGGAGGTGTCCGAGCACGGGTTCGTGACGACTCCATACCGGGTCGTCAAGCACGGCAAGGTCACCGACGAGATCCTGCATCTCGACGCCACTCAGGAGGAGGAGCGGATCATCGCCCAGGCGAACACGCCGGTCGATGACAAGGGTCACCTCACCGGCGACGAGATCATCTGCCGGACCCAGGCGGGTCAGTACGTGACTGTGCCGGCCGACGAGGTCGACCTGATCGACGTGTCCCCCGAGCAGATCTGGTCGGTGACGACCGCGATGATCCCGTTCCTCGAGCACGACGACGCCAACCGGGCGCTGATGGGCTCGAACATGCAGGCTCAGGCGGTGCCGCTGCTGGTCACCGACGCCCCGCTGGTCGGTACCGGGATGGAGCGCCGCGCGGCGATCGATACCGGCGACGTGGTGGTGACGCTCAGCACCGGCACGGTCTCGTACGTCGACGCCGAGCAGATGGTGGTCGACAAGGACGGTGGCGGGCAGGACGAGTACCTGCTCCAGAAGTTCATGCGCTCCAACCAGGGCACGCTGATCCACCAGAAGCCGATCGTGGACGTCGGGGCGCAGGTCGCCGAGGGCGACGTGCTGGCCGACGGCTCGGCGACGGATGCCGGCGAGATGGCGCTCGGCAAGAACCTGCTCGTCGCATTCATGTCCTGGGAGGGCTACAACTTCGAGGACGCGATCATCCTGTCCCGGCGGATCGTCAAGGACGACGAGCTCACCTCGATCCACATCGAGGAGTACGAGATCGACGCCCGCACGACGAAGCTCGGCGACGAGGAGATCACCCGCGACATTCCGAACCGTTCGGAGGAGTCGCTGCGTAACCTCGACGACCGCGGCATTGTCCGCATCGGCGCCGAGGTCGGCTCGGGCGACCTGCTCGTCGGCAAGGTCACGCCGAAGGGCGAGACCGAGCTGACCGCCGAGGAGAAGCTGATCCGCGCGATCTTCAAGGAGAAGGCGCGCGAGGTCCGCGACACCTCGCTCAAGGTGCCGCACGGCGAGGGCGGCGTCGTGATCGACGTCAAGACGTTCAGCCGCGACGAGGGCGACGACCTGCCGCCCGGAGTCAACGAGCTCGTCCGCGTGTTCGTGGCCAAGAAGCGCAAGATCGCGGAGGGCGACAAGCTCGCCGGACGCCACGGCAACAAGGGCGTGATCTCGAAGATCGTCGACGTCGAGGACATGCCGTTCCTCGAGGACGGCACCCCGGTCGACGTGATCCTCAACCCGCTCGGCGTGCCGAGCCGTATGAACCTCGGGCAGATCCTCGAGACCCACCTCGGGTGGGTGGCCGCGAACGGTTGGTACAACGACGGCTCGCAGGCCTACAAGGAGGCCCACGACGACGGCGGCAAGGTGTACATCGCCACGCCGGTGTTCGACGGCGCCACCGTGCGCGACGTCGACGAGGCGCTCGTGCGCTGGCAGGACGAGCACGAGGGCCGCATCCGGATGGACGTCGACAAGCGCCGGCGCGAGGGCGATCAGGCCTCCGGCAAGACGACGCTGTTCAACGGCCGCACCGGCGAGCCGTTCGAGGAGCAGGTGACGGTCGGCTACATGTACATCCTGAAGCTGCTCCACCTCGTCGACGACAAGATCCACGCTCGCTCGACCGGGCCGTACTCGCTCGTCACCCAGCAGCCGCTGGGCGGCAAGGCGCAGTTCGGCGGCCAGCGCTTCGGCGAGATGGAGGTGTGGGCGCTCGAGGCGTACGGCGCCGCCTACACCCTCCAGGAGATGCTCACGATCAAGTCCGACGACACGGTCGGGCGCGTCAAGGCCTACGAGGCAATCGTCAAGGGCGAGAACATCGCCGAGCCCTCGATCCCCGAGTCGTTCAAGGTCCTGCTCAAGGAGATGCAGTCGCTGGCGCTCGACGTCAACGTGGTCTCCGAGGAGGGCGAGCGCGCCGAGATGCGCGAGGAAGACGACGACCTCCTGCGGGCCGCCGAGGAGCTGGGCATCGACCTCAGCGGCGTGCGGGCGACCGACGGCGCGGCGGCGGACGAAGCGACCGACAGCGATGGCGACGCCGAGGAGGAGTCCGAGGACGACACCGAAGACGACGCTGAAGCCGAGGCCGACGACGTGGGTCCCGACCTCGAGTCCACCGAGGACCTCGGGGACGAGGACTTCGCCGCCGACGACGACGACGCGATCATCGACGAGGACGTTCCGGTCGGCGAGGCCGAGGGCGTCCTGGACGAAGACTAACTCCGCCTGCGCCCCTCCCGCCCCCGGGAAACGGCCTCGAGGGGGGCGGGAGGGGCATCAGGCTTCGTAGCGCATACCCCGAAAAGTTTTTCAAGAAGACAGGTAAGAA
>CAWKIW010000007.1:0-187698 GCA_963849675.1 uncultured Solirubrobacterales bacterium | reverse complement strand
TTGCGGGCATCCGCGTCGTACTTCAGTTCCTTATGTGCCATTTCTTATTCGGTTCTCCTGGGGGGTGTTACGACTGGACCTTGGCCACACGTTGGACCCGCGGAGGACGAGGAGCTCCTCGTCGTCCACCTTGATCTCGGTACCGCCGTACCTGCTGTAGAGGACCTCGTCGCCTTCTGCGACGTCGAGCGGAGTCCGCTTGCCGGTGTCCTCGTTGACCTTGCCGTCGCCGACCGCAAGAACCTTGCCCTTCGGGGCTTCTCCTTGGCCGTATCGGGCAGAACGATGCCACTGGCGGTCGTCTCTCCTCCTCGATCGCGCACGATCAACCGATCGCCGAGGGGCTTGAGCTTCATGTGATGCAACCTGGTTGGAAGGGAATGAGCCGGTGTTCAGCCTTTGGCACTCCTCCACGAGAGTGCCAAGTGGCAATATAGCTACTTCCCGGACCGTTTCAAGGTCTTTTTGGCACTCAGGAGCTGAGAGTGCCAACAGAGGGCGCCGCGCGACCGAGCGCATGCGATCATGGCCGCGGGATGAGCGCCGCGAGCCGCCTCGCATGTCTGTGCTTGCTCTGCATCGCCGTCGCCGCATGCGGCGACGGCGGTAGCAGCGCGTCCAACCGGGCACAGATCATGAACATGTTCTCCGGGCTCGAGAGCGCGATGGCGCACGGCCACTACGCGACCGCGTGCAACCACTTCTCGGAGCGCGAGCAGTCGCAGATCGTCGCCGGCGCCAAGAAGGCGGGCCTGTCGTCGGTCTCCGCCTGCTCGGACGCGTTCGGGCAGTTGATCAACGAGACCGGGATCACTCGGCCCAGCTCGCCCAGCATTCGGCGGGACACTGTGCCCGAGATCAAATCGCTCTCGGTCCAGGGAGACGAGGCGACGGTCATGTACACCACCGCCTTCCAGGGCAGCCTTGCACCGAACCGACGTCTCTCGTCCGCGAGGACGATGCTGGAGGCGGACAGGACGGTCAAGCGCACGCCGAGCAGCCCTGACTCGGCTAAAATCGGCTTCGGGTGGTGCCGCTGGTCGCCCGGGCCCTCGCGACGTGCGAGGCAATCACGCGCCGCGCGATCAGTTGCGCGCCGCGCCGAGGCCGTGCATCCGGTCGCGCATCTCGGGCGGGTTCTCGATGATCTGCGAGAACCGCACGACGGTGACCGTGTCGTCCATCGACACCGTGCGGCCGTAGATCTGCTCGAGGAAGTGGATCATCTCGTCGACGCGCCGGAACTCCGGGTTGTCGTGCTCGATGTCGCGCGGGGAGAGGTCGCGCACGCGCTTGACCTCCACCTGGTCGATCACGGCGTTGAAGATCTTCTCGCGCGGCGAGTGCTGATAGCCGATGGTGACCAGCACGCAGTCGTTCTTGCGGTACTTGTGCGACTTGTCGCCGAGACGGATGGTGGCCGTCTTGCGGCCACGGCGAAGCTGGTCGGCGAACACCGACGAGTAGAAGTTGAGGACTCGCACGGGCGCAGCCTACCGATCCGGGGACAAACGCGACATCGCGCGCCGCACGATTTCGCGCTCGCCGGCGTAAGTCAAGCGCCTCGGCCGCCTGCTCGAGCGGCATCCAGCGCGCGTCCTCGATCTCGTGGTCGTGGTCCTCGAGGCTCCCCGACCGGTATTCGAACAGGTAGAAGGCAACCCGCTTGTCAGCGGCGCCGGCCGCGCCGCTCATAGCTGTACTCCACGTCACCCAGCTTGTCGATCAGCTCCGCCTGCACGCCCGGTCTCCTCGCTCACCTCGCGAGTCGCGGCGGCCTCGGCGTCTCGCCCTTGTCCAGATGGCCCTTGGGCAGCGCCAGCACGCGCCGGCGGTTGGCGTCGCGCTTGACCGGCACGACCACGATCACCTCGCTGCCATGCACCACCGCTCCCCCGGCCGACAGCTCGATCTCGCCCTCCGGGCTAGTAGACGTAGCGCTCGAGCGCCTCTGGGTCATGAACGGTCAGCCTTCCCCGTCCCTGCGTAATTATTCCTGCGCGCTCGAGCACGGCCAGGAAGCGACTGGCCGACTCGCGCGAGGAACCCGCCAGCTGGGCGAGCTCCGCCTGGGTCGCGGTGATCACCACGTCACCCTCGGTTCGCGCCCTCCGTCGCGAGCCGCCGTCGACCAGCTGGGCGAGCACGGCGGCCACCCGGCTCTGCACCGTCTGGAACGACTGGCGGGCGAGGCGCTCGTTGGTCTCGCGCAGGCGCTGGCCGAGCGCGGCGATCAGCTTCACCGAGATGTCCGGGTACTCGCGCAGCAGCCGGTGCATGTCGGCGCTGAGGATCGCGATCGCCTCGGTCCCCTCGATCGTCTCCACGGTCGCCGAGCGCCGCTCTCCGTCGAGCATCGCCATCTCGCCGAAGATGTCACCGGGCCGAAGTGCGCCAGGGTGATCGAGCGGCCGTCCGGATGCTCGCGGATCGCGCGGGCCCGCCCGGAGCGCACGATGTAGCACGTGCTGCCCTCGTCGCCCTCCTTGAACACGACCTCGCCCGCCTCGAACCGGCGCGGCACCGCCACCTCGCGCCACCCGCTCCAGCTCCTCGGCCGAGAGCGCGGAGAACACCGGCACGCGCCTGCAGCAGCGCGATCGTGTCCTCGCTGCTGGACGGCATCGCCGCCATGCATACCACACGTGACGGGTTCGCGACCCGGGCACGACCGATCGGGCACTGCGACGGCTCAGACCGAGTCGAGCGCCTGCTCGCGGCGCCGGCGCCTCAGCGCCGCGCCGACCCACCAGGCCAGCGCGACGAGCAGGCCGACCGGCGTGAGCGCGGCGAGCGCGATCAGCGCCACGCCCGCCGCCACCGTCAGCACGCGGCCGGCGTCGTGCGCGGCGCGCCCGAGCCTGAAGCCGCCGCCGCCGTGCGAGACCGGCGCCGGGCGGCGGCGTGGCGTTGATCGTGACCTGCGACCTGGCTGAAGTTGACCTGGTGGTTGAGGCGGTCGAGCGTCGCCTGATCGCTCGAGATCGAGGCCTCGGCGTCGTGGATCTGGGCGTTGAGGCTGTCGATCTGGTCGGTCGTGGCCGCGTTCGCGAGCTGCTTGAGCAGCGAGGTCCTCAGCGCCCGCGCATCGGCCAGCGCGCGTGTCGCCGCGTCGTACTGGTCGGTGATGTCCTGGCTCGGTCGGTGCGCGAGACGACCTGCGCGTAGTTCAGGCGATGACAGCCGGCTCATCGTCTGGGCCAGCGACGCGCTCGGCACGCTCAGCTGGAAGTTGCGCGTAGCCGCCGGGTCCACCCTGGGTCACGATCGAGTTCTCGACGATCCCGTTCGCCTGACCGACCACGTCGTAGATCTCCTGGGCCACGTCGTCGATCCGGTTGGGCGCGGCGGTCAGCTCGAGCTGGGCGCCCTGCACGACCTTGCGGCCGGTGGTCGGGCGGCTGGAGGTCGGAGCGGCCCGCTGGACGCCGGCTGACCCGGGCGCGAACGACCGCGAGGCGGACGATCCGGGCGCCGAGTTGCCGGCGGGCACCAGCGCGGCGCTGCGAGCTCGGCAGCCGCTCGACGGCGCCGACGACCCGGCCGCAGATCCCGTGCGCGGCCGCTCCTCGCACTGCTCGAGGCCGTGCCGACGTCACGCTCGCCGCCGACGACGACGACGACGCGGACGACCCGCCGTGCCAGCGCGCCGCCGGCGACGACCACGATCACCACGATCAGGGCCACGCCGGCCGCGAGCGCGCCGGTCGCCTGCCAGAAGCCCGACCAGCGCCGGCCGTGCGAGCCGCCGGCGCCGAACCGCCGCGGCTCCCGCCGGCGGCACGAACCGCCGCGTCACCTCGCTCGTCGAGCGAGCGCGCGAACGCGGGCGGGACCGGCGGCCGTCGGACGCCAGCAGCAGCGCGATCTCGGCCAGCTCGGCGTAGCGGGCGTCGACCGGCTCGCCCGCCAGCGTCGCGTCGATCGCGTCGAGCGTGGCGGCGATCTCGGGATCGATCGGGTCTTGGTCAAGCAGTCGCATTGCAGGCCTTCCTGAGCTTCTCCATCGTGCGGTACAGCAGCGTGCCCGCGTTCGACTCGCTGACCCCGAGCACGCGGGCCAGCTCGGCGTTGGACATCCCGGCGTGGAACTTGAGCGCGACGATCTCGCGCTCGCGGGCGGGCAGCTTGGCCAGCGCGGTCTGGACCGCCGTGCGGCGCAGCGCGACCTCGGCCCCGTCGCCGTCGTCCGAGCCTCGGCCACGTCCTCGGGGTCGGTCACGAGCGCGGCGGCCCGCCGGCGCCGGCGAAGCTCGTCGAGCGCCGCGTTGCGGGCGATGCCGAACAGCCATGCCCGCTCCTCGCCGCGGCGGCGGTCGAAGGTCCGCCGGCGCCGGTAGGCGCGCTCGAAGGCGAGCGCGGTCACGTCCTCGGCGGCGGCCGGATCGCGCAGCAGCGTGGACACGTAGGCGTACACGTCGTCGCGGCTCGAGCGGTACAGCGCCTCGAACCGCTGCCACGAGCTGTCCCTGGTCTGACGAGGCCGGCGGCGTCAAGGTCTCGGTCACACCCTCACTACGCGCAGACGGCGATCCATCACACCGTCTTAGCGCTAGCGGCTCACGCGAGCGCCCGAACAGCCGCGGGTCGTTGGTGATCACCCCGGTGACCCCGAGCGCCTCGAGCGCCCGGATCCGCGGCAGCTCGTCGACCGTCCACACGTAGAGCTCGCCGCCCGCGCCGCGCGCACCGCCCGCACCAGCCGCGGCGTCACCAGCCGCCAGTGGGCCATCAGCGCGTCGCAGCGGCCGCGCCCGGATCGCCCGCGCGGCGCGCCACGGGAGCACGCAGCCGGAACACCTGCAACGCCACGAACGCCGGCAGCGCGCGTCGCCGCGGAGCGGAACGGGTCGCGCGTGAGCTTCGGCACCGACCAGCCGAGCCGCACCGCCGGCTCGGCGCGCGCGGAGCAGCTCGAGGCTCGCGCGGTACTGGCTCGAGATCAGCGCCCGCTCGAGCAGGCCGGCGCGCGCAGCGCCTCGAGCACGCGCGAGCTCGTAGCCGGGGAGCTTGAGGTCGACGTCGAGCTCGATCCCGGCGAACGGCTCCGAGCCAGATGCGCGAGCCCCTCCTCGAGCGTGTGCGGCGCGCGCGCGCGCCGCGTCGCGTAGTCGTGGGCCAGGATCAGCCGCTCGCCGTCGCTCCTCGGGCAGGACGTCGAACTCGATCATGTCGACGCCGGCCTCGCAGCGCGGCGTCGAAGCTCGCGTACGTGTTGCCGGGCGCGATCAGGTCGGCGCCCTTGTGCCCGACCGCGGCGCGAGCGTCGGCGGTCTTAGCTCTGGCATCCCGGGCACCAGTATGTCGTCCGGTTCGCGTCGCCCTGCCCGCGCGCAGCGATCGCGTCCGCCGCAGCGCGGGCACGGCCGGCCCGCGTGCCCGTACACGCGCGCCTCGATCGCCCGCTGGCCGATCGACCGCCGAGCGCTGCATCCGCGGCCGCACCGCCTCGATGATCGCCACCGCCTCGTCGTCCGCGACCGCCGAGCCGGCCGCCACGGGTCGATCGCCGGCCTCCCAGCACCCCTCGGCCTTCCAGATGTTGCCGATGCCGGCGACGTTGCGCTGGTCGAGCAGCGCGTCGCCGATCGGCCGCGTCTGGTCGTCCGCGCGCAGCCGCGCGCAGGAACCGCTCGGACGGTCGAACTCGCGCCGCCAGCACGTCGGGCCCGAGCGCGGCCAGCCGCTGGTCGAACCGCGTCCGCCCCTCGGTCATCAGCTCGAGCAGCGGGCCGTCGAACTCGACCACCTCGTGGTCGCCGCGCGCGGAACACGATCCAGGCCCGCCGCGCCGAGCGGCCCCAGCCGATCGCCCGGGCCGTACACGCCCCACACCCCGACCATCCCCAGGTGCGAGTGCAGCACGAGGTCGCCCTCGAAGCGCAGGAACAGGTGCTTGCCGTGCGTGTCGACGCTGCGGACCGCCCGGCCGGTCAGCCGCTCCGGCCAGCGGTCGAGCGCGTGCCGCGGCTGCGGCGTGCAGGATCTCGTCGGGCACCCGGCCCTCGAGCACCGGGCGGATCCGGTTGGCCGCGTAGGCGATCGTGTCGCCCTCGGGCATTACGCGCTCAGGCGTCAAGGCGGCGCGGGCCCTCTGGAAGCCGAGCGCGACCAGCGCCGGCCCGAGCGGCGAGTCAGCGCCGGCTCGCCGTCGACCTTCTCGAGCGCGAGCCGCTTGATCCGGCCGGCGCGGACCTGCTCGACCAGCGCCACGCAGCGCCGGCTCGAGCCGCGGATCGTCGGCGCTCGACGAGCGTCTGGAGCGCGCGCCCGCCGCGCTCCAGGTACAGCATCGGCTCGCCGCCGGCCAGGACCACGTAGGCGCCGGGCACGCGCGTCGGGCGGCGCGCGTCGTCGCGCCGTCGGGCGCGCGGGCCACGCCAGCGCCGCGCCGTACGGCTGCGCCGGATCGACCGCGGCCAGCACGACCGGCGGCGCGTCCTCGGCCGGCTCGGCCGCGCAGCCGCTCGACCGCGCCGGGCAGCGCGAACTGCGCGCCGCCGAGGCCCTCGACGAAGTACCCGCGCCGGGCGACCCCGAGCGTCTCGAGCTGCGAGAGCTCGGGGTAGATCGCCGAGAACCCGCCCGGCACGCCCTCGGCCAGCACCTGCTCGCGGGTCAGGATCCCGTAGCGCTCGAGCAGCAGCTCGGCGAGCGCGCGCCGCCGCGCGCGCCGGATCGACCGCGGCCGCGGAACAGCGGCGCGGTCAGCGACCAGCGGCCCTGGACCTGCGCCGGGCGCCCGCCGCCGCGCCGGCGCGCCGCGAACCGCCCGGCGGTCGCGCCGAGCGTCGCACGCGCTCGCGCTGGGCCCGGGCCAGCGTCAGCCGCGGCGCCCGCAGCGGCGCGAACGCGTCGTTGGTCGCCTCGCCCGCCCAGGCCAGATCCCACAGCGCCTCCTGCAGCTCCTCGGGCGCGAGGTCGACGTCGACGAGCAGGTCGGTGAAGAAGCAGGCGCCGGCGGCGCAGCCGCTCCCGCACCGCCTCGTGCGCCGGCGAGTCCGGCGCGACCGCGCCCGCGCGTCGGCGGGCGGGCCCGAGCAGCGGCAGGTCCTCGCGGAAGTACAGCGCCACCCGGCCGGAGTGCCGCCCGAGCGCGCCGGCGCCGATCCACACGAGCTCGCCGCTCGCGCACAGCTGGTCGATCCACGCCGGCGAGTAGGCGCCGACCCGCCGCGGCAGGACGTCGCGCTCCCACACCTCGGCCGGGCAGCGCCAGCCCCTGCAGCGGGACCAGCACCTCGCGCAGCCGGTCGACGCCGGCGCCGGTCGGCGGGTGGCGGTCGACGCCCTGCCAGGCGGGCAGGAACCGCGCCAGCGCGCGCTGGTCGACCGGCTCGACCTCCTTGCGCAGCACGGCCAGCGAGGCCCGGCGCAGGCGGCGCAGCACCTCGGGGTCGCACCACTCGCGCTCGGTGCCGCCCGGGCGCAGCTCGCCGCGGACGAGCTCGCCGTCGCGCTCGAGCTCGCCCAGCACGGCGGCGCAGTCGACGCCGTAGCGCGCGCGCAGATCGTCGGCCGTGAACGGGCCGTGGGTCGCCGCGTAGCGCCGGACGAGCCGCGACAGCGCGTCGGGCACGTCCTCGAGGAACGCCGCCGGCAGCCCGCCGGGCGGCGCCGCGCCGAGCGCGTCGCGGTACAGGCCGGCGTCGGCGGCGTCGATCCAGCGCTCCTCGCCGGCGAGCCGGACCGCGACCGCGCGCCGCTCGCCGCGCAGCTCCTCGAGCATCGCGTCGCGCGTCGAGCCCGTCGACCACCCGCAGCCTGCGCCTCCGCCGACCGTCAGGTCGCCGACGCGCGCGCAGCACGTCGTGCAGCCCGTCGCGGCTGGTCGCCCGGCGCATGTCCGAGAGGAACTGGAGGTCGCTCCTCGACCTGCTCCAGCGCGCCCGGGTCGATCAGGTCGCGCAGCTCCTCCTGCCCGAGCAGCTCGCGCAGCAGCTCGCGGTCGAGCGACAGCGCCGCCGCGCGGCGCTCGGCGTTCGGCGTGTCGCCCTCGTACATGTACGTCGCGACGTAGTCGAACAGCAGCGAGGAGGCGAACGGCGAGGCGGTCGGCGGTCTCGACCTCGACCAGCGAGATCTCGCGGCGGTGGAGCGCGGTCAGCAGCTCGACCAGGCCCGGGACGTCGAGCACGTCGCGCAGGCACTCGCGGTAGGTCTCGAGCACGATCGGGAACTCGCCGTACTTCTTCGCCACCTCGAGCAGCGACTGCGCCTTCAGCCGCTGCTGCCAGAGCGGCGTGCGCTTGCCCGGCCGCGCGCGCGGGATCAGCAGCGCGCGGGCGGCGTTCTCGCGGAAGCGCGCGCCGAACAGCGCGCTCGCGCCGAGCTCGGCGACGACGGCGTCCTCGACCTCGTCGGGCTCGAGCATCACCAGGTCGGCGCCCGGCGGCTCCTCGGCGTCGGGCAGGTGGACGATGATCCCGTCGTCGGACCAGATCGCGTCGGACTCGAGCCCGAGCTCGTCGCGGATCCGCGCGCTCAGCGCCAGCCCCCAGGCGGCGTGGACGCGGCCGCCGAACGGGCTCAGGACGCACAGGCGCCAGTCGCCGATCTCGTCGCGGAAGCGCTCGACCACGATCGCGCGGTCGGACGGGACCACCCGCGTGGCCTCCTGCTGCTCGCGCAGGAACTCGACCAGGTTGTTGGCGGCGCGCGGGTCGAGGTCGTAGTGCCTGCTCGAGCGTCGTCCGGGCGTCTGCTCGACCGCCCAGCGCGAGAACGCGCCGATCGCCTCGCCGAGCTCCTTCGGGCCGCCCGACGCCGTCGCCCTTCCAGAACGGCACCGCGCCCGGGCAGCCCCGGCGCCGGCGTGACGATCACGCGGTCGCGGCCGATCTCCTCGATCCGCCAGGTGCTCGCGCCGAGCAGGAACGTCTGGCCCGGGCGCGCCTCGTAGACCATCTCCTCGTCGAGCTCGCCGACGCGCCGGCCGTCGGGCAGCGTGACCGCGTACAGCCCGCGGTCGGGGATCGTGCCGGCGTTGGTGACCGCGAGCTGGCGCGCGCCCGGCCGCGCCCGGATCGTGCCCGTGCACGCGGTCCCAGACGATCCGCGGCCGCAGCTCGGAGAACTCGCGAGCGACGGGTAGCGGCCGTCGAGCATGTCGAGCACGTTCTCGAGCTGCGCGCGGCTGAGCTCGGCGTAGGAGTGCGTGCGGGTGACCAGCGCGTGCAGCTCGTCGACGCGCGACCGGCTGGTCGTCGGGCGCGGCGGCCGCGATCGCCACGATCTGCTGGGCGAGCACGTCGAGCGCGTTGCGCGGCACGACCGTGGTCTCGATCTCGCCGTCGCGCATCCGCCTGCGCGACGACCGCGCACTCGAGCAGGTCGGCGCGGAACTTCGGGAAGATCCGGCCGCGGCTGACGTCGCCGACCGAGTGGCCGGCGCGGCCGATCCGCTGCAGCCCGCGCGCCACCGACTTGGGCGACTCGACCTGGATCACGAGGTCGACCGCGCCCATGTCGATCCCGAGCTCGAGCGACGAGGTCGCGACCAGGCACGGCAGCTCGCCCGCCTTCAGCATCTCCTCGACGACGAGTCGCTCCTCGCGCGCGAGCGAGCCGTGGTGGGCGCGGGCGATCTCGTGCTCGGCCAGCTCGTTCAGCCGCAGCGCCAGCCGCTCGGCGCGCGCGGCGGTTGTTGACGAACAGGATCGTCGAGCGGTGCGCCTCGACAGCTCGAGCAGCTCCGGGTAGATCGCCGGCCAGATCGAGCGGCGCGTCGCCTCGGTGCCGCCGGCGAGCGGGTCGAGGTCCGGGCGCCGGCGTGGCGTCGGGCTCGACCATCGAGTCGACCGGCACCTGGATCTCGAGGTCGAGCTCCTTGCGGACCCCGGTGTCGACGATCCGGCAGGTCGCGCTGCGGCCCGACCATGAAGCGGCCGATCTCCTCGAGCGGCTTCTGGGTCGCCGACAGCCCGATCCGCTGGACCTCGCTGCCGGCCGCGCGCGGTCAGCCGCTCGAGCGTCAGCGCCAGGTGCGCGCCGCGCTTGGTCGACGCCACCGCGTGGATCTCGTCGACGATGCACGACTCGGCGCCGGCGAACAGCTCCTGGGCGCGGCCGGTCAGCATCAGGTACAGCGACTCGGGCGTCGTGATCAGGATGTCGGGCGGCTCGCGCAGCATCGCCTGGCGCTCGCGCTGGGGCGTGTCGCCGGTGCGCACGGCGACCTTCAGATCGGCGCCGATCCCGCGCAGCGGCACGCGCAGGTTGCGGTCGATGTCGTAGGAGAGCGCCTTCAGCGGCGAGACGTAGACGAGCCCGATCCGCCGCTCGCCGCGTCGCTCCGCGGTCGCTGGCTCGGCTGGCCAGCCGGTCGATCGCCCACAGGAACGCGGCCAGCGTCTTGCCCGACCCGGTCGGGGCCGAGATCAGGACGTGCTCGCCCGAGGCGATCGCCGGCCACGCCTGCGCCTGCGCCGGCGTCGGCTCGGAACGCGCCGGCGAACCACTCGCGCGTGCGTGGACTGAACTGCTCGAGGGCCACTCGGTCGAGCGTAGCGAGCCCGCGCCCCGGGCTTCGGCGATCTGAGGACCGTTTCTGACCGCTGGCACGCGAGCTAGCCCGCGAGCTCCTTCGCCCGCCCGAAGACCTCGTCGATCATCGGCTCGGTCAGCTTCCCGGTGAACGTGTTCTGCTGGCTGGGGTGATAGCAGCCGAGCAGCGTGAACCGCCCGACCTCGACGCGTCGGCGCCGTGGCCGAACTTCGGCCGGGGCGCGGGACCGCGGCTCGCCGAGCGCCGGCGAGCGCCCGCAGCGCCGCGTCCCACGCCGAACGACCCGAGCGCCACGATCACCCGCACCGACTCGAGCAGCCGCGAGCTCGCGCACCAGGTACGGCAGGCAGTTGTCGCGCTCGGCGGGCGGCGGCCGGTTGGCCGGCGGCGCGCACCGGACCGCGGCCGCGACGTAGCGCCGCGTCAAGCGCAGCCCGTCGTCGCGCGACACCGACGTCGGCTGGTTGGCGAACCCGGTCCGGTACAGCGACGCGAACAGCCAGTCGCCCGAGCGGTCGCCGGTGAAGATCCGCCCGGTGCGGTTGCCGCCGTGCGCCGCCGGCGCCAGCCCGAGCACGAGCACCGCGCGCCTCGGGATCGCCGAACCCGGGCAGCGGCCGGCCCCAGTACTCCTCGCCGCGAACGCCGCGCGCTTGACCCGCGCGACCTCCTCGCGCCAGGCCACCAGCCGCGGGCAGCGCCGGCAGGAGACGACCTCGCGCTCGAGCTCGCGGAGGCCCGCGCGACGTTCAAGCCTTCAGCGCCCGGCCGTAATGGCGCTCGTAGTACTCGCGGTAGGCGCCCGAGCGGATCGGCTCCCACCACCACTCGTTGTCGCGATACCACTCCACGGTCCGCGCCAGCCCCTCCTCGAAGCGCACCTGCGCCCGCCACCCGAGCGCCTGCAGCTTCTCGCACGACAGCGAGTAGCGGCGGTCGTGGCCCGGGCGGTCGGTCACGAACTCGATCAGCGACTCGTCCCGGCCGGTCAGCTCGATGATCCGCCTGACCACGGTCAGGTTGTCGCACTCGTCCGGACCGCCGCAGTTGTAGACCTCGCCCGGCGCGCCGTGCACGCAGCGCGTGCCCGATCCCGCGCGCGAAGTCCTCCACGAACAGCCAGTTGCGCACGTTGCGTCCCGTCTCCGTACACCGGCAGGTGATCGCCCGCCAGCGCGTTGAGGATCATCAGCGGGATCAGCTTCTCCGGGTACTGGTGCGGGCCGTAGTTGTTCGAGCCGCGGCAGATCACGGTCTCCAGCCCATAGGTGTGGAAGTAGCTCGACACCAGCAGGTCCGCGCCCGGTCTTGGTCGCGCTGTACGGGCTCGAGGGCTGCAAGCGGCGACTCCTCGGTGAACGAGCCCGTCTCGATCGACCCGTACACCTCGTCGGTCGACACCTGCAGGTAACGCAGCCCGCGCTCGCGCGCCGCCTCGAGCAGCACGTGCGTGCCCTGCATGTTGGTCACGATGAACCCCTCGGGACCGGAGATCGACCGATCGACGTGCGTCTCGGCGGCGAAGTTCACGATCGCCTCGCACCCGCGACCGCCTCGGCCACCGCGGCCGGATCCTCGATCGCGCCCTGCACGAACCGGATCTCGGCCTCGACCTCCTGCAGGTTCTCCCGCCGGCCCGCGTACGTCAGCTTGTCGAGCACCGTCACCTCGTCGCCGTGCTCGCGCACCCGCTCGCGCACGAACGTCGAGCCGATGAACCCGGCGCCACCGCAGACCAGCAGCCTCATGTCGCGCTCACCGCCCGGCGTCAGCGCCAGGTACTCGGCCAGCCCCTGCCGCCAGTCCGGCAGGCGCCGGAGCGCGCCGCGCTCGGATGCGCAGCACGCTGTAGGCGGGTCGCGTCGCCGGCCGGGCATCTCGGCTGTGGTGCACGGCTCGCACCTCGCAGCTAACGCCCGCAGCCGGCCACGATCTCGCGCGCGAACTCGAACCACGAGCAGCTCGCCGCCGCCGGCGACGTGCACGATCCCGACCGGCGGCGGCTCGCGAGCCGCCAGCCGACAAGCGCCTGCGCCAGGTGCCCGGTGAACGTCGGGCAGCCCGACCTGGTCGTCGACCACCTTCAGCTCGTCGCGCTCGCCGCCAGCCGCAGGATCGTCGCCGGAAAGCACGGGCCGCCGGCGCCGAACAGCCACGAGGAGCGCACGATCGTGTGGCGCTCGGGCGCCTCGTGCCGCCACCTCGCGCTCGCCGGCCAGCTTCGAGCGGCCGTACGCGGACACCGGCCCGACCGGGTCGGACTCGAGGTACGGCTGATCGCTTGGCGCCGTCGAACACGTAGTCGCTCGAGACGTGGATCGTCCATGCGCCGGCACGCGGCCGCGGCCCGCGCGACGTTGCCGGCGCCGGCGCCGTTGACCGCGAGGCCGCCGTCGGCGTCGCGTCTCGGCGCCGTCGACGTCGGTCCACGCGGCGCAGTTGACCACGACGTCCGCGCCGCGCGCGCGCGCATCGCCTCCGTCACCGCGGCGCGTCGGCGATGTCGAGCTCGGCGCGCGCGCAGCGCGAGCACGTCGTGGCCGGCGCCCCTCGCCGCTGCGACCAGGTCCTGCCCGAGCATCCCGGCCGCGCCGGTGATCACGAACTCGCATCGCGTGCAAGGGTAGATGGATGCGCGATGATGCCGCCGTGAGCTCGTCTGATCCGACGTCCGAGCCACTGCCGTGACGCCGACCGGCCCCTCGCCGAGCCGTGCGGGTGCTGGCCGCCGGCGGCACGATCGCGATGCGCGGCGAGCGCGCCGTGCCCGCGCTCGACGCCGCGGAGCTCGTCGAGCAGCTTCCCGCAGGTGGCCGGCTTCCACCTCGAGGCCGAGACCGTGCTGTCGCTGCCGAGCACGCACCTGACCCTGTCCGACGCGCTCGAGCCTCGCCCGCCGCGCCGGCGCCGCGGCCGCGGGCGGCGAGGGCGTCGTGCTCACCACCGGCACCGACACGATGGAGGAGGTCGCGGTGCTGTGCGGGCTGACGTACGGCGGCGACGCCCCGATCGTGATCACCGGCGCCAACCGCCCGGGCAGCGCCCCCGGCGCCGACGGGCCGGCCAACCTGCTCGACGCGATCATCCTCGCCCGCGCCCCGGCCGCCGCCGGCCTCGGCGTGGTGGTGGCGTTCGGCGGCGAGGTCCACGCCGCGATGACCGTCCGCAAGATCGACAGCACCGGCCCGGTGGCGTTCGGCTCGCCGACGGCCGGCCCGCTCGGGCGGATCGTCGAGGGCCGGGTGTGGCTGCACGCGACCCCGCGCCGGCCGAGTCCGCTCGCCGTGCGGCGCCTCGACCATCGCGTCAGCACCGTGACCACCGGGCTCGGCGACGACGGCGCGATGCTCCGCCACGCCGCCGAGATCAGCGACGGCGTCGTGCTCGTCGCGCTCGGCGCGGGCCACCTGTCGCAAGGAGTCCTGCGCGAGCTCCGCCAGGCCGCGGCGAGCGCGTGCCCGTCGTCATCACCTGCCGCCCGGACCGCTCGTCGATGCTGTTCGCGACCTACGGCTTCGAGGGCGCCGAGCGCGACCTGCGCGCGAGCGGCGCGATCTGCGCCCCGTTCCTGTCGGCGGCGGCGGCGCGGATGGCGCTGCTGTGCTGCCTCGGCGCGGACCTCGACCGCGCCGGCATCGCGGCCGCGCTCGCGCCGTTCGACGCGCGCTAGCGCCGTCAATGCGGTCAGATCCGGTCCGCGGGTAGCAGTTTCCTCACACGCCTCCAGTGCCGTCACGGTAGGGTCGCCGGCCATGGCTGAACGAACGAAATACTCACCGGGCACGTTCTCCTGGGCCGACCTCTCCACCACCGATCAGGACGGCGCCAAGCAGTTCTACGGCGGGCTGTTCGGCTGGGACGCCGACGACCAACCGGTCGGCGACGGCATGACTACTCGATGATGAACATCGCCGGCAAGCCGGTCGCCGGCGATCTCTCCGCAGACCGAGATGCAGCGCCAGTCCGGCGCGCCGCCGGCCTGGAACTCGTACGTCACGGTCGACAGCGCGGACGACGCCGCCGACCGGGCGCCGAAGCTCGGCGCGAACGTGCATCGCGCCAGCGTTCGACGTGATGGACGTCGGTCGGATGGCCGTCATCCAGGATCCTCAGGGCGGGTTCTTCATGGTCTGGGAGCCCAAGCTGCACATCGGCGCTTCGTCGTCAACGCCCACGGCGCGCTGTCCTGGAACGAGCTCGCCACCACGGATCTGGACGCCTCGGCCGAGTTCTACGGTCGAGCTGTTCGGGTGGGAGGCCGAGCCGTTCGAGGGCATGGAGTTGCCCTACCGGATCATCCAGAACGCCGGCCACAGCAACGGCGGGATGCGCGCGCCGCAGCAGAACGAGCCGACGTACTGGCTCGTGTACTTCGGCACCGACGACATCGACGCCTCGCTGGCCAAGTCGACCGAGCTCGGCGGCAACACGCTGATGGGCCCGATGGACATCGGGATGGGCAAGATCGCCGTCTTGCAGGACCCCCAGGGCGCCGTGTTCGCGCTGTACGCCGGCGATTTCGACGACTGATCGCAACGCGGCTAACGCGCCGGCGCTGACCGGCCGACATACTCGACATATGCGCCGAGCTGCGTTCAGCGCTGGCGGTTCTCGCCGCCGTGATCTGTGCAGGATGTCGGATCGCAGCAGACCGCGCAGACGGCTGCCCCCGCGGCCGCGACGGTCACCGCCGACCGCTGCATGCCCATCCGCACGCGGTCGAGCCGGTCGCCGGCGCCGGCGCCCAGGCGCAGCAGTCGTCGCCCAGCACGCCCGCCGCGGTCAGCGTGGGCTCCCCGGGCGCCGGATTGGCGGAACCGACATCGCTCGCCGACGTGCGCAAGGAGCTCGCCGCCAGCGGGCTTTCGGCCAACCCGAACCAGGCCACGCTGACGCCCGACGGCCTCGCGATCCCGCCGATCAACGCGCCGCCGGCGGTGCAGGCGATCATCGAGGCCGGCAACGAGATCGCCCATCTGCCCTACCGCTACGGCGGCGGCCACACCACCTACGAGGACACGGCGTACGACTGCTCGGGGTCGATCAGCTTCGTGTTCGCCGCCGCCGGCCTGCTCAAGTCGACCGTCGTCTCGGGCCAGCTCGATGAACTGGGGCGCCGCCGGCCCCGGCAAGTGGGTCACGGTGTTCGCCAACGCCGGCCACACGTTCATGTACGTGGCCGGGCTGCGGTTCGACACGGTGGCGCTGGCCGAGACCGGCTCCCGCTGGTCGAACCGGCCCGCCGACGAGCCCGACCTGAAGACGTTCTCGGTCCGCCACCCGATCGGCCTCTGAAACGAGTCGCACTCGCAGCCGCGGCGCGCGCCCGCGAGCCTGCTTAGCGTGACACCGCCGCCAGCCCGCGCCCCCCAAGTGCACATAAGCATGCCCCACATGCTTATGTGACCTCGCCGCGCCTGAGTACGCCGGCGTGTCACGTTTTGCACCGCGCCCGCGCTACGCGCGGCCGTACACCGGGATCGCGGCCCCGCTCGTCGGCGAGCTGTCGTCGGACAGCAGCCAGGCGATCACGCCGGCGATCTGGGCCGGCTTGACCCACTTGTCGAAGTCGGCCTTCGGCATCGACGCGCGGTTGCCGGGCGTGTCGATCACGCTCGGCAGGATCGTGTTGCAGCGGATCCCGTCGTTCTTGTACTCGGCCGCCACCGCCTGCGCGAACGCGATCACGCCGGCCTTCGAGGAGATGTAGCCGGCGGCGCCCGGAAACGGCTGCAGCGCGGCACGCGTGCCCACGCACACGATCGACCCGCCGCCGCCCGAGAGCAGATGCGGCACGGCGGCCGGCCCATCAGGTACGTCGGCCGCAGGTTCAGCCGGAACTGCTTCTCGAACTCCTCGATCGGGGTTTCGTGCACCCGCGCGCCCATGGCAAACCCGCCGACCAGGTTGACCACGCCGCGCAACGGGGCGCTCGCGCGCGCCGGTCGCCACCGCGACCACGGACGCGACCGCGTCCGGGTCGAACAGATCCGCCTGCACCAGCTCAAGCCCCTCACGCTCCGAGACGCGCGAAAGCTCGTCCTCGACGATCCACGGCACGACCACCCGCCAGCCGTCGTCGAGCAGACGCCCGACGACCGCCGAGCCGAGCCCGCCCGTTCCTCCTGTGACGATCGCTGTGTGGCCATTCGGTTGCCGTCCGCGCGCCACTTTATCTTCGCCAGGCGATGAGAGTTCGGGAATTTGCGGAAGGATCCGACGTTTCCCAGGCGCTCCTGGTGCGCGAGGTCGAGCGCCACGCCGACCACCTGAAGCTCGTCCTCGGGGACCGGAGCGGGAGCGTCCCGGCCGTTATCGCTCGCGACGCCGCGAGCCTCTGCCGGCCCGGCGACGTCGTGTTCGTGACGGGCACGTTCACCGGCGCGCATCTCACGTTCGAGAGCCTCCGCGCAGGCGCGCGACGGCGAGTACGCCCATGACCGACCTGCACGATGGCCCCGCCCACGACCTCGACCAGATGGAGCGCGACCTGCGCGAGCTGCTGGCACGATCCAGAGCCCGCATCTGCGTGAGCTCCTCAGCGCGATGTTCGCGAGTCCTGGTCCGGATACCGGGAGGCGCCGGCGGGCAAGCGCTACCACCACGCCTACCGCCACGGCCTGCTCGAGCACTCGCTGACGGTCGCCCAGTCGGTCAGCGCGATCTCGGCCATGTTCGGTGGCATCGACCGCGACGTCGCGGTCGCCGGCGCGCTGCTCCACGACATCGGCAAGCTCGACGCCTACGAGCTCCGAGCGCGGCGCGATCTCGATGTCCGACCACGGCCGCCTTCACGGCGAGATCTCGCTCGGCTACTACCGCGTCCGCCGCACGATCGAGCGACTCGACGGGTTCCCGCCGGAGCTCGCCCAGGCGGTGCTCCACATCATCCTCAGCCATCACGGCGCGCTCGAGCACGGCAGCCCGGTCGTCCCCTGCACGCGCGAGGCGACGCTCGTGCACATGATCGACAACCTCGGCGGGCAGCCTGGGGAGCTTCGACCGGCTCGAGAAGGAGCTGCCGCGCCGGCGAGCAGTGGTCGGCGTGGGACAAGGTGCTCGGCGGCGGGGCGTATTTCGCGCCCCCGCCGGACGCCGAGCGCGAAGCCGCGTAGTTTCGGCTGATCGGCCGTCGTCGCGACCCGCCCGGCAGGGATGCCGGGCGGAACGGCGGTCACGGCTGACGGCCCGCTCGGCATCCGTGCCTCGCAGGCGGGGCCTGCCGGCGCCACTCCCACGGACGCCGCGAAGCGGCCCAGTCACAACTTCGCCACACCGCGCCACAACTTGGACCGCAAATAGCGCTCCGGGCACCGGGGCCCGGGGACGCCTCCCGCCCCGCCCAACTACAGTTGGAGAGGGCATGGCTAAGGACACCGAAAAGCTGATCCGTCAGCTGTCGCTCATCTCATACCTGATGGCGGAACGGCGTCCGGTCACCGCTCAGGAGATCCGCCGCGACGTCGAGGGCTACAGCGCGATGAACGAGGATGCGTTCGCGCGCCGCTTCTACGCCGACCGCTCCGAGCTCGAGGCGCTCCGGATCTTCCTGTCGGTCGAGAAGCCGGTCGACGGGCTGGTCGAGCAGGAGACGTACTCGCTCGCGCCCGAGAACTTCCACCTGCCGGCGATCGAGTTCACCGATCAGGAGCTCGCCGGCCTGAACACCGCTCTGCACCTGCTCGACGGCGAGTTCGCGTACGCCGAGCCGCTGCGGCTCGCGCTCCAGCAGATCTCGTGGGGCCGCCCGAGCCCGCTCAGCTCGCCCGAGCAGCACACGGTCGCGCTCGGGATCACCGGCTCGGCGGGAGGACACGAACTGAGCCAGCGCCTGGCCAAGGTCGAGACCGCGATCTTCCGCCGCAAGACGATCGTGTTCGACTACTTCACGATGGAGCGCGGCGAGCTCGGCACGCGCAAGATCGATCCCTACCAGCTGCTGTTCCAGGGCGGCCAGTTCTACCTCGTCGGCTACTGCGCACGAGCGCAAGGCGATCCGCGTGTTCCGGCTGTCGCGGATCCGCGGGAAGGTCGGCTACGCGACCAAGGCCGAGCACGACTTCCAGCGCCCCGCCGGCTTCGATCCGCGCGTCGTACGCCAACCGGATCGACTGGCAGTTCGGCGACCCGGTGGGGACCGCCGAGGTGTGGATCGGCCGCCGGATCGCGTGGCAGATCGAGCGTCACTTCGGCCGCTACGGGGAGATGCGGCCCGCCGACGAAGACGGCGACCGGGTATTCGTCACGCCCTACGCCAACGCCCGCCAGCTGATCGCGTGGGTGCTGGGGCTCGGCGAGCACGCCCGGATCATCGGGCCGCCCGAGCTGGTCGAGGAGCTGCGCGAGCGGGTGGACCTGCTGATCGAGCGCCACACCGGCGAGCCGCAGATCGCGCCCGACGGTCGACGCCGCTGACGCTGCGGCGCCGAGCCGGAGCTCCGGCCGACGACGCGGCAACGGCCATCACCCCGACGGAGCGATCCGCCCCGAGCGGTTCGCCCGGCTGGTGACGCTCGCGAGCATCCTGATCGAGGCCGGCCGCGCCGGCCGCCGCCTCGACGCCCGAGGAGCTGTGCACCACGCTCAAGATCTCCGACCAGGAGCTGCGCGAGGACATCTCCGTGCTCAACCTCGTCAACTTCGGCGCGGGCACGTACGTCCTGTACGCCGAGCTCCTCGCCGACGGGATGATCGAGGTCGACCCCGAGCCCTACGGCGACTCGTTCGCCCGCCCGGCGCGGCTGCTGCCGGTCGAGGCCAAGGCGCTCGTCGCGGCGATCGACCTGATCGGCGAGCACATCCCCGAGGGGTCGCTGACCTCGGTGCGCGAGAAGGTCGTCGCCGCGCTCGGCGAGGATCCCGTCCACGAGGGCCTCCAGATCGCCACCCCGGGCGGCGACGACGCCGAGATCGCAGCCGTCGTCTCGCGCGCGATCGCCGAGCGCCGGCTGCTCTCGTTCGAGTACTACAAGGAGAACGAGGACGAGTTCTCGACGCCGGACCGTCGAGCCGTACGCGCTGATCAACGGCCGCGAGGGCTGGTACGTCGCCACCTTCGACCCCTCGCGCGACGACGTCCGCCACTTCCGCCTCGACCGCTTCAAGTCCGCCATCGGTGACCGACGAGTCGTTCGAGCCGCGCCCCGACGTCGACCCCGCGGCCGACGTCGACGGCTGGCCGCGGACCGGCGAGGTGCCGGCCTCGCACCGCGCCCGCGTATGGATCTCACCCGACCCGCGCGCGCTGGGCCCGCGAGGAGCGCCGGATCACCGCCGAGCTCGAGGACGGCGCGGTGGTGGTCGAGCGCGGCTTCGCCAGCATGCGCTACCTCGTGCGCGACGTGCTCAAGGAGGCCGGCGACGCGGTCGTGCTCGAGCCCGCAGGACGCGCGCGCCGCGGTCCGCGAGGCCGCCGAGGCGATCCGCGCGGAGCGGTCGCTCCGCCCGTCGCGGCGCGCTGAACTGTCCCGCTACGCTGCGCGGCGATGCCGGCCCTCAAGGGACTCATCCTGTCCGGCGGAAAGGGCACCCGTCTGCGGCCGATCACGCACACGAGCGCCAAGCAGCTCGTTCCCGTCGCCAACAAGCCGGTGCTGTTCTACGGGATCGAGGCGATGGCCCACGCCGGGATCGAGGATGTCGGGATCATCATCGCGCCCGAGACCGGGGACGAGATCCGGCCACCGCCGGCGACGGGTCGAAGTTCGGCGTCCGCCTCACCTACATCCCCCAGGACGCGCCGCTCGGGCTCGCGCACGCGGTCCTGACCGCCGAGCCGTTCCTGGGCGACTCGCCGTTCGTGATGTACCTCGGCGACAACCTGCTCCAGGGCGGGATCGGGGATCTCGTCGCCGCCTTCCAGGACGACCAGCCGGATGCGCTGATCCTGCTCACCCAGGTTCCCGATCCCGAGAACTACGGCGTCGCCGAGCTCAGCGAGGGCAAGGTGGTGCGCCTGGTCGAGAAGCCACCCGAGCCGCAGACCGACCTGGCGCTCGTCGGCGTCTACATGTTCACCTCGGCGGTCCACGCGGCGGCGAAGGCGATCGAGCCCTCGGGACGCGGCGAGCTCGAGATCACCGACGCGATCCAGCGCCTCGTCGACGACGGCCTCCGGGTCGAGCCGCACATCGTCAAGGGCTGGTGGAAGGACACCGGCCGCCTCGACGACATGCTCGCCGCCAACCGGCTCGTGCTCGACACGATCCAGACCCGGCTCGAGGGCGAGCTGATCGACTCGCGGGTCGACGGGCGCGTGGTGATCGAGCCCGGCGCGCGGCTCGAGCGCTCGCTCGGTGCGCGGCCCGGCGATCATCGGCGCCGGCGCGAGGCTCAGCGACTGCTACATCGGCCCGTACACCGCGATCGGCGAGGCCTGCGAGATCCGAGCGCCGAGGTCGAGCACTCGATCCTCCTCGCCGGCTCGGTCGTCCGGGACCTCGACGGACGGATGGAGTCATCGCTGCTCGGCCGCAACGTCAAGATCGGCCGCGACAACCGCCAGCCTCGGGCTTACCGGTTCCTCGTCGGCGACAACTCCGAGCTCTCGATTCTTTAGCGCCCTACCGCGTCGACGGTCAGCTCCTGGAGCATCGGAAGCTTCTGCGCGCTTGCGGCGCGTCACGCGGATCCGCACGAACCGCGCCTTCACGCCGTTGAGATGCATGGTGTCGAGCACCCTCCCGGCGTGACCGCTGACGAACGCCACTCGGCGCCAGCTGTGGCCGTTGTTCGACACGAGCACCGCGTAGCTCGACGGGCCGGAGCACGATCACCGGCGCCGGGGGGCGGCGGCATGTTCGGCGCCGGCGCCGTCGGCCACTGGCGTCCCCACCGCAGCGTGATCGTCCGGATCGGGGCGGCGAGGCCCCCGATCGCGCGCGGTCAGGGTGGAGCGGACCGTCGCCGGCTCCCAGTCGGTGGCCGGGCTGCCGTCGACCGCGGCGAGCGCCGGCGCTCCCGGCTGCCGAGCTGCTCGCCGTGACGCGTGCCGCAGCGGACGAGATCGCTCGAGGCGGTCAGGTCGGGCCGGCGTGTGGCCAGCGTGAGCGCGTGCCCGCGGTCAACCGCGGCGCACGCCGGCGGGCGTCTGGATCGGCATCGGCGCGCCGCTCTGGCAGCCTCACCGTCGTGCGCTGCTGGCCGATCGTGACCGTGAACGTACGGCCGCGCCACTGCAGGTTGTGGAGCACGATCCCGCCGATCTGACCGTTCAGGCTGGGGTTGAGCGCGACGTTGTTCGTCTCCCAGCGCATCCCGGAGTAGCCGTACAGGAACTCCTGGAGGAACCCGCCGATGCCGGTCATGAACGTGAACGCGCCACCGGTCCGCGTCTCGGAGAACTGGTGGAACACGTCACGGATGAACGGCTGGTAGCTCCGCTCGGTGTACACGTAGCTCGCGCACCCGGGGGTGCCCAGCGCGGCGTTGTCGATCAGGTTGACCGCGTCGCTCATCGACGGGCCGCCCGGATCGGTGCGCGGAACGTAGAAGTTGATGTCGCCGCGCGCCAGCTTGGACGGCATCGTGTAGCCCCACGGGTACTGGAGCAGGGTCACGTCGGCCTGCTTGACCAGCTGGTCCCGGTAGCCGGAGAACTCGGGTGCATGTTCAGTGCGTTGTCGACCGGGACGACCAGACCGGCCGCGATCTGCGACCAGCTCGCCGGCGCGAGTGATCCCGAGCACGTTTGCGGCCTGCGACGGCGTCCTGGAGCGTGCGCATCGCGCCGACGTTCGTGTAGACCTCGTCGTTGACGTTCGGGTTCTCCTCGTCCGGTCCGGTGACGCCGTTGATGTGGTACTTGCCGTCGCTGCCGAGCGTCGCGCGGGATGCCCAGAACGCCGCCGCCCCGGACAGCACCGGCCAGCCCTGCTGCGGCCAGCCACGTCTTGTCCCCGGTCACCAGGTAGTACTGCCACTGGGCGAGCGCGATGTCAGCGGTGATGTGCTGCTCGTACAGGCCCTCGCTGTTGACCGAGGTCGGCGGCGGGATCTGCTCGGTGCCATCGAGCGCGCTCTCCCACGGGAAGCGCGCGCCCTTCGTAGCCGGTGGCGGCCGCGTGCTGCTCGGCCTCGGTGAGCCGCTGGAACCGGTACGCGTTCATGCCCGCGGCCAGGTCGGGGTGCTGGGCGAGCAGCGACGGATACATCCACGTCTCGGCGTCCCAGAAGATGTGGCCGTCGTAGCCGTTGGACGACAGGCCCGCCGGCGAGACGCTCCAGTCGACGCCGTCGCGCGTGCTCGACCACAGATAGAACTGGCTGGCGTTTACGTCGGTGGCGAGCGTGCGGTTGCCGAGGACCTCGATCCAGCCGCGCCACAGCGACGCCCACGCGCACGTCGTTGGCCGCCGAGCAGCGAGTCCCAGCCGGTGGCGGCCGCGGCCGCCGCCTGCGCCTGGGCGGCGGTCGGCTGTCCGCCGTGTCCTGCGAGCTCTCGACGCCGACGTACTTGGTGATCGTGTACGTCTGGCCCGACTGCACCGGGAACCCGAGCTCCTGGCCGACGCTCTGGTCGGTGGTCTGGTCGGTCTGCGTGGTGGTCGCGAGGACGTTGGGGCTGACCTGGAGCTGGCTGGCGAGCGTCGCCTGGATCCCCGTGCCCTTGGTCTGCGATCGTCACCCAGTCCTGACGCGCCGCGACGTTCCAGCCCTTGGTCACCTGACGTGGTCAGCTCGGGGGTGGCGGTCGTGTCGGCGGTGCCGTCGATCGCGTCGGTGACGGTCGCGACGCCCGACCAGTGGGGCGTGAACTGGAGGCGGACGAGACCGAGGTACGGGTTCGCGCGGTCGGTCAGGACCTCGTAGCTCAGGTCGGTGACGTGTCCGTCGGGGGCCGTCCACGTCGCCGTGGTGGTGACGATCCCGGTGTGGAGGTCGATCGACTGGCGCCAGTTCGACACGCCGGGCACCGGGAGCCGTGAACGTGTTGCCGCTCTCGGCGAACGTCAACGTCGACCAGGTCGGGATGTTGGCCCGCTGCTGGACGTCGTTGGCGGGCTTCGGGTCGTTCGACACCTGCCCGTAGAAGCCGGCGAGCTCTGACTGCGCGGGAACCGTGCCGCCCGCGTAGCCCTGCCCGGACGGCGGCACGCGGACGCCGAGCATCCCGTTGCCGGTGAACGTCGGTGCGTAAGTCCCTCGGGGCTGTTGGCGGTCAGCAGGAACGAGCCCTGCGCCCGCCGGCGGTGGCCGCCTGCGCCGCAATGGACACGAACAAAAGGGCGCCGGCGACCGCCAGAAGCCGGCTGACACTGCGCATGCTCTACCTCCTAGAAGACCTCGTCCCTCGCCCCTATCCCGACGGGAGGCGGCGCTGAAACCGAGGTGTCGGAGGCTTACGGGCCGCTCGAGAGCGTCAACGTCCAGGTGGAGGTGTACGTGCCGATCCTGGCGTTGCCGGGAACGTTCAGCGCCGCGGTCAGCGCAGACGTTGACCGGTCCGGCGCCCGTCCCCTGGCGGCGTCGAAGATCTTGACCGCCGCCGGAGCCGTGGCTCCCGCCGGAACCGTCACCGGATAGGAGATCTGGTTGATCGGCAGCGAGCAGTTCCCGGGCCGGCGGTGGCCGAGCCGCCGTGATCGATGCGCGGTGGTTGGCAGCGTGTGGCCGCTCGAGGTGAACGTTGTCGAGGTCGCAGTCAGGTTCCAGCCCGCCCCCGAGCCGGTCTCGTCGCTCGGCGACAGCGACAGCGGCGTCGTGATCGATTGATCGTCGCCCGGTCAGCGCCGTGCTCGGCCACGACAGCTGGTCGGCGGCGTGAACGTCAGGCCGCCCGAGCCGCTTCCGCCGCCGCCGTAGCCGAGGATCGTGCCCGACGCCCCCACCGCCGTGCCGGCGGTCTGGTGGCTGACGTCGACGCCGTTCAGCGTGGCTGCTCGTTGGAGGTCTCAACCACTCCAACCCGTCCCGTTCGTCGTCCAGCGATCCGCGCCGCCGCACCGACGGCCCAGCAGTCGGTGGCGTCCCAGCACGACACGCCGTTCAGCGCTCAGCGGCTGCCGTCGGATTGAAGGACCAGTTGGTGCCGCCGTTCGTGGTCGCGACGATCTCGCCGTTCCGCGTGACGCGCGTTGCCGACCGCGAAGCAGACGGTCGTGCTGGTGCACGCGATCGCGTTGAGCGCCGACGTTCGTCGCCGCGACGGCAGCGTCTGCGCGGTCCACGTCGCGCCGCCGTTGTCGTGGCGAGGACATCGTGGCCGCGCTGCTGTTGCCGCCCGACGGCAAAGCACACCGTCGTGCTGGGACAGTTGACGTCGTTGAGCGGGGTGTTGGTCGCCGGCGCGGTCTGCGCTGTCCAGGTCGAGCCGCCGTTGGTCGTGGCGATGATCGTCGGGGAGCTCGCCGACGACGGTCCCACCGCGACGCAATGCGTGCTGCTCGTGCACGAGACACCCTGGAGCGCCGCGGTCGCCGACGTCGGCGGGGTTTGCGCGGTCCACGTGGAGCCGCCGTTGGTCGTCGCCGCGATCAGCGGAGCCCCGCCGGCGACGTTGCCGACCACGACGCAGTCGCTTGCGTCCGAGCAGTCGATCGTCGTTGTACTGCGCCGGTCGCGTTGCTGGGCGGCGTCTGCGTGCTCCACGTGGGGCTGGTCGCCGCCGCGTTCGAGGTGTGGATGATCTTGCCCGCGGACGAGCGTGCCGCCCACCGCCCAGCAGTCGCTCGCGTCCGGGCACGTGACCCCGTACAGCGAGCTCGTCGTCGGCGATGTCTCGCCAGCCCACGTTGCGGCCAGTGCAGCGGGCGGCGGCGATCAGCACACACGCGCCGATCGCCGCCGCCACCAGGATCTTCACTCGCGTCGCTCGGCGTCGCGTCACCACGCGGCGGACCGTTCTCAGCTCGAGGCGGGACCCCGCCGCCGGCGCCCGAACAGCGCGCCGACGACGATCCCACCGAACCCGACGAGCGCGATCGGCCACCACGGAATCGTGCTGCCGCCCGCGGACGGGCGCGCGTCGAGCCGCAGGGACCGTGCTGTTGACGAGCTTCGCTCCGAGCGACGCGCTGCCGTGCAGCACCTGGCGCGGGCCGCAGCTCGTCGCGGTGATGTTCGCGCTGTAGCTGCCGGCCGCGAGCGCATGCGGCCACACGAACGGATACGGGATCGAGTCGCCCGGAAGCACGGTGTCGAGTTGCCGAGCTCGCGCGCTGAACACCGCCCGGCCCGGTCAGTGCGACGACAAGCGCCGGCTTACACAGCGTTTGTTCCGGTATTGGCGAGGTTGACCACCACCGACGGATACGTCGTGCCCTGGATCGGGGCATCGAGAAGCTCTCGAGCGCGAAGTGCGCAGCGACGGCCCCGGCACGTTCACTTCGATTCCGACGACCGTGCGCAGCACCTCGGTGACCGAGAACCGGCCGCCCGACTTGCCGGCGTTGACATCCTCGAGCGCAATGCCGGCGAGATGCTGACCAACGCCGCGGTGCTCGGGACGTTCACGGTCAAGCCGACCGTCGTCTGCGAGTTGGCCGGAACGGTCACCAGCCGCGTGGCCGGGGTGACCCACAGACCGGCGCCGTGGAGTGCGTCCCCGCGGTTGCCGTACACCACTCCGGAGGTCGCGCCGGTCAGGCCGTCGACCGGATAGACCCGCAGCGTCACCGGCTTGGCCGCCGTGTTCGTGACGACCACCTGGTCGGTGAACGATCCGCCTCGCGGGACGGTGCGAATGAAGTACGCGCGCGTGGCGGGATTGTTTGGGTTGAAATGCGCCGGCCGGGCGCCGAAGCCGCCGATCGTGGCGGCCTCGGCTCCCGATGCGAGCACGCCGAAGGCCACCGCACAAGCGGTGGCCAGCAGCGAGAGTGTCTTCAGCTTCACGTTGACTACGGAGCGCTGACGAGCGACAGGGTCCACGTGGACGTGTAACTACCGGCATATGCATTGCCGGGAATCGCGAGCGTCCATGTCGGCGTCACGGTCTGGTCGCCCATGCCGGTGCCGGCAGGAGCGTTGAACATCTTGGTCGCGGTCGGAGCGGTCGCCGCCGCGGGCAGGCTGTAGGGATAGGCCACGGTCGTCGTACCGCCCGGCGTGCAGGTCACGTTGGTGTCACAGGTCGGAGCAGCTCGGCGCCGAAGCGATCGTAGTCGCGCCCGCCGGCAGCGTGTGGCTCCCGGTCGTGAACAGCGTCGAGGTCGCGGTGATGTTCCAACCCGCGCCCGAGCCCGTGGCGTCGGCGATGTCAAGCGGCTGCGCGGCCGTGACGGTCTTGTTCTGGCCGTTCAGTGTCGTACCCGGGAAGGTAACGTTTCCGGGCGTCGACGCAAATGCCAAGCGAGCCGGCGGTCACCGTCTCCGAGGCGGTCGTGGCGCCGGCCGGCGCTGCCACGAGCAGCAGACTACCGATCGTCACCGCCGCCGCAGGCAGCATGGTGCGAAGCTTCATCAGGTCCCTTTCAAGGTCCGGGTTTGCTGCCCCAACGCGAAACTCACGTCAGGTTCATCGAGGTACCCTCCCTTTGTCGGCAGTCTGACAGGAGACTTGAGAGAACCGGTTCCAGTTGCCGCGTTCATACGGAACCATAGTAGCTTTGGCGCGTAATCGACAGCGATAGGACCCGCCGCCTTGTTACGAAAGGCGCCGGGCGGCTTGACCGGGGGTCAGTTCGCAGCCGGCGCGGTGAGGAGGTCGCGCAACTCGTCGAGCTCGGCGCGGAGTGAAGTGACCTCGGCCTCGAGCGCCTCGATTCGCTCGGCGAGCGCGCCGTCGACGTCGACCGGCGGTGGGGTCGGGGCCTGCGCGGTCTGGGGTGCGAGTACGGAGGGCCGCGGTTCGACCGAGCGTGCGCGGCGGCTGCAGCTCGCCCGGGGCGGGCGCGGACGGGTGCAGCTCGATCCGCGCGGCGGGCGCGGACGGGTGCGGCTCGCCCGGGGCGGGCGCGGACGCGACCGCCGCCACCTCTCCTCCGCGTGGGGACCCAGCAGGTGCTCGAAGCGATCCTCCTTCTGGCCGGGCCGGCGGCCGATCCTGCGCGCGTACTCGCGCCCGCCGAGCGCGGTCAGCACCCGGTCCACATCGGCGAGCGATGTCGAGCCGGGCGATCCGCTCGGTGCGCGCCTTGAGTTCGCCCGGCGTCTGAGGACCGCGGAGCAGGAGCACCGCCAGGACCGCGAGTTCCTCGCGGTCGAGCCCGAGCGCCTCCTCGGCCAGGTGGCGGTATTTGGCCGCGCGGCTGCCGTGGCCGCTCGCCAGTCGCGCGAGCCCGTACAGGCACAGCCTCTGCGCGGCCTCGCGGACGGTGGCCTCGTCGTAGGCGGTCACCGGATCGCGGTTGGTCGACTGGTTGCAGGCCAGCCGGAGCGCGTTGAGCGATAGCGGATATTGGTCCGGCGTCGTCCAGCGCTTCTCGATCAGACACCCCAACACCCGCTGCTCCGGCGGGGTAAGCTCGGCGAGATGCATTGGGCCGAGCATAACGGCGACGCAGACCGCTGAGTGAGCGCGCAATGAATCTCGCCGACAAGCTCCAGCTCAAGCCCGGCCAGTCGATTTCGGTGGTCAACGAGCCCGAAGACGTCGCCCTCGAGCTGGGCGATGGACATCCGTCCGCCGGCGATCCCGGCGAGGCCGACGCCGTGATCGTGTTCTGCACCGATCGCGCCGAGCTCGACGGGTTGCGTGACCAGTTCGTGCCGCCGGCCGCGCGCGACGCGCTCACCTGGGTTGCTTACCCGAAAGCGGGCAAGCTCGGCACCGACCTCAACCGCGACGTGCTCGCGGAGATGGTCAAGCGGGAGGACGTCCGTCCCGTAAGGCAGGTGGCACTCGACGACGTGTGGTCGGCGCTGCGACTGCGCCCGGCCTGAGTCGTGGCGCCGCGATGCTGACGGTGGCCGACGCCCGTCGCGTGGCGCTTTCCCTACCGGAGGCGGTCGAGCAGGATCACCACGGCCGCCCCTCGTTCCGCGTCGCCGGCAAGATCTTCGCGACGCTCTGGGACGAGGACCACATGAACGTGATGGTCGACGAGCCCGGCATCCACACCGCCGTGGAGGCGCACCCGGGGATCTGCGCCGAGGTGATGTGGGGGAAACGCCTCGCCGCGGTGCGGGTCGACCTCAGTGCGGCCGACGAGGAGCTGCTGTCCGACCTGCTCGCCGACGCCTGGGAGCGGAAGGCGCCGGCGCGGTTGGCGCGGGGATAGGGCGCCCCCGCCGGCGAGAGCGACCTGCACAGCACGACAAACGAGCCGGACACGGCCGACCGTGCCGCATAAAGCACGCCCCACGTGCGTCACACGGCACGGTCCGGCGGCGGCGCGCTCAGCGACGCGTTATGCATGCCGCCCCCCGAGATCTCCGTCCCGGCCGAGAGTCCGCCGCACGCCCGGAGACATGCAACTGACCGTCTTGACAGATATATCTGGCACGATATATCGTACCGTTATATGCTGGGCGGATATATTGCACCGCTGAATGGCACCGCCGCCGCTGACCCCGACCGGCCGGGTGATCCTCGGGATGATCGCGCTCGGTAGGCAGACCGGCTACGACATCAAGCAGTTCGTCGACAAGTCGACCCGCCACTTCTGGGCCGCGAGCTACGGCCAGATCTACCCGGAGCTCAGGCGCCTCGAGGAGCAGGGCCTGGTCGACGGGCAGCGCCGAGCCGTCCGGCGGCCGCGCCCGAACGGTCTACGAGCTGACCGACGCGGGCAGGGCCGCGCTCAGCGAGTGGCTCGAGCTCGAGCGCCGACCGCTGTACGAGCTGCGCGACGAGGGGATGCTGAAGCTGTTCTTCTCGGACATCGGCACTGCCCGAGCAGCGGATCGACAACATCCGCGCGATGCGCGAGCCGCACGAGCGCAAGCTCGCCCAGCTGCAAGCGATCGAGGACCACGGCCGACAGCTGCCCGACCGGGCCCGTGCCTGACGCTCGAGCTCGGGATCGGCCTGCACCGCATGCGTCGTCGAGTGGTGCGAGAGCGACCGAGCGCCGGCTCGCCGACGCGAGGAGTCAGCCGATGCTGACCAGGCTCGCCGACCTTCCTCTACGCCCACCGCCGCCGCGTGCTGTCGTCGCGGTCGTCGGCGCCGTGGTCGCCGGCGCCTTCGGCGCTCGGGTCGCGAAGCCACCTGAGCCCGTACGGCGCCAACGACCCGGCCACCCAGAGCGTCCAGGCGACGAACCGCTTCCAAGCGGCCGCGGGCCGCGCAGATCGACGCGGGCGTCGTCGCGCTCGTGACGTCCGGCAACGTCCGCACAGCCGCGGCGCCGCAGCCGCGTGGAGCAGGTCGCGCGCAGCTAGCGCCAGGCCCCGACGTCGCGACGCGTCGTCAGCTTCTACGACAGCCCACGACCCGGCGATGGTCTCGCGCGACGGCAGCTCGACCTACGTGCTCGCCTACTTCAAGCCGCTGTCGGACAAGCGCGCTGAAGGACGACGCCCAGCAGATCGAGAACGCGCTTCGCCGGCCAGCGCGACGTGAAGCTCGGCGGCGCCGCGATCGCCAACGCGCAGGTCAACACGCAGGTCAGCCACGACCTCGCGCACGCCGAGTTGCTCGCGTTCCCGTTCATCTTCCTGCTGTCGCTGCTGTTCTTCCGCTCGCTCGTCGCCGCGCTGCTGCCGCCGCTGCTCGGCGGGCTCGCGATCGTCACCACCTTCTTCGCGCTGCGGATCGTCTCGAGCTTCGTCGACCTGTCGGTGTTCGCGCTCAACCTGACGACCGGGCTCGGGCTCGGGCTGGCGATCGACTACAGCCTGTTCATGGTCTCCCGCTACCGCGAGGAGTCGGCCAAGTCCGGCTTCGGCCTCGACGGCGCTCCGCCGCACGCTGCAGACCGCGGGCCGCACGATCGTCTTCAGCTCGCTGACGGTCGCCGCCGCGATCGCGTCGCTGGCGATCTTCCCGCAGCGGTTCCTCTACTCGATGGGGATCGCCGGCGCGCTCGTCGCGCTGCTCGCCGCGGCCTCGCGCTGACCGTGCTGCCGGCGCTGCTGAGCGTGCTCGGGCCGCGCGTCAACGCGCTCGCGCCCGAGCTGGCTCGCCCGCGCCGCCGAACGCGACGCCCGACCCGCCGAGCGCGGCGCCTGGTACCGGCTGTCGCGCCTCGTCATGCGCCGCCCGCGCGCGATCGCGATCGCCGAGCGCCACGTTCCTGATCGCGCTCGGGATCCCGTTCTTACCCAGATCAAGTTCATCTCGGTCGACGCCAGCGTGCTTCGCCGACCAGCGCGCCGCGCGCCAGGTCAACGACGCGCTGAACACGCAGTTCCCGCCCAACCGCACGCCCCGCTCGACGTCGTGGTCGGGCGCCCCGGCAGGCTCGCCGCAGGTCACGGCGCTCGACGGCGCGCGATCGCGCGCCTGCCCGACGTGTCAGCGGTCGCGCCCGCCCAGCCGGCGGGCCGCGAGCATCTCGCTGCTCGCGGTCGCGCCCGCTCAAGGCGCCGCTGACGCGCCGCCGACGCAAGCAGCCTCGTGCACGACGTGCGCGCGCTCCACGGCCCGTTCTACCTGGGGGTGGCCGGCCAGACCGCCGGCCTACCTCGATCTCGAGCACAGCCTCGGCGCCCACCTGCCGGCGGTGCTCGCGATCGTCGTCGCCTCGACCGCTGATCGTCCTGTTCCTGATGACCGGCTCGGTGGTGCTGCCGATCAAGGCGGTGCTGATGAACGCGCTCGGCCTGAGCGCGATGTTCGGGATCCTCGTCCTGGTCTTCCAGGACGGCAACCTCCAGGGGCTGCTCGCCTACCAGAGCCTGGGCGCGCTCGACGCGACCCAGCCGATCCTGCTGTTCGCGGTCGGCTTCGGGCTCGCCACCGACTACGGCGTGTTCCTGCTCTCGCGCATCAAGGAGGCCCGCGACGCCGGGCGTGCCGAACACCGAGGCGGTCGCGATCGGTCTCGAGCGCACCGGCCGTATCGTCACCGCCGCGGCGCTCCTGTTCGCGGTCGCGATCGGCGCCTTCTCGACCTCGCAGATCGTGTTCATCAAGGAGCTCGGCCTCGGCGCGGCGCTCGCGGTGCTGATCGACGCCTCGATCATCCGCGCGCTGCTCGTGCCGTCGCTGATGGAGCTGCTCGGCCCGCTCAACTGGTGGGCGCCGCGGCCGCTGCGGCGGCTGCACGACCGCATCGGGCTGCACGAGGGCGGCCCGCCGGTCGTCGCGACGCGGCTAGCTGCTTCACTAGCCGGCATGACGGACCCGGGCACGGCAACGGGCGCATCCGCGCGGTCGTGTTCGACCTCGGCGGGGTGCTGCTCGACTGGAACCCTCGCTACCTGTACCGGAAGCTGTTCGACGGCGACGAGGCGGCGATGGAGCGCTTCCTCGCGGAGGTGTGCACGATGGAGTGGCACCACGCGCACGACCTCGGCGTGCCGCCCGAGGAGACTTGCCCGCCGCTCGCGGACGCTCACCCCGACCAGGCGGAGCTGATCTGGGCATGGTCGCGGCGCAGCGAGGAGATGGTGGCCGGCCCGATCGAGGAGAGCGTCGAGCTCCTCGCCGACCTGAAGGCCGCGGGCGTGCCCGTGCTACGCGCTGACGAACATGGAGCGCGAGACCTATCCGCTGCGCCGCGAGCGGTTCGAGTTCCTGCGCTGGTTCGACGGCACGGTCGTGTCCGGCTTCGAAGGCGTCGCCAAGCCCGACGTCGCGGTGTTCGAGCTGCTGCTCGACCGCTTCGACCTGGACCCGTCAACGACCGTGCTCGATCGACGACTCGCCCTTGAACGTCGGGGCGGCCGCGGAGCGTCGGCATGCAGGCGATCGAGTTCGAGTCGCCCGAGCGGTTGCGCGCATGGCTCGCGAGCCGGCGCTCGACGGCTGCCTCGACCGCGCCGTCCGCGTCAGTTCTCTTCCTCCCAGTTCTCCGAGCGCGGGTCCTTGCCGGTCACGAGGTCGACGAACTGCTGCCAGCGGCTCGGCTTGACGCCGGGCTCCCGCTCGCGCCATGCCGGGCGCCCCGCCGTGCGGCGGCTCGAGCGCGGCGGCCGCGGCGGCGTCGATGCGCAGGTCGACCCCGCGCTCGTGCAGCGACGCGACGTCGTCGGCGGCCACGAACCGCGGGCCGCCGCCGACGCTGATCACGAGCCCGTGAAAGATGTCCTCCTCGGGCGCCGCGACGACGTGGTCCACGGTGCCGACCTGCTCGCCACCCGACGCGTACACGGGCACGCCGCGCTCGAGCACCTCATAGGCGATCGGCAAGCCCTCGTCCACGACCGATCACACTACAGGCATGACGCGGGTCGGTGTCGTCGGCCATGTCGAATGGGTGGACTTCGTCTCGGTGCCGCACCTCCCGGTCCGCGGGAAGATCCTCCACGCCGACAGCGCGTTCGCGCGCGCCGGCGGAGGCGGCGGCGTCGCCGCGGTGGTCCTGGCCGAGCTCGGCGCCGAGGTCGACTTCTTCTGCGCGCTGGGCCGGGACGCCGAGGGCCAGGCGGCGGTGGCCCAGCTCGAGGACGCGGGGCGTCCGCATGCACGTGGCGCTGGCGCGATGAGCCGACGCGCCGCGCGGTCACGTTCCTCGAGCCCGAGCGGCGAGCGCACGATCGTCACGCTCGGCGAGCGGCTGGAGCCGCTCGGCGCCGACGAGCTCGAGTGGGAGCGCCTGCGCGACGCGCGAAAGCGTCTACTTCACCGCCGGCGACGCCGGCGCGCTCCGAGCGCGCCCACGCCTCGCGGTTCGTCGTCGCCTCGCCGCGCGCCAGGGACGTGCTCGAGGCCGACGGCGCGTGGGTATACGCGCTGGTGTTCAGCGAGGGCGACGACGACGAGCGCGCGTGGGCGCACCGGGTCGCCTCCCACGCGCGTCTGCTGGTGGCGACCGAGGGCGACCGCGGCGGGCGCTGGTGGGGCGAGTCGGAGGGCCGCTGGGCCGCCGTGCCGCTCCCCGGCCCGCCCCGCGACGCCTACGGCTGCGGGGACTCGTTCGCGGCCGCGTTCACGCTCGGGCTCGGCCGCGACGACTCGATCGCCGACGCCGCGAAGCTCGGCGCGCAGGCCGGCGCCCTGCGCGCTGACCCGCGTCGGCGCTCCCTGAGGACCCGGGCTTGCCCGGTTCGGTGATCGTGCCGGTCACGGCAGGCGGCCGCTCTCAGGTCCCGATCTCGCGGAAGCTGACCTCCCGCTCGACCGCTGAAGACACCGACCACCGTCCGCGGCGCCACCTGATCGTCGTTCCGTCGGCAAGCCGCGCCGCCGCACGCCCCAGCCGCGGCGTGCCCCACAGAGTCGCGACCAGCGGTCGCGAAGACTCGGGAACGTCGCCCAGCCCCCGCGCCACGTGCGACGCCGGATACGTGACTACGATCGAGCCGGCGCGGACCCACACCGGGATCCGCTCGAGCGGCGCGCCCACCACGGTCTCACCACCGCCGCGCACGGACGACCCCGACCACGTCTCGATCCACTCTCCCCGCGGCAGCGCCACCTCCCGCTCACGCGCCTCGTCGTCGAGCACCGGCGCCACCCACAGCGCCGGCCCGTAGCCGTAGGCGTCGCCGATCTCCCAGCCTCGCGGATCACCCGGATCAGTCAGGCACAGCGGCCTGATGATCGGCAGTCCCGTCCGAGAAGCCGTGGCCGCGGCAGCCCGCACGTAAGGCACCAGCTGCTCGTGCAGCAACACGTACGCGCGGTACAGGTCGAGCACGTGCTCGGAGTAGTGCCACGGCTCCTGCGGCATCCGGCCGTGGGCGTGCATCAGCGGCGTGAAGCAGCCGAACTGGAGCCAGCGGACGAGCAACTCGGGCGGGCATCGCTCGACGAGGCGATGCCCGAGGTAGCCGCCGACGTCGTGCGACCAGTTCGAGAAGCCGCTGCACGCCGCCGACAGCGTCGCGACCACGAGCACGCGCAGCGACCAGAAATCCGAGGCCTGATCGCCGGCCCAGGTCAGGCCGACCGCCTGCTGACCCGTCCATCCGCTCCGCCCGAACAGCACTCCCCGCCCAGGGTGGACCTCGTCGAGCGCGCGTTGCATGCTCAGGCGGTAGAGCCCGCTTAGCGCCCACGCCGCGCTGCGGCGCCGGTCCGCCCGTCCGCGAACCGCACATGCTCGGGCAGGTAGTAGCCCTCGCCGTCATCCGCTTTCACACCCTCGACACCCGAGCGCGAGCAAGCGCTTGGCCTGCTCGCGCCACCACTCCTCGGCGACGGGGCTCGTGAAGTCGACGGGCGATCCGGTCCCCATCCACCATTGCGTGACGAACGGCTCGTCCGGAGTCCGCGTCCGGGTCGGACCCGGAGCGTACGAACGCGCCCACGGCCGCGCCCGGAGCGTAGTTCGGCGCCGGCTCACGGTGGAGTCGCTCGGACTCGGGCTGAGGCGGGACCTGCCCGTCCCGCGAGTCGAGGTTCACCCACGGCGTGACCCACACCACGGTCCTGACCCCGTCCTCGCGCATCCGCCGGATCAGCCCCGGGCCGTCGGGGAACTGGTGGGGATTGATCTCCCACGTGTTGTATTGGGTCGCCCATGGCGAATCGAGCACGATCGCGTCGACCGGGATGTCGTGCCGGCGCAGACCCTCGAAGTCGTCGAGCACGTCGTCCTGGTGCTCGTAGACGTCCCGGCTCTTCCAGAACCCGTATCCCCACTCGGGCAGGACCGCCGGGAACCCGGTCAGCCGGCAGAACGCGCGCAGCCGCGACGCCGGAGTCGGATCGCACAGGAACTCCAACCGCAAGGGCCCGACCGCTGCAGCGCGTCGACGCCGACACGCGCTCGCCGCTCAGGTCGAACTGGATCCCGTTTGCCTCCGACATGACCCAGACGGCGTAGCCGCGGCTCGAGACGAACCACGGCACCGGCGCGTAGTCGCCCTGGGGGATCCCCCCGCCGGCGAGCAGGTCCGGGGGGCAGTCGGGACCCGTGTAGCGACGATCGGCGCCGAGCTGGACTACCCGCCCGACCTGGTCGAACTGCGTGCAGTGCCGGGCGCCGAAACCCACGAAGTGCTCATCGGAGCGGCGGCGCCAGTCGAGCGGCGACCCGCAGCGGCTCCCCCTCGGGCTCGAGCTCGAACGAAACCCGTTCGTCGGCGAGCACGCGGACCTCCAGGCGCGCGCGCCGGCCGCCGTTCAGCTCGATCGCGAGCGTCACTCGGTCGGGCGCGAGCCGCCGCACGCGAGCCGCCGCGGCGCGCTCGAGCCGGTGCCAGCTCCTCGGCCGCCACCACGCCTTCGGTGAGCTGGATGAAGTGGTCGTGAACTGTTCCCTCGGCCACCCAGGCGCCCATCGATCGCACCAGCCGCCGGCCCGAGCGGCGGATCGTCAGCTCGAGCGGCCGCAGCGCGATCTCGACCCGCAACCGACCGCGCTCGAGTACGACGGTATCGGCGTCAGCCGCGGCGGATTGGGCTGGGCGTCGGCATAGCGCGCAAGGTTCTCCCATACCGCCGGGATCCCATGCCGGCGGTAACAGAAACGTCACAGAACGTGACCTCGTTCTTCACTGAACCCCCCCGTTTGCAGGGTGATCCTCATCTCCATGAACGCGATGAGTCGCGCCGACCTGCACGTCCACTCCTCGGCCTCGCAGATCTCGAAGCTCGGCGTCCAGCGGTCGCTGCGGATCCCCGAGTGCGCCACCGAGCCGCTCGAGGTCTACGAGCTCGCCAAGCGCCGCGGGATGGACTTCGTGACGATCACCGACCACGACACGATCGACGGAGTCCTGTCGCTGGGGCATCTTCCCGACACGTTCATCTCCGAGGAGCTGACCGCATCGTTCAAGGGCGAGGCCCAGGCCGTGCACGTGCTCTGCTACGGCATCACCCCGGACGATCACGAATGGCTGCAGGCCAACCGCGACGACGTCGAGGCGTGCGCCGCGTACCTGCACGACCACGAGATCACGGCCGCGCTCGCCCATCCCTTCTACGCCGTCGCCGCGCCGCTCACCGCGCGCCACCGGCGGCGCCTGGCCGCAGCTGTTCCCGATCTGGGAGACGCGCAACGGCTCGCGGGCCAAGGAACTCAATCTGCCGGCGTTCGTGTACATCGAGACCCACGGGGGAACCGCCATCGGAGGGTCCGATGACCACGCCGGAATCGATATCGGCCGGACGTTCACCGAGACCCCGCGCGCCGCCGACCCGCAGGAGTTCCTCGCCCACATCCGCGCCGGACGCGCGTCCGCCCACGGCCAGCAGGGCAGCGCCGCCAAGTGGGCGCACGCAGCGATGGCGCTCGCGATCCGCTCGCTGAGCGGTGACGGCGACGGCGTGGCGACGGCCAGACGCCCTGCGCCCCGATCCGGCGTCGGTCCTGAAGATCGTCGAGCGGGTGATGACGCGAGGGCGACGCCCGGCACGGGACCGGCGGCGCCGACCTCCAGGCACGGCGATGCGCTCGCGCTCCTGCGCGCGTGGCTGCTCGCGATGGACCTCGACGTCGACGAGCACAAGCTCCTGACCCAGCTCCAGGAGGGAGAGCTCGGCCATGCCGACCTCGACCGGCGCGCCCGGCGCGTGCACGAGCGCAAGCTCGCCGCGGTCGTGCACGACACCGTGACCGGCCTCGAGCAGGGCCGCCTCGACGGCGGCGCGAGCGCGCTCGCCCTGTTCGACGCGTGCATCCCGGCGATCCCGTACGCCGCGGCCTCGGCCTTCCTCGGGCGCGAGAAGGCCAAGCTGGCGCGCAGCGAAGGGGACCGCCCGCGCGTCGCGCTGGTGGCCGATGCGATCGGCTCGATGCACGGCGTCACGCACACGATCCAGCAGATCCGGACCCACGGCGTCCGCGGGTTCGACGTCGAGGTGATCGGCACCGACGCCGACGTCGACCGCCGGCTCAGCGCGGTCGCCGAGATCGACGTTCCGTTCTACCCCGGTCTCGAGATCGGCGTTCCGACCGTCCCGGCGATCGTCGACGCGCTCGCCGAGGGGCGCTACGACATCGTGCACGTGTGCTCGCCGGGCCCGGCCGGGTATCGGCGCCTGGCTGCTGGCGCGGGTGCTCGAGCTGCCCGAGGGTCGGCAGCTACCACACCGAGCTCGCCGCCTATGCCGCGCTGCGTACCGGGCAGGCCGAGCTCGAGATGCTCGGCAACTTCGGGCTCGGCATGTTCTACGGCGCCTGCGACGTCGTGCTCTCGCCGAGCCGGGCGAGCGACGAGCGGCTCAACCAGCTTGGTATCGCCGACGAGCGAATCCGGCGCTGGGATCGTGGCGTCGACCTCAACCGCTTCGATCCCCGCCACCGCGACGACGACCTGCTGCCCGGCGAGGTCAACGTCCTCTACGCGGGACGCCTCAGCAAGGAGAAGGGAGTCGACCTCCTCGCGGACGCGTTCCTCGAAGCCCGCCGCCGCGACCCGCGCCTGCACCTGTCGCTGGCGGGGGGAGGCCCCGAGGAGGAGCTGCTCCGCGCCCGGCTCGGCGAGCACGCCGACTTTCCTCGGCTGGCTCTCCGGAGAGGACCTGGCGCGAGCCTACGCCAGCGCCGACGTGTTCCTGTTCGCGAGCTCCACCGAGACGTTCGGTCAGGTGGTGCTCGAAGCGCAGGCAAGCGGGCTGCCGGTGGTCGCGGTCGACCGCGGCGGGCCCGCATGCCTGATCGAGCATGGTGAGACGGGGCTGCTCGCGGCCCCCGACGTCAATGCTCTCGCAGACGCCGTGGTGTCAGTGACAAGCACTCCGCTTCTATCCGAGCGCATAAGTCGCGGCGCGCTGGCGGCGGTGCGGGGACGCAGCTGGGAGGCTGCGCTTGACCGCCTCGCCGCCGCCTATCGCATCGCGCTCGCCGCGCACGACGATCGGCAGCTCGCGCGCGGCGTCGCATAGCCGTCCCTCAGCGGATCAATACGACCAGCCGTAGACATATACGCCACCGTCGCCATAGCCGCCGTAGCCGCCCTGGCCGTAGCCGTAGCCGCCGTCACCGTAGCCGCCATAGCCACCGGGCCGTAGCCGCCGCCACCGCGCCGTAGCCGCCGGATAGCCGCCGTCGCCGTAACCGCCGCCGCCATAGCCGCCGTCGCCAGAGCCGCCGGACGATCCACTCGTCTCTGAGGACGAGCCGCCGGCGCCGCTCTGCTGCCACGTCACCGAGAACGAAGAACCGTCGGACGACAAGCGACGAGGGCGTCGCGCCGGCCGTGTTCTGGCTCGACCCGTAGCCGACGTCATAGCTGCCGTTCGAACCGAGCGCGATCGGCTGCGCGGTCCAGTCCGAGTCGGAGATCGTGCCCGGTGTGGCCGTTCGCGGTCGCGCGTGGCGTTCGTGAAGTCGACCGTGCCGAAGTCGGACAGCGGCAGCGGCGTGCAGCTACCCGAGCCGTCGCACTCCGACGGCGCCTCGGCGACCCACTCGGCACTCGAGGTGTCCGGGTTGGGCGACGAGACCGTCTTCGAGAACGACTGTCCGGTCGTCTTGTCGGTCAGCGAGAACGAGGTGTTGTTGCCGTTCACGCTCGACGCTGGCCGTGATGTTGTCGCCCGGATGGATCGCGAGGTTGAGCTGGACCGGCGCCGCAGGCACGAGCTCGTACCACGCGTAGTACTGCGTCCCGTTGCCGGTGCAGTTCCCCTCGGTACCGATCTGCTCGAGCGACGTCGATGACCCGTCGCCCAGGCCGGACTGTCCGAGCGACGACGACTGGCCGTCGTCGCCGCCGATGCCGACCCAGAAGGCGGCGTCGTCCTGCCCCGCGCTGCATTTCGACGTGGGCTGAACCCAGCTGCCGGAGACGTTCGAGAACTGCGTATTCGAATCCGAGCCTCCGACGACGTATCCAGCCCAATTAGAGCTCACTTGCTCCGAGGCGCTCGTCGCGGCGCCCGCGGAGCCGGCCGACAAGCCCAGTGACGGCTGCGGCCGTGGTGAGAGTTGCTAACAGGGTGCGATATTTCATGCGCCCCACTGTCGTCAGCGCGAGTAAGAGTGGCTGACGAGCTCACGAAGAGCTCCTTATGGACTTGGGAAGAGCTCGATATGAGCGCGCGGCGGCGACTAGGCCCGGTCGGCGGTCGCGGTACCTGACGAGCACGCACGAGCGAGCTGCCGGCGCGTGGGCTGACCTGCAAAGCCTGACACCGGACATGCCCAGCCCGGACCGTGTGCAGAGGGCGCATGCCCCACATGCACCGTTTGACACGGTCCGGCCGGAACGGGTCGATTGGCAGATCTTGCAGGTCGCGGACGTGGGGAATACCGCGACCGCACTCCCGTCAGATGCCCGCCGTTCGCACCGCGACGCCGCGCCTGACGCGCCACCGGCGGACCCGCCGGCCAGACGACACCCCGGTCCACCCGCCAAACGTCAGCTCGCCCGCGCGTGCTCCCGGAGATCGAGATCGAGATCGTCGTCGTCGTCATCGTCGTCCGACCGCCGGCAGCGGCTCGAGCTGCGGCGGGGCGACCGCGGTGCAGCTACCGCCCTGCCCCTTGGCGGCGTACAGCGCGAGGTCGGAGCGACGCAACAGATGCGAAAGCTCCTCCCGGCGATCCCACACGGCGACGCCGGCCGAGAACGCCTCGGCCTCCGGCGTCGAGTCGCGGAGCCGGTCGATCGCGGTCAGCGACCCGGTCAGCGTCGAGTTGGTCAGCAGCGCCACGAACTCATCGCCGCCGAGCCGTGCGACAACGTCGCCGGCACGCAACGTCGCCCGGATTCGCTCGGCGGTGTCGCGCAGCGCGCGGTCGCCCTGGTCGTGACCGAGCTCGTCGTTGAGCTCCTTGAAGTTGTCGAGGTCGAGAGTCACGAGCGTGATCGGGTTTCCGCTGCGGGCCGCCCGGACCAACTCGCGGGGCGCCGTATATCGCCATCCGCGGCGGTTGAGCAGCCCGGTGAGGTCGTCGACCACCGCCTCGTGCGCGAACCGTTGAGCCAGCGTCGCCAGCTCCCGCGTGACCGCGCGCAGCGATCCCGCGACCGCGACCCCGACCAGCGTCAGCAGCGCCGCGTGACCCCAGCTGCGCGGGTACGCCGGGGGCACCGATCAAGACCATCGGCAGCGCGCAGCACGCCGCGAGCACGACCATCCCCGCCGCCAGCTCGACGTCGGTCCCCTCGAGCCCGAACCACACCATCGCCATGATCACCAGCACCGAGTAGCCGGACGCCGCGCCACCGCTGTACGCCTGCATCAGCGTGAGCGCGGGGATCAGGCCGAACGCGGCCGCCCAGAACGCCAGCTGGCGCCGCCGCGGCACCACGGCCACGACCAGCGAGGCGAGGCATGCGGCGATCGCGCCGGCGAAGAACACCGGACGATGAGCCGATCGGTCGGTCGCCGCCGCAATCGTCACAGGCAGGACGTTGCACACGACGGCGAACACGATCAGGCGCAACCTGCCGTGCGGACGCAATGAACTGGATCCCATTCAGTACTCGCATCGGCGGCCCGGGCAGAAACTTGAGCAGTAATGATCAGGTTTAGGGTGCTATGCGCTGCTTTTAGGGGCTAACGGCCCTCGACAGGAGCCCCCGAGGCCACGGCGAACCTGTCGGCGTGAGCACGGGCCGGCTCGAGGCGTTCTCGGATGGGGTGATCGCGGTGGCGATCACGCTGCTCGTGCTGAACATCCATGTCCCCGCCCCGCCGCTGCGGCGCCGGGAAGACGCTCGCCCACGAGCTCGCCCGCAACTGGCCCGTGTACGCGGCCTACGTGACGTCATTCCTGACGATCGGGATCATCTGGATCAACCATCACGTGATGATCCGGCGGCTGCGCGAACCCGATCACATGATCCTGTTCCTCAACCTCCTGCTGCTGATGAGCATCGCGGTGCTTCCGTTCGCGACCGACCTGATGGCCGCCTACCTCAAGCAGAGCAGCGGCCAGCACCTCGCCGCCGCCATCTACAGCGGGGCGTTCCTCGTGATGGCGTTGTTCTTCACGACGCTGAACCGCCACCTCCTGCTGGTCAAGCCGCACCGGCTCCGCCAGGAGATCCCGCTACAGCAGCGCCGGCAGATCCTCGCCCGCAGCGTCAGCGGCGTGATCCCGTACGCGATCGCCACCGCGCTGGCGATCGTCTCGCCGTACGTGACGCTCGCGATCTGCGCCGCGCTCGCCGTCTTCTACGCGTTCCCGATCGGGAGCGGCGGAACCGCCGCCGAAACCTAGCGCCGGCTCAGTCCCGCCACCACGCGCCGAGCACCCGGCGCCAGTTGTCCCAGGCGATCTGAGCCACCTCGGCCTCGCTGAACCCCGCGTCACCGAGCGCGGCGAGCAGCTTCGGCGTGCCCGCCACGTCCCCGAGCGGCGCCGGAATGGTGGCGCCGTCGTAGTCGGATCCGAGCGCGACGTGCGCCACGCCGATCCGGTCCGCGACGTATCGGGCGTGCTCGGCGATCAGCGAGATCGGCGTGTCGGGGTCATCGGCGAAATCGGCCCGAAGGAACGGCACCGCGAACACGATCCCGACCAGGCCCCCCGACGAACCGATCGCATCGAGCTGCGAATCCAACAGATTCCGCGACGTCGGGCATAGCGTGTGCACGCCCGAGTGCGAGCGCCACGATCGGGCCGACGTCGAGGCGCGCGATGTCCCAGAAGCCCGCCTCGTTCAGGTGGCTGACGTCGACCAGGATTCCCAGCTCGCCGCAGCGCCGCACCAGCGCACGGCCGGCGTCGGTGAGCCCCGGGCCGGTGTCCGGCGACGACGGCGAGATGAACGGGACCCCGTGGGCGAACGCGTTCGGCCGGCTCCACACCGGTCCGATCGACCGGAGCCCCGCCCCGTACCAGAGGTCGAGCGCCTCGAGCCCGGGATCGATCGCCTCGGCGCCCTCCAGGTGGAGCACCGCCGCCGGCGGCCCGGCCTCGTCGCCAAACGCGCGATCGAGATCGGCGCCGCACCGGGCGATCCGCACCTGTCCCCGCCCGCTCGAGCGCCAGCAGCCGCCCGGCGACCGCGCTCGCGTCGGCGGCCGCCACCGCGTGCTCCACCGGTGGAGCGGGCTCGAACTCGAGCACCCCATCGTCCCGCGGGACCTGCACCTCCCGCGCGCCCCCATCCGAGCGGGTGAACACCGCGAAGATCCCTCCGCGCACGCCGCCGGCGCGCATCCGCGGGAGGTCGAGGTGGCCGCCGGACCGGCCGTCCGCGATCAGAGCGTGATCGTCGGTGGTGAGGGCATCGTTGTGCCCGTCGAATACCGCCGGCACGGCGGCTACTCGGTCACCGGCAGCGGGCAGGTCGACCGCCGGCAGCCCGTCGATGCTGTGGGCGTTCTTCTCGCGCTGGTAGTCGAGCAGCGCCTCGGGGCCGCCGACGCGGACCTTCTTCGCGGCCCACAGCTCCGTGTGCGGCCTATCCCCCTCGTGCTTCATCAGCGGGACGCCGTACCCGCAGGAATCGGCGACGCGCAAGACCTCCACGAGTACGATCGCACGCCGGGCCTCGGGGGTGGCCGGCTCGGCGAACCCGCACAGCTCCATCAACTCACCGAAACGCTTATCGGAGGCCGGAACCACTTCGCCCCGGCCGTGCAGCCGCAGGATCCGGGGCGGCCCCTCGAACGCGCAGAACATGATCACGATCCGCCCGTTCTCGCGGACGTGGGCGATCGTCTCGGCGCCGCTCCCGACCATGTCGAGATAGGCCACGCTCGTCGGCGTGAGCACGCGCAGCGTGTCGATCGGCCCCTTGGGCGAGACGTTCACGTGCCCGTCCGCGTCGAGCGGAGCGGTGCCCACGAAGAACATCGGCTGCCGCCGTGATCCAGCTCTCGAGCTGCTCATCTATCGCGTCAAAGATCTTGCCCATCGCACCCAAGGTTACGGATCCCCATTACGATCGGGTCCGTGGCCGCCACTGCTCCACCTCGCTCGAGCGCGACCTGACCGCGCTCCTGGGCGAAGGCGCGGTCCTGCCCGGCACCACGCGCGCGTACCTGACCGACGCCACCGAGAGCCGCAACCTGCGCGGCAAGGCCGACGCGGTCGCCGCTCCCGACAAACGCGCAGCAAGTCGCAGAAGACCGTCGCCTGGTGCTACGACCACGACGTGCCGATCATCCCCCGCGGCGGAGGCACCGGCTTCACCGGCGGCGCCGTTCCGCTCGATGGCGGCGTGGTCCTGAGCCTCGAGAACCTGAAAAAAATCAGACATCTCGATCCCGGGTTGTGGCGCGCCGCGGTCGAGGCGGGCGTGATCACCGCGGACCTGCGCCGCCGGGCGCGCGAGAACGGGCTGTTCTTCCCGCCCGACCCCGGTTCCGCCGAGCAGTCCCAGCTCGGCGGCAACATCGCGACCAACGCCGGCGGGCCGCACGCGTTCAAGTACGGCGTGACCGGCGCGTGGATCACCGGCCTCGAGTTCGTGCTCGCGCCCGGCGAGCTCGTCCGGGTCGGGGGGCCGATTCGCAAGGACGTCGCCGGCTACGACCTGAAGTCGCTGATGATCGGCTCGGAGGGAACGCTCGGGATCGTCACGGCGGCCTGGGTGAAGATGATCCCCGCACCCGAGGCGGCGCTGCCCCTGGCCGCGCTCTACCCGGACACGAGCCACCGGCTGCGCCGCGATCGAGGCGGCGTTCGCGAGCGGCGTCGTTCCCGCGGCGATCGAGTATCTCGACGAGGGATCGATCGAGGCGACGCGGGGCGCATTCCCGGTCGACCTCCCCAAAGACGCCAGGTTCATGGTGCTCGTCGACGCCGACGGGACCGAGGCCGAGGCGGCCCACGTCCACGAGGAGCTGACCGAGGCCCTGAGCGAGGACGCGCTGCTCGTCCACGCCCCGACCGCCACCAAGGAGATCAACGCGCTGTGGCGCTGGCGCGACGGCGCGTCGATCGCCGTCACCGCGCAGCGCGGCGGCAAGGTCTCCGAGGACATCGTCGTCCCGGTCGACCGGCTCAAGCAAGCGATCGACGCCACGATCGAGATCGGGCGCCGGCACGACCTGCCGGCGTGCAGCTGGGGCCACGCCGGCGACGGCAACCTGCACTCGACGTTCATGATCGACCTCGAGGATCCGGCCGAGCTCGAGCGAGCCGAGCACGCCGCCGAGGACCTGTTCGCGCTCGCGGTCGAGCTCGGCGGGTCGGTGTCCGGCGAGCACGGGATCGGCCTGGTCAAGAACGGTCAGCTCGCAGCCCAATGGCAGCCCGCGGCGGTTGCGATGCACGAGGCGATCAAGCGCACGTTCGACCCCAAGGGACTGCTGAACCCTGGCAAGAAGCTCGCCCGGATCTAGCGCGTCAGCGGCCCAGAAGTTCCCGACTGCAGCCTGTCAGTCCAGATGCATCCGGTGCGCAACAGCCGCGGCTTGAGTTCGGCTACGCACGCCAAGTTTGCTGAGAATCCGCGAGACGTGCACGCTCGCGGTCTTCTCGGCCATGAACAGGGCTGCTCCGATCTGCCGGTTGGTCGCGCCCTCGGCCACCAGCGCCAGCACCTGGCGCTCGCGCTCGGTCAGCCCGAACGGATCCTCGGCCTCCGACCCCGCCCCGCCTCGCTCGCCGTCCGAAGCCGCACCGGCCTCCTCGCCGAGGCCGAGGTCTAGTCGGGCCCGCTGCGCCAGCGTGCTCAACTCGTCGACCAGCCACCGCGCGCCCAACTGCTGGGAGATCTCGAGCGCGTCCCGCGCGCTGTCGCAAGCCTTGGTCCGGTCGCCCGCCTCGACATAGGCCTCCGTCGCCCGCCACAGCGAGATCGCCCGCTGGAACGGCCGCGTGATCGCGTCCCATTCCTTCGCCGCGGCGATCCACAGCTTCGGATCGTTGCGACCCCGGGCGCGTGCGAGCTCGGCCGCGCCGACCGCACGCCACGCGCGCTCCACCGGCCCGCCCTCCTGCGCGGCCGCGCGCAACCGCTGCATGTGGATCCGCGAGCGCGCGATCGCGTCGCGCTCGTCGGCGCGCTCCCGCAGGTCGCGGGCGCGCTGGGCGATATCGGCCTCGACGCGCATCCCCGCCGCGGTCACGCGCGCGATCCGGGCGACGTCGTCGGTGCACAGCTCCATCCGGTCGAGCGCGTGAGCGACCGCGGCGCGCGCGCCGGCCAGGTCGCGCTGGCGCCGGCGCAACTCCGCCAGCAACGTCCCAAAGGCGCCGATCCATTGCGGCTCGGATGACCTCGCGACGAGCGGCTCGGCCTCCTCCAGGCACCGATCCGCGGTCTCGTCGTCGCCAACTCCGAGTGCGAATTCCGCCTCGCGCAGATGGCGGAAGATCAGCTGCCGGCCGGCGAGCTGCGCCGCCGCCGGGACCAGGTACTTCCGCGCGGCCTCCCAATCCCCCACCTCGAACGAAATGTCCGACGCGGTCAGAGACATCCAATCGTGGGGCCGCTGGACGCGACCGGACACCGCGGCGAGCCCCTCTTTGGCCGTCTCGAGTGCCTCGGTCGTGCGCCCGGCCAGGTTCAGCGTGTCGGCCAGGTTCCCGTACGCGGTGCTGACACCGTCGACGTCGTCGTCCTCGCGCGCGATCTCGATCGCCCGGCGCAGCGACTGGGTGCCCTCGTCGATTGACCCCGTGACGATCCCAGCCATACCCAGCGTGTTGAGGACCTCGCTCTGCGAGCGCCGGTCCCCGGCGGCAACTGCCGTGTCGAGCGCCTCCTGGCCCTCTCTCAGAGCCTCGCGGTACCGGCCGCGCAGATAGCGCACGCGTGCCGCCCAGGCCAGAATCGAGGCGCGCTCACGGCTGATCTCGTGCGCGGGCAGCATCGACAGCGCCCGCTCGGCGGTCTCGATCGCCTCTCCTCCCCGATTCAGCGACCACTGGATCCGCGAAAGGCGTGCGAGCAGCTCGGAGTAGCGGCGCGGATCGCTATCGGGCTCGAGCTCCTTCATCGCTTGCGTGAGCAGCACCTCGGCGCGACCGCGATCGCCTGCGACTGAATGCGCGGCTGCTGCGATCCCGAGCAGCTCGATGTGGTCAAGCGGGATCATCTGGTCGGCGTCGGGGACCCGCGGCCACAGGTCGAGCGCGCGCTCGGCCAGGTCGGCGGCGTCGCCGTAGGCGTGCACCTCGCGCGCGGCCAGCGCAGCCTGCACGGTCGCGCGCAGTGCCGCCGGCTGGTCGCCCGCGGTCGCGTAGTGGCGGGCGATCGCCGAGGCCAGCTCGACGCCGCGGTCGTTCTGGTAATCGGCGCGATCCTCAAACGCCCGGGCGAGCGCGAGATGGAGCTCGCTCCGCTCGCCGGGAAGCAGGTCGTCGTACAGGGCCTCGCGCAGCAAGGCATGGCGGAAGCTCAAGCGGGTCGGCTCGCACGCGACCAGCACCTGCTCGGCGACGGCCTCGCGTAGCGCCACGTGCAACGCATCGGGCTCGATGCCACTGACCTCGGCGATAGTCGGCTCGTCCAGCGACCGGCCGGCGGCGATCACGCGAGCCGCGGACTGGGCGTCGGGGGACAGCCGCTCGATGCGCAGCATGAACGCATCGCGCAAGCTCTGGGGAGCGGCACCGCGGCCATCGAGTCCGGCCGCCAGCAGCTCTTCGGTGTAAAGCGGGTTGCCCTCGCTGCGCTCGAACAGCCGCTCGACGAGCTTTCGGCTCGGGGCCTCCCCGAGGATGTCGGCGAGCACCTCGGCCAACTCGTTGCGGTCGAACGGCTCGAGCTCGATCCGGCGCGCGCGCTCGAGACGATCGAGCTCGGAGAGCAGAGCTCGAAGGGGATGACGGCGGTGGATCTCGTCGGTCCGGTACGTCAGCAGCAGCACGACTCGCTCCCGGCGGAGGCTGCGGGCCAGGAAGTCGACGAACGTGCGGGTCGAGCGGTCGGCCCAGTGCAGATCCTCCAGGACCAGCACCACCGGCTGCTCCTCGCTGAGCAGATCAAGGAGTTCAAGCAGCCCCTCGAACAGCCGAACCTGGGCGGACGGATCGTTGCCGTCAGACGCCGCGATCTCCTCGTCAAGCCCGGGAAGCAAGGCGGCTAACTGGGCACGGCTGCCCCGGCCGAGCGCGGCCAGCGCGGGATGTCGCGAGCGGACCAGCGGCCTCAGCGCGCCAATCAGAGGGGCGTAGGGGAGCTCACCGTCTGCCTCCTCGACGGCTTCCCCGCGGAGCACGAGCGCGTCCTCATCGGAGGAGCGACGCTCGAACTCTCGGACCAGTCGTGTCTTGCCGACGCCCGACTCTCCGCCGAGCAGCACCACGACGGGCCACTCACCTGCGGCTTCACGTAAAGCGCGGTCCAGCTCCGCGAGCTCCCCGGCGCGTCCGACGAAGTGACTTGACGTGACCCTCGCGCGCATGAGAGAAGTATCGCGAGAAGCCGAGACGACGCCGGTGACGGGAGTCGCCGCTGGCCTCGGCCGCCCGCCGTTGCTCGCTGGCGGCCCGGTGTGCGTCCTGAATGTGCTGTGAGGCGACGGCTTGGGAGATGCTGGGATGCATTGCTCGTTCCTCTCGGTCGAATCCTGCTTTTCCACTGCGATCAGGATGAACTGAGAGGCTCCGTCTGACATCGGGAGAACGCAGCCGCTTAGGCCCGCGCACCCCTTACCTGCGCCACCCCCACCCCTTACGCGCCGGGAGGCGTAAAGCCCCGCCGAGTCGGGCTTTTTACGTGATCGGCCGGTCTTCGCCGGCGGTCAGCGGGCTGGCGTTCGACCGGACCGCGCCCACGACCTCGGAAGCGGTCACGTGCTGCGGGTGGTGGCACGCGGCGAGGTGGCCGTTCGCGTACTCGGTAAGCGGCGGCTCCGCCGTCGTGCAGATCTCGGTCGCGAACGGGCAGCGCGTGTGAAAGCGGCAGCCGCTCGGCGGATTGATCGGGTTCGGCGGCTCACCGGTCAGCATCGTCCGTTCCCGCGCGCGGTTCTCCTTGGGGTCGGGGATCGGGATCGCGCCGAGCAGCGCCGACGTGTACGGGTGGATCGGCTTGGTGTACAGCTCCTCGGCCGGCGAGATCTCCATCAGCTTGCCCAGGTACATCACGATGATCCGGTCCGACACGTGGCGGACGACGCCGAGGTCGTGGGCCACGAACACGTACGACAGGTGGAGGTCATCCTGCAACTCGTCGAGCAGGTTGATCACCTGCGCCTGGATCGACACGTCGAGCGCCGAGACGGGCTCGTCGAGCAGGATCAGCTTGGGCTCGACCGCGAGCGCCCGGGCGATCCCGATGCGCTGCCGCTGCCCGCCCGAGAACTCGTGCGGGAAGCGGTTCAGGTGCTCGGGATGGAGCCCGACCTTGTCGAGCAGGCCTCTCGTCTCGGCCTCGAACCGGTCCTTGGGCACGCCACGGATCCGCAGCGGTGTGGCGATGATCTGGTTCACCCGCTTACGGGGGTTGAGCGACGCCTGCGGATCCTGGAAGACCATCTGCATCTCGCGCCGGATCGGCTGGAGGTCCTTGCGTCCTGAGTGCGTGATGTCGGTGCCGCGGAAGCGGATCGTGCCGTCGGTCGCGTCGACCAGCCGCACCAGCGTGCGGATCAGCGTCGTCTTGCCGCACCCCGACTCCCCGACGATCCCGAGCGTCTCGCCCTCGTTCAGCACGAACGTCACGTCGTCTACGGCGTGGACGTAGCCGACCTTGCGGTTGACGACCGTGCCCGCCTTGATCGGGAACAGCACGCGCAGGTGGTCGATCGCGAGCAGCGGCGTGCCGTCGGGCGCCCTCGACCCGTCCGTCCGCGCGGTGTCTTCGACGTTTGCGAGATCGCCGTTGCCTCCGGCGCTCACGAGATCGCCGTTTCCTTCGACGCTCACGAGATCACCGCCTGCTCGCTGGCGAGCCCGATCTGGTCGCCGACGACGCGAAGCGCTCGCTTGCGCTCCGGCTCGAGCCAGCAGCGATCCAGATGGTCCGGCGCGTCCGCCAGCCGCCCTTTAAGGTCCGGCACCTGCGTGCAGCGATCGAACGCGTGCGGGCACCGAGGGCGGAAGTGACAACCCTCGGGCGGGCGCAACAGCGACGGGGGAAGCCCCGGGATCGCCGGCAGGCGCTGCGAGCGGTCGCGGTCGATCCGCGCGATCGAACCGAGCAGGCCCCACGTGTACGGGTGCTGGGGGTCATAGAAGATCTCGTCGAGCGTGCCCTGCTCGACCACGCGGCCCGCGTACATCACGACGATCCGATCCGCGATGTCCGCGACGACGCCCAGGTCGTGGGTCACGAGGATGACCGCGGCGCCCGTGTCGTCCCGCAGCTGGCGCAGCTCGTCGAGGATCTGCGCCTGAATCGTGACGTCGAGCGCGGTCGTCGGCTCGTCCGCGAGGAGCAGCCGGGGGTCGTTGGAGAGGGCCATCGCGATCATCACGCGCTGGCGCATGCCGCCGGAGAACTCGTGCGGGTACGAGCGCAGGCGCTCGCGCGCGCGTGGTACCCCGACTCGCTCCATCAGCTCGGCGGCGCGGTCGTATGCCTGACCCTTCGAGATGTTGTTGTCGTGGGCCCGGATCTGCTCGACGATCTGCTTCCCGATCCGCTGAACGGGATCGAGCGAGCTCATCGGATCCTGGAAGATCATCGCGATCCCGCCGCCGCGAACCTTGCGCAGCTCCTCGTCGGGGGCGCTGATCAGGTCACGGCCGTCGAACAGCGCTCGCCCTTCAAACGTCGCGTTGGGGCTGCGGGTGAGCCCCATCAACGTCATCGCGGTGACCGACTTCCCCGAGCCCGACTCGCCGACGATCGCCACGACCTCGCCGGGCTTGATCGCGAACGAGACCCCGTCGACCGCGCGGACGACGCCGTCCTCGGTCCGGAACGAGACCTTCAGGTCCTCGACGTCGAGCAGGTACCCGTCCGCCGAGGGCGTCTGCGCGCCCGAGCTCACAACCGGATCCGCGGATCGAGGTACGCGTAGAGGATGTCGACGAAGGCGCCGATGATCACGACCACGAACGCACCGAACAACGTGATCACGATCACGGGGGGAATGTCGAGCGCCTCCACCGACTGGGCAGCGTACTGGCCTATCCCGTGCAGGTTGAAGACGGTTTCGGTGAGGATCGCGCCGCCGCCGATCACGGCCGCGAAGTCGAGCCCGAACAGCGTCACAATCGGGATCAGGCTGTTGCGCAGCACGTGACGCACCATCGTCTGGCGCTCGGTCAGCCCCTTGGCCCGGGCTGTTCGCACGTAGTCGTCGTTGACCGTGTCGAGGATCGTCGAGCGCAGCACGCGCGAATACACGCCTATGAACAGCACGGACAGCGCGAACCACGGCATCAGCATGTGCACGAACCACTGCGCCGGGTCATCCTGGAGCTTTACGTAGCCCCCGGCAGGCAGGATCCCCCACTTGTCGCCCAGGTAATAGGACATCAGTGCGCCGAGGAAGAACACCGGCATCGAGACGCCGATCAGCGCCAGCACGGTCAGCCCGCGGTCGAGCCACCGGCCGGCCCGCCAGGCGCTGAGCACGCCGAACAGGACCCCCGTCGACAGCCAGATGATGCCGGCGCCGATCGCGAGCGAGGCGGTCACCGGCAGGTACTGGAGAAGCTGGTGGTCCACGTTGACCTGCTGGTCGTAGGAGATCACCTTGCCGGTGAAGACCAGCTTCATGATCGTGAAGTACCGGATGTACACCGGCTTATCGAAGCCCCACTGGTGGTTGATGTGCGCGATCTGCGCGGCGTTCGCGAACCGGCCCGCCAGCCGAAGCGCCGGGTTCGGCAGCGCGTTGAACAGCAGAAACGTCAGGACCGAGATCGCGAACAGCACGCCGAGCATCGAGAACAGCCGGCGGACGATGAACCGCGACATCAGTGATCGATCCGGATCTTCGCGCGCGGGTCGAGCGCGTCGCGCACGCCGTCACCGAACACGTTGATCCCGAGCACGCACAGCACGAGCATGATCCCCGGCACGAGCATCGTGTGGATGGCGGACGGGAGCAGGTTGATCCCCTCGCTGATCATCGTTCCCCAAGACGGGTTCGGCGGGCGCACGCCGGCGCCGAGGAACGACAGGCCCGCCTCGGTCAGGATCGCGTTCGCGAGGACGAGCGGGATGAACACGATGATCGTCGAGGCGACGTTCGGGAGGATCTCCTCGTACATGATCCGCATGTTCCCCAGCCCCTGCTGCCGCGCGGCGTCGATGAACTCCCGCTCTCGCAGGCCGAGCACCTGCCCGCGGATCGCCTTGCCGACGTACGGCGTGTAGATGACCCCGATGACCAGTGCGGTGATCAGCAGCGAGCTGCCGCCGATCTTGAACAGGCCGAGATCGAGGCCGCTGATCTCCAGGACGACGCCGAGCACGATCCCGAGCAGGTACACGGGATAGGCCCAGATCACCTCGAACGCCCTCGATATGAATCCATCGAGCGGCCCCCGGAAGTAGCCCGAGAGTACGCCGAGCAGCGTCGCGAGCACGATCGTGATCAGGGTCGCCTCGAAACCGATCTCGAGCGAGTTGCGCCCGCCGTACAGGAGCCGGACGGCGACGTCCCGTCCGACGTTGTCCGCGCCGAGAAAGTACTTCGCGTGCCAGGTCGGCCCGACCGGAACCCCGAACTGGTTGAGCGCGGTGTCGACGTTCTCGGTGTTTGGGCCCGTATGCGCGACGTGCTTCGCGTACACCGGCGCGAGCAGGCACAGGACCAGGATCACGAGGAACAGGCCGCCGAACGCCAGCGCGACCTTGTTCCGTCTCAGCCGGCGCCAGGCGAGCCGGTAGGGCCCGATGCCGGGCGGGACATCCTCGCCGGCCGCCGGCCATCCTTCCTGCGGCAGCGACTCTTCTATGACGGACGCGGGTGTGGATCCTGTTGCACTCATACCGCGCTAAAGCCTAAGCCTTATGTCTCTACTGCGCGAGGGCCGGGGCGCGATCGCGCCCCGGCCCACCGCACCTCCTACTTGAACTGCAACGAGCTGAAGTCGTTGCCCTCCAGCGGGCTGAACACCACCGCGCCGAAGTTGATCTTGTTCGACAGGAACTCCGGCGAGGACAGGTAGCCGTAAGGCACCACGTACGCCTTCTGCGACACGTAGGTGTCGAGCGCCTGCCACGTGGATGCCACCGTGGCGATCTGCGAGGCGGGCACTTTGTAGAGCTGGTTGTGCAGCACCGACTGGATGTGCGGGTCGTTGACCTCTTCGTAGTTGGAGTTACCGATCGGCACGATCGCATTCCCGTCGACCAGGTTCTGGTAGAAGTCGGTCGGGTTCGGGAAGTCCTGCTGCCAGTCGGCAAAGCCGGTCTGCGGATGGTTTTTCAGCGTCTCGATCGTCGAGAAGTAATCCGCGTCGGCGATCGTCTTGAGCGTGGCCTTGAACCCGATCGCGTTGAGCGTGGCGGCGTAGTTCTCCGCCCACTCGAGCCGCGGCTGGCGGTTCTCGGCCCACACCGTGACCGCCTGGCCCGCCATCCCCGACTGCTGGACGAGTTGCTTTGCCTTCGCCACGTCCGGCGAGGAATTCGGATCGATGCCGTACGGGCACGGACCCGTCGGATGCCCCGTCATCTGCGGCGGGAGCAGGAAGCAGCCCGGAACGAGCGCGCCGCTGCCCAGTCTGGCCAGCGCCGGCCGGTCGGTCGCGATCATGACCGCCTCGCGCGCCAGCTGGCTACTGAACGGCTTCTCGGTGACGTTCAGGAACCAATAGAACGTCTTGTTGGTCTGAACCGCCTTGAAGCGATCGTGAAGCCCGCTCACCTGCTGGATCAGCGACGGCGGGATCGTGTCGCCCCAGTCAAACACGTCGGCCGTGTTGTTGAGCACCATCGAGGCCTCGGTGGTGGTGTTCGACTGGATCGAGAAGTGGATGTTCAGGTGCCCGGCCGGAATCCCCGGGATCGCCTGCTTCGCGTAACTCGGATTCTTGACGAGGTCGTAGCTGACGTTGTTCTGGACGTTCTTGATGACGTACGGCCCGAAGCCGACCGGCGGGCTGTTGGGCTCAGGCTTCATCGGCGTCGTCGCCGCCGGCATGTAGCTGACTCCCGGCACCGCGAGGATGTCGAGGAATGCGCCGTACGGCGAGACCAGGTGGATCGTGGTCTGCCCGGTCGCGTCGTTGGTCGTGATGCCCGAGAGGGTCTTCGCCGTCCCCTTCGAGTACGCGCTCGCACCCTGGATCGTCGATGTCAGGAAGCTCGCCGCGCTCCAGCCGAGCTTGAGCGCGCGCTCGATCCCGAACGTCAGGTCCGACGCCTTCACCGGCGCGCCGTTCGAGTACGTCAGGCCCTTGCGGATCGTGAACGTGTACGTCTTGCCGCCGTCGCTGACGGTCGGCAGCGCGGTCGCGACCGACGGAATGATCTGGGTGCCGGCCGTGCCCGACGCGTGCGCGAACGAGTACGGGCCGAGATACGTCAGCCAGTGCACCTCGCCGCCCTGGGTGGTGAAGTCGATCGACGGGTCGAGCGACTGCGGGAACGTCCCGATCACCACCGTCGCGGTGGTTCCGTTGTGGCTTGTGGACGACGACGAAGACGCCGTCGTGCTTGACGACGAACCCGCCGCCGCTGACGACGTCGAGCTCGACTTCGAGCTGCCACAGGCCGCCAGCGCGATCACGACCGCGAGCGCGAGCGCGCTCGCCATGATCGGTCTGGTGAGCTTTTTCATGCTGCCTCCTCCTCAGAAGGTCGTTTCTAGAGGAGAAATCTATTGGGAGATGGAACTTCGCGCAGGGTTCCTAATCAATCCACAACACGTTGGCGTGATCGTTGCGATCCGCATTTGGCGTCTTCGAGGTGCGGTCGCCACCAGTCCGGACGGGCGTTAGTCGACGCTGAGGACGGCCTTGCCGTTCACGCGTCGGTCGAGCAGCGCCTCGATCGCCTGGCCGGCATCGCTCCAGGAGAGCGTCAGGTCGATCTGGGGGTCGAGCTTGCCGGAGGCGATCAGGTTGGCCAGCCGGCGCAGATCGGAGCTGCCCGTCTGGGTGTGCTGGAGCTCGGCGAAGATGTACAGGCCGTAGAGCTTCGCGCGGGGAGCGCGGGCGAACAGCTCCCGCGCTGGATAGGAGACCGGATCGGGGACGGTTGACGCGAAGCTCACCATCGTCCCGCCCGGCGCGACCCGTCTGGATCGCGGCGCCGAGGACGCCGCCACCGACGCCATCGACGATCAGGTCGTAGGTGGGTCCGTCGAGATCGATCTCGTTCGATGACCGCGTCCGCCCCCAGCTCTTTGAGCCCCTCGGTCCGGCGTGCAAGCGCCGTGATCTGGGCGCCGGCAAGCTTGGCGAGCTGGATCGCAAACCGCCCAACCCCGCCGCTCGCGCCGGTCACCAGCACGCGCTTCTCCACGAGGAAGCCGCCGAGCTCGAGCGCCCTCAGCGCGGTCAATCCCGCCACTGGCAGCGCGGCCGCCTGCTCGAACGAGACCGCGGCGGGCAGCTCGGCCAGCCAGTCGGTCTCGACTGCCGCGCGCTCCGCCCACGCGCCGGCGGGAACCATGCCGACCACGCGGGCGCCCGCCGGCGGCCCGCTCCCGTCAGGCGCAGGCTGCTGGACGACCCCGGCGAGGTCCCAGCCGGTGACGGTGCCTGGCTCGAGCGACTCGAGCCGGCGGGTCTCGCCGCGGTTGAGGCTGAACGCCTCGACCTCGACCAGCGCCTGATCGTGCCGCGGCGCCGGGTCGGGAACCTCGGCCAGCTCGGCGTAGGGCGATGACTGCTTTGAGACGAGCGCTCGCATCGGCGGACAGGCTACTTGTATGTTCCGTCCCCTTGACCCGCCTGCTCACCGTGTTCGTCGTCGTTTGCGCCTCGCTGGCGTTCGTGGCCGCGGGCTCCGGCTCGCGCCGAACTCAAGGTCGACTGGATGCGGGGCGCCTCGTCGCCCGGCACGCCGGCGCGGTACGACCGCGTAGGCGTGATCAAGGTCGGGTCGCCGCACGCCCGCAACGTGCTCGTGCTCGAGCCCGGGACGTCCGCCGGCGCCGCCTACTTCGTCCCGCTCGCGCGGTGGATCGTGGCGCGAGCGCCGAAATGGCAGGTGTGGTCGGTCGAGCGCCGCGAGAACCTGCTCGAGGACCAGTCGGTGCTCGACCTCGCCAAGGAGGGACTCGCCACTTCGACCCAGCTGTTCGACTACTACCTCGGCTGGCTCGACCCGGCGCTCGAGGTTCAGTCGCCACATCCAGCTGATCCCTGATTCCGAGCGTGAGTTCGCCAAGCGGTGGGGGATGAGCGTCGCGGTCGAGGATCTACGCCACGTGATCGACGCCGCGCGGCGGCTCGGCGGCAAGGTCGTGCTCGGCGGCCACTCGCTCGGCGGAGCGGTCGTGACCGCGTACGCCACCTGGGACTTCCACGGCAGCGCCGGCGCTCGCGGCCTGGCCGGGCTCGTGTACATCGACGGCGGCAGCCTGCCGGCGGTCAGCGCCTCGACCGCCCGGTCCGAACTGCGGGGCCTCGATGTCATCCGGGTCGTCGCCGTGGCTCACGTTCGGCGGCATCCCGGCGCCGTTCGCCGGGCTGTTCAGCGCGACCGGCGCCACCGCGGCGCTGATCGACCCCAATTCCGCGTCGCTCGGGCAGTCGTCCGGGTTGCTGAGCGCCTTCCATCTGACCCCGTCGGTCCCGGTCACCAACCTCGCGCAGTTCGGCTACGCGCTGAACGTCGGCACCTCGCCGATGAGCCTGCTCGCCGCGCAGGCCCACCTCGGCCGCGGGATCTCCCCGGCCGGTCCGCTCCACGGCTGGGACGGCGCCGGCGCGCTCACGCCGATCACCCGCTTCGCGACGATGTTCTCGGGGCTCGGCGTCGCCGGGCGCCGACGGCACCGAGTGGTACTTCCCGGAGCGCCTCACGATCGACTCGGGTGCGGTTGGGAACGGCACTCGCCGACCCGGCGCAGTGGGTGCTCGGCGTGGACGCGACGATGGGGCGCGAGCTGCCGAGGCGTTTGCTGATCTACGCCTTCGGAGCGCGGCTCGGCGGCGCCGGCGTGCTGACCGACGCGCGGGCACTCGCCGCGCAGTCGGGCATCCCGGCGCGAAACCTGCTCCTGATCAACCGGCAGAGCACCTACGCGCACAACGACCCCGCCGGCGCGTACCCGCGGAACGCGTTCTTCGCCGGGCTGATGCGGTTCCTCGGCCGCGTGACGCGGTAGCGCCAGCCGCGACCGAGCGGTCTGCGTGCTGGAAAAGGGCTCACTGTGAGCCCTTTTTCAGCACGCTTCGCCACGTCCCGAAGAAAGCGCTGGCAAACCCTCCTGCACGACCCTCCGACAGGGTTGCAATTGCGCACAAGCCGCTGGTAGCGTCCGCACCGTCTGGAACGTTCCAGTCGGGTGTGTGGGATGGCAATAGGGTCGGAGACGATCGGAGGGCTGTAGGAGATGAGCAGCATCACTGGTGCGGCCACTAGCGCGACGACCACAGACGCACCCCACCGCGGGTCTGTTCACCCGCCAGGCGTCGGGGCTGGTGCGGGAGCTCGGCATCCTCGCGGCGACGGGTATCGCGCTGGCGTCGGTAGCGCTGCCCGACACGTTCATCAACTTCAACGCCGGGCTGACGGACTTCAGCAAGGTCGAGTTCTACCTGCCGCTGCTCGCCGGCGCGTTCATCTGGTTCGTGGCGATGTTCGCCTACCGCTACCTGGTCGAGGCGATCCCGCGCGCCGGCGGGGAGTACGTGTTCCTGTCGCGCATCGTCTCGCCGGTGGCCGGCTCGATGGCGGGCATCGGCCTCGCGGTCGTGTTCACGTACGTGCTCGCGACCAACGCCCACTTCTTCGCGGCCTACACGCCGTTCATGCTGACCGGCCTCGGCGACGCGTTCAGCAGCCACGGGATCGCGAACGCCGCCAACCACGTCGGCGGCAAGGGCGCGATTGCCGCGATCAGCGTCGGCGTGATGCTGGTCGTGGCCGTGTTCTCGTTCTTCTCACTCAAGCGCGTGGCGCAGATCATCATCGCGTTCATCTCCTCCAGCTGCTCGCCTTCCTCGTCCTGGCGCTGCTGCTCGCTGACCACTCCCGCACCGACTTCGTCAACGCGTTCGCCAACTACAGCCATCACCCGGGCGCCTACCAGGACGTGATCAGCGCCGCCAAGTCCTCGGGGGTCGTGTTCGGCGCCTCGGTCGGGGCGATGATCGCGACGATCCCGTTCATGGTCGTCAACTACAACGGCGTCCTGTACTCCTACTACGTTGGCGGCGAGCTCCGCCGGCCGGCGCGCACGTACCTGTACGCATCGGCGATCAGCATCGGCCTGCTCGTCGTCGTCTGGGTCGGCGTGTGGGCGCTGCTCCGCCACACCGCCGGCCTGCACTTCATGCAGGCGCAGGCCAACCTCGGCAACAGCGACGCGACCGCCTACGGCAAAATCACGAGCCTCCAGTCCTCGGCCGGCGGACTCGGCTACGGCCTCGCGCTGTCGGGGGATCCGATCTCGAAGATCCTGCTCGCCACTACGATCCCGCTCGCCGCGGTCGCGGTCAACATCGCGTTCCTCGCGTGCACGACCCGTGTGTTGTTCGCGCTCGCGTTCGACCGGCTGCTCCCGGTGCGCGTCGCCCAGGTGAGCGAGCGCAACCACGCCCCGACCACCGCGATCGTGATCGTGCTGATCGTCAGCCTTCTGTTCTGCCTGCTGCTGGCGTTCGTCAACATCTCGAACATCGTCGCGCTCGAGGCGTTGTTCTTCGCGCTGATCCTGCTCGCCGGCGGCATCGCCGCCACCTTCCTGGCGCACCGTCGACCCGAGCTGGTCAGCGCGCGGGGCAGAGCGACGTCGACCGGTGGGCCGGTCTGCCGGTCGTCACCTGGGTCGGTGGCGCCACGACCGCGCTCGCATTGTTCACGATCGTCGAGGTCATCGCCCACCAGAACGCCTACGGCAAGTTCAGCTTCGAGTCGGTCGCGGCGCTCGTGATCGTGCTGGTCGCCGGCCCGTTGATCTACACGATCGCGCGCGGGATGCGCAAGCGGCAGAATTCGCTTGACCTCTAGCTTCGTCCCGGTCGGCAGCCACGCCGTCCGTGAGGCAATCAAGCGCTACGAGCCCGTGGTCGGTCTCCACGGCCACATTCACGAGTCGCGCGGAGCGCAGAAGATCGGCAAGACGCTGTGCCTCAATCCCGGCAGCGACTACACCGCCGACCTGCTCCGTGGCGCGGTGGTGGACATCGCGGAGGATGGAAGCTACCTTGACTTCCTCCTCACCGCTGGATGATGAGCGCCACTTCGCCCGACTCAAGCGCCGGTAGTAACGGCGCTACGCTGGCCGACCCGATCGCGGAGGGCCGGCGGGTGGTAGCGGGCGCCGGCGAGAAGGGCGTCGTCCTTCGGCTGCTGGGCGGCGTCGCGATCTTCCTCCAGGCGCCCGAGGGCATGCCGCTCCTCACCCGCGAGATCAGGGACATCGACGTGGTCACCCCTCGCGGCAACAAGAGGGCGGTGGCGGAGGCGTTCCAGTCGCTCGGGTACGTCGACGACGAGGTGTTCAACGCGTTCCACGGCGCCCACCGCCAGATCTACGTTGACGTGGCCAACGAGCGCAAGGTCGATGTGTTCGTCGGCGCGTTCTCAATGTGCCACGAGATCCCGATCGCCGAGCGCCTGAACCGCGAGCCGTTCACGGTCCCGCTGGCCGAGCTGCTCCTCACCAAGCTCCAGATCGTCGAGCTCAACGAGCGCGACGAGCGCGATATCTACAACCTGTGCTTCCACCACGAGATCAGTGGCGCGGGCGAACCCGGGATCGAGGGCGGCCTGATCGGGAACCTGTGCGCGCGCGACTGGGGGCTGTGGCGTACGTGCAAGGGAACGATCGAGCGCTGCCGCACCGACCTTGCCCACTACCCGCTCGAGCCGAGCGAACGCGACCTGATCGACGCCCGCCTGGCCCGTCTCTGGGACGCCATCGAGGCCGCGCCGAAGACATCCAAGTGGCGGTGGCGCGCCAAGGTCGGCGAGCGCAAGCGCTGGTACGAGGAGCCCGAGGAGGTCGAGCGGGCGGACTAGTGGCCGGCGCCGCCGGCGGCGTGAATCGTCACGTCGCCGTTTCCGGAGCTCGCCGTGATCGACCGCGGAGAGCTCGGATCGATCCGTAGCGTTTGATCGGAGAGGGTCCCGTTGCCCGAGCTCGCGTGGACTGCATACGTGGTGTTCGGCACGGTCAGCGTGACGTCGCCGTTGCCCGAGCTCGCGTCGAGACGCGCCGGCGCCCGGTCGAGCGTCGCGGTTACGTCGCCGTTGCCGCTCTCGAGGGTGACGTTGGCGGCGTCGATCCCCACTGCGTTCACGTCGCCGTCGCCGGAGCTCAACTTGAGCGGCGCGGTCGTGCTGATGCCATGTGCGTCGACGTTTCCGGCGCCGGAGTCGACGTTGACGGCCACCTCCGGCGGCACCCTGATTGCGTAGCTGACCCCGCAGTTGTTGCTGATCGAGACCGAGCAGGTGGCGCTGATGCTCAGGGCGCCGTTCGCGCCGCGCACCGCCTTGCGGTCGGGCGTGCTCAGCCCCTCGGTGACGTGCTCGACGACGATGACCTCGCTCCCGGCGGCGCCGGCGGTCACATGGACGTCGCCGCTGCCGCCGTCGACCTCGAGCGACCGCACCTCTGAGTAGCCGGCCGCGACGTCGAACGAATGCCGCGAGGCGAGGTCGATCAGCTCGAACGCGCAGTACGCGATCAGAACTGCGATCAGCAGAGCTCCCAGCGACGGTTAAGGCGAGACGCACGCTCACACCCCCAGGTAGGTCAGGACGGCCAGCACCCGCCGGTGCTGCTGGTCGGTTTGGGGCAGCCCCAGCTTCATGAACACGTTGCGCACGTGCTTCTCGACCGCCCCGCCAGTGACCACGAGGCGTTCGGCGATCGATGCATTCGTGTGCCCCTCCGCCATCAGCGACAGGACCTCGCGCTCGCGCGGCGTGAGCTCGTCGAGCACGTCGGTGCGCCGGCGGCGGCTGAGCAGCTGCGAGACGACCTCGGGGTCGATTGCGGTGCCGCCCGCGGCGACGCGCCGGGCCACGGACATGAACTCGCTGACGTCGGCGACGCGGTCTTTCAGTAGATAACCCACGCCCACGCTGCCGCCGCTGAGCAGATCGGTCGCGTAGCGCTCCTCGACGTACTGACTGAGGATCAGGATCGCCACGTCGGGTTGGCGCCGGCGCAGCTCGACCGCCGCGCGGACGCCCTCGTCGGTCTGGGTCGGCGGCATCCGGACGTCGACGATCGCGAGGTCCGGCTGGAACTCGGCGGCCGCCCGCAGCAGGCCGTCGGCGTCCCCGACGCCGGCGACGACCTCGTGGCCCTCGTCCTTCAGCAGCGACGCGATCCCCTCGCGGAGCAGCGCCAGGTCCTCTGCGATCACGACGCGCACGGGACCTCCGCAAGGACCGTGGTCGGACCGCCATCCGGACTGTCGATCGTCAGAGAGCCGTCGAGCGCTTCGACCCTCTGCGCCAACCCTTCGAGCCCCGACCCCGGCCGCCGACACGCCCCGCCATGTCCGTCGTCTCGCACCGAGATCGCCAGCACCGACCCGTTGCGGCGGATCTGGACCGCCGCGCTCTCCGCGCCGGCATGCTTGCCGACGTTGGTCAGCGCCTCGGCCACGACGTAGTACGCGGCGGTCTCGATCGCGGTCGGCGGGCGCGACTCGACCTGGATGTCGACGTCGACGTGGACGGGACAGCGCTCGGCCAGTCCGGACACGGCGGCGTCGAGCCCGCGGTCGGTCAGGACCGACGGATGGATCCCGCGGACCAGGTCGCGCAGCTCGCCCATCGCCTTCTTCGACTCCTCGTGCGCGCGCGTGAGCAGCTCGGACGCGGCGTCGGGATCGTCGGCGAGCTTGGCCCGCGCGCGGTCGAGCTCCATCGCGATGTACGAGAGACGGTGCTGCGCCCCGTCATGAAGATCCCGCTCGAGCCGGCGCAGCTGCGCGTCCGCCGAGTCGACTACTCCCGCCCGCGTCGCCTCGAGCGTGTCCACGCGCGCCGCGAGGACTGCACGGTCGTCCACCGCCAGCAGCCATTTCGCGATCGCCGCCAGGCCGACCGCGAATCCGCGCGTCACGAGCACCGTGAGCACCGCGAGCCCGAATCCGCCGGCGACGATCCCGATCAGCGCCCACGCGGTCTGCCGGCCAAGCAGCGAGTGGCTCGGCGCAGCCGAATGGAACGCCGGCGCGACGATCGCGGACACGGCGCCGGCCCACAGCGCGATCACGATAGTACCCAGAGCGGTTCCGACGGTCCCGAGCAGCAGCATGAAGCCGAGTTCTCTCCACGCGACCCGATCGGTGAGCCGTCTCCACATTCGGCGCAGAACCCCGCCCGCGGCGGGCGGCGGCGACGGTTGCGCGATCGGCGCCCCGAGCACCAACGCGGCGCGGGTCCGCTCGATCCGGGCCCCCAGCCGAGCCAGCTCGAACGTGAGCACGAGCACCGGGATCCCGACGATCACCACGGTGAGAGCGACCCCAAGCGTGAACCCGATGCCGAGCGTGATGATCCACGCGAGCCCGATCGGGCCGCTCAGCCCGACGTAGAGCAGGTCCCGTGGTGCCTGGCGGAGCAGTGCCCGGGGTCGTAGCGATGCCATGGCCGCAACCGTAAGCGATCGCGGCGTCACGGCCCAGCCTGTTTACCGGTCGCTACTTGGTAGGGCTTGCCTGACCCCCGGAGCGAATCTCGTCGAGCGCCACCCAACGGCCTTCCGCGGCCGCCCGCTCGATCGCCTCGCACCCAGCCTGGACCTCGAGGCCGGTGGCGAAGTCGGGCGACCATGTCCCGTCGGGCCACTGATCGAGCAGATCGGCGGCCTGGTTGACGAAGCTGGCGCCGTAGCCGACCCCCTGGCCGATCGCCCACCAGCCCTGCGTCTCCGGATGCACCGGATGCTCGGCGCGAATCCGGCGCATCCCGTATAGCTCCGGCTCCTCGCCGCCGTCTCCGTACCACAGCTCGTTGAGCCGGGCATAGTCGAACCGAAGCGTCCCGCGCTCTCCGTTGATCTCGACGGTGAAGTCGCACGGGCGCCGCACGCACGTCTTGGCGACCTCGAACACACCGAGCGCCCCTGACCGGAACCGCAGCAGCGCCGACGAGGCTTCGTCGACGTCGACGTCTCGCATCGCCCCGTCGGCGCCGGACCTGGCACCGGTGAACGTCTGCGATTGCGCGCTGACCGCCTCGATCTCGCCGACGAGCCACCCGGCCAGGTCGAGCAGATGCGCCCCCAGGTCTGCGATCGTGCTCGCGCCTACGCTCCGCTCGAAACGCCAGTCGAACGGGATCTCGGCATCGACGAACTCGTCCGACAGCCAACTGCCCCGCCACAGCCGGACCTCGCCGATCCGCCCGGCGCCCACCAGCTGCTTCATCAACGAAAGCGCCGGCAGGCGCCGGTAGTTGAAGCCGACCGCGTTCAGTACCGGCGCGCGGCGGACCGCGGCCGCCGCCCGGCAGGCGTCGTCCCACGAAGCCGCCAGCGGCTTCTCGCACAGGATCGCCTTACCGCACTCGGCCGCCGCCTCGACGATCTCGGCGTGCGTGCCCGGCGGCGTGCAGATGTCAACGATCTCGACGTCGGGGGCCTCGACCAGCTCGCGCCAGTCGGTGGTGAAGCGCTCGGCTCCGAGGTCGCTGGCGGCTCGCTCGACGGCGTCTCGGTGACGCCCGCTGATCGCCCGGACCCGCGGTCGCCAGGGCAGCGAGCGGATCTGCGGCGCCGCCGCGTACGCGTAGCTGTGCGCCTTGCCCATCGTGCCGTAGCCGACGATCCCGATGCCGACCTCGCCAGCGGCGCTCACGCGCCCCTCACAGCCCGTGGGCGCGCAGGTACTCGCGGTTGCGTCGCTGCTCGGCCGCGGGACGCTCCGGATCGGAGGCATCGGGGAGGACGTCCTGCTCGACCACGAGCCAGCCCGAGTAGCCGACCTCAGCGATCGCGTCGAGCACGTCGCCGATCGGGATGTCGCCCTGGCCGAGCGGGCAGAACACCCGGCGGCGCCAGATCTCCTGGACCGGCGCGGACTCGGCCACGATCTGCTCAAGGATCTCGAGCCGCGCGTCCTTGAGGTGCACCTGGTTGATCCGATCTGCCCAGGCGCGGATCGCGCTCACCGGCTCCCCCCGGCCGAGCATGAGATGACCCGTGTCCAGGCACAGCCCGACGTCGGAGACCTCGAGCAGGCGCTCGATCTCCCACTGCGCCTCGACGAACGTCGCCGTGTGGTGGTGGAAGGTCGGCTCAAAGCCGCGGTCCCGGCAGCGCTCCACCGCCATCGCCAGCCCGACCGAGAACCGCTCCCAGCCCGCGTCGTCGAGGCCGACCGACGGGTCGAGGGCCGCGCGGCCGGGCAGCGCCGCGCGCGCCGGCGAGCCCGCATCGGCGAGCGTCGGCCTCGGCGGACGGTCCTCGATGCCGGCGAGGTCGAACAGGTCGAGCAGCTCGTCGAGATCGCCGAGCGCGGACTCGAGCCGGGCGGGCTCGCTGAACGGCACCTCGAGATACCCGCCGGCGAGGCCGAGCCCCCGCTCCGACAGTCGCGTCGAGAGCAGATCCCCCGTGCCCAGGTATCCCGCCGGACCTAGATCGATCCCGACGTAGCCGGCCGACGCGACCGCGTCGAGCAGCGCCAGCGGATCGGGGACGTTCGGGTCGACCCCGACCGTGATCTCGAACGCGCCGTAGCTGACCGGGGCATTGGCGATCCATACACCTGCCGGGCGCGACCGCTCGTCTTCGGTGACCGGCATCGCCGGCGGCTCCCGGTGGGCCGTCACAGCACTCGGGCACCGATCCGCGACGCACCATCGCGCTTGGCCGACCCCGCCACGCCCGCGGCGTGCGTGCGTGCCACCGCCTCGGCGACCCGCATGTCGCGCACGCCGTCCTCGCCCGAGGTGCGCGGCTCGCGCCCGGTGCGGATGCACTCGGAGAACTCGACGAGCTCGCGTTTGAACGCCTCCTCGTAGGAGATCAGCTCCTCGCGCTGCCAGCTGGCCGCGCTGCCGATTTCGCCCTCCTCGATGATCAGCCGGCTCGGCATGCTGCGCAGGAAGGGCGACGGAAGCTCGAGCGTGAGCCGCTCCGCCGGCGCGTAGAAGGACATCTCCTGGCGGTAGCGCGTGATCCCCGGCAGGTCCACCCAGGAAAGGTGGCATTCCGCCGCGCCGAACCGCATGTCGATGCTCACCGAGCGCGGCGAGAGATGCGCGAACCGGATCTCGTCGGGTGCGCCGAGCAGCCCGCCGAGCATGTTCAGCTCGTGCACGAGGTTGTCGAGCATGATCCAGCGATAGCACCAGCGCGTCGTGTCGTCGACGTCGCCGAGCGCCGCGTCGAGCGCCGCGCGTTCCTCAGCGCCGATCACGGCGGGCGGCGCGGACGCCGCGGAGTCCAGGCCGATGAGCGGATAGTGCGCGACATAAGGTGCAAACGGCGACTCGAGCGTCGTCACTCGGATCAGCCGGATGTCCGAGACCGCCGGCAGCAGCTCCGCGAGCCGCTCGTACGCCGGGTCGTAGCGCTTCATCGTCCCGACCATCAGCTGCACGCCGGCCTGCCGCGCGGCCTCCACTATCCGCTCGCCGTCGGAGCTCGACAGCGCCATCGGCTTCTCGACGAACACGTGCATGCCGGCGCGCGCCGCCTCGATCGCGATCGGAGCATGGTCGCCGGACGTCGCGATCAGCACCGCGTCCAGCGGCTCGTCGAGCAGCTCCTCCCAGCGCGAGAGGACGCGCGGCACCCGGAAGCGGCCGGCACAGCCGGCGGCGACATCCTCGCGCAGGTCGCACACCGCCACGACGTCGAACCGATCCGGCAGCTCCGCCAGATACGGAAGGTGCATGACCTGGGCGATCAATCCGCACCCGATGACTCCCACCCGCGCCCGATCAGACACTACTCTCCTCTGTACCCTCGACCGTCTGGAACGTTCCACATGATACCGGGGCGCAGGGGGCGGGTTCAAGTCAGGCGAGGCCGTATGATCGACGCGCCATGACCGCAACGCGCCCGCGAAGGCGGCGAGAGCGGAAGCCCCCGACGATCGTCGACGTCGCCGCTGCGGCGGGGGTGTCGAAATCGACCGTGTCCAACGTCGTTCGCGGCGTCGAGGTGTCGGAAGCGACGCGCGCGCGCGTGCTGCGCGCGATTGAGCGGCTGAACTACAAGCCGAACGCGATCGCGCGGCAATTCGTCAACCAGCGCACGACGATCCTCGGCGTCCTCGTCGGCGACCTCAGCAACCCGTACTACGCGCAGATGGCGCAGGTCGCCGAGCGCGCAGCGTTCGGGTCCGGCTACACGACGATGTTCTGCAATATCGAGGGCGAGGAGAACATCGCGGTCGCCGGCGTTGAGGCGCTGCTCGAGCATCGCGTCGCCGGCATCGTGTTCCTCGCATTCATCTCGCGGACCTCGCAGCTGGACGACGCGCTCCGGCGGGCCGCCGTGCCGATCGTGTTCCTCGGCCTGAGCGAGGAGTGGGGCGACTCGGTCGGGCCGCAGGACACTCAGGGAGGGCGGCTCGCCACCGAGCACCTTCTCGCGCTCGGGCACGAGCGGATCGCCTACGTGCGCACGCCGCTGGTTGAGCGCAGCGGCGATCGCGCTCGCTGCGCCGGCTACCGCGCCGCGATGCGCAAGGCCGGCCGGCCCGCGATGACGCCGCTCCAGTGGGAGCCGGGCGCGCAGTCGGTGCGCGTCGGCAGAGCCGCAGTGGAGCTCGCCACGGCGCTCGGGAACCCAGACGGGCCCACCGCGCTGTTCGTCTCCAACGACATCGGCGCGATCGCGATGATCGAGACATGCGAAGCACTCGGCTTCGACGTTCCGGGCAAGATCTCGGTCGTCGGGTTCGACGACATCGCGCTCGCCGGCCTGCATCGCATCTCGTTGACCACGGTGGCACAGTCACTCGACTTCCAGGCCGGGCGCGCGGTCGCCCTGTTGATGGAGCGGATCGAACGTCCACACATCGAGCCGCGGCACGAGAGCGTGCCGGTCGAGCTGAAGGTCAGATACTCGACCGGACCACCGCCCCGCCGCGATCAGGCACCCCCCGGCGACGGCCAGCCAGTCACCTCACGGGTGTGAACACCGACGAGTGACACGGCGCCCCGCCGCACACGTTCACCACCGCTCCGTTCGGCTCCAGGTAGTCCGATATCTGCTGCTGCGCCGCGGGGGTGTCGCGAGGGTCCTGGTGCGGGTCGATGTTCGTGGGGCCGGCGGTCGGCGGGATGTTCCCGACCGGCGGCTCCTGGACGCGACCGGGGCCGCTGTCCCAGATCTCGATCGCCGACCCGTTGAACGGATAGTGGCGGATCGTGGGGATGCCGTAGAACAGGTTCGTGATCGCGCGCCCGATCGGGATCGAGCGCCGGCTCGTACGCCGACACGCCGACCGTTCGCGCCTCGGCCGCGCCGGCGTACATGCTGACCTGGAAGTCGCCGTAGGCGATCTGCATCAGCACCTGGTGCGACGGGGTGTCGGGCAGCGGGTGCGCGGTCATGTACGGGGCGTACCCGTCCGGGTCGCCTCGATCCCACAACTGGTCGAGCAGGTCGAGGATCACCGGGTACATCGACGGATCCGGATAGGTGAGCCCGAGAAACGTGCTGAACGTCGTGAAGTCCGTACTCCGCGCGAGCAGCAGGTTGCCGTAATCCATTCCGGTGACGCCGAGCACGGCCCGCCGCACGTCGGGTGACACCGCGGTCGTCACTCCGCCCATGATCCCGCCCTGGGAGTTCCCGTCGTAGTACAGGTGCGAGGTGTCGATCGCCGGCCCGCCGCCGCCCTGGAAGGCCGGGTTGGAGGCGAACCCCTCGCGGGCTGATCATCAGCCTCCCGAGGAACAGCGTGTTCAGCACCGCCTGCTGCAGGCGGTCGACGATCACGCCGAACAGGTTCAGGTTCGACACCACGTGCGCCGCGAACGGCTCGTCCGCGTCGGTCAGCCCCCACCAGTCGGTCCCGCAGAACGACCATGTTGTACTGGGTCGCGAGCGCCTCGACGTACGGCTCCTCGACCTCGGTGTAGTCGCCGAACAGCCCGTGGCCGTACAGCGAGACGCGCGCCGGGGTCGGGTTGCCGGCCGTGCTCGGAATGATGCACTCGAACGGCGCGACCGCGACGTTCCCGGGCGTCTGGGTCGGGACCGCGTCGGGCTTGTGCGAGCTGTAGTGAAAGCCGGTCGTGGCGGTCGTCCCGCACTGGATCAGGTAGCACGGAACGTCGAACGTCCCGATGACCGCACGCAGTTGCGGTGAGAGCGTCTTCGTCGAAGTGATCGTGTAGCCCGGCGCGCCGCCCTGCGACCTTGCCGTCGGCGAGCTTACTGTCGCCCGAGCTGGGCGAAGGCGTTGTTGCGGATCGACAGCAGTCGCCCGGTGACGTTCTGGCGCGACGCCACCGTGAAGTCCCACGCCTCGTACAGATTCGAGCCGGCGCACGCCGGCGCGCGCCGAGCGCCGCGAAGATGCGGGCGTAGCGCGCGCGCTGCGAGCGCTCGTTCCGCGGGCAGCGGGCGGTCGTCGCGGAGCCGCTCGAACCACTTCGGCGCGGCGATCACATGACCCGCGGCGGTCCGCAGGTTGCGCAGCGCGACGACGTACGTGTGGCCGTCGACGAAGTCCTTGCCGCCGTGGATCAGCAGATCGGTGGTCTGGGGCGTCTTGGCGTTGGCGTCGAGCTCTGACCAGATCAGCTGCCGCCGCGCCGTTTGCTCGTCGATGATCACGATCGGCTGGTTCTCCCCGCGGACTTGCGCCATGTCGAGCACGCCGGCCGCGCCGGTTCGCGCGAATGCGGCGGCGTTGTCGAGCCCCGGCACGTGGAGGATCGCCGCCGATCCCGGGCTGAACCCGTCGGCGCGGTCATACGGGGCGACGCTGACCCGCTGGCCGCTCGTGTTCATCGGCATCGCGCCGGCCGGCAGATTGACGCGCAGTCCGGTCCGGCTGGAGCGGTCGGGTCGCGTGAACAGGTTGTTCGGGAACGGCAGCAGGCACGGGCGTCCGCCGAACGGCTGGCAGTCCGCAGCCGGCGGATCGCCGGCGGCGGCTCTGGCCCCTATCGAGTGGGCCGGCGTCGCCGATGCCTCCGACCCAGCCAGAGCCAAAACGGACAACACGCACCACGATCACCAGCACCCAAAGCGAGCTAATGCGATTCACCACAAACCTCCTCCTCCTCGAGCCGGCGGGCACCCTACTACCTTGAGAGTTGCGTGCGCGGGTAGCCCTCAATTGATGCGGAATCGAAACGCCCAGTCAGCAGAGCTCGGCGCCGGCATCAGCCGGCCGCTCGTGCTGCTGCTCGCGTTCACGTGCGGGGCGGCGGTGGCGAACCTCTATTACGCCCAGCCACTGCTGCACACGATCGCCCACGCGTTCTCGGTCTCGAACAGCGTCGCGGGCCTGCTGGTCACGGTCACCCAGGCCGGCTACGTAGTCGGACTGGCGGGTCTCGCCGGGGCGCTCGCGGCGCCGGTCGCCGGCCGGCTGTCTGACCGCGGTCGCGGCCGCGAGCCGATGAGCGGCTCGATCCTGCTATTGCTGCTCAGCCGGGGGCTGCTCGCGTTCGGCAAGACCTCGGTGGTCGCGCTGATCGCCGGGATCGTCGTGCTCGACCTCGGGGCCCAGGCGATGCACATCTCCAACCAGAGCGCGGTCTACTCGCTGCATGGGCAGGCCCGGAGCCGGCTGACCACCGCGTACATGGTCGCGTACTTCAGCGGCGGCGTCGCGCTGTCGGCGGCCACCTCGGCGCTCGTATTCGAGCGGCGGGTGGGACGCGGTGTGCGCGCTCGGGGCGGGGACGGCCGCGGTCGGGCTGATCACGTGGCTGGTCACCGAGCGCGTGATGACGGGGCGGCTGCCGATCGGGGCCGACAGCTCGGCCTGAAAATAGGAGGATCGAAGCCATGCGTCCCCGCCTCGTCGCATCCGATCTCGACGGCACCCTGCTGAACGCGAACGGGACGGTCGATGACCGCACGCGATCGGCGATCGCTCGAGCCGAGGCCGCCGGGGCGCTGGTCGTGTTCTGCACCGCCCGGCCGCACCGATGGATGCGGCCGCTCGCGCAGGAGACCGGGCACCACGGCGTGGCAATCTGCGCCAACGGGGCGGTCGTCTATGACCTCCACACCGAATCGGTCCGCGAGGCCACGCCGCTCGAGCCGGCGATCGCCCAGGAGCTGATCGCGCTGCTACGGGCTGAGGTGCCGGGCGGAGCGTGGGCCGTGGAGCACACCGGCGGGTTCGGGCACGAGCCGGACTACGTTCCGCGGTGGCCGGTGCCCGACGGAACGACCGTCGACGTCGTCGAGGCGCTGGTGGCGCGGCCGGTGGTCAAGCTGATGCTCCGGCATGACCGGCTGTCGGCGGACGCGCTGGTGTCGGTCGCACGGGAGATCGGCGGTCACCTCGCCGAGTTCAGCCACTCGAACTCGGCCGACGGGCTGCTCGAGATCAGCGCCGCCGGGGTCAGCAAGGCCTCGGCGCTGGCCCGGCTGTGCGAGCAACGCGAGATCGACCGCGAGGACGTGATCGCGTTCGGCGACATGCCTAACGACCTGCCGATGCTCACCTGGGCAGGGCACGCGGTGGCGGTCGCCAACGCGCACCCCGACGTGATCGCCGCCGCCGACGAGGTGACCGCATCGAACGACGAGGCGGGCGTCGCCCGCGTGCTCGAGCGGCTGTTCAGCCGGCCGTCCGGTTGACCAGCGGCTGGTAGCGCCGGCAGGGCTCGCCGCGGAGGCCGGGACACGGCGGGTAGCCGGTCGGGACAGACACCGACGGGACGACCGGGAGGACGATCCGGGACGGCATCGAGCCGGAATGGGCCAGCATCACGGTCGCACGGCGCTTCGGAGTCAGATCGGAAAACGACCACGTCGGCTGATCGCCGCCGGGGGCCGAGATCGTGATCCGGATCCGCGATCCGGCTCGGTACACGTGACCCTCGTAGTAGAGCGGCACTGTCACCTCGGTGAAGCGGCCCTTCGGGAGCGGCTTCGCATCGGCCTTGCGCTCGGTGAGCACCGGCTCGAGCAGGGTGCTCTGGGCGGCGTCGAGCTTGCGCTCGCTCGCGTCGAGCCAGCCGCTCTGCACGAACGTCTCGTTGCCGTCCGGACGAACCTCGGAGATCGTCACCTGCAGATCGACGTCGGGCGTGGAGGCTTTGATCCATACGTCGAGCGCACCGGCGCCCACGATGACCGTATTACTTGTCAGCGGCGCGCGTGATGTAGGACAGAGCGGTGCCGGCTGGATTCTGGGCCCAGCGGTAATTCGGCGAGGTGCCCCACAGGCCGCCCGCCGCGGTGTTGCCGTTGAAATCGGTCAGGGGCCTGGCTTTGGGAGACCACGTGAACTCGTCGATGCTGCCTGTCTGAGGCGGACGCGGGTTCAGTGCGCCTTCCGCTCCGAGGTACCACGACAGGGCGATGGTCCCAGGCACCGGGAACCGCGGAGAAAGACTGCTCGAACCCGGCTACGGGCGCGCCCGGAGTCGCACTGCCGGCGCCGTTGTCGAACAGGATGCGGACCGACGGCTGGGCCTCGAAAGCCGCCAGCGCCGATGCATAGTCGGGCTCGTCCTCGATCGGGTCCGCCGGGAACTGCACCGCGGGGATGCCCATCGCGAGCTGGTACAGCTCGGGCGCGAGCGCGCGCAGCCCGGGCGTCAGATCGGGCAACCGATGGGCGACGAACAGTGACAGGAAGTCATACCAGCGGACCGCCGTGGCCGGATCGAGGGAGTCGATGTGAGCTCCGTTGGTGAACGTGAACCACTTCCGTCGCGTACCGGTGAAGTGCTCGGCCAGCTCAGGACAGTGACCTCCGGTCTGCTCATCGGTCCACTGACACGCGAGGAACACCGGCACGTGGATCTTGTCCACGAATGTGTCCGGGTTCAGTGAGTTGGCGAACGGGGTGTAGTAGCGGTTGGCCGCAACTTCGTTGATCTCGTTGACCGCCGCCGTGTGGAGCACCTGGTTGGCGCGGCACGTCCGGTCCCCGGCGCGGATCCGTTGGAGCGCCCACGCCTCGCCGTGACCGGGCGACGCGGGCTCGGCGTCGAAGTCGCGGGCCTTCGCGTAGGGAACACCGAACCCGGTATTGAGGATCCCGCCGGGATACAAAGTGGTCGCGGTGTTGTCGATCACCGATAGCGGAGCGATCGCGGCGAGGTGGGGCGGGTCAGTGGCGGCCACGAACAGCTGGCTGATGCCGCCGTAGGAGATGCCGATCATGCCGACCTTGTGGCCCAGCACCCACGGCTGGTGGGCGACGGTCTCGATCACGTCGTACCCGTCGAGGTTCTGGAGCAGCTCGAAGAAGCTGAACGCCCCACCCGAGCAGCCTGTCCCGCGCATGTTCACGTCGACGACCGCGAACCCGAGCAGCGTCGCGATCGGGCTGATCCCGCTCTGTGGTCCCGCCGGGTCGGCGTAGCCGTAGCCCGAGTACTCGATCAGCGTGGGGTACGGGCCGGGTCCACCGGGAAGGCGGACGTCGATCGCGAGCTTGGTGCCGTCTCGCGTGGTCAGGTAGCCGTAGCCGGAGCTCGGGATGTGCTGGTCGTAGATCTTGGTGCTCGGCGGCGCCGACCGATCCGGGAGCACCGTGACCGCGCGTGACGCCGTCCCGCCGGCGGCGGGCCGGACGCGATATCCAGGCCCGGGCTTCACGCCGCGGAACACCTGGCCACCGAGCGCGCCGGCGGGCAGCTCCGCGACCGTCGCGTCCCGGCGATTGACCAGCGCGAGCCTCTCACCGGGTCGCGCGCCGGTCACGTACACCTGCTGCACGCTGCCGCCGGCGACAAGCCTGGTCGCCGCGGCGGCCGTCGCCTGCGAGGCCAGCAGGGCCGCCATGAGCGTCACGATGAACACCGCCGTCCTTAGCTGTTCGCGCATTCTGAGCATCCGTCGGCGAGCACCCTACACATGCCTGGACCGCGGTACGCGTGCGCTAGCCTCGTACCCGACACGGTCACGTCAAGAGACAGGATCTCGCGGGGTTGGGGCCATCCGGAGAAAAGGACTTCACTGAGCGGCTACGGCTGCTCGTCGTCGGGGCGACTACCCGGAACGCAGAGGCGCTAGCCGGGAAGTTGCGCGCGCGCGTCGGCGGGAAGGCTGACGTGCTCGCCCGAGACACGGTTCCGCGCGCTCGCCGCGCGCTCCGTGAGCACACGATCGACTGTCTCGTGCTCCGCGTACCGAGCAGCGAAGCGCTGGAGGCGCTCGAAGCCGTCCTGTCAATCGCCTCGGAGGTTCCGGTCGTCGTCGTCACGGACTCGAGCGATCGGGCGACCGCGCTGAGCGCGATTCACGCGGGAGCCCAGGACTACCTGATCGACGCGGAAACCGACCCGGACGCGCTCGACTGCTCGATCCGCTACGCGATCGAGCGCAAGCGGACCGCGGCTCGTCTCGCGCACCAGGCACTGCACGATTCGCTCACCGGCCTCCCCAACCGCGTGCTGCTGCTCGATCGCCTCAACGTCGCCGTCGGCCGCTCGCGCCGGCGACCGACCTCGCTGGCGCTGCTGTTCCTCGATCTCGACGGGTTCAAGCGCGTCAACGACAGCCTTGGCCACGACGCCGGCGACGACCTGCTGGTGGAGGTGGCGCGGCGCCTGCAGCGGACGCTCAGACCGGGCGACACCGTGGTCCGTTACGGAGGGGATGAATTCGTGATCCTGTGCGAAGACCTGCGCGGGGAGCGCGAGGCGCTGCGCGTCGCCGAACGCGCGCGCGCCGCGATCGCCGAGCCGCTCCTCGTGCGCGGCCACGAGTTGGACGTCCGGGCGAGCGTCGGGGTCGCCCGCGCCCGGCCGGGCCAGACCTCTGCCCGCGACCTCATCCGCGAAGCCGATCTCGCGATGTACCGGGCCAAGCAGCTCGGAAGCGGCGTCGAGCTGTTCGACACGGCAATGACCCCCGAGACGATGAGCGAGCTCGAGACCGAGCACCAGCTGCGGGGTGCGATCGAGCTCGGTCAGCTGCGCCTCCACTACCAGCCAATCCTGACGCTCGACGCGGAGCCGAGGGCGTTTGCGGTCGAGGCGCTGATCCGCTGGGAGCACCGCGAACGAGGGTTGCTCGCGCCGACGGAGTTTCTCCCGGCGGCCGAGGAGACCGGGCTGATCGCGCAGATCGACCAGTGGGTGCTCGCCGAAGCCTGCCGCCAGCTGGCACGGTGGCGTGTGGCGGGGCTGGTGGCGGATGGCGTGTGGGTGTCGGTGAACATCTCCGCCCGTTCGCTCGGCTCGCCGTCGCTGATCGACGCGGTCGACCGAGCGCTCGCCGGGGCCCGCCTGCCCCCGGCCTACCTTTCGCTCGAGGTGACCGAGGCGAGCGTCGACGAGGAACCCGTCCGCGCCGGCGCCGTCCTCGAGGGTCTCGAGCGGCTGGGGGTCAGGCTTTGCCTCGACGATTTCGGCACCGGGTACGCGTCGCTCAGCGCGCTCTCGCGGTTTCCGTTCGACGTGGTCAAGCTCGACGATTCGGTCACGCACGCCGCCGCCGCCGACCCCAAGGCCGCGCGGCTGCTCGAGAGCGTGCTCGGCGTAGCCCGCGCCGCGGAGCTGAGGGTGGTAGCCGAAGGGATCGAGACCACGGCCCAGCTCGAGGTCGTCCGCGACCTCGGATGCGACGGTGGCCAGGGGTTCCTGCTCGCCGCGCCGGCGCCGGCGGACGATGTCGAGGCGTGGCTCCGCGCCCAGGCCGGGCCCTGAGATCGCGACGCGGCCCCGCGCCCGGGCCGGACCCTGAGATCGCGACGCGGGCCCACGCCCGGGCCGGACCCTGAGATCGAGACGCCGGCCCGCGCCGGGCCCCGCCGCCCGTCGACGCGCCCAACCCCGGCGAGTCCCCATGTATTTCGCCCGGAACCACGACGGCCTCACACCGCGGCCGGGACATAAGCATTCCCCACGTGCTTACGTCCCCCTGGCGGTGGGAGGGAGACACGCTTTCGGGACTTGTACATAGCGAGGCGGTCGCCGGCGTTGCCCATGGCAGTAGCGTTCGCGAGGTGACCGAGACGGTGTCCGCGACAGCCCCCAGCACGCAGCACGGCGACCCCGCCGACCTGGGCGTCCTCGAGGCGGCTGAACTGCTCCGCTCGGGGCGCCTGTCGTCGCTCGAGCTCACCGACGCCTGCCTGGGCCGGATCGACACGCGAAACGGCGGCCCGCCCACGAGCGACGGCGCGCCGGACGCGATCAACGCTTGGGCTCGCCTCTATCCCGAGATCGCGCGCGGGCAGGCGTCGCTCGCCGACGAGCGCCGCGCCACCGAGGGCGACGCGACGCCGTTGCTCTGCGGCATCCCGATCGGCCTCAAAGACCTCTATGCCGTCGCCGGCCTGCCGCTGACCGCGTCGAGCCGGCTGCTCGACGGCAACGTCGCCGACGCCGACAGCACGATGTGGGCGCGGCTCTGCGACCAGGGGATGGTTCTGCTCGGGCACACGCAGACGCACGAGTTCGCCGCCGGCGGGACGACCGATCAGGTTGGTAATCCGCACTCTCTGCGCCTGATCGCGGGCGGATCGAGCGGGGGGAGTGCGGCGGCGCTCGCCGCGCGGATGACGCCGGCAGCACTCGGCAGCGACACCTGCGGCTCGCTGCGGATCCCGTCGGCCTGCTGCGGCACGTGCGCGATCAAGCCAACCCACGGCCGGCTCCCGCTCGACGGCATCGTCCCGCTGGCCCCATCGCTCGACCACCCGGGACCGATGGCGCGCACGATCGCCGACTGCGCCACGTTGCTCGTGGCGATGGCCGCCGGCGGCCCAGCCATTACGCCGCTGATGCCGCCGCCGGCGGCAATCGACGGACCGCCGGTGAGCGCCCGGTCCGGAGGCCGCCCGCTCGCCGGCGTGACGGTCGCACTGACCGATCGCACCCACGGGATCACGATGGCGGACGCCGTCGGCCGCGGTCTCGAGGAGGCGGCGCATACGTGCGAGCGCCTCGGGGCGCAGATCATCGAGTTGCCGGCGCCGTGGACGTTCGACTGGGACGACCTCAGCCGCGTGCTGCTGACCGACGTCTGGGCCTACCACCGGGACTTCGCCGACCGGCACGATCGCTACCGACCGGCGATAGCCGAGTTCGCCGAGGTCGCGCGCGACTTCACCGACGCCCAGGCCTACCTCGCCGCCCAGGCCCGGCGTGCGGAGGGCACCGAAACGTGGGAGGACTGGTTCTGGCAGAACCAGGTCGACCTCGTGCTCGAGCCGACGCTGCCGATCCTCCCCTATGAGCGCGGCCCGGGTTACGACCGTGGGCACGCCGGCGGCCCCGGCGATCCGCTGATCGAGCTCACCGCGCTCTGGGACATGACCGGGATGCCGGTCGCAGCACTGCCGGTGAGCTGGAACGTCGGGGTGTCGCTGATCGCGCCGCGCGGTCACGAGGCGCCGCTGATCCAGACGGCGATCGACCTTCAGGAGCACGCCCTCGGGATCCCGGGAGATCCGGTCGGACGGTCCGCCTCGTGAGGCCACCCGGACGGTCCGGTTCGTGAGCCTCGCGGTCACGGCCGCGGTCCGGGGCGGCGAGCGGGTCGGGCTGCGAGCGGAAAACGGGCTGATCGTCGAGCTCGGCCGGGGGGTCGAGCCGCACCCCGGCGACGACCACCTCGACGCGGCCGGCGGGATCCTCATCGAGCCGCTGATCAACGGCCACACTCACGCGGCGATGACGCTGTTCCGCGGCTACGGCGACGACCTGCCGCTGATGCGCTGGCTCGAGGAGAAGATCTGGCCGATCGAGCGAAGGCTCGAACCCGAGGACGTCTACTGGGGAACGCGGCTCGCGTGTCTGGAGATGATCCGGAGCGGGACGGTCCGCTTCTGGGACATGTACTGGCACGCGCCGGCCGCCGCGCGCGCCGTCGCCGATGCGGGGATGCGGGCCACCGTGGCCGCGCCGCTGATCGACATCGACGGGCGGAGCGAGGAGATGCGCGAGGCCGCCCGGCGCAGCCTCGACGAGATCGTCCACGCCGGCGAAGGCATCGACGCCGGGCTGGCCCCGCATGCCATCTACACCGTCACCGAAGCCAGCCTTCGGTGGATCGCCGAGCTCGCCGCCGAGCGTGACTTCCCGATTCAGATCCACCTGTCCGAGACCGAGCAGGAGGTGATCGACTGCCTCGCCGTCCACGGCGAGCGGCCGGCGCGCTACCTCGACCGGGTGGGACTGCTCTCGCCGCGGACGGTCCTCCCGCACGGCGTGTGGCTCGACGACGACGAGCTCGAGCTGATCGCCGAGCGCGGCGCCGTGGTCGTCACGAACCCGGTCGCGAACCTGAAGCTCGCGGTGGGCGCGGTGTTCCCGTACCCGCGGGCGCGCGCCGCGGGTGTCCAGGTCGGCCTCGGCACCGACGGTCCCGGCTCGAACAACTCACTCGACCTGTTCGCGGACATGAAGGTGCTCGCCCTGGTCCAGAAACACGCCGCGAACGACCCGGCCGCGATCGGCGCGACCGAGACCTGGGAGATCGCCACCGGACGGCGCGCGCCTCTGCTCGGCGCCGCGGCCGGCCTCGAAATCGGGCATCCCGCCGATTTCCTCGTGCTGCGCGCCGGCGCGCCCGAGCTCAGCTTCGGGGAGCTGCCCGCCGCGCTCGTGTACGCCGCGTCCGGCGCGGTTGTGCACTCGACGGTCGTCGCCGGCAGGGTGCTGATGCGCGACGGCGAGATCGAAGGCGCCGAAGAGGTGCTGGCCCACGCGCTCGAGCGCGCCCGCGGTCTCGGACTCGCCCCGCCCGTCGCATCTCGCCACGCCAACGAGCTAGCCTGAGCCCGACCGGAGACCAGACCATGACCGCGAGCGTTTCAGAGACAGCCGCGGCTCGCCTGAACCGGGCCGCGACCCCGGCGCGCGGCACGCCGTGCGCGCTGCTGATGTTCGGCGAGCTCGCGCTCAAGGGCCGCCGCCGCTCGGCCTTCGCGGCGGTGCTCGAGCGCAACCTCAAGCGGGCGATGCGGCGCGCGGGCGAGGTCGAGCTCCGTCGGCGCGGCTCCTCGTTCCTGATCATCCCGCCGGCCGACGGGATCGCGAGCGCGCTCGAGGTCGCGCTCGAGTTGCCCGGTCTCAGCGTCGTCCAGCCGGCGCTGCGAATCGAGCCGGCGGTCGACCGCGCCGCCGAGGCAGCCGTCGCACTGCTGCGCGAGCTGCCGGCGGGCTCATTCGCGGTGCGCGCGCGCCGGCGCGAGAAAAGCTTCCCGGTCCGCTCGATGGACATCGCGCGGGAGGTCGGCGGAACCGTCAACGACGAGCTCGGATACCGCGTCGATCTGTCCCATCCCGACATCGAGCTTCGCGTCGATGCGTACGCGCGCGAGCTGTTCGTCTCGGTCGACCACCTGCGGGGAGCAGGCGGTCTTCCGGTCGGCACCAGCGGGCGTGCGATGGTGCTGCTCTCGGGCGGGATCGACTCCCCCGTCGCCGCGTACCGGATGATGAAGCGCGGCCTGCGCTGCGACTTCGTCCACTTCAGCGGGCAACCGCTTACCGGCCCCGAATCGGCCTACAAGGCGTACGCGCTTGTCGCCCGGCTGAATCGCTTCCAGGGCCGCTCGCGTCTGTTCGTGGTTCCGTTCGGGATCGCGCAGCGGCTGCTGGCGACATCGGGCGCGGGCCGGCTCCAGGTCCTGGCCGGCCGCCGGCTGATGGTCCATGTCGCCGACGCCCTCGCGCGTCGCGAGCAGTGCGAGGCGCTCATCACGGGCGACTCGCTCGGTCAGGTCGCGAGCCAGACCCTGCGCAATCTCGAGGTCGTCGAGGGCGCCGCCACGTTGCCCCTGCTCCGCCCCCTGATCGACCGCGACAAGTCCGAGATCATCGACGAGGCGCAGCGACTGGGCACGTTCGAGACTTCGATCCTGCCCGACGAGGACTGCTGCACGCTGTTGTCGCCCGGCCGCGCGGTGACGTGGACCGACCCCGAGCCGCTCGTCGAACTCGAGCGCCGGGTCGACGTCGAGACCGTGGTCGAACAGCTCGTGGAACGTGCGCTCGAGATGTGGCCGCGGTTCGAGGCGCCTGCTGATCCGGCTGACCTCGCGCCGGTCGCTGCCTAGCGCGTCGCACCGCGTAGCCCGCCCTGAATTCAGGCCGCGAGCGAGGAGTCCGAGCCAACGGCAAGGCCGTGCTCCAGCAGCCCGTTCGGCACCGCCTCGACCAACCGGTGCGGATCGTGGAAGCGAGCCGCGGCGAGCGCGTCGAGCGCGAGCCCGAGCGCCGGCATCCTCGAGCCGCCGTGCGCGTCCGAGGCGACCAGCGCCTGCGGCGCGGCCCGAAGCAGCCACAGGGCGGTGGCGCGAACCATCTCGCCGTACAGCCCCGCGACCGACCACGCGTTGATCTGGACGACGCTGCCCGTGGCCAGCTCGTGCTCGAGCGTCTCCCACCCGGCATCCGACCATCTCAGCGCGCGTTCGGGATGGGCGACGACGACCGCGAAGCCTCGCTCGCGCAGCTCGTCGGCGGCCTCCGTATAGGCGTGATCGAGGCCCTCCAGCGGCGCCTCGAGCAGCAGCCAGCGCCGTCCGGGAGGTCCTTGGGCGATCGTCTCGAGCTCCGCCTGCGAAAGGCGTGGAACCATCTGGTGGGCAAGCTCGCCTCCGCACAGCACGCGAATCCCAACGTGCCTGGCGGCAAGCCGGGCCGCGACCTCCCGCACCCGCTCGGGGAGCGAGCTCACATCGGTGTCGAACTGGGGATGCACGTGCGGCGTCGCCACGATCGTTCCGGTCCCCTGAGCGGTGGCGGCTACCGCAAGCTCGACGCTCTCTTCCAGCGTCGACGGCCCGTCGTCGATCCCGGGCAGCAGATGAAAATGGAGTTCTGAGTAGCTCATCTGCCCGCGATGATGGGCGAGCGCCGCGACGATCCTGTGATAAATCAGTGAAGTGACGCGCGGCGCGCCAGCCGCTCGGTGACCTCGGCCCACAGCTCGCGGAACGCCTCAGCCGCGCGCCCGCGCTGCGCGAACTCCTCCACCGGCTCGCGCGCCGCCCCCATCCGCTCGATGTCGGCGGCGAGCGGAATCACCGTGCGCAGCATCTCGGGCCGCTCGGCCGCGAACGCGTCCATCACGTCCCGGTGCATGCGCTTGCGGGCGTCGACCATCGAGAAGAACGGGAGCCGCTGGACGTCGGCGCCCGCGACTTGCTCGATGTGGTCGAGCGTACGCGCGGACAGCGTCGCGGGGAGGAGCGGGATCAGGAGCGCGTCGGCGGCTTCGAACACGCTCTCCGAGACCAGCGAGATGCTCGGCGGACAGTCGAGGAACACGTAGTCGTAGTCGGACACAAGCGGAGAGAGCACGCGACCGAGCCTGCGCGTCGGGCGCTTGGTGGAGTCGAGGTCGAGGTCCATGTGCCGGTAGGAGAAATCGGCCGGGAGCAGGTCGAGCCGCTCGTAGTCGGTGCCCTTGATCCGGGTCGAGGCGTCGCTTTTACCCCGCACGAGCTTGCGACCACCCCCCTTCACCTTCGGCTTGACCCGCAGCAGGTAGGTGCTTCCGCCCTGGGGGTCGAGATCCCACAGCAGCGTCGTGGCGCCGGCACGCGCGGCGAGGTACGCAAGGTTGACCGCGGTCGAGGTCTTGCCGACCCCTCCTTTGATGTTGTAGGTGGCGAGTACCACGGCGGCGCAGAGTCTCCCAGCCCCGGCACCCGGCTTGCAATCCGGCGTGGCGCCGGCCCCTCGCGCGTAAACTCAGTACCGGGGTGATGACCGGAGGAGTGACTGTCTGTCCGCACTGTGCCACCGACAGCGTGCCCGGTGCCAAGTTCTGCATGGAATGCGGCGCGAGCCTGTTGACGTCGTGCCCGGCGTGCGGCCACGCCACCGAGCCCGGGCAGAAGTTCTGCTCGGAGTGCGGCACGGCGCTCGCCCCCGGCTGACCGCGACGCGAGAAGCAACGCGCACCTTCGGCGATGCCGCGCCCGCTCCGTCGCTCCCTGCCCCGCGACGGGAGTCCGCGGAGCTGAGCAGGGTCTCCGTCCTGTTCGTGGACCTCGTCGGGTACACGTCGCTGACGGAGTCGTGGGATCCCTCGGACGTGCGCGACCTGCTGAGCAACTACTTCGACGTAACGCGGGGGATCGTCGACCGCTATGGAGGGACGATCGAGAAGTTCATCGGGGACGCAGTGATGGCGGTGTGGGGGACCCCGGTGTCGCGAGAGGACGACGCCGAGCGGACCGTGCGGGCAGCGCTTGAGATCGTCGACGCCGTGACCGCTCTGGGAGAGAGGGTGCGGGCACCTGACCTCCGTGCCCGCGCTGGGATCGTCACCGGCCATGCAGCGCTCGTCGTCAATCCCGACGAGGGCCTGGTCGTCGGCGACCGCGTCAACGCGGCGGCGCGAATCCAGGGAATTGCTGATCCGGAAACGGTGCTCGTCGACGACATCACCCGCCAGGTGACCTCGGCCGCGATCGCATACGAGGATGCGGGCCGTCACGCGCTCAGGGGCAAGTCCGAGCCGCTTCAGCTGTGGCGAGTGACGGAGGTGCTGAGTGGTGCAGGAGATGGCGATCGCGACGGTCTCCAGTCGCAGCTCGTCGGCCGCGACGCGGAGCTGCGCCTGATCAAGGAGCTGTGCCACGCTGCGGTGAGCCGTTCTTCGGCTCGGCTCCTCGCGGTCTCGGGCGCTGCCGGCGTCGGCAAGACCCGGCTGCGCTGGGAGTTCCTCGACTACCTGATGAAGCTGCCCGAACAGTTCCTGTGGCACCCTGGCCGCTGCCTCCCCTACGGCGACGGTGTCGCGTACTGGGCGCTCGCCGAGATGGTCCGGCATCGGCTCGGGATCCCGGAAGACGCTCCTGTCGAGGAGGCCGGGTCGAAGCTTCGCGACGGCCTGGAGCGCTGGGTCCTCGACCCCAGCGAGCGCGAGTTCGTCTCCGCGCGACTCGGGGTCCTGCTCGGCGTCGGCGAGGCGAGCCTCGGACGGGACGAGCTGTTCGCCGGCTGGCGGCTGTTCCTCGAGCGCATGGCCGAGTTCGATCCGGTCGTGATGGTGTTCGAGGACATGCACTGCGCCGACGACGGGTTGCTCGACTTCGTCGAGTACCTGCTCGACTGGTCCGCGCAGCACCGGATCTTCATCCTCACGCTGGCGCGGCCGGAGCTGTCGGAGCGACGGCCGGGCTGGGGGGCTCGGCATCGTGGCGCCACCGTGATGTCTCTCGAGCCGCTCGGGGACGGGGCGATGGAGGATCTGATCGACGCGATCGCGACCCTGCCGCTCACCGCGAAACGCAGGATCATCTCGCATGCCGAGGGCATTCCCCTGTACGCGATCGAGACGGTTCGGGCACTCGCCGACCGCGGCGTGCTGATCGAGCGCGACGGGGCGCTGGTCCTCGCCGGCGAGCTCGGGGAACTCGACGTACCGCCGAGCCTCATCTCGCTGCTGGGCGCACGGCTCGATGCGCTTGGCTCCGACGAGCGCGAGCTGGTCAGATCGGTGTCGGTGTTCGGGGGCAGCTTCCCGCTCGCGGCGGTGCAAACGCTTTCCGGAATGCCGGAGCACACCGCCCAGGCGGTCCTCACGAGCCTCGTGCGCAAGCAGGTGCTGACGGTCCGGGCCGACCCGCAGTCGCCCGACCGCGGGCAGTACCGGTTCAGCCAGACCCTGCTTCGGACCGTCGCCTACGAGACCCTCTCCAAGCGCGAGCGGAAGTCCGGGCACCTCGCGGCGGCTCACTACCTGTCGCGGGCTTTCGCCAACGAGGGCGAGGACGTGGCCGAAGTCCTGGCCGCGCACTACCTCCAGGCGTACCGCTGCGCGGCGGACGACTCCGACGCGATCCAGCTGCGCGCCGAGGCGATCGCCGCACTGCGTCGGGGCGCCCAGCGGGCCGCGGCGGTTGGCGCGCCCCAGATCGCGGAGCGCGCGTACCGGACCGCGATCGAGCTCGCCGGCAATGAGGAGGAACGGATCGACCTGCTCGAGGCGGCCGGGGAGATGGCATTGGTCGATGGGCGCTACGAGGACTCGCTCGAGCTGTTCGAGGAGGCGGCCGCCCGGCTGCGCGATTTCGGGCGCGAACAAGACGCGGCTCGCCTGGCATGGAAGATCGGACACGCCCTGCGCCGGGTGGGTCGGGCCGCCGAGGCGATCGACGTCATGCGCCAAGGGCTCGACACGCTGAGCGGAGACGATCTCGACGCCGCGCAGATCAGCGTCGAGCTCGGGGTGACGCTGCTCGCCGCCGGCCGCGTGCGCGAAGCCGCCGAGCCGCTGGAGCAGGCGCTCGAGCTCGCGCAGGCGCTTGAGCTTCCACACGTCCTGGCCGGCGCTCTGACCTACAAGGCCCAGCTGTGCGTCGCTCTCGGGCGCGCCACCGAGGCGCGGATTCTGTTCGACGGTGCGATTGAGCTGTGTCGGCGCCACGAGCTCACCGACCGCCTGATCGTCGTCCAGCTCGAACAGCGGCGACTTCCTGAGACGGTTCGACCTCCCGGGCGCCGCCGAGCGGACCAGCGACGCGCTCGCCGCGGCCCGGCGCGCCGGTAGCCGAATTTACGAGAGCGTGGCCGCGGCCAATCTGATGCGCGTCTGGGAGTACGCCGGATCCTGGGACGACGCCGAGCGGCTCGGACTAGAGCTGCTCGAGGCCGCTCGCGAGAGGCCAGGCGCCGAAGCCCTTCATCTGGAGATGGTGCTGCTGGCAGCATCTCGTGGCGACCTTCGCGGCGCGCGCGAGCACCTCGCCGGGATGGCCGCCTGGCGCCACAGCGAGGCCGCCGAGCCGCGCTGGACGTACGCCGCATGCGAGGCCACGATCGCCCTCGCCGGCGGGGATGCCGCGGCGGCGCTCGATCTGCTGTCGCACACGATGGGGGAGATCATCTCGATCGAGGGGGCGTCGAGCCAGGCCAGCCGGATCGGGTTCCCGGTCGCGATCGAGGCCGCGGTGACCGTCGGCCGCGCCGACGAGGCCGCCGAGCTACTGGCGCTGCTGGGGAACCGCCCGCCTGGACACGTCCCGCCGTTCCTGCGGGCGCAACTCGCTCGCGGCGAAGGGCTGCTGGCCGCTGGCGAGCCGGGTACCGCCACCGCTGAGGCCCGGTTCGTGGCCGCTCTCGACGAGCTCAGCTCACTCGGCTACCCGTACTGGGTCGCGCGTGCGCAGACGGATCTGGCGGGCCTACTCATCGACGATCACCGCGCCGCCGAGGCGAGGGTGCACCTCGACGAGGCGATCGCGGTTCTGAGAGACCTCCGCGCGGCGCCGGCGCTCGAGCGCGCCGAGGACATGCTCGCCGGTCTCCCGATCGCGGCGCCCAGCTGAGCGCCCCTACAACGACGAGAGCAATGCCTTCCCGTTCGGCACGCCCCATCCGCTGACCGCGTCGAACCCGACCCGGGCCTTGTACCCGAAGCCGGGCTGAGGCGAGGTGTTGCTGCCCTTCTTGATGTCCGAGAAGACGATTGCGCCGCGAGCACGACCATCGTTGGCGGTCTGATACAGGAGCGGGGCCAAAAATGCCGGTTCCGCCCTGCCGCGGGCGGCGGCGATCCGCGCGATCAGCGCCGTCCACAGCGGAGTCGCTGCGCTCGTGCCGCCGTTGAGCGTCTGCTGACCGTCGAACACGAGGCTGTAGCCGGGCGGCCCCGCGAGTGCCGCGACGTCCGGAACCACCCTTCCGTCGATGCTCCCGGCGTTGAGCGACGTCACTTTTGTCGTCTGCCATGCCGGCCGCGGAAACTTGACACTGACACCACCACCCGTCGAACCGCCCCGAGGCTGACTGCGATCGCCCGGCGTGTTCCACCACACCACCTCGTCCTCGCCGTCGAGCATCGTGCCTCCGACCGCCAGCACGAACGGGCTCGACGCCGGGAAATGCACGTGTGCGCGCTGGTCGTGCATCTGGTCACCGGCGCCGTCATCACCCGACGCCGCGCAGACCGTGATCCCGCGTTCCGACGCCGCCCGCAGGCGCTGATTGATCGCATCGAGCGCGGCGGCCGACCAGTCCGTCGAGTCCTCCGCCAAGCCCCAGCTGACACTGACCGCGACGGGCGCCGGGTCCGCCGCGACGACACGGTCCAGCAGGTCGATCCAACCCTTCTGATCGAAGGGCGCGTAGTAGACGCAGATCTTGGCGTTGGCGCAGAGCCCGGCGATGATCTCCACGTCCATCATCACTTCATGACTCTCTCCGAGAGCCGGACCCTGCTGCTCGGCCGACAGCGCCGCGATCTCAGTCGGCGTTAGCGGCGTGGCACCCACCGACACAGTGTCGATTTGCGGCAACGTGCGGTCGTGGGTTTTGCAGAACGTGTGCACGTCGTCGGGGAAGTAACCGCCACCGAACTCGGCGATCGCGATCGTCTGGTCCGCGCAGTCGCCGTCCGGGAAGCCATAGCGCGCCTCGAGATCGGCGGGCGTGAGCGGCTCAGCGGCCGGCGTTTCCAGCCCGGTGGCCGCCGGCGTTCCCGGGCCGGTGGCCGCCGGCGTTCCCGGGCCGGTGGCCGCATCGGTCCGCGCCAGCCGTCGCGCGACCCGGCGCTGGTCGAGCCCGAACACGCCCAAGACCAGTCCGTCCAGCCGGGCCGGAATGCTCAGGTCACCCTCGCGACCGCGTAGCACCCCGTCCTCGCGGTGGCTGTACATCCCGAGACCCGCGTGGAATGCCTCCTCGGTTTGCGCCGCGGTGCCGCTCAGCACCAAGCTTCCCGTGGCCGGGAATTCGGCCTCTGCAACGAGACCGAACGGGCCGAGTACGCTCTTTGACCTTCCTGCTGTCGCGCGCGAATTGCTCGGGGTGGAGCGCGAGGGTCACCTCGACGCGAGCGTCCGGATCGACATCGCCGATGCGGACCACGCCCTGCTTGCGAGGCCGCCCGCTGTCGGCTAGTGGCACGTGGGCGCCGGCCATCAGCGTTGACTAGAAGGGTCGGAATCGCGAGGATGCGGTCTCGTCCATCCGAAAGGGGAGCCCATGAGCCGGACTGTATTCGACTGCGCACGCGTCCCTGGCGACACCTGCTCGGTGCAGATGATCGGCGAGCGGGACGACGTGCTGGCCGCCGCGAAGCAGCATCTCGTCTCGGCTCACGCTCACGAAGACGACTCGAATCTCCACCAGAACGTCACGAGCGTCGTCGACAGCCACCAGCAGGCAACGCCGTACAGCACCTGGGTCTAGTCGCTGGCCCTCCCGCGGCTGTTGACTCAGATCGGGTACTGCCGCGGGAGCGACTGGACGGTGATCCAGCGAAGCTCAGTGAACTCCTCGAGCGCGGCCCGGCCGCCGAACCGCCCGAAGCCACTCGCCTTGACGCCGCCGAACGATACGCGGCTTCGTGCGCGATGCGGACTCTTGTGCGCTCAGCGATACAACTGCGGGCCGTGCACCGGCGGCCCTCGGAGCCCGGCCGCTAGAACGAGACCTCGTCGATGTAGCACCACGACCAACTGTCGCCAGGCATCGCCGAGCTCATGATCGCGTGCCCGGTCTCGCGGTAGTGCTTGGTCGCGTGGGTTTCAGGCGACGAATCGCAGCAGCCGACGTGGCCGCACACGCGACACGCCCTGAGCTCGACCCACGTGCTGCCGCTCGCCAGGCACTCCTCACATCCCTCGACGTTCTCGGGCACCTCGACCTTGATCTGGTCGACGTGGGCGCATTCGGCCATGAGTGTCTCCTCTCGGATGGGATCCCTACTTCTCGATGGAGACCATCGCAGACTCGGCTCCGTCCGCGCGCGTAAATCTGATCGTCCCCCGCGCCGGCGGTCCACCCATCGTCCCCCGCCGGCGGTGCCCGACCGCCCGCGCGCCGGCGGTCCACCCCGCCGGCGACTCGCCCGCGCCGGCAACGAGCCCGTGCATTTCGCCCTGAACCACGTCGGCCTCACACCGCCGACGGGACATAAGCATTCCCCACGTGCTTACGTCCCCCTGGCGGCGCGACGGAGACCCGCTTTCGGGACTTGTACATAGACAGTCCGCCCGGCGGCGGCCCGCTCCTCGTCCCCGAGGCGGCGGTCCACCCTGTCGGCAGCCCGCCGATCGCCCGCGGGCCGGCAGCCCCGCAACCCCCGGCACCGACGCTCCGATGACCAAGGCCGCCCTCATGGCGCCCGCCCCCTGCGCAGAGCCCGCGAGTCGACCTCAAGCTCGCCCGCGGATCGCCGATAATTAGTTTGACGCTGAAATATTTCTTTGCTAAACTTTCGCTACCAAATGAACTCGACAACTTCCTCCCTCTCCTCCACTCTTCTCCGCCTCCGGTCGCCACGGAAGACGCAGCCCGCTGCGCCGGCCGAGTCCCCCCAGTCGGCTCCGGAGCCGCGGATCGAACCGCACGTGATGCGCGTCGCGATCGTGGTGATCCTCGGCGCGATCATGTCCGTGCTCGATACGACGATCGTCAACGTCGCGCTTCACGACCTGTCGATCGACCTCCATGCCTCGCTCGGTGGGATCCAATGGGTCATCACCGGCTACCTGCTTTCTCTCGCCGCCGTGATTCCGGTCACCGGCTGGGCGGTGCGCCGCTACAGCGCGCGCCGTCTCTACCTGATCGCGCTGGTGGTGTTCACAGTCGGCTCCGCCCTGTGTGCGCTCGCCGCCAACAGCGGTGAACTGATCGCGTTCCGCGTGATCCAGGGCGTCGGCGGCGGAATGCTTACCCCGATCGGCCAGATGATCCTCGTCAAGGCCGCCGGCCCTCGCAACCTTCCCAAGGTCATGAGCCTGATCGGCATTCCGATCGTGCTCGCGCCCGTGTTCGGCCCCACCCTGGGCGGGCTGCTGCTGCAGTCTGTCGGGTGGCAGTGGATCTTCATGATCAACGTGCCGATCGGCGCGGTCGCGCTAGTAGCGGCCTGGCGCCTGCTACCCCACGACGCCGCCGGTTCGAAGGAAGCCGGCCGGCTCGACGTAATCGGCCTCGGCCTCGCCGCCGCCGGCGTGGTCGGCCTCACCTACGGCCTGTCCGAGAGCGAGACCGCAGGCACGCTGACCTCTCCGTCCGTGCTCGTCCCCGCGCTCGTCGGCCTCGCCCTCCTGGGGCTGTTCGTGGCTCGTTCGCAGCGGATCAAGCGTCCACTGCTCGACCTCAAGCTGTTCGCCAACCCGGCGTTCCGGGCGGCGTCCATCGTGACCTTCTGCCTCGGGGCCGCGCTGTTCGGCGCGATGATCCTGATGCCTCTCTACTTCCAGACGGTCCGCGGCATGGACGCGATCCAGACCGGCCTGCTGCTGATTCCGCAAGGCATCGGCGGAGGCCTCGGGATGTTCCTGTCCGGCCGGCTCACCGAGCGGCTCGGCGCGGGGCGCACCTCGCTCCTCGGGGCGGTGATCCTCGGCGTGGCGACGCTCCCGTTCGTGCTCGTGACCGCCACGACGCCGTACGCGACGATCGGCACCGCCATGTTGTTCCGTGGCATCGGCGTGGGCCTATCGATCATGCCGGCGATGACGGCCGCGTTCTCGGTGCTGACGCGCGAGCAGGTGAACGACGCCAGCCCACAGTTGACCGTGCTGCAGCGTGTCGGCGGATCGCTTGGAACCGCGGTCATCGCCGTCGTCCTCCAGGGCCAGCTCCAGAATGCCCATACCGCCGCGGCCGCCGCGGCCGGTTTCGGCCACACCTACTGGTGGGTGATGGGCGTGACGTTGCTCGCGCTGGTCCCGACGCTACTGTTGGCGCGGATCGAGCGGCGGAACAAGGCCGCCAACACGACCGAGATCCCGGTCGCGATCACCACCGAGGAGCCCCTGCTGGAGGCAGCGTGAGTCAAACCGCTTCATCCGTCACCGAACAGGCCGGCACGCTCGAAGAGTTCCGGACGGCGCTCAATCAGCTGCTCGCCGCCGATCGCCGGCTCCGTGGCCGCGACCACAGCCGGCCCGGCGAGCTGACCTTCGCGCAGATCCGGACGATCGCCGCGCTCGGCCGCGAGCACGAGATGACCGCCGGACAGCTGGCCAAGAGCGCCGAGCTGACGCCGGCGACGATCACCTCGATCCTCGATCAGCTCGAGGCCTCGAACATCGTCGAGCGCCGGCGCAGCACCGAGGACCGGCGCGTGTGCAACGTCGCGCTGACCCCGGAGGGCTGGGAGCTCCTCGAGCGAAAGCTCGCGGTCTGGCACGGCCTCTGGGCCGAGCGGATGTCCGGCTTCAGCGACAAGGAGATCACCACCGCGGCCGCCATTCTCCACGAGGTCACCGGCATCCTCGACACGGTCGCGAGCTCGCTCGACCCCGCCGAGGCCAACCCCTCCTCCTGAACGCGCCACCAGTCGCGGTCAGAGTTCTAACCGGGAGTGGGCTGAACGTCCATCGATGGCGGGTCCGAGACTTCGGATTCCGAGCGGTCCTGATGCCCGGGAGCGACCAGGCCGGGGCCGAGGCATTCGCCGAGCGCGTCCGTCGGGCCCTCGCGAACAGGTCATGTCCCGGGCTGCCCGAGGTTGCGGGTGAGCGCCGGAGTCACCGCCACGACGGCGCCGATCGAGCTCGAGTTGATGATGGATCGGGTCGATCGCGCCCTCTACACCGCCAAGCGCGCCGGCCGTAACCGAACCGTGGGGTTCGACGCCCCGCCGGCTTCGATCGCAGCGTGAGGTGAGCCGTCAGACGGCCGCCGCCTCCGGCGAGCGGGAGAACCGGTCCACACCGACCTGCCATCGGCGTCCTCCACTCGACCGGAAAAGCGCCCGCGCGAGATTACGCCAGGGCCGTATTCCCGCGAGCCACTACGCGGATTGCGTCGTCGATCGTGTGGCAGAGGCGGTCATCTCCGAGCCGTGTGGCCAGCCCCGCGCGCCGCGCCATCCTGCTCACGGGCTGGCGGACGTCAGCAAGCGCGACGTCGATGCCCGCCGAATGCATCGTGTGGACGAGTTCGGTGAGCATCTCCGCGCTAGTGACGTCGAGACGATTGGTGCCGCCGATGTCGATGACCAGCGCCGTGGGTGGTGGGTCGTTACTGCCGACGAGTGTTTTGATGTGGTCACGGATGGGGGTGGCGTTCGCGTAGAACAAAGGTGCCGCGAGTCGGAGCACGAGCACGTCGGGAATGCGCTCGTAGTCCGGATGCCTTCCGACGTCGCCGTACGCCCCGCGCTCGCCGGGCACACGCCCGAGGGTTCCGACGTGCGGCCTGCTCGCGCGGTAGATGACGAGCAGCAGCATCGCCCCCACCCCGATCACCAGGCCGGGAAGCACGTCGATCGTGATCACCCCGAGGAGCGTCGCCAGCGCGAGCCAGAACTCGAGATGCTGGAGGCTGTAGTAACGGCGCATCTCGGCGACCTTCCACAGATGCGAGACCGCGTGGATGATCAACGCGGCCAGCACCGCCTCGGGCAGGTTCTTGAACAGCGGGGTGAGCACGAGCACCGTGATCAGGATCAGCACCGCCGCGATCAGCGGCGAGACCTCTGAGCGGGCGCCCGCGCCCTCGTTCACCGCCGACTGGGAAAGGCTCCCGCCGCCCGCGAGCCCGCCCAGCAATCCCGAGCCCGCGTTGGCGACGCCCAGCGCGATGAGCTCCTGGTTGGGATCGATCTCATACCCGTACTTCGTCGCGAACGTATCCGCGGCGCCGAGCGACTCGCTGAAGATCACCAGCAGCAGTCCCGCCGCCGCGGTGATCAGCGGGAGGATGTCGCCGCCGTGCACAGACGGGATGCCTGGCGTCGGCAGCCCGCTGGGGACATGCCCGACGATCTTCACCCCGTGCGAAGACAGGCTGAGGATCGAACTCACGAGGATCCCCAGCACCAGCGCGACCAGCCCGCCCGGGATCTTCGGCGCGAACCGCTCGACCGCGAACAGCAACACGAGCGCGCCGGCGCCCACCGCGAGCGTCGCCCCGCTCGTGTCGCCCAGGTGCCCGATCAGGTGGATGAACTGCTTGATCGTGTCGCCGGACCCTTTCTCGATCCCGAACAGCTTCGGCAGCTGGCTGACGGTCACGAAGATCGCGAGCCCGAACACGAACCCCTCCATCACCGGCCGCGACAGGAACTGCGCCACGAACCCGAGCCGCAGAAACCCTGCGATCAAGAACAGGCCGCCACAGAAGATCACCAGGCCGGCTGCGTCGGACATGTATCGGGCGGCGTCCGTCCCGGCCAGCCCGCCGACCGAGGAGGCCAGCAGCACGGCGGCGGCCGATGTCGCGGCCGCGACCAGGTGGCGGCTCGTGCCGAACACCGCGTAGGCGGCCAGCGTCACGAGCAGCGTGTAAAGACCGGCCTGCGGCGGAAGTCCCGCCAGCCCGGCGTACGCGATCGACTCCGGCACCAGCAGCCCCCACACGGTCGCACCGGCGATCACGTCGAACCGCAGCCACTCGCGATCGTATTTCGGCAGCCACTGGAGGATGGGCACGAAGCGCCGGATGCCCGATGGCTTCGGCGCTGCCCAACTGCGCGGGTCGACCAGAGGTTTCGCGCTCATCGTGATTCCACCTGAATGAGCAAGGTCTCGCCCATGGCGACATGGCGGGCATCACCCGTTTGGGGTGACTCGCCTCGTGTCCCCCAAGCCGCGTCCTGGGGGTTGCCGCTGCAACGTTAGCCGGAGATGCCCCAACGACCGAGCGCTGACGCCTCGCCGGGCTCCACGCCCGGCACGCGCAGATCCGCCCCTACATGTGCCCGTGAACACACTGCCAGAGCAGCCGGCGGGCCCGAGGGCCGCGGAACTCCTGCTTGAACGGCCCGCCGTTCATCGCGCAAATTACGCCGTGTGTCGTCAGTGCACCGCCGCTGATCGATCTCAAGTTGTGACGACCCGTCGTCGTAGGTAACTGTACGTTGAGAACGCGGTTGGCGGTGCCGCCGATTCACATAGAGAAGAGGAGGAGACCCGAGTGACTCTGGCGATCGCGGTGCATCAGTTGCCGCGCTATCGCTCGCCTGCGAACTCCCGTGCACCGCCTCGTCGGCCCTGTGTTTCCGGCCGAGCTCCGCATGGAACGCGGAATGTGTCCCAGGAGTCTGTGAGAGCTGGCAATCGCAGAGGCTGCGCACCGGGGTGTGGCTATAGACACTAACGAAAGGTAGTCAGAGCTAATGAAGGTTCCTCGACCTACCGCGCGGTGGATAAGTGTCGGCGCCGCGCTGGCAGCGTTTGTCGCGGTCGCCGTGCTGGTCGCGTCGGCCGGAGTCGGAGCGCGAACGGCACGAGCCGCCTCACCCAGCACAGCTTGTGCTTCAGGTACGGACGTGACGATCAGCACAGGCCCGATCTGCGGCCTGAGTGTCAACGGCACCAACGAGTGGTTTGGCATCCCGTATGCGGCTCCGCCCGTCGGTGCTTTGCGTTGGCAGCCTCCGCAGCCTGCGTCGCCCTGGACGACCATGCTGCAGGCGACGCAGTTTGGAAGCGAGTGCACGCAGTCATTCGGTACCACGACGCTCCTTGGGAGCGAGGATTGTCTGTTCGTGAACGTGTGGGCTCCAGCGGGCGGGGCGACCGGCCTTCCGGTGCTGGTTCACATCCACGGGGGTGGCTTCGTCTTTGGAAGCGGCAACGGCGACAACAGCCTCCTGTCCTCGACCGGGCACGAGGTCGTCGTGTCGTTCAACTACCGCCTCGGGATCTTCGGCTTCCTCGCCGACAAGGCGCTCGGGTCGAACTCGGGCGACTATGGCCTGCAGGATCAGCAGGCCGCCCTGCGATGGGTCCAGAAGAACATCGCGCAGTTTGGTGGGGATGCGTCGAACGTGACGATCTACGGCGAGTCGGCGGGCGGATCGAGCGTATGTGACGAGATCGCATCGCCCACCGCCAAGGGACTGTTCGAGCGCGGGATCAGCGTGAGCGGCGAGTACAACACATTGCTGGGCTCGCCCAACTCCCTGCAGCAGCAGGACTGCAAGTCGCAGCTTCCGACCAAGGCTCAGGCGTTCGCTGCCGGCAAGAACTTCGCGGCGGCCGCGGGGTGCGGCGCCGGCACGGCCGACGTAGCGTCGTGCCTGCGGAATCTCTCGCCGACGACCGCCCAATCGGTTGCCGGCGGAGGCGTTGTGGGCGGGTTCTTCCCCGTGGGCTACCAGGACGGAGGCCAGGGTACGGTCGGGCCGACGATCAACGGGACGACGCTCACGATGACGTTGCGACAAGCGCTCGCATCCGGCCAAGCCAACAAGGTCGAGGTCATCGCGGGCACTGACAGAGACGAGAATCTCGTCGGCACCGCGACGACGGCCGCGCAGTACCAGACCCTCGTCGACACGCAGTACGGCGCATTTGCGTCGCAGGTGCTCGCGAAGTATCCGCTCAGCCACTTCGACAACCCGGGAGTGGCCTGGCGGACGGTGGCGGCCGACTCGGACACCGTATGCCCGTCGATCGAAACCGCCCAGGACCTGGCGTCGCGTATGCCGACCCGCGAGTACGAGATCGACGACAACGACATCCCGCCCTACCAGGCGGCCGGATCCGGAGTTGTCGCGCCCGGCGCGTCTCACGTCGGAGCGTGGTTCCTGACCCCGGTGACCCCGGCCCTGGACGCGAACCAGCAGGTCCTCCAGGACAGCGAGCTCGCGTTCGTGACGGCCTTCGCCCGCAACGGAAACCCGAACACCAACGGCGTTCCGTCGTGGCCGAAGTTGAACAACACCGGCGATGTGATGTCGCTCCAGCCGGCGGGCGATAGTGAGCTGGTGACCACCGCCGAGATGGCGACGCAGCACAACTGCGCCTTCTGGGACCGCGTGGCCAAGAGCGCACCGTAGTCGAGGAAAAGTTGGCGCGGGGCAACCCCCGCGCCAACACCCTCGGCGTGAGCCTGGAGGTGCAGGTCCCCGCCGAATCGAACAGAGCAAAGGAGGACAGCCGGCGTGGCCGATCACAACGCCTGACGTCGAGGCGTGGACATGCGCACCTTTGGCGAGGAGCGCAACCGCTATGCGGACCTGCTTTTGCGCTCGCGCGGGCACGTGACACCGACGCCGCGATGCCGTTCCGTGTTGCGCGCTCGCGACCGGTTAGCGCTACGGGGACGATCGGCTCCACGTGAGTTCGATTGGGGCGCCTGTGGACGAGCTGTGGGCAGTTGATGCTGTTTTGGTTCGCCGGCGGCAGACCGTCGCCCATCTGTCAGCCAGATCGCGGTCGTGTGCTGGACCGCGGGCGCGGCTCGATGCGCGGTGTTGAGCAGCCCGGTGATGAGCTGTGCGGTGAAGGTGAGGGCGACCAGCCCGAGGATCAATAGGTCGTGGCTGCGGCGGTCGCCGGACGGACGAGCGAGATCAGCGAGGCGAACACGAACAGGATTCCAGCGATGCCGGAGACGGCAGCTGGGATCGCGACTTGTCCGTGCTCGATTAGGCCGAACAGCGAGATGCAGAGCGTGTTCGTGAAGGCAGTCAGGGCGGCGGCCGCTGGTATCTGGTGCCTGGACCGGGGGTTCTCGCCGGGTCGGTCGCGGGCGACGGTGACGGCTACGAACAGGAGGCCGATCAGCGCGCCGGCGACGCTGGCGGCGGTGGCGTAGAAGCTTTGCAGTGAGGTGGCGAGCATGGTGGGCACGAAACTGGCCGCGCTCCGTGCGGTGGCGGAGCGCGGCCCGGTGATGACCTCGTCGGCCACGAGCAGAATCCCGTGGCGGAGCACGTCGCGTGACTGAGGCTGCCGCTTCCGGGCTCGGCGGTTACGGAGCAGAAGCGCGAGGATGGCGATTTGTCCCGACGAGGACGCCCCGGTGGTTCGTGAGGCTGTCGCATACGGGCGTCCCTGCGGCGGCGTCAATCGACTTTTGGGATGCCCCAGGCTGGTGTCGCTTGATGCGTGACACTCCCGCGATGCCTTGGGAGCTGAACGCGGTCGAGCAGAGATGCCGGCTTGGCGGTGATCTGGCTTTGTCTCAGAACTCGTTCTTGAGCTTGTCGGCGTCGCGTCTTAGTTCACGGAGCCGCTGGTACGCTGGCCGCTCGCGGATGCGGTCCAGGGACCACCGGATGGCCTCCGCGCGTGTGGCCGCGATTCCCGCCACGATCAGCGTGTCCAGCGTTTCCAGGCCAGCGGGTCCCAGTCGGGCCAGCAACGGGGTGGCCTCTCCGTGCTCCCGCTCTTGGATGTCCGGCAGTCGCTCCCCGACGGGATTGCTCGCGCGGGGGCCGTGGCCGTCGCGGGTGACGGGGTTGTTGCCGAACGTGTACTCGACCAGGCTGATCTCCCGGAGTTTTTCTGCCAGGTAGCCGGTGAACTGCTCGATCGCCGTCTTGTTGGCCTGGTCGAATGCCGTGAGGGTCTCCTCGTAATCCTCCGGCCCGCCCGCGTCGAGCAGCACCCGGACCCACAGGTCCCCCGGGCCGATTTCCGGGTCGTCGCCGTATTGCAGCAGCACGGCCTGCCGTACCGCGCTCCCGGGGAAGCGTGCCCGCATCTCCTCATTAATCTCGCGCTCGATCGTGTCCAGCACATCGCGATCTATGACCTCGGGGGCGCATCTCAGTTCACGGAGCCGCTGGTACTCCGGCCGGTCGCGGATGCGATCCAGTGACCACCGGATGGCCTCCGCGCGCGTTTCCGCGATTCCCGCCACGATCAGCGTGTCCACCGTTTCCAGGCCAGCCGGTCCCAGCGCGGCCAGCACGAAGGTAGCTTCACCGTGTTCCCACTCCTGGATGTCCGACAGGCACCGCGCGGTGTGCATGATCGTCCGGGGTCCCTTGCCGTCGCAGGTGACGGGGTTGTTGCTGAACGTGTACTCGACCAGCCTGATCTCCCGGAGCCTTGTTGCCAGGTAGCCCGTGAACTGCTCGATCGCCGTCTTGTTGGCTTGCTCGAATGCCGTCAGGACCGGCTCCCAGTTGTCCTCCGGCCCGTCCGCGTCGAGCAGCACCCGGACCCACAGGTCGCCGGGCTCGATTTCGGGGTCGTCGCCGTATTGCAGCAGCACGGCCTGCCGTACCGCGCTGCCGGGGAAGCGTGCCCTCACCTCCTGGTCAATCTCGTGCTCGATCGTGTCCAGCACATCGCGGTCCATCTCGACCTCCTACAGTGCCCAAGGAACCTGAGGGTAATGCCGCAAACCCGACGCCCGTGAAGAACGGCGCCGAAGCCGCCCACGCCGGGCAAGCCAAACCCGCCAGTCTGAACACGGCGGCCACACCGCCACTGCCAACCGCCAGCTCAACGCCCCGCCCATGCCGCAAATGCGGTTTTGCCGGGTCGCCGACGCACGTGGCCCTACTACGCCTCAAGCAGTCACGTCAGGTGGCGGCGGCGACGCACGGTTTTGGCGACGGGGCCGTACCGCGGTCCGGGCGATCGCGGGGTTGGACGGGTATCGTCTCGACGTTGCGGGTGTTGGCCGGGATGAGGTGGAGCGGTTGCTCGACCTCGTCGCGCTCATCGATGCGCTGGCACGGACTTTGGCGAACCTCAGTACCGGTGAGGCTTCACTTCCGACGCGCGTTTTCGCCACCGTCCGGCAGGACGACGTTGGCTTGACCGGCCTGCTCGACATGCCGGCCTTCGAGCCGGCCACGTCGGCTCTGGTGAGCAAGCTGGTCTCTGTCTTCCCGGAGAACTCTGGGGGGGCCAGGCCCGTCCGCCAGGCGGTGATCGTGGCCTTCGACGTGCGCGACGGCCGGCCGGAGGCACTCATGGACGGCACGTACATCACGGCCGTCCGGACGGCTGCGGTGTCGGCTCTCTCTGCGCGCTTGCTCGCATCGGTCGATGCCGCGAGTCTCGCGATCTTGGGGACCGGCGCGCAGGCCGAGGCGCACGCCAGGCTCGTGACACGCGTCCGGCCGATCCGCTCGGTCTGGATCGCGGGACGCGACCACGAAAAGGCACGGCTCCTTGCGCAGAGACTGGACGCCGAGTTGGAGCCCGATGTCCGCCCGGCGCGATCGTACGAAGCGGCCGTAGCCGGTCCCCAGATCGCCTGTGCCACGACCTTCGCAAGCGAGCCGGTTGTCCGGCGCGACTGGCTGGCGCCAGGAACGCACGTCACCTCGGTCGGATACAACCCGAACGGTCGGGAGTTGGACGACGGGACCATCACCGACTCGCTCCTGTGCGTTGAGTCACGAGAAGCAGCGCTGTCGGCCGTCCCGCCGAATCGCGACTTGTCCGAGCCGCTCAAGCGGGGCCTCATCACGCTCGAACGCGCTCCCGTGGAACTCGGTGAGCTCGTCGACGGCACCCACCGCGGACGCACCACCCCAGATCAGCTCACCGTTACAAGGGAGTTGGCGTCGCGCTTGAGGACGCGACCGCAGCAGGCCTCGTCCTGGCTGCCGCCCGAAAAGGCGGCAAAGGCACCGAGATACACCTCTGACCAGGCCGCACCGGCCAGGGGGCAGTTCAGCTGCTCTCGGAGACGTGGAGTCACAGGTCCGCAGACACACGCCGACACGAACGCAGGTCTCGGCAACCGTACCCGGTTGCGGCGAGATGCGAGACGGACGTCGTCTAGCGGCGTCGGTGCTTGTCCTGCCGGGCCTCGCCCGAGCAAAGCTCCGACTCTCCAACCAGCTAGACAGTTCGGCATTAGCGCGCCGGTGATGATCGCGACGGTGCATGTCTCGGGCCCGAATCTCGGGTGGATCAACCTCAGCCGGGACGGTCGCTACCTGTTCGCGGGCGACGCAGGCAACGTGATCAACACTCAAACGCGCACGACAGTTGCCACGATGGGTGCGCTGGTCGACTCGCGCTACAACATCGAGATCGACTGGGCCGGCCGCCGCGTGTGCGCGGCGTACCCACGCGAATCGCTGGGCTACCTCCATGTCGCGTCGCAGTGCGCCGCCCCTGTGAGCCTCCCTAGGCGCACTGCGGGCTCGGAGCGGCTCGACGAGGCGCTGAAAAGGCCGGAAAAGGCCAACGAGCCCCGTGAAGCCGTCCGGCGCCTTCACCACCCGACATCGGAAGGGACCCATTTGCAGGCCTTCCGCGATGGCGAGACCCGGACTTGAACCGGGGACACCACGATTTTCAGTCGTGTGCTCTACCAACTGAGCTATCTCGCCGTGGCGGAGCGATCGTAGCGAGGTCGCCGGCCTAGTTCAGTGTTTACGCCGCCGCAGGCTGGACAATGGGATCCGGATGGCTGACAGCAAGCATTTGTTCATCCTGCGCCATGCGAAGTCGAGCTGGGACGACCCGGGCCTCGATGACCACGAACGGCCGCTCGCCCCCCGTGGCCAGCGCGCCTGCAAGGTCATGGCCGAGCACCTGCGCTCGAACGCGATCGCGCCCGAGCTGGTCCTGTGCTCGAGCGCGCGCCGCACGCGCGAGACGCTCGAGGGCGTCGCGCCGGCGGGCAAGCATGTCATCGAGTCGGAGCTCTACTCGGCCACCGCACGAGATCTGGTCGACCGCCTCCGCCGGGTGCCCGACGATGTCAGCTCGGTGATGCTGATCGGGCACAACCCGTCGGTCCAGATGCTCGCTATGCGCCTCGCTCGCCGGGAGGACGATGCCGGTGAGCGGGCGGCGCTCGAACGGAAGTTTCCGACCGGTGCGCTGGCCACGCTGACGTTCGAATGTGGCTGGAGCGAGTTGGAGCCGGGACGAGCCCGGTTGGCGGCGTTCTTGACTCCCAAGGAGCTCAACGGAAAGTCTGGAGCCGGCGCAGCAGCTCCAGGGCACCCCGCTTAGACAGCGGCTCGTTGAGATTCCCGCACTTCGGCGACTGCACGCACGACGGGCAGCCCGACTTGCATGGGCATTCGCCGATCAGGCGCTGCGCGTCGCCGACTAGCCGTTCGAACTCGTCATAGCCCCGACGCGTGATCCCGACACCGCCGGGGTGGCCGTCGTAGATGAAGATCGTCGGCACGCCCGTCTGGGGATGGGCGTTGGTCGACAGGCCCCCGATGTCCCATCGGTCGCACATCGCGATCAGCGGCAGCACCGCTATCTGCCCGTGCTCGAGCGCGTGCAGGGCCCCGAGCAGCTCATGCGGCGGGAACGACTCGGCGGCGATCAGCTCGTCGAGCTCGTACCAGAGCGCGCGGGTCGAGAACTCGACTGTCGGCAGATCTAGGCCTTGGAAGTCGATCACCTCGTGGTCCTGCAGGCGCTTGCGCTGATAGCCCAGAACGGTCTCCGCATAGACGATCTCGCCGAACGAGAGCGTCACGCCGGACGTCTCACGTTGCGCGTGCATCCGCGTGATGTAGATCATGCTCTCGCGCTTGGCCTGGGTGAAGTAGTCCCCGCTGAACGGCTCGAGCAATGCCCGGCGAGCGGCGAGATCCAGCTCGAGCACGTGGTAGGAGCGCCCCATGTGCAGGTACACCGCTCCCTCGTGGATCGTCCCATACGCGCGCGCGAGCTCGACCGTCCCGAACAGCTCTCCCGAGCTCCCGTCGATTAGCGCGAAGCTGTCCGCCGAGGCCGAGCGGAGCGCGGTCCGCGCGGCGGGGTAGTCGTCCGCGCGACGCGGCACGAAGCCGGTGGCGCGCTCGCGCAGGAAGCCCGCCTCCGCCAGGTCCTCTGCGTACGACGCGCCAGTCGGGGCCGAGCACGTCGGCATCGGCGTCGGTCAGTGGCGCCTCGTGGGCCGCGCACAGCACGTGCTCACCGAAGATCTCGGGGCTGTGGGGGTCGAGGATCGCCGCCTCTACGGCCCGGCCGAGGAACTCCTCCGGGTGCCGGCAGAAGAACTGATCGAGCGCGTCCTCGCCCGCGATGTACACGGCGAGGCCGCGACCGCGGCGGCCGGCGCGGCCCCACATCTGCCTGAGGCTCGCCACCGTCCCGGGGAACGTCACGCAGATCGCGGCGTCGAGGTCGCCGATGTCGATCCCCAGCTCGAGCGCATCGGTCGCGACGACTCCGAGCAGCTCGCCGGCGCTCAGCCGGCGCTGGATCTCCTGGCGCTGCTGGGGCGTGTAGCCGCCTCTATAGGGCGCGATCCGTTCCGCGAACTCGGGCTCGAGCCGGTCGAGTGAGTGCCGCAGGATCAGCTCGATGCCTTTGCGCGACTTCATGAAGCAGATCGTTCGAGCGCCCATGGAGACCAGCTCCGAAAACACCTCGGCGGCTTCGTACAGCGCCGAGGCGCGGATGCCGAGTTCCTCGTCGAGCAGAGGGCGGATTCCACATCGCGACGCGCCGGCTCGCCTGCGGCGCCCCATCCCGGTCGACGAGCTTGAAGCCGGCCAGGCCGGTCAGTCGCTCGGCGAGCTCCACTGGATTGGCGATCGTCGCGCTCGCCAGTAGGAAGCGCGGCTCGCTGCCGTGGATCGCGGCGATCCGTCGCAGCCGCCTGAGCACATTGGCGACGTGAGAGCCGAACACCCCGCGGTAGACGTGCGCCTCGTCGACGACCACGAATGCCAGGTTCGCGAACAGCTCGCCCCAGGCCGGATGGTGCGGCAGGATCCCGACGTGGAGCATGTCGGGATTGGTAAGGATGAGGTTCGAGCGCTTGCGGATGGCCGAGCGCTCGGCTCGTGGGGTGTCGCCGTCGTAGATCGCCGGCCGAACCTGCTTGTGCAGACCGAACGCATGCAGCGCCCGCGCCTGGTCCTGCGCCAGTGCCTTGGTCGGATATAGATAGAGCGCTCGCGCGGTACGGTCCGAGGTCAGCACCTCGAGCGTCGGCAACTGGAAGCACAACGACTTGCCCGACGCGGTCCCGGTGGTGACGATCGTCGGCGCCTCGAACGCGTCATAGAGCGCATCGCTCTGGTGTGAGTAGAGCTGGTCGATCCCGACGTTCGCGAGCGCGGTCCTGACCGCCGGTCCGAGCTCGCCCGGGATCAGCACGGGCGACGCCGCGCGGGTCTCATAAAAGTCGTCGTGAACCAGACGTTGATCAGTGCGGCCCTGTTCAAGCAGGGCCGCCCAAGGCTCGGTTTCGTGCGTGATCGCCACCACTGGCCAGTATGGCGGTGGCCGCCCGGCTGCTACGGTCGCGCCCGCCATGCGCTGCCTCTACGTTGATCTCGACGGCACGCTGCTCGGCCCGGGCGGCTCGCTCCTCCACGGGGCCGATGGCCGGTTCGCACTCGATGGCGTGCGGGCGCTGCAGGCCTGCGCGCGAGCCGACGTCGAGGTGGTGCTCTACTCGGGACGGCGGCAGTCAAGCGTGTTCGAGAACAGCCGGATCATCGGCTCGAGCTCATACATCTTCGAGCTCGGCTGCGGTCTGATGCTCGACGGGGAGCTCGAGTGGCTGACCGACGGCGTCGTCCCCTCACTCCAGCGCGGAACGATCTACGAGCAGATCGAGCGCTCCGGCGCACCTGCGCTGCTGCTCGAACGGTTCCCGGGCCGGCTCGAGTACCACACTCCGTGGTCAGCGAAGCGAGATGTGTCGCACTTGTTCCGCGGCGACGTCGATCTGAACGCCGTGCAGGAGGTCCTCGACGACGCCGGCCTCGGCTGGCTCCGGCTCGTCGACAACGGCGTGATCGAGGAGACGTCCGAGCAGATGGACGGGCTCGCGGTCTTGCACGCATATCACTTGATTCCGGCGGGCGCCTCCAAGACGCGGGCCGTCGCCCGGCACATGCAGGCTCGTGCCTACTCGCGGGCCGACTGCATCGCGGTCGGCGATTCGCGCGAAGACATGGCGGCGGCGACGGTCGTCGGAGCCTTCTGGCTGGTTGCGAACGCGCTCGACCGCGATCCGGCGCTGGCGTCCGACATCACCGGCCGCCCCGGGGTCCGGATCGCATCAGAGCCGTACGGCGCGGGCGTTTATGAGGCGGTCGTGACTACGCTGGCGACGGAACGCTGACGCGATCGAGCGGCGTTTGGCACAGGCTCGCCGGGTTCGACCGGATCGGGCATCGGCTCACCGGGATCTTTGAACGGCTCGGCTGGAGTGGCGACGTCGCTGACGCGCTCCGCCTCGTCGGCATCACCCACGGCCCATCCGAGCCGCTCGACCAATTGAGTCGCGAAGTGCTCGCTTTCGAAATCTGCAACGGATACGCGCTCACGAAGCGTGACGGCCCCTTCCCCAAAGGCAGCCCCGCGATCCGCGGTCACGATGATCTGAGGCACTGGATTCCTCCTTCTTCGTGTCCTGCCTCATTGTGGGATTTCCACCTTCGGCCTGAGTAAACATCTTGTATTGATCCTCTAGACGAGTCGCCCGCACGGCGCCAGCGTTCCGCAACGCTCCGGTGGCCTACGGGGCGGTCTCCCGGTGTCTACGCGGCGTCGCGAGCGACGGGCGGCGACTGCGCCTCATCCTCGCCGGCAACGGCAGTCGCCAGCGCGCCCGCGGCATCCGACAACGCGCCGAACGCGTCCGCCACGTCGGCGGCGCTCGATCCAGTGATCGCGCGGTTGAGCGCCGCCACCGTCTCGTCGAACCGCACCCACAACTCCGCCGGACCGCGCCGCCCGGTGCCGGGGCGAAGCTCGTACGGCGGCTCGGCGTTCTCGGCCCCCGGGATCGGGCGCCACAACAGTCCCACGGCGTGCGCGTGCTCCCACGCGACCTGCTCATGGCCGGCCGCCTCGGACAGGGCTTGCAATCTCGCCGCGAATCCGGCGTCCGGCGGCGCCAGCTTGTGGACCCGCATCGCCTCGGCCCAGTCGGCCCCCGCCTGCCGCACGGCTCGCATGATCTGCGCTCGCTGGCGGTCGAGATCGTCGCGGAAGCTCATCTGTCGCTCGCTGGCGTCATCGGGCTGGCGGCGCTCATCTGCCACACGTCATTCGTCGGGCGCGGCCGGCTCCGACGCGAGCCCAGAGTCGACCACCCCGATCGGCTCACCGCCCCAAAAGTCCTCCGCGCTCGGCCCGGCGTCCTGCCCGCCGGGACCGGCACCGGCCGTGTACGACTGGGCGATCACACGCTCGAAGTCGGAGCGCTTGATCCGCACCCGCCGGCCTACCCGCAGCGCCGGCAGGGACCCCTGATCGATCCAATTGCGAACCGTCTGCTGATTCAGCTTGAGCATCCCCGCCACCTCCGCGACGGTCAGGAATGACTCTTCAGTCTCTCCAGGATTCATCCGACTTTGCTAATTGAGTCTAATTGGAGCCAAATCAGGGGTTATAATAGCGCGCGGTGTGGACGGCATTCCCGCCGTCGGCGAAGAAATCGCTGGAAAAGGGCGGAACCCGGGTGAGGGAAGGTCGGGGAACCGAGGTAGGAGAGGCAGAGCCTAAGTCGCAGGCAGACGTCGTTCGCCTTCCGCGCGACTGGCTGGGCCCGCGCGAGGATCTCGTGCCGTTCGGTCCGCGCGCCGTGTCTCTCGATCGCGATGCCGCGCCACCGAGCGCGGAGGACTTCTGGGGCGAGGGCGCGGCGGCGATCCACGACGCGCTGCAGCCGCCGGCGAACGCCCACCCAAACGGCCAGTCCGCCGGGCTGCGCGGAATGCCCGGAGCCTCCCAACCGCCTCGCGACGACTCGGTCCGTGGCGGGCCACGCAATGCGATCCGATCCATTCCCCTCACGAGCGCCGATTGGCGGATGGTCGTCGGCGTCGCGGCGATCCTTGCGATTGCCGCCGCCACGGTGGTCGCGCTCGGCTCGAGCTCTCCCGGGCGACGCGGCGCGCCAGGACCGGCCGGTGGGTCGAACGTCGGCTTCGCCGCCGTGTTGAGCGGCGGCGTTTCCAATGCGCTGCGCGTCGCCCGCATCGAACTCAGCAACCTTCGCGGAGACACGGCCGTCGTGCGCCGCGCGCCTGCATCAAGCGCCCGGCGCACGCCGCACGTTGTGCGCGCGCCAAAGCACGGTCGGAAATCCGCCAGCCCGCCACAGAGCGCCACAGTTAGCTCCGGCTCTTCGGCGGCTGCTCCCTCCAGCTCGACTCGGACTGACACGCCCAGTTCGAGCACGTACCCCGCCAGTACTCAGACATACGACGCGAGCAACGGGTCAGTGGGCACGCACAGCGACGCCTCTCCCACGTACAGATCCGCTCCGAGCGGTTCGGACTCGAGCTCGGCGAACCCGTCCAATGCGGCCCTCCGCTCACTGATCACCGGAGCAGGCACCTGCAGCTGTAAGTAGCCCGCACACGGCCCAGATCCACAGGAAGGTAGGAGACACGTGAAACCCACCGAGACGAAGGCAACCGGTCGGCCGTCATCCCTGCGCCACCTGCATACGCCGCTGCGCCACCTGCGCTCGAACATCGTGGCCTACCTCGCGCTGGCCGTGGCGATCGGCTCGGGCGGGAGCTACGCGCTCGCGGCGACTTCGAGTAACGGCACGGTCGCCGTCTGCGTCGATAACGGCAGCGGCGTCATGCACCTCGCCAAGCACCCGCGCTGCGGACGTCACCAGAGTCGCATCGGGCTCAGCTCGGCGCTCGACCGGCCCACCGGGCGAGCGTGGGCGGCGGTCGGACCCGAACGGGGTGATAGACGAGGGTTCCGGCGTCTCCATCACACACGCGGCTGTTGGCACCTACGACGTCGCCGTTACCGCCGCGAGCTGCCGGTTTGCGAACACCAACGCGCCAGTGGTCAGCGTCGACGACGGCCAGCCGCCGGCGGGTTTCGGCGGAAACCCTGGCGCCTTTCCCGTAGCCTGGACGGAGGGCGCGGGCTTACTGGGTTCGGACATTCACGATCCACACTGGCGTAGTCGTGAACGGGGAGTTCCAGCCCAAGGACGAGACGTTCAACCTCGCCGACTCGTGCGGAGGCCCGTCGGGCACCTAGGAGAGGAGTAGACGATGCGCAGGCACGTAACGTTGACGCTCTCAGCGGTGGCCGCGTTCGCAGCTGGAGTATGCGCCGTGCCGACGGCAGCGCGTGCCGCACAGCCATTGCCGCAACCGATCGTGATCAACCCTTCGAGTGGCTGTGGCCTGCTGACGGCGTACACGGCGGGGACGGTCTGGCCGGCCTGGTCGGGCCCAGCGCCATCTTGCGGCGCGCGTGCACTCACGCTCGCGTTCAACCAGGGGAACACGCCTCCACCGCTGCTTTCCAGCGGCGTCGCGGCGGCGGGCAGCGCCCTGTTGGCTTGGTCCGCTACCGGCGTTCCCGAAGGAGCAAGGATGGGGTACCAGATCAGCGCCCCGCCGGGAATGACTATCAACAAGGTGGTCTACTACGACAGCGCAGTTGCAGAACATCGCCGACGGCCTGGGGTGGATCGGGTTCACCTACTGGAACGGCGGCACCGCTCCCGTGCATCCGAACGGGACCGCAGTAGACGCGGCCGCCTCCGGCCCCGCTCAACACTCCCTACTGGGGGATTGAGCTGCGGTGTGTGCAGTCGGCGTGCGTACGGCCGGGGGAAATCCAGCTGAGTCAGATCACGGTGTACGCGTCCGAGGCGCAAGGCCCGAGCGTCACCCCCGTTGCCGACGCCGGCAGCCTGTGGGACCAGACGGGGCGCTGGATCTGGAACGCGCCAGGTAACGCCTGGACCCTTCCTGTGTCCGCGGGTGATTCGTCGGGCGTGTGCAGTTTGAGCGTCCAGGTTGGAGCGAGCCCGCCGATCGCCGACTCCTCGCTGCCCGCGGCGAATGATTCGAGCTGGCAGGAGTGCCAGCAGCCGGTGAGCTGGACAGCTACGGTGGACACTCACGAGTACGTCAGCGGTGCGGGGCAGCTACCAGTCACGCTCCGAGCAACGAACGCAGCTGGACTCCCGAATGCGCCGCTGTCAGAGACTCTGAATGTGGACAACGATCCGGTCGGCGTGTCGCTCACTACACCTGACGACCCGAACCCGACCGTGTGGGTCAACCACCCGGTGACGGTTGACGCCACGCCCAGTACCGGCCCCTCGGGACTGGGTGGGATGAGCTGCGGAGTGAACAGCGCTGCGGCTCAGAGCTATCCGGCGGGCGGCCTGACCGTGAACGGCGATGGGGTGAAGACCGTGTCGTGTACGGCGTGGAACAACGCTGTCGACCCGCAGGGCAGCCATAACGTTGGCACGAGTTCGATGACGGTTCACATCGACGAGGCCCCACCGGTGTTGAGCCTGGAGCCCGCGAACCCGAACGACCCGACTGGCGTGGTTGCCGATGCGAGCGACAGCGAGTCCGGTGTCGCCGGAGGATCGATCGACATGGCCCCGGCGGGAACCAGCAGTTGGACGGCTCTGCCCACGACGTTCACGGGGAGCCAGCTGGTAGCGCATTTCGACGACAACGGGCTGCACGGACTGTACGCATTCCAGGTGAGGTCCTGCGACAACGTCGGGAACTGCGCCTCAACCAGTCGGAACGTGATGCTGCCGGTCCGGACCCAGGCCGTCTCTGAGGTGAGCCTCGGGCAACTCCCCGCTCAGCGATGCGCCAGCGGAGCGGTCGAGCACGATGCTGCTGCACCGCCCGCGCAAAGTCGGCGCGAACGAGCGAGCGAAGCTCGATTGGCAGGGGCTTCTGGTCTGAGCCTCGCTGACGCCGGACTCGTTCGGCCTCGCACCCCGGCTGACCCAGCGCCAACCGCGGCCGGGAGGACCCTGGCCGGCGGCTCTTCCGGGAGCATCGCGCTCTCGCTGTCTCACCCGAAACGGGAAGCGGGAATCGCGAGGGCGACCTTGCGGCAGCACGAAAAACCACACGCGAGCTGCGGTACGTCTGCGGCGAGGCTCGCCACCCGTGCGCGGGTGCCGTTCGGCCGGGCGGTGAGGCTGCACGGGCTGCTGATGAGCAGTGCCGGAGTCCCGCTCGCTGGCCAGCCGGTCGCGATCCTGACTGCCCCGGACAACGCCTCGAACGTGTTCACCGAGGCCGCAGCGGTGACGACTGCACTCGATGGGAGGTGGACAGCGACACTGGCGCCCGGTCCCTCACGGGTCATCGAAGCCTCCTACCCGGGCTCGCCGACGATCCTCCCGGCAAGCGGGTACGCGACCGTGATCACCCCGGCGAAGATCGAGATCACGCAGGTCACGCCGGATCGCACGCCGTGGGGCCGGCGCGTGCGGATCAGCGGCCGAGTGCTGGGCGGATACATTCCGGCGAGCAGCAAGCTGCTGCGCTTAGATCTCGGGATCGTCGGCATTCCGGGGCTGAGCAAGATCCAAGGGATCCCGAACGTGTCCCCGGACGGGACCTTCACCACGACCTACCAGTTCGCGCGCTATCAGGGCGTGGTCCGCTTCTGGCTACAGGTATCGAGTCTTGCCGAGGCGGACTTTCCCTTCGCGCCGGCGCGTTCGCGGCGGGTGATCGTGACGGTCGGGGTCCCGGCTCCCGCAACCGCCAGGCACAGGAAGGCCGCCGCAAAGGATCGACGCCGGTCGCGTCTCGCGCATGGCCGCCGAGAACACGCACATGGCCGTACGCCGGTCGGGCGATCCGGAGTGAGCTCGAAGGTCGCCGTTCGAGACCGCCACCGCGCCTAGGAATGCCTTGGTCATCAGGGCCTCCAGCAGACGTACGGGGCTTGAACACCGAAAAGTCCCTTGGCCGAGCGCGATGAGCGGGTAAGCTTGTGGCGATGCCTTTCGTTGACAACATCCTTCAGCCCACTCACCTGCTCCTGATTCTGGTGGTCGCGCTGCTCGTGCTCGGTCCCAAGCGGCTCCCCGAGGCGGGGCGCGCGCTCGGGAAGGGACTCCGCGACTTCCGGAGCGCGATGAGCGGCGAAGATCACGAGCCTCGCCAGGAAGTCATGAGCCAGGCGAGCCCGGTCGAGGCTCCTCAGCCGCAGGAGCCAGTTCAGGCCAAAGAGCCGGTTCAGCCGATCGGCTGAACCCCGGCGAATCAGTATCCGTCGAGCCCGATACGCTCGCTCGGTGACAGCTGCCGATGAGCGTGCCGCGATGGTGGCCCTGCTCAGGACGGGCCGGCGGCCGTGGGTGGAGTACGCCGAGCTCGTCGAGGAGCGGGGCTCCGCCGCGGCGGTCCTAGAGGACGAGCTCGCTGGCCCGGTGCCGCCCGCCCAGGCGTCCCTGTTTTCGGAGGCCGACGCGACCGAGAACCGGACAAGCACCGACGCGGCCGAGCTTCTCGAGCAAGCGAGCGCCGACCTCGACCGATGGAGCGCGGCCGGCATGCGGCTGGTCACGGTGCTCGAGCCCAACTACCCGCCGAACCTCCGCGCCGTCCACGACCGCCCGCCGATGGTGTTCGTGGCCGGGCGCTTGACGTCGGCGGACGCTCACGCGATCGCCGTGGTTGGAGCACGCAAGGCGACGCCCGACGGCACAACAAAGGCCCACGCGATCGCGGAACACCTCGTGGACCGTGGATTCACCGTCGTCTCGGGGCTCGCCGCCGGCATCGACACGGCCGCCCACAGCGCGACGCTCGCGCGCGGGGGCCGGACGGTCGCGGTCATCGGGACCGGGTTGGCCCGCTCATACCCGCCCCAGAACGAAGCGCTCCAGCGGCGGGTCGCGTCGGAGTGCGCGGTCGTCTCCCAGTTCTGGCCCGATGCGCCTCCCAGCCGGCGAAGCTTTCCGATGCGCAACGCGGTGATGTCCGGGATCACGCTGGCGACCGTGGTGGTCGAGGCGTCCGATACGAGCGGGGCGCGGATGCAGGCTCGCTTGGCCCGCGCCCAGGGGCGACCCGTGTTCCTGCTCGCCTCGCTCGTCGAGCGCCAGGAGTGGGCCCGGGAATACGCAGTGCGGCCCGGCACGCACGTCGTGCGCTCGCCGGACGAGATCACAACGGTCGTGGAGCGGCTGATTTCGCCCGGCTCCCTCGTCGCATAGCCGGCGGGGCATGCCCTCGGTCCTCGAGCTGACCGCGCTGTACGAGAACGTCATGCTCGGTCCGCGCCGGGGCTCGAGTGTGTGCGCCACCTGCTTCAACTTCACCGACGGATACGCGCGCTGCTACGCGTGCGACCACGGCCGGCTCGTCCTCGACGGGGTAGCCCCGATCTCCTACAGCGTCGCCCGCGAGCAGCTCCACCATGCCCTTGCCAGCTACAAGCGCCTCGACGGAGATGTCGCGCGCCGGCTCGGGGCGAGCCTCGCCGCGATCCTGTGGCGCTTTCTCACCGAACACGAGCGCTGTGTGGCGCACGCCGCCGCGACCGACCGGTTCGAGCTAGTCACGACGGTCCCGTCCGGAGATCGCACGCGCGATGAGCGCCACCCCCTCCGCTGGATCGTTGGGGAGCTGGTCGCGCCCACTCGCGACCGGTACGAGCGGCTGCTGTGGCGATCGGAGGTCGAGGTGCCGCAGCGATCGTTCAGCCCCGAGAAGTTTGTCGCCTCCGCACCGATCGACGGCCGCTCGGTGCTGCTGATCGACGACACCTGGACGACCGGGGCGAGCGCACAGAGCGCTGCGGCTGCGCTCAAGGCCGCCGGCGCCGGCGCGGTCGGCGCGGTCGTGATCGGCCGGCACCTCAACCGCGAGTGGCACGAGAACGACAAGCGCATCCGCGGGATCGCGCGGCCGTTCGACTGGAGCAAGTGCGCACTCTGCGCCGACCCAAGTACGCCCCCGCCTGCCGGAACGTAGCTGCACAAGGCCCGAAAGCTCCACCACGCCGCCGAGCTTTCGGGAGATAAGCATTCGGGACATGCTTATGTCCCGAAAGCGGCTGAGAAACGCTGCGAATTCGGGCGCTTTACAGGTCCGCTCGCCCGGCCCCGCCACCCCCCGGGACCCGCCACCACCGGGACCCGCCACCGACCGCGATCCGCCACCGCCGCGACCCGCCACCACCGGACCCGGCGACCGCCCCCGCCGGCGACGACACGCCACTGGGCCCACCCGGCGAACCTGCTGCCGCTCTCTAGGCCACGACGTAACAACTTCACGTTAGTCGAATCCCAATGCGGGGTACGAGGGGGACGTCGGAGCTAGGGATCGGAGGAGACAGGAAGTGACGGGTCCGGAGAGAGCGCAGCGAAAGGGCTCCCGATCCCGAACCCGGAAGCGGGTCGGGGCAATGCTGGCCGCCGGCGTCGCCACCGCCCTGCTCGCCGCGTGCGGCTCCTCGGGCAAGGGCCCGGTGACGCTCAACTGGTACGTGTTCCCCGAACCGTCGGGCTCGTTCCAGGCAGCCGCGACCGAGTGCAGCAACGACTCGCACGGCGCCTACAACATCAAGATCAACTTCCTCTCGACGTCGTCCGACCAGCAGCGCGTGTCGCTCGTGCGCCGCCTTGCCGCGAGCGACTCGTCGATCGACATCCTCGCGATGGACGTCGACTGGACCGCCGAGTTCGCGACCGCGAAGTGGCTGAAGCCCGTACCGGCGTCCCTCGCCGCCCAGATCAAATCCACCGATCTACCCGGACCCGTTCAGACCGCCACATGGAAGAACAAACTCTGGGCGGTCCCGATCAATTCGAACACCGAGCTGCTGTGGTACCGCAAGGACCTCGTGCCGACTCCGCCCACCACCTGGGCGCAGATGATCGCCGACGCCAACCACCTCGCAGCGGAGGGCAAGCCCCACTTCATCGAGGAGCAGGGCGCCCAGTACGAGGGCCTGACGGTGTGGTTCAACTCGCTGGTCAACTCGGCCGGCGGCGAGATCCTCTCGCCCGACAACCAGGTCGTCATCGGTCGGCCCGCCCAAATCGCGGCGTCGATCATGCGCCAGCTCGCCACCTCGAAGGGCGCCGACCCGTCGCTGAACGTCTCGCAGGAGGGGCCCGGGCAGGTGGCCTTCCAGAGCGGTAGCGCCGCGTTCATGATCAATTATCCGTTCGTCTGGTCGGCGACCCAGGCGGGCAACCCCAAGGTCTTCAAGGACATGGGCTACGCCCTCTTCCCCGGGGTCGTCCCCGGCGTCAACCCCCGCGTCTCGATCGGCGGCTACAACCTCGGCATCTCGGCCTTCTCCCAGCACCCGAACCTCGCCTTCGAGGCGGTTCAGTGCCTGATCAAGCCGAGCAATCAATCCCGGAACGCGATCAAGGGCGGCCTCGCGCCGGTCGCCGCCAGCATCTACGACCAGCCGGCCTTCGGGAAGGCATATCCGTTCCACCAGCTGATCAAGCAGCAGCTCCAGAATTACGGCATCCGTCCGCAGACGCCGGCCTACGCGGACGTCACGCTCGCGATCCAGAAAACCCTGTCGCCCACCTCGAACATCAACCCCAGCACGGTGGTGAGCTCATTGCGTAGCAAGATCAAGGCCTCGCTCTCTTCGGCGGCGCTCCTGTGAGTACCGGCGCCGTCACCGCTCCGGCGCCCACCGCCGCCCCGCGCCGCCGGCGACATCTGACCGATCGCACCCGCGCCGAACGCCGCCTCGCCGTCTGGCTGATCGCCCCCGCCGCGATCGTGATGGTCGCCGTGACGGCGTATCCGGTCATCGACGCGGTCGCGCTGTCGCTCCAGCGTGCCGATCTGCGCTTCCCGAACGCCACCAAGTTCATCGGCCTCGCCAACTATGGCCATGTGCTGAGCGCGCCTGTGTTTTGGCAGGACGTGTTCCACACAGTGATCATCACCGTGATCAGCGTCTCGATCCAGTTCGTGCTCGGCATGTTGCTGGCGCTCGCCATGCACCGAGTCATCTTCGCGCGGGGCTTCGTGCGGGGGGTCGCACTCGTCCCGTACGCCATCGTCGCCGTGGTGGCCGCGGAGTCGTGGCAGCTCGCATGGTCGCTGCAGAGCGGCTGGATCCCGAAACTGCTCGGGCTGAGTGGCGATCCGCTCAGCCACACCTTCGGTACCTACGTCGCGGTCATCACCACCGAGGTCTGGAAGAACACACCGTTCATGGCGTTGCTGCTGCTCGCCGGGCTCGCGCTCGTCCCCGATGACCTTCTCGAGGCCGCGAAGGTCGATGGCGCCACGACATGGCAGCGGTTCACCAGGATCACGCTGCCCCTGATGAAGCCCGCGATCCTGGTCGCGCTCTTGTTCCGCACCCTTGACGCGTTCCGGATCTTCGACACGATCTACATCTTCAACCAGGGCGCGCAGGGCACCGAGTCGATCTCGATGCTCAACTACAACACGCTGCTCGATCGGCTCAACCTTGGGCTCGGCTCGGCGGTGTCGGTAGTGCTGTTCCTGATGGTCGCGCTGATTGCGTTCGTGTTCATCAAGGGGTTCGGCGCCGGCGTGGCGCCGGGCTCTGAGGCCGCGTGATGAGCCGGCGCGGCAAGCAGGTCAGCGGATGGTCGACGGCGATCGTGATCATCGTCGTCGCCTCCCTCGTCCCGGTCGCGTGGATCGTGTTCTTGTCGCTGAAGACTCCCGCGACCGCCACCGACGGGAGCTTCATTCCGCACCAGTGGACCCTGCACGAACTACCGAGACATCTTCAACCAGGGAATCTTCACCGACGCGCTTCGCAACTCGATCGGGATCGGGCTGATCTCGACGTTCCTGGCGGTGGTGATCGCCTCCTCAGCGGCCTACGCGATCGCGCGCCTCGACTTCCCCGGCAAGAACGTGCTCCTCGCCGTCGTGCTGGGCGTCGCGCTGTTCCCGCAGATCTCGCTCGTCGGGCCCCTGTACAACCTGTGGCGCCAGATCGGCCTGTACGACACCTGGCCGGGGCTGATCATCCCGTACATGACGTTCGCGCTGCCGCTGTCGATCTTCGTGCTGTCGTCGTTCTTCAGGGAGATACCGTGGGAGCTCGAACAGGCGGCGCAGGTCGACGGGGCGACGCCGTTCCAGGCGTTCCGAAAGATCATCGTGCCGCTCGCGATGCCGGGGATCGTGACCACGTTCATCATCGTGTTCATCATCTGCTGGAACGACTTCGTGTTCGCCATCTCGCTCACGTCGACGACCGCTGCGGAGACTGTCCCGGCAGCGATCTCGTCCTTCCCCGGCGTCTCGCAGTTCAGCGTGCCGTACGGCGATATCGCCGCTGCCGCGGTGATCGTCACCATCCCCGTGATGCTGCTCGTCCTGATCTTCCAGCGACGGATCGTGTCCGGTCTGACCGCCGGGGCGGTCAAGGGTTAAGAAAGAGGGAGCTTCAGAACATGGCCGAGATCGAGTTCGACGACGTCACCAAGCGTTATCCGGACGGCTTCGAGGCCGTCAAGCACATGAACCTCGACGTCCCCGACGGCGAGCTGATGATCCTGGTGGGCCCCTCCGGGTGCGGAAAGTCGACCGCATTGCGGATGGTCGCCGGACTCGAAGACATCTCCGACGGCGAGCTGAAGATCGGCGGCCAGGTCGTCAACGACCGAGCGCCCAAGGACCGGGACATCGCGATGGTGTTCCAGAACTACGCGCTGTACCCGCACATGACGGTCCGCGAGAACATGGGCTTCGCTCTGAAGCTCGCCAAGACCCCGCAACAAGAGATCGACCAGAAGGTCAACGAGGCCGCGAAGATCCTCGACCTCGAGCAGCATCTCGACCGCAAGCCGGCCAACCTGTCCGGTGGCCAGCGCCAGCGCGTCGCGATGGGTCGCGCGATCGTCCGCAACCCGAAGGTCTTCCTGATGGACGAGCCGCTGTCGAACCTCGACGCCAAGCTGCGCGTGCAGATGCGGACCGAGATTTCCCGCATCCAGCAGCGGCTGGAGACGACCACGATCTACGTCACGCACGACCAGACCGAGGCTATGACGCTGGGCGACCGGATCACGGTCATGCGCGCCGGCATACTCCAGCAGGTCGGCCCGCCGTCTGAGCTCTACGGGCATCCCAACAACCTGTTCGTGGCGGGCTTCATCGGATCGCCGTCGATGAACTTCCTGGCCGGCGAGATCAGCGGTGACAACGTGCACCTGCCGATCGGCGACGTCCGGATCCCCGACGAGCTCCGCCACCGGCTCGAGTCCGGTCCGGGCGGGGGACGACGTGGCGTGATCGCCGGTCTGCGACCCGAGGACTTCGAGGACGCCAGCCTGGTGGCGGACCGCTCGCGCGGGGTCACCTTCAAGGCCAAGATCGACGTGCTCGAGTCGATGGGGTCGGAGTTCTACGCCTACTTCGTGGTCGAGTCCGAGGCGGTGTCCTCGAGTGAGCTCGACGAGCTGGCGGCCGACGCGGGCGGCGCGGACCTGCCGGGCACCGAAGGTGGCATTCAGATCACCGCGCGACTGGGCGCCGAAAGCCGAGCGCGGCAGGGCGCCGAGGCCGAGCTGTGGTTCGACTCGACCCACCTGCAGCTGTTCGACCCCGAGTCGGGACGGAGCCTCCTCGCAAGGAACGGGGCCTCGCCGTCGACGCAGGCCGCGACCTCGACTCAGGCCCCGGCGGCAACCCCGCCGCAAGCACCGCCGGCCAGCTAGAGCCGAGCAGACGCGCTTGTCCGCTTGCACCGAGCGCCGCGGGGTCTAATCTCCGCGGCGGATGCCGCCGCCGCGTTCCACAGGCCTCCCGGGTATGGACGCGCAACACGACTTCTTGCGCGCGCGCCGGATGGCGACGATCGCCAAACTGACGGCGCGCCTGCGCGGCCAGCCGAGCGACGTCGGCGTGATCCTCCCGTACGAGGAGGTCATCGATGCGCTCGGGTTCGTCGGCGAGCAGCGGACGGGATTGCATGTCGTGCCGCTGGACGGGATCGTCGGCTCCGTTGACCGCAGCCGGGATTTCGATCGCCGCTTCCGGCCGACCTCGGGCCGGTCGCGAAGCCGGTGGGAACAGATCGCCGCCGCCGCCCGTCGCGGCGAGGCGCTCCCGCCGGTCGACCTGCTGCGCATCGGCGATCTGTACTTCGTCCGGGACGGGCACCACCGGGTGTCGGTCGCGCGGGCGTTAGGTCGCACGGACATCGACGCGTACGTCACCGAGGTCGCGACCCGGGTCGACGCCGATCGAGCGATGCAGCGCTCCCATCTCATGCTCAAGAGCCACGAGCGAGTGTTCTTCGAGCGCGTGCCGCTCCCCGCCGAGGCGCGCAATGAGGTCCAGCTTTCTGAGCTCGAGGACTACGCGCTCCTGGCCGAAATGGTCGAAGCCTGGGGATTCCGCGCGATGCAGAGCCGCGGCGAGGCGATCAGCCGCAGGCAGAACGCGCTCCTGTGGCTCGAGACCGAATATCGGCCGGTCGTCGCGATGCTGCACGATGCCGGACTCGTCGGCGACCGGACGGACGCTGAGGCGTACATGCGAATCGCCGGGGAGCGCTACTGGCTGCTGCGCACGCACGAGTGGAGCGACGAGGTCCTCCGGCAGGTGATCGAAGGCAAGGGACGCTGGCGCCACCCCGAGCGCTGAGGCCGGTAGGCGAGTTCCGCTAGCCTGGCGCGCTGCGATGCCGTCCGGACCGCGCTCCTCCGATCTCTCCATCAAGCCGCGGCGTCGGTACGCGCCGCGGATGGCTCCCGAACAACGTCGGGAGCAGTTGATCGACGCGGCGCTCGAGGTCATCCTCGAGCGGGGATACGGGGGCGTCTCGATCGAGGCGATCGCCCGGGAGGCCGGCATCACCCGACCTGTGGTCTACGACCACTTCCCGAACCTGAACCGCCTGCTGCACGCGGTGATCGAGCGAGAGGAGCGGATCGCGCTCAAGCAACTCGCGGAGGTCGTACCCGAGGATCCGGGCGACCACGAGCCGGGGGAGCTGCTCGCGGCGGGGGTTAGGCGCTTCCTCGAAGCCGTCACGAGCCGGCCCGCCACCTGGCGGATCATTCTGCTCCCGCTCGAGGGCACCCCCTCGATCGTCCGCGACCACGTCGAGGTGGGTCGCGCGCACGTCCTGGCCCGAATCGAGGCATTGGTGCGCTGGGGGCTCGAACGCAGCGAGGTTCCGCACGATCTCGACGTCGAACTCACCGCGCGGTCCATTCGCGACTGGAGCGAGCAGGCCGGGAGGATGGTGCTGACCGATCCCGAGCGCTATCCGCGCGCCCGCTACGAGCAGTTCGTCGGCCAGTTTCTGGGGCTGCTCACGCCCTAACCCATCGGCGCGTCGACCTACTCGTCGACGTGCTCCATATTCTGAATCGTCGTGATGAAGGGCGTTGGCTGGACTTTGACATTCCCGGCAAACGGCCCATTCAGAGCGAAGATCAGGAAGACCGCGAACGCGATCATTCCGGACAGCATCACGACCATCGCCGCGTGATGCCAGAACGTCTTCACCGCGAACAGGTACGTGAAGACAACTATGATCACCCCCCCGGCGAGCAGCATCGCCCACATGAGCGTCGGGATCCGGTTCTCACTGTCGAGAAGGCGCAAGCGCCGATCGTTTGTGATCTCGTTCAGTTGGGTCAGCGATTCGCTGTACAGAGCGCTCGACTGGTTGAGCTCCTGCATGTCGGTGTACGTGTGCCAGAGATCGATCAGTGCCGCGTTCGCCTGTTCGCTCGATTTGCCCTGTGCCATCAGCGGCCACTCCTTCACCACGACGATGTGCGCATAGGTGAGCGCCGCTTCGTGCAACTGACGCTGGATGACCGTCGGAAAACCCCGGGACATGCGTTCGAGGTCGCTGACGGCGTTGGCTTCCTGTGCAACCGTGGACTGCGTATCCGTGAACGCCTGCCAGACGATGATGACGGCGAACGCGAGCAGTACCGCATAGATGGTGCCGGCGATCGTGTAGATCGCCGCCGCGACATCGTGGTGCGCCTGCAACGCACTGTAGCTGAGCCTCTTGCGAGCCACGATCAGACCGCCAACCGCGAGTGCGACCGCCACGGAGATGGTGATCGCGCCGTCTACATAAGTGGACACCCGCTGCCCCCCATCACCATACGGTGGGACGGCGCCGACGATGGCGCCGCGGCCGGCACCGGCGGAGCCTCCCATCCGTGCCACATGTCGTAGAGACTGTGCTCGAGCGCAACCCATTGGCTCGTGGTCCGGGTCGGCGGAAACGGCACCGGATGGACGATGGCCTCCGACTCCCAGATCACGTTGAACTGACCGTTGGACATGATTTGACCGATCCGCGTGGTCTTCCAGAGGTGATGGTTCTCGTCGTCGACGTACACCATCCCCTCCGGGGCGTCGTAGCTCTCGGACCCGATCTGCCGGAGCACCGGCACCGGATTGGCAGATCCGGCGTCACGAACCGCCTTTCCCCAAAGCTTGACCCCGATGTAGGCGGCTTCCACGGGATCGTCCGGGGAGCAGTCTTGGCCGAACCGCGCGTGGAACTGCTTCACGAACGCCAGGTTCTGCGGCGTGTCCAGGCTTGCGAAGTAGTTCCAGACCGCGTAGTTCCCCACGAGCGCGCGGATGCCGATGTCCTCGCTGATCTCCTTCACCTCTTCTTCGGCGATGCTGAACGAGACGACGGGAGCGTGGGCGGCGGTGATGTCGGCGTCGTGGAGGGCCTTGAATAGGGCGATGTTGCTGGCGCCGTTGACGGTGTTCAAGATCACGCTCGGTCGCGAGCGCTTAATCTGGCGCACGACGGTGCTGAAGTTTGCGCCGCCGAGCGGCACGTAGGCCTCACCGACTACCTTCCCGCCGTAAAGCTTCAGGTAGTCCTTGACGATGGCGTTGGCGGCGCGCGGAAAGATGTAGTCCGAGCCGACCAGGTAGAACCGCGGCCCGACGTTGTCGAGGAACCACTTGACCGCGGGAATGATCTGCTGGTTGGGTGCCGCACCGAGATAGACGACGTTGGGGGAATCCTCGAGCCCCTCGTACTGAAGCGGATAGAAGAGCACGTTGTGCGCCTGTTCGACGATCGGCTCGACCGTCTTGCGGCATGCCGAGGTCCAGCAACCGAAGATCACGCTCACCTTGTCTTGGTCGATCAGGGTGCGCGCGTCACGAGCGAACGTCGCGTCGTTACTATGACCGTCGAGCTCGAACACCTGAATCTTGCGGCCGAGCAGGCCACCGTGAGCGTTCAGGTCATCGATGCCCATCCGCGTCGCGTCAATCACGGGTATTTCGCTGATCGCTAGTGACCCGGTCTCCGAGTGCAGGATCCCCACTCGGATCGGGTCTGCCGCATGACCACCGCCGCCGCTGGATAAAGCAGCCGCCGCCGCGACCCCAGCGACGAGCACGACCGCCCACGCTACGAGTACCACTCGCAGCATCGAACGCAGCTCTCGGCGCTAGTCAGGTGACTGGCGCCGGGCAGAGAACGGGTGACTCCCCCCATCGCCCAAAATGCCCGGAACAAGACAGTAGCCCCCAAACGCTACGATCAGTAGGAGGGCAGTGAACGTAGACCTTGGCGGGCGGCATGTCAAGAACGCGTAACATGTGACACCTTACGGTTCCAGCAGCATTCGGCATGATTGGCGATGGAATCGCAGGCTTGGGGGCGCACGGGACGCCGGCGCAGAGCTCACCGCAACGGGCTACGCATTCACGTCTTCTGGATCCTCTCCGTTGCCACCGTCCGCAATCTCACACCGAGTGGTGGAAACGCACGAATCAGGGCAGCAAGCCGCGATGGGGTCAGCACCAGCAACCGCAGCTCGGACGTGGCAACCACCGTCGCGGTCCTGACGTAGCCGAACCCGGATCCCCAGTCGAGCGCGGCAACTTCGCCGAAGAAGTCACCCTTTGAGAGGTGACGGACGGGCTGCTCGAGCGACACCTCGGCGTCACCCTCCACAATTACATAGAAGTCTCGGCCGCCCTCCCAGCGATCCACGACCGTCTGGCCGGCCGGAACGCAAAGCTCCGTGCCGGAGGAGGCCACGAGAGCCAACTGCTCGCGAGGCAGGTCCCCGAACAGCGCGAGCGCGCCGACCTCGTCGATGTCGAACGCCGCCACCGAGCCCCACGAATCCGCCACCGTCGCCTCCCGGTCGCCGACCGACAGCGCGAGCGCCGCGGAGGGATCGCGAAGCGAGGGCACGGGAGCTCCGGCGAACCACGCGATCGTGCCCCCGATGTCGTCCTCGCCCGTGGTGTGGTTGAGCACACACAGCCGGATCGCATACCGGCCTTCGAGGCTGGTCGACGAGACGAGGCCGAGCCCGGTCTGTTCGAACTGGCCGACCAGCGCCGCGTTGAGTCGCGCCCGCTGCCATTCCTGGGGGGCATCGGCGAACCGCCGTCTGAAGCAGACGATCCCCAGCTGCGCCGGCGACATCAGCTCGAGCTCCGGCTCGTCCCTGACCATCCTCTCGGCCGCGCGCGCCAGATCCAGCGCTCGATCGATCGCGTCCCTGAACGCGTCGACTCCGAAGTAACCAAGCGAGAGCCACAGCTTCAACGCGCGCGAGGAGCGCGTCAGCTGAAAGCCCAGATCCGAGAAGTTGACCTCCCCGGCCCGGGCGGCGGCATCCTTCAGGTAATCGGGGGTGACCTCGAACGCGCCGCGCAGCCGTTCGCCTTCGCGGACCAACAGACAGCCGCATTCGTACGGCTGGTAGAGCCACTTATGCGGATCGAGCGTGACCGAGTCGGCGAGCTCCATCCCGCTGAGCCAGCTCCTCCCGCGATCGGTGAGAGCGGCGAACCCGCCGTACGCTGCGTCGACGTGCAGCCACACACCTTCCCGCGCGCAGATCGCCGCAATCTCCGGCAGCGGGTCGATCGTGCCCGTGTTCGTCGATCCGGCCGACGCGACCACGAACGTCGGACGGCGGCCGCGCCGCCGGTCGGTTGCGAGCGCGCCGGCGAGCGCATCGAGGCGCATTCGGTGCCCCGAGTCGGTCGGAAGCACGCGCAGCCGATCCGGTCCGAGCCCGAGCGCGCGGGCGGCTCGTGCGATCGACGAGTGCGCCTGGTCCGAGACATAGCCGACGCCCTCGTCGCGATCTCCGCCGGATGCCTCGCGCGCGCACGCCAGCGCGGTCATGTTTGCGGCCGAGCCGCCGCTTACGAGCACCCCCGCGGCCCCGGGCGGATATCCGATCCACCGCTTGAACTGCTCGAGCAGGAGCAGCTCGATCCGACTCGGCCCCGCTGACTCCATCCACGAGCCGGCGTAGATATTGAGCGCGCTCGCGATGAAGTCTCCGAGCGCCGCCGGGAACGTGCCGCATGCGGGGATGAACGCGAAGTAACGCGGGTGGTCGCATCGGCTCATATGCGGCAGGACGTGCTCCTCGAGCTCTGCGAGCAGCGCGTCGAACTCGCGTGGGCCCCGGGGACCGTCCGGCACGCGGATCGCCATTTCCTGCGGGGATGCCCGTCGCAACGCCGGACCGTCCGGCACCGCTTCGAGCTGGGCGACGAGCATGTCGACGGTCCGGTAGCCGAGCTCTCGCATCGCTTCTGGGTCGAGCGCGAGAGGATCGCCGCCGTCACGCCGATGACCACGGAACCCCGACATCAACTCTCCAGGGCCTACCTCCGGCTCGAGCGCCTGCCCCTTCCCTCGAGGCGCCGGCGCTCGGCTCCTCAGTTGTGCTCAGAGTGTATTGGAGCCGGTTATCGGCGCTGTGAATACGACGGGGACCCCGTGAAGGGTCCCCGTCGCTGATCCCAACAACGCACCCACGGCCGGGTTGGGTGCGTCCTCCGGAGATCGATTCCGAGGCTGAAACTCGCCGGCGGGTCGAAAGTTGCGCTGACCGGTGGCGAACCTCCACCAAGCCGCTCCTGCGATACTTTGGAGCCCCCTCCGGGGGCGTAGCTCAGTTGGTTAGAGCGCCGGCCTGTCACGCCGGAGGTCGCGGGTTCGAGTCCCGTCGCTCCCGCTTTAGAACTGCCTGGAAACGAGCCACCTTTCGTGTGTGGCGAGAACGGTCAAGACCGATCGGGCAACGCTCCCTTCCCTCCGAGCCGGGGCCCCTGCCTGTGGGTCTCCCCCTAGCACCAGCGATCCGGAGCGGCTTCGCGCCGGGCAGGTGATCGCAGCTATTGGTAGCAATGGCGCGCTCGCGGCGGTTAGTATGGGACCTAACAACCAACCAGGCCGCCGCTGGCGGCCGGAGAGGGGGCCAGGCCATGCGCCGACGGGTCGGGGTAGTTGGAGTCGCTGCTATCTGCGCGGCGGTAGTCGCTTCCTTATGGGTGGCGGGCACGGCGAGCGCGTCGCGTCCACGCCACGTCGCTCCCAAGGTCCAGGTGGTGGCGACCGGACTCAACAGTCCCAAGCATCTCACCTTCGGTCCTGGTGGGCTGTACATCGCGCAGTCCGGCACGGGTGGTCCCGCCGGGTCAAACTGCGTGGCCGGAGTGGGGGTGACGGGTGCGCCGACGACGTTCTGCGAGGGGCCAACGGGCTCGGTGGGCTTGCTGACGCCGTTCGGGGTCCGGACCGTTCTGGGCGGTCTGCCGTCTGTGACCGAGCAGGACAATCAGGAGACGCTGGGTCCGGCCGACGTGACGTTCGTGAGACACGGTGGGTTCGGCCACTCGGCGCGCCACGGCTCTCGCCGGGGTGACGCGAAATTGGCGGTGCTCTTCCAGGACCTCCTGGTCAACGCCGATGGAACGTCGGGAACGCCCTCTCCGGCGTCGACCACGTTCGGCAAGCTGCTGCTCGCCAATCCGTCCCGGTCCACGCTCGGGCCGGCGCTTGCCAACCTGGCCGCGTTCGCCTCCGCCAACCCGCAGGATCCCGCGACGCTCGGCGGGCTGGGAGAGACGACGTACGACTCCGATCCGTACGACGTCACCCCGTACCGGGGCGGTTACGCGATCGCCGACGCCGCGGCCAACGCGGTGCTGTGGCTGAGCCCGCGCGGGCACCTGTCGCTGATCACGCGGCTGCCGACCACGCCCGAGACGGTGCCACCGGGTGTGCTCGGGCCAACGGCCGTAACGGTCGACGCGCAGGCCGTGCCCACCTCGATCGCGGTCGGGCGCGACGGAGCGCTCTACGTCGGCACATTGCGCGGAGTGCCGTCGCTGCCCGGCACCGCCGACGTGTACCGCGTCGTCCCCGGGCGCGCGCCGGTGGCGGCGGTGACCGGCCTGTCCGCGGTCACCGACGTCGCGTTCGATCATCAGGGCCGGCTGCTCGTGCTCGAGTACAACACCGGCGGCCTGCTGGCGCCGGAGACGACCCCGGGTGCCCTGCTGCGCGTCGAGTTGCACCGGCACAGCGCGCCCGTCGTCACGACGCTGCCGGTGTCCGGCCTGTTCTCTCCGACCGGCCTGGCCGTGAGCCCCGGACGAGACAACGCGGTGTACATCTCCAACCACGGGACCTCGCCCGGCACCGCCAGCCCGTCGGGGGAGCTGCTCAAGATCACCGGGCTGGGCTGATTCGTCACCCAGTCGCTTCGACCCGCCCGTCCGACGACGGGCGGGTCGAAACGGGATCCCGCCTCGACATCCGCTACCTGAAGAAGCTCTCGAGAATCGCCGCGACCTCGGGGTCGGCGGGGAGATGCTGCTGTCCGTCGACGATCTGCTCGCCGGCGTGCCGGAGGGCGGTTGCAAGCGTCGCAGTCGTAGACGCGGCCCATGCCGCGCTGGCTCCGCCCGCCATCGCGAGCACCCGGAGATCGATCCGCTTCAGCCGCTCGACGGGTACGTGCCCGCCGTTGGCAAGCCTGAGGTCTTGCGAGAGCGTGTGGGCGAGCGCCTGCCTGTGCGCCCACCCGGGGCTGCTCTTGATCGTCTCGATGACCGCGGGTGGGGCGCCGGTCATCGCCAGCCATCGCTCGGCCGCCTGGTCGCGGTGCCCGGCCGCCACGAGCTCGTCGAGAAGTTGGCCGAACTCCGGGCCGGGGTGGGCGTCGCCCGTGTACGGCGGCTCGTAGACCGCGAGCCTTCGCATCTCGACGCCGTGCGACGCCGCCTCGAGCGCGAGCGCGCCACCGGATGAATGTCCATAGACGAACGGCGGCTCGCCGGCGGCGGCGCCCACCGCCGCCAGGTCCTGTACCTCGCCTTGGATCGAGAGCGGTAGGCCGTCGCCGCTGTCCCCGCGTCCGCGCCGGTCGTACTCATACACGGTGTAGTTCGGCGCCAGCAACGCCGCCAGCGGCTTGCTCGTCGATCGATCGCAGAACGCGCCGAGAACGATGATGAGCGGCGGGCCGCTGCCGGATCGATCGAGCGCGATCCTGGTCCCGTCGGCGGACTCGATTAGCTTCATCACTTCTCCTTTTGGCTGTGGCCGATCCACCGCGCGCCCGAGGGATCATCGACCTGAGCCGCGCCGTTCGCATCGGGCATACGGAGCGGTGTCGCTGCCGCCGGCCCTTACGCCGACTCTGCGGTCCCTTAGCCGGCGCGGGTCACGTTCTTTCTCTCGCGCGTGTCCTTAGTGGCTATGCACGCGACCTACATTGCAATCACGATCCTGGCGGCGCTCGCGAACGGCTACGCCGCGTCCCTGAACTTCGCCGGCGCGGAGTCGGTCAAGATCGTCGCCGACCGAGTGCGGGTGTCGCAGCGGTGGATGGTCCCGTTGGGAGTCATCTTGGCGTCAGGCGCGCTCGGGCTGCTGCTCGGCCTCGCCGTGCCGTCGCTCGGCACCGCCGCCGCGATCGGCCTCGTCGTCTACTTCGTCTGCGCCCTGAGCGCACACGCGCGAGTGCGCGATACCCAGATCGCCGGCGCAGTCATCTTCCTCGCGCTCGTCGTGGCCGCGCTGGCCGCAGATCTGGCCTACCGCAACCACTGGTGAGGGCGCGCGGCGTGGAGCAACGCGGCGATCGACATCGAGGAGAGCGGCGCTGGGCGCGACCCGGGCGCCCCGGTGAACGCCTCCCTGTTTCTCGCCGGGTCCCACGAGAATCCTTTCTCAAACCCCGGCGCCGCCCTCCTACGTGCCGTACGCGCTTAACCTGCCAAAACCTCATCAATGAGTCAATCGCTTCGGACGAGGGTTGTAGTGGACGCCGGGAGCCGCCTCGTACGAACGTCGAGTCGCACCCCGTCTCGACCACGTCCGACGTGCCGTGAACCGAAAAGTGATGATGCGCCGCGACTCCGCAGCCCTGCGCTAGTGCAGCGGCTGTTTCCAAAAAGTTGTGCGATTCGCACACCCGGCTTAAGTCGCGCGGGACCGGAACCGAGATTCGAGACCGGAAACGGAGGGAACCGGAGGTACCCCTAGCCCCCCAGCCCGTATCGCACGGCGATCGCTGCAGCTTCCACGGGCGAGGGCACAGGCCGAAAAAACGCAGCGCCTCGGACACGGACGTCCGAGGCTCCGTGTTCCCGCGGCCCCGCGGCCCCGCGGCCCCGCGAGTCACAGATCGCGAAGGACGCGATCGACGTCCTCGCGGTGGAAATCGGCCGCGCTTGCGACGGCGGGCTCCGTGCTCGGCGGCGCGGCGATGTCCTCGGGGACCCACCAGCGCCTGCGGCCGAGGCCCTCCACGAGCCGCCCGATCTCGCGCGCGCTTTGCGCCCCCACCGCCAGCCCGGGGACCAAGCGCTCGATCCGGGCCAGCACGCTCTCGGCGAGCGGCCGCAGTTCCTCGTCGGCCGAGGTGCGAGTGAGGGTCACGATCAGCCGTTCCAGGAGATCTCGATCCTTCGTGAAGAAGCCGAACCACTCGAGCGCGCTCAGGTCGTACCGACGCAGCATCTCCGCGAACTCGAGCCATTCTTCGGTCCGCGCGAGCTCGCCGGGATCGGGATGCTCGAGCAGCAGCGCGCCGGGATGCAGCTCGGCCCAGGTCGGCGCGAGCTGGGGGGAGGCGACCGGCGTAGCGAGGCATGCGTTCGCGCCGTACCACGTCTCGAGCAGGAATACGGGCACGGGTCCGCCTTGCTCGTCCCACGCCCGCCGGGTCGTGCGGAGGACGTTCGCGATGAGGCTGTCCAGCTCGCGGGCCCGGTACGGATCACCCACGACGGCGATCGCGCCGCTCAACGCGAGCAGGACTCGCGCCAGCTCGCGGTCCTCGAGCTCTGGCCGCAGCTCGTGAAGCCGATCCCCCAGCGCGTCCCAATCGGCATCGTCGAGCAACAACGGCAGCGTTCGCTCTCCGGTCGAGCCACCCGCGCCAGAGACCGCAAGGGTCACTCCGTCGACGGCAGACACCGACAGGAACCGTCGCCGCGCGTCCGGATACTCGCGGAGCTCATCGATCACGAGGTCGCGCCAGCTGGGGTGAACCCAGCCGATCCCGAGCGGAGTGACTCGCAGGAAATGATCGGTGAGGCGGTCGATGAGCTCGCACACCGGCCGGCTCAGGCCGCCCGCATGGTGCCGACGGACGACCGCGGCAAGCTCGCGCTCGTCGATCAGCCCCGCCGGCGCGTCGAGGAGCGAGATCAGCAACTCACGGTGCTCGGACTCAAGCGCTCGGAATGACGTGCGCATCGCCTCCGTCGGGCTCGCGAGCTCCTGCTCGATCATGCGGAGTATCCGGCGCTGGTCGTCAAGGGCGCCGACTGGGTCCTCGGCCACCAGACCCTGCAACTCGTCGAGTCGGTCGGTCACGAACCGCCGGATCCGCTCGGGAGTGAAGTGCGGGTGCTCGACGATCGACAAGCCGGCCGAGCGCACGAGTATGCGCGCCATGCCGGCGGCGCCGTGGTCCTTGGCGTGCCGAAACAGGATCAGCGTCTTGTCGGCGAGATCCAGGTCTCCGGCATCGACGAGTACCTCGGCCGGCGCGGGGAAGCGCTCCGATCCGCTCTCGCGCTGGACCCGCCGCAGTCCCGCCTTCAACGGCGCGGGGCGCGAGGTCCAGATCAACCAATGCCGCGAATCCAGCATCTCCAGCAGCCGCCCGAGCCCCCGGGCCCAACGCTCGGCCGCGTCCGGCCGGTACTCCGTGGACCCGAACGCGTCATCGGCGATGAAGACCTGGCGCCGCTCGACGATCGAACACGCGCCAGACCTGGTCGGGATCGTTGCACTGATGCGCCTCCCACCCATCGGTCAGCGCGGCGAGCGCGAGCATCTCGGCGATCGCGGTTTTGCCCATCTCGGGCGGACCGGTCAGCACGACGAACCGGTGTCTTCCGAGCACGTCTCGGGCGCGATCGTACGCGCGCGTCGGCCAGAACACCCGCGCCAACTCCTGAGCCCGGCCGACGTCGAGCGAGGAACGATCGCGGACATGGGGCTCGATCAGGTCGTCGAGATTCCGAAGCCCCAGGACCGACGGCATCGCCGCCCGCAGCTGCGGATCGCGATCGAGGCTTGCCGAGATCTCCGTCGCTCCCAATATGACCACGCGTAGACCTTGCCCGAGCGGATCCGTGCGCAGAGCCTCTCGGGCGTCGGCGGTGTCGAGGTTCGTCATGACCAGCAGCCACTCCGCCCGTTCGGCAGGCACGCTCACGACGCGATCCACGAACTCCGACAGGCGCCGCTCCCCGCCTCGGATCCAGAGGCCCGCAACGGTGACCGTACCTCCGAGCCGGTGTCCCCGATCCCGGAGCGCGAGCCCGCCATCCGCCCGCGCGATCCGAGCGATGTCGCCGCGCCCGCTCCATTGCAGCCCGCTCAGCCCGGCATCGGCCTCGAGGACCAGCGAGCACAATCGATCGAACTGCAGCCAACCGAGCTCATCCAGCCTGTACGACGACGACCCCGTCATCGAGAAGATCGTCCCATGGCGAGCAAGCTCGCTACGACTCGAGCGGCTGGCTGAGGTCGTACACGGTCTGGCCGCCGATGGTCCCGGCACGATAGTGCGCCTTGACCCAGCTGGTGATCGCGCTCGAGCCACCGCCGGGACCTCCGCCAAACCCGTCACCGTTAGCGATGTAGTAGTGGATATCGCCGGCCTTCACGTAGGCCTCGAACTGCGCAAGCGAGAGGTTTCCGCCCTGGCCGCTGAAACCGCCGATCGCCATGACGGGAACTCCGCCGGTGGCGAGCTCGAGCGCGGCGGCGCTTTGCGAGCCCGACGTCGCGGCCGCCCAGCGGTATCCCGACGCGCCCGACTTGAGCGCGGCGACGAGCGCGCTGCTGGTGACATCGCCCCCCAGCCCGCCGCCGCCCGGGGACGAGCCCCCGCGCGCGAACTCGCCGCCGCCCGGGGGCGCGTTGCCGCTCGGGAACTCGCCGAGACCGCGCGCCGAGAAGCCGCCGGCGCGCCCGAACCCGCCACCCGCCGGGCCGCCGCCGAAACCGCCGGACGCATCCGACGGTCCCGCCGACGGAGTCGAGCCGGTGTGTGCCGTGCCGATCGTCTGCGCCGAGTAGGCGACCGGCCCCGCGAGGACGCGGCGAGCGCGACCACCGCGACCGCCGCGCTGAGGCGGCGCGTCGTTCGGGTCGGCATCAGCAGGCCGATCGCCGCGACCGCTCCCGCAACACCGACCAACGGCGCGAGCCAGGGCTCCCATGACGGCGTACGGCCGAGCAGCACGATCGACCAAACCGCGGTCGTGACCACGCCCAGCGCGAGCAGCGCGCGTGCGACGAACTGGTCGCGCCATCGCCATGCGACGACTGCCCCGATCGCCACGAGCGCCGCGATCGCGGGCGCAAGCGCCACCGTGTAGTACGTATGGATAACGCCGGCGCTGAGGCTGAACACGAGCCCGCTGACCACGAGCCAGCTGCCCCAGAGCAGGATTGCGGCACGCGTCCGGTCCGTACGCGCCGCACGCAGCCTCCACGCCAGCCCCGCGACAACGACGAGCAGCGCCGCCGGCAGCAGCCACGACGCCTGCCCGCCCATCAGGAGTTGAACAAGCGCAGCACGCCGGGCTCGCCGCTGAAATTCCCACCACCGCCGCCACCGCCGCCGGGCCGCCGCCGCTGCCGGTGAGACGGCCGAGGCCGTTGTACCCGACGATCAGGTTGAGGATGCTGTTGTCGGATGAGCCGTCGATCATCGGCCGCGACGCCGCCGGCCACAGCCCGACGATCGCCACCCACCACCCCGCGCTCGCGATCATCGCGGCCCCGCCGGCGAGCAACTGCAACACGCGGCGGCGGAGCGTCGTCGGGGCGGCGACCAAATACACCAACGCAAAGCCGGGCACGACCAGGAACGCCTGCATCATCTTCGCGAGGAAGGCGAACCCGATCAGGGTCCCGACGCCGATCATCCAGCGTGTGGAGCCACCCTCGAGCGCTCGAACCAGGCAGTACGCCGAAGCCACGAGCAGGCAGACGAGCAGCGCGTCCGGGTTGTTGAAGCGGAACATCAAAGCCGCGACGGGCGTCACCGCGAGCATGGCGCCGGCGAGCAGCCCGGCGCCGGAGCCGAACCACCGCTTCACGGCCGCCGCGAGCAGGCCGACGGCGAGCACGCCCTCGAGGACCTGTGGCACGAGCATGCTCGCGCTCGAGAACCCGAAGATCCGCCCGGACAGAGCCATCACCCACAGCGACGCCGGCGGCTTGTCGACCGTGATGAAGTTCGACGAGTCGAGCGAGCCGAAGAAGAATGCCTTCCAGCTCTTCGTCCCCGCCTGCACCGCCGCGGCGTAGAAGCTGTTGGCGTCGCCGGATGCGGTCAGGTTCCACAGGTACGCGACCGCCGTCGCGGCGAGCAGGGCGACGAACGCGACCCGCGCCCACGCCGGGTCCTCGGTCCGCCCGCGCACCAGCGAGCGCATCCCACCGCGGGTCCGCAAGCCGCCGGGCCGAGGCAACGTTGTCGTGCTCATTTTCAGTTTCCTTGCGTATCGAGGGACAGGACGGCGTCTGGGCGAGCGCGCCGCCGGAACACCCACGACGACAGCGCGACGTAGCGCGTGACCGTGGCGGTCAGCGTGGCGAGCACCAGCACCGCCGCCTCGAGCAGCCGCGGAGCGTGCCGGTCGAGGTCGTGCAGAACGCTGAGCGCGCCGTTCGTCAGCCCGAGGGCAAGCACAAACACGACGAACCCGGCGGCCTGCTGGCGGGCCAGGCCGTCGCGGCCGCGGATCCCGAACGTCAGGCGGCGGTTCGCCGCGGTGTTGCCGACCGCGGTCAGCGCGAGCGCGACCGCGCTGGCCGCGGCGGAGCCGAGCGCGCCGGCGAGCAGCAGGAACAGCAACGCATAGGCGACCGTCGAGACGACTCCGATCGCGACGAAGCGCGCTACTGATGTGTCGAGGGCCAACCGCGCAACGCCGCGTAAATCAGCAAGCGCAGTGGAAACGATGTCGACGCGGGAGTCGGGATCGTCGACCCAGTCAACCGGGACCTCGTAGATGCGCATCCCGCGACGCTGCGCCGCGATCAGCAGCTCGGTGTCGAAGAACCACGACTGGTCGCTCACCGCCTCGAGCAGCTCGGGCAGCACGTCGGCGCGCACGGCCTTGAAGCCGCACTGCGCGTCGGTGAATCGCGCGCGCAACGCGAAGCGCAGGAGGTGGTTGTACGCGCGCGAGATGAGCTCCCGCTTCGGGCCGCGCGCCACTCGCGATCCGCGCGCCAAGCGCGAGCCGATCGCGACCTCGCTGTGGCCGGACACCAGCGGCGCGAGCAGCGGCAGGAGCGCGTGCAGGTCGGTCGACAGATCGACGTCCATGTACGCGACGACGCGCGCACGGCTCGCCGACCATGCCGCCCGCAGCGCCAGGCCGCGTCCCTTCTGCTCGAGCCGCAGCACGCGCACCCGGTCGAGCTCGGCGGCGAGCGCGCCGGCGATCTCCGGGGTCAGGTCGGTGCTGGCGTTATCGGCGATCGTGATCTGCCACGAGAACGGCAGCCGGCTCTCGAGGAAGCGATGCAGCCGATGGATCGACGCGGCCAGCGCCCGCTCCTCGTTGTAGACGGGGATGACGATCTCGACGTCGAGCTCGCCCGGTGGCGCGAGGTGGACGTCCCATCCCCTCACTCCCGCCGGGGCCGGGTCTGCGATGACTGTCTGCATGGGCGAAGCCTCTGATTCGTAAGTTGGGATGCAGAAGCTTCGGACCGCGGCGTGAGAACCGCATGAGGGATGTGTAAGCCGAACGAAAGCATTTGACGCGGTTGGCCGGCGATCGCTCGTCGCTAGCCTGGACCTGAGATGAGCGGACGCGCCGAAGACCCACCCCACGAGGCCGGCAAGCTGCCGACCGGCCGGCTCGGACGCACCGCTCGGGTGGGCGGACTGGTCACCGGCCAGGGTCTGCGGTGGGCGGGGATGCGAACCGCGAACCGGCTGCGCACGCCGGAGCGGGCGGAGGCGGCGCAGCAAGAACGGACCGCTGCGCTCGTGAACGAACTCGTCGAGCAGCTCGGGCAAATGCGCGGCGCGGCGATGAAGGTCGGTCAGATGATCTCGATGGTGGAGTTCGACGGGCTCCCCGAGGACGAGCGCGAACAGCTGCAGGCGAAGCTGGCATCGCTGCGCGACAACGTCCCGCCGGTGCCGTTCGCGAAGCTCGAGCGGATGATGCGCGACGAACTCGGCGGACCGCTCTCAGGGGTGTTCTCGGAGTTCGAGGAGCAGGCGTTCGCGGCCGCGTCGATCGGTCAGGTGCACCGCGCCGTCACTCTCGCCGGCGACGAGGTGGCGGTTAAGGTCCAGTACCCCGGGGTCGCCGAGGCGGTCGAGACCGACATGCGCAACGCGATGCTCCTGGTCCCGCTGGTCAAGCGACTCGCCCCGGGAATCGACTCGAAGTCGCTGTTCTGGGAGCTGCGCGAGCGGATCAGCGAGGAGCTCGATTACGAGCTCGAGGCGCAGCATCAGCGCCGCGTCGAGCGCCTGTTGCGCGGCCATCCGTTCATCTCCGTGCCTCGGGTCGACACGGCGCTGTCGACGCGACGGATCCTCGTCTCCGAATTCGTAAACGGCGATCGATTCGAGGCCGTGCGCGAGCGCGACGAGGCCGAGCGCGACCGGTATGGCGAGATCGTCTTCCGCTTCTACTTCGGCCTTCTGTACCGCGACCGGATGGCCCTCGGCGATCCCCACCCGGGCAACTACCTGCTGCGCCCCGACGGTCGCGTCGCCTTCCTCGACTACGGCCTCCTGCGCGACGTCACTCCCGAGCGGGTGGATGCCGAGCGGACGATCGCTCTGGCGGTGCGCGACAAGGACGCGCCGGCGCTCAAATCCGCGCTGATCAGCGGCGGCTATCTACCTCCCGAGCGCGCCGACCTCGTCGACCCCGACCTGGCGCTGCGGATGATGCGGCGCGCGACGCGGTGGTACGCCGTGCCCGGGCACCGCCGCTTCGGACCCGATGACGAAGACCGCCGTCGCCGGCGCCGAGAGCACCAGGAGTCGGACGACGGGCAGTCCAGAGCTAACGCCCGCGAGCAGATCAATCAGTTCACGCTGCCGCCGGAGGCGATTTTGATCCGTCGGATGCACGGGATCGTGGGGATCGTCCTGTGGCAGCTGCGCGCCGGCGCCGACTGGGGTGCGATCGCCGCCGAGTATTTGCACGGCGCACCGCTGGCGAGTGCCCTCGGCGAGGCCGAGCGAGCGTTCTTCGGTTAGGGGCGGCCACCCTCGGCCCCCGAGCGGTTCATCGAACAGCTGAGTAGGCTGGTCGGGTGCCTGCGGACGCCACACACGCCACGTAGCGTGACCGGCCCAAGCCTGCTCGTGCTCCAGCACATCGCGTGCGAGCCACCCGGAGCATATGAGGACGAGCTGCTGGACCGCGGCGGGCAGCTCCGCCGCGTCATGGTCGATCAGGGAGAGCCGCTGCCGGAGTGGCGCGCGTTCGACGGGATCATCGCCATGGGCGGACCGATGGGCGCCTACGAGGACGATCGGTTGCCGTGGTTGGCGGACGAGAAACGACTGATCGCCGACGCCGTCGCCGCGGGAACGCCCATCTGGGGCATCTGCCTCGGGGCACAGCTGCTGGCGGCCAGCCTCGGCGCAGAGGTCGCCCCAGGCCCGACGCCCGAGGTCGGGGTGCTCCCGGTCTATCGAACCGCGGCCGGCGCCGCGGATCCGGTCTTCTCGGTGCTGCCAGACGAGTTCCCGGCGTTGCAGTGGCACGCCGACACGTTCGCCCTTCCGGCCGGCGCCGTTCAGCTGGCGCGGTCGGACGCCTACGAGCACCAGGCGTTCGTGGTGAACCGGGCCTACGGGCTGCAGTTCCACATCGAGGTCGGGACCGAGCTCGCCGCCGAGTGGGGTGAGGTGCCGGCGTACGCCCAGAGCCTCGAGGGCTTGATGGGCGCCGGTGCGTTGTCGCGCCTGCTCGAGCGGATCGCGGACGCCGAAGCGGAGATGACCGGGATGGCCCGGAGGCTGTTCGCCCGCTGGTTGGACAGCGTTGTTCAGCCGGCGGTCGGCGCCGTCGCGGCCCCCAACGCCACCGCGGCGGCGACCAGCTCGGCGTTGCTCTGAGCGGCACTCCCGTCGGGCAGGACGAGCACGTCCTCGAGGCCGATGCGCACCGCGTGTCCGGCGGCGATTGCGGCTGGGAGCACGTCCCACGTCCGCTCGCCGAAACCGTGCCACAGCTGACGGACCTCGTCGGGAATGCGCTCCGCGATCGCGCCGGCCTCGTCCGCGCCGCCCTCGACCTCGACCAGCGCGCGTACGACCTGATGCGCAAACGGACTTCTCGCCAGCTCATCGGCGTCGTCGGGCGTGCTCAGGCCGGCCTCGACCGCTATGCCCGCGTGCAACGCCGCGCGGACGATCCCCGCCCAGCCGAGCTCTGACAGGTTGACCGATACGAAGTCGGGTGCTCTCCGCCACGCCCGCACGGCCGCGGCGCGCGCGAACGGGTCGGGATCGACGCGAACGGAAGTCGTCAGCCCGATCGGGAGCCGCGGCGCCGCGGCGCGGATCGCATCGACCGCGGCGTCGCACGCAGCGGGCGCCATCGTCTGGCCACCGCGCGCATCGCGCGCGTGCACGTGGACGGCGAACGCGCCGGCGCGCCGAACCGCCACTGCGTCCGTGGCCAGCTCGGCGGGCGTCAGCGGGACCCCGGCGTGCTCGCTGCGCGCGCGGCCGCCATTCAGGCACGCCATCACGATCACCTCAGCCATCAAGGAAGACGGTATCTGAGAAGCTCCAGCCCGCGATGACGATCGATCTGACCGTTCCGGACATCGCGGCCATGCACGAACGCGCCGGCGCCAAGTGGTCGGCGTACGACGCCGATGTGCTGAGCGCGACGATTGCCGAGATGGACTTTCCGCTGGCGCCGCCGGTGGCCGAGGCGCTGCGCGAAGCGATCGATCGGGCCGATCTCGGGTACCCGAAGCCGGCGGCGCCCTCGCTCCGTCGGTCGTTCGCTCGCTTCGCCGCCCGGCGCCTGAACTGGACGGTCGACGAGGAGCAGATCGTCCTGGTGCCGGACGTGATGATCGGTCTGGTCGAGCTGTGCCGGGTCATCGCCGCACCCGGCGACTCCGTCGCGCTCGCGACGCCGGCGTACCCGCCGTTCTTCAGCATGCTGCCCGAGGCTGGCGTGAAGCTGATCGAGATCGGCTTGCTGGCGGACGGATCGTTGGATCTCGACGCGCTCGATGCCGCGCTGGCGGCCGGGGCGCGGGCGCTGGTGCTGGCCAGCCCCCACAACCCGACCGGACGTGTTCTGCCCCGTGGCGAGCTCGAGGCGATCGCCGAGAGGTGCGCCGAGCACGAGGCCTGGGTGCTCGCCGACGAGATCCACGGAGCGCTGATCCTGCCCGGGGCGACTTACGTCCCGTGGCTCGAGGTCTCGGACGCCGCCCGCCGGTGGGGCATTAGCGTGACCTCCGCGTCGAAGGCGTTCAACCTGGCGGCGCTCAAGGCGGCCCTGGTCGTGACCGCCGATCCGGCGGCGCGCGATGTCGTCGCGCGCATGCCCTCGCTACACGAGCACGCGGGACTGCTGGGGGTGATCGCCGCCGAGGCGGCGTTCGAGCGCGGCGATAAATGGCTGGACGCGGTCATCGAGCAACTCGCCGCCAACCGCGACCAGTTGGGCCGCGATCTAGCCGACAAGCTCCCCGAGATCTCCTGGCGGCCCCCGCAGGCGACGTATCTCGCGTGGCTCGACTGCACAGGGCTCGGGCTGGGCGACGAACCCGCGTCGGACTTCCTCAGCGTGGGGCGGGTCGCGCTCGGCCGCGGCCTCGACTATGGCGCTCCTGGCGCTGGCCACGCCCGCGTCAACTTCGCCACCAGCTCCGAGCACCTGTCGGACGCGGTCGCGCGCATGGCGCGCGCCCGCTACGGATAGCTGGTCACGTCGACCGGCTTGTCCGGATTGGCCGCGGTCGACGAGCCGCCGATTCCGTTGATCACCGAGTTGATGCCGCCACTTCCTCCGTTTGCGTTGAGGAAGATCGTCAGGAGGTCGGTGAACTGCACCCCCGCACGGTGCGGTGATTGGAACGCCTGGGCCGCGAAAATCGGGATGCCCTGGTTGAAGAACGAATAGCTTCCCATCCCGTAGCCCTGGAACGTCTTCACCCTCGGGGTCACGAGGAACGCGGCGTAGCCGTTGGTGGTCGGGCTCGACATCCACGCCGACTGGCTCGGCGGGTCGTACGGCATCTCGTTCTGGAAGAACACGTCCTCGCCGTTCTGCCCGTTCCAGATCACCTCGAACTTCTGGTAGTGCTCGACGAACAGGCCGTAGGCGCTGACGTTGTCGCCGTTGACGATCACGCCGGTGTCGGCGCGGTTGTCCGTCCACCCGACGCCGGCGCCATGGTCGGCGCGCCACGCCCAGATGTCGTCGAGGATCGTGTCGTCGGTGTTGACGACGAGGCTGTCGGTCGCCTGCCCGGGCTCGGCGCCGCCGATCCGGAAGAACACGTCCTGCACGAGCGTCGGGTTGTTCGCACTGTGTGTCCGCGGACCCTGATGACCCCGCGTGCCCACCTCGAGGAGCGCCGGCGAATTCGGCACGCCCGCGTCGAAGATCATCCCGGACAGCTTGATCCCGGGCACGTTCGCGGTCTGCATCGACACGTTTCCATCCTCAGGGATGAGCGTCGGGAACCCCAGCCCGAGCACGACGGTATCGGGATGCGTGACCTCGATCGTTCCGTGCAGGTGGTAGATGCCGGGAGTCAAGATCAGGCTCTGCCCTAGCGCCAGCGCCGCGTTGATCACGAACAGCGGCGTGCTCGGGCTGGCGATGAAGAACCGGCGGATGGGGATCGAGGTTCCCGCCGTGGTGCCGCCGGCGTAGTCGGGGCCGACCGAGTTGCGCTGCACCGCGGGCACGAACACGTTGTAGGCGCCCTGCGAATCGGTGTAGAGGAACGGCTCCTCCTCGGACACCGGCGTCGTCGGCAGCGTCGTGTACTGGTTGGTTCCCGGCGCGAACGCCGTTGCCGGCGCGCCGTTGTCGCCGAGGAACACCTGGTTCCAGACGCCGTTGGTCCAGCTGTCGATGTTGCTGTTGCGCGTGAAGAACTGTTGCTGGCCGGCGTTGATGACCGCCCCGCCGTTGAACTCGTCGTCGGCGAGAAAACCGCCGCTGACGAACCCCTCGTTGCAGAAATCCTGCAGCGAAACGTTCCCGTTCATGATCACCCGGCGCATTGGCGACGCCTGCGACACCGCCCAGTACTCGAACGTGTTGTTGCACGCGGCGCCCTCGTTGGTCGCAGGCACATACGTCGGCGGCGTGCTTGGCAGCGTGACGTTCAGTGTCAGGTTCGAGAGCGAGCGCCAGAAGTTGACGAGCCCGTCGCAGGTGCCGCCGGGCGGAGTCGGGGGGCACTGATCGTTGAAGACGTCGATCGCGCCGTTGATGACGACGTCGGCCGGCTCGGCGCCGAGCCCCGCGACCTCGGTGTAGTACCCAACCTGGAAGATCAGCGGGTCCGCTTTCGAGCCGTACGTTCCCGGCTCGAACAGGATCGCGTACCGTCCGGTGCCGAACTGACTGGGGACCTGCTGCGCGGCGATCGCGTTGAGCTCCGACTGGATCTGGTCCTGGGGCATGCTCGGGTCGAGCACGATCACATTCGAGCCGAGGTTCGGCCTCGACGCGTGGTGCGCGACGGCCGCCGAGGCGCCTCCCGCGGTGAGTCCGACCACGCAGAACACCAGCGTGGCCGCTGTGGCCACGCGCGCCTTCAAAGATCCCATGCCATCTCCTCGCTCCGCCGTGACCCTTCCCTGGGCGGGACCCTACAACTCGGCTGACCTAAGTCAAGCTCAGGGCACGAGCCCGTAGGAGAAGCCTTCAGTCAGATTCTCGGAGCCATCCTCGCTGACGACCAGGAGGTCCTCGACGCGCACGCCCCCGACAGCTCGGTCGACGGTCCCGGGCTCGATCGCGATCACATCGCCGGCGATCAGTGGCGCGGTCCCCGTCCGCCCGAGCGCCGGCGGCTCGTGCACCGCCAGTCCGACGCCGTGGCCGAGCCCGTGGTAGAAGCCTTCGCGGAGCGTCTCGCCGGGCCGCTTGCTGCGTCCGGTTGGGTATCCGGCCGCCTCGAACACGTCGCATGCGATTCCGTACAGCTCGACGCCCTTGACACCGGGGCGGACCGCGGCGCACGAATTCTCGTGGGCGCTCAGAACGAGCGCGTGCAGGTGGGCGATCGCATCGCTGATGTCGCCGCGCACGAACGTCCGCGTCATGTCCGACCAGCAACTCGACTCTTCGTCCTGGGGCCACAGGTCGATCAGGATCGGCGCATGCGCCGGCAGCGGGCCCGAACCCGGGTCGTGCCCGATGCGCGGATCCGGACCCATCGGTTTGACCATGATGTCCGCCGGGGCGGGCGCTCCCAGCCGGCCGCACACCTCGCGAATTCGCGCGCGCACGGTCTCCGCGGATAGCCGCTCGTCGCCGTCCCAGAGCTCGTCGCCCCGGATCGCGGCCTCGCGCAGCATCGTCGCGGCCTCGCCCAACGCCTCGAGCCCGGCCGCCGTGGCGCGACGGATGCCCGCCATCTCCGCGTCGGTCTTGTGTCGCCGGCGCTCGGCGAACAACGCCCCCGCCGGCGTCAGGTCGACGCCCTCCTCCCGCAGCCGGTCGGCCAGGGCGATCGGGAAATTCGGCGGCACGGCGGCCTCGCGGATCTCGAGGGACGCCACCGCGCGGACGCACACCTCCCCGTCGATCGCCCACCAGGGGTGGCCGGCCGCGATCAGCTCGTCCCGCCCGAACGCATCTCCGAGCAGCCGCTCCAGGTCCGGGGCGACGCGGGCGATCCGCCCCTCCTCGAGCGCGTTGGTCAGGACGGCGCGCCGCCCGTCGGCCTCGAGGTAGAGGAACGAGTCGCCGATCGCGAGCGGCACCTCGTGCCGCAGCGTCGGCGAGGTTTCGGTATCTCCGTAGATCAGCACGTTCATGATTTGTAGGGTCCCACACCATGCTTGCTCTCCGCCCCAACTGCGAACTGTGCGACGCGGACCTCCCGCCCGCGGCGCCGAATGCGCGGATCTGCTCCTACGAATGCACCTTCTGCGCCGACTGCGTCGAGAACGCGTTGCACAACGTCTGCCCCAATTGCGGCGGCGGGTTCACGCCCCGCCCGGTCCGTCCCGCGCACGCGTGGCGTGACGGGACCGGCCTCGTCAACGATCCCGCCGGACTCGCGCCGGCGCAGCCTCCGGTACTCGATGGAGCAGATCCAGGAACTGGTGGCGACGCTACGCGACGTACCGCCGGCCGAACGCTGACGCGCTCACGGGTCCCACAGCATGCACCAGACGTGCGGGCAGCTCGGGCGGTGCGGTCAGTCCCCGCTCCCGAGGTTCACGAGATGGCCGTACCTCCCTCGGAACAGCTGCTTCATCCGACGCGAGGAGGACTTGAGCTCGCGAACCCCTGTTTTCAGCGGCGGCCGAGCCAGCCCTCCGAGAACCGCGAGCGCGATCAGCGTGCCGCCGAGCGGCGTGTCTCGCGAGGCCGGTCCGGCGACGCCGTAGATCGTCTCCCTGAGCGCACCGATCCCGATCGAGAGGTCGGCGACCGCCGTCGGAGGCTTGGGGGGCTTCGGCCGGTGCGCGTGCTCGTACACCGAGTTGGCCAGCATCAGCAGCCCGATCGACGTCGCGAGGTTCGCGTCCTGGCGCCGAATCCCGATCGCCTCGAGCGTCCGGTACCGTGCCTCGTTGGCGAGGAGGAACGCGCCTGCCGCGTCGCCGAGGAACAGCGCGGTTCCGCCGCTGCCCTTGGCGCGGGCCGCCGGAGCACGGCTGACGTCGTACGCCGGTCTGTCCCGGGGTTCATGCGCCGGCGAATCCACAGCGCCAGGCGCAGCCTGCACGGGGGGAGCCGTTGGTGCGGCGGCCATGCCGGGCGCGTCGTCGAGCACGATTGCGCCGGCGCCTCGGGACCGAAAGCGCCATCGGGCCGAGCTCGGCGCGCGCGACGAGGATGCGGTCTTGGTACGGCGGGCCACCGCGGTACAGAATCACGGCCGCGCCACGCCCAGACAAGCATGCTCACAGGTCAACTTGCGGTGCGCACACCACCCCGCGGCGCCTGAAGATGGGGGCTCCACCCCATTACCCGTGACCGTCGCGGACCGTAGGTTCCCGGCGTGCAAAGGCGTGGGCAGACACGCTCTAGCCGGAGACCGGGGGCAACCGGTCCTCGGGTGACCGGGGGCAATCAGGTCCTCCACTGCGCGGATGGTGATCGCGCGGTGGAGGACCACTTTCACCGCGCGTACCGGTTTGTGCCGAAGCGCGGTGCCGGTGTCGACGCGTTCGCTGAGCCCCCGACGCGTCCCGGTGTGGTTCGCCCCGTCTGGCACGCTGAGAGGCGCGCGCGGCGACGCCCAGGATGCAGCGCCGCCGCGAAATCGCACCTTCTCGCATCGCTCGGGAAGCGTTAGGTAAAAACCTACCAGACCGCCTCGGGAGGCGTCAATCCCTACCGATGACTTCTCGCTGCGGCGACGGTCGTAGCGGGTGAATTCCACTTTCAAGGAGGCCCGCAGTGAGCACGACCAAGAGCCGGATCGGCACGATCAGCCTGGTGGCCGTCCTGGCCACCGACCAGGACCGCTCGATTGCGTTCTACGAAGCGCTCGGCTTCGAGAAGCGCACCGACATCCCGTTCGGCGACCAGTACCGGTGGGTCGAGGTCTACCCGCCGAGCGGCACGACCGGGATCGCGCTCGCGCCGCCCCGGCCGGGCATCGATCAGACCGGCGTCGAGACCGGAATCATCCTGACCACCGACGACATCGACGCGACCCACGCGCAGCTCCAATCGGAGGGCGTCGACGTCGACGCCGAGGTCGCCCGCATGGGCGACCCCGTTCCGCCGATGTTCTGGTTCCGCGATCCCGACGGCAACACGCTCATGATCGTCCAGCAGGGCTGACGCAGCGTCCGAGCGACCGGCTCGGATCACCGTCCCGTGACCCGAGCCGGTCTGCCGGTGTTCACCACGGGCGGCTTGGGAACCTGGGCGACGGGCCGATCCGGTCGTCCGCGCGGGACGCGAAGCCGATCGCGATGTTCTCGTCGAAGATTCCCGAGGCGGCGTAGTGCGTCGAGCGCCCCTTACACGTCGGTGAGGTGCTCTCGCCCGGGCTCGTGACCCAGACGAAGCCGTCGAGGTTCGGCGAGAACATCCCGTACGACTGCCCGTTGCTCGCGCCCGGCTTGGGGCCGAGGGCTCGGCCGGGTGGGTTGCACAGCTGTTCGATTCCCTGCGTGACCGGGTGCGGGTTCTTCAGCGGACCGTTACCGTCGCCACGCGTGTCGATCACGAAATGCAGGCCGTGGGTCAGCGCCGAGACCTTGTTCCCGTACTGGATCTCCTTGTAGGCCCAGTTGAAGTGGGTGTCGTTCGTAAAGAAGCCCTGGATCTTCGAGGCGTCGGCGGCGTTCAGAACCCGAGCCACCTCGGCCGGCGAGTTGGCGTCCGAGGTGCCTCCCTCGACGTACAGCAGCGCGTGGGGAATCTGCGAGAGCGTGTCGATCTCGTACTTCAGGAGCGCGGCCCTGCCGCTCACCGCCGACGGGCTGCGCCAGCAGATCGTGTCGATCCCGTCCTCCTCGACGAAGATCAGCGCCGGGAAGTTGCCGACCGCGGCCTTGAGTGCGTTGACCTCGGCCTCGAAGTTCGGCTGGTTCCCCGAGTTGCATCCGGAATGCTTGACGAAGTAGGTGGTGATCACCGCGGCCGCGGCGGGATCGGTCCGCTGCATCCGGCACAGATAGTTCTGCACCTGGGTGAAGATCGCGGGGCCTGAGCCGCCGGCGGTGTAAACGCTGAACTGGTGGGCCTGCGGGTAGTTCCCGATCTTCTCGAGTTCTTGGACCTTGAACGAAGTCGCTCGCGACAGGTGCATTGAGTTGACCCGCTGCTCGAATTGTGCCCACGGGATCGGCGTGCCGCTCTGCTCACGGCTGAGGTACCCGAGGCCGACCAAGTTCGCGATCGCGTCGGCGGCGTCCCCTCCGTACTGCCACGGGCTCTCGACGAACAGATGTGCGCCTGCCAGCGGATCGGTACCGCTGAAACCTACGGTGTCGAGCGGGTTCGCCGGGTTCCGTGGACCGGTGTCGCTCGAGGAGCACTGAGCCGCCTGGTGCGGTTTCGACGATGCACCCGACGCGCTCGTCCACGCCGCCAGCACCACAACCGCGACCAGTCCGATCGCGATCACAAACCTGCTCTTCGCGCCAGCACGCATACTCGCTCCCTTCCGTTGGGGTCCGCTTCCGCCCACGACTCTTGACCCAGCTGGGTGCGACGCCGAGCTGGGTGCGGCTGCCGGGCGGCCTACGCCAGCCTAAGCCACCTCTGGCCCGGCCGTAGCCCGAGCTCGACGAGGAATGCCGAGGAATGGGGAGCGATGGCGTTAAGGACCGGCTACGGGGAGGCGCACTTCCGGATGCGCCTCCCCAGCGTTCTCCGGACACCTTGCCCAGGTGCGAGATCCACTCGAGCGCGCTGACCGGCGCGTGCGGATCGGTTACGGTCGGCGGCACACATGCCAACCGCCGTCCTCAGACGCCGGGCACGCCGGACCGGATCTGCCACCGCCAGCCCCGTCAAGCCGCACCGTTCGTTCGACCCCCGCCGGGTCGGCGAGCTCGAGGCGGGCGTGTGGGTCGCGTACTACCGGCGCGAATGGCTCTCGTTCCTGAGGGGCGCGGTCACGCTGACCCGCCACACGTTCGGGCTCCCCTGGGTGTCGACCATCTACGGCGCCTGGCTCGTGCTCCGGGCGAACCAGCTCTGGGCGCCGTACCCGGACAACGACCCCGAGGGAGCGCGGCGCGCGATGGAGCGCTTCTACCGGCTCGTCGCCGAGCGCCACGACGACGTGTTCGATCCGCACCGGGCGTCCGAGCTCGAGGTCGAGTGGTGGCGGGTCCACCGCGAGCACCAGCACGACGCCTCTCCCGTGGGGGAGGATGGCGAGGGTCCGCTGATCGCGGCGCTGTCGGCGCTGTACTCGTACGTCTACGGCGTGGAGGAGACCCGGGTCGCCGTCGCCGCCGAGCAGCGGGCGCTGGCCATGCGCTACTCCGACCAGTGGGTGCGCGAGGGGTGCGACCTGGGCAGCCCTCTGATCGAGGAGGAGCGGGCGGCGCTCGTCCGCTCCTACGCGGGGCTGCTCGCGGCCGTCCACCGGGCCTGACCCCGCCGTTTCCGCGAGCCGGCACCCCGGCCGACCTGCAAGACCTGCCATTTGAACCGCCCGCGCTGGACCTTGGCATCTCGCGCGTGCCCCACATGCGCCGTCTGCCACGGTCGCCCGTCGGCGCCTCGATTGGCAGGTCTTGCAGGTGATCCCGCTTGGCCATTTGACCCCAAGAGCGCGGATTCGCACAAGTTTCCAACCGATCGGCCGAACACCGGACCTAGGGCCGCAGTTCAGAGACCCTCATGACACCAACACCGGAAGAACGACACGTCGCGACCGGCGACCACACGAGCGCCATGCTTCGCGCTGCCCGCCGTCCCCGTCGCCGCGCGATCGACCGCACGCACAGCCACGTCTGGGCCGCATACGCCGTCCTAGCGGTACTGGTGCTCGGCTACGTGGTGGTCGACGCCCTCGGCGTCGACTGGTCGTGGCTCGACGGCTGGGGCGTCAATGCGTTCGAGGTCGTGACGGGCGCGCTGTGCATCCTGAAGGCGGCCGACCTAAAGCGTGGCCGTGCCGTCCCGGCCCTGCTCGGGATCGGCCTGTTGTGCTGGGCCGCCGGCGACATCGCCAACACGATCCAGTTCGGAGGCTCGACACCGGTCTCGCCCTCGGTCGCCGACGGTTTCTACGTGATCTTCTATCCGGTCACTTACGTCGCGCTGATGCTGATGCTGCGAGCCAACGTCCGCAGGTTCAGCCTCGCGACCTGGCTCGACGGCGCGGTGGCCGGCTTCGGCGCCGCCGCCGTGTGCGCCACGTTCGCGTTCAAGGACGTGCTCCACCATGCCGGCGGCAGCGCCGCCGGCGTCGCGGTCAACCTGGCCTACCCGGTCGGCGACGTGCTGTTGCTCGGACTCGTGGTCGCCGGCGCGGCGATCGTATCCGGCAAGCGCAAGCTCCCGTGGCTGCTGCTCGCCGCCGGCTATGCCCTCAACACGGTCGGCGACATCTTCAACGTGCTCGGCTCGACGTCACACATCCCCACCGTGCTCAACGACGTCGCCTGGCCGGTGGCGATCCTGCTCGTGTCGATCGCGGTCTGGGTCAGATCGCCCACAACCCGGCCTCTCGTCAACGAAGAGCCTCCCGGATTCGCGCTCCCCGCGCTCGCCGCCGCGTCGGCGCTCCTGATCCTGTTCGTCGGCTCCCTCCACCACGTGAGCGGCGTGTCGCTCGGACTGGCCGTGGCCGCGCTCGTCATCGCCGGCGTTCGCTCCGCCCTCTCGCTCGTCGGCCTGCGGAACCTGACCGAACAACGCCGGCGCGAGTCGGTCACCGACCAGCTGACCGGCCTCGGGAACCGCCGCCTGCTGTTCGAACTGCTCGACTCCGTTGCCGCCGAGCACTCCGACCCGGACGCCGAGGCTCGCAGCGTCGCGTTCATGTTCGTCGACCTCAACCGCTTCAAGGAGGTCAACGACTCGTTCGGCCACCCCACCGGCGACGAGCTGCTCAGACAGCTCGGCGCCCGCTTCAAGGATTCGCTGCGGAGCACCGACCTGGTCGTTCGCTTCGGCGGCGACGAGTTCGCCGTCGCCCTGATGGACGCCGACGCCGACTACGCGGCGACCGTGGCGGGACGGCTCGCGGCCGAGCTCGAGCAGCCGTTCGCGCTCGACGCGGTCCGCGCGCAGATCGGCGCCGCGATCGGGATCGCGGTCCTTCCTGACGACGCCACCAACTCGGCCGATCTCGTGCGCTGCGCCGACCTCGCGATGTACCGCGCCAAGGTCGCCGGCAAGCGCTTCGCGATCTACCAGGAGGATCTCGACGGCGCCGCCAATCGAGTGCAGCTGGTTGAGGAGCTCCGGGTCGCGATCGAAGAGCGCCGTCTCGCGCTCCATTACCAGCCCCAGGTCGACCTCTCGACCGGCGAGATCGGCTCGGTCGAGGCGCTCGTCCGCTGGATCCATCCGCGCCTCGGATTCGTGCCCCCACTCGAGTTCATTGCGCTGGCCGAGGACGCCGGCCTGATGGGCGCGCTCACCTCGTTCGTGCTCGACGAAGCGCTGGCCCAGTGCGCTTCGTGGCACGCCGCCGGCAAGCAGCTAGCGGTGTCGGTCAACATCTCGGCCTCAGACCTGCTCGACCCGGGCTTCCCCGGCCTGGTCGAACAGCTGCTCTCAGAACACGAGCTGACCTCGGACGCCCTCGTCCTGGAAATGACCGAGACGACCGCGATCGCCGACTTCGAGCGATCCCAGCTGGCGATCCAGAAGCTGCACGATCTGGGGCTCGTCGTCTCGGTGGACGACTTCGGCGCCGGGTTCACGTCGCTGGCGTATCTGGGCAGCCTCGCCGTCGGAGAGCTCAAGCTCGACCGCAGCTTCATCACGCGGCTCGCCGAGGCAGGCGACGGCCGCGACCTCGCGCTCGTACGGGCGACCGTCGAGCTCGCGCACGCGCTTGGGTTGCGGGTCGTAGCCGAGGGCGTCGAGGACAACCATTCCCTCGGGCTGCTCACGGGAGTGCGGTGCGACCTCGTCCAGGGGTACGTGATCTCGAAGCCGAAGCCGGCCGACGAGCTCGAGCTCACCCGGCGCGCGCTCCCGGCGGCCAGAACGCCCGCTCGCCGCGCCGCCTGACCGCACCCGCCGAACGCACCGGCGAACCGACCTGCGAGCACGGGTCGTCATCATTGGCCGCCATGCTCGTCACCACCTCGGTCAACGACCGCGAGTACGCGCGCGACGTGGAGCCGCGCATGCTCCTGGTGCATTTCCTGCGCGACGAGCTTGGCCTCACCGGCACCCACTGGGGCTGCGACACCTCCAACTGCGGCACCTGCGTGGTGCTGATGGACGGCGAGCCGGTGAAGTCGTGCACGATGCTGGCCGCCACCACCGAGGGCCATGAGATCCTCACCGTCGAGGGGCTCGAGCTTGACGGCGTGCTCGACCCGGTGCAGCAGGGATTCACCGAGATGCACGGGCTCCAGTGCGGGTTCTGCACGCCGGGCATGATGCTCACCGCGCGGGCGCTGCTGGAGCGCAACGCCGATCCGAGCGAGGCCGAGATACGGGAAGCCATCTCGGGCCAGATCTGTCGCTGCACGGGCTACGCCACGATCGTCCGCTCGATCCGCTGGGCGGCCGAACATCGGGACGGCTCGTGAGCGCCACCGATGGGCACCCAATCGGATTCGGTCGCATGCGGCGCAAGGAGGACCCGCGCTTCATCCGCGGCCAGGGTCAATTCGTCGACGACGTGCAGCTCCCGGGCATGCTCCACGGCGCGGTCCTGCGGAGCCCGGTCGCGCACGCCCGGATCATCTCGATCGACGCGTCGGCCGCGCTCGCGCACCCGCAGGTGCACGCCGTGATCACCGGCCGAGATCTCGAGGCCCGCGGACTCGCCTGGATGCAGACGATCTCGGCCGACTCCCAAGCGGTGCTCGCCACCGACAAGGTCCGCTTCCAGGGTCAGGAGGTCGCGTTCGTGGTGGCGGACGACCGCTATTCGGCTCGCGACGCGCTCGAGTTGATCGACGTCGACTACGAGTTGCTGCCGCCGGTCGTCGACCCGCGCCGCGCGCTCGAGTCCGACGCGCCGCTGATCCGCGACGACAAGCCCGGGGAGACGGACAATCGGATCTTCGATTGGGAGTCGGGCGACCAGGCGGCGACCGACCGGGTGTTCGGGCAAGCCGACGTCGTCGTCGAGCAGGACCTCGTGTTCCCGCGCTCGCACCCGGCGCCGATGGAGACCTGCGGCGCGGTGGCGCAGTTCGACCCGGTGGCGGGCAAGCTCACGGTCTGGTGCACGACGCAGGCGCCGCACGCCCACCGCACCGTGTACGCGCTGCTCACCGGACTGCCCGAGCACAAGATCCGCGTCGTCTCTCCGGACGTCGGCGGCGGGTTCGGCAACAAGGTCCCGGTGTACCCGGGCTATCTGTGCGCGATCATCGCCGCGATCGACGCGGGGAGGCCGGTCAAGTGGATGGAGGACCGCTCGGAGAACCTGATGTCGACGGCGTTCGCTCGCGACTACGCGATGCGCGGCGCGATCGCGGCCACCGGCGAGGGCAAGATCCTCGCCGTCCGGGTCGACGTAATCGCCGATCATGGCGCGTTCAACGCGACCGCCCAGCCGACCAACTACCCGGCCGGGTTCTTCCACGTGTTCACCGGTTCCTACGACATCGAGGCGGCCCACTGTCGGGTCACAGGCGTGTACACGACCAAGGCACCGGGAGGCGTCGCATATGCCTGCTCGTTCCGGATCGCCGAGGCCGTGTACCTGGTCGAGCGACTGGTCGACTGCCTCGCCTACGAGCTCGAGATCGACCCCGCCGAACTGCGGCTGGCGAACCTGATCCGCGCCGACCAGTTCCCCTACGAGTGCAAGACCGGTTGGGTCTACGACTCCGGAGACTACGAGCGGACGCTGCGCAAGGCGCTCGAGATCGCCGACTACGACAGGCTCCGCCGCGAGCAGGCAGCCGCGCGGTCCCGCGGCGAGCTGATGGGCATCGGCGTGGGCTTTTTCACCGAGGCCGTGGGCGCCGGCCCTCGCAAGCACATGAACATCCTCGGTCTGGGCATGAACGACGGAGCGGCCTTGCGCGTGCACCCGACGGGCAAGGCACAGCTCAGCATCAGCGTGCAGACGCAGGGGCAAGGGCACGAGACCACGTTCGCGCAGATCGTGGCCGAGGAGCTCGGCATCCCGCCCGATGACATCGACGTCGTCCACGGCGACACCGACGTCACGCCGTACGGGCTCGGAACGTATGGGTCGCGCTCGACGCCCGTGAGCGGCGCCGCCACCGCGCTGGTCGCGCGGAAGGTCCGCGACCGCGCGCGGATCGTCGCGGCGGCGATGCTCGAGGCTTCGCCCGATGATCTCGAGTGGGAAAAGGGGCGCTGGATGGTCAAGGGCGACCCCGAGAAGGGCGCGACGATCCAGGAGATCGCGATGGCGGCCCGTGGATCGGTCGAGCTCCCGGCGGGAGTCGAGGCCGGACTCGACGCCGAGACCGTGTACGACCCACCCAACCTCACGTTCCCCTACGGCGCGTACATCTGCGTGGTCGAGATCGATCCGGGCACCGCCAAGGTGAGGATCAGCCGATTCGTCGCCGTCGACGACTGCGGGACGCGGATCAACCCGATGATCATCGAGGGCCAGGTCCACGGGGGACTCACCGACGGCGTGGGGATCGCCCTGATGGAGCAGATCGCGTTCGACGAGGACGGCAACTGCCTGGGCGGATCGCTGATGGATTACCTGATTCCGACCGCGCTCGAGGTGCCCGACTGGGAGACCGACTTCACGGTCACGCCGTCGCCGCATCATCCGATCGGAGCCAAGGGGATCGGCGAGTCGGCGACGGTCGGCTCCCCGCCGACGATCGTCAACGCGGTCTGCGACGCGCTGCGACCCTACGGCGTGCGGCACGTGGACATGCCGTGCACGCCCTCGCGGGTGTGGCACGCCATGCAGGGAGGAGCATGAGCCGCGAGTTCACCACGGGCCTCGTGCTCGCCGCCGGCGGTTCAAACCGCCTTGGGCAGCCCAAGCAGTTACTGCCGTTCGGATCGGCAACGCTGCTCGACCACGTGCTCGACACCGCGCGAGCATGCCGGTTCGACCAGCTGATCTGCGTGATCGGCGGCGGCGCGGCCCAGATCGCAGCCACGGTCGACCTCGCCGGCGTCCAGGTCGTCGAGAACGATCACTTCGGCGAGGGTTGCTCATCGTCGATCGCCGCCGCCCTCACCGCGGTCGATCCACGCTGCCAGATCCTGGTCCTGATGCTTGGCGACCAGCCCGGGGTCAGCGCCGCAACCGTCGGCAGGCTGCTGGCCGGCCGTGGCGACAGCGCGCTGGCCGCGTGCACGTACGACGACGGTCGAGGCCATCCGCTCGCGTTTGCGCGCAGCACGTTCGATCAGCTCGCCGCGCTCCACGGCGACAAGGGCGTGTGGAAGCTGCTCGATCGCGCCGGCGACCAGGTGGTCAACGTGCCCGTCGGCGGCGCGATCCCGCGCGACGTCGACACGTGGGAGGATTACGAAGCAGTGGTAGCCGACACGGTCGGCTGATCAGCGCGTCGAGGCGGCGTCGATCTCGTCCGCGACCGAGCGCCAGAGGGTCACGTGCACCTTCGGCCGCACTCGTGCTGAGACCGTACCGGCGCGGCCCGTCGAGATCGCCTGGGTCGCGTCCGAGGTCGTGGCGAAGCGCTGCAGGGCGAGCGCCGCCGGCACGGCGCGCTCGAGGCCCAGCGTGCTGGCGTGCCACATCTCGACGATCGGGGTACCGCGCACGTCGATCCGGGTAAGCGCCCGCCGGCGGACCTCGTCGAGTACCGAGTGCGCGAGCGTAAGCAGGACTCCCTCGCCGCCGGCCGCCGCCGCGATCGCCGCAGCGTGGCTCGAGTAGGCCGAGACGTCCGATGGGGCCAGGTTGTTGCGTTCGAAGAACAGGCCGGTCGCCGTCGTCGGATCGATGTCGGGCGGACCCACGAGCCAGCGCTCGCCCGCGAGCTCAGCGGGCGCGACATCGGACCGCCCGGACAGCGGGTGACCGGCGCCGCCACGATGATCAGCCGGCAGCGCAGGAACGGCACCGTCGCGATCGTGTTCGCGCGCTCGAGGCCCGGATGGGGGCCGAGCGCGATGTCCGCCCGGCGATGCTCCAAGCGGTCGGCGAACGACGCGCCCGTAACCGATTCGATCGAGATCTCGAGCCCTTCGTCGCGGGCGGTGAACGCGTCGATAAGCGGTCCGATGTGCTCGGCGACGACGTTCGTGGCGACGACCTGCAAGCGGCGCGACTGACCCGCCGAGTCGTGGACCGATCGGCGTGCCTGCTCGGCCAGGCCGAGGATCTCGCCGGCCAGCGCCGCCAGTCGCCGGCCGCCGGCGGTCAGCGCGATTCCCCTGCCCTCGCGGACGAACAGCTCGTCGCCGAGTTCCTTGCGGAGCGCCGCCACCGCGACCGAAACGGCGGGCTCGGTCACCTCGAGCTCGGCGGCGGCCGCCTTGACCGAGCCCAGCCGGGCGACGAGCACGAACGACTGCAGCTGGGCGAGGGTCAACGATTGGGTCCTAAGCGATCACTTAACTCAAGTTGACGGCTCACGATAACAACGTCAAAGTTTCGGTAAGGAGAGAGAGGCTCGAACGGTATGCACCCCTCTCCGTTGTTGGTACGCGAAGGAGCGCATTGCAAGTCCCGGCCCCGTTTGAGTACGAGCGAGCGACCAGCGTCGAAGAGGCGCTCGAGTTATTGACCCAGCTGGGACCCGACGCCCGGCTGCTCGCCGGCGGGCACTCGCTGCTCCCGATGATGAAGCTCCGCCTCGCCTCGCCCGCGTATCTGATCGATATCGACCCACTCGCGGACGAGCTCGGATACATCAGTCCGCACGACGGCGAGGTGCGGATTGGCGCCATGACGCGTCATCGAGCCCTGCTCGAGTCGGAGCTGCTGGCGACGCGGCTCGCGATCTTCACCGACGCCGAGCGCGTGATCGCCGACCCGGTGGTCCGGAACCGCGGCACGATCGGCGGGGCGCTGTGTCAGGCGGACCCCTCGGAGGATCTGAGCGCGGTGTGTGCGGCCATTGGCGCCGAGATGGTGATCCGGGGGACAGGCGGGGAGCGGGTGCTCGGGATGCACGAGTTTCACCGTGGCCCCTACGAGACCGCGGTCGGACCCGCTGAGATGCTCGTCGAGATTCGGGTCCCGTTGCGCGTGGCTTCCGGCAGCGCGTACGAGAAGGTTGACCGCCGTGTCGGCGACTGGGCGGTGGTCGCGGCCGGCGCGTCGATAACGCTGTCGGAGGACGGAAGCATTGGCTGCGCAGGGATCGCGCTGGCCGCGGTCGGCTCCGAGGTCACGTCCCGCGAGGCGGAGGAGACGCTCGCGGGCCAGCCGCCGTCAGAGGATTCGTTCAAGCGGGCCGCCGCAGCCGCGGCCGCCGGGTGCCGTCCGGTCAGCGACCAGCGGGGGTCGGCGGAATACAAGCGGCACGTCGCGGGCGTGTTGACCGAGCGCGCGCTGATGCGCGCTGCAACTCGGGCGCTACCGGGACAGGCGCCAATTCGAAAAGCACAGGAGGTGTGACTTGCCGTTGTTGATCGGTGCTTCCACCGGTTGGTACATCGGGATCGTGCTTGGGATCGTCGTGGCGGCGGTCGCGGCGGCGATCGTGATCACGATCGTGATGTTGGCGAGGAAGATCGCCGCCCAGGCACGGACCGCGGTCGACGGTGTCGAGAAGGTGCGCGCGCAGACCGACGGGCTCGTCGGGGTCGCGCGAATCAACGACTCCGGCGTCAGGATCCTGCACTCGGCGCGAGCGCTCCGCAAGGTGGCGGTGGGGAAATGATCGCGTTCGCCACCTTCACCAACCACGACGCCTGGGCGGTTGCCCTCGTGATCGGCCTCGTCGTCGCGCTCGCGGTCGCGGGGCTACTGGTCGTGCTCGTCAGGACCGTGGGCGACATCAGGAAATCCGTCGCCGCCCTGCTCGACGCCGCCGGCAAGGTCGCCGGCAACACTCAGAACATTCCCCAGCTCGGGGCGACGGCGCCGGTCCTGGGACTGATCGTGGAGGAGGCCGTGATCCAGGACGGCTACATGAACGCGCTCACCGATGGATTCGGCAACGGGAACGGTGATCGATGACCACGCTCATCATCCTCAGCATCGTGCTCGCGGTGATCATCATCGCGGTGGTCGCCGCCGCGCTGATCAAGGTCCGTCAGGACCTGGAAGCGACGTCAGCGGATCTCGCCACGCTGGCGGGCGCGCTACAGATGGTCGAGTCAGAGCACCTGAAGCCGCTCGAGCCGGCGGTCAAGGCCATCAACGGCCAGTTCGACGTGATCATCGGCGATAAGGCGCCGCCGTCAGGCGCCGCCGTCAATCCTCTATTCCCGGGGATCGCGCGAAAGGCGAAGATCGTCGCGGAGAGGAGGTCACGATGACCCTCGAGTGGATCGGCGACGCGGTGCTGCTGCTGGTCATCGTGCCGGTCGTCGTCTACCTGCTGCGCGGGGTGTTGAACGCCGCGAACAGCATCGTCCCGAGCGTCCACCAGATCGCGACCGCCGCGACGGCGGGCTCGAAGGACCTCGACGCGACCGCGCTGTTGCTCACCACGCAGGACCAGGTACAGAAGACGATCGAGGTCGCCGCGGACTACGGCGGCTCGCTCGACGTGATCCTCGACGACGCGAACTAGGAGAGGCAAGATGCCAGCAGCTGGTGTAGTCATGATCATCGCGGTCGTCCTGATCGTGTTGGCGCTCGTCTACTACCTGGTCTCGACGATCGTCGCGCTCCAGCGGATCACGAACGCGTTGGACGATGCGATCACCGGAGTGGTCGGGATCATCGAGAAGAGCGCGCCGGTCGACGACGTGGTCACCTCGATCAACACGAACCTCGACGCCGGGGTCGACCTGCTCGAGGGCCTGCTCGTCAAGAAGGCAGGCCTCTCTGACGCGGTGGGGCTGGTCGAGGGGCTGTATCCCGGGGCGGCGGCCGAGGGATTCCGCAATTTCCCCGAAAGCAAGACGACCAAGGTCCCGCGGATCAGCGAGGTGTACACGAAAGGGACGCTGACGCTGGCTCGGTTGGGGCGCGAGGCTCCGATCGCTGCCGCCAGCCCGAACGGCCCGGCGCTTCGCAACCCGGCCTACGGCAGCACAGCCGCCCGCGGGCTGTACCCAGAGGTGCGGCAGACGCGGCCCCACGCGATGCCGCGATCGCCGATCATCGGCACCGACTCACCGGTGCAGTACGAGCCGAGCGAGTCGCCGGGCGTTCGCAAGCGCATGCCGGTGGCGGTCGGTGCGCAGCCCGAGCCCGGCGGAAGCGAGGGCGGCGTGGTGAAGTCTGGCCTCGCCTTCCTGCGTCGCCTGAAGAACGAATGAGGCGCCGCCGTCAGGCGCCGCCGCCTAAATTGACAAAGGCGCCGCCGCCAGGCGCCGCCGACCTAATTGATGACCAAAGGAGAGCCGGTGCAGACCCCCGCCCCGTTTGAGTACGAGCGCGCGACCAGCGTCGACGGCGCGATCGCGACGCTTGCCAAGCTCGGTCCCGACGCGCGGCTGATCGCCGGCGGCCACAGCCTGTTGCCAATGATGAAGCTGCGCCTCGCGAACCCCGAGTACCTGATCGACATCAACGACCTCGAGGAACTGTCGTATATCGAGGAGCGCATCAGCGAGATCCGGATCGGGGCGCTGACACGCCATGCCGAGCTGCTCGAGTCCGAGTTGCTCGCGCAGCGCGTGCCGGTGTTCCACGACGCCGAGGAGGTGATCGCCGATCCGGTCGTCCGCAATCGCGGCACGATCGGGGGATCGCTGTGCCAGGCGGACGCCGCCGAGGACCTGTCCGCGGTCTGCGCCGCGCTGAAGGCGAACATCGTCCTCCGGGGTCGGGAGGGCGAGCGCATCATCGGCATGGACGGGTTCTACATCGGGCCGTTCACGACCGCGGTCGGCGCCGACGAGATCCTGACCGAGGTGCGGATCCCGCTGCGCAGCGGTGCCGGCAGCGCCCACGAGAAGGTCGAGCGGCGCGCCGGCGACTTCGCTATCGCGGCCGTGTCGGCGGCGGTGTGGATCGAGGGCGGCGTGATCGCGGATGCCGGGCTGGCGCTCGGCGCGCTCGGGCCCACGACAATCATCGCCACCCGCGCAGAGGAGGCCCTGAAGGGCAAGCCGCCCTCGGAGGAGCTGTTCGCGCAGGCGGGCGAGATCGCCAAGGAGGATTGCGCGCCGGTGCCCGACGGCCGCGGACCGGTCGACTACAAGCGCCATCTCGCGAGCGTCCTCTCCGTCCGCGCGCTGCGGCGGGCGAGCGCCCGCGCCCTGCAACAGGAGGCCTAGTGACATGGAAGTGAAGATCACGATCAACGGGCAGGAGGTCTCGCGCGATGTCGAGCCGCGGACGCTGCTCGTGCACTTCATCCGAGACACGCCGGGGTTGACGGGCACGCACTGGGGCTGCGACACCTCCAACTGCGGCGCGTGCGTAATTCTCATGGACGGCAAGCCGGTCAAGTCGTGCACGACGCTGGCGGCGATGTGCGTCGGCCACGAGATCCGCACGGTCGAATCGCTCGAGCAGAACGGACGGCTCGACCCGATTCAAATGGGCTTCCACGAGAAGCACGGCCTGCATTGCGGCTTCTGCACGCCGGGCATGCTGATGACGACCCGCGCGCTGCTGGACTCGAATCCGAACCCGACCGAGGCAGAGATCCGCACCGCGATCTCGGGCGCGATCTGTCGCTGTACGGGCTACAAGAACATCGTCAGCGCGGTGCGCTGGGCGGCCGAGCAGGAAGCCGCTATGAAACAGGAGGCGTGATTGATGATTCCCCCCACCCACCCCCACCACCCATGACCACGATCGAAACCACGACCGAGCGCCCGATTGGATTCGGCAGGCTGCGCCGTAAGGAGGACGCGCGGTTCATCCGCGGCAAGGGGACCTACCTCGACGACATCCGCCTCCCCGGGAATGGTGCACGGCGTGATGCTCCGCAGCCCCTACGCGCATGCCCGCATCGTCTCGATCGACACCTCCGCCGCGCTCGCGCATCCCGGCGTCGCCGCGGTCGTCACCGCCAAGGACCTCGAGACGCTCGGACTCGCGTGGATGCCGACGATCTCCTACGACACGCAGGCGGTGCTCGCCGGCGACAAGGTCCGCTTCCAGGGCCAGGAGGTCGCGTTCGTAATCGCCGTCGACGAGTACACCGCCAGGGACGCGCTGCGCGCTGATCGACGTCGAGTACGAGCCGCTGCCCGCGGTCGTCAATGCGCGCAAGGCGCTCGATCCCGACGCGCCGCTGATCCGTGACGACAAGGACGGGCAAGTCGACAACCTCGCGAGCCCGCTGTGGGAGGCCGGCGACGAAGAGGCGACCGACCGCGCCTTCGCCGAGGCCGACACGATCGTCACCCGCGACATCATCTATCCCCGCTGCCACCCCGCGCCGCTCGAAACGTGCGGGATGATCGCCGACTTCAACCCGAAGACCGGCCAGCTCGACATCTACAACGGCAACCAGGCGCCGAACGCGCACCGCACGGTGTACGCGCACGTTGCCGGTCTCGCCGAGCACATGATTCGGATCCGCTGCAACGACATCGGCGGCGGCTTCGGCAACAAGGTGCCGGTGTATCCGGGCTACGTGTGCGCGATCGCCGGCTCGATCGTGGCCGGCGTCCCCGTCAAATGGATCGAGGACCGCTCGGAGAACCTGATGTCGACCGGGTTCGCGCGCGACTACGTGATGCATGCCGAGATGTGCTCGAAGGAGGGCAAGATCACCGGCCTGCGCGTCGACGTGATCGCCGACCACGGCGCGTTCGACTCGACCGCGCAGCCGACCAAGTTCCCGGCCGGCTTCTTCCACATCGTCTGCGGCTCGTACGACCTCGAGGCGGCGCATGTTCAGGTGAAGGCGGTCTATACGAACAAGGCGCCGGGAGGCGTGGCCTACCGCTGCTCGTTCCGGATCACCGAGGCCGTGTACCTGGTTGAGCGAATGGTCGACGCCTTGGCGCTGGAGATGAAGGTCGACCCGATCGAGCTGCGGATGAACAGCTTCATCGCGCCCGAGCAGTTCCCCTACGAGACGACCACCGGCTGGACCTACGACTCGGGCGAGTACGCCAAGACGATGCGCGAGGCAATGCGGATCGCCGGCTACGACGAGCTGCGAAAGGAGCAGGCCTCCAAGCGCTCCCGCGGCGAGCTGATGGGCATCGGCACCTCGTTCTTCACCGAGGGCGTCGGCGCCGGCCCGCGCAAGCACATGGACATCCTTGGGCTGGCGATGAACGACGGTGCCGATCTCCGCGTGCACCCGTCGGGTAAGGCGATGGTCAGCATCTCCGCTCAGACCCAGGGCCAGGGGCACGAGACGACGTTCGCCCAGATCGTGGCCGAGGAGCTCGGGATCCCACCCGAGGACGTACAGGTTCGCCACGGCGACACCGACCGGACGCCGTACGGGCTCGGGACATACGGCTCTCGGTCGACGCCGGTGAGCGGTGCTGCGGTCGCCGTGGTCTCGCGCAAGGTGCGCGACCGCGCCCGCCTGATCGCCGCCACCATGCTCGAGACGCGCGCGGAGGACCTGGCCTGGGAGAAGGGCCGCTGGTACGTCAAGGGCGACCCGGAGAAGGGGGCGATGATCGAGGAGATCGCCGCGTATGCGTACAGCGGCGAGGCGATGCCCGAGGGCATGGAGGGCGGGCTCGACGCCCAGGTCATCTACGACCCGCCGAACCTCACCTACCCGTGCGGCGCCTACATCTGCGTCGTCGACATCGACCCCGACACCGCCGCCGTCAACGTACGCCGGTTCATCGCGGTCGACGACTGCGGGGTGCGGATCAACCCGATGATCGTCGAGGGCCAGATCCACGGCGGCCTCGCCGAGGGCATTGGGATCGCCTTGATGGAGGTGATCACGTTCGACGAAGAGGGCAACTGCCTGAACGGGTCGTTCATGGACTACCTGATCCCGACCGCGCTCGAGTGCCCGGACTTCGAGCTCGGCGAGACGATCACTCCCTGCCCGCACCACCCGCTCGGCGCCAAGGGCGTCGGCGAGTCGCCGAACGTCGGCTCTCCGCCGGCGATCGTGAACGCGATCATCGACGCGCTACACGCGAGCCACGGCGTCGAACACATCGACATGCCATGCACCCCGGCACGAGTGTGGGCCGCGATGCAGGGGCGCCCCGAGCCGCCGCAATGATCACCGGGCCGCTCTCAAGCCGCGCGCAGGAGCTGTCCGCGCAGGGCGCGGCATTCGTCACGGCCACGGTGGTGCGGGTCGAGCATCCGACGAGCGCCAAGCCCGGGAACGTCGCGCTCGTACACGAGGACGGCAGCATCGAGGGGTTCGTCGGCGGCGTGTGCGCGCAGAACAGCGTTCGCCTGTACTCGCTGAAGGCGATCGAGCGTGGCGAGCCGCTGCTGCTGCGGATCCTGCCCGACGGCCCGGGCATCGCGTCCGAGGATGAGAGCGCCACGGATCCCGGGCAGGAGATCGCCCATGAAGAGGGCTCTGTCACCGTGCAGAACCCGTGTCTCTCGGGAGGAGCGATAGAGGTGTTCCTCGAGCCGTTCCTGCCGGCGCCGCGGATGATCGTCGCCGGCGACACGCCAATTGCTGCAGCGTTGCATCGGCTGGCACCGGAATTGGGGCTGGAGGCCGTCAGCGCCGTGGACCGCGACCGGGGAGCTACCGGTGCCGTCCGGCGAGGATCTCGCGCTGGTGGTTGCGGCCCACGGACGCGACGAGCTCGCGATCCTGCGGGCAGGACTCGAGGCCGGCGTGCGCTACGTCGGCCTGGTGGCCAGCCGCAAGCGGGGCGCCGCCGTGCTCGACATACTCCGAGAGGAGGGCGTCTCCGATGAGCTTCTCGACCGGATCGACACGCCCGCCGGCCTCGACATCGGTGCCCGCAGTCCGTCCGAGATCGCGCTGTCGATCCTGGCGCGGGTGATCGAGGAGCGCCGGCGCAGCGGTCTCCGGGCCAGAGCCGCCGCGCCCCCGCCGGAGGTCACCCCGATCACGGCGATCGACCCGATCTGCGGTATGACCGTCGTCACGTGCGCGGACACGCCGTCCGTCGAGCGCCACGGGGAGACGTACTACTTCTGTTGCGAGGGGTGCAAGAGCGCGTTCGAGCGCGAGCACGTCGCATGAGTCCCCCGCGCGTCACCGGCGAGGCGGCGGACGAGATCCGGTACCTCGTGCCCGACGTCGAGAGCGCTCGCCCGCGCGCCTGGCGGCGGTCGACTACCTGGTTGACGAGGGTCTCGCGACGTCGATGTTCCTGAGCCTGCGCCTGCCCCAGCCGCTGCTGCTCGAGGGCGAGGCCGGCGTCGGCAAGACCGAGGCCGGGAAGTCGTTGGCAGCGGTGCTCGACACGCCGCTGATCCGCCTCCAGTGCTACGACGGGATCGACGCGGCCGAGGCGCTGTACGAGTGGAACTACCCGCGCCAGCTGCTCAGCATCCGACTCGCCGACGCCCGCGGAACCGAGCTCTCCGAGCAGGACCTGTTCGGCCGCGATTACCTGATCCGCCGTCCGCTGCTGCGCGCACTCGAGCATCCGGGTCCGCGGCCGGCGGTGCTGCTGGTCGATGAGATCGACCGGGCCGACGACGACTTCGAGGCATTCCTGCTCGAGTTGCTCGCCGAGGCGGCGGTGACGATCCCCGAGATCGGCACGATCCGCGCCACCCACCCGCCGGTGATCGTGTTGACGTCGAACCGCACCCGCGACCTGCACGACGCGGTCAAGCGGCGCTGCCTGTACCACTGGATCGACTACCCGACTCCGCAACGGGAGGTCGAGATCGTCCGCCGGCGAGTCCGCGGCGCCTCGGAGACGCTGGCGGTACAGGTTGCCGACGCGGTGGCGCGGATGCGCGACAGCGACGTACAGAAACCGCCGGGAGTGGCGGAGGCGATCGACTGGGTGGCGGCGCTGTCGGTGCTGGGCGTCTCCGAGTTGGATGTGAACGCGATCGATCGCACGCTCGGCTCGGTCCTCAAGTACGCCGAGGACCAAGAGGTGATCCGCGCCGCAGGCCTCGAGAAGCTGGTGGCCCGGCGGTGACCTCGACGCGGGAGCCGTTCAGGGTCCGGGCGCTCGGGCTCGACCTTCCGGGTATCGCCGGGTCGTTCAGCCGGCGCTTGCACGAGGCTGGGCTCCCTGTGACCGTCGAACGAGCCGCCTGGTTCGCGCAGGCGCTGGCGGTCGTCAAGCCAATCTCACGCCGACGGCTGTACTGGACCGCCAGGGCGGCGTTTGTCTCCGACCGCTCGCACGTGCGCGCGTTCGACGCGGTGTTCGAGGAAGTGTTCGGCTCTGCCCCGATGGGCGAGGACCCGTCGTTGCCGGAGGACGCACAAACGGAGGCCGCCCAGCCCGAGGAGCCAGGACGCGGTACCGACGGCACCGACGAGGGTCCACCGTCGGGCGATACTCCGACCCGGGCATCTACGCCATACCCTTCTGAGCCGACGCGCGATGCCCCCGTGCCCACACTGGCCAGCGATGAGGAGGTACTTCGCGCCAAGCGGTTTGACGCGCTGTCGCCGGACGAGCTCGCGCGCCTGTACCGGCTTATGACTCGCATCCGCGTCGCCACCCCCCTGCGGCGCACCCGCCGCGCCCAGCGCGACCGCCACGGCGAGCGGATCGACATGCGCCGGACGCTGCGCGGCAGCCTGCACACCGCGGGCGACCCGATCCGGCTGGCCCGGCGCCGCCGCCGCGTCGTTCGCCGGCGCCTCGTGATGCTGTGCGACATCTCCGGCTCGATGGAGCCGTACGCGCGCGCATATCTCCAGTTCCTCACGTGCGCGGCGGGCGAAGCGGACCGAACGCCGAAGCGTTCGTGTTCGCGACGCGCCTGACCCGCTTGACTCGAGCGCTGTCCTCCGCGCAACCCCGAGCGCGCGATCCAGCGCGCCGCGGCGGCGGCGCCCGACTGGTCGAGCGGCACGAGGATCGGCGACGCGCTGAAGGCGTTCAACGACCGCCACGGCCGGCGCGGCATGGCCCGCGGCGCCGTCGTCGTGATCCTGTCGGACGGCTGGGAGCGGGGCGAGCCGGCATTGGTCGGACGCGAGATGGAGCGGCTGCGCCGGCTGGCGTACCGGATCGTGTGGGTCAACCCCCGGGTCAGCGCACCCGGCTTCGAGGCCCGCGCCGGCGGTCTCGTCGCGGCCCTGCCGCACTGCGACGCACTCGTGAGCGGTCACAGTCTCGAGGCGCTCGTGGAGGTCGCCGACGCGATCGGGCGCCGGACGCGTCGACGAGCTTGGCCGCCGCCTGTCGTTATGCGACCCCGATCAGGACGCCCGAGGATGAGCCGTGGGCGAGCGCGACGCCCGTAGCGGGCAGCTCGGTGGCGATGCCAAGCGGCTACGGGCCGAGCCGAGGAAAGACGACGCCGGGATGGTCGTTGGGGTCATGAGCGCTGCTGAGCCGAAGCTCTGCATCTACCCAGGCTGCGAGCGCCCGGCGGTGCCGCCGCACCCGCTCGGCGGGCCGCAGCCGAGCTTCTGTGACCTCGAGGAGCACAACGCGTTGACCGCCCATCTGGAGCGCCAGCGCCTGGCGCGCGAGGCGGGAGCAGTCGAAACCGGAGAGGAGGTTCAGTGATGGCCGATGAGGCATACCGGGCGGTGTTCCTACGGGTGCACCCGACCGGCAAGATGGTGCTCAGCCTGACCACCGCGTCCGATGGCGAGGAGGCGCGCTACGCGCAGCTGGTCGCCGCCGAGCTCGGCGTCCCCGCTCTCGACGTCAAGGTCGTCCCCGCCGACGAGGACCGTTTCGGCGCGGGCCACGGCTACAACACGAGCCCGTCGGCGCAGACTCCGGCGGCGATCGAGAGCGCCGCCGGGAAGATCCTCGATAAGGCACGGCTGCTCGCCGCCGCCGCGCTCGACACCACGCCCGACACGATCGATTGGGACAACGGCGCGTTCGTCTCGAGCGCGGATCCCGCGCAGCCGAAGACGATCGCCGACATTGCCCTCTACGCGCACGGGACCGGTGTCCTGCCGGCCGGGGTCGAGGGCGGACTCGACGCTCAGACCGTGTACAAGGAGAACTAGGCGAGCTTGGCGTCGATCCCGATCGTGACTTCGTCGGCGACCTTCAGCGCCCCGAACAACGCGGAGTACGGCTTCATCCCGAAATCGGTCTGCTTCACGATCGCGCTGCCGGTGATGCGGCCGTCGTCGGCGAGCGCGAGGTCGAACGTGACCGGAGCCTGCTTGCCGTTGAGATCGAGCTGGCCCGTGACGCTCCAGTTTCCGCCGCCTGACGCGCCCCGGATCTCGGTCGAGCGGAACTCGATCGCGCTGCCCTTGAGCACTTCCTTGTGGATCGTCTTGTGGATGTCCTCCTTGTCGCTCTCGGTCAGCGACTTGATCCCGCCGGTGCCCTCGATCACGCGCACCGAGCGGGAGTCGGCGGCGAGCGTCATCGCGGACTGCTCGGGCGACTCGCCGAGCTTGACCTCGGCCTCCCAAGAACCGACCTCGATCCGGAGGTCGTGCCCGGCCTTCGAGGCGGCGCCTTGCCTGGTCGTACGGATCGATAGGACGCCGCTACTGGGACCTAGCGAGTATGTGCCTGGTTCTGGTGTCATGGCCGCCAACTCTTTCACATTGACGCGAACCCTCGACGCAAGGAGACACCAACGTGGTTGAACTGGACCACTCGTTCACGAACGGCAAGCCGATCGAGCAAAACTGGGAGACGATCCTCGACCTCGAGAAACTGGTCTCGTGCGTCGAGGGCGGCAGCGTCACCGAGGCCACCAGCCCGGAGAGCGTCAAAGCCCAGATCAAGGTGAAGATGGGCGCGATGGGGTTGACTTACGCCGGGACGGTCAGCGTGCTCGAGCAGGACCCCGAAGCGCACCGCGCCGTGCTCCAGGTCAAGTCGCGCGAGGCCGGCGGCCAGGGCCACGCGAACGCGGACGTGACGTTCGCGCTGTCGGACGGCGGCGGGACGATTCACACCGCCGCGCAGATCACCGGCAAGGCGGCGTCGATGGGCGAGGGCGTCGTCCAGAACGTGCTCGACGCGTTGATCAACAACTTCACCGAGAAGCTGGCGGCGCTGTAGGCGGGCCCTCTGATGGCGGTGATCGCGATGAGGCACGTGCGCGAGGGCGAGGTGCCCCGCGACGGTGGCACCGCCGTCCAGGAGAGCCCTGACCGCCCGGTGTTCCACGGCAACGGGCCCGACGACTACGTGTGCGTGGAGTGCGGCAACGTGCTCGCGTCGGCGATGCCGCCCGAGTACATGAACCGCAAGCTGCGGATCAAGTGCGCGCGGTGCAAGACCGTGAACGTCGCGATCGAGGTCGAGGGCGTCGACTATGGGTCTGCGTTCAAGCGGCCGGCAGGCTAGGGTCTGGTCGCCACCCCGGCCGCCTCGCGTTCGTAGTCGAGCTCGGTGCCGACCCCGAGCGCGCCCAGCGCGTCGTTGGCCTCGTCGAGGCTGCCGGCGTCCGCGACGGCCTGGGCCAGCCGCCCCGCGACCTTGATCGTGATGTCGACGTCCAGGTAGAACGTGAGCGCCGCAGCGGGCGTGAGGTCGAGCGTCCTCGTGCCGCCGCGGATCGTCGCTCGTCCCGAGGCGCCGCGGAAGGCGCGCACTGCCTGCGCGCTTGCCTCGGTACTGACGAGCTCGATCGCGGCCTCCATCCGCTCGGCGACCGGTCCGGTCAGGCCGCGGGCCCCGCACAGGCCCCCGGCGGCGGCGACCTCTGACAGCCGCGCGAGCACCTCGGCTCGGCGTCAGCTCGGCATCGCACCCAATCCCGAAGATCCCGAGCAACACCGGCTGCCCGCGCGAGGAGAGCCGCCCGCCGGCGGCGAGCATCACCGCGTCGCACAGGGGGCTGCGGAGTCCGGGCTCGTCGCCTCGCGCGACCACGTCGCCGCCGACGTCGACGAGGACGAGCAGGTCGCACTTCAACGCCGCGATCGCCTGCGCGAGCCCGTCGGCGACGGGGCCCGGGCCGTCGTTGATGTCGATCAACAGCGTGCGCTGGCCGAGGAACTCGGCCATCCGCGATTCCGCGAAGAACACGTCCCGATCGCGCAGGCGGGTGTCGGGTCCGGCCAGCAGGACGCCCGGCGCGAGCTCCTCGGCGTCCGTGATCTCGGCGGCCGCCCGCGGTCCCGGCACCGGGTCGAACGGCCGGCGCTCCCAGGTCAGGCCTCCGAGCACCGGGTCGCCTCCGTCGTAGAGCCGGACGAGCTCCGCGGTGGCGAGCGCGCCCACCACGTCCCCTCCGCCGCCGATGCCGATCACCAACGGTCGCCTGGCTCGTCGGAGCAGTAGCTCGGAGTCGCGCATCCATTAGTTGTACACGCCGCCCGATGGCGAGACGTTTACACCGTGTCACGTTAACCCGCGCCCCGTGACTCGGCCACGCGGCGCATCGCGTATCGGAACCAGCCGTCTCCATACGGGACGTAGACGCGGACGGGCACGCCTCGCGCAGCGAGCGTCGGGAGGTCGTACGAGCGAACCCCGAGCAGCATCTCGACCGAGACTCCGGGGAGCGCCGGCAACAGCGCCTCGCGGATCACCGGATCGTGCGTACCCAGCGAGACGGTGGCGCCCGCGCCGTGGAGGGAGTACGCGAGCTCGATGAATGCGATGTCGGTGGGGTCGCCCCAGGCGTGCGCGAACGCCGGCGTTGCGACGTACGCGCCCTTCACCAGCCGGATCGGCACCCCCGCCTCGGCCAACCGCTCCGCGTCCGCATGGCTACGGCGGAGGTTGGCCTGGATCGTCGCCGCCACCGGGTCCGCCGTCGCGCGCCACCGCGAGCACCACCTCGAGGATCCGGTCGGCCCGCGCGAGTTGCTCGGCGCCCACCTGGATCCGGGTGCCGGCCGGGAGCGCCCCGGCGATCCGCTCGAGCCGGCGCCGCGCGCCGTCGCCCGGCTCGTCGATCGCAATGTGCGAGAGGTCGATCGAGAGGTACGTGCCCGCGTCGATCCGGCCGGCCAGGGCCACGTAGGCGTCCGCGACCCGGTCGGCCTCAGCCGCGTCGGTGACGTTCTCGCCGAAGAAGTCGATCGAGCTGAGGATGTTTTCGGCAGCGAGCCGTCGCGCGGTGGCGAGCGCATCGTCGGCGGTGGCGCCGGCGACATACCGCGAGGCCAGCCGGTAGGCGACATGCTCGCCACCGGGGGCCGCGCGCACGGAGCGCTCAAAGCCCTCGCTCGTCGCCAGCCTGAAGAGAATCGTCCGCGGTACACCCTTCATAGCGCTCCCCATTCTGAGGGGTTGCTGGAAAAACCACGTATAACGGGCCTTTTCTAGCAACCGCCTGGCGCGCACCACCCCTCGGCCCGCGGCACCACACTCCGCCCGCGTCGTCCGTCACACGCATGTACAACGCCCGAAATCGCCCGCGGCGCGGGGCACGTTCGGGACATAAGCATCCCCCAAATGCTTATCTCCCGAGAGCGTGGACACGGGGTCGGGCTTTCGGGACTTTTACAGGTCGCGGAGCCCACCCACTGTCACGACTCCCGCACCGCCCCCCCACCTACCACCGACGACACTCTCTAAGAGTGTCGTCGGTGGTAGGCGACGACACTCTCTAAGAGTAAGTCTATCGATTTAGTGATATATTCGGTTCGTATGGCCCTCAAGCCGGCAGAGCTCGAACGGTTCGTGGCCGACATGGCGGCCTCGCCCGACCGGTGGCGCCACCTGGTCCGCCACGCCACCGACGCGCGCGTCTACGAGCAGATCGTCGACGACGAGGACGTCAACGCCTGGGTGATCTGCTGGAGCGAGGACCAGGACACGGGCTTCCACGACCACGACGAGTCGTCAGCCGCGATCGCGGTGATCTCGGGGCAGGTACGAGAGGACCGCCTCCGGCTCGGCGACGAGCCCCGCTCGCGCGTGCTCGGCGCGGGTCAGGTGTTCACGGTCCCGGCCGTCGCGATCCACCGCGTGCTCCACGCCGGCGAGGCGCCGGCGGTGACGATCCACGCGTACTCGCCGCCGCTGGTCAGGACCGGCGCCTATCGCATCGGCCCGGACGGCGAGCTCGAGCGGGAGCTGCTGTCCACCGAGGACGAGCTGCGCGCCGAGCCGGCGCTCAGCTGACGTCCCGGCGCCAGCCGTCGAGCCCACGCCCGTCCCCGGCGTCCGCCCTCGAGCCCACGCCCGTCCCCGGCGCCGGCCCTCGAGCCCACGACACCGGCGCTCCCATACGATTACTCCCGGTGTCGGGAGTCGGACGCTACGTGAAGTTCACCGCGCAGCCGGGTCGGGGCGACGAGGTGGCCGAGTTGCTGCTGCGCGCCGCCGATTCGCTCCGCGACACGGCCGGGTGTGAGCTGTACGTGATCAACCGTTCCCCTTCGGAGCCGGACGTCGTCTGGGTGACCGAGCTGTGGCTGAGCCAGGAGACGCTCGATGCCTCGCTCGAGCAGCTGAAGACCGAGGAAGGCCAGGCTCAGGTCGCCGAGGTCGTCGCTCTGCTCGCCCGACCACCCGAACTGACCGAGCTCGAACCGCTGGGCGGCGTCGGCTACCTAGCCGGCGGAAGCGGGTACACGCTCGTCAACCTCGAGGACGTCGAGGACATGGCCAAGCGATTCGGGTTCGGCGACCAGGGCGAGGCGCGATTCGCGAACCGGCCACTCGGCGCGGTTCGGACCGGCGTCAGCCACCAGCGCCTTCGCCCCGGCGTGCGCCAGGCCTTTGGCCACCGCCACCAGCACGCCGAGGAGGTGGTCGTGATCCTCGCCGGCACCGGAAGCGTGAGGATCGACCACGAGATCAGGGACGTTCGCCCGCTCGACGCGATCCGGATCGCCCCGAGCTCGGCGCGCGCGCTCGAGGCAGGGCCCGACGGCCTCGAGTTCGTGGTGTTCGGCCCACACCACACCGGGGATGCAGTGATGGACCCGGACTTCTGGCCGGAATAGGCGACGGGCCGGGACCGTGCTGGATTTTGGTCCAGGGTGCGCCCAGATCCAGCACGCAACCTGACCGACCTCAGCCCGCGGCCAGCGCAACCAGCCGCTCGATCTCCTCGTCCGACGTCCACGCGCCGACCGAGGCCCGCACGAGCCCGAACGCAGGGATGCTGCGGACGATCACGCCTTCGCCGGCCAGCCGCGCGACCTCGGCATTCGCGTCTTCGGCCGCCCACGAGACAAGCGTCGAACGGCCCCTTGGCCAGACCGACAGCCCCCGCTCGGCCAGGCGCTCGGCGAGCCGCTCGGCCATCGACGCGGCGCGCTCGTGCACCCACTCCCAGCCCGCCTCTTCGAACACGCCGAGCGAGGCGGTTGCCCACGCGTTGCGCAGCCCGGCCGGAAAGCCGTGGTCGAGGCGCTTGACCCCCTCGGACTGCTTCGAACTCGAGTGCGTTCGCCGGATCCGCCACCGAGCCGTACCCGGGCCACGGCACGAGCAGGTCCTCGAGCCGGTCCTCGCGCACGAACAGGGCGCCGCTCCCCTCGGGTCCGCATAACCACTTCTGGCCCGACCCGGCGTAGAAGTCGACGCCGAGCGCGCGCACGTCGATCGGCACGGCCCCGAGCGCCTGCGCGGCGTCGAGCAGCACCGGCACTCCGGTGGCGACCAGCGCGGCCACGTCGGCCACCTCGCCGCCCACCCACGAGACGTGCGAGCACGCGATCAGCCGGGTCGTGCCGGTGACCTCGCTTGCGATCTCGGCGAACGGGACGACGCGGATCTTGACCCCGTGGCGCCGGCGCGCTCGCCCTAACGGCGCCAGCATTCCCGGATGCTCCTGGTCGCTGGTCACGATCTCATCGCCGGGCCGCAGATCGAGGCCGCCGATCACGGTGTTGATGCCGTCGGTGGTCGACCCGGTGAGCGCGACGTCGGTCGGCTCGCAGCCGAGCGCGGTCGCGTAGCCGGCGCGGGCCCGGTCGGCGAGCCCCATCAGCTCATCGAAGTACGGGCGCCCGCACCGGCCGCCGTCGGCCTCGGTCTCGATCCGGCGGCGGACCGCGTCCACCGCGGCGCGGGGGATCGGACCCTCGGTTCCGGCATTCAGGTAGGAGAGCCGGTCCAGCACGGGGAACTTGGCCCGGAAAGTGGTTGCGTCGGTAGCAGAGGTCGTAGCGTCGGTCATACCCGTATTCTGTCGCTCCGCATGTGCTTCGACTTCGACGCCCGGCCGCCGGCGCCGCCAGAGGACCTGTTGCTCGCCCCGATCGCCGGGGGCGCGGGGGCGGAGCTGCTCGAGCTCACCTCAGCCGACGGCACGCATTTCTCGGCCGCACTGGCCGAGGCCTCCTCGGACCACGGCGGCGGGGTGATGATCTTCCCCGACGTCCGGGGCCTGTACCCGTTCTACTCGGAGCTGGCCGAGCGTTTCGCCCAGGCCGGTTACCACGCGATCGCCATGGACTACTTCGGCCGGACCGCCGGCCTCGGCCCGCGCGACGAGGAGTTCGAGTACATGCCCCACGTCCAGCAGCTGACGGTCGCCGGCGTCCAGCAGGACGCCGGCGCCGCGATCGCGGCGCTCCGGGAGCGGACGGGCGCGCGCGCCGTCGCCACAGTCGGGTTCTGCCTTGGCGGCTTTGAGTCGTTCCTGGCCGGCGCCGACATGCCCGAGCTCGCCGGCGTGATCGGGTTCTATGGCGTGCTCACGGGTGAGCGCTTCGGCGTCGCCGGTCCGCTCGAACGCGCCGGCGACATCCGCACGCCTCTCCTCGGCCTGTTCGGCGGCGCAGACCAGGCGATCCCGGTGGACCAGGTCGAGCAGTTCGACGCGCGCCTCACCGAAACTGGCCTGGACCACGAGATCCACGTGTATCCGGGCGCGCCTCACTCATTCTTCGACCGTCGGTTCGAGGACTACGCGGAGGCGTGCGAGGACGCCTGGCGCAGGATGCTCGGCTTCCTCGAGCGCCACACCGGCTAAGGCTTCGAAGCTTCCGTATCGCCCTCCGACGCGGCGTTCGCGTCGTCCTCCGACTTCGCGTCCGGGCCGTGCTCCGCGAGCTCGCGCTTGAGGACCTTGCCCGTGTGGTTTCTGGGCAGCTCGTCCAGGAACACGACCTCGCCCGGGACCTTGTAATTCGCGAGGTTGTCCTTGACGTAGCTCTTGACCTCGTCCTCCGAGAGCTGAGCGCCCTTCTGCGGGACGACGAACGCCTTCAGCCGCTGCCCGAACTTCTCGTCGTCCACGCCGATCGCCGCCGCCTCCTGGATCGACTCGTGCGAGCTGAGCAGCTCCTCGACCTCCGCCGGGAACACGTTCTCCCCACCCGAGACGATCATCTCGTCGTCGCGCCCGTCGATGTAAAGGCGGCCGGCGGAGTCGAAATGGCCGACGTCCCCGGAGGACATCAGCCCCGCCACCATGTCCTTGTTGCCGCCGCCGGTGTACCCCTCGAACTGCGAGATGTTGCCGACGAAGATCCGGCCGGTCTCGCCTAGGGGTACCTCGTTTCCGTGCTCGTCGAGCAGCTTGACGATCGTCCCGCGCACCACCTTGCCCACGGTGCTCGGCTCCGCGCGCAGATCGTCGGGCGTGGCGATCGTCGCGTAGGCGATCTCGGTCGACCCGTACAGGTTGTAGATCACCGGCCCAAACGCGTCGGTCGCGCGCTGAGCGAGATCCGCTCCGAGCGCTGAGCCGCTGACGAAGATGATCCGCAGCGCCGAGGTGTCGCGCTGCTTGATCGCCTCCTCGCCGAGGTCGACGATCCGCGAGAGCATCACCGGGACGACCACCATTGCGGTCGCGCGATGCTGCTCGAGGCTGTCGAGCGTGACCTCGGGGTCGAATCGCCGGCGCACGACGAGCGTCGACCCGAGCCCGACGCCAACCATCGCCTGCAGGAACCCGAGCGCGTGGAACATCGGCACGCACATCTCGGTCACCTCTGTCGCCCGGAACGGCACCTTGCTCAACAGGCCGCCGAAAAGCGACAGTGAGCGCGGCTCGGCGCGCGGTGCGCCCTTCGGCGTTCCAGTGGTGCCGCTGGTGAGGATCGTGATCCGCGGCCACTGGTCGGGCTTCGGAGGCTCGGTGCTGTCACCGGCGTCGATCAGCGCATCGAGCGTGTCGTCGCCGGGCTCGTCCGCCCAGGCCCGGTAGCGTCCGCGCGGAGGATCTTCGATCCCCGCGAGCGCCTCCGCGTACTCCTCGTCGTAGACGAGCAGGTCGGTGCCCTCTCGCGTAGCGACCTCCCTGATCTGGGGACCGGCGAACGAGGTGTTGAGCAGCACGATCCGCGCGCCGGACTTCGCGGCGGCGAACACCGCCTCGAGGAAGCCGCGATGGTTGCGCGCCAGGATCGCCACGCCCTCACCGGATCTCAGCCCCTTGTTGCGCCAGGAGTTCGCCAGCGCGTTCGAGCGTTCGTCCAGCTCCTTGTAGGTCAGCTCGCCGCGCTCGTCGATCGTCACGACCCGGTCGCCGTAACGGGCGGCGCCGGCCACGACCGCCCCACCGAGCAGGCCATAGCGCTGGAATCCACGAACCAGCTGCGCGAGGCGTCGCGGCGGCTCGGGGCCGAGGAGGCCGGCGCGGACAGAGATACCGGCGAAGTACGCCTCGTCGCCGGCGCGCTCGGCGATCTTGGTGGCACCCCCGATTAGACCCTTCGGGTCGCGTGCGGCATTGATGATGGCCTTCGGGTCGAGGTTGACGATCGGACTCTCCTCCTCTTACGGCTGTGTCACGGCTTCATGGAATTTTGCTCATTCGGGAAGGTTCTCGGCGCGCGGGCGTCAGGTGGGGTGGGGCTCAAAGACCATGCATACCGCGAGAACGCCCACATTATTCGTGCTTGTCGCGATCGCAACGGCCGGGACGTGCGCGACCGCGGAGCGTCGACACGGCTCGAGCGGACAACTCCTCTTGTCCGCAACGGACTCGCTGCAGCCTCTGCAGCGATGACATGACGCCGCCGCCGACCCCACGCGGCGGCGGCGTCTCCTTTGCCCCGGCGAAGCCAATGAATCGTTTGTGCCTTCATGGGTAGTAGAGGATGCGATGGCCGGCAAGCTCATCTCGTTCCCGCTGCGCGCGTCGCTGCGCTCTGCGCAAATCGTGACACGTGCGCTCAGCGTCGTCGGGGGATGTGCGCTCGAGATCCCCGGACGTGCGATCCAGCTCGCCTCGTTCGGTCGATCGAGTCGCGTCAAACGTGACCCGGATCGCACCGAACGTGACGTCGCGCCGCGGCCGGCGCCTCCGATACATGCGCCGCCGGCGCCGCGTGCCGTCGTAGAACCGGCGCCCAGTGTCGCTACAGAGCCGGGGCCCGTACCCGCCGCGCCGCCCGAGCCTCCGCCCCACGTGTCCGAGGAGCCCGTCCTGGTGCGCGAGGAAGCGGAGCCCGGCGCAGAGGACGGCGCTGGCGCCGTAGTCACGGTCGCCGAGCCGTGGAACGGATACGGCCACATGAATGCCCGGGATGTGATCGACCGTGTCCCGACCGCCACCGTCGCGGAGCTTGCCGCGATGCGGCTGTACGAGGCCCGGCATCGCGCCCGCCGCACCGTGCTCGCCGCGGTCGATCGCCAGCTGAAGCTGGCGGCCGGCGGCCACCCGGCCTGATCCGTACCGCCGACGAAAGGAGCAGGCGACGTGCCTGAAGCAAAGACCCTGAACGAGCGTGACACGAAGCTGGTGAGCTGGTTGGGCGAAGCCCACGCCAAGGAAGCAGAGCTCGAGGCAAGCCTGAACACGCACATCGCGCTTACCCAAAAGCCGGCATACAAGAAGCGCCTCCAGCAGCATCTGAAGGAGACGCGCGACCATAAGCGCCGTGTCGCCGCGCGGATCAAGAAGCTCGGCGGCCCTGCCGGTCAGGGCCTGCTCGCGGTCCCGGCCACGGTCGGCGAGGTCGCCGGCAAGACCGTCGCCGCCGTCAAAGGTCAGGTCGGAGTGGCTCGAGCGCTCGTCACCGAGCGAGCTGAGACGCATCTGCGCAACGCGCAGGACGAGCTCCGCGAAGAGCACACCGAGATCGCGATCTACACCCGCATCGAAGTGCTTGCCACCGAGGTCGGGGATCGCGACACGGCGCAGCTCGCGCGCGACATTCGCCGCGATGAGGAGCGGATGGCCAAGTACCTCGCCGCCGAGCTCAGCCGGCTCGTCAAGGACGTCGTGCGAGCTGAGATCCCGCCCGACCAGCGAGCGACGGCGTCGCGGTCGAGGCGATCGTCGAGCGCCTCTCGCTCGCGCGCGGCCAGCCGGTCACGGTCGACGTCACGGACCTCGACGCGCAAGCCCCCGACTACCCGGACGCGGAGCACCGGATCGACCCCAAGCTCGCGCTCCCGCGCCGCCACGCGAACCTGACCGTTTGCCGGGGCTGGCGGCCCGGCCGGGCTCGAGTCCGGCCGGGCCGCCCCGGCTCGACGTGTGAGGTCGGACACGTGAGCCGATGGTTGCGCTTGTGCGCTTGCCCCCTACGCCTCGGCGGCTCGCCAGCCTCCGAGACACGTGTTCGACATCGAATTGCGCGTGGGTACGAGCGTAAGCGAGCGTTCGCCGGAGCGTGTTGTCGACCGGTGAAATATCGGGGCCGGTCGGGTCCGCACACGGCGTTGGAAATGCTGGACGCAGGTTCACGCGACCGGCGCACGCCGGCCGCAGGCGTCGCTGACGCTGACGCCCCTGGCGGTGGCGCTAACCAGCCGACCGCCGGTCCAGCACGGCCAGACGCAGCCCCGCGCCGACGGCGAGGACGGTCTGCGTCAGCGCGGGCTCGGCCTCGATCAGGGACGTGAACTCGCCCAGCTCGTGCTCGTGCGACCTGACGTTGTCGACCGCCAGCACGCCCCCCGGGGCCAGGGTCCGGACGAGATCGGGCAAGTACCTTGGATAGGCGGGGCGTTCGGCGTCGAGGAAAATGAACTGCCATTCCGCGTCGGCCGAGCGAGCGAGCGTGTCGGCCGCGTCCTCGGTCGAGAGCTCGGCTCGATCGCCGAGCCCGGCGTGGGCCAGGTTTTGACGCGCGAGTTCGGTGCGTTCGGCGTCGACGTCAACGCTGACCACCGTGCCTCCGGTCGCCTCGGCCGCGTCCGCGAGCCAGATCGTGGAATAGCCGTTGGACGTGCCGAGCTCGAGGATCCGGCGCGCTCCGCTCGCTCGGACCAACACGCCGAGGAGCTCCGCCGTGGGCGGTTCGACGTTTCTGAAGCGCTCGAGCCGGTCGGAGCGAGATTCGTCGTATGACCTGCTCCTCGCGTACAGCTCGTCGGCGAGCCGGCGGCGGCCCTCGTTCATCACCCGGGCACACTACCCACGAGCGCGGCCTCGGCGGCCGCCGGCTCCGGCGGTCGCACGTCCTCGAGGCGGTCGACGCTGGCGAGCGCCGGAAACAGGTGGCCCCAGCTCACCGCGAGCAGAATGGTCATCACGCCGCCGCCCACCACCGCGGGAATCGTGCCCACGAGGTAGGCGGCGAGCCCGGACTCGAACGCGCCGAGCTGGTTCGAGGCGCTGATGAACACCATCTCGACCGCGTTCACCCGGCCCCGCAGCCGGTCGGGCGAGGCGAGCGCGACCGTCGTCGAGCGGATGTTCATGCTGTAGAGGTCGACGAACCCGCTCACGCCGAGCGCGAGCAACGAGATCACGAACGCGCGCGAGAGGCCGAACACGATGATGCTGGCGCCGTACAGGCCGACGACGAGCAGCAGCGTCCGGCCGGCGCGCCGTTGGATCGGGTGGCGGGTGATCCACGCAGCCCCGAGCAGCGCACCGACCGCCGGTGCGGCTCGTAGCACTCCCAACCCGGTTGCCCCGACGTGCAGGATCGACCGCGCGAACACCGGCAGCAGCGCGACCGCCCCGCCGAACAGGACCGCGAGCAGGTCGAGCAGGATCGCGCCGAGCAGGATCTGAGTCCTGCGCACGAACCGGAGCCCCTCGAGCACGCTCTCCACAGTTGCCGGCGGGACGCCGCCCTCGTCGTCCAGATCGGCCGCCTCGCCGGGATGCATCGCCAGCACGATCCCGGATGAGATCAGGCATGAGCCGGCCGCTAGCAGGTACACGAGCGACGGTGAGACCCCGTAGAGCAGCCCCCCAAGCGCAGGACCGATCACCATGCCGGCCTGGCTCGCGATCGAGCGGAGGACCATCGCGTTCTGCAGCAGGTCGACGCCCACGAGCGTCGGCGGCATCGCCCGCGCTGCCGGCCACCCTAGAGCCATCGCGACGCCCGCGCCGACGGCGAGGGCCAGGTACGGCCAAACCTCGGTCGTCCCCGACCCGCTGACCAGCGCCAGACCGACGCTAATGCACGCCGCCAGCACCAGCGAGCCCGCGAAGATCAGTCGTCGGGGCGCCCGGTCGGCCAACTGCCCGGCCGGCAGCGCGAGCACGAACAGCGGCACGAACTCGGCCAACCCGATCCACCCGAGGTCGAGTGCGCTCCGGTGCAGCGCGTAGACCTCCCAGCCGATCGCGACCTCGATCGCCTGGATGCTGATCCCCATCCCGAGCAGGGCGAGCCACCAGAGGCGGAAATCGCGCACCTCGAGCGCGGGACCGAAGCGTCTCAAGGCATCGCCACAACCCGGGTCATCCGATTCAGCCTACCCGCGCGGATCCCACGGGCCCTACCATTCCCCGGCAAACTGGAGCTACAAGGCCCCGGTGGAGCCCCGCCGGCGGACGAGCGAGTCGATCGCCGCCGCGACCAGGAGCACGAGCGCGGTCGCGATGAACTGGCCGGCCGCGCTGACTCCCATCAACGCCAGGCCGTTGTAGACAGTTCCGATCACGAGCCCGCCCAGCAGCGCGTGGATCGGCTTACCCCGGCCGCCGAACAGGCTGGCTCCGCCGATCACGGCCGCCGCCACTGCGTATAGCGTGTAGGTGCCTCCGTCGACCCCGGTCGACACCGATCCCAGGGTGGACGCGTAAACCAGCCCGGCGAGCCCTGCGGTCATCGCGCTGAACACGAACGCCAGTCTGCGCACACGCTGGACGTTGATGCCGGCGCGACGGGCGGCCTCGGGATTCCCGCCGATGGCGTACATGTACCGCCCGAGCCGTGTCCGCCCCAGGAAGACGGAGTAGAGGAGCAGCACGATCCCGACGAACGGAACCACGTACGGGACCCCCTTCAGCGGCGTCAGCAGGCCGCGGTTCTGGGTGCACACGTACACGAGCAAGATTCCCCCGACCGCCGCGGCGCCGATCTGAAACAGGGTGATGCTGAGCGGTGGCGCACTCAGCCCTTGGGCGCGACGGTGCGCCGCGCGGCGTATCGATACCGCCGCGTATATCGCGAGCACCACCACCAGGCCGATCCAGCTGGCGGCAACGCTGATGTTGCCGTTCACCAGCTTGAAGACGGGGCTGGTGGTCGAGACCGATATCACGCCGCCGACCGCCTGCTTATCGATGGTGGCGAGCTCGATGAGGATGCCCTCGAAGAACAGCAGTCCGGCGAGCGTCACCACGAACGATGGGATGTGGAGCCTCGTGATCAGGGTCCCCTGCAAGTAGCCGATTCCCGCCGTCACACCGACGCCGCAGATGATCCCGAGCCACCACGGGAAGTTGACCGGGGGAGCGATCAACTCGGCGATCACCATCCCGCCGACGGCGAGCACGAACCCGACCGACAGGTCGATCTCCGACAGGATGAGCGCAAAGATCTGGGCCGCCCCGAGCAGGATGTAGATCGACGCCTGGTCGAACAGGTTGACCAGATTCCCGTCGGAACCGAACCTGGATCGCTCGGCCTGGAAGAAGACGACGATGATGATCAGTCCGGTGACGACCGGCAGCGCGCCGCTCTCCCCGCTCTTGATCCGTCGCCACTGCGCGCGCAGGTAGTCGCCGAGCGAGTCGGCCAGCACCTCGGGCGCCGCCGTTACGAGGTCCGCGTCGGTCTCGGGCGTAGCCTCGTCCTCGGCCAGCTCGGTCGAGAGTGGCGGCTCCTCGATCTCGGACGGCACATTGGGGCTTGAGAACTCGTCAGGCATCAGACGCCCTCCTGTCCGGCCGAGCGTGGGACCGCCGCGTGGTCAACCGTTCGCGACGAGCGCCCGGTGGTCATGTAGTCGACGACCGTGCTCGGGTCGAAATCCGTCACCGGACCCTGAGCGACCATGTTTCCCAGGTACAGGATCACCACGTGCTCTGCGACCGCGAACACATCGTTGAGGTTGTGGGAGACGACGAGCACCGAAACGCCCTGCGAGGCGAGCCGCTTGATCAGGCTCAATACCGTCCTCGTCTGCGACACGCCCAGCGCCGCCGTCGGCTCGTCCATGATCACGAGCTTCGCCCTCGCCATCACCGCCTTGGCGACCGCGACCGACTGGCGCTGGCCGCCCGACAGCGACGCTACGGGCTGGCGGATCGACCTGATCGTCTTGACCGAGAGCTCCTCGAGCGTCTGCTTGGCGCTCGTCTCCATCTTCGCTTCGTCGAGCAACCCGCGCTCGATCGGCTCGTGGCCGAGAAACATGTTCTGGACGATGTCGAGGTTGTCGGCAAGCGCCAGGTCCTGGTAAATCGTGGTGATTCCGGCGGCCTCGGCCTCGCGTGGCCCATGGAAGTGAACCGGCTTTCCCTCCCAGACGAGCTCGCCCTCGTCGGGCGGCCATAGCCCGGCGATCGTCTTGATCGTGACCGACTTGCCGGCGCCGTTGTCCCCGGCCAGCGCCGTTACCTTCCCGGGTGGGATCTCGAAACTGATCTTGGTCAGCGCCTGCACGGGGCCAAACCGCTTCGTTATGCCGCGAAGCTCCAGCAGCGGTGCGCCGTTCGAGCTGCCGGTGGCTGGGACCGGCTCGGTGGCGGGGCTGTCCGAAGTGCTCATCGTCCTCCCTATGTGCGACGGGCCCCTCCAGTGCGCCGGAAGGGCCCATACACATTATCGCTTCAACAAGGACCGACCGATCAACTCGTGATACCGGCCGCCTTACAGTCCGCCGCGTACTTCCCGGAACAGAGCTGCGCCGCAGGCACGAAGTTGTCCTTGACAACCGTGTCGTTCATGTTCGCCGTCGTGACCCACTCGGGAACCAGCAGCGAGGACGGCACCGACACATGCGTGGTCGGGTCGACGGTCGTCGCGTTCAGCAGCGACGCCGGCGCGGCCTTGCCGGCGCGCAGGTACATCGCGAGCGCGACCGCCGCCTGCGCCTCCAGGTAGATCGGCTTGTAGACCGTCCCGCACTGGTAGCCGGAGAGGACGTTCTGAAGACCGGTCAGCGTCGCGTCCTGTCCCGTCGTCGGGAACGTCTTCGGCTTGACGCCGTGGCTCTGCAGGTAGGAGATGATCGGTGCACCCGTCTCGTCGTTCGGGATCACCGCCGAGTTGATGTTGTGATGCGCGGTGTAGGCGCCCTCGAACTCGGTCAGAGCGACAGGCGGCATCCACGTCCCCGCGGTGCGGCTGACGAGCACGTACTTCCCGGACGTGAAGTAGGAGGCGAGGACCGCGTTGTAGCCCTGGGCAAACAGCGTGGCGTTGTTGTCGGTCACGTCGCCGTGCATCACGACGACGTTCGGCTTGGCCACGTGCCACTGATTGACGCACTGCACGAAACCCGAGCCGATCAGCTGACCGACGTGCACGTTGTTGAAGCTGACGTAGTCGGCCGTGCCCGCCGGCGCGCCGAGGGTGAGCCGGTCATAGTCGACGACGGCGACGCCGTGCGCCTTGGCATAGCGCTGCACTGTCACGCCGGTACCCGAATCCTCGGGGTCGATCAGCAGCACCGTCGCGCCATTGGTGATAGCGCTCTCGGCGTCGGTCACGAACGTCGCGTCGCTTCCGAGCGCGTTCTCGACGGTCATGTCCCCGCTCGGCAGACCCGCGGCCGCAGCCGCCTTCTTTAGATAAGGCGCGTCGAACTCGACGTATCGGGTCGAGCTGGTCGTGTCCGGCAGGATCGCCGCGACCTTACCCTTGCCCGCTTGGGTCAGCGACTTCAGCGCGTTCATCGCGGAGAAATCGTTCGTGAACGATGTCACTGAGATTCCCGGCGTGGCAGTTCCGCCCGAGGACGTGCTCGTGGCGCTCGTGGCGCTCGCGGCGGCACTGGTGGTACTGCTGCTCTTCGAGCTGCCACATCCGGCAGCCACCGCTGCCACGGCAACGGTTAATACACACACTCGCAAGAAACGAGTACTCATACCTGCGCGCTCCTCTCACTCGGCGCGAAACGTCGACACTAGTAACAGTTCTCGCCGGTCCTCCACCCCGGCCCGAAATACACTGGCAAACGCCGGAGCCCGCGTCCACTGTGATTAACAGAGCATAAACACACCCGCCGGCGCGCTCGGCTGAAGCACCGCACCGGCCCGCGCCAAGGGCCGTGGACATGGCTACGCGTACTGCCTGAACGGAGGGCTGCGTCCGCCGTCGCTCAACGAGGTCCCCGCTCTTTGCGTGGCGATACTCGCATCAACTGAGACGCTCGCAGCTTGTTCTAAGGATCCGTTGCACGGTAAGGCCCTGCCGGCGGATTTGAGCACGAGGTAGTCAAAAGCCCGCGAGGACGAGGCGTCAGCACGCTAACACTCCCGATGATGCTGCGTCAAGGCAGGGAATGTTGCGCTTTTTTAGCTTTTAGGAAGCCAAAAAGGGCTGATCGTCAGATACTCTGCGCGCGTGGCCCAAACCTCGGACCCCGCGTTCGCCCCGGCGACGGCACACACCCTGCTGCGGGCTCACCTGGTCGCGACGATCCGCGACGAGGGCCCCATCAGCCGCTCGCAGCTCTCGCGCGCGATCGGCCTGCCGCGAAGCACGACGACCGCGCTGGTGTCGGAGCTGCTCCGCGAGGGGCTGCTCGACGAAGCACCGGCGCGTAGCGGGGGTGCCGGGTCGGGCAGCGGGCGGCCTGCGACGCTGCTGTCGTTGCACCGCCCGGAGGGCCTCGTCGCCGGCTTCGACTTCGGGCACCGCCACATCCGCGTGGCGGTCGCCACCAGCGGCGGGGAGATCCTGGCCGAGGAAAGCACCACGCTCGACGTCGACGGCCACGCCCAGAGCGCGCTGGACTCGGCGCGCGAGATGCTGGCGGTCGTGCTCGACCGCGGCGGCGTGCGGCTCGCCGATATCCGCGCCGCCGCGGCCGGCATTCCCGCCCCCCTGAGCAACCGGACCAACCGCGTCGCATCGCGCACGATCCTCGCCAGCTGGGTCGACCTCGACCCGCGCGAGGAGCTCAGGCGCCGGACCGGATTGACGGCCACGCTCGGCAACGACGCCGCCTTCGGAGCGCTCGGCGAGATGGCCTATGGAGCCGCCCGTCACCTGACCGATTTCATCTACGTGAAGGCGTCCAACGGGATCGGCGCCGCGCTCGTTCTCAACGGTCAGCTGTACCGCGGGTCGCACGGCATGGCCGGCGAGATCGGGCACACGCAGATCGATCCCACCGGGGCGTGGTGCCGCTGCGGCAACCGCGGCTGCCTCGAGGCGACGGTCTCGATCGACGTCGTACGCCGGCAACTCGAGCCGCTCGGCCTCGATCCACTCAACGCCGGTGACATGGAGCACCCGGTCGCGACCAAAGTTCTCGCCGAATCGGGTCGCACCGTCGGCGTCGTGATCGCGAACCTGTGCAACACGCTCAATCCCGAGGCGGTGATCCTCGGCGGCGATCTCGCGTCGATCGGCGCCCATTTCACGGCCGGCGTACGCGACTCGGTTCGGCATCTCGCGCAGCCGGGGCCGGCGCACACCTCGGTGATCACAACCAGTCTCCAGGGACGGGCCGAGCTCCTCGGGGCGGTCGCTTGCGCCGCCGCGGCGCCGGTCGCGATCCGCGCGGCCTGACTGCGGTCGGGTCCGGGCGTGACGTAGGTCGCACTTGAACGTAGTCTCGGTGGAGAAACGTTGCGTCTCGTTCACCCATCCCCGTTCCAGGCTGCCGTCGCCCTCGCGGTAACGGTGACCGCGGCCGGGTGCGGCTCCACGATGCAGCCGGCTCATTCGAGGACCGCGAGGGCGGCCACGACCGGGCCCGTGCCCATGGCTCAGCTCGTCGCGCTCGCTCGCCGTTCGCTGCCGGGGCTCGGCGACTCGACCGTCAGGTACGCGTCGGTCGTTACCACCACGAAGAAAGCCGCGGAGAACTGGCTCGAGCCCGGATCGGTCCCGCCCGCCGGACCCAGTCCGAGGGCGTATCTCATCGTGCTCGGCGGGCGATTCGTCTGCCAGTCGTGTACCCGCCCCTCAGGCGCATCCGCGCCGGGCGGGAGCTCGGTGCAGCTCATTTGGGTCCCGGGCTCCGGAGTGACCGACTTCGGTTTGACGCCTCGGGTCCCAACTGGGCTAACCCGCCTCGGCCGCGTGATGAGGATCAGGCTCCGGCGGGCCATCTTGGTGCGTGGCATCCCACCGCCCCCGATACGACTTCAACCGGCGACTCCAGTGCGTGCGCACCCGGTCAGCCCGTCGCGTTTGGTCCCGGTCGCGCCCGCGCGCGCCGTCGCCCCGGGCGCCCCGTCGCGCGTCCTCACCACCACGCCGCCGGGCATGATGAACGGAACGCCGGTCCGCTAGGCGACCCGACGCGGCGTGAGATCCAAGTCGCCGCTCTCGAACACGACGCCAATCTCGTCGAGCACGACCCGGCGCGGGCCTTCTTCTACACGACCGGCTACCGAGGCGGATAGTCCGGCACTCGCGGCCATGCGGACCACTTCGTCGCCCGCCCCGCCGGCGCAGTAGACGGCGAATCCGCAGCCCATGTTCAAAGTCGAGTACGCGGCGGCGGACGACATACGAGTCTGTTCGACGAGGAACGTGAGAACTTCGGGCACCTCCGGCAGGTGCGTCACGGTATAGGTCAGCTCCCGGCGCGGGCGCATCAGCTTCAACAGCCCGTGTCCGGTGATGTGGCTGAGGTAGTGGATCCCGACCGCGCTGAAGAGCAGCTCGCGCACGAGCCGGGCGTACATCGGGGTCCGATCGAGCAGCGCCTCCCCGAACGTCCTCCGGCTCGGCAGCGGCGTTCGGTAGCCGTCGGGCAGCTCGCCCGCCACCCGACGGGCCAGCGAGGAGCCGTTCGCATGAAGGCCGTTGCTGGCCACGATCACGATCTCGTCGCCGGGCACCAGGTCGGCGCCGAAGATCGGCCGCCGCCCCGGTGGCACCACGCCGACCGCGCTGCCGGCCAGCTCGATGTCGTCGGGGGCGACGAGCCCCGGCAGCGACGGCGACTCGCCGCCTCCCCAGGTGGCGCCGGCGTCCACACACGCTTCGCGCCAGCCTTTGAGGAGCCCGCCGTTCCGGCTCCCGTCGGCGTACCAGTCGGACGATCCCGTCGCGAAATAGGCGTTCACCACGAGTGGGAGCGCCCCGACGCAGCACAGGTCGTTGACGATCGCCGCCACCGTGTCGTAGGCGACGTTGTCGAACGCGCTCACGCGGAGCTGCTCCTCCACTTGACGGGCGATGATCGACTTGGTCCCTAGCCCCTCGACGACGAACGCGAGCATCTGCCCGCAGGCCTCGAACACGAACGCCGGCTCGCCCCGCGATTCATCTACCGCCCGCCCACCGGACGCCGTCAGCAGCGACGAGGTCGCGAGCGCCTCGGTCAGAGCGTTGCGCTTGCCGGCGTCGAGCGCCTCGTAGTCCACGCCGGCCGCGCGGTACGCGGAGCTGCCTGGCGTTGTCGGTTCGGCCACGCGCCGAAGGCTAGTCCGTCGGCCAGGCGTGAACCGGTTCGTTGCTGTGCATGAGCTCGCGGTAGCGCCGGGTCATCTCGCGCAGCGCCTCGGAGCGGTCCATCCGGTTGTCCTCGTACAGCCGGTGGAAGACCTGACTCTGCCACGAGGCTCCGTTGCGGAGCGACACGCACCGCCGCTCGATCATGTCGAGCAGGCGGTCGGCATCGCCCGAGTCGACCCCCCACCGCTCGAGGCCCTCGTGCGCGAGCGGCAGCAGTCGCCGGACCACGAGCTCGGCGACCGGTACTTCCCCGAGCCCGGGCCAGTACACGCGAGCGTCGATTCCCTCGCGCGCGCCCGCGTGGAAGTTCTCCTCCGCGGCCGAGAACGACATCTGCGACCACACGGGGCGCTCCTCCTCGGCGATCACCTTCAGCAGCCCGTAGTAGAAGGCGGCATTCGCCATGATGTCGGCCACCGTCGGGCCGGCGGGGAGCACCCGGTTCTCGACGCGAAGGTGGGGCTGGTCGCGTACCACGTCGTAGATCGGGCGGTTCCAGCGGTAGATCGTGCCGTTGTGGAGGCGGAGCTCGCCGAGTCGCGGGGTGTCGCCGCGCTCGAGCGTCGCGAGCGGATCCTCGTCTTCGCACACGGGCAGCAGCGCCGGGAAGTAGCTCACGTTCTCCTCGAACAGGTCGAAGATCGAGGTGATCCAGCGCTCCCCAAACCACACTCGCGGCCGTACGCCCTGGATCTTGAGCTCCTCAGGGCGAGTGTCGGTCGCCTGCTCGAACAACGCGATCCGCGTCTCGCGCCACAGCTCCTTGCCGCAGAAGAACGGCGAGTTCGCGGCCACCGCGACCTGCATGCCGGCAATGGCCTGGGCGGCGTTCCAGTAGCGGGCGAACGCCTCGGGCTCGACCTGCTGATGCAGCTGGACGCTCGTGCACGCGGCCTCCGGGGCGATCGTGTCGGCGTGGGTCGATAGCCGCTCCACGCCGGCGATCGAGATCTCGAGGTCCTCGCCCCGCGCCGCGAACACCTGCTCGTTGAGCAGCGCGTACCGAGGGTTGGCGCTGAACGACTCGGCGCGCAGGTGCGTTGGCTCGATCGTCGGGAGGATCCCGATGATCATCATGTGGGCGCCGACGGTCCGGGCCCGCTCCTCGGCGTCGTTGAGGCTCGCGCGCGCGGCGGCCTCGAGCTCCGAGAACACCTCGCCCTCGAGCAGCCGCGGCGGCACGTTGATCTCGATGTTGAATTGGCCGAGCTCGGTCTGGAAGGCGGGGTCCGCGATCGCCTCGAGCGCGGCGGCGTTGATCAGCGCCGGCTCGCCCGCGTCGTCGGTCAGGTTGAGCTCGATCTCGAGGCCGAACGATCGCGATTCGGGATGGAATCGCGCCTCGGACAGCATGCGGGCGAACACGTCGAGGTTCGCCCGCACCTTCGTGCGGTAGCGCTGCCGATCCTCACGGCTGAAGGTTCTGGCGGCAACCTCCTGGCCCACGGGGCGATTATCCGTGCAGAGCGCCGGCTCTACAACTCCCCGGACGCGATCTCGGCGCCCTCGACCATCGAGCCCATCTTCAACCACATCACGCCCGGGTCGACCAGCGACCACCGGATGAACGTGCCGAAGCCACAGTCGGTGCCGGCCATCAGCCGGTCCTTGCCGACGAACTGACCGACCTGCACGAGCCGATCCGCGACGAGCCGCGGATGCTCGACGTAGTTGGACTTGACGTCGATCACGCCCAGGATCACGGACTTGTCGGCGGGTAGCTCGACGTCCCGGAACACGCGCCATTCGTGCGCGTGGCGAGCGTTCGCGCCCTCGACGTAGATGGTGCCGGCGTTGACCGCGAGCACGTGGTCGATGATGTCCGCGAGCGGGACGTCGAGGTGGTGCGGGGTGCCGGTGTTGCCCCAGCACACGTGGAAGCGGAGCCGTTCCGGCGGGATCCCCTCGAGCGCGCCGTTCAGCGCCTCGACCGCGAGCGGGAGATGGTGGTGCCAGTCGCCGACGCTGCTCCCGACCGACCGCGCGTGCGCCGCCATCGCCATGTCCGGCGAGTCGATCTGGAGATTGAACCCGGCGTCGATGATCGCGCGGTACTCGTAGGAGAGCGCGTCTGCGCACGCCGCCAGATACTTCTCGTGCGACCCGTAGTGCTGGTCGGGATAGTTGAACGCGATCTGGCCGGGGCTGATCGTGCCCATGAACGCCGTCGACGGATCCGCATCGCCGAGCGCGCTCTTGAACCGAGCGATGTCCCGATGCACCGCGTCCTTGTCGCTGAGCTCCACCGGTCCGACGCAGTTGGAGAAGCCCAGGTGCGCGGTCTGCGGGTTCGCGAACAGCTTCATCGCGAGCTCGGGGAACGGAGCGACATCGTCGGATTGGAACTCGGAGGTGCCGGCGAACCCCGAGAAGCGCTCGGAGACGTACGAGCTGAACCCCGGCTTGCTCATCTCGCCGTCGCTGATCACGTCCAGGCCGACCTCGCGCTGCTTGGCGACCAGCTCGACCACCGCGTCGGCGGTCTTCGCCTCGAGCTCGTCGTCGTCGACCTCCTCGCCATCCATTCGCGCCCACACCATGTCCGCGAGTTCGTCTGGGCGGGGCAAGCTGCCGGCGTGCGTGGTCAGGATTCGGTCTGCCATCTCTCCACCTCTTTCGTCTGGGGTGCGCCTGTGCGACTTCTACCGCACCCGACACCGGCGGCGTTGGCCTTCGCACTCCCACCCACGCGATCCGTGCGCGCATCGGCAAATCCGGCGGCCGCCGCTCTGTACAACGCCCGAAATCGTCCCGCCCGCCCAGTACCTCGGGGAGATAAGCATGTGGGGGATGCTTATGTCCCAGGTGCGGCGTTGCCGGCGGAGGTTTCGGGCCTTGTGCAGGTGGCCGGGCGGGGCGATCGGGTCGAGACGCCGGCGCGCCGGGCAGGTCCGGACGGCGGGCCGCGCCGGCGACCGCCACCGCCACGCCGGACCGCCACGCCAGATCGCCCGCCCCCGCGCCACCGATCCGCAATCCTGTGTCCATGCCCGACGATTCCAACGTCTTCGAAACCACCTCCTGGGAGCGCGACATCGGCGCGGCCCGCGGAACCCGCGTCGGCGCCGCCGCCGGCGCCCGCGAGCTCGGCGCCACGCTGTACGAACTCGATCCCGGCGGCCAGGCCGCCCCGTACCACATGCATCACGCCAACGAGGAGCTGCTGGTCGTCCTCGACGGCGTGCTCGAGCTCCGCACCCCTGACGGCACCCGCGAGGTCGGTAAGGGCGCGGTTGTCGCCTTCCCGGCCGGCGCCGAGGGTGCGCACCGGCTGCGCAACGCGTCCGAGGGGCGGGCGCGGTACCTGCTGGTCTCGACGATGCGGTTCCCCGAGGTCGCCGAGCAGCTCGACACCGGGACCGTGCTGGCGCTGAAGGGACCCGCGGACGGCTGGGCGTTCCCCGAGGGCAGCGCCGGCGACTACATCGCGCTCACCGCACAGGCGCTCGAGGCCGACTCGGCCGGCTGACCGGTCGCCATTACTACCGCCCCGCGACCGGCTTCGTCGCCCCTTCGCCGTTCTTTGGCAAACGTTTAGTGTTGTGTTAGCTTCGTGTTAGTGGAACTGGGTATCAACCCAATGTGCCCCTGAACTTACCCGGTCGCCGCCAGCCGACGCGCTGGGCGCGATGACCGCCTCCAGCTACACCGCAGTCATCGCGCTGGCGACCCTCGAGGGGGCACTGGTGGCGCTGCCGAAGGCGAACGCGCTCGAGCCGTTGCGGACGCTGCGATCGCCGGCCTGGGCCGCACTTCTACCCGGATCGATCGTCGCCGGCACGTTTCTGCCGCTGGCGATGCCCTCGATGGCGCTCGGTCTGGTGCTGATGGCCGGCGTGATCACGCCGCTGCTCGCCGCGGTCGCCGTGCTCGAGGTCGTCCGCGGGCCCCGAGCCGCGTTGCTGGCGCTGGCGTTGGCGCTCGCGGTGATCGCAGCGCTGATCAGCGGCTGGGCGGGGCAGATCTCGGCCACGGCGCTGACCGCGCTCGGATGCCTCGCCGTCGGAACTGCGCTCGCGCGATTAATCCCGCGCCGGTGGTTCGTGCTCGGCGTGCTCGGCATGTGCCTGGCCGACGTCGCGCTCCTGGCGTCGGGGATCGGGACCTCAGCGGCGCAGCTGATGGCCAGCGCCACCCGCGACGTGCATGGCCCGGTGTTCAGCCAGGCCGACATCGGCCGCGTTTCGGCCGACTACCCGGACCTCGTGCTCGCGGCGGTGCTCGGGGGATTCCTCGCGGGCCGGCACCGCCAGCTCCTTGCGGCGGTGCTGGTGGCCGTGCTCGGGGCCGCGTACGGGCTGCTGCTGTTGCCGATCGCGCACCTGTTGCCGGCGACCGTGCCGATCGGGCTCGCTCTGCTGATGCTCGAGAGCGTGGATGCCCGCCGAGCCGCTAATCGGGTACGAACAGACGCCCTTGCATCTGCTCTTCAGTCTGCGGGTTGAACTCCCACAGACCCTTGAGCTGAGCGCGTAGATCGTCCGGGAGCCGGTCGACGCCGTGGTGGTCGATCTCGACGAGATTGCCGGCGGGGTCGCGGATGTAGAGCTGGACGACGTCGCCCGGTAGCTCGACCAGGTGGTTGCGGAACGCGTCGTATTCAAACGCGCCGCGCCGCTCGGCCGCCCGGTAGACCGGCTCGAGATCGTCGACGGTGATCCCGAGGTGATGGTGGCTGGTCGGTTGGATGTCGCGCTCGAACAGATGCAGCTGGGTGCGGTCGAGCGCCAGCCACTGGACCGGCAGCCCGAAGTTCGGGGTGGGGATCAGCTCCGCCCCGAGCAGGTCGACGTAGAAGTCCACCGACTCCTGAAGGTCGCGCGCGTTGACGCTGACGTGGTTGATGCGGGCGCTCACAGACCTCGCCTCGACGCGCCTACCATACCGAGCGTGCGTGGGCGCGACGCATTCACTTTTCCCGTGGCCGGCGGCTCGCTCGGGGGCTGGCTCGCCGGCGTCGGACCGCCCCTGCTGCTCTTGCACGGCGGCCCCGGTCTGAGCTTCGAGTACATCGACGAGCTCGGTGAGGAGCTCGCTCCCGAATTCCGAGTCGCCGCCTACCAGCAGCGCGGCCTTGAACCGTCAACGCTGAACGGACCGTTCACGATCGCCCAAGCGATCGAGGATGCCGTCGCCGTGCTCGACGGCTTGAACTGGAGCCAGGCGCTCGTCGTCGGACACTCGTGGGGCGGGCAGCTCGCGCTCCGTCTGCTGGCCGCTCATCCGGACCGCCTGCTCGGCGCGCTCGCGGTCGATCCGCTCGGGGTCGTGGGCGATGGCGGCATGGGCGCGTTCGAGGCGGAGATGTCCGCACGAACCCCCGCGAAGGATCGCGACCGCCGCCGCGAGCTCGACGAGCGCGCGATGGACGGAGAGGGATCGCAAGATGACTTCCTCGAGTCGCTGCGCCTCGTCTGGCCTGCGTACTTTGCGGACCCCGACAACGTGCCGCCGATGCCGCCGCTGCGGCTGTCGGTCGACGCCTACTCGGGGATCATCAACGAGGTCACCGCGGACACCGACCGCCTAGCCTCGGCGCTGGCGGCCACCGAAGTGCGGTACGGCGTGCTCGCCGGCGGCGCCAGCCCGATGCCGTGGGGGCAGGCGGCCCGCGCCACCGTCGAACTGTCGCCGCACGCCTTCCTGAAGGTGGTCCCGGCGGCCGGCCACTTTCCGTGGTTGGACGAGCCGGGCTGCGTTCTCGCCGCGCTCAAACGCTTAGGCGGCTGAGGCCGGGACGACCGGGGCACGCTAGCCCTCGATCGCCCGGCGGATAAACGGCGGGCATCTGAGGGGGGTGCCGTGGCTCCCGGGGCGTTCGCGGTACCCCTGAGCATGCGTAACGCGCCAATTGAGGGGCGCGGGCGCGACTGTGACATATTACGCACGCCCCACATGCGTAGTCCGCCACGGTCCCCAGCTCGCGCCTGAATTGGCGTGATATGCAGGTCGCTCGCAGGGATCGATCCGTGACGAGCTCGCCACACCCCCTTTCAGGTGCCCGCCGTTAAACTCACGCCCGCCGCGGAATCAGTCGTCTCGCACCCGCACCCGCCGGAGCTTGACCGGATCGACCAGCAGGTCCATCTCGGTCACGCGGCCGCCGACGATCGTGAATGCGACGAGCGACACCACGCGGTCGGGGAACGCCACCACCGCACCCGGCCTGCCGTTGACGATCGCCGGCCGGCCGAGATGAGCGAACGGCCTCCCGCGCGTCAGCACCACGTTCGCGACCTCCTCCGCGCCGCGCACCGACGCCGGCACGACCGGCCCGGTGGCGCCGGACTCGGCTCGGAACACCACGTCCGGATCGAGCACCTCGAGCAGCGCCTCGAAGTCTCCGTCCCGTGACGCCGCCAGAAACGCGTCTACGACCTTGCGCTGTTGGCCGAGCGTCGCCGTATCGGGCGCGTGCGCACCCCTGACCCGCCGGCGCGCGCGCGAAGCCAGCTGGCGAGCCGCGGCCGCGTTGCGGTCAACGATCGGACCGATCTCCTCGAACGGAACGCCGAACATGTCGTGCAGCACGAACGCCAGGCGCTCGGCCGGCGACAGGGTGTCGAGCACCACCTGCAGCGCGAGCCCAACCCCATCTGCGATCAGCGCCTCCTGCTCGGGGTCGCTCTCCGAAAACAGCGAGACGACCGGCTGCTCGGACCATTCGTCGACCAGCTCCTCGCGCCGGCCGTGGCGGGCGCGGAGCATGTCGAGGCAGATCCGGCTCACCACGGTCGTCAGCCACGCGCGCATGTTCTGGATCTCGGCCGCATCGGAGCGGCTGAGGCGGAGCCACGCCTCCTGCACGGCGTCGTCGGCCTCCGCGGTTGACCCCAGCATCCGTTGCGCCACCGCCCGCAGATGTCCCCGACTCTGCTCGAACTGCTCGGCTTGCCATTCGCTGTGAGTCCATCGGTCACATCCTCTCGTCGACTTTCGTCAACCGGATGACGAACCGGACGAGCGAGACGTGACGGCGCGGTCCGGACAGATCAGCGACTGGAGGAATTGAACATGTATGCGATCGAAGCGGAAGGTCTCCGCAAGACGTATCCGGGCGGGGTGGAGGCCGTCAAGGGGATCGACTTCGAGGTCTCCGAGGGCGAGGTGTTCGGGCTGCTCGGCCCGAACGGCGCCGGCAAGTCGACGACCGTGGGGATGTTGACCACGACGATCGTCCCGACCGCCGGGACCGCCCGACTCGTCGGTCACGACGTCGCGCGCTCGCCCGCTGTTGGCCAGGAGCGTCTCCAGCGTCGTCTTTCAGGAGGCGGTCGTCGACCGCAGCTTGAGCGGCCGCGCGAACCTGGAACTCCACACGCGGCTTTGGGGCGTGTCCCCGCAACGGGCCAAGCGCCGAAGCGGCGAGCTGATCGAGGCGCTCGGGCTGTCCGAGCTGATCGACCGGCCCGTCCAGAGCTACAGCGGCGGCGAGCGCCGGCGCCTGGAGATCGCTCGCGCGCTGACCTCGGAGCCCCAAGTGCTGTTCCTCGACGAGCCGACGGTCGGGCTCGACCCGAGGATCCGCCACGAGCTGCTCGACGTGATCGCGGGCCTCCGCGCGCGCGACGACCTGACGATCCTGGTCACGACTCATTACCTCGACGAGGCACAGCGTCTGTGCGACCGCGTGGCGATCATCCACGAGGGAGCACTGGTCGCGCTCGACAGCCCCAAGGCGTTGCTCGCCGAGCTCGGCCGCGAGATCCTCGAGTTCCGCGTCGACGGCAGCCCGGAGCGGGCGCTCGGCCACCCTGCGCGACCGAGGAATCGCCGGGCCGGACGCGTTCGCGATCGGAGCGCGGATCACGGTCCCGCTCCACGACCACGCTGTCACCGAGGCGCTCGCGGCGATCGAGTCCGAGCACCTGCGCGCGTCCGAGATCGCGACCCGCGTCCCGAACCTCGACGACGTCTATCTGCAACTGACGGGCGGCGCGCTCCGCGAGGCCGCATGAACCCGACGAAACCAAGGAGTGACACATGTCAGCCATAGCCGAACCAGTACCAGTCACACTGCGAGCGCCTCGCCGAGCGCGTCCGGCGAGCGCGCTCGCGACTCTCGCGCGGCGACGGGCCGCGCTCACCGCCAGCAACCCGAGGCAGATCCTCGTGCCGCTTGATCGGGCCGGCGCTGCTGGCGCTGGTCGTCGCCCCCGCGCTCAAGGTCGCGACCGGCGGCCTCCACTCGGGCATCGACTATGAGTCGTTCGTCGGCGTCGGGGCCGTGGGCCTCGTCGTCCCACTGAGCTGCATCTTCGCCGGGCTCAGCGTGATCGTCGACCGCCACAGCGGCGCCCAGCGCGAATTGCTCGCGGCGCCGGTTCCCCGCGCCTACCTGGTGATCGGAAATCTCGCGGTCGCGCTCGTCCTGTCGGCCCTGCAGGTGATCGTGCTGATCGGCCTCTCGGCCCTGCGCGGCGGCGTGTTCCACGTCACCGCGGATGGCGTCGCCTGGTTCGCCGGCGCGGTCGTGCTGTTCACGGTGTTCATGTACGGCGTCGCCGAGACGCTGGCGAGCCGCATCTCCAAGCAGGAGGAGTACGTCGGCGCGGTCCCCGCGGTCGCGATCCTGCCGTTCTTCCTGGCCGGAGCGCTGTTCCCGATCGGCGCGATGCCGGGCGCGCTGACCACGATCGCGAAGTTCCTGCCGCTGACGCACGCGCTGGCGCTGATGCGCTACGGGTTCGTCGACCCGAGCGGCAAGGGACTGCACGACATCTGGGGGATGAGCAACGTGACCACCGAGGCGTGGCTGAGCCTCGCGGTCATCGCGGCTGTTTGCGGCCGCGCTGACGGCGATCTCGATCCGGGTGTTCTCCCGCTCCGCGGTGAGCTGAGCGGACGCGGCGCGGGGCACGCGGCGGATAGCATCGCCGCGTGCCCCGCGTCTCCGTGTCACCCAAGCTCGAGCAGTGGGGCACGCAGGTCGCTCGGCGCGCTTCCGCCCCGCCTCCAGGTGCGACTGTCGGGCAAGCCGCCGGTCGAGATCGACGGCGACACGCTTGGCGCCCGAGGTTCAGCTGCTGCTGGCGGTGCTCGACCGCCGGCGCGAGCCGCCGCTCGAGACGCTGCCGCCGGCCGAGGCCAGGCGAGGCGCGCCGGCGCCTGACCGCCGCGTACGCCGGCAGGCCGGTTCCCGTCCGCAACGTCGAAGACTTCGAGATCGACGGAGCGGTCCCACTCCGAGCGCGCCACTACGAACCGCCCGAGACAGGCGGGCCCCACCCGCTGCTCGTCTACTACCACGGCGGCGGCTTCACCTATGGCGACCTCGACACGCACGACGGCGTGTGCCGCATCCTCTGCCGCCACGCCGGCGTGCACGTGCTGGCGGTCGACTACCGCCTCGCGCCCGAGCATCCGTTCCCCGCCGCGGTCGACGACGCGTATGTGGCGCTCCGGTGGGCGTTCGCGAACGCCCACCGACTCGGGGCCGATCCACGCCGAGTGGGCGTCGGTGGCGACAGCGCCGGCGGCAACTTGCCGCGGTCGTCTCCCAGACTCGCGGCGCGTGACGGAGGACCCGCGCCGGCGCTCCAGCTGCTGATCTATCCGGCGACCGACATGACCACCCGGCATCGCTCGCGCGAGCTGTTCGGCGAGGGCTTCCTGCTGACCGACCCCGAGATGGACTGGTACACGGACAACTACCTCGGGACGGCGAGGGCCAGCGCCAGCGATCCCCGGGCCTCGCCGCTGCTCGCCGAGGACCTGTCCGGCCTCGCGCCGGCGTTCGTCGTCACCGCCGCGTTCGATCCGCTGCGCGACGAGGGCGAAGCCTACGCGCACGCGCTCGAGCCGCCGGGCACGCCCGTCACGCTACGTCGGTTTCCCGGGCTTCATCCACGGCTTCATCAACGCCGCCGGCGTCAGCCGCACCGCGCGCGACGCGCTGGTCGAGATCGCGGGCGTGACCCGCGGCATGTTCGCGTCGCCGGGCTCGGACGGCCGGGACCGCTCGTTTTAGCCCGCGGAGAGGGGGCGCCACCGCGATCCCGCGGCGGCGCCCGTCACGCTTCAGCGGTTATTGGTCGGCGCCGAGGTCGACGATCGGCGCGATCAGCTGGCTCACCTCCGGCGCGACCGTCACGCGGTCATCGCCCCCGAGGGTGTTGAGCTGGAACTTGTCGTTGGCCGGTTCGCTGCCGAAGATGCTCAGC
>CAWKIW010000006.1:0-31260 GCA_963849675.1 uncultured Solirubrobacterales bacterium | reverse complement strand
CTGACCGCCGGGCTGATCACGGGCCTGATCGCGTTCGCGATCCTCGAGCTCCAGGTACGTGGCTACCGGCGGTTCGAGCTCGCGATCGCCGGTTTGCTCGGGCTCGTACTCGCCGGTTTCCTGTACGAGACGCTCCGAATCGGGCCCTCCGTCCACCAGTCGCTCGGAGGACTCGTTCCCGGACTCAGCGGCACGAGCTCGCTGTACCTCGCGGTCGGGATCGTCGGCGCCACCGTCATGCCACACGCGATCTACCTGCATTCGGCGCTCACCAACGGCCGCATGCCGGTCCGCAACGACTCCGAGCGCGGCAAGGTGCTCCGGTTCGCCCGTCTCGACGTGATCGTCGCCCTGGGTCTTGCCGGCGTCATCAACCTGGCGATGCTGGCGGTCGCGGCAAAGCTGCTCCACGCCCCCGGCCTGTCGGGCACGAGCTCGCTCGAGGCCGCGCACCACCAGTTCGGCGCGCTCGTCGGCGGTTCCGCGGCGCTCGCGTTCGCGGTCGCCCTCCTTGCGTCCGGCCTCTCGTCGTCGAGCGTCGGCACGTACGCGGGCCAGGTCGTGATGGCCGGCTTCATCAACGTCCGAATCCCGCTGCTCGCCCGCCGGGCGGTGACGATGGTGCCGGCGCTCGTGGTGCTCGCGATCGGAGTCAGCCCGACCAGCGCGCTCGTCCTGAGCCAGGTCGTGCTGTCGTTCGGGATACCCTTCGCACTCGTGCCGCTCGTGACGCTGACCAGCCGCCGAGATGTGATGGGCGTCCACGTCAACCGCCGCCTGACGACCGCGCTGGCGTTCGGCGTAGCCGGCGCGATTACGCTGATGAACGTGTTCCTGATCTACCAACAAATCTTGTGACGGAACTCGCGCTGACCTTCCAGGAGCTCGTCGACTCGCTCCCGGACGACTGGACCGACCTCGAGCTCGACCTGCGGATCTTCGACGAGCGTCGCTATGTCGACGCGGCCGTCCTGCTCGTCACCTGCAACGCCCAGCCCTACTCCAGGAACGATTGGCACTGGCGGCTGCTGGTCGCCCATCGATTCGGCCACGCCGCTGCGGCGCCGGCGGTTCACGCGGCGCTGCGCCTGCTCGACGAGGCTGAAATCGACGGCGAGCTGGCGGTGCGCGAGGCGCGCACGGGCCGGGCGGAGGTGAACCAGATGTGGGGACGGACCGAGTCCGTGCGCGAAGAGTTCCGTCGACTCCGCGCGCAGTAGCGGAGCGCGGTCGGGGACCGATCGAGCCATGGCGCGAGTCGTCGCGTTCATCCCCGATCTGTTGTTCGGCTCGAATGTCGTCGGCGCGCTGCAGGCCGCCGGACACGAGCCGGTGCTGGTGTCCGATGCCTACGCGGCGCGGCGCGAGCTTCCGGGCGCCCAGGTACTCGTCGTCGATCTCACCGCCGACGCCGCGGAGCGGCTGGAGCAGCTGCAGGGAATCCCGGGCGGTGCCGTCAGCACGCTCGCGTTCTACTCACACGTCGAGGTGGACGTGCGGACGCAGGCCGAGCGGGCCGGATTTGACCTCGTCGTCCCACGCTCGCGGATGGCGCGAGAGGGAGCGACCCTGGTCGACCGGCTGCTCGGGTCCGCGCCCGACTAGGGGACCGTCACCCCCTGGAGCTGGATTCCACTCGGATTGAGCGTCGGGTCGAGCTCGGTGGCCTGCGATACGCCGCCGGGGGGGATCGTGTCCATCACTTTGGGGACGCTGCCCGGGCCGACCGAGCAGATCGGGCTGGTCCCACCCGACGCGCACACGCCGAACGTGTCCGCCCCAGGCGTGGCCGTGAACTGACGCGCCTGACCCTCGCTGAACCCGTCCTGTCCGGTCAGTGCCACGGTGAACACCCAACCGGAGCCGACGGTGCCGAACGCCGACTCCGGCACGATCAGCGTTGCGGTTTTGCTCGTCGCGTCGGTCACGAACTGCGGTGTCCCCAACGAGGGCGTTGCCGTCGTGGCGTCCGGGGGCCCCACCCACACGGGCGACGCGAAACCCTGAGCCTCGAGCCGCTCGCTCCAGGCGTCTGCTGGCGCGATCGTGTAGTTGAACACCGGGTCAGGTGAAGCGGTCGAGGTGCTCGTCGCAGCGGGGTTGTCCACGTAGATGTCGAGCAACTGGGCGCCGAATAGGGACCCGAACGTCGGGACCAACGTGCGGAGCGTCGTCTGGATGTACACGTTCGTCCCGTCTTGGCTGACCGCGAAGTTCGTGAGGTCGAACGAACCCGCGACGAAGTCCGAGGCGGTCGGGTATTGGTAGGTCCCCGGTCCGTTGTCATCGCCAGCGGGGTCGGAGACGTCGAGCACCGTGGTCCCGGGCAACTTCACGTTGACAACTGCGAGCTGGCTGTAGGCGGTGCTCCGCCCGAGCGTGGCCGTCACCGTGATCGTCGTGCTGCCGAACCCGGTCGGCAGCGTGACCGTCCAGTCGCCCGACGTGGGGTCCGCGGTCGTCGACGTGATCGCGGCGGCTCCGCCATTGGCACCGACGCCTTCGGCGACGACGCGCGCACCGGGAGCCGTCGTGCCGGTGACGGTCACGGTCGAGGATTCGATGCTTGCGCCGCTGGCCGGCGAGGTCACGGTCAGGGGCAGCGATCCCGGCATCCCGTGCGCCACGTAGCGATCGGTGACGATGCCGGGCGTCTCGAGGTTGCGGCCCGCGCTGAGGTCGAGCGCCAGACGCGCGTACGAGGCCTGGGCCCACGTCAGTGGGCTGGCCGAGCCCGCGGGCTGACCGTCGACGAAGCCGATCGAGGCTGTCGCGGGGTCAGAACCGAACGCCGAGGCCGGGACATCCGGGTCCTCCCACACCTGCTCGGGCTCGAGCCCCTGGCCCGAGGTCATCTTGCGCATCGCGGTCAGGAGCGTCGAGGCTCCGCTGGAGTCGTCGCTCGCGATGTCGTACTCGCCGCGTTCGCTGGACAAGACCGGCCACAGATGGCCGGTACCTGTGTCGGTAGGCGGCCAGGGAGCGCCGGTCGTCGTGCAGCTCGTCAAGCTCGGCTGGAAGCAGTCGCCGTAGCCGTCGGCCGACTCGGTTGGGGAGGTTCCGTAGCGGTAGAAGCCCGGGCCGTTCGGGGTCGTGCGCTCGATCGTTTTGTCGACGACCTGCACCGATGCTTGGACGTCCGGATCGGTCGCGGGAAGCACGCCGAGACGAACCAGGTCGAGGAAACCGGCATCGACGACCGACCGCTGGTCAACGGTGACGCTGCCGTTGCCGAGGCTGTACGAGATGGCCGCGTTCGGGTCGCCGGTCTTCGAGACGCGAATGAAGTAGTCGGAACCCAGGGAGCCGGTCGTGGTCACGGTCCAGCCCTCGATGTTCCGCGCGAAGTCGTCCGCGGTCGCCTGGTAGAGGCGCGCGTGAGCGGGGTCGTGGTTGACCCTGGCGATCGCGGCAGCCGCGGTCAGCCCCGCGATCTCGGCCGCGATCGTCGAAGGCGAATAGCCGCTCTGTTCCTCCCAGCGCTCGGATCCGTCGGATGGACCATGCGCGACGACGAAATCGGCGGCCGGGATCACATGCTTGAGGTACAGCTCCTTGTCGCCAGCGAGCCCGGACTGCCAGTCCATCAGGATCGGATAGGAGCACTCGTCCAGCTGGAGGCCCCCGGTATCTGGCGCGGGCTTGCCATTGGGCAGCGAGTTGCGCGGCATCGAGCCGTCGGCCTGCTGCTGTCGGTCGAACAGGAACTTGGTCGCGTCCTGCGCGGTCTGGACGTCGCCGGCGACCAGCAATCCGGTGAACGCCTCGTACATGTCACGCGAGAACTCTTCCCGGTAGGAGCCGAAGTACGTCGGCTCGCCGTTCGTGAAGTTGCCGGCCGGCACGGACTGGCCCCACGGCGAGGCGAGGCCGGCCGCGATCGCTCCGGTGAACGTCTTGTCCTCGCTGGCCTTGACGACGTTGACCGACTCGTAGTACTCGCGCACGGCGCTCGCTCCGAGCGACCGGACCGGCTTGCGCAGGCCGGCGTCATACCGCTGCCACTGCTGCTCATAGTCGCGCCAGGCGCGCCCGAAGTCATGCGACACCGACCTGCGGGCGACTCCCAATGCTGCCTTCTGCGTCTGCCCGAATCCGAGCGCGAGCGTGACCGAGTGGCTCCAGCCGGTCGGCAGCCCGGCGGTGAGCGTCACGTGTCCGTCGGGCGCGGAGCCGTACTGCTGCGTGAGCGCGTGCGAGCTGTCGAGCATCGTCAACCCGTCGCTGGCCGACCCGGCGTAGCCGACGCTGGCGTCTGAGAACCCGTTCGAGGATTCGAGTGCCATGTACGTCGGGACCGCGTAGTCGCGGTTCACCGCGTTGGTGACGGTGTTCGTGTTGAAGTCGACCGGCACGGTCTGGCCGTGGCTGGTAACCAGCAGCGCGCTGTTCCCGCCGGCGTTCTGGGAGCCCCCGCCGCCGGTGCCGCCGGCGAGCGGGTCGAGGCGCACGAACAGCTTGTCGCCCCTCCCCTCGAACGTCGTCCGCATCAGCACCGCATCCCGCGCCGGATCGGCGATGTAGGTGGTCACGATCCGGTAGCCGTGGGCGGCGACCTTCGGTGAGGCGACCACGGTGCAGCTCATCCCGGTCGGGTCCGGGACGACCTTGTACGTCATGTCCCTGGTCTGGAGGTCGGTGAAGCTCTTCCCGTCGGTGACCACGTACTGAAGGGTGTTGACGTTGGTCGCGTCGATTGTGGGCCAGTAGGTGTCGGACAGCACGCCGTCGGCGACCGTGAACCACACCTTCGAGGTCGTATTCCGGGCCGTGCCGACGCAGTCCTTGCGCGCGAGGTCGAAGTAGCTCTCACTGCCGGGGGCGCCCGGAGGGTCGCCGCCTGACGCCGACGCCGTGGCGGCCCGTCCGCTCGCCGCCGAGGCGACACCGCCCACGCTCACCGCAACGATCACCACGAGCGCCGCGAAAATCGCGAGCGCGCTGATAAGCCGAGCCTTCACCGTCTACCTCCCTCCAGTGATCCGGCGCTCAGCCTACCGCGTGGGGCCACCCAAGCGTCACGCCGGGTCCCCAGCCGGGATCACCCCATCGCGCTCGGTCCGATCGGCGGTGCTGCGCCCGGTGGGTGCCGGCACGTAGCGCAAAGCTACGATCGCCACGTCGTCACGAGGAAAGGCGCTCGAGCGCCCGGCCTCCGCTTGCAGCGCGTCGGCCAGCGCCCCGGCGCTCGGCTCGACGGCCAGCTCCCGAAGCACATGCTCCGGGGAGCGCTCGGTGCCGGGTCCCTGGTCGGTGACTCCGTCCGTGTACAAGACGAGGCTCTCGCCCGGCGCCAGCCGAAGCTCGACCTGCTCGAGCCGGATCTGCGGCCAGATCCCGAGCAGATCTCCGTGCGCGTCCAGCCTCGCGGGCTCACCTTCCTCCGAGACGAAGATCGCCGGGGGATGGCCCGCGCAGGCGACGGTCACACGAGCCTCTCCGGCGCGGGCGCTGAGCAGCGCGTAGGCGACCGTGATGAAGCGGCCGTCGAGGTCGTTGCGCAGCATCGCCTCGTTCAACGCCCGCAGCGCCGCGGCCGGTGGGCGGGGCGACCCAGCGAAGCTCCGCAGCGTCCAGCGGGCCATCGCGGTCACCGCCGCGGCGTGCGCGCCCTTTCCACACACATCGCCGATCACGATGGCCCAGTGCTCGTTCCCGACGGCGAACACGTCGTAGAAGTCACCACCGACGAGGTCTCCCTCGCCGGCGGGGGCGAACCGGACCGCGAGCTCGCAGGACGGCAGGTCCGGGATGACGTCGGGCAGGAGGCTCTGTTGGAGCGTGCGCGCCATGTGATCGCTCCGGCGGTATAGCGCCTCGGTGCGGGCCTGGAGCGCCCGGGCCTGGAGCGCCAGTGCCAGGCGTGCGCCGAGTCCCTCGATCTCCTGGACCTCCTCCCGTCGCCACCCGCGTCCGCGCCGGGCCAGAAGCACGCGAGCGACCAGGCCGCGTCGGGCCATCGCGGCGAGCGCGAGCATCTGCACGTCGCCGCCCGGCGACTTCAGGACCACCGCGTGCGTCGAGGAGGCGCCACGGGTCTGCGCGAGCAGCCGGGCCTGCTCCCACGCCGACTCGGCCCGCGGCCAGTCGTCGGGCGGGACGAGCGCGGCGTCGCCGGACACGACACGACCGACCTCCAGGTCCCGTATCGGCTGCCCCGGACCGGCGAGCTCCTCGGCAACGCAGTAATCGCTCCCGCGCTCGAGCGCGAGCTTGGAGAACGTCTGGAGCACCTCGTCGGCGGTGGCACCGCGATCGAGCATCGCGCCCGATTCAGCCAGGAACGCCGCGCGCTCGCGGGCTCGCTCGCGGCCGAGCAAGAGCCATCCGAGCAACCCGCCCAGGGCGAGCGTGAGGGCGGTGAGCACGATCAGCACGACGATCGCGACGCTCACCGCATGGTTCGCGGACCGGCGCGCCGACCGCTGGCGCGCGGCCTGGCGGGCGCTGATCAGCTGCTCGAGCTGGGCGCTCTGCGCGCGGATGCCGTCGACACGTTGCTTGCCGAGCGAGGTCGTCTCGACCGAAAGGGCCACGGCGCGATCGGTGGCGACCTCTCGGGTCACGCGCGGAACGTAGGTGTTCATGTACGCGCGCGCGGAGTCGGCGAGCGCCGTCGCGCGGGTCACGAACGCGCCCTCGTTCCTCGCCGCCCGCTGTAATGCCAGCGTGGCCTGGGGCAGCTCCGCTTGGGCCGCTCGCGTCGGAGCCAGAAACTGCTTCTCGCCGGTGATCACGTAACCGCGCAGGCCGGTCTCGGCGTCAATGACCGCGCGCTCGACGTTGATCGTGGCGGACAGGTAGTCGCCGGTGCGGAGCGTCGCGGTGGCGGTGCCGCGCAGGTGAACTGTGTCACCGAGCAGCAGCGCGACACCGAGCGCGACCGCCGCCGCGCCAACCGTGACCGCCACGACCACGGCTGCGACCAGCCGGACCTGTCCCCTCATGGCGTCATCTTGCGATCAACCGGAGGGAGCGGAGGGCGCATCCGCGGCGTAGCGTGGGTCGAACGTTTGGGCGACGTCGGGCGGGTGACTGACGATCCCGAACCGAGCCTCCCAGGTCGCCCACTTGGCGAGGCTCGCCGGATCGAATGTGCCGACGCGTCCGTCGACGGCGCGGAACGCGGGTAGCAGCGCTGTCAGCTGGGCTGTCACGAGCTTCGAATCGAGCCCGGCGACCTCGTCGTCAAGATCGGCGGCGGCCTGGTGCGGATGCGAGAGCGTGTACTCGTAGCCCTGGACGAGCGCGTCGACTACTCCGCGCGCAAGTCCCGGATCCCGCTTCAGGGTGGCGCCGGTCGCGCACACGACGAGCTCGGGGTAGGAAGGGGCACCGTAGTCGTCGACCCGGAACACGTGGAACCCGGAACGCTTGCTCTGGATCGTCAGCCCCTCGTCGTTCCAAAAGCTGGTGGCGCCCGCGACGCGGCCGGCGAGCAGGTCTCCAACCGCGTTGAAGCCGATCGTGATCGTCTTGACCCGCGCGGGATCTCCGCCCGATCCGACCACGGTCGATCGGAGCACAGCCGTGTCGCTCGGCACTCCGGTGATCCCGACCGTCTTGCCCTCGAGCGCCTTCGGCGAGCTCACGTCGGGAGCAGCGATCACGGCGGCCAGTGGACGCTGCACGATGGCCATGATCCCGACGATGTCGGGGTGGGTGGGAGCCGATTCATCGGCGATCGCGAGGTCGTGGATGTCGAGGATCGCGAAGTTGACCTTGCCGGTCTCGAGCAACTTGATCGAGTCGGTCGTGGCCGTCGGCGCGATCACGTGCAGGTGGACGCCGTCCTCGCGGTCGTAGTGGCGTGCGACCGCGGCGTAGATGCCCGTGTGGACTGCGTTCGGCGTGAAGTCGAGGATCAGCGTGGCGTCGCGAATCGGTGCGGGCGCCGCCGCGGACGCGGTTTTCGTCGCGGAGGTGGCCGAGGTCGACGAAGACGCGCCAGAGCCGCAGCCGGCGGCCGCGAGGACCAGAGCGGCCAGGAAGGCAGCGCAGACCGCCCGTGCACGGATCGCTCCTCGCATCAGCCGGGCCAGGATAAGCGCTCCATGGGGCCATTGGGGTCGGTTCGTAGAATGGGGCGGCGTGAGCGTCGATCAGCCGATCGCGGATCGAGCACCGTCGCTGTTCGCCGGCGTCGAGCCGCTCGAGGTATTCGTCGAGCTGCTGGCCGACATCGACATGCATACCGCGCCGACCGAGTTCTACGACCGGATCTGCGAGGCGATCTGCCGCCTGACCACGATGCGGCGTGCCGCGATCTTCATGGCCGACGCCGCGCGGCGGAGGGTCCGCGCGATCGGCTCTTACGGAATCCCTTTCGATCAGCTGTCGGGGATCAGGCCGACGCTGGTCAACACCCCGATAGCTCAGCGCGCGCTGCTCGAGGACAAGGTGGTGGTGGTGTCCGAGCGGGTCGAGGAGGCGGTGCCACCTGAGTACGCCAAGCTGCTCGGAATCACCACGCTCGTGTGCACCCCGCTGAGCGCGGGCGGCTACGCGTACGGGGTGATCTGCGCCGATCGCGGTGGCGGGCGATTCGAGCTCTCAGACGGCGAGCGGCACCTTATGTGGACGCTCGGCAAGACCGCGGCGCTCGTCGCCGCTGCGCGCAACGTGACCCGCCAGCAGGAGCGAAATCGCGCTCTCGGCGAGCGCCTCGACCTTGCCCGGGAGATCCACGAGAGCGTCCTCCAGCGCCTGTTCGGAGTCTCGTTGGCGCTCGGCGCCGAACAGCCGCTAGACCGCGCCGAGCGTGAGCGCTGCCGGATCGAGATGCAGGAGGCGCTGTCGGACCTGCGCCGGGCGTTGGAACGGCCGCTGGCGCCGCTGCCTCCCGAGACCGGCACGACGCTCGCGGCCGAGCTCGAGCGCGTCCGCAGATCGCCCGGATTCGCTGTCGAGGTCGACTGGCACGGCGAGACGACGGTGCCCCCCGATCTCGAGCCGCTCGCACAGTCGGTACTCGCCGAGGCGCTTCGGAACATCGCCAAGCACGCGGACCCCTCGCGGGTCGAGGTCGCGGTATCGCGCGATCAGGACACGTTCATGCTCGAGGTCCGTAACGACGGCGGCCGCAGCGGCGAGGGAGACCCCGGGATGGGGCTGAGGCTGGCCGCGTTCGAGGCGATCCAGCAGGGCGGGGCAGTCGAATTCGGACCGTCGGGTAGGGGGCAATGGCGTGTCCGCCTGGTCGTGCCGCTCACGCACGAACAACGCGACGGCGACACGCTGGAGCCCGAGGAGCTCTGATGGACGACCGCCGGTTGCGCGTGCTCGTCGTGGACGACCACGATGTCGTGCATTGGGGCTTCCGGGTACTGCTAGGCGAGCAGCCGTGGGTCGAGCGGTTCTATCAGGCGCGCACCGGAGCCGAGGCGATCGCGCTGGCACGCGCTCACAAGCCGCACGTCGCGCTCGTCGACCTGTTTCTCGCCGACGAGTCCGGAGCGGAGCTGTCCGCTGCTATTCGCGAGGCGTCGCCGGCAACGCGCGTGTTGCTGATCTCGGGTGCCGGCCGGATGTCGCCGGCCGCCGCCCGTGCCGCGGGCGCCTCGGGGTTCGTGTCCAAGGACTGGGAGGCGAGCCGGGTCGCTGCCGCGGTGCGGCGGGTCGGGCTCGGGATGACGACGTTCCCGCCGAAGGCCGAGCAGCCAGCGCCGCTTCTCACCGAGCGCGAACGCGAGGTGCTCGACCTGATCGCGGTCGGCTCGACCAACCGCGAGATCGCCGAGCAGCTGTACCTTTCGCCGCACACGGTCAAAGAGCACACGAGCGCCCTGTACCGCAAGCTACGGGCCCGCAACCGGGCCGAGGCCGTGCAGCGGGCACAGCGGATTGGGCTTCTGGGGTAGCGCTCAGTCTTTGGTGCCCGGGCGCCTGAAGCGCTCGAGCGCCGGCAACTTGAGCGCGTGCGGGATATAGCGGCTGGCGAGCATGCCGACGCGTATCGGCAGGCCCGGGACGACGACCCGCTCGCCGTGGTCGAGGCCTTCCACGCCCGCGCGCGCGGCGTGCTCGGCCGAGATCAGCGTTCCCGGCACGGCCCGCTCGAACGACTTGCCGCTCGACGTCTCCCAGCCGGCGATCTGCCAGAAGTCCGTCTCGACCGGGCCCGGCGCCAGCGCGGTGACCGTCACGCCCTGGCCGCGGAGCTCCTGGTGGAGCGCTTCCGAGAACGTGAGCACGTACGCCTTCGCGGCCGAGTAGCCCGCGGAATAGGGCATCGGCTGCATGCCGGCGGTGGAGGCGACGTTGAGGATCGCGCCGCGGCCGCGCTGGACCATCGCCGGCGAGTAGACCCGAGTGAGGTACACGATCGCTTCGACGAGCACCCGGACCTGCTCCAGTTCGCGGTCCAGGTCTGCCTCGTAGAACGGGCCGCCGGTGGCGAACCCGGCGTTGTTGACGAGGATCTCGACATCGAGTCCGAGCTCATCGATCTGCCCGGGGAGCCTGCCACGCGGAGCCGCCTTACCAAGATCGCACGCGATCGTCTCGACCCGCACGCCGTGATCCTCGCTCAACTTGTCGGCGAGCGCCACGAGCCGCTCCCTGCGTCGCGCAACCAGCACGAGATTGTGGCCGCGCGTGGCCAGGAGCTGGGCGATCTCGCTCCCGATTCCGGCCGAGGCCCCGGTCACGAGGGCCGCGGAGGATGGTGTTGGCTTGGGCAGGCTCACGGCTTCAGGGCGCGCCAGGACGGGGATTTCGGTCCTCCCCCCGAACGGGGGGAAGTCCGTGAAGCGGCTGTATCCGGACCCGGATTGCCGCGTAGGGTGATAGCAGAATGGGAGTCACCGCGACCCTGTTTCCAGGTCAAGGCAGCCAGACCCCGGACATGCATGAGACCGTGTCTGAGGCGCGCCCGGATCTCCTCTCACTTGTCGAGCAGATCGTCGGAGAGGACCCGTTTGCGCGCGCCGAGGAGGGCACGCGATTTGCGCAACCGGCGATCTTCTGCGCGAGCCTCGCGGGCTGGCATCAGCTCGGGCGCGCGGACGGCGACATGATGGCGGGGCACTCGCTCGGCGAGCTGGCGGCGCTGGTCGCGGCGGGCTGCCTGACCGAGCGGGACGGGCTCGAGCTGGTGGCGCTCCGCGGCAAGCTGATGCAGGAGTCCGGCGAGCGCGCCGGCGACGGCGGGATGCTCGCGCTGCTGGGCGCCGGTGCCGCCGACCACGCCGCCGAGCTCGCCCTCGCGCACGGTCTCGCGGTGGCAAATGACAACTCCCCGCAGCAGGTGGTGCTCTCGGGCGACCGCGGCGCATTCGCCGACGCGAGCGCCGCCGCCAAGGAGCTGGGGCTCCGGCCGATGGAGCTTCCGGTTACCGGGGCGTTCCACTCGCCGATGATGGCCGAGGCGGTTCCCGAGTTCGAGGCCGCGCTGGCGCGCGTCGAGATCGCGACCCCACGAGTTACGGTCTTGTCCGCGGTCACCGCGGCGCCGTTCGAGGACGTGCGGCGTCAACTGGCGCAGGCTCTGACGATGCCCGTGCGCTGGCGCGAGACGCTCCTGGCGATGCGCGAGCGCGGCGCTGAACGGTTCGTGGAGGTCGGTCCCGGACGCGTGCTGACCGGGCTCGCGAAACGCACGCTGAAGGACGTGCAGCTCGCCCATGCTTGACCCGAACGGGATCCACACGCGCCTGCAGCCAGCCGGCCAGCGGGCTGCGGCGGCGCTTGCCCCGGCGCGTCCGGCGATGCTCTCGGTCGCCGGCGAGGTTCCGTCGGCGCGCGTCACGACCGCGGAGCTGGCCGAACGGCTCGGCGTCAGCGAGGACTGGATCGTGTCGCGCACGGGCATCCGCGAGCGCCCCGTCGCCGCGCCCGAGGAGCGGCTGTCGGACTTCGCGGCCCGGGCGGGCCTTCGCGCGCTTAGCCGCGCCGGCGTCGAGCCGTCGGACGTGGACCTGGTGCTGGTCGCGACGTTGACGCAAGACGAGCTGATGCCGAACGCCGCACCGATCGTGGCTCACGCGATCGGCGCTGATCGCGCCGGCGCGATCGATCTCGGTGCAGCGTGCACGGGGTTCCTCTCAGGGCTGTCGCTGGCCGCGGCTCAGATCGAGGCCGGTCGGGCCGAGTCGATTCTGCTGATCGGCGCTGACTTCACCACCCGGATTGTCGACTGGGATGACAAGCGGACCGCACCGCTGTTCGGCGACGGCGTCGGCGCGGCGGTGATCGGGCCCGCTGGCGGCGAGCTTGGCTCGATCGGGCCGATCGTGCTCGGCGCCGACGGCACTGGAGCGCCGGCGATCCACATCGCCCACGAGGACCGGAAGCTGCGGATGGACGGACCCGAGGTGTACCGCCACGCGGTGGCGCGGATGGGCGAGGCGACGTTTGCGGCGGTGTACGGGGCCGGCCTCACGCTCGAGGACATCGACTTGTTCGTCTACCACCAAGCGAACGGCAGGATTCTGCGGGCGCTCGCGGAAAAGCTTCAGCTTCCGTCGGAGCGCGTCGTGGACTGCATCGAGAACCTGGGCAACTCCTCAGCGGCAACGTTGCCGCTCGGGCTTGACTTTGCCGAACACCAGGGCTGGCTGAAGCCCGGCTCGCGCGTCCTGCTCAGCGCGTTCGGCGCCGGGTTCACCTGGGGCGCCGGCGTGATCGAGTGGGGAGGCCCGGACCATGGCTGATCCTGCGCGGAAGCGCGAAGGGTCCGCGCTCGTCACCGGCGCCTCACGCGGGATCGGCGCAGCGATCGCGCGAGCGCTGGCCCGGGATGGCTGGCGAGTCGGCGTCAACTACCGCTCGGATCGCGACGGCGCCAAATCGGTCGTCGCCGAGATCGAGCGCGACGGCGGCGAGGCGATCGCGATCGCGGCGGATGTGTCGGATCGCGGTGCGCCCGACGAGCTTTTCGGAGCGCTCGAGTCGCATTTCGACGGTCCTGTCCTGGTGCTCGTGAACAATGCCGGCATCAGCCGGGACGACCTCACTCCCTCGCTCGGCGACGAGGAATGGGACTCGGTGCTCGAGACGAACCTGACCGCGGCTTTCAGGCTGACCCGGCGCGCGCTCAAGGCGATGCTGCGCGCTCGCTCGGGGCGGATCGTCAACATCTCTTCCGCTGTCGCGCTGCGCGCGAACCCCGGACAGGCGAATTACTCCGCCGCGAAGGCGGGCCTGATCGCGCTGACCAAGACCTCGGCCGTCGAGGTCGCGCGCCGTGGCGTGACGGTGAACGCAGTGGCGCCGGGGTTGATCGACACGGACTTCATCGGCGGGGCGTCGAAGGAGGTTCTCCAGGCCATTCCCGCCAGGCGCGTCGGCACTCCGGACGAGGTCGCCGCGTGCGTCCGCTTCTTGACATCTGACGAGGCCAGCTACGTCACCGGCGCGGTGCTCACCGTGGACGGCGGACTGGCGGCCTAGAACCACTACCAACTGAAAGGAGACAGCAATGGCAACTATCACCGCAGAGCAGGTCGAGGCCCGCGTCGTCGAGACGCTTGCGAGCTTCGGCCCCGACGCCGACCAGATCACCCGGGAGTCGACGTTCGAGGAGCTCGACATCGACTCGCTCGACCTGGTTGAGCTGGCACAGGTCGTCGAGGACGACTACGGCGTGGTGCTCAAGGGCGAGGACATGAAGGAACTCAAGACCGTCGGCGACGCGATCGACCTGATCGTCAGCCGGGCGGACTGAAGCTGGGGGCTGCGTGAGCCACGAGGACTCGAGAGACCGTCCCATGCGACGTAAGGTCGTGATCACGGGCCTGGGCGCCGTGACGCCGCTCGGCGTCGGCGCCGAGACGCTGTACTCGCGCTGGGCGGCCGGCGAGTGCGGGATCTTCGACGGGGCCGGTGCCTGCACCGACTTCGAGCCGAGCGAGGTGCTCACGGTCAAGGAGATCCGCCGGCTCGACCGGTTCTCGCAGCTGGCGCTCGTGGCGGCGGGCGAGGCGCTCGCGGACGCCGGCTGGGATGGCGATCTTCCCTACGACCCGATGCGCCTGGGGTGCATCCTCGCGACTGGAATCGGCGGGATCCAGACGATCGAGCTCCAGCACGACGTGCTCCGCGATCGCGGTCCCTCCCGGATGTCACCGCTCGGGATCCCGGCACAGATGTCGAACGCAGCGGCCGCGGCGGTGTCGATGAAGTACGGCCTCAAAGGCCAGATGTACAGCATCGTCTCCGCATGCTCGAGCGGCGCCCACGCGATCGGCTGTGCGCTCCGGATGATCCAGTACGACGACGCCGACGCGGTCGTCGTCGGCGGCGCCGAGGCGACGCTCACGCCGTTCGGGTTCGGCAGCTTCAACTCGATGCAGGCGCTGTCTCCGACGGGGATCTCGCGGCCGTTCGACGCGCGCCGCGACGGGTTCGTGATGGGGGAGGGCGCCGGCGTGCTCGTGCTCGAAGAGGCTTCGGCGGCCGCCGCGCGTGGCGCAACGGTCCTCGGCGAGGTAACTGGTTACGCGTCAACCTCGGACGCCTACCACCTGACCGCGCCCGAGCCGAGCGGCGTTGCCGCGACGCGCGCGATCGAGCTGGCGCTTTCGGACGCCGGCATAGGCCCGGAGGAAGTTGACTACGTCAACGCGCACGGAACGTCGACGCAGCTGAACGACGCAGCGGAGACGGCGGCTCTGAAGCGCGCTCTAGGCGAGGAGCGGGCCCGCAAGATCCCGATCTCCTCGACCAAGTCCGCGATCGGCCACCTGTTGGGAGCGGCCGGCGCCGTCGAGGCGGTCGCGACCGTGAAGACCCTGGCCACGCGCGTGATTCCGCCAACCGTCGGCTACGAGGTCCCCGACCCCGACTGCGATCTCGACTACGTCCCCGGCGAGGCCCGGCCGCTGGTCATGTCCAACGGCCACCCGCCGGTCGCGCTTTCGAACTCGTTCGCGTTCGGTGGCCACAACGTCGCGCTGGTGTTCAGGGGGCCGGAATCGTGAGCGCCACGATCCTCCACGAATCGGCTCGCCGGCTGGATCCACTCGAGCGGCTCGAGGCGCTGTGCGATCCCGGCAGCGTCAGGCCGCTGCGCTCGCGCGTGGTCTCGCGTCGGCTGGGAGCCCGGGCCGTGCCTGGCGACGGCGTCCTGGGGGCGACCGGAAGCGTCGCCGGGCGGCCGATCGCGTGTTACGCGGAGGATGGCTCGTATCTCGGCGGGTCGCTCGGGGAGCAGCACGCGGACACGATCGTGCGCGTCTTGAAGACCGCTGAGCGCGCGCGGATCCCGGTGGTTGCGTTCGTCGAGTCGGGCGGGGCTCGGATGCAGGAGGGTCAGGCTGCTCTGGCCGGGTACGGCCGCATCTTCCGCCACACGGTCGGGTTGACCGGCGTGGTCCCGCAGATCTCCGTCGTGTCGGGCGCATCGGCGGGCGGCGGCGCGTATTCGCCGGCGCTGACCGACCTGATCATCATGACCGAGGATGCCGCGATGTTCCTCACCGGGCCCGGCGTCGTCCGCGATGCGCTCGGTGAAGAGATCGATGCGGTGTCGCTCGGGGGCCCCCGCGTGCACGAGCACAACGGCGTCTGCCATCTGGTCGCTCACGACGAGCTGAGCGCCGCCCATCGCGTGCGCGATGTGCTGTCGTACCTGCCATCCGCCGCCGGCGAGGCGCTGCCGGTGCTCGAGCCCGTCGGGCCCGAGATCGACGACCCGGGAACCGTCGTGCCGTCGGAGCCGAGGCGCGCCTACGACGTCCGCGACGCGCTTGCCGGGATCGTCGATTCGGGATCGCTGTTCGAGCTCTGCCCGCGCTGGGCGCGTAACGTCGTGACGACGTTCGGCCGGATCGAGGGCCGGCCGGTGGGGATCGTCGCCAACCAGCCGCACCATCTTGGCGGCGTGCTCGACGCCGAGGGCTCGGAGAAGGCGGCGCGGTTCGTGGGGTTCTGCGACTCGTTCGGCCTGCCGCTGATCGCCGTGGTCGACACGCCGGGATTCATGCCCGGCTCAAAGCAGGAGCGCGCCGGGGTTATCAGGCACGGAGCGTCGCTCGTCCGAGCGTTCGCCGCTGCACGGGTCCCGAAGCTGACCGTCGTCCTGCGCAAGTCCTACGGCGGCGCATACATCACGATGAACTCACGCGACCTCGGTGCCGACCTGGTGCTGGCCTGGCCCGACGCCGAGCTCGGGATCATGAGCGCCCGGGCCGCGGTCGGGGTCGTCAATCGTCGCGAGTTGCGCGCGGCCGCCGACGTGGAGGTCGAGCGGACCCGTCTGGCCGACGAGTACTTCGATGAGCACCTGCGCGCCGAGGCCGCCGCCGCCTCCGGGTTCGTCGACGAGCTGATTGAGCCGGCCGAGACGCGCGAGCGGCTCGCCGGCGCGCTGTGGACGCTCGCCGGCTCGAGGTTGTGATCCTCGAGGGCAAGAAGCTCGTGATCACGGGAGTGATCACAAAAGACTCAATCGCTTTCCACGCTGCGGAGCGAGCGCTGACCGAGGGCGCGTCGGTGGTGTTGACGAGCTTCGGGCGGGCGCGGCGGATGACCGAGCGGGCCGCCAAGCGGCTTTCGGCCGAGGTCGACGTGCTGGAGCTCGACGTGAACAGCTCCGAGGATCTCTCGGCGCTGACCGATTCGCTCCGCGACCGGTGGGGCTCCGTGGATGGGGCGCTGCACGCGATCGCGTTCGCGCCCGAGGACGCGCTGGGTGGCCGGTTCCTGACGACTCCGTCCGAGAGCGCCGCGGCGGCATTCCAGACGAGCGCGTTCTCGCTGAAGGAGCTGGCGGTCGCGTTGAAGCCGCTGATGGGGACGGGGTCGAGCATCGTCGGGCTCGACTTCGACGCGACCGTCGCGTGGCCGATCTATGACTGGATGGGCGTGGCCAAGGCCGCGCTGGAGTCGGTGTCGCGGTATTTGGCGCGGGACCTCGGGCCTCGCGGGATCCGCGTGAACCTGGTTTCGGCGGGCCCTTTGGGCACCGTCGCGGCGCGCGGGATCCCCGGGTTCGAGGGTCTGGCGGCGCTGTGGCAGGCCCAGGCCCCGCTCGGATGGAACATCGAGGATCCGGCACCGGTCGCCGACACGATCTGCTTCCTGCTGTCGGACTACGCGCGCGCGATCAGCGGGGAGATCGTGCACGTCGACGGCGGCTTCCATGCGGTCGGCGCTCCCACGCAGAGCTAGCCGGCTGCGCTGACTCAACGCACGGCGGGCGTGGGCGCCGACAGCCGAACGATGGGCACCGAGTGGGGGCGCGCGCGAGGTCGGCACGGATTGATCCGGCAAGACCACCTGCAAAACCCTGCAATTGACGCGATGCCAACCGACTGAGGCGTGTCAGGCACGTGGGGCATGCGCCCTACGCCAGGGTCGCGCCGGGGCGGCTCGATTGGCGCGTCATGCATGCCGCGAGCGCCCCAGGGCCACGGCGGCCCACCCTCAGGTGCCCGCCTACGTTCATCGCCAACGGACAGGCTCCGGTGGCACCACAGGTCGTCTAAGCATCGATCATCTAGTTCGTTCTTGGTTTGTTGGACATTTCGGCCGCCGGGCGGCGTCTAGCCTGGTATGTCGATGGAGCGCTGGCTGGCAGATGAGCGAGTCGTACGCGTGTCCGCGCTGCTCGGCGCGATCGCGATCGCGTTCTCGAGCATCCTGGTCAGGCTGAGCCACGCTTCGCCGTCGACGGCCGCGATCTTCCGCTGCGCGTTCGCACTGCCGATCCTCGGCCTGCTGGCGTGGCTCGAGGGTCGCCGTTTCGGCGGCCGCCCCTGGTCGGAGCGGCGCATCGGGATCGCGGCGGGGGTGTTTTTCGCCGCCGACCTGATCCTCTGGCACCACTCGATCGACGACGTCGGCGCCGGCCTCGCGACCGTGCTTGCGAACATCCAGGTGATGATCGTGCCGCTCGTGGCGTGGGCGGTGCTGGCCGAGCGGCCGAGCCGGCGCGTGCTGGCGGCGCTTCCGATCGCGCTGCTCGGCGTGCTGCTGATCTCGGGTGTGCTGGAGCACGGCGCGTATGGCCGGGCCCCGGGTCGCGGCGCGGCGTTCGGGCTCGGGGCCGGACTCGCCTACGTCGGGTTCCTGTTGCTGCTCAGGCGCAGCAACGCGGACCTGCGGCGAGTGGCCGGGCCGCTGTTCGAGGCGACTGCGACCGCGACGGTGTGCGCCATCGTGGCGGGCCTGATCATCGGCGACGCCGATCTGGCGCCGGGGTGGCCTGGCGTCGGGTGGCTGATCGTGCTCGCACTGACCTCGCAGGTGGTCGGCTGGCTGCTGATCACGACCTCGCTCCCGCGGCTGCCCGCGGCGATCACGTCGCTGACGCTGACCGTCCAGCCCGTAGGGTCGGTGGTGCTCGCCGTCCTCATCCTCAGCGAAGCGCCGACCGGGCTTCAGCTCGTCGGGGTCGCGATCGTGCTGGTGGCGGTGATCACGGCCACGGCGCCCGGCGTCCGGGCGTTACCGGAACAGGTCCTGAGACTCCGGTCGGATGATCGCCGCCGCACCGGGGCCGTCATTGGCGGTGACGTGCCGGTCCGCGCCGCGCACGACGATCACGGGTAGCGCACCGTCCTTGGTCCGGGCCAGGTCCGCGGCGGCGGCCAGCTCGTCCGCCGCCGCGATCCAGGTGGCCCGGAGCTCGCGACCGACGGCTGTCCTTCCGTCCTCGCCAGTCCTCGAGCGGGCTCAGGCCGGCGCAGCCGATCGCGACGTCGACCTGCCCGTGGCGCCAGGCCCGGCCGAAGGAGTCGGTGATGAGGACCGCGGGGGCGGCGTTCGTCAAGTTGTGGATGCGGGCCCTCAGGTTTCGGGCGGATGCGTCGGGGTCGCCGGGGAGCAGAACCAAGGTGTCGTCGCCCGGAACGTTGGACGCGTCGACGCCGGCGTTGGCGCAGACGAATCCGTGATGGGTGAGGCAGATGAGGACACCGTGCGATGCGCGCAGCACCTCGCGCGACTCGTCGAGGATCACCTGGACGTGGCGCGGATCCTTGCTGACTCGTTCGGCGAGCTCGATCGCGGCTGACTCTGGATGAACATCGGAGAGTCGGCGGATCCTGCCCTCTGACTTCGACACGACCTTGTGCGCGATCACCAGGACGTCGGTGTCGGCGATCGTCGTTTGGAATTCGCGCGCCGCCGTCAGTATGAGGTCGGCGAGATCGTCCCCCGGCCCGATCTCCGGAAATCCCCCGATCGCGGTGATGCTGATCGATGGCCCGGCCACTAGGACTGGGCTCGCATCAGCTGGTTGAGCATGCCCCGAGTATGGGCGGCTCCGCCGCGAGTTACCTCCAGCTGCCGCTGGAGGGCTTCCAGATCGTCAGGCGTGTCGATGTCGAGCGCCAGGCACGGGACCTCGACGACCTCCGCCGGAACCCCGGCCGCGGCGGCGTCGGCGAGGTGGCGCCGGCAGCTGTCAGGACCGAAGCTCGGCGCCAGCACGTCCGGAGGGGTGAGCAGCAGCGCGTTGGTGCCGGTGCCGTGGCGGTCAGGGACGATCAGCGCGGAGCGCTCCCCGGCCGGGTGGACGAGCAGCTCCTCGATCTCTCTGGGGTCCATGAGCGGGCAGTCTCCGGGGACGAGCAGCACCCGCTCGATTCCGGACTCGACCGCGGTGGCGATGCCCTTCATCGCCGCGGTGTTGTGACCGCGCTCATCATCCTCGACGACGGTCGTGCCGTAGCCCTGGGCGATGCGCTGAGCGACGCGATCCCCGCTGACCACGATGATCTGCTCGAGTGCAGGAACCCGGCCGAGTGCCACGAGCACGTCGGAGAACATCGCGTCCACGAGTGCGCGGCGGTCGGCGTCGCTCAGCTCGGCGCGAAGCCGCTGCTTGGCCTGCGAGAAACTCTTGATGGGAAGGATCGCGAGCGATCTCATGGCGCCGGAACGGTACTCAAGGGCTGCATTTGGCGATCGGCCGGTCGGTTACCGCAACGCCAGGGCGAACCGGAGCGTGTCCTCGGCTACGCGCCGGCGCGCCTCCGGCGTGTCCATCAGCACGTCGGTCTCGAGCACGGGCACGAGCTCGGCGCGCGTGTCCGCCACCAGGCCGTCGATCACGCCCTCGTAGTGGCCCGCGATCCCGTCGCTCGAAAGCGGTCGGCCCGTCCACGCCATGAACGCCTCGGTGGGACCCTTGACGACCCTGCCGGCGACGAGCGGGCTGACGGCGATCTTTGGCGCCGGGGCGTCGCGGAGCGCCGCACGCATCCCGTGCACGGCGAGGATCGGATCGATCGAGATCACGGGGTTAGAGGGGCCGATCACGATTGCCTGCGCAGTCGCGAGCGCATCTTCGATCTCAGGAGTGGGTCTCGCGTTGTTGGCCCCGCGGAAATCGACATCCTCGACCGGACCTGTATCGCCGGCCCTGATCATGAATTCCTGGAACGGCCACCAGCGGCCCGCCACCATGACGCGGGTTCGGACGGGGGAATCGCTCATCGGGAGGACGCGGCCGGGCGCGCCGACCGCCGCTGAGATCGCGGCGTGAGCAGCCGTTAGCCGGGCTCCTTGATCGAGCAGGCGGGCCCGTTCGATCCCGATCGCGAAATCCTCGTCCCCGAGGTTGAACCACACGTCGACCGACAGGCGCCGGAGGGCTTCCATCACCTGGAAGGTGTCGCCGTCGATTCCCCAGCCGCGCTCGTCGATTCGGTCCGCAAGCCAGAACGTGACCAGGTCCGGGTCTGGCGACACATACGCGCCGTATATCTCGATGTCGTCGCCGGTGTTGGCGATCACGACGAGCTGCTCGGGGCCGACCACGTCGAGCATCCCGCGGGCGAGCTTCGCGCCGCCGCTGCCTCCGGCGAGGACGACGACCGGTCCGCTCACGACGTCGCCATGGCGGTGTCGAGGGCCACGGCGTTCAACGCGAGCCCATGCCCGCGATCTTGATCCCGGCGCGGACCTTGTTGCGCACGTTGATCGAGATGATGAGCGCCGTCAGCTGCTCCACGATTCGGGCCATCTCGAGCGGGCCGCAATCAACCGGGCGCAGCCCCGGGATCGCCTCGACGAGCTCGGCCAGCCTCGCCTTGTCCTCGCGCTGGTCGCCGCAGATGAGGACGTCCTCGTCGAGGTGGTCGTCGAGGTCAGCGAGATGCCCAGCGCTCACCGTGTGGAAGGCCGACACCACGCGCACGCCCTGCGGTGCCATCTCCTGGGCCTGTTGGGCGGCCGAGCCCTGCCACACGCCGAGCGTCCGCGTCGCCTTGCCGCTGACCGCCGCTGCTAGAGGAACGGTGGCGTCGACCAGTAGCTGCCCGGGTTGGAGTGTGTTCTTGAGATTGGTGAGCGTTTCCGACTGGTTGCGGAACGGCACGCTCAGGATGACGGTCCCGGCGCCCTTGACCGAGTCGGGGTTCTCGAGTCCCGTGAACGAACCCTGCGGCACTTGTTCTGCGGCTCGTTGAGCGGCCTCTTGCGCACGGTAGCCGTCGCGCGAGCCGATCACGATCGGGACGCCGGCCAGCCCGAGGCGCAGCGCGAGCCCGAAGCCGAGCGCGCCGGTTCCTCCAACGATGCAGACGGGACTCTCCGACAAGGCGCGAGAGTGTATGGGGTACGGTTGGGAGGAGATGGGGAGCGCAGCGTGGTGAGGGTCGTTCGGGGTGTGGTCGCTGTTGCGGCGGCCGGCTTGGCGCTCGTCGTGGGCACCGCCGGCGCTGTTAGCGCGCCGCCGCAGCCGCTCGGCGTACAGGGTGCGTCCCTGGTACAGGACGGCCAGAATCTCGTGTGGCAAGTCGAACTCACCCAGTCGTTCTCGCCGGGCGCGCTGCGGCGGAACCACGAGTCGATGTGCCTGCTGATCGAGCGAGCTTCAAACGGGGCGGTGCTCTCTCAGGTATGTCTCGCCGGGCCCGGGCACGGCGAGCGCTCGCCCCGGCTGATGTATTCGGCGATCGCCCGCGCCGGCCCCGGTCCCGCCGTCGCAATCGAGGCCACCGTGACGCGGTCGAGCGACCGCGAGCTGACCGCGAGTTTCCTGCCCTCGAGCATCGGGCTTCAATACCGGACGCTCCGCTGGCAGCTGATCAGCACCGTGACCGCGCCGCGTTGCACCCCCGCCGCGCCCGGGAGCACGACTTGCTCGACATTGTTCCCGGCAAAGCCGACACTCGTCGCGCTCCACACCCCCCGTCTCGTCGGCTGCGTCGCCGCCGGTCCTGATTGGGTTTTCACGGGTCCCCGCAACGTGCACGACATCGCGCTCACGTTCGACGACGGTCCGTGGTGGGAGCCGCCGAGTGTCGACTTCGTCAACGAGCTCGTGCGCCTGCACGTGCCGGCGACGTTCTTCGAGATCGGCGAGCACATCCCGACCTACGATCCGCACGGCACGGTCGAGCGCGAGATGCTCGCCGACGGCGACATGATCGGCGATCACACCTGGAGCCATCCCGACTTGGAGGGCCTTTCTCCGTTCGAGCAGGGGCAGCAGATCTCCGAGGCGGCGGCGGAGATCAAGAAGGTGACGGGCTTCCAGCCCTGTCTCTTCCGAGCCCCCGACGGTGCCGTCGATTCGTCGGTGTTGAACGAGGCCAAGTCGCTGGGAATGACGACCATCCAGTGGGACATCGACCCCCGGGACTGGGCGCTTCCAGGCGAGGGCGAGATCATCGACAACGTGCTTAATAACGCCCACAACGGCGGGATCATCGAGGAGCATTTCGGCGGTGGTCCGCGGTACGAGACGCTCGACGCGCTACCCGCGGAGGTCGCCGGTCTGCGGGCCCGTGGGTACCAATTCGTGACGCTCACGCAGATGCTCGGCTACAAGTTGGTGTATCGCTGAGTCGCCGTCGATTCCTAGAATCGACGGCGTGAGCGACTTTCCAGCCGGCGTTCGAATCCGCGAGGTCGGGCCCCGCGACGGGTTCCAGAACGAGCCCGAAGTAATCCCTACCGCCGACAAGGTGAGACTGATCGAGATGCTCGGCGCGACCGGGCTTCGGCGGATCGAGGTGACGAGCTTCGTCCGACCCGACGTGATCCCGCAGCTCGCCGACGCATCGGACGTGCTCTCGTCGGTGTCGCTTCCTTCCGGAGTTTCGGTGGGCGTGCTGATCCCGAACGAGCGGGGTCTGGAGCGTGCGCTGCAGTGGCGCGATCGGTTCCAGGAGATCAACGGGTTCCTGTCGGCGTCCGAGACGCACAACCAGAAAAACGTGGGTCGCTCGGTGGCGGAGTCGTTGGCGGGCTTATCTGGAGTATTCGCCCGGGCACGCTCTGAGGGACTTCGGTGCGAGGGCGTGATCTCGACCTCGTTCGGATGTCCGTACGAGGGGCACGTGCCGGTCTCTCGCGTGCTCGACATCGCGGCTGGGTTGGCGGATGCGGGCGCGGTGGAGGTCGGGTTCGGCGACACGACCGGGATGGCCAATCCGGTGCAGGTTCGCTCTTTCTTCTCGGCCGCGTTCGAACGTTTGCCCGGCGTCGAGTTGACCGCGCATTTCCACAACACTCGCGGTCAGGGTCTTGCCAACGTGCTAGCCGCGCTCGAGGCGGGCGTGGAGAGCTTCGAGTCGAGCTTCGGCGAGCTCGGGGGCTGTCCGGTGCCGGCGGGCGCCACCGGGAACATCGCCACCGAGGACCTCGTGTCGATGCTGCACGAGATGGGGATCTCGACTGGAATCGATCTGGGCATGCTCCTTGGGGCGTCCCGAGCTGTCCAGGACGTGCTCGGGCGGCCGCTCGGAAGCCATGTGTTGCTCGCCGGACCGGTGGAGTGGGGGGCTGCTCGGTGACCGACGTGGAGCGCGACGATCCGCTGGAGACGGCTGCCCGACGGGCGCTTGCTGGGGGTCCCGAGCGCCACCGGGAGAAGGCTTTGTCGCAAGGCAAGATGCCTGTGCGCGAGCGGGTCGCGCGGCTCTTGGATGCCGGTTCGTTTGCCGAGGAGGGGCTTCTTGCGGGATGGCGGGAAGACGGGCTTGGCGCCGAGGGTGTCGTGACGGGGGTTGGAACGATTGCCGGCGGGCCGGTGGCCGTGATGGCGAACGACCCGACCGTCAAGGCTGGGTCGTGGGCGCCTCGGACGGTCGAGAAGATCATTCGGATTCAGGAACGTGCGCTGTCGCTCCGGATCCCGCTCGTGTACCTGGTTGACTCGGCAGGGGCGCGGATCAACGAGCAGGTCCAGATGTTCCCGGGCCGCCGACACGCCGGGCGGATCTTCTTCAACCAGGTGCGGCTTTCGGGTGTGGTCCCGCAGGTGTGCGTGCTGTTCGGGCCTTCGGCCGCTGGCGGGGCATACATTCCCGCGTTCTGCGACATCGTGATCATGCGCGAGGGCAACGCGTCGATGTATCTCGGGTCGCCGCGAATGGCCGAGATGGTGATCGGCGAGAAGGTCTCGCTCGAGGAGATGGGCGGCGCGCGCATGCACACCTCTCGCAGCGGCGTCGGTCACGCGCTCGTCGGGAGCGACGAGGAGGGAATCGACTTCGCCCGGCGCTACCTGAGCTACTTCCCGTCTTCGTTCGTCGGCGAGCCGCCCGCCGCCCCGCCGGCCGCGCCGGCGCCGTCGTCATCGATGTCCATTCGCGAGCTGATCCCGGCCGATGAGAACAAGCCGTTCGACATGCGGTCGCTGATCGACGCGCTCGTCGACGGCGGGTCGTTCCTCGAGGTTCACGCGCGGTGGGCCCGAGAGCTGATCGTGGGATACGCGCGGCTCGACGGCCGCGTGGTCGGGATCGTCGCCAACCAGCCGAAGGTCAAGGGTGGCGTGCTGTTCGTCGACTCCTCCGACAAGGCCGCGCGGTTCATCTGGACCTGCAACGCGTTCAACATCCCGCTGCTGTTCCTGGCGGATGTCCCCGGGTTCATGATCGGGACCCAGGTCGAGCGCGAGGGCATCATCCGCCACGGCGCGAAGATGATCAGCGCGGTGTCGGAAGCCAATGTGCCGAAGATCTCGGTGATCGTCCGCAAGGCCTACGGTGCCGGCCTGTACGCGATGGCGGGGCCGGCGTTCGACCCCGATTCCTGCCTCGCGCTCCCCACCGCGTCGATCGCGGTGATGGGCCCTTCCGCCGCGATCAACGCGGTGTATTACAACCAGCTGCAGGCGATCGCCGATGAGGGCGAGCGAGCCGCTCGCACCGAGGAGCTGCGGCGCGAGTACGCCGAGGACATCGACATCCTCCACCTGGCGTCGGAGCTCGTGATCGACGCGGTGATCCAGCCCGAGGATCTTCGGTCTGAGCTGATCCGCCGGTTCGCGCTCGTGGCCGGCAAGCATCGGGAGTGGCCAGACAAGCGCAATCCGATCACGCCGGTGTAGCCGTCGCCGTTTCCGGCGCGGTCGCCGTCCCCAGCGAAGCGTCGATGGCATGAACGAGCGCGAGCCCGAGCTTGTGGATGTGGTCGAGCGTGGCCTCGTCGATGTGGTCCGCCGTATCAGTCCGCTGATGGGACCGGGGCGCCAGTCCCCGGCCGTCGAGACAGCCGATCGCGATCGCCGGCAAGCCGCCGGCGCGCGCGGGCAACGCGGGCGTGCCGCCGCGGCCGCGGTGCCGCGCGGCTGTCGTCCGCGAGGCGAGCGTTCGAAGGGTTTTTGCGTACCCGAGCGGAACCAGCGATCCGTCGCTGAGCCACCAGGTTGCATGGCCCCGACCAGACGGCGCGATCCCGAGCACGAGCGCGTTTTCGTCCCTGAGTTCGCGTTTATGCGCTCGGAGGTATTTGCGAAGCCCGACGCCGGGGCTCTCGCCGGCGCCCTGGAGCACGAGCTCGACGCTCAGGTTTTTAGGACGGTCGGCCGCCAGGGTCTGGGTCAGCGCGATCGCGGCGGCGACACCGGTTCCGTTGTCACCGGCAGCCGGGCCGTAGCTCGCGGCTGCCGCCTCGAGCAGCAGCGCGAGCGCCAGCACCAGCGCGACCGTCGGCGGGAGCTGCACAGCGCCTAGGAATGCGGGAGCGTGGGTCTCGGTGACGCGGACGACCGCGACCGAGAGCTCGTAGACGATCGCGATCGCGAGCCAGGCGAGCCAGCCTGGCGCTCGGCCGCCGGTCGCGCGCTTCAGGCTGGCGGCGGTGGCGCGGAAGGCGTCCCGATAGATCAGGCCGGTCCGGCCGGCGTCGTAGTTCGCCGTGATGATGAGTCGCGTGGATTTGTTGGACCCGGTTTCTTGCCTAGCGCTTCCGATCACGTTCTGGCTGGCGCGCTCCGGCGTGAGCCTGCGTCCGATCGAGGTGCCGAGGAGCGCGTCGGCGAGGGTTGACGCGAGCGCCAGCGCTATGAGCGCGGTCCCGACGACCGGATCGCCGACCGAGATGAGGCTGCCGGCGAGCGCCAACGCGACGTGCCAGGCATGCGCGAGGGCCCAGTTCGGGCGGCACCAGAACGTCTCGATCCGGACGCGGCAGCGGGTTGCGACAAGCTCGCCGGCGAGCCAGCGGGCCGCACGTCGTTCGGCATCCGTTCCGGGACCGCGCCCGGTGAAGGCCGCGAGCGCCGTTGTCGTCGCGAATGGCCGCATCCGGGCCGATGATCGCAGCCGGTTTTTCCGATAGAACCCGGTTCGATGACTGCGAACGATGAGCGGGAGCTGCTCGCGGTGGCGCGGGAGGCCGCCGAGGCCGCGGCGAACGAGCTGCGGGCCCGTTTTGGCGAGCGCGCCCGTGGAGTGCGGACCAAAAGCGGCCCGACCGACCTTGTCTCGGACGCCGATTTCGCTGCCGAGTCCGCGATCCGGTCGGTGCTGGAGGCTCGGCGGCCGGGCGACGCGATCCTGGGGGAGGAGGGCGGCGCGACCGGGGACGGAGATCTCCGCTGGGTCGTCGACCCGCTCGACGGGACGATCAACTACCTGTACCGGATCCCTGCGTTCGCGGTCAGCATCGCCGTTGAGGACGCGTTCGGCACGCTCGCCGGCGTGGTCCTCGACCCGATCGGCGAGGAACGTTTCGAGGCGACACGATCGGGCGACCCGACGCTCAACGGCGAGCCGATCCGCAGCGATGGCCGCGCCGAGTCGCTGGATCTCGCGATGGTCGCGACGGGGTTCAACTACGACGTGGCGGTGAGGACGCGCCAGGCCGATGTCGTGCACCGGCTGTTGCCGCGCGTGCGCGACATCCGGCGCGTCGGAGCGGCCTCGCTCGATCTGTGCTGGTGCGCTTGTGGGCGGTACGACGCGTACTTCGAGCGCGGCCTCAACCCCTGGGATGTGGCCGCCGGCACTCTGATCGCGTCGCGCGCCGGCCTGACCGTCCGGGACCTGGCGGCGGCGGACGGGGAGCCGGCGGGGACGCTGGTGGCGCCGCCGGCGCTGGTGGACGAGCTCGTCGGGCTGATCGCGTCGTAGGCGGTTGAGTGCGTGCGGACGGCGGCGCCGCGCCGGCGGGGCCGGTGGGACCGTCAATGCCGTGGATTGCGTGGCGGGGCCGGGGGCCGGGGCGGCGCGGCGGTGGCGGGGCGGCGGGGCCGCGGCCGTGACGATGCGGGTCCACCCTGGTGGACGAACCTGCATGACACGCCAACGGAGCGCGTCCAGCGCGAGGGTGGCGTAGACCGCACGCCCCACATGCGTCGCGCGCCACGGTTCGCGCCAGTTGCACGCACTGGCGCGATTTGCAGGTCCTCGCGGGCACCCGCGCTGACAAGCCCCGCAGCGTCGGGACTAAACTGCCGCCGAGCGCGGCGGTGGCGCAATCGGCTGACGCGGTGCCCTCAAAAGGCACTGTCCTTCGGGACGTGTGGGTTCGAGTCCCACCCGCCGCACTACCCCTCGATGGACGACTTCAAGCGGTCGCGGGCCGGGGCGGAGGCGACGAATCGGGCGGGTTATAACCCCGCCGGCGCGCCTCCTCGATCGGGACTTCCTGCTCGACGTTCCAGCCCTGCGCGAACGCCCGCATCGCGAAGACGATCAGCAGCACCTGAACGGGAATCAGCAGCAGCGTGATCGTCCCAAGCGTGTCGGCGCTCAGTCCGTTGCCGCCGAACAGCGACTGCGCCGGCGCGAACCCGGCGTGGCTGCGATCGAACCAGCTCGTCCCCGACAGGCCGAAGCCGGCGACGACCGCGATCATCAGCAACAGGATCGCCAGGCCGGCGGCGATCGGAAGCATCCCCCGGGCCCACCGGACCCAGACGTAGAACGCGATGATCAGATACGCGATGCACCAGATGAAGTTGAGCGGCTTCATCCCCTCGAGCTGCGACCAGCCGCCGATCGTCACGATCAACAGCAGCCCGACCGACACGAGCAGGATCAAGCGCCACGATCGTCTTCATCAGCTTGCTCGAGGCCTTCTCCCGGTTCGGGTACACGACCGCATAGCCGGGGGTCAAAATCCGGTGCTGGGGCACGTGCGGGACCTTACAAACTGGGTTGGCGGCGTGCGGCGGTTCGTCGGACGGCGGTAGCGTCGCCGGCGGCGTCCGGCGCCGGCCCGGCGAAGGCCTAGAATCGCGGCCTGGTCTCGCGGGCGTGGCGAAATTGGCAGACGCGCCGGCTTTAGGTGCCGGTGGGCTTAGCTCGTGGGGGTTCGAGTCCCTCCGCCCGCATTTCTCGTCGTCGATGGCTCTCGGACTATGTCTTCGGTCCGACGACTTCCTCGAGGATCGCGACGCTTGTCCGATGCGAGACGGTGAGATTGCGGTGGTTTGACTGGGTCACCCGGATCCCGAGCAGCTCGCAGTGCTCGAGGAAGATCCGCCGGATGTCGACGGAGAGGTTGGTGAAGAAGTAACGGACGTAGGAGTACGCGGCGATGCGGCCGCTCGGGAGCTTCGTCTTGAAGCGATTGACGACCCGGCAACCGTCTGAGTGGATCAGTCCACGAATCAACGCCTCGGGATAGCGCGTGTGAGTTCGAGCTGCCAGTCCTCAAGGACGATGGGGCGGAGGTGTTTCCGTCCGGTTCCGTGCTGAGGGAACGCCCGAGCACGCGGGATGGCTGATACAGAGAACATCGGATTCCCCGACCGACGAGGGATGGACACGGGGAGACGGCCCAGGAAACGTCTTCGCCATCGCGGCGAGGATCTCGCCCGTGATGCCGGGATACCGGCGGTCATTGACGATCTGCAGCCATACTCCCCTCTGCACGCAGACGGTTCCGTCCCCAAGGTAGATACCGAGGAGATAGCTGTAGGCCGCGCCGTTCCGCACCGACCATTCCGCCGCGAGTTCGTCGCGCTGAACGGTCAATGGCGGGTTGCGCGCCAGCCTCCAGTTGCGCACGGTCCCGCGCGGCACGCCCGTTCGCTGCGCGATCTTGTAGTCGCTCAGACCCTTTCCGAGGAGCGCCATCACCGCCTCGTAGGTTGCGATGTCGTAGCCATATGCGAACATATGTTCCCGTCGTGCTCGGACGGAACGAGTGTCCGATCGGTACCATCGCGGCTGCCCCAGGGGAGTGAGTTAACGGCTATGCGCATCGGTCTCCAAAACCGATGAATCCGGGTTCGAATCCCGGCTCCCCTGCTTGAACTCCCACACGGTCTACCGGACCTTCAACACGCGAGAGCGCCGCGAATTCGTCCGGATCACCGAGGACGTGGCGGAGGCGGTTCGGGACGCCGGCATCAGCGAGGGGATGGCGCTGGTGTGCGCGATGCACATCACCGCGGCGGTGTGGATCAACGACGATGAGCCTGGGCTCCAGGCCGATGTGCTCGAGTGGCTCGACAAGGTGGCGCCGCCGAGCTGGAAGGAGCCGGACGGCGAAGTCGCGAGAGAGCTGCTTCCGAATCCGGGCGACTACCGCCACCATCGGGGCGGCGAGGACAACGGCGACGCCCACCTGAAGAACCTGCTCGTCCATCACCAGGTGATCGTGCCGGTCACCGACGGCGAGCTGGACCTGGGGCCGTGGCAGCAGATCTTCTACTGCGAGTTCGACGGCCGGCGGCCGAAGCGGCTCGTGATCAAGGTGCTCGGCGAGTGACGGTGGCGTCCTCGCGCGTCTTCGTCGACGGCGCGCTCGAGGGGCGCGTCGCGATCGTCACCGGCGGCGGGCACCAACCTCGGCAAGGCGGCCGCCGCCGAGCTCGCGCGCTGCGGCGCCTCGGTCGTGATCGCCGGCAGGCGCGCCGAAGTGCTCGAGGAGGCGGCGGCCGAGGTCGGCGAGCGCTGCTCCTGGGTGGCGGCGGACATCCGCGAGCGGGCCGGCGCCGAGCAGATCGTCACGACGGCACTCGATCGCTTCGGCCGGCTCGATCTTCGTGCTCAACAACGCCGGCGGCCAGTACATGGTCCCGGCCGAGGGCCTCGCGACCAAGGGCTGGCGCGCGGTCCACCGCCTCAACGTCGACGGCACGCTCGCGATGTGCAAGGCGGCCTACGAGCTCGCCATGCGCGACGCCGGCGCCGGCACGATCGTCAACGTGACCGTCTCGCCGCATCACGGGATGCCCGCGATGGCCCACACCGGCGCGGCCCGGGCGGCGGTCGAGGCGATCACCCGCGAGCTCGCGTCGCACGTACGGCACCCGCGGCGTCGCCGTGGTCGCGGTCGCGCTCGGCCGGTTCGACACCGAGTCGCTCCGCAAGTACCCGGCCGAGCTGTGGCGGAGCGCGGCCGCCACCGTCCCCGTCCAGCGGCTCGGCAGCCTCGAAGAGTACGGCTGGCTGATCGCGCTTCTCGCCACCCCGCTCGGCGCGGCGCTGTCGGGCTCGGTCGTCACGCTCGACGGCGCGCTCGACAACTGGACCGGCCCGTGGCCGCCGGCCGGCCTCGACCAGGGACGGCGAGGTGCCGACCGAAGAGCGCCGACCGGCCGCCTCCGGCGTGGGCCGCTGACCCGGATCCCGGCTACCATCTGCCGACACCCGCGGGCGAGGTGTTAACGGCTGCACGGGAGCCTTCCAAGCTCTAGGAACGGGTTCGAGCCCCGTCGCCCGCTCTGCGTTCGCGCGTAGAATCGGGACGACCACGGGGAGTAGCGCAGTCTGGTAGCGCACCCGGCTGGGGGCCGGGCGGTCGCAGGTTCAAATCCTGTCTCCCCGACTATACAAAGCCCCGCAAATCGCCAATAAGTAAGTTTTCGGTGGTTTGCGGCAGAGTGTCAGACGGACGACTACTGTACGATGAGTCTAAGCCTCCGGCCCGCTGTAAAGAAATCGCGCCCCGTCCAACGGGGCGCGGACGCCCGCACAAGCGGGTTGTGAGGTGATGGCGCCAATGCGCTATGCGCTGCGGCGGAGCGGAACCGGGCGCGCCGTCTGCGGCTTTGTACTGGCGGCCTCGAGTCCGGAGATCCGGGCCTCCAGCGCCCACTCTCCCCCCCGCCGGTAGCGACGGGAGGCGCACGTGCGGGATCCGGCCGGCGCGAGCCTGCGCCCAGACCCAGTCGGT
>CAWKIW010000005.1:0-287389 GCA_963849675.1 uncultured Solirubrobacterales bacterium | reverse complement strand
ATCCGGGCGCGCGGCACCTTGAGGCCGATCGCATCGTCGCAATGCCCGAGCTCCACGGTCCCTCTGTACCCGGTTTGCCCGCTGGCTCGGTCGGCGGTTTCATCCCGGTCGACGTTCACTGCAAGGTGCCCGGTATCGACCGCGTCTGGGCCGCGGGCGACGCGACCGATTTCGCGATCAAGCACGGCGGGATCGCCGCGCAGCAAGCCGACGTCGCCGCGCAGGCGATCGCCGCGCTTGCCGGCGTCGCGCAGCCGCCCGCGACCGTTCAATCCCATCATCCATGGAATCCTGCTGACCGGCAGCAAGCCGCGCTATCTGAGCGCGCACGTCACCGGCGGCCACGGCTCGAGTTCGCAGATCACCGAAACGCCGACTTGGTCGCCGCCGAGCAAGATTGCCGCCAGGTACCTCGCGCCGTACCTGGAGGAACACGACCGCCTCGCGAGGACCAGCGCATGATCGCCGCGATCGTCAATTTGAATCATCCGGCGAACACTGTGCATTGGCATTTCTTCTCGATGTCGGTGGCCAATGTGGTGGTGATCGTCTTGTTGTTGGTCGTGTTTGCGGTTGCGATCCTCGCGCCGTTCCCGGGGCGTGGAGGAACCGCGCGATGAGCGCCGTGAGCGGTAGCCGACGTCTGTGAACGGAGAGTCGACGTCGGTGAAGGGCAAGTCGTGGACGGCTAGGGCGCGTGAGCGGGCCGTGGGGGCGTTGCCGCCCGAGAAGCTGCTGCCCGACAGTCAGCCGTCGTATATGTCGTCGTGGATCTATGTGTTCGGGGTGCTGACGCTCACGTCGCTGATCGTGATCATCGCCTCGGGTTTGATCCTCGCGTTGAAGGGGCCGGGGTGGTGGCACGTCACCGGCATCGGTCACTTCTTCAACAGCATCCATCTGTGGTCGGTGGAGTTGTTCTTCTTCTTCATGGTGATCCACTTGTGGGGGAAGTATTGGATGGCTGCGTGGCGTGGCGGCCGCGCGCGGGTCTGGATGACCGGTGCGGTCGCGTTCGTGGTCGCGGTGCCATGTGCGCTGACCGGCTACGTCTCCCAGCAGAACTTCGACGCGCAGTGGATCTCGACGCAGGCCAAGGACGGGCTGAACGCTGCGGGGGTGGGCTCGTTCTTCAACGTCACCAACTTCGGGCAGATGTACAGCTACCACGTGTACCTGCTGCCGCTCGCGGTCGTCGCGATCGTGATCGCGCATGTCCTGCTCGTGCGTAGGCACGGCATCGTGCCGCCGTTCCAGCTGTCCGATCGCGGACGAGCCGACAGCCCGCGAGCCCGAGCCCGAGCCCTGCGAGAGCCCGACTCCGCTCCCGCGGGGGGCGTGTGTCATGAGCCGCGAGAGCCGCCGGCGCGAGGACGAAGCCGCCCGCGAGTGGAAGGGCGCGTACAGGCCGTATGACATCCTCAAGGAAGCTCGATCGCGCTCGGCGTGGTGCTCGCGCTCGCGGTCGTGCTGACGCTCCTGTTCTCCTCTCCCGACCTCAAGCCGAGCACGATCCAGTCATGGTCGCGCGGTGACCCGGTCGACTTCGTGACCACCGCCACGACCGAGCTGGACGGCTCGAGCGGGACCGGCGGCTACGGCCCGCCCTACAACCATGCCTCTGACGGCCAGCACATCGCGTTCGTCTACCTGGCGAAGTGGCTGGGGGTGAGCCACCCGATCAACTCCGCTCAGGACTTCGTACTCGCGCCGCTGCGCTCGATTACCGGCCAGCCCGGCCTGCAGAGCGCACTCTCCGCCTATCAGGCCGCTCCCGCGAACACTCAGACGACGTGGACGAGCGCGTACGAGAAAGCGCTCGGCAACGCAACCGCCAACCCCGACGGGCCGATCAAACTCAAACCCGGTAACTACGGGCCGCTCCCCGCGATGATGGGCTCGCTGCTCACCTTCGCCCAGAGCGGCGGGCTCGACGGCGCGCTGCTGACCAGCAAGCAGTTCTACCAGACCGACTACACCAAGCCGCTGTTGTTCATGGCCGACGGCGGGGTGCTCGCGACCCGCGCCCAGCAGCAGCATCTGCTCGGCACCCAGTGGGGAATGATGAACGAGACCGGCAGCTACCCCGGGCAGGTGTGGCTGTGGCTCTACACCTTCTGGTATCAGATCAAACCGTTCTCGACCTCGGCCAACGCCGACATCCTCGTGATGGCCGTAATGGGCGTGCTGAGCCTCGCGTTCATCCTGATCCCATTCCTCCCCGGCATACGCGATCTACCGCGCAGAATCCCCATCTACAAGCTGATCTGGCGCGATCACTACCGCACCCAGCAAGCAGGCGGCGCCTAGCATGAGCGAAACGACGCACCCCCAGCCAAACCGCACCCTCCCCGGCGCGGCGGAATCAGAACAGTCGACTCGTCCCCGGACCGAGATGCTTGAGCTCGCGCGCCCAGAATGCCTGCGCCTGCTCGCCGCGACGAGCATCGGCAGGGTCGTTGTCAGCGTCCCCGGATCGGACCAACCGATGATTCGACCCGTCAACTACCTCTTCGACGAGTCCTCCCAATCCGTGCTGCTTCGCTCCGCGCAGGGATCGAAGCTGCACGCCCTCCTGCGCTCCGCGCGGGCGGCATTTGAGATCGACGGCATCGACCACGCGGGGGACATCGGGTGGAGCGTGATCATCACCGGCGTCTGCGAAGAGATCACCGCCACCGGCGAGCTGCGGCGAGTCGAGGCGCTCGGACTCGAGCCATGGGCGCCAGGCACCAAAGGCCACTGGATCCGCATCCGTGCGAACGTCGTCTCGGGCCGACGGATCGTCACCGCGACCCCCCCCGTTCGCGTCTAGAGCTATGAGCAGATAACCGCGTCGGCATCACCGACCGAGGAACCGCGTCTACGCGACCGCCTCACCGTCTCGGTCAGGACCGTGAAACCAGACGAGAGGACGCGCCCTGGGAGTTCCCGACCGGCCCCTCGATCGATTCAAGGCGCCGTCGCATCTTCGGCGTGGCAACAAACCAACGCGCCCAAACTCATCTAGGAGCGGCCAGCGACGACCCTGACCACCACCGTGTTCTGGCGACCGTCCCCGGGCGCCGCCCCGACGGCCACGCGGCGTACATACGTGTTCGAAATCCTGAGCGACCCGAGGCCGCGCTCGCCATTGCTGATGACCCCCATCATCTGGGACTGGCCACACTATCGCTGATCCGCTTTAGCCCAATCCAGCGAGGATCGAGCAATCTCCCGCTCCTTCGCCGAGGCGCCACCCGAGAATCGCGACATGCTCACGATCTTCCGCGACGGTTTTGCAGCCGTGACGGTGAACGGCCGCGACGTGATCAAGGTCGAGTTTCCCACCCACAGTTGGCGTGCGGCACACGCACGCTTCGGCGCTCAGGCAGCGGCGAGGTCACGATGACGACCTGCGTCCTGGTGTTCTGACGCGATCGGGTCGATGGGCGTCTATGTGCGTCACCTCTCTTCACTCGAGCACGATCCCACCGAGCAGCTCGCCGAGCATCCCGACACTCCGGAGCGGATCGTCGCGATCGAACCAGAAATGGCTTCTCTCGACTGGCTGGGATTTGACGTCCTCGACGCGCCCGTCGTGACCGACGCCGCTCTCGAGCGGGTCCACAGCAAGTCACACGTCGAAGTATGCCCAAGGCAGCCCCGTTCAGCATGCGCCTCTCGGATGTCACCGATCAGCTCGTCAGCGAGGAGGCGAGGCGCACGCGGCGGACGAAAGGCGCCGTCGTCGAAGGACTCGCCGAGGAGGCGCTCCGCACTCGCCGGTTTCCCGGGATCGCCTTCCGCGGCAGCGACTGGAACCGCCGTCCCTGGGTGATCGGCACGGCGCTCGACGTCTGGGAGATCGTCGCGGCTGGACGCTCGTACGGCACGCTGGCGGAGATGGAGGCGGCGACCGATCTGACCGAGCCGCAGATCCGGGTGGCGCTCGCCTACTACGCCGAATTCGCTGAGGAGATTGACGCCGCGATCGCTGAGAACGAACGATCGCTCGCGGAGTTCCAGCGCCAGTACCCGACGATCGACACGATCGCCGTCGGTGATTAGCAAACCGTGAGGCTGTTCCTCGACGCGCACGTCTCCGCGCGCCGCATCGCGACGGCCCTGCGCGAGCAACACGATGTCCGCGCCGCTGACGAGGAACGCGAGCTCGACGGCTCCGACGACGAACGCCTCCTCGCTCTCGCCACCGAGCAGGGACGGATCATGGTCACCTTCAACGTCAAGGACTTCGCCCGGATCACCACCGAATGGGCAGCAGCCGGAAAGTCGCACGCCGGCTGCCTACTCATCGTCGGGATCGACCACGCCGAGTTCGGGCTCATCCTGCGGGTGATCGACCACGCCCTCTCAACCCGGGCCGAACAAGCCGCCTGGATCGACTACACCGCCTGGGGCATCCGATCAGCCACGACATAAGGGGACCGGCCTGCGCACCGGCCCGCCCGTGTTCGGAAGGGGTCGCAGATCTGGTGGACGGAAACCGGAAGGGATCAACCAGCGCACAGACCCCGTCTACTGCAGGCAACCGCGCCCAAACCAAGCCGCCCTCTGCGCCGTGGACGAGATGTGGACGGAGCGAAGCCCGTCACGAACGTCAACTCCAGAAACCAATACATGGCTCTGAGCAGCCAAAAACGCAGAGCCCTCTGTCGGACTCGAACCGACGACCCCTTCCTTACCATGGAAGTGCTCTACCAGCTGAGCTAAGAGGGCGAGGTTGCCAGGGTACCGCGTCGGAAGCGGCGAGGGCTAGCCTCCGTACGCGGCGTGCAGGAGCGAGAGCATCGTGCCGGCGGTCTGGTCGCCGATCGGCGAGCCGCTCGCGTCGGCGAACCCGATCTCGAGGTGCGGCCCGCTCGAGAGCCCGACGATGCCCGGCCCGATCGAGCTCATCACCTGGCCGGCGCCAACGTGAGTGCCGATCGCAAGCTGATACAGCGGTCCCGCGTGGCCGTAGTAGACGTAGCTGTAGCCAGCGAGCGAGCCGTCGCAGTGAAGCACCGGCGCCCACGGTCCGAAGCCGCCGATCCCGTGCAGGACGATCGTGCCCGAGCACACGGCGTACTCGGGGGTGTTGCCGGGCGCGGAGATGTCGACGCCTTGGTCGGGTGACCACTCGCTGGGCGGCGCCGCCGCGCTCTTCGGCAACGGGAACGTGAAGCCGCCGGCGGAGACCGGACCGGAGCCTGCGCTCGGCGCCGGCGCGGAGCCCGATGACGCCGGGGCCGAGCTCGATGCTGGCGGGGATGAGCTCGATGCGGGGCGGACTCTCGCCTCGCCAGCGCGGCCTGGGCCGCTTGGAGCTGCGACAGCTCGTGCTGCAGGTGGCCGACCTCGGCGCGCGCGCCGGCGAGCTCGCCCGCCTTGGAGTTGCGGAACCGCGCCACGGCTGCGCGCTGGCCCTGCAGACTCACGCTCGCCTGCGCCAGCTGATTTCGCTGAGCCACGACTTCGCGGGTCAGGGTCAGCAGGCGGACCTCGAGCTTCCCGAGGTGCGTGGCCTGCGCCGCGACCGCACGGCGGGCGGCACGGACCTGGCCGACGACGGTGACGTCCTGCTTTCTGACCCGCTGCATGAACGCCAGTCGGTTCAGCAGATCCTGGAAGCCCGTCGCCTCGATCACCACGCTCACGATGTTCGGAGGATCGGTCTCGTAGGAGGCAACGAGCTGTTGCGCGAGCACTCGCTGGGCGTGCGCCGCGGCTGCCTCGAGCTGGCCCAGACGGGTGCGAGCATCGGCCAGCTCGACGCGAAGCTTGTCGAGCTGAGCGTTCTTCGCATCGATGTCGGCCTGGATTCGGCTCAGCCGGCTTGCCAGGGCGGCGATGCTCGCGTCGAGCTGCCCGATCCGACCGGAGGCGGCGCGCACCGTGCCCGACAACGACGAGATGCGTCCATGGCCGGCCGTAATCCGTTGCTTGAGCTGGCCGACGCTCGCCGCCCGCGCGGCCGGGGCGCTCGAGCTAAGCCCGATGGCAGCGACGCACACGGCCAGCGTCGCCAACATGACGACACCCGCGGCGTCGGTGAATGGCGTCCGTCGAATGTGCATCGTGAGTTGCAGCGCTCTCGACCTCGCGCGCGGCCGCGCCGTCGGGTTCAGCATCCTGGATCAGGCGGCGGCCACGCTAACAGGCGGCTTGACTTCCCGGCCGCGCGGGACGCTCGAGTGCAAGAAAACATGCAGGGCAGGAATTCGGGCCGTCGCCGTCGCCCCCGTCTGCGCGTGATCTCGGTGAGCCGCCCAGCGACGGCGCCGCGCGAACGGGCGAGCCGGTCGATGAGTTCTGCCCGGCCACCGAGTCTTAGCTCCAACCGAGGACACAGCCTGACCTGAATGGCTCCTAGCTTTCTACCACGATGCTTTTCGACACGACCAATCACAACTCGAGCGGCGGATTCATCGCGACGCTCCCGACGGCCGACAGCGCCATCGAGGCACGCTCGCTCCGGCGCACGTTCAAGGACGGAATCGAGGCGGTTCGCGACATCGATCTGACCGTGTCGACGGGCGAGGTGTTCGGCTTCCTCGGACCCAACGGCGCCGGCAAGACGACGACGGTCCGGATGCTGTGCACGCTGCTCCCGCCGACGGCCGGACGCGCCACCGTCGCCGGCCTGGACGTAGTCGACAAAGCCGCCGACGTCCGACGGCGGATCGGCGTCGCGCTCCAGGAGATCGGCCTCGACCCGGTCCAGACCGGGCGCGAGCTCCTCGAGCTCCAGTGCGGGCTGTACGGGATTGCCGGGCGCGGGGCGCGGTCTCGCGCCGCGGAACTGCTCGAGCTCGTCGGCCTGTCCGAAGCGGCCGACCGGCGAACGAAGACGTATTCCGGTGGGATGAAGCGCCGGCTCGATCTCGCGAGCGCGCTCGTCCACTCGCCTGATGTGCTGTTCCTCGACGAGCCCACGACCGGACTGGATCCGGCCTCGCGCATGACGATCTGGGACGAGGTGCGCCGGATCAACGCCGGCGGCGCGACGGTGTTCCTCACCACGCAGTACCTGGAGGAGGCCGACCAGCTGTGCGATCGCCTGGCGATCATCGACAACGGTCGGATCGTCGCCGAGGGCACCCCGGAGCAATTGAAGGCCGAGATGGGGCACGACGTCGTGTCCGTCTCGGTGGAGGGCGCCGACGTGGCGGCGACGGAGGACGCGCTGTCGGGGCTGTCCGGACTCGAGCGGGTGGTGGCCGAGCCCGGCGGACTCGCTCTCTACGTCGAGGACGGCGCCGGCTCGATCGCTGAGATCGTGCGCCGACTCGAGCGCGACGCGATACGGGCCGGCGCGATCTCCGTCGCGCGACCATCGCTCGACGATGTATTCCTGAAGGCCACCGGCCGTCGGCTCGAAGGGCAGGAGTCGTCCGGCCGGGGCGCGGAGGTGACCGATGGCTGAAGTCCTCTTGCTCGGCCGCCGTGCCACGCGCGAGATCGTCCGGTATCCGGAGGCGACGATTCCGACGCTGTTCATCCCGCTGTTCTTCCTCGTGGTGAACATCGGGCAGGTGTCGAAGACGTTCCCGAGCAGCACCCCGTTCCTGAACGGTCAGGGCTACGTCGCGTTCCAGCTGCCGGTATCGCTGATGTTCGCGGTCGCGACCGCGACCTCCGGTCTCGCGCTCGTGACCGAGATCGACCTAGGCTATTTCGACAAGCTGCTGGTGGCACCCATCCGCCGCTCCTCGATCATCTTCGGGCGTCTCACCGCCGACCTCGTTCGCGGGATCGCCACGTCGACGCTTGTCCTGCTCGTCGGCATCGCGCTCGGCGCCCGCATCGAGGCCGGCGTTGCCGGCGCGATCGTGATCGTGATGCTCGCAGCCGGCTTTGGCGTCGCCTACGCGGGCTTCGGTTTGCTCGTCGCGCTGAAGACGCGCAACGTGCAAGCCACCCAGTCGAGCTTCCTGCTGTTCTTCCCGCTGCTGTTCCTGACGCCGAACTTCGTCCCGTTCGATCGGCTCTCACCGCTGATGGAGACGCTCGCGCGGATCAACCCGGTCAGCTACGTGATCGTCGGGATGCGCGGACTCGTGATCGACGGGTGGAACCTCGGTCAGATCGCGGTGGCGGTGCTCGTGATCGTCGGGCTCGGCGCCATCCTCATGGGGCTGTCGCTCCGTGTGATCGCCAACTACGACCGCTGAGCTGCCGGCGCTCAACCACCGGACACCGGAAGCACCGGCGTGCATGGCGGATGCTGCGGATCCGCGGGATCGAGCGCGGTCAGGACGTCGGCGTCCGCGATGTGGTCGTAGGGCATCGACAGATGCTCGCCCTGATCGAGCGAGCACTGGCTCTGCAGCAGGATGTTCCTGACGTTCGCCGCCGGCGCGAGGAACGCCGAGGTGTACGGGGTCACGACCTCATCGTTGTCTGACTCGATCACCGTGTAGTTCACCCCCGGGGCGGTCTCGCCGCCGGCATTGAGGTTCGTGATGAAGGGCGATCCGGCCTCCTGCTCCTGGCACGCCGGACAGTCGGCGCCCGCGAGCGAGCTGCCCCCGGGGAAGTAGCTCGCGAGCGTGAACAGGCCGTTGAGCGTCGTTCCGTGGTTCGACGGCGCGAGGCCCACGAGCGTGTTCACCTTTGAGGCCCCGCCGAGGTTCTTGATGTAGTAACGCGGCATCATGCCGCCCTGCGAATGACCGACCAGGTCGACCCTCTTTGCGCCGGTCGCGCCAAGGACCTTGTCGACAAACGCCGATAGCTGCTGGGCCGACTGCGCGATGTCGCCGGTGGCGTACACGCCGAGCGATCCGCTTCCGTTGTAGGAGCCGTAGTTGAGGGCGAACACGCAATAGCCGTTGTCGTAAAGCAGCGGGGACAGCGCCTGCCAGCTGTCGGACATGTCCGCGAACGTGCCGTGCACGAGGATCACCGGGGCCGGATGGGCCGCGGAAGGCTTGCACGACCAATCGTTCGAACCGGGCGGGCTCGCTGTCGCGCTCACGTGCGTGTACCCAAGCGTCCCGTTGTATACAACCGGCAACTGTGCCGCGGCCGCCGGCGACGCAGTCATGGCAAGCGTGATCACGGCAAACGCGATCGCAACGGCACGGTGACGCATGATCTGACTTCCTCCCGCGGGTCCGAACGTCCTGGATGACGTGCTTATACCCGCGGCCTCGCCGTTCCATCCAACTGCAGCGCGATCCAGATCGGCGCTTGCGATCGATGCGCCGCGCGGCCGATTCGCCGCGCGGTCCGCGCCAGTGGCGGGACCAGGATTCGAACCTGGGAAGGACTAGCCACGCGGTTTACAGCCGCGCCCCTTTGACCGCTCGGGAATCCCGCCGCGGGCTCTGAGTCTAACGTCGAAGTGTCTGTCCGGTGGCGTTTGGGGACGGCGGGTGCCGGGCCTGTAGCGGCTCGCCCGGCTCGACCTGGTGCTCCGCGTACTTCGGACCACCCAGCAGAATCCCGCTGCATCCGCGGAGAGCGGCAGCGCGTATGTAGCAGCGTCGACCGTCCCCCGGGTGGACAAAAACCGAGTCGCCACGCGACGGATCAAGGCGCTTCACACAAAACTGCAACAAATTGGAGGGACGAGGCCTCTGCACGCGGAGAACGACGAACCGGCAACGCAGGCGCCGGCCAACAGCGCGCGAGGACCTGGGAGCTAGGAAGCGTCGCGCAGACGCTGCGCCTCGGGCAGCGCCTCGAGCTTCTTCAGCGTGTGGTTCTCGATCTGCCGGATCCGCTCGCGAGTGACGTTGAACGCCCGCCCGACCTCCTCGAGCGTGTACGGACGCTCGCCGGTCAGACCGAAGCGCATCTCGATCACCTCGCGCTCGCGTTCGGGCAACGCGGCCAAAGCACGGCGGAGGTTCTCGCGCCGCAACCTCTCGGAAGCCAGCTCGAACGGCGACTCCGCGGTCTGGTCCTCGACGAAGTCGCCGAGCTCGGACTCCTCCTCCTCGCCGATCGGCTTCTCGAGCGACACCGGCTGCTGCGCCATCCGCAGGACGTCGCGAACCTCGCGCACGTTGGTCTCGAGCTCGGCGGCGATCTCCTCGGAGGTGGGCTCCCGCCCGAGCTGCTGGACCAGCTGCCGCTCGACGTGAACCACCTTGTTGAGCTTCTCGACCATGTGAACCGGGATCCGGATCGTGCGGCCCTTGTCCGCGATCGCGCGCGTCACGGCCTGGCGGATCCACCACGTGGCGTACGTCGAGAACTTGTACCCGCGCCGATAGTCGAACTTCTCGACCGCGCGGATCAGTCCCATCGACCCCTCCTGGATCAGATCCAGGAACGTCAGCCCGCGGCCCAGATACGACTTGGCGATCGATACGACCAACCGCAGGTTGGCCTCGATCATCCGCTGCTTGGCGACCATGTCGCCGCGCTCGATCCGACGCGCGAGGGCCACCTCCTGCTCGGCGGTCAGCAGCTGCACGCGACCGATCGAACGCAGGTACAGGCGCAGCGAGTCGAGGCTCGGCTCGACCGTGAGATCGATCTCGACTTTCTTCGACGTCTGCTCGGGCCGCGGCTCGGCCGCCGAGGCCGCGCTCGCCTCGACGCTCGACCCCTCGGATTTCGCGGGGCGACCGTCGCCGTCGACGACGTCGATGCCCTGGTCGTCGAGGTATGCATGGAGCTCTTGCACCTGCTCCTTGCTGACCTCGGACTCCTCCAGCCACGTCTGGATCTCGTCGATCGTCAGGTAGCCACGCTCCTGACCCTCGGCGATCAGCGGTCGGAACTCCTCCAGCTCCGTGATCGGAGCATCATCGCTAAGAAGGATCGACTTGTCGCTCACTCGCCCCGGAGCTCCTCCCATAAACACGCCTCGAGAAAGCCCCCGGCCTGGGGCCTCTGTCAGCCCTCTCTCTCGATGTCTCCCAAATGCGCCGGGTTGGAGTGATACCACAATCCCCGACGATGTCCAGGGAATCAACGGACGGGCGCGCCGCGGATGTGCGCGCCAGGAGCACGCAGATCCGTGCCGGACATGCCGGCAACCACCACGCAACCCGCCGGCGACGAACACGCGACCAACGGGTCAAAGCGCCGCGCTCTCTACCCTGTGAGTAACGCCATGACTCCGAATCCCACACCAAGCGTTTCCATAACTGACGTACAGGCCCGCCGGCCCTCGGTCCAACTCAGCCTCTCGCGCGTGGGCGTGACCGGTGTCGAGAAGGTGATCCGGATCCAGCAGAACGGCTCCGAGCAATTGTTCTCGGCGCGCTTCGAATGCGTGGTCGAGCTCGGCTCCGACCAGAAGGGCGCGCACATGTCGCGGTTCGAGGAGGTCGTCAACGACGCGATCGGCGAGGTCGTGCTCGGCGAGTCGACGTTCAAGGCCGAGACGCTGGCCGAGCACATTGCCCAGCTCGTCCGCGCTCGACAAAGGGCACGGCGGGCCGAGGTCAGCATCGAAGCGCGCTTCCCCGAGCACAAGCCCGCTCCGGTCTCCGGCATCAACACCCAGGAGCTGTACACCCTGCACGGCTCGGCCGTCACCACTGAGCTGGGCACCCGCCGGCTGATCGGCGTGACCGCGCAGGGCATCACCGCGTGCCCGTGCGCCCAGGAGCTGGTGGCGGGCAACGCTCGGGCCCGTCTCGAAACGCAGGGATTCAGCGAGGACGAGATCGAGAAGATCCTCGACGCGGTTCCCGTCGCGACCCACAACCAGCGCGGCCTGGGAACGCTCCACATCGGTTGCACCGAGCTGTGCGACGACGAGATCGAGGCGTCCACGCTGCTGCAGATCGTGGAGCATGCGATGTCGTCCGAGATCTACGAGCTGATGAAGCGCTCGGACGAGGCGCACGTCGTCGAGAAGGCGCACCGCCGCCCGCGGTTCGTCGAGGACGTCGTGCGCGAGATGATCCAGGGCGTTGTCGACGCGTTCCCGGATCTCAACGACGCGGCGTTCGTCTCGGCCCGTCAGGTGAACCTCGAGACGATCCACCAGCACAACGTGGTCGCCGAGCGCTACGGAACGCTCGGCGAGGTTCGTCGCGAGCTTCAGGACGGCGTGCCGCCCGAGCGACACACCACCCGCCAGGCCTGGCTCGACGCGGTCGTCACCTGAGCCCCGATCGCGCGGACAACGATGCGCGCCGCCATCCTCGAACGCCAGGGCGAGCCGCTCAAGGTCACGACGCTCCCCGACCCCGAGCCAGGCCCGGATCAGCTTCGTCTCAAGATCGGCGCATGCGCGGTGTGCCGTACCGATCTCCACCTGCGCGACCACGAAATCGAAGCGACCAAGCTCCCGGTCGTGCTTGGGCATCAGATCGTCGGCGCGACCGATGACGGTCGCCGGGTCGGAGTGCCTTGGCTCGGCTGGACGGACGGGACCTGCAAATACTGCACGTCGGAGCGCGAGAACCTTTGCCTCAACGCGCGCTTCACGGGGCGTGACATCGACGGCGGGTACGCGGAGTGGACGGTGGCCGACGAGCGTTACTGCCTGCCGCTGCCCGACGACTTGACCGACGAGCAGGCGGCGCCACTCCTGTGCGGCGGGCTGATCGGGTACCGCTCACTGAAGCTGGCCGGCGACGGCCACCGACTCGGGCTGTACGGGTTCGGATCGGCCGCGCACATGATCTGCCAGGCGGCCGTCCACCAGGGTCGCGAGGTCTACGCGTTCACGCGCCCAAACGATGAGCGCACCCAGGCGTTCGCAATGGAACAGGGCGCGATATGGGCAGGGGGCAGCGACGAGTCGCCACCCGAGCTTCTCGACGCGGCGATCATCTTCGCCTCCGCCGGCGAGCTCGTGCCGCAGGCGCTGAAGATTCTCGACCGCGACGGCACGGTCGTGTGCGCCGGGATCCACATGACCGACATCCCGTCGTTCCCTTACGACGACCTGTATTGGGAGCACAAGATCCGCTCGGTCGCCAATCTCACCCGCCAAGACGGCTACGAGTGGCTGGCGCTGGCGCGCGAGGTCCCGATCAGGACGAGCATCACCAATTACCCGCTGGAAGAGGCCGAGCAGGCGCTCGCCGACCTGAGAGCCGGCCGGTTCGAGGGCACCGCGGTAATCGTGCCGTAGCGCCCACCGCGCCCCCGCCCACTACCCACTACGCTGCAGTCATGCCCCTGATCCCGATGGTGATTGAACGGACCGCGCGTGGCGAGCGCGAGTTCGACATCTACAGCCGCCTGCTGAACGAGCGGATCGTCTTCCTCGGCACGCCGATCGACGACACGATCGCGAACCTGACCGTCGCTCAGCTGCTTCATCTGGAGTCCCAGGACCCCGACAAGGACATCTCGATCTACGTCAACTGTCCCGGCGGCTCGATCTACTCGGGCCTCGCGATCTACGACACGATGCAGTTCATCAAGCCCGACATCCAGACGATCTGCGTCGGGATCGCGATGTCGATGGGCTCGCTGCTCCTCACCGGTGGAACGAAGGGCAAGCGCTTCTCGCTGCCCAACAGCCGCATCCTGATCCACCAGCCGTCGGCCGGCTTCGAGGGCCAGTCGACCGACATCGAGATCCACGCCCGGGAGATCCTCAACATTCGCAACCGGATCGACGAGATCTACGCGCAACCACACCGGGCAGTCGGTCGAGCAGGTGCACGCCGACATGGAGCGCGACCGGTTCTTCAAGGCCGACGAGGCGGTCAACTACGGCCTGATCGATCGCGTGATCGACCACCACTAAGGCGCCGCCGTCAGGCGCCGCCGACGAATCGACTAGGAGGAACGAGACATGCCCATGGCAGAGCGGACGGCGACAACCGGCTGGGACGGCGACCTCGCCCACGGCAACGGTGTCCTCAACGGAGCGAGCGGGGCGCTAAACGATCTCGCCGTCACCTGGGCATCACGCACGCAACGCTCGGACGGCAAGACGAGTCCGGAAGAACTGATCGCCGCCGCGCACTCGAGTTGCTTCGCGATGGCACTCTCGCACGGCCTGACCGAGGCTGGCCACAAACCCGAGCACCTCGATGTCACCTCGAAAGTGACGCTCGACGAGCGCGACGGCGCGCCCACGGTCACCACATCGGAGCTGACAGTCACGGGCCGCGTCCCAGGGATCGATCAAGCGACGTTCGAGCAGGCGGCCGCCGAGGCCGGCAAGGGCTGTCCGATCTCGCGCGCGCTCGCGGGCGTCGAGATCAGCGTTAGCGCGACGCTCGAGTAACGCTTACTAAGTCGCCGGCGCTCGCCGGATCCGCCCCGACCCCTGGCCGCGGGTTTCGGACGGCTCGGGCATGACCGGCCGCGAGAGCGCCCAGAAGATCATGAGGACCCCGAACACGAGCATCCCGACGCCGGTCCAAAGATCGATATTGATTCCGGCCGCCTTGTTCTTCACGTGGTGCGAGCCGAAGATCCCGAGCGCGATCAGGATCAGCGCGTACAGGCAGAACAGCCCGCCGATCAGACGTCGGATGTCGAACCTGTTGGCGGCCCGCGCCGCCTCGGCCTCGTCCACGTCGCTCTCGCCGGTCGGAGGGAGCGGCTCCTCCCGACTGCTCGACCAACTGCGCTTCTCGGTTGGGGACACGAGCGACTCCTAGATGAAGAGAATATTCAGGACCACGACCAGGAGGATCGCGACTCCGCCGAGCAGCGCCGGCGAGCGCCACCACAGCCGATCGCGCGGATCGGCGTTGACCTCGCGCTCCTCCTTGCGAGTGAGGCCCCAGACGAGCCCCCGCAATTCCTCCCGAGGTTTCGGCTTGGTCACCAACGACACCAGCACGAGCACGACGGCGCCGACCACGAAGGCCCAGATCGCCTGCCAGAAGCTCGCGCTCAACGCCGAGCCGAAGTGGAAGATCGTGTGATACGCGGCCAGCCGGTTGACCGCGTACGCGGTCGCCGTCCCGGCCACCAGGCTCCAGAAGCCGCCCCACGCCGTCGCCCGCTTCCAGAACATCGCCACGATAAACGTCGCGAATAGCGGCGCATTGAAGATCGAGAACAGCGTCTGGATGTAGTTCATGATGTTCGAGTAGCCCTTGGCGACGAACGCTGTGGCGATCGAGATGAGAATCCCGCCGACCGTCACCAGACGCCCCGAGCGCAGATAGAACGCCGGGTCGCGGTCCTTCCAGACATAGGACTGGATCAGGTCATACGTCACCACCGTGTTGAACGCGGTGACGTTGGCGGCCACGCCGGCCATGAACGCCGCGAGCAGGCCGACGATCGCGATGCCAAGCATCCCGGCCGGGAAGAACTGGCCGATCAGATGCGGAATCGCGGTGTTGTACTGCAGGCTGAGGCTCTTGCCGACGCCCAGGCCGTGGACCGTTACCACCGCGATCAGCCCGGGCAGGATGATGATGAACGGCAGGAAGATCTTTGGGTACGCGCCGATGAGCGGTGTCCGCTTCGACGCCGACAGGTTCCTGGCGGACAGTGCCCGCTGGACCTCGGCGAAGTTGGTCGTCCAGTAGCCGAAGCTGAGCACGAACCCGAGGCCGAACACCAGCCCGATCCAGCTCGACATCAACGGGTTCGTCGGATGGTGGATGCTCAGCCCGTGCCACGCGTGCAGGCCGGGGTTCCCGAGTTTGGTGAAGTGCTTGATGCGGTTCTCGAGCCCCGACCAACCGCCCACCGAGTGCAGGCCGACGAGCGTCAGCGGTATCAGCGCGGCGCAGATGATGAAGAACTGGAGCACCTCGTTGTAGATCGCCGAGGTCAGCCCGCCGAGCGTGATGTAGACGAGCACGATCGCGGCCGCGATCAGAATCGAACCGCCGACAGGCCAGCCGAGTAACAGGTGGATGATCAGGGCCAACGCGAAAAGATTCACGCCGCTGATCAGCACGGTGGCGACGGCGAATGTGACGGCGTTGAACGCGTGCGCGGGCTCGTTGAAGCGAAGCCGCACGTATTCCGGGACCGACCGAACCTTTGCCCCGTAGTAGAAGGGCATCATCACCAGGCCGAGGAAGACCATCGCCGGAACAGCGCCGATCCAGTAGTAGTGCACCGCCGGGACGCCGTACTGCGCGCCGTTGGCCGACTGGCCGAGGATCTCGAGCGCGCCGAGGTTCGCCGCGATGAACGCCAGGCCGGTGATCCACGCCGGGAGGGAGCGCCCGGACAGGAAGAAGTCGAGATCCGTCTTGATCGACAGCCGGGCGACGAACCCGATACCGAGTACCACCGCGAAGTAGATCGCGATGATCACGTAGTCGACTGTGCCGGGATGCAATCGCAGCATGGCCTCTCCGTTAAAGGCCCTACCCGGCCAACGCGTCGCTGACTCAGATTTTTTTCCCGCGGCAGTCGCGGGTACTACGCGGTTACTGCAGCCTCTACCTTGTTCGGCGCCTGGACATGGGTCACCGGAAGACCCAGTCCTTTCGCCTTACTCACCAGATCTAGCTTTATCCAGCGCGAGATCCCCAGCGGCAGCGTCGAGATGATGATCTCGTCGTAGTTGCCGAGGTTGATCGCGTCGTGGATTGCCATCAGCGGCTCGGCGTCGCCGATGCTGCCGGTGACCTCGTGGCCCGCGGCTTCGGTCAGCTTGGGCAGCGCCACCACTAGCACCTCGTTGGCCTCGTCCGCGCTCGCATCCTGCGGATCGACCACCTTGTGCATCCCGTGGGCATGGCGCGGGACAACCAAGTGGAACCGGGCCGGACCGCGCTGCGCCCGCTCTCGGACCGCATCGAGCAGTCCGGGGGTCGCCGCGGTCTGGTGCGCAACGACGAGGACGTTGGCCGGCTCTGACATACGTCACCTCCGGAAGAGAAGGACCGGTCGTTCGAGTATTCCACCGCACCTCGGTATGGACAAGGGGCCTCGGTTCGCGAGTCATCCGTCGGATGTCGCGCGGCAGGCGCTATCTGCGAGGCATGGACGCCGAGCAGCGCCGTTGCCGCGTCCGCCGTTCCGCCGGGCATCCTCGCCCGGCGGTCGCTAATCGAGCCGATACTCGCCGCGCGCGACGATCACCGCCGAGCCGCCGACGAACACCCGCTCGACGCGCTCGGCGCTGCCCTCGGCTCGCGCCCGCAGCACGGACCGGCGCCCGATCTCGACTCCCTGGACGATCTCGATGTCGGTCCCGAACGGCACCCGGCCATGCCGCGCGAGGTGTACCGCGAGTGGCCCGGCCGCGGAACCGGTGGCCGGATCCTCGGGCACGCCCAAAGCCGGCCCGAACATGCGAGTCTTCCACCGCTCCCCCGACCCGGCGAAGCAGTTGATCCCGTACACGCCGAGCCGCTCGAGCGCCCCCATGTCGGGCCGCAGGGCGGCGACCGCGTCCTCGCTCGGAAATTCCACGTACACGTGCACCGGGCCGTTGCGGTAGCCCTCGATCGGGAGCGCCCCGTGGTCGGGCGCGGCCCCGAGCGCGGCCACCAGCTCGTCCACCGCCTCGAACGGCTCGACAGGCGGAACGAACTGCTCCATCTCGCCGTAGTACGGCGCTCCGCCGTTCGAGCGCAAGAGTGTCACCGGCACGATCCCGAGTCCGGTCTCGAGTCGGACCACGTTTGATCCCATCGCCCGGCCGACGACGAACGCCGTCCCCAGCACCGGATGGCCGGCGAACGGGAGCTCGGTCGAGGGAGTGAAGATTCGCACCCGCAGGTGCGCGCCAGGGTCCTCCGCGCGGAACACGAACACGGTCTCGGACAGGTTCATCTCGCGCGCGGCTCGCTGCATTGTCTCGGCGCTCAGGCCCGAGGCGTCGGTGAACACCGCCACCTGATTGCCCTGGAGCGGCTCGTCGGTGAACACGTCCGCGATCGTGTAACGGCGCATGCTCATGACTCCGCGGCCATTTCGAGCAGCGTCGTCACCGTCGTCCAGTTCCGCGCGGTCGCACAGACGCCCAATCCCGTCCCCGCGAGCTTGGTCCACATCTTCGAGCGGCCGACGCCCTCGGGATGCCACGCGTACAGCTCGCGCCCGATCGAGACGAGCTTCTCCGACGGCGCCGCGGCGGCGGCGATCTTCTCGACCGCCTCGGGATCGGGCTCGCCCTCGCAGAAGCTGACCTGGTAGCGCTTGGGGTTGTCGGCTATATCCGCGAGCGGATTCAGTCGGACGACCTCGGCGAGCTCCTCGCGGCTGCGGACGATCACGTCGACGTCGAACCCGAACCGCTCCGCGATCAGCTTCTCGCAATCGGCGCGGAGCTTTCGCTCACTCACACTCCCCTTCAGGACGACATTGCCGCTCGCCACATAAGTCCGCACGTCGTCGAACCCGGCTTCGGTGAGCAGCGCGCGCAGCTCGGGCATCGGCACGCGCTTGTGCGGGCCGAGGTTGATGCCACGTAAGAGGAGGATTTGGGAGCGATTTCGCGCCATGTTGCGGGTAACTACGGACCGGGGTTGCGGGCCGGCGCGGATGTATACAGACGCGCTTTAGCCGATGTCATTCACGCAAGCCGGAACTTGAGCCCGGCCCCCAGTTTCCCTCGAGAATACGGAGTCCTGTAAATGCGGAAGGCGAAGGACAAGAGCGGCCGGATGTCGGCGCAGGAGACGCTCGAACTGTGGCAGGCGTACAAGCAGAGCGGTGACGCGCGGATTCGCGACCGCCTGGTCCTGACGTTCGCGCCGATGGTCAAGTACATCGTGTACAAGAAGGCGCGCGAGATCCCGGCCCGATGCGAGGTCGAGGACTTCATCTCGTGCGGCCTCGAGGCCCTGATCCGGTCGATCGACCGCTATGACCCGAACAAGGGCGCGACGCTCGAGCAGTTCGCGTGGACCCGGATCCACGGCGCCGTGCTCGACGAGCTTCGCCGAAACGACTGGGCGCCGCGCTCGCTGCGCCGGTGGGACCGCGACATCAACAAGGCTTCGGAGCAGTTCGTCGGCCTGTACGGCCGCAAGCCCTCGCGGGAGGAGTTGAGCGAGTCCCTCGGGATCTCGCCCCAGGAACTGATGACCCGCCAGGACGATATCTCCCGCTCGCACGTCGGGTCGCTGAACACCGTGGTCCTCGCCGAGGACGACACGACGATCGAGCGGATCGACACGCTGCACTCGGACGACCGCGACTGCGATCCTGAGCATGCCGCGATGGTCGACGAGGCCAAGGCCCGGTTCCGCAAGGCGTTCGAGCGCCTGCCCGAGCGCGAGCGCAAGGTCGCCGTCCTCCTCTACGTCTACAACCTCACCCTGCGTGAGATCGGCGAGATCCTCGGCGTCACCGAGAGCCGCGTCTGCCAGATCCACGGGCAGATCACCAAGAAGCTGCGCGTAGAGCTCGAGGCGGACGAGGCGCTGTTCTCAGAAGTGGCGTAGGCGGCCGGCTGGCGCTACGAGCCCAGCCGCCCGCGCACGTCGGGTAGCTCGGCGCTGGCCGCCGCCTCGGCGGCGGCCTGGTTCTCGCGCTTGACCTCGAGCCAGATCTCCTCGCGGTAGACCGGCACCGCCCGCGGGGCGTCGATCCCGATCCGGACCGTCTGGCCTCGCACCTCGAGGACCTCGATGATCGTGTCGTCGCCGAGCATGATCCGTTCGCCGGCGCGTCGGCTGATTCTCAGCATGCCGAGTCGGCGTCCGACGCGCCGTCCCCGTCTGGGGCGACGAATAGCGGCGCGCGGAGATCACAGCCTGGCGCCTGGTTGATCACCTGGTAGGCCTTGCCGGCCCGCACCAGGATCGGCGCCTTGAGGTTGGCCGTGAAGCCTTCGAGCGCCGGCGCGGCGCGCACAGTCACATACACATCCATCGCGCTCGAGCCGTCGAAGTCGAGACGCTCGGCGTCCTCGTCGATCACCTCGACCGAGAAGCCCTGAAAGAACCGGTGCGGATTCGTCACCGGCAGCGCCAGCGACGGATCCTCGAGTGACTGGAGCCACAGGAACGGCGCCTCGGGGTCGTTCGCCAGCAGCGCGTAGCGAGACCCGCCGAGGCCGATCAGGCCCTCGGGGAATTCGATGACCGTTTCTGGGTCGATCTGCACGCGCCCGAAGCGCGAGCTCTCGATCGTGAGCGACAAAGCCGGGCTTACTCTAGCCGGAGCTGGAGCCGAGGAAGTTCATCAGCGACTCCTGCACGATGTTGGCGCCCGCCTGCAGGGCGGCCGGTCAATGCCGCCTGCTGGGTCGAGAAGTTGATCTCGGTGGTCGCCATGTCGGCGTCCTGCGTGTTGGACAGGACCTGCGTGTCGCTGGTCTGGAGCGTCTGGATCCGGGAGCTGGCCATCTGCAGGCGGTCCTGGACCGCGCCGACGTTGGCCGAGAGACCGTTCAGCGAGTTCAGGTTGGTATCGAGCGACGAGAGGTCCGTGTTGAGCCCGGAGCTGTTCCCGGACTGCATGTCGTCGGCGATGTTGCGCAGCGTGTTCAGGAGCAGGCCGTCGCCGGCCGGCTGGCCGGATACCGTCTGCCCGCTCCCCAGCACAGCCGAGAGGTTCGAGTTCACCGTCAGCGAAGTGTTCGGGCCGATCATGCGGGTGACCTGACCGGTGTTGCCGCCGTAGGTGTCGGTCGATCCCGACTGGTACGGGGCGGTCGAGGTCGCGGAGCCCGAGAACACGTACTGGCCGTTGTACTGCGTGTTGGCGTCCTGCTTGATCTGGTCGATCAGCTGGTTGACCTCCTGGGCGGAGGCCTGCATGTCGGCCGTGGTCTGGCTGCCGTTGGATGCCTCGAGCGTGAGCTCGCGGATGCGCTGGACCGAGTTCGTCATGTCGGTCAACGCCGAGCTCTGCGCCGTGGCCCAGCCGGTTCCGTCGGTGACGTTGTTCGAGTAGCCCGTGAGGTTCGACAGGTCGGTGTTGAGCTGCAGCGCCAGCGCGGTGCCGGACGGATTGTCCGACGGCTGGTTGATCGACTTGCCCGTCGACAGCTCGTGCTGCGTGGTGTCGAGCCGATCGAGTGCCGACTCGATGCCGGCCAGCGTCATCTGCGACGACATCTGGTTGGTGATACGCCCGATCATCTAGATCACCCGGAGACCATGTTCAACAGCGAGGTGAACGTGTCGTTGATTGTGCTCATCACGCGCGCCGAGGCCTGGTAGGCCTGCTGGAACTGGATGAGGTTCGTCATCTCCTCGTCGAGCGAGACGCCGGAAATGCTCTGGCGCTGGGTGCCGATGGCGGTCAGCAGCGACTGCGAGGTCTGCTGGGCGTTCTGCGCCGACTGGACGTCGCTGCCGACCTGGGTGACGAACGCGTTGTAGGCCTGGCTGGCTGTGCCGGTGCTGAGCGCGGCCACGGCGTTGGCCTCGTCCTGCGTGTAGGGCGGGGTCGTGCCGTTCGAGGTCAGGCTCGGGTTCACGGCGATCGTGGCCGCGGTGGTGCCGGTCGGATCGAAGAACGGGGTGGCGCTCGGTCCGCTCGCGTCGGCGCCGGAGATCGCGCCGTTGACGGTGGTCACGAGGTCGTTGGCGATTCCGTCGAGCGTGGTCGAGTAGTCCGCGATCTTGCCGGTGCCGGTGGTCGAGTCGTACAGCCCGAGCAGCGAGCCGAGCGTCCCGCCCGCGCCGCTGAGGTTCGCGTCGGTGAGGTTGTCGGTGAGATCGACGCTGGTTCCGTTGACCAGCGGCGTCGAGTCCGCGGTCCCGCCCTGCGCTGCGATCGCCGCGTTTCCGAAGCTGACGTTGACCATCCCGTTCGACTGCGTGGTGACGTTCACGTTCGAGTACTGCGAGAGGTCGTCGATCACGTTGTCGCGCTGGTCCATCAGATCGTTGGCGTCGATGCCGGCGGCCTGCGCCTGGGCGATCTGGCCGTTCAGCTGTGCGATCTGGTTGGCGTCGTTCGCGACCGCGCCGTTCGTCGGGTCGGTCAGGGTGTCGTATTGCTGGGTGACCTGTGACTCGAGCGTCGAGAGCTGGCCGGACATCGTGTTGAGCTGGTCAGCGACCGCCGCGCCGTCGCCCATCACGGCCTGCTGGGCACCTTGGTCGCCCGGGGTGGACGCGAGCGTGTTCCAGTCCTGGAAGAACTGGTTCAGCGCGGTCGAGAGGCCGTCCGAGCTCGGCTCGTTCAGCCCCGCCTGGACCTGGCTCAGGATCGTCTGGGTGGTGTTCTGGCCGTTCTCGGTGCTGTTCTGGGCGCGGTACTGGCTGTCGAGGAACTGGTCGCGGATGCGCGTGATCGAGGTGATGTCGACGCCGGTCCCGAACTGCGCGCCGTTGCCGGTGACGCTCGACAGTGCCGGGATCGTCAGCGCGCTGCGCTCGGTCAGATTCACGGTCTGGCGCGAGTAGCCCGGCGTGCTGGCGTTGGCGATGTTCTGGCCGGTCGTATCGATCGCCGCCTGCGCGGCCTCCAGGCCGCTGAGCGCTGTCTGCAGTCCCATGTATGTCGGGATCGTCATCGCTCAGACCTCCAGATCGAAGACGCGGTGACCGGTGGTCTGCGCCGCGGTCGTGGCCAACCGGTCACCGCCCGCGTTGTAGCTCTCGTCGCCGGCGATGCCGGCGAGCTTCAGCAGATGATCGAGGAAGGCCAGCTCCTGGCTCATCAGCGCGCGGTTGACGTGGTGCTCGCGCTGGACGACCTCGAGCAGGCCGCGCAGCTCCGCACTCCGCGCCCCGGCCAGCAGCGCCGCCTCGCGCTCCATCAGCGGCTCGAGCATCGCCATCGTCACCGACGCGCCGGCGACGCCGATCCTCGCGCCGGCCCGCTCGAGCAGCGCGATGCGCTCGATCTCGAGCTGGCGGCGGTGATGGAGCTCGGCACCGAGCACGCCGGTCAGCGCCACGACGCCCTTGACGTCGCGGTTGCGGATCGCGACACCCTGCTCGAGCACCACCTGCAGCAGCCGCCGCGCGGCGACCAGCTGGGCCTCGAGGTGTGCGATCACCTCTGCGGTCAGGGCGGCGTCGGCCCGGGCCTGGAGCTCGGTCGTCGCCATCACGGGCCCCCCGCAGTCGTGCTGGAAGTCGAAGTCGTCGCCTCACCCTGCGGCGTCCCGATCGCCGGGTCGATCGCCTGCGCGAGCTGCTGGGCGATGCCCAGGCCCCCGTTCGACATGATGCTGCCGGTCAGGGCGGTCGGGATCAGGCTGGCGAACGCGCTCGTGCTCGGGTCCGAGCCGAGGATGCCGCCGCTCGAGTCGCTCGAGCTGGCGCCGGAGCCGTCACCGCTCGAGCCACCATCGCTCGGACTGGTCACGGTCGAGGCGAGCTCCTGCGTGAGCTGCTGGACGAGGATGTCCTCGAAGCCGAGCGCCTCCTGGTACGCCTTCTGGGCGGTCGTGTTGCCGTTGCGGATGTCCGCCGGCTCGTTCGCCGCGTCGATCGGCGGCAGGCTGCTCCCTATGGACCCGAAGCTCATGGCTTGATCTCGTTCGCGATCTGGAGCATCTGAGCCTGGTACTGGATCGCCTGGCTTCCCATCGAGTACTGCTGCTGGGCGGCCATCATCTTGCTCATCTCCTCGCCCAGGTTGACGTTCGAGCCCTCGAGCGCGCCCTGCTGGACCGAGGCGCCCTTGGCGGGCCGGAGCGCGCCGCTCGCGGCGGTCGCGCTGAAGACGCTGTCGCCGTCGGCCTGCAGGCCGTCGGGCGCGGGGACGTCGACCAGCGAGAGCTTGCCGAGGGTCTGCTTGCCGACCGACACGGTCCCGTTTGAGGCGATCGACACCTGGCTCGGGTCGACGCCGGCGGGGATCGTGATCGGCGGCTGGACGAGCAGCCCGGTCTGGGTCGTGAGCTGACGCTTGTCGTTGAGCTGGAGCGCGCCGTTGCGGGTCAGGCCGATGGTTCCGTCAGGCCGGCGGACCTCGAGGTAGCCCTGGCCTTCGATCGCGACGTCGAGCGGCTGGCCGGTCTGCTGGATCGCACCCTGGGTCTGGTCATAGCCCATCTGCTCGGCCTGGGTGCCGGCGCCGGTCGCGACGTTCGAGCCGTAGTCGCCGTTGGTGTACAGCAGGTCGTGGAAGCCGATGATCGTCGACTGGTAGCCGGGCGTGTCGACGTTCGCCATGTCGTTCGAGATGGCGTCGAACTGCTGCTGCTGGGCCTCCATGCCCGAAGCGGCGGAGTAAAGACCTTCGAGCATCTATCAGCCTCCCAGCGAGCCCACCGACTGCGAGCTCTCCTGCATCGTTGAGTCGATCGTCTGGATCGCGTTCTCGCCGGCCTGGTAGGTCTGAGTCGCGGTGATCATGTTGACCATCGTGTTGACCGGGTCGACCTCGGAGTTCTCGAGCTCGCCCTGCTTGACGATCCCGCTGGCGCGGCCGGAAGCGGCGCCCGTGAAGTAGTTGTAGCCCTGCTTGGTCGGGTTGTTCACGTTGAAGACGCCGACCGACGAGGCGGCAACCGTTCCCTGGGCGCTTACCTGAATCGGGGCGCCGTTCTGCGATAGCACCTGGTTGCCCTGGCCGTCGACCAGCAGCCCCTGGGCGTTCTCGGCGAACTGCCCGTCGCGCGTGTACTGCACCCCCTGCGGCGTGCGCACCCCGAAGAAGCCGGCGCCCGCGATCCCGAAGTCGAGCGGCTGACCGGTCGAGTGGAGCGACTGCGGCGTCAGGTCGGTGACCGGGGCGCCGAGCTGCACTCCCGTGTTGATCGAGCCGATCTGCTGGCCGGTCGCCGTGTTGGAGAGCAGCATCGCGCCGAAGTCCGACTGAACCGAGGCGTCCGTCTTGTACCCCGGTGTGGAAGCGTTCGAGAGATCGTTGGCCAGCTGATCTTGCCTGACCTGCTGGGCCAGCATCCCGGACGCTGCAATGTAGAGGCCGGTATCCATCGCCCCGGTTAGTCGCCCGTCCTTCATCATCCTTGAGGCATGGATCCGATCAACGTGGACATTCGTCTGATCAAGGCCGTGCTCGGCGTCGAGCTGCGGATCGCGCCGGGCCGGGCCTTGATGGCGCGCGTGGTGACCGCCGACGGTCTCGGCCGTGGGTCGCTGAACATCGCCGGCGCGGTCGTCGACGCGTCGCTGCCCAAGGACGTCCAGGCCGGCCAGGAGCTCCGTCTGACCGTGCGACACGTGAGCGGCGACCGGGTCGAGCTGAGCATGTCCGACCCGTCGCCACCGCCCGCGGCCGATGCCGCCCCACTCCCGGGCGGGGGCGCGTTGCGAGTGATCGAGCGTGACACTAGCGGCGGCGACAGCGACGGCGGCGGCGGATCCGGGTCCGGGGAGGGCGCGGGACGGCACACGCTCAGCCTCCGCTACGACGCGCCCGCGCTCGGCGCGGTCGACCTGAGGTTCGACCTCGACTCTGACGCGCTTCGCGTGTCCGCGACGCTGTCGGCGGGAACCCCGTTCGACCTCGCGCTCGACGGCGCCGGCAAGCTCGGCGGCGCGCTCACGGAAGCGATCGGGCACCCCGTCACCGTCGACGTGTCGCCGCGCCGCGAGCCGCTCGACGTTTATGCCTGAGCCCGGCGAGCCGCCGCGCCGGCGCGCCACCGCGCTCCGCTACGAGCAGGGAGCGCACGCCCCGAAGGTGACCGCCACCGGCGCCGGGCTCGTGGCCGACCGGATCATCGCGGCCGCGCGCGAGGCCGGCGTCCCGGTGCGCCACGATCCCGCCCTCGCGGAGGCGCTCGCCGCGCTCGACCTCGGCGACGACGTCCCCCAGGCCCTGTGGACCGCGGTGGCCGAGACGCTCGCCTGGGCCTACCTGCTCGATGCGAAGGCGTCGCGCTAACCCCAGAAACCCGACACTCGCCGCCCCCCGCGAGCCGAATACACATTCGTCCCGGTATGGCAACGAAAGCCGCACACTCGAGCCGGGCGGATCGTCGAGTGCGCGGTTATCGGGGCTCGCGCTCGGGCCGGCGACACACCCCAGACCCCGGCCACCGCTCAACCTTTGGCGCCGCCTGCCGATCAATCCGGAAGCCCTCCCCCCTCGGAAGGTGGTTCCCTCGAATGGCACTACGCCTCACTGGCATATCCACGCCTGCTGACGCTGCCGGCGCCCCGGCCGGCGTCGCCCTGCCCGGCCCCGGCCTCACCGAGTCCGGTGGCGCCTTCGGCGCCCGGCTCGGCATCCAGGCCCGCACGCACCTCACCGCGAACGACCTCGACAGCTACAAGGCGCTGTTTGCCCGCGCCGGCGAGCACGACGATCCCCACGCCCGCTACCACGCTCGGGTGAGACTGATCGAGGAGGGGCTGGCCGCGGCCGGCGCACGCCGCCTCGACCACCCAGGCGACGCAGCGGTTCGTTGCCGTCGCCGCCGGCGCGATCGAGGCGCTCGAAGCTGATCCCCGCGAGCCGATCCTGCTCAATTACGCCGGCGTCGCGCTGTATGAGCTGTGGAGCCTCGACGCCGCATACGCAATCTTCAAGGCGGCGCACGGCCTCGATCCGGCGCTGCCGCATCTCAAGCGCAACCTCGACGAGCTAGCCAAGCGCCGGCGCGAGGCGAGCCAGAGCGGCCGCTCGCTGAAGCCCCTCCACGCCGCGGTTCCCGCCCTCGCCGCGAAGGCCCGCAGCATCGCCAAGCACGCCCGCCCCGTCACCGGACTCAAGCTGAGCCTGTGCATGATCGTCAAGGACGAGGAGGCGATGCTCCCCCGCTGCCTGGCCGCGGTGGCGCCGGCCGTCGACGAGATCGTGATCGTCGACACCGGATCAACCGATCGCACGATCGAGATCGCCCGCGAATACGACGCGACCGTCATCGAAAAGGAATGGACCGGCTCGTTCTCCGAGGCCCGCAACGCGTCCTTCGAGGCCGCCACCGGGGACTGGATCATCTACCTCGACGCCGACGAGGTCCTCGTCGCCGACGACGTCAAGAAGCTCCGGAGCCTCACCGGGCGCACGTGGCGTGAGGCGTTCTACCTCGTCGAGACCAGCTACACCGGCGAGCTCGGCGACGGCGCCGCGATCACCAACAACGCGCTGCGAGTGTTCCGCAATCGTCCGGAATACCGCTTCAGCGGCCGGCTGCACGAGCAGATCGCCCACAACCTGCCCCTGTACGCCGCTGGACGCATCGAGCAGAGCTCGGTCCGGATCGATCACTACGGCTACCTGGGCGCCGTGCGCGACGCGAAGGAGAAGTCGCGCCGCAACCTCGACCTGCTGAAGGCCCAGCAGGCCGAGAGCCCGACCGACGCCTTCTTGCACTTCAACCTCGGCACCGAGTACTCGGTGACCGGCGACTACATCTCCGCGCTGACCGAGTTCGAGCAGGCTTGGAGCCTGGTCAAGAGCCAGGGCCAGGAGGACCGCGAGTACGTGCCCGCGCTGCTGCAACGGCTGGTCACGGCGCTGCGCCACTGCGGCCGCCCCGCCGAAGCGATTGCCCGAGCCGACGAGGCGCTCGAGCGGTTCCCCGGATTCACCGACATGGTGTTCGCGCAGGGACTCGCCGCGCTCGCCCTGAGCCGGGAGGAAGCCGCGATCGATTACTGGCACCGCTGCATCGAGATGGGCGACGCACCGGCGGGGCTCGGAGCGTCGGTCGGTGGCGGCACGTACCTGCCCCGGATCTCGCTCGCCGAGCTACACGCGCGACGCGGCGAGCTCGAGACTGCAAAGGAGCTGCTCGACTGGTGCATCACCGAGCATCCTGACGTGATCGCCGTGATCGCTCCGTACGCGTCGGTGATGCTCCGCACCGGCGCGCCCGCCGAGGCTCTCGCGGAAGCGATCGAGTCGCGCGTCGATGCGCTGACGCCGGCTGCCCGGTTCGTACTCGCGACGGCATTCTTCAGCCACGGCGCGATGGCCGCGGCCGAACGCCAGTACCGCGAAACGCTGAACGGCCGTCCGAACAGCTCCCAGGCGCGCGTCCAGCTCGCCGAGACCCTCCTCAATCAGCGCCTGTACGCGGAGGCCGCGACCGAGGCAGCCCCGATCGCCGAAGACGACCCGTTTGCTGGGCTCGCCTGCCGGATCGAGCTGTGGGGCCTGATCGCGTCCGGAGACGTCGCCGCCGCGCAAGTGGCCACGGATCGAGCCGCGCGCGCCGGCGTCCCGAAGGCCGAGCTCGAGACGTTCGCCGGCTGGGTCGAGGTCGCGAACGGCACGCCCAAGAACGAACTCCGCATCCTCCCGGTCGCCGCCACTCCGCTGCTGGGAGTGATCCTCGAGACGCTGCTCAGCGCCCACGACTTCGAAGCGTTCGAAAAGCTGGTGAACCTCCTCAGCCGTTCCGCTCTGGCCGAACGCGAGCAGCGCGAGCTGCTGGCCTCGATGTACCTGAAGCATGGATTCCTGCAGTCGGCCGCCAGGGAGTGGATGGCCGTCTGCGAGACCAGTCCGGACGTGCGCGCGCTCTTGGGTCTGGCGCGCGTCGCCCGGGCGAACGGGCAGCTCGAGGACGCCGCGGTGTTTGCCGGCGAGGTGCTCAAAGCCGATCCGACCAGCGCCGGCGCGCGGGAGATCCTCGTCCACGCCTGACCCGGACAACTAAACAGAAAGACGAAGGAGGCGCTCAAGTTCTCCGCGGTGCGCTCGATTACCCCACCTGAGCGGGACGGATTCCCGCGCAAAAGGTAGGAACCGACGCATCCAAGGAGGAATGCAATGAGCTTCGACATCGGTTCGGTGGGCGGGACGCCCGCCGCAGCGGCCACGGCCAAGAGCCAGCGCACGACTGCCGTGCCGTCATCTTCCGTGGACTCCACGGAAGCGGTGGCGGTCGACACGATCCCGGCCAGCCCGCCCGACGAGGTGCATGACGCGATCGGCGTCGCCAACCAGGCGTATCACAACCTGCAGGCGGCCGGCAGCGAGTTGCGCTTCAAGGTCAACGAGGCGACCGGAAAGCTGTCCGTCGAGGTCCACGACGTCCACGGGAACCTGATGTTCACGGTCCCGGCGAGCACCGTGCTCGACGTCGCCTCGGGCAACTCGCTCCCCCTGAGCTAGAGGCCAAGCCACAACGCCACGACAAGCAATAGCGCCAGAGAGGTTCACAGGCAATGTCAACGCAATCAGTCGGCTCGAGCACGAACTCGGCCCCCAGCTCCAGTCAGTTTTCGACCGGCGACCAGCTGACCTCGCTCGGGACCGGCTCGCCGCTGCAGGTCACCGGTCTGGCTTCCGGCCTGGACACCAACGCGATCGTGAACGCGCTGATGGCCAGCCAGCAGCAGCAGGTGACGAACCTCACCAACCAGCAGTCGGGCCTGACTGCGATGAACACCCAGCTCCAGGCCATCCAGACCGCGCTGACCAAGGTTGCCAACGACGCGCAGGCGCTCGGGAACCCGTCGCTGTTCGCTTACACCCAGACGATCACCTCGACCAACCCCACGCTGGTCGGCGCCACCGCGACCTCAAACAACGGCGCGGTGGTCGGCGGGTATCAGGTCTCGGTCACCCAGCTGGCGAGCGCCTCCCAGCGGACGTTCCAGTTCACGAGCCCGAGCTCGGCCGACACGGTCACGATCGACGGCCAGCAGATCTCGCTGGCGGCCGGCGCCTCCGCCCAGGATCTGGTCAACGCAGTCAACTCCAACCAGAACGCCAGCGTATGGGCGACCGTCACGGCCTCGCCTTCGGGCGGTCCCGCCACCGTGGTCCTGTCTGACCGCGCGACCGGCGCACCGGCCACGACCGGGGGTTTCATCGCGGTCAGCGACACAGCCGGGTCGCTCACCGAGGAGACGCAGTACGCGCAGGGCGGCGTCGACGCCGAATACACGATCAACGGCGGCGCCACCCAGTACTCGTCCTCGAACACGATCAGCGGCGCCGCGGTGTCCGGTACCCCCAACTCGACGACGAACTCGGGCGCGACCCAGACGATCCCCGGCGTCTCGCTGAGCCTGAACGGCGTCACGGGATCGACGCCGGTGACCGTCACCGTCGGATCGCCGGCGCCGAGCACGCAGAACATCCAGACGGCCGTGCAGCAATTCATCACCGACTACAACTCCGCGATCTCGACGATCCAGACCCAGCTGACCCAGGCGCCGTCGAGCTCGGACCCGACGCAGGGGACGCTGTTCGGCGACTCGGACCTTCAACAGCTGCTCTCGACCATGCGCGAGCAGATGGACGCGACCGTCGGCGGGCTGACGGGGAGCATCACGAGCATGCTCGACATCGGCGTCAGCACCGGCGCGGCGTCGGGAAGCTCGGCCCCGTCCCAGAGCTCGATCAGCGGGAACCTGACGCTCGACGTCAATGCGCTGACCCAGGCGCTCACGAGCAACGGGAGCACGGTCAAGTCGATGCTCCAAAGCTGGTCGATCAACTTCTCGTTCATGGTCGACAACGAGGCATCCCCCGGGGGCACGATCGACTCGCGCATCCAGGGCGACGACACCCAGATCAACTACCTGGCCACCCAGATCTCGAACCTGAACGCGGCCAACGCCGCCAAGCAGCAGGACCTGGTCAACGAGTTCGCGCAGATGGAGGCGACGCTCTCGTCCAACCAGTCCACGAGCAGCTGGCTGACCAGCCAGATCAACGCCCTGCCGACGCCGTAAGCGCCGCTCAGCCTCGGACGAGAGGCCAGAGCGGCTCAAGAGCGGACGACCGCTGCCGAGCATCTCGACAGAACGGATTCGCAGTTTCCCACCCGCCCAGGAGACCCCCTCTCGATGACGCCACCCACCGCCACGCCCAACGCCGCCTACCGCGAAAGCGCGGTGCTGAGCGCCGCGCCGGAAATGCTCGTCGTGATGCTCTACGACGGGGCCCGCAGGTTCCTGTTCCAGGCCGGCGTGGCGATGCGCGACGGGCAGATCGAGTTGTCCCATCGCAAGCTCCGTCGCGCCGAGGACATCATCAACCACCTGCGCGACACGCTGGACATGGACCAGGGCGAGATCTCCGAGCGGCTCGAGGCTATCTACCTCTTCTGCCTGCGTCACCTCCAGCAGGCGCGCTTCGATCGCGACGCGAACAAGCTCGAGCAGGTCAGCACGCTGCTCGGCGAGCTTCGCGAGGCGTGGGCGACCATCGCCGGCCAATGAGCGCTCCCGAGACCGTGCCGTACGAGGCGCTCGCCCGGATGATCGAGCGCGAGCTCGAGCTCGTCGGGACCGGCGACAACGACGCGCTGGCGGCGCTACGGTCCGAGCGCGACACGCTCATCTCCACCCTGCCACAGGTCCCGCCCGCATCCGCCCGCCCCGCGCTGCAACGGGCAGCGCTGATGAACAAGCGCGTCGAGATCGAGGTCCTCCGCGTGCGCGATGCGTTGCTGCTCGAGTTCGCGAACGTCGAGCGCGTGGGTCGTACCGCCCGCGGCTACTCGCCGCCGCGCCAGGGGTCCCGGCACGTCGAAGCCAGGGCCTAGTCAGCAGTCACACACCGTTCACGCAGCTGCATTAAAGCTTCGGAGTCTCCTGCCGATTTGCCGGGCCATGAGGCTCGTAGCCACATCAGACCTTCAAGAGGACGCGACGCTCGCGTGCGACATCCTCACCGGACGTGACGCCGCTCCCCTGCTCCGGGCGGGGGCGAAGCTCAACGCTCGCTACATCCAGCACCTGCAGCGGGCGGGAATCCTGGGGGTCTATATCGAGGATCAGTACAGCCAGGGCATCGACTCCGAGCCGGTGATCAGCGGCCAGACCCGCGGACTCGCCACCCGCGCGATCGCCGCCCTGTATGACGAGACCAGGCGGAGCGTCGCCTCCGGCCGGACGCTCGACCCGGAGGCGACCGATGAGCTGTCCGACGTGGTCGACCAGATCCTCTTGGAGATCGAGGAGCTCGACGGGAAACCGGTCGTGCTCGCCGACCTGTGCGCCGCCGACGCCTACAACCTTCAGCACCCGATCGACGTGACCGCACTCGGCCTCCTGATCGGCCGGCGCCTGATCCTGGAGCACGGGTGGCTCGACTACAAGGGCGAGCGCCAGGACGATCGCCACGAGGAGCGCCTGTTCCGGCTCGGGATGGGGCTGGTCCTGTCGGACATCGGCAAGCTCGCGATCCCCGAGGCGATCCTGAACAAGCCGGGCAAGCTGTCCGAGGAGGAGTGGGAGATCGTCAAGACCCACCCCAAGGCCGGCGTCAAGCTCATCCGCGACACCAGCGCCTGGTGCCCGTTGGTCCAGGCCTGCGTGCTGCGTCATCACGAACGCTGGGACGGAACCGGCTACCCCGAAGGCAAGAGCTCCACCGAGGTCCACGAGATGGCCCGGATCGCGGCGGTGGCCGACGTCTACGACGCGATCACCTCCGAGCGCGTCTTCGCGCCGGCAAAGCCGGCCCACGTGGGCGTGCAGGCGATCCTGGCGGGCGCCGGGACGCAGTTCGATCCCACGATCGTCGACGTGTTCTCGCGTCGCGTCGCACCGTTCCCGCCGGGAGTCGAGATTGAGCTCACCGACGGCCGCCGCGCGGTCGTGGTGAGCGTCTCCGAGCTGGCGCTCGATCGCCCCGTCGTCCGCGTTATCACCGGCCCGGGGGCGCCGGTCGATATCTCGCTGACAGCGGATCCGAGCATCCAGATCGCCGGATGGAACCCCGGGCAGGCAGCCCAGCCGGCCCAGGCCGCGTAGGGCTCCCGGCCATCCGGATTTGCTCCCGCCCACCCGTGCGGTGTTCGGCTCAAGCTTTACAAGACCGCAGCCGATCAACCAGAGCGTTCGACCCCCGAAAGGACCTCCCGTGTCATTCCTGATGTCATCCGTCCGTCGCCAGTTGCTCGGCGCGTTCGCAGCCGTCTCGGTCGCGTTCCTGATCGCGCTCGTGCTCGGCTGGACCAGCATCGGCTCGGTCGACTCGAAGGTCCAGTCGGGCGCCAAGGAGCTGCCGGTGCTCGAGCAGGCGGCCGGCCAGGCTCGCGACATGGTCGCCTCCGAGGCCGACTCGGTGCTCGATGCAAGCGACATCCAGGATCACCTCGGCGACGTGCAGACCTTCCGCCGCACGGTCCAGACGCTCAACGGATACGCGACTACGCCGAAGGCACAGGCCGCGGTGAAGTCGCTGAACGACGCGCTCGCGAACTGGGTGGCGCTCGACAACCAGGTCGTTTCGCTGGCCCGCGGGCATCACACCGCGAACGCGACGCGGCTCGTCGAAGGCGCGGCCAACGACGCCGCCGACAACCTCACCACGGCCGTGCAGCGCGTCAGCGCGGAGATCTCGAACGCGAACACCAGCGCGGCCAACGCAAAGGCGGGCAACTCGAAGACGCTGATGTTGGTGCTCGCTCTGATTGCGCTCCTGGTCGCGGGCGCGATCAGCGTCAGCTTTTCCCGCGATCTCACCCGCAGGATCAAGCTTCTCCTCGACGGGATCAAGCGCCTCGACGCCGAGGCCCTCGCCGAGCTCGAGACCGGACTCGAGGCGATCTCCCACGGGGACCTCACCCGCGAGTTGCGCCCGCGGACGGAGGAAATAGAGACCAACCGCGAGGACGAGGTCGGCGAGCTGACCCGCACCTTCAATGCGATGGTCGAGAAGACTCAGTCGAGCGTTGCCGCCTACAACACCACCCGCGCCAAAGTGGCCGGAATGCTGCGCGAGATCTCGAGCACCTCCGAGCAGCTGTCGCTGTCCTCGCAGCAGATGGCGAACACCTCCGAGGAGGCCGGGCGCGCCGTCGGCGAGATCGCGCAGGCGGTCAGTTCGGTGGCGGCCGGCGCCGAGGATCAGGTGCGCTCGATCGCCGAGGCGAAGATCCTCACCGACGAGGTAGCGATCGCCTCGCACGCTTCGGCCGACGGCGCCCAGCAGACCGCGGAGGCAGCCGCCGAGGCGCGCAACCTCGCCGAGCAGGGTGCCCAGGCCGTCTCGCAAGCGACCGAGGCGATGCAGGCGGTCCGCGACTCCAGCGCGGAGGCGAGCACTGCGATCCGTTCGCTCGACGCCAAGAGCGAGCAGATCGGCGAGATCGTCGACACGATCACCGGGATCGCAGAGCAGACCAACCTGCTCGCGTTGAACGCCGCGATCGAGGCCGCCCGCGTCGGCGAGCAGGGCCGCGGCTTCGCGGTCGTCGCCGAGGAGGTGCGCAAGCTGGCCGAGGAGTCCCAGTCCGCTGCCTCCTCGATCGCGACTCTGATCCAGGAGATCCAGCACGAGACGCGCCACGTCGTCGAGGTCGTCGAGGATGGCGCCCGGCAAACCGAGGACAGCGCCGCCACCGTCGAGCAGGCCCGCGAGGCGTTCGCGCGCATCGCCGGCGCCGTCCGGGACGTCGGCAACCGCGTCGAACAGATCGCCGGGTCGATCCAGGAGATCGCCAGCGCCGGCGGCCGCGTGCAGGACAGCATGACTTCCGTGGCCGCCGTCGCCGAGCAGTCGAGCGCCTCGTCCGAGCAGGTGAGCGCCTCGACCCAGCAGACGAGCGCCTCGACCGAGGAGATCGCCGCGTCCGCGACCGAGCTCGCTCGTACCGCCGGAGAGCTCGAGCGGCTCGTCGGACAGTTCACCTTGGCGTAGGCCTTCGGCTGCGGCGCACTGAGGTCCGTCTCCATAGCGAACGCCCCCTAAAGGATCCGCCCCCCGCGCCGATTCATGGGAGGACTCGATGGATCGAGTCGTACTTCAGCCCAAGGAGGGCGGACCTATCCAGGACCCTTTTCATGTCCCTCCTTGACACCACGCAGCAAGCCCTCGAGTCCGCGATGAGCGGCTCGATGCTCCGCCAGACGCTGCTGACGAACAACGTCGCTAACGCCGACACGCCGGGCTACCAGCCCGAGGACGTCAACTTCCAGAGCACGCTCGCACAGGCCGTCCAGTCCGGCCAATCGCCCACCTCGGTCACCTTCCAGCCTTACTCGGTCGCGCAGTCCGTCGGTCCCGACGGCAACGGGGTCAGCCCCGAGCAGCAGGAGGCGATGCTCTCGCAGAACGGCCTCCTGTACGAGACGCTCACCCAGGTCGCCGCTCAGCGCGAGTCGATCCTCGAGAGCGCGATGGGGATCGGACAGTCCTGATGAGCTTCTTCGACGCGATCAGCATCGCCGCCAGCGGACTTACGGCCGAGCGAACCCGCATGGATGTGACGTCCGAGAACCTGGCGAACGCCGACACCACCCAGGGCGCTAACGGACAGCCGTACCAGCGCCAGGAGGTCGTCCTCCAGCAGATCGGTGGCGGCTTCAGCGCTGCCCTATCGGGCGCGATGGGCGTCCCGGGCGGCACCACTCAGGTCAACGGCACCGCCGCCGGCGGCGTCCAGGTCGCGGGGATCGTCAACGATCCCACGGCCGACCAGGAGGTCTACGACCCCGGTAACCCGTCGGCCAATGCCCAGGGCTACGTGAAGATGCCGAACGTCAATCCGGTCAACGAGATGGTCGACATGATCGACGAGTCGCGGTCCTACGAGTCCGACGTGACCGCGATGAGCACCGCCAAAGAGATGTACGAGAAGACCCTGGATCTCCTGAAATGATTCCGGCGATCTCAGGGGCAGTCGGGCCGCTCGGCCCGAGCGAATGGAGCGTGGGCGGGGTCGGCTCGGTCGGCCAGAGCCCCGCGGCCGCCACGAATGCCACGGGCGGCTCGGATGGCAGCTTCGGCAGCGCGCTGACGGGGGCGATCAACTCGCTCGAGGCGAGCCAGGCCAGCGCCACGACGGCGTCGCAACAGCTCGCCACCGGGCAGCTGACCGACCCGACGCAGGCGATCACCGCAGTCGAGAACGCGTCGCTGGCGATGGACCTCGCCTCCCAGGTCCGCACCAAGCTCGCCGACGCCGTCAACACGGTCTTCCAGACCCAGATGTAAATGGACTTCCGTCAATTCATCACCAAGCTGACGCCCAAGGGCTGGGCCATGATCGGCGGCTCGGCCGCCGCCGCGATCGTGTTCCTCGTGCTGATCATGCACTTCGCCTCGGCGCCGAGCTACTCGACGCTGCTCACAGGTCTCGACCCGGCGCAGACCGGCAAGATCGAGAGCACGCTGTCCGCGAAGGGCATCGGCTATCAGATCCAGAACGGCGGCACCGCGCTCGCCGTCGACTCGGGCCAGACGAGCCAGGCGCGGATCGCGCTGGCTTCGGCAGGGCTCCTCGGGGTCGGCAGTCAGCAGCCCGGCTTCGAGCTGCTCAACAGCTCCCAGCTCGGCGCCTCGAATTTCCAGCAGCAGGTCACGTACCAGCGCGCCCTCGAGGGTCAGCTCGACCAGACGATCGAGCAGATCCAGGGCATCGACTCCGCCACCGTGAACCTCGTTCTCCCGAACCAGCAGGACCAGCTGTTCGGCGACAACAGCCAGAGCTCGAGCGCGTCGGTGCTCCTTTCAGACTCGGGCAACCTCGACCCGAACGCGGTCAAGGGCATCGCCGAGCTGGTCGCCTCGAGCGTCCAGGGCTTGGCGGACAGCAAGGTCACGATCACGGACTCCACCGGCGCGCTGTTGTGGCCGGCCTCGGGCTCGAACGCCGCCGGCGGCGCTCCGACCTCGCAGCAGGCGGCCGATCAGCAGTACGACGCGACCACGGCCGCGGCGGCCACGGCCCTGCTCGCGCAGACGCTCGGCCCGGGCAAGGCCCAGGTCGTTGTCAACGGCAACGTGAACGCCAACCAGGCGACCTCGGACACGCTCACGTACGGCAAGAAGGGCGTGCCACTGACCCAGCAGACGCAGACCGAGACGCTCAAGGGCGGCAGCCCCACCGCCGCGGGCGTGACGGGCACGATCCCGGCCGCCGCCGCCACTACCGGCAGCAGCACCTCGAACTACTCGAACAAGACGGCCAACACGAGCTATGGCGTCGACAAGACCGTCACCCACGCGGTGATCGCTCCCGGGGCGGTCAACAACCAGACCGTGTCGGTGCTCGTCGACAAGTCGGTGCCCGCATCGTCGATCCCGGCGATCAAGAGCGCGGTCGCCGGCGCGGTCGGCCTCAACGCCAAGCGCGGCGACATCCTGTCGGTCCAGCAGATCGCATTCGCCAAGCCCGCCGCCGCGCCCGCCCCGGCCTCGACCACGAAGATGATCGGCTACGCCAAGTACGCACTGATCGGGTTCGGCGCGCTGATATTCCTGTTCTTCATGCGCCGCAGCATTCGACGGCGCGAAAAGGAGACGTTCACCGGCCAGCCCACTTGGCTGCGCGAGCTCGAGACGCCTCGTCCGCTCGCCGCGCTCGTCTCCGGCGACGAGTCGCCGACCGAGGTCAAGCGCTTGCGGTCCCCGGTCAACGTACCCAAGCGTCAGGTCGAAGAGCTGGTCGAACGCGATCCCGATCGCGTGGCCCAGCAGGTGCGCGCCTGGATGAGCGAGGACTAGTCGTAGTTCACGCCGATGGCCGCTGAACTGGAAAAGGCACCCACCAACGCCCCCGCCGCTGCCGCGGCTGCGGCCGCGCCGGCGCCGCCCAAGCGCAAGGTCGACATCAAGGGGCGCAAGAAGGCGGCGGTGCTGCTCGTCTCGCTCGGTCCCGACCGCGCCGCCGAGGTGTTCAAGCATCTGCGCGACGACGAGATCGAGACGCTGTCGCTGGAGATGGCCAAGCTCCAGCGCGTCGACCCGTTCACGCAGGCCACCGTGCTCGAGGAGCTCGCGGCGACGGTCGAGGCCTACGACTCGCTGCTCGCCGGCGGCGTCGACTACGCGCGCGACGTGCTCGAGCGGGCGCTCGGTCCCGAGCGGGCGCTCGAGATCATCGGTCGGCTGTCGAGCGTGATCGAGATGCGGCCGTTCGAGTTCCTGCGCCGGACGCCCGCCGAGCAGCTGGTGACGTTCCTGCGCAACGAGTCGCCGCAGACGGTGGCGCTGGTCGTCGCCAACCTGCACACCACGCTCGCCTCGCAGGTGCTCGCGAACCTGCCCACGTCCGAGCAGGCCGAGATCGCGATCCGGATCGCGCGGATGGGCGAGACCAGCCCGGACGTGGTCAAGCAGGTCGAGAGCGTGATGAAGAAGAAGCTAGACAGCGTCGTCCAGCAGGAGTACTTGGCCGGCGGCGGGATCAAGTCGCTCGCCGAGATTCTCAACCACACCGACCGCTCGACCGAGCGCAACGTGCTCGATTCGCTCACCGAGGCCGACGAGGAGCTGGCCGCCGAGGTCCGGCGCCTGCTGTTCGTGTTCGAGGACATCGTCAAGCTCGACGACCGCTCGATCCAGCTCGTGCTCCGCGAGGCCGACCAGAAGGACCTGGCGCTCGCGCTCCGCGGCGTCAACGACGACGTCAAGGAGCGGATCCTGTCGAACATGTCCGAGCGCGGGGCGACGATGCTGGTCGAGGAGATGGCCTACCAGCCGCCGCAGCGCAAGCGCGTCGTCGAGGAGGCTCAGGGCCGGATCGTCGCGATCGTGCGCAAGCTCGAGGAGGCCGGCGCGCTGGTGCTCTCGCGCGGCGAGGAAGACGCCGTTGTCTGATTCCGCGGTCGGGACCTACGCGTTCAGGCAGCTGGACGCGCCGCCGCCCGGCACGAGCAACGGCATCGCCGACGTCCTGTCGGCGGTCCGCGCCGAGGCGGAGCAGATCCGCGCCCAGGCATGGGCCGCCGGCGAGGCCGAGGGCCGCGCCGCGGGGATGGTCGCCGCCCGCACCGACGCGGCTCCAGCCGTCGCGGCGCTCGCGGCGTCGCTCGAGGCCGTCGAGCAGCTCAAAACCCAGATGATCTCCGAGCTCGAGCAGGACGCAGTCGAGATGGCCCTGCATCTGGCCGAGCAGATCCTCGCCGGCGTACTCGCGGTCGAGCCCGAGCGCGTGCTGGATGTCGGACGGAACGCGCTTCGACACCTCGCCGACCGCCGCCGGGTGACGCTCGTCGTCAACCCCGAGGATCTCGAGCTCGTGAGCGAATGCGTGGACCAGCTTCAGTCCGAGCTCGGAGGGATCGAGCACCTCGGCGTCCAGTCCGACCGGCGCATCGGGCGCGGGGGCGCGATCGCGCGGACGGACTCCGGCGAGATCGACTCGGGCATCGACGCGCAGCTCGCCCGGGCGCGGGAGATCGTCGCGGCCGCAGCTGGCGCGCGAGCCGCACGCGCTCGACGACGAAGCCGCCTCCGACTCCGATGACTAACGCGCTGACCCGCCCGGGCGGGTTCGCACGCGCGGCGCGCGCTCTCCACGGCGCCGACCTATCGCGGCGGGTCGGCCGCGTGAGCGACCTGATCGGGCTGATCATCGAGGCCACTGGGGTCCAGGTCGAGATCGGCGAGGTCTGCATGGTCGGCGAGGGGCGCGACCAGGGTGGGCGGGACCAGGTTCCTACGGAGGTCGTCGGCTTCCGCGGCGGGCGCACGCTGTTGATGCCACTCGGCGAGCTCCACGGGATCGGCCCCGGCACGAGCGTGCATCCGACCGGCCGGCCGTTTCGCGTCGCGGTCGGCGAGCCGCTGCTCGGCCGCGTCATCGATGGCCTTGGGAATCCTTTGGACGGGTTCGATCCTCCCGAGGGGATCTCGTGGCGCGACACGACCGGCGCCCCGCCCGATCCGATGACGCGACCGCGCATCTCCGACCGCGTCAGCCTCGGGGTCCGCGCGCTCGACACGCTGGTCCCGTGCGGCCGCGGCCAGCGCCTCGGCATCTTCGCCGGCTCGGGCGTCGGCAAGTCGTCTTTGATGGGGATGATCGCGCGGTCGACGTCCGCCCAGGTCAACGTGATCGCGCTGGTCGGAGAGCGAGGCCGTGAGGTCCGCGAGTTCATCGAGCGCGACCTCGGGGACGCTCTAAGTCACTCGGTCGTGGTCGTGGCCACGTCGGATCAGCCCGCGTTGGTCCGGATCCGAGCCGCGTTCACCGCCACCGCGATCGCCGAGCACTTCCGCGATGCCGGGCGCGACGTGATGCTGATGATGGACTCCGTGACCCGATTTGCCATGGCCCAGCGCGAGGTCGGCCTGGCGATCGGCGAGCCGCCCGCCACGCGCGGCTACACGCCCTCGGTGTTCGCGCTGCTCCCGCGGCTGCTGGAGCGCGCGGGGACAAGCGATCGCGGCTCGATCACCGGGCTGTATACGGTGCTCGTCGACGGCGACGACATGAACGAGCCGATCGCCGACGCCGTTCGGTCGATCCTGGACGGTCACGTGGTGCTGACACGCTCGCTCGCTCACGCCGGCCACTATCCCGCCATCGATGTTTTGCAAAGCGTGTCGCGACTGATTGGAGAGATCGTCACCCCCGAGGTCCGCGAGGCAGGGACGCGGTTGCGCGCGGCGCTCGCGGCCTACCGGGAGAAGGAAGATCTGATCTCGATCGGCGCGTACCAGGCCGGTACCGACCCGATCCTCGACGCCGCGATCGGCCTGCGCCCCGCGATCGACGCGTTCCTCAAACAGCGAGTGGACGAGCCGAGCATCGTCGACGAGGCCGACGCCCAGCTGCTCGGGCTGGCCTACGAGTTGGCGCGCCGGATGCCGATCGCCGGCGAGGTGCTCGACGGGCCGCCGGCGCCGGCGCAGGTGATGCCCGCACGGCAGGTGCCGGCGGGCGGCGTCCAGCCCGCCGCGCCGGCGATCCCAGGCCTCCAGCTCCGCGCCTGAGGACCACGCGCCCGGCGGACCCTACAGCGTCCCCGTGGGAAGAAACCCCCATATGGACGGGGTTTCTTCCCAAGCGCCCCTCGGATAAGCGTCCAGCGTCGCTCAGGCCCGCGAGCAGCCGGCCGAGTAAAGGGCCATGAACGGATCCTCGTTCCGATTCCGCCTCGAGCGGGTTCGCGCCCTGCGCGAGCGTCGCGAAGACGCCGCCAAGCAGGAGCTCGCCGGCGCCATGATGCGCCACCGTCGCTGCGAGGACGAGGTCGAGGCCGCCTCCGCCCGGCTCGCCGGCGCGCGCTCGGCTCAGGTCGACGCCACCCGCGTGACGAGCAGCGCGACCGAGATGCTCGCGCGCCAGGCCTACCTGGAGCGCGCCGAGCGTGCCCACCAGGCCACCCGGCAGGACCTCCAGCGGCACGAGCTCGAGCTCGCCCAGCGGCGCGAGGCCTTGACGCAGGCGGCCCGCGAGCGCCAGGCGCTCGAACGTCTCAAGGAGCATCGCCGCGCCGATCACGAGCGCGAGGCCGCTCGCCAGGAGGGCCTGGCGCTCGACGAGATCGCGATCAACGGGTTCAGGAGGAGAGCGGCATGAGCCCACCTGTCAGCGCGCCGCCCGCGCCCGCGAGTACCGACTCGCCGGCGCCGAGCGCGGGGGTGGGCGGGCCCCCCTATCAATCCTCTGGACCGCCCTTCACCAGCGTCCTCGACAATCATGTGGCCCGGACCGCAGTTGCGGAAGGCCAGAAGGGGAGCGCCGGAGGATCCGGCTCTCACACCGGCCGCGGCCGGGACGCCCACAAGGCGCCCGCCACCGCTACCGCGAGCGACGCCCAGGGCCAGCCGACCGTGAGCGCGGCAACGACGCAGACGAGCGCCGTCGTCGCCTCGCCGGCCCAGGGCGAGACCGCCCCCCAGATTCCGACGATCGATCAGCTGACCGCCGCCACGGCGTCGGTGGCGGGCGCGACTCCCGCACCCACCGGCGCACCGGCATCCGCGGCGAGCACCGCGTCCCCTGCCGCGTCGGCCTCGGCGACGAGTCCAACTGCCGCCGCCACGACACTCGCGACGAGCGCGTCGCCCGCTGCCGTAACCGCCGGCGCGGACAGTTCGACCCCCGCGCAGGCGACCACGACGACAACGCCCGCCCCGACCTCGACACCGACGGCGACGCCGACGCCGACGCCGACGCCGACGCCGACGCCGACACCGACCCGACCGACGCCGACGCCGCACCGACGGCGACGCCGACCTCGACGCCGACCTCGACGCCGACCTCGACGCCGGCATCGACGCCGAGCGCGGCGACCCCGGCAGCCCCCGCAGCCCAGCCGGCGCCTGCGGACAAACCCGCGCCGGCTGATCCGTCGCAGACGGACACGACCGCCGCGACGGTCACGCCGGCGGCCACGGCCGCCCAGCCGGCCGAAAGCTCAAGCGCCTTCCAGAGCAACAGCGGCGACCAGCCGGCCTCACAGGAGCAACGGCAGCCGGCGCTGGCGGCCACCCGCGACACGTCGACGACCGCCCAGCCTGCGCCGGCGACCACGACCGCCACCCAGCCAAACCCGAGCGTCACGGTCGTGCCCGCGGCCGCGCCGGCCCAGCCCACGCAGGCCACCGCGGCAACGCCCGCCACCGCGCTCCCGACCCGCTACGGCGTCACGCTCAACGACGCGATCGAGACCGTACGCGCCACCGTGCAGATGGGCGCGGCTCAGGGTGCCACCACCGCGAAGATCGAACTCTCGCCGCCGTCGCTCGGCACGATCAGCATCCAGCTTCAGCACACCGACGACGGCGTCACCGCCAAGGTGCTGGCCGACCACGCCGCCACTGCCGACACGCTGTCCCAGGGCGGCGACGACCTCCGGCGGGCGCTCCAGTCCGCCGGCGTGAACCTGCTGAGCCTCGACATCGGGACGCGCGGCGACTCCCCCCAAACCCACGCCCAGACCCAAGATCCCGGCCACAGCTCGCGATCGACGTACACCACGAGCGGCGATGCCGCCGACGCCGCCGGCGACGCCGGCGCGCTCGACCCGGTGACCTCCTTGCCGGCGGGCAGTGCCCTCGTGAACGTCCTCGCCTGAACTGAACCCACGCGACCACAAGGACCCGATAGATGAGCACCAGCGTTCCCCCCACGGGCACCACCAACACCGCGGCCACCACCAACACGACCGCGACGAACTCGAGCTCGAGCAGCCTGCCGATCACGCAGAACCAGTTCCTGCAGATGCTGATGACCGAGCTTCAGAACCAGAACCCGATGAACCCGAACTCGAGTGACCCGATGTCATTCGTGACCGAGCTCGCGCAGTTCACTCAGGTCGAGCAGGAGACCGACACGGCCCAGTCGACCGCGACGATGGCCTCCTCGCAGAGCACTGCGTCGGCGATCGCCCTCCTCGGTCACACCGTCAACTACACCGACCCGACCACCGGCGCCACCGACACCGGCTCGGTGCAGTCCGTCGAGATCAGCTCCTCGGGCCCGACCCTGACGATCGACGGTACGGCCGGCATCAGCGCCTCGGCCGTCAACGAGGTCTCGTGAGCTCAGTCCTTCCCAACCCCGCGATCGTCGCGCCGGGCCCTACCGCTCGGGTCCAGACGCCTGCCACGCCGGCGTCACAGACCACGGGCGCACAGGCGCCGGCCGGGCCGTCGTTCGCGGAACTGCTGTCGAAGCAGACGAGCGCGCCGCACTTCACGCGGCACGCGCTCGAGCGCCTTCAGCAGCGCGGAATCACACTTGACCAGCCGACGCTCGGGCGGCTCACCGACGGAGTACAGCTCGCGGCGGGAAAGGGCTCGCGGGATTCCGTGGTCTTCGTCGACGGCACCGCCTATGTGGTGTCGGTCAAGAACAACACCGTCATCACGGCGGTGGGATCCGAGCACATGCGCCAGCAGGTGTTCACCAACATCGACAGTGCCGTGATCGCATGAGTGACACGGTGACAATCAACGGCGGCTGGACCTCTTCGAGGAGGCCGCGAAAGGCAGGGATGTTCCGATGATGTCAGGAATGTATGCCGCGATCAGCGGCCTCGATGCTCACCAGACGATGCTCGACGTGACCGCCAACAACCTGGCGAACGTCGACACGATCGGCTACAAGGCTCAGAGCGCCCAGTTCTCCGATGAGCTGTCCCAGCTGATCCAGCCCGGCACCGCCGCCAACGGCTTCAGCGCCGGCACCAACCCGCTCCAGGTGGGCCTCGGCACGCAGATCGGCTCGATCGCCAACGTGATGACGGCGGGCGGCGTCGAGTCGACCGGCAACGCCACCGACGTCGCGATCCAGGGCAACGGCTGGCTGCGCGTGGCCAACGGCAACGTCAGCACCGCGCCCCCGATGTTCGACACCACGCAGTACACGCGCGCCGGCGATCTGACGTTCAACGCGAGCGGTTACCTCTGCACCCAGACCGGCCAGTTCGTGCAGGGTTATGGCGCGACCCAGAACGTCACGACGGGCACGTACTCGGCGAACACCGCCGGCGGTCCCAACAACCCAATCGTGGTCCCGCCGGGATCGACGAACGTGACGATCGGCGCCGACGGAAGCGTCAACTACCAGACGCCCGCCGGCGCGACCGTGACCGCGGGTTACATCTCGCTGTCGACGTTCCCGAATCAGGCCGGCCTTCAGCGTGACGGCGGGTCACTGTGGAGCGCCACCGCGGCCTCCGGCGCCGAGACCACCGGCCAGCCCGGCACTGCCGGCTACGGCCAGACGATCAGCGGCGAGCTCGAGCAGTCCAACGTCGACATGGGCACCGAGTTCACGAACATGATCGAGGCGGAGCGTGGCTACCAGGCCAACGCGAGCACGATCACCACCGCCGACCAGATGATGCAGACGGTCGTGCAGATGAAGCAGTAATTGGACAGGGACCCACCCACCCCGGAGGCGCGGCAATCGAGGGATGCCGCCCCTCCGGTCAGGGTGGGTGGTGCCACTCCAAGCCACCTTTCAGAGACCGGAGGAACTATCAAATGATCACCTTGCACCGACTCGGGCACAAGCTCGAGCTATTTCATTTGAACCCAGACCTGATCGTCACCGTCGAGGGCCACCCCGACACGGTGATCACACTCGCCACCGGCGCCAAGATCGTCGTCGCCGAGACGCCCCAGCGCGTCTGCCAGACGGTGCGGGCGTACCGCGTCGAGATCCTTGCCGGCGCCATGAAGCGTCGCCAGGATCAGCGCGAGGACGCCGGCGGCACCGTCTCGCCGCTCAGGCCCGCGCCGCTGATCGACCAGTCAGAGCTGGCGTGACCCTGAAGGTTTCCATAGCTCGGCCGATCAAAAGGTCATGAAGGCCGCAACCGGCATAGGAATCGCTGTCGCGATCGTCGGGATCCTGATGGGCGCGATGATGGACGGGACCAGCCCGGCCGCGTTCATGAACCCGACGGCGCTCGTGCTCATCATCGCCGGCACCGCCGGGGCGACGATGGCGAGCGTCGGCATGGACGGGATGAAGAAGATCCCCGCGCTGTACAAGCGCGTGATCAGCGCCGAGCCGCAAGACGTCCAGGGCCGCGTCAACCTCCTTGTCTCGCTCGCTGAGCAAGCGCGGCGCGAGGGCCTGTTGGCGCTCGATGCCCAGATCAACGAGATCGACGACCCGTTCACCAAGAAGGGACTCCAGCTGGTCGTCGACGGCACCGACCCCGAGCTCGTGCGCGACATCCTCGACGCTGAGATCGACGCGATGAGCGCCCGCCATCACGCCGGCGTGGCGCCGTTCGAGAAAGCCGGCGGGTTCGCCCCGACGATCGGGATCATCGGCACGGTGATGGGGCTCGTCCACGTGCTACAGAACCTATCCGCGCCGGCGACGCTGGGCCCCTCGATCTCCTCGGCCTTCATCGCGACGCTGATGGGCGTCGGATCCGCCAACGTGATCTATCTCCCGGTGGCCAACCGGCTGAAGGCGCTCTCGGCCGAAGAGGTCGAGCTACGCACGCTCACCGTCGAGGGCATCCTCTCGGTCCAGGCCGGCGACAACCCCCGCGTGGTTGCCGACAAGCTCACCTCGTTCGTGCCCCCGGCCGAGCGCGGCGGCGACGGCGATGGCGACAACGTCACGCCGATGCCCGAGCGCGAGGCAGAGGCCGCGTAGCCATGGCCGCCCACGGCAAGCGCGGGCGCCGCGGAGGAGCGGTCGAGCACGAGAACGAGGAGCGCTGGCTCCTGACCTACGCGGACATGCTCACGCTGCTGTTCGCGCTGTTCATGGTGCTGTTCTCGATCTCGTCGGTCAACATCTCCAAGTACCAGGTCCTCCAGCAGTCGCTGAAGGCGGCGTTCTCGGGTTCGATCCTTCCGGGCGGGCGAGCGATCCTGCAATCGGGCTCGGAGTCGACAAGCGCCCACACGCCGGCGACCGCCGAGGTCCCCTCGATCGTCCCGCTCGTGCCGACGCCGACCTCGCGGTCGAGCAGCAGCACCGGCTCGGCCAACAGCTCGGCGGCGAAGCCGATGACCGCGGCCGAGCTGCAGGCGGCGCTCGACAGCATGAGCGCGTCGATCTCCGAGCAGGACACGTTCGAGAAGCTCAAGGAGCAGATGGACGCCTACGCCAAGGCGCACGGCTTCGGCGACAAGGTGCAGACGATCATCGAGCGCCGCGGTCTCGTCGTCCGCGTGCTCACCGACAACCTCCTGTTCGACTCGGGCTCGGCCACGCTCCAGCCCGGCGCCGACCAGTTGCTCAACGCGGTCGCCCAGCTGCTCAACCTTGACAAGAGTCATCCGATCACCGTGGAAGGACACACTGACAATCAACCGATCCACAACGCTCAGTTCCCGAGCAACTGGGAGCTGTCGACGGCGAGAGCGACGAACGTCGTGCGGTACCTGATCGCCAGGAGCGTCGGCGCTGACCGCCTCGGGGCGGTCGGATACGCCGACCTGCACCCGATCGCAAGCAACGCCACGGCCGCCGGGCGCGCGCAGAACCGCCGCGTCGAGATCGTGCTGATGCGCCTGAACCCGGTACCCCCATCCTGAACTCCGCCCCCGACCCTGAAACCGAGCCCATGAAGAAGAAGATCCTGATCATCGCCCTGGTCGTGCTGCTCGGCGGCGCCTACGTCGCCAAGGGCAAGCTGATGCCGGCGAAGGTCGTCAAGCCCAAGATCGCCGGGGAGATCTACATCCTCCCGCACCAGTTCACGCTCAATCTCAAGGATGGGCACTACGCCACCCTGACCGTCGCGCTCGAACTGGCGCCCGGGCAGAGCGACGGCGCCAGCGCCGCCAACACCCCGGCGGCCGGCGCGGTGGTCGGCACCCTTCCCGAAGAGGCGGTGATCCGGTCGATCATCACCAACGAGGTCACGAACCAGACCTCGAACGCATTGATCGACGACACCGGACGCACGCAGCTCGAGCAGCAGATCCTGTCCGACATCAAGTCCGAGACCGACGTGAAGGTCGACCATGTCTTCTTCACGGACGTGGCGGTTCAGTGAGGCAACGGCGATGAGCGAGAAACTCGAACTCGAGCAGCTTCCGGCCGGCCGCGGTGACTCGGCGCCCCTGGGCTTGGGCGCGGTCGGCGACCTCCGGCGCCTCAGCGCGGTACCGGTCGACCTCAGCGTCGAGATGGGCCGAACCCGGATGACCGTCGGCGAGACGCTCGAGCTCCGTCAGGGCTCGATCATCACCCTGAACCGGATGGCGGGCGAGCCCGTCGATCTGCTCGTCAACGGTACGGCGATCGCACGCGGCGAAGTCGTCGTGATCGACGAGCAATTCGGGCTCCGCGTCACCGAGGTGCTGGGCCAGTCACCGGCCGGCGCCCAGGAGCCCGCCGCCGGCGATCCCGCCGTGGCCGCCGACGCCTAGCGCCGCCTAAAGCAAGGAGCAAACCGCCATGACAGATGCAAGCAACCCGCGCCAGCTCGTCGTGTTCACGCTCGGCGCCGAGCATTACGCGCTCCCGATCCAGCAGGTGCACGAGATCATCCGCTACTCCGAGCCGCGCTCGGTCGCCTCGCGCGCACATTGGGTTCGTGGCGTGATCAGCCTCCGGGGCCGGATCGTTCCCGTCTACGACCTCGCCGCCCGGCTGGGCCTCCCGTCGGAGCTCACCGACGACACCAAGATCGTGATCGTCGAGGCGGGATCGGAGACCGCCGGCGTGATCGTCGACGGGGTTGAGGAGGTCCTGACGGTCGAGGACGAGCAGATGCAGGACGCGCCCGGCGCGGACACGACGCTGATCGAATCGATCGCCAAGATCGACACCCGCCTCGTCGTGCTGCTCAAGCCGAGCGCGATCTTCTCCGACCCGGACGTCGCGCTCGCCGCCTGAGCCACCGAACCCAGCAGGCCGAGCCAACATGTCCGCCATCACCCCGCCGCGGGTCGTCGTCGTTGACGACAGCGCTCTGATGCGAAACATCGTCACCAGATCGCTGACACGGGCCGGGGTCGAGGTGGTGGGCAGCGCTCGCGACGGCGACGAGGCGCTCGCCCTGTGCCAACGCGAGCGTCCTGACGCGATGACGCTCGATCTGACGATGCCCGGCCTCGACGGGCTCGGCGTGCTCCGGGCACTGCGCGCTCGTGCGGACAGCAACATTCCGGTCGTCGTGGTGTCCGCGTTCTCGGCCGCCCACGGCGCACGCGCGGTCGACGCGCTCGCCGAAGGCGCCTTCGACCTCGTGTCGAAGCCGACCGCGAACGAGAGCCTCGACGCGTTCGTCGAGAACCTGGGGGCCAAGGTCAGGCTCGCCATCGCCTCGCGCCGGAACGGCCGGCGCGGCCAGCACGGCGCGACATCCTCGCCGAGCCGTCCCACGCTGCCCACCTGCGACGGAGCGCCGTCGATCCCGCCGCGCCCCGCGAGGATCGTCAGAGGCGCCAAGCTGGTCGTGATCGCCACCTCCACCGGCGGCCCGAGGGCGCTCGCGGCGCTCGTGCCCGAGCTTCCCGCTCCGCTCGGGGTCGGAACCGTGATCGTCCAGCACATGCCGGCCGGCTTCACCGGGTCGCTCGCAGCGCGGCTGAATGCGAGCAGCGAACTGAACGTGGTCGAGGCCACCGGTGGGGAGAAACTCGACGCTCGCACCGCGCTGCTGGCGGCGGGTGGCCGCCATCTCCGCCTCACCCACGACGGCCGCACGATGCTGTCCGATGAGCCTGCGGTCGGCGGTCTGCGCCCCCGCGCCGATCTTTTGATCGAGGACGCCGCGCGCGTCTACGGCGAGCGCATGCTACTGGTCGTGCTCACCGGAATGGGCAGCGACGGCCTTCGCGGCGCGCGCGAGGTGCGCCGCCACGGCGGGCGCATCATCGTCGAGTCCGAGGACAGCTGCACGGTGTTCGGGATGCCCCGCGCGATCGTGGACAGCGGCCTCGCCGACGACGTGCTCGACCTGAGCGAGCTGGCCCAGGCGATCGCAACCGAGGTGCGCGCATGAGCGAGCGCGAGACCCGCACGCTCGGGCGGACTGCGATCACCCGGCACCGGGGACACGACGCGGCGCTGTCGGTGCCGAAGAGCGACCTGGTCGCGGCCGACGACTACATCTCCTTCTGCGACGGGCTGCGCCGGCTCTGCGGGATCGACCTCACGCAGTACAAGCGCCCGCAGATGGAGCGACGGCTTCGTTCGTTCTTCGCCCGCCAGGGGATCGCCAGGCTGACCGACTCGCTCGGCCGGCTGCGGACTGACGAGCAGCTGCTCGACGACCTCCTCGATCGCGTCACGATCAACGTCTCCCAGCTGTGGCGCCACCCCGACCAGTGGACGCGGCTCGAGGGAGGGCTCTTGAAGGAGCTCGCCTCGGAGGGGCGCGTGCGGGCATGGAGCGCCGGGTGCTCCTACGGCGCCGAGGCGTACACGCTCGCTGCCGTCTGCAGCCACGCGATCCCCGGCGTGCCGGTCCGGATCCTCGGGACCGACATCGACGAGCGAATGGTGGCGCGCGCAAATACCGGCGAGTTCAGCGCCGAGGACGCCCGGAGCGCGCCCCCCACGGCGATGGCGCGTTGGTTCGAGAAGACCGACACGGGGTGGCGGGCCAAGCCGGCGCTGCGGTCGCTGACCCAGTTCGAGACAGGCGATCTGCTCAAGCTCCAGCCGCCCGCGTCGAGCTATGAACTGATCATGTGCCGCAACACGGTCATCTACTTCGCGGATCAGATCAGGGACGAGCTGCACGCCCGGCTCGCCCGCGCGCTGCGACCGGGCGGCGTACTCGTGATCGGCGGAACCGAGCGTATATCCGATGCCGCGTCGCTCGGCCTGGCGACGATTCACCCCTTCATCTACCGAAAGTCGTGATGGATACCTCCGAGTACATGCCGATGTTCGTCGCGGAGACACGCGAGCACCTCGAGCAGCTGAACCTCGCGATCGTCCGACTCGAGGAGGACCCCAAGGACCGCCCGACGGTCGAGGAGATCTTCCGGATCGCGCACTCGCTCAAGGGCATGAGCGCGACGATGGGCTTCAGCGCCGTCGCCACGCTCACCCACGAGATGGAGGACGTGTTCGAGCTGCTGCGCCAGCGCACCACCGGGCTGCCGGTGGAGGCCATCGACACCGTGTTCGCGTGCCTGGACGCCCTGTCGGCGGCTGTCGAGGCGATCGAGAGCGACGGCCAGGAGGCACTCGATCCCGCGCCGCTGCTCGCGCGGCTGCGCTCGCTGGTGAGGCCCCGCACTCCCGAGCAGGAGATGGCGCGTGTCGGGATCGCGGACCCGCTCGACCACGCCGCGGTGATCGCGGCCCAGGAGGCGGGCGCTCGGGTGCTGCGCGTGCACGTCACGCTGGGCGAGGAAGTGCTGATGCCGGCGGTCCGTGCCCACATGGTCCTCGCCGCGCTCAGCGATCACGGCGAGATCCTCGCGAGCGCGCCTCCGCCAGACGGCGTCGAGCAGTTCCAGGGCCGCCAGATCGACGCGTGGATCGCGAGCGATCACGAGGATGAGACGATCGCGGCCAACGTCCGCGCGGTCTCCGAGGTCTTCATGGTTGAGGTGAACGAGGCGCCGAGGCCCGGCGTCTCAGCGCCCGCGCCCGCCGAGGTCTCGCCGCAGGCGCCGACGGCCGAGACTCGCCCGCCGGCGCCCGAAGTCGAGGCCGCCCCGCCCGTCGAGGCCGCCACGCCCGTGGCCAAGCCAGCCGCAGTCCCCGAGCTCAAGACGACTACCCAGACTCGGACCGTGCGGGTCGACGCGGAGCGCCTCGATGCGCTGATGCACTCGATGGGCGAGCTCGTAATCCATCGCACTGCGGTCGAGGCGTTGACCGCGAACCTCGAGGTCGAGGGCCTCCAGCAGGCCGTCCAGGAGCTGACCCGAAGCTCCCAGGCGCTGCAGGCAATGGTCATGCAGGTCCGCATGATCCCGGTCGATGTGGTCTTCCTGCGCTTCCCGCGGCTGATCCGCGACCTCTCCACGAAGCTCGGCAAGGAGGTCAAGCTCGCGCTGGTCGGAAGCGAGACCGAGCTGGACCGCACGGTCGTCGACGCGCTCGGCGACCCACTCGTCCACCTTGTCCGCAATGCCGTCGATCACGGCCTTGAGCCGCCCGATGATCGCGCCGCCGCCGGCAAGCCGCGCCACGGCACGATCGAGATCACCGCACGCCACGCCGGAGGCAGCGTCGTGATCGAGGTCCGCGACGACGGCAAGGGGATCGACCCGCAGGCGATCGCCCGAAAGGGCCTGTCGCTGGGGATGATCGACGAGGAGGCCGCCGCGACGATCGATATGCGTGGCGCCGTCGAGCTCCTGTTCACCTCGGGCTTCTCGACGGCCCAGAGCACCAGCGACATCTCCGGCCGAGGGGTCGGGATGGACGCGGTCCGCGAGAAGATCCGTAAGCTCGGCGGCGAGGTGGTGATCGACTCGGTGCCCGGCGCCGGGACGCTCGCCCAGATCCGCCTGCCGCTGACGCTCGCGATCGTTTCGGCGCTCCAGGTCGAGGTCTCGGGCGTGCCATTCGCGATCCCGCTCGACAGAATCGAGCGTACCCACCGTCTCTCCGAGCAGACCGTGCGCTCGATCGCCGGCAAGCCGATGCTCGTGCTCGACGACGGCGTGCTGCCGCTGCTCGACGGCGCCCGGGTGTTCCGACGCGACGTCGCCGCCGACCACGAATTCGTCGTGATCATCCGTACCCAGGACCGCCGACTCGCGCTGGCGGTCGACGATCTCGTCGGCCAGCGTGAGCTGGTCACGCGCCCGCTCCCGGCGATCGTCTCGGACGGCGAGCCCGTCTCCGGAGGCGCCGCGCTGGCCGACGGCCGGATCGCATTGATTGTCGACTGCGACGCGCTCGCCGCCGAGAACGGCGCAGCGGCCGCGATAAGTCTCGCCGCTTAGAAGAACCGACACGACACCGAACACAGGAGACCGGATCAGTGACCCCCCGCTACACCGAATTGCAGCTGGATGCTTTGCGGGAGCTGGCGAACATCGCCTCTGCAAAAGCCGCGACCGCGCTCTCGCAGATGCTGGGGCGAGAGGTCGGGCTGAGCGTGCCGCGCGTGCTGGCGCTGCCGCTGGCTGAGGCCGTCGAGGCGTGCGGCAGTCCCGATGAGTCGATCACGGGCGTCGTGATCCCGCTCGAGGGCGATATCGAGGGGCTCGTACTCCTGCTCATCTCGACCGACGGCGCGAGCGCGCTGTGCGACCTGCTCGGCGTGCACGCCGGCACCGAGGTAGGCGACTCGGCCCTGCGCGAGATCGGCAACATCCTCGGCACCTCGTGCCTGAATGCGCTCGCGTCGATGACGGGGCTGAACCTCGGCCCGCGCCCCCCACATCTGACCACCGACATGCTGGGCGCGATCGTGTCGTCGCTAGCGCTCTCGCAGGCCGCGTCCACCGACCTCGTCCTGGTCCTCGACTCCGAGCTCGAGGTCGCCGACGAGCCCTGCTCGATCTCGTTCGTGCTGCTGCCGACCGACGGCGGCGTCACGGACCTGCTGACACCGCTGGGCCTCGCCGCGTAGCGATGGGATCGATACCAATGGGAGAGATTGCAGTGTCCAAGCGAGCCGGTGACGAACTCGTGGCGCGAGGTCTGGGGTCGTGCATCGGTCTGGCCGTGATCGACCGGCTCGCGGGAATCGCGGGACTCGCGCATATCGTGCTGCCCCAGTCGACCGAGACCGACCGACAGCCGGGCAAATTCGCCGATCTCGCGGTCCCCGCTCTGATCGATCGCATGATCCGCGCCGGGGCCGCCCGTCGCCGCCTGGAGGCGGTACTCGCGGGCGGTGCGCGCATGTTCGAGCTGGGAGAGCTGGACATCGGCGCCCGCAACGCCGAGGCCGTCCTCGCGGGGCTCGCCGCCTCGGGGGTGTCGGTACGCGCCGCCGAGACCGGCGGCAGCCGCGGCCGCACGATGCGGGTCGAGGTCGGCAGCTGCACGGTGACCGTGAAAAAGGCCGGCGGCGACCCGACCACGCTGCTCGACGGCTCCGCCCGCCGCCGGCAGGCCACCCGGACCCTGGAAGGAGCTGGACGATGAGCGAGATGCTCGATCGCGACAAGGTCGCCGCGCTCGTCAAGGCGGCCAAGCAGGGGCAGCTTCCCGATCAGGGGCCCTCGAGCGCCCATCGACGGGGCCAGCGGCTGCGCACGGTCGACTTCTCGCGCCCGACCAAGTTCACGAGCGACCACCAGCGCCGAATCTCGCGCGCGATCGACACGTTCTGCCAGACGTCGGTCACGCGGCTCTCCACCGAGCTCCGCACGCCGATCGAGTTCGAGGCGATCAACAGCGCGCAGGCCACCTGGTCGGGCGCTCAGTCCCAGCTGCCGACCGGCTCGCTGTTCGTGACGCTCGACGTGCAGCCGCTCGGCACCAGGATGCTGTTCACGGTCGAGCAGTCGTTCGTGCTCATGTGCCTGGACCTCCTCCTCGGCGGCTCGCCCGACAAGCCACCGCGCGAGCGACGGTTCAGTGAAATCGACACGGTGCTGACCCAGCGCCTGTTCGAATCGCTCGTCCATCAGCTCACTCTGGTGTGGCAGGACCTGGCCGGAATCAGCCTGTCGATCATCGACATCGAGACGCACAACGACACGAGCCAGATCGCCGCCGTCTCCGAGCCGACGTTCGTGGTCGTGATCGAGAGCCGGATCAACAAGCACTCGGCTTCGATGGCCCTGCTGATCCCGTGGCTCGCGATCGACGCGGTCGCCGAGCGCCTGTCCGGCAAGGAGACGCGCGAGCCGGAGGCCGAATCGGCCGGCGCCGCCGAGATCGGGCGGGCGATGGCCGGTGTTCCGGTCACGCTGCGCGCCGAGGTCGCCGCGATCGAGCTTCCGATCGACGAGATCCTCTCGCTCGGGCCCGGCAGCGTCGTCCGGTTGGGCGCCCAGGCCGACCAGGGCGTCACCGTGTTCGCCGAGAACGTCAAGCTCGCCCGCGCACAGCCCGGCTGCAACGGCGCTCGGCGCGCGATCCAGGTGTCCGGCACCGAAAGGAAGTTCGGATGAGCCAGCAGCCCGACATCACCCCGCGTGAAGCGCTTATGCGCCTCGGCGCTTCTACCGCCGAGGCGATCGCGAAGGTGCTCGAGATGTTCGTCCCCGGGGCCGTGGAGCGCGGCGACGTCACTGTGCTCGAGGACGGCGCGTCCCCGTTCGCGACCGTCGCGCGCGGCTCGATCGCCTCGAGCGTCTCCTACGTCGACGGCGTCACCGGCGCCAATGTCTTCGTGCTCACGCCGGCCGGAGCCCGCGGTCTCGCCACCGCGATGGGCGCGCCGGCCGAGGAGGCTGAGGAGGGCGCGGACGCCCCGCCGGTGTCCGAGCTACAGATGTCGGCGATCGCCGAGGCCGCCAACCAGATGATGGCCGCCGCGGCGGCCGCGATCGGCGTCGTGCTCGGCCAGGACATCGAGATCTCGGCGCCCGACACGCGCGTGCTCGATGATCCGAGCTCCGCCGCCGACATCTACGGGACCGCGCCGCACGCCACCTCGACGACGTTCCTGATCGACGGCGAGGCGTGCCGGCTGATCCAGCTCGTGCCGCGGGCGTTCGTTGTCCGCATGGTGCGGGCGATCGACGACGAAAGCGCCAAGCGTGCCGGTGAAGCCGTCGCCGGCGGCTCGGCGGCGAACGGCACGCGGTCGGTCGCCGACGCGAGCCCACACAGCCTCGCGCTCGAAGAGGCGCTCGGTGGAATCAGCCTCCGGGTCTGGGCCGAGCTCGGACGCACCCACATGCCGCTGGGCGCCGCCCTCGGTCTGCCCGTCGGAGCGGTCGTCGACCTCGACCGTGCCGCCGACGCGCCCGTCGACCTGTACGTGAACGGGATGCGGTTCGCCCGCGGTCAGTTGATCGTCACCGATGACGGCGAATGGGCCGTGTCGATCGACGGGCTCGAGAGCGAGGGGCTCCGCGTGCTCGACCTGGCCAAGGCGGTGCTGGCCGAGGGTCGCGAAGACGTTGAACCGGCCGGCGAATCTCTGCAAATCGAGTCCGATGACCCGATAGAGGAACCGGGCCCAACTTCTACCCCTGAACCAGAAATCCCCGAAGTGACGCAATCCGAAGTGGAAGGAGCCGTGAACTGATGGCCCGTGTACTCGTAGTCGACGATGCCGCGTTCATGCGCAAGGTGGTGAGCGATGCTCTCGCTTCCGGCGGCCATGAGGTGGTCGGCGAGGCGGGCAACGGCGTCGAGGCCGTCCAGCAGTTCCAGGCACTCTCCCCCGAGCTGACCACCCTCGACATCACCATGCCCGAGAAGGACGGCCTTCAGGCGCTGGCCGAGATCATCGCGATCAACCCGGGCGCCCGCGTGCTGATGTGCTCGGCGCTCGGACAGGAGAGCAAGGTGATCGAGTCGATCCAGAAGGGCGCAAAGGACTTCGTCGTCAAGCCGTTCCAGCCGGCGCAGCTGCTCGAGGCGGTCGGCAAGGCGCTCGCCTAGCGCCAGGAGGCAAGGCGCCCGCTAGCGCCCGGACGAACTAGACCGACCGGAACCGCCGGGTCATCTCGGCGTCCTCGTCGTCGGCCCCGGCCTCAGGTTCGTCTCCGTCCGGAGCCGCGTCGTCTTCGTCCTCCTCGTCGGGCTCGTGGTCGGCATTGGCCTGCACGACCACGGCCTCGAGGTGATGGCGGAGCTTCTCCTCGCTGCCGGGCTCGACGTCGGACACCCGGACGCTGTTCTTCTTGACCTCGATGTCGCCCCACTCGCCACTGCCGAGAAGCTTCACCGTCGTCTCGAAGCTCTGCTTCCAGCCCTTGGGGATGTCGCCGTCGAGCGGCACCGTGAGCTTCGAGCTCTTGACCTCAGCGGCCGACCAGTCCAGCGAAACCTCGGGCACAGAAAGGTTCTACCCCAGCACCTCGGCGCTAACACGCACCCGGCAATCAGCGCCGCGCCGGCGGCCACCGGGGACTGGGCGCAACCGCCCCATAACCCCTCTGCAGATGCCGGCTCAAGGCGCCGGGGGTAGTGGCCGATTACCGGAGGGACTCTCCCTCGGAGTCATTTCCCTCGATGAAGTCGCTCACGTTCATACGTGGCGTCGTACTTGCCGGCGCCCTGATGCTGATCGCTGCCACGCCTGCGCTGGCTGCGACCGCCGATGCCCAAGGCAGCACGACCGCGCCCGCCAAGAGCGCCACGGTCTTGCACACCAAGAGCGGCACGGTGGCGCACGTCCAGAGCGCCCAGTCGCTCGCCCGGTCCACCGGCGAGGACACGCCCGTGCACCTGAGCGGGAACACGGGCACTACGAAGACCACGAGCAGCGGCGGTGGCGGGGCGAGCATCGTCCGCACGATCGTCGGCCTGTTCATCGTCATCGCGGTGATCTACGGAATCGCGTGGATCATGAAGCTGGCCAAGAAGAGCAAGTCCCGCCCGACGGGCCATGGTCTCACGCAGGTCGCGAGCCTACCGCTGGGCAGCGGCCGTTCGGTCGCGGTCGTGCGCGCGGGCCGTGAGGTGCTGGTGGTCGGAGTCGCCGAGAACGGCGTCACCCCCATCCGCAGCTACTCCGAGGCAGAGGCGATCGCACTCGGTATCGAGGTTCCGCCCGAGAAGCCCGAGGTGGCTGACCGGGCCGAGAAGCCTTCGGACCGAATGCTCGACGTCCTGCGGCGGATCACAGCTCGCTCGTGAAGGTCGACTCGAGCAACGCACTCCAGATCCTGCTGCTGATCGGCGGGATCTCGATCCTGCCGGCGATCCTGTTCACGGTCACCGGGTTTACGCGGATCCTGATCGTCCTCAGCTTCGTCCGTAGCGCGCTCGGGACCCAGAACACGCCCCCCAACCAGGTTCTGATCGGAATCTCACTGTTCCTGACCCTGTTCGTGATGGCGCCCACGATCAGCGCGATCAAAAAGGACGCCTGGGATCCCTACTCCCAGCATGCGATCTCGACCTCACAGGCCATCAACCGCGCGGAGCAGCCCCTGCGCGAGTTCATGTTCAAGCAGACGCGAACCCAGGACCTGTCGCTGTTCGTGGACCTCGCGCACATCCAGCAACCCGAGACGCGCGCCCAGATCCCGACCTACGTCCTGATCCCCGCCTTCATCATGAGCGAGCTGAAGACGGCCTTCGAGATCGGGTTCCTGATCTTCCTGCCGTTCCTGCTGATCGACCTGATCGTCTCCTCCACGCTGATGTCCATGGGGATGATCATGTTGCCTCCTTCATTCATATCCCTGCCGTTCAAGATCCTGCTGTTCGTCCTCGTCGATGGCTGGGACCTGATCACGCGCTCGCTGGTCGCGAGCTTCCACTGACATGGATCAGGACACAGTCGTCAATCTGGCCACCCAGGCGATGATGCTCGCGCTGAAGATCGCGGGCCCGATCCTGCTGCTCGGGCTGATCATCGGCCTGCTCGTGAGCATCTTCCAGGCGGTCACGTCGATCCAGGAGCAGAGCCTGTCGTTCATCCCGAAGATCGTCGGGGTGGCGGTGCTGATCGTCGTGCTCGGGCCGTGGATGCTCGACCAGCTGGTCAGCTACGCCCAGAACCTCTACATGTCGATCCCGTCACTGGTCGGATGAACCAGCTGACGCTCAACCACGTCCTGACGGCGCTCGGCGGTGGTAAGTCGATCACCGCGTTCTTTCTCGTGCTCGGCCGGATCACCCCGCTGTTCGTGCTGGCGCCGCTGTTCTCGGCCAAGCAGATCCCCGCTCAGGTGCGCGGCATCGTCGCGGTCGCGTTGGCGCTCGGGCTGACCGGCCTGGCCATGCACGGCCAGACGATCCCGACCGAGCCGCTGCAGGTCGCGGGGCTGATGGTCGTGCAGCTGCTCGTCGGCACCCTGTTCGCGTTTGCGATCGGCGCGCTGCTGGCGGCGGTGCAGACCGCGGGCGGCCTCGCCGACATCCTCTCCGGTTTCTCGTTCGGCGCCACGGTTGACCCGATCAACGGAAACCCGGGCGGCGTGTTCTCCGAGCTTTACGCGCTGATCGGCGTGATGCTGTTCATCGCGATCGGCGGCGATGCCTGGATGCTCCGCGGCATCGCGCGCACGTTCACGCTGGTCCCGCTGACCAAGGCGCCGCAGCTCGGATCACTCGCCAACGCCGCCGAGCTGTCGTTCACCTCGATCTTCACCTCTGCGCTCGAGGTCGCCGCCCCGGTGGTCCTGACGCTGCTGATCACCGACGTCGCGTTCGGCATGGTCTCGCGCGTCGTCCCGCAGATGAACGTCTTCTCGGTCGCGTTTCCGCTCAAGGTCGGCGTCTCGCTGCTGGTGGTCGCCGCCACGCTTCCGTTCCTCGGCGGCTGGATGCAGAACCAGATCTATACCTCGGTTGCCACCGCGCTCCACGCCTTCTAAGCACCAGCCATGGCCGATTACGACAAGACAGAAAAGGCGACACCCAAGCGCAGGCGGGAGGCGCGCAAGAAGGGGCAGGTCGCCAAGAGCACGGACCTCAACGGCGCGGTCGTCCTCGGGGCTGGGCTGATCGGACTCCTCGCCGTCGGCCCCGCGGTCGTCTCCGGCGTGGCCGACTCGATGCGCTCCACCTTCCAGGAGATCTCCAACCCCGGCGACGCCACCAGCGCGGCCGGGCTCCACGCGCTGTTCTCGGCAGCCATGCACACGATCCTCGGCACGGTCGCGCCGATCGCCGGCCTGTGCCTCGCCGCCGGCGTGATCGTGAACGTCGCCCAGGTGTCGTTCAGGCCGTCCATGACCGCGATCAAGCCCGACTTCAAGAAGATCAACCCGATCATGGGGGCCCGGAACCTGTTCGGGATCCGGGTGGCCACCGAAGGGATCAAGGCGATTGCGAAGGTGACCGCGGTGGGCGTGGTCGTCGCGATGGCGCTGCTACCCCAGCTCACGAACATCGGCGCGAGCGTCGACACGCCCCCGGCGGCACTCGGGATCCTGATCAATCACAGCATCATGGGGATCGCCGAGCGCGCCGCGATCGCGTACCTGCTGATCGGGATCCTCGACTTCATCTATCAGCGCTATCGCCACAACAAGCAGCTGAAGATGTCTAAGCACGAGATCAAGGAGGAAGGCCGGCAGCAAAATGCGCCTCCCGAGGTGCGCGCTGCGATCCGCCGCCGCCAGTTGCAGGCCGCGCGGGCGCGCATGATGGCAGCGATCCCACAGGCCGACGTCGTCGTCACGAACCCGACGCACTTCGCGGTCGTGCTCAGCTACGACGGCAGCCACCCGGCGCCGGTCGTGGTCGCCAAGGGCCAGGACCTCGTGGCCAAGCAGATCCGGCGGATCGCCGAGGAATCAGGCGTCCCGATCGTGTCCGACCCGCCGCTGGCGCGCTCGCTGCACTCCTCAGTCGAGATCGGCCAGATGATCCCCGCCGAGCTGTACGCCGCGGTGGCGCAGGTGCTCGCGTTCGTGTACCGGATGGCCGGGCGTAGGAAGGCCGCGGTATGAGCGAGAACGCGCTAACCAAGCTCCTGAAGCACACCGACCTGGTCGCCGCGGTGGCGGTCGTCGTGGTCGTGACGATGCTGATCGTCCCGCTCCCGTCGATGCTGCTCGACCTGTTCATCACGATCAACATCTCGGCGGCGCTGGCGGTCGTGGTGGCGACGATGTACCTGAACAAGCCGCTCGAGTTCGCGGCGTTCCCGAGCCTCCTGCTCCTGACCACGATGTTCCGGCTCGCCATCAACGTGTCAGTCACACGATTGATCCTGACCAAGGGCGACGCCGGCAGCGTCGTCCGCGACTTCGGACAGTTCGTCGTCGGCGGCGACGTCGTGATCGGCCTCGTGATCTTCCTGATCCTGATCGTGATCCAGTTCGTGGTCGTGACCAACGGGGCCGGCCGCGTCGCCGAGGTCGCCGCCCGGTTCACCCTCGACGCGATGCCCGGTAAGCAGATGGCGATCGACGCCGACCTCAACGCCGGCCTGATCACCGACCAGGAGGCGCGCCACCGCCGCCAGGAGATCGCCCGCGAGGCCGACTTCTACGGCGCGATGGACGGCGCGTCGAAGTTCGTCAAGGGCGACGCGATGGCGGCCGTGATCATCACCGGGATCAACCTGATCGGCGGGATCGTGGTCGGCGTCGTCCAGCACCACATCCCGTTCTCACAGGCGACGCACACCTACTCGCTGCTGACCGTCGGCGACGGCCTCGCCGCTCAGATCCCGGCGCTGCTGATCTCCGTGGCGACCGGCATCCTGGTCACCCGCTCGGCATCCGAGAAAGACCTCGGCTCGGACCTCGCCAACCAGATCCTGCGCCAGCGCAAGGCGCCGCTGGTGGCCGGCTGCGTGGTCTGCTGCTTCGCGCTGGTCCCCGGGCTGCCGAAGCTGCCGTTCCTGTTCATCGGCGGGATCATGACCGCGATCGGCTGGTCGGTCCGCAATGGCATGCCTGACGAGATCGCCGCCGCGGCGGCCGCGGCCGCGCTCCCGGCGCCCACCGAGGCCGACAAGCCCTCGGCGCCGCGCGAGGAGGTGCTCAAGGAGCTACCGATCGATCCGCTCGAGCTCGGCATCGGCTTTGGCCTGGTGCCGCTCGTCGACCGCCGCACCGGCGGATCGCTGGTCCGGCGCGTGTCGATGATCAGACGCCAGATCGCGAGCGAGCTCGGCATGGTGATCCCGCCGGTTCGGATCCACGACGAGGTCGACCTCGATTCGCACGAGTACGTGGTCAAGGTTCGCGGCACCGTCGTGGCCCGCGGGTCGATCATGGCGGGTCATCACCTGGCGATGGACCCGGGCGACGCAGTTGGGACGCTGCCCGGGATCCCGACCACGGAACCCGCGTTCGGACTGCCGGCGATCTGGATTCCGGAGTCCCAGCACGCCGAGGCCGAGGCTCTCGGATACACCGTGGTAGACGGCGAGTCGGTGATCGTCACCCACCTCACCGAGACGATCCGCAACCACGCCGCCCAGCTGCTCACGCGGCAAGACGTACGCCAGCTCCTGGATCAGCTAAAGGAAATCAACGAAGCTGTCGTTACGGAGGTTGTGCCCGATGTTCTCTCGCTTGGCGAGATCCAGCGTGTCTTGCAGTCCCTCCTCTCCGAGGGCGTGTCGATCCGCGACCTTGGCGCGATCGTCGAGTCCGTAGGCGACAAGGCCAGGATCACCCGCGACCCCAACCTGCTGGCGGAATACGCCCGCCAGGCGCTCGGTCGTGCGATCACCGCACCTCATCTGGACCCGCTGCAGACCCTGCGCGTCATCACGCTCGATCCGACGGTCGAGCAGGAGCTGGCGACATCGATCACCCAAACCAGCGACGGCGAGTACCTGGCGATGGAGCCCATGCGGGCCCAGGCCGTGCTCACCGCCGTCAAGAGTCAGTCCGACCAGGCTTCCGCGCGTGGCGGACTCCGCCCGGTGCTGCTCTGCTCGGCGCGCGTGCGTCGCCACGTCCGCCGGCTCCTCGAATCATCCGTGCCCCATCTCCCCGTCTGTTCTTACAACGAAGTCGCCCCAGGCATCAGCGTCGAAACCATAGGAGTAGTTAGCGCATGAGTACCGTCACCGAGCCCCACACGAACGGCCACGACCGTGAGCTGAACGGCGTGCGCACCTACCGCGGCCGCAAGCTCGAGGACCTGATTCCCCAGATCCGCGCCGAGCTGGGCCCCGACGCGATCATCCTTCGCCAGCGCGAGGGCCTGATGGGCGGCGTCGGCGGCTTCTTCGCCCAGAAGTGCGTCGAGGTCGACGCCCAGGCCGCGCCTCGCACGGGCTCGCAGAGCGTCGACATCTACGACGAGGACGAGCCGGTCAACGGCTGGGACCTGCCCGAGGACGAGGTCTATTCCGTTCCCGCCCTGTCGCCCGCCGAGGAGCCCGTGACGCTCGAGCCTGAGCCATATGCCGCCCCCGAGTCCTTCACGCTCCCGGCGCCGGAGCCGGTCGTGCCTGAGGCTCCCGCGCCGGAGCCCGCCGCCACACCGGCGCCCGAGGGTGCCGCGGAGTCGTTCGTCACCCGCCTCGAGCAGGCCGCGGCGCACGTGGACATCGACGAGCTGGTCAAGCTCGTGACTACGGGCGGGCTGCCGACGCCCGACCAGGTAGATGAGGCACCTGATCCGACCGCCGCCGAGCCTGTCCCGGCCCCGATGGCCGAGGATCCCGTCGCGATCCTGACTCCCGAGCCCATCACGCCGCCCGCACCCGAGCCGGTCGTTGAAGCCCCGGCCGCCGCGCCCATCATGGAGGCTCCCGCGCCCATCATGGAGGCTCCCGCGCCCATCATGGAGGCTCCCGCGCCGGCGGTGCCCGCTCCCGCGCCCGTCGCGGCCGCGCCGGCACCCGCGACTCCCGCGCCGGCGCCGCTCCCGCCGGCCGCCAACCCGTGGGTCGCCAAGCAGGCCGGAGACCTTGACCCCAATGACGCGACCGCCGTCGCCAACGAATTGACCGGACAGGGGATCAGCGAGACGTGGGCGCAGGAGCTGATCGTCGCGGCCGCGGCGCACCGCTCGCCGCTCTCAGGCGGCAGCCTGCGCGACGCCGTGCGCGCCACGCTCGCGGCCACCATCCCCGCGCCCGCTCCCCTGCCGGCCCGCGGAGCGGCAATCGCGTTCGTCGGCGCCGGCGGCGCCGGCAAGACCCGATGCGCGGCGGCGCTGGCGTCGGCGTACGCCAAGGGCTCGACGCTCGCCGCGAGCGTGGTATCGCTTGGCAGCGACGACTGGGGCGGCGACCTCAAGGAGCTGCTCAAGGGACAGAACGTTTGGGTGATGGGCGCAGCGAAGGGCGTCGAGGCGATCCCGGCCGTTCAGCACGGCCGCGACGGCGGCCTCGTCGTGATCGACACCGCAGGCGTGACGCCGCGGGACCCGGCCGGCGTCGAGGCGCTCGCGGACGACCTGCGCTCGCTGTCGCTCGACGCGGTCTACATCGCGGTTCCCGCCACGTTCAGCGTCCACGCCGCCCGGAAGCTCGTCGAGGGCTTCGCCGTACTCGGCGCGGACGGGATCGCGGTCACGCACGGCGACGAGGCCGATCAGCTCGGGATCGCCGCGGAGCTCGCGCATATCAGCGGCATGCCCGTCGCCTACATCCACGAGGGTCTCGAGCTCGACGGCGCGCTGTCGGCGGCGGACCCCTCATCGCTGGCGGCCCGCCTGCTCCCATGATCCCCCAGCCCGAGCCCACCGACAACGTCGTCCGCCTCAACGTGGGCGGCAAGGAGGGCAAGCTGACGACTTCCGTCGGCAGCCGCATTCCGGTGCGAGTGTACGAGCGGGGCGGCGACTACCTGATGCTCGTGCTGATGCTCGACGCCGGCGACGAGCTGTCCCGCGACGTGGTCGAGCCGCTGCTGCTCGAATACGTCTCCCCGCGGGGCCTCGTTCGCTTCCACGGGCAGGGCCTGGTCCAAGAGCGGGACCTGGTGCGGTTCGACGTGTCCGCCGCGCCGGAGGTCACCCAACGCCGCGAGTTCGTGCGCGTGCCCTCCGCCCAGCAGGTGGAGGTCGCCAAGGAGCACGGCGGCGACGCGATCGGCGCCCACGCGATCGACATCAGCGGCGGCGGCATGTTGGTCAGCGGAGCAGATGCGCTTCCGCTCGGCGCTCACGTGCGTTTCAGCCTCAACCTCAGCGCGGACTCGGCGCCGATCGAAGGCCACGCCCAGGTCGTCCGCGCCGGTGACGAGGGCAAGCGCGCGCTCGTGTTCGACGAGATCTCGAAGTCCGACCGTCAACGGCTGATCCACTTCGTGTTCGAGCGTCAGCGCGCGGCGCTGGCCAAGGTGGGACGCGTGATCGATCACAGGAGCGCCGGATGAGCAAGAGCTCGAAGGACGAGAAGAAGGACAAGAAGAAGAAAAAGGGCGAGGACGACGCGTCCGGCGTCTCCGGCGCCGCACAAGCACCCAGCATCTTCAACCATCCTCGCGCCCGTTATCAGGTCCGCCGCGCGAAGGGCTGGGGCGGCATCGCCGGGTTCGTGATCGCGGGCTACCTGAGTTACAAGGCCGGCGTCCCGACTTTCGACGTTGGATTGCGCGCGCTCATGGCCGGGATCGTCGGCTACATGCTCGCATGGATGTGTGCCGTGACGGTCTGGCGCCACCTCGTGCTCGCGGAGCTGCGCGCGGCGGTCGAGCGCAGCCATGCGCCGGACCCCGACCTGATTCCGGCACGCTCGCAGAAGCCGGCCAAGGATGCCGCGCCGGCACAGGCCGCCGCGAACGCCGGCCCATAACCGACGCCTGACCCCACACCATGGACCCGCTCCATCCGATCGTCCCAGTCCCGCCGAACATCCCGCCGGTGACTCCGGCGCCGACGGCCGGCGCGGTCAACCGGGACGGCGCCCGAAGGAACCCGGATCAGGACCAGCGCCGGCGCAAGCGGGCTGAGTCCGAGGCCGCCGCACACGCCTCGGTGGACGGAACGGATTACTACCTCGACGACCCCGGCGACGCCGACGATCCAGGCCCGCACATCAACGTAACGGCCTGAACGCGGCCGGCACCACCCCCGCGCGAACCGCGAATCGCCTGATCTGGCGGGCGTTTCACGGGTGTGTCCAGACCGATCTGGACGCCCCTCAAGTGCGGGACATCGAGGGCGATAACCGGAGAGACCGGCAGCAAGGAGCAGCCGGGGGACAAACCCAAAACGACCACACCACGGAGGTGTAAAACATGTCCCTTTCGATTCTCACCAACACGTCTGCGATGCAGACGCAGATCAGCCTCAATAACTCGAGCATGGCTGTGTCGACCGCGATGCAGCGGCTGTCCTCGGGCCTTCGGATCAACTCGGCTGCGGATGACGCCGCCGGTTACGCGATCGCCCAGGGCCTGACCTCCCAGGTCAACGGGCTTCAGCAGGCGGGCCAGAACGTCAGCGACGCGACCTCGATGGTCCAGACCGCCGATAGCGCGCTGAACAACGTCCAGAGCATGCTTCAGCGCGTCAGCGAGCTGGCCGTGCAGTACCAGAACGGCGACCTTTCCTCGACGGACAAGACGGACATCCAGGACGAGGTCAACCAGCTCACGCAGGAAATCGACCGCCAGAAGGGCTCGGTGCAGTTCAACGGCATCAACCTGCTCGACGGCTCGGCCGGCTCGGGTGGCGCGGTGACCTTCCAGGTCGGGCCCGCGTCGAACGACACGCTCACGGTGTCCTTCCAGAACATCGAGAGCTCGTCGAACCTCGGCATCACCGGGTTCACGTGGTCGAACGCCACCGGCGGCGGCACCGTGTTCGACCTGAGCCAGTCAGGCGCGGTCAGCAACATCACCGCAGCGATCAACAACATCTCGTCCCTCGCGGCGACCCTGGGCGCGGTCCAGAACCGTCTCCAGTACACCGCTACGGCGATCTCGACGACGCAGGAGAACATGTCCTCGTCGCTGAGCAGCATCCAGGACGTCAACATGGCGTCCGAGATGACGACGTTGACCCAGCAGCAGGTGCTGCAGCAGGCCGGCACGGCGATGCTCGCGCAGGCCAACTCGCAGCCTCAGCTGGTGCTGAAGCTGATCACGGGCTAGTCCCCCTTTCGCAGGGCCGGGCGGCGCTTGAGGCGTCGCCCGCGCCCGGCGAGCCAAGCTCGAACGTGGCAGCTCCGCTGCCGCTGCCGAGGGCACAACCCGCCCGCGCCTCTCCTCATACCGCGCGGGCCACATAACCACGTCCGATTCATCGAGGGAACCGGAAAGCGGAGGCGGGCTGCCGTGGTGGCCCGCCTCCGTGTGGATTAAGGAATCAACCGACGGGCCGATCACCCGGGCAGATGGCCCCGAAGGTCTCGATCATCGTTCCGCTCGCCGGCGGTCCGGCTCAGGCGCTGCGCTGCTTGCAGGGCATCGCCGCGCAAGCCGAGGATCCGGCCCACGAGATCATCGTCGTCGACGACGCTTCCGTCGGCCTCGAACCGCTCCTATCGCAGCTCGCCGGCGATGTCGACGTGCTCCGCAACGAGCGGCGCCTCGGCTTCGCCGCTTCAGCGCGGCGCGGCGCGGCGCATGCCCGCGGCGAAATCATCGTGTTCATCCGTGACGCGGCCGCGCCCAGGCACGGATGGCTCGCCGGGCTCGCCGCCGCGCTCGAGGATCCAACCGTCGGACTCGCCGCCAGCGTCACCGAAGCCGCCACCGAGGCCGCCACCGAGGCCGCCACCGAAGGCGACGGCGCCTGCCAGAGTCCGGTCGCCGCCTGGTCGGTCGCCGTCCGGACCGCCGACGTCCGCGCCACCGAGCTTCGTGACCTTCCCGGCCACCTCGTGTTCGCCGCGCTCGCGCTCTCGCTCGCGCAGCGAGGCGGGCAAGCCGTGACCGCGCCGGCAAGCACCATCGCCGCCCCCAGCGCCCGCACCGGTGGCGCTCGCCGCCGCGCGGGCGAGCAGCCCGAGCTGACCGTCGTCATCCCCACGCTCGACGCTGCATCCGAGCGCGTCCGCGCCTGCATCGCCGCCGTCCAGGCCACGACCGATGCCGCTCACGAGATCGTGATCATCGACAACGGCTCTCCGCCCCAGGGGTTCGCGTCACCGGTCAATGCGGGGGTGCGCGCCGCCAGCACGCCGTACCTCGTGGTGATGAACGACGACGTCGAGCCGCTGCCTGGTTGGTGGCCGCCGCTACGCGCCGCTCTCGACGCCGGCGCCGCCGTCGCCTTCCCGCTCACCCGCGACGGAGCGATGCGCTACGACTTCGCGGCATGGTGCTTTGCCATGAGCCGCGAAAGCGTGGAGGAGTTCTCGCATGACGAAGGTGAATTCTTCGACCCGTCGCTCGTCCTCTGGTACCAGGACACCGACCTGCTGCACAGACTTCGCCAAGCCGGGCGGCCACCGGTGTTCGTCGAGAGTGCGCAGATTCGCCACGGCCTGTCGCAGACCGTCGCCAGTGAAGATCCGGAGCTGAGCGCCTGGATCCGGGTTCAGGTTGCCGCCGACCGCGAGCGGTTCATCCTCAAGCACCCGGACGCCGTCCTCGACGGCCACGCGCTCGCATCGCGCTGAAGCGCAGCTCAGACGGCGGCCAGGATGCTCTCGGCCACCCGGTGCCAGGAAAGTTCCCGCGCGGCCGACACCTGCTCTGAGTTCAGACGCCCCGCGTTCACCGCGCGCAGCACCGCCGCCACGAAGCCCTCGCGATCGTTCGCCGACTCGACCACGTCGTCGAGCGCCGGCGGATACGGCGCGTGCTGCACGACGCTGCGCAGCCCGGCGGCGGCGTAGTTGTAGACCTTGTGCGGCTCCATCGTGCGGGTGAACGCCTCGTCGGTGTGCGGCACGATCCCGACGTCTGAGTGGAGCAGGTACCCGGGCGTCTGCGCGGGAGCGCGCGGTCCGAGGTAGTGCACCGCCGGCTCGGACTCGGTGACCTCGATCAGGTCGGGGAGCGGCGCGATTCCGATCAGGACCACGTTGACGCCGGCTCGGGCCAGCGCGCGAACCGCACCGGCGTCGAAACGCATCGACATCGCGCCGACGTACACCGCCCGGGGATGCGGAATCGACGCCAGGTCGGCAGGCTCCTCGCGGGCGTCGATATCCGGTTCGTGCCACGCCTCGTCACATCCGTGCCCGACGTAGACGGCGTCGGAGATGTCGTCGATCGACCCCTCCGACATACCGCATACCCGATCCGAAGCGGCGATCAGTCGCGAGCGCACGCGCTCGAGCAGCTCCGCCCTCGGGGCGAGCGCCGCCCACTCTGCGAGCTTGTCGTAGGTCACCAGACACGACCCGCCGCACACCGGCGCGAACTCGTACTGGATCCACCAGTTGGCTTCCGCGACGCCGAAGTTGAGCAGCAGAGGGTCAGTCAGGCCGGCGGCCGCCACCACCGCGGCCGCGACCTCGTGTCTGCCGCTGGGCGGCGTGCCGGCGCCCGAGAAGACGTGCAGCGAGCGGTCGAGTCGATGGTTCAGATCTGCATCCGCTCCCTCGCGCGGGCGGAACGGCTCGACGTAGGCGACTCGTCCCGCGAGTTCACCGTCGGCCAGGACGTGCGCGATCGCCTCGGCCGGACGACCGAGCTGGCCGTAGTCGTGTTGAAGCCACCCCACGATGACATCTGGCGCGCCGGACACGCGACCGAAGTCTAGGGCGCGGCGACGCGAGATCAGGGCTCAATTTCCGCGCATTTCAGTCGAGAACTGGGCTGTGACGAACTCCTCGAAAATCGGCGCCGGCTTGGGCTACGACGTCGTTGTCGTCGGCGCCGGGTTTGCCGGATCCGTGAGCGCCCGCGTGCTCGCAGAGGACTGTGGCCTGCGCGTGTTGGTGATCGACCGCCGGCCCCACATCGCGGGCAACGCGTACGACGCAGTAGACGAGCACGGGGTGCTGTGTCACAACTACGGCCCGCACATCTTCCACACCAACTCCGATCGTGTGTGGACATTCCTGTCGCGCTTTACCAACTGGCGCCCGTACGAGCATCGCACGCTGGCCGAAGTCGACGGACAGTTCGTCCCGATCCCGATCAACCGGACCACGGTGAACACGCTGCACGGCCTGAGCCTAAGCGAGGCCGAGGTGACGGCTCATCTGGAGAGGTTGGCCGAGCCCCGCGAGGCGCTTCACACCTCCGAGGACTCGGTCGTCTCGAAGGTGGGCCGAGACCTGTACGAGCGGCTGTTCCGAGGCTACACCCGCAAGCAGTGGAGCCTTGACCCTTCTCAGCTTCATGCGTCGGTGTGCGCGCGCATCCCGGTGCGTACCAACAATGACGACCGTTACTTCAACGATACGTACCAGGCGATGCCGCGCGACGGATACACCGCGATGTTCGAGGCGATGCTCGACCATCCCCGAATTGAGGTACAGGTCGGCGTCGAGTTCGATGACCTTTCCTCCCGCACGCGCTCCGAGCGGCTCGTGTGGACGGGCCCGATCGACGCGTACTTTTCCTACCAGCTCGGCCGGCTTCCATACCGGAGCCTGCGGTTCGAGCACGAGACGCGCCGGACACCGGGCGGCCGGCTTGTACACCCGGTTGCGCAGATCAACTATCCGAACGAGCGGATTCCCTACACGCGTGTCACCGAGTACCGCCATCTCACCGGTCAGTTCGCGGAGGTGAGCACACTCGCATACGAGTATCCGATGGACGAGGGCGACCCCTACTACCCGATCCCTCGCCCGGAGAACCGCGAGCTTTACCACCGCTACGAGCAACTCGCTCAGGCGCATCCGAATGTCCTGTTCGTCGGCAGGCTCGCGCGTTATCAGTACCTGAACATGGATCAGGTAGTCGCCGCCGCGCTGGCCGCGGTCGAGCGCTGGCCCGCCGCCGTGCGGCGCACGCTCCGCGCTGCGGCGTGATCGCCGGACCTCAAGCGCGCAACGCCGCGGTCGATTACCGGGACATGGCCTCCCTCGAGATCGCCGCTGCTCGCCCTGGCGACCACCGGGCTCCGGACGTGCTCGTCGTCGGCGCCGGCTTCGCCGGTTCGGTCAGCGCCCGTGTGCTCGCCGAGGAGCACGGTCTCCGGGTGCTGGTGATCGACCGGCGCCCGCACGTCGCCGGAAACGCGTACGACACGCTCGATGAGAACGGGGTCCTCGTCCACCGCTACGGACCGCACATCTTCCACACCAACGCCGAGAAGGTCGTCGCGTTTCTCTCGCGCTTCACCGACTGGCGTCCCTACGAGCACCGCGTGGTGGCCGAAGTCGACGGACAGTTCGTGCCGATGCCGATCAACCGCCAAACGGTTCAGGCCCTGCACGGCGTCGAGCTGTACGGGGAGGAGGAGACCGCCGCCTACCTCGCGTGGGTGGCCGAGCCGCGCGAGGCGTTGCACACCTCCGAGGACTCGGTCGTGGCGAAGGTCGGGCGTGACCTGTACGAGCGCCTGTTCCGCGGCTACACGCGAAAGCAGTGGGATCTCGACCCCAGTCAGCTGCACGCGTCGGTGTGCGCGCGGATCCCCGTGCGCTCAGGCGACGATGACCGCTACTTCACCGACAGCTTCCAGCGGATGCCCGCCGATGGGTACACGGTCATGTTCGAGCGGATGCTCGACCACCCCAACATCACAGTCCAGACGGGTATCGAATACGCCGAGGTCGAGCAACGGTACGCGGGCGTCGCGCTCGTGTGGACCGGCCCGATCGACGCCTTCTTCGGCTACCGCCACGGCCGGCTGCCCTACCGCTCGCTGCGCTTCGAGCACGAGGTCCGGGCCACGCCCGGCGGGCGCCTGGTTCAGCCGACCGGAACGGTCAACTATCCCAACGAGCGCATCCCGTATACGCGTGTCACCGAGTACCGCCACCTCACCGGCCAGGTTGCCGAGACGAGCACGCTGGCGTACGAGTTCCCATCCGCCGAAGGCGACCCTTACTACCCGATCCCGCGTCCAGAGAATCGCGAGCTGTACCACCGTTACGAGCAGCTCGCGAACGATCGTCCGGACGTGCTGTTCGTGGGCCGCCTGGCCCGCTACCAGTACCTCAACATGGACCAGGTCGTCGCCGGGGCGCTCGCCGCCGTCGCGCGCTGGTCGTTGCCGAACGTCACCGCCGACACCGACCACCTCGCCGCTTAGGACTCGAACATGAAAGCCGTCGTTCTCGCCTGCCTCGAACCCCAGCACCTCGATCTGTGCCTCGACGCGTTGACGCGCTGGCTGCCGACCGAGGACATCCTGGTGATCAACAACGGCAATCTGCCCGAGCGCACTGATGCGATCGAGGTCATCGCCCGCCGCTGGAGCGTCGCCACCGGCCGCAATCACGAGCTGGCGGCCGGCGAGGACACGATCCCGTATGCCCACGAGGCGTTCAAGGAAGTGTCCGCGATGTGGCCCGGCGAGACGATCCTGAAGCTCGACGAGGACGTTCTGCTCGTCTCGCGGCCTGAGGACTGGGAGCTCGGTCCAATGGAGCTGAAGGTCCCTGGCGTCACTGTCAACAACTTCACCTCTCGGTTCTTCCTCGAGCACCTCGACCCTCGGCTGGCCGAGCTCGCGCCGACGCACCCCTGGCTGTGGCACCGTCCGCACCCGATCACGGGCGAGGACACAAGGCTCCGCGCGATGCGCGCGCTGTACTGGTCGGACCCGCGCACGCTGGTCAAGTTGTGCGAGGACCACGGTTCGGTACGCCGCCTCGGTCGTGACAATTGGGGCCCCGAGGGCCTGATGGACGTCAGCGACATCGACGAGCGCCGCGGCATCTCGTGCACCGTCATGGCCTTCCGCTCCGACGACTACCTGACGATGATGGGCGAGGCCCCCGGCGTCGACGAGGTCCTGTTCGCGGAGGCGGTCTACGCCGGGCGCGCGACCTACGTCGTCGACACCACGATCTTCTGCCATCACGTCAACTACTACAGCCTGCGCAGCGAGATTCGCGCGCTTGGCGAGATGATCGAGATCTGGAACCGCAGCGCCGTCGTCGCGGCCACTCGATCGGTACTCGGGCGCGACCGAGCCGCACTCGCCGCGGCGGCGTAACGATCGAAGCGCCCGCCTCAGCCGAGGCGGTCAAGCTCCGGCGCGCCGTCCAGCGCCGCGAGGTTTGCCTTCAGCTCGTCGAGGCGCTCGGGGCTGAAGGCCGGGACGCCGAGCCGTACGGGGCGACGCGTCAGCACCGCGTCGGCACGACGCTCCAACTCGACCTTGACCGCCTTCCCCGGGGCCTTCGCGTCCTTTCCCACGAGCAGGGCGTCCGGCATCGTCGCCGTGTCCACGCTCGCCGCCCCGATCACGCGTTGCACGCGCGCGAGCGCAACCTCCTCCTCGACGTCGGTGGCATCGACCACCAACGTGATGTCGTCCTCAGCGCCGACCACACCCGCATACGCGGCCAGTAGCTGGGGCTCCTTCTCGAGCTCGTCCAGGAACGCGAGCACGATAGACCCCCGCGCCTCGGTCAAGTGGTCCTCGATCTCGGCGTTCTGGAGCGCGAACCCGCCGAGGTCGAGGATCCACTCCCGTGAATCGGCATCCCAGGGGTTCGCGGCGACCGCCATCACTCGATTGCGCAGGGCCTCTTCATAGCGGCCGGTCAGCGTCGCCGACTCAGCCTGCGCGGCGTACGCTCGGCCGCGCTCCACCTCGGCCTCGGTGGCGTGGATCAGCGGCAGGAAGACGGTTTGGGCGATCGTCGCGGTATGGGCGGCGGCCTGCTCGAACACGCGCCAGACCATGACCACCTGCTCGGTCGTGAGCTCTTCGGCCGCGCCGCGCAGCAGCAACTGCCGTCGCATCTGCACGGCCTTGAGCACCTCCCGCACGGCCCGCTGGCCGGTCGCTCCCAGCGTGATGTTGGCGCCGTGCGTGCGGTAGCCGACGCGCGATTCGTTGATCGCCAGCTGCGCGACGCGCGCGATCCGCGCCACGACCCACCAATCGACGTAGGGAATGCCGTCAGGAATGGGCGCGAACTGGTCGGCCAGTTCCGCGCGGAGCATGATCGTCGAGTTGAGTGCCGGATTGCCGGACGGCTCGCTGCACATCCTGTACATCGCGCTCCCCCCGCCGACGATCGGGGCCTGCGTGTACAACGTCCAGACCGACGGGGTGAGCAACTTGTCGTAGGGGTCGATCAGCTCGGTGTCGCTGTAGACGACGCCCACCTCACGCTGCCGGCGCAGGATCTCGACCTGCTCGCGGGTCTTCTCCGGCGGCCATATGTCATCCGAGTCGAGGAACGCCCAAAGCTCGCCGCGAGCCTCGCGAAACGTCGCGTTGGTCGCGGCGATGAACCCCTGGTTCTCCTGACGGAAGGCTCGGATGCGGTCCGGCTGCTTGGCCACGTACTCGGCGATCACGTCCGGTGTCTCATCGGTCGAGCCGTCGTCGACGATCACGAGCTCCATCCGCTCCGGCGGATAGTCCTGGGCCAGCGCGCTGTCCAACGTGCGGGCCAGGTAGCGGCCGTAGTTATAGACCGGCGTCAGCACCGAGACGAGCGGCAATTCGGCACCGGTTGAAACCGGGCTCATCGAGTCTCCTCCACCCACGCGTACAGGATCGTCTCCTCGTGGTGGGGGGTGAAATGGGCCATCCCGAACCGATATCCCAAATCGAGCTCGTCGATCTGGCGCATCAGTGCCCACATGTCTTCGAACTCGTGGTAGGCCGCCAGCGCCAGCCGCGGTCGGAAGCGCCGGAGCGTCTGCTCGGCGCCCTTCAGCGCCCGGGACTCCGCGCCTTCGATGTCGAGCTTGATGAAGTCCACGCGGTCGAGCTCGCCCGACGCGACGAGCGCGTCGATCGAGGTCGTCGTGACGATCTGCTCGATTGGGCCGGCGCCGTCCACGCCGCCGTCCTCGGGCGCGCCGGCCATCAGCGTCGTGCCCGGCCCGCTGACCAGGATCGGCAGCTCACGGTTCGGTTCGCTCCAGAGGGCGTGCTCGTTGATCTCGATCCTCTCTGCCAGTTCTGGATTGGCGTCCAAGTTCTCCCGCAGCACGGCCAGGGCCCCGGTTTCGAGCTCGAACGTCATGACCCTTCCGGTCTCACCGACGACGTGAGCGAACCACAGCGCGGTCTCGCCCAGGTATCCGCCTCCGTCGACCACGACATCTCCCTCGCGCGGCCGCGCCTCCGGGTGTTTCGGCGCCCAGTACTGCTGGAGCTGATACGTGGCCTGAACGCCGAACATCGACGTCTCCAGGACGATCGGGAAGCCGATCGCGTGCAGGTCGAAGCGATGGCTGTAGAGGTAGTCGCGTCGGTTGACCGCGTCCATGTAGCCGAGACCGCGGACGCGCTCCGCCGTGCGTAACTGGCTGCGTGCCACCCCGGACAGCTGCTCGAGCTGCTCGATCGACGGACCGACGTGAGCGCGCTCGTGGTCGAGCGTCAGGTACACCAGGCGCTCGGTGAGCACCTCGCGCGAATCGAGGTCAAGCCGGTCGGCGGCCCATTCGAGCTCCTCTGCGTGCTCGGCCATGTACCGGATGGTCCCGACGACGTCTTCACGCGTGCGCGTCGGCTTGCCGTCCGGCCAGCGTTCGACGTCGTAGTTGCCGGGTACCGGCTCGGCGAGCGCCAGGAAGGCGACGCGCCCCAGAACCTCGGGCAGCAGTCGTTGCATCCGGTGCTCCTCGATCTCCGCACGGTGGCGCTCCAGCGTCTCGCGTGGCGCGCCCACGGCGTCGGCGAGCGCGAGCGCGCCGCTCGCCGCGCCGATGCCATGCGTGCGGTGCAGGATCACGAGCGCGTCGGAGAGCATCTCGCCGTCGGCGCCACCGCGCATCGCCTCGCCCAGACGCGCAAGTGCTTCGTACGGCCGGCCGGCCGTGAAGATGTCTTCGACCTCGCGGACCGCCTCTTCCTGCGACGGATCGGTCACCGCCACAAGCTATCAACGGGCATTCAAGCCACGCGGCGGCCGGCCGATCACTTGGTTGTCGATGAGCTACACCGATGCCGTGAGCCGGGTCGCGCAGATCCAGGCGCAGATCCAGTCTCTTCAGACCGCGTTCGACCCCTCGGTCGGCGCGGCCACCACCTCGTCGAGCGTGAGTGGGACCTCACCAGCGGGGACCGGCTCGTCGTCCAGCTCGTCCAGCTTCGCGAGCGCGCTCGCCCAGGCCCAGGACGTCGGCTCGACGACGGCGGTCCCGAGCACCGGCGGAGCCGCGCTCCCGTCGAGCGCCCAGACAATGCTGACCTCGGACCAGCAGCAGTTCGCCACGCGCCTGGCCTCCGATACCGGCCTCGACCCGTCGGTGGTCTCGGCGTGGCTGCTTGCCGAGGAGTCGGGCGGGGCCGCCCAGTCCCGGCAGAGCCAGAACAACAACGACTGGCTCAACATCGGCTACACCGACAGCGCCACCTACGGCGCGAGCGATTCGATCTGGAGCGACCCGATCGCGGCCGCCGACGCCACCGCCGGCTGGCTGAAGGGCCAGAACACGATTCCCGGGTACGGCGCAGCCAGCTCGGGCATCCAGGCGATCCTCAGCACCGCCGGCCAGCCGGCCGCGACGCAGATCGCGGCGCTCCAGAACTCGGGCTGGGCCTCGAGCGGCTATCCGAGCCTGCCGTCGCTATACGCCCAGGTCGCGGGCTAGCTGAACAGCGCGATCACCGGCGCGCTCGGCCGAGCCTGCGCGGGCGCCGTCAAATAGCGCGTGCACTCGTCCGCGGTCACCGGCCGGCCCACATAGAACCCCTGGGCGTAATCGCAGCCGAGCTCGGCGAGGACGTCCTTGACGTTCTCGGTCTCGACGCCCTCGGCGGTGACCCGCAGACCCAGGTTCCGGCCGAGGTCGATGATCGAGTGCACGAGCACGGCGTCTTGGCGATCGGTCTCCATGCGGGTCACGAACGAGCGATCGATCTTGATCTCGTCGACCGGCAGCTGCTGCAGCTGCTTGAGCGACGAGTAGCCGGTCCCGAAGTCATCGATCGCGATCATCACTCCCATCGCCCGCAGCTCCTCGAGCGCGGCCCGCGCGCGCGGCAGGTCGGCCACGATGCGGCTCTCGGTGATCTCGAGCTGGAGCGCCGAGGCGTCCAGGTCGAGCCGCCCGAGCAGCGTTCCGATGATCGTCAGCAAGTCGTGGTCGAGCAGACTGCGCGTCGACACGTTGACTGAGACGGTCACCTCGAGGCCTTCCTGCCGCCAGCGCTTGCACTGCTCGAGCGAGGCCTCCAGCACCTTTTCGGTGAGGGGCTTGATGATCCCGGTCTGCTCGGCGAGGGGGATGAACCCGTCCGGACCGATGCACCCGAGCTGCGGATGGTTCCAGCGCACGAGCGCCTCCAGCGACAGGGTGGCGCCCCCCTGGAGCGGCACCTTCGGCTGGTAGTGGACGACCAGCTCGCCGCGCTCGATTCCGCGACGGAGCTGCGCCGCCAGCGCCAGCCGGTCGATGCTGTACTCGTCATCGGCCTCGGCGTAGGTATGCAAGGCGGCGTCCGAGTCCTTGGCGCAGTACATCGCGACGTCCGCGTGGCGGATCAGCTCTGGCGAGGTGCGGCCGTGCTGTGGAAAGCACGCGATGCCGATGCTGGCGCGGATATGTAATGCCACCGAGTCGACCTCGAGCGGATCGTCGAGCGCCTCGAGAAGCCGTTCGCCGACGGCCTCCGCGTCGTCCTGCGTGCCGTCGATCAGCAACGCGAACTCGTCGCCGCCGATCCGCGCGAGCACGGTGCGGTCGCCCACCGCTTGGCGTAGCCGGAGCGCGACCCGCTGCAGCGTCAGGTCTCCCAGCTCGTGCCCGAGCGTGTCGTTTATCGACTTGAAGTCGTCCAGGTCGAGCAGCATCACCGTCAGCGCGCGGTGGTCGCGCGCGGCCGCGTCCAGGTTCTCCTGGAGGGTCTCGGTCAGCGCCGCGCGGTTCGGCAGGCCGGTGAGCGCGTCGTGGTGGGCACGGTGGCTCGACAGCGCCGCCTGACGGCCGCCGAAGTAGACCGCCAGCATCGGCACGAAGCACACCGGCACGAGCGCGACGCTCACGTCGGCGGATGCGAGCAGCGCCGGGGCGAACGCGAGTACGCAGCCCGCGGTCCAGGCCTGGAACTCGAGGTCGTCACGCAGGTAGCCGCCGACCGGCACGCGCGTCAGCAGCGCCCCCGCGACGCACGCCAGCACGTGGTTGGTGGCGAAGAACGCGGTCGCGGCGGCGAGCACGATCGGCAGCTCGGAGCCGGTGATCGGTCCCATCGGGACCGAGTGGGCCAGCGTCAGCACGCCGGCGGCGGCGACGACCGCGAGCAGGTACTGCGCCGCGTTGAACAGGATCTTGAGCGGAGACACGCGCTGTGTCGCGTCGGCGATCACCGAGCTCGAGACGTAGATCAGCGCGGCCGGGCCGGCCCCGAACCGCAGCAGGATCGCGAACGCGAACGCCGCCGAGATCGTGACGTTCGCGAGCCCTCGGCGCCGTGGCACCGGGATCGGCAGGAGCTCGCCCGCGAGCACGAACGCTGACAGCACGACGAACAGCACCGGATCGTCGACTTGCCATTCGTTGACCCATGGCAGCGCGAGCAGCGATGCGACCGCGAGCGCCGCCACGGACGTCACGTACACGACGAACCCGTGCGGCAGGGACGGCCTGCCGGCAGTCGGCCCGAACCGTCGCGAGATCGCTGCCATGTGCGTGCTCACGCGATCTTGTGTCCGGCGGCGTGCGCGACCGGCGCGAGCTTCACCGCCGATTGGTGCGGAATCGTGATCACGACCGCCGCCGGTGGCCTCGCCTGCGTGGCCCGCGTGTGGGCGGCCGGTGCCTTCGCGTACGCCGACGAGACCGATGCCAGTATCAGCGCCAGACCAACGGCGATCCCCGCGGCCGCGGCCAACAGAATCGAACCTGTCCGCCGCCTCCCAGAACGGTAGATATTCCCACGCATTTCTACCTCGCTTTGTGTCGGCGTGCGCCCCCAGGCGACACTGGCCGTGCAATCGTTCGCATGCGTATCGGCAGGCCTCCGCGAGGCCCTAATAGAACATTCGTCCAGTTAGCTTTGGAACGCTTAAGGTCAGAACAGCGGTTCTTGGCCAGGTAGCTCGAATCCGTCGCGCGAACGGCCCGAGCCGCGTCCCAGGGCGCCGGCGACGTCGCGCTCGATCGCGCCCTCGGAGCGGGACGCCACGATCGGCTCCTCGATCCCTTCGACGTACACGAGCGTCCGGCGTCCGTCGCCGCGTTCGGGGCCCTCTAGCGGAACCAGCGCGAACACGCGATCCGCGCGAACGAACTTGCCGTAGCCCAGCGGAACGAGCATCGGTGGTTGCCTGGCCATGTTCGTCCCGGATCGTACGCCGCAGCCGGTCGGATACCCTTGCCGCGCGGTGCCTTCCACCAGCGAAACCTTCGTCCTCGGCGGCGACCTCGAGGTCAAGCGACTCGGGTTCGGCGCCATGCGCATCACCGGCGAGGGCATCTGGGGCGAGCCGCCCGATCCGGCCGCCACCCGCGCCTTGCTCCGCAACGTCGTCCAGGCCGGCGTCCAACTGATCGACACCGCCGACTCGTACGGCCCTGAGGTGTCCGAGAACCTGATCGCCGAAGCGCTCCGGCCGTATCCCGACAACCTCGTGATCGCGACCAAGGGCGGCCTCGAGCGGCCCGGGCCGGGCGTGTGGGAGCGAAACTGCCGCCCGGACCGCCTGCGGCGCTGCTGCGAGGCGTCGCTGAAGCGGCTGCGGCTCGAGCGGATCGACCTCTACCAGCTTCATGCGGTCGATCCGAACGTTCCGATCGAGGACTCGATCGGCGCGCTTGCCGAGCTTCAGGAGGAAGGCAAGATCCGCCACGTCGGCGTGTGCAACGTCACCGTCGAAGAGCTCGACCGCGCCCGGCAGATCGTCCCGATCGTCTCGGTCCAGAACCGCTACAACATCGCCGACCGGGCCTCGGAGGAGGTACTGGCCGTGTGCGAACGTGACCAGCTCGCGTTCCTGCCGTGGTTCCCGCTCGCGACCGGGGATCTCACCAATCGCGGCTCGACGCTCGAGGAGATCGCGCAGCTCACACGGCGCCACGACCCGGCAGGTCGCGCTCGCTTGGCTGCTTGCCCATTCGCCGGTGATGCTGCCGATCCCCGGCACGAACTCGGTGGCGCACTTCGAGGAGAACTTCGAGGCCGGACGAGCTCGAGCTCGAAGACGACGAGGTCGAGGCGCTGGACGAGCTCGCGCCCGCCTAGCCCGCCTAGTCGCCGAGGATCAGCGCGAGCCGATGCTCGAGCGCGCCGCTCAGCACCTCGCGCACCGGGCCCTCCTCGAAGCGCTCGACCAGCGCCGCCAGGAAGCCCTCGATCACGAGCCGCTTGGCCACCTCCTCGCGGAGCCCGCGCGAGCGCAGGTAGAACAGCTGCTCGGGGTCGACCTGCGCGACCGCGGCCGCGTGCGTGCAGCGCACGTCGTTGGCCTGGATCTCGAGCCCGGGGATCGCGTCGGCGTGCGCGCGCTTGACCAGCAGCAGGTTGCGCGACTCCTGGAACGCGTCGGTCTTCTGCGCGCCCGGGTCGACGATGATGTTGCCCTTCCAGACCGCGGTCGAGCGCCCCGTGAGCACGCCGCGGAAGGCGAGATCCGAGGTCGTGTTCGGCGCCGCGTGCTCCTGGGTGGTGTCGAAGTCGATGTGCTGGCGGCCGTGGCTGGCGTACGCGCCGGTGACGCGCGCCTCGGCGCCCTCGCCGGCGAGCCGCGTCTCCATCCGCACGTGGCCGCGCGCCGAGCCGAACCCGAGCGCCACCCAGTCGAGCGACGCGTCCCGGCCGACCTCGGCGCGCTGGGCGCCGAAGATCCAGCTGTTCTCGGACAGGCCCTGGCCGCACACGTAGCGAAGCCGCGCGCCCTCGCCGACGATCAGCTCGGTGACCGTGTTGAACACGCCGTCGATGTCGTCCGACCCGGACAGGAACTGCTCCCACACCTCGGCCTGGGCGCCCTCCTCGAGGACGACGAGCGTGCGCTGGTTGAGCAGCGTCCCGGTGCGGGCCTGGACGCTCCTCAGCGAGATCGGCTCGGTGAGCTCCACGCCGCGGGGCACGTACACGAACGCGCCGGCGCGTGACGCCCGCCTCGTTCAGCGTCACGAACACGTCGTCGCCGCCAGACGACCAGCGATCCCAGGTGGCGGTCGATCAGCTCCCGGTGCTCGCGCGTCGTCGAGCGTCCCGACGATCACCCCGTCGGGCAGCTCGAGCGTCGGCCAGCTCCCACAGCGGTCTCGGCCGCCTCGGACGTCGCCATCGGCGCCGACCCGCTCGTAGGCGGCCAGGTCCAGCCCGGTGATGTCCGTGAACTCCCAGCCGGGCCGGCCCTTGAACTGTGGAGGAGCTCGAGCGCGGGAGCCGGTGCGCTAGCCAATCGAGCCCTCCATCTGGAGCTCGATCAGCCGGTTCATCTCGACCGCGTACTCCATCGGGAGCTCCTTGGTGATCGGCTCGATGAACCCGTTGACGATCAGCTTCGACGCCTCGTCCTCGGGGATGCCGTGCGACATCAGGTAGAACAGCTGGTCATCGCCGACCTTCGAGACGGTCGCCTCGTGGCCGACGTTGACGTCGTCCTCGCCGATCCGGATCGTGGGATACGTGTCCGAGCGCGAGTGCTCGTCGAGCAGCAGCGCGTCGCAGACGACCTTCGAGCGAGCGCCGTGGGCGCCCTTGGCGATCTCGAGCAGGCCGCGGTAGGAGCCGCGCCCGCCGTCCTTGGAGATCGACTTGGCGAAGATGTTCGAGGTCGTGTTCGGCGCCGCGTGGATGATCTTCCCGCCGGCGTCCTGATGCTGGCCCTTGCCGGCGAACGCGATCGACAGGATCTCGCCGTGAGCGCGCTCGCCGATCAGGTAGACGCTCGGGTACTTCATCGTCAGCCGCGAGCCGAGGTTGCAGTCGACCCACTCGACGGTCGCGTCCTCGTGCGCCACGGCGCGCTTGGTCACGAGGTTGAACACGTTCGTCGACCAGTTCTGGACGGTCGTGTAGCGGATCCGTGCGCCGGGCTTGGCGATCAGCTCGACCACGGCGGAGTGCAGAGCTCGAGCTCGAGTAGGTCGGCGCGGTGCAGCCCTCGACGTAATGCACGTACGAGCCGGGCTCGGCGATGATCAGCGTCCGCTCGAACTGGCCCATGTTCTCGGTGTTGATCCGGAAGTAGGCCTGGAGCGGCATCTCGACGTGCACGCCCTCGGGCACGTACACGAACGAGCCGCCCGACCACACGGCCGAGTTCAGCGCCGCCAGCTTGTTGTCGTTGGGCGGGATCACGGTCGCGAAGTACTCGCGGACGATGTCCTCGTGCTCGCGCAGCCCGGAGTCCATGTCCTTGAAGATCACGCCCTGCTTCTCGAGGTCCTCGCGCACCTGGTGGTAGACGACCTCGGACTCGTACTGGGCGCCGACGCCCGAGAGGAACTTGCGCTCGGCCTCGGGGATCCCGAGCCGGTCGAACGTCCGCTTGACGTCCTCGGGCACGTCGTCCCAGGAGCGGCCGGGCTTCTCGGACGCGCGGACGAAGTAGTGGATGTCGTCGTAGTCGACCTCGGCCATGAGCGGCGAGCCCCAGGTCGGCTGCGGGCGCGAGAGGAAGTGATCGAGCGCCTTCAGCCGGAACTCGCGCATCCACTGCGGCTCGGACTTGAACTCGGAGATCTTCTCGACGATCTCGCGGCCCAGGCCCTTGGGCGCCTTGTACAGGTAGTTCTCCGCATCGCGGAACCCGTATCGCTCCTCGTAGTCGGCGTTGATCGCCGCCAGCTGCTGGTTCTCCGTGAGCTCTACGGCCACTACTCCACCTCCAGCTTGATCGTCTCGTCTTCAATGATTACCGGGTACGTCTCCACCGGAACGTACGCGGGCAAAGTCAACGGCTTGCCGGTCTTCAGATCGAACAGCGACCCGTGTCGCGGGCATTCGACCGTGCACTGCTCGGCGTCGAACTCGCCCTCCGCGAGCGGGCCGTTGTCGTGCGAGCACCGGTCCTCGATCGCGTACAAGGTGCCGCCGCAGTTGAACACGCCGATCTCCAGGTCCTCCCACTCGACCAGGCGCATCTCGCCCGGCTCGAGCTGGTCCACAGCGCAGACTTCGATTACTTGCGGCACATTACAAATCCTAGCGCGAAGATAGGATTTGCCTACGCTGCCGATTCCCAATCGGCCGCGTGCCCAAGCGAGGCGCCCTTCAGCACCTTGAGCGACAGCAGCGCGCACTTCATCCGCGTCGCCGAGATGTCGATCCCGAGCAGGTCCAGCACGAACGACCGATCGAGCGCCAGCAGCTGCTCCACCGGCATCCCCTTGACCTCGTCCGAGGCCATCGACGCCGCCGCCTGCGAGATCGCGCACCCGTGCCCGGAGAACCGCACGTCCTCGATCCGCCCCTCCCGGTCCAGCGCCAGCTGCACGGTCAGCTCATCCCCGCACAACGGATTGAGGTCGTGGAACTCCAGATCCGGGCTCTCGATCTCCGCCGCCGGAGGGCTCCAGTTGTGCGGATGCTTGTAGTGATCGAGGATGTTCTCGCGGTACAGGTCGTCCATCGCTGACTAGCGTAGCGGGGCCGGGCCGAGCAGCGTTTGGGAAGAAACTAGCGCTATACACGAGTTTCTTCCCAAGCGCCCCTGGGCGGCCGTCACCGAAGCTCCTCCGCGAACGCTTCGAGCGCCCGATCGATGTCCGCGCGCGAGATGTCGAGGTGCGTCACCGCGCGCACGTGACGCGCGTCGACCACCTGCAACTCGACCCGATCGGCGATCCGCCGAACCAGCGAACGCGCGTCGTCGACCTCGAAGATCACGATATTGGTCTCGACCGTGTCCGGATCGAGCCGCACGCCCGACAACCCCGCCAGCCCGCGAGCAAGAAAACCGGCGTTGGCGTGATCCTCGGCGAGCCGCTCGACGTGGTGGTCGAGCGCGTAAAGGCAACCCGCAGCCACGATCCCCGATTGCCGGAACGACCCGCCGAGCATCTGTTTCCAGCGCCACGCCTCGTCGATCAGCTCGCGGGAGCCGGCGAGCACGGCCCCGACCGGCGCCCCCAGGCCCTTGGTGAAGTCGATCCACGCCGTGTCGAACCCGCCGGCGTAATCCGCCGCCGAGACACCCGATGCGACCACGGCGTTCATCAGCCGCGCTCCGTCCATATGCGCCCGCAACCCGTGCCGGCGGGCGACCGACAGCACGCCCCGGATCGTCTCGAGCGGCCACACGTGGCCGCCGGCGAGGTTCGTCGTCTGCTCGACCGACACGAGCCTCGATCGCGGCATGTAGCGGGTGGCCGCCTGGCGCACCGCGGCGTCGAGCTGCTCGGGCGTGAAGATCCCCCCGGCGCCGTCCAGAGCCCGGATCATCAGCCCGGACAGCACCGCCGGCCCGCCGGCCTCGGAGTTGACCGGGTGCGAGGTTCGGTCGAGGATGACCTCGTCGCCGCTCGGTCGCGCGTGCACGCGAAAGGCGATCTCGTTGCACATCGTTCCGCTGGGCAGGAACACCGCGGCCTCCTGCCCGAGCAGCTCCGCCACCCGGTCCTGCAGCGCGTTCGTCGTCGGATCCAGCCCGCGCTGCTCGTCGGCCACCTCGGCCGAGGCGATCGCCGCTCGCATCCCCTCCGTCGGGAGCGTCTGCGTGTCGCTGTAGAGGTTGATCGGGGGCACGCTCGGCGCGGAGCCTACCGACGCCTCGCGTCCCTCCCATCCCACCTGCGCCGGCGTCTGCGCCTCCGCATCCGAGCCCGCCGGCGTCGGGGGCGACCGCTAAGCCGCAGCGTTACCGACAGCGGGCCGATCCTTACCGGGCCGTCCGCCAGCCATGGCAGCAGCACCGCGAACACGATCAGGACCGCCCCGAACACGATCGAGGTTCCGAAGCCGAACACCGAAGCGCCCCGGGGCGTGCCGCGCGCCAGCCCCCAGCCGCCGAGCCCCACGAGCGCGAGCCCGAGCAGGAAGATCACCGCGCACGTCCACCACAGCTCGCGCGGGGGAGGCGAGGGGACGGGGCGACTGGGCCGGCGCGATGCGGGCCTTCGAGTTGCCATCAGACGCTACTGCTCGAATGCGGGGGTGCGTGCTTGTGACAGCTTGCACAATACTCGCGGGCCGCACAGAGAAACCCTGCAAAACCTGCCCAAACACGACGAACGCACGTTTGGGTTTGATTACGTCTCGCGAGTGGGCTCAGCCGAGTTGCAGCGTGCTGCGCACGACCCCGAGGCCGTCGACCAGCCGCTGCACGTCCTCGCTCGAGTTGTGGACCGCGAACGACGCCCGAGTGGTGGCGTGCACGCCCAGCGACCGCATCAGCGGCTGCGCGCAGTGGTGACCCGCACGCACGCAGACTCCCAGACCGCCGAGGATGTCGGCGACGTCGTGCGGATGGGCTCCGTCCAAGGTGAACGACACGAGCGCGCCCCGGTCGGTCGCCGAAGCCGGCCCCTGAACGGTCAGACCCGGCAGCCCGGACAGCTGCTCCAGCGTCTCGGCCACCACCGCCTGCTCGTGAGCCCGAATCGAGGACATCCCGATCGCCTGGATCCAATCGACGGCCGCGCCCAGCCCGATCGCCTCGGCGATCTGCGAGGTGCCCGCCTCGAACTTCCCGGGCAGGTCGGTCCAAGTCGACTCGTTCGCCGCGACCGTCCGGATCATGTGGCCGCCACCGATGAACGGCGGCATCTCCTCGAGCAGCGCGCGCCGCCCGTGCAGGACCCCGATCCCGGTCGGGCCGTACGCCTTGTGTCCCGTCCAGGCGTAGAAGTCCACGTCCAGATCGGGCAGCCACACCGGCATCTGCGGGACCGCCTGGGTCCCGTCGACGATCACCACGGCGCCCGCCTCGTGCGCGCGGCGGGCAATGTCAGCGACCGGATTCACCGTCCCGAGCACATTCGACACGTGCACGACCGCCACCAACCGCGGTCCCCGAGCCAGCAGCGAATCCAGCGCGTCCAGGTCCAGGAACCCATCATCGGAGACCGGCACGTAGGCCAGCTCGGCCTCGCGGTCCTGGCACAGAAGCTGCCAGGGGACGATGTTCGAGTGGTGCTCCATCTCGGTCAGCACCACGAGGTCGCCGCGCTGGACGTTCTGGCGGCCCCACGTGTACGCGACCATGTTGATCGCGGCGGTCGCGTTCGCGGTGAAGATCGTCTCCTCGACGGTCGACCCGAGCCATCGCGGCGATCCGGCCGCGCGCGCCCTCGTACAGGTCGGTCGCCTCGGCGGCCAGCGGATAAACCCCCCGGTGGATCGACGCACGGTGCTCGGTGTAGTACGACGTCATCGCGTCGATCACGGCATCGGGCGTCTGGGACGTCGCGGCCGAATCGAGGTACGCCACCGGCCGCCCGTCGAACAAGCGATTCCGCAAAACCGGGAACTGAGACGAGACGTCCGAAACGGCTGAAACGCGACCCGAGACCGCGGTCATCAGGCTGCCGCCTCGATCTCGTCGGTGATCCACCCGTAACCCTTGGCCTCGAGCGCGTCGACGAGCTCGGGGCCGCCCTCGCGGACGATCCGCCCCTGGTACATGACGTGCACGTGCGAAGGCTGCACGAGGTGGAGGATCCGCTGGTAGTGGGTGATGATCAGCACGCCCATGTCCGGGCCCGCGACCGCGTTGACGCCGTTGGCCACGACCCGCAACGCGTCGATGTCGAGCCCCGAGTCGGTCTCGTCCAAGATCGCCATCAGGGGCTTCTGCAGCGCCAGCTGCAGGATCTCCATCCGCTTCTTCTCCCCGCCCGAGAAGCCCTCGTTCAGGTAACGCGTCGAGAAATCGCGCGGGACGTTGGTCAGCTTCATCGCCGCCTCGACGGTCTGACGAAACTCCTTCAAAGGAATCGCGTCCTCGCCCCGAGACTCGCGGTGGGCGTTCAAAACCGTCCTCAAGTACTTGGTCACGGTCACCCCGGGCACCGCGACCGGATACTGGAAGGCCATGAACAACCCCATCCGCGCGCGCTCGTCCGGCGCGGCTTCGGTCACGTCCTCGCCGCGGAACAGGATCTGGCCCTCGGTCACCTCGAACCCCGGATGACCCATGACCGCGTTGGCCAAGGTGGACTTCCCCGACCCGTTCGGGCCCATCAGCGCGTGGATCTCGCCCTTGTCGACGCTCAGATCCACGCCCCGGAGAATCTGCTTCTCACCGGCGCGGACATGAAGGTTTCGAATCTCTAGATCTGCCATACCAAGCTTTCAAGTTGAAGTCGTCAAGCCGCCGCCACCGGCGCGCGCTCGCTGCGACGCGAGAACTCCACGAGCTCGGCGAGCGTGGTGGTCTGCAGCGAGCGGATGATCCCGCCCTGCACGCGCGTCCAAAGGAGCTTCGTCGCGCATCCCCGCCCGGCGTCGGGCTCGTGTGAGCACAGCACGCGCTCGGTGTGGTCGTGGACGAAGCACTCCATCGGCGCGATCGCGCCCTCGAGCGCCTGCACCACGTCCACCATGGCGATCTCCTCCGCCGGCCGCGACAGCCAGTAGCCGCCGTGCGCGCCTCGGGCGCTCATCACGAGCCCGGCCTTGCGCAGCTTCGCCACCACCTGCTCGAGATACGCCAGCGGCAACCCCTCGGCGTCAGCGATCGCTTTCAAGGAGGTGGGCTGCTCGGGCGACTGCCGCCCCAGCTCGACCATCAGGCGCACGCCGTACTCGGCCTTCGAGGAGAAGATCATCGAAGTCATATCCTACCAGGGGGGTCGGCTTTTAATGGGCCTCGCTGCGCTCGGCGTCCTTGGGGCCGTTCCGCGGGGCGTCCGTGCCCCGCGGGCCTCGGTAGTCTCAGCCTGGATGCGCACTGAGGCCGCCCACCGCGAAACCTCCGAGCCGCTCGCGAGTTCCGAGGAGGTGGCGGCGGCCGCGAATGTCGCGCGCGCCCACGGACGGATCGGGATCGACACCGAGTTCATGTCCGAGGGCCGGTACCGGGCGCTGCTGTGCCTGGTCCAGATCGCGGTCGACGAGGACGACGGCGACGGCGACGCGCCGCACATCTCGCTGATCGACCCCCTCGAAAGCGGGGTCGACGTCGCGCCGGTGGCGCAGCTGCTGGCCGACCCGGCGATCGAGGTAGTGCTCCACGCCGGCCGTCAGGACGTCGCGATCCTCCGCCGGGCGTGGCGGACCGAGATCACGAACATCTTCGACACCCAGCTCGCCGCGGGGTTCGTCGGCGCGAGCGCGCAGACCGGGTACGGCAACCTGCTCGGGACGATGCTCGGCATCCGGGTCGGGAAGACCGCGAGCTACACGCGATGGGACGCGCGGCCGCTCACCGCCGAGCAGCTGAGCTACGCCGCCGAGGACGTCGCCCATCTGCTCGAGCTCGCGGACGAGGTTCAGCGCCGCCTCAACGAGAGCGGCCGGCTCGGCTGGGCGCGCGAGGAGTGCCGGCGGCTCGAGTCCGCCAGCGACGAGCGCGACCCCGACACCGCCTGGGAGCGACTGCCCCGCGTCGGACAACTCGACCCGCGCGCCCGAGCGGTGGCGCGTGAGCTGGCAGCATGGCGGGAGCGCACCGCGTCCGACGAGGACCGGCCGGTCGGCTCGGTGCTCGGCGACCCGGCCCTGGTCGAGCTCGCCAAGCGCCACCCGTCGAACATCGGCGCGCTCGAGCAGATCCGCGGGATCCATCCGTCGGGGATCCGCCGCCGCGGCAACGCGATGCTCGATGCGATCGCCGCCGGCATGAAGGCAGCGCCGATTCCGCGCGACGAGCCGCGCGGCCGCTCCGAGCCCGAAGACGCGCCGCTGATCGTGCTGGCGGAGGCGCTCCTGCGCGCGCGTTCGCTCCAGGCCGGGCTCGCGTACGAGCTAATCGCGTCCCGCAACGAGCTCGAGCTGATCATCGCCGCCGCCCGACGCGGCGAGCCCGAGCCCGACGTCCGCACGCTCGAGGGCTGGCGGGAGGAGCTCGTCGGGGCCGATCTGCGCGACCTGCTGGCCGGCCGCAAAGCGATCTCGGTGGGCCCGGACCGTCGCCTCGTTCTGCGCGACGCCTAGGTCGCTCCGACCTCGAGCATCATCGACATCGCCGCCGCGCGGTCGAACATCGAATTCGACAGCGCGAGAACGACCCCGCGCGAGCGCGTGATCTGCCCGAGGTCGATTTGCTGGAGGTCGTCGGCCGCCGTCGAGTAGGTCAGGCGCAGCTTGTGCCCGGGCGAGTTGGCCGACGACTCGGTCGACGTGTCGCCGTCGGCCAGCGACCACCCGGCCTTGCGCAGGTGCTTGCTCTCGTCGTGTGCCAGGTTGTCAGAGGACCTGTATCGAGGGTCGACGACGACCAGCTCGATCGAGCAGAAGGCTCGCGAGCCCGAGTCGCACGCGCGAGCCTGCGTGGCCACCCGCGCGCCGGGCAGGAGCGGAATCGCGGTGACGGTGGGCGTGCGCTGAGTCGTGCTCGTGCCGCAACCTGCCAACGCTGCGGCCAGTGCTAGCGCGGCTGCGGCGCCTAGTCTTCGGGCGGTCATGGGAAGCAGCGCTAGCGTAGCCGAGCTCCCCGCTTGGGCCAGGGCGCTGCTCGAGAGCTCGCCGGTCGCCCGGCTCGGGATCGTCGACGGTTCGGGCGACCCCCGTGTGTTGCCCGTCACCTATGCGGTCCTCGAGGGAACGATCGTGACCGCGATCGATCACAAGCGAAAGGAGATCCCGCCGGAGCGGCTCGCGCGCGTGCGCTGGCTACGCGCCCGGCCCCGCGCGGCGCTGACCGTCGACCGCTACGACGACGACTGGTCGCGGCTGCAATGGGTGCAGGCGCTAGGCCCGATCACGATCCTCGAGGCCGCCGATGCGCCGGAGGCGATCGCCGCGCTGACCGAGCGCTACGCGCCGTACCGCGACAAGCCCCCGGGCGGCCCCGTGCTGTCGCTCGCGCCCGACCGCGTCCTGTGGTGGCAAGCGTAAACACGAGCGTCGCCCGCTACGCGCTCGGCGCGGCGGCGCTGCTCGTCGTCGTCGGCGGGGTCGGGGTCGCGGCCGTCGCGATCCGCCGGCGCTGGTTTGCCGACTGGGCCGGGGCGCCGGCGCGGCTGGCGGAGGCCGTGTCCGGGCTGGCGCTGCTGATCGGGATCCTCGAGGTGCTCGGAGCGGTGGGGCTGTTCGAGCTCGGGCCGATCGTGATCGCGTGCGCGCTCGTCGGCGTCGCCGGGTTGCGCTCGCTCGCGGATACGCAGGTCGCGCGCCACCGGCACGCGGACCGCGACGCGTGGCTGCTGACCGTGGTCGCGGTCCTCGCCGGCGCGACCGTGGTCGCCGAGTGGGGCGGGCTCACGATCCAGTCCTATGACGTCGGCATCCGCGGGTTCGACTCGCTCTGGTACCACCTTCCGTGGGCGGCGAGCTTCGCGCAGACCGGGAGCATCACCGGGCTTCGATTCACCGACGTCGAGTACCTGACGCCGTTCTATCCCGCCACCGCGGAGATGCTCCACGGCCTCGGGATCGTGCTGTTCGGGACGCGACACGTTGTCGCCGGGGATCAACCTCGTGTGGCTGGGTCTGACGCTGTTCGCCGCCTACTGCATCGGCCGCCCGCGAGAGGTCGGCGCCGCCACCGCGATCGGCGCCACGCTGGCGATGGGGACGACGATGATGGACTACTCCCAGGCGGGCGCCGCCGCCAACGACGTCGTCGCCGTGTTCTTCCTGCTCGCGGCGGTCGCGCTGCTCGCGACCGAGCCCGACCGCCCGGCCGTGCGTGTGCTCGCCGCGATCGCGGCGGGCCTTGCGGTCGGAACGAAGCTGACCGTGCTAGCGCCGGTGTTCGCGCTCACCGTCGGCGTGATCGCGATCGCTCCTCGAGGCCGGCGGCTCGCGGCGACAGGGCTCTGGCTCGGGCCGCTGGTCGTCGCCGGCGGCTTCTGGTACGTGCGCAACCTGATCGCGGTCGGCAACCCGCTTCCGTGGACCAGCTTCGCGGGGATCCTGCCGACACCGGCCCCGCCGCTCCAGCAGCACACCGGTTTTTCGGTGGCGCACTACCTGACGACTACGCACCTCTGGAGCCGCTTCTTCGAGCCGGCGCTGGCCTCCGGGCTCGGGCGCTGGTGGTGGGCGGTGCTCGCGGTGGCGATCGTCGGGCCGATTCTGTGCCTGCTGCCCCGCGCCACCCCCGCCTCCCGCGAGCGGTTGGGAAGAAACCCCCTCTATACGGGAGTTTCTTCCCAAGCGGCAGTCCGGATGCTCGGATTCGTCGCGCTGTTCTCACTCGCGGCGTACCTGATCACGCCCGAGACCGCCGCCGGCCCGGCCGGCGACCCGCTCGGGTTCGCGTTCAACTTGCGCTACCTCGCGCCGGCGCTCGCGCTGGCGCTGTCGGTGGCGCCGCTCGCGCCGGCTCTGCGCTCAACGCCGGCGGTCCGGACGGGAGTCGTGGTCGTGCTCGCGATCCTTCTCGCCGGCACGGTCGCGCAGCCGGCGCTGTGGCCGAGTTCGCACGCGGCGGGCGCGATCGTGCTCGGGGTCGCGGCCCTCGCGGTGATCGCTCTGATCGCGCTCGGCCGCGAGGCTCGCGTAACCCGTGCAATCCCAGCCGCCGTCGTTATCGGCCTTGTTCTCCTTGCCGGCGCCGCCGCCGGCTACGGCCTCCAGGGCCACTACTTGCGCGGCCGCTACGCCTACCAGCCGAACGTCTCGTATCTGGCGAAGGTGTGGGCGCTGTTCCGGACCGTCCACGACGCTCGCGTCGGCGTGGTCGGAACGTTCGGCGGCTTCTTCTCGTATCCGTTTTACGGCCTCGACGTCTCGAACCGGGTCACGTATGTGGCACAGCGAGGACCGCATGGGTCGTTCACGCCGATCACCACCTGCGCTCGATGGCGATCACAGGTGAACGCCGACCACCTGAAATACATCATCACCACACCCGCCCGCGACCCATGGCACCCGAACGTGCTCTCGAGCTCCCCTGAGACCCGTTGGACCGCTACCGACCCGGCGGCGACGCCGGTGTTCACCGAACGCGCGCTCGGCCAGCCGGTCGTCGTGTTCCGCCTCAACGGTCCGTTGGACGTTGCAAGGTGCCCGCAGAGCTGAAGCTAAGCTGCCCCTACATGACTACCGCTGCCGATCCACTCACCGACCCGGAGCTGCTCGAGACCGAGTGGGACCTCGGTCCGCTCGTTGACGGCGACGAGCGCGCCGGCGTCGAGCGGATGCTCGCCGAGGCCAAGGACCGCGCCTCGAACTTCGGGTCGGCCTACGCCGGGAAAGTGGCCGAGCTCGACCCGACCGGACTCGACTTCGCGATGCGCGAGCTCGAGGCGATCAACGACCTGATCGGGCGCGCCGGCACGTACGCGGCGCTGCGGTTCGCCACCGACACCGCCGACTCGGAGCGCGGGGCGCTGCTCCAGCTCGTGCAGGAACGCGCCACCGAGATCGAGACGCTGCTCCTGTTCTTCGATCTCGAGTGGGCCGCGATCGACGACGACCGCGCCGAAGAGCTGCTCGCCTCCCACGATCTGGACCGATACCGGCATCACCTTCGGAGCGTCCGCCGCTACCGCCCCCACCTGCTGTCCGAGAGCGAGGAGAAGATCCTCGCCGAGAAGTCGATCTCGAGCCAGGCATCATGGGGCCGGTTGTTCGGAGAGCTAGTCGCCGGGCTCCGGGTCGATCTCGACGACGACGAGTTGTCACTCGAGATCGCGCTGAGCCGGCTGCAGTCATCCGATCGGGACGTCCGCCGGACCGCGGCCGAGGCGGTCTCGGCCACGCTCGAGCCGGGTCTGCGCACCCGCGGGTTCATCTACAACACGCTGGTCTACGACAAGTCGGTCGAGGACCGGCTCCGCCACTACCCCCACTGGCTGGCGAGCCGCAACCTGTCCAACGAGGCATCCGACGAGTCCGTGATGGCGCTGATCGAGGCGGTTCGGAACCGCTTCGACATTCCCCAGCGGTGGTACAGGCTCAAGGCGAAGCTGCTCGGCATTGAGCGGCTGGCCGACTACGACCGCTCCGCGCCCGTGCTCGCCGAGGACGTCACGTACTCGTTCGGCGAGGCCCGCGACCTCGTGCTCGACACCTACCAGTCGTTCTCGCCGGTGGCCGGCACGGTCACCCGCCGGTTCTTCGACGAGCGCTGGATCGACGCTCCGACGCGTCCCCACAAGCGGGGCGGGGCGTTCTGCTCCTACGCCGTCCCGAGCGTGCACCCGTACGTGATGCTCAACTTCACCGCCACCCGCCGCGACGTGCTGACGATGGCGCACGAGCTCGGCCACGGGCTGCATGCCGCGCTGGCCCAGCCGCAGGGCATCTTCCACCACTCCACGCCGCTGACGCTCGCCGAGACCGCGTCGGTGTTCGGCGAGGAGCTCGTGTTCGGGCGGATGATCGCGGAGGTGCAGGACGACGAGCGCCGGCTCGGCCTGCTCGCCGAGCGGGTCGACGGCGCGATCGCGACCGTGTTCCGACAGATGGCGATGAACCGGTTCGAGCATCTCGTTCACACGCGACGGCGCGCCGACGGCGAGCTGTCCGTCGACCGGATCAACGAAGCCTGGGTGGAGACGCAGGCCGAGCTGTTCGGCGACTCGGTGCAGATCACCGAGGGTTACCGGATGTGGTGGTCCTACGTGCCGCACTTCATCAACACGCCCGGCTACGTGTACGCGTACGCGTACGGGCTGCTGCTGGCGCTGTCGGTGTACAGCCGCTACCTGCACGAGGGCGACCCGTTCGTCCCGCGCTACATCGAGCTGCTCTCAGCCGGCGGATCGCGGAGCCCGGAGCAGCTGGCGCAGATCGTCGGCATCGACCTCACCGATCCCGGGTTCTGGGACGCGGGCCTGGCGCTCGTCGAGGGGCAGCTGTCAGAGGCCGAGGAGCTCGCGGCCCGGCGCTAGTGATGCGCCTTGCGGGTGCGCGAGCGCTCCTCCTGGCGCTCGACCACGTTGACGATCAGCTTCATCACCTGCTCGATGCCGGTCGCCTGCGCGTCGCCGTGCTCAAACGCCTCCCGCCAGTCGCGAATGTGACCCTTGGTGGCGAGCTCGTTGAACTGCGAGCGCGACACGGAAATGTTCACCTTGGCATCGGCCGCGAAGCCCTTGGTCACCTTCGGGCCGGGCAGCTCGACCCGATATAGCTGAGGCTCGCCGCGGGCGCGAAACTCGAGGCCCGCCACGAGCTTGAGGTTGGCCAGCGCCGGGACTTCGTCGAGGAACCGCGTGACCGCGGTCTCGATCAGGGATTTGGTATCGGCGGCCATCAGATCTTGTTCCGCTCGAGCAGCTTGCGGCCGATCACCATTCGCTGGATCTCGGAGGTCCCCTCTCCGATCAACAGCAGCGGCGCGTCGCGGTAGATGCGCTCGATCTCGTACTCCTTCGAGTAGCCGTACCCGCCGTGGATCCGTAGGCATTCCTCGGCGCAGAAGCGCCCAGCCTCCGAGGCGAAGAGCTTGGCCATCCCCGCCTCGATGTCCGAGCGCTCGCCGGCGTCCTTCATGCGGGCCGCCCTGTGGGTCAAGAGGCGCGCCGCCTCGACCTGGGTCGCCATGTCCGCGAGCTTGAACTGGATCGCCTGATGCTGGGCGATCGGCTTGCCGAACGCCCTGCGTTCCTGGCTGTACTTCAGCGCCAGCTCCAACGCTCTCTGGGCGAGCCCGACGCCGCGGGCAGCGACGTTGACGCGCCCCAGCTCGAGCGCGTCCATCATCTGCGCGAAGCCCTTGTTCAGGCCGGCGCCCTCGCCGCCGAGGATGTTCTCGGCCGGGCACCGGTAGCCGTCGAACACGAGCTCGGTGGACTCGACGCCCTTGTACCCCATCTTCTTGATCTTGGGCGGCACGTTGAAGCCCTTGTACTCGCCCGTGTTCTCGGAGACCCCGGGCTCCTTCTCGGCGATGAAGCACGTCAGGCCCCGGTGCTTGGGCTCGGCGTTCGGATCGGTCCGGACCAGAACGAACACCAGCGACGACAGCAGCCCGTTGGTCACCCACATCTTCGTGCCGTTGATCTCATAGTGGTCGCCAGTCTTCTTGGCCGAGGTCTTGATCGCCGCGACATCGGACCCGAGCTCCGGCTCGGACAGACTGAACGCGGCGCGCATCTCCCCTGTGGCCATCTTCGGCAGGTACTTCGCCTTTTGCTCGTCGGTGCCGAACTTCATCAGCAGGTAGGACCCGATGAAATGGGTGTTGACGATCCCGCTGATGCTGATCCATCCGCGCGAGAGCTCCTCGACGATCATCGCGTAGGTGGTGAGATCGAGCCCCATCCCGTCGTACTCCTCGGGGATCGTGACCCCGAACAGCCCGAGCTCCTTCATCTGCTCGACGATCGGCGCGGGGAACTCGTCCTCGTGGTCGTAGTGCTCGGCATTCGGGAGGATCTGCTCGTCGGCGAACTGGCGCACCATCTCGCAGATCGCCTTCTGCTCATCGGTCCGGTCGGTGGTTGCGATAGCCATGGTCGTGCTTGCTCCTCAGTTTCTGGGGAGCAGCCGAGAATACGGGAGATGGCCTGTCTAGCTGCTAGCTGCCGTTTCGGGCAGCGGCCGCGGAGGCTTCGGACTTCACGCCGTGCTTCCAGACGGTCTTGGGCCGGCCCTCGGGCTCGCCGTCGACTTCAACGTCGACGCGCTCGTTGAAGAAGCACAATCGCCCGCCGATCCCGTCAACGGCAGGCAGCGGATCGTCGTAGTACCAGATCAGATCCTTTACGGTTTCGCCGTTTGGAAGGCGGACCGCGTAGTAGCTGGCGATGCCCTTGTACGGGCATCGCGTCGCGGTGTCGGTGGGCTCGAGCTCGGCCGACACGTCCTCGCGGGGGAGGTACCAGCGGATCGGCAGGTTCGACTCGAACACGGCCATCGCCTTATCGCTCTCGGCCAGCACCTCGCCGTCGAGCGAGACCTTGATGTGGCGCGTGGTCGGGATCACGTCGACGCGGTGGTATGGGTCGCGCGGGTGGACGAAGATCTCCTCGTCCTCCTCGTACCAGTGGTCCATCCGGTCGAAGTAGAACGCGATCATGTCTTTGATCGGCTCCGCTCCCTCGAGCGGCTCCGGGTAGTACCACGCACCGTTCTCGACCACCTGGTCGCCGGCTCGGATCGAGTGGTACGAGGCCTCGCCCTTCTTGGGGCAGCGCGTGTGCCGGTCCGAGGGCTCGAGCACGTCGGCGCGGACGTCGTCACGCGGGAAGTAGTAGACCGGCTGATGTCCGGACTCCGAGACCATCAGCGCGTGGCGGGTGTCGGCGATCGTCTCGCCGCCCACGACTACCCGGATCCACTTCTCGGTCGGCTCGATGTACAGCGCGCCGCCGGGAGCCGGCGTCTCGAAGTTGTGCGTCCCCGCTGGATCACGCCCCAACGGCCCAGTTCCCGTCATCAGCCCCATGTGCAGGCGAGCTTACCCCACGGTGAGTGCCGTGGTCGAGAAACGGAGTCTTAAGAAACTGCCGCCGGCCGCAACCAGACCGATCGTCAGCTCCGCTGACGAGCTCCATTGGAGCCGAACCCGCATGTTGTCGGTCTAGGCCCCCTTGCGCCGGCGGCCGAGGCGAGATTGTGACGGAATCTTCATCAAACTTCACAAACTTGGACAAATGTTTGAGAGCCATCCAGCCGCGGAGGCGTGCACGCCCGCCCGGCGACCCTTGGAGGTGGCGATCAGCTCGCGACGACGATGCCGAGCCAGACGATCGCCGCCGACACGATGAAGATCGCGGCGTCGAGCGCGTGCCACTCGGGCCGGCGCAGGTGAGCGCCGATCAGCACCGCCACCAGCGCCACCAGCCCGATCTTCACTTGCAGCGTCGAGTCGTGCCACAGGTGCTCGTGGCTCGCCATCGCGACCCCGGTGACGATCAGCACCACGAACGCGATCACGGTCCCGATCCCGAACCGGCGCGCCGCCGCGCGCAGCGGCCCTCGGTCGTCGAGCCCGCGGAGGACCGGCACGACGATTGCCGCGAGCATCAACTGTCCGCCGACGAAGAACGCCATCGCAAGCAGGTGCAGCCACAGGACTCCGTTCCAGAACGTCACTGCACCCGATCCTGGCAGACTGGCCGTAGGGATGAATTTCGCTCGGGACGTTGTCGACCGTGCCGCGCCGGACCGCACGGCGCTGGTCGAGCTCGCCCGAGACGGCGGCCGCCGCGAGTGGACCTTTGCCGAGGTCGCCGACCGCAGCGCGCGCCTGGCCGGAACGCTGACCCAGAGAGGAGTCGCCCGCGGCGATGTGGTTATGACCGTGATCGGCAACCGCCCCGAGTGGGTGCTGACGATGATCGCGTGCTTCCGCCTCGGCGCGGTGGCGCTCTCCTGCAACGAGCAGCTCCGAGCTGTCGACTTCGCCCAGCGGATCGCGACCGCCGCGCCGAAGCTGATCGTGGCCGACGATCGGAACCTGGCCGAGTTGTCGAGCGCGCGTCCCGACTGCATGGTCCTGACCGTCCCCGACGACCGGCTGTTCGACGGAGCCGAGCCGGCCCCGGCCGTCGAGCTGGGCGCGACCGATCCGTGCCTGATCACATTCACGAGCGGCACCACCGGCGAGCCGACCGGCGTCGTTCACGGGCAGCGCTACCTCCCGGGCCAGCGGCTCCAGGCCGAGCACTGGCTGGACGCCCGCCCCGGCGACCTCGTGTGGTGCACCGCCGCCACCGGCTGGTCGAAGTCCGCGCGGAACACGTTCATCGCGCCTTGGCTCCGGGGCGCGGCGGCGCTGCTCCATGACGAGCGGTTCGACCCGGCGCAGCGACTCGAGGTGCTCGCCTCCGAGGAGGTCAACGTCCTGTGCATGGCGCCGACCGAGTACCGCGTGATCGCCAAGCGCGTAAAACTCAAGCCGCTGCCGGCGCTGCGCTCGCTGGTGGCCGCCGGCGAGGCCCTCAACCCCGAGGTGATCCGGACCTTCACCGAGGAGATCGGGCTCGCAATCCGCGACGGCTACGGCCAGACCGAGACCGGGCAGCTGACGGCCAACCCGCCCGGGGAGCAAGTTCGTTCGGGCTCGATGGGACGGGCGCTCCCGGGCGTCGACCTCCGAGTCGAGGAGGGTGAGCTCGTCCTGGCCAACCCCGCGACCGACCCGACGTTCTTCGTCGGCTACGTCGACGGCACGCGCTCGCCTGCCGACCGGCCGTGGAAGACCGGGGACCGGGTCAGTCTCGACGACGACGGCTACCTGTACTTCGAGGGCCGCTCGGACGACCTGATCATCTCGGCCGGCTACCGGATCGGACCGTTCGAGGTCGAGTCGGCGCTCGTTTCGCACGACGCCGTCGCCGAGGCGGCGGTCGTCGCCGCCCCCGACGACGAGCGCGGCGCGGTCGTGCGCGCGGTCGTGGTGCTGCGGGACGGCTTTGCCCCCGGGCGGGCGCTCGCCACCGAGCTGCAGGAGCACGTCAAGCACCGGACCGCGCCGTACAAGTACCCCCGGATCGTCGACTTCGCCGACGAGCTGCCGAAGACGGCGTCGGGAAAGATCCAGCGGGCTAGCCTGAGGAGGGCATGAGCGATTCTCGTCGACCGGTAGTCGGGATCTGCACGGCGCTCGCGCGCGCGAACTGGGGCGTGTGGGAGCAGCGCGAGGCCGCGCTGCTCGCCTTCACCTACATCGAGGCGATTCAGCGCGCCGGGGGGATGGCGGTGATGATCCCCCCCGACGGCCGGTTCGAGCACGACGCCGACGAGATCCTCGACCTGCTCGACGGGCTGATCCTCGCCGGCGGGAACGACATCGACCCCGCCCACTACGGCGCCGCCCCACATCCCGCGACCCACCACCTCGTGCCCGAGCGGGACCGCTCAGAGCTCGCGCTCGCCATCCGCGCGGTGGAGCGCGACATCCCCGTGCTCGGCATCTGCCGCGGCATGCAGCTGCTCAACGTCGCGTTCGGGGGAACGCTCAGCCAGCACCTGCCCGACGAGCTCGGTCACGAGGAGCACCGCCGCACCCCGGGCAACTTCGACGGCTGCGACCACGACGTCCGGCTCACCGCCGGGTCACTCGCCGCGCGCGCCGCGGGCGAGGAACTGCACGCCAGCAAGTCCCATCACCACCAGGGCATTGCCACCGTCGGCGCCGGCCTGGTCGTCACCGGCCGCTCGACGATCGACGACCTCCCCGAGGCGATCGAGGCGCCCGGGCGCCGGTTCGTGCTGGGCGTCCAGTGGCATCCGGAGGCCGACGAGCAGAGCCGCGTCGTCGGCGCGATCGTCGAGCAGGCGCGCGGCTACCGGGCCGCGCGCGGCTACCGCACCGGCCGCGGCGCTTCGTATCCGGCCGCGCGGACCGCCTCGGTCACGCGGTCGGCGTGAACCTGGCCGCGCGTCTCGAGCACCAGCTGCACCGCGGTCTCGCGTACGTGCAGGTCGAACCCCTCGCGGATGTGCTCGACGTCGAGCAGGTTCGCGCGCAGCTCGCCCACGAGCGCTAGCAGCCGGGCGAGCGAGCCCGGACGGTCGGGCAGCGAGGCCAGCAGCACCAGCCTCCGGCCTGACTGGCTCTCGTGCCGGCGCGCCACCTCGGCGAGCAGCCCAGCGTCGACGTTGCCTCCCGACAGGATCACGACCGTCGTGCCAGGCGACCCGGAGCCGGAGAGCCGGCCCGAGAGCAGCGCCGCGGCGCCCACCGCGCCGGCGCCCTCGACCACGAGCTTGGCCCGCTCGATCAGGAACACCATCGCCTCGGCGACCTCGTCCTCCTCGACGTCCACCATGTCGTCGACCCACCGGTCGATCAGCGACAACGTCAGCTCTCCCGGTCGCTTCACCGCGATCCCGTCCGCGATCGTCAGCGCGGAGCGGACCGGAACCGGCTTGCCCGCCGCGAGCGACCCCCGTACCGGGGCGCAGCTCGCCACCTGGACGCCGACGACCTCGATCGAGGGGCGCTCGGACTTGAGTGCGATCGCCACGCCGCTGACCAGACCGCCGCCGCCAACGGGCACGATCACCCGCGACAGGTCGGGTACCTGTTCGAGCAACTCGAGCCCGAGCGTGCCCTGGCCGGCGATCACGTCCGGATCCTCGAATGGGTGGACGAACGCCATCTGCTCGTTCCCGACGACCCGCTCGTACGCGGCCTCGAGTGCCTCGTCGACGGTCGCGCCGGCCATCTGCACGTTCGCGCCGAGTGCGCTGGCGGCCTCGACCTTCGCGATCGGCGCCCCCTCGGGCATGAACACGAAGCACGGCACCCCGCGTGCCCGCGCCGCGTATGCGACGGCCTGGGCATGGTTGCCGGCGCTCCCGCAGACGACGCCGGCGGCGCACGCGTCACCCAGCGCGGTGAGCTTCGAGAGCGCGCCGCGCAGCTTGAACGAGCCCGTCCGCTGGAGGTTCTCGGCCTTGAACTCGACGGTCCCGCCGCTGCGCTCGCCGAGCGTGCGGGAGCTCAATACGGGCGTTTTTTTTACGACCCCGGCGATGACCCGGGCGGCGCGGCGGATGTCCTCGGCCGAGACCGGCGCGCTCGCATCAAGGGGTCGAGCCGTGTCGGTCAGGGGATTGCCACCACCGCGTCGATCTCCACCAGCGCGCCGCGCGGCAGCCCGGCGACCGCGATCGCGACGCGCGCCGGGGGATCGGATTCGAAGAACGACTCGTACACCTCGTTGACCGACGCGAACGACCCCATGTCGGTCAGGTAGACCGTCAGCTTGACGGCGTCGCCGAGGGTCGCGCCGGCCGCATCGCACACCGCGGCCAGGTTCTCCAGGCACCGCCCCGCCTGGTCCGCGGCGGTGGCGCCGACGAGGTCTCCGGTCTTCGGGTCGAGCGGGATCTGGCCGGAGCAGAACAGCAGGTCTCCCCCGACCCGCACGGCGTGGACGTACGGACCTACTGCCTCAGGTGCGCCGGGCGCCCTTATCGACTCGCGGTGTGCTGGCAACTGGTTTCCTCCTCGGTGACACGGTGCATGTAGCGTATTGCGCGAGTCCGGGCTGGGGTAGCCTGACCACGTGCCCAACCGCCTCGGGGGCGAGAGCTCGCCGTATCTGCGCCAGCACAAGGACAACCCCGTGGACTGGGAGCCGTGGGGCGATCGGGCGCTGGCGCGAGCCCGGGACGAGGACCGCCCGCTGCTCGTCTCGATCGGCTACTCGGCCTGCCATTGGTGCCACGTGATGGCGCACGAATCGTTCGAAGACGAATCGATCGCGGCGCTCATGAATGAGCGATTCGTATGCGTCAAGGTCGACCGCGAGGAGCGCCCGGACGTCGACGCGATCTGCATGGAGGCGTGCCAGGCGATCACCGGCCAGGGAGGCTGGCCGCTGAACGCGTTCCTCACCCCGGATGGGGTGCCGTTCTACGCCGGCACATACTTCCCGCCCGAATCCCGCCACGGGCTGCCGAGCTGGCGGATGATCTTGGACGCCGTTGCCGAGGCCTGGTCGACGCGTCGCGATCAGATCGTTCGTCAGGGAGCGCAGATGGTCGAGGCGCTGAGCGCGACCGCCCGGCTCGAGCCGTCGGTCGAGCCGATAACGCAGGAGCTGATCCGGGAGGCGCTGGTCGCGTTGTGGGGCACATACGACCGTGTCAACGGTGGGTTCGGGCGCGCGGTGGCGGGGGTGGTGGGCGGGCCTAAGTTCCCCCAGGCGTCGGTGATCGAGCTGCTGCTGGCGCGCGGCGAGCGCGAGATGTCGCTCGGGACGCTCGAGGCGATGGCCCGCGGCGGCATCTACGACCAGGTCGGCGGCGGCTTCGCGCGGTATTCGGTCGACGCGACCTGGACCGTGCCCCACTTCGAGAAGATGCTGTACGACAACGCGCTGCTGGCGCGCGCCTACCTGCACGGGTGGCAGGTCTCGGGAAACGAGCGGTTTCGTCAGGTCTGCTGCGAGACGCTCGATTGGGCGCTGCGCGAGATGCGCGGGCCCGAGGGCGGCTTCTGCTCGGCGCTCGACGCCGATTCCGAGGGCGTCGAGGGCAAGTTCTACGTGTGGACGATCGACGAGCTGCGCACCGTGCTCGGTCCGTCCGGGCTTGCCGACGAAGCCATCGCGTACTTCGGCGCCACCGAGCGCGGGAACTTCGAGGGGTCCGGCCAGAACGTGCTCGAGGCGCGCGGGCCCGTGCCGGCGGCGCTACCCGAGATCCGGCGGCCGCTACTCTCTGCCCGCGCGGACCGCGTCCGTCCCGCCCTCGACGACAAGCGCCTGACGTCGTGGAACGCGCTGATGATCTCGGCGCTGGCCGAGACCGGTGCGGCGCTCGAGCGAGAGGATTACGTGGACGCGGCGGTCGCCTGCGCGTCGTTCGTGCTCGGTGACCTGCGAGATGGCGACGGGCGTCTGCTGCGCAGCTGGAAGGACGGCCGTGGGCGGCTCGACGCCTACCTCGAGGATCACGCGTTTCTGCTCGAGGCGCTGATCTCGTGCTACGAGGCGACCGGCGATCCGCGCTGGTACGGCGAGGCGACCGTAGTCGCGGACGTCATGATCGAGCGATTCGAGGACCCCGAGCGCGGCGGCTTCTTCACGACCGCCTCGGATCAGGAGCAGCTGGCGGCCCGACGCAAGGACCTCGAGGACTCGCCGATCCCGTCGGGCAACTCCGCGGCGGCGTTCGGCCTATTGCGGCTCGGGGCGCTGTCCGGGGAGGGTCGCTACGAGCGACACGCGCTCGGCGTGCTGCGGCTACTGGTCCCGCTCGCCACCCGCCATCCGGGAGCGTTCGGCCACCTGCTGACGGCGGCAGATTTCTACCTGGCGCCGGTCAAAGAGGTCGCGATCGTCGGCCCGTCGCCCGGGGCCGGCGAGCTGTTGCGGGTCGTCCGCGGGGCGTTTCGCCCGCACCTGGTGCTCGCGGCCGGGGACGCCGACGGCGTGCCGCTGCTCGAGGGCCGCGGGCCCGTCGACGGCCACGCCGCGGCGTACGTGTGCGAGCGGTTCGTCTGCCAGACGCCGGTCACCAGCCCGGACGAGCTCGCGGCCGCGTTGGGTTAGTCCCGCGGTAGCGGGTAGCTATGAGGTGTGCCCCCCGCCCAGGCGACCGTTGAACGCAACGCCGAGCGCGTCGAACGCGAGGCGCGAGGCGTCCAGCGCTCGCGGACGTTCGAGGTGCTCGCGCGCACGGGATTCGTCGCCCGGGCGGCCACCTACGGCGTGATCGGCGGAATCGCGCTCGCGCTCGCATTGGGAGCCGGCGCCGCGCCAGCCGCGCCCAACCAGCAGGGTGCGCTCGCTCTGATCGCGGGCGCACCGCTCGGCCGCGTCGCCCTGGTCGTGGTCTGCTTCGGCCTGCTGGGCTACGCGCTCTGGAAGCTCAGTCAGGTCTTGTTCGGCAGCGGTCCCGAGGGTGGCGGCAGCCCGAAGCTGAAGGACCGCATCTCGAACGGCGCCAGCGGCGTCGCGTACCTCGCGTTGTTCGTGGTAGCGGTCCGCATCCTGCTCGGCGGCTCGGGCGGCGGCGGTTCGAGTAGCCCGTCGCATACCACCGCGGGCGTACTCGGCTGGCCGGGTGGGGCGGCGATCGTCGCAATCGCCGGCGGCGCGTTCATCGCGATCTGCGCCTACCAGATCTACGAGGCGCTCAGCGGCGGGTTCGCCGAGAATGCCAAGCTCGGCGAGATGACCGAACCCGAGCGGCGCACGTACATGACGGTCGGGCGCGTCGGGCTGTGCGCGCGTTCGATCGTGTTCGGAATCGTCGGTTACTTCCTGCTCCAGGCCGCAATCTCGTACGACCCTCACGACGCCGTCGGGATCGACGGGGTGCTGGCGCGGGTCCACCGGGAGCCGCTCGGCACGGTCCTGCTCGCCGTGGTAGCCGCAGGGCTTCTGCTGTTTGCCTGCTACTCGCTGTTCGAGGCCCGCTATCGACGGCTGTAGCGCGAACCGCCGCTAAAGCACGGGGAGGTAGCGCTCGAGCTCCCAGGGGGTCACCTGGACCCGGTAGTCCTCCCACTCCTGGCGCTTGATCTCGATGTAGCGGTTGAACATGTGCTCGCCGAGCGCGCGCAGGACAAGCTCCGACTGGGCGGTGAGCTCGATCGCCTCGCCGAGCGTGGCCGGCAGCTGCTCGATCCCGAGACGCCGGCGCTCCTCGGAGGACAAGTGGTACAGGTTCGTCTCCATCGGATCGGGCAGCTCGTACCGGTGCTCGATCCCCTCGAGGCCGGCCTGGAGCAGGACCGCGAACGTGAGGTACGGGTTGCACGCGGGGTCCGGGCAGCGCAGCTCCATCCGGGTGGCGCGCTCGTTGCCCGGGTGGTACATCGGGATCCGCACCAGCGCGGACCGGTTACGGCGAGACCAGGCGATATACACAGGCGCCTCGTAGCCCGGGACCAGGCGCTTGTAGGAGTTGACCCATTGGGCGAAGATCGAGCAGATCTCGCGGGCATGACGCAGCTGCCCGGCGATGAACGCCTTGCCGACGTCGGACAGGTAGTACGGGTCGTCGGGGTCGAAGAACGCGTTCCGCTCGCCTCGGAACAGCGACTGGTGCGTGTGCATCCCCGATCCGTTCTTGCCGAATAACGGTTTGGGCATGAACGTCGCGTGGAGGCCGTACTTCATCGCGTATTCCTTGACCGTGATCCGGTAGGTCATGCAGTCGTCGGCCATCTTCAGCGCGTTGGAGAAGCGCATGTCGATCTCGTGCTGGCTCGGCCCGACCTCGTGGTGCGCGTACTCGGTCGGGATGCCGAGCTGCTCGAGCGCGAGCACGGTCTCGCGGCGCAGATCCGAGCCGGCGTCGAGCGTGGTGAGGTCGAAGTAGCCGCCCTCATCGAGCACCTCGGTCGAGTTCGGGCTCTTGAAGTAGAAGTACTCGAGTTCGGGCCCGACGTAGTAGTGGTCGAAGCCCATCGCCTTGGCCCGCTCGACCGCGCGCCGCAGGACATGCCGCGGATCCCCCTCGTATGGCGTGCGCTCGGGCGTGAGGATGTCGCAGAACATCCGCGCCACCCCCTGCTCCTGCGGGCGCCACGGCAGGGTCCTGAACGTGGTCGGGTCGGGCATCGCGATCATGTCCGACTCCTCGATCGGGTTGAACCCGGTGATCGACGAGCCGTCGAACCCCATCCCGCCCTCGAACGCGTCGGTCAGCTCGGTGGCGTTGATCGAGAACGCCTTCAGCTGGCCGAGGATGTCGGTGAACCACAGGCGGATGAACCTGATGTCGCGCTCCTGGACGAGCGCGTGCACGTCCTCGTGGGTCAGCGGGGAAGCCGTCGTGGCCATGGCGCGGCGAACGTTACTGGCTGCCCGGGCGTCAGACGCGGCCCGAGAGATGCCGCTCGCCGAGCCAGCGGTTGGCCCAGCGCTGTATCTCGGCGAGCGCCGGTCCGAGCTCGCGGCCCATCTGCGAGAGCTCGTACTCGACCCTCAGCGGGGGACCGCTGATCACGGTCCGTTCGACCATGCCGCGGCGCTCGAGCTCCTTCATCCGCTCGGATAGGAGGCGGTCAGACAGCTCTGGCACCGCTTGCGCGATCTCGGAGAAGCGCAGCGCGCCCTCCATGAGGACCGCAAGGATCGCGCCCGTCCACCGTCGCCCGACCAGCTCTACCGCCTCGTGGTAAAGGGGGCAGCAACTTGTCGAGCGAATTTCGCCGCGATCAGACTCGGCCGTGTCGTCGGGCGCTCCCATCGTGCGTCTCGGTAGAGCTTAGAGACTTACGCTGCTTGCAACGCGCGCGTCGCCTCACTCGAGCCGTCGACGGGCACGTCCCCCGCGACGTTCACCATCGCGGTGAACCCCTCGAGGGAGACCGTGGCGATCGCCTCCAGGATCTGCTCGTCGTCCCAGCCGGCCTCGCGCGCCTCCTCGTGGAGGTGCATCGGCGCCCGGCCGCGTTCCTCGAGCAACGCCTGCAGGTAACGAAGCAACGCCGCCTCGCGTTGATCCTTTGAGTTGAACTGGCGCGCGAGCGCGACCTCGTCGAGCGCCAGCCCGGCCGCCCGCGCGGTCCGCGAGTGCATCGCGATCCCGGGCTCGGACTGGTAGTACTCGGCGACCGCGAGCGCGATCCGCTCGAGCGTCGGCAGCGTGAGCTTGCCGTGGCGCAACTCCGAGCGGAAGCGAGCGTACGCCCGCAGCGCAGCGGGCGAACCCGCCAGCACGCCAAGGAAGTTCGGCAGCTGACCGCCCGTCGCGAGCGCGCCCCGCAGGACGGGGACCGAACCCTCGGGGGCGGTCAGGTCGTCGTGAATCTGAAATCTGCTCATTGAAGTTTTCATACTTGACCACCAGTGGGTCTGTGGGGGGGGTGAGAGGGCGTCGGTGCCCTTCAGTTTCGAGACTTGCTTACGCTAGATAAGTTTAGATGTGGCCGGCTGGGCGCACAAGTGGGGGACGCACTACTTTTTGAGCGGCTTAGCCTCCGCGCAACAAGCCCGCGCCGCCCGGGACGACCTACGGCCTCCACTCCTTATATACGGCGCGCCATAAAGACTGGATCAGCCGGGGCTGCGAGGTCCGTAAGGTCCCGTGAGCGGGCACGAGACGCCCACCGCTCGGGGCTATGCGGCGGTCAGTGTGCGATGTGCGCCAGCACGGCCGCGTGGGCGCTGGTGGCGGCGACGAGAATCAGCAGCAGCCCGAGCACCACGGCCCACATCGCGGCCCGGTCGGGCTTGAAGCCCTCGCGCTCGTGGCGGCGAAGCGTGGGGCGCGCGACCGGCAGGTTCCGCTCGGCCCCGCGACCGGTGATCTGGACGGTCCGGCGCCCGTTGGGCGCCCGCGGCGCCCAGGTCACGGGGCGCTCGAGGTTCAGCTCGGATTCGTGTTCGGGCGCGAACGGGACGGCCGGCGGGGCGGGTTCGGCGATCGTGGAAGCCCGGAACTCGCGGAAGGCCTCGCTATCGAGCTCCTCCCACCACGGAACAACGTTCCCACGCCTACGGCGCGCGGAAGCGCCAGCTTGGGGCAATTTCCACCGACCTCTTTCTCGTACTTACGGGGTTAGCTGACGGACGAGCACGATTCGCCCCAACAACTTGGGTCCCCCGCTCCCAGCGCTCCAATGTCGAGCGGCGCGGGATTCAGATTTCGAGGCGCGATCCTAACATCGGGGACGGACGGATCGCTGTCTCGTCACTGACAGTTTCCGCGCAAGATGCGGGCTGGTCGTGCCGCCAGTCAGCCGAGCGCCCGCCGGCGCCGGCATCACTCGTTGCCGGCGACCCTGGCGACGAACTGCGCCACGTCGGTGGCGTCGACGCCCTGCACAACGTCCGCCGGCATCGTCCCCTCACCCAGGCATGCCTCCTGACTGCCCTTCGGCGGGCTCTGAAGACATCCGTTCTGGATCGTGTGCAGGACGAGCTGCTCGGTGGGCTGGATCACGTCGAGGTTCGGTCCCACCTTGCCGACGGCGTTGGCCGCGGCCAGCGTGTGGCATAGCCCGCAGTGCTGGCCGAACAGCTCGCGCCCGCGCTTCTCGGCTTGGGTCAGCTCGCTCCCCCCGACCTGCGCATTGGCGTTGTTGCGGTTTCCGAGCTGGATCAACACCGGGATCGCGACCCCGAAGGCGATGTAGACGAGGGCCAGCATCCAGGCCATCGCCCGGCGCCCGCGGTAACCCGGCTCCTTTCCGGGACCTCCACCCCTGCGGGTCCCCAGGTAGAACACGCCGAGGCCAAGCACGACCCAGAATGCGGCGAACAACAGGACGGCGAGCACGGAGCGGCACCTTACCGCGCCGACCCGGCGAACGGATCACCGATGAGCCGCACATTCGCTACCGCCGCCGTCCCGAGGCGAAGCTCATGACCGGCGGAGCGACCGCTCTGAAGTCCTCGGCGTCGGTCTCTCTGGAGGTTCGCTGCTCCGCCAACCCCCGGCGCACCTGCTCGTCGAGCATCGAGAAGTCCTTGATCTCGGCGACCAGATGGTCGGGGGCCGAGATCGGGTGGACCCGGTCGACCAGGACATTGATCGCGCCGCCGGCCGCCGGATGGCGCTCCAACTTGCCCTCGGCGATCATCAGTGGCTCGGTCCTCACGGTCAGCCGATGGCGCTCATAGACCGGGGCGGGAACGATCAGGTTGATCGTCCCGAACTCGTCCTCGAGCAGCACGAACACGATCCCGTTGGCCGTGCCAGGACGTTGGCGCGCCACCACCAGCCCGCCCACCTTGAGCCGGGTTCCGTGGCGCAACTCCCCGAGCTCGCGGCTCGTCGCCACGCCGTCCAATCGCAGCCGGTCTCTGAGCAGCGCGATCGGATGCGCGTGGGCGGTCAACCCGATCGTGCCGTAATCGGCGAGCATCGACTCCCACGTCGTGAGTGCTCGCAGCTCCGGCGGCGCCGGCAGGTCGAGCGGAAGCGCCAGCTGGACCCCGCCCGGCACCCTCGTCCCCGGCGTCGCCACGCCGAGCTGCCACAGCGCTGTGCGGCGTTCGGATCCGGCGGGCACGCCCTCGACGAGCGAGTCGCACGCTCCCGACCACGCGAGCATCTCCAGCGAGGCGGCGCTCGAGCTCGCCCGCGAGGCGAGATCGGCGAGCGTTCGAAACGGGCCGCCGGCCTCACGCACCCCGACCAACTCGGTCACCTCCTGCTCGGTGACGCCCCGGACGTAGCCGAGGCCGATGCGAACTCTGCCCCCCTTCATTTCGCAGGCGGCGGCGCTGCTGTTCACGTCCGGAGGCAGCACCTCGATGCCCCGCCGCTGGGCCTCGTGGACGAGCGCGTCGGGCGGGTAGAAGCCCATCGGCTGCTCGTTCAGCAACGAGCACAGGAACTCTGGCCCGTAATGGACGCGCAGCCACGTCGATTGGTAGGCGAGCAGGCCGAACGCGGCGCCGTGGGCCTTCGGGAAGCCGAAGCCCGAGAAGCCTCGGACCATCGCGAACACCCGTTCCGCGGTCTCCTCGTCGACTCCGTGCCGCCTTTGCGCGCCGGTGACGAAGTGCTTGTGGTAGGCCTCGATCGCCGCGTCCGAGCGCTTGCGGCTCATCGCCCGCCGCAGCCCTTCCGCCTCACCGGGCGAGAACCCGGCGAACGCGATCGAGACCTCGATCACCTGGTCCTGGAAGATGATCGACCCGAGCGTCTCCCGCAGCGCCGGCTCGAGCGACGGATGGTCATAGGGGATCTCGTAGTCGGGATCGACCCGCAGGCGCTGGCGGCGCTCGATGTACGGATTGACCGCGCCTCCCTGGATCGGCCCCGGCCGCACGATCGCGACCTGGATCGTGATGTCCTTGAGGTTCTCCGGCCGGGTGCGGTAAAGCGACTGCATCTGCGCCCGGCTTTCGATCTGGAAGACCCCCGTCGTGTCGGCGCTCTGGATGCACTCGTAGGTGGCTGGATCGTCATAGGGGATGCGGCTCAGGTCGATCTGCTCGCCATGGGTGTGCGCGATCATCTCAACCGCGCGCTCGACCGCGGAGAGCATCCCGAGCCCGAGCAGGTCGATCTTCAGGAACCCCGCATCCGAACAGGAGTCCTTGTCCCACTGAACGATCTGCCGGCCCTCCATCGCCGCCGGCACGATCGGGCAGCAGTCGAGCAGCGGACGGGTGGCGACGATCATCCCGCCCGAGTGCTGGCTCAGGTGGCGCGGCAGCCCGTGGGCCTCGGCGGCCAGGCGCGCGAGCCACGCCCAGCGCCCCGTCGACCCCCGCCGGCCGTCGTTTCCGGCGGCCTTCCGGTGGTCGATGTCGAACGCCGAGGCGATGTCCTTGTCGACCTCCCGCGCGTCCCACCCCTCGCTCCCCCTGGCCACGCGCTCGATCTCCCCCGGCGGCAGCCCCAGGGCCTTGCCGAGCTCCCGGATCGCCCCGCGGGCGCGGTAGGTCGGGAACGCGGCCACCAGCGCCGAGCGGTCGTGTCCGTAACGCTCGTGAACTCGCGGGATCAGCTTCTCCCTGATGTCGCGCGGGAAGTCGAGGTCGATGTCGGGCAGCGACGTCAGCTCCTCGTTCAGGAACCGGCCGATCAGCAGGTCGTTGGCGATCGGATCGACGTGCGAGAGGCCGGTCAGGAAGCACACGATCGAGGAGACGCTCGAGCCGCGGCCACGACCAGGCGGCAGGAGGCCGCGGACGCTGTCGGGTCCGCGCACCTCGAGCGCCACCTCCCGGGCGAGCTCCAGCATGTCGTGGTGGAGCAGAAAGAACCCGGGCAGACCAAGCCTCTCGATGATCCGTAGCTCCTGCTCCAGCCGCGCGAGCGCGTCCGCGCGCACCGTGCCTGCATCCTCGTATCGATCCTCCAAGCGGTCCCGACACAGCTCGGTTAGCGTGCGCATCGCCGCCGCGTCCTCCGCTCCCGGATAGCGATACCCGAGGTCGCTGGTCAGATCGAACCGCAGCCGTTCGGCCAACGCCGCACGTCTCCGCCACCGCCTCGGGATGGTCGAGAAAGCGACTCGCCATCGCCGCCGGCGAGGCGAGCACGTGGCTGAAGTTGCCACGCCGTTCTGGCTCCGAGGCATCGAGCGTCGTGTGCAGGCGCACCGCCACCAGCGCGTCCTGAAGTGGAGCCCGCGAGAGCGCGTGCGCGTGCACGTTCCCGGTGGCCACGCACGGCACTCCGAGCCGCGCCGCGACTCGCTCGAGGCGTCGGTTGCGGGCACGATCGTCGCGCAGGAACGGGCGCTGAAGCTCGATCCGGAGGCGATCGGGTCCGAACGCATCGAGCAGGCGCCTGAGCGTGAACTCGTCGTGCACCCCGCGCAGCGCGCACCCGCTCAGGCAGACCAGCCCCTCGGCGTGTTCCAGGACGTCCGCCAGCTCGACGAACGCCTGCGAGGGAGGGGTGGTCCGGGGGCGGGTGGGCGGGTTCTCATCCCCGCGCGTGTGCGCGTGCGCGAGCGTCAGGATGCGGCAGAGGCTGGACCAGCCGCCGGCATCCTCCACGAGCAACGTCAGATGCCGGCCGTCGGAGAGGTCGACCTCGGCGCCGTGGATCGGGCGCAACCCGAGCGCCCGCGCGGACACGGCGAACTCCATCGAGCCCGAGACCGAGTTGTGGTCGGTCAGCGCAACCGCTTCGTAGCCCAGCTCGAGCGCGGCGGGGACGATCTCATCGGGCAGCGAAGCGCCGTCGAGGAACGAGAAGGCCGAGTGGCAATGGAGTTCGACATACGACGACATCGAACGCATGTTCGCATCCGCCGCGGACGGTGCGATGCTCCGCGGATGGGATCCACCGCGTTCGAAGAGCTCCGCGAGCAGGTGGCGCTCGGTTGCCGGATCCTTGGCGCCAACGGCCACGACGACTTCGTCTGGGGACACGTCTCGGCCCGCGATCCGGACGGCCGGGGCGTGTGGATGAAGGCGTCGACGTTCGGGTTCGAGGAGGTCACCGCCGATCGGATCATCCTCGTGGGATTCGATGGCGATGTGCTCGCCGGGGATTGCCCGCGCCACGTCGAGTGGCCCATCCATACCGAGGTGATGAGAGCCCGCCCGGACGCGGCCGCCGTCGTCCATTCCCATCCTCCGCATTCGATCGCCCTCGGCGCGAGCGGACAGCCCGTCCGGCCGGTCTCACACGCCGGCACGCTGTTCGTCCCCCCCGACGTGCCTCGCTACACCACGACCGCCGAGTTGATCGTCACCACCGAGATGGGCGCAGACGTCGCGGCCACGCTCGGCGACCGCCATGCCCTGTTCCTCGTCAACCACGGGATCGTGACCGCAGGGAAGGACGTGCGCGATGCGGTTATCCGCGCCGTGCTGCTGGAGAAGGCGGCGCACCAGCAGATGCTCACGCACGTGTTCGGCGGACCGGAGCGCTGGTCAGGAGACGCGGAGGCGCTCAGAAAGCGCGACACCGTGTGGTCCGAGCAACAGCTGGCAACCCTGTGGGACTACCTCCGGCGCCGGCTGAAGGGCGGTTGGTAGGGTGGCCCGGATGGCGGCGAAAGAGAAACGTCAGTCGTGGCGCAGGACCCGCCGCGAGATTCACATGTCGATGTCGCGTCGGGGGCGGAAGTGGCTCAACAAGGTGTGGAACGCCACCGCGACCGCCGCCTCAGAGTTCGAGGCCCTGAGTCCGCTCACCACCTTGCTGGGTCGCAGGCTCGTGGAGAGCTTCGGGGCGCGGGACGAGGCCGACGGCGAGGAGATCCAGCACGCACTGCGCGTCGCGATCGTTTACGGCTACGCCGTGCGCATGGTCGTGGTCGATCCGACCGACCAGCCCTCGCTCAGGCCGTCCGCGTTCCAGCTGAGAGCCCAGTCCAACGTCGAACAGCTCGCGGACGATCCGGCTACGCCCAAGCGGCTGCTCGATCCCGTCCGCGGCATCGCGTCGGACAAATTCGAGTCGGTCATGACTCTGCCGCCCGAGGTGTGGTCCGCGTTAGTCGCGAAGACGACCCAGAAGCTGCAGCGCCATTTCACATCCAAGGACAAGACGCTCACGTGGCAAGAGCTGAGCCGGCCGCGGGTCGAGAAGATGCTCAAGTACGGGTACGTCCTGAGGTGCCTCGACGAGACGCTCGACGCCGATCCGACGTACCGCGGGTCCGAGCCCGACGCGTCGCCGGAGGCAGGTTCGGCGCTGGAGGCAGGCGCCGAGCGCGGGACCGCAGCCTGATCGCGCCGACACGGCGATCCAGCGGCCCTAGTCGGCGTCGAGCAGCGCGCTGAGATTGATCGCGGCCGCCATCGCCCGATAACCGGCCGCGTTCGGGTGCAGATGATCGCCGCTGTCGTAGGCGGGGTTGAGCCGGTCGGGATCGCGCGGATCCGCGACCGCGGCGGCGAAATCGATCACGCCGTCGAATGCGCCGCTCGTGCGGATCCAGTTGTTCACCGCCTCGCGCTTGGCTTCGCCGGCCTGCGTCCAATAGCGGGCGCCCATGAACGGGGTCAGGGTCGCGCCAAAGATCTTCAGCCCGGCGGTGTGCGCGAGCGTGATGATCCGTTCGTATCCCTCCACGATCCGCAGCGCGGACGTGCCCGTGTGTGGCGCTGCCAGCGGACCGCGGTTCTGGCCGTGGCCGATGTCGTTGATCCCCTCCAACAGGATCACGTCCCGGGCGCCGGGCTGGTCGCGCACGTCCTGCTCGAATCGAGCCACCGCATTGACGCCGCAGCAGAGCGCGTTGTTGAGGACGCGATTGCCGCCGATCCCCTCGTCGACGACGGCGAGCGTCGACCCTTTCAGAGCGTTGAGCCGGCGCGCGAGGTCGTTCGGCCAGCGTGCGTTCTTGTCGAACGGAGAACCGACGCCGTCGGTGATCGAATCGCCCAGTGCGATCACCGATCCAAGCGTGCTGCGCGCCCCGAGCACGTCGACCCCGTCCAGGAAGTACCAGGAGCGCGTGCGGACCTTGAATGGGCCGCCCCTGCCGAGGACATGCGCGCCGGCCGCGACGTAGTTGACCTGCTGCGCATCGGCGTGCTGGGTGGCGGGACCGGTCGGCCGCGGGAGGAAGATGCTGACCGCGAGTCGGGTCGCGGGCGGGACCACCAGCGGCACCGAATCGCTCGTCGCCTCGTCGCCGGGTGGGATCACCACCGAGCGCTGGCCACCGAAGTACAGGGAGTGCGACGTGCCCGGGACCGTGTTCGGGCCGCGGCCGTCGATCGCGACGGCCGCCAGGCCGATCCGCACCGGCGCGCTGCCGAACGCGTTCGACAGCCGCACCCTGATCCTGACCCCGCTGGCGCTCGTCAGCACGATCTCGCGGAGTGTGGCGTTGCGGAAGCCGGCCCGCGACAGGTTGCCCGCGGCCGCGGCCTGGGGACTCGCGCCCCACGTCGCGACCCAGTGGCTTCCCGCCGGCACCGGAACCGGCGTCGCCGCGGCCGGCGCATCGGAGTCCAGCACGGCGTCGCCGACCCTGAACAGGATGACCAGCGCCACAGCTCCCCACAGGTATCGACGCACTCGGGGAAAGTAACGGTGCGATCAGCCGACCAGTTTTGGGACGTCAGATCGCTGACCTCGCGACCGGGCCGAGCGGTCGACCGCGAATCGCGGCGTAAATCAGCCGATCAGCTTGCGGACCTGGCCGAGCACGCTCGGCTCGAGCAGCTCGCTGCAGTAGGCGCTGAAGTGGACGCCGTCGAACCGGCACAGCTGCCCGTTGACCTTGGCGTTGTAGCGGTTGCCGGGTGAGACCGTCTGGTCGACGTCGAGCACCGACACCGTCGACGGATGGCGCCGAGCGGCCTCCTGGAGCATCGAGTTGATCAGCGTGTGCCGCGCGGGGTCGGCGGCCGGCGCCGGCGACCCGTCGGGCTCGTTGGGCGGGCTCGTGTACGGCACGGACAGGAACAGGACCTTCCGGCCGTCGGCCGCCATCAGCGCTACGAACCGGTTGATCTGGCTCTGGACGTACGTGTCGAACGCCGGCTGACCGAGGTGGACGACGTGCGTACGGATCTTCCAGTCGAGCTGATCCCGATACCCGAGCTCGACGACGACCATCTGGGCGTTGATCGCGCTCGCTTCCTTGGCCCAGTTCTCGGCCGCGGTCGGACATCCGGTCGACTGGGCCTCCCAGGTGCCGTCGACGTCGAGCTCGCCCTGCGTGGTGAACGCGCATCCGAGCAGGGCCGCGTTCGCGATCTGCACGCCGTAGCGCTCCTCGTTACCCAGCCACGGAACGCCGAGCGTGAACGCCAGCGAGTCGCCGACCATCAGCACTCGCTTGGGCGGGCAGGTGTTGAACGTCTTCGTGGCCGAGCCGCTCCAGGTCAATTGGTGATACCCGAGCGCGTTGTAGACGAACTGGGTCTCCTTGCCGGCGGGCACCGGCGCCACACCCACCCGCGGAGTGTCTTTGAGCGTCACCGTGCACGACGGATCGTGACCGCGGAGCTGTGGCGGCGGTTGCGGCAGGGTCGCGGCGGCGGGAATGCCCACCGGAAGCTGGTCGGCCGCCGAGGCGAGCAGCAGCGCCGCGACCGCGCCACCGGCCGCGAGCGGGGTCAGCGCGCGCACGACCCACGTCGGCCGCCGGCGCTGGCGGATCGGCTGCTCGATCAGGAAGTAGGACGCGGTGCTGACCGCCAGTGTGGCCGCGAGCCGCACGAACAACAGCTCGGTGCCGCTGACGCCGGTCGCGTCGGCGCTCAACCACAGGAACAGCGGGAAATGCCACAGGTACAGGCCGTAGGAGATCTTTCCGACGGCACGCAGCGGCGGGACCGCGAGCGCCCGGCCCGTGAGCGATGTGGGGAACGCGACCGCGGCCACGATCAGCAACAGGACCGCTCCGTCGAGGACGAGGAGGCCGTACGGGTAGAGCCACGCGTCCGAGCCGCCGACGATCGCGAGCGCCGCGGACACGCCGGCGAGCGCGAGCAACGCGCCTGCTCCGAGCACGCGCCCCGTGGACGAGCTCGGCGCCCGCAACCGCCCGCGCCGCACTTCCGTGTCCACGGTGGTGCCGGCCGCGCCGGCGTCCGTGGCACTCGCGCCGGCACTCGCGCGGCCCGCCCGCCTGATCGCCATCCCGATCGCCAGCGAGGCCCCGATCAACAGGCTGGCCGCCCTCGTGTCGGTCCCGTAGTAGACGCGGTCGAGGTGCCGGCCTCCGTCGAACAGCACCGCCATGTCGACGGCCGAGGCGACCACGCCGGCCACGGTCACGCCGAGCAGCACCACGAGCGGGCGCCGGCCGTCCTCCGGGCGCCGCATGCCGCGCGACGCTAGCCACAGCACCCCGCCGAGCAGGATCGGCCACACCAGGTAGAACTGCTCCTCGATCGCGAGCGACCACGTGTGCTCGAGCGGCGACACCGGTCCGGTGGCGGCGAAGTAGCTCGACCCCGCGGCGATCTGATGCCAGTTGCTGTAGTAGATCAGCGCCGAGAGGCCGTCCCCCTTGAGGCCCGGAATCGCCTTCGAGGAGCCGGCCGCCGCGTAGTAGAGGCCGATCACCGCGACCAGGCAGAACAGCGCCGGCAACAGCCGCCGTGCGCGCCGGGCCCAGAACGCGCCGAGGGAGATCGCCGCAGACCGGCCCCACTCGGCGAGCAGCAGCGAGGTGATCAGGAAGCCCGACAAGACGAAGAACACCTCGACCCCGAGAAAGCCGCCCTTCGCCCAGGCGACGCCGCCGTGATAGAGGAGCACGGCCGCGACCGCGATCCCGCGCAGGCCGTCGAGCCCGCCCCAGTGGGCCAGCTCCACCCGGCCGCGCCGACTTGGCTGCGCCTGCCCAGCAGCGTGCCTCCACTTGAGCGCCCCGTCGAGGTTCGGCGTGAGCCGCCCGAGACGGCTCAATTCGATCCTCCCGCGAAGCGGTTCGCGTTCGGTTAGTTTCCTGCTCACCAACCAAGGGGTACCCGCCTAGGCGTTGGGCCAGCATAAAGCGGCGCATCGGCGGGTCGGAATCCGGACCGGTGGCGGCCGGGGCCCGAGCTCCGCGGGTCTGCGTCGGCCGACTCTCCCGGATCTGTGGCCCGGCCGCCGAGCGTTCCGTGGGCCCCCGACCCCCGGGTCTCCCACGAATTCGCCGGCTAGCCCTTGACAACTTATTAGTGGCTGCTAATCTTCCGGCTAGTTAGCACTCACTAAGAAGTCTGGAGGAGGCCACATGGAGCAGATAACAAGCCAAACCCGCCGGATCTGGACCCTCGTGATCGTCTCCCTCGGGCTGTTCATGACGGTGCTCGACAACCTCGTTGTCAACGTCGCGCTGCCGAGCATCCACCGCGACCTGGGGGCCTCGATCCAGACTCTCGAGTGGACGGTCAACGCGTACGTCCTGGCGTACGCGGTGCTGCTGCTGACCGGGGCGGCGCTGGGCGATCGGTTCGGTCGCAAGCGCATGTTCATGCTCGGGATCGCCGTGTTCACCGCGGGATCCGCGGCTGCGGCGCTGTCCCCCTCGATCGACTTCCTGATCGCAGCCCGGGCCCTCCAGGGCGTCGGCGCGGCGATCGTCACCCCACTGACCCTGACCCTGCTGGCGGAGGCCTTCCCGCCCGAGCAGCGCGGTCTCGCGCTGGGCGTGTGGTCCGCGATCAGCGGCATCGGCGTGGCGGCGGGGCCGCTCGTCGGTGGCGCGCTCACTCAGGCCGCCTCGTGGCACCTGATCTTCTGGGTCAACGTGCCGATCGGTCTGGCTCTGATCCCGCTCGCCGGCGCCCGTCTGACCGAGAGCCGCGGGTCGGTCAAGCACCTCGATCTCCCCGGGCTCGCGCTCGCCTCGACCGGGCTGTTCGGGCTCGTGTTCGGCCTGGTCCGCTCTCAGTCCCTGGGCTGGGGTAGCACCGAGGTCGTGATCTCGCTGGCCGCCGGCGTCGCGCTCATGCTCGCGTTCATCGCGCAGGAGCTGCGGACCGACGAGCCGATGCTGCCGATGAAGTTCTTCGCCAACCGTGGGTTCGCGGTTACGAACTCGGTGTCGCTGGCGATGTACTTCGGGATGTTCGGCTCGATCTTCTTCCTCAGCCAGTTCCTCCAGAACGTCCTGCACAACACGCCGCTTCAGGCGGGCGTGAAGCTGCTGGTCTGGACCGGCGCAGTCATGGTCGTGGCGCCGGTGGCGGGGTTCCTGTCCGAGCGGTACGGCAGCCGTCTGTTCATGATCGCCGGGCTCGGACTCCAGGCGATTGCGCTCGGCTGGATGGCGAGCGTGGCGAGCGTCGACACCAGCTACGCGAGCCTGGTGATCCCGTTCGCGCTGGCCGGAAGCGGAATGGCGCTTGTGTTCGCGCCCTCGGCCAACGCCGTGCTGGCATCAGTGCGGACCTCGGAGACCGGGCAGGCATCGGGCGCCACCAACGCGATCCGCGAGCTCGGTGGCGTGCTCGGCATCGCGGTCCTCGCGACCGTGTTCACGAGCCACGGCAGCTACGCGTCGCCCGTCAGCTACGTCGCCGGGCTGACCCCGGCGCTGTGGGTGGGTGCGGCGGTCCTGGCCGCCGGCGCCCTGATCGCGGCCGTGTTCCCGTTCAGCACTCGCGCCTCGGCCTCGGCGCACGCGGCCGAAGAGGCGGCGATCACCAGCGGGCAGGCGTACCGCGGCGAGCTCGCCGGCCAGACCGTCTGATCGTGCCCTAGGATCGAGAACCACACCATGGCCACGACATCGGCAACCGAACAGAAGTCAACCCGTCAGCGCGTCCCGGCCGCCGAGCGCCGGGACGCGCTCATCCAGGCCGCCGTGCACGAGTTCGCGCACGGCGGCCTCCACGGCACCCCGGTCGATCGGATCGCTCGCCAGGTAGGGGTCGCTCAGCCGTACGTGTTCAGCCTGTTCGGCAGCAAGCGCGAGCTGTTCATCGCCGCGGTCGAGCGGTGCTTCGACCGGGTGGCCGAGCTGTTCGGCACGGCGGCAGCGGAGTTCGATCCCGCCACCGCCCCGCCGGAGATGGATGTGTTCAAGGCGATGGGCAACGCGTACGTCGAGCTGCTGGCATCGGACCGCGCGTATCTGATGCTCCAGCACCAGGCTTACGCGGCGTGCGACGACGAGGTGATCCGCGAGCACGTCCGCGCCTGCTACGCACGACTCGTCGTTCACGTCGAGGGTCTGGCGCCGGACGCCGAACCCGAGCGGATCGATGAGTTCTTCCGCTACGGCATGTGGCTGAACGTCGCCGCGGCGATGGGCGTCCAGGATCTCTCGGTTGGCTGCGAGTGGGTCCAGGCCGAACAGGAGACCGGCGAGCGTCAGACCGCCGAGTAGCCGCGGTGAGCTAGAGCGCCGCCGGCACCTTGACGAGCTGGCGCTCGGGAGCGATTCCCCACCGCTCCGCGACCTCGCTGAGGTGATCGTCGAGGTCCCAGCGGTCGGGCCGCTCCTCGCCGGAATGCTCGGGGCTCGCGCCCTTGAGCGCCATCGAGCCGGTGTTGTCGCCGATCGACCGGATGGCGTCGACGTCGTCGGGAGTGAGCCGTAGGTCGGCCGGGAGCGCCGCGAGCTCGGCGCGCTTGCTCTCGACCGGGCGGGCGCCCGCGCCCACCTCCTGGATCAGCGTCGGCACAACGCACGCCACCGGCGCGTGGGCCAGGTTCCACTGGCAGGCGAGCTGGATCATCGTCAGCCCCGCGCGCTCGGCCACCGGCCGCATCGGCTCGAGTCGCTCGCGACCCTGCTCGATCCAGCCGGCCGGGCGGAAGCTCCGGTGGTCCTGGCGCGCCAGCTCCTGCCCCGGCACCAGGTCGTCGTAGAACAGGCCGCCGTAGTCGACCACACGCGTGATCACCTTGACCTGCGCGGACGCCGCGGCATCGAGGCACAGCTCCCCTGGCCACGGCTCAAGCGGGTTGAGGATGATCATCGCCCAGTCGAGCAGAGCGCCGAACCGCTCCAGGCAGTCGATCAGGTCGAGCGTGAAGCCGTTGGCGGGACCGGGCGCGACCCCGATCAGGCGTGTCAGCCCAGCCTCCCGCAGCGAAGCCATTCCTTGCCACACCGCCTCGCTCGTGTAACCGGTCCGGTCAGGGTTGTGCAGGAGCAGTAGATCGAAGCTGTCGATTCCGCACCGCTCGAGGCTGCGCTCGGTCGCCATACGCAGGTAGCCGGCGTACTCCGACGCGTCCCGCAGGCGCGGGTCGGTGAAGCGCGGGAATCCCTTGGGGCCGTCGCGCTCGCCCATGTAGAAGTCATGGCCGACGGCCCCGACGACGCACATCTCGCCGCGCCGGCGGCCCTCGATCGCGCGCCCGAGCATCCGGTCGGCCTCGCCGGCGCCGTAGACGTCGGCGGTCATCACGGTCCGGATCGAGTCGTCGGGCGTGATCAGCGCCGTGAACCGGTCGTCGTCGAGCGGTTCGCCGAAGTGCATGAAGCGCCCGCCGCTCCAGGTGCCGACGGCAACAGGTCCGGGATCGAGCGTCTCAGGCAGGTCCGCCATAGAGGACGTGAGTTTAGGACGGCTCAGCGCTGCCTCCACCACCTCCCGCTCTCGAGGTCACAGAACACGATGTCGTCACGGCCGCACGTCGTGACGACCTCCCAGTAGCGCCGGCGAAGGGGTCGGTCCGTCCACCAGCGGTCTTCCACGAGCCACGCCTCGCGCACGGAGTCGACGGTCCGGCCGTCGACCTCCACCGGGCAGCCGTCCTCGCCGGCATCGACCGCGACCCGGCGGGGAACGGATAGCCGGCGCGGGCCACTCATGGCAGTTGTGTAATAATTACACAGAAACTGTGTAAGATTGATATGATCCAGGCATGCGCCAAGCCAGCGGCGACCTGTTCCCCACCGACGTTCCGATTCCCGCGAGCCAGCTGATCGGCCGCAGCGACGACGTCCGGGAGGTCGCGACCGCGCTCGAGAACGGGACGAACCTGATCCTCGCCGGACCCCGACGGACCGGCAAGACGAGCGTGTGCGACGCAGCGCTCGGCCGAGTCGAGCGCAGCGGCTGCTACACGGCTCGGCTGGACCTGTTCAGGATCTCCGACGCGGCCGAGATGGCGGAGGCGCTCGCGGTGGCGGTAATCGCCAACCGCTCCCCGATCCGGCGCATCGTCCGCCGGGCGCGGGAACTCGGGCGCGCCGCCCTGAACGCGACCCAGGCGGCCGCCGTGCTGAAGCTCAAGGGCGAGCTCGGCGACGGCGTCGAGCTCGCAATCACGCCGGGATGGGCCGCCCAGGATCCGGTCCGGGCCCTCGACCTGGCGCTCGACCTCCCCGAGCGAGCCGCCCAGGCGGACGGACGGAGATTGGTTTTGTTCTTCGACGAGTTCCAGGAGCTCGCGAGCGAGCGCCGCCCCTACGGCGATCCCGATCTGGTCACCAAGCGGATGCGCGCCGCGTTCCAGCGCAGCCCCAGCGTCAGCTTTCTGTTCGCCGGCAGCATCGAGCACGTCATGCGCGATCTGTTCGCCCCCGGGAACCGGGCGTTCAGCGGCTTCGGGAGCTTTCACAGACTTCATCCGATCGCCGCCGAGGACTGGGCCCAAGGACTGCTCGAGCGCTTCTCGGCGGACGACTGCACGATCGACCCGCCGGCGCTCACGCGGATCGTGGAGCTGGGAGCGCAGCATCCGCGCGCGACGATGCGGATCGCCCAGCAGACGCATCTCGTCTCCGTCCAGCTCGATCGCCGCGACATCGATCTCGATCTGGTCCAGCTGGGCTACGACGCCGCGCTCGACAGCGACCTTCCGACGATGGAGCAGACCGTCGAGCACATCAGGAGGCTTCACAAGAACGCGCTCCAAGTCGCCCGCGCCCTGGCGAGAGGCGAGCCCGTTCCGAGGCGACTTGCCCCGGCGATTCGGGACCGCGTGCTCAAGCTGCTGCTGCGCGCGGGCATCGTCGAGCACGTCGCGAGGGCCGACTGGCGGATCGTCGACCCCCTGTTCCAGGCCTACCTGCGGGACCTGGATCCGCTCGGTTGACTGACGAGCGCCGGAAAACGCTCTCACGTAACAGCTAATCACAAGATCTGTGTAATCCATACACGATAGGTGTGTAATGACTCTGGGTTCGTGCCGTCGCATGACCTAGCCCTCGAACGGCGTCAGCACCGCGCGTCGCTCGGGAAACCGCGATTGCGGGTCGACCTCGAGCACGCGCAGGGCGGCGTCGGGACCGGCGGCCGCTCGTGTCTGGCGGATGGCCTCGCGCAGACGCGCCCTGCGGGCCGCCACCGGATCATCCAATAACCCCCGCTGATCGCTGGCGTGTGGCCCGAACCGCTCCACCGCCAGGCGCAGCTCCTGCGCCGGCGCCGGCATCAGCGCCAACCGCGGGGCGAGCGCGAGCCGCATCCTCGCCGGGTCGGCCAGCGCCTCGCGGAACACGACTTGCTCGCGCCAGGTCCCGCCCTGCTCCACGAGCACCGCGGACAGCACGACCGCCCGCAGCGTCCGGCCGCGCCGTTCCCGCCGCGCCAGCAGGCGATCGATCAGGAGCCCGAGCGCGCGCTCCAGCTGGATGCCCGATGCGGCTTCCGGCAGCTCGAGCGCCTCGCGCAGGAACTCGCTCGCCGGCCGCGGCCGCAGCGCGCCGTCGCCGCCGTTCGCCAGCTCGTGGGCATGAAGCCCGGCGGTGCCGAACCGGTCGGCCAGCGCCGCTGGCGTCAGCGCCGCCAGTTCGCCGAGCGTGCCGATCCCGAGACGTTCGAGCGCCTCGGGCAGGTCGGCCAGCGCCGGCCGGGCGCGCAGCAGCGTAACCGGGAGCGGCGCGAGGAAAGCACCCGCTTGCTTGCGCCCGCCGGAGACGAGCACTGGCCGGCGGACCCGGGCGCGGGTCGCCGCCGCCACCGCGGCGAACCGCGACGGCGCGACCCCATAGCGCGCCGGCGTGCGCAGGCTCCGGCGTGCCGCGGCAAGCACGCCCTCGAGGCCGCCGTGCAATCGCAACAGCCCGCGTACGTCGAAGCAGACGAGCCCGGGTCGCTCGGGCTCGACGGCCGCCCCCATCGATTCCAGGCGCACGAGCAGCCGCTCCCAGGAGTCCGCGACACCGGCGGGATCGGGAGCGATGAGCGTGAGGCGGGGACAGCGCGCCAGCGCCTCCCCCAGGCGCATCCCGGGATGGACGCCGAACGCCTCGGCCGACAGCGAGACCTCGCCGATCTGTTGCGTTCCGGGGTGGGCGGGACCCTGCTCCGGCGCGATCGCCGTGGGCGCCTGCAACAGCTCCGTTCGGCCCTCGGAAGCGACGGTCAGCTCGAAACGGGGCAGGAGGACGCAGGCGATCATGGTCGAACGCATGTTCGCATGTGGCTCGGATGGATGTCGGGTTGGATAGGCTGCCGGCGCCTCGAAAAGGGCAGGACCAGGGCCGGCGACCAAGAGGGAGGACTCGATGTCGATTCGCGCACCCGGCAGGAGCGTTGCGTTGCTCGCCACCACGACGCTGCTCGCCACGACCGGACTCGCGACCGCCGGACTTGTCACGGCGGGACTCGCCACCGCCGCGCCGGCGTCTGCCGCCACCGGACCGTACGTCTCGCTGGGCGATTCCTACACCGCCGCTCCGCTCGTCCCCTCTCCGACCGGGAACCCGATCCTGTGCGGGCGCTCGACGAACAACTACCCGTCGGATGTCGCCCGCGCCATCGCCCCCTCGAGTTTCACCGACGCGAGTTGCTCGAGCGCCACGACCGCTGACATGACGCAGTCGCAGAACCTCTACGGCGTTCAGACCAACCCACCGCAGTTCAACGCACTGAATGCGAACGACGCACTCGTGACCGTCGGTATCGGCGGCAACGACGCCGGCCTGATCGGCGTGGCCGAGGAGTGCGCCGAGCTCGACGCCACCCATCCAACCGGGACCGCATGCAAAAACCACTACGACGCGAGCGGAAGCGACCCGAACGTCGCGGCGGTCAACGCCACCGGTCCCAAGCTGGCGAGCGTCATCCAGGGGATCCACAGCAAGGCCCCGAACGCCAAGATCCTGATCGTCGGCTATCCCGACGGCCTGCCCACCAACGGCACGAGCTGCTGGCCGCTCGTCCCGATCTCCGCCGGCGACATTAAGTACTTCAACTCGCTCGAACAGGGCCTCAACCTGGTAGAGGGGAACGTCGCCGTGGCAAACGGCGCGACCTTCGTCGACACCTGGGATTCGAGCATCGGGCACGACGCGTGCAAGGCACCCGGCGTCGCGTGGGTCAACGGAATCGTTCCGACCTCAGCCGCGTTTCCGCTGCACCCAAACCAGGCCGGCGAGGCGAACATGGCCCGGCAGGTGCGCGCCACGCTCGGCTGACGTCCAAGGAGCCGCGCCACAGTTGGCGCAGCGCCACACCGAGCGATGGTACGGTCACGTCGCAGATGGCTCCCCCCAATCCGCTCGACCTCGCCGCCGAAGGGCTCCGTACGCTGCGCGCGTTCGGTCAGCGCATCCCGGGAGCGGGCGACGTGCTCGCCCGCTCGCTCGAGGACGCGGTCAGCGGGCGCACGGTGATGATCACGGGCGCGTCGTCGGGGATCGGCAAAGCGGCGGCGCTCGAGATCGGAGAGGCCGGCGGGACGATGCTGCTCGTCGCGCGCCGACACGACCAGCTCCAAGAGGTCGCGGACGAGATCGATGAGCTCGGCGGCGTCGCCTACGTGCACACCTGCGATCTCTCCGACACCGACGACATCGACCGGATGTGCGCCGAGGTGCTCGAGCAGCACGAGGCGGTGGACATCCTCGTCAACAACGCGGGCAAGTCGATCCGCCGCTCGGTCGACCGCGCCTACGAGCGCTTCCACGACTACCAGCGGACGATGCAGCTCAACTACTTCGCGGCGGTCAAGCTGATCCTGGACCTGCTGCCGACGATGCGCGAGCGCGGGTCGGGTCACATCATCAACATCTCGACGATCGGGCTGCAGATGAACACCCCCCGCTTCAGCGCGTATGTCGCGTCAAAGGCGGCGTTGGACGCGTTCTCGCGATCGATCGGGCCAGAGATAATCAACGACGGCGTCCACATCACCACGGTCTACATGCCGCTGGTGCGCACCCCGATGATCGCCCCGACCAAGATCTACGATCGGTTCCCCACCCTCAGTCCCGAGGAGGCGGGCCACATCATCGCCGAGGCGATCCGCAAGCGCCCCAAGCGGATCGCGACCACGCTCGGCACGATCGGCCAGCTCACCTACGCGGTCGCGCCCGGCGCCCAGGACCTGATCGTCAACCGCGCCTATCACCTGATCCCCGAGGGTGACAAGAAGGAACCCGACCACGTACCGACGCCCGAGGAGCGGGCGTTCGTACGGGCCACCCGCGGCGTGCACTGGTAGCGCCGCGCGGATTTGAATTTAGACACACGCCGGTAACACCAGCGTCGCATCGCGGTAACACACCGCCCGGGGGGCCAACTTAGGATCCGGCGGCCGTCTGCCAGTGAATCCGGCGCATCGCATCGCGCGCGCGTGGGTACACGAACCCACGTCTCCACGTCCATCCAGAAGGGGGCTTTCGCATGCCCGAGATTACCCGCCGTCGTCTGTTGAGCTCCGCCGCCGTCGGTGCCGGAGGCGTGCTCGCCTCCTCACTGCTACCGCCGGCTCTGGCCCGAGCGGCGGCCGAGGGACCACGACGCGGCTCGCTGAGAGACGTCAAGCACGTGGTCATACACATGCAGGAGAACCGGTCGTTCGACCACTACTTCGGCACGCTCGGGGGCGTGCGCGGCTTCGGCGACCCGAACGTCCAGATCCAGCAGAACAGCCTGCCCACGAACGGCAAGCCGGTCTTCTACCAGTACGACCCGCAGGACCCGAACCCGCCAGACGACTATCTCCTGCCCTGGCACCTCGACACGCACACGACCAGCGCGCAGGCGATCCCCTCGACGTCGCACGCATGGACCGTCCAGCATCAGGCGATCGACATCACGGTCGGCAACCCGACCACCGCCGGCAACGACATGTGGCTCCCCGCTCACCTCGCCGCCGACGGGCCCAGCCACGGGCTCTACACGATGAGCTACTACGAGCGCCAGGACATCCCGTTCCACTTCGCGCTCGCGGAGACGTTCACTCTGTGCGACGCCTATCACTGCTCGCTGCTCGGACCGACGTGGCCCAACCGGATGTACCTCTGGACGGGTACGATCGACCCGGACGGCACCGGCGGCGGCCCCATCACGAGCAACGTGGTGCCCAGCCCGGTCACCGGCAAGCCGTATACGTGGACGACCTATCCGGAACGCCTGACCGAAGCCGGCATCAGCTGGCGCATCTATCAGGAGGAGGACGACTACGGCACGAACATGCTGGAGTTCTTCGCCGCCTACCAGGCCGCGAAGCCCGGTTCGCCGCTGTACGAGGGCGCCCTGACGATCTACCCGCCCGACCGCTTCGAGTGGGACGCCAAGCACGACCGGCTTCCGACCGTTTCGTGGATCGTTCCGACCTCGGGCCAGAGCGAGCATCCGGCGTATCTCCCAGCGTCGGGCGCGAACTACCTGGCGTCGAAGTTGAATGCGGTGGCCGAGAACCGCGACCTGTGGTCCAAGACAGTGTTCATCGTCAACTACGACGAAAACGATGGACTGTTCGATCACGTCGCGCCACCGCTGCCGCCAGCCGGGACCCCAGGTGAGTTCGTCCAGGTCGGCACAAGCCCGAACTGGCCGATCGGCGGAGGCATCCGCGTGCCCGCGTTCCTGATCTCGCCCTGGAGCGTCGGGGGCTTCGTCGCCACGGAGCAGTTCGACCACACCTCGGTGCTCCAGTTCCTCGAGCGGCTGACCGGAGTGACCGAGACGAACATCACCGCGTGGCGCCGGCAGACGTTCGGCGACCTCACCTCGGCGCTTGGCTTCTCCAACGGCAAGGCCACGACCTTCCCGCGGACGCTGCCGAGCACGATCGGCGAATTCTGGGAGGCCGAGCAGGAGGTCGCGACGCTGCCGGCGCCGACCGTCCCGACCACCAACCAGACGCCGCCCGTCCAGGAGAAGCGGCGCCCCCGGCTCCCGTGGACGCCGCAGCCGCGACGCCGGCACGAGGAGCGGATCCGCAAGGCGCTGATGGGCACCAAGAGCCGGTACGAGGAGAACCGGACGACCCACGCCGCCGACTTCGCGGCTGGAAACAGCGACAAGGTGTACCTGGCGAGGATCGCGGCGGTCGAGGGTCACGCGGTCAACACGAGCGCCGCGGTGGCCTACGTTCCCGGAATCGTCGGCGGTAACGTCGCGATGGTCGACGCCTCGACGTTCCAGTTGGTCTCCGCGATCAGCGGCGGCACGACCAACCCGTACGGCGTCGCCGCGACGCCGGACGGGAGCGAGGTGTGGGTGACCGAGTCGGGGACGAACACGGTCTCGGTGATCACCACCTCCTCGAACAAGATCACCGGCACGGTCGTGGTCGGGATCTATCCACACGGCATCGCGATCACGCCCGACGGCAAGACCGCTTACGTGGCGAACACGGGACCGAACACCGGTCCCGGCGGCTCGTACGTAGTGTCAGTGATCGACGTCGCGAGTCAGACCGTCACCGGCACGATCGACGTCGGCGAGGCGCCCCAGGCGGTCGATGTCTCACCCGACGGGTCGCTCGCGTTCGTGACCTGCGCCGACGGCGTATACGCCATCACCACATCGAACGGCACGGTGAGGAAGGTGCCCGAGCGTTTGCACCAACCGCATGGCGTGACCTTCACGCCCGACGGCAGCCATGCGTGGGTGACCGACTCCGAGCGCGGACCAGGTCGTCGTGCTGAAGGTTTCGAACCTGCGCGCGGTGGGCCAGATCCGGGTCGGCCGGACGCCGTGGAACACGGCATTCAGCGCGGACGGCTCGACCGCATACGTCACCAACGCGAACGACGACACCGTGTCGGTGATCGACACCGCGTCACAGAGGGTCAAGAGCACGATCCCGCTTGGCTCGGGCACCACGACCGACACAGGCGGCACGACCAAGGGGACGACGTTCACCCAACTCAACCATCAGCCGACCGCGATCGAGCTCAGCCCCGACGGTAAGAACATCTGGGTTGCCTGCAACACGTCGAGCTCGCTCGTCGTGATCAGCACCTCGAGCAACACCGTGGTCGACTCGACCGATATCGGGCTCGGCGACGATCCCACCGGGATCGCGTTCGCCTAACCGGAAGGACGGACCGGGCGTGGCGTTCGGCGCGCCGCGCCCGCGAAGTCCTAGACCGACGAGCCGGCGTCTCGGATGAGCTGACCGACCGGCACGGCCCGGAGGTGGAACGTCACCAGCCCGCGGTCGAGCTTCCCGACGAGCATCCCGATCTCCTTCGTGCTCGTGCACTCGAGCTCGACAACCTCGCCCGCGCGCAGGTTCCCCACGCTGTCGTCGCGGTCCTGAAGCCGGACCGCCCCGGCCACGAGCCGGCCGCCGGCCCCGTGGGCCATCCACCACTGCCCGACGCTGGGGCCACTCGACGCGTACAGGAAGTGGTGGCCGTAGCCGAGCTGTGCCATCAGATCGTGGAGCTGGTCGCGAGCCCCGAGCCACCGGACGAGGCCGCCATTCGGAAGCCGCGGTACCGCCTGATCTCCGTAGGCGACGACGATCGGCTCCTGCGGATCAGCCGCCTGACTCATCGTGAACGAGGCGCGGATTCCGTGCTCGGACAGGTAGTTCGCGATCGTCGGGATCTCGCTCGCCGGCGCGTCGACGAGCACGCCGACCTCCGGGCGGGTCGTCGCGACGGCGGTCACCGGGCGCATGTGCACGAAGTGCGAGACGAGGCTGTACGAGGCGCCGGTCGTGAGCGTCCAGCTGGCGATCGCGATTGCCGCCGCACCCGTCAGCGCCCACCGGGCGGTCCGCACGCGCCACGCCGGCAGCGGCACGACCCGCCGCTCGTTGGAGAGGATCAGCGACGCAGTCGACGGCCGGCGCGCGAACGAGCCGTTCGGCTCCGGGCGATGCTCCAGCGCTCGGTCGAGCGCAGGCCCGATGTCCGAGACGTGCCCCGCCACCTGGGCCAGACCGAAGCGCACCAAAGCCTCGTTCGAGACGCGGACGTGGCCGTAACCGAACCCGTACGAGATCACCGGGCAGCCGCGGATGATCGCCTCGAGCACCGTCAGGCCGGCGCTCGAGTGCACGAGCGCATCGCTCGCGGCCAGCACGTCGCCCATCCGGTCGGTGAAGCCCATCACGCGGAGCCGCGGCTCGCCGCCCAGCTCGCGCGACACCCGCGCGCGGAGCTTGTCATTGCGTCCGCACAGGCACAGCACGAGCGCGTCCGGTACCTGCAAGGCGGCGCGAGTCGCACCGAGCAGATCGCCCACGCCCCAGCCGCCGCCGGAGACGGCGATCACCTTTGTGTCGTCGGTGGGCAGGCCGAGCGCGCGCCGCGCGTCGTCGCGCGACCGGGCGGCCAGGAACGACGGCGAGGTCGGCGGCTTGGCCCACCGGACGCTGCCCGGGCCGGCGATGCTCTCGACCTCCTCGATCGTCTCCGGGTGGGTGACGAAGTGCAGGTCGACCCCGCGGTGGGACCAGAACTGCATGCCGGCGAGGTCCGTGATCGAGGAGTAGACCGGCACCTTCAAGCGCCCGGTTCTTCGGAGCTCGCCCAGAACCGCCGTCACCCCCGGATACGTCGACACGATCACGTCGGGGTTGTGCGAGCGGATCAGACGCATCAGGCCTCGACGACCGAGCGCAGTGAGCAGTCTCAGCGCCAACCAACGGGTCGGCGCGAAGCTCATGAACAGCCGGTACTGGAAGTCGAACCACCAAGGCACCCAGCGGAACATGAAGGCCGAGTTCTCGCGCAGCAGATAGGTCAGGAACCAGCCCATCGCCGGCAGGCCGTTCACGATCGCCACGAGCGCGTCGGGGTCCTCGTCGTGGAACTCGCGCGCCACCGCGCGGGCCGGTAGGTCATGGCCCTCGCCGATGTCGGCCGAGATGATCAGCACCCTGCGCGGTGCAGACTCGAAGTCCGGCTCGCCCGCCGGGATCACCGCGGCTGCCTCGCGCTCGGCGGCGCGCGCGGCCTGCTCCTGGCGCCACTCGACGTAGCGCCGGACGCCCTCGGAGAACGGCGTCCGCGCGGTCCACCCGAGCTCATCCGAAGCTCGGTCCGACAGCACGACCTTGCCGTTGAAGTCACCCGGCCGCGCCGGCGTGTGCACGATCTCGACGTCGCCGAGCAGCTCCTGCACGCGCACCGCGATCTGCTTGATCGTCACGTTCTCGTCGCTGGCGAGGTTGTAGACCCGGTTCTTGGCGACGTCCGAGAGGCCGAGCGCGACGCCCTCGGCGAGGTCCTCGACGTACACGAACCGGCGCGACTGGCCGCCGTCGCCGGCAAGCGTCAGCGGCTCGCCCTTGAGCGCCTTGTTCACGAACGCCGGGATCACCGCGGCCTCGCGCGCGCGAGGACCGTATGGGATTCCGAACCGCAGGATCGTGTAATCGATTCCGTACAGCTCCTGGTAGGCCTTGCAGTAGAGCTCTCCCGCGAGCTTCGTGCTCGTGTACAGATGCGAAGGCGGCGGCAGCAGCGTCTCCTCGTCGACTACGTCCTGCTCGCAATCCGAGTAGACCCAGATCGTCGACGCATACACGATCCGCTTGACCCCGGCGCGACGGGCCGCCTCCAAAACAGCCACGGTCCCGCGGGCGTTGACGCGCTCGGCGTCCTCGGGCTCCGCGTGGACGTCGTTTACATCCGCGACCGCGGCTAAGTGAGCCACGGCGTCGCACGAATGCAAGGCCCGCTCGAGCGCCTCGCGATCGGTGATCGACCCGAGCACGGTGTCCACTGATTCGGTCCCGCCCACCCCGTGCCAGGGCGAGGGGCGCAGGTCGTAGATGACCGGCTCGTGGCCCTGCGCGCGGAGCTTGTCGACCACGTGCGAGCCGATGAATCCCGAGCCGCCTGTGACCAGGACTCTCATTCGCTCTCCGGCTGGTAATACAGCGGAACGCAGGAATGGTTGCGCGCCACCCAGTCGGTATTTGGGAGTCTCACGTGATGGCCCATGATCCGGTGGCAGGGCTCGTCGTACACGCGACCGGTCGAGCGCTCGAGCCACTCGAACACGATGTACTTGTAAAGGCCGGAAACCATTCCCCCCGGGAGCTCGAGCCGGCTTGGATTGACCGGGTCGAGACGTTTCTTGGCGATCTCGTTCTTCCACGCAACGATCTCGGGCAATCGCTCGATTTCGGTGAGCCCGAGCGCGGCGGTGAACTCGTTCATCCGGAAATTGAGGCCCTGGACCTCGTAGCTCGGCTTGCCGTAGTTGCGGAAGGCGCGTCCGTGGTCGAGAACCTCGGGCCGATTCGAGACGAGCACGCCACCCTCGCCGGTCGTGATCGTCTTCGTCGCGTACAGCGAGTAGACGCCGGCGTCCCCGTAGGTGCCCGGCTTGCGGCCGTTCCATTCGGCGCCGTGGGCGTGGGCGCAGTCCTCGATCAGGAAGATGCCGTTTTCTGAGCAATAGTGGGCGATCTCCTCGACCTCGAACGCGAGGTGGCCGCCGATGTGCACGAGGAAGGCCGCGCGCGGCTTGTGCTTCTCCGCCTTGGCCTCGAAGTCCCTGAACGACATGCAGAGGTCCTCGCGATTGCAGTCGACGAACTCGACGCTCGCGCCGGCACCGAGCGCCGCGAGCGGTGTCGCCATGAACGTATTCGAGGGACACAGCACGGTCTCCCCCTTGACGCCGGCAAAATGCAGCGCCGCCAGCGCGCCACCCGCCCAGCTCGACATCGCCACCGACCCGAGCCCGTTGTAGAGCTCCCAGGCAGCCTCGAGGCGCGCGACCATGTCCCCCTCGGTCCACTGGCCCGAGTCGAGCACCGTCGTCGATCAGCGCATGGAAGCGGTCGCGATCGCGCGGATCGAAGCCGATCGCGAACCGCATGAACTCGGGAACGCTGTCTTGCGAGGGAACGGTGGTCATCGTCGTATAGCGCGCTCAAGCGCTGGATCTGCCTCGCTGCTCCGCCGGCCGAAGCGGCAAATCCCTTCGCTCAGCTCGCCATCCTCTCAGGTCCTGGAACGCGCGGGCAAGCCTGTCAGACAGGCAGGACGGTACCGATTTTCTGACGTTTGAGTTCTCTCACGATGATCGCGAGCGCCTCCACGGTGCGCTCGTGAGAGCCGCGAGACGAGTAGAAGTCCGCATCGTGCAGGAGGATCACGTCGCCGGCGTGCAGGTTGGCGGTGGCGCGCCGAGCGATCCTCGCCGGCGTCGTGAAGCGACGCCAATCCTTGCCCCAGCGTGACCAGAGCAGCGGCCGCAGGCCGTGTACGCGGACAGCGTCCAGCCCCGCCGCGCTGTAGAGGCCGTACGGCGGGCGGTGCCAGGCCAGCGGCGCGCCCGCGGCGCCCTCGACGATCGCCGTACCCCGCTCTACGTCTCGCTGCACCGCTTTCTTGGACATCACGGGCTGGGGACGATGCCGGTAGCCGTGCAGGGCGACCACGTGGCCCTGGCCGGCGATCTCGGCCACGAGCGCCGGCCGCCGCTCGACCTGCTCGCCGACGAGGAAGAACGTGGCTTTGATGCCCGCTTCCCCCAGCACCTCCAGCACCGCCGGCGTGCCCTCGGGGTGGGGACCGTCATCGAACGTGATCGCCACCCCGGATGCTCCTGGCAGCGTCCGCGGCACGTGGAGCGCGGCTGCGGCCTGCGGAACGTGCGGAGCTATGAGATGTCGGATCACGTTTGATGATTTTTCTAGTGGTCGCCGGCCACCGGGACCCCCGTCGAGCGGGCTGCTTGGGAAGTTTCCCCCCTATAGACCCAGTTTCTTCCCAACCGCCCTCGGGAACGGACCGCGCCCCCACGGCGTCATCGCACGTAACGTGTTGACGCGCCGCATGCCCGATCTGGACCACTGGCTGCCCAAGCCGTCGCTGCGCGTCGCGTACCGCCGCGAGAGCGACGCGTCGCCCGAGGGTCTGTGGGACGCGGCACGCAGCGTTCGCCTCGCCGATGCCCGGAGGCTCGGCCGCCTCGTACGGTGGCGCATCCCGGGGCTCGAGGCCGACCTTTCGTTCGATGAGATGTTCCGCGCGCCCCCGTTCCTCGTGCTGGCAGAGGACGACCAGCGCGAGCTCGTCTCGGGGCTGGTCGGGCGGATCTGGACGCTCCGACGGGACTACCCCCGACTGACCGACCCCGAGGAGTTCCTCGAGTGGTCGACCGGGGGAACCGCGAAGGTCCTGTTCGCGAACTGGATTGAGCAGACGCCCTCCGGCCGCGCCGCGCTCCAATGCGAGGTGCGCGTCGAAGCGATCGGCGTGCAGGGGAGGATCGGCCTGGCGGCGGTCCGGCCGCTCGTCGGCACGTTCGGCAACCTGATCGGGAGCGACGGAATCGAGGCCGCGGTCCGGCTGGCCGAGCGCCGGTAGGCTCGCACCTCGTGGCGACCGAACAGGCGACGCACACCCCGCTCGCCGGCCTCACCCGCTTCTTCGTCGTGCCCCACACCCACTGGGATCGGGAGTGGTACGTGCCGTTCGAGGACTTCCAGCTCCGGCTCGCGTCGGTCGTCGACGAGGTGATCGACGTGCTCGAGTCCGATCCGAGCTTCCCGTGCTTCACGCTCGACGGTCAGGCGATCGTGCTCGAGGACTACCTTGACGCTCGGCCCGACAACGAGGACCGCCTCCGGGCGCTCCTCGCAGACGGACGACTCGAGGTCGGGCCGAGCTACGTGCTGCCCGACGAGCTGCTCGTGGGGGCCGAGCCGCTGGTCCGCAACCTGCTCATCGGCCGCGCCGTGTGCGAGCGGTTAGGCGCCGAGCCGTCGCCCGTCGGCTACATGCCCGACAGCTTCGGCCATCCGCTCCAGCTGCCCCAGATCCTCGCCGGTTTCGGGATCGACAGCTTCATCTTTTCGCGCGGCCTCGGCGACCAGATCGACGAGGTCGGGGTCGTGTTCAGGTGGCGCTCGCCGGACGGCAGCGAGGTCCGCGCGTTTCAGCAGCTGCCTTCGTACAGCAACTTCAACATTCCCGATGCTGACGCGCAGGCGCGGGTCGAGTACATCGCCGAGCGCTTCGGAGCGGCCCTGCGAGGCGCCGGCGTCCGCGAGGTGCTGCTGTGCGACGGCGAGGACCACCGCCGGATCCGGCGCGACCTTCCGGCGCTGCGCTCGGCCCTCGAGCGCCGGCTGCCGGGCACGAGCTTCACGATCGCTCGCTTCTCGGACTACGTGGCGGCCGTGGACCCGGACAACCTCCCCGCATACACGGGCGAGCTGGTCGGCAGCCGGCTGCAGAACGTGCTCCGCGGCGTCAACTCCGCCCGGCTCTACCTCAAGCGGGCGAACGAGCGCGCGGAGCGCCGGCTGCTCGAGGTCGAGACGCTCGGAGCCCTCCGCACCCTGTGCACGGGCGAGCGATTTCCCGCCGCCGACTTCAGGCTCGCGTGGCGCCAGCTGCTCAAGTGCCATCCGCACGACTCGATCTGCGGGTGCTCGTGCGACGAGGTCCACCGCGACATGCTCGTCCGCTACGAGCTGCTCGAGCGGACGGTCGGGCAGCTGCAACGGAGGGCGCTTGGCGCGTTCGCGGCCGGCACGGACGTGACGGCCGGAGTCGTGAACCTCCTTCCGTACCGCCGGCGCGGCATCGTCGAGCTCCCCGGAATGGAGCCGGCCGCGGTCGAGCTCGACGGCTTCAGCGCCCGCTCGGTCGAGCTGACCGCGAAGGCGACCGGAGCCGAGGTCCACCCGCACCACGGCGCCGCGATCGAGAGTGACCTTTTCCGCATCGAAGCCGCTCCCGATGGCTTTCTCACGCTGGTCGACAAGACGACCCGCCGGCGGTTCGAGCGGCTGCACGGACTCGAGGATGAGCCCGACGTCGGCGATCTCTACAACTTCTGCCCGGTCGAGGGCGCGATCCCGTGGCGCAGCGAATCCGCCACGGCGCGCATCCTCCGTGACGGGCCGCTCGTCCATGAGCTCGAGGTCCGCGTCACCGCCGGCGAAGCGGTGGCGCTGACCGTGACGACCGTCGTCCGGCTGATCGACGGCGTCAGACGCGTCGAGTTCGTCACCACGATCGACAATGACGCCGAGGACCACCGGCTCCGGGCCGTGTTCCCCGTCGTGGAGGCGATCGATGTTCGCGCCGAGGGACAGTTCGCGCTCGTCCACCGTCCGCTCGTACCGGACCCGCCGAGGACCGAGTGGTGCGAACCGCCCGACGCGACGCAGCACACGCTCGGCGCGGTCGCACTCGGCGAGCTCGCACTGCTGACGAAGGGCCTCCCCGAATACGAAGCGCGTCCCGGCAGCACGGGGTCGGAGCTGTGCCTCACGCTGCTTCGCTGCGTCGGCATGATCTCGCGCCGCGGCGGCGAGATCGCCACCCGCCCGGTCTGCGCCGGCCCGCCGACCCAGACGCCCGACGGCCAGTGCCTCGGGCGCCACCGCTTCGAGTACGCCGTGCTCCCCGGCGCGGATCGGCTCGACGACGCTGAGTTGCTGCGCGCATCGCAGGACTATCGCTGCGGGTTCCTCGTCACCCCGCAACCCGTCCATATCGATCCGCCGCTGTCGATCGACGGCGACATCGTGTTCTCATGCCTGAAGGGCGCCGAGGACGGCGACGGGCTGATCCTCCGCTGTTACAACCCCAAGGCCTCGCTAGCCCGCGCGGACATCGCCGGCGAGTTCACGATCACACGCGCTCGCCTACGACGAGACCGAGACCGAGGGCGAGTCCGAGCCCGATACCGAGGACGGTCGCGAACTCGAGCTCGGCCCCAGCGAGGTCGCGACGTTCCGTGTACGCCCTCGAGCTTGAACCCGCCGCCCGGGGGCAGAGAGCCGCACCCTGCCCCCGGCAGACGGGCGGGTCGAGCTAGGACTGCGCGAGTGACGGGGCCGCGAGCTCGGCGGCGCCGCGATGAAGATCGCGCGGACGTTCCCGGTCGACGTGGTCGATCCCGGCTGGTCGACGTGGTCGTTCCGGAGCCCGTCGAGGTGCTCGACTTGCAGTGGTTCAGGCGGGCGCCGATGATCTTGACCAGATCGCCGGCCGCGGGCGGGTTCGCTCCCTGCCCGAACAACACCTTGGCGTTGCTGAACGTGTAGGTCACCTGGGTCGGCTGGCTGCTCGATCCCGTGCCCGCGTGATGCGCTTTGAAGTCCGGCTTCGTGACCGTGATCGTTCCGCTGTACGTGTTCGTCCCGGTCTCGGCTAGCGCTCCAGCTGACCAGCACTCCGAACACGGAACGTCCGAAGCTGCGGCCACGGCGCCTGAACCCGACGAACTGGTCGTGGTTTCCGCGGTTGCCGCGGGCCTGGCCGGCGTGCTGGTCCTTCGATTGACCCTGCTGGCCGCCGCCGTTGCATGCTTGCGCGACCGCTGGGCCCGCGACCGCGAGCGCGCAGGTCGCGGTGACGATTCCTACTTTGGCTTTGAGCCTCATCGTGCCTCCTGGCTTGTTTCGGCTGTCACCGCGACCACGCGCGGGGCTACCGAACGTCAGGACTTACTTGTCGCGGCCGCGATGATTGCCGGGCGGCGCGGACCCGGAGAAGGGGTCCGAGTGATGTCCCCGAACGCTCGTGTCGCTCCCGAGCGCGTCGTGCTGGCCCCGCCCGACGGCATGTCCCTCTGCCGCGCCGTGGTGGCCTGCCGCGCCGTGGTGGCCGCGTCCGCCCGCGTACGCCTCGAGCGTGGTGTGGCGGACGTCTGCTACCGCGCCGGCATCGTGGTGCCCCTCCGACTCGCCCCGGTGCCAGCCGACTCCGCCGAGACCGTGGCCCCGGTGTGCAAACTGCCTGTGCGTTCCGAACCTCGCCGAATGCCCCGCGCCTCCTCCGCGACCGTGGCCATGCCTCGCGGCGAAGCGAACGTGGCGGCCCGCGCCCGCGGTGTGGCTGCCGCTCGGGACCGATCCCGCGGTCGATGCGCCGGAACGTGATGATGCCCGCCCGCGTGCGCCGGCGTGTGCTGTGGAGCGGACCTGATGGGGGTCCGTGATGACCGCGGCCCGGGTGAGCGGAGCCTGTCTTTCCGAGTCGGCCCGACTCGGGAGCGAGCCGCACGACCGCCGCCACCCCGCCCACGCTGACCGCCGCCGTCGCGAGCACCGACGCGGTCGCAAAGCCCTTGGAGGTGAACGCGATCCCGATCGTCTTGCCGCCAGCGCCGATCGCACCGGCCGGCACCGGCACTCCCGCCGGCGCCGCCCACGATGCCCGACGTCGTGCGCGCGAACACCGCGGCCGAGGCGGCGGCCGGGAGAACCGGAACGAGAGCGCGCAGATCGGATTCGGCGAGCGCCGATCGCGGACGCGAACGCGGCGCACGATGCGCAGTCGCGGAGGTGCGCGCGCACCCGCCGGCCGCGCAGAAGGCGACCGTCGCCCTCGGAGATCGCCTGGCAGACCTCAGTGCAGGGCATCGCGCGTCCCTCGGCGCATTCTTGGAGCCCGCGCCGGGCCTCGAAGATCGCCTGCTTGGCGGCACCCGGCGTCGTCTCGAGCGCGAGTCGCGATTTCGTCGTGAGACAGACCGCTGAGCTCTCTCATCACGAGCGCGCTCCGGGCTCGGTCGGGCAGCGCCGCCAGGTCCCCGAGCAGGACGGCCAGCCGCGCGCGCTCGCCTGCCTGATCTTCCGCCGAGGCCGCGAGCGGTAGCGAAACGTCGGCCAGCGACTGCTCCCCACGCCCGCGCCGGCGCAGCACCGAGATCGCCTCGTTGTGGGCGATCCGGAACAGCCAGGGGCGCAACGGCGCGCTCCGCTGTTCGCGCTTCAGCGCCGAAAGCGCGCGCGTGAACGTCGACTGGAGGGCGTCCTGCGCATCGGCATCGTCGCGGAGGATCGAGCGGCAGTAGCGATAGAGCACCTGGTGGTAGCGCTCGTACACGGCGGCGAACGCCCGCGCGTTGCCACGGGCGGCCAGCCGCGCCAGTCGCTCGTCGCCGAGCCGTGGCAGGCGCAGCGCCGGCCACGTGGACGGTTCGACTCTCCATTCACTTTCAGCGACGCCCGTGCGCACCGAGAGTCAGGACCTTATCCGCTGTGGCACCGGGTCGCGGAGTCGGATCGCCGCCGCGCTTGTCACGTGTTCGCAACAAACGCCGGCTTCCGCCCTGCCCGGGTCTAATGTCAGGCGCGTGACCGCCTTCGAGGCCGACGTGACCGTTCGCCGCACCCGCTTCGTCAGCGCCGACAGCGGCTGGGCGGTCGTCGAGGCGGCCGAAGAGGACGGAACCCCGATCGTGCTCGTGGGCCCGCTGATCCATCTCGAGGACGGCGAGCGCGCTCACGTCGTCGGGACATCGGTGCAGGACAGCCGCTACGGCCCCCAGGTCAAGGTGACCGAGGCGATGCCGCTGGCTCCGACCGACGCGGACGTTCCCACGGCGATCGCCTACCTCATCCGGGTCAAGCACGTCGGCGTCAAGCGCGCTACCGCGCTCGTCGAGAGCTACGGGGCGGGCGCCGTGTTCGACGTGATCGACCGCGACCCGCACGCGGCGTTCACGGCGGCCGGGATCCGGCGCGGCAGGGTCGCCGAGGCGACCCGGTCGTGGGAGAAGCTGCGGGTCACGCGCCGGCTGCACCTGCTCCTGGCGCCGAACGGGCTCGCGCGGCTCGTCGCGCCGATCGAGAAGACGTACGGCCCTTCCGCACATCGGATCGTGAGCGAGCGCCCGTACGAGCTGACGAGCGTATTCGGGGTGGGCTTCATCACCGCCGACCGGATCGCCCGGCGGCTAGGGGTCGCGCTCGACAGTCCCGACCGCACGCGCGCGGCCGTGCTGCACGTGCTGTCCGAGGCCGAGCGCGGCGGGAGCACGTGCATGCCCGCTGACCTGCTGTTGACGGGCGCGACCGAGCTGCTCGGCTCACCGCCGGCGACCGAGCCGGCCCTCGACGGCTTCGTCGACGACGGCGATCTCGTCCGCGATGGACAGTGGATCTACCGGACCGAGACCGCCGAGCTCGAAGCGGAGCTGGCCGAGCGCGTCCAGGAGCTGGTCGAAGGGTCGGCCGGGGACCGCCTGCGTGGCGACCCGGTCGTCGACCACGACACGGTCCTGACGGAGGAGCAGCAGAACGGCGTCCGAAATGCGTTCGCGTACCGCCTGTCGCTCATCACTGGCGGCCCCGGCACCGGCAAGACCGCATCGATCAAGACGATCGCCGGGCTCGCGGCCGAACAGGGAGCGCGCGTGCTGCTGGTCGCTCCGACGGGCCGCGCGGCGATCCGGATGCACGAGGCGAGCGGGATGCGCGCGACCACGGTCCATTCCGCGCTCGGCTGGATTCCGGGCGAGGGACCGACGCACGATGAGCATGATCCGCTGAACTGCGACCTGCTGATCGTCGACGAGACCTCGATGGCGAACCTCGAGCTGCTCGTCATGCTGCTGCGCGCGGTCGGCTCGGCGGCGCACGTCGTCCTGGTCGGCGACGCGGATCAGCTCGCTCCCGTCGGCGCCGGGAAGCCGTTCGCCGAGCTCGTCGCGTCGGGCTCGGTGCCGGCCACCCGCCTCACCCACATCTTCCGCCAGGCGGCGGGCAGCATGATCGTGCAGGGTGCGCACGCGATCCGGCGCGGCGAGATGCCGAACTTCGCCGCGGCCGAGCAGATGCGCCGCGATCTGTTCCTGATCGAACGGCGCAGCGCCGGCGCCGCGCTCGAGGAGATCGTCTCGCTGGTCTCGGAGCGGCTTCCCGCCCATTACGGCGTCGATCCGGTCCGAGACATCCAGGTGTTCGCGCCCGTATATCGCGGCGACCTCGGTATCGACGCGCTCAACGCCGCGCTTCGCGACAGGCTCAACCCCGACGGCCGGCCGGTCCGCGGCGGGCGCCTGCGGATCGGCGACAAGCTGATGATGACCGGGCGCAACCTGCACGATCTCGGGCTCATGAACGGCACGCTGCTGCGCCTACTCGACGAGACCGGGGGCGGCGACCTCGGCGAGGACGATCCCGTGGACGAGTCCGTGGACCGGCGCGCCGACGATGCCGCTCTGATCCTTGGTGCCGACGCGGGCGCGATCTTCCGCCTTCCGCCCGAGCAAGCCGACCGCCTCCAGCTGGCGTACGCGTGCTCGGTCCACCGCGGACAGGGAATCGAACTGCCCGTGGCGGTGATCGTGGCGCACTCCGCTGCCGGCGCGTTCTTCCTCCGTCGCGAGATGCTCTACACGGCCGTCACCCGTGCCAGGCTCGCCACGGTAATCGTCGGAACGCGCGAGGTCATCGCCCGCGCGGCGCGCACGCCCGACACGGGCAGGCGCCACAGCCGCCTCGCCGAGCGATTGCTTCGCGCCGCCGTCTCGAACGCCTAACCTAAGCCGACGGTGGCCGCGCCCGCCCAAACCTCGCCGTCCCCGCGCAAGCGGCACGCGCTCGAGCTGTTCGCCGGTCTACCGCGCGCGTACGACTGGATGGGCGCGGTGCTCAGCTTCGGCCAGGACCCCCGCTGGCGCGCCACGCTCGTCGACGCGGTAAATCCATTACCCGGCCAGCGTGTGCTCGACGTCGCCACCGGCACCGGGCTGGTCGCGTTCGCCCTGGCGGGGCGCGGGTGCGACGTCGTCGGGCTCGACCAGAGCGAGGACATGCTCGCGGTCGCCCGCCGGCACCTGAGCGAACGCCCCGAGCTGGCAAACCGCGTGACGTTCGTTCGAGGCGAGGCCGAGAAGCTCCCGTTCGCCGACGGCGAGTTCGACGCGCTCACGTTCACCTACCTGCTCCGCTACGTCGATGACCGCGCGGCGACGATGCGCGAGCTCGCCCGCGTCGTCAAGCCTTCCGCGACGATCGGAATGGTCGAGTTCGGGGTTCCGGCCTCGCCGCTGCTGCGAGCAGCTTGGCGCGCTTACACCCGCGCCGGGCTCCCGCTGATCGGCCGCGCGGTGTCGCCCGCGTGGTACGAGGTCGGCCGCTTCCTCGGCCCGAACATCGAGGAGCTGTACGCCCGGGAGCCGGACCTGGCGGGACTTTGGACCCGGTCCGGGATCGACGATGTCAAGCAACGAAAGCTCAGCTTCGGGGCGGGCCTCGTGATGTGGGGAGTCAGGAACGGTCGTGGCGAGCGCGCCGCGTGAATTGGAGAGACGCACGGCGGCGGCTCCGCCGGCGCCTCATTGGAAGATCACGGCGGCGGCTCCGCCGGCGCCTCATTGGAAGATCACGGCGGCGGCTCCGCCGGCGCCTCATTGAAAGACGACCGCGCCTTGTTCGACCGCCCGGCGTTCTACGCGCTGCGGTCGGGCGGCTGGCGCGACCTGATCACGCTGCTGCACCCGCCGTACACGGCGTGGCACCTCAGCTACGTGGCACTGGGGGCGGCGGCCGCGCCGCACATCTACGCGAACCGGCTGGCCGCGGCGCTCGTCGCGTTCTTCCTCGCGGTCGGGATCAGCGCGCACGCGCTCGACGAGCTGCACGGCCATCCGCTCGGTACCAAGCTGACCCGCTCCACGCTGATCGCGCTGGCGGTGGTCGCGTTCATCGGGGCGATCGGAATCGGCATCGCCGGGATCATCGTCGTCTCGCCGCTGCTCGTGCCGCTCGTGCTCGTCGGCGGGCTGCTCGTCCCCGCCTACAACCTCGAGCTCGCCGGCGGCCGCTTCCACAATGACACGTGGTTCGCGCTCGCGTGGGGCGGGTTCCCGGCATTCACGGGCTATTTCGTGAACTCGCTGACCATCCGTCCCGCTGGCCTGCTGGTGACGGCGGCGTGCTGCCTGCTGAGCGCCGCCCAGCGCCAATTGAGCACGCCGGTACGGCGGCTGCGCCGGAACACGGCCGATGTCACGGGCCAGCAGCGCCTGCGCGACGGTCGCGTGATCGAGCTCACCAGCGCCAGCATCTCGGCCCCGCTCGAAAACGCCCTCAAAGCGCTGTGGATCGCGTTAGTCCTGCTCGCGGCGGGGCTGGTCGCGGTGCACCCCTAGTAGTTGAATAGCGTCAGCAGCCACGACGAGATTGGGGGTCGGGCGACGTGCCAGGGCGGGCGCGGCGACGTACCGGTGATCGGGTCGGCACCGAGTCGGGGTGTCGAAGACGACACCAGGGTGATCACAACAGGCATGGCCCGAGGCCGAGAATCGTGCCATGTGGGTGGATGAGGAATTGACGTTAGAAGGGGTCGGGACCGGGGTCGCACCAGCGCGCACGCGCCGCCGTAGCGGCGCCCGCGTCGCGGCCGCACCTGCGTGGGTGCGGGACCGGCTGGCGACCACCCCGGGCCGGCTCGTGCTGGTCTCGATCCTGGTCGTCGTCGGCGCCGTGCTGTTCGGCGCGATCGCCACCGGCGCCGAACAATCTCGCGAGCGCGCGGCCAAGTCGGCCCGCAGCCAGACCGAGCCGCTCCTGGTCCAGGCCAAGAACCTGTACACGTCGCTGTCGGACGCGAACGCCACGGTGGCGACGGGGCTGTTGTCCGGCGGGGTTGAAACGGCTCAGAATCGGAATAGATACCTCGGCGACCTGGCCACCGCCTCAGGGGCGCTGTCGACGTTGACGCGAGAGGCGGGGAACGCACCCGCGGGCGCTCGGGCACGATCGCCGGAGAGCTTCCCACCTACAGCGGGCTGATCGAGACGGCGCGCGCCAACAATCGCCTGGGCTACCCGATCGGTGCCGCCTACCTGCGCCAGGCCGCGTCGCTGATGACCGGCCGCATGCTCCCGGCGGCCGATCAGCTCTACCGAACCGAGGCGGAACGCCTGAGCAACGACTACCACACCGGGACGGCGACGTCGGCGCTCGTCACGTTCGTGGGCGCCAGCGCGGTCGCGCTGATCCTGCTCGTGCTGGCCCAGTGGTACGTAGCGCGGATCAGCCGGCGGATCCTCAACGTTCCGATGGTGGTGGCGACGATCGCCGTGGCGGCCGTGTCGGTGTGGGGAATCGTCGGCTTGGTAAGCGCCCAGAACGCGCTGAGGACCGCGCAGCGCAACGGCTCAGACTCGGTCGAGGCACTGTCGGCGGCCACCGTCCTGCTCTCGCGCGCGCAAGGCGATCTGAGCCTGACGATCGTCAACCGTGGCACCGACGAGGTCGATCCGGCCGACTTCACAGTGGTCAGGCACGTGCTCGAGGGCCCCGGCGGTGTCATCGCCGAGATCGCGACGCTGGCGCAGCGAACCGGAACGACCGCCGCCGCTCAGAAGTTCGATGCCGACTACGCCGCGTATCGGGCGAAGGCTCTGTACGTCGCCGGGCTCGAGAGCGGCGGCCAGCTCATCCCCGCGATCGCGGCCGCGCCGCAAGCGTCAGCGATCTCCGAGACGTTGAGCAACGATCTCGCGCGGCAGATCACCGCGGCCCAGGGGCGCTTCACGCGGGCGGCGCAGGACGCCACTTCCTCGCTCGCCGGGCTGGCGTTCGCGATCCCGCTGATCACCGCGCTCGCCGCGGTGCTGGCGCTGATCGGTCTCCGGCAGAGGATCAACGAGTACCGATGAGACCGCCGCGCCGCCACCTTCTCGGACTCGCGCTCGTTGCCGTCGCGCTCGGCGGCTGTGGCGAAACCTCGGACCACGCGTTGCACCTCACCCTCAGCGCGCTGTCCACTCCGGTCGCGACGGCTCCTTCGTCGCCGAGCGAACCAACGGTGAAGTGCAACAACGAGACCGCGAGCCTGCGTCCACCGGCGACGCTGCCCGCGCCGAATCGCATGCCCGCCGGGAGCTTCATGGCCAAGATCCATAGGCAGGGGTATCTCGTGGCGGGTGTCAACGCGGGCCTCTACAAATTCGGCTACCTAAATCCCGCGACCGGCAATATCGAGGGCTTCGAGATCGACCTCGTGCGTGAGCTGGCCAAGGCGATCTTCAACAACCCCAACGCGATCCGGCTGGTGGCGCTGACCGTGCCGCAGCGACTTCCGTTCGTAGAGCACAACAAGGTCGACATCGTCGTCGACGCGATCACGATCAACTGCTACCGGCGGACGCGGGTCGACTTTTCGAGCGTGTACTACGACGCCCAGCAGAGGTTGCTCGTGCCGGCGGGCTCGAGCGCCACGAGCATCGACGCACTCGCCCACCAGCGAGTCTGCGCGAGCGCGGGATCGCAGCCGATCTCGGTGATGGACGCACTGCCGGAACGGAATCGACCGGTCCCGGTTGGTATGACTCAGGCAATCGATTGCCTGGTCGCCCTGCAGCAGGGTCAAGTGGCCGGGATCTCTACCGACTCCTCGATCCTGCTCGGTTTCAAGGCGCAGGACCCCACCACCGACATCGTCGGCTCGACCATCGGCGACGTGCCCTACGGGATGGCGATCAACAGGGCCGACCCCGACTTCGTGCGCTTCGTCAACGGGGTTCTGGCCAAGCTCGAACGCGACGGGACGTGGCAGCACCTTCAGGCGGAGTGGCTCGGCCAATTCGGTCCACTCCAGCCCCCTCCCAAGCCGCAATACGACGGTTGACATGAGCCGCGACGACCCCACAGCCGAGCTCACCCGCCTCCAGCAGGCGAGCGACCGCGTCGCCGCCAACCTGCTCGAGCTCGAGATCGACTCGAGTCGACAGCTGCTCGAGGTGAGCATGCTCACCGGACGATCCGCCGATCGCTGGTCGGAGGCGAGCAACGCGCTGACCGACCTGTGGAGATGGCAGGGTCAACTGAAAGAGTTGCTCGAGCGGGCCGAGAAGCTGCGGGGTCCGTGGCGGGCCAGCGAGCTCAGGTCGCTGCTCGATGGGAAATCGATCGAGCTGACGAGAACCGAGGTCCCGCTCGCCGAGCGCGACCTCCTCGGAAGCTCGGAGATCACGGTCAGATGCACCGCCGACGAGCTGCTCGAGCGGATGTCCCGGGCTTTCGATGAAGCCAAGACGGTGGTGTCGCGGTTCGGCGAGGCCTGGAGCGCGCTCACTCCACGCGTGACCGCCGCGCAGACTGCGCTGGCCGACGGGCAGGCGTTGGCGGCCGGGCTCGGGGAATCGCACCGTCGCGACCTCGACGAGGCGGCGCGCGCGGCGGCGCGCCTGGCGACGTCGGCGAGTGCCGACCCGCTCTCGACCGCGCCCGAGGACCTCGATCGGCTCATCGGCTCGATGCGCGAGATCCGTCGCGATCTCGAGGCGACGGCCGCGCTCCGGCGGGAGTTCGACGCCCGGGTCGCGGACGCCCGCGCGCTGCTGTCGACGCTCGAGACGACGGCCGGCGAGGGACGAGCCGCGCACGACGAGGCGTTGGTGAAGATCTCGGTCCCGACCGCGCCCGAACCACCCGCGCCGCGTGACGATCTCGGCGCCGAGCTCGACGAGATCGCCGCCCTCGCTCGCTCGGGCGCGTGGCGGGACGCCCGGCACAGGCTCGACGGCTGGACATCGCGCACCGAGGCGCTGCTCGACGACGCGCGGCATGCGTTGCGCGCCAACGCGGCTCCGATCGAGGCGCGCAACCAGTTCAGAGCCTTGCTCGAGGCTTACCAGGTCAAGGCGCAGCGGCTCGGCGTCGTCGAGGATCCCGAGCTCGAGCAGACCTTTGCGCGGGCGCACGAGGCGCTGTACACGGCCCCGACCGACCTCGCGCTCGTCGCCCAGCTGGTCCGCCGCTACCAGGAGCTCATCGGCTCCGCCGCCACCGCCCAGGAGGCGCCGAGATGAACTGCGTACGTGACGGTTGCTCTGGCACGATCGTCGACGGGTACTGCGACGTGTGCGGGCTGGCGCCCGCGCGCTCGGCGGCTCCGACGGCGACGCCGGTCGCCCCGGTGTCGACCCCGGCACCGGCACCGGCCCTCAGCAGCTCTGCGCTCACCCAGCAACCGCCGTCGAGCGCGCTCACGGCCTCGACCGTCGGGGTGTCACGGCGCGCCACGACGGGCCGGACGCGCACGAGCGCGCGAGCACACCTCGGGGCCGGGCTGGTGGAGATCGAATCGGTCCCGTTCCGTGATCCGGCGGATGCGGTTCTCGGGGCGGCCGCCGTGGTGCCCGAGAGCCGTCGCTTCTGCTCCCGCTGCGACGAGCCCGTGGGGCGCGGCCGGGACGGGGCGCCGGGACGCACGTCGGGGTTCTGCCGAAAGTGCGGAACGCCATTCTCGTTCGAGCCCCAGCTCGGCGCCGGCGTCGTCGTCGCGGGCCAGTACGAGGTGGTCGGCTGCATCGCCCACGGCGGCATGGGATGGGTCTACCTCGCCCGGGATCGCAACGTGTCCGACCGCTGGGTCGTGCTCAAGGGACTGCTCAACTCGAGCGACGATGACGCGATGGCCGCCGCGCTCGCCGAGCGCCGCTTCCTGGCCGAGGTCGAGCACCCAAACATCGTGAAGATCTTCAACTTCGTCCAGCACGAGAGCTCCGGCTACATCGTCATGGAATACGTCGGCGGGCGCAGCCTGAAGCAGATCCTGACCGCCCGCCGCGACGCGAACGGCGGAGAGCCCGACCCGCTGCCGCCGGCGATCGCGATCGCGTACGTGCTCGAGATCCTGCCCGCGCTGGGCTACCTCCATCAGCTCGGACTGCTCTTCTGCGACTTCAAGATCGACAACGTCATCCAGACCCAGCACTCGCTCAAGCTGATCGACCTCGGCGGCGTGTACCGGATGGATGACCCGACGGCGGCGGTGTTCGGCACGGTCGGCTACCAGGCGCCCGAGATCGCCTCCTCGGGCCCGTCGATCGCGTCTGACCTGTTCACGGTCGCCCGGACGCTCGCGGTGCTCTGCTTCGACTTCCGCGGCTACCAGAGCAACTTCCGCTTCACGCTTCCTGAGCAGGAGTCTGTCCCGCTGCTCGAGCGTTACGACTCGCTGTACCAGCTCTTGGTGACGGGCACCGCTCCCGATCCGGACGACCGCTTCCAGTCGGCCGAAGAGATGGCCGACCAGCTCTACGGCGTCCTGCGTGAAGTCGTCAGCGACGAAGAGGGACGCACCGTGCCGGCGGCGAGCAAGCTGTTCACCGGGCCGGTGCGCGGCGACAACGAGCGCCCCGACTGGCGCGCGCTGCCCCGTCCGCTGGTCGACCGCGACGACCCGGCCGCCGGATATCTGGCCACGATCACATCGACCGACCCGCAGCAGATGATCGCCGACTTGCGGGCGGCGCCCGACCGGACCGTCGAGGTCGTTCTGCGACTCGCAGCGGAGCTGATCGAGGTCGGCGAGTGGGATTCAGCCGAGTCGGCGCTCGCCGAGGTCGAGGCGATCGATCGGTGGGAATGGCGCGTCGCCTGGTATCGCGGCGTGATGGATCTGGCGAGGGAACGGCTTGGCGACTGCCGGAAGAGCTTCACCTCCGTTTACCGCTCGTTGCCGGGCGAGCTGGCGCCCAAGCTGGCGCTCGGAATGGTGTGCGAGTCGGGCGGCGGGGTGATCTCCGCGGCCGCCGGCTGGTACGAGATCGTCTCGCGCACCGACCCCGCCTTCACCGTCGCCACCTTCGGTCTCGCGCGCTGCCGGCTCGCGGCCGGCGAGCGGACGGGGGCGCTCTCCGCCTACGACCGGGTGCCCGACTCCTCCAGCGACTACGTCGAGGCGCAGACCGCCCGGATTCGTTGCCTCGCCGACGGCAACGGAGCGGGAGCGGCCAATGCCGACGACCTGCTGGTGGCCGGCTCGATTCTCGAGTCGCTCCCGGTTCGCGGAGAGCAACGGGTGCGGTTGCAGGCCGAGGTACTGGAGGCGGCGCTTGCGCTGCTCGAGCGGGGAGGGGCGTTCGACGACGGTCGCGACAGCCTGCTCGGCTACCGGTTCCTGGAGCGTGACCTGCGGGCCGGGGTCGAGCGCTCCTACAGAGAGCTCGCCCGATGGGCGGGCAGCAGTTCGGAGCGGATCGAGCTCGTCGATCGTGCCAACCAAGTTCGACCAAGGACATGGACATGAGCATCAAGGAGATGACGTGAGCACAGAGGACGTTGACGTGACCACGCAAGCCGGCGTTTCTTGCCCATCGTGCGGAGCCCCGCTGCACGCCGGAGACCGGTTCTGCGAGCGATGCGGAGCCCGGCTGGAGGACGAGCCCCAGCCCGACGCCGCCGCCACCCGGATCGAGCTCGACCTCACGGTCGCGGCCGCCGTCAGCGATCAGGGACTCGTGCATCACCGCAACGAGGATTCGTTCCACCTCGAGGTGGCCGGCGATCGCGACGTGACCGTGGTCGTGTGCGATGGGATCTCTTCCGCAAGCGCCGGCAACGTCGCTGCCCGGAACGCCGCAAGCGCAGCGGGCGAGATGCTCGCGCAGGCCGTCTCCGATCCCGACAAGGACGCGGGCCAAGCGATCGTCGAGGCGATCCAGGCTGCCGTGGAAGCCGTGATTCAGGTCGAGTGGACGACCCGGGTCAAGCGCGTGGACCCGTCGTGCACGCTGGTCTCAGCGGTGTGCCGCGGCGGCGACATCACGGTCGGCTGGGTCGGCGACAGCCGCGCCTACTGGTTCGATAGCGAACAGGCCCTACAACTGACCGTCGACGACTCGTTCGCGGAGGAGGGGATCGCCAAGGGCCTGCTGACGCCCGAACAGGCGGCGAAGAGCCCATTCCTGCACTCGATCACGCACTGGGTCGGTCCCGACGCCCCCGAGCGTCCGCCGCGAACCGTCTCGTTGCGCCCGGAACGTCCCGGGCGCCTCGTGCTCTGCACCGACGGGCTGTGGAACTACGCGCCCAGCGCCGACGAGCTCAGCAGGCTGATCGGCGCCCTGCCCGACGGGGCGGCGCCGGCGGCCGTCGCGCGCGCACTCGCCGACACCGCCAACGAGCGCGGGGGCCACGACAACATCACCGTGGCGGTGGTCGACATCGATCCGTAGGGCCTTGAAAGGGGAGTCACATGAGCGCTTTCACGACGGAGTGCTACCAGAACGAGTACCTGCCGCTCGGGGCGTCCGAGGTCAACGCGATCGTGACCGTGACCTCCGACGGCGCCGCGGGCGAGACCACGGGGCGCGAGACCGCCGAGGTCGTGATCCTCGACACGTCGGGCTCGATGGGCGTCCCCCGACGGAAGCTGGAGGCGGCGCGCGAGGCGACGAGCGTCGCGATCGACTGCATCCGTGATGGAGTCGCCTTCGGCGTCATCGCAGGCACAGAGCATGCGCGCGCCGTATATCCAACCGACGGAACGCTCGTGATCGCGTCTGATGAGACGCGAGCGGAGGCCAAGGAGGCGCTCCGAAGTCTGAAGGCGAAGGGCGGGACCGCGATCGGATCGTGGCTGACGCTTGCCGGGACCCTGTTCGCGACGGTACCCGGCCGCTCGTGCCACGCGATCCTGCTGACCGACGGCGAGAACCAGCACGAGACCGACGAGCATCTGGCCCAGGTGTTGTCAGAGCTCGAGGGGCGGTTCCAGTGCGATTGCCGCGGCGTCGGCACCGACTGGCGCGTCAGCGAGCTTCGCCGGGTCGCGTCGGCGCTGCTCGGCACCGTCGACATCATCGCCGAGCCCGAGGACATGGCCGAGGACTTCCGCGCGCTGATGCAGACCGCGATGGGCAAGGCGACCGGCAACGTCTCGCTTCGGCTGTGGACACCGCAGGGAGCGAGCGTCGCCTTCATCCGGCAGGTCGCGCCGACGATCGAGGAGCTGACCGGCCGCGCGGTCCAGGTGGATCCGCGCAGCGCCGACTATCCGACCGCGACCTGGGGCCCCGAGTCGCGCGACTACCACCTGTGCATCAACGTGCCGCCTGGCGAGGCCGGCGACGAGATGCTCGCCGGCCGGGTCAGCCTCGTCGAGGGGGACGAGACCCGGGCGACCGCGCTCGTCAAGGCGATCTGGACCGCTGATGAGCAGCTCTCGACGCACATCAACCGCGAGGTCGCTCATTACACCGGGCAGGCCGAGTTGGCCGACTGCATCCAGGAGGGTCTCGAAGCCCGCAAGGAGGGCGACCTCGCGACCGCGACGTTCAAGCTCGGACGGGCCGTCAGGCTCGCCGCGGAAAGCGGCAACGACGGCACGATGAAGCTGCTCCAGGCCGTCGTCGAGGTCGACGACGCGGCGACCGGGACGATCCGGCTCCGCCACGACGTCGCCACGGTAGACGAGATGTCGCTCGACACGCGCTCCACGATCACCGTCCGAGTCGGGTCCTCCACGACATGACCGTCGTCTGCCCGCGCGGCCACGAGTCGGACACGACCGACTACTGCGACCACTGCGGCGCGGTGATCGCCGGCGGTTCCCCCGGGGAGAGCACGCAGGTCCTTCCGGTCGTCGAGGAGGCCGACACCTCGCCCGCGCCGCGCCGGGAGCCGTGCCCGGCTTGCGGAGCGCAGCGCTCGGGCGACGATCGCTACTGCGAAAGCTGCGGCTACGACTTCCACGGTCCGCCTCCGGCGGCATCGACGTGGGAGGCGATCGTCACGGCCGATCGTGCCCAGTTCGAGCGCCTCGCGGTCTCGGGCGTGTCGTTTCCAGCCGACTATCCCGAGCGGCGCTTCGCCCTCCCCGACGGCGAGACCCGGATTGGTCGGAGCCGCGGGCACCCGGACGAGCGGCTCCCCGAGATCGATCTGGCGACGGCGCCGGCGGACCCCGGGGTCTCTCGCTTGCACGCGATGCTCGAGCGGGGCAGCGACGGAGCGATCGTCGTGCGCGACCTCGGCTCGACCAACGGAACCATGGTGAACGACAACCCGGTGCCGATCGCCCCGCAGGAAGCGATCCCGCTCGCCGACGGCGATCGCGTCCGCGTCGGCGCATGGACCACGATCACGGTGCGCAAGCTCTAGAAGTCGTGGCGCGCGAGCAGGCCGTCGCCGAGCACGATCGTGACGAGGCGCTGGCGCTTCTCGTTCTGGGGTAGATCGGCGAGGCCGAACCGCTCGAACAGGCCGTGCATGTGAGCCTTGACCGAGTCGACGCTCAGGTACACCTCGGCGGCGATCTGAGGATTGGTCGCGGGCGTCGTCGAGTTCGACTCGACGATCGGGCGGCACAGAGCGATCAGCAGCTTGCGCTGCGTCTCGGTTAGCGGGATCGAGGCCGGCGCGCCGGGCCTCCGGGCGGTGGACTCACTGCCCTCGGCGGCGGTCGGCTCGCGGAACACGACGTGGGTGTTGCCGAAGCACATGCGATCGCGATCGGCCAGTCGCTGGCGACCGAGGACCCGGCTCCCGTTGACGAACGAGCCGTTCCGCGACAGCCCATCGTCGATCACCGTCCATTCCTCCCCGACCGGCTCGAGCAGGGCGTGGGCGCGCGACACCTCACCGTCCCAGGTCAGCGGAACGTCGGACTGCTCGCGACGACCGATCGTGACCCGGGTCCGGTCCGCGGTCAGCATCACCAGGTGCTGCTCGCCCTCGTCGTCCAGCCAGTACACGAACGGGATACCGGTCGCCTCGGCCTCGAGCCGCTCTTTCAGATGCCGGGGCCTGACCAGCCGCGTTTCGTTCGGGTCGGGCACTGCGATGCGCAGCATCTCACGACGATGGCCCGGATTCCATCTCAAGTCCGGGCCATCTGGACGGTGCGCGTTCGTGCGCGGCGCGGCTCAGCGGGTGTCGACGAACCGCACCCGGCCCGGAGTCGCACTGGTCGGTCGTGCCGTCGGCGAACGTGTAGAACAGCTGCAGCTCCCACACGCCGGTGACCTGGGTCCGCTGGCGATTCAGCTGGCGGTCAACGAATCGGTGCCGCTGTAGGCCCCGCCGCCCGACAGGGCGGTCGGCGGGAGGCTGAACTCGGCGGCCTTGGCCGGTCGGGCCGATGCGGACGTGCGTGAACTCATCCGGGACGAGCGAACGCGGTACGACTGCGTGGTGACGCCCACGAGAACCGTGCTTGGACCGACGGGCGCGGCCTCTGCCGGCAGGCTCCTGGAGTACGAGGACCCCGACCGTCAGTCCGCTCGCCAATGCGAGCCGGAGCCACCATCTGGCGTGGCCGGTGCAGCTGCGTGCGTTCATGGTGACCCTCCTCTCTTGTGGCGCGGCGGGTTGCCTCGCCCGGTTCGTTTGACGACCCCACTCTCTCGCGTGCTTGCAGCCGCTCCCAGCCCCCCATGGGGTCGGGCCCGCCTGCCCTCGGTGTCGCGGTCGACACCTTGGTTTACGGCACGGGCTACGCCAGCCGGTCCGGGGTCCGCGTCTGCACGAACGCCGCCTCCAGCTCGGCCGGCAGCCGCTTGACGTCGGCGCCGTCGGCGAGCCAGCGCGACAGTCGGCGCTGCATGGCCGCGACCGTCGCGTCGTCCTTGGCGAGCAGGTCCGCCAGCTCTCGCGTTCGCCACCGGCCCCGCGGGGCGCAGCGGCGCCATACCGACTCGTAGCGGTCGCCGAGCACGCGACGCCAAAGGTCCTCCTCAGCGCGCCGCAGATCGGCGGTGAGGAGCGCCGCCCACCGGTCCGCGGACAGTTTCAGCAGCCGCGGTCCAAGCCAACCGACCACCTGCTCGTCGAGCGGCGCGCACGCGCACGCGACCAGCAACCTGGCGCCGCGAGCGCTCCCCTTCGTTCCACGTCGGAGACAAGGTTCCCAGGCCAAGCCACTCCCACAGGCGCGCACCCGCCGCCTCGACCGAGCGCTCGGTCTGGTGCACGGCGACCTCGACGAGCTCCTCGTACTCGGGTATCTCCCCGAACAGGCGCTCGATCTCCGTCACGTCCGGCGGGTCGTTCGCCCGCTCGCCCCGACGCTCGGCGACCGCCCGCGCCGCGGCGGCGAAGGCCGCGTCGAGCGCGGCGGGAGATCCGCCTCGCTCGTAGCGCTCGAGCGCCGTCCGCAGCGCCAGCACGAGATGGGCGCCTCCGACGCCCTCGGGCGGTCCAGAACTGTCGTTCCCGGTCAAGAAACGGAATCTAGTGGTGACGCAACTCGAGGGGTCCGACCGGGTTAGCACGTTTAATCGGGCCGTCTACGCACTTGCGGGGGGAATGCCGCTGCGCCGCTCATCTGTTCTGATCGTCACGGTCGTCGTTATCTCCCTGGCAGGGGGGATCGTGGCGCTCGCACCGATTTCGAGCGGCCAGTCACCGGGGGCCGCTGCCCCCACCTGCAAGCAATCGAAGGTCCGCCGGCTTCCGCTCGCCAAGGCGGTGACGATCTACGCGGCGCCAAACCCGGCGACCGCCGCGCGCCAGGTGACGGTCTTCGGCCAGCTCCTCGGGGTCCGCAAGGGGGTCGGCCGCTGCGGCATCGCGATCGAGTTGTGGCGCCGCTTCCCGGCCCAGCACCGGTTCAGCCCGGTGGGCCGGACGTTCACCAACGCCGCCGGGACGTACAGCTTCTTGATGAGCCCCGGCTCGGTCTCCACGAACCGCGACTGGCTGGTGACGGCGCGCGGGCTTCAGAGCCGGATCGTCGCCGAGCACGTCCGCCCGACGATCACGCTGGCGAGCACGGCGACGTTTGCCGTCGCCGGCGACGTCGAGACGCTCAGCGGCCAGCTCGCGCCCGGTCGAACCGGGGAGGTGGTCTCGCTCCAGCGCCGCGTCGGCCCCCGCTGGCAGACCGTCGCCCGACCGCGGTTGAAGCGCAACTCGACCTTCTCGCTCGCGCACGCGTTCACCACCGGCCGCACCGAGCAGTGGCGCGCGATGGTTCCCTCGTCCGCCCAGAACCTCGGGGCCGCCTCGGCCACGGTGAACATCAAGATCGCGCCGCTCACCGGGATCCACAAGATCCGGCACGTCGTGGTCATCATGCAGGAGAACCGCTCGTTCGACAGCTACTTCGGCACCTACCCCGGCGCCGACGGCATTCCCCCCGGGGTCTGCGTCCCGGACCCGGTCGAACGGTGGCTGCGTGGTGCCGTTCCACGACCCCTCGGACGTCAACTACGGCGGACCGCATTCGATGGGCAACGCCCTTGCCGACATCGACAGCGGCCGCATGGACGGATTCGTCACCCAAGCCGAGCAGGGAATGGGCTGCAGCTCACAGGACCCCAACTGCAGTCCGTGCACCGACAACAGCCACATGACGGGCAGCCTGCCCGCGTGCGTCGACGTGATGGGTTACCACGACGCGCGCGAAATCCCGAACTACTGGACGTACGCCCAGCAGTACGTGCTCCAGGACCACATGTTCGAGCCCAACGACTCCTGGAGCCTCCCCGCCCACCTGTACATGGTCTCCGAATGGTCGGCGTTCTGTACGAACCCGTTAGACCCGTCGTCATGTCGTGGCGACGCCCAGAACCCCAATCCCGACTCGACGCTCAACACGCTTGGCTCCTCGCCGAACAACGGCCAGCTGCTCTACGCCTGGACCGACATCACGTACCTCCTCCATCAGCAGAACGTCCCCTGGGCCTACTACGTCTTCCAGGGCACCGAGCCCGACTGTGAGAACGACGCCTCAATGACGTGCGCGCCGGTCCAGCAGGGCCCACAGACGCCCGGCATCTGGAACCCGCTGCCGTCGTTCACCGACGTCACCCAGGACGGCCAGCTCGGCAACATCCAGTCGCTGACGAACTTCTTCACGGCGGCGAAGAACGGGACCCTGCCCGCGGTCTCCTGGATCGACCCGAACGGCACCGTCTCCGAGCATCCGCCGGCGCTCGTCAGCGCCGGCCAGACCTACGTCACCGGACTGGTCAACGCGATCATGAACAGCCCCGACTGGGACAGCACCGCCATCTTCCTCGCCTGGGATGACTGGGGCGGTTTCTACGACCACGTCGTGCCGCCGGTCGTCGACCGGAACGGCTTCGGCCTGCGCGTCCCCGGAATCGTGATCAGCCCGTACGCGAAACAGGGCTACATCGACCACCAGATCCTCAGCTTCGACGCCTACACGAAGTTCATCGAGGACGACTTCATCAACTCAGCCCGGCTCGATCCCACCACGGACGGCCGCCCCGACCCCCGGCCCGACGTGCGCGAGGACAACCCGATCCTCGGCAACCTCACGGGCGACTTCAACTTCAACCAGACGCCCCGTCCCCCGCTGATCCTTCCGGTCCACCCCGCCCCCGGGCCGGCATCGACTCCACCCGGCTAGTCTAGCGTTCGGCTGCAGGCCCACTCCGCGGACGCGCCGGCATTCCATGTCCACTGTCAGGACGGGCCACTGGTCCCACGGACGCCGAGCGCAGCGAGGCCCATCACCATATACAACGCCCGAAACCGCCCAGCCTCCGCACGACCTCTGGGACATGAGCATGTGGGGGATGATTGTGTCCCGGTGGCGCGCCGGCACCGACGAGCTTTCGGGCCTAATACATGGCTCCGGTCCGCGACGACGCTGAAAGCGAGGCTGCGGCGCCGGGTCGGCGGCACTCGCGCCCGATCCAGTACGCCAAGCGACCGCGTGCGCAAGCGCGCCGTGCCGCCGGATCGGCGAGCAGCCGAAGCCGGGTCTACATGTCCTGGCCGCCGTTGACGCTCAAGACCTGCCCGGTGATGAACGAGCTGTAGTCCGAGGCGAGGAAGTGAACGACCCGGGCGACGTCGTCGGGCCGCCCGAACCGGCCCACCGGGATCTGAGCCTTGATCCGATCGAGCACCTTCTCGGGAATCGCTCTCGAGCATCTCGGTGGCGATGAATCCGGGCGCCACCGTGTTCACGGTCAGCCCGATCGAGTCCTCCGCCTGCTTCCCGCCCTTGGCGAGCTGGAAGCACGCCTCGCGGGCCATCGTCTTGGTCAACCCGAACAGACCGGATTTGGAGGCCGCGTAGTTGGCCTGGCCGATGTTCCCGGTCTCGCCGATGATCGATGAGATGTTGATGATCCGCCCGGTCCCGCGCTCGAGCATGTGCGGCATCACCGCCTGGCTCATGAAGAACGCGCCCGATAGGTTGACCGCGATCACCTTGTACCAGTCCTCGTCGGTCATCTTCAGTCACGCTCTTGTCGCTGGTGATGCCGGCGTTGTTGACGAGCACGTCGAGCCGGCCGTGGCGCTCGATCACCTCGTTGACGGTCCGGCGGCAGTCGTCGGCCGAGCCGACGTTGCCCTGATGGATGCTCGCCGTGACGTCGTTCTCCTCGAGCTGGTGCAGCAGCTCCTCGGCATTCTCCTTGTCGCGGCCGTAGCCGGCGGCGAGGATCGCGCCCTGCTCGGCGAAGCTGCGGCTGATCGCGGCGCCGATCCCGCGCGTGCCACCGGTCACGAACACCACGCGTCCCTTCATCCGCGCCCGGCGATGCCCCGCCGGAAACGCCTCGTCTGTCGGAACGACGGTGTCCGCGATGTGGTCTCTTCTGCGGTGTCAGTTTCGGTACTCATGAATCCCTCTCCTCCTTGGTTTCGTTGTCAAGCGTCGGAACGCTCGGCGAGCCACTCCGCGATGTGCGGCCACAGCTCGTTGCGCGCCGCCGAGCCGGCGACCAGCCCGATGTGACCGCCCGGCCGGTCGAAGTGCTCGACGTCCTCGCTCGCGATCAGATCGAAGAACGGCATCGTGCCCGGGCGCGGCGCGATGTGGTCGGCGCCGGCCGTGATCACCAGCACGCTCTGGTCGATCCGGCGCAGGTCGACCAGCCGGTCCCGCAGCCGCACGCGCCCGCGCAGCAGCGCCGCGTCCCGGTACATGAGGCGGATCCACTGCGCCCATGCGCGGCCGGGAAACGGCGGGTTGTCGCCCACCCACTTGGCCATCGACTGATACGCCTCGCGGCGCGTGCGTCCCTCCTGGACCCCTTCCCACAGCCGGCGGTACGTCGTCCAGAAGTTCGTGACGGGCTTCATCATCTTGTTGGCGAAGTCGATCGCGCCTCCGGGCACCGAGCCCCAGAGCTCGCTCGACGCCGTCGACGTCGAAGTCCTCGTCCGCGACCCAGTTGGCGTACGTCGAGCGGCGCCCGTCGATCGGCATCGTCAGCAGGGCCAGATTCTTTACCGGCGCCCGCTCGCTCGGTCCGTGCACGGTCAAGGCCGCAGTACATCGCGCACAGCGTCGCCCCGATGCACCAGCCCATCAGCGACAGCTCCTCGGCGCCGCTCGCGCGCAGCGTCTCGCGCACCGCCCATTCGAGCTCGTCGCAGACGTACTCGTCCAGGCCCATGTCGGCGTCCTCTTCGTCCGGATAACCCCAGTCGACGAGGAACACGTCGAACCCCTCGTCGATCAGGTACTCGACGAGAGACGAGCCGGGGCGCAGATCGAAGATCTCGGGCCGGTTGATCAACGCGAACACGAGCAGCAGCGGCACCTCGTAGCGGCGGTTCGATGAGCGGTACCGGTACAGCGTCGTCTGCCGGTGGGTCCACACGACCTCGCGCGGCGTGGCGCCGACCACCGCGTCGTCGGTCGTCAGGAGGATGTTCGTGTACTCGAGCGCGTTGACCGGGAAGCGCATGGCCCGATCCACCGCGCCCGCGAACGGGTCGACGACGCTCACGACGCGCGAGCCCTCGCGGTCGCGCTCGCGCGCGACCTCGTCGCGGAGGCTCTCGACCTCCTGCAGCACCCGCTCGAGCTTGTCCTCGGCGCGGTGCAGCTGTCGCGACAGCCTGACGATGTCGGCCCGGCCCGCGAGTCGGAGGTTGCGCCACAGCAGATCGACCCCGTCGAACGCCATCCGCGTCAGGGCGGCCGTGTTCTCCGCGCTCAACGCGAGCAACTGCCCGAAGCTCGGCTTGTTCACGAGGGCCTCGAACGCCTTGGCCGTGTTCGACTCGGCCTCCTCGTACAGCGCGCGGACCTGCTGCTCGGGCGACTGTGCGCCGTTCTGCCGGTCTGCCATCGCCTTCCCTCCTTCGGTGGTCCGTATGTAGTTCGAGCCTACCCCATTGACTCGGGACCTCAAAAGCGCGTTCGAGATAGTCACCCCCTCGCTGGGGGGTTGCCGTCGGGGGCGACGCCATGCACACTGCAGCGTGATGCTCCGTGAGCGCTGACGCCGACGTAGGGGTGGTCGGGGCCGGGATCGTCGGGCTCTCGACGGCCCACGCGCTGACCGAGCTGGGCGCCAGCGTGACCGTGTACGAGCGCGGGATGCCGGGCAACGGGCAGTCCGGTGGGGAGTCGCGGATCTTCCGCCACGCCCACGACGACCGCCGGTTGATCGAGCTCGCGATCGAGGCTCGCCGCGGGTGGCGCGAGTGGGAGGAACAGTTCGGTCGGGAGCTGCTCTCGCGCGACGGCGTGGTGGCGCTCGGCCCGGCCGGCCTACGACGGCTCGAGGCGATGCGCCGCGCGGGCGTTCGCGCGCGTCAGATCGACGGCTCCGAGGTCGCCGAGCGCTTGGCGTTGCTGGCGCCGTGGGAGGACTTCGCGGTGCTCGACGAGGACGGCGGCGTGATCCGAGCGCGGGCGAGCATCGAGGCCCTCAGCGGAGCGCTCCGCGAGCTGATCGTGTTCGACGAGGTCCTGTCGGTCCGGGCCACGGGCGCCGGGACCGTCGAGGTTCGCACCGGTGGCGCGAGCTCGGAGCACGGGCGCGTTGTCCTGTGCGCCGGCCGCGGAACCGCCGCGCTGGCTCGCGGCGCCGGGCTCCCGCTGCCGCTGCGCCACGCCGCTCATCTACGTCTCACCTACGCGGTCCGCGGCGACCCGCCGCCGCGCCTGGCGTGCCTGCTCGACGCGAGCGGAGCCTTCGGCGAGGCCGGCGGCTACGGTGATCCGCTGCCGGGCAACGGTGCGTACGCGGTTGGGATCGACGACACGCCGGTGCACGACGACGGGAGCCTGCTCGACGCCGGCGCGCTCGCCGCGATCGCGGAGCGGACGACCGCCTACGTCAGACGCTCACTGCCCGGCGTGCACCCGGAGCCGGTCGACGCGCGCCACTGCTGGGTGACCGAGCTGCCCTGGCACCCGGACGCGTTCGCCGCGTGGGAGATCGGCGGCCTGTTGATCTTCGCCGGCAACCGGCTGTTCAAGCACGCGCCCGCGATCGGACGCTCGCTGGCTCGCGCCGCGGTCGGGGACGGCCTCGCGCCGAGCTTGCACCCGGAGGCCAAGCTCGGCGCGGAGTTGTTCGAGACGACCGCGCCGGTAGGAGCGCTCAGGGGCAGCGTCAGCGCGACGCGTGACCGCCCCGGTGATCGTGCGCGGCGATCGGCGACTGGGGAGCAGCCGGCGGTTGCGCGGCGACCGGCGACGGCGGTTGGACCGGCCGGGCCGCGGCGGCCGGCGTCGCGGGCGGCGGGGTTCCGGCTGGCCGGGCCGCCTGCGGTGGCGCAGGCTGTGCCTGTGGTGCGGCTGGCCTCGACTCCGGCGTCGCGGCGGGCTGCGGCGGAGCTTTCTGCTGCGGTGCCGCCGGCGCCCCGTGCTCCGGCTCCGCCGGTCGGGCCTCGTGGTCGAGTGCGGGCTTCGGCTGAGGCCTCATCGCGCTCGGGGATGGCTTGTCGCCGTCCTCGGGGAACCGGTCCGACGCGTCCTCGGCGAGCGAGAACAACGATGTGGCGACGTTGCGGACATCCTCGATCAACCGCACCCGCTCAGCCCACACGGCGTCCGTCTCGGAGTCGAGCTGGCGCAGCTTGCGCTTGGCGTCCTCGGTCATCGCCACCGCGTTGGCCGCGGCGTCGGAGACGCACCGGTCGGCCTCGACACGAGCTCGCCGCGTGATCTCGGCCGCCTGCTCGTGGGCGACCTTCAGGATCGCGCTCGTCTCCTCGCCGACTCGGGCAAGCTCGGCGTCGATCGCGGCCGTCGGCGAGCGCTGGGCCGACAGCTTGGCCGCCATCTGGCCGATCTCGTGCTCGAGCCCGTCGATGTAGTCCTCGACGGCGTCGCGGTCGTAGCCATGCAGGGCGGTGGGGAACCGTTTGCGCGAGGGCTCCGGCGGCGGAACGGCCTCGACGGCCTCCGTCGGCTGGTCAAGGTCCTCCTCGTCGTAGGGCTCCCACTCCGGCTCGTCCGACTGGGGACGGTCGAAGCCGTTGAAGCCGCGAGCGAGGCGGTCGCCCAGGTCGGCGAAGAACGTGCCGGGCGACCTACGCTTGGCCGGCTCGTCGTAGGTCACGCCGGCTCTATCTCCGGATCTCTCGAAATCGCTCATCCACAACTCCTCTGCGCGTCGCATGGGTAGTCGCGGGGTTCGTCAGACCGCCGGGGAATCCCTCCGGCGGGCGAACGCTTGCAACTGCGCGCCCAAAACCGGGAGCGGCTCGAGAAAACGTCCTGTCTCCGGATGCTTCCTCGAGCCGGTCCGCTGAGGGAGATGCTGGCGCGGGGCAGGAGGTCCGCGCCGCCTTCAGCCCCCGGCCTCGCCGGCCGGCCAGAGCTGCGAGCCGATCCCCATCATGTCGACCAGCCGCTCGACGGTGGGGCTGACGCGGCGGTCGACTTCGAGCTCGTGGCCGCTTTGTCGCGCATGCTTGATCCCGAGCACGACCGTCTGGACGCCGGAGCTGTCGATGAAGTCAAGCTGGGAGAGGTCGAGCCGCACCGGGCGTCCGTCCTCTCGGTGCTGGCGGAGCCGCTGCTCGACCGCGTCGGCGACCGCGATGTCGAGCTCTCCGATCAGGGCCACGCGCAGCGCACCATCACCATCGACGGTTTCTCGGATTTCAAACGATGGCCCGGCGAGTGCCACGCGTGCAGACGATTCGGATCTCGGACGGGAGGAGTTGGCGGGAGCGCAATCCTAACCGAAGACACGGGAAGAAATCCGGATCGAGTGCGTCTTTACTCGCACAGGCGCGAAGCCCCCCTCGTGCCCGGCATCGGCGGCGGCCCGCCACAGGCCGCCGCCGGGTTGCCGGGCCGCCACCAGGGGCGCTCTTTCAGGTGGCGACTGGTTCGGGGTCCGGCCTCACGTAGACCGTGTCGGCTACCTGGATGATCTCGCTAACGGGCAGCTTGGCTTTGCCGGCGTGGCGCCTGATTGCCTCCGGGCTCGTCGCCTGGTAGACGCAGACCGTACCGACGCTCCCGCTCGACTCCTCGAGCACGTAGCTGCGGATCCAGCGCACGTCATCGGGCATCTGCTCGCCAACGGCCGTCGACCGCTCGGCGGCCAGCTGAAGCTCGTCGGCGTGCCCCCAGCCGTCGCGGCGCAGGATCACGTAGGTGTTCATATAGCCCTCCTGTGGTTGTGATGGGGATCGGTCGTCAGGTACACGGCTCGGAGGCGTGTTCAAGCGCGCGCTTGCGCCACGGAGATAGCCGTGCCCTGAGCGGCAGGACCGTCGCTTGCGGCCGGCGCAGCTCGTCGTCGTCGTCCGCGCGTCGCGCCGACGACGCACCGCCCGCGGCCCGGCGAAGATCGTCGATGCGGGATTCGGCGATGTGCTTTGCGATGTAGGGGTGAATGACCATGGCGCCAAGGTAGGCGCGCTGGGCCGATCGCACATCGGCAGGCCAGGCCCAAGTTGGCGGCGGTCGGTGCCTATTTTGTGAGCATGCCGAGCTTGGCCGCCTCGGCCGCCGCCTGGCGTCGCGACCGAACGCCCAGCTTGCCGAGCACGGCCGACACGTGGTGCGCGACTGTCTTGGGCGTGATGTACAGCCGCGCGGCGATCTCCGCATTGGTGAGGCCGTCGGCGAGCAGCTCGACGATCTCGACCTGGCGCGCGGTCAGCTGCCCCGGGTTGTTCATCGTCGAGCGCCGCGGGCCTCGGGCGATCTTGCGAACCCCGGCGCTGCGCAGGCGTTGCGTGACCGCTCGCGTCGCGGGTACGGCGCCGAGCCGCTGAAACGCGGCGAGCGCCTCCTCGAGCGCCGCCGCGACCCCGCTGTCGGCGCGCGCGAGCGCCGCCTCGTACGGGCATCCGACCTGGTCCCAGCGGTCCGCCGCCGCATCCCACTCCGCTCTCAGCTCGAGCGCGAACGGGGCCGCGACCGAGCCGGGATCGACGTCATCCTCGATGCCCGCCCGCCGTCGCCATACCGACAGCTCCCCGACCGCCCACGGATCGTCGAGCGCGATCGCGAGCGCGAGCGTCTCGTCGGTCTCGGCGGCGATCGACGCGGTGCTGCCGTCCAGGAAGTGAGCCTCGGCGCGGGCGGCGGCGACCGGCGCGAGCCGCTGCAGCTCGTCGCTCAAGCGCGCGAGCTCCAGCGCCTCGTCGAGCAGTTCCCACGGGTGCGGGTCGCCGCGGCGAGCGCGCAGCTGGCCGAGGACGGCGAGCGGCGTTATCCGACTCGCGGCGGGAACGTTCGGCTCGCGCAGGACCGCGGCCGCGTTCTCCGCGGCGTCATCCCACCGCCCCTGCTCGAACCGCAGGCGAGCCATCCAGCCGGTCATGTAGATGCGCCACGGATCGAGGTCGTGCTCGACGCAGTACGCGATCCCGTGGATGAGGTTGCGGTCGGCGCTCGCGTAGCTGCGCGCCCAGACATCGCCGGCGCCGAGGTTCGTGTAGGCGCGCGCGACGTGCTCCTCGTACCCGCACTCGAGCGCGAGCGCGAGACTGCGCTCGAGCTTCTCCACCCCACCCGGCCGTCGCCCGTGTACCTCGGCGGCGCCGACGTTGTTCAGCGCGTGCACGAGCGTCTCGGTCTCCCCAAGCCGCTCGGCGAGACCGATCGCGAGCTCGCCACACTCGATCGCCTCGCCGACGTCGCCGGCGAGCATCGCCAGCTGCGACGCGTTGCTGTACGCCATCGCGAGCTCGCGCCCGGGCCGCTCCGCCTCGAGCAGGTCGACGGCCCGGCGGCCCTCGCGAACGGCGGTGGCGCGGTCCGCGGCGAACCAGGCCAGACGCGACAGCCACCTGCGGTCGTCCCCCTCGCGGACCCGGTCGCCACGCTCCTGATGGAGCGCCAGGGCCGCCTGGCGCGCTTCCAGGGCGGCGTCGAGCTGCTGGGACAGATAGCTCTCGTACGACCGGCGTTCCCACAGCTCGGCCCGGCGCTCCGGCGTCAGCGCCGCGCCGTGTCGCAGCGCGCGGGCAAACTGATCGGCGGCCTCGCGATGGACGCACAGTCCGGCAGCACGCTCGCCCGCCGCCGGCGCATAGCGGAGCACGGCCTCGACGTCGCCGGCCGCGTCGGCGTGGTGGGACAACCGGGCCGGGTCGACCGACCCGTGTGCCGACGTCGATAGCGCCAGCAGGACGTCGCGGTGTAGTCCGACCCGGCGGTCGGGTGCGATCGCGTCCTCGATCGCGAGCCGCGCCAGCTCGTGCCGGAACGCGATCGCGCCATCCTCGTGGACGAGCATCCCGGAGCCGAGGCAGGCCTCCAGCTGCGCGAAGTCCTCGCCTCCGACCGCTTCGAGCAGCCACAGCTCGGTCCGCGCCGGCACTACTGCGGCCGCCTCGAGCAGCCGGCGGGACGCCGGCGCGAGCTGCGCGGTGCGCGCGAGCACCGCGTCGCGGACGGTGGCGGGTACATCCATCCCGGTCGCCGCCAGCGCCTCGGTGACGAAGAACGGATTGCCGCCCGTCTTCTCGAACAGCTCCTCCGCGTCGACACTGGAGGACTCGGCCAGCGTCCGCACCGCGTCGAGCGACAGCGGCGGGATGTGACGGCGCTCGGCGGTGCGCGTGCCCGCGAGCTCGCCGAGGACGATCTGCAGCGGACCGATCGCCGTCAACTGATCGTCGCGGAAGGAGACGAGGGCGAGCGCCGGGAGGTCCTGTATCCGTCGCGCCAGCAACTTGACGACGTCGAGCGTCCCCTCGTCGGCCCAGTGGACGTCCTCGACCACGAGCACAGTGGGGAACTCACGCCGCAGCTCGGCGACGAGCGCGTCAAGAAATTCGTGCGGCACGCGGCGGTTCGGCGCGAACCCTCCGAGGTCCATTCCGGTGTACTCCGCGATGTCAAGGAACGGCCCGAGCGCCCGGGGCGTGAACAGGCGTTCGCACGCCCCCCAGAGCACCCGCGCGTTCGGGTCGCGCCCGCAGAACTCGCGTAGCAGCGCGGTCTTGCCGGCGCCGGCCTCGCCCCCGAGGAGCACCATCCGACCACGACCGCCGGCAGCCTCCGTCATCGCCTGCGCGAGGTCGTCAAGCAACTCGGCCCGCTCGAGCAACTCGATGCGGCCCTCTTCCGATCCCGGTTTTCGGCTCAGCGTCGTCATCACGATCCACCCGCCGCTCCGCGGGTGGCGCGGGACCACGTTAGGTCCCGACTGAACGAATTATCCACCCGGCGGGGTACGCCGTGTGTGAGCCTTGTCCTACTGGGTCGGGAGCCGCGGTGCGGCTACGCCTCGACGACTGCGTCGAGATCCGGCTCGGAGTCGTCCAAGAACTCGGTGCAGAACGCCGCCACGACGCCCGGATCGAACTGCGAGCCGGCGCCGCGCTCGAGCTGCGCGAGCGCGTCCGAGGGCTCGAGCGCCGCGTGGTGCGGACGGTCCGAGGTCATGTCGTGGAACGCGCTGCAGACGAAGACGATGCGCGACCCGAGCGGGATCGCCTTACCGGCGAGGCCGTGAGGGTATCCAGCGCCGTCCCAGCGTTCGTGGCTGTAGCGCACGAGCCGGGCGACCGACTCCATCCCGAGCGGACCGGCCAGAAGCCGCTCGCCCACGAGCGTGTGCAGCAAGATGAACTGCCACTCGGGGCCGTTGATCTTGCCGGGGTAGCCGAGCACGGCGCGCGGCACCGCGACGTTGCCGATGTCGCACAGGTGCATCGCTTTCTCGATCGTCTCGATTTCGGCCTCGGGCACCCCGAGCCTGCGGGCGATCCCGGTGGCGAGCGTGGCCACATCGGCGCGAGACCGAACGAGGCGCAGCGCCTCGAACGTGTCGACCGGTGCCCGGCGTCCGGACTTCACGTGACGCTCGGAGCCGTGCTTGGCGGCACGGCGAGCGGCCAGCTCGAGCGCGGCGCCGGGTGACGGCGCCTCCGACGGCAGGGCCGCCCGACCCACGTCGCAGTAGATCTGGAACCCGTCGCCGTTCTCGCTGAGCGCGGCCGCAGCGGACGCGCACAGCGCGCTCGTGAACCGCTCGGAGCCGACCGCGAGCAGCGCGAAGCTCCCGCCGCGCATCCGGTAGACGCTCCCGTAGGAGCCGACCGCGTCGCGCAGCTTTCGGGCCAGCCATTCGAGCAGCGCGTCGCCGCACGCCCCGCCGTAGGCGTCGTTGTAGTCCTTGAAGCCGTCGAGCGAGAACAGGTACAGGGTGAGGACGCGGTCGTCGCCGGCGGCGAGCGCATCCTGCAGGTCCACGATCAGCTTGTCGTGCGTCGGCAGCCCGGTGACGGGATCGGTCTGCGCCTCGGGCGCCGGCTGGCCGGCGGGGCGGGGCTCCTCGGAGCGACCCACGACGGTCAGCGTGGCCACGACCCCGAGGACCGCGCCGATGACCATCCCCAGCAGCCACGCGCCGCCGCCGACCACGGCCACCGCCGCGATCACAGCAACCTCGGCGATGGCCACGGCGACGATCGACGTTCGGCGCGCCGGCGCGGGCGAGCTGGGCATATTGATCTACTCGGCTTCGAGCCGGCTCGACGCCCGGCGTTAGTTCTGCAGGATCGGACGGACGGCCTCGGCGATGCGACGGCCGAGCTCGAGCACCTGCTCGTCGGACCAGTGCGCGAGGTTGACGCCGGCCTGCTGAAACTCGCGACGGATGTTGACGGTCGCCTGCGCGGTGTCCACGGCGCGGGCCAGCTTGGCCAGCGCGGAGTTGACGACCGGGGTGTCGGGCGCGGAGATGCCGTTCAGCTCGGTCTCCAGCAGCCAGGCACGGAGCGCCTGCGCCTCGGTCAGGTCGAGGTCGAGGACGAGCCGGGGCTCGTTGTTGTTCCCGTCTACACGGGAATCGTTCAGCTGATCGGTGACGCTCATCTCTAGCGGGCCCTCCATAGCGGCGGTGGTTGGGGAGCGCAGGCCGCGCCCGCGCAAAACGTTAATTGCCCCCTCTATCGGCCGAGACTTCTCTTACTTGAGCCCGGCAAGGTGCCCGTGGCTGACGATCGCAGTCGCGTGCCACTAGGCTCCAGGCCGTGGCGTTTCGCGTCCTCACGCCCCCGGAGTTCGAATGGATCACGCGCCCGCACGAGCCGGGCGAGCCCGCGCGCCACGTCGCCGAGCTGTCCGAGCGAGCCGACTTCGCCCACACGCGCGCGAACGTGTGGCGCTACGAGCCGGGCGCCAAAGGGCGGCGCCACCGCCATCCCTACCAGGAGGAGACGTTCGTCGTGCTCGCCGGCACGCTGACGATGTACCTCGGCGATCCGCCGGAGCGCGTCGACGTCCCGGCGGGAGGTCTCATCCACGTCGAGCCCGGGACCCCGCTGCAGTCGGCGAACCACGGTCAGGAGGACCTGGTCGTGTACGCCTACGGCACCCCGCCCGAGAGCGAGCACGCGGAGCTCCTCGAGCCGGCGGTATAGCGCGCATGGCTTCCAGGGCTCGCGTAGTGAGGGCGGAGTTCAGCCCCGAGGAGGCCCAAGCGGTGATGACCTGCATCCGCGAGTACTTCGCGATGCTGCTCGAACGCGGAGGCCTTGGGGATCCCAGCCTGTCGTCGGCCGCGTCTCACCTGTACGCGGCGATGCTCGACGCCGGCGTGACGCCCGACAGGCTTGAGTAACGCGGCTCAGTGGCGGGCGCGCATCTCGGCGAGCCGATCGGGATCGAACTCCTCAGAGCGGACCCACCGGAGCAGCGACTGCTCGGTGTCGATGACCCGGTCGGCCGCCGCGGGAAGCTCGGCCGCGATCTGCGGCGGGATCTTCAGCACGCCATGCTGGTCGGCGTGGAGGAGGTCGCCGGGGGCGATCTCGAGGCCGCCGATCACGACGGGCTCGCCGATCGTCTCGACGCGCACGTATGCGTGCGAGACCGACGGCCCCGAAGCGAAGAAGTGAAAGCCCATCCTCCGCACCTCGTCGAAGTCTCGGACCGAGCCGTCGGTCACGCAGCCGACGCAGCCGAGCGCCCCGAAGATCGTCGCGTGGACCTCGCCCCACAGCGACCCGTGAGCGGGCGGGTCGTCGAGGTCCTTCACCACCACCACCCGCGGCGCCGGGATCGTGCGAACGTAGTCGTACAGGGCGTTGTTCCCGGCCCCAGCCCAGTCAGCCCCCGGAGCCCCACGGGCGACGATCGTCGCGGTGGCGGCGTACCCGACCATCCGCCCGAGCTCGGGGAACATGCACTTGATGCGGTTGTCGGCAAAACCGATGTCGCGCGATTGCATGTCGAACGACTCGATCGCGTTCGCCAGCGTCGGGGAGTCGTAGCGCGCCAGCGCCTCGAGCAGCTCGTCGGTCACGGGAGGACCTTGCCCGGATTGAAGATCCCCTCGGGATCGAGCGCGCGCTTGATCGCCCGCATCATTTCCACCCCCGCGGCTCCGTGTTCGGCGATCAGGAACCGGGACTTCCCGTAGCCGACGCCGTGCTCGCCGGTGCACGTGCCGTCGTGCGCGAGCGCGCGCTCGACCAGCCGGGTGTGGAACTCCTCGGCCCGGGCCACGTCCTCGGGGTCGTTCGGGTCGACGAGAACCACCGTGTGGAAGTTGCCGTCGCCGACGTGGCCGACGATCGGCGCGGTGACGCCGAGCTGGGCGATGTCTGCCTGCGCCGCCGCGATGCAGTCGGCGAGCGCCGAGATCGGCACGCACACGTCGGTGGTCATGCCCGCGGTGCCCGGCCGTAGCGCGCGTGCCGCGTCGTAGGCGCGATGGCGCGCGTGCCAGATCCGCCGGCGCTCGCGCTCGTCGGCGGCCCACGCGAAGTCGCTGCCGCCGTGCTCGGCGGCGATCTCGCCGGTCTCGCGCGCCTGCGCGGCCACGTCCTCCTCCGACGCACCATGAAACTCGAGGAACAGCGTCGGCGCCACCGTGAACGACATCTGCTCGTGGCGGTTGATCGCCTCGATCTGGAGCTCGTCGGCGAGCTCGATCCGGGCCACCGGAATCCCGTACTGGGTGACCTGCGTGACGCACTGCACGGCGGCGCGCACCGTCGGGAACGTGCAGGCCGCCGCCGCCATCGCCGGCGGGATCGGATGGAGCCGGAGGGTGGCCTCGCAGATCAGCCCGAGCGTGCCTTCTGATCCGATCATCAGCCGCGTCAGGTCATAGCCCGCCGAGGACTTCCGGGCTCGCGAGCGGGTGTGCACCACCTCGCCGCGGCCGTCCACGATCGTCAGCGCGAGCACGTTCTCGCGCATCGCTCCGTACCGCACGGTCGTGGTCCCCGATGCGCCGGTGGCGACCATTCCGCCGATCGTCGCGTCGGCGCCCGGATCGGGGGCGAAGAACACGCCCTCGGGACGGAGGCGAGCATCGAGCGCGCGGCGGGTGACGCCGGCGCCAACCGTCACGTCGAGGTCCTCGATCGAGGGCTTGCCGATCTTGTCCATCTCGCGCATGTCGACGCTGATGCCGCCGGCCAGCGCCGCGACGTGGCCTTCGAGCGAGGTGCCGGCGCCGAACGGGACCAGCGGCACGCGGTGCTCGAGGGCTATGCGGACGGTTCCGGCCGCCTCCTCGACGCTCCGCGGCCATACGACCACGTCGGGGCGGGCCTCGGGGTGGAACGACTCGTCGTGCCCGTGCTGGGCGAGCACGTCGTCACCGCTGCTCACGCGGTCTTCGCCGAGCAGGTCGACGAGGGCGCGCCGGCCCGCCGCGATGCTCGCCGCGGGCGGGTGCGTCAGCTTCGGCGTGTCCACCACCGCCATCGCGCAAAGGTTGCCAGACTACGCCGAGCATCGAGCAAGGAAAGGTGGCCATGGCCCGGTTGCAGGAGAAGGTCGCCCTCATCACCGGGGGCGAGAGCGGAATCGGACTCGCGACCGCGCGGTTGTTCGTCGCCGAAGGCGCGAAGGTCCACCTCGTCGGCATCGACGAGGCGAAGCTGGCGGCGGCGGTCGACGAGCTCGGGAGCGACAACGCGCTCTCCTCCGTCGCCGACGTCACGGACGAGGACGCAGTCCGAACCGCGGTGGCAGACGGGGTCAGCCGCTACGAGCGATTCGACATCGTGGTCAGCAACGCGGGTATCAGCGGCGCGGTCAGCGAGATCGTCGACTATCCCACCGACGTGTTCTCGCGCACACTCGCGGTGCACATTCTCGGCGGCTTCCTGGTGCTCAAGCACACGATCCCGCACGTCAAAGACGGCGGCAGCATCATCATCACCTCGAGCGTCGTCGGCTTGATCGGGGCGCCCGGCGTATCCGGATACATCGCCGCCAAGCACGGTCAGGTCGGCCTGATGCGCACCGCCGCCAAGGAACTCGCGCCGCGCCGGATCCGGGTGAACACGATCCATCCGGGCCCGACCTCCACCCCGTTCCAGGACGACATCGAGATGCGGGCGACTCGCCTGGGGCAGGAGGAGGCCGCCAAGGCGTTCGACGCGATGATCCCGCTCGGCCGCCACACGACCGTCGATGAGATCGCTCAGGGGGATGCTCTACCTCGCGAGCGACGACAGTGCGATGATCACCTCGCACACGCTCTCGATCGACGGCGGGATGAGCGGCTGATCGGACCGTCCAGCCGGTGCGGGGCCGGCTCAGGTTCAATCCGCGCGGCGTCGATGCAGCCCTCGTGGGTCCATCGGTGCCGCCTCCCGGATTCTCCGGACCGCCGCTCGGCGAGCCGCAGTCGCTGCCGCCGGCGCCGGCGCCGTCGCCGTCGCCGCCGCGTGTGTCGCGCGGCCGTTCGAGGTTGATCGCGATGTCGGCCGGCGCGGGCCTGCTCGCCGTGGTGGCGGCGCTCGCGTTCCTGCTCCTCGGCTCGGGCGGCACGGGCCTCGGTAGTCCGATCGCACAGGCGGCGACGCTGTCGTCGAGCGCGCTCGGCTTCCGAATGCACATGACGATGGAGATCACTTCCTCGGCCCTGGGCGCCCCGATTACCGCCACAGGGACCGGGGTCGTCGATCTCCGCGACCACTCGAGCGCGATGTGGCTGGCAATGAACCTCGGAGACGACTCGCAGGTCACCCAGCAGCTCGGCAGCTCGACGCTGCGGGTCGACACGATCCTGAACGGAGCGACCGTGTACGTGAAGATGCCCGCGGCTTTGACCTCCGCTGTCGGGACGTCCGGCCGCCCGTGGATCAAGGTGGACCTCGCGCAGCTGTCGGGAATCCCTGGACTGTCCTCGCTTGCGGACGGGCCGAACACGAGCGACCCGAGTCAGACGCTGCAGATGCTGCAATCCGTCTCCGGGAGCGTCGTGAACCTCGGTCACGAACGAGTGGACGGCGTCGAGACGACGCGCTACCAGGCGAACCTCAGCCTCGCTCGGTTGGCCGACAGCCTCCCCTCGGCCGAGCGCAGCCTGGGCCGACAGGTGCTGTCGACCCTCCAGCGGTCAGCGCCCGGTGGCGAGTTTCCGGTCGACGTCTGGATCGATGCTCACCACTTCGTCAGGCGCGTCGTGACCTCGCTCGACCTCTCCCTCCCCACCGGCCAGAACTTGCAGGAAGTGGTCACGGTCGACGTCGGCGACTACGGCTCGCAGACACCGCCGGCGACGCCGCCGGCCGACAAGGTGTTCGACGCGAGCAGCCTGGTCGGCTCCGCCGGCTGACCGATCAGCGACGGGTCGTCAGCTTCACGCCGAGGATCGCGTCGGCCTGTCGCAGCAGCCTGCCGCCTTCGAGCAGGCCCGGCTGCCGGTGTCCGCGGATCGTGAGGCCGGCCGTGAAGCACGGGTCGGCGCCCGCGGGTGTGTTGGCCGCCTCGGCGACGGTGGCCAGGACCGGCCCGTCGGGCGAGGCCGCGGAACGTGAACGTGACGATCGGAGCGGGCAGCATCGCCGGGCAGGAGATCGCGACCCCGTTGAAGGCGACGAACGGAAGACCGTCGACGATCCCGGCGATCCGGCGCACATCCGAGCGCTTGGTGATCGTGAGCGGCGACTTGAGCGGGGGCGACGGCGACGGCCCGTACGGCGAGGGCTTCATGGTGATCACGAGCACGCGCGCCTGCGCGGGCACCCGCTGGGCGGGCAGCCGGGGCGCCGAATAGCGCACGATCGCGTCGACGCGTACCCCGGTGCTCCCATCGTTCAGTTTGACCGCGTTCACGCTGAGGATTCGCGGTCCGAGCGCGGGCGCATCGACGGCCGGGAGCGAGTACGACACGAACATCGTCGTACCCGAATAACCCGAACCCGTCGATTGCGCGCCGGCGGGTAGATGGGACTCGATCGACGCGACGACGGCTCTCGGCGAGGCGGTGGTCGTCCAGAACCGGTGCCGGTCGACGGCCGCGGCGAAGAACGACAGCGCGTTCGCCCGATCGAGCTGGTGGTCATCGCCGGCGGGCTCAGTCGGGACCTCGGACGCGTCCGCCGGCAGCACGACTTCGCCGAGGAGCTGATCGCCCGCGCCGACCGCAGCCTGGCGGTTCGCACGCTGGACCTGCGCCGGCGAGGCCAGGCTGACCGCGGCCATTCCCGCGAGCGCGAATACGACCGCCGGCACGATCACGACGACTAGCTTGCGCATGACGCCGAGACTACGTGCCGGCGATCGATTCGTCACAACAACAGGTCGGCGATGAGGGTGGCGGCTGGGTGGCGCCGTCGGTGGCGACGGGCTGGTAGTCGACCTGGTGGTCGATCTCTTGCGCGATCGCGGTCGCGATCTCCTCGGGGGGTGAGTCGTGGTAGTTCATGCGGCGGCCGGCGTGGTAGCGCTGGAGGCGGTGGTGGACGTGGAGGTTCTGCTCGAAGTGCCGCTCGAGCGGGAAGTACAGGAACGGGCGGTGGTTGGCGGTCAGCTCCATCGTGGTGCTCAGGCCGCCTTGCACGATCGCGAGGTCGCACGCCGCGAGGTGCCCATAGAGGTCGGGCACGTATGGGCGGATTTCCAATCCGTCCGCGGTGGGGAGGGTGTCCGGGTTGATCCGGGGGCCGGCGACGACGATCATCCGCAGGCCCGGGACGAGCCGCCTGGCCTGCGGGTAGGCGGCGATGACCCGGGCGAGGAGGTGCTCGCCGACGCCTGACCCGCCGACGGTCGCGATGCAGACCCGCTCCCCGGGCCGGTACCCCAACCACGATGTCCTCGGGATCCCCGACGAAGATCGACCGGTCCCGCACCCGGGGAAACCGGCCGATCTGCTCGAGCATCTCCGCGTTGTAATCCGCGGTCAGAAACCGCTCCCGCTCCCCGCCGTCGGGCATCGGCAGCCACCCCACGAAATCCGACAGCCACACGTACGCCGCGGTCTTCAACTCCGGGTTCTCGTGCAAGAAATAGTCAACCTCCCACGCCTCATCCCCGATCCACACGTCATAGCGCTCCTCGCGCACCAGATCGCAAAACACCATGAAATTCGCGACCAGAATCTCGTCCATCCGCCGAAACGCCCCAAACACGTCAAGCTCATGCCCCCGCGCCTCAGACTGGATGTGCGACGACTCGCCGGCCAAATCGGCACTGGCCGGGTGGATCCGCTCACCACACCCCTCAAGCACCATCGTCACCGGATCCTGCGCGAGCCAATCGATTTCGAGATCGGGGCACAGCCGCCGCAGGGCCCACCGTCGTGCGTCGTGAGTCGCACAACTGAATGGGAACGATGACTATCGTCACCGAACAGATGCGGACACGGCCCGGCATGCTTCGCGCGGGGATCGTCGTGATCGCGCTGGCGGCGTGGCTTAGCGGCTGCGGCAGTGATCACCACCATACGATCGTCACCCACCAGTCGAGCGTCACCACCCGGGCTGCGACTCCTCCTCGGCCGCTCCTGACGGCCACCCATCCCTGTCCGGGCCAGCCGGGCTTCTCATGCTCGACGCTGCACGTGCCACTCGACCACGCCGGTCAGGCCCCCGGCACGTTGCGCCTGGCGGTCGGCGTCTCCACGGTCAAAGCCGCCCCCCGCGGCGTGCTGCTGTTCCTCACCGGCGGCCCCGGACAGCCCGGAATCCCTTTCCTGACGCGGGTCCAGACGCGGCTGCGGGCCGCGCTCGCGGGCTACCGGCTGGTGATGTTCGACCAGCGCGGGACCGGAGCCGGCGCGCTCGAGTGTCCCGCGCTGCAGCAGGCGGCGGGCGCCTCTGACTTGACCGTCGTGCCGGAGGCCATCGTCGCGGGCTGCGCGCGTTCGATCGGCGCGGCCAGGCGCTACTACGTCACAGCGGAGACCGTCGCGGACATGGAGGCGCTGCGATCCGCGCTCGGCGCCGCCCGGCTATCACTCGACGGAGTCTCCTACGGGACCTACGTGGCGGAGCGCTACGCCCTCCAGCACCCCACCGACGTGGCACGGATCGTCCTGGACTCCGTCGTGCCCCAAGGGGGCGTCGACCCGACGTACCGCGCGGCGCTGTCGGCGAGCGGCGGGGTGTTGCGGTCGCTGTGCACGGTCCGGCACTGCGGGTGGGATCCGGCCGCTGACCTGTCCGCAGTCATCGACCACCTCCACGATGGTCCGGCTCTGTTGGACGCCCTCGTCGCCGACAGCGTCGCGGCGCCCGACTACCCCGGCGTGATCGACGCCCTGCATGCCGCCCGTGCCGGCCGTCCCGGCGCGCTCGAGGCGCTCCTGGCGGCGATCCGACGCGCAGAATCGGTCCCGGCCAGCTTCCTCAGCCAGGGGCTGCACGAGAGCACGCTCTGCCTGGAGTTGGCCTCCCCCTGGGATCCGGCCGAGCCTCGGTCGCAACGCGGCGCCGCGCTGGCCACGCTGGCCGCATCGACGCCCGAAACCGACCTGTACCCGTTTGACCGAGCGACGGCCACCGGCAACGGCCTTGCCCAGGGCTGCCTCGGCTGGCTGCCGACACAACCGCCGGCGGTCCCCGACGGCGCATCCGCGGCCGAGCTTCCGGCGGTGCCGATCCTGCTGCTCTCCGGCGAGCGCGACCTCTCGACACCGATGGCCTGGGCGCGCCAGGAGGCGGCGATGGCGCCCCGCGGTCAACTGCTCGAAGTGCCCGGCGCCGGCCACTCGGTCCAGCTTCGAGCTCGCGATCCGGACGTCCTGCGGACGCTCGGGCGGTTCCTCGGAGACGCGTAGCCCCCACCCCGCCGCAAATCGCTAGCCTCGGACTCCGTCGCCGAGGCGAGCGAGACGGGCGACCAGGAGACCAGAGATGAGCACCTACGCGAAGGCGCACCTCGACGAAATCGACGAGATCAGCGACGGCCGCTGTCCCGGGCGGCCGATCCGCTACCACTTCGGCATCACGTCCTTCGGCATCAACGCCTGGACCAGCCGCGAGGTAGGGGACCGGATCATCAACGAGCACGACGAGGCCGACGACGGGGAAGAGGAGCTCTACCTGGTCCAACAGGGTCGCGCCAGATTTGAGATCGATGCCGAGCAGGTCGACGCGCCCACGGGCACGCTGGTATTCGTCCCCGCCGGCGTCAAGCGCACAGCGTTCGCCGAGGAGCCCGCGACGACGATCATCGCGATCGGCGGGACGCCGGGGGAGGTCTATGAGCCCAGTGGCTTCGAGATCTGGGCGCCGATCGCGCCGCTGTACCGAGCGGGCAAGTACGACGAGGCCGCCGATCGAGGTCAGGAGCTGATCGAGGCCCATCCCGAGTACCCGACGCTCCTCTACAACGTGGCCTGCTGCGAGAGCCGCGCCGGGCGAACGGCGGACGCGATCGAGCACCTGCGGCTGGCGATCGAGCGTTCGGATCGCATCCGCGCGTTCGCCGCCGGCGACTCCGACTTCGATGCGGCTCGCGACGACCCGGCGTTCAAGCAGCTCGTGGGATAGCCGGGCCGCAGGCGAAGCGCCGCGGAGGCGGTGACCCGTCAGCCGTCGCTGGACTGGATCATCACCGGGGGTCGGTCGTGCCCGTCGAGCTCGTAGTACACGCCGGGGAACGTCTGGAACTCTCCGCTGGTGTCGTTGTGCAGATGTGACTCGTTGAAGGTCAGCGCGCCCCGGCCGCGGTCGACGACATCGAAGACGGCGCCCCCGCCCTCCCTGGCGTTGTTGTCGTCCATCACGGTGCCGGCGATCAGCACGTTGTCGTCGGTTCCGTCGAGGTAGATGGCGCCGCCGCTACCGCCGCCCGGCGTGCCGTGTGAGGCCGGGTTGGCCCCCCAGCCGATCGCCTTGTTGTTCGCGAACTCGCTGTTGAGGACGTCCCACTGGACGCTGATGCTGCTCAGCGCGCCACCGTTGGAGCAACGGCCGCCGCTGAATGTGTCGTTGGTGATGTAAACGGGGCGGTTCTCGTACTGGGCCAGCGCGCGGATCGCGCCCCCGCCGAGATCGGGGCCGTACGCGTAGCAGCGGTTGTCGATGAACCGCGAATTGACCGCCCTGAACTGGCCGCCCTCGACGTAGATGGCGCCTCCGCCGTCGACTCCGCCATACCAGCACTTCGGGACGTTGGCCGTACACGTGGCCTGAGGCGTGCCGTCGTAACCGTCCGCGAAGGTGATGTTCTGTACCACGATCTTCGGATACGGCTGGTTGACGCAGTCGTCGGTCGACCAGGTGCCGGCGCAGGTGTCCGAGTACAGGATTCGGCGCGTGCCGCCTCCGCTCAGGGTGACCAGGCCGCCGCCGTCCAACACGACCAGGTGCCGGGTCTTGATCACGCTCGCGGTCGCGGTCATCACGATCGTAATCGGCTTGGGCCCGCATTTGAAGGTGATGATGCCGCCGGCGGCAACGTCGCGCACCACCGCTGCCGACGTGCAGCTTGCCGGCCTGCCGTTCCCGATCACGTGGTTGGGATGCCTGGTATTGACCGCGCGGCCGGCGGGCGGCACATAGAAGTGCCCGCCGGGGTTGCCGACGTCGGGCACCGGTGCTGCGGCCAGCGCCGCACCGCACCCGACGGCGACCGCCCCGACCAGCCCTCCGGCACCTACCAGTGCTCCCAGCAAACGTCTGAATCGGCCGCCGTGCCGCATCGAGCCCCATGCTAGTGCACACCGCCTCCTGCTAAGCCCGACCGCCACTAGAAGCGCGGCTTGCCCTCCGGGAAGCGCTCGAGGCCGTCGTCCGGGATCGCCTCCCATGTGGCGGCGTAGGTCACGAACGTGCGCCAGCTCGGCCGGACGCCCGGATCGCCATCGAACGCTCCCATTCGAACGCTCATCTGCGTCGGATCATCGGGATTACGACTGAACAGGTGTGCCCCGCACTCGCGGCAGAAGCACTTCTCGAAACCGCCATCGGGATGCCGCCAGGCTTTGACCAACTCGTCGCCCCGAACCAACCTGAACGTCCGGCCATCGATCCGGGCCTGCGCCGACGCACCCGTCCCGGTGCGACGCTGGCAACGGGTGCAGTGGCAATACCCGGCAGCGTGCGGAGTCTCGGACAGCTCGAACCGGACGCCGCCGCACAGGCAGCCGCCGGTCAGCGCGGGGTCAGACATCGCACCCAAGTCTCGCACGCGGTGGCTGGCGTAGAGTCCGCCGTATGCCCACCTTCGTCCTGCGCCTCATCGCACCGCGCCCGAACTTCGCCCAGACCATGACCGACGCGGAGCGGGCGATCATGAGCCGCCACGCTGCCCATTGGAGCCCGTACCTCGAGCGGGGCGACATGGTCGTGTTCGGACCTGTCCTGACCGAGGAGGACTCGTACGGCCTCGCGGTCGTCGAGACCGACGACGAGCAGCAGCTACGCGAGTTCGCCGCGCACGACCCGGTCGTAACGACCGGGACCGCGGGGTTCGAGTTCGGGCGGCTCGCCGCTGGTCCCGTTCGCGCGCGCTGATTCAGGACAGGCAGAGCGTCCCGCTCAGCTCCTCGGTGAAGCTGCCCGTGGTCAAGTTCTCTGTGCCGGCGATCGAGATATGCCCGGTGACATGACCGAGTAACCCGGTGCCGGCGATGCTCGTCGAACTCGCGTGAAACTCGCCGGTGACGAGATCGAAGCCGCCGGTGACCTGTGCGGTAAGCGTTCCGAGGCTCGACAACTGCGGCGTGAACACGATCGGGCCATCAAACGTGAGACTCGTCATCGTCTCGGTCGTCGGCGTGAACATCGCGCGTGTCATCCCGACGACGACACCATGGCTCGTGATCGTCGCCTCAGTGGCGCCGTTTCCGAGGTCCTGGCCGACGCCGTGGGCGCGGACCGGGGCGCACAACGCGCGCGTGTGGCGGGACCCGTGGGCTTCAGCCACACCCGCGGGTACAGCGACGGCGCACCCCAGGACCAGGACGAAAAGGCATCTGCGCACCAGGATCATGACTCCCCCTTGATCTTCGAGCTCCGCGCTCCATGAGCGGGGCGGCTGCAGTGGAGAAACCCTAATGCGGAGGAGTGGGGAGCGGGGATTAACGCAGGTCGACGGCTCCCGCCCGACCGCAGCCGGCCACGCCGACATCTAAGGCACCTCCGCCGACCGTCCAACGCACGCCTCGGCGCCCGGAGGACTACCGGGGATGCGCTCCGCCAGCACCCTGCTGCACATATATGGGCTCGTCGATTGGGGCATTAGGGGCTGGCACTGGTGGATATCGGTGCTGATCCGAGGCGCAGTTGGGTCAACGATGCCGTGGAGATCGAACACGGGGCGCGGATCGCCGGGGTGGCTGCGATCGACGGTCGGGTCAGGCCAGTTCTCGACTCCGTGGGAGCGGATGCAGACGGCGAACCTCACCATGCCGCTCAGCGCCGCCTGGACCTGGACGTGGGTTGCCGTGGGGGGGTTCGTGTTCGGGAGCAGGTGCTGACAGGCGCTCTGGGCCACCCGGAACTGGGGACTGCTGGCCAGGGCAACCACCTTGGTCTTGGGGATCTGTCCGCTGCTGTCCGGATCGGGGAAGGCCGGCAACCCGTGGGAGCGCATGCAGTCGGAGAAGGCGAGCGCTCCGTTCGCCTGGGCCGACGCGGTCGAGGTCGTGGAGGAGGTCCCACCGCTGCCGCATCCACAGACGAGAAGGGCCAGGCCGCCGGCGGCGATGACGGCGGCCGCGGCTCGCGGTGCGGGCCACGCCCGGCCTGACCGGCGTATCGAGCGCATGGTGTCGTTCATCACGCCCGTCCCCAACCCCGTCTACTGCACGCTCGCGGCGAGCGCCCGCTTCGTGTTCCCGAGCGCCCGATCTCGCGATCCTCGACGTGCTGCTGCCGAGCGGCAACGGCTTCGAGTTGGCAAGGCTGCTCCGGCAGCACCATGAGCTTCCGATCATCTTCCTCACGGCCCGCGACGCCGTGGCCGACCGTGTCGCTGGCCTCGAACTTGGCGCCGACGATTACCTCATCAAGCCGTTTGCGCTCGAGGAGCTGATGGCGCGCGTTCGGGCGGTCCTGCGCCGGCGGGGCGCGATCCCGCAGATCCTGGAGGTCGAGGGTCTCCTCGTCGACGAAGAACACGGGTTTGCCGCCAGTCACCGGCGGGGAACTCGCGCTGACCGCGACGGAGCTTCGACTGCTCGCATTTCTCATGCGCCACCGGGGACAGGTCCTGTCCAAGGACCAGCTGCTGACCCAGGTTTGGGGCTACGACGCGTACGACCACAATCTTGTCGAGGTTCACATCAGCGCGCTGCGGCGAAAGCTGGAGGCCACCGGGGTGGGCGGCGGCCGTCTCATCCACACCGTCCGCGGGATCGGCTACCGGTTCTCGCCGTGAGCGCCCACCGGCCCGCCCGGACGCGGTTGATCGTCGCCGCGATGCTCGCGATAGTCGCCGCGCTCGCGGCGTTCGTCGTGGTGATCACGGTGCGCTACCGCGATGGGCTCGAGCAGCGCCTGCGCGAGGACCTCACATCCGGGGCAAACGCGCTTCGGGCGGCGGGCACGCCTCAAGGCTTGAAGCCGGTGATCGGCTCGCTCGCGGCCGAGGGCATCTCGGTCGACCTCGCCGGGATAAGCGGCCCCGGTGGGAGCCTTGGGACCAGCACGGGAGCGGCGCTGCTCACCATTCACGAGGTGATCCCGGTCGCCGGCATGGACGTGCCCGCGACCCTGACCGGCAGCCTTGCCGGCATCGACCGGCAGGTCCGCAGCCTCGAGGTCACCGAAGCGATCGGCGGCGTGATCGCGCTGGCACTCCTGGCGGCGCTCGCGCGCGCACTCGTGCTACTCGATCGCGCCGTATCGGAAGCGCGCGCGTCGGAGGCGGCCATGCGAACGTTCCTGGCCGACGCCTCCCACGAGCTCCGCACGCCGGTCGCCGCGCTCCAGGCGACCGCCGAGCGGCTTCTGCGAGATCAGCCGGCGCGTCCCGCGCGCGACACGATCGAAGCCGCGCTCGCGCGTGACAGCGCTCGCCTCGGGCACCTGATCGACGACCTGTTGAACCTCGCGCGGCTTGACGCTCGCGAGCGACCGCACCGGGAACCCGTTGACCTCGTCGACCTCGCATCCACTGCGGTGGCCGCCGCACGCGCCACCGACCCGGCTGCATGCGTCGACCTGGTCACCAACGGTCCGGTCGCGGCCACCGGCGACCGCGACGCGCTACTCCGCGCCGTTCGCAACCTGCTCGACAACGCGCGCGCGGTCGCTGACACGGTTGTGGTCGAAGTCGCGCAGACCGCGAACGGACCGACCATGTCGGTGACCGACGACGGGCCGGGGATCCCCGCGGATCAGCGAGAACGGATCTTCGAACCGTTCGTCCGCCTTCCCCGAAGCCCGCGCGGTGGCACCGGGCCTCGGGCTCGCGATCGTCCGCCGGACGATCGAGTCGCACGGCGGCACGATCACGTGCGGCCCGTCCCCGACCGGCGGCGCCCGATTCACGCTCCGACTACCGGCGACCTCCTAGATGCGCTGGCGCAACAGCGCGCGCAGGTCGGCCAACGGCCCTAGGTGGCGCAGCTTGTCGGGGTTGACGATCGAGCTGATGGCCTGGATCTGGCCGTCGGCGACGTCGAGAATGCACCACGCCGGCCAGCTTGCCCTCTCGGTCGAGCAACAGCGCACCCGGTTGACCATTGACCTGGGCTCGTCGCAGGGTCAAGCCGCCGAAGCGGGCGGCGGCGCGCAGCCCCGCGTCAAGCGTCCGGGCCACCTTCGTGCGGCCGTGGAGTGCACGCTTGACCGCGGGCGCCTTGCCGCCGCCGTCGCCGTGGAGCACCACGTCGTGGGCCAGCAGCTGCTCGAGCCCTTCGAGGTCGCCCTCCTCGACAGCTGCGAAGAAGCGGGCCGCGAGCTCCTCCTGCTGCTCTCGGGAGGCATCGAACCGACGGCGCCGCTCGTCGACATGGCGACGGGCCCGGGTGACAAGCTGGCGAGCGTTCTGCTCGCTCGTGCCGATGATCTCGGCGACCCGGTCATACGGCTCGTCGAACACCTCGTGCAGTAGGAACGCGGCCCGCTGCTCGGGCGACAGGCTCTCGAGCAGGACGAGGAACGCAAGCGACAGCGAGTCGGCCATCTCGAGCTTGCGGGCGGGATCGTCGTCGACGCTCGCCACCAGCGGCTCCGGCAGCCACTCGCCCACGTAGGACTCGCGCCGGACCCGCGCCGAGCGAAGATGATCGACCGAGAGCCGCGAGACCACCGTCGACAGGTAGGCGCGCGGCGACTCGATGATCTCGCCGCCGTTGCGCGCCCGGTGCAGACGGAGGAACCCTTCCTGCACCACGTCCTCGGCCTCGCTCACGCTGCCGAGCATCCGGTAGGCGATGGCAAACGCCGACGGGCGAAGCTCGTCGAACTCCTCCTCGGTCATGCTCTAGCCGAGTCCCCGCGCGAAGCCTTGGCGCCAACTTGGATACCGGAGCTGCCAGCCGAGCTCGCGCTTGGCCTTGGCGTTCGACGAGCCGCGCGAGTCGGTCATCATCAGCGTCGCCGTCTCACCGGCCACGAGCCGTGCCAGCCAGCGGGGGATGCGCCTCGGTGGCTTGGCGCCCAACGCGCTCGCCAGCGCCGGCAGCCATTCCCGCACCGGCGCGGGCTCGTCGTCGACGATGTTGTAGACGATGATCGGGAACAACCGCTTGCGGATCGGAGCCGCCATCGGCGCGTCCGGGGCGGCCTGATCGCGGTTCCCGGACCGTAGAAACCGCCGTAGCGCAACACGAGACCCTCGCCCCATTCGATCGCCGGCACCGCCCCCTCCACATGGAGGATGCCCACCAGCGCCGCCCGCAGCGCCGCCGGTGGGTTGGGATCGAGCGGATCGGCCTCGGTCAACACAGGTCCGCCCGTCCGAGCCCACCGAAACGCCCCAAAGCTCTGCGCCACGAAGCGCCGCGCCCCCACCGCGCGACCGGCCGCCAGGAGATGGTCCGTCGCCTCGGTGCGCAGCCGGTTGGTCATGGTCGCCGCAGGGGAGCGCTCGGGGTGCCGCATGTCCCTCGCCGACATCTTGCCGGACAGCGCCGTCAGCTCATGAACGATCACCTCGGGCTCGGCGGACGCCACCGCCTGGGCCACCGCGTCGGGGTCGAGCGCGTCAGCCACGACCGGGCGCGCTCCCAGGCTGCGCACGAGGTCCTGCTTGGACGCGCTCCTGGTCATCCCGACCACCTCGTGGCCTCCCGCCGCAAGCTGCGGCACGAGCGCTCTGCCGAGAACGCCGGTGGCGCCGGCAACGAAGATCTTCATGACGGCTCCTTTCGTCTCATCTGCCTCTTAGACGAGACAGGGGCGCCGCCTGTGACAGTTGCTCACCGCTGGGTGCTGAGTCCCTCGAGCTCGGCGATCCGATCCAGGAGCTCGCAAACCAGAACGGCGCCCGCGTAGTTGAGGCCGAGGTCACGCCGCAGCCGTTCTGCTTTGGCGAGCCGAGCGGCGCAGGTGGGCTCAAACAACGGTGCATCGGTGCTGCCCGCGCAGGGATCGAACAGGCCGAAGCCGATATAGCGGCGAGCGAGTGCGATCCGGACCCCAGCTTGGCGGGCGACCACCGCCAGCTCGACCGCTGCTCGACGGCGGCTTCGGCTGTCGCTGGCGGCGGCGTTCGGCGAGCGTTCATCGCCCGCCCTCGCGCGGGTCGAAATGCGAAACCGACGCGAGCTTCTCGAAAAGCTCTCGCTCCTCGTCGGACAGCTCTTTCGGGACGGCGACCTGAACCGTCGCGTAGAGGTCGCCGCGCTTGCCGTCGCGCGTCGGCAGCCCGCGGCCTCGCAGCCGGAGGCGGCGGCCGCTGGAGGACCCGGTCGGCACGCGCACCTGCGCGGTACCGCTCAGCGTGCGGACTGGCACGGTCGCGCCGAGGGCGGCCTCCCACGGCGTGATCCGCAGATCCACCTGCAGGTCGTCGCCCTCCCGGCGAAAGCGACGATGTGGCTTGAGGCGGACGAGCAGGTAAAGGTCGCCCGCCGGTCCCCCGCCGCGACCGGCCGCGCCCTTTCCGGCGATGCGAACTCGCTGTCCTTCGCGCACCGCGGCCGGGATCTCGACCTCGAAGCTTCCCGCACCATCGAGGGAGAAGCGTCGGCGCCCACCCGCGAGCGCCTCTTCGAGCGAGAGCTCCAGTACCGCCTCGTGATCGCGCCCGCGAAGGGGTCCGCCGTCCGCGACCCCGGCGCCGTCACCGAACAGACGCTCGAACAAGTCGGAGAGCCCGCCCTCGCCGAACTCGACGCGCGCATCGGGGCCGAACCCGGCGCGTCCGAACAGGTCCTCGAAGTCGGCCATGTCCGGGGCGCCGGCGCCCGCGCGTTGCTGATCGGCGAGACGATCGTAGAGGTCGCGCTTCTCCGGATCGGAGAGGATCTCGTAGGCCTCCCCCACCTCCTTGAAGCGTTCCTCCGCATTGCTCTCGTGGTTGATGTCGGGGTGGTACTGGCGAGCGAGCTTTCGGTACGCGCGACGAATGTCGTCCGAGCTGGCGTCCCGTCCGACGCCGAGGACCTCGTAGTAGTCCTTGAAGCCGACCGACATCAGTGACCGGCGCGACGGCGCTCCGGTCGCGACAGTTCGTGCGGGTTGGCCTTGCGCGGATCGACCTCAGGGTCGACCTCGTGGTGCGGTTCGCTCGTGCTCGTCGCGCCGGTAGGAGTGTGTGACGTCGCCGAAGTCCATGCCGGAGTCGTCGGCGCCGGGGTCACGAGGGTCGGGCCGCTTGTCGTATGGGTCCGGCCATTCGGTCGGGTCCGGGTCCGTCGCCGGCTCGTTCAGCGCAGCGTGAACGTCGCGTTCGGGCGGGGAATCTTGATTGGTCATGTCTGCTCCTCGCGACTGGGTTACTTACCAGCAAGGTACTCCAGGGAGATGGCCGCGGGTCGGATCCCGTCGGCGATGCACAAACCGAGCGCGGGGCCGACGGTATGACTAGTGTCCCGCGACGAAGCGGGCCACGGCGGCCCTGGTGAGGAAACCGTGGGTGACGCCGACGCACGCGTCGGCGGCCTGCAGCGCCGCCGGCTGATGGATGTTGATCCCGGCGTTGGCGAGCATCTCGTGGGTCAGCTCACCGGTGCTGCTCGGGTCGGGAAAGCTCGGGAACCCGTGGCTGCGCAGGCAGCGGGCGAACGCCAGCTCCGCCGTGATCTGCGCGTGACTGGGCGGCGGACTCTGGTTGCCCCGTTGGCCGCCTCGCGGCAGCAGGTGCTGGCAGGCCGACACCGCCGGCCGGAACGCTGGGGAGTGTGCCGTGGCCGGGTCGAGCGCTTCCTTGAACGCGCGGGGATCGGTCGACGGGTCAGGGAAGTTGGACACCCCGTGCGAGCGCATGCAGTCGGCGAACCTGACCGCGGCCTGTTGCGTTTGCTGGATTTGGGCCTGGGTCGGTGGCCCACCGGCGGTCGACGAGCTAGACGAGCTCGAGCCGCAGCCCGCGATCACCGTCGCGGCGGCGGCCGCGGCCGCGGCCGCTTGGAGTCTTGAAGTAATTCTGAACATGACGCAAGTGATATCCGGCTGCCGGTCACACGAGTGCAACACGCCGCCGAACGCGGCTGTTATGGCGTTGTGATGTGTTGTGGTGCACGATGTCGGGGTGCGCGTGCTGGTCGTCGAGGATCACGTCGAGCTCGCCCGCGACATCGCCGAGGGGTTGCGCGATCGCGGGATCGCGACCGACCTCGCGTACGACGGGTCGGCCGCGCTGCAGAAGGGCGCGGTGTACCGCTATGACGTGATCGTGTTGGACCGCGACCTGCCCGGTGTCCACGGCGACGCGGTTTGCGTGCGGCTCCGCGACGCCGCGTCGGAGGCGCGGATCTTGATGTTGACCGCGGCGGCCACGATCGGCGACCGAGTAGAGGGGCTTAACCTCGGCGCGGATGACTATCTGCCCAAGCCGTTCGCGTTCGAGGAACTGGTGGCGCGCGTGCATGCCCTGGCCCGCCGCGCGCCGGCGGGGCCGCCGCTATTGGTCAGAGGTGATCTGGCGCTCGACAGAGCGCGGCGGTGCGCCACCCGAGCGGGTCGCGAGCTTTCGTTGACGCGGAAGGAGCTAGGTGTGCTCGAGGTGCTGCTGGCGGCCGACGGCGCCGTCGTCAGCGCGGAGGAGCTACTCGAGCGCGTGTGGGATGAGAATGCCGACCCGTTCACACGGACGGTGGCGGTGACGCTCGGGCGTCTGCGGCGCAAGCTCGGCGAGCCCGAAGTGATCGAGACGGTGGTTGGCGCCGGCTACCGCGTGCGATGACGCACACGCCCCGCTCCAAGATCGTCCGGCGGCTTTGGCCACGGCGGATGCGCACCCGGCTCGCCGTCTTCTATGCGTTCCTGTTCCTCCTGGCCGGGGTTGTGCTCCTGGCGCTGAGCTATGCCTTGATGGTCAGCCTGCTGCTGCCGTCCGCGACGTCCCCGTCGAAGCCGCTCACGCCGCAGGAAATCGCGCTGCTGCCCCAGTGCAAGCCTCTGCCCACCTCTCCGACTTTGCTCGCGGAGTGCAACCACCTGATCGACATCATCGGAGCCGGGCCGAAGTCGCGGGGCGACACGCTGGCCGCGCTGCGGCAAGCGTCGGCGATCGGGCTCATCGTCCTCACGATCGCCGCGGCCGGACTCGGCTGGCTTGTCGCGGGACGGGCGCTGCGGCCGGTGCGGTCAATCACCGAGGCGGCCAAGCGAGCGTCCGAACTGCGGCTCGGCCAGCGCCTCGCCCTGACCGGTCCCGATGACGAGCTCAAGGAGCTGGCCGACACGTTCGACGTGATGCTCGAGCGGCTAGATGCCGCTTTCACCAGCCAGAAGCGGTTCGTCGCCAATGCGGCGCACGAGCTGCGCACGCCGCTCACCGCGATGCGTACGGCGATCGAGGTCACGCTCTCGAAGCCGACGAGGACGCCGGAACAGCTCGAGGCGATGGCGGACAGGGTCAAGCGTTCGGTCGAGCGCGCCGAGGCCACTGTCGAGGCGCTACTGGCGCTCGCCAGCAGCGAGCTCGGTCCGGCAGCCCAGGAACCGTTCGATCTCGCCACGGCCGCCGAGGATGCGCTCGACGCCACGCATGCGGCGATCGATCAACGCCACATCAAGGTCGAAGCCGCGCTGCGGCCCGCCCCCACGCGCGGCGATCGAGTGTTGCTCGAGCGCATGATTGCGAACCTCGTCGAGAACGCGGTGCGGCACAACAATCCGGGTGGCTGGATCGGAGTCCGCACGATGCAGCAAGACGGCACCGCGGTGTTCGAGATCGCCAACACGGGTCCCAGCGTCCTCGCCGACCAGATTCCAACCCTGTTCGAGCCGTTCGTCCGCGCCAAGGAGCGTCTCAACTCCTCCGACGGTGTCGGTCTCGGCCTGTCGATCGCCAGCGCGATCGCCCGCGCTCACAACGCCACGATCGCCGGCCGCCCGCGACCCGGCGGCGGGCTCGAAATGTCGGTCACGATCCCCACCGGAGACACCCGCCGATGATGAGACTCCGGCGCGCCGGCGCTACCGAGATGTCGATCTCAGCAGCGCCAGGCGCGACCGAGGCGCTACGCCGTTTCCGCTCTGGGGGTCTAGCGGCCCTCTCGTAGCTGCAGCCGGTTGCCGTCCGGGTCCTGGAACTGCGCGACGTAGCCCCATGGGAACTCGAGCACGTCCGACACGAACTCGACGCCGCGCGACTTGAATTCCTCGACCGTCTTCCGGCAATCGTCGGTCTCGATCGTGATCGACGCCGGGGGGCGTCCCAACGCCGGCTCGGCCTGCCCCGGTGTCCCGGGCCAGAGCACCAGCTGGAACTCGTCCCCCTTGACACCGACGGTCAGAAACCGTGGCCCGTCGGGCGTCGGGTTCTCAACCCGCTTCTCCATGCCAAGGACGTTCGTGTAAAAGTCGAGCGCCCTGTCCTGGTCGCTGACGAGCACATTCATATAGAAGACTTTCTCCAGCACTGCTGTTCCTCCAGTAGTCGTGGTCACTACTGCGTTGACACCCGGCGAGCAGTAGATGTGACACCCGAGCAGTCGTGAATTCGGAGCGCGCACGATTGCGCGGCACCGAGTACTCCTACGCGGGGTTCGGCCGGGCGCGGACCCCGGACGCGTGTGGTCTTGATGCTGCGCGTGCACGCCGCCGCGCGTTCGTCCGGCTCAATCGATCGGCTCCTCGAGCCAAACGCCCCGATGCATCACCGTCCGTCCCGCGAACTCGGCAGGCCCCCTCCACACCTGCATCCGCTCCGGCGCCAACTGGATGTACGTGAATCCCGGCAGGGATCTTGGGTCATTTCCCGCCGCTCGGGCGTACGCCTCGGCGGCCTGAGGGTCGATGTCGGCAACGGCCACGATCGTCGCCTTTGCGTCGACGATGAGGACGTCGCCCGTGCTTCCGACGGCGACGCGCACCTTCGGTTGGGCTTGGACATTCTTCAAGGTTCGGCTGTTCTCGAACGTCGCCGTCGTCAGGCGGGTTCCATCCCACCAGTAGGACACCGGGATCAGATGCGGTCCCCGCCCGCCGCTCGCCGTGGCGAACCATAGGTTGCTGTTCGAACGAAGATGCTCTACGGCGGCGGCGCGCCGTTCAGGCAGCGGCCGAGGCGGGACTCCATCCATAAGCTCAGTGTGTCACCCACACTTCCATGTGGGCGCGCGACCAGACGGGTGACGTTCGCGGTGGTGACTGATCTCGGCCGCGGAGAAGATGGTTAAGAACTTGGGCCGGGTTGTCCGACCAATTCAGTCGAGGCGAGCGCTCGGATCAGCGGCACCACCAGGCGGCGCACCCAGCACGTCTACCGCCAGCTTCCGATCGGCCGCTGCCCTCACGATCTTGGCTTGACAGCGTCATCGGCGAGTGATATCACTTTGATGGCAAATCGATTTTGACGCACTACCACACAGCAAGGAGAAGCGGACATGCTCCGCGACTACCACCCCATCAGAACCGCCGTCGCGCTCAGCGCGATCGCCGCCGCGTTGCTCGTCGCGGGTTGTGGCGGCTCCTCATCGTCGGGCAAGGCCGGAGGCGTCAACACGGTGCGAGCCGCGTACGTCTCCTCGAGCGTTGCGGGCTACCAGGTAGCGATAAAGGTAACCGGGAACGCCGCGGGCCACGCGATCAACGTGAGCGGCACCGGCGCGTTCACCCAGGCGCCCCACGCCGGCCGGCTGGCGATGAACATTCGCTCGGCCGCCCTCGGCGGCGAGGACCTTCAGATCAACGCGGTGGTCCTCGGCACGGACTTCTACCTGAAGTTGCCGGCGTCGTCCGCTGGCAAGACCCCTGGCGGAAAGCCCTGGCTGGAGCTCAACCTTTCCGAAATCGGCAAGGGCGCCGGAATCCAGGGACTGTCCTCGCTGGCCGACAACCCGGGCGAGAACCCCGCCCATTTCCTGGACGTCCTGCGCGCAGCCTCGACGGGCAGCGTCCAGAACCTCGGCCAGCGGACGATCGACGGGGTCAGCACGACCGGCTGGCGCGCCACCGTCGACCTATCGAAGGCCGTCGATACACTGCCCGCGTCGCAGCGGCCAACCGCCTCCTCGGCGATCACGTCGATCGAGAGGCTGACGGGGCTCCACTACCTGCCGATCGAGGCGTGGGTCGACTCCGCCGGCCATGTCAGACGCATCGTTCTGTCCGAGACGGGGCACGTCGAAAGCCAGCCGTTCTCCGAGAACGTCCAGCTCGACTTCGTCAAATACGGGCCCGAGCCAGTGCCGGCCGCCCCACCGGCGGACGAGGTGACGAACACGATGTCCCTGTTCGGCATGCATTGAGACACCACCCTTAAACCGGCGCCGCGGCCAGCGACCGCCAACAGGAGCAGTCGCTAAGAGCGAGCTCGGTGACCCGGGCTCGCTCTTACGCGCGCGGATGCCCACGTCGCCCGGTAGAGAAGAGCCGGGCAGCGACCAAGGTCGCCAGTTGCTCGGGCGCCGCCGTCGTGTGAACGCGCAGGCAGTCGTCGCGAGGCGAATCGTACGTCGCCTCGATGCGAGGTAGGGCGTGCCGCCAGAACCCGGGGCGCGTCGCCAGGCGCCTGTGATGCTCGCTCCGGTCCGGGCACTCGCACTCAATCTGCGCGAACGTCGCGTTGTGTGCGATGGCCAGCGCCCGCATACGAGCTCGAAGTGACGGATCGGCGACCGCCTCAACGATCACCGAGCGACCTCCATCGAGATGGCGCTCAGCGGTTGCCGCGACGATCCGTCCGGCACGCCGCTGCGTGCTGCGCAGCCGGCGGTGAAAGAACTTCCAGACCAGCGAATCCATCAGCCGGCGAACATGACCTGCCGAAAGCCTTGCTTGATCGCGTGAAGCGACAACCGCGCCAATCCTTGGCGCGAGCGAGTTCACGAGCGACGACTTGCCCACGCCAGGCAGCCCCGAGACCAGGACGAGCATCGACGCGTGCTCCCGCGCGAGATCGGGATTCTGCGACATCCGCGGCGGCGAGGCAATCAGGCGCGACCGATCAACGAGCGCGCCTCCGCGGGGCCGACTACGAGATCGTGAAGGTCGCCGCCCACCTCGAGTCGACTCGACTGGTCGGTCCCGCCGACGTTCACCGGCTCGAACCCGGCCGTTCGGATCAACCGCTCGACTTCTTCGGCAGCACGGTCGTCGTCGGTCGCGTAGAAGAGGACCGCCGGCTCCGGCGATCGGTTGCTGGAGGACTCTAAGAGATCGGCCGACATCGTTCCAAACGCCATGGCCAAGCGCGCGCCCGCCGGCAACCACCCGGCTACAACCTCACCAGAGGCTTGCGTTTCCGGCAGGAGACGTTTGAGGTTACCTTGTGCGTCGAGGCCGAGCGGGTTGCTCGGAACGACCACGAGCTTGTCAGTTAGCGGGTCGGCAATCTCGTCTATGACGCCCTTCAGCACGACAAACCGCAGCGCGAGCACCACGGCATCGGCGCCCTGCAGCGCGTCGCGGTTGTTGACGGCGACGATCGCAGCTCCGCCGATCTCTGCAGCCAGCCTCCGCGCCGACTCGTTGTCGGCGCTCGAGAGCCGGAGGGTCTCGCCGCCTGCGGCGAGCTGGCGGGCGATAGCCGATCCGAGCCCTCCAGTGCCGATGATCGCAGTGGCCATTACCAAAACCTCTTCGGCGTCACGCTACTAACAACCTCGGCGCGTACGCAACGATGCGACACGACGGGCAACCGCTCGAGCCACCTCGCGGCCGGGCGCCAACAACGCCGATTGGGTGGTGTGAAGATCGGAACCATGGGGCTCACGACGCTCGCGCTCGGGCTGTTTGGATCAGTCCATGACCATTTACTGCGAACTCATAGGTGCCTCCGGCTCTGCGGCGCCACGGCACCCGCGCGATCTCATCGTGATGCACGGGGCGGCGGAGGCGGCGGCGGCGGCGGAGGCGGACATGCGGACACGGCGGACACGGGGGCGGCTGGGCTGGAGGTGGCTGGGGCGGCGACGGTCGCGGCGGTGGCGGCGGATCTGGCGGCCGGGGGAGTTGGGCTTCCGGGATCCTCCTCGTCCTGATCGTGGCCTACATCGTGCTCACGGGGCTCGGGGTGATTGGCCGTTAGCGACTCACCGACCGGTAGGGCGGTTTTGCGTCCTCGGTCCGGCGTCCCTCGGTCTGTTCGCGGCGCGTGGTCGAGAAACGTTACTCATGAGGCTGTCGCAAAATAGGGGTCGGCCAGCCCATTCTTGTGGCGAGGTGACAACAGGCAGGGGACCTGGATGAGCAGCGGTCGGTTCGGGGAGGGTCCGGCTCGAGAAAGCGACCACACAGGACGTTTTCTCGAGCCGCATCCTCGGTTCGTTTAGGCGACGCCAACCCGCTCGGTGTCGGTTTGTGGCTGGCTCACAACGCCGATTCTTTGTGCGACAGCGTCCCGGGCGGCGCTTGCGCCCCCACCCCTGAGGCGTGAGAATCTGGGGGGCCGCCGGGCTGACGCCGGCGAGGCTTGGTGCGGTAGTTAGAGCCCGTGCGACAGCGTGGCGCAGGAGCCTGTGGAACCGTTGATTGCTGCCATGAGCGCGAAAGCCAGACTCATCTCTGGGAGGCTCCTCCCAGCGGCCCACACCGTCCCGTCGGCCAAGGAGCCCGCCAGCCACAGCTGACAACCGAGCATGTTCACCGTGGCCTGCCGGTCGGCAGGCCCGCTTTTGCATACTCGTATCGCCCCTCGTGCGCGGGGGATTCACAAGCCAGCCTCCATTTTCAGGTTTCTCGACCAGCCTCCCCCTCGGCGGATCCGGGTCATGCGAGCCGGGTTATAACGAACCGCGCCGGGCCGGCATAGAGGCGCGGGCGCCCGTGTCGGCCGCCGCAAAAAGCCGGGACGCCGGCACGAGGGCGTTCGTGCCGGCGTCCCATTTGTGGGTTTGGTGGGGTGCTAGGGGGCGATGCGGTCCCAGAACGCGCAGTTGTGCTGCGCGGCGATCTCGGCGACTGTGACCGGCTCGGTGTCGCCGGCGGGTTGCAGGGAGATCTCCTCAGGATTGTTCTGGGCGTTGAACTTCGGCCATGGCGGGACGCCGGCGCCCGTCGACGGGTTCCCGGTCCGCGCGAACGCGGTCACGTACTGGATCTCCTGGTCCTGAAGCACCTGCTGATTGGCGTCCAGGGCCGGGGTCACCGGGTTCAAGAACCACGCTCCGACGTGCGATGCGCCGGGAGCGACGACGTTGGGCCCAGCCGGGGCATAGGGCGGGATGTCGTTGTCGTCGATCTCGTAGGCGTGCACCGGCATCTGGCTGGCCAGATCCGCGTCGGTTTCCAGCGATGGGCAGACCGTGTCCGAGTCGGCCGCGACCGTTCGCCATGCCACGCCCGGGTTATCGAAGTGGCTCACCGGATATTTCGCGAGGATCTGCGATGCGAACGTGCCGTACTGCGAATCGACCAGGCTCTGGTACTGAGCAGCGGAAGTTGCCGTTCCGACCAGGTCCTCGTCGCGGTCGGTGCCGGCGATCACATCGACCTTGTTGGCCTTCCCCGCCTTCAAGGCCTGGCGCAGCGTCATCTTGAGCGTTGTGCCGTTGATCGTCGGGGCAACCGTCCCCTGGCCGCCGTACTGATAACCATCGCCCGGCGTCCACGCGGCCTGCTCGATGACACTGAGCGGCAGCGCCTGCAGGCAGGCCAGGACATTTGATGTGCCCTTTCCACACCCGACCGCGGCGGCGAAGTTCTTGCCCGCCGCGTTGGCCTGAGCCTTGGTCGGCAACGCCGACTTGCAGTCCTGCGACTCGAGGTCTTCCGGAGTCCGGGGTGACTGTTCCTGCGTTCCGAGCAGCGTGTTGTACTCGCCACTGGTGCTGATGCCACGCTCGAACAGTCCTTTCGCCGTCGGCGAGGCAATCTGATCGCACACGCTCGACCCACCGGCGGATTCGCCGAAGATCGTGACGGTCTTCGGATCCCCACCGAACGCGGTGATGTTGTTCTGGACCCACCGAAGCGCGGCCTGCTGATCCTGCAGCCCATAGTCGCCAGAGTTCGCGCCGAGCGCTTTGTTGTCAGCGAGGAACCCGAAGATGTTGAGCCGGTAGTTCATGGAGACGATGACCTCGTTACCCGTCGTCGCGAGCAGCGAGTTGTCGGCGTTCCCATTCCCGTTGAAGAACCCTCCGCCGTGGATGTGGACCATCACCGGAAGGTTCGTCGCGCTGCTCGCCGGCCGCCACACGTTCAGGTACAGGCAATTCTCGCTTCCGGCCGGACTGTTGGCCGTGCCCTGTACGCATTCGCTTCCGAATTGCGTCGCCTGCAGGGTCGTAGTCCAGGGCGCGGCGGGCTGCGGAGGCTGCCAGCGCAGAGCCCCGATCGGCGGGGCGGCGTACGGGATCCCGAGCCATTCGTTGACCCCGTTGACCGTGATCCCACATACGGGGCCGTCCGCCGTCTGGATGCTAGTACCTGCTGCGCAGGCCCCCGTCGCCGCGTCTGCGTGAGCCGGCCTCGGCGAGAACGCGACGAGTAAGAGGGCCCCAACAATGAGAGCCGCCGCGATAAGGCCCAGGGCCCCGCGGACTGACTTTAAATTCTGATAACTGCACAGTGGTATGCCTTTCGTGGAGGTTTGGCAAGGTTTCGAAAGCACGGCACCAGCAGCGTGTGTCACTTGACAGCGGTCGTTACTGTAATGCGATGGGCACACTATTACTAGCTCCTACGGTGGTGACACCTTTGACTCGACAAGCGGGGTCAGTATCGCGACGAGCGGTTGTATTTGCACGACAAGCGGAGTGCCGTCGAACGGCTGCGGACTCCGATCCGCATCTGACCATCTGCGCCCGGCAAGCGCGTTCAGCGACCGGGACCCGCGAAGGACGAGACGGCAAGTTTGCCGGTGAGTGATCGACGTCTCAGGGTGCTTGTGGTTGACGACGAGGAGCCCCAACTCGTGGATCTCGCTCGGCTGATCCGCCACAACCCGCGGGTCAGCGAGGTGCAGACCGCCGGCACCGCGAACGACGCGCTTGCGAAACTGGCCCAGGGAGGCTACGACGCCGTGTTCCTCGACGTCCGCATGCCCGATCTCGACGGCCTGGAAATCGCGAAGGTGCTGACGGCATTCCCAGGGTCGCCCGCACTTGTATTCGTGAGCGCTTTCGACGCCTCCGCGGTCGCCGCGCATCAGCTCGGCGCTGTCGACTACCTCATGAAGCCGGTCGCCTCGGAACGGATCGACGAGGCGCTCACAAGGGTCGAGGCCGGTGATTCTTCCCGCGCGGATGTCGTCGAGGATTTGCGTGGGTCGCAACGCGGCTATGAGGATGTGATCGCGGTCCGCGATCTGCAGACCCGGGCGATGCGCCTCGTTGCCCGGCCCTCGATCCTGTACGTCAGGGCCGACGGAGACTACGTACGGGTATGCGCCGACAGCGGGCGTTACCTGTTGCGCTCGCCGCTCTCGGACGTCGAGCGCCGCTTCGCGGGTCAGGGATTCGTGCGCGTTCATCGCCAATACGTCGCGAATCTCAGGCGCGCGACCGAGTTCCGCGTCCGCGACGACGGGTCGGCTGCGATCCGGTTTGACAACGGCGACGAGATCCCAGTCTCGCGCCGCCAGGTCCCAGCACTGCGCCGTCGCGTCGACGGCTGAGCGCGTCGGCGGCCACGCTCGATGCTGCCGACGTTGCTCACGGCCGATCGCTTTCGATGTGCGATCAGTATGTGTGAGCGTTAACAGCGCATCATGGTGCGTGCGATCGCCTACACGCTACGGCCGGATATCCGCGCGCTCGAGCACATGTCCCGGGCGAGCGGCCCGCCGCTCATCGCGCGGATTGCACCGCGTGTCGCTGTTGCACCGCCGCTGGGCGACATTGCCTTGTGTGACAGTCAGGCGAGTTAGATAACTCGCCGACGTGCGCGCCGAGCGAGGCCGCCGTACCAACGTAGCGTAAAGGAGAGCAGCGTGAGCGTGGCGATCACTGTGAGCTGTCCGCCGCCGCGTGACTGCCCGGTCGCGCCGTCGCGGGGTCCTCCGCGCGGCGACTTTAGTTTCGGCCGAGCTCCGCATGGAACACGCATGTCTCCGTGGAGTCCGTGAGAGCCGGCAATGGCAGATGCTGCGCACCGGGGTGTGGCTACAGACACTAACGAAAGGTAGTCAGAGCTGATGAAGGTTCCTCGACATACGACGCGGTGGATAGGCTCGATCGCCGCGCTCGCCGCGCTCGTCGCGGTTGGTGTGCTGGTCGCGTCGGCCGGTGTCGGAGCGCGACCGGCACGAGCGGCCGACACGGCGAGCCCGGCGTGCGCTTCGGGTACGGACGTGACCATCGACAGTGGGCCGATCTGCGGCCTGAGCGTCAATGGCACCAACGAGTGGTTCGGCATCCCGTATGCGGCTCCGCCCGTTGGCGCATTGCGCTGGCAACCTCCGCAGCCCCCGACCCCGTGGACTACCACGCTGTCGGCAACGCAGTTCGGAAGCGAGTGCGCCCAGTCATTCTTTACCTCGGCGATTTCCGGAAGCGAGGACTGCCTGTTCGTGAACGTGTGGGCGCCGGCGGACGGATCGACGAATCTGCCGGTGCTAGTTCATATCCATGGAGGGGGCTTCGTGATCGGCAGCGGGAACGGCGACAACAGTCTCCTGTCCTCGACGGGGCATGAGGTCGTGGTATCGCTGAATTACCGGCTGGGGATCTTCGGTTTCCTGTCCGACAAAGCCCTCGGAGCGAACTCAGGCGACTACGGTCTGCAGGATCAACAGGCGGCCCTCCGCTGGGTGCAGCACAACATCGCCACGTTCGGCGGTGATCCGTCGAACGTCACGATCTACGGCGAGTCCGCCGGCGGATCGAGTGTCTGCGACGCGATCGCCTCGCCGACCGCGAAGGGACTGTTCGAGCGTGGGATCAGCGTCAGCGGTGAGTACAACACGCTGCTCGGCTCGCCGACGTCACTCGAGGCGCAGGACTGTAAGTCGCAAATCCCGACGAAGGCCCAGGCATTCGCTGCAGGCAAGAACTTCGCTGCGGCCGTGGGCTGCGGGGCGGGGACGGCCGACGTGGCCTCGTGCCTGCGGAACATCTCGGTGGCCACCGCCGAGACCGCTGCCGGGGGAGTTGGCTATCAGGACGGAGGCCAGGGGACGGTCAGCCCGACGATCAATGGGACGACACTGACGATGACGTTGCGACAGGCGCTCGCGACGGGGCACGCCAACCACGTTCAGGTGATCGCAGGTACCGACAGAGACGAGGATCTCGTGGGCACCGCGACCACGGCGGCCCAATACCAGAGCCTGGTCGACACGCAATACGGGTCATTCGCCTCACAGGTCCTCGCGAAGTATCCGCTCAGCCACTTCGATAATCCGGGAGTGGCCTGGCGGACGGTGGCGGCCGACTCGGACACGGTGTGCCCCTCACTGGAGACGGCCCAGGACCTGGCGTCGCGCATGCCGACTCGCGAGTACGAGATCGACGACAACGACATCCCGCCCTACCAGGCGGCCGGATCCGGAGTTGTCGCGCCCGGCGCGTCTCATGTCGGAGCGTGGTTCCTGACCCCGGTGACCCCGGCCCTGGACGCAAACCAGCAGGTCCTCCAGGACAACGAGATCGCGTTCGTGACGGCGTTCGCCCGGAACGGCAACCCGAACACGACCGGTGTCCCGGTGTGGCCGAAGTTGAACAACACCAACGACGTGATGTCGCTTCAGCCGGCGGGCGACAGTGAGCTCGTAACCACGGACGAACTGGCGGCGCAGCACAACTGCGCCTTCTGGGACCGCGTGGCCAAGAGCGCGCCGTAGTCGAGGAAAGGTTGGCGCGGGGGCAAACCCCGCGCCAACTCCTCGCCGGGGAGATCGGTCTGTCCGGTCTTCGACGTCACGAGTCGGGCAACTCGATGAAGCCGGGCTGAGCGTATGCCGGGTCGGGGTAGGTGTAGAAGCCGCGGCCGCTCTTGACCCCGAGGGCCCCGCGATCGACGTACTCCTTGAGGAATGCCGCGTTGGCGTGCAGCTGGGGGTCGCCGAGTCGGCGCGCCCAGTAGTCGGTGATCGTCCACACCGTGTCCAGGCCGACCGCGTCGAGCGCGCCCAGCGGCCCGACGGGCGCCTTGGTGATGTGCATCCATGACCGATCTATGTCCTCGATCGACGCAACGCCCTGCTGAGCGAGTGAGATCGCGGCGCTGTTCAGCGCGCTGTACATCGAGTTGAACACGTACCCGTTGTGCTCTCGGCTCAGCTCTATGGGAACCTGACCGATGCGCCGCGCAAACGCGAGCACGAGTCGCGTCACCGCCGGCGCCGTGCCAGGGTGCGGCATCACATCTGCAAGGTTGTTGATCCACACCGGAAGGTGAAAGTGAAGCGCCAGCAGCCGGCGGCCACGTCCCGACGCCTCCGCGAACTGAGACGGCAGCAGCGTCGAGGTGTTCGTCATGAATATCGTTCGCGGCGGGCACGCCGGATTGAATTCAGCGAGCACGCGCCCCTTGAGATCGGGGTCCTCGGGCACCGCCTCGCTCAACAGGTCAGCGTCCTGCGCGGCGGTGGGTAGATCCGTCGTAAGCGCGATCCGCGCCTGCGCCGCCACCCGCAGCTCTGACGTGATCGCCCCGCCGGCTTCGAGACCCTCCGCATAGGCTTCGATTCGCTTCCTAGCAGCTTCCAGCGCCGACGGGTCGACGTCATAGATCACGACGTCGTAGCCATGGCCCGCGCACTGAAACGCGATCTGCTGGCCCATCGTCCCGGCGCCAACGATCGCAATGCGGCGCACATCCTCGATCTGCATCGCCTCCGGCGCCGGCTCATCCATCGATACAGCGGAGGGCTGTGATTGCTCGACCATGCAAGCTCAAGTATCCCAACCCGAACCAAGCACAACGCGGCGTTCAGTCCAAGGGGCCGCGCGCCTCGTCGGGCAGCGCGAGATTGTTCACCGCAGGACGAAACCTGTCCCGAGCGGGTCGCGAGGGTCGAGCACGAAGCGGTGCTCGCCGGTCCGGAACGCTGTTCCGGACACCTCTGTAAGCACTCCCTCGGCGACCTCAGCGATCGGTTGGGCTGTGAAGGTCGTTCCGGCGACCGAGTCGTTGCGCCAGCCGTCACCGATCCCGATCTCGCCATCAGCCAGCAGCAAGGCGGTGCGGGCCGACGTTGCCGACCCGGTCGGCGAGCGGTCAACTTCGCCGTCGGCGAAGATCGCCACGTTGCGATGGTGGCGCGGACCGACCCGCTCCGTCAGGACGGTGCCGTAGATCCCTGAGAGCCGGTCGTCGCGAGGGTGTCGCGAGACCGGCGCGCCGTCCAGGGCAGCCTTGACCGCCCGCCCGGCGACGATCAGCGCGGGCAGATCCTCGGGCGTCACGCGCAGGCCGAACGCCGCCGCCGGCACAAAGGCGTAGAACGCACCGCCCCATGCGACGTCGGCTTTGACCCCGCCGGCGTCGACGCCTCGGGCGGTCACGCTGACCGGCACGTTTACGAACGCGACCGCCTTCACCACGCCGGCCGCACAGCGCACGCGGGCGGTAACACGCCCCGACGGTACGTCGATCACCACGTCGACCTGCCCGTCGGGAGGCGCCGCGACGCGCCCGGAGTCGACCGCCCAAGTGCCTAGCGCGATCGTTCCGTGCCCGCACGCCGTCGAGTAGCCATCCTTGTGCCAGAACAGCGCGCCGAAGTCCGCGCCCGCGTCGTCGGGCGGGACGACGAAGCAGCCGTACATGTCGGCGTGGCCGCGCGGCTCGTGACACAGCAGCCGGCGTACACGGTCGATTCGATCGGTTGTTACCGCGCTCTCGCGCCGCTCTCGCACGCTCGCACCCGCGATCTCCCCGACGTCATCGACGACGATCCGGAACGGCTCACCAGCCGTGTGGTAGTCGACTGTCCGCACCTCCATCGGCGTTTATTTTCCGCGACCGCCCTCTGACCGCGTGACGCCGTCTGTCTCGTCAGCGGCCCAGCGTGCAGCGAATCGAGACTCGGTCATTTGAGCGCCCTCTTGATCGACTGCTTGGCGTGCTTGATCGACTGCTTCACCGTAGGGGGCATCGGGCGGCTGCGGACATACAGGGTGCCGCCGGGGCCCCGGGTGTCGATCGTCAGGGTGGGCCCGCCGGCGATGGGCGGTCGCTCGGGCGACTGGATCTTCTGGCTGGCAAACAGCCCGCCCCCGCGTACGGACACCTCGACACCGTCGGGGACAATCACCGTTACCGTGCCAAACAAGTTGTAGATCTCTAGGACGGTCTCGGGGCCGGCGAGCCGCGCGTTACGCAGGTCGAGGTCGATCGTGCCGAAGATCGAGCGCCAAGACGAGCGCCGCGGGAGCGACCACGGACCGCTACGGATCAGATGCGAGCAGAAAGCCCGGTGCTCTTCGAATGCGCTGGCCGGTGGGACCGATTCGGCAGAGCTTCCGGGCAGGTCGCGAGTCAGACCGGCCAGCTCTCGGTCAGTGCGGGCGGCGTGGGCAAGACCGACGCGCTCGCTGAACTCCTCGAGTGTGAGCCGGCCCTCGCCGACGGCGTCACGCAGCAGCGCGATGCTGCGCTCGCGCTCGGCGTCCGAGGCGCGGATCGGTTGCGGCCCGGACTCGCGATCGTCGCGCATCTCCACACCGTATCGTGGACGGCCCGCGACTCCTGAGTTCACCCGAGCCGGGGCGCAGCTGAGACCCACGCCACGTGTCGCGTGTGCGTGCTTGGCCAAAGTGGTGAGGGCCTCCGAGACCGTGAAGTAAGCCGCAGCCTCGATGGCCGTGTCAAGCCGCCGCTGGGGAAGCGCGACACCGAGCTCGACGGGCACTGTGGCTCGTTGGCCCGTAGACGGGCGGCCTGCAATCCCGCCGCAATGCGCGCCACTAGCACCTCCGGCTCAAACGGCACTCGCATTACTTGGTCCGCTCCGGACTCGAGGGCTTCCCGGAGCTCTCCGGGCGAGTCGAAGCCCCGCCTCCCTTGGCGCGGACGCATCGGTCGTCGGACTGTTCGCCGGCCTCGGGGCTCGCCAAAGGCCTGAACGCCATGTTCGTTGCTCTCGGCGTCAATCTCCCGCAAGCGGGTACGGTCCTCGCCGGCCGCACGATCGTCGTCTCGCTACTCGTGGGAACCATCGTGACCTTGGGAGCGGGGCCTTTTCCCCGCGATCCGAGCCACTCGGGTGCCGCCCATTTCCGCGGTGCGCGAGGGCGCCGTTCTGCCCAGCTCGCGTCACACCCACCGACGGCCGTACATCGCCGGTGCGGTGATGTTGCTCGGACTGGCAGTGATCGTGCAGGGCCTGTTCGCAACGAGCGGCGCCGCCGGCCGTCTAGCGGTGTCAAACGCCGTCCGCAACACCAGCCGCACTGCAGCAACGGCCCGCGTTGATGATCGGACTCGCGCTGATCGCCTTCGTGGCCACCCTCGGCGCAGGGCTTCGCGACTCGGTTTCGGACGCCCTTGACAAGCAGGTGAAAGCCGACTACGTGCTCACACCGAGCTCGATGGGAAGCGAGTCCTTCCCGATCCAAGCGGCGACAGCCCTCGCAGGAGCGCGGAGCGTGCAGGTCGTCTCGAACGTTCGCACCGATCACGCCAATGTGCTTGGTATGCGGGCCGCGGTGCTCCCCGCCCGCAGAGCGGCACGCCTCAACGTGCTCGAGGCACTCCAGTACGAATGACCTGGGGTCCGACGGGTCCCGGTCGGCACGATCCGCCGGCCGGGACCCGCCGGTCGTGCGATGCTCACTGTAATGAGCTACTCGCTTCACCCTCTGTTGGCCGGCCGTTGGAGCCCGAGCAGGTTCGACCCGGGGCACGAGATCACTCGGGACGAGATCGAGGTGCTGCTCCAGGCCGCGCGCTGGGCGCCGTCTGCGGGCAACTCGCAGCCGTGGGCGTTCATCGTCGCCCGGCGCGGGACGGCAGAGCACACGCGCCTGATTCGTTATCTGGCGGGCAGCTCGGCCGCGTGGGCACCCAGCGCCAGCCTGCTCGTCGCGAATCTCTCGCACCGGTTCGTCGAAGACACCGACTGGGAGTTCTCCGAATTCTCGGTCTATGACCTCGGTCAGGCTGTCGCGCACCTGTCGATCCAGGCGCAGGCCATCGGCCTGCATGTGCGCCAGTTTCGGGCGTTCGACCGTGACGGGATCGCCAGGGAGTTCGCGGTCGCCGAGCACTGGGAGGTGACCACGCTCGCCGCGATCGGGCGTGCCGCGCCGGGCTCTGGGCGCACCTCCGCACTCGACGACGCTGGTGAGCCGCCGGTCCGAGCGCGCCGAGCGCTCGACGACATCCTCTGGCCCGTCGCTTGATCACCACGTTGGCCTAATCGACCCGACCGGTCGTCGCGAGGTCGGCATGTTGGTTTGGTTGCGGGTGTAACAGCCGGGCCTGCTGTCCTGTCTTGGTGGTGTAGATGCCTCTGAACAACGCTGATGCTCTCCGGCTTGATCGTGGCACTCGCCATCTGCAAGCTCGTCTGATGACGGTTCCTTCGAGTTCGAGGCGCTTATCGGTTGGTCTAACAGTCGCCGCTCGGTCGCCGTGCGCCACCCGTCTCCGGGCGGAAGCGGACGGGACGAGCCTTCACGTGGACGATGGTCCCTCGTTCAAAAGGAGCCAGTGATGAGAGTGTTTGTGGCAGGTGCGACGGGCGCGATCGGGAGGCAGTTGGTGCCGCGTCTGGTTCATGCGGGTCATGAGGTTCACGGGATGACGCGCAGCGACTCAAAGCGGGACATGCTCTCCGGGCTGGGCGCTGTGCCCGTGGTCGCGGACGCGCTCGATCCCGATCAGGTCTCAGAGGCGGTGAGGAGAGCGAGGCCGGACGTAATCGTCCATCAGCTGACCGCGCTTGCAGGGGTCATGAGTTACTCCGAACGCGATGCCGCGGCAACCAACCGGCCGCGGACCGAAGGGACGGACTACCTGCTCTCGGCCGGGCAGGCGGTCGAGGTGCGACGGTTCGTGGCGCAGGGCGTGGCGACGTACGGCGCCTACGCACGCACCGGCGGCCCGGTGAAGAGCGAGGATGACCCGCCCGACCCGGCGCCGGTGCCGGAGATGCGCGAGACTCTGGCCGCGCTTCGGCACCTCGAAGAGGCGGTTCTCGGTGCGCGGTGGATGGACGGGATCGTATTGCGATACGGCGCCCTCTACGGGCCGGGGTGAGCGGAACGAGCAGCCCGATCGCCTCGTAGATGAGAACTGCGGCCACCGCCGCCCGGTGCCCGACGCCGTAGAGGATCAACATCCCGGCGATTCCGCCGACCGCCCCGATCCCGGCCGGCAGCGGAATCGAGGCCCCGAGCGCGTCGATCACGTACGCCATCACCACGACCGCGAAGCTCGGGATCGGATGGGCGTGGGTGGCGCTGAACGCGATCCAAAGAACGAGCACGTCGAATCCGAGATAGCCAATCGCTCCGAGCACGCTCTTGAGGCCGCCGCGATGGAAGAGCATGCGGGCAGTGGCGGCGACGGCGTCGGCCAGGGAGGCGATCGCAGCGGCGATCTTCGGACGCTTGGATTGCAGCGGCGCGGCATATTTCGCGGCTCGGAGGGCGATCACCCGCACGGCGACAAGCCCTAGCGCGGCCGCCCGGCCGGCAGCAACGTGAGCAGCAGGTTGCCCTCGCCGGGAAAGATGCCGACCGCCAGGCCGATGCCGAAGAAGATCAGCGCCAACGCACTAACGGCGGTGTTTAGGAAGCTCAGGTTGAACTGGCGTTCGGCGATTGTCTTTGCGGATCGCCGCGACGATCCATTCCCATTGAACCCGCTCGAGGCTGTGCACCGACTGCTTCAGCGTCGGCAGCAACCTGAGCAGCAGATAGGCGAAGGCGAGGTAGCCAAGCAGCCTCAGCGCTCGCTTCCCGAGGTCGCCACGCGCATGTGCGAGGGCTCGCCACGCGTGACGCGCGTGCGCGGCGATGGGGCAGGTTGGTCAGCGACGGCGGCCACGGCCGCCCCCGATTACGGCTCGACGGACGTCTGTCGCGCCCATACCGTGAGCATACGGGCGATCCTACGCCACCGCCCGTTGCGGACCGTCGTGAGGGACTGCGACCGGCTAGGTCTGGACCGCGAAGTCCTCACTGAAGACGATCAGGCCGTGGAGGACCCACAGGCTGAGGACAAAGATCCCGAGCGCCCACCACGGGTGCGGGCCGCCAATCGCGAACAACGACTCGATCGCCCCGAGCGTCGCCGCAAAGATCCCGATGAAGCGACCGTATCCCCCGCCGCCGAACAGCGAGAACCCGCCCGTGAGCTGGATGATCCCGACGATGATCCCGATCCAGCCCCAGGTGTGAAGACTCGAGAACGCGTACTGCGTGCCGTCGAAGAAATGAGCGTTACTCACCGCAGCGATTCCATACACGATGTTCAGCGTCCCCGCCATCAGCAGCAGGACCCCTACAAACACCACCCGGCCAAGACCTCTCATCGCGCTTCCTTTCCGCCCGGAGAATGACCCCCGGGATCGCCGTCAGTTTCAACGGCTCGCGGCTGAATCCTCCGCGCGGGCGGCTCACGCCAGCCGAGCGAGGCGATCACTCGCCATCGGCTCGCGGACCTTCGACGCCCATCAGTTCGCCACTGTCGTTATTTCGGAGGACCGCCCGGGTTACCGGATCGACTCGTGGCTGTTGAGCCGGCGGCGTCATGCGATCGCCGTCGTGGTCTCAGCAGCGGAGGCGTGTGCCGCTGGGTGTCCTCACTCCAGGAGCTCCACGCGCTTCGTGGCGCGTCGGTCATGCGACCGAGCACTGCGAGCAGCGGCTCGTACCGGGCGCGGACCGCTCGAAACGCGACCCAGGCCGACTCTCGATCATCAAGCATCGGCACCCCGATGTTCTGAAGATGGCTGAACGCCGCATCGAACTTCTCTTCGGAGAGGATGATCTCCGCACCGGGTTCCGGCGGGCGGTGGGGAATGCCGAGAAAATCGGCGATCGAGATCAACGCGTGGATCCCGGCGCGCAGGCACAACTCGCCGCGGGACTGTCGCGGTACGTCGCAGGCCGCGATCACCAAGGCCGCGCCGTCCAGCACAGTCTCGGAGGCGAGCACCCAATGATTGCCCGGGTGGGGAGAGCGGAAGAAACTCAGTTGTGGAAACGTGGTGTGGGATTCTCCAAGCTCGATAAACCAGTCCTCCCAGCTGTCCCACACCTCCTCCAGCTGATCGAACCGACCGAGCTCCCAGCTGCTCGAGAGCAGCGCCGGACCTGACGGCGGAACGCCGACTCGAACCACGAGCTTGGTGATCAGCCCTTCGCGCCGGGAGAATGCGCCGTACAGGGTCGGGAGGTAGGCGATCACCAGCGCGAGGAGCGTCAGCCCGACCCCCGCAGCGGCGAACGCGGCCAACTGTCGCGGCACCGAACCGGGAGAGTCAAAGCCGAGCGTCAGCATCGAGGAGCCGGATAGCTCCAACGCGCGCGAAATGGTCCGACCGTCGACAGCCGCGGTCATCAGAGACCAGAACAGCGCGGCGAACAGAAGCCAAATCAGCACAGCCCAGGTCGTGAGCTGAGCGAACAGCCCCAACGGCGCCTCGACCGCAAATATCCGGTCCCTGGTGGCGTAGTCGGAACGACCCGTCCAGCGCAGCCGCAATCGGAGCAGCCAGTAAACAGCCAAGAAAGCAATGCGCGCGAGCCTCGCCGGTACACCCCGGGGCAATACGACGGTGCGGAGCATCGAGGCCAGGACCGCGGCGATCCCCACGACCGCGAGCAACCCAACGACGATCTGCACGGCGATCATGGACGGGCCCAGTCCTCCACAGAGATGATCGTCTCAGGTACGGGCCTTGCGAGACGGCACCGTTCGTTGGGGCAAGCCACTCCACGGCGACCGCAGCGCTTCTAATCCGAGAAAACACGCCCCCAGCCTCCGATTCGTTGCGTGGTGCACCCATCCGAGCGCCTCACCTCGGTCCACTACCCCACACCGACCAACCGTTCCCCCCGATCCACAACGATGCATTGACCGGGCGGTGCTCGATATTAGTCGGGCTTAGAAAGAGGGCGATAGTGAGCGCGCCGGGACATCTTGGAACCCGCTCACCTTGAGCAGCTCGAGAGGGTCTTGATGGCAGACCGCGCCGTGGGACCCGTCCTCGGACAGCGGGGACGGGTTGGAGTAGTGGATCTCCATTCCCAGAGCACGCGCGCGATGCGCCACCGCCTGCCCTATTCGTCCCATCCCCAAGATCCCAAGTACCTTCCCCGTCAGCTGCCGACCCATCAGCTCAAGCGGCAGGCCGTGTGCCCACTCGCCGGCGCGGAGGAAGTGCTGCGCCTCGTAGGCATGACGCGACGCGCCGAGGAGCAGCACCATCGGAGAGCTCCACGAGCCCGTCCGAGGCGAGGGACTGGGCGGTCTCGGCCCGCCTTACGACGAAGTCTCGCTCTACGCGCTCAGCGACCTCCGGAGGTAACGGCCGCGAGCGGAGTCGGGCGGGTTACGACCAATACCGGCTTTGACTGGGCGCTCATCTCCTGACCTCAGATGGGTATATCGACTCGGACGAGGCGGCGCGGGCTTGGCGCCGCCATCTCGACATAGAAGCAGTCATCTGGTCCCGTGCGTTATCGCGAAGCGTCGGGCGGGGAACCCGGAGCCGCACCATTGGTTTTGGCCAGGTTGCGACAATCAGTGAGCCGCGCACTCGGACGCGGTCAAGATTCGCCATGAGCTCAAGCTGCCATCGGTCACGCGCTAGCACGTACCTCTCGGCTTCGACGTGGCCGCGATCAACCAGCGCCGCCGGATCGGTGCTCGTGACGTCGTGGCCGATCGCGACGCAACCTCGTTCCTCAAACAGCACACGCAGCGCCGAGACGTCCCATCCAGGCGCGCGTGAGTTGCCCTGAGCGTCTCGGTTGTCCATCGCCGCCGCGTCGGACCATCGGGCGCCCCAGCCCGTCAACAAAGCCACAAACGCCCGATCGGGGATCTGCCCGTGCTCGGCCTCGTGCGCGCCAATCGTGGCGTCGGTGGCAGCGAAACCAGCGTCGGAGTTGAGTTGTTCACGAACGTCGAGCACGACGAGCGGAAACGCGAGCGCCGACCCCGGGGCGAGCGCCGTTGCTGGTCATCCTTGAGCCGCGGCCACGCGATGCCGCTCGACACCGGATGGTCGCGAGAAGTCGTCACCGCGACGCCGGCGTGCGTCACGCGAGACCCGCCTAGGACAAGATGAACCTCGACTCTGCCCCCGGTCGCTGGCTGCTCGCTGTGGCGGTGCTGGGCTCCGGAATCGCCTTCCTGGATGCCACGGTCGTCAACGTCGCGTTACCGGATATCGGCCGTGACCTGCACGCATCGACCAGCACCCTGCAGTGGATCCTCAACGGCTATACGCTGACGCTTGCCTCGCTGATCCTGCTCGGGGGGTCCCTTGGCGACCGCTATGGGCGGCGTCGCGTCTTCGTGTCCGGCACCGGCCTGTTCACGATCGCCTCGCTGCTCTGTGCGGTTGCGCCGAATGCGGAGCTGTTGGTGGTGGCGAGGCTCGTGCAGGGGGTCGGCGGGGCTCTTCTGACACCGGGCAGTCTGGCGATGGTCGAGTCGGGCTTTCGCCCCGCTGATCGGGCCCGGGCGATCGGCGCCTGGTCGGGGCTCGGCGCGGTGGCCGGCGCTCTGGGCCCGCTGGTCGGCGGCCTGCTGGTGGCGGCGGTGTCATGGCGGGCGGTGTTCCTGATCAACCTCCCGCTCGGCATCTTCATTGTCGTGATGGCGGGCCGCCACGTGCCCGAGACTCATGACCCCGCGGCCGGCGGGCGGATCGACTTTCGCGGCGTGATCCTGGCAGCGATCGGCCTGGGCGGCACCACCTACGCGCTGATCGAGGCCCCGGGCCACGGCGGTTCGCTGCTGGTCCAGGTGGCGGCGATCGGAGGCGGGCTTGCGCTCATCGCCTTCGTTCTCGCCGAGCGGCGTTCCGCCAACCCGATGATGCCGCTCTCGATGTTCGCTTCGCGCCAATTTAGCGCCGCCAACGCGGTGACCTTCGTCGTCTTCGGAGCGCTCAGCGGAGTGTTCTTCCTGCTCGTGGCGTTCTTGCAGATCTCGCTCGGCTACTCGCCGTTAGCGGCCGGTGCCGCCTCGCTGCCGATCACGGCCCTGATGCTGCTCCTCTCCCCCGCTGCGGGAGCCCTTGCCCAACGGATCGGGCCGAGGATCCCGTTGACCGTAGGGCCGCTGGTCACGGCTCTGGGACTGCTGTTGATGTCGCGAATCGATCCAGGCGACAGCTATGTGTCCGGCGTGCTCCCGGCGGTGATCGTCTTTGGTTTGGGCCTGACCTTGGTCGTGGCGCCGGTCACGGCAACGGTGATGGCCGCTGCGGATGAGCGGCACTCGGGCATCGCCTCGGGAATCAACACCGCCGTTTCGCGTCTCGCCGGCCTGATCATCGTCGCCGTCCTGCCCTTGGTCGCCGGGCTGACCGGGGAGAAGTTCTACGACCCGGCGGCGATGGACCACGGCTTCCACGTGGCGATGCTGGTCTGCGCCGGCCTCGCGGTAGCGGGTGGGGTACTGGCCTGGCTGACGATCAGCTCCGACGTCCTCGAGTCCGAGCCCGCGTCGGGCGGGGACCTGCCGACCGGCGTACTGCACGACTTCTCGTGCGCCGTCGCGGGCCCTCCCTTGAGACCCGGTCGCGAGGCGGAATGCCATCCCGTCACGGCCGACGCGGCGGCGGGGTGACCCGGCGCCTCGGGTCTAATGCCAGTCTCGCACCGCGTGTCCGAGCGTCACGCTGACTTCGGCGCTGAGAAGAGCCGACACTGACGCGGCAGTGACCTCGCCAGTCGGGCCGTGATCCCTCGCGTGAAAGCAATCCCAGAAGCGAACCAGTCCGTCCTCGCCGTCCACCTCAAACATCTTTGCCGCAAGTCGCTGCCACCGGTACTGATACCAGACGTAGTTCAACGGACTCATCGGGTCATCGCCACCCGTGTAGTGGGCTTCGAGATCCTCAAGCGTGCTGTAGCCCTCAGCCCGCATCCGCGCGGCAAGCGCTTGACTTCCCGCTCCCACGGTCGGGAGCGTTTCGAGCGTCGGCAGGCTCTCGGAAAGCTGGGCGGCGACGAACGCGTGCATGGCCAAGTTGACGAAGATTTCGCTGAGCCAGGACGTTGGGAGTCGCAGATCCCCCAGCGTTTCGAATGCGTGGGCCAGCTCGTGAATCGTGATGAGGTCAAAGAACGGCTGCAGGTCGACGCCGCCGGTGCCGTCCGGGTATGCCGCGACCAACTTCGCGTATTCGCGGGGTGACGCGTCGCGAAGATCTTGCGCCATCCCGATCCAGAAGTCCCCCGCTCCGGCCGGTATCACCACCACGCCGGGACGGATCCTCTCCTCGTCGGTGAAGAACGGCATCCCGTACGGACACTTGCGACCCGGCCAGTCCGCTTTGTCGGCCACGATAAGGGCGATGTCCGGCTCGACTGAAGAGAACAGACCGGTGAAATAAACATACGCGGCTGCGGCGACATCGGCTGCGGCAGTCGCCCGCGTCTGCGCTCCATCGCTGTGGCGCACCTCGAACGGATAGCCCTCCAAGTGCGCGAGTCGCGATTCCGTGCTCACCGGACGAGCGTAACCGCTTGCCGTCTAACGAACCACAGGCTCAGGATCGAGGGATGCCCCCGCGGCGACCACAAGCGGGTGTGCCGGATGCGGTTCAGAGTTCGTTCGCGAATCGCTCTAGCAGTGGGATCACTGCGGCGAGCTGACGTCGCTCCGAGGCGTCGAAACCGTCCCTGAACGCGGTGGTCGTGTGCTCGTTCATTGCGTGCTCTCGACTCGCGAGCACTCTGCGGCCGGCCTCGGTGATTGTGGTTATCACCCTCCGGCCGTCACTCGGATCCCGGGTCCTGGCGACGAGTCCCCGTTCCTCAAGGGCGCTGAGCGCGGTCCCGATCGCTTGGGGCGTGACGCTCTCGATTTCAGCCAGCGCCCTGGAGGTCAACGGGCCCTGCCGATCAAGGCGTAACAACACCGAGATCTCGAGGAACCCTGGATCGGTGGCCGAGTCGGTCGTCATGTAGATCTGCCGTATGCGGCGCCCGATCCGGCCAACGGCGACGCGAAGGTCGAGCGCCGTGCGCGCAAGGTCATCGGAAGTCCTGGTCATGCCAGAAGACTAACATTGCCAAAGGCAGATTGCCAAACTTGACTTACCAAAGCTGTATTTGGTATCTTCTGCCGCCCCGACACGACTCTCCTCGCCATCCACCGACGATCTCGATCTAGGAAGGCGCCAGATGCACCCTTCCCTGCTTGTTCAAGTTGCCGCGGCCAAGACCGGCGAGCTGCTCCCCGCGACCGCCCGCGCCGCGACGGCGGGCGCCGGCTTCGAGGAGACGTGATTCACGATGTCTGCGCGGTTCACCCGGGCTATCGCCGCAGGGTGCGGCGTTCTCGGCGTGCTCATGCTGACCGCGCACTTCCTGATCCCGCCCGGCGTACCGAATGACTCCGCAAGCGTGGCGCGGATAACCGCGTTCGCTCATCAACACCACGACAGCCTCGTGATCTCCGCTTGGCTGCAGGTCACCGGTGCTGTCCTGTATGTGATGTTCATCCTCGCGATCGTGCACTTCGCGGGTGCGACCGCGAGCTTCGCGGGGCGAATCACGCTGCTCGCCGGGACTGTGCTGGTGACCCTGACGCTCGTTGACACGGCCCTGATTATCGCGGCCGTGCAGGCAGCAACCTACGGCCACCCGGAAACCCTGCGTGTCGGGTTCGACCTGATCGCAGGCCCGAACAACGACGCGATCGGACGGGCGTTCCTGATTGCACCGGCAATCCTCACCCTCGTCGGGATCGTGATCCTGCAGACGCCACTTATACCGCGCGCCGACGGCTACAGGACGCTCGCCATCAGCGCGGCGAGTCAGATCCTGGGACTCATCGGGCTATTCATCCAGATCGCGTTTGTCGACGTCAACCCGCCAGTCCTCGGCCTCGAGAACCTCTGGCTCATCGCGGTCGCGCTCGCGCTCCTGCGGACGGCACGGAGCGGATCGCATGACCTCCGAGTACGGCCTCTCAGCGGAGTCGCACCGTGATGCAATTCGCCGACGGCTCCGCGACTGCCGAGCGCGCGTTGGCTGGCTCCGAGTTGGATCTGCTCGCAGCGGGATTTGCGTTGCTGGAGACTCCGCGCTGGAAGTCAGGTCGCCTGTGGGCGGTCGACATGTTCGCCAACGCGATCTTCGCCTTCTCGCCCAGCGGCGAGATTGAACTCACGTTGGAGGTGCCCGGCACGCCCACCGGACTCGATTGGAACGCGACCGAGCGCCTGCATGTGCTCACCGCCGACGGGCGGATGCTGGCAGAGACTCACGGCAAGCTCGTCGAACTCCCACACCGGATCGATCGAGGCCCGGCGCCCTCCAACGAGATGACGATCGACGCTCACGGCCGAGCGTTTATCGGCATCTTCGGGATGCGCCGTGGGGGGCTGATTCGCCTCGATCCTGACGGTTCTCAGCGAACAGTTGCGACGCGCTTGCTACTCCCCAACGGACAGGCCCTCACCGCCGACAGCGAAACGCTGATCGTCGCCGAAAGCGCCGCCCAGCGACTCACCGCGTTCACCGTCACCCCAGACGGCGAGCTCACCGATCGCCGAGTCTGGGCCAGCTTCGGATCGCCCGCAACTGCAACCAGCCTACCCGAGGTAGTCCGCCAGGTCAGCTTCTGGCCCGACGGCATCGCGCCCGACGCCACCGGAGCAATATGGGTGGCCAACCCCTTCGGTCACGAAGTCATACGAGTGCTCGAAGGCGGCCAGGTCACCGACCGCGTCTCAACCGGACAGCTAACCGCCTACGCCTGCGCGCTCGGCGGCGACGACGGCCGCACCCTCTACATCTGCGCAGCTCCGCCGTCCCTCGATGAGACCACGCGCCGAACACGACGCGGCGGCATCCTCATCGCGACCCGCATCACCACACCGGCCCCTGGCTCCGAGGCGATGCGATCACCGCCTTCGGCTTCGCCGAGGTCATGACGTTAGGTGACATCGTGGCGGACTGTGGTGCGGGTCGCGAGGATCGCGAGTACGCCGCCGAGCGCGGCGAGCGCCACGGCCGCGACGGCGAATGGGAGGGCGTGCTGGGAGGTGACCGAGTAGCCGGGGCCGAACGCGCCGGCGCCGAGCTTGGCGCCGCCCAGCGTGGTCGCGATGGTGTAAGGGAGGTAGGGGCGGATCGCGGTGACGCTCCCGCCGAGGATCGTCTCGATGACCAGGCACCAGACGAGCATGCCGATGATGCCGGGGACCTGGGCGCGGATGAGCGACCCGACCGCGACGCCGATCACGGCGAGAAGCGCGGCTCCGAGCCCAGCGCCGGCGATGTGCGCGACGAGCGTCCCGGTGCCGAGCGTGACGTGGTCGTGGTGGGCGGCGATGAACACGAGTGCGGTGCCGGTCGCGACCAGCCCGGCGAGGATCCCGTAGATCAGGCCGACAAGCCCGGCGGCGATGGCCTTCGCGGCGAGCACGCGGCCGCGGCGGGGCGTGGCGAGGTAGGTGAGGCTCGCGCTGGTGTGGCGGTATTCGCCGCTTGAGAGCAGGACGCCGAGGACGGCCGCGAGGATCATCGTCACGCCGGTCGCGGTGCTGACGGTCGCGAGGCCCTGGGCGGTCGAGATCGGGGCGACCTTGCGTCCAGCGCGGGTGGCTTCGAGCGCCGCGAACAGAGCGGTGTGAGCGACGACGAGGAGCGCGAGGCCGTAGGTGGCACGCATGGTGCGGAGCTTGAGCAGCTCGGTGCGGATCAGGCGGTTCATCCGATCTCCTTCGCGTAATCAGTGGTCAGCTCGAGGAACACGTCCTCGAGACTCGCCCCCTCATGGGTGCAGAGCAGATCGGAGACGGTGTCGTCAGCGATCAGCCGGCCGTGGCTCATGATCAGCACGCGGTCGACGGTCTGGGCGACCTCGGCGAGGATGTGGCTTGAGAGGACGATCGTGCGTCCTTCGTCGGCGAGTTCGCGCAGGAGGCGCCGCAGCCAGCGGACGCCCTCGGGGTCAAGGCCGTTGGTCGGTTCGTCGAGGATTAGGATCGGGGGGTCGCACAGGAGCGCGATGGCCAGCGCGAGCCGCTGGTGCATTCCGAGCGAGAAGGCGCCGACGCGCCGGTCGGCGGCGTGCTGGAGGTCGACGAGGCGCAGGACCTCGTCGATCCGGGACTCGCGGGCATCGGCGGCGAGCGCCTCGATGCGCAGGTGCTGGCGGGCGGTTCGACCGGGGTAGGGGTCGGAGGACTCGAGCACGGCGCCGACGGTGTGTCGCGGATGGGGCAGGTCGCGGTAGGCCTGCTCGTCGATAGTGGCGGTGCCGCTCGTCGGGTTGACGAGCCCAAGCAGCATCCGCAGCGTCGTCGTCTTGCCGGCGCCGTTGGGCCCGAGGAAGCCGGTGATCGTGCCCGGCTCGGTCGTGAAGGAGACGCCCTGTACGGCGAGCACGTCGTCGAAGCGCTTGGTCAGTCCGTCCAGCTCAATCCGTGACCTTCGCGGGGAGGTATATGCGATGTCTGTGTCCATGGCGCCGATCGTGTCTCCCAGGGCGCCTGGCGTCGTCCGTCCGGGCGCGCGATCGGTGCACGTCGGTGGGCGTATCCGACGGGGTTGGAATACGTCGGGTGGCGTACGTGCCGGGAGTCGGCCGGCGCTACGGTGTGACACGGATGCAGCCCGCGACCGCAGCCTCCCGAGCGATCCCCGCGCGACGCATTCTGCGCGACCGTGCATCGTGGGGGTGGCCGCGGGCGGATGATGCGGCCCTGTCCGGTCTCGTCGCAGCGCTCCAGCTTGGGGCCGCGTACGTCGCGACTCGCCATCACCATCCCGCGGAGAGCCTGGGCGCCGTCGACGTGTTGCTGCTGCTCGCCGGGCCGGTCGCGCTGCTCGCGCGCCGCCACCACCCGGTGGCGGTGATGTGGATCGCGTTCCTGGCGGCGCTCGGCCCGCGCACGGACCAAGTCGCGTATATCAGCCTGATCGTCTCCATCTTCCTGGCCATCATCGGCGGGCATCGCCGCGCCGCGTGGGTAATGCTCGTGGCCGGGTACGCGGTGTCGCAGTGGATCGCGCCGCCGATCCTGGGGCAGGCGATGCCGTCATTCAGCGGGGATTTGGCGCTCGGTGGTTGGCTGGCAGCGCTCGGGGTCGCCGCCGAGGCGGTGCGGATCGGCCGGGAGCGGACGGCCGCCGCGGCGGCCGTCCGGGCAGCCGAGGAGCGCGTGCGGGCCGGGGCGCAGCGGCTGGGGCTCGCGCGGGAACTGCATGACGTCGTCGGTCACAACATCTCGCTCATCAATCTGCAGGCCGGCATCGGGCTCGACCTGTTCGAGACGCAGCCAGACCACGCACGCGAGGCGCTCGCGGCGATCCGGCAGGTGTCCGGCGAGGCCCTCGATGAGCTGCGCGCGATGCTCGCGAGCCTGCGCGACGGCGACCGTGAGCCCCGCGCGCCGCGCGCCCCGACGCCCCGTCTGGACGAGCTGCCCGACCTGGTCGAGCCTGCTCGCCGCGCGGGGCTGTCGGTGACCGTGCAGGAGACCGGGGCAGCGCGTCCGCTAGGTGGTGCGGTCGAGCTCGCGGCCTACCGGATCATCCAGGAGTCGCTCACCAATGTCGCCCGTCATGCTCCCGGAGCGACCGTCAGGATCGACCTGGCGTACTCCCGCGACGGGCTCGAGCTGCGCGTCTGCGACAACGGCCGACCGGACCACCAGCCGCCGGGCGACCCTGGACACCCGCTCGGACTTCCGGGTAGCGGGATCGCGGGCATGCGCGAGCGCGCGGAGGCGCTCGGCGGCTCGCTCGACGCGCACCGGCGGGTCAGCGGGGGCTTCGAAGTCGCCGCGCAGCTGCCGACCGGGGCCGGGCGATAATCCGCACGCTGCTCGCCGACGATCAGAGCCTGGTGCGCAGCGGGCTCCGGGCGCTGCTCGACGCGCGCGAGGACATCCAGGTCGTCGCCCAGGCCGCCACCGGAGAACAGGCGGTCGCGCTCACCCGCCGCTTCAAGCCCGACGTCGTGCTGATGGACATTCGCATGCCCGAGCTCGACGGGCTTCAGGCGACGCGCCAGATCGCCGCCGATCCCGAGCTCGCCGACGTGCGCGTGGTGATGCTTACCACGTTCGCGCTCGACGAGTACCTGTTCGACGCGCTCCGCGAGGGCGCCGTCGGGTTCCTGGTCAAGGACGCCCAGCCTGGTGAGCTGGTCGGGGCGGTTCGTGCCGCGGCGCGCGGGGATTCGCTGATTTCCCCGAGCATGACCCGCCGCCTGGTCGCCGAGTTCGCTTGCCAGACCCGCCGGCCCCGTGACACGGACGAGCTCGAGGTGCTCACCGATCGCGAGCGGGAGGTGCTGGCGCTTGTCGCGGAGGGGTTGACCAACGCGCAGATCGCCGAACGGCTCGTCCTCAGCCCGGCGACCGCGCGCACCCACGTCGGCCGCCTCTTCGCCAAGCTCGGCGCGCGCCATCGCGCGCAGCTCGTCGTCCTCGCCTACGAGACCGGTCTCGTCCGACCCAGCTGGACGACCGCAGGGACCGACGCAGCTCCGACGCGAGAGGAGCACGACAAGTGACCGCGACGAGATCGTCGGCGCGCTGAACCGCCGGTTCAGAGCCGACGACGCTGGAGCAACGTGGCGGCAGACGGTTGACCCAGGGTTGTCAGGAGCGGGGGCGATCCGAGATCGCAGCGGCCCGCGTGTACGCGGGGCGTGCCTCGCCGCGCTCGACGTAGGCCTCGAGCCCCGGCCACCGTCGCAGCAGCTCTCGGACGTTGGCTCCCTGAAGCACGCTCGCGCACATCACGTCGGCGACGCTGAAGCGATCATCCACCAGCCAGTCCCGCTCGGCGAGCGCGGACTGCGTGGCGGCGGCCGCATCGCTGAAGCGATCGTGCGCCGGTGAGTCGACGACTCGTTCGCCGAGGTCGCGAATCCAGCGAAACAGCGGCCCTTCGAGTTCGGAGACCGCGAACACGACCCATTGGTAGACGAGTCCTCGCTCCGGCGAACCGACGGGACCGATCAAGCCAGCCTCAGGATTCAGATCGGCTAGCTGCAGGCAAATCGCCGCGGACTCGAACATCGTCGTGCCATCCCCGAGCTGAAGCACCGGTACGCGTCCCAGCGGATGCCGACGTAGGTGCTCGTCAGACCGCCGCTGCGCACCCCTGATCTCGGTCAACTCATACGGTGCGCCGATCTCCTCAAGCAGCCACAGGACGCGGCTCGACCGAGTCCGCGGCATGTAGTAGAGCCGCGGTGGCGTCATTTCCAGAAGCCTACCGATGCCAAGAGGCCGCCAGGCACTGCCACGCTGGGGACGACGGCGCTGACACCCGCCATTCACCTACAAGGAGAAGCCGGGGAACGCTGACCTCAGCGGCGGACACGGTAGTGCATGTGGGTAACACCGCCCTCCCCCTCGAGGATCCTGGTGCGCTCCAGCTCAATGTGCTCGGGAGCGAGGCCCTCGAACAGACGGCGTCCTTGGCCGAACAACACGGGGATGACATGGAGCTCGAGCTCGTCGAGGACGCCGGCGGCAAGTGCGAGCTGCGCCACTCCGGCGCCGTGGACCAGCACGTTCTTCTCGCCCGCAGCCTGCTCGGCTAGAGTCATCGCACTCGTGATGTCGTTCACGCGGGTGACCAGCGGCCACCGCTCAAGATCGATTCCTGGCTGCTGGCGGTAGAGGATGAAGATCGGCACGCCGTCGTGGTGGTCGCCGGCCCAGCCGCCGGCCGGCTCGAAAGTCCCGCGGCCGGCGACGACCGCGCCCGTGGACATCAACTCGTCGAAAACCTCGCCATTGACGCCCGCCGGATGGGCGACTTCTTTGCGGTCGGCGTCGGCACCCGTCAAGGCCCACTCGTGCAGGCGGTGCCCGCCGTCACCGAGGCCGTTGTCCAGTCGCTCATTGGGCCCGGCGATGAACCCGTCGAGCGACATCGACATATCGAGAACGGTTGCACACATGGCGTCTCCTTCTTGGACTATCTGCTCGCCGTATTCCTGAGACCGGACGGCGAGGGAGAATTCATCGGTCCGCGACCAGGGCGGTTGGCCGGCCGAACTGCGCGGTGTCTGGAGCACGTGGAGCACATCGCCGGCCGGCCAAGCCGGTCACTTAGGCGCTACAGAAGCTTCGTCCGCCAGTAGTCCACTTCGTCGCCGTCGAACGGGTTCCCGTTGTTCAGGGCGCCGGGCCGCCGTGTGTGAGAGTGGATATACGCAGCGGTGTACGGAAGGAGAGCCCAGCCCAACACTCCCGCGAGGATGTACCCGAGCAGGTTAGAAAGCGAGATGAGCGCGACGGCCCGTGAGGTCAGCGGAAGGCAGGTATGCCCGGCGGGGGCCTGCGCGGGAGTTCGATCGGCGGCGACCGATACGGCCCTCGATCGAGACTACTCCCATTTCGTGCGCTGAACCAGCGCTACGAGTCGAGCAGTGCGGTGAGTTTCTTCGGCGCGAGGAGCCGGTAGCTCTCGGTCACGAGCGCACGGATCTCCTCCCAGTCCGTGTCGTCGGTGAGACGGACCGCGATGCGATCGCGGCCAGCCCGCGCGGCGAAGAACGGGTGGCCAACGGACAACAACACCTCCCGATCGTCCGGATCTACACGCAACACGAGCAGCGGCAGCGGCTTGCCGGCCGAGTCCTGCACTGCCACGAGCAAGCAGAACGACCTTCGGCGGATGTCGAACGAGTGCGCCGTCGATCTCGCTCTGGTTCGTGACTCGTCGACCCGCACCGTCACCTCGGGTAGCGCCAGACAGAGCGTGCGGACCCGCTCCTCGATGTCCTCCGGGACCTCAACGGGCGCGCTCGCGCGCGCGGCCCGGTGCGCCGCTGACGAACCACGGTCGTTCCCTTGCCGCACCGACGACCTACCGGCGAACGCGGCGCGGGTTGCGGCTGCGGTGGAGCTGTAGTACTCGGGTGGATGGATGAAGCCCCACTCGCGGAACTTCACACCGTCGGTGACGGCACGTCGGTAGCCGAAGCAGACGAGGTAGAGCGTTCGGATGTACATGACCGCCTCGAGCCGGTCGAGTTCGTCGTCGGTTGGCTCGACGTGTTGGCGGTAGGCGTGGACGGCAGCATCGATGCACTCCTGGTTCGGCCGACGTGGGTTCCACGAACCCGTGCCCCAGATCAGGTAAGCGAAGTCGGCGAGGCGCGGTCCGCGCCCCGACGCTTTCCAGTTGATCGCGACTGATCCTTGTTGGCTCAGGACGGCGTGATCGGGGGCGTGGAGGAGATTTCCGTGGAGCAATCCCTCGGGAAGGCCGTGGCCGTCGTCGGCCGAGCGCACCTTGTCCCTGAGCCGCTCGAATCGCTCGCGCTCGGCGGCCGCGACCTTCGTGTCGATGGCGTCGAGGAATGACAGGGCGGCCAGCAGGTCCTGACGCGGCGTGCCCTCATGGCTCGGGTCCTCGCCACTCGCTCCGCCGGGGCGGCTGACGGAATCGTCGTACGGCAGCTCATGCAGCCGTCCGAGCAGTTCACCCATGATCGCGAACTTCTCGGCGCCGTCCGGGAGCTGGACGCCTTCGACAAACCGCGTCACGAGCACCGCACTGCTATCGAAGTCAGATACGGCGTCGTCGACCGCCAGGCGCTCGGCGGGATAGTCTCGCCGCTCGAGGAATCGCAGGATCGCGGCGTCGCCCTCAACACCAGCGCGCGGCCGAGCGGGCGGAAACGCACGGGCGACCCACGGCTCGCCGTCCTTCCTGTCGATACGGAAGACGTAGGTCTTGTGCACGCTGAGCTTCGTCGCCGCGACGGCGTCTATGCCGTAGCGATCCCGGAGATGGGCGAGAAGGCGCTCGGCAACGGGCTCGTGGTCCATTCGGGCACCGAGACCCTCGAGATCGATGAGCGCCTCGGTGTAACGCTGACCAGTCTCCTCGGCATGGCGCCGGACAACTTTCTTGAAGCTGGCGTCCTTGGTCATTGACAAGCCTCTCCTTCACACCCTCGTCCCCCAGTGACGCGGCGTTGGAAGATGGCCTGTGACATTAGCGACCGAGAGGGCGAATCCCCTTCGCCAATGGAACCCCGACTGGGGCGGATGTTCCACGGCTCGGCGACCGGTCGCCGCCGTGAACACACTATTCCTCAGGCGCTCAGACCTTGTCAAGCGGCTTCACCCACGAGTCCCGCGCGCCCGTCGGCGCTCGCTGAGGCAGAGCCGGCGCCGCAACAGTCTTTGACGACGGATTAGCTGCCGATGTCGTAGCCCAGATCGGTGAACCGGTCGCTCGCACGATCGTGGCAACATCGTCGAGGAAGGTGTCCTTCGCTAGCTGGGCTGGACCGACTGTTCGAACCGGAAGACGTTGTCGGGGTCGTATGTCGTCTTCACCTCCCTGAGTCGCTGCAGGTTCGCTCCGTGGTAGGCACGGGCCGAGTCGTCGAGCTCGGGGTCGGGGAAGTTGGGATACACGCCGCCCGAGCCCCATGGATGGACGAGGTGCCAGGAGCCCGATAGCCAGCCACGCGCGGCCTGGCGTTCGGGCCCCGACGCGTCCGCGTCGACGACTACCTCCTGCTTGAGCAGGAACCGCTCGGCGCGGTGGGCGAACGCGGTAGCGTCGGCGGCCACGCGGTTGTACGCGCCGGCCCACGGTGTGAAGTCCAGCACGCGCGCCTCTCGTTCTCGGCGGCCGGCGGTGAACCGGGCTAGGAGTTCCGCGATCACATTGGCCGCGAGCTCGCGCCGAAAGAATTCCGACTTCGAGTACGAGTGACCGGGTTCTCGCTCGACCCGCCGTCGCTCGTCGGAGGAGACGTCGTACTCGGCCAGGTAGCGCTTGATATCGCGGTACGGGCCTGACTCGTATTTCACCTTCGCTGGTGCGGCGCCGGCGTCGGCGACGAACTGGACGAGCGCCGCCTGGGTCGCCGATTCCTGGTCGAGCATCGCTCCGAACACTGTGAAGAACGGGGGCGCGTCTTTGTCTGCGGGCGCCCTCGCGACCAGGCTCGCGGCGATCGCGGGCGGGGCGTCGGGCGCCCACGCCTGCCAGGCGCCGACCACGGCGGCGCCGTCGGCCCACGGCCACAGGAGGTGAAAGGCCGTCGCGTGGCAGGCCGGGAGCGTGCGGAAGGCCAGGTGCGTGACCGCCGCAAACTGACCGCCTCCCGCTCCGCGCAACGCCCAGAACAGGGACTCGTGGCGGTGCGTGTTGCAGTCGACGATGCGCCCGTCAGCGAGCACCGCGCGTGCGGCGAGAAGCTGGTCTGAGGTGAGGCCGTGCGAGCGCCCGAGGATGCCCAGGCCGCCCCCGAGTGTCAGGCCGGCGATCCCGACGGTCGGCCCGCAGCCCGCGGCGATGGTGCGATCGTCGGCAGCAAGCGAGTCGTAGACATCGCCGAGGCGCGCTCCGGCTCCGATTGTGACCGTGCCGTCCGCGATCGACACAAGGTCGATGCCGCCGACGTCGATGACGATGCCGGTTGTCGATGATCGCCCGGCGAAGCAGTGGCCGCCGCTGCGCACCGCGACATGCAGCCCTTCCGTTCTTGCGAACGCGAGCGCGTTCACGACGTCCTCAGGCCCTCGGCAGCGCACCACCGCGTGCGGACGCACGTCGTCAAAGCGCGCGATCTGCGAGCGGCGCGCCGACTCGTACCCGGCCTGGCCCGCCGCAAGCACCCTGCCCTCACTCTCTGTTTTCGAACACGAGGCGATAGTGGTCGAGCAATTCTCGCTGGAAGCAGACCTGGTTGGCGCTCACGCCGGAGGTGAAAGCGAGGCGGAAGTCGGCGCTGGTGAGCCAGCGCGGCAGCAGTTGGAGTTTGAGCAGCGTCTTTCTGAAGCTCCGCGCCCCGATCCGCGCGTTCCACCGGTTGATCGTCTCGATGTAGTCGAGCCGGCCGCTGACGCTCGAGACCAGCCGAAAGTGCGGCTCGGCGCAACGAACGACCTGCTCCTGACCGAACGGCAGCCAGGAGCCGGGGAACTGGCGGCCCAGCAACGCGAGATACCACTCGTCGGAGTCCCGCGGCGGGAGAGCTCGGAGCGCCTTCAGGTCGATCCGCGGCGCCGGGATCATGTTGCGTCCGAAGACCATCGTCTGTAGGTAGAAGCGGCCACCGGGCGGTAACACGCCGGCGACGCGGGCGAACAGGTCGCGGTAGATCTCCTCCTGTCGTCCCGCCTGATAGTCGTCCGGTGAGCAGAAATGCTCAAACGCGCCGAGGCTCGCCACGGCGTCGAACGTGCCGAAGCGTTCCCGGTGGATCTGACGGGCGTCCTCGAGGTAGACCTCGAGCCCGTGCCGCCGGCAAGCCCTCAGTTGCGCTGAGGACAGCGTCACCCCCAGCCCGGTCCCGCCGCGTTCCCGGGTGTAGGCGAGCAGCGGACCCCAGCCGCAACCGAGGTCGAGCAAGCGTCGCCCCGGCCCGATCCCGACCTGTTCGGCCACGTAATCGTGCTTGCGCCCCTGCGCCTGCTCAAGACCCAGCGAGAAATCCCCGTCGAACTTCGCGCCGCTGAAATCAGCCAGCTCACCGAGACTGAGCCGGACGATCCGGTCGCTCAGCGAGTAGGTGAAGTCAGCGTCCTGGCGGTCCGCCACCCCACCAACATACGACCCGCGGCCCGTCCGCCCCGAAGATGACGCGCACATCGCATCACTTTCGCCGAGCCAGCGCGCCGCCGCCGTCGTTGCTGCTCTGCTCGAGGCCGTTGGTTCGGTTGGTCAGGCGTCGCGGTGTGCCACCCGAATGAGTGCTGCGGCGAGAGCGATCGCGGCATACGCGCCGAGGATCGTGATCGCGGCGTCGGGGGTGAGCAGTCCGGCCGAACGGTGCACCGTGATGGCCGCTTGCGTGGCGGTCCCGGGTAGGTACCGACGCAGGCCGGCCGGAAGGAGTTGGCCGAGCGTGACGTCTCCGATGATGATCAGCGTCAGCGACGTGGTCGCGCCGGCGGTGTGCCGGATGAGGGCGCCGAGGCCGACGCCGATGACCGCGATCAGGCTCGCCGCCACGGCGCCGAAGACGATGGCTCGCGGGACGCCTGGATGGCTGAGGGCTACTTGGAGGTGCTTGGTGGCGAAGATTCGCTGGCCGTGCGCACGGCGAGCGCTCCGAGCAGGGTGGCCGCGATGATGACCCCGAACAGCGACGCGCTCGTCGGGTCAAAGCTCTGGTACTGCTGAGCCGTCATGCTGGCCCGGCTGTGCTGCGCGAGGTCGACAGCGCCGGTGAAGCCGATTGCCAGGGTCCCGGCGAATGCGGCCGTGCGCCAGGTCGAGGGCAGGGTGCGAAGCTTCGTCCACTCCCCCTTGAGGTGCCGGTTGATCGTGGTGGCCGGTCCGGTGTGCAGCGGGGTGCTGTAGGTGGTGGCGCTCGAGGCTCACGACCTGCTGCAACCGGCTCCGCACGCCTGGCTCCTCGCCGCGCACGACCTGTTGGTCGCCTGGAACCTGGCGTCGCTGGGGCGGCTGGAGGAGGCGGAGCCAGCCGCCCGTTCGAGTGTCAAACGCTTCGACGCCGAAGGAGAGGTCTTCTTGGTCGTCTCGCCGTTGAACGCCCTCGCCGGCATCGCCGAGGCCCGTGGGGACCTCGACGGGGCGTCGGCGGCCTACGAAGCGCTCCTGGAGCGATGCCGCGTACGGGCCAGCGCCTTTACGTGCCGTTCGGCGTTGTCGCTCTCGCCGCGCTGCGGGCCAGGCAAGGCGACGACGGCGCTGCGCCTCGCGGTCAACGCCGATCCGGCCTTCGGGCTGGCCATCGCCGATCTCGACGCCATCACCCGGACGGCAGGCGAAGGTCCCAGCCGCCAGCAGATGAACTGGGAACGCCACCACATCGAGGTAGTTCGGACCGCCGCCACCGGCAACACCGAGCGAGCAGCTGGCCTGCTTTGCGAACACCTCGCCACCGTCGGCTGCGACCCTCTCGCCGTCCGCATCGCCGCGCATCTCCGACGCCCCGGCGGGCATGACGACCACTTCGAGGACCTCATCGGCCGACTCCCCGGCTGTCACGCGACCCTATGGCCGTGCTCCCAATGACCGCCCTACCGCTCGTGTTCCAGTTGGGGCACCACGGACAGCCGATTCAGTGCGCGGAGGTGGCGCAGAATCTGACCTGCAGCACCTGGATCACAGGCAGGGAGTAGCGAAGGCGCCGCGGGAGTCGGCTGATGGCAGCGATCCCCAACGCTGCTGCGCCGAGGGTCAGCGGCGGCGCGAGGTCGCGAAGCTTCTCGACGCCGGGGATGGCACTGATCGCCGCGCGTTCGCCAGGGTTGAACAGCCACGTCCACAGCTCAACCGCGAGATCGCGCTCCCGACCCGAGGCTCGTCGGACTATCTCAAGCATCGCCTCGGGCACCACGTCGAAGACGAGTAGGGAGCCGGGCAGCCGTTCGGCAATTTCCGCGATCAGCCCGTGGACCTGATCGCGCTGGAAGTACGGAAGCAGTCCTTGCGCGGTGACGAGGATCGGGACCGCCGGATTCAGCCCGTCAAGCCATTCCAGGTCGAGTGCCGATCCGCTATGGCTCGACTGCCGCGGGCCGTCGGGCAGTAGCCGGCGGCGGAGCTCCATGGTCTCGGGCACGTCCACGGTCAGCCACTGCACCCGACCGTTGTCCAGCCGCCAGAACTGGGTCTCTAGCCCCTCGCCGAGCGCGACCACCGTTCCGGCTGGATTCCGGCCCAGGAAACGACGGACCGCCCGATCGAACGTGGCCACTCGGACCGCATGCATCCGCGCTCCGCGGGCGAAGTCCCCGAAGTCGTAATCGAGTCGGTCAACGACCTCAATCGCCATCGGGTCCTTCAGAGCCCCACTGCGTGCCGCGGCGGCGCGGCGGCCGAGATTTCCCAGCAGGGTCTCCGGCACCCCAGACAGGTCTACCGGGATCGACTCCATGATGACGATCGTAGTGGCGCAGTCCTTTGCTTGTTGCGCCAGGATCGTCAGGTGCCAGCGAGCGGCCTCGGACGAGATCGACGGTGGCTGGCAGCGATGGCTCACGACACGAGCCCCGCACGGGGCGAGGCTCGCGCGTGACTTCGATTGCGCTCGGTCACTTCCGGGAGCGAACCGCTGCGAGGGCTCGGGCTGCCTCGCGCTCGACCGTCGTGCGGGAGACGTGGGCGATGGCTGCGCCGCTGGCGGCGGGCGCGCACTCCACGACGGCGGCAAACGTAGACGACTCACCTGACTGGTCGTCAACCATCGTTACGTTCCATGCCGTGTCGTTGCCGATCGGGTCGTTGTAGGCGACCGTCGCGAACACCGGTGGAATGGCACCGCCGTCCCAGCCTCCACCAAGCGCGACATCCCCGGCGGGACATAAGGCGAACGTGCCATTGACGGCTCCGCTCGCGAGCGTGACCATCGCGCTCTCGACCATCACGACGCCGGGGATACCGGCTGGTCCCGTCGCCCCGGTGGGTCCGGCTGGACCGTCGGGACCCTGGGGCCCGGCGTTGCCGCGGAGCTGATGCCGAACGCTCGGCTTGATTTGGCCGATCCTCGTGATCACCCATCCGCTTGCGGCCGCGGTGCCGCCGAGCGCGACAAACAGGGCGACCAGAGCGACTGAGAGCGCGCCTGACGGCCGGTTACCTAAGAACCTTCGCATGACTCCCCTCCTGCTGTTGTTGGGCTTCCCTGACCTTCTGGTCTCTGGGCGGCGCAACGCCTCAACGTGACGCGCCCTAACTCGATCCCGGGCCTCACCAAAAAACATTGAATGGCCTCACGCCGGCCGAAGCCGCCCCGGGTGTCGATTGTTTGATCGAGACACCTATTTGACGCCGAACGGACCCGCGACCCGGTAATCGGTCCACGTATTGTTCACCCGCACATCAACAAACCAGTTCGAACCACCGAATGGACCCGTCGTGACGCCCTGCGCGTCGATGCTTGTGGCACCGTTTCCCTGGTCGTTCGTAGTGAAAGTGCCGATCGCCCTCTGGCACGCAATCGAGACGACATACTGCGTGTCGGGCAGTCCGTTCAGTAGGGTTACATGAACGCGCGTGTCGTTCTGCGCGAGGTTGGTGTGGGCGACAACCTCTCCCGTTGGGTAGCTCGCAGGTGTGCCGCCAAAAGGAAAGCCAATGCAGTAGTAGATCGGTGGGGTGCCGGGCAGCAGCGGCAACGCTCCGTTTTCCGCGACCGGTTCTGAACTCGCCTCAGCCACGCCACCAAACACCGTCCCGGCCAGCACAAGAGCCCTCACGAGCGCAACGAGCGCCGCCCGACACGTAGCCTTAATCCTTCCTGGAGGCAACCGTATACCTTGGTGGTCGCCCGTTTGAGACATGTCGTCCTCCTTGTGAAGACGATTGCAGGCTTTTGGGTCACCCGTGTCCCGACTCGAAGCGGGCGCCAGATGTGGGTGTAACTATCGTCGGCTGCCAGCCCCGGAGCCAGACCCCCATGGTGTCGGTAGCGCCACCCTCGCCGTGGAACTCAGAGGCTGGCGCGCGATATTGCGGATCAACACGTCGAGACTCAAGTGTCGAGCGTCGGCGCGGAGGTCGGGAAGACTCGTAGGTCCAAATCTGAGCCGTGCCCGCGGCCGCGGGCACGGCTCGTCGGCGAATCCGGAATACTGCGCGCCCGATTGGGTAGTCATGAAGTGTTGTGAGTACCACAACCGCTCCGAGGCAACGGCCCGCAGCAGGCAGGACGCCGGACAGACTGTCGGCGAACGCCGTCGGTCTTGTGCCGGTGGTTTTTCAGTCCGTGGCGAACATGGCCCCGGCCGCCTCTGTCGCGTTCTCGATTCTGTTCGCCGCCCAGTACGCGGGCGGCGCGACCCCGCTGGCCGTCCTCGTCGGGCTGGGGTTGTGTCTGCTGATCGCGATCACGATCGGCCAGATGGCCAAGCACCTGCCGTCGGCCGGCGGTCTGTATACCTACAACGCGCGGGGCCTGGGAGCGAGCGTCGGGTTCCTGGTCGGGTGGGCGTTCATGATGGCCGAGGTGGTCGTCGCCCCGGGCGGCCTTCTGATTCTGGGAATCGTGGTATCGGGTGCGCTGCACACCCATCTGGGCTGGCCGACCTGGACATGGGCACCGGCCGCGGTGCTCGGCGGCGTGATCGTCTGGGCGCTGGTCCTGCGAGGCATCCGGCTGTCGACCGCGGCCAGCGTCGTGCTCGGCGTATTCGAGATCACCGTGTTCCTGGCTCTCGCGGTAACGCTGATCGTGCACGCGGGTGGGCACAACACGTTGGCCGTGTTCTCGCCGCACGAGCACAACAAGAGTGGGTTAGGCTCGCTGGTTCCGGGCGTCCTTTATGCCGTATTCGGGATCATCGGGTTCGAGGCTGCCGCGCCGCTGGGGGAAGAGGCGCGCAACCCCAAACGGACCATCCCGCGTGCCGTGCTGTTCGCGTGTCTGAGCATCGGCGTCTTCTATCTGTTCTGCTACTACGCGGCGACGGTCTACTTCGGGCCCTCGCGGATGACCACGTTTGCCGACTTCAACGCCGGCGATCCGTGGTCGGGAATGTCGAATGCTGTCTGGGGCCTGGGGTTCATCGTCGTCGTCGTCGCGCTGGTCAATTCCGCAATCGCCGGCTCAAACGCGAGCTCGGTGGCGACCACCCGCGTGGGCTACTCGTTAGGGCGCATCCGAATGCTTCCGCGCGTCCTCACCCGAATTCACCCTGTATTCAAGACTCCGTCGGTCGCGGTACATGCGCAGGCCATCCTGGCGATCAGCTATGCGCTGATCCTTGGCTTCGCGCTGGGCGCGCCGCTCAAGGCCCTCGCGTTGCAGGGAACGATCTCGACCGTCCTGATCGTCCTGATCTACATCTGCACCGGCGTCAGTTGCGCGGTCTTCTATCTCCGCGAGCACCGCGATGAGTTCAACATCGTGCTGCACCTGCTGATACCACTGGCCGCGTCGGTGTTCTTTATCCCCGTTTTGCTGGCGGCATTCGGACTCGATTTCGCCGGGCTGGGTATCCAGCCGTTAGCGTCCCCGGCCAGCTACGCCCCGTACGTCATCGTCGTGTGGATGGTGCTCGGGGTGCTCGTTCTCGGCTACTTCGCGGCCACCGATCGCGATCGCATCGCGGCCACAAGGCTGGTGTTCGACGAGGAAGGCGCACAGCCCGACGCCACAGCGAACGGCACGGGCTGAGCTTGGTGGCCGCGGATGGTCCCTGTGGTCGGCCGCGAAACGGGAGTTGTCGTGTCAGCTGATGGCAGCGATGATCTTCTGGCCATAAGACGCTTGTTGTTAGCAGCCACGAGGAGGCCAGCATGCCGCAGGTCGAGGTAGACGGGCTCAGGATCAACTACGACGTGCAGGGCGACGGCGAGCCGCTTTTGCTGATCCCGTACACGTCTGCGGACCACGCTTGCTACGCGTTCCAGCTCCCGTCCTATGCCGAGCAGTTCAGCTGCATCGCGCTAGACCTCCCCGGCTCGGGCGAAAGCGACAAGCCTGCGGGGCCGTACTCGACCGAGGGTTATGCCGACCAGGTCGCCGGCTTCCTCGGTGCTATCGGGGTCGATCACGCCCACGTGGCGGGCGTATCGCTCGGCGCCGCCGTAGGTATCCACCTGGCCGCGCGCCATCCCGGCCGCGTGCGCTCGCTGTCCTTGCACAGCGGCTGGCCTGCGAGCGATGATTACCTGCACGTCGTCGTCGAGCAGTGGCGCACGCTCGCGACCGCGCTGCCCACCATCGCGGACGTCGTGATCCAGGGCATATTCCCGTGGTGCTTCACGCCGGAGATGTATGTCGAGCGGCCGGAGTTCGTTGACACGCTCGTTGACTTCGTACGCGGCCGCCCCGCACAACCCGCGGACGCGTTCCTAGCTCAGATCGACGGGGTGGTCGCCCACGACGCGAGCGCGGTGCTCGGTGACATCGACGTTCCGACCCTGATCACCTTCGGAGCGCACGACCTTGTCTGCTCTACGCGCTTCGCGCAGCCGCTCAAGAACGGAATCAGCGGGAGCGAGCTCGTGGTCTTCGACCACCTGTCGCACGCCGGCCTGCACGAAGACCCGGAAACTTTCAACAGTGCAACGCTCGACTTCCTGCTACGCCAGCGGTCGTGACGCAGGCTCGCGTATCGACGGCGAGCGACTGTGAACGAAGCTCAGATCAGCAGCATTCCGGGTTGCGAAACGCTCTCAGGTGGCAACGATGCGAAGATCATCCGCTCCCACGCGCACAACGTCACCGGGGTGGAGCTGTCGGCCGCGCCGCAGTTCAGGCTCACCATTGACGGTCACCTGACCGCTGGCGATCAGGGCCTTGGCGTCCGCTCCCCCCGGGCAGCACCGGCAAGCTTGAGTAGCTGGCCAAGGCGGATCATGTCGCTGGCGATTCGGATCGATTGCGCCACGCGGAAAGCGTTGCAGGTCCGATCCGGCGCAAGCACCCAGATGCTGCTCCCCATCGCGGCCGGCGCGCAGGTATTGGCCGCAATCAGCTCGTCGGTTGCGGAGCCCGCGGCTGCAGAAGCCCAACCGGGGCCGTTCAGCTCCTTCCCCAAAAGATGCTTAGGCACCGCATGCCCGGTGATCACCACCGCTATCGGGTGGTGTCGAACCGGCAGCGCCGGGACGCAATGTCGTAGCCGGGCGTGGCGTCGTGCGGTCCGGGTCGTGCCTCGATGCCGCGCGCGAGCCGATGTGGGCGCGTTTCCGGCCGGGACCCGGTCTCGGTCAAGACGAGACATACTTGGCACAGGAGCGACCGCCGGCGCACGGATGGGCCGAGTCGGCGATGATTGTCTACGTGTCCGAGAAACCCGCCGCCCGAAGCGTCAAGATCTCCGCTGATGAGCGTACCGGCTGGTCGTCGGAGCGCCCACGCGCAGATGGCGCGCCGCCCCGCCCGATCGATGTGTCAGTTCGGTGCCGGGTGCTGGCTCCCTCGGATCGGCTGCGCTACTCGCCCGGAAGTCTTCTCATCATCGTCGGGGCGGAGTCATCGGAACCCGCCCGGTTCGCCGAGCGAGTTGTCGAGGAGCGCGGAGCGACGCTCGCGCCCGCCCGGGTACGAGCACTGCTAGCCGGTCGAGTCGCGGAAAGCGACATCGAGGAACGTGCCAGCGAACTGCTCGCCGGTGCCGTTCGCAAGCGGCTGCAGTCTGAGCAGAACGTCGTTCTGCCGCTCGAGGGCTTCGACGCTGCAGAGCGAGAACGGTACGTGCGCATCGCGCACAGTTTCCGGCGCCCGCGACACCTGATCCTCCTCGAGGTTTCGCGCGACAAGGTACTCGACGACGAGCGACCGGCACTCGACGACCTGCGACGGGCGCTCGACGCCGGTGAACTCGGACTCGAGGGGTTCCAGACCGCACTTCGTCTCGGCGGCCACGCACTCGCCGAGCTCAAACGAATCGTCTTTCAACCCCCACCGCGCGACGACTGATCCTCGCGGCTCGACGGCTCCCCTGGCCGCATCTACGCTCAGCCAGTCGTCGACTCGGACGACCCCTTCGTTGTTCGATCGCCGCCCAGGTGACGAGCGTTTTCGTGACTCCAGGACTGCGGGACTAACGCGACGGCTTCGGCACGGACGCGATCGCCCCGCCGCGGCCAGCGTGGCGATCGCGTTGACGGTCCGGCCGGCGCGAGGCTCCATACCAATAGCGACGACAGACTCGTCCGGGTCCAGAAAGGAGATCAGCGGCCTAGGAGCATCAGAGACCGACCCCTGTAGTGGTTAAGAACCGATGATGCCGCGACCAGCCTTCGATGTGGGTCCGCTCGATTTCAGCGAACCCGAGATCAGGCAGCTGTGGTCGTTCGTCGACGGGGCGATCATGGCACCCGATATACGCGAGCATCTCTGTAAGAGTTGGGGGCTCTGTCCTCGCCACGCCTGGGCGTACGCGGTAGCGGAGATCGAGGTGCGTCGCGGAAGACCATTCTCAACAGCGATTCTCTATGAGGATCTGGCGCGGCGCGCGATGCGAATAGTGAGAGCGCGGCACAAACGTTGGGTTCGCATTCGCTCGCAGCAGTTCGATGCTAGGACGCGTGAACGAACGCAGCCGAACCCTGGCGATTTTCGAGGAGTTGGGAAACCTTGCGCTTGAGCGGGCGTGCCCGGCTTGTGTCGGAGGCCGCGGACTGATCTGCCGTCTCCACATGCTCGAGCACGGCGGACCACCCGACGCATTAGCTGACGAACTTGGCGCGCTCGCGGCGCGCCTGAGAGCGCTCGTCGCCTCGATGAATGCGAAAAGGTCCGAGATCGGGCCCTTGGAGGCGGTCTCCTGGATCGAGGCGCTCGGCTGGTTCGGCGGTTGGGATTACGCGCGCAAACTCAGCGACAGCAAACCGTGGCGGCCGCCGGACCCGATTCCCAAGTCTGCAGCCACAGGCGACGATGCTGTCTAAAGCTATAGCGACGGGACTCAAGCTGATTCGTGCGGAGTTTTCAAATCGCTTGACGTCTTGAATGGCGCTCGACAGCAGACGACAGCCTCGCTTAGGCCCGGCGAGGCAGCGAGTGGGCATCGCGCCGTGAGACGAGGCGCTCGATGCTGCTCGCGACTGCCAGCACGCACGACGGCTCAGTGCGGTACATCCGGAAGCGGCCCTGGCGTTCGAGCACCACGAGGCCCGTCTTACGCAGTACCTTGAGGTGCTCGGAGACGCTCGCCGCGGACAGCCCCGACGCGGCGGCGAGCCCGCCCGCGGCTTGTGCCTGCACGAGGCAAGCCTGCAGGATCCGGCGCCGCTCCTCGTGCGCCAGCGCTCGGAGCAGCTCGTTGAGACGGGCGTCGGTCAGCGCGCGATCAGCGTGAGCAGGTTGCCTGCCGGGTCGCGTACCTGCGCCTTGACGACCCACCCGTTGTCGGTCGGCGGCATCTCGACACTGCCGCCCCTCGCAGTCGCCGCGGCAACGGCCTGGTCGAGATCATCAACGGCAACGCCGATCGTCACAACCGGCTCGTCCGCCTCGTTCAATGCGCCGTTCGGTCCATCGTCTGGCGTGCGCAGCAAGGTGTACCCGGGGCCCTGCGGCAGCGGCTCCCAGCCGAGCACGCTCCGGTAGAAATCTCCGAGCGCGTCGAGGTCCGGTCCGGCGATGTCGAAATGGGCGACAGCGTTGGTTCCGTGGGTTGTTGGGGTCATACCTCCGATCATATTTCGGACACATCCGAAATGTCAACCGGTGTCGGCTGCCGGGCGATTGCTCCGCTGGCGGCAGTTCGGGTTGGTCGGCGCATCGAACCGGCGCGAGGCGACCGGTGCGAACCGGCTCCGCGCGAGCTCCGAGCAACTGAGTTGAGAGCCGGCGTCGGCGCTCCTGAATTTGCGAGAGGCTGTCGCACACAGAATCGCGTTGTGAGCCAGCCACAAACGACACCGACCGGGTTCGCGTCAGCTAAACGAACCGAGAGGATGCGGCTCGAGAAAACGTCCTGTGTGGACGCTTTCTCGAGCCGGACCCTCCCCGAACGGACCGTTGCTCCTCCACCTCCCTCGCCGGCTGTCAGCTCGCCACAAGAATGCGCTGGCCGGCCGTATTTGTGCGACAGCCTCGCGAAGAAGCGGCTACCAGGCCGCCGTCACCCATACCGGCGGCGATCGGGACCTCGGTCGCTAACGCGGTCGTGCCCACCGACGGCTTCGTTATGGAGGCCTGCGAGGCGTGTGATACTAATCGCGAGGATACGTCTCAACGGTGAGTACGTTGCGGGGAGCGATTAGGGAACACATTCTGTTAGGCGCGGTCAACCGGTCCGCGGCGCTCGCCCTGTGCTGCGCGTTGATTGGTGGCTGCGGCGGCGCAGGGGGCAGCAGCTTGGGCGACCGGAGCAGCGGCACAGCTCAGGTGCACGCGGCATCCAACGCCACACCGCATTCGCCGGCACTCGCCCCGCGCGTTTGCGGCGCCGCTGCCCGCGCAGCTAGCGCAAGCCTGCGGGTACACGTGCAGATGCAGGTCGCGGACACCGATCCTGCGTACTTGGAGTGTCTACTGAACGCCCGCGAAATCCACGTCGACATCGTCGCGCAGGCGATTGCGCAGGCACTCGGCGACTACGACACGACCCTCATTCACCAGGTCCAGACGTATGTCGAGCCTCCCGGGCCTGGCGGGGTGCGCGACCGCACTGAGCTTCCCGATCCGATCCCCGGGATAGGAACGAAGGCGGCCTGGATACTCGGTCAGCACAAGTTGCTTGCCACCAACGGCACTCCCAACGGCGGCGGCAACTTCCTGTCGGTCACCGTGACGGGCCACCCACCTTCGGGGCTTTCGAGCTTAGCGCTTGCCCGGGCGATAGCTAAAGCCACATTGGCCGTCGCGCCGCAGGGGCCAAACCTGCCGTCTGAGCACTAAGTTGAGAGGCGGTCCGCCCGTCGGCGGCGTCCCACCTTTGCGCCAGTCGGACCCCCTCGAGCTAGAAGCGGAAATCTGCACTAGCGGCTGCAGCGGATCGTCTCACAGGGGCGTCTTGGCGCGAGTCCGGCGACGCCGTCGACGAGAATCCAGGTGACGTGGGCGACCGATCCCGTACACCGCCGTTGCGCCGGCGACAGCGCCGTAAAGGAGCTACGACTACGGATGCCCAACGTCGAGCGCTGGCTAAGGCCAACGCTCGACCCGACCGTCCCGCCAGACCAACGAGACCCGGGTTTGCCCTGCTGGACGTCGACGGCGGAGCGCGAGGCACGCCCGGGCCTGCCGCGATCGGCTATCTCATCAGCGACGAGCGGGACGTCCGGCTGGCCGAACATGCCGAGTCGATCGGGACCGCGACCGCCGCCGAGGCCGAGTACCGGGCGCTGTTGGCCGGCCTGCGCCGCGCGCAGCAGCTCGGTCTGACCCAAGTCACCGCTCGCTCAGATTCGCGGCTTTTGACCGCGCACGTCAACGGCGAGTCGCGCGTTCGCAATGCTCGCCTACACGCGCTCGCCGCCGAGATCAACGACCAACGGATGCGAATCGGCACCGTGGTCTTTCAGTGGATCCCGGCGGCCACCAACCAAGAGGCGCATCGCCTCGTCGCCGGCGTGCTGGGGCTACACACAGGCTAACGACGCTGACTCCCCGGCTAGCGCCTGATCGCGACGCGCCCGGGCTCGTCGGGTCGCGGTCGCCCTATGTTCCGTTTCGCGAGGCCACGAGCGAGCGGGCGGCCTCGACGATGTGAGCCGCGGAGATCCCGGCCGCATCCATCAGCTCCTCCGGCGTCCCGGATCCGGGCAGATCGCGCACCGCCAACGACACGACGGACAGCTCGAGGCGTCCAGCTCCGGCGAGCGCCCCGAGGACTGCGGACGCGAGGCCTCCCTCCGGGTGATGGTCCTCAACCAGCACCAACCCGCTCGTCTCCTGTACCGCGGCGAGGAGCGTTGGCGTATCGAGCGGCTTGACCGAGTAGAGGTCGATCACCCGAGCGTTCAGACCCTCCGCAGCCAGCGCGTCAGCGGCCGCGAGGCACTGGTGCAAGGTCACACCGGCCCCGACCAACGTCACGTGATCCTGACCGGACGAGCGCAGCACCTTCGAGCCGCCGATCGGAAACTCTTCCGATGCTTCGTAGAGCACCGGGTACGCGCCACGGGTTGTGCGCATGTACACGACCCCCTCGCGCTCGGCCATGGCTCGGACCAACGCGGCGGCACTCGTCCCGTCGGAGGGATAGAGCACCGTGGAACCGTGAACCGCGCGAAGCATCGCGAGGTCCTCCAACGCCATCTGCGACGGGCCGTCCGCCCCGATCTCCACGCCAGCGTGGGAGCCGGCCAGCCGGATGTTGGCCTGCGAAATCGCCGCCATCCGTAGAAAGTCGTGGGCGCGCGTGAAGAAGGCGGCGAACGTCGAGGCAAACGGAACGTAACCCCGGACGCTGAAGCCGACCGCGGCAGCGACGAGCTGCTGCTCGGCGATGAACATCTCGAAGTATCGCTCCGGGTAAGCCTTCGCGAAGTCCTCAGCGAAGGTGGAGTTGCTCACCTCGCCGTCCATAGCAACGACGTCCCGACGGGCACCGAGCGCCGTCAGCGCCTCACCGTAAGCCTTTCGCGTGGCGACCTTGGCGCCGAGCTCATATCGAGGTAGCACGACCTCGGCATCTCCTCGATCCGGGGGCGCCGGCCGACCTGAGGGCTCGGGCACCGGGCCCCTAACCGTCAGGTGGCGCTCGCCACCGAGTTCGACGATCGCTCGTTCGGCCATCTCGGGAGGCAGCGGCTTGCCGTGCCAGTTCTCCCGATCCTCCACCTCGGAGAAGCCGTGGCCCTTCTTCGTGCGCGCGAGCACCACCGTCGGCCGATCTCCGGACGCAGCGCCGGCGTCTGCCAGTGCTACGTCGATCGCGGCGACGTCATGTCCGTCGACCTGCAGCACGCGGGCCCCGAAGGCCTCCGCGCGGCGCGCGTAGGCATCGAGGTCCCAGGACAGCTCGGTCGGTCCCCGCTGTCCGAGCCTGTTGACGTCGACGATCGCCACCAGATTCGAGAGGTGGTAGTAGGAAGCCTTGTCGAGAGCCTCCCACATCGAGCCCTCCGCCATCTCGCTATCCCCGCACAGCACCCACACGCGGAACGGCAGCTCATCGACATATTTGCCGGCCAGCGCGACGCCCACGCCGTCCGGCAGCCCCTGCCCGAGAGAGCCAGTCGCTACGTCCACCCACGGCAGCACTGGCGTCGGATGACCTTCCAATCGCGAGCCAAACCTCCGGTAACCGGTCATCAGCTCTTCATCGGAGATCACACCCACCGCCTTGTAGACCGAATACAGCAGCGGGGAGGCGTGACCCTTAGAGAAGATCAGGTGGTCGTTGGCTGGCTCGGCGGGAGCGTCCCAGTCATACCGCAGCTGCCTGGCGACGAGCACAGCAAGCAGGTCGGCTGCCGACATGCTCGACGTCGGATGTCCCGAGCCAGCCTCGGTGCTGCACCGAATCGAATCGACGCGTAGCTGCTGTCCCAGCTCGCGGACGTCGTCCAGGTCGACCAATCGACCGGCGGCGGTAGCAGGATCGACGACCATAAAACCCTCCTCGGTGGCGGACCTAAGGCATGCTACGCGTAGCGCGCGGCCTGCCGAGCAATTGACGGTAGTCAGCTGCCGGTGAGCATGCTCCCGGCCGGCGTTCGCCCCTGTCGGCGCACGGCGGCTCGTTGAGAGTGCGGGCGTCACGCCAGCGCGCCGAGTCCCGTCCCCTTAGCCGGGCAGATCTTCGGGCCGCTTCTTGGCGAGTTTGCCCTCGAGCAGGCCGGTGGACTGGCCGACTTCGATCATGTAGCCGTCCGGGTCCCGCATGTAGCAGCGGATCTCGGCACCGCGATCGATCGGCGGCGTCACGAACTCGGCCCCCTTTGAGCGCCACTGCTCATAGCAAGCGTGGACGTCCGCGACGCGCAGGTTCATGAACGTCGACACCGTATCCCCAGGCTCGTAGTCGACGACCGAGATGTCGGGCTTGTCGGGAGTAGGGCCACCCCCCGGGTTCATGATCACCCACGAGTTGGAGAGTTTGATCATGCACGGGTTCTCCTCCAGCACAACCTGGCCGCCGAGGACCTCGGAATAGAACGCGCGGGACCGAGCAACGCTTCGCACGGTGATGAAGTGCGTGACGAGGAAGCCTTCGCTCGGGGCCGGCAGGTTCTCGAAGTCGATGAATGGCGTGTGCTCGCTCACGGTTCGGCGCTCCTCATATGCGTTCCAGGACTACGGCAATCCCTGATCGGAGCCTACGCGGACCGAGCCAGCCCGGCAATGTGAGAGCCCAGGGGGCGAGCCGATCGAGCCCACAAGCCCCGCAGCCCGTTACCGCATGTCCCAGGCTCGCCAACTCGAACCGCGCTCGGCTCGGCCCCCAGCGTTCAGGGCATCCCGAGCCGGGTTTGGAAGACGCGGCGATCGACGTGGTGCGTCCAGAGGACCTCGGCGACATCCTCGGGCTCGTTATCAGCCCCAGGCGCGATCCGGCCGGCTATGGCGGTGTGCGCGACGTGAATCCCCTCCTCGCGCAACGCGTCGTGAAGCATCCGCGCGTAGGCGACCTCGCCCGCGAATGAGATCCCGACGCCGGCACGGGCCGGGTTAGGGTTGATCGCGGCGCCGCCCGTGGTGAAGAGGATCGTCCCGCGCCCGGCCTCGCGCATCGGCCCGATGACCGCCTGGGAAGCGGCCACAGCGCCGAGCACACTGAACTCGAGCGGACCCCGGACGTCGTCAACCGTCGTCTCCAGCACCGGCCTCATGAATTCCGGCGCGGGTAGCGGCGAATACTCCAGAACCTCAACCGGGCCGAGCTCGGCGGCAACCTTATGAATCGCGTTCGCCAGCGCGCCGCTGTCGCGGATGTCCACCGCCGCGCCGGCCGTGGTGATCCCGTCCAACTGAAGCTGAGCGGCCAGTTCGACCAGCCGAGACTCGGTGCGGGAGATCAGGCCCACGGCAAAGCCCTCGCGCCCGAACCGCCTAGCCACGGCCAGGCCAAGGTTGGGCCCGGCACCGACGATCACAAGCGACATGACCCACAGCCTAACCGCGGTCAGCGGACGCCGCGCAAAGCCAGCCGGCCGATGGGTGCGGAAGACTCGTGGGGCGACACCGCCGCATGGCGCGAGCGGTTGGCGGGCGCGACCGCGTCCGACCTTACAAGCCCTTCCTGGCGATGCATGCCGCACCTCAGGACGCGAGGCTTCGACCACGCATCAGGTGGGGTGGTCCCGTCGACAGGATCGTGTTGGGGGCGCGAGAAGCGATGTTCGTCGGGGGCATTGCGTCGAAGGCACACGGGGGTGGACCAGGGCAGCACCCGGATGCGACTCCCGCGCGCCGAGCGCAAGCTGCGTAGCAGCAACCAAAAAGCAGCCGCGCTCGAGATCGGCCGCGAATGCATCAAGAAAGGCAATGCCATGATCGCCGCGTACATCATCAAGCAGTACGAGCGCGCAGTCGTGTTCAAGCTCGGGAAGATCACGGGCGAGGCGCGCGGACCGGGTTTGATCTTCGTCGTCCCGTTCGCCCAGCGCATTCGTCGCGTTTCGCTGCGAATCGTCACGATGCCGATCCAGTCACAGGGGATCATCACCAAGGACAACGTCAGCATCGACGTGGCCGCGGTGGCTTACTACCGGGTTGAGGACCCAATTCGGTCGGTGGTCGCGATCGAGAACATCGAAGCGGCGATCGGCCAGATCGCTCAGACCACGCTTCGTTCCGTGGTCGGACGCCACACGCTCGACGATCTGCTGTCTGAGACCGAGGGGATCAACCAGAACATCCGCGAGATCCTCGACGTGCAAACCGAGGAGTGGGGAGTCAAGGTCACGGTCGTCGAGCTCAGAGACATTCAGCTGCCCGACAGCATGCAGCGCGCGATGGCTCGCCAAGCCGAGGCCGAGCGCGAAAAACGGGGGAAGGTCATCGCCGCCCAAGGCGAACGACTCGCCGCCGGCGAACTCGCGCAAGCAGCCGACGTGATGGCGGCTCACCCACTAGCGCTCCAGCTTCGCAACCTCCAGACCCTGGTCGAAGTAGCCGTCGACAAGAACTCCACCGTCGTCTTTCCGGCCCCGTTGATGAGCACAATCGCCGAACTCGGCTCATTTTTGGCGCGCGAGAAGCAAGCGGCCGACCAGCTCGCGGCCACTCCAGACGACCCGACTCGCTCTGAAAACGGAGCCATGGCTACCTCATCACTGCCATCGCCGAGCGGCGCCGACGATCCAAGATGACTGACGCCACGATGCATTTGGCACGCGGCGCCTCACGCGGACAGCCTCCGCGAGATCCTCGCGTCGGGAGGTTCCCCTCCGCTTGACGCGCGCTTTCAGACGCCGTATGCCTCGACGTGGACGTGCCCGGTCGACACGTCGACCAGACCGCGGGCCCACACCTCTATCGGGTTGACCCAGGAGAGTTCGGGGTGGTTGGTCACCAGGGAAACGTGCTCGCGAAGCTCGAACAGGGAAGACCCCACCTTCGCAATCGCCACGCCGCCCGCTTCCAGTGCGATCTTCTTGCCGTCCTCGGTCGTGATCTCGCCGTGAATATGGAGCTCGGCGCGGCCGTCGGCGCGGAAGTAGATGTAGTCCACGCCCCTGAACGTCCCTTGGAGCTTCGGTCCACTGACCGGCCCCTCAAGATAGAAGTCAAAGCGCGCCCCCTCGGCTGGTGGCGCCTGGCCTGAAAAGATGGCGTCGGCCGAGGCGCCGTACTCGACCACCCGCGTGATCTGCGGCCGGTACTCGTAGATCAGCTCTCCCGGCATCCGTGGTTCATGATCACCCGCATCGAGCGCGGAGGTCGCCCCGGACACATCACTGGAGCTCATCGGTAACTCCTCTCATGGCACCCCGGCGCCTCCGTCCTGGCCAGCCTACCGGTTCGGAGGGATGCGGCGGTAAGGATTTCGTGGGGTGCGTGGATGCCCGAGCGACCCGCGCACCCAGAAGCGCGCCCGATCGCCCGGGGCATCCAGGGCCTTGACCCGGGGGCAGCACGGGCGCGACGAGTCCCTCTACGCGCGACCCTAGTCCGACCGTGAAGCACCCACCGGTGCGCCTCACACGAAAGGAGAGTTCACCATGAGCAGGATCTTCAGACCGGCTAAGAGCAGCGAAGTGTCAGCGGCTCCAGTGAACGGCTTTTCCGAGCAGAGCACCGACCCGACGTTGCTCGGGGACGATCCGGGACCCAGGGAACTAGCCCATCGCTCCAGCTACGGCCTCGAGGTAACAATGCTCTGGCATCCGGCACGAGACGAGCTCACCGTCCGCGGGAGCGACCACCGGACCGGCGCTCGTTTCGAGATCCGTCCCCAACGCCACTTGGCACTCGAGGTCTACTACCACCCGTATCGCTATGTCACCCGCAGTGACATAGCTACGAGGACCACCGGCTCGTTGAACCCTCGGCCTCCGCAGGCGCATGAGGATCAGCGCGGGACCCTCAGCATGCGGGAACGTTGCTCTCCGTGGACTTGGCTTGCCGGAGGACGCGTCAAGCCCAGCGCTCGGTGAACCCGCTGTCGCTCCTCCGGGGCTGCCGCGCGCTTGACCGCCGAACGCACCAGCGGATGACCGAAGCGCACCTGCGCACCGAAATCGACGAGTCCCGACGCGACGGCCGGCGCAGCCGCCGCCGGTCCGATACCGAGCTCCGCGGCCGCCCGCCACACCAACACCGGATCCCCCACCGGCTCCGCCGCGGCGACGAGCAACAACAGCCGTGTCGCGGGCGGCAGCGGCGCCAGCCGCTCCCTGAAGCTCTGCTCGATCCGCCCCGGCAACGCCAGTCCCTCAGACAGCCAGAACCCGCCCGCGAGCTCGGCCGGCGTCAAGCCACGCGGCAACTCGAGCAGCGCCAGCGGGTTCCCGCGCGACTCGGCCACGATCCGATCACGCACGCGCACGTCAAGCGGACCGGTGACCACGGTCGCGAGTAACTCGTGCGCATCACGGTCATCCAAGCCGCCCACGGCGAGCCCCGGCAGCCCCTCGAACTGCCGCTCACCGCTCGGCTCGCGCACCGCGAAGACCAACCCGACCGACTCCACACCGAGACGGCGCCCAACGAACGCCAACGCAAGCACCGAGGCCAAATCGAGCCACTGCGCGTCGTCCACGATGCACACAAGCGATCGGTCCTCCGCGACATCGGAGAGCAGACTCAGGACCGCCAGCCCGACCAGGAACCGATTCGGCGCATCGCCATCGCGCAAACCAAACGCGGTCCCAAGCGCATCGCGCTGCGGACCGGGAAGACGCTCCAACCGATCCAGAAACGGCGCGCACAGCTGCTGCAACCCCGCGTACGCGAGCTCCATCTCCGACTCGACCCCCGCCGCCCGGGCGATACCGCACCCCGCCGAGTGCTGCGCCAGATACTCCAGCAACGCACTCTTGCCCACCCCAGCCTCCCCGCGCACTACCAACGCCCGGCTCAGACCCGCCCGCACGCCCGCCACCAGCCCATCCAGCATCGCGCACTCGCTCCGCCGGCCCAGCAGCCGGTGCCGGGAATCGATAGTCGACATCGCCAGGCCAGCCTAAGGACGGTTCGCTGCGCTGGCAACCCCGGGACCCACGTGCCCGACCACTGGATCGGGCACCCCCGGGGTGCTAACCCGGGGGCCCGCCGGACGCGAGGAACACGCGCCCGCAGCACGCTTCATGGCGGCACCACTGCGAAGACCGATCGAGGTCTTCCTACACACAAGGAGGTAGCCATGAGCGCCACTGAAAAGAGCACCACGAGCGGCGACCCGAGCGTCGGGCAGGTCGACCTCAAGCTCGAGATCCAGGTCATCCCCGTATCCGACGTCGACCGATCCAAGGACTTCTATGAGCGCTTGGGCTGGAGGCTCGACGACGACGTCGCCCCGATGGACGGGCTTCGCATCGTCCAGTTCACACCCCCAGGCTCGGGCACCTCAATCACGTTCGGCCACGGACTCACCACCGCCGCGCCCGGCTCAGCCGAAGGCGGACTGATCGTCTCCGACATCCAAGCGGCCCACGACGAACTCGCCAGCCGCGGGATCGACGTCAGCGACATCTGGCACGGCCCGCCGTTCCCGGTCGAGGCGCGGCAACCCGGCCCCGACCCCGACCGCAACAGCTACGGATCGTTCGTGTACTTCACCGACCCCGACGGCAACACCTGGCTGGTCCAAGAGGTCACCACCCGGCTCCCCGGCCGGATGAACGCCACCGAGACCGGCTACGTATCCGCGGCAGACCTCGAGGGCGCGCTTGGGCGTGCCGAGGCCGCCCACCGCGAGCACGAGAAGCGAACCGGCAAGGCGCACCTGTTCCACCGCTCAGACCAAGACAAGAACTGGCTCGCCTGGTACGCCGCCTACATGGTCGCCGAACAGGCCGGGACGGACCTGCCTTCATGACGGTCTGACCTTTAACCACCTCCGCACAAACCCGTCCCACAGCCAAATGAAGGCATCATGCCATTCGTCAAAGTCGGAACGGAGAACGCCGCCGACATCGAAATCCACTACAACGACCACGGCACTGGACAGCCGATGGTCCTGATCCACGGCTACCCGCTCGACGCCAACTCCTGGGAGCGCCAAGAGCGAGTGCTGCTCGCGAACGGATACCGCTGCATCAGCTATGACTTCCGCGACGACCTGGCCAAGATCGACATACCGACGCTTGTCGTCCACGGTACCGCGGACCGAATCCTGCCCTTCGAGTCGACGGCCGCGAGACTCAGAGACGAGAACCTGATCGCCGACCTCACGGTCGTCGAAGTCGATAACGGCCCGCACAACGTCGGCTGGACCCACCCCGAAGAGGTCAACAAGGCGCTGCTCGGCTTCCTCGCGGGCACGACAGCCGCGTTGGAATCCGTCGGGTGACAGCCGATCATGCGCCCCTCACCACAGCCGGTCGCGTTGACTCCCGCAAGGGAGTCGACCTCGTCCTCGCTGTAAACGAAGCGGGGATCTTGACATGCCAGCTGTGCATTTCACGAATCTGCTGATCGTCGGCGCTATCGGCCTGCTCGCCCCGCTCGCGCTTGGTTTCTTCCGGCGGCTCCGGCTGCCTGCGATCGTGCTCGAGATCGTGCTCGGGATCGTTATCGGGCCGTCCGGGCTCGGCTGGGTCAAGCCCGATCTGCCGGTCTCGATTTTGGCTCTCGTAGGGCTGGCGTTCCTGCTGTTTCTCTCGGGCCTGGAGATCGACGTCGAGCGCCTACGCGGCCCTATCCTCAAGCTGACCGGGGTCGGGTTCGCGCTGTCGTTCGCGATCGCGATCATCCTCGGCCTGGGCCTGAAGGCGGGCGGCTTTGTCAAGTCGCCGCTATTTGTCGCGATCGTGCTCGTCTCCTCGTCACTGGGCGTGATCGTCCCGGTGCTGAAGGACTCAAACAACGCCAGCTCGAGCTTCGGTCAGCTGGTGATCGCCGCGGCCTCGATCGCCGAGTTCGGGGCGATCATCCTGCTATCCCTGTTCTTCTCGGGCAAGGGCTCGACCAGCACCGCGGGCACGCTAATCCTGCTCGGCATGTTCGGGCTGGCCGTCGCGCTCGTCGGCGTAGCGATCGCCGGTGTCGAGCATTCGATCAGCCTGTCACGCGTTCTCCGGCGTCTCCAGGACACGACCGCGCAGATCCGCGTTCGGGCGGCGTTCGTGCTCCTGATCGGGTTCACCGCACTTGCCGAGCAAGTCGGGCTCGCCACGATCCTCGGAGCGTTCGCAGCCGGCGCGCTCCTCTCGACGATCGACCGCGACGACATGACACATCCCCAGTTTCGCCTCAAGCTCGAGGCGATCGGGTTCGGCGTGTTCATCCCGGTGTTCTTCGTCACCAGCGGCCTGCGTTTTGACCTCAACGCGCTGTTCGCCAGCACATCGACCCTGGCGCGAGTACCGCTATTCCTCATCGCGATCTACCTCGCACGCGGGCTGCCGGCCATCGTCTACGTGCGACTGCTCGGTCGCACGCGCTCGGTCACCGCCGGCGTGCTCCAAGCCACCTCCCTGACGTTCACGGTCACCGCCGCGCAGATCGGGCTCCAGCTCGGCGTGGTCACCCAAGCCACCGCTGCCGGCCTCGTCGCCGCCGGGCTTCTCTCGGTGGTCATCTCACCCGCTCTAGCACTCGTACTGCTCCGCCGCGAGCAGCCCGACAGTCGTTCGAAATCGTGCGCTCAACCATCGCCCACTGGCTGGACCGCAGCGTCGTTGGGCACCGCCTCAGGTACGGCACCACCAGCTTGATACAAACATCGGCCTCGCCAACACCCTGATGAGCTTCACACCGGGGCCGTTTCCCGGGAGGGGCTCCGCAGCGCGCCACGGAGTTCCTTCCGGGAGGTGATCCCGAGCTTCGCGTAAACCTGCCCCAGGTGCCACTCGACGGTGCGCGGGCTGATGTACAGCTCGGCACCAATCTCCGGGTTAGTGCGACCATCGCGGGCAAGTCTCGCGATCAGCGTTTCCTGCGGGGTCAGCTCATCACGGGTGTCGTCTTGGCGTTTGCGCACCTTCTCGCCACTGGCCAGCAATTCGCGTCGCGCCCGGTCAGCGAATCCAGACGCGCCCATCGTTGCGAAAACCTCAAATGCCTGGTGGAGCTGCTCGCGCGCGTCGATCCGCCGGTTCTCGCGGCGCAGCCACTCGCCGTAGCAGAGCCGGGCACGAGCAAGGTGCGCCACGACCCGAGATCGGCCGAGCGCCTCGATCGCCGCTCGGTGCAGCTGCTCGGCCGATTCACCTTCCGCGAGGAGCGCGCTCGCGCGGGCCTCCGTTCCCTTCGCCCAATTCGTGCCGCTGGCGCTCGTTCGCTCGCGCAGCTGGTCGAGGGATTCACGTGCGATCTCTCGCCGACCGCTCCGCGCAGCCGCCTCGATGAGTTCGGGCAACGCCCACGACGAGGTCGCGATCTCGTCTGCCGCGACCGCTGCCCGCGTCAAAGGCAATCTGGGCGTGCACGCGCTGCGCTCTGGCCTGCCCAAGCTCATCGAGCGGACCGGCATCCGCGGCAGCGAGCAGAGACCCCGCCGCCGACAGGTCGCCCGCCTCGAGCTTCACCTCTGCAGCGGTGAGCGCCCGTGACGCACGTTCGCCAGGGTCCGGCGTGAACGTCACCGCTCGTTCAAGGAACGCGGCGGCGGCGGCGATGCCACCGCGGCCTTGCGCACGGCTCGCGGAATCGATCAACTCTGTGGCCACCTCCTCGTCTGGGGCGATCGTCGCGTGTGCCCGATGCCAGGCTCGGCGATCGGGATCCGTCTCACCATCGGTCGCAGCGGCGAGCGCGCCATGAACTGTGCGTCGGTCGCTCAAGCTTGCCGCGCGATACGCCGCCGATCTCACCAGCGGATGGCGAAACCGAACTTGCACGCCGATCTCCAGCAGCTGCTCAGCGGCCGCGGCCTCCGCCGCCTGTCTCTCGACACCGAGCGTTGCCGCAGCGCGCCAGAGGAGCGTGGCATCCCCGACCGGATCGGCGGCCGCCAGCACTATCAGTCGCTGTGTCGCGTCAGGCAGGGCGGCGATGCGTTTTCGGTAGTGATCCTCTATGCGGCTCGGAAGGGTTCCCGTGCCGGGCAGCACGAAGCCGCCAGCCAGCTCCCCGGCGCGCCTACCCCGCGACAGCTCCACGATCGCCAGCGGGTTGCCACGCGTTTCGGCGACCAGCCGGTCGCGGACGCGATCATCGAGTGCGTCGGGGATGACGGCCGCCAGGAGAGCGCGCGCGTCGTCATCCTGCAGCCCTCCGAGCGACAGTTCCGGCAGATCACCCAGCTCGCGCTCGTCGGTCGGCTCGCGAACGGTGAACACGAGCGCGACTGACTCCGCGAGAAGTCGTCGGGCGATGAATCCGAGAACTTGGAGCGTGGTGCCGTCGAGCCAGTGAGCGTCATCGACGAGGCAGAGCAACGGCCGCTCTTCGGCAACCTCGGCCAGCAGGGTCAGCGCAGCCAGGGCGGCCAGGAAGCGGTCGGGGGCATCGCCGGCTGAGAGGCCGAAGGCGACGCGCAGGGCGTTCTGCTGGGGATCAGGAAGCGCGTCGAGCCGCGAGAGCATTGGCGCGCACAAGCGATGCAATCCCGCGAACGGCAGCTCCATCTCGGCCTCGACGCCCGCAATCTGGGCTACTCGGAACCCAGCGGCCTGTCGGGCGGCGTATCGGACCAGCGCCGTCTTGCCGATCCCGGCTTCACCCCGTATGACCAGGACCGCGCTACGGCCGCCGCGGACAGTCTCAAGCAGCTGATCCAGCACATCGCGCTCCCCGGCCCGGCCTAGAAACACCGGCGGGCGCTGGACGGCCATCCCGTAAGCCTAGCCCCACTCGGTAGCGCGTCATGAAACCCAGGGATAGAACCCGGGGAATGCCCTAGTGCGAACGATGGCGATTGCAGCCAGAGTGGCAGCGTGATCACGAACCGCCACAACCGCTCGGGCACCCCTGTGGCGATCGTCACGGGCGGATCGCACGGTATCGGCCGCGCCGTCGCGCACAAGCTCGCCACCGGCGACTACGGGGTTGTCATCAGTTACCTAGACAGTCAGCGCACTGCGGACGCCGCCGTCGAGGACATCCTGGCGGCGAACGGCACCGCGGTCGCGGTCCGCGCCGACGTCGCGGACGGGCTGGACGTCGAGCGCCTATTCAGGGAGACGATCGACGCGTTCGGGCATGTCGACGTCGTCGTACACGCCGCCGCGCGGATGATCGTCGGCACGGTCGCGGACTACGACCTCCAGACGTTCGATGCGCTGCACCGGGTTAACGCCCGGGGAACGTTCGTAGTCAACCAGCAGGCGGCGCTTCAGCTCCGGGATGGCGGCGCGATCGTCAACTTCTCAAGCTCCGCTGTAGGCCTGGCGCTGCCATCCTATGCCGCCTACAGCGCGAGCAAGCGCGAGGCGGACGCGATCACGCCCACACTCGCACGCGAACTAAGCGCCCGCGATATCACCGTCAATGCGATCGCGCCGGGACCGGAGCTTCCCGCCACGCCGGCGGAAATAGCCAACCTCGTCGAATTCCTGGTCAGCGAAGACGGCCATTGGGTCAACGGCCAGGTGATCCGGGCGAGTGGCTGATCGGTGATGACGACGTCGCTCGACGGTGATCCCAACGACACAAGCAAGAACAATCTGCATGACCCTGACCACTCGAGCGACACACCACAAGCCCCAACCCCGGGGGTCATCGACCAGTCATCTCATCCTCCCCGGCACGCCCCACTGCTCCGCCTCGTCCAAGGCGCCAGCCGGCGTTAGCTCGAATCCGGCTAGCACCGGCTCCTCGTTGTTCTCGGAGGAGAAGCACAGGCCTCGAGCTCCTGCTGGATCGCCTGTTGGCGGACGGCGAGGTCTTCACTCGACGGCATCGTCATGATCGGTGCGTACGTGCGGCCCGCGTCGCGCGGTTGACGAGGGGGCGCCGCAACGGCGAGAATCGCGGTCAGATCCCGCCGTTGTCCGAAGGAGGCCGCGCATGTCCTGGAAGCTGGAAGGGTCGTATTTTGAGACGTGCTCGTGCGACGTGGTGTGTCCGTGCCTTGCGTCCTTCGCGCTTGGCGCTACCCACGATCGTTGCGGGGTCGTGCTCGTCTTCAACGTGAAGAACGGTGAGGTTGAGGGCACCGACGTGAGCGGCCTCACGGTCGCGGCGGTCGTGGATTCTCCGAAGGTGATGAGCGAGGGTAACTGGCGCCTTGGCGTATTCATCGATGCGGCCGCCTCAGATGAGCAGGCCGACAAGCTCGGCGGCGTGTTCTCCGGAGCACTGGGCGGCCCGATGCAGGCGATGGGTCCTCTGGTTGGCGAGGATCTCGGTGTGAAGCGCGCGCCGATCGAGGTGCGCGAGGACGGCTTGCGTCACTCGGTCCGGATCGGGGATGCGGTCGATTTCGAGATCGAGGACGTCGTGCCGTTTGGGGTGGAGACCGGCGAGCCGGCCCGCCTGACTGGCATCTTTCATCCCGTTGGCTCAGAGCTGACGATCGCGCGGGCGATGCGCTCGAAGATCGATGCGTTCGGCATCCGGTACGAGGGGAAGGCCGCGATGTCGAGGTCCCAGTTCTCGTGGGCGGCGTGAACATCGGCGAATCCGGAACGGTGACCGCGGGCGGCGCTGGGCGCGGCGAGCTCGGATCGCGTTCGAGAAGACCGTCCCGTGGCGTCGTACAGCTACTTGGGGCACAGCCGCCGCGCTGGTCGTTCTGGCGATCGGGGTCATCGCCGCACCACGCAATGTCCCCGGGCTCGTCGTTCCGGGCGGCTCCCAGAACGCGATGCACTCCGTGAAGCCAATGCCTTAGACCACGCAGAAGGGGCCGCCCGGCGCGGGCGCATCGACAAGACGCTGCACATTCTGCGCTGTCTCGAAGCGGGCAATGACCGGTCCCAGCCTCGCTCGATCACGGATTTTTGATCCGTTGTTTGGAGCTCGGCCAGGTCGCCGGGAACGGAGGAGCGAGTGCGATTTACGGGCCGGTGCGCGTTGGTTGTATCCGATGCCATACTCTTGGTGGGTGCGTAGGGTGCTTGCGTGGGCGTTGGCCGTGGCGGCAGTTGCGGGCGTGTCCGTTGGCGGTACGGCTGCCCCACGTGCGCACGCCGCTCAGACCAGCGACAACTGCGCCGCGACGGGAATCCCGGGGGAGTTCGACCTTTTCGTCTCAGGCCGCTACACCGCAACGAGCGGCGGGACCCAGATCCAGGGCCGCGCCGCGGCCGGTGGGGACGTCACTATCCAGGGCGTCAACGTGGGCACCGCACTCACTCCGGACCCCGGCCGTCTCGATCTCGTCGTCGGCGGCGATCTTTCGGTGCTGCAGGGCGGGGCGGGCGTCCACAACGGCAGCGTGTCGTACGGCGGCACGTTGACGATGGCGGGTGCGATCGGGACGCTCGGTATCCGGCGGGCCACGCCGCCGTTTGACTTCGACGATCAGTTCGCGGCGCTCCGCGAGCAGTCTGCGCGCTGGGCGGACCTTGAGCCCAACGGGGGAATCACGGGACCAACCTTCGGTGCGTTGGAGCTGACCGGCACCGATCCCAAGCTCAACGTTTTCGAGGTCACCAGCGCTCTCCTTCAGAGCGCCCAGCAAGTCCGACTCAACGTTCCGGCGGGCTCGACGACGCTGGTCAACGTGTCGGGATCGACGTACGCGAACACGTTGACCAGCATCCAGTTGGGCAACAGCTCGCCTGCGAAGCTGATGTGGAACTTTCCAGGGGCCACGAGCGTGCAGATCGGCGGCATCGCCTGGCAAGGCGCGGTGCTGGCTCCGAACGCCGTCGTGAGCGTGTCCAACGGCCAAGTCAACGGCCCTATCGTGGCAGCGCAGCTCTCGAGCAGCAGCGTCGCGATCAACCAAGCCCCATTCGGGGGCTGCTTGCCGCCTCCGGGATCGGGTTATTCGGTGACGTTCGTCGCGCTGTCGTGTCCGGCCTATTCCGACATCTTTGCTAACCGGGCCCGTAACGACATGATGGAGAGCCTGAAGGACCTCGGGCCCGACACGCAGTACGTGGGGGGCGAGCTGATCAATCCGACCGCGGAGGGCATCCCGCCGCAGAGCGGGTGCACTCCGCTTCCGGGGTGGCAGTTCACGATCGGGCACGGTTATCAGACCCGGGCGGTGACGGGTCCGTGGGGATCGCTGTCGAAGGTCACCGACCCGTTTCCCGGCGCCCCGATCGTTACTGAGACGCAGACCCCGCTGCTCAATCAGGACGGGCTCGTGGTCGACGATGAGCAGCTCGCCGGGGCGACGACGATCGAGCTGACCGCGCAGGAGCGTGCGCAGGCGAGCAGCCCCGACCAGCTGTGGGCGCAGGGCGGCACGCCGACCGATCCGGTGTTGGCGCAGAAGTTCCCGGGACCGGGGTATGGGTTTGGCACATTGCGCTGCGCGGTCGACGCCCTCGATGGCAACAACGTTGCGTCCATCTTCTTCCCCGCTGGGGTTCGGCACGTTTTCTGCTACGCCCTGTACGTAAAGCAGGCGCCCACGAGCGGAACGATCACGATCGAAAAGCGCGTGTTGGGCGCTCCTCCCGGCGGGGCTCCGCTGTTCAGCTTTAACGGCGACATCTCCTTTGACCCGGTCGGCTTTCAGCTAGCTGACGGCGGGTCGCAGGATTTCTTCCGTGCCGGCGATTCGACCTGGACCGTTACCGAGAGCGCGGCACCGAGCTATCACCTTGCAGACCTGACCTGCAGTGCGCAAACCCCCGTGGGCGGGCCAGGGTCCAGCACCGTCGATATACGCGGGGCTACCGCAGCAATTCATCTGGTCGCCAGCGAGCATGTCACGTGCGTCTACACCGATCGCTATGTGCCCCCGCCCGGAGGGCTGACGATTCGTAAGGTGAGCAGAGGCGGCGTCGGTCAGTTCGCGTACACGGTCACGCCGCTGTCCGGCCACGGCGCGGTGCACCGCGCGCACGCCACCACGATCGAACCGGGTGTTGTTGTCGACGCGCGGCCGTCTCCGCTCAATCTTAGCCCCGGCCGTTACCGCATCCGCGAACGGGCGCCAGATTCGTCGGCTGGGCGCTGGTACCTGCGCACCGTCGAGTGCAATGGTGCGACACGCTCGACGGCTCGGCCGGTCGAGGTTGAGGTGGCCAGCGGTAAAGTCGTGGCGTGCACGTTCGTCAACGCATTCGTTCCTCGCGGCTCGATCTCGATCTCCAAGATCACCGAGGGCGCGACGGGTACCGCGACGTTCCTCGTGACCCCTATGCGGGGCGCTCCCGCCGATCGTCTACAGACCGTGACGACGACCGCCCCCGGCGTCGCGGCGAGCGCGGTGCCCCACACCCCGGCGGACGCCATCAATCACCTGCGGCTCGGCTCATACAGGATCGTCGAGCAGCTCCCCGCGAGTAGTCCAGCCGGCTCATGGACGCTCACAGCCGTCGACTGCAACGGCACGCTCGAACCCTTCGCTCAGGGCACAGCCAATGTGACGCTCACCGCCAATCACCCCCACGTGCACTGTCTCTACATCGACACTTTTTCAGCGACCCCGCCGCCTCCTCCGCCGGAACCGCCGAACCCACCCCCCGTATTTCCGCCACCGAACCCACCACTACCCGAGGTCGGTCCCAATCCGATCTTCCCGGACATCCGTGATCGCCCCGAATATCACCTGAGCGACCTCGTCGTCACCAAACACCCTTCATCGCCGATCGTGACCCGCGGGGACGTCGTCGGCTACCGGATAACGATCAAGAACCGGGGACCCGACCCAGCCCAGCGGGTGGTCCTCGGCGACAAGGAACTCGGCGCCGCGATCGTCATCGAGGCCCACACGAGCGCCGGGCCCTGCCACCTCCGGCCCGACATCACCTGCCAGCTCGGCACGATAGATCCCGGTCAGATCGTCACGGTGACGGTTCGCGTTCGCGTGGAGACGAGAGCGTCCATGCTCACCGACATTGCTGTGGCGGGCACCGCGACACAGGACCAAACATTTGCCCACAACGTCGCCCGAGCCACAATCCGAGTGACCGCGCCGCGGCCGGCGCCGCCGTCGGGACTGGGCTAGCCAGAGCCCAGCGCGATCGCGAGTTATCGGCGGGGAAAGCAAGGCTCTGGGCAGTGTTGATGAAACCAGGACTCTGGGCCTGGTCCGGCGTGGTACTCGTCTTGGCCGTCGCAGGCCTCCGTCTGCGACGCCTGCTGTTGGACGAATCCGCTCGCGCGTCACGTCGACGAACGCTGTGGCGCTGCTCTAGATCACGTGGACCGGCGTGCCGAGCTTCAGGTGCGCTGCGAGCCAATAGTCGTCGGCTGTCTCCAGGCGGATGCAGCCATGGGAGATCTGTCCCGGGATGCCCTGCGGGTCGTAGTACGGGCCGTGGATGCCCACTATCCCGCCACCGGGCCATTCGGTCAACGTCGAGTAGTCGGTGGTACCGAACGCATAGGGGTAGTAGCCCGAGCTTGGGTCGGTGATCTGAAAGCGCTCGTCGATCCAGAAGTGCCCGGCCGGGGTTGGGGTGCTGGGCTTGCCCACGCCCACCGGCGCGCTCCAGATCCGGCGGCCGCTGCTATAGAAGTACATCCGCATCTGCTTCCGGTTTACGACCACCAGCAGATGGGTGAGGTGAAATGAACCGAGCGCGTCTCGCTCGACCCAGCCCGTCTGCCCGTTCGGACGCCCGGGGATCCTCAGTTCCACCCACTCCCGGCCGCTGACATCCCGGTGCTGGCGGAGGAGCAGATAGATCGAGGGGAAGCCATCGGGTGTGTACCAGGTCAGCCGACCAGCCCGCGTTGATGAGGCGTCCGGGGCGCGATGAATCCAGGCGGCCTGGTTCACGTAGGCCCAGCGCGTGAACGTGGTCTCGTTCGAGAGCACCTGTTCGCTTCGGCCGTAAGTCGCGGGGGCAACCGTCAAAGCGCCCGCGGTGGCGCCGCCGGCAACACCTGCCGGATCGAGCGAGCGGATCTCCGTGCCGCCCCACGTCCGCACCGGCCCGTACGCGGATGGCCCTGTCGGCGCAGCGGCCGTGGCAGATCCCCCAACGGCCACCAGCGCACCAAGCAGTGCCCCGATTCGCGAAACAAACCTCGCGTGGGAAAAGCCGAGCTCGCGCACGTCTGTCCGTGGCAGAGGGTACCGGCCCTCAGGCCTCCGCGCCAGGCACAGGAGGCCGGCGAGCGGCCCCGACGCCGCCGAACGGTGCATGACGCTCAGCCACAGAATCAGTCCAAACCGCGCCGAACGGTGGACGACCAGCCGGTGTTGACGCATTTGCGACACGCGCTTAGGCACCGCGGTCCTCTTGCATAGCTAGCCGAACCATGATAGTACGTGGTGAGTTAGCAGTTAGACGTCAGACCGGTAGCGTCAGATCCCCTGAGGGGAAGGGAGGGGTGACTCGTGCGTCGATTCTGCAGAGTCCGCCGTGCCTCGCCGCCTAAGGCCTTTGTCGGCTCATTTGCCACGATCGCCACACTCGCGCTGCTTCCATGTGGGGTGGCGGCGGCGAATTCCACATCTACGTCACACTTTGACAACTTCGCGCTCGGGAGCGTCAACGGCCAGCACGGCTGGAGCGCTGGCACGCAGCACCCGTCGGAGGGCGGCCAGTCGTTCGACCAGGCTGTCGTACCTGTTTCGGACTACTACCCGTCAGGAGTTCCCGGGTTCGGAACACGGGCGTGGCGGTTTTCGAATGCCGTAGCGACCACTGGGTTCGCCAACCTGCCGCATTCCCCGGAGCTTACCCAGCCAGCGAGCGAGAATGGCCCCAATACGGAGTTCATTGCCCAATTCTCGTTTATCACCACGACGCCGGATCCGCAGCCCGGACTCGAGATTAACATCAGTGCGTTCGATGGCACGCTCGGGCGGATGTCCTTCTTGCGACTCGACGACACTTCGGCGGGTACCGGGATCCAGGTCTTGGATGCTCTGCCGGATGGCTCTTTCCCGAATCGCGACTTCAGTGCGGTGCTTCCCCGTGGGGTGCCGCATACGATCAAGATCTGGATCAAGCTCCATCCCGGCCTGAACAACGACGTGATGGCAATTTATGTCGACGGTAAGGATGTCGGTGAGCGCTTCACGACATGGGAGAACTGGTACCACAGCCAGGGGGAGCCAACACCGGACATCAACAGCCTGTTGTTCCGAGCCAACACGCAAGTCCCTGCCGTCGACGGTGGGGGCTACCTGTTCGACAACGTGACCACCACCACCGACAATGGCGCTGGTCCACCGGAGCCCGACGTCCCGGTCGAAAAGCTGGCGAGTACCAGAACGGTGCGCCCCGGCGGCATCGAGCACTACACGATCACCGCACGCAATACTGGCCGGGCGGTCGCCCAAAACTTCCTGGTGTGCGATCGCATCCCGCGCGACGAGACGTTCGTGAGTGCCGATCACATGTTGGTTCAGCGCGGCAGTCGGCGCTGCCTGGAGATCAATAGCCTGGCGCCCGGCCAACACGTAAGCATCCACCTGGCGCTCCGCGTTGACCGCAGCGCCCGGGCGGGCATGCTCGACAACACCACCGACGAGACGGAAGGCGACAACCGTCCGCTGCCGCCCGACCCGCCGCTAGGAGAAGTCCCCGGTCACATCACCGACCCCAGGCCCGCCCCTGAGGGCGGCGCCAACGTCGACGTCGTTACGCCATCGGCACCAACCTTTACTGGATAGTCGGCATCCCCGATCAGATCGCTACCCGCCCCGTTCAGCTCGAGTGTGGGTGGCAGTTCGTCGGCCCGACGCGGCGGCCGAGCTGGGCCTTCTCCTCGGCCGCCACATGAACCCCAAGGCCAAGCTCGAGGACCGCTTCTCTGGGGTTGTCGGCGACGGGCGCCTCTCTCTGGCGCGAGCTCAGCTGGCCCTCGCGCACGACCGCCGGCGACCTACAGGCGGTACGCCCGATGAGACAGGCCGCAGTCACGATCCGGGAGCGGGCGCTGGAGGAGTTTGACGGGGCCGGGGCGCAGACCTCGGCATGACGGCGCTGGCGGCCGCGGTCAGCGGCCGGCGGCAGGAAGCCTCGGTCTGCGCGGTGGTGCGGAAGGTGTGGGAGGCCGTCGAGCTGGTCCGCCGCGAGGCGGCACGTTCGTAAAGAGCGGACGGCGCGTCCACGAGACGGTACTCCGAGGGAGTCGGCCTGTGAGTCCTACGCCGCCCTGGATATCCGGCTGACCAAATCGTCGTGAACAGGCCGTGACACGCCGTCCCGCCGGGGCAGGGCACGGCGGGCCTGATCTCAAACCACCACGTTTGGTCCGCGGGATCGACCTTCGATTGGTCCTTCTCAGGAATCCGCGGGCCACTTACGGTTGGTAAGCCTGCCGGGCCGCCACCCCGGTCTGCCCCGGCAGGTCCAACAACGTATGCGCGAGATGGAGAGTCATAGCGAATGAGAGATCTGTTCAGACCACAGGCGACGGCGCCGCCCGAGTGGAACGGCGACCGTTTCAAGGAACCACCCGAGGCCCACGGAGTGATCGTGCGCCTCGTGCGCTGGTGCATCTCACACCGGCGCCGCGTGATCGTGGCCTGGGTCGCGGTCGCAATCCTCGCCACGGTCGTCGCCAGCGCCGTCGGTCGCCAGTACGCCACGAACTTCACCCTGCCCGGAACCGAGGCGCAGCGCGCCCTCGACCTGCTCAAGGCGGAGTTCCCCGCCCAGAGTGGCGACTCCGACACGATCGTCTTCCAGACCTCGAACGGCACCGTCGAGTCGCCGACGGTGCGCGCCGCGGTGACCAAGCTCCTGGCCGAGGTCTCCCAGGACCCGCATGTGGTGAGCGTGATCAGTCCTTACGGCCCGCGCGGCGCGTTCGAGATCTCGCGTGGCGGCAAGACGGCGTTTGCCACGGTCAACTTCGACAAGCCGGCCAACCAGGTGCCGAACGCCGCCGGCAAGCCGGTGCTGAATCAGATCGCCACCGTCCACGTGCCGGGCCTGAAGATCGCCGCCGGCGGGCAAGTGATCGAGAACGCCGAGGGCTTTAATATCGGGCCGGCCACCGAGGTCGGCGTATTGGCCGCGCTGGTCATCCTGCTGCTCACGTTCGGATCGCTGATCGCGGCCGGGATGCCGCTCCTCACTGCGGGGCTGGGCTTGATCACCAGCGTGGCGCTGATCGGACTGGGCACGCACGTCACCAGCATGTCCAACGTTGCCCCTCAGTTGGCGCTGATGATCGGCCTCGGGGTGGGGATCGACTACGCCCTGTTCATCGTCACCCGCTTCCGGGAGAACTACCTCGTCCACGGCGACGTGGATCGGTCCGTGATCGAGGCGATGGACACCTCAGGCCGGGCGATCGTGCTCGCCGGGACCACGGTGATGATCGCCTTGCTCGGGATGTTCGCGACCGGGGTCAGCTTCATGTACGGGCTGGCGATTGCGTCCGTGCTTGCGGTGCTGCTGACGCTCCTCGCCTCGCTGACCGTGCTACCGGCCATGCTGTCGCGCTTCGGGGAGCGGATCGTACGCAGGCGCGGCCGCGGCGCCACGAGCGACACGGCGCTCCCGGATGGCGTCATGAAGGCGCGCTCGCGCTCGCGCTGGCGCCAGTGGAGCCGGATCGTGCAGACGCGGCCGTGGCCACTGGCGATCATCTCGCTCGGCGTCATGGTCGCGCTGCTGCTGCCCGTGTTCGGGATGCGCCTGCAGAGCAGCGACGCCGGCAACGATCCGTCGAGCACGAGCACGCGCCAGGCGTACGACACGCTGGCCCAGGGCTTCGGCTCGGGCTTCAACGGTCCGCTGCTGGTGATCGCCGAGCTCCCCAACCACGGCGATACCGGCCCCGTGCTGTCCGCGCTGCATAGCGAGGTCGCCGGCACGTCGGGCGTGGCGACGGTCACCGCGCCGCAGCTCTCGTCGTCCGGGAACGTCGCTGTCATGCGGGCGTATCCGACCTCAGCGCCGCAGGCGGCGGCGACCACAGACCTGGTCAACCGCCTGCGACATCACGTACTGCCGCCGCTCGAGCACCGAACCGGAGTGCCGGTCCTGGTCGGCGGGTACACGGCTGGTTCGATCGACTTCTCGCACGTGCTGGCGACGAAGCTACCGCTGTTCATCGGGATCGTCGTCGGGCTCTCCGCGCTCCTGCTGTTCGTGTTGTTCCGATCGCTGGTGATCCCGGTTCAGGCGGCGCTGATGAACCTGCTCAGCATCGGCGGCGCGCTCGGCGTCACCGTGGCGGTGTTCGAGAACGGCTGGTTCGCGCACGTGCTGGGCGTCGAGAAAGGCCCCGTCGAGCCCTGGATACCCGTGCTGATGTTCGCCGTCGTCTTCGGTCTGTCGATGGATTACGAGGTGTTCCTCATCTCACGCGTGCGTGAGGAGTGGGTGCGACAGCGCAACGCCTCCGCGGCGGTGGCCGACGGAATCGCCTTCACCGGCCGAGTGATCAGCGCGGCGGCGGCGATCATGGTGTGCGTCTTCCTGTCGTTCATGCTCGGCGACCAACGGGTCATCAGGGAGTTCGGTTTCGGCCTCGCCGTGGCGGTGCTGCTCGACGCGCTCGTGGTGCGGTGCGTGCTGCTGCCGGCGGTGCTCGAGCTGCTCGGGAAGTCGACCTGGTGGCTGCCGGCCTGGCTCGACGCACGTCTGCCTCACTTCAACATCGAAGGCTCGAGCGCACGAGCCGGGCGCCTCGATCTCCCGCCTGACTTCGGCGAGGCCGAGGAGCCGGAGCCCGCTCAGGTCTAGGGCCCGTTAGCACCGGCGATCGGGAGCAGCTGCTCGAGCAGGCGGCGCAGTGCGCGCACTGTCAAGCGGTCTCCCGAGCGCTCGCGTCTGGTTGCGGAGGGTCGTCTGCGACGGCCGCCGCGGCGGCCGCAAACCGCAGAAGTGGTTTACGGTCGATACCTGTGGAACACGCCGGCTGAGACGGGAGCGCGGCCGCCGGTCTGGTGGGACGGTCGGCGAGACCGTCCGCCTGTCTGTCCGTATCCGATGTGATTTGTGGTTTGAACGGTCGAATGGGCCGAAGAGGAGCTGGTGCGTAAGGGGCCGACATACCTTGGTGGGTTCGTTGGGGGGACCATCGGGAGCTTCGTTCCGAGCCTCTGGGGAGCGGGGCAACTCTCGCTCTCGTCGGTCGTGTTGTTCATGATCGGGGGGTTTGTCGGGATCTGGATCGCGTACCGGCGGTTCGTCTGATCCGCTCAGACGAGCAGCCCGCCCGGCCGCGTCGCGCTGCCGGTGTTGCGTGAAGGCGCTCACCCACAACCGGGTGCAAGGCCGGCGATCAGGGGGTTTCGGCGGACCTTCCGGGAGGCTCGCCGTCGCCAGCAGCCGGCTGCTGTGGCCCTGCGTGGTCGCCAGTGCCGGTCTCGCCGGCAGGGAGCGCGGACTGCGGAGCGCCCGGCTGGACCTCCGCCTTGAGGCGGGACAGCTCGTCGTCGACGGCGCTGTTGGCGGCGAGCTGGTCGAGCTGGCGATCGACGTCGTCCTGGCCGGGGCCGAGCGCTGTCAGATCATCGAAGGTTCCCGCCGCTTGAAGCTCATCGACGGCCTGTGCGCGAGCCTTCATCGTCTCGGTCTTGTCGAGGGCGCGCTGCGTCGCCATCCCGACATCCGCCATCGAGTCACCGACTCCGGTGGTCGCCTCGGAAATCTGGACCTGCGCCTCGGCGGCCGAGTACTGGGCCTTGATGACTTCCTTCTTTGAGCGGAACTGCTCTGTCTTTGCCTCGAGCCGCTTCTCGGACTCGATCAGCTTCTCCTGCTCTGACTCGAGCTGCGCGATCTGCTGGTCGAGCGAGCCGGCCTCCTGAACGGCCAGCTGCTTGCGCTCCAGCGCCGCGCGAGCGAGATCCTCACGCCCGGCGGACATCGCCTCGCGGGCCTGGGCGTCGAGCTTGGCGCCCTGTTCACCCAGCTGCTGCTGCTGCTGCGCCAACCGCTTCTTGGCGGTGGCGATGTCGGCGATACCCTTCTTGACGTTCTGGAGGTTCTCAACCTGGCGCTGATACGCGTAGTCGAGCGTCTCGCTCGGGTTCTCGGCGCGGTCAAGCTGCTTTGAGATCTTCGACTTGACCACGGTCGAAAGGCGTCCCTTCAGTCCGGGCATCGAAACCTCCTATCGGCTTCGTAATCGGCGTCGCTCACTCATCCGAGCGTACTCCGACTCACCCACCGGCCTCCAAACCAAACCCGGCAGGTCGCGACCGGCCGCGCATCGTCACGCGCTTTCGCCGGCGTTCCCACCACGACCATGAAATCGGCAGAACGCCACGAGCCCTGCTCCGCCTTCGCCACGAGGATCTCCGGATTTGACGCCGGCTACTTGCTCGGCGCGGACAGCGCGCCTGTCGCGGACGATCGCTTCCGTACTGCGGACCCGCTCACCGGGCGATAGGAATGGCGACGAGGGAGTCGCACCGATCCGAGCGAGTCGCACTGATCCGCCTGCTCGCGACCTCAACTGCCGATCGCCTTCGTCCCCGCTATCGCGAGCGACCTGCACTACCGGTGAGTTCGAGCGACGCGAGACCCGAAAACGGGACGACCCCAAGGAATTCGAGCGAGCGACGGTGGTGTGCCACGGTCAGGCCCTTTACATGTGCCGCAGTCGTGAGTACCGCTGCCCGAGCGGGTACTGGTCGGCGTTGTCGCTGAGGGGTCAACCATCCCGACGTGGGCGACCGAGCTTCGCGCGGATACTCCAGACATAGTCCTTGACCGTCCGCGGACTGATGTTGAGGACCTCGGCGATCTCGGCGTTCTCCAGCCCACGAGCGATCAAGCGCAGCACGTCGAGCTCGCGGGGAGACAGGTGATCAAGCTTTGGCGCATCAGGCTCCCGGTCGGGGTCCGCTCGACGTCCATCTCCGAGCATTAGTTCGGCCGTCCCAGGGGACAGCCAAGCTGATCCGCCGGCCGCGGCGCGCACGGCCGCGACGACGTCGTCGATCGGCGTGTCCCTCGCCAGGAGACCGGACGCTCCCGCCTGCAAGGCGTCTGCGACGTCCTGCTCGCTCGGAAGCATGGTGAACGCCACCACCCGCGTAGCGGGACTCAGCTCGAGGACTGCGCGTATCGCCTCGCGAGCCTCGAGATCTGGCATCGGGAGATCCATTAAGACCACATCGGGACGCAGCTCGGACGCCTGCTGCACGCCCATGCGACCACCCGACGCCTGTGCAACCACCTCGATGTCCGCGTGCGCGCCGAGCAGCGACGCGAGTCCGGTGCGAAACAAGTCGTGATCGGCCACGACCAGTACCCGGATTACCGGGGGTTGGGCCCCGCCTTCATGCATCGTCGCCCCTTTCGCGTCGCTGACCATAGTATGGGGGTCGCGCTAGCCATCAACGGCGGCGAGAGGAACCGGCTTGGAAGATGCTGGCCGGGAGTTCCACCGCGAACTTCGGCGGACTCGGGCACCCAGGCAGTGGCTAACTGAACGGCATGCGCTCTCGCCGTGCGAACACAGGCCTGGAAATTCGCATTCCTGGTGAGGGAGTCAGATTCCGCGGAGGATTAGTGCCAGGTTGACGGTATCTGCCATCCTCTGGTACCCAGCGTCGTTTGGGTGCAGATGGTCGCCGCTATCGTACTGAGGCAGCATTCGGGTGGGGTCGCTTGGGTCGCGGATCGCCTTGTCGAAGTCGAATACGGCGTCGAAAGCGCCGCTGGTTCGGATCCAGTTATTGAGTAGTTGGCGCTGCTGCTCGCCTTCAGGTGTGCCGTATTGGCCGCCGTATTGCGCGTTTGATCCCCCAAAAGGAGTTAGGGTGGCACCGTAGACCCTTAGCCCCGCGGCGTGAGCCTGGGCGATGATCTGCTGATCGACCTGAATCAGGTCCTCGGCCGTGGCACCGCTCGCGCCGATGTCGTTGATGCCCTCGAGCAGGATCACATCGCGCGCGCCAGCTTGGGTCAGGACATCGCGAGGCAGGCGGGCAATCGCGGGCGGCCCGAAGATGGCCCCGAAGGGAACGTCGGTGCGGAAAGTGAGGAGATCGTTGCCTCCGATGCCGGCATTGGAAACTGACAACGTAGGCCCACGCACGGCGTTCAGGCGCCTGGCGAGGTCATCGGGATAACGGCGGTTCGCGTTGATGGTGGAGCCAAATCCGTCAGTAATGGAATCCCCCAGGGTGACAACCGTTCCCTCAAAACGGCGGGATGCTCGCACGTCGACATCGTCGACGAACATCCTGCAAGAAATGGTGGTGGTGAAGGCGCTAGCGCTGGCTACGCCGACCTGGTTCCCGCTGGCTAGGAAGTTGTCCTGTTGGGCAAAGAAATGTTGCGTCGCGGGCCCGGTGGCTGTTGGTAGGTATGCGCTGATATCGAGCCGCTCCAATGCGTGAATCTTCAGCGACACGGGATCGCTGAGGGCCTCAGCGTCCGCTGCGATGACGATCGATGACCGACCGCCGAAGCGAAGCGCCCGCGTCGAGCCGGGGACGGCCGCGGCGCCTGCCCCCGCGATCGCGACGGATGCCGCACCGACCCGCAATGGCTGCGCGCCGAACGCATTACTGAGCCGTACCCGGACCTGGTCGCCACCAGCGCTGGTGAACGCGATGTTGCGGACAGTCTGGTTGTTCAAACCCGTATCCGCGGGGCAATTGGAGCCCGGGATCGTGCCACCTGGCACTGGACTGGCCTGCCAAGCGTTGACCCATCGCACCACGCCAGTTGACGCTCTGGCTGAAGAACTGGCGGCAGATCCGGCCGGCGCGAAAACCAAAGCAGTCGCCAGCACTGCCAAAACGGCTAGAAGGGTGCCTGCGGGTCGTTTCATCGTATGCGGCCTCTCAAGGTTATGGACTGACGGGTTGGCAGGGAAAACGTGGCCAGTGCAGCGATGACGGGACTGCTTCCCCACGCGATTGAAGATTGATCAGACACGAGTCACGAGACACCGGTCATCACACACCAGTGACGAGAGTTCCTCCGCGGGGGGCGAACCGCCAACGTACAGCTCGCTGTATTACCCCCAGCCAAATGCACAAAACAAAGCGCTTCGTCAGACCCGGACCGGCGTCGAGCCGGCTCCGTACGCCCAAATCGTCCTCAATTCTCCTAAGACTTGCGAAAGCCGCTCCAGCCCATCGCGAATCGCCAAGGACCAAGCGGCGACGGCCCGCATCCTCTTCAGCGAGATCAACCCTCAGCGATATAGGTTCACGGCTTGCCGAACCGCCTCGCGCATACTGGCTTCCTCCACCGTCCCCTGGCCCGCGATGTCGAACGCAGTGCCGTGATCCACAGACGTCCTGACTACGGGAAGCCCCACGGTCACGTTGACCCCAGCGTCCACGCCGATCGCCTTGACCGGGCCATGACCTTGATCGTGGTACATGGCGACGACGAGATCGAAGTCGCCGCGCACCGCGCGGAAGAAGGTGGTGTCCGCCGGGAGCGGTCCTCGTACATCGATGTTCTCACCGCTCGCGCGCTCGACCGCGGGGACGATCTTCTCCTCCTCCTCGCCACGTCCGAACAGGCCGTGCTCGCCGGCGTGCGGGTTGATCCCGCACACCGCGATTCGTGGAGACCGACCGAGTGAGCGGCTCATCGCCTCGTGACCCCGCTTGATTGTCCGGTACACAAGACCCGGCTCGATCCGTTCGATCGCGTCGAGTAACCCGAGGTGGGTGGTGACATGGATGACCTTCAGCCGCGGAGTGCTCAGCATCATCGACACCTCGTCGGTGCCGGTGAGCTCCGCCAGCAGCTCGGTGTGCCCCGGGTAGCGGCGGCCCGCGGCGTGCAGGGCCTCTTTGTTGAGCGGGGCCGTGCAGATCGCGCCCGCGCGGTCGCCGGCGGCCAGCTCGACTGCATACTCGATATAGCGGTACGCGGCTTCGCCGGCCTCCTTGCAGAGCTCGCCCCACGGCAGGTCGTCGGGCAGGAGGTCCAGGTCGATGCACTGCACCGTTCCTGCTTGGAAGTCGGCCTCGGCTGCATCGCGGAGCGTCTTTACCTCGAGGCCGGCCCCCACGACCTCGCCCGCCTGCCGCAGCCGCTTGGCATCGCCAATCACCAGAGGCCGGCATTCGTTGAACAGGCTCCCGTCGGTGTGGATCTTCATGATGACCTCCGGCCCGACCCCGGCGCCATCGCCCATCGTGATCGCGACCACCGGCCCCGCCATCAGCGCCGGCTCCTTTGCTCGAGGCGGTCCCGCGCGGTCAGCGGCTCCGGTGAGGTCGTCGGCGACGATCGGCAGACGTTCCGCGGTGACGTTCACGGACCGCGCCGCCCCTCAGGCGCCGCGAGTGGCGCCCAGATGCTTAGCCCAGAACCCTCCGCCGGTGAAAAGCTCCTCGACGCACTCGTCGAGGATGCCGGCCTCGTTCGCGAAATCGAGGATTGTGTAGCGCCGGCGGATCATCTGCGCCCTGCGGTACGACCGCTCGAACCGCTTCAGGTCCAGCCCGATCTCCAGCGGGCTGGACGGACAGTCCGCCTGCTCCAGTTGCGCACGTACCTGCTCGGCCGGGAGTATCTGTTCTCGGACCCGATCTCGGGTCTCACCCCATCGATCGGCGAGCAGCTCGAGCCGACGCGAAAGCTCGTCCGCGTCGATGTACTTCGCGCGCGTCTCCGCGACCGAGGCGTCCTCGAGAGGCGTCCCCGCGAACGCTTCGCGAACGCGCCCCTCGACGTCATCCCACGACGGCCAGGCTCGTACGGCTGCGGCGATGTCGAGGCTGTCGAGGTCGCGAGCCAGCACGCGCTCATACAACGCGGCAATCGACACCGTGCCGACCGCGACCTTGAAGCCGTGCGAGAGGGGCGGATGACCTTTCTCCGGATCGTCCCCTAGCCCCTCCATTTCCCACAGGTGGCTGAACTGATGCTCAGCCCCCGAGGCCGGGCGCGACGACGATGCGGCTTGCATCGCCAATCCGGACATGATCAGACCCTCGATCAGAGCTTCCATCGCGCCCGCATCGCCCGCATGCAGATTCGCTGGATGGCCGGTCGCCGCGCGCAACGGCCCCTGGACCAGCGACCACTCCTTGTCCTTGATCGGCTCCACCTCGAGCGCGTCGGCCAGGATCCAATCGGCGCCCGCGGTGATCTTGGCCAACAGGTCACCGTAGCCGGAGGAAGTCATGCCGGGCGGCGCCTTCATCAGCACCGCGAGGTCCGCCACCGCCGCGCGAGGCGCGGAACACTCCATCGTCTGCTTGAACCCGTCTTTGGTGATCGATGCGCCAAACGAGGTGTACCCGTCCATCGATGCGGCGGTCGCGACGGTCATGTATGGCCGCTCGCACTCGTGCGATGCGCGCTTGACGATGTCGTTGATCGTCCCGGAGCCCACCGCCACGGGAATCGCGTTGTGCTCGTGCAACGCCCGTGCCAGGGCCTTGATGTTTTCGTAGTCCGCATGAAGCGTCGGCTGACCGGGAAATACGAACGGCTCGACCACCTCTCGTCTGCCGGCGCTCAGCTCTCGAGTGACCGACTCGCCGGCGACGTCGAACGTGTTCTCATCCGCGACAACCACGGTCGCGCTGTCGCCGAAGATGGTCTCGAACACCTCCGCGACGCGATCCAAGGCGCCATCGCCGATCACTACCTGCTGTGTCTGGGTCGCCTCACGTAGCGCATCACGAATGCGGCTCTCATCCATCGTTGCGACCGGACTTCCTAAGCGTTTCCGTGGGCGCACCGGGGCCGGTGCGGGCCACACCTCCAAAGTCGCCGCCGAAGAACGAGCCCCAGGGCATCTCGACAGGTCGTTCGAGCGCGATGACCTCGTACAGGCGGCGCAAGAGCGGAAATTCCTCCGGTCCTACCAGGCCGCGGTTTGTGAGCTTCGGGAGCGCCTCGCCGATCTCGCGGATCGCCGCCGCGCCCTCCAGTGTCGGGTTACCTAGCTCCGCAGAGGCTTTGTCGAACGGCATGCCACCGCCGAGGAGCTTTCCGACACGGACGTTTCGCCCGCCGGTACTCGTCACGTACATGTCGCCGATACCGGGCAGCCAATCGGCCGTTTCTGGCCGTCCCCCCAACAGCTCGATCATCCGCCGCATCTCGACGGCACCCTGTGCAAACAGCGCTGCCTCGTAGTTGTGCATGCGGTCCGGACGATCGGACGCTCCGCGAGCCTCGAGCACTCCCTCTGCGAGGCCGATTGCCAGCGCGTAGCAGTTCTTGAGTGCCGCGCACACCTCGCAGCCGACCAGGTCGATCGAGGTCCACACCCGATAGGCGTCCGTGCGAGAACGTCGCGGCGAGCCGGTCAAGGGCCGTCTCGTCGCGTCCTGCGAAGACGACGCATGTCTCGCGGTGTGCAGCGACCTCGCCGGCGATCGAGGGACCGGTGATGGCGCACACGGAATGGCCGGCGCGCTGCTCCTCAGACCAACACTCGGTCAACACCTCGGGAAGGGTCCGCAGCTCGCCCTCGTCGCCCGCCTCGAGCCCCTTGGCGATGGCGATCACGAGCGCCGCATCCGGCAGCAATCGTGCGAGCTGCTCGCTGGCCCAATGGACCCCGAACGAGTTGACCCCGCTCAGCACGATCTCAGCACCCGCGAACGCCTCCGGCGCCTCCTCCAGCTGGTAGGCCCTAACCGACGGCGGCAGCGGTTCGTCCAACCCCGGGTGGACGCCGCTGGTCTTCACGCTGTCAATGATCTCGCGGTCGAGATGGGTGCCCACAAGGCGCACCTCATGTCCGTTGTCCACTGCGGGCACCGCCAGGGCAGAGCCCATCACGCCCGATCCCAGAATGGCCACTGTCGTCATCGCGGGGCCCGAGATTTGTGGCGATGAACGGGTAGACCTAACGTCGTGACACTCAGATCGGACCATACGGAGGAAGTGCCCGGCCGCGGCCGCCCAGAAACACGTCGTACCGCGGTTGCCGGCGGTCGTTCGCACGCCGCTGCGAAGGAGGAATGGTGAACCATGGGCGTATCCAATGGCAGTGACCAGCCCTACCTGCTGGGGATCGACTTCGGTACTGAGAGCTGTCGCGCAGGGCTGTTCGACCCGACTGGTCGGTTAGTCGCCGCCGAGGTCACGACCTACGAGCTCGAGCATCCGCGTCCGGGCTGGGCCGAGCAGGACCCAGGCCAGTGGTGGTCGGCGCTCGTCGAGTCGGTCGGCAAGGTCCTCAGCGCGGCTGACGTGACCGGCGATGCGATCGCGGGGATCTGCGCCGACGCGACCACCTGTACGGTTGTGGCGCTCGATGAAGCCGGGCGGCATCTGCGCCCGGCGATCATGTGGATGGACGTTCGGGCGGCCGACCAGGCGCGCCGCATCGGCGAGTGTGACCATCCCGCTCGCAGGTACAACGGCGGGGGACCGGTCTCGGCGGAATGGCTGCCGTCGAAGCTGCTGTGGCTGAAGGAGCGCGAGTCAGACACCTACCGTGGCGCCAAGTACATCGTCGATGGCCCTGACTGGGCGACGTTCAGACTGACGGGCCGGATGACTGCGAACACGAACACGGCCGCTGTCCGCGGCTACCACGACCGCGACAGCGGCGGCTGGCCGGTTTCGTTCTACGAGCAGGTCGGGCTCGACGACGTCTTCGAGAAGCTCGCTCCCGAGGTACTCGATCTCGGCTGCCCTGTCGAGGGACTCTCGGACGCGGCCGCGGGCGAGCTCGGACTCAGAGCGGGCACTCCGGTGGTGCAGGGTGGCGGCGATGCCTGGGTGGGCCAGATCGGCCTGGGAGCAGTGAGACCTGGACGCCTGGCGCTGATCACTGGCTCCTCGCACGTCCTGACCGGACAGACCGATGAACCGATCAGCGGCGAGGGTTTCTTCGGCGCATTCACCGACGCGGTCGTACCCGATCAGTACACGGTCGAGGGCGGTCAGGTATCGACCGGGTCGGTGCTGAAATGGTTTGCCGACAACTTCTGCGCTGATGCGCTGCGCGAGGCCGAGCGCCGCGGCGTCGATGCCTACGACGTCCTCAACGAGCGCGCGGAGTCGATCTCACCCGGGTGCGACGGGCTGATTGTGAACGAGTACTGGCAGGGCAACCGAACCCCGTACACCGATCCGCTGGCCCGAGGGATCGTCTGGGGGCTGAGCCTTCACCACACGCCCGAGCACGTCTACCGGGCTATCCAGGAAGGCGTCTGCTACGGGACCGCACACATCCTGCGCGCAATGCGCAGCGCCGGCATCGAGGTCGACTCGCTGGTCGCTGCAGGCGGCTTCACCAACAGCCCGCAGCTCATGAAGATGCACGCCGACGTCAGCGGGCTGCCGATCACGCTCACGAAGGTTGGCGACGCCGTGCTGCTGGGCGGGGCGATCCTCGCAGCGGTCGGAGTAGGAATACACGGCAGTCTCGACGACGCTGTACAGGCGATGGTCCACGAGACCGAGACCATCGATCCCGACTCCGACCTCCACGAGCGCTATGCATTCTTCGTCGATGCCTACGCGGACGCATATCCAGCGATGCGACCGCTCATCCACCGGGTGGCCGAGAAGGTGGCCGACGAGGAGCCGGTCGAGGCCTGAGAGATGTGAGGAGCAAAGGAGGAGCACATGCAACGAATCGCCGTTGGCGCCGATGAGGCTGGAGCGCCGCTCAAGGACCACCTCGCCAACTACCTCGAGGAGCATGGTTACGAGATCAAGGACTACGGCAACGGGACCGATGAGGACTATCCAGACGTTGCCGCACGGGTCGGCCAAGCCGTTTCAAACGGCGAGCACGATCGCGCGGTGCTTGTCTGCGGCACCGGCCTCGGCATGGCAATCACGGCCAACAAGATTCCCGGCGTGCGTGCGGTGACTGCCCACGATCCCTACTCGGCCGAGCGCGCCCGCAAGTCAAACGATGCCCAGGTACTCGCGATGGGCGCACGCGTGATCGCCCCCGAGGCCGCAGAGAAGGTGCTCGATCACTGGCTGGCATCCGAGTTCCAGGGCGGCGGCTCGACCGAGAAGGTCGAGAAGATGAACGAGATCGACGATCAGTTCCGCGCGGGCCGGTCTTCCGAAAAGCCCTGACCCAGCCCTAGCCCGGCAGTGCGTCGTCCTCAGCCCGCCAGCCGAGGTGTTCCCACTGCTCGCGCGGCATCAGGCGGTCGATCCGGTCGAGCACGTAGTCCGGTTGTTCGTCGTCGGGGATCCGTGAAACCGCCTGCGGCTCGGTTTCGCCTGTCAGGACCAGCGCCGACGCCATCGACGCCTCCCGCGCGGCCCGGATGTCGGTGGTCAATCGATCGCCAGTAAGGACGCAATCCTCGGGGCTCAGCTCGAGCGCCGCGGCGATCGCGTGCAGCATCACGGGGCCCGGCTTTCCGAAGTGAAGCTCGCAGGCCGTCTCGGTACAGGCTTCGATCGCTGCAGTGATCGCAGCCGCATCGGGCTCTCCGTGTCCATCTGGGAAGGGGCAGAACCGATCCGGATTTGTCGCGATCAGCCGGGCGCGACGAGGTCCGCGGATGGCGTCGAACGCGATCTGGAGCTTGCGGTACTCGAACTGCCGGTCGTAGCTGGCGATGACGATGTCAATCTCGCTTGGGTCTTCGGACATCCGGATGCCGCGCTCGCGAAGCGCGCGCTTGAGCGGCTCCTCGCTGATAGGGAACACGGTCGCGTCTGGCGCATTCTCGGCGAGCCAACTCGTGGTCGTCACGACCGTGTTGATCACGTCCGACGACTGCGTCGAGAGCCCGAGGTCGGTCAGCTTCCGCGCGTACTCCTCCGGATCGCGGGTTGGGTTGTTCGAGACGAACACGACCTTGCTGCCCATGTCGCGCAGGGCCTGCACCAGTCGTTCCGCGCCCGGCAGGAGCTCTGAGCCGAGATAGATCGTTCCGTCGAGGTCGAAGACGTAGCCAGCGTAGAGCCGGTCGGGGATCCTGGTCAGATCGCTCGTCCCTCCCTCGGACGCTTCCGCCTCCTCAGCGCTCACGACGAATACCTACCCGCCCACCTCCGCAGATTCAACGGGTGGCGAGTCCGCAGGCAGGCGTTAGGAATACCCACCGGAAGGGCAGGATCGAACGAGGGAGTGCAGGAGGACAAACGTGACCTACGTCATCGGAGTCGACAGCTCAACGACCGCCACTAAGGCCGTGGTGTGGGACCGCGAAGGACGCGCGGTGAGCGCGGGCAGGCAGGAGTTCGAGCTCGTCATCCCTCACCCGGGGTGGCACGAGCAAGATGCGCGGGACTGGTGGCGCACCACCGCGGCTGCTCTCCGAGAGGCGGCTGGCGGCGTGAACGCCTCCGAAATCGAGGCGATCGGGCTCACGCATCAGCGGGAGACGTTTGCCTGTCTCGACAAGGAGGGCGACCCGCTGCGCCCGGCGATGCTGTGGCTCGATGCGCGCGCGGTGAAGGAGGTGGAGGAATACGGCAGCGAGGAGATTCACAAGATCACCGGCAAACCGCCGGACACCACGCCTGCGTTCTACAAGCTGCTCTGGCTGCGCGAGCACGAGCCGGACACGCTCGAGCGCACAGCGCGAGTGGTCGACGTCCACGCGTTCCTCGTCAAGCACCTGACGGGCGAGTGGCGCACCACATCGGCTTGCGCCGACCCCCTCGGGCTCGTGGATATGAAGGCTTTCGATTGGTCCGATGAGGTGCTCGGTCACGTGGGGCTCGATCGGGAGCAGCTGTGCGAGCTGTATCCCCCGGGGGCGGTCATGGGTGAACTGCGTGCCGACGTCGCCGAGGAGGTCGGCCTGCCCGCGGGAATTCCCGTCGTCGGCGGCGCCGGTGATGGCCAGTCGGCAGGCCTTGGCGCGAACATCACTAAGCCGGGGCGCGCGTACCTGAACCTGGGCACCGCCGTCGTCTCAGGTACCTACAGCGACGAGTATGCATGGGACCGAGCGTTTCGCACGCTTGGCGGTCCGGTGCCCGGGACGTACACACTCGAGACCCTCCTTCAAGGCGGCACCTACACGGTGTCCTGGTTTGTGAACAAGCTGGCCGGCACCGAGGCGCTGCGACTCGGACTCGACCTCTCCGACGAGGACGTGCTCGAGGCTGCGGCTGCTCGCCTCCCGCCCGGAGCCGATGGGCTTCTGGCGGTCCCATACTGGAATCAGGCGCAGACGCCGCACTGGGACGGCTACGCCCGCGGGATGCTCATCGGATTTCGCGGGCACCACGGTAAGGCTCACATCTTCCGCGCGATCCTCGAGGGCATCGCGTTCGAACAGCGGTTGCTGACCGACCAGGTGGTGTCCGCGCTGGACCAGCCGATCGACCTTTACCTCGCGGTTGGCGGCGGATCGCGCAGTCCGCTCTGGTGCCAGATCATCGCCGATGCGACGCTCCGGACCGTCGTCGCCTGCAGGGAGGTGGAGACGACGGCACTCGGCGCCGGCATGCAGGCCGCCGCCGCTGTCGGCTGGTTTGATTCGATCCCCGAGGCGGCGGAAGCGATGTCTGGCGAGCGCGCCACGTATGAGCCGGACGAGCGCCGCGCGGAGCGCTACGGGAAGCTCCTCGAGGTGTACCGCGAGATCTATCCGCGCCTCAAGGAGCTCTTCCCCGTCCTGAGCGCAGCGGTGGAGGACAACGACAGCTAGGCGTGCAATTCCGACACGTTTGCGGCGTATTGCATCGATGTCATGACTCAGCCCGCTCACTGCCCCGCGCGTGAGCCGCGATGCTCTGCAACTCCCGCATGACATCTCGACTGTCGCGTCCGAAGTGGTCGTGCAGCCGCTCGTAGACGTGGTAGAGCCGGTCGTAGGCCTCGGCGCGTCCCGGCGCGGGTGAGTAGACCTCTGCACGAAGCCTGCCCATGCGCGCTGCAGCCGTCTCGACATCGTCGTACATCCCTGCAGCCACGGCGGCATGGATGGCTGAACCGAGCGCCGGTCCCTCGGGAGAGTCGAGCACGCCCAGCGGGCGGTTGACCACGTCGCTGTAGATCTGCATTAGCACGGGGTTGTCGAGCAGTCCCCCCGCTGCCACGAGTTCGTTGACAGCGACGCCCGCGTCGTCGAAGGCCTCGAGGATCTTGCGCGTGCCGAACGCCGTCGACTCGATCAAGGCTCGGTAGATGTCTTCGGGTCGCGTGGCCAGCGACAGCCCGACGATCACCCCGCGGAGGTTGTGGTCGACGAGGATCGAGCGATTTCCATTCCACCAGTCGAGCGCGACCAGGCCGTGTTCGCCCACCTGCTGCTCGTCGGCCAGCGCGGTGAGGTATTGGTGGATTCCGAGTCCGCGCTCCTTGGCCTGCTCGTGGTAGTACGGCGGGACACCCTGATCCACGAACCACGCGAAGATGTCGCCGACGCCGGTCTGCCCCGCTTCGTAGCCCCAGCGTCCTGCCACCACTCCGCCGTTGACTACCCCGCACATCCCAGGTACTTCGGCGACTTCGTCGGCAACCATCACATGGCAGGTCGATGTGCCCATGATGAGCACCATGCGGCCCGGCTCGGTCGCGACCGCCGCCGGCGCGGTCACGTGCGCGTCGACGTTGCCGACCGCCACCGCGATCCCGGGTTGAAGGCCGGTCCACTGCGCCGCCTCATCGGTCAGCGAGCCCGCGCGGCTTCCCAGTTCGGCCAGCGAGGCAGCCAGCTTCTCCTCGACCAGGTTCTCGAGGCGAGGATCGAGCGCCGCGAAATAGTCGTTCGCGGGATACCGGCCGTCCTGGAATATCGCCTTGTAGCCCGCCGGGCAGGCGCTGCGAATCTCCTCGCCGCAGAGCTGCCAGACGATCCAGTCGACGGCCTCGATCAAGCGGTCCGCGCGCTCGTAGAGCTCGGGTTCCTCCTCGAGCAGCTGAAGCACCTTCGGCACCGCCCACTCGGATGAAATCCGACCGCCGTAGCGGCTCAGCCACGGTTCCTTGCGCTCCGCGGCGACCTCGGTGATGCGGTCTGCCTGCGGCTGGGCGGCATGATGCTTCCAGAGCTTGGCGTAGGCGTGCGGGCGATCACGGAACTCGTCGAGCTGGCACAGCGGCGTCCCATCTCTGGTCGTCGGCATGATCGTGCACGAGGTGAAATCAGTCCCAACCCCCACGATGCTCCCCGGATCGACCCCGGCGTCCTCGAGCGCTTCCGGCACCGCATGCCGAAGGACCTCTATGTAGTCCCGCGGGTCCTGAAGCGCCCAGTCGGGCGGCAGGCGCTCGCCCGTCTCGGCGAGTTCGCGATCCATCACGCCGTGGCGATACTCGTGCTCGGCGCCACCCACGACCTCGCCGTCGCTTCCCCGGACGACGACCGCCCGGCCAGACAGCGTGCCGAAGTCGATGCCGATCACATGCTGGGCGGCAGCCACCCTCTGACCTCCGAAGTGAGTCCTTCCACGGCGACGGAATACCCGGGCTCAGCCGAATCAAACTGTGTGGATCGTGCCTCTTCCGCCGCTAGATGCCGCGTTCACCGCGGCCCGGTGGGACGTGGCGCGACGGGTGTCGCTACAGGTGACATGAGCCGATGGGACTAGCATCGGCTACGTGATGGTCGTCAGGCGCACGAAGATCGTTGCGACACTTGGGCCGGCAACGGATCCGGTCGGGTTGGTGGACGCGCTGATCGCTGCCGGGATGGACTGCGCACGGTTGAACTGCTCGCACGGCACGGCCGATGAGCTGCGCCGGCGCGCGGGAGAGGTGCGAGCCGCGGCGAAGCGCGCGGGACGATCGGTCGGGCTGCTATTCGATCTGCAGGGGCCGAAGCTACGGCTGTCGGCGGATACGCCGACGAGGATGCTGCGGCCGGGCGAGAAGGTCGTCTTCACCGGCCTCGAGGCGGCCGCCGGCAATGATCGGGTGCGTGTGGACTTTCCGGACTTTCCTCGGCTCGTTACCGAGCGTTCGGAGGTCGTGATCGGTGACGGCGTTCCGCGCCTGGCGGTCGACTCGGTCGGCCCCGGTGAGGTCGTCACAAGGGCCGTGTCGGTCGGCGAGCTAGCGCCGCGTAAGGGCATCAACGTCACCTACGCCCGGCCCGAGCTGCCGGCGATCACCGATAAGGACGAGGCTGATCTCGCTGTTGCCGCCGAGCTCGGAGCAGACTTCATCGCGCTGTCATTCGTCCGCTCGGCGGCCGATATCGAGGAGCTTCGGGCGCGACTGGCCGCGCATGACTGGCATGGTCGGGTGATCGCAAAGATCGAGAAGGTCGAAGCGTACGAGAACCTGGACGAGATCCTCGGTGTCGCGGACGGGGTGATGGTCGCCCGGGGCGACTATGGCGTGGAGGCCGGCGTCGCCCGAGTGCCGCTCATGCAAAAGGAGACGATCCGGCGAGCGACGCAGGCGGGAAAGATGGTGATCACCGCGACGCAGATGCTCGAGTCGATGATCCATTCCCCGGAGCCCACCCGCGCGGAAGCGACCGACGTCGCCAACGCCGTGATCGACGGAACCTCGGCAGTCATGCTTTCGGCCGAGACCAGCGTCGGCGAGTATCCGGTCGACGCGGTGCGGGCGATGTCGCAGCTGGCCGAGGCAGGCGAGGAGTTCCCAGACATTCACGGCGCCCGATCAGTGCACGAAGACACGCCCGCGGCAGCCGTGATGCACGCCGCGGTAGAGCTGGCCGACGACATCGACGCCGTGGCGCTGATCGTCCCGACCACGCTCGGCGGCTCGCCTCGAGCATGCGCGAAATACCGCGGCCGACGACCGATCATCGCGCTCCCTCACGACCAGGCAATAGCCGATCAGCTGACTCTCGAGTGGGGCGTTTATCCGCGAACGATGCCCGTCGGCGCAACGGTGGACGACCTCGTCGAATCGGCTCTGGTAACCGCGAAGGAGTTCGCCGGCCTGCCGACCGGTGCGCGCGTGGTGATCACCGCGGGCCGCCAGACCGGAGCGAGCGGCGGCACCAGCCTGATCATGGTCCGCGAGATCCCGTAAGCCTGCTCGGGCCGAGAGCGGCCCGACGGCTCGTCTGGACCGCAATCTTCCGTCCGGCTCTTGCTTCGGATGAAGCGCTAGACCGCGCCCTGCGCGCGCACCCGACAGTTTCGCTTTCGGGCCTGACAGTGAGCAAGACGACTCACTCACGCTGAATCCAGATACGTGGTCAGTCCCGGCCGCCGGTGGGACCTTTCCGACGCAGCGACGTCACTGCCAAAGCGACACAACAAAACCAAGTCAAGCCCTCACGCAACCACCACAAGAAGCAGACATGTCCACCTCTTCGCCAACCGATCGCCTCGCGTCGCCCCGGCGCGTGCAGCCCCACCGCATGGTTGGCGTACTACTCCCGGCCATCGGCCTGATCGCGCTAGTCGTCGCGATCGCAACCTCAAGCACCACCTCCACCGCAGGGCGGCTGAGTGCCCGCCCGGGCACGATCCCCCCGCCGCCGACGCATCCGATGGCGTAGCCCGCAATCGCCCCGGCCCCGAGCTTGCGCGGCGGGACGTTCCGTGACCCCGGCACCCACGGGCTACTCGCGGTCGGCACCCTCGCAGCCCCGCAGGCGGAGCCCGGCCCCGGCGTCGATGAACCCTCGTGGAGTTCAGATTGGGAAGGCCCATCCGGGCCTTCCCAATAAAGGCCTAGTCCGACCGACTCCGTGCCGGACGTTCCCTCCCAACCGCATGAGCCTGTCCCACATACGTCCGACGCAGTGCTCCCGGTTCGCACGACCGAGGTCACGGCCTCTGGGGCGATACCTGGGAGTCGGCCGCGATGGAAGCGACTCAAGCCGCACTGGTCGTTTCCGCGGTCGGGACGTCTCTGTTCTCGGCCACGAACTGGCTGGCGATGAAGGTCGCCCCCTGCGGATCCGCGATCACCGCCATCCGTACCCATGGGCCGTCGAACGGCCCGGCAAGCACCTTCCCGCCCAGCTCTTCGGCCTTCTGTGCACTCGCATCGGCGTCATCGACCGCGAACGTCACGCTCCAACGCGCTGCAACCTCGCCCTGGCCCTCGGTAATCGGACTGATGGTCGCGACCACGTCAGCGAATTCGGACGTCACGCCCATCTCTTCCATCCCCTTGCGCAGGCCGGGATTGTCGCGCTCCAGGTAGTCACCGTAGCCGGGAAGCGTCCACGCCTGAAATCCGCCATCCAGGCTGAGTGTCCGCCAGCCGAACACGGCGCCGTAGAATGCCGTGGCGGTCGCGACGTCGCGTGTTTCTAGGTTGTTGAAGTTCAACGCCCCATGCTCATTGACGACCCGTGCGCCCTTGTGCTGGTTGGCCTCCCAGACGAACAACACAGCGCCCTCGGGATCGACGAAGCCAGCCATCCTGCCGGCCTCCATGACATCGAACGGGTCCATCAGCACCTCCCCGCCCGCATCCTTGACTTTCGCGGCGGTCTCATCAGCGCTACCGACCCAGATGTACGTGTTCCACGTCGCTACCGGCGGTGCTCCTTCGCCGACCGAGGAGATCGCGGCGACATCGCGGCCGCGGAGCCTGGCCATGAAGTACTTGCCACCCGGGGAGTCAGGGGGCATCACGTCCTCACACGCCCAGCCGAACAGGCCCTCGTAGAACTTCACCGCCGCATCCGGGTCGGGCTGGCTCGTATCGATCCAGCACGGCACCCCCGGGATGTATCCGTCTCGCTCCGCCATCGAATCTCCTTCCGGTAGCTCATTCCCGATCCAGCCTAACCCCGTTTTAGGTCATGTTCGGACCTGAGACGGGCCACCGCTGGATCAGGCGCGGGCTTCCGATTTTTCGCGCTAGGCGTGGTGCAAGCGGCGGAGGTACCGGTAGACCAAGACCCCGAGCGTCCCCCACGCATTGGGATCTGTCTCCATCTCGCTCGAAGACCACGTCGTCCCCGGCGCGAGCGGCGGCCCGCCCTTGCGCTTCTCCACCACGACCGCGAGCTTCTCGGCGGAGGGTGGGCCTATCTGCTCAGGGCCGAGCGCGCTCGAGTATGGGTTCTTGAGACCTTCGAAGACTCGATCGTTGGTCCCGGCGAGCACCTCGTCCAGCCAGACGCCGGCGGTGATGGTGCCCGCGATCTTCGCCGTGCTGTTAGCACGATTGACGGTCAGCAGAGCATTTTTGTAGCCCGCGAGCTCAGAGCCGCTAAGGGAGAACAGACTCGAAAGCTTGGACTTGTAGAAGAACATTCCAACCTTGTTCTTGCCCCAGCCGTAGCCGAGCGCGGGCGCGTAGTGCGTCGCCAGCAGATATTGCGATATCAGCGTCATCGCGCCGGTCGCTTCAGGATATGCAGCCGCGTCGACACCGAGCTCGCTCATCACTCGACGACCGTTCTGGACCGCGAGGGCCTCGATGAACTCGTTCACGTTGCCCTGCGCCTCCCAGACCCTACCCGGCCCGGGATCTGTGATTGCGGGCGATTTGCTTTGTTCGCGCAGATACTGCTCGACGTGCTCGAGTTGGACGCCGACGGTGGTTTGGATCGCGACCTGTTTCTGCAGATCCCCGATGCTCGACTGCTTGCCTTTCACACCCACGCGAACGCCAGGCTTGACAGTCCCGGAGTAATGGGTCGCCAAGCCGTCACGGAGCGGCACGCTTTTGAGTCCGATCGCGGCGGCGCCCATCGCCGTCATCGCATTCCTGACGTCGACCTCGGAGGCGGAGAACTCATCGATCGGCGGTTCGGTGACAAACTCTGCGATCGGTCCACGTAGCGCGTCATGCGTCGGCTCGTCGTACTCGAGCGCCGAGTTCACCTGTGAGCCTGACGCCGTCGGTAGTTGAACCGCGTTGAGGAGATCCCAGTCCTTCAGGCTCTCGTCGGTGACACCGTGGCCCCGGTGATGGTCGACCTTGATCACAAACCCGGGTGCTCCAGTGGCAACCGAGTCGTCGGCGTTGGTTTCGGGATGAGCGGTGATCGTCGTCCGGCGGGTCTCCTTGTTTTTGACCCAGCCCGGCTGGTTGCGTTTGACGAACGTCGCATCGGCGATCGAGCGCAGCCCGATGTTGGTCTCCACCTCGAAGCCGAACTTTCGCTGCAGTAACCCCGCGACCGCCCTATTCCCGGCCGAGCGCTGGAGCCGCATGAGCGCCTCGGCCGCAGCAGGCCGTCGTGGCCCCATGTGCAGGTTCGACGCATCATGCGAAAGACGATGAACGGGGTGATGTAAGGCCCGCTTCTCCATTCCGCGCCACCTCCAGGCGCGACCCCCTCACGCGCGGTACGCGCGGCGAGCAAACCTACCACACGCCCTGAATGATCTCAACGCTTCGCTCCGCGACATACTCCATGGGGGCGCCAACCTTTCGCGTCTTTAGCGCTCGTCGATATTCTCCCAAGCGGCGCCCTCGCGGGCGAGGAACTTTCGCCGGCCGACGGAGAAGGCTGGGCCAGCCCTCATCCGCCGCCTGACACGCCTGAGGTAGCCGAAGCAGCACGGATTCGGCGGCGTGGATCAGCAGTTGGTCGGGTCGCGCTGTGCGCAGTAAGCGAGCGGTGTTACGACGACGCCGCGAAGTTTCTTTCGGAGGATTGCGGTGACGTTCGTGGTGAGATGGTCCAGAAGCAGCTGCTCCTGGGCGTGGTTGGCGCCACCAGCGATGACTAGCCACCACGTCCCGATCTGCTTGACCGTTTCCAGCGGGTGGAACAGGTTCGCTGGCACTACGAACTCGCTGGGGTTGCCCCTGACCGGTTTGACCGTGCGGACGATCGTGTTGCGCCATGGCGGTCGGAGCTTGTCGCAGGGGACGAATACGCGCGGTCCGGGGCAGGTCTTGGTCGCGAGGGCGATGGTTGCGCTGATCGGCCAGCGCTCCTGGTAATAGAAGGTTGCGGTCGCGCAGGTCGGGGGAAACAGCGTGTCGAGCTGAATGCGCCGGCTAATTGCTTGGTACGCGAGCGCGAACGCGGCTTGGTCGGCGGCGATCCGCGCGCGGTCGTTTGGGAACCGCACGAGGTCGTGGGTCAGTCGCGCGTACGCGGTGTTGGCGATCCGCTGCCCCGCGTTGACGTACGCCTGCCGCGCGTCGAGCGGGCTGGTGATCGCGTTCTGGCTGGTCTCCTGGATTCCGGTCACGGGCGTGTAGTGGATCGTGCACAGGCTGCCTGCCGGCAGGGACGTCGCGATCTCGGTGCTGAGGTCGACGGGGCCAACCGTGAGGTCGTGCATCGCGCTGATCCGCTCGCTGGCGCCGCTGCCACCGATCACCACCAGCCAGGCGTCGCCGCGGCGCTCGGCGGTCATGCCCGGACGTTCCGGGCCGGCGGTCGGCAGCTGCGCGTCAGGGCGGTCAAACAGGCCGGGCTGCCCGGGGACCGCTCGCATGTCGGGTAGCGCTGCCGGTGGCGCGCCGGGCTGCTCGGCGTTCAGCAAAAGGCTGGCCTGCATCGCACCGTCGAGCGGCCCGCGCCGGGCGCCGGGCGGCCCCGTCGCCATGTACAGGTCGGTGTCGATGCATGGCAGGAACGCCTGCCCGGCGATATCGGGCGCGGCGACAAGTGCAGTCACGACGGTCCCCGAGCCCATGTGCAGACCGCTGCCTGGGTTGGCCGCAAGCGAGCAGCTTCCCGGCAGCGGCGGCGCGGGATACAGCCACGAGCGGGTCGGCTCTACCGGCGGTCCCGACGCCCCGTCGCCGATCGCTCTGTCCGACGAGTCAAGCGGCGTGACCAGCTGCGAGGCGCCTCCGGGGATACTGAGGTAGCGGTCAGGCGGGGATGGAGGCTTGTACTCAAACACCGCGGCGCGGTAGCCGTAGGGCAACCGCGGGTCGCTGCGCGTCAAGACGGTGGGTCCGCCGGCGATCCTGATCGCCGCCACCTGCCGGCTGGTGAACACGTATGCCAGACCGCCGCCATACCCGCCCAGGTCGCTCGCCCCGAAGATCGGCGATCCGGACGTCGGCGCGCCAGCGTCGCAGGTGCCCGTCCCCAGATCCTCCGGCCGCCCGGAGCGCTCGTAAGTTCGTATCGAGCTGCACCACGAGATCTGCCCCGCCTGAACCGACGGAGCGATCGCGATGTCGTAGCGTGTTCCCGCGACCAGCGCGGTGTTCGGCTGCTGCCCCGGCGGGACGATGGAGGACAGCGGCGCCGAGCGCTGCCCCGACAGACTGATCGCCGCCGCCGTCGAGCCGGACACGACGATCGCGCCCGCCAGCAGCAGTAGCCCACGCGGCCGCGCTCGCAACCACGCATGAACGGAACCGATGATCCCCCGACGCGCGCGAGCCTGCTGTTCACGACGGACGGCATCCAGCAGCGCGTTCTCAACCTCGGGCAGCAACGTCATCGGCCTCCTCCCTCCTGCTCAACGCGGCGGCGCAGCGCGGTCAGCCCGCGACTGACCCGCTTGCGCGCCGTCGCCGCCGAGACGCGCGCGCTCGACGCCAACTCCTCATAGCCCAGCTCGTCGATCACCCGCGCACGGACCGCGTCGCGCTGCTCCGCCGGAAGCCCCTCGAGCAGCTCAAGCGCCCCACACTCGCGCAGCTCCTCAAGCGCCGCGAGGCTCTCATCGGCCGGCTCGATCCGCTCCACACCCAGCCTCCTGCGCGCCGAGGACTCCGCGCGGCGGTCACGCAGGCTACGCCGCAGCTTGTTGCGAGCGATCCCCAGAAGCCACGCCGCGGCCGGTTCCGGACCCTCCCGGAATCGCGGAGCGCCAAGATACGCCGCGGCGAACACCTCGGCCGTCAGGTCCGCCGCCAGGTCGGGTTCTCCGGTCCGACGCATCAACCAACCGGCCACCACCCGCTCGTAGCGGCGATAGAAGACCGCAAACGCCTCATCGCTCGACGCGCTCAAGCGCAGCAGATCAGAATCGCTGGCCGCGAGCAGATCCGTGTGCATCTCGGCCGATACTTCCACCTCGCGCCGAAACTGTGACCGGACGGCGGGCCCACGGCTCTTCCCCGAGGACGCTACGCCGGGAAACCTAACGCTGGCCGGCAGTGAGACCTACCAGAACGGCGTGGTCTACGTCGCCTACCGGCCGCAGGCATAAAGCCGTGCCACCCCAAGCGACGGGGTGAGCTCAAGCCTCCCGCGCAGATCAGCATCGCTGAAACGCCGGTGTCAGCGCACCGCTCAGACTTCTCCTCCGTCGCCGCCGGAGCCAAGAGCAGAAGCCTTGCGCAGGTGGCCGCCTGGGCGACAAAGCAGCGGCCCGCTTGACGGCACCGACGGCTCGTGATCAGTGCCCGGTGCCCGGCAACCGGTGTCGCGCCGGCGAGTCCACGACGAGCGCACGGGCGCGAGGCAACGCCCGCACCGAATGCCGAGCGTTTGCAGCGACGATCACGGAGTCGCCCGGGCCAAGCACGTGTTCACGGCCATCGACGCAGACCATGAGTCGGCCTTCGATGACGGTCCAGGCCTCCTCCTCCGGGTGATGATGCTCATGCACATCCGGCGCGTCCTCTGCGATGTCGTAGCTCGTCAGCGTCATCCGCTGACCGTGTTGCACACGGCCCTTCCAGCCGCGTACCGGCTCGATCTCGATCACGTCGGCCATAACGAGCGAGAGGCTACGCCCTCGCGTCACGCCGTTCTGCCTTCACGCAAGCTGACCCACCCGGCGGGCGGGTTCTCGCCTCTCGGTCATTCTGCTCCTGGTCTCCCGACGGCCAGCGGGGAAGCCCGCGGCTGAGTTCTCCGTGCGCGACAAACCGGAAGCGAGCGCGGAGCTGTCCTGTGTCTGTCGATTGGCATCAGACGCCGAGCTGATCTGCAATGGCCGCAGCCGTCGTTTCGGGGTCGCCACGGGTGACGAGCTCTACGACAAGCGGTTCGGCGAGCGATACCTAGTGCTCGAGGCCGCGCGGGACAGCGGCGGGGAGCTCGTCAGTATCCAGGACACCGCGGCGCCCGGTCCCAGTCGACGGCCGATGAGCGCCCATCCAGCTCAGCGCGAGCGGTTCGAGGTGCTCTTGGGGACTCTGGGGCTGACCGTCGACGGTGAGCAACATCTGCTCGGGCCCGGGGACTCGTTCGTGGTGGAGCCCGGCGCAAGGCATCTACCGCGCAACGCGGGCGACGGCGAGCTGCGGTTCCTCGCGGAGATGCGCCCCGCGGGTCGCTTCGAGGAGTTCCTCGCCGAGATCACCGCGGTCAACAATGCCGGACGTGAGGGCCTCGCCTACCTTCTGACGGCGGCCCGCGTGATCAACCGATTCCCCGACGTCGAGCGCCCGACGCCCCTACCGCGCGCGCTGGACCGAGCACTGTTCGCCATCCTGGCGGCCGCAGGCAAGCTCCTCAGCATGCGAATCCCTCGCGCTAGCACGACCCCCACGCCAACCGGCAACAGCTAACGAGAGGGCCGCTAATGAAAGCTAGAAAATCTGAGAGAAGACACGGTGCCATGGTGAGGACGAAGATCGGTTATGGACTATCCGGGCTGCTGGGCGCAGGCATAATCGTCATCGGCGCCCGGTTCCTTGTCGCGCCGCGGGCGGCGGCAGCCGGGTACGGGATCACCACCGAGCAAACCGGCCAAGCCAGCGACCCGTACCTTGCTGTCAAGGGCGTGCGGGACTTTGCCTCTGGCGTTGTCGTGGGTGCACGGCGCCACGGCCGCTGTCATGCTCGGTACGGCCGCGCTCCTGCTCAGCGGACCCGAGTGACCTTTCTTTCGCGTCGATATCCCCAAGCGACAGGAGAGCAGCGATGACCGGCCTCTCGCCGCGCCAAACGCCCGCAGGCCCGATCCCGCCCGACGACCCGGCTCGCAGTGGCGAGACGTCGACCGCTAGGACTGGGGATATCGTCAACACCCCGGCCAACGCGCCGCACGTCTTTCGCAACGCAAGTGATCGCCCCGCGCGGCTGCTCTGCCGGTGCGCTCCCGCCGGGCAGGAGGACTTCTTTCGCGAGATCAGCGTTCCGCTAGCCCACCGCAGGCCTGTTTACCTGGATTGCTGTCGTCGGTCAGCGTCGTATCGCCGACGATCGCGCTTGGTGGGCCGCGCGCCCAGGTTGACGGGCCCCCCAAGCCGGCGCAGTTCCGCCTGGCGCTCACGCTCCGCGATGCTCTCTTCGGTCTCTTCGTAAAGCTGCGTCGCGGCGGCGGCCGACACGCGGCGCTCGGCGGCGCCGCGCACGATCACTGTCCGCCGCACAGACCCGATCGAGATGTCGAGCCGGTCGCCCGGCCCAACTTCGCGGCTGGGCTTCACGGCGATGCCGTTGACATGCACGCGGCCGCCGGTCACAGCGCCCGCCGCCAACCCGCGCGTCTTGCACAACCGCGCCGTCCACAGCCATTTGTCGACGCGCATCAGCTCCCGACCGGTGACGCGGCCGCTGCCGGTGCTGCGCGACTCAAGCGTCGCAGAGCGCCACACGCGGTCTCAATCGATGGCCCCGGAGACGACCCGAACGCCCGCTGCATGCCTAGCACGGTACCGGTGGCGAGGCGCCTGCCGATGTGCGGTTCGTCTTTCATAAGCTCGGTGGTGTGACCAAAGCGCCCGGGTACGACGAGCTGACCCTGCTCGACGAGCATCGCCTGAAGGGCCGGAAGTTCGACGCGGCTGGGTACGAGCGCGCACGGAAGCGGAGGGAGCGGCGCCAGGCGGCGGTCCCGTCCTCGATCGGGTATCCGGATGAGCTGCCGATCAGCGCTCGCCGCGACGAGCTGCTCGCGGCGATCCGCGACAACCAGGTGGTGATCGTCGCGGGCGAGACGGGGTCTGGGAAGTCGACGCAGCTGCCTAAGATGTGCCTCGAGCTGGGGCGGGGCGTACGTGGGGCGATCGCGCACACGCAGCCGCGGCGGCTGGCGGCGCGGACGATCGCCGAGCGAGTCGCGCACGAACTCGGTGTCCCGTTGGGTGCGGCGGTCGGGTACGCGGTGCGGTTCAACGATCGCTCGAGCGCGCACACGCTGCTCCGAGTCATGACTGACGGGCTGCTGCTGGCCGAGATCGCCCACGACCGCCTGCTGCGCCGTTACGACACGGTGATCGTCGACGAAGCGCACGAGCGGAGCCTGAACATCGACTTCCTGCTCGGTTACCTGAAGTCGATCCTCCCGAAACGGCCGGATCTGAAGGTCATCGTCACCAGCGCGACGATTGATGTCCAGCGGGTCTCCGAGCACTTTGACGGCGCGCCGGTCATCGAGGTGAGCGGACGGACCTACCCGGTCGAGGTCCGCTATCGACCGCTTGGCGAGGACGCCGACGAGATCGACGCGATCGGTGACGCGGTGCAGGAGCTACAGACCGCCGGCCGTGGCGACGTGCTGGTGTTCCTCTCGGGCGAGCGCGAGATTCGCGACGCCGCCGATGCGCTGCGCGGGCGCCTGGGCGCCGGGGCGGAGATCTTGCCGTTGTTCGCTCGCTTGAGTAGCCGCGAGCAGCAGCGCGTGTTCCGGCCGGGGAACGGCGACCGCGTCGTGCTTGCGACCAACGTTGCCGAGACGTCGCTGACCGTCCCGGGCGTCCGCTCGGTCGTCGACGTCGGGACCGCCCGCATCTCTCGGTACAGCGCGCGGTTGAAGGTCCAACGGCTGCCGATCGAGCCGGTCTCGCAGGCGAGCGCGGATCAGCGGAAGGGCCGATGCGGACGGACCGCGGACGGCGTCTGCATTCGGCTGTACTCCGAGGACGAGTTCGCCGAGCGCCCGCGCTTCACCGACCCTGAGATCCGGCGCACGAACCTCGGCTCGGTGATCCTTCAGATGGCCGCGCTGGGGCTCGGGGAGATCGAGGCATTTCCGTTTCTCGAGCCGCCCGACCGCCGCCAGATCGGCGACGGCGTGAACCTGCTGATCGAGCTCGGCGCGCTGACCGCGGACCGGCGCCTTACCCCGCTGGGGCGCCGGCTGGCCCGGCTGCCCGTCGATCCCCGGATGGGGCGGATGGTGCTCGAGGCCGATCGCCTGGGCTGCGCCGAGGAGGTGGTCGTGATCGCTGCCGCGCTGTCGATCCAGGACCCGCGCGAGCGGCCGTTCGAGGAGCGTGCCCAGGCCGACGCCTCCCACGCCCGGTTCGCCGACGAGGACTCCGACTTCCTCGCCTACCTGAACCTGTGGCGCTACCTCGAGCGCCAAGCGGACGCCCTCTCGCGCAGCCAGTTCCGCAAGACGCTCAGGGGCGAGTACATCCACTACCTGCGCGTCCGCGAGTGGCAGGACCTAGTCGAGCGGCTGCGCGCGGCCGCCCGCGATGTCGACGTCCACTTCGAACCCAGTAAGACCGGCGAGCGGCGCGACATCGGCGTCGCGCTGCTCAGCGGTCTTCTCTCTCACATCGGCCTGCGCGACAAGGCCCGTAGTGACTACGCCGGCGCCCGCGGTGCACGCTTCGCGATCTTCCCGGGCAGCGGCCTGGCAAAGAAGACGCCCGAATGGATCGTGGCCGCCGAGCTGCTCGAGACCTCCAGACTGTGGGGGGCGACGGTGGCTCGCATCGACCGCCGCTGGATCGAACCGCTGGCGGGCAGCCTCGTCCGCCGTGCGATCTCCGAACCACGCTGGGACGAGCACCGCGCCGGCGTCGTCGCGACCGAGCAGGTGACGCTCTACGGTCTGCCGATCGTCACCGGCCGCCGCGTCGACTACGGTCGAATCGACCCCGCGTTGTCGCGCGAGCTGTTCATCCGCCGCGCGCTGGTCGACGGCGAGTGGGACGCCGGGCACGAGTTCCTCGCCGAAAACCGCCGCCGCGTCGCCGAGGTCGAGGCCCTGGAGGAGCGCTCGCGTCAGCGCGGACTGCTTGCCTCCGATCAGGTGCTTCACGACTTCTTTGCGGCTCGCATCCCCGCGGACGTCGTTTCCGGCCGCCACTTCGACCGCTGGTGGCGCGACGCCCGCCGCGAGGATCCCGACCGCCTCACGTATCCGCGCGCGCTACTGCAGGCGGGTGCCGCGGATGACGATGGCCGACCATCGACCTGGAAGCAAAACGACCTCGAGCTACGCCTCACGTACCGTTTCGAGCCCGGCGCGCCCGACGACGGCGTGACCGTCCACGTCCCGCTCGTGGCGCTCGGCACGGTGCGGGATGTCGGCTTCGATTGGCTGGTGCCGGCGCTACGCGAGGAGCTCGTGACGGCGCTGATCCGCGGGTTGCCCAAGGAGCAACGGCGGCTGCTCGTCCCGGCGCCGGAGGTGGCGAAGCTGGTCGTCGAGGCCCTGCGGCCACGCGAAGGCCGGATTGTCGATCAGGTCGCCGAGCAGCTGGGCCGTCTGCGTGGCGTGCGCGTGACGGGCGAGGAGATCGACACGACCAAGCTGCCGCCGCACCTGCGCCTGACCTTCAGCATCGAGGACAACCGCGGCGCGGTCCTCGCCCGCGGCGACGACCTCACCGAGGTGCGCGACCGGCTGCGGCCGCAACTGCGCGCCGAGCTGACCGCGGCGACCGCCGGGCTCGAGCGGACCGGCGTGACCGACTGGCCGGGGGAAGACACGCTGCCGGAGGTCGTGACGCTGCCCGGTACCGGTGGCGCCGTGCGCGGCTACCCCGCGCTCGTCGACGAGGGCGAGACCGCGGGCGTGCGCGTGATGGAGACGCCCGCAGCGGCCGCCATCTCGATGCGGGCCGGGACGCTGCGGCTCCTCGCCCTGACGGTCTCGACACGCGCCCGATCCGCGGCCGACCGGCTCGACAACCCCGCCAAGCTGACGCTCGCCACCTCAGGCAACCTCGACGCGCTACTCGAGGACGTGACCCGCGCGGCCCTCGCCGCCCTGCTCGACGAGGCCGGCGGCCCGGTGCGCGACGACGCCGGCTGGGCCCGCCTGCGGTCCCGCGTCGTGAACGAGATCGATCCCGCGATTCGCCGGGCCCTGACCGCCACCGTCGATGTCCTCGCCGCGGCTGAGGAGGCGCGGCAAGCGCTCGCGGGGCCGCCCAGCGACGCGCTGCGCCCAGCCCGGCTCGACGTCGCCGCGCAAATCGGCCGGCTCACCTACGAGGGGTTCGTCTCCGCATCAGGACTCGAACGGCTGCCGGACCTCGCCCGCTATCTGCGGGCGGCGACGTACCGGCTACGGCGGATGGCCGACAACGTCTCGGTCGACCGCGAGCGCATGGCGACAATCCACGAGCTCGAGGCCGAGGTCCGGGCCGCGCCTCCCGGCGCGGCCCGCGAGAAGGCACGCTGGCTGCTAGAGGAGCTGCGCGTGTCGTACTTCGCCCAACCGCTCGGCGTGCGCGGCCCGGTGTCCGCGAAGCGGGTCAGAACAGCCCTCAAGCAACCGAGCGCGGGATCCGCGACTCAGCGGTCAGCCTCACCATCACCTCCGGCTCGCGATCCGCGAGTGCTCCGCTGACCGCGCGAGGCGGGGCTCAGGCGCGGCAACGCGAAATATCGCGGCGCGAGCAGAGCGGGTTTCACCAATATTCTTCCCCAGGCGCTACTGCTCCCAGGGAATCGGGGGGTGAAGCGAGACCGCTGAACCGTCCCAAACCCGGCAAGCCCGGCGTCTTCGACACCATCGGCGGCGAACTGAGTGGGAGCGTCGTTGGCAGGCAACACGCGTGAACGGAGGAACGGTATGACCCCTGATACATCCGGCTCGCAGATGCATCACCACGAGATCGCTAGGCCTGGCCCGAGCGACACGCGCGCCTACCTCGAGCAGCTGACCAAGGCGGTTTTCCGCGCCGGGCTGAACTGGAAGGTCGTCGAGAACAAGTGGCCCGGGTTCATGGAGGTGTTTCACGACTTCGACCCGGAGTACGTCGCGAACCTGAGTCCGAAGCAGGTCGAAGCGATCGAGGAGAACCCGGCGGTGATCCGCAACAGGAGCAAGATCGAGGCGACCGTCGAGAACGCCAACGTGATGCTGGAGCTCGTCGCGGAGAACGGTACCTTTCACGACTTCCTCGCCTCGCACGCTGACCCGGAAGCAACGGTCCAGGACCTGAAGAGGCGGTTCCGCCACATCGGTGAAAGCTCCGCGCGCGGGTTTCTGTGGAGCGTTGGCGAGCCGACGCCTGAATGGCGGCACTAGCAGCGGCGCATCCGTATCGCACACACGTGCGCCCGCGACGGGCGAAATCGAGGCCTCGGTGGTTAGATTGTTAGCAAGGCGTCGGCGCTGAGACCGCTGACCCAAATGGCGACGCGATCCCTCAGCGTCGGGGAGGAGCTCATCGTTGCGTTGCCATCCCTGCTGTGCTCGTGTCCTGTGACAGCGGTGCACCCACGGGGAACATGTCGACGGGCAGCGTGGGTCGCCGGCCCGACTGACGCGATTTGTCACCGGCCGCGCGCGGCGATTCCTCGGCGCGTGGTGTTGCCCTATCGGTAGGTCTGGGCTTCTTCGGTGTCTTCGGGGACCAATCTCGGGAAGTACTTCGCGGCTATCTCGAAGATGAAGTCGGCGAGCTGCTTCGGTGTCGGTGGGTGGTCGGGGTCGGTGACTTCGGCCGGGACCGGGAGTCCGGATTGCTTGGCGTGTTCGAGGAACCCCGGGCCGATGGCTTTGCCGAGGTTGCTGAGGACCTCTCCGAACTGGACCTTGGTCAGCTGCCATTCCGGCACCGGCCGGGGCTGGAAGTCCGGCCAGGTAGCGGGATCGCGCGGGGTGTCGCGTGAGAGCACGTCATCGAACGTGCGCGCGGCGGCGTCGCGGTCTGTGAACGCGGCGCCGAGGTCCCAGACCTCGCGTAACGTGGCAAGCAGCGACGTGTGGCGGTACTCGTCGTTGATCACTGTGCCTTCCTGGACCCAGGGGGAGACGATGATCGCGGGCACACGGTAGCCGGAGCGGTCAAACCCGAAGTCGCACTCCCCAGCGGGAGCGCTCGGGTCCGGTGGGGGTACCGGTCCCGGTGGGACGTGGTCGTAGGTGCCGCCGGGCTCGTCCCAGCCGATGAAGAATGTCGTGTTGTAGGCGTTTGAGCCTTCGCTGGAATCGGCGGTCTTGATCGCCCGGTAGATACGGTCAAGGAAGTTCTCGCCGGCGAGGATCGAGGACGGTGGATCGAACTCAAGATTGACGTTATGGCCGATCAGCGATCGCCCCTCCGCCGGGTGATAGTCCCCGTGCCCGGCGATCAGATGCGGCTCGATCAGGCAGAAGTCCGGCAGTGTCCCATTCGCGGTGTCGCGCTCGAACTCCGAGAACGGCACGAAGTGCGTCGCAAGGCGATCCTTCAGCCGCGGCATGTGAATCCAGCCCGTGAACGAGATCCGAGCGGGTTCGAGCACGTACACCTTCCACGTGCGCCCGTGCGCCTCCAGCCTGTCGAACAGCGTCTCGGCGGTGTTCTCAGTCGTCCATTTCAACGCCGGAAAGTTGGTCACAAACCCCGACGAGGTCCCGGCCATCCAGAACGAGCGGTTCATGAACGTCTGCGACGGAACCTCGCAGAACCAGTGGTCAAACACACCGAACGCCTTCGCGATTCCGTTGAGCACCGGCACCTGCTCGGGCGTGTAGCCGGTCATGATCTGCGCATATTCCTCATAAGTCGGCTGACGGCCGACCTCCCCGGTGAACGTGCTGATGTAGTCGGTAACGAACCCGTCCATCGTCGGCTCGGTACCTGGCGGCGGGATGTTCCACGGTCGCTCACCGCTTCCCCGATCTTGAAACGGTTGTGCTCATCCAGCGTGTTGAACAGCTGCGTGTTCGTGTGGAAATACTCCTCACCGGAGTCCGGGTTCGGCGCGTCCATGTCCGTCGCGACGGTGTACGGGACCGTCTTGCGCTCAGCGCCATGCTCGGCCCACTCCGGGATCGGGTTGCTGAGGTCCTTGCCGATCACACCCTCGAACGTCTTGCCGTCACCAGGCCCGTACAGGTGACCCAGAACGTTGTCGAGCGAACGGTTCTCAAACAGCACCAACACGACATGGTCCAAAGCGTGGGACCTATCGGGCGTAGGCATCAACCACGTCCTTTCACTACCGGATCGTTCGACGGCCGATTGGTCATTCAGTCCTCTCCTGTTTCTGGGCCTCGGTGTAGAGGGCGCCCTGCGCGGCAGCCGAGCCGGACATGCCGCCGCCGGGACCACGGAGCACAAACGCGACGGCAACCGCCGCAGCAGCACCCGCGATCGGCCCGGCGATGTAGACCCAGTAGTCGGTGAACTTCCCCCCGACGAGATCCGGGCCGAACGTGCGTGCCGGGTTCATCGACGCTCCCGAAATCGGGCTGCCCCACAACCCAGCCAAAGCGATATACGCGCCGACCCCGAGCGCGGCGATGATCCCGATGTTCTGCGCCCCCGAGGCCGTCCCCAGGATCACGCTCACCAGCCCGAACGTCAAAAGCAGCTCCATCCAAAACCCCGCACCGGCGGTGTACCCCGACGCGACGTAGTTCGAACCGTGAACGGCCGACACGTTGATCACCGCGTGCAGGACCAGCGCAGCCAGCGTCGCGCCGATCAGCTGGACGATGATGTACCCGGGCACCCGCCACCACGGAAAGTCCCGGCGCAGCGCGAACGCGATGCTCACCGCCGGGTTCAGGTGAGCGCCCGAGACCTTCCCCATGAACATGATGATCCCCAGCACCATGAGCCCTGGTGCGACCACCGCCGCGGTGCGACTGATCGTGTTCGGAAACGCGGCCCCCATCATCCCTCCGCCCGCCGCAACCGTCACCAGAAGGAATGTTCCGAGCAGCTCGGAGAAGAGCCGGCGCCACTCCTGATTCGGATTCTGGAAGTCCGCTATCGGCTGGATGACGTTCTGTTGGAGCTCCGCGGAGGCCCACCCCGCGACGCCGGCATCCCCACTCGCGACCTGGCCTGGCACGAATCCGCCACCTCCACTCGACGATCCCGGCGGTGCTCAGACGAACCCGGGCCTCAGCAGAGAAGCCGAGCACCAACCCAATGTGTCGGGAATCCAAACGTCTCCCCAACGACAGGTCATCATCCAGATCGGGTGAGCAGGGCACCGACCCACCAGTTGGCTAGCCGGCGACTCCCCACCCCCACCCACGAGTCGGACTCGCCCACCGCAGCACCCCTCGCGCCGCCGGCAACATCATCACCGCTCGCCGCGCGGGACATGTTTTTTGCCAACCGAACGCGTCACGGCCTCAGGCGCCAGCGCTCCCGCTCTGGGTTTCCATCCGCCCAGCATCGCCGGCCAGCAGTCGACGTCACCAAGTCCGGGCATGGGAGTGTCCAACGGTCTGTGTAGGCATCGCGTCGCGGCCTGAGAGTCATGCCTGGGGGCGAGGTCGCGGCAGTTCCCCGTCGAGAGGGGCAGTGGATGCCCCCGCCACGCCGCCAGGGAACGCCGGTCCTCAAGGGCGTCGCTGAGAGCAGGAGCAGAACGGCGGGATCGGCGTGGGGGTCTTAGTCGGCCGAAAGGACGCTCGGCGGATCTTCTGGTTGTGGTGTAGGACGATGGAGCCGGCGCTCGCCCCCGGCAATTGAGCCGATGAGCATGCCGGTCAGCGGGCTGAGGTGAGCCACACTGAAGTATGCCTCAGTAGTTGGGGCGGGAAACTGGCGATGGAGGATCACCATGGTCCCGAGGGTCAAAGTCGTGATCAACAGTGCAGCGACGCCGCCCGCAAGCCGCCGGCAACCACGCCCTGCCGCCGGCGTTTGCGCCTCAGCGCTTCTGGGTCGGTTCGGCCAGGGGTGCGCGGTGCGGCCGCGGCGGATGCGCCGAGCATCATCGCCTCTGCCCACTCGCGTCGCTCCGCCGGCACAATCCGAACCGAGCATTGCGCCAACGTCGTGATCGCCCGGTTCCGCCCGTCCATCACGCCTGCCGCGGGGCGATCCGGCCGACGGTCCGCCTGCGCTTTGTCGTCGTCCCTGCCAGCGCCGGCGCCTCGATGAGTACCTCCTTGGCCCGGGCAAGTCCCGCGCTGGTCAGCCGGTAGAGGTGCCGCCGCGGGCGGCCGGCTGGCTGCTCGTCCTCCCAGCAGGATTCGAGCAGCCCACGGTCAGCGAGCCGGATCAAGATCGGGTACAGCGTGCCCGACTTGAGCCCTGTCTCGCGTGCAAGGTCGTAGCCGTGACGCCACGTCCGGGGTCGGGAGCACAGCGCGATCACGACCGACATCGTCTGTTCGGAGAACCCACGGTCGCGAACCACAAGCTAAGTCTATCTAGATAGAGATAACGCCGTCAATGCCGACACGGGACATGTCGCGCTGCCTGGGTAACCGGCTGGGCTTGCGTTCTCAGCGCCGTCCTTCTGATCTCGCGGGCCGACCCGCCGAAGGTCGTTAACGATCGTCGATCGCCGCCGTTACGACCAGTGGTCGCTCGGCCGCTACCAACCGTCGGTGTGAGGTGGGGCGCTGATGTCGCGGCGCCTGCGCGACGCACACCCGGGCGGGCGTGTAGCGATCGAGGCGCGTAGGTCTCGATCGCTTAGGCCCCCCGGGCGCGCTCGTAGGTTAGGTGGGCGAGACCGTGACCGATGGTCTTCGTGTGGATTAGGCGCAGGGGTCGCCTGTCGCTGGTCTCGCCGAACAGGCGCTCGCCCGCGCCGAGCGCAACCGGGAAGACGGTCAGGCGCAGCTCGTCGACCAGGTCGTGCTCCATCAGCGTGCGCACGAGCGGGCGGCTGGCGTACACGACGATCTCCCCCTGTATCTGTTGCTTGAGCTTTGAGACCTCGCTAACTACCTCGCCCGCCAGGACGGTCGCGTTCGTCCATTTGGGCTCTTGGAGTGTCGAGGACACGATGTACTTGGGGAGGCTGTTCAACCTGTCGACCCATTCGCCGCTCTGAGATGGCGACCGTGCGCCGAAGTACTCGTCGCTCCGGCGACCCATCAGCAGGGCCTCGGCGCCTTGTGCCTCGGCCAGTTCGACCTTCGTCCACGCCTCCCAGTCCTGGCCAATGAACTGTTCAAACCAGCCGCCGTGCCTGAACCCTCCCTCGCCGCTCGGGTCCTCGACGACGCCATCGAGCGTGACGTTCTGGCTGACCACGATCTTTCCCATTTTGATTCTCCTTGCTTTGGCTTGTGGGTGTTGCGTGTGTTGAGACGTTCGCGGCGAGGGAATTGAGCGACGAATTTCCGGGCGCGCCGGCGTCATTACAGTGATGCGGGTGAAAGGAACAGTCCGTGCAAGGTTGCGAGCGTGAGCAACCCGACCCTCGAGCGTGCGCGCGCTGGCGAGGAGGATGCATTCCGCGAGCTGACCGACCCGTTCCGGCGTGAGCTCCAGGTGCACATCTACCGGATCGTCGGGTCGGTCCACGACGCGGAGGATCTGCTCCAAGAGACCCTCCTCGCCGCGTGGCGCGGGCTGGCTGCGTTCGAGGGACGGGCGTCGGTCCGCGCGTGGCTGTACCGGATCGCGACCAACTGTTCTCTCGATGCGCTCCGCGCGACCCGGCGCCGCCCGAAGGACCTGCAGGGTATGACCGAAATGCCCGAGCCCACCCGCTACGGCGAGGCGATCTGGCTTGAGCCCTTCCCTGACGTCCTGCTGGAGGGCATCGCGGACCAGGCTCCCAGCCCGGAGGCTCGCTACGAGACCAAAGAGGCGATCGCATTGGGGTTTATCGTCGGCCTGCAGCACCTGCCTCCGCGGCAGCGCGCAGTGCTCGTGCTCCGCGACGTGCTCGGCTACCACGCCGACGAGGTCGCCGAGATGCTCGAGACCACCGCACCATCGGTCAACAGCCTGCTGCGCCGCGCCCGCGCGGCATTCGAATCGCGGTTGCCCGCCGCCGGACGCGAACGGGCGCCGCTCCCCAACTCCAAACGCGAGCGCGACACCGTCGGCCGCTTCGCCGACGCGATCCAAACAGGCGACATCGAGGGCATGGTCGCCCTGCTGACCGACGACGCCTGGCTCACGATGCCGCCCGAGCCCTACGAATACCAGGGTCCCACCGCGATCGGCGCGTTCCTCGGCGACCGCATGATCAGGCGAGGCGCGCCCCTGCTGGTGCCCACGCGCGCCAACACCCAGCCAGCATTCGGCGCTTACTTCCCAACCCTCGAGACCGAGATCGCCCGACTGTACGGCATGCTCGTCCTAACCCTGGAAGGCCGGCAGATCGCTGCGATCACCTGGTTCGGCGGCAACAGCGCGTTCCCGCACTTCGGGCTACCGCGGGTCCTGCGATAACGGTATGGCCGGATGAGAGTCGCGGATCCCGCGCAAACGAGGTGTCTCGCTGAACAGGGCGCGATGCCCGTCGCCACGCGAACGCACGACTCACGAGAGCGCTGGATCCGGTCGGGAGCAGCACTCTCAAGTGGGCGGATCGAACACGTCGTCTGAGACGACACGATCCACCCGCGCCAAACCTCGCTTCGCGCCCGCGCCGGTTCGGTGATGGATCCCTGGGTTCCTGCGGTGGTTGCAACACTCGTTGATTGGAGTGTTGTTGATGGCGTCGTTTAGGAGTTCGATGGTTTCTGAGGTTGTGCAGCCGTTTTGGGCTGCGTTGCAGCGTGGGGAGTTCATCACGGGGGCTGCGGAGTCGGTTGGCAGCTACCGAGTTCAGGGCAGACGGTGGTTGGTGGCGGCGGGCGGGGTTCGTCCTCGCCGGGGTCGTGATCTGCACGGGCGTTATTTGTCGTTTTCGGAGCGGGAGGAGATTGCGCTGGCGCGGGCGGCGGGCGAATCGGTGCGGTCGATCGCGCGGCGGCTGGGCCGCTCGCCGTCGACGATCTCAAGAGAGCTGGCTCGTAACGCCGATCGCCGCGGGGAGTACCGGGCGACGACCGCGCACGGCCTGGCGTGGGAGCGGGCCTGCCGGCCCAAGCCGGCCAAGCTGGTGGTCAACCCCCGGTTGCGGGCGATCGTGCAGCGGGATCTGCAGCGCAGGTACTCTCCCGAGCAGATCGCTGGCCGGTTGCGGGTTCGGTTTCCTGATGATCCGGAGATGTGGGTGTCGACCGAGACGATCTATCAGTCGCTGTACGTCAGATCGCGGGGAGCGCTGCGACGCGAGCTGACCAAGTGCTTGCGGACCGGACGGGCGCTGCGCAAGCCGGTCCCAGGGCCCAGGCGCGCAACCGGGTACCAGACATGATCAACATCGCGCAGCGCTCTCAAGAAGCGGATGATCGCGCCGTTCCGGGCCATTGGGAGGGCGATCTGATGATCGGCAAGGACAACCGCTCGGCGATCGCGACGCTGGTCGAGCGCACGACCGGCTATGTGTTGCTGGTCGCGTTGCCCGAGGGCTACAAAGCCGAGCAGGTCGCGTCGGCGCTGGCGGCCAAGATCAAGACGCTGCCCGACAGTCTGCGCCGGTCCCTGACCTGGGATCAGGGTCCGGAGATGCGTGACTGGAAACAGATCCGGATCGACGCCGACATCGAGATCTACTTCTGCGATCCGCACGCTCCCTGGCAGCGTGGCACCAACGAGAACACCAACGGGTTGCTGCGCCAGTACTTCCCCAAGGGCACCGACCTCGGACAGCTGACCGAGGCCGAACTCGATCGGGTCGCCGACGAGCTTAACGACCGACCCCGCAAGCGTCTGGGGTACTACAAGCCCAGCGAGCGGATCGCTGAGCTGTGCGGCCTGACCGGCGCCAGATCGTGGTAGGCCCCCGCTTCAGGGGTTGGAGGCGGCTTGCGTGAGGGGGTCGCCCGCCGGCCATGGATGGCCGTCGGAATAGGGAGGCATGGACGTCCGAGTGTCATGTCGAGTCAAGTGTCATGGTAAACTCAAGTGACAGTGATCGACCTATCGCTCACAGTGTCACCTCACAGCGTTGGTCACAGCTCATACCCACCATATGTTGCGACCACCGACAGAATCCACCGATCCGCATTCGTAAAACCTGTTGGCGCGTCGGACAGCCCACCTTCCGCGCGCAGAAGGCAGTCGGCGTCGCGACCGAGATGCTCCTGACGGCGGGAGAGCGGGTGTCGGATGGGGCGTGCGCAGCCGGATGACGCCCAA
>CAWKIW010000004.1:0-1350697 GCA_963849675.1 uncultured Solirubrobacterales bacterium | reverse complement strand
ACCGTGCCGCCGCTTGAGCTTCGCCGGTCACTTCGACGCTACCGGGTAGAGCTCCTGTGGGCGGCGTTCGCGGTCGCCAGCTACGCCGCCATCGTCGCCTGGCCCGACTGGCAGACGATTCTGTGCGGCGGCCCGCTGCTGGTTCTGATCGTGGTGCTGATGGTGTGGCACGCCAGACGCCGGGACGATCAGCTCGTGATCGCACGGGCACGTGCCGAGGAGCGACGCTCGATGCTCGAGCGCCAGCAGCGGTTCATTCACGACGCTTCACACGAGCTGCGTACCCCAGTCACGATCGCCCGCGGCCACCTTGAGCTGCTGCTCGGAAACGGCTCCGACGCAGAGCTCGACATCGCGCTGGATGAACTCGCACGGATCGACGCGATCGTCGACCGCCTGCTGCTGCTCGCTACGGCCGACCAGCCTGACTTCCTGCGGATCGGCGACGTCGAGATCGAACCGTTCCTCGAGGACGTGTTCATGCGATGGTCGGAGGTTGCTCGGAGAGCATGGCGCCTGGGTCCGCTCGCGCCCGGGACGGTCGCGGCCGACCCGGACCGGTTGCGGGCGGCGCTCGACGCGCTCGTCGAGAACGCGATCAAGTACACGCGCAGGAGCGACGCGATCGAGTTACGGGCGGTCAGCGACGGCGCCGGTCAGCTTCTGATCGAGGTCGAGGACGAGGGCTGCGGGGTGCAGGAGGATGCGCTGGCGCGGATCTTCGACCGGTTCGCCCGGGCCGACGCGGCTCGAACGCGATCGGCGGGTGGCGTCGGACTTGGTCTAGCGATCGTCGACGCGATCGCGAAGGCGCACGGCGGCAGTTGCACCGTTCAGAACACCGGACACGGCTCGATCTTCGCGCTCCGACTCTCCGGCTTTATAGCTGGCGCCCACGGTCCCTACGAAGGGCTGGGCACGCCGACCGAGGCGAACGGGCCACGCTCAGCGGCCGCCAGCTCCGATCTCCTCCTCGAGCGAGTGGACATCGATCTCGCCGGTGTGGAGGGCGCCGTTCGCGACCAGCGTCGGCGTCGTCACGATGCCGCCTCTCACCCCTGATTCGAAATCGTGCCGGATGCGCGCCGCGACCGCTTCGCTCCGCCGATCTGAGTCGAACTGCTCGAGGTCGAGCCCCAGCGTCCGCGCCCGCGCCCACAGGTGGGGATCCTCGAGCCGTCCCTGGTCGGCGAACAGGAGGTCGTGCATCTCCCAGAAGCGGCCCTGGAGCCCGGCCGCTTCGGCCGCGCAAGCCGCCGGCCAGGCGCGGGGATGGCTCGAGCGAACGGGAAAGTGGCGGAACACGATCAACAGTCCTGCGCCTCTGAGCTTGAGCTCCGCGGCGGCGCAGAACGGACACTCGAAGTCCGCGTAGACGATCACGTGCGGAGCATCTTCGGGTCCCCGCACGTGGTCCGATTCCTCCAGCCCGGGTATTGGAGCCGAGCTGAGGTCGCCCACGACGACGCCGGTGGTCAGGCGCGACCGGATCCGGCGGCGACCGCGTCGAGGCCGTCGAAGATCAGGTTGGCCCCGGGCAGGTCGGCCGGCGACGGGGCCTGATAGCTCCACCCCACGACGGCGTCGGGGCCGACGATCACGAGCGCGCGCTGCGGGAAGCCGCCGGGGTGGTACACGCCGAAGGCGCGGCATGCCGCCCCCTTGGGCTCGAAGTCCGACAGCTGCGGGATGCTCACGCCGAGCTTCTCGCGGAACGCCGTCTGCGACCAGCGCGCGTCACAGGAAACGCCGTACATGGTGACGCTGCGCTTCGCCAGGTAGTCGCTCAGCACGTCCTCATACAGCGCGATCTGATCGGTGCACACCGGGCTGAACGCGAACGGGTAGAACACGAGGACGGTCGTGTTGCCCTCGAGGTCGGCGCGCGTGAACTCACTGCCGTCCTCCCGCATGAGCGTGAAGTCCGGGGCCGGCGAGCCGGCCGGAATCGGTCCGTCGGCGACGGGTTCGCTCACCGTCGGAGGCCGAGCTCGCGCAGGATCGTGCGGTAGCGCTCGAGGTCCTCGTGCCGCAGGTAGTTCAGCAGCCGCCGGCGGCGGCCGACGAGCATCAGTAGCCCGCGACGCGAATGGTGATCCTTGCGGTGTTCGCGCAGGTGAACGTTGAGGTCGTTGATGCGCTCGGTCAGGAGCGCAATCTGGACCTCGGTCTTACCGGTATCGGCAGGGTTGTCGCCGTACTTGGCGGTGAGCTCGTGCTTGCGTTCTTGGGTGATGGACATCGGCTCGATGAGGCTAGCAGGCGCGCCCCTGACAGACCTCCCGAGTTTGGTCCACGTCCTGGCGCATCTGTTCGACGAGGGCCTCGGGCGACTCGAACCGACGCTCGCCCCGCAGGCGCGCAATGAAGTCGATCCGCAGCGTCTGCCCGTACAGATCCCCGTCGAAGTCGAGCAGGTGCGCCTCCACCAGCAACGCCCGACCCGTGCCGAACGTGGGCCGCACGCCGATGCTGACCGCGGCGCACGCCTCGAACGCGCGTGCCGCGTAGATCCCGTGGCCGGGGCACACGAGCGCCTCGTCCGGGACGATGTTTGCGGTCGGGAACCCAAGCGTGCGCCCGCGCTGATCGCCCTTGACCACCTCGCCGCGCAGTTGGAACGGTGCGCCGAGGAACCGGGTGGCGATCTCGACCTCGCCGGCAAGCACCAGGCCACGGATGTGGCTCGAGGACACGATCTCGCCGTCGACCTCGACCAGCGGGACGACCCGCGTCTCGAACCGCCCGTCGGCCGCCAGCATCTCCGGGTCCCCGGCCGCCCGGTGGCCGAAGCGGAAGTTCTCCCCCACCGACACGCGCGTCGCGCGAAGCCGCTCGACCAGGATGTGGTCGATGAACTCCGCCGGGCCCTGGTGGGCGAAGCCCTCATCGAACGGGATCACGACGAGCTCGTCGACCCCGAGCGACTCGATCAGCTCCGCCTTGGCCTCAAGGCTCGTGAGGAGCTTCGGCGCGGCTTCGGGGCGGATCACTCGCAGAGGGTGGGGCTCGAACGTGAGCACGGTGTCGCTGCCGCGGATCACCTCCCGGTGCCCCAGATGGACGCCGTCGAACTCGCCGACCGCCACTCGCCGCGGCCGCTCCCGGACCTCGGAGAGCATCGTCACTTGCATTCCGCGCGGAAAGGCTAATGATCTGCGATCAGCCTCGGAGGCCGACGACCGGAGCCAGCAGCGCCCCGGGACGTGGTTCGGCCAGCGCTATCAGCCCGTCCGAGTCGGTCAGCCTGACCACCTCGGCTCCGCCGGCCTCTCCCGCCACCGCGCCACCGTGCGCGGCGCGCAGTGCGTCCCGTGGACCGAGCCGGACCTCGGGCATGAACGACAGCGCCTCATTCAAGCCGATGATCGTGTCCGGATCGGCGTCGGCGACGTCGAATTGGCCGATCGCCGTCCGGCGCAGCTCCTCGCAGTAAGCATCGCCGAGGTCCGCGATCAGGCTGCGCACGTACGTGCCCGACGAGCACTCGATCACGAACGCGCGCCGGTCCCCGTCTCGCCACCGCTCCTCGAACCGGTACACCTCGACGACCCGCTCCGCCAGCTCCACCGGACTCCCCATCCGAGCGAGCGCGTACGCCCGGCGGCCGCCGACCTTGACCGCCGAGAACGCCGGCGGGCGCTGGCGAACCGAGCCGGTAGGCAGCAAAAGGTCGCCCTCGGGGATAGCCCCGGTGACAACGATCTCCCCCTCCGGATCGCCCGTGGTCGATGTCGCCCCGAACCTCGCCGTCGCCTCGTACGTCTTGCGCAGCGCCATCAGAAACCGTTGCACTCGGGTGGCGCGGCCGACCAGGATCAGCAGCAGGCCGGTCGCGAACGGATCGAGTGTGCCCGCGTGACCGATCTTGCGACGGCCGAGCGCGCGCCGCATCCGCGCGACCACATCATGAGAGGTGATGCCGGCCGGCTTGTCGTACAGAACGACGCCGTCGGGCGCCTCGGCCGTCACTTCGACAGCTGCTCGGCGACTTCCTCGCGCAGGAAGGCGACCAGCTCGTCCCATTCGAGTGACGTCGAGAAGCCCGCCGCCTGACGGTGGCCCCCGCCGCCCTGGACGCGTGCGATCGCGGACACGTCGACGCGCTCGTCGCTTGCGCGGAGCGACACCTTGCGCGCCCGACCGCCGTCGGAGTTCCCGGTGCGCTCGCGGATCAGCGCCGCCACCGCTGTTCCCTCGACCGCGCGCAGGTGGTCGATCACGCCTTCGGAGTAGCTCTCCTCCGCGCCGGACTCGGCGAAGTCGCGCGCGTCGAGCTCGGTGACCGTCAGCCGTCCGTCGTCGTAGCGGTGGATCTTCGCGAGGCCACGGGCGAGCAACGCGAGCTTGCCATACGGGACGCCCTCGTATACGCGCCGGTAGATCTCGTGGACATCGACGCCGTGCTCGATCAGGTCGGCGGCCATCTCGTGCGCGCGCGGGCCGGTGTTCTCGTACATGAACCGTCCGGTGTCCGTGATCAGCCCAACGTACAGCGCCTCGGCGATGTTGAGCGTCGGCTGCACACCCAGACCGTGCATCAGGTCCCAAACGATCTCGGCCGTGCATGACGCCTCGGGCAGCACGTAATTGACGGTGCCGAACAGAGTGTTGTCATGGTGGTGGTCGATGTTCACGATGCGTAATTTGGACCCGCCTGCCCCTCGGAACGCCTCGGCGGGGTTGCGCTCGAGGTTGCCGCAGTCGAGGAACACAATCGTGCGCTCGTCGAGGTCGTCGGGCGGCGCGCTCACCAGGCCCGAGAGCTCGAAGAACCGGTACTCGTGCGGCAGCGGCAGGTCGCTCGCGGCGATGAACATCAGGCAGTCGCGACCCTGCAGCGCCAGGATCTCCTGCGTCGCGATCAGCGAGCCGAGCGCATCGCCGTCCGGATTCTCGTGGGTAATGACGATCAGCTTTTCGGCGGAGCGAAGCTCCGCCAACACCTGATCGCGGTTCGGCACCGCACCGTTTTCACCCATCCGACTCCCGTCCCTGGTCGATTAGCTGCGTGATCCTCATGCCACGATCGATCGACTCGTCGTACCCGAACGTGATCGTGGGCGTGTTCCTGAGCGACAGCTCGGCCGCAACTCGCCCCTGCAGGAAGCCGCGCGCCGAACGCAGTCCTTCGAGCGTCTCGGACCGCGCCTGCTCGTCGCCGAGGACGCTGACGTACACGCGCGCATGGCGCAGATCGGGGCTGGTCTTGACTGCGGTCACGGTCACGAATCCAACGCGTGGATCCTGGAGATCCTTGGCGATCGCATCGCTGAGAACCGCCCTCACGGCCTCGTCGACGCGGCGCATCCGGGCGTCGGGCATCCTACCCGCTCCCCAGTGATCGAGTAACAAGCCTGTTAGCGCTCACTCGCACAAATCCTCCACGGACGTCACGATCCGTTGGATTCGAACGTTGTCCGGCCACCGGGCGTCGAGCCACCGCTCGACGTTGTCGGCCGCCGCGCTCAGCACGGCGAGTGAGCCGCCGGTCAACGCCGCGGTCAGCCGCGCGCGCTGCCACAGATCCTGGTGATCGACCTCCGCCACCGCGGCCCCCAGCCGAGCATGGAGCTGAGCCTTGATCGACGACAGCTCCTTGCGCTTGCCCTTGAGGCTGCCGGCGTCCGGGAAGTGCAAGTCGATCACGAGCACCGCGACGAAGCCGCTGTCCGACATCGCCGACCACCTAGTGGGCTCGTCCGTGAGTCGTGCGGCACCGAGAGTGGTCACTGGTGGATGCTGCGCGAGGACGCAGGATCCGACGTGTGGCCCTGCCACACGAGGATCCGAGGACAAAGCGCAGCGCCGCCAGGGGCCGCTCGAATGCCGTAGGACTTACGGACGGGTCCACCGGACCAGCTACTAGACGAGCTCGCGTTCGACCTGACGCGTGGCGTAGGTCTCGAGCACGTCGCCTTCCTTGACGTCGGCGAAGTCCCTGAGCACGATCCCGCAGTCATAGCCGGCGGCGACCTCGCGCACGTCTTCGTTGAAGCGGCGCAAGCTCTGGATCTCGCCGTCGTAGACGACCGTGCCGTCCCGAACCAGACGGACCTTCGAACCGCGCGTGATCCTGCCTTCGGTGACGTGGCAGCCGGCGATCGTGCCGACGCGCGAGGCACGGAAGATCTGGCGGACCTCGACCGAGCCGAGCATCTCCTCGACCTCCTCCGGCGCGAGCATGCCCTGCATCGCGTCGCGAAGCTCCTCGATCGCGCGGTAGATGACCGAGTAGTGACGGATCTCGACGCCCTCGCGATCGGCGACCGCCCGGGCGTCGCCGACGGGCCGGACGTTGAACGAGAGGATCACCGCGTCTGAGGCGGAGGCGAGCATCACGTCGGACTCGGTCACGGCGCCGACCGCGCCGCGGATCACGTTGACCGATACCTCGTCCTGCGGGAGCTTGGCGATCTCATCCTCGATCGCCTCAAGCGAGCCCGCCACGTCGGACTTCAACACCAGGTTGAGCTCCTGGATGCCGCTCTTGAAGATGTCCTCGAGCGAGACCTTCTTGCCCGAACGCCGCGCCAATGCCTCGGCCTTCAGCCGGGTGGCCCGCTCGCCCGCGAGCTGCCGGGCCCGACGCTCGTTCTCGACCGCGCGGACGTGCTCGCCGGCCTCGGGGACGCCGTCGAACCCAAGCACCTCAACCGGCTCGCCGGGGAGGGCCTGGCCGACGCGGTGGCCCAGGAAGTCATTCATCGCCCGAACCCGGCCCCAGTGCGCGCCGGCGACGAGCGAGTCGCCGACCTCGAGCGTGCCGCGACCGATCAGGATCGTGACCACCGGACCGCGACCCGGGTCGAGCTTGGACTCGATCACCGAGCCGGAGGCAGGGGCGTCCGGGTTGGCCCGAAGCTCCTCGACCTCGGCCATCACCAGGATCGTCTCGAGCAGATCCTGGAGGCCTTCCTTGGTCTTGGCCGATACGTTCACGAACTCGGTCTCACCGCCCCATTCGACCGGCTGGAGGCCGAGCTGGGCCATCTCAGCGCGGACGCGGTCGGGCTGTGCGCCTTCTTTGTCGATCTTGTTGACCGCGACCAGCATCGGCACGCCGGCCTCCTTGGCGTGATCGACGGCCTCCTGGGTCTGCGGCTTCACGCCGTCGTCCGCGGCGACCACGATCACGGCGATGTCGGTCACCTTCGCGCCGCGCGCGCGCATCGCGGTAAACGCCTCGTGACCCGGCGTGTCCAGGAAGGTGATTTGCCTGCCGTCCTGTTCGACCTGATAGGCGCCGATGTGCTGGGTAATCCCGCCGGCCTCACCCGCGGCGACCTGCGTCTGACGGATCGCGTCGAGCAGCGAAGTCTTGCCGTGGTCGACATGCCCCATGATCGTCACGACGGGGGCACGCTCGACAAGCGCCTCCTCGGCGTCGTTGAACACCGGCTCGGCGATCGTCTCGTCCTCGGAGTGGACGATCTCGACGGTCTTGCCGAGCTCGGCGGCGAGCACGTGGATCGAGTCGTCGGAGAGCGTCTGGGTCAGCGTCTTCATCTCACCGAGCGCCATCAGCTGCTTCATGATCTCCGGGACGGGGACGTCGAGATATTCGGCGACGTCCTTGACCGTTGACCCGGAGTTGATGCGGACGGCGTCGGGCTCGGCGAGCGCGGTCTGCGACGTCGACGGACGCGACTCCGCCTCGTCGTCGTACACGCCACGGCGCCGCCGACCGCGTCGCTGACGGCGCGGGGGCTGGTTGGTCTGGGCCGGGGGGCCACCGGTGTTGCGGCGCGAAGCTTGCGAGTCGATCACCACGCGGCGCCGGCCGCCGGCGTTGCCGGGCGCGCGCTCGCCCTGGAGCGAGTCCCGCGTCGGGCGCTTATGCGCGGTCTCGGCGCCGGATGGTCCATTGTCGCCACCGGGCGCGGGTGCCTCGCCATCGCTTGGGGGCGGCCGGTCGGCGGCGTCGCGCGCCGGTGCATCGGCGCGAGCACGTGGTGCCTCGTTGCGACCCCGAGCGGGCGCGTCGCTGCGGGCGCGCGCGGGCGCATCCCCCGAGCGGCCTCCGCCGCCGTCGCGAGGAGCCGTCGTAGCCGGAGCCGATCCGGACGTCTGAGCGGCGCCGTTGCCGTCACCGAGGACGCGGCGAGCCGCCGCTTCGTCGACCGACGAAGAGGCCGCTTTCACCGCGATGCCGGCCGCGTTCAGCCGCTCGATGACCTCCTTGGCGGCGAGGCCGTGCTCCTTGGCGATCTGATGCACTCGCTTATTCATCTACATCCAGTGTAGGGCGCTATTCCCCACCGTTCGCGGCGGCTTGCACCTGATTGGTGTCCTTGCCCTCGAGCGCCTGATGGGCCTCGATCCCGCAGTAGCGCGAGCCGGGCAGCGCCGCGTTGGGGCAGCGGCGGCCGTTGGACAGGATCGCCGCGCAGCGACCCTGCGCCTCCTCCTGCTCGTATCCGTGCTCGGCCTCCTCGGCGGCGAACTCGGTCTCCGAGCGGATGTCGATTCGCCAGCCGGTCAGCCGGGCGGCGAGGCGCGCGTTCTGGCCCTCGCGGCCGATCGCCAGCGACAGCTGGTCGTCGGGGACGATCACGGTCGCCTGCTTGCCCGCGTCGTCGACCAGCACCTCGCGCACGCGCGCGGGCGAGAGCGCCTTGGCCACGAACCGGGCCGGTTCGTCGTTGTAAGGGATGATGTCGATCTTCTCGCCGCGGAGCTCGGACACGACCATCCGCACGCGGGAGCCGCGCGGGCCCACGCAGGCGCCGACCGGGTCGACCCCGTCGACATGCGAGACCACAGCGATCTTCGAGCGGTAGCCGGGCTCGCGCGCGACGTTCGTGATCTCGACGAGCCCGTCGGCAATCTCCGGCACCTCGAGCTCGAACAGCTGCTTGATCAGCTCGGGGTCGCGCCGGGACACGATGATGCTCGGTCCCTTGGTCGAGTTCGAGACGTCCTTGATGACCGCCTTGATCCGCTGGGAGTGGTCGTAGCGCTCGCCCTCGACCTGCTCTGACTTGGGCAGCAGCGCCTCGACCCGCTCGCGCAGCTGGACGAGCGTGTAGCGCGAGTCGGACTGCTGCACGATGCCCGTGATCAGCTCGCCGACGCGGTCGCGGTACTCCTCGAACATCATGTCGCGCTCGGCCTCGCGGATCCGCTGCAGGATGACCTGCTTCGCGGTCTGCGCCGCGATCCGTCCGAAGTCGTGCGGGGTGACGTCCTCGGTCTCGATCTGGTCCTCGTACTCCTTGAGCTTCTCGAGATCGATCTCGGGCTCGGGCGGCTCGCGCATCTCGCCGGTCTCGGGGTCGACGGTCGGCAGCTGGTCGGGCGTGGCCTCGACGAGCAGCTGCTCCTCGAGCTCGGGCGGGATCTTCAACTCCCACACCTTGAAGTCGCCGCTGTCGCGATCCATTTCGACCTTCGCGTAGCGCGCCGCTTCGGGCGTCTTCTTGTACGCCGAAAGGAGGGCGTCTTCGAGCGCCTCCATCAGCTTCTCGGACGAGATGTTCTTTTCGGCGGCGAGGCCGCGGACGGCCTCGACGATCTCTCTCGACATGGCTTCAGTCTCCAGGTACGAGGTTGGAGCGGGCGATTTGCTCGTAGGGAATCGTGACCACGCCGTCTGGCGCGGCGATCGTCACATCGCTGTCCGATGCGCCGACCAGTTCCCCAGTCACGCTCTTGTGGCCATCCCGGGCCTCCCGCAAGCGCACGCGCGCGTGCCGGCCGAGGAAACGGGTGTAGTGCTGCGGCTTGGTCAGCGGACGGTCCTGCCCGGGGGAGGACACCTCGAGCGAGTAGCGGTCGCGGTAGTCGTTCAGCAGTCCCGAGACCCGCTCGCACAGCGCGAGCGACACGCCGTCGGGATGATCGATGAACAGCCGCAGCGTGGCGGGTGCGGCGACCTCGGCGAGCAGCACCTCGACCTCCGGCTCGCTCGCGGCGAGCCGACTCTCGATCTCGGTCTGAAGGCTAACGCCCTCCGGTCTGCTCACTTCTCGTCTCCTCCTTCGCAAAACTCATAAAAAAAGCGGGCACTCAGCGCCCACTTTGGGTACTGCCGTCGGGCGGACCCCGACGCTCAACTTCAATTCTTGAAGATAGCACCGGTTGGCGGGGCCTGACACCCCTCGGCGCCCCGCTTGGAGTGATCGTGGGAGGGGCGTGTCGCGCTTCACGCGAGTGGGCGCCGACGGGTGTTCAGGCCCCGCCCGTCTGGATCTCGAGCAGCGTCGTGCGCCCGCCGCCTCCGTCCCTCGTGCTGCGCTTCGTTTTAAGCTGGGCCGGCCTTCGGCCGGCGTCCGTGGGGCCTAGTTCCCCGTCCGGTCAGGGGTCGAGTGGCTCTTCCTCGGAGTCGTCGCCGGCTCGGGCTCGGGCGCGGTCGCGGTAGATGCGGTAGTCGTGACGGCCGGGCTGCATGCCCGCCGCCTGCGCGAGCGGTTGGCGTGCCTCGGCGTGGCGGCCGAGCATCTGCAGCGAACGGCCGAGGCAGAACAGCGCGTAGTCGTTCGTGGGCGCGCGGTCGATCACCGCCTGGAACTCCTCCGCTGCCTCCTCGTAGCGCTGGGCGCCGAACAGCGCCCGGCCCAGCGCCTCGCGGATCGAGGTCTTGTCCGGAGCGAGGTCGCGCGCGCGTGTGAGCGGGATGATCGCCTGGTGGTTGTGGCCTGCTTCGAGTAGCTCGGTGCCCCGTATGTACAGCTCGTATACGTCTTCCATTGTTGTGGATTTTAGGACGGCACGCGGCGCGCTGAACGCCCTCGCGCCCGCTTCGGACGCGGCGGCAGCGCCCACAACGCGCGCAGTGCTCCCGCAAAGCCGAGCCCGGCGCGGAGTTGCGCCCGGAGGGCACGCCGTTGCCCGAGCGTCGGCATCTCGGACTCGCCCGCGTACCGGGCGAGGCGCAGCTTGCGTACGTACGCCGCCGCCTCGGGCGAGGTGCGGAACCGGCGCTCGACCGCCGAAAGCGTGACGCCGTCGGTGACCGGCCGCCCGCTGCGCGCGAGCGCGCGCTCGAGCTCGGCCAGCAGCCCTTCGGGATCGAGCTGTGCGGTGCGGCGCCAGGCCACGAACGCGCCACCGAACAGGACGGCCAGCACGCCGAGCGTCACCGGGAGGAACACGCTCGACGAGCCGGAGCCTGTCGTCCTGGTGCCGCCGCCCACGGTGCCCCCCGCGGAATCCAAGTGCCCCTTCGGGTGCACCAGCGCGCCCGAGCTGTTGAGCGACCCGATCGACGAGATCGGAGGACTGCCGCCGCGCGCCGGAGCCGCCGGCGGCGTTGGGTCAAACGTGACCCAGCCGTAGTGCGGGAACCAGGCCTCGACCCACGCGTGCGCGTCGACGTCGGTCACGATCCAGCGCTTGGTGGCCTGGTCGTAAGTGCCCGTGGTGAACCCGGTCGCGACGCGCGCCGGGACCCCGCCCATCCGGAGCAGCAGCGCCATCGCGCCGGCGAACTGCTGGCAGTAGCCGAGCTTGTTCAGCAGCAGGAACGTGACCAGCGGATCGGCGGTGGGCGGCGGGGACTCGTTGTAGCTGAAGCCGTTGGCGGGCGAGAGGTAGCTCATCACGCTCCTCACGAACGCGTACGGCGTCTTGGCCTTGCGCGCGAGCGACTGGGCCAGCGTGTACACCTGCCAGTACGGTGAGCTGCGGATCGCGGAGGTGCCGGTGAAGCTCGTCGGATCGGTCTGCTCCTGCGGCGTGCCCTGGCTGCCGAAGGTCGGGAACAGGACCGACTGCGGGACGACGCCGTCCGAGGGTGGGTTCTGGGGCAGCGTCACCGCGAGATCCGCCTGCGCGATGTCCACCGGGTAGCTCGTGCCCGCGGTACGGAGCAGCGCGGCGCTCGGGTGCGGGGCGTAGACCGACACCGTGTACATGTCACCGGGACCCAGCGGAGTCGCGGTCGCCCACGTCCCGTCGCTGTCTCCAGGCTGAGCCAGGGTCGTCAGATGGGCCGGCGCGGTCCCCGCGTATCCGGCGGCGACCACCTGGGTGGTCTTCATCTTGCCGATCGTGACCGTGAGGTTCTGGGTGTAGCGATCGAGCGTGCGGGCGCTGACCCCCTCGAGTCCGCCCCCGGTGCTGACCCCGCCCGCCGCCCAGCCGACGCCGTCGAACGTGTCGAGGTTCTCCGCCTTCCAATACTCGCCTCCGAACGCCTTCGGAGAGGCCTGGACTTCGAGCACCGTGTCGCCGGTACGCGGCCAGATCAACGGCCCATACCTTTGCGTCCAGTCGAACCGGTCCACCTTCGAGGGGGTGAAGCCACGGGTCAGCGCCTCGTAGTTGATCCAGGGCGAGTGCTGATCGAGCGCAGGGGCGACCGCGATCGCGATCGCGCCCGTCAACGCGCAGGCGAGCAGCACCCCACCGCGCCGATCGGACGGCACTCGCTCGCCCCACATGAAGAACGCCAGCAACCCGAACAGCAGCAGGCCCTGCAGGTACGCGAACTTCGGGTGGACGAGCGTCGCCGGCACCACCACGAGCGCGATCAGGGGAAGCGCTGCGCCCGCCCGGCGGACGTCGCCCAGAGCGGGCGGCGCGAACGCGAGCAGCAGCGCGGCGTCGAGCAGGAGGATCGCCGCGCCGAGCAGGATCACCGTCCTGACCCACTCGTTGATTCCGGCGTACGGCACGAGGATTCCGGGCAGCACGGACAGTCCCTGGCCGATTCCGTTGGCGGTCACGGAGACGCGCAGATGTGTCACCCACTCGAGCGGCACCCCGGCGATCGGGAACGCGGCCAGGATCGCGATCAGCGCCAGCGGCCCGCCGACGACGGTGAGCGTCTCGGCTCGGCCCTGAGCGGCCGCGACCCTGCGCTCCCGCTCCGTTAGCACCGGCGCTAGGCCGGCGAGGGCGACCGCCACCGCGAGCAGTCCGAGCAGCCGCCAGGTCGGCGCCGGGTCCATCATCGTCCCCCAGCGCACCACGGCATAGAGGCCGAGCGCGGCGAAGGACACGAGCCTGATCACCGGCCGGTCGTTCGCCCGGACGACCCCGCGGTGACGCGGTCCAGCGTCCTTGCGGAGCGGCGCCAGCACCGCGACCTGAGTGTTCGTGCTCACGCCGCCCGCTCCCTCACGCGGCGGCCGGCCCCGACGACGAACCCGAGGCAACCGGCCACCTCGAAGCTGGCATCGTTACGAGGCTGTGTCGCCACCGCCTTCGGGACCACCAGAATGGCGGCCCTGACGCCGGCACCCGCCAATCCGGCGGGCAGGCGCGCCTGTGCCCTCGCCGCGACGTACACGACCTGGGCGGACCGCGCCCCGGGGGCGAGCCCCGGGGCCCTCGTCTCGGGGCCGCCCTCGACCAGCGCGAGCCTGGCGTGCGCGATCGGCCAGGCGATCAGGTCCGGCTCGATCTCGAGCGGGCGGAACTCCCCCGGAAGCAGCAGGCCGCAGCCCGCGCGGGTGCCGAGCTCGAGCACGAGCGAAGCGGCGGCCCTGACCGCCGCGTCGAGATGCTCCGGCGGTCCGTCACAGCGAGCATCGACCACCACGAGCGGGCGGGTCTCGGTGTCGGCGCGCAGCCGTCGCTCGAGCAATCCGGCCCCGCGCGCGAGCGCCGGCCAGTGGATCCGGGACGCCGGCGTACCCTGACGGTAGGGTCGCAGGCCGTCGACCTCGGTGGCGCCGAACGGTTCGAGCGAAGCGGCTCCGGTGGCGCGGCGCCATTTCTCCCCCGCTCCCGGGACCCATCTGACCCGCTCGGTGCGCGGCAGCACGAGCAGCTCCTGCGCCGGCGACGGACTCTCGCACACGACGCGGGCGAGCTCGAGCGCGTCCGAGACGACCAGCGTCGGCGGCTCGATTCGCCGGATCCCCCGTCGCGGGAACGAGGCCACGATCCGCACGCTGGCGGTGTTGGCCCCCGAGATGATCGACATCGGCGAGCGGATCGACACCGGCTCGCCGGCGAGCGGATCCAGCACCGCGGCGCCGGGCAGGCCCCACGGCCCGCGCCTGACCTCGATCGTCGCCTCGATCGGCTCGTCCTCGATGACCCGCGTGGATTCGAGCGTGCGCTCGATCGTCGCGCCCTGGGCGGCAACGGCGACCCAGGCGGGTGCGGCGACCCCGAGCAGGATGATCGCGACCCCGGGGACGAACAGCGGAGAGGCGTCGAACAGCAGCGCGACCAGGATCAGCGCGAACCCGGCGACCACGACCGCCGCCGCCCGTCTCACCGCAGACGCTCCTCCTGGGCTAGGGCAGGGGCGGACACGCGCGCGGCGATCACAACGCTCTCACCGAGGAGACGGCATCGCTCACCACGTCGGCTGCCGCTCGTCTCCCGGACTCCGGGGCGAGCACGAGCCGGTGCGACAGGACGGTCTGGGCGAGGGCCTGGACGTCATCGGGCAGCGCGTGGTCGCGGCCCTGCATCATCGCGTACGCCTTGGCCGCGCGCAGCAGGAGCAAGCCGGCGCGGGGGCTCGCGCCGAGGTCGACGCGGGGGTCCTCGCGGGTGCGCCACAGGACGCGCACGATGTAGTCGCGCAGCGGCTCGGACGCGCGGACGCGCTTGGCCGCGTCCTGGGCGGCCAGCACCTCGGCCGCGGTCGCCACCGGTGACAGCGTCAGCACGCGGTCTCCGGCCTCGTGGTCGGCGAGCATCCCGGCCTCGGCGCCGCGCGACGGGTAGCCGAGCGAGATCCGGATCATGAACCGGTCGACCTGAGCCTCGGGCAACGGGTACGTGCCCTCGTATTCGATCGGGTTCTGGGTGGCGAGCACGAGAAACGGGCGCGCGAGCTCGTGGGTGTGAACGTCGACGGTCACGCGCCGCTCCTGCATGCATTCGAGCAACCCCGACTGGGTCTTCGGCGACGCGCGGTTGATCTCGTCGACCAGCACGACGTTCGCGAACACCGGCCCGGGGCGGAACTCGAAGCGCGATTCGCGCTGGTCGTAGACGTTCGTCCCGACGACGTCGGCGGGCAGCAGGTCCGACGTGCATTGCACGCGCGCGAACTGGCAGTCGATCGACCGCGCCAGCGCCCTCGCGAGCGCGGTCTTGCCGACGCCGGGGTAGTCCTCGATCAATACGTGGCCCTCGGCGAATAGGGCCATCGTCAGGTGCGTCAGCGTCTCGGTGCGAACCTGCACCGCATTCGCGATGTTGCCCGCGAGTCGCCGCGCCAACGCGGCGTATGCCTCACACTCGTGCGGGGCTACGGGTGTCTGCTCGGGCTCCATCCGTCCCACCCCCGGTCGTACGTAAGGCGCCGCCGTCAGGCGCCGCCGACAGTCGTCGGATTCGCTCCACTTCGTCAAGGACCGCCTGAGCGATCCGTTCCTTCCTGGCCCGCGGCACGTGCCGCGCTGCCCCGTCTGCCGTCACGATCGTAACTTCGTTCTCCCCGGACTCGAAACCGATGCCCGCGCCGGCGATGTCGTTGACCACGACCGCGTCGAGTCGCTTGCGCTCGAGCTTGCCGCGCCCGCGCTCAACCGCGCCCTCACCGTGCTCGGCGGCGAACCCGACGAGCGTCTGATCCTCGCGTCGCAGGTCGGCCAGCGCGCTCAACACGTCCGCGGTCGGCTCGAGCTCGATTTGGGGGACTCCGTCCTCCTTCTTGAGCTTGCGGTCGACTGGGCCCGCGGGGCGGAAGTCGGCGACGGCGGCGCTCATCAGCAGCACGTCGCATCCGGCCAGTTCGCTCCGGCACGCAACGTCCAGCTCGGCCGCGGTGCGAACCGGGATCACACGAGCCCCGGGCGGCGGCGCGAGCGCGACGTTCGCGGCGACCACCGTCACCTCGGCGCCCCGGCGCGCAGCCTCGCGCGCCAGCGCGAACCCCATCCGCCCCGAGGACCGGTTGCCGATATAGCGGACGCTGTCGATCGGCTCGCGCGTCCCCCCGGCCGTGACCAACACGCGGAGCCCCTTGAGCGAGGGCGCGGTCAGGAGCGACTCGCACGCCTCGAGCAGCTCGGCCGGCTCGGCCAGCCGTCCGATCCCGTGTTCGCCGTGCGACGCGAGTGCGCCCTCGCCCGGCGGGATGACGGTGACGCCGCGCGAGCGAAGCAGTTCGACATTGGCCTGGGTGGCCGGGCTCATGTACATCCGGTTGTTCATCGCGGGCGCGACCGCGACCGGGCAGGCCGCGGCGAGCGCCGCGGTACTCACAAGGTCCTCAGCGTGGCCGTGGGCGAGCTTGGCCAGGGTGTTTGCGGTGGCCGGCGCGATCAGGTACACGTCGGCGCGATCCACCAGCGCGAGATGGCTGATCGGCGCCCGTTCGGGCAGCGCCTCGCCGGGAAACGAGCCGCGCGCGGGGTCGGGCTCGAACTCGCTCGTAAGGACGGGCGCCCCGGTGAGCCCCTCGAACGACGCGCGGCCGACGAACTGCTCGCTCGCCGGCGTTTGAATCACCCGCACGGCGTGACCGCGCTTCACCGCGAGCCGCGCCGCCTCGAGCGCCTTATAGGCCGCGATCCCGCCACTCACGCCGAGGAGCAACCGCGCCATTTGGGGTCAGGCTCCGCCCGACCTCACCGGTAGTGGTACTTGAGCTTGCCCTGGGCGACCTCTTCGAGCGCGATCGTGAGGTAGTTCTTCGACCGCGTCTCGACCATCGGAGGCGGGAATTCGTCGAACGTGCCCTCGCCCAGGTTGTGGTAGTAGGAGTTGATCTGGCGTGCGCGCTTGGCGGCGACGATCACGCTCGCGTAATCGGAGTCGACATGCTCGAGCAGCTTGTCGATACGGGGTGAGATCAAGGTGGTCCGTCCTTCCCAGAAGTGTGTTGGGCACAGGTTAGCGGGGGGACCCAGCCCGGGCCGCAGCTTCCGCTGGCTTTGCGGGCATTACGGGGCGCGTGCGACTACGGGTCCATCGCCGCCCGGACGATCGACACGAGCTCATCCGTGGCTTGCTCGAGCCGGTCGTTGACGACCACGTGAGCGAACTCGGGCTGGGCCTCGAGCTCCCGCTCGGCGGTGCGTAGGCGCTGATCGACCTGCTCGGGGCTGTCGGTGCCCCTCCCGACCAGCCGGGCCCGCAGCGCGCTCTCTGACGGCGGGGCGATGAACACCGCGACGGCTTCGGGGATCGCGCTCCGCACCTGGCGAGCCCCCTGGACCTCGATCTCGAGTACGACGCCGGCGCCCTGGGCGAGCCGGTGCTCGAGGTCGGAGCGGAGCGTCCCGTAGCGGTTGCCGGAGTAGTTGGCGTGCTCGACGAAATCGCCCGCGGAAACCCGCGCCTCGAATTGCTCGGGAGTGAGGAAGTGATAATCGACGCGGTCCTGCTCCCCGGGTCGCGGGGCGCGGGTGGTCGCCGAAACCGACAACTCGAGCTCGGGCATCCGCTCGAGCAGGCCGCGGATTAACGTTCCCTTGCCGACGCCGGAGGGCCCGGTGATCACGAAGACCTTGGGAGCGCTCCCCACGGGTCGGTCGGCGGTCAGCGGCGACGGTGGTCAGTGCCGGGGCACCGGTCAGCGTCGCCGCATGAGCGCGACCAGCTCTCCCCGCTGGCGCTCGGACAGACCGCCGACGGTCTTGCTCGGCGAGATCTTGCACTGGCCCAGGATCTTGTTCACCTTCACGCGGCCGTACTTGGGCACGGCGAGCAGAAGGTCGAACACCTTGGCAGTAGCCAGGTAATCCGGCGGCTCGAGGAGGAGCCTGTCGATCGGCTGGCGGCCCGCCTTCAGATCGCGCTTGAGCTGAGCGCGGCGGGTACGGATGTCGTTGGCGCGCTGAAGCGCCTCCATACGTTGCACGAGAGAACGCTCCGGCGCTGCTGTGGGCTTGGAGAGCGATTCGCTGACCGGCGGCATGGGCGGCGACTATACATCTTGGCGCAGGGCGATCAAGCCAAATCGCCCATATTCGACTCGACCTCAAGCTGAGCTAGAGCATTGTCGAGGATGGTTTCGGCAATACCCTAAGTTTGCAGGGGGTTTTTCGGCGGGACCCAAAATGTTCACACTGCGAACAACGCGCGGTCGCAGCCGACGCCGATACCCTCACCGGGCGCTCCTACACGGCGGTATTTGCGAGAAGTTCCGAGAGCTCCGAGGCGATCCGGATACCCGCGGCCGGGTCGCGGAAACTCTCGGTGCCGACGGCCACGAGGGTCGCGCCGGCCTCGATCAGATCTCGGGCGTCGCGCCCGCTCTGGACGCCGCCCATGCCGACGATCGGAATCTCGACGGCCTCCGCGACGGCGTGCACCTGGGCAAGCGCGATCGCGCGCACCGCCGGTCCGGACACGCCCCCGGTGACCCCGCCGAGCCAAGGCTTGCCGGTCCGGGGGTCGAGCGCCATCCCGCGCAGGGTGTTGATCAGCGACAGCGCGTCGGCGCCGGCATCCTGCGCGGCCGTGGCGACTGCCGCAACGTCGCTGGCGTTGGGGGTGAGTTTGACGATCAGCGGCTTGCCGGTCAGAGGTCTGACCCGGTTGACCAGCCTCGCTATCTCGTCGGGGTCGGCGCCCATCACGAGCCCCGTCTCGACGTTCGGGCACGACACGTTCAGCTCGAGCGCGCTCACGTCCGGCCGCTCGGCGAACGCCTCGACCAGCTGCGCGACCTCCTCGCGGCTGAACCCCATCACGTTGACGATCAGCGGTACCCGGAGCGCCGCGAGGCTCGGGAGATCGTGCTCGAGGTAGCCGTCGAGGCCCTTGTTGGGCAGGCCGATCGAGTTCATCAGGCCGCCGGCGACCTCCCACAGCCGTGGCGGCGGGTTGCCCTGACGCGGCTCGAGCGTCACCGTCTTTGAGACGAACGCCGAGAACGGGAACCGCTCGAGCAGCTCGTCCCCGAACGCGCGACGGGCGGCGATCGCGTCGAACGTCCCGGACCCGTTGATGATCGGGTGGGCCAGCTCGAGCCCGCAGAAGTCGACGCTCAATGCTCCGCTCCGGCGACGAGCGCGGTTTCGAGCTTGGCCGCGTCGAGGACGGGCCCGTCGACGCACAGCCTGATGTAGCCGTCGACGGTCGGCACCACGCACCCAAAACAGGCGCCGAAGCCGCACGCCATGCCGGACTCGAGCGCGAGCTGAGCCGGGACCACGTGGTCGCGGCACAGCTCCCTGACCGCCTCGAGCATCGCCGGCGGGCCACATGCATACACCTCGACGTCGTCGGCGCGGGCTTCGAGCTCGTCCGCGAGCAGGTCGGTGACGAGGCCGTCGTGGCCGACGCTTCCGTCGTCGGTGGACACGGTCGCGTTGGCTAGCAGCGCGCCGCCGGCGGCGTGGGCGGCGTCGCGAAAGCCCAGCAGCGTGGTCGCCTCCCCCCCGAGCTCGTCCTGCCAGATCGCGAGCGGCGCGATGCCGACACCGCCGCCGACGAGTAGCGGCGCGCGACCCTCGCGCGGGGGCGCGAAGCCGTTCCCCAGCGGACCCACCAGCAGCAGGTCATCGCCGGGGCGGAGCTCGCACAGCCGCCTCGTCCCGGGCCCGACGTCCTCGATCAGGAAATGGAGCTCGCCTACCGCGGCACGCAGGACGCTGAATGCGCGCGGGAGGAACGGCCGCTCGCCCTGTCCCCCGCCCCACCGCTCGGCCGCGGTCAGCATGTAGAACTGTCCGGCTTTCGGGCGCGGCCCGACGATGTCGCGGCATCGGGTCACGACGTAGACGCCGTGCTCCTCGCGCGACGTCACGGTTGTGGCGCGGCGACCGAACGGTGCCGTCACGTCACGACACCTCGCTCGTCCAGGCGTGGATCTCCTGCAGGGAGAGCACCTCGGGCTCGCCGCGCCGCCCGGCCGCGATCGCCCGGGCAGCCGCCATTCCCCCGGTCATCGTCGTGACGCATGGGATTCCCCGGGCGATCGCGGCCGCCCGGATCTCCCAACCGTCGGCGCGCGCACCGGTGCCGACGGGCGTGTTGATCACGAGATCGACCTCGCCACGGTCGATCCAGTCGACCACGTGCGGTGAGCCCTCGCCGATCTTGTTGATGGTCTCGGCGGGGATGCCCATCTTGCGGATCGCCTGGGCGGTGCCTCGGGTGGCGACGATCTCGAAGCCGAGGTCGTGCAGGATCGAGGCCACGCCGGTCGCGGCCGGCTTGTCGCCGTCGGCCACCGTGATGAACGCCCGGCCGCCAGTCGGGAGCTGGGCGCCGGCGGCCGCCTGCGCCTTGGCGAACGCGGTCGGGAAGTCGCGCGCTATCCCCATAACCTCGCCGGTCGAGCGCATCTCGGGGCCAAGCAGCGAATCCGCACCGGCGAACCGGTCGAATGGGAGCACGACCTCCTTGACGCAGACGTGGCCGTTGGTCGTGTCCGGCGGCAGGTCGAGGTCGGCCAACCGCTCGCCGAGCAATACCCGGCTCGCGAGCTTGGCGACCGGCAACCCGATCGCTTTGGACACGAACGGCACCGTCCGGGACGCCCGCGGATTGGCCTCGATCACGTACAGAACGTCCTCGCGGATCGCGAACTGGACGTTGAGCAGCCCGACCACCTCGAGCGCTCGCGCGATCCCCTCGGTCTGCGCGCGGATCTGGCCGAGCATCTCGCTGCCGAGCGTGTGCGGCGGCAGGACGCACGCGGAGTCGCCCGAGTGGATCCCCGCCTCCTCGACGTGCTGCATGATCCCGGCGATCCATATGTCGGTCCCGTCGCACAGGGCGTCGACGTCGACCTCGATCGAGTCCTCGAGGAACCGGTCGAGGTAGATCGATGATCCGGTCCCGCCCGCCCCTGGCGCGACGCGGTTGAGGTAGTCGGCGAGGCCGTCGATGCTGTAGACGATCTCCATCGCGCGACCGCCGAGCACGTAGCTCGGGCGGACCAGCAGCGGGAACCCGACGTCGCGCGCCTTGTCGAGGGCGTCGTCGGCGGAGGTCGCGGTCGCGTACGGGGGCGCCTTGTAGCCCAGCTCGTCGAGGAGGGGCCCGAATCGCGAGCGATCCTCGGCGAGGTCGATCGCCTCGACGCTCGTGCCCAGGATCGGAACGCCGGCGCGCTTGAGGCCGGCGGCGAGCTTGAGCGGGGTCTGGCCGCCGAACTGGACGATCACCCCGGCCGGTTGTTCGACGTCGCAGACCGCGAGGACGTCCTCGAGCGTGAGCGGCTCGAAGTACAGGCGGTCGGAGGTGTCGTAGTCGGTCGAGACCGTCTCGGGGTTGCAGTTGATCATGACCGCGTCGCGACCCTGGTCGCGGACGGTCTCGGCGGCGTGGACGCAGCAGTAGTCGAACTCGATCCCTTGGCCGATCCGGTTCGGCCCCGAGCCGAGGATCACGACGCTCGGGCGCTCGCCGCGGTCCACCTCGGAGGCATGTGTTCGCTCCCATGCCGAGTAGTAGTACGGGGTGCGGGCGGCGAACTCGGCCGCGCACGTATCGACCGACTTGTACGTGCGGACGTATGGGTGGATGGGATCCGAGTCAGTCGCGTTCGGATCGGCGACGAGCTCGGTCAGCTCGCGCAGGAACCATGGGTCGATGCTCGTGCGCTCGTGGATCTCCTCCCTGGCGATGCCGCGCCGGAGCGCCTCCAGCAGGTGGTCGAACCGCTCGGCTCCGGGTTGCGCGAGCGCGCCGAGTAGAGCGTCGTCGTCCGCTGGGTGGCGGAGCGTTGAGTCGAGCTCGCGAGAGCGCAGCGCCTTGGCGAACGCCTGCTTGAACGTCCGCCCGATCGCCATCGCCTCGCCGACGGACTTCATGTGGGTGGTGAGGTCGGCCTCGGCGCCCGGGAACTTCTCGAACGCGAACCTCGGCCATTTGATCACGCAGTAATCCACCGAGGGCTCAAAGCTGGCCGGGGTTGCCTTCGTGATGTCGTTCGGAATCTCTTGCAGCGTGTAGCCGACGGCGAGGCGCGCGGCGATCTTCGCGATCGGAAAGCCCGTGGCCTTGCTGGCCAGAGCGCTCGAGCGCGACACGCGCGGGTTCATCTCGATCACCACGATCTCGTCGGTGGCGCGGTTGACCGCGAACTGAACGTTGGACCCGCCGGTCTCGACGCCGACCGCGCGGATCGCGGCGATCGCCTGGTCGCGCAGCTTTTGGTACTGCTTGTCGGTGAGCGTCTGCTGCGGGGCGACGCACACGCTGTCGCCGGTGTGCACGCCCATCGGGTCGAGGTTCTCGATCGAGCAGACGATCACGACGTTGTCCGCCCGGTCGCGCATCACCTCGAGCTCGAACTCGCCCCACCCGAGCACGGACTCCTCGAGCAAGACCTGCGAGATCGGCGAGGCCTTCAGCCCCCGCCCCACCACGCGCGTGAGGTCATCCTCGGTCCTGACCACGCCGCCGCCCTTGCCCCCGAGCGTGAACGCAGGCCGAACGATGAACGGCAGACCTATTTGCGCGATCGCGTCGCGCGCCTCGTCGAGGCTGTGGGCGATCGCGCTTCGGGGCACGCGCAGCCCGGCTGCGGTCATCGTGTCGCGGAAGATCTCCCGGTCCTCGGCGCGTTCGATCGCGTCGTAGTCGGCGCCGATCAGCTCGACGTCGTGGCGCTCGAGCGTCCCGTCCTCGTGCAGCGTCTTGGCCAGGTTGAGCGCGGTCTGGCCGCCGAGCGTCGGCAGCAGCGCGTCGGGACGCTCGCGCTCGATCACCTGCCGCACCGGGCCGGCGAGCAGTGGCTCGATGTAGGTGGTCGTCGCGACCTCCGGGTCGGTCATGATCGTCGCCGGGTTGGAGTTGACGAGGACGACCTCGTAACCCTCGTCCATCAGCACCCGGCAGGCCTGGGTGCCGGAGTAGTCGAACTCGGCGGCCTGGCCGATCACGATCGGCCCCGAGCCGATCAGGAGGATCTTGTGGAGATCGTCCCTACGCGGCATGGCCGCGGGGGGTGGACGGGTGGGAACCGATTTCGTTTACGAATCGGTCGAACAGGTGGAGGGCATCGTTCGGCCCAGGCCCGGCCTCGGGGTGGTACTGGACCGTGGCACCCTGGACGTCCTTGAGCGCGAGCCCCTCGACGGTGCGGTCGTACAGGTTGATGTGCGTGAGCTCGGCGGCGCCGAAGTCCGTCTCCCATCGCACCGCCTCGTCGCGATCGATCGTCTTGGCTCCGTTCGGCCCGAGGACCGCGAAGCCGTGGTTCTGGCTCGTGATCTCGACCACTCCGGTGGTCAGGTCCTTGACCGGGTGATTGGCGCCGTGGTGGCCGAACGGCAGCTTGTAGGTGTGGAGGCCGACCGCGCGGCACAGCAGCTGGTGGCCGAGGCAGATCCCATAGACGGGGCGCTTGCCGATTAGCTGCTTGACGGTTTGGACGACGTAGTCGAGCGATGCCGGGTCGCCGGGGCCGTTGGCCAGGAAGATCGCGTCGGGGTCGTTCGTCAGCAGATCGTCCGGGGTCGCCGTGCACGGGTGAAGCTCGACGGTGGTGCCGCGCTCGGTGAGGTTTCGGACGATCGAGCTCTTGACGCCGGTATCGATCATCGCGATCCGCGGCCCGTCGTTTTCGCCGCCGACCACGATTCGCTGCGTCGGCGTCACGTCGCGCACCAGGTCGCGCCCGGCCATGTCCGGCTCCTGTTCGATCAGATCGCGCGCTTGGGGCTCGGCGAGCGCCGCTGGGAACACTCCGCCGCGCATCGCCCCCCGATCGCGGATGTGCCGGACGAGCGCACGCGTGTCGACGTCGGTGATCGCGGGGATGCCGTGTTCGGTCAGCCACGTGAGCCACCCCGCCCCGGGGACGTCGGTGTGGTTGACCGCGGCGCGCATGATCGCGGCACGCGCGTGCACGCGGTCTGACTCCATCGCCTCCGCCGAGGTCCCGTAGTTGCCGATCTGCGGGTAGGTGAACGTGATCAGCTGGCCGGCGTAGCTCGGGTCGGTCATCGCCTCCTGGTAGCCGGACATCGAGGTCGTGAACACGATCTCGCCGACCGCGTGACCTGGCGCGGCGCACGCGAGCCCGTCGAAGCGGGTCCCGTCCTCGAGCAGGACGTAGGCGGTGGCGGACGTCACGAAACCGCCGGGGCGTGCGCGCGCATCCGCTCCCTGAACGCCACCGCGCCCGCCGCGAGCGTCAGCAGCACCTTGCCCTGGAGCATCCGGCCGTGGAAGCAGCAGTTGTCCGAGCGGCTGTGGTAACCGTTCGCGCCGACGTCGAAGCGGGCGTCGAGGTCGACCAGGCACAGGTTGGCGGGATGACCGGGCTCGATCCGCGGAACCGGCAGCCCGTAGAGCGCCGCGCCCTCGGTCAGGCGGTGGACGATGATCTCGAGCTCGAGCTCGCCCGGAAGGACGAGCTCCGTGTACAGCGCGGCGAACGCGGTCTCGAGGCCGGTGGTCCCCATCGGCGCCTCCTCGAACGGCACCTCCTTCTCGTGGCTGGCGTGCGGCGCGTGATCGGTGGCGACGCAGTCGATCAGGCCGCTCCGCAGAGCGCCGACGAGCGCCCGGCGATCGCGTTCGGAGCGCAGCGGCGGGTTCATCTTGAAGCGGCTGTCGAGGGTGCGGACCATGTCGTCGGTGAGCGTCAAGTGGTGCGGGCAGACCTCGGCACTGACCCGGATCCCTTTGCCCTTGGCCTGCTCGAGCGCGTCGACGGATTCGACGCATGAGAGGTGCTGGAAGTGGACGCGCGCGTCCTCGTAGGCGGCGAGCGCCGCATCCCGCGCGACCATCGTCGACTCGGCGAGCGACGGGATTCCGGCGATGCCGAGCCGCGCCGACACCGCGCCCTCGTGCATCGCGCCCTCGCCCGATAGCCCCGGGTCCTCCTCGTGGAGCGCGACCACCCCGCCGCACAGTCGCTGGTACTGGAGCGCCTTGCGCAGCGTCCCCGCGTGCACGACCGGTTTGCCGTCGTCGGTGAACCCGAGCGCGCCGGCATCGCGAAGCTCGGCCATCTCGGTCAGCTCCCCGCCCTTGAGGTTTCTCGTGATCGCCGCCAGGAACCCGACGGGAATTTTTGCCTGCCTGGTTGCCGACTCCGCGAGTGCTCTCAGGACGGAGGCGTCGTCGACGACGGGGTCGGTGTTCGGCATCGCGATCACCGCGCAGAACCCGCCGGCCGCCGCTGCGGCCGTGCCGGTCTCGAGATCCTCCTTGTACTCCTGGCCGGGCGTGCGGAGGTGCACGTGCGGATCGACGAATCCGGGGAAGGCATGAATGCCCTCGGCGTCGAGCGTGTCGATTTCTGATGACCCACCCACCCCCGAGAGCGACCCCGGCTCGCCGAGCTCGGCGATCTGTCCGTTCCTGATGAGGATGTCGTGAGGTTCGTCGAGGTTTGTGCGCGGATCGAGCACGTGGGCGCCGGCAATCAGCAGCTCGGCCGGCTCGCCGGCGCGGTGGAAGAGGCGGGTGGTTTGCGGGTGGCTCCCGCCCATGCCGTGCTCGCTCATCACGCCACCGCCGCCAGGCTCGGGGCTCCGACGAGTAACTCGTACAGCACCGCCATCCTCACCGCCACCCCGGCTCTCACCTGCGCTCCGATCAGCGCCTGCGGCGAATCGATCGCCTCGCCGGACAGCTCGACGCCCCGGTTGACCGGCCCGGGATGCATCAGCAGCTGCCCAGGGTGCAGTCGCTCGGTGGTGATCTGGTAGCGGTCGGCGTACTCGCGGAGCGACGGCACGAAGGAGTCGCGCATCCGCTCGTGCTGCATCCGCAGGACGTAGACGACGTCGGCGTCGTGGAGGTTGTCCAGCGTGGTGGCGGTCTCGCAGCCGAGCGCCTCGATCTCACGCGGGATCAGCGTCGGCGGTCCGCACACGGTGACGGTCGCACCCATCTGCGTGAACGCGAGAATGTCCGAGCGCGCGACCCGCGAGTGGAGTACATCGCCGACGATCCAGATGTTGGCGCCGTCGAGCGAACCGAGCTTCCGCCGTAGGGTGAACACGTCGAGGAGCGCCTGGGTCGGGTGCTCGCGCTTGCCGTCGCCGGCGTTGATGACCGCCGCGGGGGTCCACCGCGCCACGAGGCCGGCCGCGCCGGCGTGGGGCGAACGGATCACGATCGCCGCGGGGTCGTACGCCGACAGCGTCTGCACGGTGTCCTTGAGCGACTCGCCCTTGTCGACCGCCGACCCCTGCGAGCGGATCGAGACGACGTCGGCGCTCAGCCGCTTGGCCGCGAGCTCGAAGCTCGAGCTGGTGCGGGTGCTGGACTCGTAGAAGAGGTTCACGATCGTGCGGCCGCGCAGCGCCGGGACCTTCTTGATCTCACGGCCGGAGACCTCGTCGAAGGACTCGGCGCGGTCGAGGATCCGCTCGATCGAGGAGCGATCGAGATCGTCGATCGAGAGCAGATGCCGTCCGATTCGATTCATGCCGCCGCCTTGGTGGATGGGGGTGGGTGGGCGGGTGACGAGTCGGATGGGGGTGGGTGGGCGGGTGATGAGTCGGATGGGGGTGGGTGGGCGGGTGATGAGTCGGATGGGGGTGGGTGGGCGGGTGATAAGTCGGATGGGGGTGGGTGGGCGGGTGATGAGTCGGATGGGGGTGGGTGGGCGGGTGATAAGTCGGATTGGTTCAGGGGCTGGTCCGATCTTCACTTCGTCCTCGCCGTCGACCTCGTCGACGCACACGTACACCCGCTCCTCCTGCGAGGTCGGGATGTTCTTGCCCACGTAGTCGGGCCGGATCGGCAGCTCGCGGTGACCGCGGTCGATCAGTACGGCGAGCTGGACGCGCGCCGGCCTGCCGTAGTCGAAGACCACGTCGATCGCGGCGCGCACGGTGCGCCCGGTGTAGAGGACGTCGTCGACGATCACGATCGTTTTGTGGTCGACCCGGAAGTCCAAGTGGGTTGAATGGACGACGGGCGCGCCGGGGCGCGTCGCGAGGTCGTCGCGGTAGAAGGAGATGTCGACATCCCCGAGCGGGACCGCCGGCTCGAGTAACTCGCTGGTCAGCGTCTGCAAACGCTTCGCGAGCACCGCGCCTCGGCGGTGGATACCGACCAGCGCCACGGCGCCGTCCGGATTCTTCTCAACAATCTCGTGTGCGATCCGCACGAGCGTGCGGCGCATGTCATCGCGGTCGAGCACGACCGTTGCCATCTCTACGCGCTCCTTCCTGGCCTCACTGGACCGGGTTAAAGGGGCCGACTCGAATGAGCGTAACAGGGGGTTCGGCGGACGGTGGCCGTCGGAGGGGTCGTCGCCGGCGGCGCTGGTTCCCCGGGGCCGGGCCCCGGGCGCGCGGCGGGGTCGGGTGGCGACCGGCTTTAACGGCGGGCACCTGGAGGGGGTGCGGCTGGCTCGCCGGCGGACCAGGGCCCACCGGCGACCTGCATAACCTGACACTTGGCGCCGACCACCGGGACCGCGTCATCTCAGGCATGTGGGGCATGCGAGATCTGACACGGTCCCGGCTTCGCGCCTCGATTGTCAGGTTTTGCATGGTCTGGCGGGGTCGCGCGCCGCGCGCCCGCATCCAACAACCGCCCTCCCTCGGGTACCCGCCGTTAAACCCCGCCGCCCGACGAGAGGTCGGGACCGGGCGATCCCGCGGCGGAACCCCTGCCACGACGCTGGCGACCGCGGCCGCGGATGCGAGTCGGCGCTGCGAGCTACCGACCGTCCAGGTGCGCGGGCGACCTGCACAACGCGACATCGGACGCGCCAAGCCGTGACCGTGGCGCGTCGCGCATGCCCCACACGCATCCTGCGCCACCGTCTTACAGCGTTGGCTCGTCTGGCGCGTTTTGCATGGCCGGGCAAGGGCCGCCGTGCGCGCCGGCGACCCACCCGCGCCCGGCCTCTGGTGCCCGCCGTTTAACCCCGCGTCCCACGACAGGGCCGGACCACGCGACCACCGCCGGCGGCAACTCCCCCTAGACCGGCCCCAGCCGCACGTACAGCACGTGTGCGAGCCCCGCGTGCACGATGTCCCGCTCGTATACGAAGCCGGCCTTCTCCATCACCCGCCTCGACGCCACGTTGTCCGGGAGCGTGAAGGCCACGATCTGGCGCAGCCCGAGCTGTCCGAAGCCAACCTCGAGGCACGCGAACGCGAGCTCGGTGGCGAGCCCCTGCCCCCACCGCTCGGGAACGACCGCCCACGCGGCCTCCACGTCGTGAAGGCCGGCGGTGTAGGTGTACTGAAGCCCGCCCCGGCCGACCGCGACGCCAGTTTCCCGATCGCGGAGCAGCCACAGGCCGAAGCCGTGCCGATCCCAGTGGTCGGCCTTCGCGGCGAGGCCGTCGATGATCTCGGCATCGGTCGGTGGCGTCGGCCTGGACCACAGCGTGGCGCCGACCCGGGGATCGAGCAGCAGCCGGCGCTCCTCGGGCGCGTGCTCGGGCCGCAGGCGCTCCAACACCAGCCGGGCCGTCTCGAACCCGTCGACCGTGCCGGTGCTCATCCGGCCGAGTCCACGATCGCCTCGGCCTCTTCATCGCCGGCGGTCTGCCGGTCCTCCCACCTGATCAGCTCGGGCTCGCCACGCTCCGGGAACGGGATCTCGATCGAGTCGAAGTCGCGTGGCAGCACGGTCCGGGGGAAGATCGCGCGCGCTTCGTCACGCAGGACGCCGACCGGATAGCGGGTCGAGAAGTGCGTCAACGCGAGCATCGTCACGCCCGCGTCCCGCGCCAGCGTCGCCGCCTGGGCGGCCGTCGAGTGACCGGTCTCGGCGGCGCGGTCGTGCTCGTCCTCGGCGAACGTCGCCTCGTGGAGCAGCAGGTCGGCTTCGTGGCTGGCGACCGCGAGCGTCTCGCTCGGCGAGGTGTCGCCGGAGATCACGATCTTCCGTCCCGCGCGGGGCGGCCCCAGAACCTGCTCCGGGCGCACGCTCCTGATCGTCTCGCCGCGCTGCAGGCGCCCGAACTCCGGTCCGGGGACGACCCCGAGCGCGGTGGCCGCGTCCGGGTCGAACTCCCCCGGGCGAGTGTGTTCGTAGAGCACGTACCCGAACGCGTTGCTGACCCGATGGTTGACCGGGACCGGCGCGATCTTGTAGCCGTCGCGCTCGAGCAGGTCGCCTGGGGCGAGCTCGATCAGGTCGAGCTCGTAACGGACTCGGCCGGCGGCCCGCAGCGCGAGCGTGAGCAGCTCGCGCAGGCCCGGAGGTCCGTGGATCGCGAGCGGCCGCTCGCGCGCGCGCAGGTCGAACGTCTTGAGCAGCCCCGGGAGCCCGAGCCAGTGGTCGGCGTGGAAGTGGGTCAGGAACACCTCGGTCAGCTCGGTCAGGCCGACCGACTGCACGAGCTGTCGTTGCGTCCCCTCGCCGCAGTCGAACAGGATCCGGTCGCCGCCGCGGCGGACGAGGACCGCCGGCAATCCGCGCCGCGGGGTCGGGATCGATCCGGCCGTGCCGACGAAGAAAACCGAGAGGTCCATCAGGCCAGTCTGTCAGCCGACCACGATGAGCTCGAACGTCAGCCTGCCGCCGGCGACGGTGGCGATTCCCATCGTGTGGGCCGGCGCGCGCCGGCGCTCGGTCGGGCTGCCCGGGTTGAAGATCTGAAACCCGTCCGAAGCCTGTTCGTGCAGCGGGATGTGCGAATGGCCAAAGACGACCGCATCGGCATCTGGAAACCGCCGTCGGAGCCGCGCCAGCCTTCCCTTCGCCAGACCGGCGTCGTGGACGACGCCGATCGTCGGGCCGCCGGCTTCGAACGACGCCACCGCCGGCAGCGCCTCGCGCACTTCGGCGTCATCGATGTTGCCGTGGACCGCGACCACGGGACCGTAGGACTCGAGCTCGCGCAGCACCGCCATGCGCATCAGGTCGCCGGCGTGGACGATCAGATCCGCCGCCTCGAGGCGCCGCACGCACGCCTCGGGCAGCCGCCGGGAGCCGCGCGGCAGGTGCGTGTCCGAAATGACGGCGATGCACAAGGTAAGCTCCATCTGTCCCGAGATGGTCCTCGGAATCCCACGCGCCCGTAGCTCAGGGGATAGAGCGTTCGCCTCCGGAGCGAAAGGTCGCACGTTCGAATCGTGCCGGGCGCGTTATCAGCAGGGCGGTATCTCACCGCGCCCGTCCTGTACGCCGCGACGCTCGCGAACTCGCGCAGGTTCACCGAGGCGGCGGCACGAAGTCGGAGACGAACACCCCGTTCAGCCGGTACCCGTCCCACTCGACCGGATCGGCCACTTCGACGATCTGTCCGACGCCATCGTGGTACATGGACCGTTTGGTCTCGGGGTCGACGAGCATCTCGAGGATCTCGTGGGAGAAGTCGCGCAACCAGGACTCGACCGTGCCGCTGCCGGTCCAGACCAGTGCGTACGGCTGGCCGTCCCACAGGTGGACGCCGTGAGGCTGGCCGCCGACCTTCGGTCTTTAGCGGCTCGAGCGACTAGCCTCCGCGGGGATGGAGCGAATCGACCTTGGTCCGTGCCGGGCGATCCGCCACGAGGGCGACGCCGACCGTGTCGCCGTGGTCCTCCCGGGGCAGTTCTATCCGACGCGAGCGCCGGCTCTCTGGTTCGCGCGCGAGGCCGCGATGGCGCGGGGGTGGAGCGCACTCGAGGTGTTGGGCGAGCCGGGCGAGCACGAAGATCCACTGACGTGGGAGCGGTGGTGTGCCGAGCGGGCGATCGAGGCAGCCAGCCCGTCGCGGGTGCTGGTGATCGGCAAGTCGCTGGCCAGCCTGCTCGCTGTCGAGATAAGCGACCGCGACCTTCCCGCTGTGTGGCTCACCCCGCTCCTCAACCAGCCTTCGGTGATCGACGGCCTGGCCCGCGCGCGGCGCCCGGCGCTGCTCGTCGGAGGTAGCGCCGACCCCACCTGGCGCCCGGCCGCGCTTCGGGGCGAGCGCGACATCGAATTAGTCGAGTTACCTGGCGCCGACCACGCGCTCGAGGTTCCCGGGGATCCGGTCACGTCGCTCGCGGGACTGCGTCAGATGACCGAGGCGGTCATGCGGTTCGCCGACCGCGCATGATCCGGCAGCGCGTTAGCTGACCGGGCGCTAGCTGACCGGATACGCGGACTCGGGCACGACCACCGAGTTCGCGGTCTTGTCGTGCCAGCACTGCTTCTCCCGGTCCCACAGCATCCACAGGTAGCCGATGTAGATGATCAGCGCGGAGACGATGCTGGTGACGTAGCGGATCGCGGCACGGCCATAGCCGATGCTGCCGCCGCTGTTGAAGTCGATCACCCTGATTCCGAGGGCCCGCTTGCCGAGCGTCTGACCTGTCGGCCCACCCTCGAAATACGTGTAGTAGGAGATCGCGACGAGGAAGCCGAGCGCGTAGCCGCCGCCCTTGAGGATCTCGACGAGGATGCCGGTGACGATGGCGAGCAGGATCCCGTCAATGAAGACGGCGCCGAACCGGCGCCAGAACCCAGAGCGCGGACCGGTCTCCCTGCCCGTCTGTGCGTAGTAAGCGCCCATCGACATGACCACCTCTCGTCCGTCGGTTTTGCCGAGCGAACGCTAGTCCTCAGCGCGGCGGCCGTGCAACTTTGAAGCCCCGGGCACGGCCTCGGTTACCTCGCAGTAGCCGCGGGTAGACGCGGAATGATGAAAGTTCTCGTCCTCACCAGCGAGCCGATCACCGGCAGGCAGCTCCGCGACGCGCTCGGAACCGACGCCGACCCGGCCGAGGCCGAGGTGATGGTGGTCGCGCCGGCGTTCGCGCGGAGCGCGCTGAGGTTCTGGATGTCCGACGCCGACGAGGCGATTGCGAAGGCCGATGCGGTGCGGCGAGAGAGCGTCCAGGAGCTCGGCGATGCCGGGATTCCAGCCGCCGGCGACACGGGCGAGGCCGATCCTCACACCGCGATCGAGGATGCGCTCAAGACCTTCGATGCCGACCGGATCGTCGTCTTCTCCCACGAGGGAGAGGATCAGCGCTACCGCGAGGACCTCGATCGGGACGAGCTCGCCGAGCGCTTCGGCCGGCCCGTCGACCGCGCCGTCGTCTAGCCGTCTCGGAACCGGGTCAGCAGCAGCTTGGCGTTGGCCGGCGCGAATCCGCGCCAGTCGTTGTTGAAGTACGCGTACACGTCCTCGCGCCGGCGCCACTGCGCGATCCGGCGCGCCCAGGTGTCGATCTCGGACGCGCGAGTAGTTGCCGTCGCGGCCCCGCGAGCCGTAGTGAAATCGGATGAAGCGCCAATCGGCGGTGGCGTCATACGTCTGGAACGGGCGCTCGGGATGATCGCCGATCGTGAGCGCGACATCCTTGGCGCGCAAACGCGTCGAAGACCTCGGGAGCGAACCAGCTCGGATGACGGAACTCGATCGTGTGACGGCTGGGCGGGGCCGATTCAAGCAGCTCGAGCCAACCGTTCAGACGCGCGTCGTCGCGGTGGAAGTTCTCGGGCAGCTGCCACAGGACGGGACCGAGCTTGCCCGCGTCGCGCATCGGCTCGAGCGGCTCGTAGAAGCGTTCGATCCCGTCGCCGATGTCGAGCAGCCGCTTTACGTGGGTCAGGTACCGGCTCGCCTTGACCGCGAACACGAACCCCGCCGGCGTCTGCTCCACCCAGGCGGCGACCGCGTCGCGGCGCGCGAGCCGGTAGAAGGTCGAGTTGACCTCGACGGTGTCGAAATGCCCGGCGTACACCTCGAGCCAGCGGCGCTTGGGGGTGCGCTCGGGGTAGAGCCGCCCGCGCCAATCGTCGTACATCCAGCCCGAGCAGCCGATGCGTACCGACTTCATCGGGAGGGTAGGGGCGGTAGTGAATGAGCCTCGACTATCCGCCGGCTCCTGTACCCGAACACCCCTCGTCCGCGAACCTCCGCAAGTCGGTAGGCGATTGCCGCGCGTGCGACCTCTGGGAAGGCGCCACGCAGGCGGTGATGGGCGAAGGAGCCAACGAGGCGAGCCTGATGCTCGTCGGCGAGCAGCCCGGCGACCGCGAGGACATCGAAGGTCATCCGTTCGTCGGGCCGGCCGGCAGAGTGCTCGATGCACGGCCTCGAGCGCGCCGGGATCACCCGCGACGACGTCTACATCACGAACGTGGTCAAGCATTTCCGCTACAAGCTTCGGGGTAAGCGGAGGATCCATCAGAAGCCGGATCGCTGGCAGGTGACGGCGTGCTTACCGTGGCTCGAGGCCGAGCTCGAGGTGATCAAGCCCGAGGCGCTCGTCTGCCTCGGCGCCACCGCCGCGCAGGCCCTGCTCGGCTCGCACATCCGGATCGGGCGCGATCGGGGACGGCCGATCGATTCCGACCTGGCCGAGCTGGTCACCCTGACCACGCACCCGTCGGCGATCCTCCGCGCCGACGACGAGGACCGCGAGCAGGCGATGGACATGTTCGTCGACGATCTGAGCCAGGTGGCGAAGTGGCTGAACGCGAGGTAGTCGTCGTCACCGGGGCCTCCGGCGGCGTCGGGCGCGCGGTCGCCCGGGAGTTCGCCAAGCACGGCGCGGGCGTCGGCCTGATCGCGCGTGGACGTGCCGGCCTCGACGCGGCGGCGCGCGATGTCTCGGACCTCGGCGGCATCCCGTGCGCCTACCAGGCCGACGTGTCGGACTTCGACGCGGTCGAGGCGGCCGCGCGCACGATCGAGGAGCGACTCGGCCCGATCGATGTCTGGATCAACAACGCGATGACGACGGTGTTCTCGTTCCTCGACGACATCGAGCCGCGCGAGTACGAGCGCGCCACCCGCGTCACCTACCTGGGAGCGGTGTGGGGCACGAAGGTCGCGCTGGCACGGATGCTTCCCCGCGATCGCGGCACGATCGTCCAGGTCGGGTCGGCGCTGGCCTACCGCGGGATCCCGCTCCAGGCGCCGTACTGCGGCGCCAAGCACGCGATGAAGGGCATGTTCGAGTCGCTGCGGTGCGAGCTCCGCCACCGCGGGAGCAACATACACGTGACGATGGTCCAGCTGCCCGGGATGAACACGCCCCAGTTCGACCACTGCCTGAGCAAGATGCCGCGCCACCCGATGCCGGTACCGCCGATCTACGAGCCCGAGGTCGCCGCCCGGGCGGTCTACTGGTCGGCGCACCACCGCCGCCGCGAGCTGTACGTCGGCTCCCCCACCGTGTACACGATCATCGGCAACAAGGTCGCGCCGGGACTGGCCGAGCGCTATTTGGCCAAGACCGCGGTCGACGGCCAGCAGACCGATCAGCGCTTCGACGGCGCGGCGGCCGCGAACCTGTTCAACCCGGTCGACGACGACCACGACGAGGGCTCGCGGGGCATCTTCGCCGACCAGTCCCACCGCCGCAGCGAGCAGGCCTGGCTCAGCCGGCACCGGCTCGGCTCGGGGCTGGCCGCGGCGGCCGTTGCCGGCGGCGCGGCGGCCGCGCTGCTGACTCGCCGGCACGCTTGAGGCTGAGGCGCTCGGCGAGCCGCGAGGCGAGCGCCATGATCGTCAAAGCCGGGTTCGCGGATCCCTGCGTCGGCATCACGCTTCCGTCGGCGATGAACAGGTTCGGCACGCCCCACGCGCGGTGATCGGCGTCGACGACGCTGCGCTCGGGGTCTGAGCCCATCCGGCAGCCGCCGACGAGGTGCGCGTACCGGTCGGTGACCAGCACGTCCTCGGCGCCGCCGGCTTCGAAGATGTTGTGCAGCGTCTGCTTGGCGAACGCGATGTTCTTGCGGTCGTTCTCGCACTGCGAGTAATCCATCCGCGCCACCGGCACCCCGTTCCGGTCGGTGACATCGGAGACGACCGTCACCCGGTTGTCCGCGAGCGGCAGCAGCTCGGACAGGATCCCGAGCGTGTACCAGTGGTTGTAGTCCCTCATGTACTCGCGGAGCGCCTTGCCCCAGTGCCCGTGCGCAAGGACGTGCATGGCGTGCTCGATCGGGAGCGGCCCGACCGTCTGGATCGAGAAGCCGCGGGCGAAACCCTCGCCGCTCGTTGGTCTCGTAGAACTGCTCGGAGGAGATCTCCGGGGGCGGCGCCTTGTACATACGCAGCTCATCTCGGAATCGCCCGGCCACCTGAGGCGCGCCCTGCACCATCACGTACCGGCCGACCTGATCGTTGCCGTTGGCGAGGCCACGCGGGAACCGGCGGCTGACCGAGTTCAGCAGCAGTCGCGGTGTCTCGATCGAATAGCCGGCGACGGCGACGGCGTCGGCGCGCTGGAAACGCTCGTTGCCGTCGCGCACGTAGTGAACGCCGGTCACCCGGCCACTCGCCTCGTCGACCTCGACGTCGACGGCCATGCAATCGGCTCGGATCTCCGCTCCGTGCTCGATCGCATCGGGGATGTGGGTGACGAGCGGTGACGCCTTCGCGTTGACCTTGCAGCCCTGCAGGCAGAAGCCGCGGTAGATGCAGTGCGGGCGGTTGCCGAATGAGCCGTTTGTGATCCCGACCGGACCGACGCGCATCTCGATGCCGAGCTTGCGGGCGCCGCCCCGGGCCACCTCGGCGCCGCCGGCGATCGGGTGGGCGGTGTGCGGGTAGCGGTGCGGATCGCCCCACGGCCAGTAGTCGCCGGCGACCGGCAGCTCGAGCTCGAGCCGCTCGTAGTGCGGCTTCAGATCCTCGTAGGAGATCGGCCAGTCCTCCCCCACCCCGTCGCGCGTCCGTACCTCGAAGTCCGACGGATGGAAGCGTGGACAGTAGCCGGCATAGTGGACCATCGAGCCGCCCACGCCGTGGCCGCAGTTGTTCTTGCCGAGCTCGACCGGGTCAGATCCGCCGATGATCCGCTCCTCGGTCCAGTACAGCCGGTGCGACCCCGCCTCGTCCGACACCCAGTCCTCATCCGGATCCCAGAACGGACCGGCCTCGAGCACCACGATCTTCCAGCCGCGGCGCGCGAGCCGCTGCGCCAAGGTTCCGCCGCCGGCGCCCGCGCCGACGATCACCAGATCGACGGAGTACGCGTCGTCATAGCGCGCCATCCGCTCCTGGGGGACCGCGCGGCGGTGGACGTCGAGCAGGAAGGCCGAGTCGTTGCCCGGCGGCCGAAGCGCGCCTCGTATCAGCGTCCGCAGCGAGTGGCGGCGGCTCACGGGCGGGCGGGCTCCTGGTCCCCGCGTTGCTCGGTGTCCTTGACCGGGTCGCGTTCGAACTCTTCCTTGGGCTCCCAGTTCTCGCGCTGGCCGGCCCCGATCCTGGCGTAACCGCGGGGATAGGCGGGACCGCCGAACCCGATCTCGTTCCACGCCCACGGGTGCGAATAGAACGCGCTCAGCATCGCTCGGGTTACGACCTTCCAGGCATGGGCGGGCGGCAAGTCGTCCCACACCTCCCCGTGCAAGGTTCCGTTCGCGAACGCCTCCACGATGCGCTCGCGCACGTCCTCTGATGCGTTCACGAAGTCAGCCGCTCCGTGCTGGCGCGCCGCCGCGTCGAGCCCGCGCGCGACCCGGCGCCACGTCTGGCCGTCATCGGGCAGGTCCGCGTACCGAAACCCGTCGAGCTCGCCGCCGAACAGCTTGGCGTCGACCATGTTCAGCACTGGGATCTTCGGCTCCTGATCCTGGGCCAAGACGAGATCGCAGAACGCGCCGAGGATCAGCGCCTCCGGCGCCGTGAAGAATCGAACCGGCGGGACGTTCTCGATCCGGTCGAGCACGAGGCGTCGCGTGACCTCGTCCCAGTGGCCGGCCTCTTCGAGTACGTCATAGTCGGGGTAGCGCCCGCGCATCTGCGGCGTGACCCCGTTGCGTTGCCGAGGAACGTCTCGCATTCAGTGCTCGCGCCCGAATGCGGCCGCCGCCAGACCAAGGCCGCCGACCAGCGCGAGCGAGCCCGGCGCGAGCAGCGGCGGTCCCATCACGAGGTTGAACAGCGGCTCGTCGAACCCTCCCGGCTTGCGCGCGACGCCGCGGATGTGAGTGATCACGCCGACCAGGCCGTCCAGGCAGTACAGCGCGGACAGCGCCGGGAGCCATGTCCGCGCCGCGCGCTCGGAGCGGACGCCTGCCACTCCCGCCGCCGTCAAGGCCGGCGACAGCGCGACCGGCGTCCACATCCACTTGTCGCCGAACGATCCCTTGAAGTGCTCGAAGTAGATCTCGAGCCCCAGCGGGAGTGCGCTGAACGCCGTGACGGCGGCCAGCGTCCGCTGCATCCGGCCGTGACGCACGTTGTTCCACCAAAGACTAGGCGGCATACCGCTCGGCCTCCCCGCGCTTGAGCTCGAGTCCGACCCCAGGGCGATCGAGATCGGGGATCAGGGCACCGTCGACGGGGTCCACGACCCCGTCGAACAGCATGTGCTCGATCCGTACGTGATCGTGGAAGTATTCGAGGTGGACGAGGTTCTCCAGCGCGGTTGCCGGGTGCAGATGGATCGCCGGGCCGCAGTGCAGTGACAGCGGGAGGTTGTGAGCGCGACACAGCGCGTCCACGCGTAGCAGCTCGGTGATCCCGCCGCATCGGGTCACGTCCGCCTGAAGCACGTCGACCGCACCTGAGGCGAGCATCCGTCTGAAGTACACCGCGTCGTAGCCGTATTCGCCGGCCGCGATCTCGATGCCGGCGGGCGCTCGGTCGCGCAGGAGCCGGAGCCCCTCCAGGTCGTCGGACGACACGGGCTCCTCGAACCAGCTCACCCGCGCGTCGTCCGCGAATCGCCCCGCGAGGTCGAGAGCCTGCTTGCGCGAGTAGGCGCCGTTGGCGTCGACGAACAGGCGAGCCTCGGGGCCGATCGCCTCGCGGGCGAGCCTCACCCGTTCGGGATCACCCTCGGGAGCGGAACCCACCTTCATCTTCACCCGCGGAATTCCCTGCTGGACCCAGCCACCGAGCTGTTCCGCCAGCCGCTGTGGCGAGTACGCGGTGAATCCACCAGAGCCGTAGACGGGGACACGGTCGTGGGCCATCCCGAGCAGGCTGCACAGCGGCAGCCCTAGCAGCCGCGCCTTCAGATCCCACATCGCGAGGTCTACCGCCGCAATCGCCATCGAGGTGATCCCGGGCCGGCCGAGGTTGCGAGTCTGCTCGACCATCGCCTCCCAAGCCGCCGGGGGAGCCATCGCGTCGCGGCCGCGGACGATGCCGGCCAGTTTGGACGCGATCAGCTTGGCGGTCGAAACGTCCGCGTACGTGTAGCCGAGCCCGCGCTCGCCCGCGCCGTGTGCGTGCACGACGACGATCGTGGTCGCATCCCAGGCAAGGGTGCCGTCGGCCTCGGGTGCGTCGGTCGGGATCGTGTACGCGGCGACCTCGAGCTCGTCGACCGAGACCTCCGCACGGGTTGCCGTCGCGGTGGTCATCGCCCGGGAAGGAACTCTTCGACCTTCTGCTTGAACGACTGCTTGACGATGTCCTTGGCGTCGGGATCGCCGGCCACCAAGGCGGAGCCGAGCGCTTTGGCCTGCTCGATCGTGATGTGGGGCGGCAGGGGCGGGACCGACGGATCGGTCACGGCCTCGAGCACGACTGGTCGGTCGGAGCTCAGGGCGTCGTCCCAAGCGGGGCCCACCTGATCCGCCGCGTCCACGCGGATGCCCTTCAGTCCGAGCAGCTCCGCGTAGCGGGCGTACGGAAAGTCCGGGAGATCCTGCGAGCCCTCGAATTTCGCGTCCCCTTCCATCGCACGCTGCTCCCAGGTGACCTGGTTGAGGTCGCGGTTGTTGAGGACGAGCACCACCAGCCGTTGGTCGGACCACTGATCGCGGTACTTGGCGATCGTGATCAGCTCGTTGATTCCGTTCATCTGCATCGCGCCGTCCCCGACCAGCGCGAATACGGGCCTCGAGGGATACGCGAACTTGGCGGCGATCGCGTACGGGACGCCCGGGCCCATCGTCGCCAGCGTGCCCGACAGCGACGCCATCATCCCCTTGCGGAGCTTGACGTCACGCGCGTACCAGTTCGCGGAGGAGCCCGAGTCCGAGCTGATGATCGCGCCGTCCGGCAAGCGCTTGGAGAGCTCGTGGAAGACGAGCTGCGGATTGATCGGATCGGCCGTGAGCTGGGCGCGGTGCTCCATCAGGTCCCACCACTCGCTCACCTCGCCCTCGATCTTCTCGCGCCACGAGCGGTCGTCCTTTCGGTGCAGGCGGCCCATCAGCGCTCTCAGTGTCTCGGCGCTGTCGCCGACCAGGTTGACCTCCATCGGGTAGCGGATCCCGATCATCTTTCCGTCGATGTCGATCTGCACGCCGCGGGCCTTCCCCTCCTCGGGCAGGAACTCCGAGTAAGGGAAGCTCGAGCCGACCATCAGCAGCGTGTCGCAATCGTCCATGAGCGTCCAACTCGGCTTGGTGCCGAGCAAGCCAATTGAGCCGGTCACGTAAGGAAGGTCGTCGGCGAGAACGGCCTTGCCCAGCAACGCCTTGGCCACCCCGGCGCCGAGCAGATCGGCGACCTTCGCCACCTCCTCGGAGGCGTGCAGCGCCCCCTGCCCGACCAGCATCGCGACGCGCTCCCCCGCGTTCAGGATCTCGGCAGCCCGGTCGAGGTCCTCGTCATGCGGGAGGATCCGCGGCGGCTGGTAGCCCGGGCCCGAGTGGACCGTGCCGTGCTTGTGCGGCGGCTGCGGCACCGCGTCCGCCTCCTGCACGTCGTTGGGGATGATGATCGCGGTCACCGTGCGCTCGGAGAGCGCGACCCGGATGGCCCGGTCGATGAGATGGCGGATCTGGGTCGGCGCCATCGCCACCTCGACGTACTCGTGCGCGACGTCCTTGAAGAGGCTGTTCAGGTCGACTTCCTGTTGGTAGTTGCCGCCCATTCCGGCGCGCGCCTGCTGACCGACGATCGCCACCACGGGCTGGTGGTCGAGCTTCGCGTCGTAGAGACCGTTGAGCAGATGGATCGCCCCGGGTCCCGAGGTAGCCAGGCAGACGCCGACTTCGCCGGTGAACTTGGCGTGCGCGCAAGCCATGAAAGCGGCCATCTCCTCGTGGCGCACCTGGGTGAACTCGGGCCCCTCTCCGTCGCTCAAGCGGCTGAAGGCGCCGATGATGCCGTTGATTCCGTCACCCGGGTATCCGTAGATGCGCTTGATCCCCCAGGTGCGCAGGCGTTCCAGGAGATAGTCGCCGACCGTGTCGCTCATGCCGTTCTCAGTCCTTTCCTCGCTCGGGCCCTGTAGTCCAGCTACCCAGCCCCCGCCCACGGAAACTGACGGCGTACGGACCGCTACAGGCGCTTCTCGGCCTTCGAGAGCGCGACCGCGGCGTCGATGTGCGCGAGATGGGTGAGGCCCTGGGGGAAGTTGCCGAGCATCTCGCCGGTCTTCGGGTCGATCTCCTCCGGGAACAGCCCAAGGTCATTGGCACGGGCGACCGCCTGGTCGAACACGACCCGCGCCTCGCCGAGATCTCCGGCCTCCGCCAGGCATTCGGCCAGCCAGAACGAGCAGCACAGGAACGCGCCTTCGTCGCCGGCCAGACCATCGTCCCGTCGGTAGCGGTACAGCAGGCCGTCCCCTGCGTCGAGCTCCTCGCGGACGGCCGCGATCGTCCGCAGCATGCGTTCGTCGTCCCACGCGACGTACTCCACCGTCGGCAGCAGCAGCAGCGCCGCGTCCATCTCGCTACGGCCGAACGCCTGCACGTACACGCCGCGCTTGGAGTCGTAGCCTTTTTGCTCGATGGCCTCGTGCACATCGTTGCGCGCCCGCTTCCAGCGCCGTACCGGCGCGCGGCGCATGCACTCGTCGGCCAGCCGGATGCCGCGATCGAGCGCAGACCAGCAGAGGACCTTCGAGTGCACGAAGTGATCGGGCTCGCCCGCCCATTCCCAGATCCCGCAGTCGGGCTCGGACCAGCGCTCGGCGGCGTGGTCGATCAGCGACACTAGGAACCGCCAGTCGTCGTCGCTCGGCGAGTGACCCCGGCGGTGCCACCGCCAGGTCAGGTTCACGAGCTCCCCGTAGGCGTCGAGCTGCGTCTGCTCGGCGGCGTCGTTGCCAAGCTGCACCGGGCGCGACCCACGGTACCCGTCGAGCCCGTCGACCACGTCGCCGCGCAGCCGGCGCTCGCCGGCGACGCCGTAGACGATCTGCAGATCCTCGGCATGGCCGGCCGCCGAGCGCATGATGAACGCGCGGAACGCGTCGGCCTCCTCGACGGCTCCGAGCTCGGCCAGCGCCCGGGAGCTGAAGCTCGAATCGCGGACCCACGCATAGCGGTAGTCCCAATTCCGTGGCCCACCCACGGCCTCGGGCAGCGAGGTCGTCGGCGCGGCCACGATCGCTCCGGTCGGCGCGTGCGTCAGCGCTTTGAGCACGATGCCCGACCGCCGGGCGGCGGGCTCGTCCCGGCTCTCGAGCCGTAGCGTCTGGGCCCACTCGCTCCACCAGTCCATCGTGCCCTCGAGCAGCTCGTCGAGGCTTCTTCCGTTCGGCTCCTCCGGAGGGCCTGCGTCAACATCCTCCGGGGCGCAATAGGTGAGCGAAAGCCGAACGCGGTCGCCGGGGCCGACCGCGAACCGTCCGACGAGCTCGTGCTCGGGATCCTCGGTGAGCTCCTGCTCGCACCACACGAGCAGCGCGTCGTTGCCGCCGATCGTGCTGTGGAATCGGTGCCCGTGGCGCCGGATCCATGGCCGGACCTGCCCATAGTCGAACCGCGGCGCGATTCTCGTCTCGAGCTCGACGGAGCCGCGCACCCCTTCGATCATGCGGAGGATCTGCCGCGCGTCGGTGCCGAACGCGCTGTCGCAGACCGCAAAGCAGTCGAGCAGCCTCGCCTCGCCTGCCGGACCGACGAGCTTGGTCTCGAGCACGAGCGTGTCGTCGAGGTAGGACCGGGAGTACTCAAATGGCTCGTCGGCAGTCGGCCTGATCGAGCAATGGCCCCCGGATCGCCGATCGAGGAGCCGCCCGAACGCGCTGCCCGAGTCGAACCGCGGCAGGCAGCACCAATCGATCGACGCATCTTGCGAGACCAGCGCCGCGCTGTGGCAGTCGCCGATCAGCGCGTAGTCGGCGATCGGCGGGTATTCGTCAGAGCCGGGCACGGACGGTGACTACCCGGATCGGGCTCTTGTCCCTCCCAGCGTCCGTTCGCGGCCTCGATGCCACCGTACCGCGCCCGAGGCGCCCGGAGCGGGGACCGCGCCCTACGGACCCAGCGGGGCGCCCGCACGTGGTCGCCACGCGGACCGTCAGTATCGTGGGCGTGGCGATGCCCCGCCACCGCTCTCGAACCCGCCGGCCGCGCTCTGACGTTCCGGTTTCGCGGGAGGCGTGGCTGCGGCTGGCGGCGTGCACGGGCGCGGCCGCTCTGCTGCAGCTCGACGGGACGTTGATCACGGTGGCGCTGCCGTCGGTGGCGCACGGCCTGAAGGTCTCGAGCGCTTCGACGGCGGCGATTCTCAGCGCCTACTTCGGCGCCTACGCGATCGTGCTCCTACCGGGCGGCGCGCTGGTGGATCGGTTTGGCGCGCGTCGCCTGGCGCTTATCGGCCTCGCGGTGTTCGCCGTCGGCGCCGGTGCCGGCGCTGTCGTTTCGAGCATGGGGGCGCTCATCGCGACCCGGGTGGTGCAGGGAGCCGGTGCCGGCCTCGTCAGCCCCGCGGCGCTTGCCGGCGCCGTGAGCGGGTTCCCGCCCGAGCGCCGCGGCAGCGCGCTCGGCATCTGGGGCGCCTCGGCCGGCGTCGCCAACCTGCTCGGACCGCTGCTCGGCGGACTGCTGACCGTGGGGCTCGGCTGGCGCGCGAACTGGTGGGCGCTCGTGCCGCTCGCGCTGATCGCCGCCGCTGGAATCGTCCGGTGGGTGCCCGCCGTCGTGCACGGCGAGGAGGCCGGGTCCGGCGGCTACGCGCTCAACGGCGTGGTGTACGCCGCCACGCTCGTCGCCGCGCTGACGTTCGCGGTGATGATCGGCTGCTTCTACCTGGCCTCGCAGTACCTCCAGCGCGAAGCCGGATACTCGGCGCTCGGCGCCTCGAGCGCGCTCGTGATCGTCGCCCTGCTGGTGGGGGCGGCGGCCCCGATCGCGGGTCGGCTCGCCGACGAGCACGGGGAGCGGCTGCCGGCGATCCTCGGCTTCGTCCTTGCCGGGGGCGGTCTCGCCGTGCTCGCGATCCCGGGCATGCCGCTCTCCAGCCTGGTCACGATCCTGCCGCTGATCCCGGTCGGCTTCGGACTGGGCATGCTGTTCGTCCCGACCTCGCGAGCGGCGCTGAACGCGACACCGCTGGCGTCGCACGGCCGCACCTCGGCGGTCCTGTCCGTTGGCCGGCTGGTCGGCGCGGGCCTCGGCGCCGGGCTCGGCGGCGTCCTGCTCGCAGGTGGTACCGATGCATCCACCGTGCACGACGCGATGCTGCTCGCCTGCATCCTGTGCGTCGCCGTGGGCATTCCTGCATCGACTCGCCTCGGGACCCCGAGCGGCGGGATCGCGCGCCAGACGCAGGCGACGTAGCAGCCGCGTCTCGTTGCACTGTTTTCGCGGGGCCCGTCCGGGGAATCCATCTGGGCATGGTCAGCGGGAGACCGAGCACGCTCAACGTGCGCCTAAACAGCAGGCCCGATGCGGCGGCGCTGGTTCGAGCGGTGCTCGGGGGCATCGCGTCGCCGTTCGCGCTGCAACCCGAGCTCCTGAACGACCTCAAGACAGTCGTCAGCGAAGCATGCAACAACGCCGTGATCACGCCTACCGCGGCGAGACCGGTGCGATCGCCGTGCGTGGACATTCAGCTCGAGGAGATCGAGGTCACGGTCCGCGACTGGGGCGGCGGCTTTCAGCAGCTCGCTTCCGCCGGTGACCGCCTGCGGGTCGGCCTGCCGCTGATCAACGCACTCGCGGACCGGCGGAGTTCCTGACCGCCCCGGAAGCGGCACCGAGGTCAGGATGGGCTTCGATCTTCGCCACGATCCTCGCCGCACGGACACGCTCGTCCACCTGGAGGACGCCGAGGACCTCGAGGCCTGGTTGCCGTGGCGCCGGGTCTCGCCGGTGACGTCGTCGTGACGCTGCTGGCGCGGGATCTCCTGCCGAACGTGCTCGAGCCGCTGACCAGCGCCCTGGCCGCGAGGTCGCGGTTCTCGCTGGAGCGGTTCTCCGACGTCTACATCGTCACCCGCGCGGTCTGCAAACACGTTCACGCCGCCGCCAGCACCTCTCGGGTCAGCTTCGCGTTGACGGCGCGCGACCAGCGACTCGAGTTGACCATCGGCCCGCTCGGCATCGGCACCGGCGAGCGGCTTCAGGCGATCGGTCCGAACGCCGACAAGGGCCATTCGGTGGCCGAGCTCGCCGACGAGATCGCGTTCGAGCAGCTCGACCACTCCGAGCTGCTGCGCGTGGTGCTGATCGACCGCGAGCGGGATTTGAGCGGAACCCGGGGCCAGCCGTGAGCCGGCCCGGGCCAGCCCTCTATTCGGTTCTCCAGTAGCCGGCCCGGACCGACCGGCTACTCCTCGTCCTCGTCCTCGTCCTCGTCTTCGTCCTCGTCGGGGTCGTCCCACCCGTCGTCGTCGTCGCCCTTGTCGCCGTCGTCCTCGTCGTCATCGTCCGGGGGCGGCGCGCCCGGCACGTTCGGGTCAGAGCGCTTCTGGGCCCACTCCTGGGCGACGTCCTTGGTGCGGTGCTCGAGCTCATCACTGCGCTGCTCGAGGTCGTCGGCCTCTTCGTCGAGGCGGTCCGCAAGTTTGCTGGGTTCTGTGTCCACCATGGGCTTTTGGCTACCCCAGCCGGGGCCGTTGCACACGTGCCAGCGCGGCAGGTCGAACCCGCCGGTTAGCGGCGCGCCCTGACCGTGAGCCCCTCGGCCGCCGAGCGCCGAACCTGCTCGAGCGGGGCCTGCTCGGTTCCGCGCTCGAGCGGCCTGACCCATAGCTCGTCGACGAGGACGCTGAGGGTCGCGATCAGCGGCACCGCGATCAGGAGCCCGATGAATCCGAACAGCTGGTCGACCGCAACCACGCCGATCGCGACCACCGCGGGGTGGAGCTTCACCGTCCGGGCCACGACGAGTGGCTGGATGAGGTTGCTCTCGACCTGGTGGGCGACGATGTAGATGATCGCGACCAGAACGGCCTCCTTGGTCGACATTGTCAGCGCGAGCGCGATCGGCGGGATCGAGCTCGCCAGCGCCCCGAAGTACGGGACGATCATCGCGACCGCCGTGAACACGGCGAAGAAGGCGGCGAACGGCAGGCCGACCAGCTGAAGGCCGACGTACGTCAGGACGCCGAGCACGAGCATGCCGACGAGCAGCCCGCGCAGCCAGGCGATGTACGTCGTCCGCAGCCGCCGCAGGATGTGATGGACCTGGGGCCGCCGAGGGATCGGAAACATACGGACGAGCCCGTTGACCAGCGGCTCGGGATGGATCGCCGTATACAAGGCGGTAAGCAGCACGACGATGATCGCCGCGACCCCAGCAGCAACGCTCGCCCCGAACGATGCCACCGGCCCGAGCAGCTTCGAGGGATCGTGCGTATAGCCGGTCACGAAATGCTGGATCTGAGCGGTGATGTGACCGGGCGATGACCCGGTCAAGTGCCCGAGCCGGCGGGTGAGCGAATCGCCGATCGACGGCAGCGACGCCGCGAAGTGGTTCACCTCACGCGTGAACACCGGCACGATCAGCGCCACCAGGCCGGCGAGCGCGCCCAACCCGAGGAGCAGCCCGAGCGTCGCCCCGATCGCCCGGGGGACATGCCGGCGCTGGAGCATGTCGGCGAACGCCGCCAGCGGCGTCGCGATGATGACGACGATCAACACGCCGAGGACCAGGCTGGTCAGCGCGCGGAAGATCATCGCGGCGATGACCAGCCCGAACGCGAGCAGCACCGCCTTATAGATGGCTCCCGCGGTGACCTTGGAATCGGACGTCACGTCCTAAGACTGCCCTGTATCGGTGCACATCTACCGCTGATGGGTCGGCGGCGTGGCAGGCTATGCCCCGTGTCCGGCCTGCGCACTCGGGAGCTGACGCTCGCCCGGTCCGGCGATCTGATCGCCGAGCGCGACCCGCTGCGAGCGGGCGGACGGCTGCTGCGGCAGGGCGACATGGACGCCTCCTATGTCGATCTGGCCGACCCATTGCACCTGGAGTTCGACTACCTGCGCTGGATCAGAATCGTGCTGCGCGCGGCCCGTGCGCGCCGGGTGGTGCACGTCGGCGGCGGGGCATGTGCGCTGGCGCGGGCGCTTGCGGCCGCGGATCCGGGCGGCCGCCAGGAGGTGTGTGAGATCGACGCCGGCGTGCTCGCGCTCGCCCGCGAGCATCTCGGGCTGCGACGGGCCCCGGGCCTGCGGGTGCGTGTGGCCGACGGACGGACGTTCCTCGCCGGCCAGGGCAGCGCGACGCTGGGACGCGGTCGTCGTCGATGCGTTCGTGGCCGCGACCGTACCCCGGCGGCTGATCACGGTGCAGGCGCTGGCCGACGTCGCGAGGGTGGCCCCGCTCGCGCTGATCAACGTCCTCGACAACCGAGCCGCCCACGACGTGCGCACGATCGGCGCGGCGCTGGCGACGGCGTATCCGTGCGTGTGGGCGCTCGGGGGCCGCGCCGGCAACACGATCCTCGCCGGCGCCGTCGTCGAACCGGATCTCGACCGGATCGCCTCGTCGGCCGCCGCCGACCCGTCCCCCGCCCGCCTCACTCGACCGGACGCGATGGCGCTTCCGCTCGCCGGCACGCCTCCGCTTGTGCGACGAGGACGTGTCTTCGGAGACGTGATCTTCGACGGCTTCGACACTCGCGTCGCTCGAAACGGAACGGGGAGCGATCCATGCCCGAGTGGGCGGCAGCGGGCCGCCGCTGCTGCTTCTGCACGGCTATCCGAGACCCACCTGATGTGGCACGCCGCCGCGCCGCTGCTGACCGACCGGTTCACGGTCGTGGCGACCGACCTCTCGGGCTACGGCGAGTCGCTGCGACCGGCGCCGGCCGCCGACCACGCGCCGCACTCAAAGCGCGCGATGGCGCTCGACCAGATCCAGGCGATGGAGGCGCTGGGCTTTCAGCGATTCGCGGTGGCGGGACACGACCGCGGAGGTCGCGTCGCCTATCGCATGGCGCTCGACCATCCCGATCGTGTCAGCGCGCTCGCGGTGCTCGACATCGTGCCGACCGCCGAGGTGTGGGCGCGGGCCGACGACCGCCTGGCGCTCGTCTACTGGCACTGGGGATTCCTGGCGCAGCCGACTCCGCTACCCGAACGGTTGATCGCCGGCGACCCGGAGGCGTATTTCGATCACCACCTGCGTTCGATCGGGCTCGGCGGTGAGCCCGGGCGCTATCCCGACGCGGTGATTGCGGCATACCGCGCCCAGCTTTCGGACCCGAGCGCCGTGGAAGCGATCTGCGAGGACTACCGCGCCGGCGCGACCATCGATCGTCAACTCGACGAGGCCGACCGTGGTCGGCTGATCGAGTGCCCGGTGCTGGTGCTGTGGGGAACCCGCGGCGCGCTCGAGCCGCTCTACGGCGACGTACTCGCGGTCTGGCGATCGTGGGCGGCGCGACGTGCGTGGCCGCGGGGTCGAGGCGTCGCACTTCCTCGTAGAGGACCGCCCCGAGGAGGTCGCGTCGGAGCTCGCGGCTTTCTTCCGCGGGGCGCTAGCGGCTCGAGCGCTCACGGGCGGCCTCGAACAGCGCCGCGGTCTCGGGATCCATGTAGTAGTCGGTGCCGCCGTCGGCGCGACCTTCGGTCGCGATCGGCAGCACGCGGCCGAGGTGACGGGAGTACCGGCCCGGCCACGCGAGGATGCCGGCGACGCCGTGGGCGCCCTTTTCGAGCCCCAGCTGCTTGGCCACCTGCTCGCCTCCGACCCGCGCGCCCGGACTGTCCGCCAGCAGGTCGAACAGCTCGCGCGCCGGCGGAGCCAGCTTCCGGTAGAGCCACGCCGCCGTCTCGGCGTCGTCAGGCGACCACGGCAGGGCGTCGTCGTCGTGCCGGCGGATGCCGCGCCGGCCACGGCGACCGCGACCGCCGAACGGAGGCGGAGTGCCTGGCTCGGACGCAAGGAACTGCGCGAACCAGGCGTAGAACTCCGGCACCCGCTCCTCGGGTACGGCCACCGTGACCTGCTTGTCGGCCATCAGATCTCGGTCGCTTCGGCGCTCGTCTCGGGCCGCTCGGCCGCTCTCGGCGCGCTGGCCGCGCTGACCGCAACCGCGGCCGTGATGTCCGTGAGCATGACCGTGACGTCCATGGCGTCCGTGACGCCGGCGAGCACCCGGGTCCCTCGAGGAACCTCGCGAAGAACGCGTGGAACTCGGCCACCCGATCCTCCGGCACGTCGACCGTGACCTGCGTGTACTGCGTGTTGGGAGTGATATTCGACTCCATGTTTTACTCCTTCTGTTGCTTACAGATGCAAGCATAGCAGAAGTAAATGCTTAAGTAAAGAGCCCAATTGTGCGGGTCGCGCGTGCGGGTTGGCGGGCGCATGCGGGGTGGCGCGCCGGCGGGGGTGCCGGCGCGAGCGGAGGCGCCGGCGGGCGTCCCGGGTGCGGCGCGGCGGGCGGGGATCGCCGGCGCGGTGCCGGCGGGCAGTGCCCGGCTGCGGCGGGTGCCGGCGGGCGTCCCGGTGCGGCGCGGGCGGGCGTCCCGGTGCGGCGCCGGAAGGGTCCGTGGCACCCTGTCAGGGCCGGTGGCGCGGACGGACGACGTGGAAAGATCCGGCGGCCACCGGGGGTAGCTGCAGCCGATGGCCTGCCGACGAGGCTGTATAAGGCCCGGAATCGGACCTCCTCCCGCGCGCATCTGGGACATAAGCATCCCGGGAATGCTTATGTCCCGAAAACCGACGCTCGGTCCCGGGCTATCGGGACTTATTCATGTTCACACGGCGAGGGCGGCCGCACTGGATCGACGGCGCGGCGACTCGGCTCGCGCCCCGCAACAGCCGCGTAGGTGCGTGTCGCCCTCGGGTGCCTCGCGCCCGATACCGCGGGCCCGGCGACCACGATCGAAGGCGCAAGGTCACCCGCGTGGCGACACGCACCGGAGCTACGCGGCGACGCGCTGCTTGTGCTTGCCCTCGGCGATCTCCTCGATCACCTTCGCGCAGAACGCCGGCAGGTCGTCCGGTTTGCGGCTGGTGACGAGGCCGTTGTCGACCACGACCTCCTCGTCGACCCAGTCCGCGCCGGCGTTGCGCAGATCGGTCCGGAGGCTTGGCCACGACGTGACCTTCCGGCCCTTGGCGACGCCGGTCTCGACGAGCATCCACGGCCCGTGGCAGATCACGCCGACGGGCTTGTCCTGCTCGAAGAACGTGCGGACGAACTCGACCGCGTCCTTGTTGGCGCGCAACTGGTCGGGGTTTGCCACGCCGCCCGGCAGCACCAGCCCGTCGTAGTCGGACGGGTCGGCGTCCGCGACCGCCACCTCAGCGGTGATCTTGTCGCCCTTGTCGAAGTGCTTCCACATCTCGACGTCGCCCTTCTCGAGCGAGATGATCTCGGTGTCGGCCCCCGCCTTGCGCACCGCCTCGAGCGGCGCGGTCACTTCGCTCTGCTCCGCGCCGTCGGTGAACAGGAACGCCACACGCTTGCCTTTGAGCTCGTTGGCCATGCCACGGCTCCTTTCGTTTCGTTCGTTCGGTGTACTTTTCGGCTACCCAGCCGGTTCCGCCGGTGAAACAGGGCCCGGCGCGCACTCGTCCGGACCCGGACGAGGCTGCGGCCGCTCAGCTGCTGATCAGCGTCGGTGTTCCGAGCGGGATGTGGGCGAGCAGCCACCGCCCCTGGGGGAGCGTCACGCGCACGCAGCCGTGGCTCGCGGCCTCGCCGATGCTCGAGGTCTCAGGGGTCGAGTGGATCGCGATCCGGGTTCCTCCGGTCCACCCTTGGATCGCGTGCGGCGCGTTCGCCGTGAGCGCGAGGATGCAACAGCCGTAGGGGCCGCCGGGGTCGTTGGTCACCAGACGGTCGGTGACCGCGAATCGGCCCGTTGGCGTGGGCGCGCCCTGCGCACCGATCGCCACCGTGTACCGCTCGACGACCCGCCCGTGGTCGAGCACGGTCAGCCGGCGCGCGTCGAGCGACACCTTGAGCTCCCACGGACACGCGGCTCAGCGAGGTCGCGCTCTCGGCTATCCAGGCGACCCGCCCGTTGCCGGCCTCTGGCGTCATGACCCCGAGCCAGCCCGGGGCGCGCTTGACCACCCACAGCATCTGCGGCGAGCCGAACTCCGTTTTCGTGCCGAGCCGGGCGATCGAGTGGCCACCCGGCGAAGCCCGGAGGTCCGTCGGGCGCCGCAGCAGCGCGACCAGCGCGCCCGAGCCGCCGGGAATGGCCGGAGCGCTCGGAGTGACCCGCGTGCCCGAGGCCGCACCGCCGGCAGTCGCCGCGGCCGCACCGGCGGCGGTCGCCGGCGCGGCGGGTGTGAGCGTCTCGGCGGTGGTGGCGGCTGAGCCCGCGGCGGGCCGCTGTAGGCCGACCGCGATCCCAACCGCGATCGGGATACCGGGGACGAGGATCGCGAGGCTCACCAGCAAAGCCCGGCGCGACGGTAGCCGTCTGCGACCGCCGTGTTCATCGCCCATGTGGGCAACGTTACAGCAGGTTTCGGCAGGAATTCATCAGTCGTGCGACGGGCGGTGAGTACCCTACTGAGCATGTTCGGACTCCGTAGGAAGATGACGATGGTCGAGCCTGACCGGGCCTTGCCCGGGCGCGATGCCGAAATGCCGGTTCCCGCTCGCCATACGGTCCTCGGGACGCCGTTGAAGCCTCCGTTTCCGGAGGGCTTCGAGCGGGCGGTCGTCGGAATGGGTTGCTTCTGGGGCGCGGAGCGTGTCTTCTGGCAGGCGCCCGGCGTCTACACGACCGCGGTCGGCTACGCCGGCGGAATCACTCCGAATCCCACATACGAGGAAGTCTGCTCAGCCCGCACCGGCCATGCCGAGGTCGTCCTGGTCGTGTTCGACCCGGCCACGACGAGCTATGAGGAGATCCTGAGGCTTTTCTGGGAGAACCATGACCCGACCCAAGGCATGCGCCAGGGCAACGATGTCGGCACGCAGTATCGGTCGGCGATCTACTGGACGACCGAGGAGCAGCATCGGATCGCGGAGGCGACGCGGGACGCGTTCCAGGAGCGCCTGCGCCAGGCCGGGTACGGCGAGATCACGACCGAGATCGCCAGGGCCGGGACGTTCTACTACGCCGAGGACTACCACCAGCAGTACCTCGAGAAGAACCCGTGGGGCTACTGCGGGCTCGGCGGGACCGGCGTGAGCTGCCCCGCCGGGATCGGCGCGACCGCCGCCGGTGGCGCGAACGCCGGAGGGGCGCCGACGACCGCGACCACGACGACCGCCGGCGCGACGACCGCAACCGCGACGACGGCGGAAGTCAGCGACTGACTGCAGGGGGCTGATACCGCGCCACTCTCCCTGATCCGGGTGGAGAGTGGCGCGCTATCCGTTAACCGCTGCTGCGGTCAGCCGCCGGCGACCGCCGGCAGGATCGTCACCTCGTCGCCGTCGGCGACGGGGGTCTCGAGCCCTTCGAGGAAGCGGATGTCCTCGCCGCCGACGTAGACGTTGACAAAACGGCGCAGGCCGCCGTCCTCCGCGATGCGGTGGCGCAACTCGCCATAGCGGTCATATAGAGCGTCGAGGACCTCGCCGACCGTCGAGCCGGAGACTTTCGCCGTCGCCTCGCCGTCGGTCGCGGCCCGTAGCTGGGTTGGGATCTTGACCGTGACTGCCATTTCCGCAGTCATATCACGCCACCGCGACGACTCGTTCCCTTGCCTGCTCGAACGAGTCGAGCGACGGCTCGATCTCCCATGCCTCGAACGTCCCGCGCGCGCAATCGATCGTCTTTAGCCCCTCGCCGGTGATGTACGCGACGACGCGATCGCCCGGGTCGATCTCGCCTCGTTCGGCGAGCTTGGCGAGCACCGCCACCGTGACGCCGCCGGCGGTCTCGGTGAAGATCCCGGTCGTCCGCGCCAAGAGCTTGATGCCGTCACGGATTTCGTCGTCGGTCACGGCCTCGATCGAGCCGCCGGTGCGGCGGGCCAGGTCGAGCGCATACGGACCGTCGGCCGGGTTGCCGATCGCCAGCGACTTGGCGATCGTGTCCGGCTTGACCGGGCGGCAGAAGTCCTGCCCGGCCTCGAACGCGGTGGCGACCGGCGAGCAGCCGCGCGCCTGGGCGCCGTGGAACGTCGGGAGCTGGCCGCTCAGCAGACCGACGTCGATCCACTCCTCGAATCCACGCGCGATCTTCGTGAACAGCGATCCCGACGCGATCGGAGCGACCACGCGGTCGGGCAGCTGGAACCCGAGTTGCTCGGCGGTCTCGAACGCGAGCGTCTTCGATCCCTGCGAGTAATACGGCCTCATGTTGATGTTCACGAACGCCCAGTCGTGCTCGGCCGACAGCTCGGTGCAGAGCCGGTTGACGTCGTCGTAGTTGCCGCGCACCGAGACGAGGTTGGTTCCGTAGACGCCGGTCGCGAGCACCTTCTGTTCCTCGAGGTCGTGCGGGATGAACACGTACGACTCGAGCCCGGCGGCCGCCGCGTGGGCGGCCACCGCGTTGGCCAGGTTGCCGGTCGACGCGCAGGCGATCGTCTGAAAGCCGAGCTCGCGCGCGCGAGCGAGCGCGACCGACACCACCCGGTCCTTGAACGAGTGCGTCGGGTTGGCAGCGTCGTTCTTGACCCAGACCTCGCCGAGGCCGAGCTGCTCGGCGAGCCGGTCGGCCCTCAGCAGCGGGGTCCAGCCTGCCGGCAACATGCCGCGCGGCGGCGCCTGTACGGGCAGGAAGTCGCTGTAGCGCCACAGCGAGTGCGGTCCGGCTTGGATCCTGCGTCGAAGCGCAGCCGGGTCGGCCGAAGTCCTCGGCGCGTACGCGACCTCGAGCGGTCCGAAGCAGCGCTCGCACACATACCGTGCGTCGAGCGGGTAGGTCGTCTCACATTCTTTGCAACGAAGAGACTCTGGCGGCATATGAAAAAACCTCCGCCGGGGTCAGTGGTCCGGGTCGGAGGTCTGAGAAACCTGCCCTATCCACATCTCCCAGGCTTGTCGTTGGAGCCTGATGGAATTGGCACCTTTCCCTTGCGGGAGGTTGCCGGGGTTTCATAGGGCCAGTCCCTCCACCCCTCTTGATGCGTACTGCTATGTCGTGCGAAGTATACGCAGACGATCGCCAGAGTTCGAGCCGTCTTGAGCGCGAGCGCGTCCGGACCCCAGTCCCGCGCGTAACGATCCTTGTCGCCTGGTGTTGAACCGTCGGCATGGCCGCGACGTCAGCTGATCCCCTCGAACGCCTGGAGGCGGCGCTTGTCCTCGGGACGAGCGCGCCCAGCCGGCGCATGCTGATCATCGTCAATCCGTACGCGACGACCGTCTCGGACCGGCTGAAGAACCTCGTCGTGTACGCGCTGCGCGGCCGCTACCAGGTCGACGCGATCGACACGGACTCCCGTGACCACGCCACCGAGCTGTCGCGGGAGGCGGCGCGCGAGGGCTACGACGTGGTCGTGGCGTTCGGCGGAGACGGCACCGTGAACGAGGCGGCAAACGGGCTTGCCGGGTCGGACACGCCGCTGTGCTGCCTGCCCGGCGGTCGCGCGAACGTGTACTGCCGGATGTTGGGAATCCCGACCGACGTCGTCGACGCGACCGAGCACCTCCTGCTGATGGCCGACGACTGGCACCCGACGCGCGTGGACGCCGGCTCGGTCAACGGACGGTTGTTCCTGTTCTCCGCCGGCGTCGGGCTCGACGCGAGCGTGGTCGAGCGCGTCGACGCCCACCCGCGCCTGAAGGCCCGCTACGGCGAGTGGTACTACACGCTGACCGGCATCAGCACCTTCACGCGCCGCTACCTGCTGCATCCGCCGCGGCTCGAGGCCGAGATCGCGGATGAGGTGATCGCCGGAGTGACCGTGCTCGTCCAGAACTCGACGCCGTACACCTACTTCGGCGACCGCCCGGTCGAGATGGCCGAGGGCGCAACGCTCACGAGCGGCGACCTCTCCGGCGTCGTGCTCGACCGCGCGCGCCCGACCGACATTCCGACGATCCTCGGCCGCGCGCTCGCGACCAACCTCAAGGTCGGCGGCCACCATCACGTCCACGCGTTTTCCGGCGTCGACGGGCTCCGGGTGAGATCGCGCGACGAGCGGGCATTGCCGCTCCAGGTCGACGGCGACTACCTCGGCGAAGTCGAAGAGGCCGCGTTCGGCGTGACCCCGCGCGGGATCGCCGTAGTCTCCTGAGCGTGCGTCGGTTCGCGCTCGTACTCGCCGGCCTGTCGCTGATCGCTGCGATCGCGTCGATCGCGGTGCCCGCACTCGTGTCCGCGCACCCACTTCCGGGCGCCCCGAACTGTCCGGTGTTCCCCGCGAACAACCCGTGGAACCAGCGGGTCGACCGGCTCCTGGTCGCCAAGAACTCGGCCGCGATCATCGCCAGCATCGGCCTGAACGATCCGGTCCACCCAGATTTCGGCTCGGGGTTGTACGACGGCGAGCCGATCGGGATCCCGTTTACGGTCGCCGGATCGAGCGCGCGCAAGGTGCCGGTCACCTTCCAGTACGCCTCCGAGTCGGACAAGGGGCCGTACCCGCTGCCGAGGGGCGTCCCGATCGAGGGCGGATACGGCTCGAGCGGCGACCGGCACGTGATCGTGGTCGACCGTGACACGTGCACCGACTACGAGCTCTTCGCCGCCTATCCGCACGACGGCGGCCGGCGCTGGACGGCGGGCTCGGGCGCGATCTTCAACCTGCGCTCGAATCGCTTGCGACCCGCCGGTTGGACCTCCGCCGACGCCGCCGGCCTGCCGATCCTCCCCGGCCTCGCGCGCTACGACGAGGTCGCCGCCGGGTCGATCGACCACGCGCTCCGGTTCACCGCGCCGTGCACGGCGCCGAGGTACGTGTACCCGGCGCGCCATGAGGCATCGACCTGTCACGGCGCGAACCTGCCGCCGATGGGGTTGCGGGTTCGCCTCAAGGCGAGCGTCAACATCTCGCGGCTGCCGTATCAAGCGAGGGTGGTCGCGGAGGCGCTCAAGCGATACGGAATGATCCTCGCCGACAACGGCTCGCCCTGGTACATCTCGGGCGCCCCGAACAAAGGCTGGAACAATGACGCACTGCACCTGCTCGACGGGCTGACCGGCCAGGACTTCCAGGTGGTAGACACGAGCTCGCTTCCGCATCCCGGTCTCTGATCGCGCCGGCGGGGGAGGATCGGCCTCCGGCCGAGGCTCTTATACATGTGGACCCTCGGCTCACCGACCGCGACGTCGAGCTTCTCTGGTTCCTCGCCGAGCACCGGCTGGCGCTGCCGACGCACGTTGCCGTGCTGCTCGGCACCTCCGCCCCGGCGGCGACGGCAAGGCTGAACCGGCTCGCGAAAGCCGGCTTGGTCACCGGGCGGGCTGTGTTCCGCGGTGAGCCACGCTCGTACCACATCACCCGCTCCGGGCTCGCTCACATCGGCAGCCACCTCCCGACGCCCCGTATCGACGTGCGCGCGTACGAGCATGACGTCGGCGTTGCGTGGCTGTGGCTGGCCGCCCGCAGCGGAACGTTCGGACCGCTCGAGGAGGTCATCTCCGAGCGCTGGCTTCGCTCGCACGACGGATCCCGCGATCCCGGAGCCGAGCCGCTCGCGGTCAGACTCGGCGGGTTCGGCCCGCACGGCAGGGAGAAGCTTCACTATCCGGACCTGGTGCTCCGGACCGCTAACGGCCGGCGCGTCGCCCTCGAGCTGGAGCTGACCCCGAAGAGCCGGACCCGCCTCGAGACGATCCTCGTCGGCTACGGCGCCGATCCCCGGTTCGACGGCGTCGTTTATCTGGTCCAGAGCGCCACCGTGGCGCGGGCGGTGCGGGCGGCCGCGCGGAGGCTCGGCATCGAGGATCGCGTGCGCCTCCAGCGCGTGCGCGCGACGGTGTCCCCGGCCGCCTCTGCGGCCACCCGGGCCGCGGAGCGCACCTCTCCAGGCCGCCGGGGCCCTCGCCGCGCGCCCGAGGCAGTCAGGTGAGGCCGGCGGACCGACTGTCCGGCCTGCGCCGGCTCCTCCTGCTCGCCGCGTTCGGCGCGCTCGTCCTGCTCCCAGCGCCCGTGGCGCTGGCCGCGGTGGCGGCGATGCTCACGGTCTCGGCGGTGCGCGGCGCCCACTTCCTCCGCGACCGGAGATCGTACCGGGCCGCCGCCGGCGAGATCGTGCTCGGCGTCGACCGGAGCGGCAAGGTCGTTCGCCTGGGCGACGACGAGCTGTCGGCACACGGCCTCATCTTGGGCGCGAGCGGCGCCGGCAAGACGACGACGCTGCTCAGGATCCTCGCCGACCAGATCGGTCGGGGACGAGCGGTTGTCGCCATCGACATGAAGGGCTCGCCGGCGTTCGCGCGGGAACTCGCCACCGCTGCGGCCGCCGCCGGACGGCCGATCAAGGTATGGACGCTCGACGGCGGCGCTTATTGGAATCCCCTCGCCCACGGCAATGCGACCGAGCTCAAGGACAAGCTGATCGGAACCGAGCGGTTCACCGAGCCGCACTATCAGCGTGCCGCGGAGCGCTACATCCAGACCGCCCTGCAGGTCTTGGCCCGTGCCAATCCCGGGCGGCCGCCGATGCTGCAGGAGGTCGTCACGCTGATGGACCCGCGCCGGCTCGCGACCGCACTCAGAGACCTCGACCGCTCCGACCGCGAACGAGTGCAGGACTACCTCGCCGGCCTCACGCACGATCAACACAGCGCGATCCGCGGCCTCCAGACCCGGCTGGCCGTGCTGACCGAGTCGCACACCGGCGCGTACCTCGCACCCCCGGCCGCCCTGGGCGAGCCGGCGATCGATCTGCGCGCGTCGCTGTCGGGACCCGAGGTCGTCGTCTTCAGCCTCAACTCGAGCCGGTACGGGAAGCTCGCGGCACAGATCGGAACGCTCGCCGTCCAGGATCTCGTTGCCGCATCGGGCGACCGGCTGCTCGAGCCGTCCCGTGGAGGTTTCCTCGAACAGGCGGTGATCGGAATCGACGAGTTCTCGGCGCTCGGGGCCGATCACGTTGCCGCGCTACTGTCCCGCGGCCGGGAGTCGGGAATGCCCGTGCTCGTCGCCACCCAGGAGCTCGCCGACCTCGACCGAGCCTCGGCCGGCCTCCGTGACCTGGTGCTCGGTGTGACCGCGGTCAAGATCGTGCATCGCCAGGAGGTCCCCAGCTCGGCGCTGACGATCGCCCAGATCGCCGGCACAGAGGAGGTCTGGGAGGAGACCCGGCAAATCGGCGGTGGTCTTCTCGGCGGACACAACACCGGGCGGGGCACCAGACGTCTGGGCGAGCGGTACCTCATTCACCCCAACGAGATCAAGGGCCTGCGGACCGGTGAGGCGGTCGTGATCTCGAAGATCCGGGGCGCGAGGGCGCGCACGGTGAGGGTCGCGCCACCGGGGCGACCGCCACCCGATCTAGGACGCTGACCGGTGAGGCCGCCGGGCGACCGCCACCCGATCTAGGACGCTGACCGCGGCCCGACCACGCACACAAACCCGAGCGGGGTGTCGCCGAGCGCCTCGAAGCAGTGAAGCTCGTCGCCGGACACGTACACCACGTCGCCGACCCCGAGCTCGTGCGTCTCGTCGCCGAGCGTCACCCGGGCCCGCCCGGCGACGATCATCACGCCGTGGTCGTGGGCGTGGCGCTCGCGCGCCGTCCGGCCGCCCGCCGCGACCTCGAAGTAGCGCATCCGGTACTGGCTCGCGCCCTCGGCCTCCCCGATCAACTCGTGCTTGCGGACGCCGGCGAGCGACGGATCGCCGTAGGCCTGGGGTTCGACGCCGTCCCACCCGCCGGCTGCCCCCGCCCGCCGGTGGATGACGCCCATCGCTAGTTACGCCGCCGCCGGCGTCACCCGGTAGGCGTCGAACACGGCATCGATGTTGCGGAGCCGGTTGATCGCCTGGTCGAGCGATCGCGTGTCGCCGACCTCGACCACGAACCGGTTCTTGACCATCGGGTGGTTGACGATGCAACGCGCTTCGAGGATGTTGATCCCGGCCTCGGCGAACGTCCTCGACATGTCCTCGAGCAGCCGGTGGCGATCCCAGCCGTCGACCTCGATCTCGACCCGGAACGACGTCTCGGGGTCGCCGTCCCAGGACACGGGCGTGAACCGCTCGGGGTCTTTCTTCAGCACGACGACGTTGGGGCAGTCCTCGCGATGGATCGTGATCCCGCGTCCAAGCGAGATGTAGCCGACGATCGGGTCGCCCGGGACGGGCCGGCAGCACTTGGCGAGGCGGAGCATGACCTCGTCGATGCCCTCGACCGAGATCCCAAAGCGCGAGGAGGAGGTGGTGGCGCGCGACCGGCGGCGGCGCGTCTTTAGCAGATCGTCGGCGGCGGTCGGCTCGGACTCGGCGGCCTCGCCCTGCTTCAGCCGCTGCATGATCTTGTTGACGACGACCTTGGCCGAGATCTTGGCGCCGCCGAGGGCGATGTAGAAGTCCTCGGCCTTGCGGAAGCCCATCTCGCGGATCACGTCCGCCAGGAGCGGCGAGCCGACGATCTTCTGCGCGGGCAGTCCCTGCTTTCGTAGGGCGTCCTGCAACTGCTCGCGACCGGTGTGCTCGGAGTCCTTGCGCGACTCGGCCTTGAACCAGGCCTTGATCTTGTTCCGCGCCCGCGTCGTCTTGACCAGCGCCAGCCAGTCCCGCGAGGGCCCGCGCTCGCGCTTGGAGGTCAGCACCTCGACGATGTCGCCCGAGCGCAGCTGGTAGGACAGCGGGACGATCTTGCCGTTGACCTTCGCGCCGACGCACCGGTGGCCCACGTCGGTGTGGATCTCATAGGCGAAGTCGAGCGGGGTCGCGCCGGAGGCCAGCGACTTGACCTCGCCCTTCGGCGTGAACACGAACACCTCGTCCTCGAACAGGTCGACCTTGAGCGTTTCCATGAACTCGCGTGGATCCGCTTCCTCCTGCTGCCAGTCGAGTAGAGAGCGGAGCCACTTGAGCTTGGTCTCGGATCCGGGCGAGCCTGCCGAACCGTCGCCCCGGGGGTGGGCGGGGCCATTTTCCTTGTACATCCAGTGGGCGGCGATCCCGTACTCCGCGAGGTCGTGCATTTCGCGGGTACGGATTTGAATCTCGAGCGGCCGCCCCTCTGGCCCGATCACGGTCGTGTGCAGCGACTGGTACATGTTGAACTTGGGCATCGCCACGAAATCCTTGAAGCGCCCTGGCAGCGGCTTCCACAGCGAGTGGATCACGCCGACGGCGCCGTAGCAGTCCTTGACCGAGTCGACGATCACGCGCATCGCGGTCAGGTCATAAATCTCGTTGAACTCGCGCCCCTTCTTCGTCATCTTCGCGTAGATCGAGTAGAAGTGCTTGGCGCGGCCGGAGATCTCCGCGTGAATCCCGAGCTCCTCGAGCTCCTTGCTGACGTAGCCGGCGGCCTGGTTGACGTACCGTTCCCGCTCGGCCCGCTGCTGGGCGACGAGCCCCTTGATCTCGTTGTACTTGCGCGGGTGCAGAGTCTGGAAGGCGAGGTCCTCGAGCTCCCACTTGATTGCGTGGATGCCGAGGCGGTGCGCGATCGGCGCGTAGATGTCGAGCGTCTCGCGGGCCTTCTCGATCTGCTTCTGCTTGGTCATGGCCGAGATCGTCCGCATGTTGTGCAGGCGGTCGGCGAGCTTGATCAGGATGACCCGGATGTCCGTGGCCATCGCGACCATCATCTTGCGGTAGTTCTCCGCCTGCACCTCGTCGCGCGACTGGAACGTCAGTCCGGTGAGCTTGGTGACGCCGTCGACCAAGCCGGCGATCTCTTCGCCGAACGCCTCTTGGACCTCCTCGAGAGACGCCGAGGTGTCCTCGACCGTGTCGTGTAGAAGCGCCGCGCACAGCGTCTCGGTGTCGAGCCGCATCCCGGCGCAGATCTTGGCCACGCCGACGGGATGCACGATGAAGTCCTCGCCGGACTGCCGGCGCTGATCGGCGTGGTGCACACACGCGTAGACGAACGCCTCCTCGACCCGGTCGCGGTCGATCACTGCGGCGGCCTCGTGGGCGTGCTCCTCGACGATCGCGAACAGGTCGCCGAGCAGCCGCCGCTCGGCCGGCGTCAACTCGGCGCGCTCGACTACGCCACCGTGTCCATCCGCATGCGCGACCCCGTCGATCGGCGAGCCGCGAGCCCGGGAACACCGGCGAGCCCGGCGTCTCACGGCCGTTCGAAGTCGTCCCGTCCTTCTGGCGGGTCCGGCTCAACCTCCTCGGCGATGATTTGCGCTGCTCAGGAATCGTCGACCATCCTCGTACCGCTGAGCGTAGACCCTGTACGCCGGTGAGCGCTCCAGCGCCGTCGGCGCGGCGCCCGCGATCGCAAGGGCCGGCAGATCCCGGTCGAGGCTGACGAGCTCTAGCTCCGCGAGGACCCTTATCAGCCGTGCCGCCAGGCGTGCCGGGCGACCGTGCGGACCGTCTCCGCGAAGCAGGTGCTCGAGCTCCTCGCCGGTAGCCCTCCCCCGCAGCCTGAGGTTGCGGTAAAGAGCCACGAGCGAAGCACGGAGACCGTACTCCAGCTCGTGCATCTGCTGCGCAAAGCGTAGCTCAGGCTCGCCCCACGCCAAGTGGGTGAATCCGGAGCCTGCACGCAATACCGCCTTGCTCTCCGGCCCCGCCGGCGGATCGAGCGCGACGAGCTGTACGAACCGCTCGCCGATCCGCGGCTCGCGGGTGAGCGCGTGGTAGGAGATCAGCCCAAACCCGCCGGTCCGCGCGGCCAGACCGCTCCGCCGTCGCGGCGCGTCGGCGCACACCGCCAGCACTTCACCGCCGGTCAAGAGCGCATCGCAAAGCACCGCGAGCGGGCTCTGGCCGCGGCGGTCGAGCACCGTCCGCGTACCGTCCCCAGTTGATTGCGGCAACGGATCGACGTCTGAGACCTCGAGCGCCGCCCGCAGGTAGTCGTCCGGCTCTCCCAGCATCTCGATGCCCGTCGGGGTGCATGGTCGCGCGTGGCCGAGGACGAGCCGCGGCTCGACCGCGCCGTTCCAGAAGTTCCGCTCGAGGCGGAAGGTCGCATCGACCGGCTCGTCGGGCGCGACGCCGAGCTTTCCACCGCACCCGAACGCGACCGCACGCGCACTCGTCCCCCCCGAGCCGACGACGAACCGCAGGTGGCGTCCCTCCCCCATCGGGCGCGGGTCGCGCAGCCGCGCGCCCGGGACCAGCAGCCGGCTTCGGGGGTTGCCCATCCCGCACGGTTCGAGCAGCTCGAGCTCCTCGGCGAGGTCGAGGCCGAGCTCGGAGCCCGAGACGACCGCGTCGACCCGCTCCCGTGGGACCAGCATGTCCGGGAGCAGCACCTCGGCAGCGTGGCCCTCGAACGCCTCCCGGAACGAATCGATCCCGTCGCGTCGGATCGCCAGCCCCGCGGCGGCCCGATGACCGCCGTAGCGGTCGAGGTGCTCGGCGGTCGCGTGCAGCGCCCCCAACAGGTCGAACCCCGGGATGCTCCGGGCCGACCCCGAACCCACATCGCCCTCGATCGCGACCACGACGACCGGGCGGTGGTGGCGCTCGACGATCCGCGAGGCGACGATCCCGACGACCCCGGGGTGCCAGCCCTCGCCGGCCAGCACGTACGAGCGGCGCTCGCCCAGCTCGGCGACCTGGGCTTCGGCCTCCCACACGATCCGCTGCTCCACCGCGCGCCGTTCGGCATTGACTCGGTCGAGCTCAGCCGCGATCTCGCCGGCGCGCCGGTCGTCGCCGGTGAGCAGCAGCTCCAGTCCGGCGTCGGCGCGGCGAAGCCTGCCCGCGGCGTTGATCCGCGGCGCCAGCCGGAATGCGAGCGCGCCGGTGTCGAGCGCGCTCGGATCGGCCTTCGCGACGGTCATCAGCGCCCGCAGGCCCGGCCTCGAGGTGCGCGACAGCGCCACCAGCCCATCGCGGACGAGCCGGCGGTTCTCGCCGGCGAGTGGCATCAGATCGGCGACCGTGGCCAGCGCGACCAGCTCGATGTCGTCCTCGACCCCCGGCGCCTCAAGCGCCTGCGCGAGCTTGTACGCCACCGCGGTCCCGCACAGATCCGGGCACGGATAACCGCATACGGCGGGATGGACGATCTCACAATCGGGCAGCCGCCCATCCGCCAGCGGGGCGTGGTGGTCGCAGACGACCACGTCGACACCGGCCGCGCGCGCGGCGCCTACCTCGTCCACCGCGGTGATCGCACAGTCGACGGTGACCAGCAGCGCCGTGTCGCGGGCGGCCAGGCGCTTGACCGTGTCGAGCGACAGCCCGTAGCCGTCGGTGAGCCGGTCGGGCAGGTACCAGCCCACGTTCGCCCCGAGGGCGCGCAGCGCCCGGACCATCGTCGCGGTCGCGCACACGCCATCGACGTCGTAGTCGCCGTGCACGACGATCCGGCCGCCGGCGCGAACGTGGCGCTCGATCAGCGCCACCGCGCGCTCGATCCCTTCGAACTTGCTCGGGTCGTGCACCTCGCGCGGATCGAGGAACGCGCGCGCTGCACTCGGTTCCGACAGTCCCCGCCGGACGAGCACCTGCGCCAGCACGTGGCTCACGCCGAGCTCGCGCTCGAGCTCGAGCGCCGCGTTCAGGTCGTAGGCGGGGAGCTCGAGCCGCGGCGTCGGCGGCGTCGGATCGGGAACCGCGCGGAGCGCGACATCTGGGCGGGAAGGTCCGGCCGGGTCCGGGTTGAGGAGGGCTGCTGCCTCGGGCATCGCCGGGCAGGGTATGGACCGCCCCCGACGGAACGGGCCGATTACGCCGAAAACCGCGGGCGGGCCGTTACACGCCGTCGCAGAATTGAAACGATGTTCGGGACGGCGGCGCGCTCGTGCGCTAGGCCATCTCCGGCCCGAGGCCCGTCTCGCGCTCGCGCCGGACGCCCCAGAACCAGATCGCGGCGAGACCGATGAGCGCGCCGGGAATCGCCTCGAGCGCGGTGACCAGGTGGGTGTCGTGGCGCGGGGGCACCGAGAACCCGTGGAGTATCCACGCGACCACCACGGCGCCGATAAGGGCTCCGATCAGTGCCCCGACGATGCCGCCCCAGAAGCGGTCGGGCAGCCAGATCGTGAAGTGCCAGATGGCGAGACCCATCATGGCCCAGGCGAGGATCGCCATCAGCGACGCCTCCCGTGGCGGCGGTTGCGGGGCCTCGGCTTGCCCGACCGCTTGGGCGAGGTTTGAGCCATGCCCTCGTTCTCGGCGACATCGGGCGCCGGCGTGACCTCGTCGGCGCGCCCGGCGTCTGCCTCGGGGCGGGCGGGCGGCTGAGTGGGCTGCTGGGGCGGCTGCGGCGCGCCGTTGCCGGCGCGCTCGGATCCGTCGCGAACCTGGCGGCCGCCGGACCGCTTGACGCGTCGCACCGTCGACCCCGAGCGCGGCGTCTGTGCTCGAGGCTCCGGGGCATCGTCCTCGGTGCTGTGAGCGAGGCGCTTGGTCAACGTCGACGTGCGGTAGCCGCCCGGCTCCTGGAGGTCAAGGTCGAGGTCGCGCTTCATCTCCTCGAACTCGGCCGCGGACACGCCCTCGGGGGAGGGCTCGGTGAGGCGGCTGCCGCGGCGGGCGCGGCGCGGGACCGGCTCGACGTCGGCCGCCGTCGTGGCGTAGGCGGGGACGTACCCGAACTCCGACTCGATCCGTGCGCGACGGTGCCGGTACTGACTCTCGCGCTCCTTCCAGTGAGTGAGCACGGGCGAGGCGATGAAGATCGACGAGTACGCGCCGGACGCCACGCCGACCAGCAGCGCGAACGCAAAGTCGGTCAGCTCGCTCGAGCCGGCGGAGCCACCGAAGATGAGCAGCGCGATGATCGGCATCAGCGTGCACGACGTCGTCGCGATAGATCGGGTGAGCACCTCGGACATCGATCTGTTCACGATCTGCGAGAACGCGGCGCGGGGCATCCGCGGGATGTTTTCTCGGACCCGGTCGAACACGATGATCGTGTCGTACATCGAATAACCGAGGATCGTCAGCAGCGCTGCGACCGTCGCGGTCGTCACCTGGCGGCCGGTGAGCGCGTACACGCCGCTCGTGATCAGGAGGTCGTGCGCGAGGGCGATCATCACCGGGATCGAGAACTTCCACTCGAACCGCAGCGCGACATAGGCGGCGATCACCAGCAACGAGGCGATGATCGCGATGATCGCGCTGTTCGCGACCGTCCTCCCGAACGTCGGCCCTACCGAGGTGTAGTCGAAGTTCTTGCCGCTGTTGGCGATGCCGAACTTGTCCTGCATCGCGTTCTGGATCTTCTCGCGTCCGCCCACCGGCAGCGTCTTGAACGAGATCTGATACGCGTTGGGACCGAGCGTCTTATCGCCCGTCACCTTCTGGACGGTTGGGTTAGAGACGCCTTCGGAGGTCAGCAGATTCGACACCTGCTGCTGGGTGGCGGCGTGCTCCAGGCCGACCACGATCCTCGTCCCCGACGTGAAGTCGATGCCGAGGTTCAGGCCCTTGCCGCCGATCGCGAGAGCCCCGATCAAGAGGATCGCGCCCGACAACGAGAAGAAGTACCTCGACGCCCCCATGAAGTCGAACTTCCAGGTGCGTTTCTCGCCTCCCGCGCCGAGCATCGACGGGCTCGAGATCATCCGCGAACTGCCCATCGTGCTCAGGATCGCCTGCGTGGCCATCACCGCGGTGAACAGCGACACGAACGTGCCGACCCCGAGCGTGAACGCGAACCCCTGAACGTCGGAGGTGGCGAGCACGAACAGGATGAACGCGGTCATGATCGTCACCACGTTCGCGTCGATGATCGCGCTCAGGCCCTTCTTGTACCCGGTCACGATCCCCTGGCGGATCGACCTGCCGCCGCGGATCTCCTCCTTGACGCGTTCGAAGATCACGATGTTCGCGTCGGCGCAGACGCCGATCGTCAGGATCAAGCCTGCGATTCCGGGCAGCGTCAGCGTGATCGGGATCAGCTTGATCAGCGCGTAGAAGTAGATCGCGTAGATCAAGAGGCCGAACGTCGCGATCACGCCGAGGACCCGGTAATACGCGACCAGGAAGATCACCACGATCAGCAAGCCGATCAGGCCGGCGGTCAGGCCGTTGTGCAGCGCCTGCTTGCCGAGCGTCGCCGACACCTGCGACTCGGAGATCAGCTTCAGGTTGATCGGGAGAGCGCCCAGGCGCAGCTCGTTGGCGAGGTCCTGAGCGGAGGTGATCGAGAAGCTCCCGCTGATGTCGGCACCGTTGTCGCCGTTGATCCCGTCGGGGTACTGCTTGAAGTCGATGAACGGGACCGTGATCAGCTGGTTGTCGAGCGCGACCGCGAAGTGCTGGTTGAGCGTCTGCCCGAGGCCGCTGACCAGATCCCCACGGTGGGCGATGTTCGACGTGACGTTCTGGAACTCGCTCTTACCCTTGCCGCTGAACCCGAACGTAACGTCGGGCTGACTGGTGTTCGGATCCGTGCTCTGCTGGGGATTGCTGATCTGGCTGCCGCGGAGCGCGACGTCATCCTTGAGCACGAAGAACTGGGCGCTCGGATCGGAGATCGGCGTCGGCTTTGAGAAGTTCTGCGGAATCGCCTGCAACACGACCGTGCCCTGAGGCACGGTCAGGATCTGGCCCTCGGACGCGTTCACGCCCGCCGGCAACCCCGACAGCAGCTCCGCCTTGTTGTCGTCGGGCCCCGACAACAGGCAGTGCTCCCCCGCCTGAGGAACCGTGCCGTTGGCCTTCGCCGCCGCCTGGCAAGCCGCGCTCCCGGGCGCCCCGAACATGTAGTACTGCGGGCCCAGGCGCGAATTGGTCGAGCTCGTGCTCTCCGGCTGCTTGGACGCGAGCGTCACCGCGTCATACAGGCTCATGCTGCCCGCGCCCGGACTGCCCGGCGCCTGGCTCGTCCCACCCTGACTGATCTGGGTCGCGGTCGGATCCTGAGTCTGCAGCTGGCTGGCGACCGTCTTGCCGTTAGGCGTGATGACGTTCGCCTCCCAGTCGTAGAACAGCAGCTGCGCGGTGGTTCCGACCTCGCGCCTCGGCCCGCGCGGTGTCGCTCACGTTCGGAAGCCCGACGGTGATCTGGTTGTCGCCCGAGGTCTGGATCTCCGGCTCGGCGACGCCCAGCTGGTCGACGCGGTTGCGCATGATGTCCACCGCGCGCTGCAGCGCGTCCGGGGTCACCTTCGGCGTCTGCGCGCTCGGGAGCCCCTGGTAGACGAGCTCGACGCCGCCCTTGAGGTCGAGCCCCAGAACCGTCTTCTTGGACTTCACCGCGCCGGGGATGCCGGCGATCACGATCAGCGAGCCGATCAGCAGCCCGACGACGATGAGCAGGACGAAGCCATTTCTCTGGCGATCAGTCATCGGTCGTGGTGGATGCTAGAGGTACTTGACTGTGGACGGTGGCGGAGAAGCCGTTTCGGCTTTTACCGGTGGTTGGTTGGCGTGAGCACCACCAGCACCCCACCCTCGTCGTCATCGTACGCCGGAAAGATGTCGGCGACCGCCTTGGCGGGCAGATCGCGCTCGGCGTGGACCTCCACCGGCTTGCTCTTGACGCGGACCTCCCACTCGAGCGCGGTACCCACGTGGTCGGTGCCGTCCTCGAAGCGAAGGCCGAGGACGTCGCCTACCGGGCGCCCGATCACCTGCTCGGTCTTCAGGCCTGTCAGCTCGAACGACCCACGGCCGCAGTCGACGATCCTGCCGTCCCCGTCGCAGGCGAAGAACGCCGCGTTCGGGGCCGGGTAGTAGTCGTCGAGCAGCTCGTACAGGTACGCGAACCCGCACTTCTCGCACCCGCGCGCCTCTCTCGTGAAGCCCGCGTTGCGATCGGTCCCCATCGACCGGTTTCCGCAGTGGGGGCAGATGAAGTAGTGCTCATGACTCACGGCGCCCTGAGGATAGCCGGAGGGCCCGCCGGTCCCCCCCGGCTCTTCACGGACATTTAAAGGAGAGAGAGCGGACCGGGAGGCTCGACCCCCAGGTGCTCGAAGGCGCGCCGGGTCGCCGCGCGGCCCCGCGGCGTGCGCTCGATCAGGCCGCGCTGGAGCAGGTACGGCTCGTACACGTCCTCGATCGTGTCCTGCTCCTCGCCCACGGCGACCGCGAGCGTCGAGAGGCCGACCGGCCCCCCGCCGAACTTCTCGCAGATCGCGCGGAGGATCTCGCGATCGAGCCGGTCCAGGCCGGCGTGGTCGACTCCGAGCAGGTCGAGTGCCTCGATCGCCATCTCGCCCGTGACGACGCCGGTCCCGCGCACCTCGGCGTAGTCGCGTACCCGCTTGAGCAGGCGGTTGGCCACGCGCGGGGTGCCGCGGCTTCGGTCCGCGATCGCGAGCGCGCCGCTGTCCTCGACCGCGACGTCCAGGAGCCGCGCGGAACGGCGAACGATCGTCGTCAGATCGTCCACGTCGTAGTGCTCGAGGCGATGCTGGATCCCGAAGCGGTCGCGCAGCGGCGTGGTGATGAGTCCGGCGCGGGTCGTCGCTCCGATCAGCGTGAACGGGGGCAGCGGGATCGTGACCACGCTCGCCCCCGCACCCTGGCCGATCGTGATCGGCAGGCAGCCGTCCTCCATCGCCGGATAGAAGGTCTCCTCGAGCGCCCGCGGCAGGCGATGGATCTCGTCGACGAAGAACACCGCGCGGGGTTCGAGCGCGGTCAGGAACGCCGCGACGTCGCCCTTGCGCTCGAGCGCCGGGCCGGCCGTCTGCACGAACGGAACGCCGAGCTCGGCGGCCACGATCTGAGCGAGCGACGTCTTGCCGAGCCCCGGTGGACCCGCGAACAGGACGTGGTCGAGCGCCTCGCCCCGGCTGGCCGCGGCCTCGATCGAGACCGCGAGCTGGTCCTTGACCGCCGCCTGGCCGACGAAGTCGCCGAGCCGGCGGGGGCGGAGCGAGCGGTCGAGATCGTCGTCGGGCAGCTCCTGCGGATCATGGATTCGATCCCGGCCGCCTCCCTCCCGCCCGCCCGGGCGGTCGTCGCGGATTTCGCGGACGGGGCTCATCGGCGGGCCGTCCGGAGGGCGTAGGCGATCAGATCCTCTGGCCGTTCGCCCTCGGCGCCATCGAGCAGCTGGTCGACCTCAGCCGCGGAATAACCCAGGCCGAGAAGTCCGTCACGTGCCTGGACGCGCGGATCGTCGCTGCGGGCCCCGGCCAGTACCGCCGGAACGGTGCTGCTGGCGCCGACCTTCTCGCGCAGCTCGACGATGATCCGCTCCGCGGTCCGCTTGCCGACTCCGGGGGCGGCCTGGAGCCGGGCGGTGTCGCCCGCCGCGAGCGCCGCGAGCAGGTCGCGCGGCGCTCCACCCGACAGCACCGCGAGCGCCACCTTGGGGCCGACCGACTGTACGGCGATCAGCATCAGGAACAGCTCGCGTTCCTCCTCGGTCGCGAACCCGTACAGCGCGAGCGCGTCGTCGCGGACCACGAGATGCGTGTGCAGGACCACGCTCTTGCCGACCGCGGGCACGTGCCGAAGCGTCTCGGCCGACACCGCGAGCCGGTACCCGACGCCGCCGGTGTCGACGACCACGTGATCGGCCCGGCGGACCGCCACGGTCCCGGACACCATCGCGATCATACGCGCGTCCCCGTGCGCGCCAGCGCCCGCTCGAGCGGCGAGCGGTTGCACTCGCAGATCGCGACCGCGAGCGCATCGGCGGCGTGATCGGGCGAGGGCGTCTCGGACAAGCCGAGCAGGCGCGCGACCATGCGCCCGACCTGATCTTTGCCCGCGCGGCCGTTGCCGCACACCGCCCCCTTGACCTGCTGAGGGGTGTACGAGCGCGACGGGATGCCCCGCTGGCCGGCGGCGAGCAGCACCACGCCTCGCGCCTGGCCGACCGCGAACGCCGTTCTGGCGTTGGCGCCGAAGTACAACTCCTCGATCGCCACCGCGTCCGGCCGGTAGCCGTTGAGGAGCTCGACCACGTGGCCGTGGATCTCCGCCAGCCGGCGCTCGAGCCGCACTCCGGCGGGCGTCTCGATCACACCCGCGGCGAGCATCTTCAACGTGGACCCGGAACCCTCGACGACGCCGTAGCCGGTGCTCGCGGTGCCGGGGTCGATTCCAACGACGATCATCGGGTCACCATTCTGCGTCCGAGGCCGGACGCCTCCCTGGGGCTATGCCGCCTGACCGTTGGGCGTGGACGGCGGGTCCTCCTCGCCGATGATCTCGGCGCACAGCTCGACGCATTCGTTGCAGATCGCGACCGCCGGCGTCGGCCCGGCGACGATCGACGCGACCTCGCTGCGCGACTTCCCGCAGAACGAACACCGAATCGAGTCGGTGGACCGCCTCGGACCCTTCGCTTCGTCATGCATAAGGCGACATTTTGATTCCGAGCTCCCAGCCTGGGTCATAACCGCTCACTCGACCAGCACCGCGGCTCCAGTGAGTCCGCGTGAGGCATATACGTCCTCGAATCGGCATTCGGCTCGAGACGAGCGCCGAGTGTCTACTTATGACCCGCGCGCCGGCGCGGCCCATCAGCGCCCCACGCAGCGGTGATCCGAGTTCGGAGCGGTGACACGGTACATCTTCCATGCCCCAACCTGGGCGATCGGCTCAATCTGCGTGAGCCGCGGGTCGATCGGTGGCGCGATCCCGTCGATCGAGTCGTGCGGACCGACGAACATCACGCCCTGGTGGCGCATCGTCGTCCCGACGCGCCCGAGCGTCACATGCAGCTTCCACGCGAGCGCGGTTTGGGCGCTGTGGTTGACCGCGGCGAAGCTCGACTTGCAGGGGAACACGCCGTTGTGACCGCCGACGGCGGCGACCGCGGCGGTCATCTGATCCAGGCGGGTGACGGCCTGCGAGGCGATCTTCTCCTCCGTGCCGGCCTCGTTGATCCGCCCGCCCACGAACGGAATGATGATCGCGACGAGGACCGCGGTCAGCCCGATGCCGACCGCCGTGCGCCCGGTGGGAACCAGGCGCGCGCCGAGCAACCCCAGGCGAACGACTCCCACGCCGGCGAGCACGCAGGTCATGCCGGCGGCCGGCAGGTAGAACCGCTCGAGGCCGGGATAGCCGTCTAGCGTCATCCCGACCACGATCACCCACCAGACCACGGTGCCGCCGGCGAGCGCCAGCACCAGCCAGTCCCGGGGTTTGTCGAACCACGCGAACACCGGCGCCACCACGCCGGCGAGCAGCACCGGCAGCAGCTGAATGTCGATGCCGCGCCCGAGCACGCCCCACAGCGGATGCTTGCCGAGCCCGCCGTTGTACTCCTCGGCGTGGATCGCGGCCAGGAACGGCTGACCCGAGCCGACCCAAGGCGGCACGAACCAGAAGAACGGGATCGAGATCAGCCCGAGCACGACCAGCACGCGCAGCCGCGGCTCCTTCCACCACAGCCAGCCCGCGTAGACGATGATCAGGGGCCAGGCCTCGGGGCGGAGCAGCGAGGTGGCCACGCCAAACGCGAACGCCCACCCACGCCGGCCGTCGAGGAACGCCAGCACCGCCCACAGCGCCGTGGCGATCTCCATCGGCTCGGAGGTGCCGCGGAACCACTCGTCCCAGTAATCCTGGGTGATCAGGATGCCTGCGGCGGCGATCAGGCCGGCCGCCACCGCCGCCCAGCGCGGGTTACGGCCGTCGCGCGAGACCAGCCGCGACGCGAGCAGGTACGCCGCCACCATCCCGAGGAATCCGCCGGCGCGGGCGGTGATCACCCACAGCGTCGGCGCCGCCGCGCTCCCGAACAGCGCCCAGATCGTCGTGAACATCACCGGCAGCGGCTTCCACGACGGACCGCCGGTGATCGCGAAGCTCAGGTGTGGATCGGTGACCTCGCGGCCCCACGAGATCCACGCCCACGGGTCATAGCTCGGGACCGTCGGCAGAACCGCGGCGGAGATCGCCGCGAGCACGAAGCATCCCAGCGCCGACCACAAAAACGGTCCGTACAACAGCCCGTGCCAGTCCGGGAACCGGCGCCCGCGGGTCGACGGCGAGTCGGAGCGTCGCGGCTCCGCGGGCGTCTGCGTGAGGACCTGACCCTCCACCCGACCGGCAGCCTACCCCTCGGAGAAGCGGCAGCGCAGCAACGTCCCCAGCACCCGGAAGCCGTCGACCGCGGTCAGCTTCTTGCCCTCGTCGGTGGCGCGCGCCCGGTAATGCACTGGTACCTCGAAGATCCGCTCCCCGCGCTGCACCAGCCGCGCCGTGATCTCGGGCTCGATCGCGAACCCGGGCGAGCGGAGCGGCAGGCTCCGGAAGACCTCGGTCCGGATCATCTTGTGGCAGGTCATGATGTCGTGCAGGTACACGTTGAAGAGCACGTTGCAGGCGAACGTGACGCCCTTGTTCCCGAGCACGAACAGGAACGAGTGGCTCGTGTACCCGTCGAATGCTCGCACGCCGAACGAGGCGTTGGTTCGCCCGTCGAGCAGCGGCGGCATCAGCAGCCCCAGGTCGGTCGGGTCGTACTCGAGGTCGGCGTCGAAGATCGCCGAGAACTCGCCCTCCGCGTGGGACAGCGCGGTCTGAACCGCGGCTCCCTTCCCCCGGTTCTCGGGATGCTCGAGCAATCGGACCCGGTCGGGCGGGTGGGTATTCGGTATCAGGTCGCGCAGGATCTCGCGCGTGCCGTCGGTCGAGCCGTCGTCGACGACGATCAGCTCGAACTGCGTCGGAAGCGGCGTGTCGAGGACCTCGGCGATCGCACGCTCTACGCGCTCGCGCTCGTTGTAGACCGGCATCAGGATCGAGAGCATGTGGCGGTTGGGTTCGGCTGGGACGAGACTAAGCGGGCGCTCCGAAACAGCGATAGACGACACCGGCCGGGACCGCACCCGCGAGGGCCGTCGATGCTAGCCGATCGGCCGGGTGGTAGAGCAGCGAGGCTATATGCGCAAGGATGCGACGATGGATTTCGCGCCGCTGCTTGACGGGCTCGAGGGAGAGGACCGCGCCGCCCGCCAGCGGCTGCTCGAGCGGCTCGCCGGCGAGGGCTACACGCTGGAGGAGCTGCGAGCGGCGATCGACGAGGATCGGCTGGCGCTGCTGCTGGTCGAGCGCGTCCTCGGGGGCGCCTACACCGCCGAGGAACTGGAGGAGCGAACCGGGCTCCCGGCATCCCAGATGCTGCGGATCCGGCGTCTGCTGGGGCTACCCGAGCCCTCCCCTGGGGACCGCGTGTTCGGCGAGGAGGAGGTCGAGGCCGCCAAGTCCATCACCCTGTTCCTCTCCTCAGGTCTCGGCGAGGAGGCGATCGCCGAGATAACGCGGGTGATGGGAGAGGGAATGGCGCGGCTCGCCGCCACCACCGCCGCCGCGTTCGTCGCGGCGTTCCTGAAGGCGGGCGATAGCGAGGACGAGGTCGCCGAGCGCTTCGCCGCGCTCGCCGAGCAGCTCACCCCGGCGATCGATCCGGTCTTGAACGCGGCCTACAAACAGCACCTCGCCGAGGCCGTCCGGCGGGGGATACTGAGCAGCGCCGATCGCGAGGCGGGCGAGGCCGGCGGCGCCACCGAGATCACCGTCTGCTTCGTGGACATGGTCGGCTTCACGCGGCTCGGCGCCGAGATCGAAGCGCAGGAGCTCGGCAGCCTCGCCACGAAGCTGGCCGAGCTCGCGAACGACGTGACCGAGCCGCCGGTGAGGCTGGTGAAGACGATCGGCGACGCGGCGATGTTCGTTAGCCCCGACCCGGGACCGCTCGTGTCCGTCGCCTTGTCACTGCTCGAGGCGGTCGAGGCCGCGGATCTACCCAGCCTGCGCGCCGGCGTCGCGTCCGGGCCGGCACTCCAGCGCGCCGGCGACTACTACGGCCACGCCGTCAACCTGGCCAGCCGGGTCACCGGCGCCGCTCGTCCCGGCAGCGTGCTCTGCACCAAGGAGGTCCGCGACGCCACCCGCGACCGGTTCGACTGGTCCTACGCGCGCAAGCACAGGCTCAAGGGCATGCCCGAGCCGGTCTCGCTCTACCGGGCGCGCGGCGTCGCCGCCGACGAGCCGGAGACGGCTAAGACGAAGAAGAAACCGAAAGCAGATCGACGACGAACACGAGCGGCGAGTTAGGCGGAATCGTCGGGGGGCTGCCCGCCTTGCCGTACGCGAGGCTCGACGGGATGACCAGCTCACGGCGACCGCCGACCTTCATGCCGGGGATTCCCTGCACCCAGCCCGGGATCACGCTGCCGTTCGACAGCGCCGTCGTGAACGGCTGGTTGCGGCTCCAGGAGGAGTCGAACTCCTTGCCGGTCTTGTAGAGAACGCCGACGTAGTTGACCGTCACGGTGTCCCCCGCCTTCGCGGTCTGGCCGGTGCCGGTCACGAGATCCTTGGTGACGAGCTTGGTCGGAGCCGGTCCCGTCGGGACGGTGACGGTCGGCTTCTTCGAGATCGCCGCGGGTGGCTTAGCCGTGGTCGTGACCGCGGCCTCGGTCGCCCCGCCCGAGGGCGCGAGCTGGACCCCCGAGGCCTTCGAGCTGCTCCCGCAGCCTGCGAGTGCGATCGCGGCCGTCGCAAGCGCCGGGATGACAAGGACTCGTTTCGACATCGGCGTGAGGCTAGCGAGTCTTTTCGAAGAAACGGCTAATAACCGTTACTGGGCGACGCGTTCGAGCACGGCGCTATCGACGTCGAAGTTCGCGTGGACCGCGTTCACGTCGTCGTTTTCTTCGAGCGCGTCGATCAGCCTGATCAACTTCCCGGCGTCGCTCTCGTCGACCGGCACGCGCGCCCGCGGCCGCTGCGTGAGGTCGGCGCTCTCGAGCTCGATCCCAGCCCCGGCGAGCGCGTCACGCGCCGCCGCGAGGTCGGCGGGCTCGGTAATGACCTCGTACACGTCCTCGTCGAGCGCGATGTCCTCGGCGCCGGCGTCGATCGCCGGCATCAGATCATCCTCGCCGTAGCGGTTGGCGTCGACGACGATCACGCCGCGTTTGTCGAACAAGTAGGAGACCGACCCCGGCTCACCGAGGTTCCCGCCGTACTTGCCGAGGATGTGTCGCATCTCGGCGCCGGTACGGTTGCGGTTGTCGGTCAGTGCCTCGATCAGCAGCGCGACGCCGCCCGGACCGTAGCCCTCGTACACGACGGTCTCGATCTGGTCGGCGTCGGCGCCCTCGCCGGTTCCCTTGGCGATCGCGCGCTCGATGTTGTCCTTCGGCATCGAGGCGTCGCGCGCCTTCTGGATCGCCAAAGCGAGACCCGAGTTCCCGGTCGGATCGCCGCCACCCTCGCGCGCGGCGACCGTGATCGCCCGCGCCAGCTTGGTGAAGTGCTGGCCTCGTCGTGCGTCGACGACGGCCTTCTTGTGCTTGATCGAAGCCCACTTGGAATGCCCTGACATAGGTATTCAGTTTAGGACGCCGGGGGTGCGCCGGCGGATAAAGGCGACCACCTGAGGGTGGGTGCGACCTCCCTGGTCCGATCCGCCGCAAGGCCGGCATGCGTGACATGACAATTGCCGAGCTTCGGCCGGGTCGTGGCATACCGCGCATACCCCACATGCATACTCGGCCACGGTCTCCGACTTGCGCCTCAATTGTCAGGTTATGCAGGTGATTTCGGGCCGTCTTCCCGTCCGTCCGCGCGCCTGGGACCCGGTCTACGGGTCCGCGCCGCGGGGTGCTCGCGGTACCACTCGATCGTCCGCCGGAGCCCGTCCTCCAGCGGCACCAATGGCCGCCAACCGGTCAGATCGCGGAGTCTGGTCGAGTCGACCCATTGGCGATCGATCTCCCCGTGCGGCACCCCGTCCCCGCGGATCTCCGGGACGACCGAGGCGCCGGCCAGGCGGCAGATCAGCTCGATCACGTCGAGCACTCGGTGGGGCTCCCCGCCGCCGGCGTTGAACGCCTCGCCGTGCCCTTCGTCGCGGCCGAGCGCATCCCACAGCGCCAGGTACGCGCCCACCGCGTCTTCGACGTACAGGAAGTCGCGTTCGGGCGAGCCGTCCGAGCGCACGACCGGCGCCTCGCCGGCGAGCGCGGCGCACACGGCCTCCGGGATCAGCCGGGCACGGTTCAGGTCTCCGCCGCCGTATACGTTGGCCAGCCGCGTGACCGCCACCGGCAGGCCGAACGTGTGCCAGTACGAGCGCGCGAGCAGGTCACAGGCGGCCTTTGAGACGTCGTAAGGGAACAGCGGCTCGAGCGGGTGCGTCTCGCGGTAAGGCAGGTCCGCCTGGCGGCCGTACGCCTTGTCCGAGGACGCGACCACGACCCGCTCCACCCCGTGCAGCCGGCAGGCCTCGAGCACCAGCCAGCTCCCGCGGATGTTCGTCTCGAACGTCGGCACCGGCGAGCGGTTGGCAGGACCGACCTGGGTCTGCGCCGCGAGATGGAAGACGCCGTCGACCTCGTACTCGCCCAGCACGCGGCCGACCAGCCCGTCCGTGCAGATGTCGCCGTACACGGTGTCGACAGACCCTTCGAGACCGAGCTGCACCAGGGCGGATACCGCCGGCTGATCGCGCCGGATCACGACGACCCGCGCGCCGCGCTCGAGCAGCGCCCTGACCAGCCACGCGCCGACGAGCCCATCCCCTCCGGTCACCAGCACCGCGGAGCTCATTCCCAGAGCTTCCACGGCGCGCGGCCCTCGGCCCAAAGGTCGTTGAGCGTGATCGCGTCCTTGTAGGTGTCCATGCACTCCCAGAAGCCCTCGTGGCGGAACGCGCGCAGGCGCCCCGCGGCCGCCAGGCGTTCGAGCGGCTCGCGCTCCAGCACGCTGTCGGGCTCGAGCACCCCGAGCGCCGAGTGCTCGAAGCAGAAGAACCCGGCGTTCACCCAAAGGTCGCTGCGCGGCTTCTCGGTGAACCCGATCACGGACCCGTCGCCGCCCAGACGCGCCACGCCGAACGGGAGCCAGGGCTGGACGACCGCCATCGTCGCCCCGGCGCCGTGGCCTGCGTGAAACGAGAGGAGGGCATCGAGATCGATGTCGGCGACGCCGTCGGCGTAGCCCAGGAAGAATCGCTCTCCCTCCAGAGACGCCGCGGCCCGGTAGACGCGCCCGCCGGTCGGCGTGTCGAGGCCGGTGTCGAGACAGCGAATCTCGGCGTCGTCCGGCCAGTGTTCGCCGGCGACGAACGCCTCGACCACGTCGCCGCGGTATCCCGTCAGCAGCTCAAAGCGCCGGAATCCCTGGGCCAGGTAAATGCCGATCACATGCCAGAGGATCGGGCGCCCGCCGATCTCGACCAGTGGCTTGGGCAGATCCGAGCCGCGCGCCTGCAGGCGGGTCCCGCGTCCGCCGCACAGAATCACGACGGTTGGCTTGTCCGCGTGCACAGCGCCCGCATTATTCCCCCAGCCCCCGTGGGTAGCATCAGCCGCGATGAGCGCCGTCGCACATCCGGGCATTTTCAAGGCCTACGACATCCGCGGGCTGTACGGCACCGACATCGACGCCGGGACGGCCGAGCTCATCGGGCGCGCGTTCGCGCGGGTCATCGCCGAGCTCGAGGAAAAGCCGACGACGGGGCTGCGCCTCGGGCTGGGACGGGACATGCGCCTGACCGCGCCCGAGCTCGCGAGCGCGTACTGCCAGGGGATGTGCGCCGAGGGCGCCTCCGTGCTCGACGCCGGCGAGGTCGGGACCGAGATGCTCTATTACCTCGTCGGCTCGCGCGATCTCGACGGCGGCCTGATGTGCACCGCCTCCCACAACCCACAGCGCTACACCGGCGCCAAGCTGGTCCGGCGCGGGGCGATCGCGCTGTCGGGCGACGCCGGGATCGGGGAGCTGCGGGCGAAGATCGAAGCCGGACTTGACGGTGCTCCCGGCGGCGGATCGGTGGAGAGCATCCCCCTGTATGCGGAGTTCCAGGAGGCCGCGCTCGCGTTCATCAAGCCGGACGCGGTCAAGCCGATGCGCGTCGTGGTCGACGGAGGCAACGGGATGGCGGGACCGATGGTCGGACCGCTGCTCCGGGGACTCGGGCTCGACCTCGTCGAAACCTACTGGGAGCCCAACGGACACTTTCCCGACCACGAGCCCAATCCGCTGCTTCCCGAGAACCGCGAGTTCATCATGCGCGAGGTCGTCCGCCAGAAGGCGGATCTCGGCATCGCCTGGGACGGCGACGCCGACCGTTGCTTCTTCATCGACGACCGCGGGTCGTTCGTCGACGGCGATTTCCTGACCGCGCTGCTGGCCGAGTCGATGCTGGGCAAGCATCCGAACGCGACGATCCTGTACGACGTCCGCGCCAGCCGAGCGGTGGCCGACGTCACCGAACGGGGTGGCGGCCAGGCGCTGATGAACCGCGTCGGACACGCGTTCTTCAAGACCAGAATGCGCGAGGAGAATGCGGTCTTCGGAGGCGAGGTGTCCGGCCACTACTACTTCCGCGACTTCTACTGCGCGGACTCGGGCACGATCCCGGCGCTGCTGATCCTGGAGCTGCTGTCAGAGCGGGGCGCCCGCATGTCCGAGCTGCTCGAGCCATACCGGTCGCGCTATTTCATCTCGGGCGAGATCAACTCCGAGGTCACCGATCAGAACGCCAAGATGGACGAGCTCGCCTCCCGCTACGAAGACGGCAGGCAGTACCGCCTGGACGGCATCTCGGTCGAGTACGACGACTGGCATTTCAACGTTCGGTCGTCAAACACCGAGCCGCTGCTTCGCCTGTGTCTGGAGTCACTGCGCTCGCGCGAGGACATGGAGCGTCGGCGCGACGAGGTGCTGGCCGTGATCCGTTCGTGACCACGCCAGACCGGCGCGCGACCAGCGCCGAGGACGCTCTCGCGCTGGCGCAGCGTGCCGGGATACACCGGATCGCGCTGCCGACCCCGTTCCTGGTGGGCAGGGTCAACTGCTATCTGATCGAGGACGAGCCGCTGACGCTGATCGACACCGGGCCGAACTCGGGCAAGTCGCTCGACGACCTCGAGCGCGCGCTCGCGGCGCGCGAGCTGAGCATCGAGGACCTGGGACTGATCGTCGTCACCCACCAGCACATGGATCATCTCGGGCTGCTCGAGATCCTGGCCCGCCGCTCCGGAGCCGAAGTCGCCGCGATCTCATTGCTGGCGCCTTATCTGGCGAATTTCACGAAGAGCGCGGCTGCCGATGACGAGTTCGCTCGCGGGGTGATGCGCCGCCACGGAGTCCCCGAGGACCTGGCCACGGTCCTCGGCCAGCTCGCGGCCGCGTTCCGGGCATTCGGATCGAACGGACGCGTGACGCGTGAGCTGAACGACGGCGACGAACTCGTGCTCAGGGATCGGTCGCTGCGAGTCCACCACCGGCCCGGGCACAGCCCCTCGGACACGATCCTCTGGGACGCCGATCGCGAGCTTCTGCTCGCCGGCGATCACCTGCTCGGGAGGATCTCCTCCAACCCGGTCGTGTCCAGGCCGCTCTCGGGTCCCGCGGATCAGCCTCGGCCGCGGGCGCTACTCCAATACATCGATTCGATGCGCGCCACCCGAGAGATGCCGGCAAGGCTGGTTCTCCCGGGGCACGGCGATCCGATCCTCGACCACGTCGAGCTGATCGACGACCGCCTTCGCATGCACCGTCGGCGGGCGGAGCGGATCCTGCACATACTGGACGCCACTCCGCTGAGCGCCCACGAGATCGCCCTTCGGATGTGGGGAAACGTGGCCGTCACGCAGGCGTACCTGACGCTCTCGGAGGTCCTTGGACACCTCGATCTGCTGGTCGAATCGGGGCAGGTCGCCGAGCGCAACCGCGACGGGATCGCGGTGTTCGAGGCGCTGTAGCGGCCGCGGAGCGCCGGCCGCCGGCTACTGCAACCGCTGTAACACTTCACGCACAGGCGTCCAGCGCCTCTATCGGTAGCGCGAGGAATGCCGATTAGCAGGGGACATGGTCGGCGACGGCGACACCGGCAGCATGCCTGGGACGCGAGTTATGAAACCGCAAGCATGCGGGATCGCCGCTTCGGAGTACCCGAAGCTGCTCGAGCGGGTCCCGGCGATCATCTACGTCGCCGACACCGGCGGCGAGGGCACCTGGCATTACGCTAGCCCCCAGATCGAACAGATCCTCGGCTACTCAGCCGACGAATGGTGCGCGAACCCCGGGCTGTGGGCCGAGCGGCTGCACCCCGACGACCGCGACTGGGTCCTGGCGCGCGAGAACGGGCTCGGAGGCGTCAAACCCGACGACGCCGCGCTCGAGTATCGGATGGTTCATCGCGACGGACGAACGGTCTGGATCCGCGACGACGCGGTGCTCGCGCAGGCCGAGGACGGCGAGATCCGCTGGCACGGGATGCTCCACGACATCACCGACCGCAAGGGGGTCGAGGCCGAGCTCGAGCGGCGCGCGGCCCAGCAGTCGGCGGTCGCGTTGCTCGGTGAGCACGCGCTGGAGGGAGCGAGCACGATCGATCTGATGAACGAGGCGGTGAGCGCGGCCGCTCGAATGCTCGGCGCCGAGATCTCGGCCGTGTGGGAGTTCCTCCCCGACGAGGACTGTCTGGTCCTCCGCAGCGGGATCGGGTGGCCGAACACCGAGGTCGGTTCGTTGCGCTACCCGGCGGGCGAGGGATCGCAGGCGGGATACACGCTGCTGAGCGGAGCGCCGGTGGTGGTCGAGGACTGGAATGCCGAGCGCCGCTTCGAGCAGCCGACATTCCGGGGCCGGCGGACCGGGTCCGGGCTGTCGGTCAAGATCGAAGGCGGCTCTCGGGGGTCGTTCGGAGTGCTCGTCGTCCAATCCATGCGTGCTCGCGGCTTCGCGCCGCGCGACATCGACTTTCTCCAGTCGCTCGCCAACGTGCTCGCCGACGCGTTCGAGCGCCAGGCCGTCGAGGACGCCATCCGCGAACGCGCCGTGCACGACCCGCTGACCGGGCTGCCCAACCGGGTGCTGTTCGTCGACCGACTCGAGCACGCGCTCGCGCGGCTTGGCCGCCAGCAGTCGCTGGCGGCGATCCTGTTCCTTGACCTCGACCACTTCAAGCTGGTCAACGACAGCCTCGGTCATCACATCGGGGATGAGTTGCTGGCGGCCGCGGCTCCGCGCCTCAAGCATGCGCTGCGGGGGAGCGACACGGTCGCGCGGTTCGGCGGCGACGAGTTCGGAATCCTGCTCGAGGACATCGCCTCCGAGCGCGACGCGATCGATACCGCCGAGCGGATCGCGGCCACGTTCGCGCGGCCGTTCGTGCTCTCGGGAAGCGAGCATTTCGTCACCACCAGCATCGGGATCGCGCTCGCCTCCGGCGGGGAGCGCGCGGATGAGCTGATCCGCGACGCGGACGCGGCGATGTACCGGGCCAAGGACCGGGGACGCGCGCGCTACGAGGTGTTCGACGAGGGCATGCGCGGCCGGGCGATCGCGCGCCTACGGATGGAGAACGATCTTCGCCGCGCGCTCGAGCGGGATCAGCTCCGGCTCGAATACCAGCCGGTCGTGTCGCTCACGAACTTTCAGGTCGTCGGGGTCGAGGCGCTCCTCCGCTGGCGCCACCCGGAGCGCGGCGAGATATCGCCGTCGGAGTTCATCCCGATCGCCGAGGAGAACGGGCTGATCGAGCCAATCGGCCGGTGGGTGCTCGAGAACGCCTGCCGCCAGGCCGCCCAGTGGTACGACGCCAGGCCGGACTCGGCGCCGATCGCGATGTCGGTGAACCTGTCCGCCGTACAGGTGGCGCGCCGCACGCTCCCCGACGTCGTCGCTGCCGCGCTCAGCAGCACCGGGCTCGATCCCGCGTGCCTAAGCCTCGAGATCACCGAGACCGTGATGGTCCGGGACGCCGACGCGCTGACGGGGATCCTGCACGCGCTCAAGGCGCTCGGCGTGCGCCTCGTGCTCGACGACTTCGGGACCGGGTACTCGTCGCTCAGCTACCTGACGCGGCTGCCGCTCGACGTGCTGAAGGTCGATCGCTCGTTCGTCGACGGGCTCGGGAACGAGCCGCGCGACACCGCGATCACCGAGGCGATCATCGCGATGTCCCGCGCACTGTCGCTCGACGTGGTGGCCGAGGGCGTCGAGACCTCCGAGCAGGTCGCCGAGCTCAGCCGTCTCGGTTGTACGCTCGCCCAGGGCTTTCACTTCTCGCGTGCGGTACCGGCGCTCGAGATGACCGACGCGCTGAAGAGCGGCCTGCTCTGGCTGCCGACGGCTGATCCTGGTTAGCCGAGCCGGTCGCTACGGATACGCCGCGGTGCCGGCGCGAAGCGGGGAGACGTTCGCGTCCTTGCACTCGTACGAGCCGTTCGGAATTGCTGTCCGGAGCGTGGCGGTGTCGTTGGGCGGGATCACCTGGAGCGCGTAGGCGGTCGCGCACCCGGCGGAGGTCGCCACCCCGTGACCGACGTCGAGGCGGAACGAGGCACTCCCGCCGGGCGCTATGACGAGCGGCACCGCCGGACTCGAGCCGAAGAAGTCGGTGGTCGTGTGGTGCGGGATCGTCGGGAGCGGGTGTCCGCCCCGATCGAGGAACAGGATTCCGGGATATCCGTACGTGCGGCAGCTCATGCCGCTGGTGTTCTTGAGCACGAACCCGATCTCCCCATGGCCCATCCCGCCCTGCTGACCGAGGAACGACAGCGACAGCCCGGCGGCGCGGCACGGCGGGCCGCCGGACGCCGACGCGGACGTCGTCGTGGTCGTGCTCGTCGTCGTCGTGGCGCTCGTCGCCGTCGGCGTGGTGGTGGTCGTGGTCGTGTCGGTGGTGCTTGCGGACGTGCTAACGGTCTGTGAATTCGCCGTCCCGGAGGCCCCGGTCGAGGCCGCTGGCGTACCGCCCGAGCTCCCGCAGGCGCTCACCGCCGCGGCGCCGAGCGCGATGGCGGCAAGCAGCGGGAGCGTCCGTTTCATGCGGCGGTGTTCGGGCATTGACGTGCGATATTCGGGCATTGACATAAAAGGTCCTTTGTGGCTGGGTGGCCATCTATTTCTCCGGACCCGAGTGCGTGCCAGTATCCGGGACGCAGCCATGGACCGTAGCGAGCAGCTCCCCCAAACGCACCACCCCCCGTCGCGCAACCGATACCTGGGGTGGCTCGAGCGCCACATCCCGTTCTGGGAGCCACAGCTCGTCGTCGCCTGCACGATCGCCCTGCAGCTGTCGCTCTCCAACGAGGTCACGCTGGGCCCGACGTGGCTCCTCCCGGCCATGGAGGGTGCCCTGCTGATCGGCCTGGTCATCGTCTCCCCGCGGCCCAGGGCCCGGAATTCCCCGCTGCGGCGCAGGGTGGCGATCGGGATGATCGCGTTTGTCAGCGCCGCCAACGTCGTTTCGCTCGTGATGCTTTCCCGTCAGCTGCTGCACGGCGGCAAGGAGAACGGGCACCAACTGATCCTCTCCGGCATCGTCCTGTGGTGCACGAACGTCCTGCTGTTCGGGCTGTGGTACTGGGAGACGGACCGGGGTGGCCCAGTCGCACGCGAGAAGGGAGAACGGGACTTTCCCGACTTCCTGTTCCCGCAGATGACCAGCCCGCGGTGGGCGCCGAAAGACTGGATGCCGAGGCTGATCGACTATCTGTACGTTTCGCTCACGAACGCGACCGCGTTCAGCCCCACCGACACGATGCCGCTCACGCCTACCGCCAAGTGGCTGATGGGTGCGCAGTCACTCGTGTCATTGGTCACGGTCGGATTGGTCGTCGCCCGGGCCGTCAACATCCTGTCCTGAGCGCGATGGCGAACGTTCAACTCATGAGCCCTGACCGCGAGGCGCTCGAGCGGGCGATCCACGAGATCGGGACCGACCTGGCGTCCGCATTCCCATCGAGCGCCCGGCATCCGCTCAGAGCGCTCGACCAGCGGGCCATGGATCTCGCCTCGGCAGACCAGGAACTGAAGGCGGCGCTGTTCCGGTTCGTCGACGTGACGCCCGCGTGCCGTTCGCTCGACGATCTCGCGAGACACCTGCGCGAGTTCCTGCGCGAGGTCCCGGACGCGCCGCCGCCGCTGGCCGCGGCGATGCGGATGGCCGACAACAAGGCCGCGCGGACCGCGATCGGCGCCGCCGCCGCAGCCGGTGTCAAACACATGGCCCACCGGTTCATCGTCGGCGAGTCGCCGGCATCCGCGCTCGGCGTGCTCCGCGACCTCTGGAATCGCGGCGTGACCAGCTCGGTCGATCTACTCGGCGAGGCAACGGTCACGCAACCCGAGGCCGACCGGTACGCGGCTCGCTGCGAGGACGCCCTCACCGAGCTCGCGCGTGCCCAGCGCGGCTGGCCCAGTCGTGAGGTGCTCGAGCGCGACAGCGTCGGCGCGATCCCCCGGACGAACGTGTCGGTGAAGATCTCGGCGCTCACTCCGCTGCTCCGCCCCGACGCGCCCGAGCTGGGACGGCGCGACGCGGCCGCGCGCCTGCGGCCGCTGCTCCGCCGCGCCAACGAGCTCGGCGCGCACATCCACATCGACATGGAATCGCTCGACTCGCGCGAGGCGGTGTTCGATCTCGTCCTCGAGGTGCTGTCCGAGGACGAGTTCGCGACCGGGCCGTCCGCCGGGATGGTGCTCCAGGCCTACCTCCGCGACTCGCCCGACCAGCTCGAGCGGATCCTTGACTGGGCGCGGACGTGCGGTCGCACCCCGCCGCTGACCGTGCGACTGGTCAAGGGCGCCTACTGGGACCACGAGCTCGTCCAGGCCAGCCAGCACGGGTGGCCGATGCCGGTGTTCGAGGTCAAGGCCGACTGCGACCGCAACTTCGAGGCGCTCACCACGCGCCTGCTTGCTGCCCGGCCGGCGGTGCGGGTCGCGGTGGCATCGCACAACCTGCGGTCGGTCTCGCACGCGATCGCGTACAACCGGCTCTCGGGCGGCGAAGATCGCGATCTAGAGCTCCAGGTGCTCCGCGGACTCGGCGACCAGCTGCAGGACGCGCTTGCCTCGCGCGGGCTGCGGGTGCGGACCTACTGCCCGGTGGGAGACCTCGTGGCCGGGATGGCCTACCTCGTGCGCCGTTTGCTCGAGAACACGAGCAACGAGAGCTTCTTGTACGAGCAGGCGCGCGGAGCGTCACTCGACGTGCTACTCGCCGCGCCGTAACCGCAGTCAGTCGCTCGGCTGCCCCGAGGCGAACTTCTTGGTCAGGCGCACCATGCTCCCGTGGGCGCGCTCGATGCGTGCGGCGACGATGCCCGCGAGAACCTGCATGAACCGGAGCTCGGGTTCGCCGAGCTCGGGGCGGCGCTCGTTGCTCGCGCAGCACAGGCTCCCGTGCACGCGCCCGTCCGACAGCTGCACGGGGACACCGATGTAAGCGCCGATGTTGCGAATCGCGGTCACGTTGCGCAGCCCCGGCTCCGCGCTCACATCCGGGACGATGTTTGGGATCTCGCCCTTCAGCATCCGCGCGCAGTAGGTCTGCTCGACTGGGATCACGGCACCCGGCACGAGCACCTCCGAGTTGGTCCTCCCGACCATGGTCTCGATCGTCTGCTCCTTCGAGTCCACCGTGGCGATGTAGGCGGCATCCATGCCGAGCTCTTCGCGCGCGGCGGTCAGCGCCCGCTCGACCACGTCGATCTCCCGCGCGGCTCTGATCTGGCGCACGGCATCGGCATATTCGGAAGGGACCCCGGCTTCCACCGGCCGTATTAAATCCCTTTCCGGTGCGCAGGTGGAGGGATTTTTCCCGTCCGGCGGACGGTTCCGCCCTAGCTCGCTCTGAACCGCGCGGTCAGCCGGGCCATGTCGCCCTGCGCCCGCTCGACGCGGGCGGCGACGATGCCGGCGAGTACCTGCATGAAGCGCAAGTCCTCGGGCCCGATGTCGAGCTTCGGCTCGCGGCTCACGCAACAGAGAGTGCCGTGGACCCGGCCGTCGGAGAGTCGAACGGGCACGCCGATGTAGGCGCCAAACTCGCGGGTCACGGCGAGGCCGCGCATGGCCGGCTCGGCGCGGGTGTCGGGAACGACGTTCGGGATCTCTCCGTTCAGCATCCGCTGGCAGAACGTGTGCTCGACCGGCATCACGACCCCCGTGTACGTGTCCACGATGTCGGGCTCGCCGACGATCGCGTGGAGCGTCTGGACCCGGGGATCGATCGTAGTGACATACGCGGCGTCCATCCGGAGTCGCTCCCGCGCGGCGGTCAGCGCCCGCTCGACGACGTCGCTTTCCTGCGCGGCCTCGATCCGATCGATGGCGTCGGCGTAGCCCGGCGGCACTTGGTGTTCGGTGCCCGACTCCACGGCGCCGATTAAACCAGCGCGAATGGCCTGGGATCAATGGCCAGTTCTGGGAGTGGGAGCAACGCTTCTGGTCGCATCGCCCCCGTGCAAAAGCTGATGCAGCCTCCGGCCTCGGGGCGATCATCAGCCATAGTTCGAGCCCACCGATGAAGCGCTCGTCACGCTGGAGGAGGAGGCTCGGCGGCTTCCTGTTGGTGATCCTGGCCCTGCTCGCAGTGGCCGGCGTCAGCGCGCTCGTGATCAGGTTCGCCCCGCCGTGGCTCGTGTCGACCAAGGGCCTCACGGGGACCGCCCGGCTCAACGAGCTGAGCCGCATCCGAGTCGCGCTGGTCCTGATCGTGATCGCCGCGCTCGTCGCCGCCGTCGCGATCTACGCGTTCCGGTCGTTCTCGCGCGACCGGAGGGTCGAGCACACCGAACGCCAGCTGTCGGAGCGGTTCATGCGCGCGATCGACCAACTCGGCCATCCGGCGCTCGACGTGCGTCTCGGCGGCATCTATTCGCTCGAGCGACTCGCGCAGGAATCGTCCGATGATCACGGCCCGATCATCGAGATCCTCGCGGCGTTCGTGCGCGAGCACGCGCCCTGGCCGGCGCGCGCGGGCGCGCGGGCCGGAGCGGGCGACGGTCATGCGCGCGGCGAGCACCGCGCTCGTCCCGCCACCGACGTCCAGGCGGCGGTGACGATCCTCGGGCGGCGCACGATCACCCACGACACGGAGGCCCCGATCGGGCTTCCACACACCGCTTTGGCCGGGGCGATGCTGACCGGAGCGCAACTCGAGGGCGCCCTTCTCAGCGGGGCGAACCTCGAGGGCGCCGACCTGTTCAAGGCCAACCTCAGGGCCGCCGACCTCGAGGCAGCCAGCCTCCGGGGGGCGGGCCTGCTGCTCGCCAACCTCAACGACACTGTCCTCTGGGGCGCCAACCTGGAGGGCGCGCGGTTGTACGGGGCGGCCCTCGAGGGAGCCGCGCTCAAGGGAGCCAACCTGAGAAGCGCCGGCCTCACCGGCGCGAACCTCAAGGACGCCGGCCTCCATAGCGCGGTGCTGGCCGGCGCTGATCTGACCGGGGCGAACCTCGAGGGAGCTGGTCTGGACGGCGCCAATCTCGAGGGCGCCAACCTCGACGGCGCGAACTTGACAGGGGCCGTGCTGCTGGGCGCGGTCTACGACGCGTCGACGGTCTGGCCGGCCGGATTCGACGTGGCCGGTCAAGGCGCCGTCGCCAGAACCCTGCCCGAGGCGCTGAGCCGGGTGGGGCAGGAGCCACGTAACGGGCCGACGGAGTGGCACGAGTCCGAGCCCGAGCCGCAACCGACGACCCCGACGGAGTGGCACGAGTCCGAGCCCGAGCCGCAACCGACGACCCCGACGGAGTGGCGCGACTCCGAGCCCGAGCCGCAACGCGCCGCCCCCACCGAGTGGTCGGACGAGCCCGACGAGCGCGCCGAACCACCAGGCGGCGCGGCGAACAGGCCCGAGCCTGGCCCGTCGCCGCCGCTGAGGTGGCCGCCGGAACCGGAGCACGGCCCGGGCGATCAGCCGGCGCAGTAGCGCCGTCTTCAACTCGGTCCGCGCCTGTTAACGTCGCTGGCCTATGCCTACGCTTCCTCCGTTCGCCAACGAGCCCGTGCTCGAACTGCGGCGAGCGCCCGTCCGCGCCCAGCTTCAGGAGGCGCTCGGCCGGCTGACCCGGACGCTGCCGCTGCATGTTCCGGTGATGATCGGCACCGGCGAGCGCGTCGGCGAGGAGCTGCATTCGACCGATCCGGGCGAGCCGGACAACGTCGTCGCAGCCGCGGCCTGCGCCACACGGTCGGAGGTCGCCGACGCCGTCGCCGAAGCCGACCGCGGATTTCGGGCCTGGCGCGCGCTCACCGTCGAGGACCGGGCCGCGGCGCTGATCCGAGCGGCTGCCTGGCTGCGCGAGCGCCGGCTCGAGATCGCCGCGCTCGAGGTCCGCGAGTGCGCGAAGCCGTGGCCCGAGGCGGACGCCGACGTGTGCGAGGCGATCGACTTCCTCGAGTACTACGCCCGGGGCGCGATCGAGCTCGACCAGGGACCCCACCTCCTGCAGGTCCCCGGGGAGCGAAACGAGATGCGGTACGGGCCGCGAGGCGTAGTGGCGGTGGTCTCGCCCTGGAACTTCCCGGTCGCGATCCCATGCGGGATGACAGCCGCAGCGCTCGCCACCGGCAACGCAGTGGTACTGAAGCCGGCCGAGCAGTCGCCGGGCTGCGCGTTCATGCTCGTGCAGGCGCTCCGCGCCGGCGGGGTGCCGGCGTCGGCGATCTCGCTGCTGCCCGGGGAGGGCGACGCCGGTGCGGCGCTCGTCGCGAACCCCGGGGTACACACGATCGCGTTCACCGGGTCGATGCCGGTCGGGGTGGAGATCGCCCGCGCCGCGGCCGAAGTCGCGCCCGGACAGCGGCATTTGAAGCGCGTGGTGTCGGAGCTCGGCGGCAAGAACTGCGTGATCGTCGACTCCGACGCGGATTTGGACGAGGCGGTCCCCGGGATCGTCTCCTCGGCGTTTGTGTACGCCGGCCAGAAGTGCTCGGCGGCGGCGCGGGTGCTCGTGCACGAGGCGATCGCGGACCAGCTGATCGAGCGAGTCGCCGGCGCGGTCAGCGTGCTCGTAGTCGGACAGGCCGACGAGCTCGGGACCGATGTCCCGCCGGTGATCGAGCAGGCCGCCAAGGAACGAGTCGACCGGTACGCCTCGATCGCCGCGTCTCAGGGCCGGATCGCCGCGCGGGTCGCGGCCGCGCCCGAGCACGGTTGGTTCTGCCCGCCCACGGTCGCGGTCGACCTGCCCGCGGATTCGCCGGTCCTGAACGAGGAGATCTTCGGGCCGCTGCTCGCGATCGACCGGGTCAAGAACGTCGAGCATGCGTGCGACGTGGTCGACGGCCTTCCGTTCGCGCTCACCGGGGGCCTGTTCGCCCGGGACCCCGCCACGGTCCGCTACGTGCGCGAGCGCAGCCCCGTCGGGAACCTTTATGTCAACCGCGGCATCACCGGGGCGATGGTCGGGCGGCAGCCGTTCGGCGGCAATCGGCTGTCGGGAACCGGCAGCAAGGCCGGCGGACCCGACTATCTGCGTCAGTTCGTCGAGCCCCACGTGGTCACCGAGAACACGATGCGCCACGGGCTCGTGGTCTGACCTCGCCCGGGTCTGACTGCGCCCGGGTCTGACTGCGCTCGTGGTCTGACCGGGCCCGTGGTCTGACCGGGCCCGTGGTCTGACCGCGCCGATACACCGGAAATCAGGCCCAACAAGTCGGCACTCGATGGGCGGCGCACCTCGAGTGCCCGCTTTTCCGTGCCATACCGGGACGAATATGCATTCGGCCCAGGCGGCGAGTCGAATGTCGGGTTATCGGGCTGGTGCACGACCCCGCGATGGCAAGAAATCTCCTAACTGGGGTTGATTTGAGCGCGCAACCGGTCGATCATCGACAACGAGATGCCTTTGCCGCCCTCAGTTGCGTGGAAGCTGTTGCTGGCGCTCGTGCTCGTGGGGGCGATTCTGCTCAGCGCGTGCGCTAAGGCCCCCTCCCGACCGCTGCCTCGCAGCGACCTGCGCCGGCTCGTGCTCGCGGCGCTGACGCTCTATGCCGTCGGCGTGTTCGCCTCGATGACTCACCACGCGCTGCTCGCCGGCATCGTCTACGTGGCCGGGATCTCCGCGTGCGCGCTCGCGGCGTGGCTGTCGCGCGGCAGCAATCCGGACGATCCGCCCCGGGGCGGCGACGAGCCGATCGACGAGCAGCCGCCGCCGAAACCGGACGGCATGCCGTGGTTCGACTGGCGCGCATTCGAACGCGAGTTCCGCGACTACGCGTCCCGGACGCGCGAGCCCGCCGGCTCCCGCTGAACGCTCGGGCGTCTACTCGGCGCCGTTCATCGCCAGCAGCATCTCGTGCAGTCGGCCGTCGCCCGCGAGCTCGGGGTGGAACGAGACCGCGAGCATGTTGCCTTGCCGGATTGCCACCGGGTGATCCTGGACGCTGCCCAGTACCTCGACCGACGGGCCCCACTCCGCCACCCACGGGGCGCGGATAAAAACCGCGTGCATCGGCCCGCCCCCGAGCCCGGCGAGCTCGATGTCGGCCTCAAACGAGCGGACCTGGCGCCCAAACGCGTTCCGGCGGGTAGTGACGTCGAGCAGGCCGAGGTGCTCGCGGTCGAGCATGATCATCCCGGCGCACGTGCCGAGCACGGGCGTGCCCGCCCCGACCAGCTCTCGGAGCGGTTCCGCTAGCCCCTCGCGCTCGATCCCGAGCGTCATCACCGTGGACTCGCCGCCGGGGATGATCAGCGCGTCCAGGTCCTCGAGATCCGCGGGCACGCGAACCTCGCGCGTCTCCGCGCCGAGCGACCGCACGATCTTCGCGTGGGCCTCGAAGTCGCCCTGCAGCGCGAGAATCCCGACGACCTTCAAAGGCGGTCCCTCCCGAGGTGTGGACGCCACGCGCTACCAGCCGCGCGGGGCCAGCAGCTGCTCGGCCTCGAGCTTTGACGACTCGAGGCTCACCATCGGCTGACCCAGGCCGGTCGAGGCCGCGGCGATCCGGGCGGGGTCCTGGTAGTGCGTCGTCGCCTCGACGATCGCGCGCGCCCGGCGTTCGGGGTCCTCGGACTTGAAGATCCCGGAGCCGACGAACACGCCTTCGGCGCCGAGCTGCATCACCAAGGCCGCGTCGGCCGGCGTCGCGATCCCGCCGGCGCAGAAGAGCACGACGGGCAGACGTCCATCGGCCGCGATCTGGCGCACCAAATGAAGCGGTGATTGAAGCTGCTTGGCCGCGGTCGCCAGCTCGGCGTCGTCGAGCGTCCCCAGACGCCGGATCTCGCCCCGGATCATCCGCAGGTGACGGACCGCCTCGACGATGTCGCCGGTGCCGGCCTCGCCCTTGGAGCGGATCATCGCCGCGCCCTCGCCGATCCGCCGCAGCGCCTCGCCCAGGTTTGTGGCGCCGCACACGAACGGCACGCTGAAGGCCCACTTGTCGATGTGGTTGGCCTCGTCGGCGGGCGTCAGCACCTCCGACTCGTCGATGTAGTCGACCTCGAGCGCTTCGAGCACCTGTGCCTCGACGAAATGCCCGATCCGGGCCTTGGCCATCACCGGGATCGTCACCGCCTCCTGAATCCCCTGGATCATCACCGGGTCGGACATGCGCGCCACGCCGCCGTCCCGGCGGATGTCGGCAGGGACTCGCTCGAGCGCCATCACCGCGGCCGCACCGGCGTCCTCGGCGATCTTGGCCTGCTCGGGCGTGACCACGTCCATGATCACGCCGCCCTTGAGCATCTCGGCCAGACCGGCCTTGACCGTGAACGTCGCTTCGTCCCTCGAAGTCTGGGAATTCTCGTCCATCGGGGCCTGAGTTTAGCCTGGCGGTAGCGTTCCCCGCGATGTCCACAGCGCCAGTGTTCGAAGGTTCGGATGGCCGTTTTGTCGCTACGCAGCTCGCGCGCGGGCCGTGGGATCCGAACGCGCTCCACGGCGGCGCCCCGGCGGCGTTGCTGATGCGGGCGTTCGAGCGGCTCCCGGCGGCGGACGGGCTGAGCCTGGCCCGCGTGACCTACGAGCTCCTCCGTCCCATCCCGGTCGGCCCACTCGAGATCCAGGCCGACGTCGTCCGCCCGGGGCGCCGTGTCCAGCTGCTGGAGGGCTCGATCTTCGTGGACGGCCTGGAGGTCGTGCGCGCTCGTGCGCTCCAGGTCCAGACGGCCGATGCCGGCGCCGGCGCCGGCGAAAGCACGCCGCCGCCCCCGGGGCCCGAACATGGACGGGCGCCGGAGCTGCGCGTCCCGCACCACCCGATGTTCGCCTTCGACGCGATCGAGATCGTGTTCGTGGTCGGAGGCTGGGGACGCGGTCCGTGCACGGCGTGGTTCCGGCTTCGCAGGCCGATCGTGGCCGGCGAGACCCCGTCGGCCTTCCAGCGACTCGCCGCGGCGGGCGATTTCGGCAACGGCATCAGCGCGACGCTGTCCTGGGACGACTACCTGTACATCAACCCGGATCTGACGCTGTACATCGAGCGCGAGCCGGTAGGGGAGTGGATCTGCCTGGAGTCGGAGACCCGGATCGCGCCCGATGGCATCGGGGTCGCGGAAAGCGTGCTGTACGACGAGCGGGGCCGCGTCGGGCGGGCGACCCAGGCGCTCCTGGTCGCTCCGCGCTGACCGCCCCGACGCCATGTCCGCCCAGCCAGTGTTCGAGCCCGTCGATGGAGGATTCGTCGCGACGGCGCTGGCCAGCGGGCCGTGGAACCCGAACGCTCAGATCGGGGGCGCGCCGGCGGGGCTGCTCGCGCGGGCCTTCGAGCGCCTCCCGGCGGGCGAAGGGCTGACCGTGGCTCGCTTGACCTACGACTTCATTCGGCCGGTGCCGGTCGGGTCGCTCGAGGTCCAGGCCGCGGTCGCGCGTGCGGGCCGCCGCGTGCAGCTACTCGAAGGCTCGGTGCTCGCCGACGGCGTCGAGGTCGTTCGGGCCCGGGCGCTCCAGGTTGTGACTGCTGATGCCGCCGACGCGCACTCCGAGTTGATCGCGCCGCCGCCCGGCCCCGAACACGGCAGGTCCGGCGAGCTCCCCGGGCTGCACCGCCCCAGATTTGCGACGGACGCGGTCGAGGTCCGCTTCATCGCGGGTGGCTTCGGCGGCGGCCCAGCGACGGCGTGGTTTCGCCTGACGCGTCCGCTCGTCGGCGACGAGAACCCGTCGGCGCTGCAGTGCCTCGCCGCGGCCAGCGACTTCGGCGCGGGCCTCAGCGCCACGCTCCCGCGGGAGAAGTACCTGTTCATCAACGCTGACCTGACGGTGTACGTCGAGCGACCGCCGGTCGGGGAGTGGATCTGTCTCGACTCGCGGACGCGGATCGTCGCCGACGGTGTCGGGGTGGCCGAAAGCCTCCTCTACGACGAGCGCGGCCGCGTCGGCCGGGCGACGCAGGCCCTGCTGATCGCACCGCACCGCTGACAACCGCACCGAGAAAACCCGCGAATATCGCGGGAAACCTCAGTCGCTTCGGTCCCGAGCGGACCCATTCGCGGACCCCCCGTCACGTAGGTAGGACAACAACCCTCCGGCGAGGAGGATCGACCGCTCGTGCTCGGAGAAGTCGTTGCTCAGCGTCAGCTCCTCGCCCGAGTCCTCGATCCGAGCGCTGATCGTGTCCGACCCGGACTCCAGCTCCTCGCGCAGCTTGGGCAGCGACCACTTCTGCCCCACCTCGGCCTTCTCGTAGTCGGACTCGTCAGCGAACGTGAGCGCCACGATCCCCTGCGCGATCAGGTTGCGGCGGTGGATCCGCGCGAATGACTTGGCGATCACCGCCTTGACCCCTAGGTGCAGCGGCGCAAGCGCGGCGTGCTCTCGCGAGGACCCTTGCCCGTAGTTGTCGCCGGCGACGATGAACCCGCTCCCCCACTCCTTCAGTCGCTTGCGGAACTCGGGATCACGGTGACGCAACGTGAACTCCGCGATCGCGGGGACATTCGAGCGGTAGGCCATCACTTCGACGCCGTCGGGGGCGAGATCGCCGGTCGAAATGTCGTCGGGCTGCACGGTCGCCACGCACGCCTCGAGCGAGTCGCCGAGCGGCGTGTGCTCGGGCGGGCGCTTGATGTTCGGACCCCGGGGGATCTCGATCTCAGAAGCTTCCTCAGCCGAGGCCGGGGCGAAGATGTGGACGTCCTCGACGTACGGGCGCAGCTCGGGCATCGGCAACAACTCCGGCGGGTCGCCGTACTGCCGAGGGTCTTCGATCGACCCGCTTAGCAGCGAGACCGCGGCGACCGCCGGGGAGCACAGGAACACCGAGTCCTCGGGCGTTCCCGACCGCCCCGGGAAGTTCCGGTTGAACGTCCGCAGCGAATTCGAATCCGACGGCGGAGCCTGGCCCATGCCGACGCACGGGCCGCACACCGGTTCGAGCATCCGCACGCCGCCGTCCGACAGCTGGCGATAGACGCCCGACTCCGCGATCGCGGCCAGGATCTGACGCGATCCCGGAGTCGCGGTGGCGGTGATCGAGGGGTGCACGATCTGCCCGTCGCGGTCGGCCAGAATCGCGCCGGCCAGCGCCAGGTCGTTGTAGCCCGAGTTGACCGACGAACCGATGCACACCTGGGAGATTTCGGTGCCCGCGACCTCCTCCACCGGTACCACATTGTCGGGGTTGTGCGGCTTGGCCACCAGCGGGCCGAGCTCATCGAGGTCGATCTCGACGCGATCGTCGTACTCGGCCCCATCCTCGGGCCCGACGTCGGCGAAATCGTCGACCCGATCCTGGCGCTCGAGCCATTTGTGCGTGTTCTCGTCGGGCGGGAACACCGCGGCGGTGGCGCCGAGCTCGGCGATCATGTTGGCGATCGTGGCCCGCTCGGGGATCGACAGGTCCGCCGTCCCGGGCCCGGTGAATTCGAACACCTTGTTCTTACCGCCGCTCGCGCTGAGCCGGCGCAGCAGCTCGAGGATGATGTCCTTGGCCTGGACCCAGGGGCGGCCCAGCTCGCCCGCCAGGTGCACCTCGACGACCTCGGGGCACGCGATTTCGTACGGGTGCCCGCCGAGCACGACGGCCACGTCGAGGCCGCCGGCCCCGATCGCGATCATGCCCAGACACCCCGCCTGCACCGTGTGGGAGTCGGCTCCAAGCATCGTCTGTCCCGGCTTGCCGAATCGCTCCATGTGGATGTAGTGGCTGATCCCGTTGCCTGGGCGCGAGAAGTGCAGCCCGTACTTGCGCGCCAGCGCCTGGAGCATGCGGTGGTCGTCGGGGTTCTTGTAGTCGAGCTGGACGACGTTGTGGTCGACGTACTGGACCGCGCGCTCGAGCTTGATTCGCGGCTCGCCCAGCTCCTCGAACTGCATCAGCGCCATCGTGCCGGTGGCGTCCTGGAGCAGCGCCTGGTCCATCCGGATCGAGATTGGGCGTCCTGGCTTCAACTCCCCGTCCGCGAGGTGCTCCTGCAAGATCTGGCGGGTCAGGTTGTCCGGCATGGGTTCGGCTCCTCTCGCGACGGCGTCACGATCGGTACTTACCCCGCGCCCGCGCAACTACGCGCTGGTCGGCGGTCGCGATCGCAGTGGCGTTCGCAAGCTGACCATCGCGCGACGCCACGCGCGCCTCCAGCTCCATGAACGACCCGACGGGCGCAGGCGCCTCCAGAGCGACCTCGAACGAGATCGCGCGGGCGTGAAGACCGCAGCAGAGGGCCATCGCCTCGGCCAGCGCGGCGCCGACGATACCGTCGTGGGCGCGGCCGCCGTCGGCCCCCTGGTGGTCCTGCTTGATGAAGCAGCGGCCGGCGACCGCGCCCGGGGCGACTTCCTCGACCTCCAGCAGCAGTCCGAAAAGGTTGGTGCGGCCGCACCCGAAGCAGAGCTCGTGGTGCAGCAGCGACAAGGCGGCCTACTTCAGTCGGAACGCCTTGATGCGGACGTCGTACTGCTGCGCGTCGCGCGAGTACACGCCGTACGCGAGCGCCTGGATCAGCGACAGGAGCGCCGTGTGCGATCGGACGAACGCCGGCGTGTTCGACGAGTAATAGAGGCGGATCCGGGCCAGGCGCGCCACCTCGGACAGCGTCGCGTCGGTGATCGCGAGCGTCGGCGCCTTCCGGTGTCGGGCCAGCTTCATGGTGCGGGTGATCAGCGGATGCGGCCGTCCCGCGGACAGCCCGATCACGAGCGTCTGGTCGTCGATCCGGCTGAGCCGCCCGAGCGCTTCCTGCGACGGGCTGGCCACGATCTCCGCGCGAAGGTCCAGCAGCATCAGCAGGTGGCGGAGATAGCTGGCGAAGAACGCCATCTGGTCGGTGCCCGCGATGAGCACCTTGCCGGCGGAGACGATCGCGTCGATCGCGGCCTCGACGTCGCCGCGGGAGAGCTTGTGCGCGGTGTCCTCGACGTTGACATGGTCGGCGGCCAGCGCGGCCTCGAACTCGGTGTGGTCCAGCGAGAAAAGGGGTGCCGCCGTGGACGAGGAATCGCCGGGCATGCCCGGCGGCCGGCGGCGGTACTCGTCGCGGGCCGCCTGCTGAAGCTCCGGGAAGCCCTCGAAGCCGAGCGCCTGGGAGAACCGCACGACGGTGCTCGAGGAGGTGCTGGCGCGGCGCGCGAGCTCCTCAGCGGTCTGGAAGGCTGCTTCGTCGAGGTGGTCCACGATGTACTGGGCCACGTCCTTCTGCGAGCGCGAGAACTCGTCGAACCGGGCGCGGATGTACGCCGACAGGGCCTGATGACCGTTCGGCGATGGGGTCGCGGTGGGAGCGGCTGACTGCTTCATCGGCAGGCGTCTGATTCGACGCCACCGCCCGGCGTCCTTCACGCTCTTGCTTTTGGCCCGGCCCCGAGCGGGGCACACGGCCTTATCCGCCGCGCTCGGCGCGCTCCTGGTTCTCCTTGCGCTCGGCCAGCACTTGCGCGACGACGTAGATGATCAGCACGTTCGCGATCACCCCGATGCCGAGGAACGTCAACAGCAGCGCGATCGTCTGTCCGAGCGAGCTCGGGTGTTGGCCGAGGAAACCAGCGATCGTGAACATCGCCCCTGGAGCGTACCTCACGGCCTCGGGGGAAAGACCCTTGAGACACTCTGGATCGATCGCGGCCCTGTAGCTCAGTCGGTAGAGCAGCGGACTCATAATCCGTCGCGCCCAGGTTCGAGTCCTGGCAGGGCCACTTCCGGAGGGGAATGTCAGCGAACGAACCTTCCGCATCGGCTCGGGGGCAAAAGCTGTCCAAAGCACTAAAGCTCTCCGGCCAACTGTTCGATACAGCCCGGGATTGAGTTGATAAAGGGCAAACCCGTCGCGAGGCGGGGACGCAAAGCCAGAGGTCTCCCGAGGAGAGATAGCTCGGCCGCCTGCTCAGCGTGTTCGACTCCAACTCAGTAGTCCAGAAGGAGGACAAGGATGTCCCGGTTCAAGTTCCGTCACGCTCAGCTGCTGCTGTCGATCATGGCCCTGGTCGCGCTCGTCGTGGTCTCAGGAGCCAGCTGGAAGTTCTAGTCCAGAAAGGCGACGGCCGGGCGCTCCGGTGCTGATCGGGCGCCCGGACCGAGCTGATGAAACCCCGTGCCCTCGAGCCTGTCCGTCTCTACTGCATAGCCGTCACGCTCGTGGGCGTGGCGCTGCTGGCGGCCATCGTCGTCGTCACGCGGTTCGATCTGGACGGCCAGGCGCGGACGATCGAGTTCCTCGCGCTCGCCGGGAGCGTGATGATCGGGGAGCTCTTCCCGATCGAGGCGCCACGCCGTTCCGGGGACGGCGAGATCACCGTCTCGGTGATGTTCTCTTTTGCGCTCCTGCTTGGAGTGGGTCTGGTCCCTGCCGTCGTGGCACAGCTTGCCGCGTCGATCGTCCAGGACGCGATCGCCCGCAAGCCCTGGTGGCAGATGGGCTTCAACATCGGCCAGTACACCCTGTCGCTGTCCGCCGCCGCCCTCGTGCTCAAGCTGCTGGGTGGCTACGCCGGGATCCGGATCGGCGGCTTCCACGCGTTCGATCTGCTGGTCGTCGTCGGCGCCGCGGTTGGCTATTTCGTCGTGAACCTGCTGTTGGTTACGCGCGCCACCACCCTGTACATCGGGACGCCGTTCTCGCAGGCGCTCCGCAGCGATCTGATGTTCGGCCTTTCGGTGAGCGCCGTGCTGCTGTGCCTCGCCCCGGTGGTGGTCACGGTGCTCGAGTTCAGCCCGATCCTCTACCCCCTGCTCCTCGTCCCGCTCGTCGGCGTCTACTTCAGCGGCCGGCAGACGGTCCGCACCGTCGCCGCCGAGCATCTTGCCAGGCATGACAGCCTCACCGAGCTACCCAACCGGCGATGGTTCCTCGAGGCGGTCGGCCACGCACTGAAGAACCAGTCGCTGAGTGCCGGCGGGCTCCTGCTGGTCGACCTCAACGGCTTCAAGGAGGTCAACGACACGCTCGGCCACCACCACGGTGACCTCGTGCTCCAGGAAGTGGGCCCCAGGCTGCGAGCGGCATTCCGCAGCGAGGATCTCGTCGCGCGCCTCGGCGGCGACGAGTTTGCCGTTTTCATGCCCGGCGCCGACGGCGACGCCGCCCAGGCCGCCGTGCACCGGCTTCAGGACGCCCTGCACACGCCGATCGAGGTCGATGGGATCAGCCTCGAGCTCGACGCGAGTATCGGGCTGGCCTGGTATCCCGATCACGGCAACGACGTCGACACCCTGCTCCAGCGCGCCGACGTCGCGATGTACCGCGCCAAGGCGGCCCACCAACCGCTCGTGACCTACCGATCCGAGGACGACTACCACAGCCCCGAGCGACTGGTGCTCGCCACCGATCTGCGACGGGCGCTCGGCGAGGACCAGCTCGTGCTCCACTACCAGCCGCAGATCGAGCTCGGCCTCGGTCGCCCTGTCGCCGCCGAGGGCCTAGTGCGGTGGCAGCACCCGCAGCGCGGCCTGCTGTCGCCGTTCGAGTTCATCGAGGTCGCCGAGCGCACTGGTCTGATCAAGGATCTGACCTATCGGGTGCTCGATCTCGGGCTGCGTGACCTGCGTGCCTGGAGCGAGGACGGGCGGAAGCTCTCGCTGTCGCTGAACGTCTCCGTGCGAAGCCTGCTCGACCGCCGCTTCCCCGAGGAGGTCGAGAAGCTGCTCGGGCTCCACGGGATCGACGGCAAGGCGCTCACGCTCGAGCTCACCGAGAGCTCGCTGATGGTCGATCCGGAGGTCGCGAAGAAGACCATGCGCCACCTCTCCGAGCTCGGCGTGTCGGTCGCGATCGACGACTTCGGCACCGGCTATTCCTCACTCGCCTACCTGACCGACCTGCCGATCGGCGAGCTCAAGATCGACAAGTCGTTCGTGCGCGCGATGGGTTCCGACGCTCGCAACGCGATCGTCGTCCGCTCGACGATCGAGCTCGCCCACAACCTCGGACTGCGCACGGTCGCGGAAGGGATCGAGGACGCGTTCACGTTCGAGCGGCTGCGCGCGCTCGGATGCGAGCTCGCCCAGGGCTTCCACATGAGCAAGCCGCTGCCCGCCACCAGTCTCGTGAGCTGGTGGGACCTCCACACCCCGCCCGTGATCGAGCCCTCCCCGCAGGAGGGCACGTCCCGCGCGGGCTGTCGCGAACCCGGCTGAGCCTCGCCTGATGCTGCTGGTCGTCACCGCGATCGCGCTCGTGCTGAGCGTCCCGGTCGCCGGCGGCCGGCTCAGCCGCCTCGCCGACATCCGCATCCGCGCGATCTGGGCTGTGCTGCTCGCGGTGGCGATCCAGGTCGGGATCTCCGACGTGGCGCCGGGCGGCAGCCACTGGGTGCACGTCGCGCTGAACGTCGCCTCTTACATGCTCGACGCCTACTTCCTGTTCGCGAACCGCCGGATCGCTGGCGTTCCGATCGTCGCGCTTGGCGCCGGCTGAACATCCTCGCGATCTCGACTAACGGCGGCGTGATGCCGGCGACTGCAACCGCTCTGCGGATCTCCGGGATCGACCCGCGGGCGGGATTCGACAACTCCGCGCACCTGGTTCACGCGCATCTCGGGTTCCTCGGCGACGTGATCCCGGTGCCCGGGCCGTGGCCGATCGGGAACGTGCTGAGCATCGGCGACCTCACGATCTTCATCGGCGCGCTGATCGTTTTGCACCGCGTCTGCGGGTCACGGCTGTTCCCGCGCCGTCGCGGGCGCGCAAGAATCTCCACTGATGCGCGAGGTTCGACCGCCGGAATCTGAGCTCCCACCCGAGACTGCATCGTTCCTCGCCTGCCTGGCGACGATCCTCGAGCTGCCGTTCGCGGACATGCCGCTGCCGCCCGCCGGCGAGAGCCTGGCGACCGGATGGACCGTCTCGCGCTGGCTCGGCGGGCTCGGACTGGGGCTCGCGCGGGTCGCCGACCCCGGGTCGTTCTCGTGGGCAGGACCGTGGATCGGGCGGGCCCACGGCCGCTTCGTCGTGATGTACGGCGTGCCGTCCGGCGTCGTCTGGGACCCGGCGGGCGGGCGGGCGGGGCGGGTGGGGATCAAATCTCGCGCGACTCGATCGACGACGGGTTCCTGGTCGCGGCCGCGGACATCGCCCTGGCGATGCCGCCACGGCCCGCCGCACCGCCGGCCGCCGGTACCGTCGAGGCGATCGCCATCGCCGGCGCCGCCGCAGAGCCGGCGCGCCTGTTGCAGTCGGTGCGCGCGCTCGCCGGCCAGGGACTCGCGGGCGACCGCCACGTCGCCGGCACCGGCACGTTTCCCTCGGGGCAGCCGGGCAGCGCGCTGACGATGATCGAAGCCGAGGTGTGCGAGTCGTTCGACCCGCCGCTCGAGCCCGGCGAGCATCGCCGGAACGTGATCACGCGCGGCATCGACCTGAACGCGCTCGTCGGCCACGAGTTCCTGATCGGGAACGTACGGTGCCGCGGCATGCGGCTGTGCGAGCCCTGCACGGTCGTGCAGCGCTACGCCGGACGGCCCGTGCTCCGGCCGCTCGTCCACCGTGGCGGCCTGCGCGTGGACATCCTGCGCGACGGGAACATCCACGTTGGCGACTCGGTTCGCGCGGCGCCGCTGGGCATGGAAGCCCAGCGGAACGGCCCCAGGGACGCTGCCGAAGGCAGCCCAGGGTGGGCGGGGACTTAATTCAGATACCGGTACGCGACGAGCGTCAGGAACTCGATCAGATCCGGCGATAGCGCCACCTTCTCGAACACCTCGCGCGTCTCCAGCGGACGGCCCGCCTCCCAGGTCTCCTCCCCCACCTGCTCGCGGATCTTGGCGGTCTCCTCGTCGAGGACCTGGCGGACCAGCTCGGGCGTGACCTGGCGGCCGTCCTCGAGCTTCACGCCGTGGTGGATCCATTGCCAGATCTGCGTGCGCGAGATCTCCGCGGTCGCCGCGTCCTCCATCATCGAGTTGATCGCGGCCGCGCCGCGGCCGGAGAGCCAGAACGAGATGTACTGGAAGCCGACGCTGACGTCGGTCCGGAGCCCGTCGTCGGTGATCGAACCGGGGGTCGCCGCGAGATCGAGCAGCTCCGCGGCGGTCACGTGAACGTCGTCGCGCCGGCGCGAGACCTGGTTGGGCGCCCCGTCCAAGCCCTGTTCGAATACCTCGCGCGCGACCGGCACGAGGTCTGGATGCGCGACCCAGGTCCCGTCGTACCCTTGCGAGACCTCGCGCTCCTTGTCCTTGCGGACCCCGTCGAGCGCCTTCTCGTTGGCCTCCTCGTCGCCCTTGCGGCTCGGGATCAACGCGGACATGCCGCCCATCGCGTGCGCCCCGCGCTTGTGACACGTCGCCGCCAGGAGCTCCGTGTAGGCACGCATGAACGGAACCGTCATCGTCACGTCGATGCGGTCGGGAAGGACCATCTCCGGCCGATCGGGGAAGCATTTGATCGAGGAGAAGATGTAGTCCCAGCGGCCCGCGTTCAGCCCGGCGGAGTGCTCGCGGAGCTCGTACAGGATCTCGTCCATCTCGAACGCGGCGGGGAGCGTCTCGATCAGCACCGTCGCTTTGATCGTGCCCCGCGGGATTCCGAGCGCCTCCTGGGAGAACACGAACACGTCGTTCCACAGCCGGGCCTCGAGGTGCGACTCCATCTTCGGCAGGTAGAAATACGGCGCGGTGCCTCTCCGCAGCAGCCGGCGAGCGCAATGGAACACGTACAGGCCGAAGTCGAACAGCGAGCCCGACACCGGCTCTGAGTCGACGAGGAGATGCCGCTCGGGCAGGTGCCACCCGCGCGGGCGGACCAGCAGCGTTGCCGGGTCGTCCGACAGCCAGTAGTCCTTGCCGTCGGAGTCGCGGTAGGTGATCGCGCCGTCGATCGCGTCCCGGAGGTTCCGGTGCCCGTCGATCATGTTGTGCCAGGTCGGAGCGTTGGCGTCCTCGAAGTCCGCCATGAACCCGTCGGCGCCCGAGTTCAGGGCGTTGATGGTCATCTTGCGGTCGGTCGGGCCGGTGATCTCGACCCACCGCTGCTGCATGTCCTCGGGTACGGGCGCGACGGTCCAGTCGCCGTTGCGGATCTCTCGCGTGTCGGGCAGGAAGTCGAGCAGCGCCCCATCCGCGAGCCGCGCGCGCCGGCGGCCGCGCGCCTCCAGCAGCTCCTCGCGCCGGTGGCCGAACCGATGCTGGAGCTCGGCGACGAACTCGAGAGCATCCGGGGTGATGACCTCGTCGAAGCCCGCCTGCATGGCGCCATGAAGCTCGATGTTGTGGGTGGTCATGAGGTCATCCTTTCAGCTACCCCACAGGCGAGGCTTCACGCCGGCCCTTGCTCAGAGCTCGCTGCACCGACTCGGTCTCGACGACGCACAGCACGCTGAGGAGCACCGCGACGGCGACCGCGAGCACCCACGCCGCGAGGCCGCCGCCGACCGCGTACAGCACGAGCAGCGCCGCCGCGACCGCGAGCTTCCCGTACTCCACCTCGCCGACCATCCGCAGCGCGAACGCGGCGTGCCCGACGAGGTACATCGCGACACCGCCGCACAGGGCGAGCCGCGCCGGCCCGGGCAGCGGCATGGATACCGAGTCCCGCGTCAGGACCTTGACGCCGACCGCGAACGTGATGATCCCGGCGACGATCACGAGATGGAGGTAGCTGTAGCCGTCGGCGGCCGCGAGCACCGGGTCGTCGTGCTCGCGCAGGCGCTCCTCGGCTCTCCCAGCGAACCCCTCGAAGTACGTCCACCACATCCCGACGGTGATCAGCAGCCCGAGCGCCACCGCGACGACGAGCTCGCCGGTGAGCGCCCGCTCGGACGACGAGCCGAGCGCGCCGACGCCGATCGCCACGATCGACTCCCCCAGGCAGATGATCACGAACAGGCTGTAGCGCTCGGCGAAGTGCGCCACCGCCACGTGCTGGAGCCCGCGCAGTCGCTCTCTGGTCAGCCACGCCGGGCCGGCGTAGTCGATCGCCGCGGCGAGCACCCACAGCCCTGTCCGAGCCGCGCCGCTCGCGAACGAGCCCGCGATCAGCAGCGCCATCCCGATCGTTACGGTGACCGCGAACCCCGCGATCGCCGCCCACGCCGCGTTTCCGCGCTTGGACGCGTCCGCGTACAGCCCGAGATGCAAGAACCGGACCACCGCGTAGCTGACCGCGAACAATGTGGCTTCGCTGCCGAACGCGTGCGGAACGGACAGGCCGGCGATGAAGATCGCGATCGACGAGACGAGCAACGAGGCGCGGAGCGTCGGCGAATCGGCGACCTGCGCGTTCGCGGCCCACACGAACGCCGACCACGCCCACCACACGAGCGCCAGCACGAGCATCGCGCGCCCGAATCCCTTCCAGGTCAGGTCGCGCCACAGCAGCGTGGTCACCTGCGTAATCGCGAACACGAACACGAGGTCCCAGAGCAGCTCGACCGGGCTCGTGCGGCGGTCCTCCCCGATCGACTCGGGCACGGCGGCTGGCGCGACGTCGTCCACGGTATGAGTATCGCGATGGCTCGCCCGCGGCTTCGTTCGCATAGGGTTCACCGTCGACGATGAAGCTCGGCGCCTATCTCGGTTATTGGATACCCGGCCAGAAGCCGGCCGACCAGCTGGCCTTCGCCCAGGAGGCCGAGCGCCTCGGGTACGACACGGTGTGGGCAGCGGAGGCGTACGGATCCGACGCCGCGACGGTGCTCGGGTGGCTCGCCGGCGGCACGAGCAAGATCAAGCTCGGGTCGGCGATCTTCCAGATGCCCGCCCGTAGCGCCGCGATGACCGCGATGACCGCCGCGACGATCGACAACATCTCGGGCGGACGGATGGTGCTCGGGATCGGCTCCTCAGGCCCGCAGGTGGCCGAGGGATGGCACGGACAGCGGTTCGGCCGCCAGCTGCAGCGGACCCGCGACTACGTCGCCGTGCTGCGGCTGGCGCTCGCGCGCGAGCGGGTCGACTACCACGGAGAGACGCTCGAGCTGCCGCTCCCGGATGGGCCGGGAAAACCTTTGAAGCTGATGATCTCGCCGATCCAGGAGCGGATCCCGATCTATATCGCGGCGATCGGACCGAAGAACACCGAGCTCGCCGGCGAGATCGCCGACGGATGGCTGCCGATCTTCTTCTCGCCCGAGCACGTCTCCGAGGTCCGGAGCCTGCTCGAGACCGGCGCCCAGCGGTCCGGGCGCTCGCTGGACGATTTCGAGATGGCGCCTTCGGTGAACACCTACGTGTCGGACGACCGGGAGGCGGCGCGGGACCTGATGCGCCCGGTGCTCGCGCTGTACGTCGGCGGGATGGGCTCGCGCAAGCAGAACTTCTACAACCAACTCGTCCAGCGCTATGGATTCGAGGAGGCCGCGCTCAAGGTTCAGGACCTGTATCTCGACGGCAAGAAAGACGAGGCCGCGGCGGCGCTCCCCGATAAGCTGATCGATCTGATCACGCTGTGCGGGCCCAGGGACCACGTGCGCGATCGAGTGGCCGCGTTCCGCGATGCCGGAGTCGGCACGTTGACGATCAGCCCGATGGCGTTCACCGGGCCGGAGCGGATCGAGCAGCTGCGGGCGGTGGCAGAGCTCGCGGGTTGAGCGCGCCGCCCGACCGGCTTCGTCTGTTCCTCGGCGCGTTCGGTGAGCCCGGTCATGCCTTCCCGATGCTCGCGCTGGGCGCCCGCCTGGCGGAGCGCGGCCATGAGGTGACGATCGAGACGTGGTCGCGCTGGGCCGACCACGTCGAGGCCGCCGGAATGCGGTTCGTATCCGCGCCCGAGTACCAGCTGTTCCCGGGGGACGGCGAGCCGTTCGAGATGTACGAGGCCGTCGTCCGCGCCACGGCCGTTACTCGGGCGACGGTCGCTTGGTTGCGGCCCCACGTGGTCGTGCACGACATCCTCACTTTGGCGCCGGCGATGGCGGGCGAGCTCGAGGGCGTGCCGGTGGCGACGCTGATCCCGCACCTGTACCCGGTCGGCGCGCCCGGGTTCCCGCCGTACGCGCTCGGGGCACGTCTTCCGCGAACGGTTTTCGGCCAGGCGTTATGGGCGGCACTCGAACGGCCTCTGGAGTCCGGGCTGCGTCGCGGCCGGGCGGACTTGAACTCTGCGCGGTCCCGGTTGGGCCTGCCGCCGTTATCGCGACTCCACGGAGGGCTGAGCGAGCGGCTGTGCATCGTCGGGACGTTCCCGCAGCTCGAGTACCCGCGTGCGTGGCCTGCCGGCGTGAACGTGGTCGGGCCGCTGATGTGGGAGCCGCCGTTCGGTGCGGTCGAGCCGCCGTCGGGCGAGGGGCCACTGGTGCTGGTGGCGCCGTCGACGGCCCAGGATCCGTCGCACCGGCTGCTGCGGGCCGCGCTGGCCGGTCTGGGCGGCGAGCCGGTGCGCGTGCTCGCGACCTGGAATCGGCGGCCGTTGGCGTCGCCGGTCGAGGTGCCGGCGAACACGCGGCTGGTCGAGTGGGTCTCGTACTCGACGGAGATGCCGGCGTGCGCGCTCGTGATCTGCCATGCCGGCCATGGGACGATGGCCCGGGCGCTCGCGTGCGGTTGCCCTGTGCTCGCGGTTCCGCACGTCGGGGACATGGCCGAGAACGCCGCCCGAGCCGACTGGGCCGGCGTCGGCGCGCGACTGCCCTGGCGGCTACTCGGGCCGGCCTCGTTGCGCATGGCCGTCCGGCGTGCGCTGTCCGACCGCTCGCTGACGAACCGAGCTCGCGAGCTGGCTGAGTGGGCGGCGGCTCACGATGGAGCATCGCTCGCGGCGGACCTGGTCGAACGGCTCGCCACGGGTGGCGGTTCGGATGGGGCTCAGCCGGCCGGGTCCGGGCGAGCGCGCACGAACTCGATCAGCTCCGGCGCGTCGCCCTCGACGACATCCATCGGCTCACCCGAGCAGCTGCACAACTCGACGACCGCCCGGTCGTCGGTGACCTCGAGCGGCCGCCAGATCGCGCCGTGAAGCTCCCAGTCCTCGAGCTCTGAAACGGTTAGTCCTGCCCTCATGTCAATGAAACGGGCTCTCGTGCTGCGGTACTTAGCTCCGGGGGTGGGACTCGAACCCACAACATTTCGGTTAAACAGCCGAACGCTCTGCCGATTGAGCTACCCCGGATCGACGCGGGCTCGTCCCGGGACGAGGAGCGCGAACTCTAGCGGGAACCACGGTCGCCGCAGAACGCCGCGTTAACCGGACCGCAACGCGATGCTCGAACGGACCAACCTGCCTGCAACGATGCGCAACGAACCTGCCCCCGGGTTCACCCGGCCTTGACCCACGGCGGTCGCCGGGCGCTTAGCATCGGTGTGGACTGTGATCGACGCTCAAGTGACGGCATGAGGCTCTCGTCTTGAACGGTCGGCGCCGAGGCTGGGTGCTCGGGGGCTGGCTGCTGACGGCCGTGCTCCTGTTCGCCGGCTGCGGCGGGGGCTCGAGCCACGCGGGGCACCCGGGCACGACCACGAGCGCGACGACGACGACGCCGGTCCCGCCGAACACCACAACTTCGGTTTTGACTCCGAACCCTGGCGTGGGGATTCACAAGATCCGCCACGTGGTGATCATCATGCAGGAGAACCGGTCGTTCGACACTTATTTCGGGACGTATCCGGGCGCCGACGGCATCCCCGGGCTGGCGGGGAACGCGGGCACCCTGCCGTGCCTCCCAGATCCAGTGCGCGGCAACTGCGTGGAGCCGTACCACGACCGCAATGACCGCAGCCTCGGCGGCCCGCACTCCTACCAGAACGCGGTCGCCGACATCAACGGCGGGAAGATGGACGGGTTCGTCATCCAGCAGGAGAACGGCATGGCCGGCTGCGACCAGACGTTCAACCCGGCCTGCGGCAACGGCGGCGGCGCCCCGGACGTGATGGGCTACCAGACGGGCGCGGACATCCCGAACTACTGGGCCTACGCGCACGATTTCGTGCTCCAGGACCACATGTTCGAATCGGTCGAGTCCTGGAGCCTCCCGGCACACCTCTACCTGGTGTCTGAGTGGTCGGCGTACTGCACGCTCCAGGCTGACCCTGCGAGTTGCCGGAGCGCGGTCCAGCATCCACAGAACCCGCCCGATTTCGCTCGCCGGCTCGGCAACCCGCTGCCGACCAATCCAAACTACGCCTGGACGGACCTCACGTGGCTCCTGCACAAGAACCAAGTGAGCTGGGCCTACTACGTCGACCAGGGAAGCCAGCCCGACTGCGACGACAACGCGGCGATGTCGTGCGCGCCGGTCTCGCAGACCGCCCGGACCCCGGGCATCTGGAACCCGCTGCCGTACTTCACCGACGTCCAGCAGGACGACCAGCTCGGCAACATCCAGGGGCTGCCCGACTTCTTCGCGGCGGTGAAGAACGACACCTTGCCGGCGGTGTCCTGGGTCACGCCCAACGGGACGGTGTCCGAGCATCCGCCCGGCCTGATCAGCGCCGGGCAGACCTACGTAACGGGGCTGATCAACGCGATCATGCGGAGCCCCGAGTGGAGCAGCACCGCGATCTTCCTCGCCTGGGACGACTGGGGCGGCTTCTACGACCACGTCGTGCCGCCGAAGGTCGACGCCCTGGGCTACGGGTTGCGCGTCCCCGGGCTGGTGATCAGCCCGTACGCGAAGCAGGGCTACGTCGACCATCAGACGCTCAGCTTCGACGCGTACGCGAAGTTCATCGAGGACGACTTCCTGGGCGGCCAGCGGCTGAACCCAAAGACCGACGGGCGCCCCGATCCCCGGCCCGACGTACGCGAGGACGAGCCCGAGCTCGGAGATCTCCAGAACGATTTCAACTTCAACCAGCCGCCGCTGCAACCCGTGATCCTGCCCGTGCAGCCGCAGACCGACCTGATCGAGCCGGGTCAGACGGGGTCGGGGGCCACCACGGGCCGGGCGCGGGCTTCCCATCGGGCGCTGCCCGGGGTCAAGGGGTTGCGACCGTTTGAGCTCGCAGCGGCGGCGAGGTATCTACGGATCACGACGGCGGAGCTCCGCACGGAGCTCGCCGCCGGGCAGACGCTCCGCGAGATCGCCCGTGCGCACGGGCGGACGCTGGCCGGGGTCCGCCAGGCGGTGCTGAACGCGGTCCGCGCGGAGCTGCCCCAGACGCTCCGCTGAGTCACACGGCCTTCTCGAGCCGAGCGTAGACCGTCCGGCGCGCCGCCATCACCGCCTCGCGCTCGCGCGCGAGCTCGGCGATCCCGGTCCCGCCCTCGGACTTGGCGCGACGGATCGCGCGGTCGATCCTGGCCTGCTCGAGCACCAGGCGAGCGTGCTCGAGCTGGTCGTCGGTGACCTGGCCGGCGCGCCCGGCTTCCTCGACGAGGCCGGCCACGGTCCTCGCCAGCTGTTCGTCGTCCGGGGGCAGATCGGCGAGCGGCGATTGCGTGCGGCCGGCGAGGTGGCGTGCGGCCCGGCGCATCAGCTCGCTAGTGATCAGCTGCTCGAGATCGATCTCGAACAGCGTTCGCGCTCCCGCCTGCGGGAGCGCCACGCACAACGCCAGGAACGTCTGCTCGGCCCGCGCGACCTGGTCGAGCGCCTCGGCGCCGTTCGTAGGCGCTCCGTGGCCGTTCTCGGTGGCGCCGGCGGCTGGGGCGAGGCGTCGAGGGGTCGAGCTTTCGATCAGCGTCGCCAGCCGCGCCTCGGACAGCTCGAGCTTGCCCGCGACGCGCCTCAGGAGATCTTGTCCGAACGCGTTCTTCGGCAGGTCCCTCAGTGCGGGTTGCAGTTGAGCGAACGCGTGGTCGCGGCCCTCCGCGCTGCCCAGGTCGCCCAGTTCGAGGATCCGCTCGACGTGGAACTTCACGAACGGAACGGAGCCCGCCACGAGCTCGCGGAGCGCGTCGGCGCCGGCGCGCTCGATCAGCTCTGCCGGATCGGACCCTTCGGGCAGCGGCACGACCCTGAGCTCCAGGTTTCGGTTGTTGGTCAGCTGGGCGGCCCGGAGCATCGCGTCCTGGCCGGCACGGTCGGCGTCGAGGCACAACACAAGCGTCTTGGCGAGACGCTCGAGCTCTGAGATCTGCTCCTCGGTCAGCGCGGTTCCCATGATTCCCACCGCGTTACTCAGGCCGGCCTGGTGCAGCGCCAGCACGTCGGTGTAGCCCTCGACGAGGATCACGCTCCCGATGCGGGCCGCGGCGGCGCGGGCGCGATCGAGGCCGAACAGGACCCGCCGCTTGTGGTACAGCTCGCCCTCCGCGGTGTTCAGGTACTTGGGGCGCTGGTTCTCGCGCATCGCTCGCGCGCCGAACCCGATCACGTTTCCCCGGGGGTCGGTGGACGGGAACATGATCCGCTCGCGGAACCGGTCGTAGATCTGGCCCGGTCGATTCTGGGAACGCTGCGCCAGCCCCACGGTGCGCAGCTCCTCGTCGCTGAAGCCGGCCCGACGGGACGCGGTCAGGATTCGATCCCACGCGCTGGGGGCGTAGCCGACTCGGAACTCCTTGAGCGTCTCGTCGTGCAGTCCGCGGCTATGGAGGTAGTCGCGTGCGCGGCTGGGCCTCCCGCGCCTCCCACAGGTAGCGGGTGTAGTACGCCGAGGCCCTCGCCAGCAGCGACTGGAGGCGCTCGCGGCGCTTACGGCGCTCGGACGCCTGCGGGTCCTCGTCCTCGGTCTGGAGCTCGACGCCGAAGCGGTCGGCGAGCGTCTGGAGCGCTCCCGGGAAATCGAGCCCCTCGGTCTCCATGACGAACCTGAACACGTCGCCCGAGGCCTGGCAGCCGAAGCAGTAGTAGACCTTGTCGACCGGGTTGACGCCGAACGACGGAGTCCGCTCGTCGTGGAACGGGCAGCGGCCGACGTACTCGTTGGCGCCAGAGCGACGGAGCTCGGTGTGGTCCGAGACCACGGCGAGCATGTCGACCGCGTCGCGGACGCGATCGCGCGAGTCAGCAGTGAACCGGGTCACGGGGTCACGGCGCGAACGCCACCGGCACGCTCAGCGCCTCGAACGTGCGGATGCAGAATCGGTCGGTCATGCCGGCGAGGTAGTCGGTCACCCGGCGCGGGTCGTCACCGGGCAGGGTCGAGCCGGGGATCTCGTCAGGGTGTGCGCAGTAGTAGTCGAACAGCGACTTGATCACGCCTCGGATCTTCACGTGCTCTCGCGTCGCCTCGGGCCCTAGGTAAACGCGCTCGAACATCCATGCCCGCAACTCCGTCATCGCGCCACCGATTTCCTCACCCTGGACGATGTCGCCGCGCTGCTCGGAGTTCTCGACGAGGTCGTGGACGAGCGTGTCGATGCGGCGTGAGCCCGTGTCGCCGAGGATCTCGATTGGCCCCTGCGGGAGGTCGTCCGGCGTCAGGAGACCGGCGCGCAGCGCGTCGTCGATGTCGTGATTGATGTAGGCCACGCGGTCCATCAACCGGACGATTCTGCCCTCGAGCGTTGCCGGCTCCTGCGCGCGGCCCGAGTGGCCGAGGATCCCGTCGCGGACGGGCGCGGTCAGGTTCAGGCCGGCGCCGTCGCGCTCGAGCGAGTCGACGACCCGCAGCGAGTGCTCGTGGTGCTTGAACGACAGGCCGAACCTCTGCCGCAGACACTGATCGAGGGCGTCCTCGCCAACGTGGCCGAACGGCGGATGGCCGAGATCGTGACCGAGGCCGATCGCCTCGACGAGGTCCTCGTTGAGGCGCAGCGCCCGCGCCACCGTCCGCGAGATCTGCGTGACCTCGAGCGTGTGCGTCAGGCGCGTGCGGTAGTGATCGCCGGCGGGGGCGACGAACACCTGCGTCTTGTGCTTGAGCCGGCGGAACGCCTTGCAGTGGACAATCCGGTCGCGGTCGCGCTGAAACGGGGTTCTCAGACCGCAGTCAGGCTCGGGCCTTTGGCGGTCGGCCGGGTATGAGAGCGTCGCGAGCGGCGACAGCTCCCGCTCCTCACGCGCGCGGATCCGTTCGGCGAAGCCGGCTGCGACGGGGCCAGACGTGTGGCCGGTGGCGGAGCTGACAACCTGATCGCGCATCGTCTCTCGATTCTGACAGCGGGCTTGTGCGGCGAGGCGAGTTGTGACGAAGGCGTTGCCGGACTGCGCGGGCTGTTTGTCAGGCGGGGCGGCGGGTCCGGCTCACGTGCAAGCGTCGCCGGCGGGTTTGGCCCACCTGCGAGCCGCGCCGGCGGGTTTGGCCCACGTGTGCGAGCCGCGCCGGCAAGCCCCCCACGTACGAGCCGCGCCGGCAAGCCCCCCCACGTACGAGCCGCGCCGGCAAGCCCCCCCACACCATGTATAAGGCCCGAAACCTCCTCTGTTCGTGGTGGCTTTCGGGACATAAGCGTCCTGTGTCAACCCCCGAGCGAAATAGCGGATGTCGGCTTGCCGTCAAGCGCTTCGCGCTCGGCCCTGCGGGCCGCCGTGCCGGTGACGGCGGGGCCGAGCATCCGCTGGGTGGCGGCTGTGTCGGGCCGGGAGCCCGACACTCGAGGGACCGTGACCAGGACATGTTGTTGTAGGGCGCGGTGACGGGCGGGGTCGTAGGGGGTGCGGTCCTGCCAGCTTCGCCACACGATCCAGCACCAGGCGCGTCCGAGGGTGCGGATCGCGCGGGGGTGCTCCTGTCCGCGTGCGAGCGCGCGGGCGTAGTGGTCGGCCGCCCAGGGGTGCCACTGGCGGGTCCAGTCCGCCAGCGTGCAGAACGCGTCTCTGAGCCGCTTGTTGCACGCCCAGCGGAAGCACGCGACCTTGCGTTTGCCGCACTCGATCGCGACGGCGGCTTCGCCGGCGTCGCCGGCGAGTGTGTCGCCGGTCGGGTAGCGTCCTCGGCAGTCGCCGATCTCGCTCAGCAGCGTGGCAGCGGTGATGACGCTCTTGGGGTCGCGGCACAGCGAGAGGAGATCGGCCCGTCGGGTGCGCGCGAACCGCGCCGGCGATCTGCCGCTCGAGCGTCTTGATCTGCGCCACCAGCGGCTTGAGCGTCGCGACGAGCGCGAGCACCAGCTGCCGGCGCATGGCGATCTCCTGCTCGCCGGCGCGCCCTCGGCGGCGCTTCTGAGCTTGCCCGCAGCTTGGCCGGGTCTTGACGCCCGCTGTAGCCCTCGCGGCGCAGGAACGCCGCCAGTCGCTGCTGACCGAGCGTGCTGGCGTCTGCCGGGCTGGGGTAGCGCTCCAGGAACGCGAGCCCGATCGGGCTGTCGAGTCGGCGAAGATCTTCGCCGCGCCCGGCCAGAACCGCTCGAGCTCGGCGCGCAGCTGGTTGGCGAGCGCCACCCGGTCTGCACGAGATCCTCGCGTCCGCGGCACAGCGCCCTGAGCACCTTGGTGTGGTCGCTGTCGGGCTCGAGCACCCTGAAGCGGTGGTGGTCGGTCCGCGCCAGCTCGCACAGCACGAACGCGTCGAATGGGTCGGACTTGCCGCCCGAGACTCGGAAGCGGGCGCGGTGGCGGCGACCTGGTTGGGATGCAGCGCCAGCACCCGCAGCCCCGCGTCCAGCAGCCGCTCGACCAGCAGCCCGTCCGGGCGCTCGATCGCCACCAGCGTCACCTTGTGCCGCACGAGCGTTCTGCACAGCGACCGCAGCCCGGCCTCGTCGTGCGCGAACGTCGCGGCCAAAAGCTCCTCGCCCGTCTCATCGGCGATCAGCACGTCGTGCTTCTCGGACACCCAATCGACGCCCGCGTAATTACTACCTTCCATCGGTACTCCTCATCGGTCAGGACTTCACAGCGCCCCGACCGTGGGGTACCGTTGCGGGTGCTCATTGACTGGCCCTCCAACGGGCTACGTCCTGTTGCCGCTTATCGGCACCTCACCCCGCCGGGAGGGGCTGGTCTTATGTTGGCCCTCTGCACGGCAGCACCCAAGGCCCTCCCCCGGCGGTGGTCGAGGCCGACGCGACCAACACGACCGCGCCAACCACAGGATGACCAATGAGCATCCCCCAGCTGTATTTCGCCCGAAGTCCCCCACCGGGAGGCGTGGTTTCGGACGTTTCCCAGGTTCGCGCGGGGCGGAAGTCGCCAGATCACACCGCCCCCCGGCGCCGATCCGCCCCGCCCCGGCCCCCGCGGATACCCCGCCTCACGCAGGACCGGACACGAAGCCCGAGACCGCTGCGCGGCCCCGAGTCGTGCTCACGAGCGGCCGTAGTCGCACGTGAGCGTGGTGCTCGGCGGTTTCGGTGATCGCGCGCTCAGCCTGCGCCAGCGCGAATTCGGAGGCGTCGGGCGTCTGCGCGAGCGGCCGCCCCAGCGCTCCGACCAGGAAGCTGTGGGCCTCTTGACCCAGGGGGAACGCGGCCGCCTCGCACGAGCTGCATACGACCCCGCCCAGGGAAGGGGAAAAGCCCTGCAAATGTTCGGAGTCGCCGCAGCCGGTGCACGATCCGAGCTGGGGCACGATGCCGGCGGCGAGCAGCAGCTTCAGCCGAAACGCGAGTCCGTTCGCGGGCCGCGCATTGCCGGCGTCGAGGTCCAGCAGCGCCAGCTCGTTGGCGAGTAGGCGAAAGACCTCGGGATGCGGATCCGGGGTCTCGAACAGACGGCCGACGGCATCGCAAGCGCGCGCTGCGGCGTCGAGCGTGGCGGCATGGTCGCGCAGCGAGGCGTGCGCCGCGACGGTATCGACGCTCGTGACCGTGTGCAGGTCGCTGCGGCCTTGGTGGAGGATCACGCAGATATGGAAGAACGGCTCGAGCCGCGCCCCGAACCGGCTGCGGGCTCGCCGCACTCCCTTGGCGATCGCCGACAGCCGGCCGTATCCCGGCGTGAACAGGTGCAGGACCCGATCCGCCTCGCCGTACCGGATCGAGCGGAGCACGATCGCCTCGGTTCTCAGCGAACTGGCCATCGCCACCCCCGGGCTATACTTAATGAAGTTATGCGGCCGGTCACCATGTACACCACTGATGCGTGCCCATTCTGCGTGAGGGCCAAGGCTCTCCTTGCCAAGCGCGGCATCGAATATGAGGAGATCAATCTGGCACGCGATCCGGACGGTCGCGCCGAGCTGGTGACCCGCACCGGGATGTTCACCTTTCCGCAGATCCTGATCGGCGACGAGTCGATCGGCGGATTCAACGAACTGGTCGCCGCCGACCGCGCCGGCCGGCTCAGCGACCTGATCGCGGCTTAGGCCTGCCCGACGGGTTCGCGCGGTCCGGTTCGCCGGCGGGCGCTCGCGCGCCTGGCGCGCGGCTTGCGCTGGCAGTGCTCGCACACGTACGTCCCGCGCCCGCCCACGACGATCTTCCGGATCGTGTTACCGCATCGTGGGCACGGATCGCCGGCGCGGCGGTGGACCAGGAACTGATCCTGGAATGAGCCTCGAGCCCCGTCGAGGTGACGGAAGTCGTCGATCGATGCCCCCTTGGCGGCGATCCCGGCGCTCAACGCCTCCTCGATTCCTTCGCGGACGCGGTCCCAATCGGCGTAGGTGAGGCGCCCGGCCGGCCGCAGCGGATGGATCCCCGCCCGGAACAGCGCCTCGTCGGCGTAGATGTTGCCGACGCCGGCGATGTGGCGCTGGTCGAGCACGAACGCCTTGACCGGAGCGGTACGCCCCCGGCCGAGCTCGCGCAGATGCGCGGCCGTGAACTCGGGCGTGAGCGGCTCGATCCCGATCCGGGACATGAGGTACTCCTCGCGGGCTGCTTCGCCGTGGACCAGATGGCCGGTGCCGAAGCGTCGCGGGTCGACGTAGACGAGGCGGTGGCCGTCGTCGAACTCGAGCAGCACGTGGGTGTGCGGCGGCGGAACGCCGGGGTCGTACAGGAGCGTGCCCGTCATCCGCAGGTGCTGGAGCAGGTAGCGGTCGCCGGACAGCGACCAGATCAGGTACTTGCCGGCGCGGCCGATCCGCTCGATGGCCGCTCCCTTGAGCTCCGCCTCGACGGCCGCCGGCGGGTCCGGGCGAGTCCACCTCGGATCGAGGATCTGGGCGTCGACGATCGTCCGCCCCTCCAGGTGCGGTGCCAGCTGGCGGCGGATCGTCTCGACTTCGGGCAGCTCGGGCACGGTCGCTCGGGATGAGGCTGAGCTCAGGTCCGCCGGCGGTCGCCGGCCGGGCACGTCCGCTCGCCCGACCTCGGCGAGGGGGTCAACCCTCGCCGTCCCAGTAGTCGAGCCGCTCGACTCGCCCGACCAATCCGAGCCCACGGAAGGCAATCTTGTCCGAGCGGGGGTAGTAGCAGACGTCGCCGGAGTGGCGCATCCCGTATGCGAGATAGGTGAGCCCGGAGTCCCCCGCCCGGAACATGTGCGCAACCCCGGTCCCCGCCGGCCGCGAGATCACATGGCCGGAGCGCACGGGGGTCTCCTGCTCGCCGTACCCGGACCCGCCCGGCGCCGGCGGTCCGGCGAGCACGAGCACGCCGTCGCCGCCGAGGATCACGAAGATCTCCTCCTCGAGCGAATGGCAGTGCGCCGGCGCCGATTCCTTCCCCGGCGCGACCTCCACATGCTGGATCCCGGTCGCGACCGAGCCGGCGGCGCGACCCAGATTGCGGCGCGTTCGGACCACGCGCGTGCGCTCCACGGTGACCGCCTCGACGTCCTCAACATTGACGATCGTGGGTGGGCGTGGCGCCGGCTCACCCTCGGGGAGCGTGGGCGGCCCGAGCTGGGACTCGAGGACGAACTGGGTCGCGAGCCCATCGATCGACCCTGGGAGCGAGCCGACCAGGCGGCTGCCGACGTAGGACATCCCCAGCCGGGGAAAACCGACGCTCTCGTCTTCGACGCGCTCGCCGAACGCGAGCACGTCGAGCGGCTCGAGCGCATGCAGCGTGTGCGCGCCGCCACCGGGCAGGTACACGATGCAGTCGCCGGCGCGGATTTCTGAGGCCTCGCCGCCCTGCCAAGACAGCCCGCGCCCATCGAGCACATAGAAGATCTCCTCCTCGCGCCCGTGCTCATGCGCCGGCGTCGACCATCCTCCGATGGGCAGCTGGATCCGGCGCACACCGACGTTCACGCAGCCGGCGGCGGTACCGACCATTGTCCACCGGCCCTGCAGATGCCCGGCGCTCCGTTCGCGCGCCGGCACGTCTTCGAGGTGTGTGATCCCCACGCTCGGGACTGTACGACGGTCGCCGGACCGGCGCCGCGCGTCACCGCCTACTCGTCGGACGGTGCGATCTGCGCCCGGGGGTGCGCGTCGAAGTACACGTCTCGCAGCCGCTCGGTCGACAGGTGCGTGTAGATCTGGGTCGTGCCGATGTCCGCGTGCCCGAGCATCTCCTGGAGCGAGCGCAGGTCGCAGCCGCCGGTCAGGAGGTGCGTGGCAAACGTGTGGCGGAGCGTGTGGGGGCTCATCCGGTGCTCGAGGTCGGCGGTCCGGGCGTGGCGGCGGACGATCTTGTAGAGGCCCTGGCGCGTCAGCCCGCCGCCGCGGAGGTTCACGAACACGCGCGGTTCCGGGCGTATCCCGACGAGTTGCGGCCTCCCTTTCTCGAGATATGCCGTGAGCGCGTCGATCGCCTTGCCGCCGATCGGGACGATGCGCTCCTTCGAGCCCTTCCCGCGGGCTCTGAGGATGCCGGCCTCCAGATCGAGTTCGGACAGCTCGAGCCCGATCGCCTCGGACGCGCGCAGCCCGCACGCGTACATCGTCTCGAGCAGCGCGCGGTCGCGGAGGGCCGCGGGGCTCGTCCCGCGCGGCTGCTCGAGCAGGCGCCCGACCTCGTCGCGGCTGAGGACCTTGGGCAGTCGGGCCCGCGATCGCGGCGCGCGCAGCTCGGAGGCGGGATCGCGTTCGATCACCTGCTCGCGGCGGAGGTGGCGGTAGAAAGAGCGCAGGCAGGCGATCTTGCGCTGGAGCGTCGCCGGCGCCGCGGCGGGACGCCCGGGACTCCCGGACGCGAACTCCGAGATGAACTCCATCAGGTCGACGGTGTTCACCTCGAGCGGATCGAGGCCGTGGCGCCCGAGGAACTCGGCGTACTGCTGGAGATCCGAGCGGTAGGCCTCGAGCGTGTTACGCGACAGCCCGCGCTCCAGCTCGAGGTAGCCGAGAAAGTCGAACGTCAGATCGTTGATCCGACGGGTGCCCTCGATCGTGTGCGTGGTTGCCATGCCCCGGGTATTCGGGGCTGGCGCCGGGGCTCCTCCCGGCCCCTAGCCCACGCGGCGGTACACGTACACCTCCGCGGTGTAGCCGAGCCGGATCGGTTGCTCGGCGCCGGCCGCCACCGCCCGGAGGCGTTCGAGGACTCGTTCTCGCTCGCCGTCCGGCAGCGCCGCGACGTAGCTGATCGAGCTGAACCGATCGACGAACCCGTCCGCGTCCAGGACCTGTTCGAACGGAACCTGCCGCTCCGCCACCGGCGCGAACAGCCCTGCGGACTCGAGAGGCTCGCGCCATTCGCCGCGGTGGTGGCTCGGCGTCCGCCGGCGGTGCCGGCCGATGATCTCGTCCACGGCCCGATGGATCGGCTGATCGCTCCGGCGGCGGTTCCACAGCAGCGCAATCCGGCCGTCGGGCCGGAGCACGCGATGGAACTCTCCTGCCGCCGCCGGTCCGTCGAACCAGTGGAACGCCGAGGCGACCGTGATCGCATCGACCGCGCCGTCGTCGATCGGGAGCGCTTCCGCGGTTGCGTCGAGCGCGCGGGCGTCGGGCACGACCTGCTCGAGCACGGCGCGCATCGCGCGGACGGGCTCGACCGCGATCACCTCGGCGCCACTGCGCACGAGCTCGCGAGTCAGCTTCCCGGTGCCGGCCGCGACATCGAGCACGGTCCGTCCCGGCGCGAGTCCCAGCTCCTGCCACAGCCACGTCACCACCTCGGGCGAGTAGCCGGGCCGGCCGCGCTCGTACGCGTCGGCTCCCTGCTGGAAACCCACCGCCGCTTCCTCGCGCATGCTCATGATCGATCCAAGGGGTCGGGAGCCGCCCCAGGTCGCGACATCAGCCACAGCAGCGCGATCAGCGTCTTCGAGTCCTTGCACGCCGAGATCGCCTCTTCCAGCCTCGCCAGCGGCCAGGGCAGGATCTCGATCCGTTCGTCCTCATCGCCCCCGACCGCCGGGACGTCCGACAACCCCGTCGCGACATACAGCCAAACGCGCTCGTCGCTGAACCCTGGACTCGTGTAGAACACGAGCAACTCCTCCCAGCGCTCGGCGCGCTTTCCGATCTCCTCGGCGAGCTCGCGCTTGGCCGTCGCGAGCGGTCGGCTCACCTGGGACGTCGAGCTTGCCGGCGGGGATTTCGAGCGAGGCGCCCGCGTCGATCACCTCGCGAGGCTGTCGCGTCAGCCACACGTGCTGATCGTCGAGCGCGATGATCCCCACCGCGCCCGGATGCCACACCTTGTCCCGGGTGACCTCGACCCCGTCGGCGTGACGGTAGCGAGCCACCCCGGCGCGGATGACGCGTCCCTCCCACTCCACGTCGGCCCCAATCAGCTCGGCCGCTGGTCTCACGCCGTCGCCGCCTCGCCGGCGCCCAGCGCGTGGCCGGCCTCGTCGACGACCGCGAGCGCGAGCTCGAACAGCCCGTCGAGCGCGTCGACGCTGATCCGCTCGGTCGGCTCGTGGTTGTGCTCGGTCCCGTCCGCGAGGCACAGGCAGGGGAAGCCGGAGACCCGCAGGGTGTTCGCGTCGGACGCGCCACCGGTGACGATGTGCTTGGGCTCGTAGCCGCACGCCCGCAGCGCCTGCTCGGCGACCGCGACCTCGATCGCGCGCGGGCGAACCCGGTAGCCCTCGAACCCGCGTTGGACGGTGACGTCGAGGTCGCACTCGGCAGCGTCGGCCGCCTCCTGGAGGTGATCGATCATCTCGGTGGCGACCGTCTCGGCGCGATCGCGGTCGAGGCTTCGTACCTCGGCGACGATCCGGCAGCGCTCGGGGATCACGTTGATCGCGGTCCCACCCTCGATGGTGCCGACGTTCGCGGTGGTCTCGGGGTCGAGGCGGCCGAGCCGCATGGCGGCGATCGCGCTCGCCGCGGCCGCGATCGCGCTGCGGCCCACCTCGGGGCGGACGCCTGCATGCGCGGCGCGCCCGCGAAGCTCAGCGTCGATGCGATGGTGGGTCGGCGAGGCCAGCACGATCTCGCCGATCGGCGTCGCGTGGTCGAACACGTACCCGAACCTGCTGTCGAGGCGGCTCGCGTTGAATGCCTTTGAGCCACGCAGCGATACCTCCTCACAGATCGTGAACAGCAGCTCGATGCCGACCTCGGGCGGCTCCGGCGCCGACGTGATGCGCCGCGCCACCTCGAGGATCACCGCCACGGCCGACTTGTTGTCGGCGCCGAGGATCCCGTCGCGGGCGTTCTCCCAGCCGCCGTCGACGAGTATCGGCTCGACCGGCGCGGTCAGCGGCACGGTGTCCATGTGAGCGCAGAGGAGGATGCTGTCCGGGCCGGCGCCGGGGATCCGAGCGAGCATGTTGCCCGCGTCCGAGCCGACGCGAGGCCCGGCGTCGTCCTCCTGAACGTCGAGTCCCATCCCGCGCAGTTGCTTGGTGATCCAGTCAGCGCAGGCGCGCTCGCCCCCCGACGGGCTCTCGATCCGGCACAGCGCGGCGAACGTCTCGTTGAGCCGCTCGCGCTCGGCGTCGGTGGTGCGCCTCACCTCGTGGCGGCGTGGGCCGCGGCGCCCTCGCCGTTCTGCGCGGTAGCGCCGGCGCCCTGCCCGACGCCGTTGCCGGCCCGCGCCTCCGCCACGGTCCGCCCGGCGTGCTCGAGTGCCGCCCCGACGAATTCCCGGAACAGCGGCGCGGGCCGCTCGGGGCGCGACTTGAACTCGGGGTGATACTGCGACGCGACGAAGAACGGATGCTGATCGGTGGGAAGCTCAATCGCCTCGACGAGCCGTTCGTCCGGCGAGGTGCCCGAGCACACCAGACCAGCCGCCTCGAGCCGGCGGCGCAGGTGGTTGTTGACCTCGTAACGATGCCGGTGGCGCTCGTACACGACCGGCTCGGCATAGAGCTCGCGGATGCGGGTGTCGGCGTGGAGCTTGACCGGGTCCGCGCCCAGGCGCATCGTGCCGCCCATGTCGGCGATCTCCTTCTGCTCGGGCAGGAGGTCGATCACCGGGTACGGCGTCTCGAGGTCGAACTCGGTCGAGTTGGCGCCCTCCATCCCGGCGACGTGGCGGGCGAACTCGCATACCGCGAGCTGCATGCCTAGGCAGATGCCGAGGTACGGGATCTGTCTCTCGCGGGCGATCTGAGCGGCGCGGATCTTGCCCTCTATCCCCCGGCCCCCGAAACCGCCCGGAATCAGGATCCCGCTCGCCTTGTCCAGGCGAGCCGCAACGGCCGGATCGCTTACCTCTTCGGAGTCGATCCAGTCAACCTCGACCCTGGCACCGTGATGCGTCCCCGCGTGTCTGAGGGCCTCCACGACCGACAGGTAGGCGTCCTCGAGCCGGACGTACTTGCCGACGAGCGCGATCCGGACGTTCTGGGTGGCCTCGCTCGAGCGACGGGTGATGTCCTCCCAGTCGCTCAGGTCGGGCTCGGGCGCCTCGATCCCGAAGTGCTCCCGGAGCACGAAGTCGTCGACGCCCTCCTTGTGGAAGACGAGCGGCACCCGGTAGATGTCGGGCACGTCGAACGCGGACACGACAGCCTCCACCGGAAGGCTCGCGAACAGCGCGATCTTGCGGCGGATGTCGTCGCCAAGCATCGACTCCGAGCGGGCGATGACCATGTCCGGCGCGATACCGATGCGCCGCAGCTCGTTGACCGAGTGCTGGGTCGGCTTCGTCTTCAGCTCTCCGGCGTGCCCGATGTACGGGACCAGGGTCAGGTGGATGAACATGCACCGCCGCCGGCCGACGTCGACGGGGAACTGGCGGATCGCCTCCAGGAACGGCAGCGACTCGATGTCGCCGACGGTCCCACCGATCTCGGTGATCACGAAGTCGACGTCGGTGGCCTCAGCCATCAGCTTGATGCGCTGCTTGATCTCGTCGGTGATGTGCGGAACGACCTGGACGGTGGCCCCGAGGTAGTCGCCGCGGCGCTCCCGCCGGATCACCGTGTTGTAGATGCCGCCGGCGGTCACGTTCGACGCGCGGCTCGTGTTGGCGTCGGTGAACCGCTCGTAGTGACCGAGGTCGAGGTCGGTCTCGGCGCCGTCCTCGGTCACGAACACCTCGCCGTGCTGATAGGGCGACATCGTGCCCGGGTCGACGTTGATGTACGGGTCGAACTTCTGGAGCTGGACGTCGAGCCCGCGGGAAACCAGCAACCGGCCGATCGACGCGGCGGCGATTCCCTTGCCAAGCGAGGACACGACCCCGCCGGTTATGAAGATGAATCGCGTCTCGCCTGAAGGCATCAGCTCGTTTCCCGAGTGTAGTGGGGTCTCGACCATCTGAAGGTAGCGGCCGCCCCGGACGCTGAGAGGGCCGCGCAAAGTGCAGCCTTCTATGTCGCCGGCCGACGCCGGAATGATCAAGATCGGGCTTGCGTCAGCGCCTCCTCCCGTCGTAGTCGTGCTGCAGCGATCACGGCTTCCCGGCGTGAGTTCACGCCGAGCTTCCGCAGGATGCTCTTGGTATGGCTGTACACCGTCATCGGCGAGAGCACCAGCCGGTCGGCCATCCGCTGGGTGGTGGCGCCCTCCCCGAGCAACTCGACGATCTCCCATTCACGCGTCGTCAATCGGCTGCGGAGCGGCCTCCACCCGGAAGCCGGAACTTCTCGAAGCGCGTCGAGCAAGGCGGGCATCAGCCGGTGCGAGACGATCACCTCGCCGTCCGCCGCCCGCGCCACCAGCTCCGCGATTCGGTCGGGCTCGATGCCACCCTTGTCGATGTGCCCGACGGCTCCGGCTCGCAGCGCCGCGATCGCAGTCGAGTGATCGTCGACCGACATCGTCAGTACCCGCATGCCGGGGGCCTCGAGCAAGAGCCTTTCCACCACCTCCAGGCCGCCCCTCGGCGGCAGGAAGGTGTCGATGATCGCGACCGAGAGCTGGTAGTAGCGGGCGAGCTCGAGCGCCTCGCGGCCGTTCGCGGCTGCATGCACGACCGCGATCCGATCGCTGTTGGCAAGTGCAAATCGGATCATGCCCCGGGCGAGCCCGTCGGCGTCCGCGATCAGCACCCGCACGCCGACGTCGGCCGCGGCTCGCGGTTGAGGCAGCTTCAACACCGCTGCCAATGGCGACCCGTTCCGTGGACCGCTCATCGCTCACCCTTCTCGACCAGGCTCAAGCCAAACGCCAGCGCTTGCGCCCGCGACCGTGCGACCTCGGCGATCTCCGGCTGATCGGATTTCTGCGCTCGCTCGTATGCCTCCATTGCTCCGGCGTAGTCGTGCTGGCGCTCGAGCAGCATCCCGAGCTTGGCTGCCGCTCCGGCATCGCCGCGCTGGTCGGCGCGGCCGTAGGCCGCGGCGGCGTTGGCAAGCTCACCACGTTGCTCGAACAACGCGCCCAGGTTGAACGCACCGTCGGCACTGCCTCGCGTGTCCGCTCGCCGGTACGCCGCCTCGGCGCCCGCCAAGTCGTCTCGATGTTCGCGCAGCACACCGAGGTTCACCGCGGCTCCCGCGTCACCTCGCTCATCGGCACGCCTGTAGGCGTCGTACGCCGCGTCCTCGTCGCCTTGCTCCAGGAACACCAGCCCGAGTGTCGCCGCGGCCGCTGCATCTCCGCGCTCGTCGGCCCGGTGATAGGCGGCGAGCGCCCCCTCCACGTCGCCCTGCTCGAAGAGCAATCCAGCCAGGTTGAAGGCACCCTCGGCACTGCCCCTTGCGTCGGCCCGCCGGTACGCCGCTTCCGCGCCCGGCACGTCGCCTCGGTGCTCGAGCAGGACCCCAAGGTTGACCGCCGCTGCTGGGTCGCCGCGCTCATCAGCATCACGGAACGCGAGCTCGGCTGCTGCCAGGTCCTCGACCTGCTCGAGGCCGTAAACGTAATTAGGGACATATTCGGTCTCGCCGGACTCTGCTCCGTTGCCGAGCGAGCTCTCCGGCGGTCGAGGCTGGGGCTCCACCTGGCCTGTCGCGACCGTCGGGGACATCGTGCTCGCGTCGGCGGGTGGCGCCGCGATCATCCGCCTACGCCGACGGCGATCGATGAGCCACACGCCACTCGCGAGCCCCGCGACCGCGAGCAGCCCGACGAGAATGAGCGCCAGCGGCGATGAAGCTCCACCGGGACGACTGGTCGGGGCGCGGTGTCCAGCGGTTCGGCTCCTAGGCCGACCGGGCTGGGATGGGCTTGGACGGGACCGCGACGGCGACTGCGTCCGAGTGGGATGGTGGCGCTGGAGCCGTGTTCGGTGTGCGGGTGGGCGTGGCTGGGTCGCCGGCCGGTGCTCGCCCCCGACACGCCTCAGCTCGCCGAAAGTGCGAGCGCCGGCGATTCCGTCGACGTGGAGTCCATGCGCTGCCTGAAAGCGGCGCACTGCACCCTCGGTGCGCGGTCCGTAGCGACCATCGATCGGCCCTGGGTTGAACCCATCGCGGCGAAGCTGCCGCTGGAGACCGCGGACCTGCCCGGATCCGACCCCCGCATAGCCCGCGCCGGGGTACAGCACCGTCGTGCGGATGGCCGCGAGCGTCAGCGGCCCCGCGATGCCGTCCACACGCAGACCACGCGCCGTCTGAAACCTCTTCACGGCGTTCTCGGTCCTCGGGCCGTAACGCCCGTCGACTGCCCCGGCCGAGTATCCCTCGCGATCGAGGCGACGCTGTAGCGACCGCACCTCGATCGCCGCCGTCCCGCCTTCGTAGCCGCTTCCGGTTGCCAGCACGACCGGCTCGGCGTGATTCGTCTGCGGGACCGTTGGAGCGTTCCGCGCTGACGAGGCGAGGGCCCGCGCCGGCTCAGCGGCGATGACCAGCATGGCCGCCGCCACCAGAATGGCGGCGTATTTTGTGGCTGAGACTGCACTGAGCAGGGGGCGCGGTCCGCGGCGCAACCGACCGTCGAACCGACGTCGCTCCCCGGCAACGTGGACCGATGCGCCACGCCGCCGGATCTCAGCCAACGCCCAACAAGAGCGTGACATGAGTTCGTTCTCCTATTGCTTGCTAGACACGGATGCACCCGGACGAGTTCGTCCGGCTGCCACTACCTGGAGACCGACCTCGGTCTTAGCCAGGCCGCTCTAGCAAGAGGAGGAACGGCGCCGGAAGGCGCCGTTGCGCACATGTACGCAACACGAGCGTGGCGCTGGGCCCGCCCGCGAGAGTGTGTGAGTAAAGCTCCGCAGCGCCGGAGGATCCCGCGGCTACGCCACCGCTGGCGGCGTCGCCACCGTTTCCGGACAGCAGCACGAGCGGCGCGAGCGGCGCGGGATTTCTGGGGGCGCGATTCTTCGTGCTCGTCGCTCGGTGGAATCCGCGCGAGGCCCGGCGGGCAGCGCCCACGCCGGCGAGCCCTCGCGACGACGGCTCCGTCGCCCTCGCTTGGTCGGCGCCGTTGTTCGTCGGCGCCAGTTCATGCGCGCCGGTCGCGGGCGCCGGACGACGTTCGGGCGTCGTCGCGGGGCCGGGCGCGGTCGGCTGAGGAAGGTTGGCGTCCGTCCCGTTGGGCGCCACCGTGCCGGCCGCCGGCGCTTCCGAGTGGGACGGAGTAGCCGTCGTGGCGCTCGCCGTGGAAGGGCTCGGCGCGGGCACCGGCTCGGTCTTCGGAACGACGCCACCAGCGCCGGCGCCGGTTCCCGTCGTCGGGGCGGACGCACCGGCGCGCGTCTTCGCCGTCGTAGCCGGGACCGGGGCCTGAGTCACGGTGGCGATCGCTTGCGCCCCGGGGCCGGCCGCCTTGGTCACCGTCTGCACGACAGGCGCCACGGCCTGCGTGACGGGGACCACGGCCTGCGTGACGGGGGCCACGGCCTGCGTGACAGGTGCCACGGTCTGCACGATCGGCGTCACGGCCTGCGTCACGTTCTGCACGACCGGCGTCACGGCCCGGGTCACGGGTGCCACCGCCTGCGCGACCGGAGCGACCGTGTTGGCCACGGTCTGGACGACCGGCGCCGCGGCCTGCACCACAGGAGCGGCGGCCTTGGTCACGGTCTGGACGACCGGCGCCGCAGCCTGCACCACAGGAGCGGCGGCCTTGGTCACCGTCTGCACCACCGGAGCGACCGCCTGCGCGACCGGAGCCGCCACCTTCGCGACAGTCTGCGTCACCGGCGCCGCAGCCTGCACCACAGGAGCCGCAGCCTTAGTCACCGTCTGCGCTACGGGAGCGACCGCCTGCGCGACCGGAGCCGCCACCTTCGCGACAGTCTGCGTCACCGGCGCCGCAGCCTGCACCACAGGAGCCGCAGCCTTAGTCACCGTCTGCGCTACGGGAGCGACCGCCTGCGCGACCGGAGCCGCCGCCTTCGCGACCGTCTGCGTCACCGGCGCCGCAGCCTGCACCACAGGAGCCGCGCCTTCGTCACCGTCTGCGCCACCGGCGCGACCGCGCGCGACCGGCGCCGCCGCCTTCGCCACCGGCGCGGCGGGAGTCGCCGCCTTCGCCACCGTCTGCACCACGGGCGCGGCGGGAGTCGCCGCCTTCGCCACCGTCTGCACCACGCGGCGCCGCCGGGGCCGCGGCCTTCGACGACCGGAGCCGCCGCCTGCGCGACCGGCGCCGCCGCCTTCGCCACCGTCTGCGTTACCGACGCGGCCGGAGCCGTCGCCTGCGTGACGGGCGCCGCTGCCTGCGCCACCGGAGCAGGCGTCGTCGCTGCCGTCTGCGCCACGGGCGCGGCCGGAGCCGCGGAGTTCGCCACGGACGCGACCGTTCCCGATGCTTGCGCGACGGCCGGGATCGTGCTCCCGGTGGCGTTCGATACGGCGGACGGAAGTCCGGCGGCGGACGCCGGCCAAACCGGCATAAGGAGCATCGCGGCGACGCTCAGCAGCACCGCCACGCAAACCCTCGCCTCGACCCGCCGACGCCTAACCAAGCACAGCGTTCTCGAAGCTGAGTGCACGGACAATCGGATCTCCCTCGCGGTGACGACCAAGCTACGGAGCTCGGCCGACTGACAATTCCTGGATATCCCGCTGCACCGCTATCTAAACCTCGCGCTGTTCGGCGGGGCGACGGGTCGGTGGCTCAGTGGGCTCCTCGCGGGGCGGCCGGCGCCGGGAAAGGCGGCCCGGCGGCTGGAGGAGCGTGGCCGGTGGCCGAAGAGGAGCCGACACCACGAAGGGCGGCACCTTTGGAGCGTGGCAGGCGCCCGATAAGGAGCCGGTGCGCCCCGTGGATCGGCGTCCACAGCGGGCGTAAGCATGCGTACTACGACAATCGCGCCGGAGTCGCTCCGGTGACGCGTCATGCAGGTCGCCGTGGCGTCGCCGGCGTGAATTGAAGGCGCGGGCCGACAGCTCCGAGAACACAGCCCTGAGGTGGAGCATGTGAGAAGAGCGGACCGCGCTGTAGGGGTCTCCTGCGTCGCTGGAGCAGAGGACCTGCATGACCTGCCACCACAGTGAAAAAGCGGCGACCGTGACAGACGGTGCACGTGCCACATGCGCGATCTGACGCGGTCGCCCGGTGTCGGCTGAATTGTCAGATCGTGCAGGTCGCGAGGGCCAGCACGCGGCATTCTCGGGAACGTGGCCGGCGCAAGGCGGGGCTCGTCCGCGTGAGCTCGGGACCTGGGTGACCAGGCTCGGTGTCGGATCCAGGCGGGCTCGCGTTCCCGGAGGCCGGCCCCAAGAAGCCCGAATCGCCGTCGTCAGGCGGCGCGCAGCAGCTGCCGGGCGTGGCGGCTGGCGGCGCGGTCGCCCTCGGCGGCGCCGAGCATCCGGACGAGCTCGCCGACAACGCTGTCCCGGTCGAGCGTCGACACGGTCGTACGCGCCGGCACCGCGTTCGAGTCCTTGACGATCGTGAAGTGACGCGCGGCCATCGCCGCCACCTGCGGGAGGTGCGTGATGCACAGGATTTGGCGTCCCTCGGCCAAGACCCGCAGGTGCTCGCCGACCGCGCGGGCCGTGTGACCCCCGATGCCGGCGTCGACCTCGTCGAACACGAGCAGGGATCCGCCCCCGGCCGTTCCCGCGGAGTCACGCGAACCCCGGCCGTCGACAGAGTGCGCCACGCTGAGGATCGCGAGCATCACCCGCGAAAGTTCCCCGCCCGAGGCGATCTCTCGAAGCGGCCCGGCGGGCATCCCCGGATTCGGCGCGATCACCAGCGAGACCTCGTCCGCTCCGCGCGCCCCGCATCCGTCCTCGCGCGGACGGACCTCGACCTCGAACTCCGCGTCGGGCATCGCCAGCTCGGCCAGCCGCTCGCGCACCTCGGCCGCCAGCGCGGGCGCCGCCTCTCGCCGGCGCTCGGACAGCTCGCCCGCGAGCCGGTCGAGCTCGGCCCGTGCCTCCCCAAGCGACGCTTCGATCTCGGACAGCGCGATTTCGGCCCGCTCGAGCTCCTCGCGCCGGGCTCGGCAGCGCTCGGCGTGGGCGAGCACGTCCGCGATCGACCCGCCGTGCTTACGCTCCAGACGGGCGATCAGGGCGAGCCGCTCCTCGACCTCCTCGAGCCTGCCCGGGGACGCCTCCAGCCCGAACACGTATGACCGCAGCGCGGTGCTCAGCTCCGAGGCCTCGTGTCCGAGCGCCTCCGCACGCTCGGACAACCCGGCGAGCTCGGGGTCGATCGCCGCTGCGCCGGCCAGCTGCGCCGCCGCGGAAGCGAGCAGCTCCGCCGCGCCACCGCCCCCTTCCTCGGGCGAGATCGCCTCGGCGCCCCCGAACGCGGCTCCCCGCAGCGTCTCCAGGTGCCGGAGTCGATCTCGCTCGACCGTGAGCTCCGAAGCCTCGTCCTCGCTTGGCGCGACGCTCTCGATCTCGTCGAGTTCGAAGGCCAGCAGGTCGAGCTCGCGCTCGCGGCCGGCGGCGAGTTCGTTCACGCCCGCAAGGCGCTCCTCGAGCATTTGTACCCGGCCGTAGGCATCGGCCACGCGCTCCCGGAGGCCGCCCTCCAAAAGACCGCAGTAACCGTCGAGGACGTCGAGCTGGACGGCCGAGAGCATCAGCTTGCGGTGCTCGTGCTGCCCGTAGAACGAGAGCAGCGCGCTCCCGAGCTCGCGCAGGTCGGCCACGGTCGCGGACCGGCCGCACACGTACGCCCGGGTGCGGCCGTCGGGCCACACTCGCCGGGCGAGCACGATCTCCTCGGCGTCGGTCGGCAGCACCTCCGCGCCCGCCAATTCGGGAGGCAGCGAGAACACGCCCTCGACGTACGCCTCGGCCGCCCCCGCGCGCACCACGCCGCTGCCGGCGCGCCCTCCGAGCAGCAGGTCGAGCGCCTGCGCGAGCAGCGTCTTGCCGGCGCCGGTCTCGCCGGTCACGACGTTCAGCCCGGGAGCGAGCGCCAGCTCCGCCCGATCGATCAGCAGCAGGTTCTCGACGCGCAACTCTTGCAGCATGGGCTGGGTGTACCACCACCCCCCGACGGATCGAGGCCGTAGGTGGCTAAATGGAGGGCCTGATGGGAACCGCGCTGACTGGGTACCGCTCGCTGGGGCGATCCGGACTCAGGGTGTCGCCGATCGGGCTCGGGATGATGAGCTTCGGCGCCCCCGCGCTGCAGGGCTGGGCGCTTGACGAGGAGCGCGCGGCGCCGATCGTTCGCGAGGCCGTCGAGAGCGGGATCACGTTCTTCGACACGGCCGACATGTATTCCGACGGCGAGAGCGAGCGAATCACCGGAGCGCTGTTGCGGCGCCTGTTCTCGAGCCGAGAGGAGTACGTGCTGGCGACCAAGGTCTACTACCCGACCGGAGCCGGCGCCAACGAGCGCGGCCTCTCACGCAAGCACCTGATGGCCGCGATCGACGCCTCGCTGCGGCGGCTCGGCACCGACTACGTCGACCTCTACCAGATCCACCGCTGGGACGAGGACACTCCGGTCGACGAGACGGTGGCCGCACTGCAGGACATCGTGCGCAGCGGCAAGGTGCGCTCCATCGGCGCGTCCACAATGCGCGCCTGGCAGTTCGCCAAGGCCCAGCACGCCGCCGAGCGCGCCGGTCAGACGCGGTTCATCGCGATGCAGAATCGCTACAACCTCGTCAACCGAGAGGAGGAGCGCGAGATGATCCCCCTCTGCCTCGAACAGGGGGTTGGCGTGCTGCCGTACAGCCCGCTCGCGCGAGGCCTGCTCGCGGGGAAGCGCGGCTCGACGCGATCCACGGCGCGCTCCAGCGGGGATCGCAGCCAGTACCGCGAGCCGGATCTGGCAATCGCAAACGTCGTGCGGGCCATCGCCGATGAGCGCCGCATCTCGGCCGCGCAGATCGCGCTCGCCTGGCTGATACGACGTCCGGGCGTGGTAGCGCCGATCGTCGGCGCTACCCGCCTCGAGCACGTGACCGACGCGGTCGTGGCCACCGGGCTCGAGCTCACCGACGAGGAGTGCGCCCGCCTGGAGGGGCCGTACGTTCCTCATCGCGACGGCGAGTTCACGTGAGCGTCCTCGTACCTCAGGAGCAGGACTTTCCGACCTGGTATCAGGACGTGATCGCCAAGGCGCAGCTGGCCGAGAACGGGCCGGTCCGCGGGACGATGGTGATCCGCCCGTGGGGATACGCGATCTGGGAGCGGCTCCAGGCGGCGATCGACGAGCGGATCAAGGCCACGGGCGCGCGGAACGCGTACTTCCCGCTGTTGATCCCGGAGGCGTTCATGCGGCGGGAGGCCGAGCACGTCGAGGGCTTCAGCCCCGAGCTGGCGGTCGTGACCCACGGCGGCGGGAAGGAGCTGGAAGAGCCAGTCGTGATCCGGCCCGACGAGCGAGACGATCGTCAACTGCGTCGTTCGCTCGGTGGATCTCGAGCTACCGCGATCTGCCGCTGCTGATCAACCAGTGGGCGAACGTCGTCCGGTGGGAGCTTCGGACCCGACTGTTCATTCGCAGCTCGGAGTTCCTCTGGCAGGAGGGACACACCGCCCATCGCCACCCGAGAGGACGCGCACGCATACGCGCTTCGGATCCTCGACGAGGTGTACGCAGATGCGATGGTGCAGGAGCTCGCGATCCCGGTCTACCGCGGGCGCAAGACCGAGCGGGAGAAGTTCGCCGGCGCGGAGGTCTCCTGGTCGTGCGAGGGCGTCATGCGCGACGGGAAGGCGCTGCAGATGGGCACCTCACACGAGCTCGGGCAGAACTTCGCGCGGGCGTTCGGCATCCAGTTCAGCGATCGCGACGGTCAGCTCCGCCACGTCTGGCAGACCTCGTGGGGCGTGTCGACGCGTCTGCTCGGCGCGATGATCATGGTTCACGGCGACGATCAAGGGTTGCGCGTGCCGCCCCGGCTTGCTCCGATCCAGGTCGTCGTGGTGGTCGCGCGCGCCGGCGAGGGCGTGATCGAGGCCGCGACCGCGGTCGTGGACGAGCTCGAGCGCGCGGGCGTGCGCGTCGAGCTCGATGACCGCGTCGAGGTCTCGCTCGGGCGGCGGATCATCGACCACGAGCTTCGCGGCGTCCCGGTTCGAGTCGAGCTCGGCCCGCGGGATGTCGCCGCGCACCAAGCGGTGGTTGCCCGCCGCGCTCGGCCCGCGAAGGAGACGGTCCCGCTGCGAGCGGTCGTCGAGATCCCGCGAATGCTGGTCGATGATCAGGCGGAGCTCCTGCTCAGGCGACCTCGCTGAGGGACGAGCGCACGCGCCCGGCTCGATCGATCGACGAGGCAGGCGAGATAGCGGGCGAGGGCTTCGCCCGCCTCCCCTGGAGAGCCTTCGGCGCCGAGGGCGAAGACCGGCTCGCGAAGGCCGGCGTGTCGGTGCGCTGCCTGATGCGCGATGACGGCCAACCCGTCGACGATCCCGACGCCGACGGCGTGGACGCGCTCGTGGCGCGGGCGTATTGAGCCCGACCGGGCATCGAACCGATCATCTGCCGGCGCCGTCGAGGCCGAGCGTGAACGAGTGGTTGCGCGGCCCGCGCGGTGCGGGCCGCGGCTGCGACCCGGGCGCGTGCGGGGCATCAAATGCAACGGGAGCGTCCGGCCGTCTCCACCCCGTACACGACGAAGCATGCCTCTGAGGTACGGTAACGGCCCGCACCACCCAGGAGGAGGAGAGCGATGGCCACCAGCGCGTCCCAGCTCGACCGGCGCCACGTCACCACCGGGCCAACCGACGTAGACGTCTCCGGTCTCAAGCGCGCGCTCCAGCAAGCGGTCTCCGGCGAGGTCCGCTTCGACGCGGGCACGCGGGCGATGTACGCCAACGACTTCTCGATCTACCGGGCGGTGCCGATCGGCGTCGTGATCCCCAAGGGCCCGGACGACGTGATCGCGGCCGTCGCGATCTGTCGCGACTACCAGGCGCCCGTGCTCCCTCGCGGATGCGGCACCGCGCCAAGCGGCCAGACCACCAACGTCGCCGTGGTGTTCGACTACTCGAAGTACTACAACCAGATTGTCGAGCTCGATCCGGACTCGAGACGCGCAGTCGTCCAGCCCGGCGTGATCTGCGACCAGCTCCGCAACGCCGCGGAGGAATTTCACCTCACCTACGGCCCGGACCCGGCTACGCACGAGTACTGCACGTTCGGCGGCATGCTCGGGAATAACTCGTGCGGCACGCACTCGCTGATGGCAGGCAAGACAAGCGACAACGTGATCGAGCTCGACGTCGTGCTGTACGACGGGACCCGGCTCACTGTGGGCGCGACCTCCGACGAGGAGCTCGAGCAGATCATCACCGCGGGCGGACGCAAGGGCGAGATCTACGAACAACTTCGAGACCTACGAGACCGCGTCGCCGACCGCGTCAGGGCCGAGTTTCCGGACATCCCGCGCCGCGTGTCCGGCTACAACCTCGACCAGCTGCTACCCGAGAACGGTTTCCATGTCGCCCGCGCGCTCGTCGGCTCGGAGGGCACGTGCGCGAACGTCCTGCACGCGACCGTCCGGCTCGTCCCGAGCCCGCAGCACCGGCGCACGGTGCTGCTCGGTTACCCCGACGTGTTCCAGGCCGCCGATCACGTCCCGGTGATCCTCCAGCGGTGCAAGCCGATCGGCCTCGAGGGGTTCGACGATCAGCTGATCAAGAACATGATCGCCAAGAGCCGGCTCGCCCCCGAACGCGCGCTGCTCCCCGACGGGCGGGCGTGGCTGTACGTCGAGTTCGGCCAGGACGACCCCGACTCGGCGATGGCCGAGGCTCGCCAGGCGCTCGAGGACCTCTCCGACGGGCCGCAGATCGACGCGAAGGTGATCGTCGACAAGCTCGACCAGGTGAGCGTCTGGAAGGTGCGCGAGAGCGCCGTCGGCGATAGCCGCGCGCCCGGCTACATGGACGCCGAGGGCAACTGGGAGGACGCCGCGGTTCATCCGGACAAGCTCGGGGCCTACCTGCGCGACTTCCAGCAGATCCTCGACGACCACGGCTACCGCTGCGTCTACTACGGCCACTTCGGCCAAGGCTGCGTCCACACGCGGATGGACTTCGACCTCAAGACCGCGGCGGGCGTCAAGACGTTCCGGTCGTTCATGGAGAAGTGCGCCGACCTCGTCGTCTCCTATGGCGGCTCGCTGGCCGGCGAGTACGGCGAGGGCCACGGCCGCGCCGAGCTGCTGCCGAAGATGTTCGGTCCCGAGCTGATGCAGGCGTTCAACGATTTCAAGCGGATCTGGGACCCGGCCTGGAAGATGAACCCGAATCGCCTGATCGGCGACGTCAAGCTCGACGAGGGCCTCCGCCTCGGCCCGGACTACCGGCCGCCGGAGCTCAAGACCCACTTCGCCTTCCCCGACGACGGCGGCTCGTTCGCGACGGCGATCGAGCGGTGCTTCGGGATGGCCAAGTGCCGCAACCTCGGCAGCCTCACGATGTGCCCAAGCTTCCACGCCACGCGCGAGGAGCGCCACTCGACGCGCGGCCGCTCGCGCCTGCTGTTCGAGATGCTCAAGGGCGATCCGGTCACCGACGGCTGGCGCGACGACGCGGTGAAGGAGTCGCTCGATCTGTGCCTTTCGTGCAAGGGATGCACCGGAGACTGCCCCGTGCAGGTCGACATTCCGACCTACAAGGCCGAGTTCCTCGCGCACTACTACGCAAAGCGCCGGCGGCCGCTCCACCACTATGCGCTCGGCCTGCTGCCGTGGTGGGGCCAGGCGGCCGCCCGGGCCCCGCAGCTGGTCAACGGGCTCAGCCATTCACCCCCGATCGCGAACCCGGCCAAGCGGTGGCTCGGGATCGCCGAGGAGCGCGAGATTCCGAGGTTCGCCCGGCAGACATTCCGGAGCTGGTTCGCGGACCGGAACGCGAAGACCTCGCCGAGCACCGACGACGGTCGTCGGCGCGTCGTGCTGTGGGCCGACACGTTCACGGACCTGTTCGAGCCCGACGTGGGCAAGGCCGCGGTTGACGTGCTCGAGGCCGCCGGCTTCGCCGTCGAGGTCCCGGAGAAGCGCCTCTGCTGCGGGCGTCCGCTGTACGACTTCGGGATGCTCGGCCTCGCCAAGCGAACGCTCCAGAACGTGCTCGACGGCCTGTCCGAGCCGATCGAGTCCGGGGTGCCGGTGCTCGTGCTCGAGCCGAGCTGCGCGTCGGTGTTCCGCGACGAGCTGCGCAAGCTCATGCCTCACGACGAGCACGCCCGACGGCTCACCGCCCAGACGATGGTGCTCGACGAGCTGCTCGCTCGCCACGCGCCCGGCTGGAACCCGCCGAGCGTGACCCGGCGCGCGCTGATCCACGGCCACTGCCACCACAAGGCGGTGATCCGCGGCGATCAGGGCCGCGAGCTGCTCACGCGCGCCGGAGTGGAGGCGGACATGACGAAGGCGGGCTGCTGCGGCATGGCCGGGTCGTTCGGCTACGGCGCCGGCGAGCAGTACGACGTCTCGATGCGGATCGGTGAGCAGTTCCTGCTGCCGGCGGTGAGAGCCGCGGACGCCGAAACACTGCTGGTAGCGGACGGTTTTTCGTGCCGGAGCCAGATCACCGCCGGGACGGGCCGCCGGGCGCTCCACACCGCCGAAGTCCTCGCGCTCGGGCTGCAACCGATTGCGTAACGGCTAGCCCCCGTGGGTAGGTGACCCCCTAACGCGATCCGTCCCGGCGCGTCCGGGAGGCAGAGGGAGGTCACCGTGTACAGACAAGTTCTCGATCCGGTTTCCCATTCGCTGGGATTGACCGCGATCTTCGCCGTGCTGCCGCTGGTGGTGCTGTTCGTCCTGTTGGGCGGCTTCAGGATGAAGGCCCAGTGGGCCTCGCTGATCGCGCTCGGGGTTTCGATCCTCATTGCGATCACCGTGTATTCGATGCCGATCGGACAGGCCGGCGACGCCGCGCTCGAGGGCGCGGTGTTCGGCTTCTGGCCGATCATGTGGATCGTCATCAACGCCCTGTGGATCTTCAACATGACCGATGCCACGGGCTACTTCGCGATCCTGAGGCGGACATTCAGCAGCGTCTCGGACGACCCCCGCGTGCAGGTGGTGGTGATCGCATTCTGCTTCGGCGCGCTGCTCGAGGCGCTCGCCGGATTCGGCACGCCGGTGGCGATCTGCGGCGTGATGCTCGTCGGACTCGGGTTCTCTCCGCTGAAGGCCGCGTCGCTGGCGCTCGTCGCCGACACGGCGCCGGTCGCGTTCGGCGCGATCGCGATCCCGATCACGACGCTCGCGCAGGTGTCGGGCCTGCCGGTTCACGACCTGAGCCAGATGGTCGGGCGCCAGACGCCGTTCTTCGCCCTGATCGTCCCGTTCGCGCTCGTGTTCATGGCCGACGGGCGCCGCGGCGTGCGCGAGGCGTGGCCGGCGGCGCTGACCGGCGGCGTCGTGTTCGCCGTCCTGCAGTTTGTGACCTCCAACTACATCTCGACGCCGCTGACCGACATCGTCGCGTCGCTCGGTTCGGCCGCGGCGGTCGTGCTCCTAGTCCAGATCTGGTCGCCGCACACGCCGGGCGCGCCGGCGACAACGGTTTCGCGCCGGCCCGCGATCGCCGGCGGCGCCGTCGCCGACTCGGCGCTCGAGCGCCGGGCGATGGCAGATGGAGGACCCGACCAGCCGCCGCCGAGCCGGGTGGACGTGCTCAAGGCGTTCGCGCCGTACCTGATCATCATCGTCGTGCTCGGGGTGACCAGCATCAGCGGGATCACCAAGGAGCTCGACAAGGCCACGAACGCGTTCAGCTGGCCCGGGCTGCACGTGCTGAACTCTAAGGGCAAGGCACCCACGAGCGAGACGTTCAAGCTCAACTACCTGACCGCCGCCGGCACCTGGCTGTTCGTGTCGGGCGTCCTGACCGCCATCGTCCTGCGCGTCCGGCCGGCGCTCGCGGTCCGCACCTACTGGAGCACGCTGGTGCAGCTGAAGTGGGCGATCGTGACGGTGATGGCCGTGCTCGGGATCGCCTACGTGATGAACCTGTCCGGCCAGACGATCACGCTCGGAACCTGGGCCGCGGGCGCGGGTGGGTTCTTCGCGTTCCTATCGCCGACGATCGGGTGGTTCGGGACCGCCGTGACGGGCTCGGACACATCGTCGAATTCGCTGTTCGGCGCTCTGCAGGTCGCCGCCGCGCACAAGGCGAACCTGTCGGCGACGCTGCTGGCCGGCGCGAACAGCTCGGGCGGGGTGCTCGCCAAGATGGTCTCGCCGCAGAACCTCGCGATCGGCGCCGCCGCGGTGGGGCTCGCCGGCAAGGAAGGCGACATCTTCCGGAAGGTGATCGGCTACAGCGTCGTGTTCGTGCTGCTGATGGGCGTCCTCGCGCTGCTCCAGTCGGGGGCGCTGTCGTTCATGGTCCCCTGACCGGAAGCGACTGCTTGGGAAGAAACTACGGTATAGACGTAGTTTCTTCCCAAGTGCCGCGGGGTGCGCGCGGGGCGCGGGGTCGGTGGGCAGCCGAGCTCACCGCATCGACGACAGCCGGCCGAACTTCTCGCGCAGGCGGTGGTAGAAGTTCGCGCCCGGGATCTGGGCGAGGCAACCCTGACCGTCGACGAAGCTCGCCTCGATCTCCTCGCCCGGCGGAAGCGTGCAGACCGGCCGGCCGTCGACGGTGACGTCGACGGACTCCTCCTGGGAGCGGTTCAGCACGGTGAGCACGTCGCCCGGAGCGACGACCAGCGCGCGGGCCGTCAGCGAATGGGGCGCGATGAACGACACGACGAAGCCGGCGACGCCCCAGGCCATGACCGGGCCGCCGTTGGCGAGGTTGTAGCCGGTCGACCCCGCCGGTGTGGCCACGGCCAGGCCGTCGCAGCGGACGCGACCGATCTCGTCCCTGCCGACCGCGTAAGCGAGATCGGCGACGCGGTTGCCGGGCTGGCGGTGCATCGACACGTCGTTGATCGCGAGCCACTCGCCGCCCGACCCCGACAGCGAGATGCCGGGCAGCGACAGGACCTCGAACTGGCCGTCGAACGCGAGCTCGAACCCCATCCGGGCCTCGTCGCGATCGACCGTGGCCAGAAACCCGATCTCGCCGAAGTTGACCGCGAACACGGGGACGCCGGTGCCCGCGTACCTGCGTAGCGCGGTCAGGATCGTGCCGTCGCCGCCGAGCGCGAAGCAGATGTCGACGTCCAGCGGCCCCTCGACGTCGACCTCGAGCCCCTCGGCGTGCTCGAGCCGGTGCTTGCGACTCTCTTCGGGATCGATGAACAGCGTCGCGCCGGCGCCCCGCGCGATCCGTATCAGCGCGTCGATTGCCGGGCGCGTCTCCGACGGCCGGCGGTGTGTCAGCACCGTGGCCGTCCGGACCGGATTCAAGGCTCGACCTCTCGGGCGGCCGCCTCGAGCTCCGCGACCGCCCCGCCGCGAGCAGCTTCCGCCAGCCACACGAACGTCTCGAGATTCCCCTTCGGCCCAGGGAGCCCCGAGCTCGCAAACCCGAGCACGGCAAAGCCCAGCTCGCGCGCACCCTGCGCCACGGAGACCAGCGCGCGCCGGCGATCGTCCGCCGAACGCACCACCCCGCCCTTCCCCACCGCTGAGCGCCCGACCTCGAACTGCGGCTTGATCAGCGCCAGGCAGTCGAACCGCTCGGCCGCGCACGCCAGAACCGCCGGCAACACCTTGCCGAGCGAGATGAACGACACGTCGATCACGATCAGATCGGGCGCGTAGGGCAGCGCCTCGCCGCGCAGCGAGCGCGCGTTGCACCGTTCGATGACCGTGACCCGCGGATCAGAGCGCAACCGCCAGGCAAGCTCGCCGTACGCCACATCGACCGCGACCACGTGCGAAACCCCGGCCTGGAGCAGGCAGTCCGTGAATCCGCCGGTCGAGGCGCCGACGTCGAGAGCATGACGTTCGGCGACCTCGACGCCAAAAGACGAGAGCGCGTTCCGGAGCTTCACGCCCCCGCGCGAGACGTACGGCGGCGGCTTCACGATCTCGAGCTCGGCCTGTTCGGACACGAGCTGCCCCGGCTTGTCGACCCGCCGCCGGTCGGGGAGAAGCAAGACGTCGCCGGCGAGCACCGACGCCGCCGCGGCGGACCGCGACGGGAACATGCCCCGCTCCGACAGCAGCGTGTCGATACGAACGCGCCTCACTGACGCGGAACGGTACGTGATCGCTCAGGCGGCCACCGACGAAACGGTCTCGACCGCCCAGCCGAGCGCGTCGCGGTACGAGCTCGCGATGCGGGGAGCGTGCGACCGGAGCGTCGCGACGTCGAAGTCGCCCTGCTCGTAGCTGACGACCGTCTTCAGAATCGCCCCGGCGGGGCCGTCGCGACGGAGCAGCGCCGCGCTGACCTCGTCGGCGAGCGGCAGCTCCTCGACGATCGTCTCGAGCGGGACCTCGAGCAATGCGTCGGCCACCGACAGCAGCCCGACCGTGAACAGCTGATCGCCGGCGACGTCGCGAAGCTCCGCGCCGAGCAGCTCGCACATCCGAGCGCGCGTGAGCCCCATCACCGACAGCTCGCGGGGCGCGTTGGGGCCGCCGGTGAGCGCGACCAGCAGCGCCCATCGCGACACGCCGCGGGAGCCGAGCATCATCACCGCCTGGCGGATCGAGCCGATGCTCCCGCGCAGACCGATGTACGCCGAGTTGATGTAGCGGAGCAGCTTCACGCTCAGGCCGACGTCGCGGTCGATCACGGCCTCGAGGTCCTCGATCGTCGCCGACCCGCCTTGGAGCGCGGCGAGCGCAACCAGCGTGCCCATCTCGCCGACCGGGATCTTGCGAACCGCCGCCTTGTGGCGACTCGCATAGAACGGCCCCGAGAACACCTCGAACCCGAGTCCCTTCGCCTGCTCGAAGCCGTTGTAGTCGTACAGGCCCGATGCCAGCGGCATCGCCCTCGCGTCCCGGAGCCGCAAGACCGCGCGCGCCGCGTCCTCGCGTGACCACTCGCGCAGCTCGATCTCGACCGTGCCGAACGTGTCGAGCAGCGCGGCGTCGAAATCGGGGCCGGGCAGATCGTGGAGCGACAGCGCATACCCGCGTCCGGCGAGCGCGTCGAGAACGCCGGCGATCTCCGGGAGCCGGGCGGTGTCGTGGGCGATTCGCAGCAGCACCCGGTCGGGGCGGACCGGCGGCACACCGAGCGCGAGCAGCAACTCGCGCGACAGCGGGCAGATGGGCGAGCGACTCGCCGACCAGCTCATCGAGCCCGACACCGCTCAGCACGTCGCCGAGCAGCCGCGCGGCCGTGCCCTCGCCGTGCTCGGAGCCGTCGGAAGTGGCATAGGCGACGCGGTAACCGGTCACGCGCATCTGACCGTCGACGACCGGCTGGCGCGAGATGAACAGATCCGAGGACGAAGGCTGGGGTGGGCGGGAACCGAATTCAAGCTGCGTTGCCATCAACCCATTGTCGGCATCGCGGACCGCCGACCACAGGGGTGAACGGCCCCCTTCAACGGTTGGTGGACCGCGTAGGAGCGGGTCAAACGCTCGGAACGCCGCTGTACTCCGCGACCGCGGATTCGATCCGCTCGGCGATCCGCTCGCCGGTGAAACCGACCTCCTCGTGGAGCAGCTTCGGCGCGCCGTGGGTGACGTACCGGTCGGGCAGGCCAACCCGGAGAATGCGGACCCCGCCCGCCCCGCCTCCCAATCCAACATCGGACAGGCTTTCCCACACCGCCGACCCGAACCCGCCGGCGAGGACCCCCTCCTCAACGGTAACGAGCAGCTCGTGCTCAGCGGCCAGCTGGGCCGCCAGGCCGACATCGATCGGCTTGGCGAAGCGCGCGTCGGCGACCGTCACCGACAGCCCGTGCTCGGCCAGGATGTCGGCGGCCTCGAGCGCCTTGCCGACGCCGGTGCCGTAGCCGAGCAGCGCGACGCGCTCGCCTTCGCGGAGGATCTCCCCGGTCCCGATCTCGATTGGCTCGGGGCGCGCGGGCAGGGGCGCGCCGGTGCCCTCGCCGCGGGGGTAGCGCAAGGCGATCGGCCCGTCGTCGTAGACCAGGGCGGTGTGCAGCATGTGGACCAACTGGGCTTCGTCGCGCGGCGCCATCAGCACGATGTTGGGCAGGCAGCGCAGGTAGGCGATGTCGAACGCGCCGTGATGCGTCGGGCCGTCGTCGCCGACCAACCCGGCGCGGTCCATCGCGAACACCACGTTCAGCCTCTGCAGGCAGACGTCGTGGACGATCTGGTCGTATGCGCGCTGCAGGAACGTCGAGTAGATCGCCGCGACCGGCTTGCATCCCTGGAGCGCGAGGCCGGCCGCGAACAGCACGCCCTGCTGCTCCGCGATCCCGACGTCGAAATACCGGTCGGGGAGCTCGCGCTGGAGGATGTTGAGTCCGGTCCCCGAGTTCATCGCGGCCGTGATCCCGATTACCCGCTCGTCGCGTCGGCACTCCTCGACGAGCGCGTTGCCGAACACCGAGGTGTATTGCGGGGGAGCGGGCTTCGCGCTGGACGGCTTGCTCGCGGTGGCGGGGATGCCGTTCGCGATCGACTTGGGCTTGGCGGCGTGCCATTTCTCCATGCCCTCGAGCCCGCCCTCCTCCGAGGGCGCGAACCCCTTGCCCTTGACCGTCGCGCAGTGGATCACCACCGGGCGCTGCGCGATGAGCGCCTCGCGCAGCGCCCGCCTGACCGCGCGCACGTCGTGTCCGTCGATCACGCCGATGTACACGAAGTCGAGCTCCTCCCACCACAGGCCGGGCGCCCAGAACGCCTTGATCGATTCCTTGAAGTGGGGCCCCAACCGCTCGAACGCGGCGCCGATCCCGGCCGGCAGCTTCGTCAGCCCCTCCTCGAACCCCTCGCGCGCGCGCCACAGCTTCGGGTTCAGTCGCACGCGGTTGAACTGGCGCGACATCGCTCCCACGTTGGGCGCGATCGACATCCCGTTGTCGTTGAGCAGAACCACGATCGGCGTGCCCTCGCCGCCGGCCTGGTGGACCGCCTCGAACGCGACTCCTCCGGTCAGCGCACCGTCGCCGACGACCGCGACGACGTGCCCGTCCTCGCCGACGCCATGCCGCATCGCCTCCTTGATCCCGACCGCGTACCCGATCGCGGTCGAGGCGTGCCCGGCGCCCATGATGTCGTGCTCTGACTCGCCAATCGAGCAGAACGGCGCGAGCCCCTGGTACTTGCGAATCGTCTGCAGTCGGTCGCGCCGGCCGGTCAGGATCTTGTGCGGATAGGCCTGGTGGCCGACGTCCCAGAGGATCTTGTCGCGTGGCGAGTCGAGCATCGAGTGGAGCGCCACCGCGATCTCGCATGCGCCGAGATTGGCGCCGAAATGGCCGCCGATCTCCCCTACCGTGTCGATGATGTGCTCGCGGACCTCCTGCGCGATCAGCTGGAGCTCCTCGTCGCTGAGGCCGTGCAGATCCTGGGGCTTGTCGATCCCGTCGAGCAGTCGGGTCATCAGAAGGAGCGGGTGGCGATGAAGTTGGTGATCTGCTCGAGCTCGTCCGTGTTGGATCCCGCCCGCCCAGCCCGCTCGAGCGCGGCGAGCGCCCGGCGGTGCGACTCGCCGGCGAGCTCGCGAGCCCGCTCGAGGCCGAACTCGCTCACGTACGTCCGCTTGCCCAACCGCTCGTCGCTGCCCTGGTGCTTGCCCAGCGTTTCCTCGGACCCGGTCACGTCGAGAATGTCATCCACGATTTGAAAAAGTATCCCCAGCTCCCTTGCAAAGCCGTGGAAGCTGTGAATTCTCTCAGGTTCATCGAGTCCGGACAGTAGGAGCACGCACTCGATGCTCGCCGCGATCAGCCGCCCCGTCTTGAGCTCGTGCAATCGGCGCAGCCCGGCCGCGTCGTCGGGCGCCGTCCCGGCCACGTCGATGTACTGCCCCGCGACCATTCCCTGAGCGCCGGTCGCCCCGGCGAGCTCGCGTGCGGCCGCCACCAGCCGCGCCGGATCGCCCTGCTGCCGGGTCAGCAGCAGCACGAACGCCTCGGCATAGAGCCCATCGCCGGCCAGGATCGCGACGTCCTCCCCGAACGCGACGTGGCACGTCGGCCGGCCGCGCCGCAGGTCGTCATCGTCCATCGCCGGAAGGTCGTCATGGATCAGCGAGTACGTGTGGATCAGCTCAATCGCCACCGCCAGCGGCAGCACCGACTCGGGGTCCCCGCCGATCGCGGACGCGGTCGCGAGCGCGAGCACCGGCCGGATCCGCTTCCCGCCCGCCAGCAGCGAGTAGCGCATGGCCTGCTCGAGCCCGTCGGCCGCCGGCTCGGCCACGAACCGCAGCGATTCGAGATAGCGCTCGACCTGGGCACGCAGATGCTCGGGATAGGCCGGTACCGAAGCCGGAGACGGGCCGGGGAACGGCGCCGGAGCCGAACGCGGCACCGGATCCTGGCTGCTCGTCGTCGGGAGCCTCGTGGTCAGGAGCACTACGACGCCGGCAGCGGCAGCTGTCCGGGGAGATCCGGCAGCGGCTCAAGCGCCGCCCGGGTCTGCTCGTCGACTTGGGAGCTGGCCTCGCCGGCCAGCCTCGCGCATTCCTCGATCAGGGCGAGCGCGGAGTCCACTTCGACGTCGGGCGAGCGAAGCTGCTCCGCCGCCTCCTCGAGCCGCGCGCTCAGCTCGGTCAGGGGATCGTTCACGGTGGCTAGGGTAGCGACAACTCGTCGGCAGCGACCCTCTTAGAACCGGAGTAACGCACCGATTCCCTGCAGCGGGCCGAGGTCCGGGTAGTGGTGGACGACGAACACGTCGGCGCCCTGGGCAAGCGCCGATTCGATCGCGGCCTCGCGCAGATGGTCGACCTCCACGAGCTTCGAGCCGTCCACCGGACAGTGACCGTTCGGCTCGACCATCAGCAGCCCGCACTTCGGGCAGCGGGCGCCCGGGCGGTCCATCGCCGGCTCCAGCAGCAGCGTCTGGACCCGCCGCTCATTCAGCGCCGCGAGCGTGTCATACGGTCCTCCGGCGCCGCGTCCCCGGCTCCCGATGCCCGCCTCCAGCCGGTCGAGCGCGTCGCGCTCGGACCGTTTCTCATCTTCGGCCACGAGTCCGGCCACGGCCCGCCGGACCTGCTCTTCGTTGGCGCTCGACAGGTCGACCGCGACCCGCTCTCCGGTCAGGTGCGGCCGCACGTCCCCGGCGAGATGGGCTTCGAACCGGGGGACGACCTCAGGGGGCCCTCCGGCCGCGATCCGGTGGAAGCGTTCGGTGCGCCAGAGCCGGTTGACGGCATCTGCGACGCGGCGCAGATGATCTTCGGCGTCCTTCTCGATGCTGCGCTCGTAGTTGGCCTGCGACCAACCTCCTTGGTCGTGACGGCCGCGAACGAAGTCCTCGAGACGTGCCTGCTCGGCGAGGCCCTCGGCCGGCCCTTCGAGCACGCGACCGTCGCGGCGGTTGACCAGCGCGACGAGCCAGCGACGATCCTGCAAGGCGGCGACCAGGGGCTCCACGTACGGCGAACGTCCGATCGACACGCGTGCCTCGGTCGGCCTGAGCAGCGGGATGACCTCGAACAGGTCGGCTGGGCTCGAGCAGAACACCGCCAGCGCTCGCGCACCACGGAACGGCGCCTCGGGCGAACTCAGGAACTCGTCGATCCGCCGGATGTCCGACCTCAGCGCGATGCGCTCGTCGTGGGTCAGGCCATCCTGCGCCTCGAGCTCGCGCCCGGCCGCGTCCACCAGCGAGCGGATCTGAGATGCGCGCGCCGGCGCGATCGCGAACCGCTCGGGATCCAGGTCCATATAGAGGCTGATCAGCGGATGCTCGGGCTTGTACTCGATCAGCCGCCTCGCCTGTCCCGCCGCCGCGGTGCTCACCGCGCCTCGCATACCCACCTCGCCCGGTCTGAAACCCGCCTAGGGGACGATCGTAAAGGTCAGGCGCTCGGAGCCCGAGGATGCGCCGGTCGCCGCGTCGGTGGCGATCACGGTCACGGTGTAGCGGCCCGCGGGGAGCCTTCGCCCGTTGCGGAGCCGGCCATTGAACGAGAGCGTATTGAGTCCGGCCTGGCCCGTTCGCGTCATCGCGCCGATCCTCACGGCACGCCGGCACGCCGGCCGGTGCCGGTTGCGTCTCGTCTCGGCCGCGCACATGCCGTCGACCCGGCGGCCGGTCAGCGCGTGCGTGAACGTCAGGCGCACGGTCGCAGCCTGGTTGAGCGCGAACGTGAAGTTCGTCCCGACCGGCGACTTCCCCGTGCCGGCGGCACCGGACTCGCGCCATTTGCGGTGCGATTGCCCGAACCGGGCGAGCGCCGGCACGGTCGGGGCAGGCGCAGGCGCAGGCGCGGGCGAGGTCGACGTCGGCGTGAGCACGACCGGCGGCGGCGTGAGCACGACCGGCGGCGACGTGACGACTACCGGCGTGTATGTCACGGTCGTCTGGGCCTGCGCCGCGTTCCCGAACACGTTCGTCGCGATCGCCGTGATCGTGTTCGCCCCCTGGCGGAGCGGAACCGTGGCCGTCCAGGCGCTGCCGGGACCAAGCGCGACGGCCTGGCCGTCAACGGTCAGCGAGCTCAGCCCGGTGGCGTCGGCGGCCGTGCCGGTGATGACCGCCTGGGACTCGGAGGTGCCGGCTCCGGTCGCCGGCGAAACGATCGCCACCGAAGGCTCGAAGGCCGCCGTCGCCGCGCCGGCGTCGGACGAGACCTCCGCGGCGAGGAACGCCGTCGAGTACGTGAAGCCGAGCGCGACCGACCCGGCCTGCGGGACGGTCCGCGAGTAGTGCAGATCGAACCAGCTGGAATCGGTGCTTGCGTTGTCGGTTCCGGAGACCACGATCACGCCGTCCGGCGGGTTCGAGAACGTCACCGACCCCTGCGGCGCCGACTCACTGCCGTCCGGCGCCATCCGGTCGCCCTTGACGAAGAACGACCCCGGGCCGGCGGCGCTCGGCCCCGGGATCGCCTGGCCGAGCGTCGTGTACGGCTGCATGCCGGCGCCCGTCCATGGGAAGTTCAGCGCGCCGTCGGCATTCGGATGAAAGAACTCGTTGTCCTCGAGCAGGTCGACGTTGTGCTGGGCGCCGTCGGTACTCGAGAACCTCTGGGTGACGGTGGTCATCCGCCCCGAGTTGGTCTGCGCGATGTGCAAGGAAACTTGCACGCCAGCCGGAACGAAGCTCGAACAGCTGACCTGTGTGGGCGGATAGACGGCGGCCGCCGGACTGCACTCGACCACCTGGTCGGTCTCGTTCACCACGAAGTCGCCGGTCGCGGGATCGATCGAGTAGCTGTACGTCAGCGACGGATACCCCGGCGTGTTCTGGGCGCCATCAAACAAGCTCGCCGCGTTTCCAGCGAGATAGGCGTCGGTGCCGTCGACCTGGAGCTCCGAGCGGGTCGGCGTGAGCACGCCGGGCTCCGCAGGCGAGTCGCCGTTGGACGAGTCGAACCCGCCGTCGCAGTCGTCGAGCTGCGCGCTCGCGAACGTCACCGGGTCGTACGCGAATGAATGCAGGATGTCGCAGAACCCGAGTGATCCATACTCGAACGCGCCGTCGAGCTGCGGGACGTCAAGGTCATAGGACACGAGGTTGTGGGTGCCAGCAGGGATGAGGTTCGCCACCTGGGCGATCGCCAGGGTCGGCCCGGTGAACCGCGAGGTGCTGCCCGGCGGGACCGGGGTCGTGTCGCCATGCGGGACCGCACGCAGCACGCAGGTCTCGCCCGCGATGCCCGCGAGTGAGCCGGTGAACGTGAACGTGCCGCCAGTTGCGACTCGTACGTCGCTCGTGAGCAGCTTCACGCCGGTCGGCCCCGAGTAGCAGTTGATGTCGACGAAGTCGCCGGTTGTGCCGTTCGACGTCCCGGTGCCGGTGACCGTCTCGTTCGGCGTCACCTGATCGTCGATCAGGTACTCGCTCGGGGACGAGGTCACGGTCACGTTCGAGCTGGACACGGTCGCCAACGCCGGCGCTGCGGCAACCATGAGCCACGCGCAGGCGGCGGTTACACCGACAATCAAACCCCTTACCTTCATCCGAGCCCCTTGACCCGTCCCGGGTCGGTCGAATCCCCAGGGTTAGGGTAACAGCCGTTTAGACGCGGTCGAGCGCTTCGTTGACCAGCTCGTCCGCGCGGGCGTTGTCGGCGCGCGGGACGCTGCGCACCGCCCAGCGGTCGAACTCGCCCAGCGCGGTCATCGCCTCGGCATGGAGCGGCCTCATCGACGCGTGCTTGACCTTGTAGGCGCCGGTCAGCTGGCGGGCGACGAGCTCGGAGTCGTTGACGATCTCGACCTCGCTCGCGCCAAGGGCACGCGCGCGCTCGAGCCCGCGCAGCACCGCCGTGTACTCGGCCACATTGTTCGTGGCGACGCCGATCGGCTCGGCCACTTCGTCTAGCACGTCGCCGTCGGGACTCGAGACCACGACCCCGATTGCCGCCGGTCCGGGGTTGCCCCGGGCGCCGCCGTCGACGTGGACGACGACCTTCAAGCTTCTCCCCCGCCGGGGACGGTCAATCCGTGGCCAGCTCGGGGAGCTCGCCGGTAACGCGCGGGCGACGGCGGTCGCGGACCGCGCGGTTGCCCCCTCCGGACGAGTTTCGGCCTCGCCGAGAGGTCTTGCGCCGGTCGACTATCACCTCGACGTTGGGATCGTCGGCGTAATAGTTCTCGAGCTTGTCCAGCAACTCGTCGGCGAGCACCTCTGGGACGACGCAGTAGATCACGTCCCTGATGCTAGAGGACATACCCCGGGGTTCACATCGAACCTTTGTCCAGTCGCCGATGAACGCGTTCAGGCGTCCCTGGAGGTGCCGAGGGACCTCTCAGGCCCCGCACCGACAGCCGCTGGCGTCCCTGGAGCCCTCAGGCGGGCCCGAGCGCCCCGTGCTCGTCGTAGGAGGCGTTCGACTCGCGCTCCTGGGCCGAGAGCTCGTCGAGCTCGTACCCCTGCGCCGCCACCCGGACCACCGGGACCTCGTCGGAGAGGTCGACCTGGTAGCGGTACCAGCACAGCTCCCAGGAGGCGACAATGTCGACCAGGCTTGAATGCTCCAGATTCGGGTGGATCGAGACGTCCGGGGCCCCGAGCGACCTGGCGACGCCCGCCACCGTCCTGCGGTGCTCGGAGTTGTTGAACACCGCGATCGCGGAGGCGATCTTCTGCTCGGCTCCCACCGGGACGGCGCGGACGTGACGCGGCTCCCTGGCGGCCTCGCGGTCTCGCCGGCGCGGGGGCCGACGCGGTTCCGCGGGCACTGGGGCGGGCGCGGAACGCGGCTCGGGCGGGGGCTCGAACGCGGCATCCTCGCGGATCGGCGGCTCCGCGGCCGGGTCGCGCCGCCGGCGCAGACGACTCAGGAACGAACCGCGTCGGTTCGAGCTGGCCTGATTCTCGTCGTAGGTGGCGACGGTTCCCTCGCGCAACCACCCCTCCTGGAGCGCGCGGGACTTGCACAGCTCGCACACCGACCGCCGCACGCCGCCGTCGATGTAGACCTCGGCGTGCTCGCCGCGCAGCAGCGTCCGCCCGCACACGTCGCAGACGGTGATCGCGGTGGACGGCCGTATGTCCTTGGTGGTGGCCACGCTGGGCGACTGTATCGAAGGCGCTACGCCTTGACAGCTTCCTTCTCGGCCCTGGCCTCCTCGACCACCTTGCCGGCGAGGTGCCCCGGAACCTCTTCGTAGCGCAGGAACTCCATCGTGAACTCGCCCTGTCCGCCGGTGATCGAGCGCAGATCGGGCGCGTAGGAGAGCATCTCCGCCATCGGCACCTCGGCCTTGACCTCGGTCATGCCGGCGCCCACCGGCTCCATGCCCAGCGGACGTCCACGTCTCGAGTTCAGATCACCGATCACGTCGCCGACGGAGTCCTCGGGCACCGCGACCGTGGCGAGCATGATCGGTTCGAGCAGCACGGGTCCGGCCTGCGCCATCGCCTCCTTCATCGCGAGCGAGCCGGCGAGCCTGAACGCCATCTCGGATGAGTCCACGGTGTGGTAGGAGCCGTCGTACAGACGCACGCGCACGTCCTTGACCGGAAAGCCCGCGACCACGCCCGCCTGCATCGCGTCCTGTACTCCCTTCTCGACCGCCGGGATGAAGCCCGTCGGGATCACGCCGCCCTTGATCGCATTGACGAATTCGAACCCGGGGTGGGTGGGATCATCACTACTAATTGGCTCGATCTCGATGTGGCAGTCGCCGAACTGCCCGCGTCCGCCGGTCTGCTTCTTGTGGCGCCCGTGTGCTTTGGCCGGCCTTCTGATCGTTTCCCGGTAGGGCACATGCGGGGGATTGAGGTTGACCTCGGCGCCGAACCGCGACTTCAGCCGCTCGACGATCACCTCGACGTGAACCTGCGAGAGGCCGGCGACGATCTGCTCGCCGGTCTGGTCGTCGCGATGCAGGTCGATCGTCGGGTCCTCCTCCTGGAGGCGGCGGAGCGCGGAGAACACCTTCTCCTCATCGCCCTTGCTCTTCGGCTCGACCGCGAACGCCATCACCGGCGCCGGCAGCTTGATGCTCGGCATCTCGATCGGCTCGTCGCGCGAGGCCAGCCAGTCGCCCGCCTTGGTCTCCTTGAGCTTTGCGACCGCGCCGATGTCGCCGGGGCCGAAGTCGTTGGCGTGCCCGGTCTGATGGCCCTCGAAAGTCAGCAGCTGGCCGATCCGCTCCTTGGTGTGGGTGCGCGTGTTCAGCACCTGCGTGTCCTGCTTGACCACGCCCTGGTAGACCCGGAATATGTTGATCCGGCCGGCGAACGGGTCGGCGCGGGTCTTGAACACATAGGCGAACATCTCCTTGTCCTCGACCGGCTCGAGGGTCACCTCGCCGATTTCGAGGCCGCCGTGCTTGACCGGCGAGGGAAGATCCTCGACGATCGCGTCGAGCAGGCGATTCGTGCCGAGGTTGCGGGTCGCCACGCCGCAGGTCACGGGGAATATCGCGCCGTGATTGGTCCCGTCCTTGAGCGCGGTGACGATCTCCTCGTGGGAGATCTCCTCACCCTCGAGGTAGCGCTCCATCAGTGCGTCGGAGTTCTCGGCGACCTCGTCCATCAGCTTCTCGCGGTACTCCTGGGCCTGTGCCTGGAGCGCGTCGGGAATCGGGATCTCCTTGGAGTTGTCTCGCGCGACGCCGTCGTATTCGTAGGCCTTCATGTCGACGAGGTCGATCACGCCTCGGACCTCGTGCTCTGCGCCGATCGGGATCTCGGTGGCGACGACGTGCGGTCCGAAGGCGGACTTGAGCGACTCGAGCGTGCGGAAGAAGTCGGCGCGCTCGCGGTCGAGCATGTTGACGAAGATCAATCGCGCCAGGTCGAGCTCGGCGGCGCGCTGCCACAGGCGGTTGGCGTGGACCTCGACGCCCATCACCGCGTTGATCACGAACACCGCCGATTCGCACACGCGCAGGGCGCCCAGGGCGTCGGCGATGAAGCTCGAGTCGCCGGGGGTGTCGATCAGGTTGACCTTGCGCTCCTGCCAATCGAACGTGGCCATCGCGGCGGTGATCGACATCTGCCGGGACTTCTCGTCGGGGTCGGTGTCGGACGTGGTGGTCCCGTCCACGACCGAGCCCATGCGGTTGATCGCGCCGGCCTCGAACAGCAACGCCTCGTGCAGTGAGGTCTTGCCGCTACCGCGGTGGCCGACGAGAGCCACATTGCGGATGCGATCCGCGGGCTTGTGCATGCCGTGCTCCTCTCCTTCGGTGACCCTGTGAAACCGAATTTAGCGGGCCTCGCTTCGCTCGGCATCCATGGGGCCTGAGGCGCCGCCGTCAGGCGCCGCCGACTGACCGGGTTGCGCCGGGCATCCATGCCCGGCGGGGTGGTCGCGTCCCCTCTGGGCGGTTTTGGACGCCGTGCGGGATAACGGCGGGCACCTGAGGGTGGGTGCGGTGGTCCCCAGGGGCGGATCGCGGGTCGCCAGCATGCATAGCCTGCCAGTCGACCTCGGATCGGCCGACCGTGGCATACCGCGCATGCCCCACATGCGTAGTCGGCCACGGTCACGCTGAAGGCGGTCGATTGGCAGGTTTTGCATGATCGGCGAGCCGCCTCGCGCCGGCAGCCCAGCCCCGGCCCCTCTCCAGGTGCCCGCCGTTAAAACCCGATGTGCCCGCGACTACCGCGGGATCAACGACCACCCCGGCCGGGCAAGGACGCCCGGGCGGAACGGCCCCACGGACGCCGCCGCAGGCGGCCCCGACTAATCCAGCTCGCCGGCCAGCTTGGACCGCAACCGCAGCACGGCCTTGGTGTGCAACTGCGAGACGCGCGACTCGGTGACGCCGAGGACCTCGCCGATCTCGCGCAGGGTCAGGTTCTCGTAGTAATAGAGCGCGACGACGAGCTTTTCGCGCTCGGGCAGCGCCGCGATTGCGTCCGCGATCCGGTCGCGCAGCTCTGACTGGTCCATCAGCTGCTCGGGATCGGGCGCCCCGCGGTCGGGCAGCGTGTCGAGCAGCGAGATCGCGTCCCCGGTCGAATCCGACACGCTCCACAGTTCGTCGAGCGCCACGATCGTCGAGTTCGAGATCTGAAGGAGAGCCTCCTGGAAGTCCTCGACGCTCACCTGAAGCTCGGTGGCCATCTCCTCGTCGGTGGGGGCGCGCTGGAACCGGGCCTCGAGCTTCATGTTCGCCCGCTCGATCTCGCGGGCGCGGGCACGCACCGACCGCGGCACCCAGTCGAGCGTCCGCAGCTCGTCGATGATCGCGCCGCGGATCCGGGTGATGGCGTACGTCTCGAACTTGATCTCGCGCGAGAGGTCGAACCGCTGGATCGCCGAGATCAGGCCTCCCAGCCCATACGAGATCAGATCGGACTCCTCGACGTGGGCCGGCAGGCCAGAGCTCATCCGCCCGGCGACGTACTTGACCAGTGGCGAATAGGCGACCACGAGACGCTCCCGCGCACGCTCGTCGCCGGTCGCCTTGAACCGCCTCCACAGATCTTGCAGCTCGATCGCTTTGACGTTGGTTTCCAAGTTCCCCCGAGGTAGGTTTGGCCCGCTATGCGCGGGGATGAGCTCGCGAATAGGTAGTCCGTAGGCGGGCCGACTCAACGCGAGTGTAAACCTGAGTGGTCGATATGGTCGAATGGCCGAGGAGTTCCTGGATCGTCCGGAGGTCCGCGCCGCCGTCGAGCAGATGGGTCGCAAACGAGTGCCGAAGCGCGTGCGGATGGGCCCGCGAAAGCGCCGGTGAGCGGGCCACCGCGCGCCTCACCCAGCCGCTCAGTCGCCGTCTGACGTCCGACGTCGACAGCCGGCGCCCCGACTTCGAAAGGAACAACGCCCGGTCGCCGGCGCCGTCGGCCGCGAGCGCCGGACGGCCACGGGCCAGATAGCGCTCGAGCGCGGCGAGCGCGTGCTCGCCGACCGGGACCAGGCGGGTCTTGGAGCCTTTGCCCTCGACACGGACGGTCTCCGCGTCGAACTCGACCGATTCCAGATCGAGCGACACGATCTCCTCGGCGCGCAGGCCGCACGCGTACGCGAGCTCGAACAGCGCCCGGTCGCGCAGCCCGAGCGGCGTCGTGGCCGGGATCGACTCGAGCAGCGCCGCGACCTCCCCCGCCTTCAGCACGTGGGGCAACCGCTGCGGCTTCTTGGGCGAGCTCAGCAGCTCGGCCGGGTTGTCCTGGCGCGCGCCGATCTCCATCTGAGTCCGGAATAGCCCGCGGAGCGCCGCCAGCCGGCGCGCGATCGTCGAGGGTGCGATTCCGGCCTCGGACTGGGCGGCCGCGTAGCGCCTCAGCGCGCGCACGTCCACGTGCGCGGGATCGATCTCGCGGGCCTCGGCCCAGGCCGCGAACTGACGGCAGTCGCTCGCGTAGGCCTCGCGGGTCTTGTCCGCGACCGCGCGGCGCTGGAGGTCTGTCGTCGAACGTCTCGAGGGCGCTGGACCATGCGGACGTTTCGGTCAGCGACGGCATCGCCGCCCCGTATTCGCCGCGCGCGCCGTGGAAGCCTGCTTGAGTCGGGGGCCCGCGGTCAGACGGCGGACGCTAAGCGACGTCGACGAGCGTGCCGATCGGCGTGTACGGATATACCGCGGAGGCCTCGGAGTACGGCATCTCGACGCAGCCGAGGCTCTGGGCGCTCCCGTAGGAGGCGCGGAGGAAGCCGTGCAGCGCGTCCCCCCCATTGAAGTAGCTGACGTACGGGACGCCTGGATCGGAGTAGTGGCTCCCGTCCGGGTTGGTGCCACTCATCGTCACCGACAGCGCGTGCTCGAACACGGCGAACACGCCCTGCGCCGTCGGCGCCGCCGGGATACCCGTGTTGACGGCCCCGGAGACCACGGTCTTGCCGTTGTGCCACGTCGACTCGCTCTCGGGGCTGCCCTCGCTCACCTGGACGAACGTGTAGCCGAACGCGTTGTTCTTGCCCTGCACCGCCGCGGTGATCAGCGCGTTCCAGACTTGCGGCCCGGGGACCCCGTCGGCGGTCATGCCGTGCTGGTCCTCGAACATCATGATCGCGCCCTTGGTCATCGTCCCGAACGTGCCAGGCGCCCACATGTTTCGCAGCGCGGCCGGCGTGTTCGGATACCGCCAGTCGAAGTTGCCCGCCGGAGCCTTGACCGCCGCGTCCAGCTGGTTCGCCGTACTGGGCCCGGGCCCCGAGCCGTCGTAGTGGAAGCGGAGCGGGAGATAACCGAGCACCGCGAGTAGCTGCTGGAGACGGAGCGTGGTCCCCCCGGCACCGTCCAGCCCGTCCACGCATCGCCGCTCTGCTTGGCGCCGACCAGCCGGACCCCGTTCGGCAGTCCGATGCTGACGTGCGCCCCGAGCCCGTAGCCGAAGCCCTGGGGCTGGAACTGGATCGAATGGCTGTTGATCTTGTGCCAGGTGCCCGACGTCTGCGGTGAGACGGGTGGCAGCGAGCCGCCAAGCGCCTTCGAAACGGGTTTGTTGAATGTGAGCGTGATCGGCGTGTTCGCCCTGATCGTGCCCCCAGGCGACGGGTAGGCGATCGCGCTGGTCGAGGAGCCGGCGGGGAACCAGCTGACGAGCGCGGCGCCCGAACTCTCCCACGATCGCGGCGCGGCGGCGACATACACCGTCCCCGCCTCGGCGGTCCGCGGGATGGTCACCGTCGACTGCGGCGTCGTGAGCACTCGGCGATGCAGACTCGTCAGCTCGGCGCCCGAGGAGACCGTGGACACCGGCTCGGCGAATTGCAGCTGCAGCGGCTGGCCCGACGCAACCGTCAGGAAGTGCGCCTTGAGATGAGCGCTCGGCGTGGTCAGCTTGAGGTTGAGGTGCTCGGTCTTGCCCGTCAGCCACGCGACCGTGCCCGGCCGCTTGACCACGACCTGGACCGAGAGAGTCTGGTGCGCGGGGATCTTCCCGTTTGGCCAGATCTGATTTCCGGACAGGTGCACGGGGATCGCGGAGTCCGTCTTACCGCCGTACACCCTGACGCTCTGGATCGTTCCGCCGCCGAGTGGGAGCGTCACCTTCGCCAGCGCGACCGGGTCCGTGCTGAGGCTCGCTTTCGAGCTTTTCAGCGCGATCGCCACCGCCGCCGCCGCGCCGACCAGGATGACGACGACGCCGAGTGCAAGATATGGCCCCCGCCTGCGTGAAGTCCTAGCTACCCCGGACGCCCGACGCGGCGTTCCGTACGGCCTCGCCGGGCCCCGCTCAGGGCGTAGGTATGAAACTCGCGCTCGTGCCAGCTAAAACCACCCCATTGCCTAGATCGTACCGATCGCCCCGTCGGGTCCTTGTTGAGGCTACGTTTTGTTCAGAGTTCTGCAAGCGGGATTTCATTCCTGCGAAGCCGCGGTAGTGCGGGCACGAAGGTTTACCGGGTGACGGCGCCCAGAGACGCGCTCGAGACGAGCCGGGCGTACTTTGCCAGCGCCGTCGGCGGCGCGGGCCGCTCGGGTGGCCGGTAGGCGTTCGCGCGCGCCGCGATCTCCTCATCGGAGAGATCGACGTCGAGGCGACGAGCGTCGACATCGAGCGTGATCTCGTCGCCGTCGCGGACGAGTCCGATCGGGCCGCCCTTCACCGACTCGGGCGCGACGTGACCCGCCATCAGGCCGTGCGTGGCGCCTGAGAAGCGGCCGTCGGTGAGCAGCGCGACGTCCTCGCCGAGCCCTTCGCCCACGAGCGCCGCGGTCACCGCGAGCATCTCGCGCATCCCGGGGCCGCCGGCCGGCCCCTCGTTACGGATCACGACGACGTCGCCGGGCTTGATGCGCCTGCGGTGCGGACCGCCGCCATCGCGTCCTCCTCGGACTCGAACACCCGCGCCGGGCCGGTCTGCTTGCGGCGCTCGTAGCCCGGCCACCTTGACCACGCAGCCCTCGGGCGCGAGGTTGCCCTTGAGGATCACGAGCCCGCCGGTGCTCTTCAGCGGGTCGTCGAGTGGCCTGACCACCTGCTGCCCGCCGGTCTCTTCGGCTTCGTCCGCGACACTCGCCGACGGTCTTGCCCGTGACCGTCTGGGCGTTTTCGTGGAGGATCCCGGCCTGCTTGAGCCGCTTCAGGACGACCGGGACCCCGCCGGCGGCGTACAGATCAGGGGCGACGTACTGACCGCTCGGTTTCAGGTCGCACAGCAGCGGCGTGCGCTCGCTGATCCGGTCGAAGTCGTCGATCGACAGCTCGATGCCCATCTCGTTGGCCACGGCGAGGAGGTGCAGCACGCCGTTGGTCGAGCCGCCGCTGCACGCGACCGCGGCGATCGCGTTCTCGAGCGCCTCGCGGGTGATGATGTCGCTCGGCGTCGGCCGCGCCTGAGCACGTCCATCACGAGCCGGCCGGCGTCCTTGGCGACCTCGACCTTGTGCGCGGTCTTCGGCCGGGACCTCGAGAGGCCGGTCGGGGAGATCCCGAGCACCTCGAACGCCATCGCCATCGTGTTCGCGGTGAACTGGCCGCCGCAGGCGCCAGCGCCGGGCGAGGCGGCGTCCTCGATCGCGGTCAGCTCATCGTCCGTGATGCGGCCGGCGGCGTGGGCGCCGATCGCCTCGAACACCTCCTGGATCGTGATCCGCTGACCGTTGTACTGACCCGGGTAGGATCGAGCCGCCGTACAGCATCACGCTCGGCACGTTCAGCCGGCACAGCGCCATCACGGTGGCGGGGATCGTCTTGTCGCAGGCGCTGATCGCGATCACCGCGTCGAACGCATGAGCCGAGGCGACGAGCTCGATCGAGTCGGCGATCACCTCGCGGCTGACCAGCGACGCCTTCATCCCCTCGGTGCCCATCGTGATCCCGTCGGAGATCGCGATCGTGTTGAACTCCATCGGCGTCCCGCCGGCCTCGCGGATCCCCTCCTTGACCTTGGCCGCCAGCGCGCGCAGGTGGAAGTTGCACGGCATCGTCTCGACCCAGGTGTTGGCGACGCCGATGAGCGGCTTGGCCAGCGCCTCGTCGTCGTAGCCGATGCCCTTCAGCTGGGCGCGGGCCGCGGCGCGCTCGGGCCCTTCGGTCAGCGCGCGGCTCTTGTGCTTGAGGTCGAACTCAGGTGACATGGGGCGCGGAACTGTATCCGGCCAAGGGTCCGGCAGGCCCTACGCCGCGCTCTGGCGGTCGGCGGGCCGGTCTGGGCCGTCGCCGCCGGCGAGTTGGCGCATGCGGGCGCGCTCCCACTGCGAGAGCCGCCACAGGTCACGCCGCACCTGCGCCGGATCGAGCTGGCGGCCCGGCAGGTGCATGTTCGCGGTCGTGATCAGCCGGCGCTCATCGCCGGTCAGCGCCATCCACTTGGCGAGCACGTCATCGGAATCCGGGAGTCGCGAGCTCCCGTACGGGCGGGTCTCATCGGGGAACGTGACGCAGTACTCGTTGAGCAAGCGGTGGGTCTGCGCCAGGTAGGCGAGGATCGGCCGGTGCGGGTAGATCAGATACGCGTACGGGGCGCCACCGGTACCGCCGGCATCGTCGGGGCCGTCCGCGAGGGTTCCCCACACGCGAACGAAGCCGAGGTCGCGGTACATCGCCCACTCCTCGTCGTTGACGCACGAGCGCAGAAGCGCCCTGGCCCGCGCCTCCGCGCGGCGCTCGCGTCCCGGGTCATAGGACCACGTGGGCGCGCGCTGTCGGCGCGCCTTGTAGCGATTCCAGAGCTCATCGATGCGGGGCACGATCAGGTCAGACAGGAGCGCAAGAGCGACGAGCGCGGTCGCTGCGAGCGCCAGCAGCATGGCGGCCGCGTGACCTACCTGCCGCCTGCTGCCCGCGGGAAGAAGATCACGCGGTCGGCGTCCCAGGGAATGTCCTCAAACGAACGGACCATGATCGATTCGCGCTTTCCCTCCCGGCCCGAGACCGGCACCGCCGCCCACAGGCCGGCGTCGAGCTGGCGGCGGAACTCCTCGATCAGGCGCTGCTCGTCCTCAGCGCGCTCAACGTCTCCCTCGGCGATCAGAACCTCTCCGTGGCCCGGCTTCATCCTCAGGAAACGCACGCACAGATTATGCCAAACGCGTGTCGGCTCCAGGGGTCTATGAACGGACCAAAACTGCCCAAACGTCCGGTTTGCAGGCAATCCCCAAGATGTCGACAGGGCCCGGCCCGGCGCCAATCTCCCGCAGCCCCTGCGCCACCGCGCGGGAGGCGAGCTCGCGGGCCGCGCGCGCGGCCTCGAGCGGCTCATCGCCGTGGGCGAGACGAGCGGCGAGCACCGAGGAGTGTGTGCAGCCCGAGCCATGAGCCGCCCCGTCCGGTTGGCGCTCGCCGTGGAGCTCGGCCAGCCGGCGGCCGTCGAAGAACACGTCGGTGAGGGGATCGCGGTGGCCGCCGGTCACCACGACGGCTTTCGGCCCGAGCTCGTGGACTTTGCGCGCGAGTTCGGTGGCGTCCAGGTCGTCCCCGATAAGCGTCCTCGCCTCGGGGAGGTTCGGGGTGAGAACGGTGGCTCTCGGAAGCAGCAGCTCGATGAGCGCCGATCGGGCCTGCGGGTCGAGCAAGCACCGCGCCGGACTCCGCCACCATCACCGGGTCGAGCACGACCGGCGTGTCCTCCGGAAGGTGGCTCAGGGCCGTGGCCACGGCCTCGATCGTCGGCCGGTCGCCGAGCATCCCGATCTTGACCGCGTCGACGCCGATGTCGTCCGCCACCGCTTTCACCTGGGCGATGATGATGTCCGGGGGGATCGCGTGGACGCCGATCACCCCCACCGTGTTCTGGGCAGTGATCGCTGTGATCGCGGTCATCCCGTGGACGCCGCAGGCGGCGAACGCCTTCAGGTCGGCCTGGATGCCGGCGCCGCCGCCGGAGTCGCTGCCGGCTATCGAGAGGACTTTCGGGAGCACGACTCCGAGCGTACCCCGAGCGCACGCGACCGACTTTTTCGATGACTGTCATTGAAAAACTCGGTCGCTTCAGGGCGCGACCCGGAAGCGGCCGCCGGCCCCGCGCCTCACAAACCCTTCGAGCTCGAGGGCCGCCAGGGCAGCCAAACCCTTGTCGGGTTCGAACCCCGCCCGGGCGAGAGCCGCCGCCGTCTCGTGGCCCTCGGCGATTGCGGCGAGCAGCGACCGCAGCTCGTGGGGCGGTTGCCGGCGCGGCTCGCGGGCAACGGTTCGCTCGCCGGCGCCGAACAGGTGGTCAAGGACGTCCTGCGGCCCGCGCACGATGCCCGCGCCCGTGGCGAGCAGTCCGTTCGGCCCCGCCGCCTGTGGCGTGGTCACGCGACCGGGCACGGCTCCCACGGGGCGGCCGATGCCGCGCGCGTAGCCGGGCCGTCACGAGTGCCCCCGACCGCTCGCCGGCCTCGACCACGACCGTCATCGCCGCGAGCGCCGCGATGATCCGGTTCCGCGCCGGGAACATCCACCGCCACACGTCGGTCCCCGGCCCGATCTCCGACACCGCCGCGCCGTCGGCGACGATCCGGCGGTGCAGCGCCCGCTTGCCGGGCGGGTACGGACGGTCCGCCGAGGCTGGCAGCACGGCGACCGTACGGGCCGCCCGCCTCGAGCGCGCCCGCGTGCGCGGCGGAGTCGATTCCGAACGCCATGCCGCTGACGACCGTGATCCCGGACACGGCAAGACCGCGCCCCAGCCCGCGCGCGACATCCAGCCCGTACGGCGACGCCTTCCTAGAGCCAACGATCGCGACCGACTCCTCGCCAAGGAGGTAGCGCCAGGCACACCGGCGACATACAGAACCGCCGGCGGGGCCGCAAGCGCGCGCAGCGCCGGCGGATAGTCCGGATCGCACCCGCAGACCGCGTCCAGGCCGACGGCGCCGCACCCGCAACCGCACCCTGTCGAGGTCAACCGCATCGAACTCCCTCCTCAGCCGCGCCTTTTCCCGCCCTCCGATCGCCGTGATCAGATCGTCGTCGCAGAGCACGAGCACCTCGTCGATCCGAGACCGCGCCTTATCCAGATGGGCCGCGAGCCTCCCGACCAACCACGACCGGGCCAGACACGCATCGCACGCCCGTTCGCTCATGCCGCGAGCGTCGTATCGGCGTCGCCGCGCTGGCGCAGGCTGAGTGCGGTCAACAGGTCGGCGTGCGTGATGCGGTCGTGGCCGACAAGGTCGGCGATCGTCTGCGCCACCCGCACGACCCGGTGGCGACCGCGGGCGCTGAGCGCGCCGACCGCGTAGGCCCGGGCCAGCGCGTGCTCGGCGGCTTCCTCGAGCCGTACATGCCGACGGACGAGCCGCGCGTCCATCTCGCCGTTGCAGCGCGCGGCGCACCCCGCCAGCCGGAGCCGCTGGCGCTCGCGGGCATGCGCCACCCGCTCGCGAGCGAGCGCCGAGGAGGTGTGGGGCGGAGCCCGCAACTCGGGCTCGGTCGGGCGCTCGACGTTGATCAGCAGGTCCATGCGGTCCAACAGCGGCCCGCTCAGCCGACGGCTGTGGCGGCGAAGGTCCGCCTCGCCGCACCGGCACCGATCGCCGACGCCCGCGAAACCGCACGGGCACGGGTTCGTGGCCGCGACGAGCATGAACCGCGTCGGGAACACGAGCGCACGCTGGCCGCGCACGATCGTCACGCACCCGTCCTCGAGCGGCTGGCGAAGCGCGTCGAGGCTCGACCGCTGGAACTCGGCGAGCTCGTCGAGAAACAGGACGCCGTGGTGGGCCAGGGTCGCCTCGCCCGGTCGCGGCGGCGCCCCTCCGCCCACCAACCCGGACGGCGAGACGGTGTGGTGCGGAGCTCGGAACGGCCGCGCCTGAACGAGGCCGCTGGCGTGCAGGCCGGCGATGCTGTGGATCCTCGTGACCTCGATCGCCTCGGCCCGGCTCATCGCGGGCAGGATCGAGGGGATCCGGCGGGCGAGCATCGTCTTGCCGGTACCGGGGGCGCCCTCGAACAGGAGGTTGTGGCCGCCCGCGGCCGCGATCTCGAGCGCCAGCAGGGGAGCGGCATGGCCCCTTATGTCGGCCAGGTCGGGTTCGACCGGCGCGTCGGCGCGATCGCGGGCCGGCGGCAGCGGTAGCGGCGGAGGCGCCGCTCCCGCGAGCACCTCCGCCGCCGCCCGCAGACTCGAGACCCCGGCGATCTCGAGCCCTTCGACGAGCGCCGCCTCGCGGGCGCGCTCGCGCGGGACGATCAGGCGCTCGAGTCCTGCGCGCCGCGCGCCCTCGGCGACCGCCAGCGCTCCGGGTGAGTCGCGCAGCTCGCCGCTCAGCGACAGCTCGCCGAACACCGCGAAGGCACCCAGAGCGTCCGCCGGAACCTGCTCGCTCGCCGCGAGCACGCCGAGCGCCAGCGCCGCGTCGAACCCCGGCCCGACCTTGCGCAGGAACGCCGGCGCGAGGTTCGCCGTGATCCGAGTCTGAGGAAACGCGAAGCCCGAGTTGGCGATCGCCGAACGGACCCGGTCGCGCGACTCCCGCACCGCCGCATCCCCGAGGCCGACGATCGTGAACGTGGGCAGGCCGCTCCGGATGTCGACCTCGACCCAGACGTGACGGGGATCGATCCCGTCGATCGCGAACGTGGCGACGCGCGCGAGCATTGCGTCCAACGTACGCGCCGGCGCGCCAGCGGTGGGTGACGCCGCGTTCCAATTTTGCGCAAGCCGGCCGCGGCTCCTTGCGCAGGATTGGAACAGCGCGTGAACCACTCCTCACGCGCGCCGGCGTAGCGTCGACGGCATGACCAGCGACCCCCGTCCGCGGCTGGGCGCGCTCGGTGAGCAGCTCGCCGCCGAGCACCTCGTGAGGCGCGGCTTCGAGATCGTCGAGCGGAACTACCGCACCCGCTGGGGCGAGCTCGACATCATCGCGTTCGACGGGCGAACGCTCGCGTTCTGCGAGGTCAAGACTCGGCGAGTCAGCCCGGCCGGCTCGTCGCCGCTCGACGCCGATCCGAACGCTCAAGCGCGCGCAGGTACGAAAGATGGCCGGACGATGGCTGATCGAACGGACCGATCGCCCGCGGGCCGACACGCTGCGGTTCGACGCGATCGGGGTGACCGTCGATGGCGCCGGTCGGCTACTGAGCCTCGAGCACCTCGAGGGCGCGTTCTAACGGGGTCGTCGCGGGCTAATCGCCCACAGCGAAGGGCTCCGCGAGGATCAGCTGCTGATAGGCCATCGACTGAAACGAGCGCCGGTGCAGCGGGGAGACGCCCAGGCGCTCGATCGCCTCACGATGCTCGGGAGTGGAGTAGCCGACGTGCTGGGCGAACTCCCACCCGGGGTGAGCGGCGTCGGCCCGGCGCATGTACCGGTCGCGGGTCTCCTTGGCGATCACCGACGCGGCCGCGATCGCGGCGCTCTTGGCGTCTCCGTCCACAACGGCGCGCTGATCGTGGCCGAGCGCGGCGACCGGGAACCCGTCGCTCAGGCAGATACAGCCCTCGCAGGCGACCTTCGAAAGCGCATCACGGAGTGCGGCGAGGTTCGTGACGTGCAGCCCCCGGGCGTCGATCCCGGGAGCGCAGCGCGACACGATCGCGACCTTCGAAGCGAGGCGCAGGATCAATGGGAACAATTCCGCGCGCGCCTCGTGGGTCTGCTGCTTGGAGTCGTTGAGCGTCCCTAGCGCACGGACCTCGCCGGGGCCGATCGCGTCGAGGTCGAACAATACGGCCGCCGCGACCAGCGGCCCCGCGAGGCAGCCTCGGCCCGCTTCGTCGGCGCCGGCGACGAACCGCACGCCGAGCGATCGGTCGAACCTGAACAGCTTTCGCGCCGCCCGCACCGAGCTTTTGCGCCGCGGGACGGCGGCGCGGCTAGAGGAAACCGATCCGGTCAGGGGGCCAGTAAGTGAAGAACGCGGTCCCGATGAGCCATTTGCTCGGGACCGGCCCCCAGAAACGACTGTCGTCCGACGCGCCACGGTTGTCGCCCATCATGAAGTAGTAGTCGGGCGGAATCTTGATCGGTTTGCCGAAATTGCAGGAAGCAGTGTCGCTGCACTGGATCTGGAAGGGCTCCTTCTCCAGCACGCCGTTGCGGTAGACCATGCCGTTGACGATCTTGATCATGTCGCCGGGAACGCCGACCACGCGCTTGATGAACGTCTGACTCGATTCCTGCGGAGTCGGCTTGTCGCAGGCCTGAGCGTCGGGCCCGCCCTGCGCGCCCTGATCGGGGTCGCCGCAGACCGGATTGTCGAAATCGGCACCGTGGGGTGGATGGAACACGACCACGTCACCGACGCTTGGGTTGCCGGCAAGGCGATTCGTGAGCACTCGCTGGCCGACGTCGAGGGTCGGGACCATCGAGGGGCTCGGGATTCGGTAGGGCTTGACGATGAACGCCTGAATCAGCAGGGCGAGCGCCACCGCGATCGCCACGGTCACCACCAGCTCGATCAGCCCCTTCATCGGAGCGTTCCAGCCATCAGCCGTGCTCTGCCCGCGCGATCGCCACTACAGGAAGCCGATCCGATCGGGTGGCCAGTACGTCAGGAAGGCCTTGCCGATGATCCAGGCTCTCGGCACCGGTCCCCAAAAGCGGCTGTCCTCCGAATCAGGCCGGTTGTCGCCCATCATGTAGTAGTAGCCACGAGGGATCGTGATCGTCTGGGGGAAGTTGCAGGCCGAATCGCCGTCGCACTGGACGATGTAGCTGTCGGACTCGCGTTTGCCGTTACGGATCACGTGGCCGTTGACGATCGAGATGTGGTCGCCCGGAAGCCCGACGACGCGTTTGATGAACGTCTGCGACGACGGCTGCTTCCACGGCAGCGCGCAGGCCGCCGGCGCGTCCTGGCCACCACCATTCTGTCCCTCGTTCGGGTCCGCGCAACCGTCGTTGTAGTTCTTGGGGGGATGGAACACGATGATGTCGCCGACCTGGGGCGACGAGAAATCCATGCCGATCCGGTCGACGAGCACGCGTTGATTGACGCGGACGGTGGGAAGCATCGAGCCGCTTGGAATCCGATACGGCTTCACCAGGAACGCCTGGATCCCGAGCGCCAGTGCGAGCGCGGTAACCACGATCACCGCAAGCTCCAACAGCGTGCTCAGCGGCGACTTCTTGGCCTTCGTCACTCCTGCTGTTCGCCGGCGGATGCCTCCGAGGCCGCCGGACTGGCGTCCTGCGGCGCCGTCGGGGGGACGGAATCCTCGGACTCCTCAGCGCTGGAACCCTCCGCGCCCGACTCAGTCTGTACGTCAGCGTCCGCGCCTCGGGTAGGACCTCCGCCTCGGCCTGCGTCCCCTCGAGATCCTCCGCAACGAGCTCCTCGACCGCGGGCTCCTCGGGGAGCGGCGCGTGCAGCAGCTCGCGCTCGACCGCCACCTCGGGAGCCGCGCTCCGACGCTCGCGGACACGCGCGCGCTTGCCCACCCGGCCCCGCAGGTAGTAGAGCTTGGCGCGCCGGACGTCGCCGCGGGCGGCGACCTCGATCCGCTCGATCTTCGGCGAGTGCAGTGGGAACGTGCGCTCTACGCCGACCCCGAAGGACTGCTTGCGCACCGTGAACGTCTCGCGCGCGCCGTGGCCTTGGCGCTTGATCACGACTCCCTCGAACACCTGCGTCCTGCGCCTCGTCCCCTCGATCACCTGGAAGTGGACGCGCAGGCGGTCGCCGGCGTCGAAACTCGGTACACGGCGGAGCTGGGCACGCTCCAGGCTGTCGATCACGGTGCTCATGGCGGTGCAGATCCCTGCCGCACCGGGTGTCTTTTCCGCGGCGGGGCCTGATTCGCAGGCGTAGGCCTGCGCGGGGCCGCCTATGGTAGCGGACCGTCTTTGGAGCTGGCTCCCCTCGCAGCGCTCTGTGCAAGCCGCCATTCCTTGATCCGCGCGTGGTGCCCTGAAAGGAGCACGTCGGGAACGCGCCAGCCGCGGTACTCGGCCGGGCGCGTGTAGTGCGGATACTCCGGCCCGCCCTCGAGCGCCTCGCTGAAGGACTCCTCGAGCGCGGACTCGGGGTGCCCGAGCGCGCCCGGAAGCTTGCGCAGAACCGCATCACACAGCACCATCGCCGCGAGCTCGCCGCCGGCGAGCACGTAGCGGCCGATCGACACTTCGTCGCTGGCGAAGTGATCGACGATGCGCTGGTCGAAGCCCTCGTAGCGTCCGGAGAGCAGCGTAAGCGCCTCCTCGCGCGCCAGTTCGTCGACGAGCGCGTCGTCGAGCAACCTCCCGCCCGGCGCCAGCACGATCACGCGCCGTTCGTCTGGCAGCTCCACGGGATCGCGGCCGTACCGAGCTCGCAGCGCGGCCTCGACGACGTCCACCCGTAGCACCATTCCGGCTCCCCCGCCGAACGGTGTGTCGTCGACCTGCCCGGCGTTCAGCGGTGTGTGATCGCGGTAATTGACGCACTCGAGCTGATGGCCGGCCGCAACCGCGTTGGCGACGTGCCGTTGGCGCACGAACCACGCGAATGCCTCGGGGAACAGCGTGAAGATGTCAATTTGCACCTGACGTGCCCCTACGCCTCGCCGAGAAACTCGAGGTCGATGTCGATCGTGCGCCGGTCGAGATCGACCTCGCGGACCGCATCGGTGACCAGCGGCACGAGCAGATCGCCGCCGCCCGCGCGCTCCACCTCGAGCACCTCGCACGACGGAAGCTCCATCAGCCGTCTCACGGTCCCGACGGCGCGGTCTCCGTCGTGGACAGCACACCCGGCGAGGTCCTCGGCCCACCACTCGTCGGGGCCAAGCTCGGGAGCTACGGCGCGCGCCACCAGCAGGTCCTTGCCGCGCAGCGATTCGGCGACTTCCGGTCGTCGTGCCCCTGGAGGCGGAGGATCACGCTCCGGTCGGTCCCGGCTCGGCGGGTGATGTCGAGCTCGCGATCGTCGACAAGGACGATTGCGGCGGTCGCGAGCAGCTGCGCGTTTGGACGCGTGACGTGAAAGCTGCCGTCGAGTCCGTGCGGCCGCCCGACACGGCCGGCCAGAAGCCACTCAGGCTGAGCGCTCACCCGAGTGAAGCGTCACGCGTCGACGATGTCGACGAACACGCGGCGCTTGCTCCTGACCGCGGCCGTCTTGACCACCGTGCGCAGGGCGGCGGCGGTCCGGCCGCCCCGGCCGATCACGTTGCCGTAATCGTCGTCGGCGACCGACAGCTCGAGCACGATCACCCCGTCGTCCTCTTCGACCTCGTTGACACGGACTTCGTCGGGATGCTCGACCAGACCGCGCGCCAGGTACTCGAGCAGCTCCTTCATCGCCGCGCGCGCTACTGGATGCCCTGGATGCGCAGCAGCTTGCGGACGGTGTCCGTGGGCTGAGCGCCGCGGGCGAGCCAATCGCGGACTCGCTCCTCGTTGAGGGTGATCGTCGAGGGATCGGTCTGGGCGTTGTAGTGCCCGACGATCTCGATCACGCGCCCGTCGCGCTTGGCGCGTTGATCCGCGACCACCACGCGCCAGACGGGGTTCTTGCGTCCACCTATGCGAGTCAGCCTAAGTCGTACAGACATTCGAGCGATGAGGGTAGCGGGTCGCGGGGATCGTGTCGAATGGTCGGCCTGACGGCGGCGCCTGTTAGTCGAATGGTCCGCGGTTGCGGACGAGCTCAGCGCGCCTGGCGCATCAACGCGCCGAGGTCGGGCATCCGTCCCTGGGCGACCTGCCGCATGACCTTGCGCATCTGCTCGAACTGCTTGATCAGCGCTTTGACCGCCTGCACGTTGGTGCCCGATCCCTTCGCGATCCGCAGCCGGCGCGACCCCTTGATCAGCTCCGGATGGCGACGCTCCTGGGGGGTCATCGAGAGGATGATCGCCTGGATCCGGTCGAACTCGCGCTCGTCGATCTTCGCCCCGCGGAGCTCCTTGCCCATCCCCGGGATCATCCCGATCAGCGACTGGAGCGGCCCGAGGCGGCGAACCTGGCGCATCTGCTCGAGGAAGTCGTCGAGTCCGAACTCCTTCTGGCGGAGCTTGCGCTCGAGCTCGGCCGCCTGGTCCTGGTCGTAGGCCGTCTCGGCCTTCTCGATCAGGGTCATGACATCGCCCATCCCAAGGATCCGCTGGGACATGCGGTCGGGGTGGAAGCGCTCGAACTGGTCGAGCTTCTCGCCGGTCGATGCGAACAGAATCGGCTTGCCGGTGATCGCTTTGACCGACAGCGCCGCGCCGCCACGGGCATCGCCGTCGAGCTTTGTCATCACGACGCCGTCGAATTGGACGATTTCGGCGAACTGCTCGGCGACGTTGACTGCGTCCTGACCGGTCATCGCGTCGACGACGAGCAGTACGTCGTGTGGCTTGACCGCCTTCTTGATGTTCGCGAGCTCGGCCATCAGCTCCTGGTCGACGTGCAGCCGGCCGCTGGTGTCGATGATCAACACGTCCTTGCCCTCAGACTGCGCGCGATCGCGGGCCCAGGCGGCGATCTTGACCGGATCGCGGTCGGTGCCCTGCTCGTAGACGGCGGCACCGGCCTGCGTCCCGACCTTGATCAGCTGCTCGACCGCCGCCGGGCGGTACACGTCGCACGCCGCCACCGCCACGGAGGAGCCGTGCTGCTCCTTCAGATAGCGGGCCAACTTGGCGGTCGCCGTGGTCTTGCCCGACCCCTGTAGGCCGGCCATCACGACGACGGTCGGCGGCCGCGGCGAGAACGACAGCTCGCGTGCCGCGCCGCCCATCAGCTCGGTCAGCTCGTCAGAGACGATCTTGACCACCTGCTGGCCGGGGTTGAGCTTGCCGATCACGTCGGCCCCGAGCGCGCGCTCCTTGACGGCGTTCGTGAAGCTCTTTACGACCTTGAAGTTGACGTCGGCCTCGAGCAGGGCAAGCCTGATCTCGCGCATCGCGGCGTTGATGTCGGCCTCGGTCAATGTGCCGCGTCCGCGGACGTCGGAGAGCGTGGCCTGGAGCTTCTCTGCGAGGGAGTCGAACATTGGGCGCTCTCAGCGTACTGCGCGAGCTATTGCGTGACGAGCGCCTGCGCGAACTCGCTCGCGTCGAACGGCCGGAGGTCGTCGAGTTGCTCGCCGATCCCGATTAGCTTGACCGGGATCCCGAGCTCCTGGGCGATCGCGAGCGCGATCCCTCCCTTGGCGGTGCCGTCGAGCTTCGTCAGCACGAGTCCGCTGACCGGAACGGCCTCGGAGAAGAGCCGCGCCTGGCGCAGGCCGTTCTGCCCGGTGGTCGCGTCCACCGTGAGCAACGTCTCGTGGGGTGCCTCGGGAATCTGCTTGCCGATAACCCGTTTGACCTTCGCGAGCTCGGCCATCAGATCGTCCTGGGTGTGGAGGCGCCCTGCCGTGTCGATGATCACGACGTCGGCGCCCTCCCTGCGCCCGACCTCGACCGCGTCGAACGCGACCGAGCCGGGGTCCGCTTTCGGCGGCCCCTTGACGAAGCCGGCGCCGGCGCGCTGGGCCCATACCTCGAGCTGTTCGACGCCCGCCGCCCGGAACGTGTCGGCGGCGCCGACCACGACGGTCTGGCCGAGTTCCTTCGCGAGGTGCCAGGCGAGCTTGCCCACGGTGGTCGTTTTGCCGGTGCCGTTGACCCCGGCCACAAGGATCACGGTCGGCTCGGGCGTCAGGTCGATCCGGTCATCGCCGGTCCGCGCGATATCAGCGAGCAGCTCCGTGAGGCGCTCGGTGAGCGCCGGGCCACCGGAGATCCCGCCCTCAGTCGCCTCCTGCTCGAGCTGCCCGACGACCTTGGCCGTGGTGGCGGCGCCGACGTCCGCGTAGATCAGAGCCTCTTCGAGCCGCTCCCACGTCTCGTCGCTGAGGTCCTCGAACAGCGTCGCCTGGATCTCGGAGGTGAGCGCCTGGCGGGTCTTGCGGAGGTTCTCGCGCAACCGGCGGAACATGCCCCTGCGCCGCTCCTGCGTCTCCGGCCCGGCTTCCGACTCGGCCGGGGGCGCGCCGTCGACGATGAACAGATCTCGCCAGTCTCGTGCCACGAGTCGGCGAGGTTACGCTGCTTCTTCCTGAGGGGGCAGCCGGCGCGAGATCACCTTCGAGATCCCGTCGGCTCCCATCGACACCCCGTACAGCGAGTCGGCCGCCTCCATTGTCCGCTTCTGGTGGGTGACGACGATGAACTGGGCGTGTTGCGAGTAGGTGCGGAGCAGCTCGAGGAACCGATCGATGTTGAGGTCGTCGAGCGCCGCCTCGACCTCGTCGAGGATGTAGAAGGGGCACGGCCGCGCCAGGAACACCGCGAACAGGAACGCCAGCGCGGTCATCGACTTCTCCCCGCCCGACAGCAGCGAGAGTCGCTTCATCGCCTTGCCGGCCGGAGTGACCTCGATCTCGACGCCGAGCCGATCCTCCTCCTGCTCGCCGGGCGATTCCCGGGTCTCGTCGCCGTCGCCGTCGCCGTCGTCATCGGACTCGGGCTTGTCGTCCGCCGGCGCCGGGCCGCCGCCGAGCACCCGCGCGGGTCCCTCGCGTTCGGTCACGAGCCGCAGCCGGCCACCGCCGCCCGGGAACAGCCGGGCGGCGACCTGCTCGAAGTTCCGCGCGGCCGCCTCGAACGTCTGCTCGAAGCTCTCGCGGATCTGCCGGTCGGTGTCTGCGATCAGCTTGTTCAGCTCGCGCAAGGCGGTCTCGAGATCGTCGCGCTGGCGCTCGAGCTCCTCGACGTGGGCGACGGCCTCCTCGTATTCGGACTGCGCGAGCGGGTTGACGGGCCCGATCTGCTCGCGGCGGCGGGCGAGCCGCTCGAGCCGGCTCGTCAGCGCCTCTCGTTCGTCCGCCCCGAGCTCGGTGGCGGCGGGCTCGGCTTCGAGCTCGAGCCGACGCGCGAGCACCTGAAGCTCCTCGGTGGACTCCTCGAGCCGGTCCTGGACTCGCTGGAGCTGGACCTGGCATTCGGTCAGACGCTCGTTGCCCTGGCGCAGCTGCGCGTGCAGGGCGGCTTCCCGCTGCGCGCACTCCTTGAGCTCCGCCGCCACATGCTCTCCGGCCTCGCGATCGGAGCTGAGCGCGCGCTCGAACTGCTCGCGTCGCCCCGCGATCGCGCTCGCCACGTGGTCGAGGGCGACGATCACGCCGCGGAGGCTCGGCAGGAGCGCCTCGTCGCGCGTCGTCGCTTCATCAACGCGCTCGATCCGGGCCTGTCGCTCGGCCCGCTCGCGCTGCTCGCGCTCGCGCGCGCCGCGGGCCGCCGCCAGCTCGGCCGAGACCTGCATGCGACGGCCGGCGTCGGGGCCGTCGTCGGGCGCCGCGCGCCGGCGCTCGATCGTCGCCGCGATCCTCCGCTCCTCTTCGCCTGCCTCGTCGCGCCGGGTGACCGTGGCGCGGTGCGCGGCGATCGCGCTCTCGGACTCGGCGTCGGCGCGCGCCACGGCCTCGCCGTGACGCTCTAGCGCCGCGCCGGCCGCAAGCTCGGCTTGTGCCGCGGCCTCGCTCGCTCGGACGAGGGAATCGCGGCGGTTTCGCTCGGCCAGGACGCGCTCCTCGCCGACCGCCGGCGCTTGGCGCAGCTCGCGGCTACGAGACGACCAGACCCGTCCGGAGAGCGTCACCGCGACCCCGTCGAACTCGCCGTGTAGCCGCTCGAGGCTCTCGACCACCCAGACGTCGCAAAGCAGCGCTCGTGCGAGCGCCGCCGCCTCCGCCGGCCCGTGGACGTGTTCGGCGAGCGACTCGGCTCCGTAGTGCGGCGGCGACTCGGTGAGTGCGTGCGTCTCCGGCCGTCCATCGGACGGCGCGATCAGCGCGCGGCCACCGTCGGCGCCGGCGCGGTCGAGCAGCGCAGAGGCTGCGGGCAGATCGCGCAGCACCGCGGCGCGCAGCCGGCCGTCGAGCGCAGCGGCGACCGCGAGCTCGTAGCCGGGATCGACCTCGAGCTGGTCGGCGAGCACGGTGGCGCCGCCCGGCGCGGCAGTCTGGCTGCGGAGGAACTGGTTACAGGCGGCGAGCTCGCCGCCCACCCGCGCGGCCTCGCGGCGGGTCGCCTCGACCGACCGCTCGGCCTCGCGCAGTTCGGCGCGCGCCTGCTCGAGCCGCTCGCGCGCCCGCTCACGCGTCACCCGGGTCGCCTCGACGGCCGCGGCCCGCTCGCCGACAGCGACGCCGGCAGCGCGGAGCTCGTCTTCGAGCGCGGCCAACTGGCGCGCGAGCTCCGCCTCGCGGTCGCGCTCGAGGCGTGCGAGCTCCTGCTCCAGCGTGGCGATCCGCGCGTCGGCTTCGGCATCGGGCGCGTCGGCTTCTGCGACCTGACGCAGCCGGTCGAGGTGCTCGCGGCCGGAGCGAAGCCGATTCTCGACGTTCCGCTCGGTTGCGCGCACCGCGTCGGCGCGGTAGGAGACGCGATCGCCGGCGGACTGCGCCAGGAAGCAGCGTCTGGATAGCTCCTCGCGATGAGCGCTCCGCTGGGCCAACGCCTCCTCGGCCGCCTCGCGACGACCGGCGACTGCCGTCAGCTCACGCTCGACTTGCTCGCGCTGGGCGCGCGCCTGGGCAGTGGCTTGCTCGGCGGTGGCGAGTTCGGCCTGGTGGCGACGCAGGTCGTCGCGCCCGAGCTCCCACCGCGCCTCGAGCGTCTGGCGTTCGAGGCGGGCGTGCAGCTCGGCGGCCTCCGCCTGGCGCTTGAGCGGCCGCAGACGCGACCGGGCCTCGCGTTCGACGTCGAGCGCCCGGTCGAGGTTGTCCTGGGTGCGGGCGAGCTTCAGCTGCGCGCGGCGCCGGCGCTTGCGATGCTTGCCGAGCCCCGCGGCTTCCTCGATCAGCATCCGGCGGTCGCGTGGCTTGGAGGTCACGATCGATTCCACCCTGCCCTGCGAGATGACCGAGTGCATCTCCTTGCCGAGGCCGGTGTCGGACAGCACCTCGATCACGTCGACGAGCCGGCAGCGCGCGCCGGCGAGCCGGTACTCCCCCTCGCCGGCTCGGTCGAGCCTACGCTCGATCGAGACCTCGGGGGCGCCCAGTCCGAGCCTTCCCTCGCTGTCGTCGAGGACGAGCTCGACCTCGGCGGCCTTCGCGCCCTGCCGGCCGGGGCCCCCGCCGAAGATCACGTCCTGCATCGACTGCCCGCGGACCGCGAGCGGGGATTGCTCGCCGAGCGCCCACAGCACGGCGTCGGTGATGTTCGACTTGCCCGAACCGTTCGGTCCGACGATCACGCTGACCCCGGCGCCGAACTCGAGCTTGGTCCGGTCCGGGAAGGACTTGAAGCCTTTGAGGACGATCGATTTCAGGTACATGGCTGGTGGATTGGGGATCCCCGGGGGATATTCATTCGAGCGCCTCCAGCGCCACCTGGGCGGCCTCCTGCTCTGCGTCCTTCTTGCTCCGCCCGCGCCCGCGCCCAACCTCGACGCCGGCGATCCTCGCGCTGACCGAGAACAGGCGGTCGTGCGGCGGTCCCTGCTCGTCGACGACGTCGTAGGTCACGAGCGCGCCCTTGCGCGCGAGGCGCTCCTGGAGCGCCGACTTGAAGTCGACCGGATGTTCGAGCGCCTGTTCGATCTCGGGCGCGAACGCCGCGACCACGGCCTCGGCGGCGCGCTCGTATCCGTAGGTCAAAAAGCAGGCGCCGATCACCGCCTCGATCACCGACGCCAGCACCCGTTCGGTGCTGATCAGCGCCGGGACCGTCGACGTCACGCCCGGGGGCGCGGCGGCGGTCAGCCGCTCGGGCACGCCGAGCCTTTCGGCGACCTCACGGCAGGAGCGGCCCGAGACCGCCTGGGCCCGGATCTTCGTCAGCCGCCCGGGGCCGAACCGTTCGGCCTCGAGCCGGGGGTAGAGATGCGAGGTCACGGCCAAAGACAGCACGCTGTCGCCGAGGAACGCGAGCCGCTCGTAGGAATCGGATCGCCGCGAGGTCCACGAGGCGTGCGTGAACACGGAGGTGGAGAGCTCATCGGGCAGCCCGTCGAGCAACTCCCGAAGGAGCGCCGGGGAGTCACTCTGGCGTGGAACGGCCTTCGCGCTCACTCAGCATCGGGGCCTGCGCTCGCCGACGCCGATGCACGCGCCTCGCCTCCGCTGATGTCCAGCACGAACTCAACGGCCTGGCCGACGGTCTTGATCTTCATCGCCTGCTCGTCGGGGATCCGCACGCCGTATGAGTCCTCCATCTCCTGCACGAGCGTGTACAGGTCGAGCGAGTCTGCGTCGAGGTCCTCTCGGAAGCGGGTCGATTCGGAGATCATCTCGGGGTCCACCTCGAGCTCGTCGGCGAGATGACCGCGGATCGCCTGGAAGATCTCTTCGCGGGTCATGAGGTCGAAACCGTAGCCGTCGCGTCGGACGGGCCATCGGCTCGCTCCGGCTCGCCGCCGTCGCCGCCCGGGGCGGGTCGCAGCGCCCCCGCTTGAAGGAGGGCGGCGCGGGTCCGGCCGATCACATCGTGCTGGACCCCCATAGCCGCCACGCCAATCGCTTGGGCGAAGCCCCGGGCGCTGAAGCGGCCATGTGCCACGACGCCGAGCTGCCGCAGTCCCAGCATGTACGCGCCGCCCGTCCGTTCGGGATCGATCGACTCGCGCAGACGCTGGATCGACGGCGCGATCAGCCGACTCCCGAGTCGTCCCCGCGCCGTCGTGCTCGCGGTCTCCGGGACGAGCCGGAGCGCGCGGCTTGATATCCCCTCCATTAGCTTCAGCGTGATGTTGCCTGTGAAGCCGTCCATCACGACGACGTCGGCGACGTCCTCGACGATCCGCGTCCCCTCGACGTTGCCGACGAAGTTCAGGCCGGCGCCGCGCGAACCCGCGAGCTGCTGGTGCACCGTCACGAGCTCGGGGGTGCCCTTGCCTGGCTCCTCGCCGTTGGACAGAAGCGCCACGCGTGGGGCGTCGATGCCGAGCACGGCCTGCGCGAACGCCGACCCCATGTGCGCGAACTGAACGAGGTGCTCGGGGCGGCAGGTCACGTTGGCCCCGACGTCGAGCAGCAGAATCGGCGAGCGGCCCGGGTTGGGCAGCGGCAGCGCAAGCGCCGGGCGGTACACCCCGCGGTCGCGCCGGAGGTTGAATAGAGCGGCCGCCAGCGCCGAGCCGGTGGACCCGCCCGAGACGAACGCCTGCGCCCGGCCGTCGGCGACAGCACGGGTCGCCTGGACGATCGACGCCTCCGGGGTCGTGCGCACGGCGTTCGCGGGGTCGGCCTTCTTTGCGATCGACACCGGTGCGTCGACGACCTCGACGCCCGAAGGCACCCGGCCGATCTCGCGGGCGGGGCCGAACAGCAGAACCTGGATGCCGTCAGAGGCCGCGCGGGCAGCGCCCGTCGCGACCTCGCGGGGGCCGAGGTCGGCTCCGCCCGCATCCACCGCGACGGTGACCACGCCGGTCGCTCTCAGGCGATCCGCTCGTCCCGATCCGGAACGATGACCTCGCGACCCTTGTAGTTGCCGCACACGGGGCACACCCGATGAGGCAGGCGAGGGCTGTGGCACTGCGGGCACGCGTTGTAGGTCGGCGTGCCGATCTTGTGCTGCGAGCGGCGCTGCGTGGTGCGCGCGTGGGACTGCTTCTGCTTGGGGACGGCCATGCCGGGCAGTGTAGCCGTCGAGGCCCCGGCGAAACGCCGGCGCGCCCTACTCGAACCGGAGCTCGGACAGCGCGGCCCAGCGCGGATCCGGCTCGCGCTCGTGATGGTGGCCGGGCCCAGCCTCGTTCAGATTCGCGCCACAGACCGGGCACAGCCCCGCGCAATCTTCCCGGCACAGGAGGTTGGCGGGCACGGTCAGGCCCAGGGCATCGCGCGCCCAGCCCTGCAGATCCAGCACCCCGTCCTCGACGTAGGGCGAGACCAGGTCGTCGCTGTCGGGCTCTTGCTTGTGGCGGCTCCGTCCGGCGGGCTCGCCGCGGTGGGCTCGCGCCTCCTTCGGCTGCCACACCTCGCGGGCATCGACGGCGAAGGTCGGCGCCGCCGGCTCGAGACAGCGCATGCACGGACCGACGATCGAGGCCTCGAATCGCATCCGCAACGCGTACCCATCGCCGGTCGTTCGCGAGACGTCCAGGCGCACGGGCACCAGCGCCGGCTCGACCGCGTAGCGCTCGCCGGCCAACGAGAACGGCTCGATTGCCACCGACAGGTCGAGCCGGCGCCCCTCGCCAGACGTGAGGCGCAACCCACCGAGGTCGAACGTGTCGGTGCGCAGCGACGACATCCCAAGTCCGAGCTTACCGCCGAGCTCGGGGGTGGTCGCCGGCGCGCCGGCACCCGAGTCGCGATCATCCAGGGTGTGTCGCGCTGGTTCCGCTCCTACGGCTTCGCCGATGTGTTCGACGACCTGATCGTCGGCGCTTACCCGCTCGATCAGGACGACGTCGACACGCTCGCCCACATGGGGATCGAGCGTGTGCTGAACCTGACCGAGGACGAGGAATACCCGCCCGGAGATCGCGACAGTGTGGCCCGCGCATTGGCGGGCGCCGGCATCGCCGAGTCCCGGCTGCCGCTAACCGACTACGGCGGCCTGCCCGCGGGCGAGCTCGAAGCCGCGGTGCGCGCCGTCGGAGGCTGGTTGGATGAGGGCGAGCGCGCGTATGTCCACTGCCGCGCCGGCTGGCAGCGGTCCGCCGCGGTCGCCGCCGGCGTGATCGCGATCCGCACCGGGATGGACATCGACGATGCAGTCGACCATGTGCGCCGGCGTAAGCCCTCGGCCGATCCGCTGCCGCACCAGCGAGCGGATCTGAGGCGATGGTGGGAGTGGCGCCGACAGGCGAACGATCCAGCCGAGGCAAGCTGACGGCTCAGCCGGCCAGCCGGGCCAGGATCTCCGCTTCCCGATCGGGCGCGAGCCCCGCGGGGTCGAGCGGAAAGGCGCCGGTCTTCCTAGGCACCCCGTCGCGGGTTCGGACCCACGCCAAGGTGTCGGCGACCGTGTCCTCGAGCGACCGGAACGTGAGGCCGGCGGCGACGGCGCGTCGCACATCGACGGCAAGGAAGCCGCGGAATTCGGGATTGCGTGACAGGTCGAGCCACAGGGGCAGTTCATCCCACGGCGCGACGCCAGCCTCGGCGAGCCGGTCCTCGGGCGCCCACACGAGCTCGGCGCCGCTGCCGGTGGCGGTCCGGATCCGCTCGAGCATCGGACCGAACGTCAGCGGCGCGCCCGGCCCGGTGGCATTGAAGACGCCCACGCTCCGCTCCTCGGCCATCCGTACCGTCCACTCGGCGAGGTCTCGCGCGTCGATTAACTGGACCCGCTGGTCAGGCGCCCCAGGAGCGAGAACCCGGCCGCCGTCGGCGAGGCGGCGCACCCAGTACGTGAACCGCTCGGTCGGATCGTGGGGCCCGACGATCAGCCCCGGCCGAATCACCAGCGTCCGGCCCGGCAGGATCCGATCGAGCTCGCGCTCGCACGAGGCCTTCAGCTCCGCGTAATGGGTCACGACGTCCTCGGCGCCCGGCGGCGGCGCTGACGCGAGCGGGGCGTCCTCGTCGAGACCGGGCCGCAGGAACGTCCCGTAGGCGGAGATGCTCGACACGAACACGTACCGATCGACCGATCCGGCCAGCCGCTCAGCCGAGGCCGTGACGACACGCGGCAGGTACCCGGACGTGTCGATCACGACGTCCCATTCGCGCCGGCCGAGCAGCGATAGATCGTGCTCCCGGTCGCCGTGGATCTGCTCCACGCCGGCGATCGGGGTGGGGTCGGTGCGACCACGGTTGAACAGCGTGAGCTCGTGGCCGCCCGCAGTCGCGCTGTTGACGATGTGACGACCCAGGAACATCGTGCCGCCGATGACGAGCAACCGCATGGTTGCATGTTACCCGAGGCGGCGCGGGCCCGCGCAGTCCGCACTTCAGTCGGCCGGCGGTGCAGCCCGCACCTCAGTCGGCCGGGCCGGCGGGCACAGCCCGCGCCTCGGTCGGCCGGGCGGCCGGGCACAGGCGCGGGTCAGTCGGCCGCGCGAAGACGGCGCATCGTCAGCTGCTCGGGCACTGGATCCCGCGGTCGCCGATCGCCGGCGCCGGCATCCAGCTCGGCGGCGTGGACGCTCCGCGCGCTGACCGTCACCGGCTCGAGCTCGGGCAGCTCCCGGCCAGCCGCCACCGAGCCGTGATCCTCGAACCGGCGCGCCGCCGGCAGCACGCGGGCCTCGTACGAGCCAACCGCGTCGTTGTAGGCGCGGACGGTGCTGTTCAGGCGGGTGCCGAGCGTGGCGAGCAGCGTCGAGAGCTTCACGAGCCGGCCGTGCAGCTCCCGTCCGAGCTCGGAGATCGCCTGCGCCGACTCGGCCACGCGTTCCTGCTGCCAGCCGTACGCGACCGCGCGGAGCATCGCGAGCAGCGTCGTCGGCGTGGCGATCAGCACCCGCCGCGCCATCGCATCCTCGATCAGCGCGGGATCGGCCTCGAGCGCCGCGCCGTAGAGGTGCTCGCCCGGCAGGAACATCACGACGATGTCCGGCGCGGAGTCGAGCCCCGCCCAGTAGGCCTTATCGGCGAGCGCCTTCACGTGCCGGCGCAACAGCCGCGCGTGATCGCGGAGGTGCTGCTGGCGCTCTTCCTCGTCGCGCGCCTGATAGGCGTCGAGCACGCCCTGAAGCGGCGCCTTGGCGTCGACGACGACATGCTTGCCGCCCGGGAGGTTGACGATCAGGTCCGGGCGCAGCGTCGTCTCGTCGCCGGCGACTGGGGTCTGCTCGGCGAAGTCGCAGTACCGGACCATGCCGGCGAGCTCGACCACGTTGCGGAGCTGCATCTGGCCCCACTGGCCGCGGGCGTTCGGCTTGCGCAGCGCGGTCACGAGCGCGCCCGTCTCGGTCCTCAACTTCTCGCCGGTCTCCGCGAGCGTCCTCAGCTGCGCCTCGAGGCGCCCGCGTGACTCGCGCCGCTCCTGGTCGAGCGCCAGCAGCTGGGCGTCGACGCGGCCGAGCTGATCCTTCAGCGGGCCGACGAGCTGCTCGACCGCCTGCCGGCGGGTGTCCAGGTCTCCCCTGGCCTCGGCACGGGCGGCGTTCAGCTGCGCGCGGTTGAGCTCGGTCAGCTGGTCGATGCTCGACTTGAGCGCGTCCGCGCTCAGCGCCTTGAACGACGCCGACAGCCGCTCCTGCGCGTCGGTGAGCGTGGCCAGGCGCTCCTGGGCGAGCTGCCGCTCGTGCTCGAGGTCCGAGCGAGCGCGAACCAACTCGCGCTCGAGCTCGCCGGCGTGCGCGGCGTCGCGAGACAACGCGCGCATCCGGGGGCGGAGCGCCACCAGCACGGCGCCGGCGCCGGCAATCAATCCGAGCAGTAACCACAGTGCGTTCATGGGCCGCTCAGCATTGCGCGGCGGCCGGACGGAATGAAATCCCCGCAAAACGTGAGAACCGGGGCGGGTTGCCAGAATCGCTCTCCGTGCCAGCCGATCGGATACGCCGCCGGGTGATCGTGCACGGGCGCGTGCAGGGCGTCTTTTTTCGCGACTCGGTCCGCGAGCGCGCTCGGGCCCACGGGGTGTCGGGCTGGATCTGCAACCGATCCGACGGCGCGGTCGAGGCCGTGCTCGAAGGCCGGCCGGACCACGTCGAGCGCGTGGTCAGGTTCTGCAAGATCGGACCGCGTCAGGCCTCGGTCGAGAAGATCGACGTGAGCGACGAATCGCCCGAGGGGCTCAGCGGGTTCGAGATTCGCTAGCCGCGCAGGGAGGGCGGTGGCGTCGCGTCGACGGTGGCACTGAACGGCGGTGGCGTCGGCGCGGAACGCTGAGGGAGGGCGGTGACGTGCCCGTCGGCCGGCGCCGGGGCGGTGGGTCCTATCGGTATGCCCCGGCATGCATGACGCGCCACTCGAGCGCTGTTGGTCGGATGGTGGCGTGCAGCGCATGCCCCACATGCATACTCCGCCACGATCTCCGGCTCGCGTCTGAATTGGCGTGATATGCAGGTGTCCGGATCCCACGTGGGAACGCGCCACCCCGCGCACCAGGTGCCCGCCGTTGAAGCCCTCCGCCCCCGAGGCCGGTGTGGAATCACTCGTCTGATAAGTGGCGGACGACCGCCGGCGGGCGTGGCCGGCGCCGCCAGCTCAGACGGCGGACTTGTTCGCGGCGTACTCGCGGGCCGCCTCCACCAGCGCGCCGAACAGACGGCTGCGGTCGTCGGCCTCGGGATGCCATTGGACACCGAGCACCCAGCTCCCGTTCGCGAGCTCGATCGCCTCGGTGACGCCGTCTGACTCCGCGCGACCGGTGACCACGAGGCCGTCGCCGAGATCGAGGACCGCCTGGTGGTGGTGGCAGCGGGCGATGTGGGCCTGCTCGCCGACCGCCTCGGCCGCCAGCGAGCCCGGCGCGAGGTTGACCGTGTGCTCGTTGCCGTCGAACGTGCCGACGACCTTGCGGTGCGGGGCTGTGCCGTCGTCCGCGAGCAGGTTCTGCTCGAGCGTGCCGCCGAACGCCACGTTGAGGATCTGCATGCCGCGGCAGATCGCGAGCACCGGCATCTCGCGCTCGATCGCGGCCCGCACCATCGCGAGCTCGAACTCATCGCGTTCGGGATACGTGGCCTCGGTCGCGGCGTCGCGTGGCGCGCCGTACGAGACGGGATCCAGGTCGGCGCCGCCGATCAGCATCAGCCCGTCGATCCGGTCGAGCGGGCCGAGCGGCGCTCGCGCGTCGACCGGCAGGAGCACCGCCACGGCGCCGGCGCGCTGCACCGGCGCCACGTACGAGTCGGCAACAAGGTGTGCGTCCTGGTTCCAGAACGCCCAGCGAGCGCGCTCGCGTACCGCGCAGATGCCGATCACGGGCGGCTGCGACGAGAAGCTCATGCGGCGGCGGCGATTCGGGCGACGCGATCGAGGAACCGATCGAACAGCGCGATCGCGCGGGCCCGGTTGTCGACGTCGAGGGCGCGGGCGTCCGCGAGCATACGGTCCGCATCGACGCGCTCGCGGTCGAGCTCGTCGCGGGCCCCCGCGACCCAGCCGGCCACGATCTCGGACGTCACCTCCGGATGGAACTGAACGCCGAGGCTGCGACCGATCGTGTACGCCTGGGGCCCGGCCGGGCTGTGCGCGAGCACGCTCGCGCCGGCGGGTGGCGTGAACGTGTCGTGGTGCCACTGCAGCCACGGGCCGGCGGGCACGAGCGAGGGATCGCTCGACTCGATCGCGATCCAGCCGATCTCCGAACGTTCCGCGCGCAGGGCCTGGCCGCCGAGGGCGCGGGCCAGCGATTGGCCGCCGAAGCAGATCCCGAGCACCGGCACATCGGCGTCGAACGCCTCGCGGAGCAGCCGCAGCTCCCGTGCGAGCCACGGGACGGTGTCGTCGAACGCCGCGGCCTCGGAGCCGAGGGTGACGATCAGGTCGTACATGCCGGGATCGGGGTCACGATCGTCGGTGGCGATCCGATGCAGGTCGGCGGCGGCACCGCGCGCCGCCAGCCACTCGTCGATGAGCCCGCCGGGGATGTCGGGCTCGTGTTCGATCACCAGAGCGCGCATGAGACCGGACTTTGGCGATTAAGCCCCGTATTTGTCAGCTTCAGCGCCAAAGAACGTTCGCGGGGCCGCTCACTCGTCGGCCAGCGCGGCCTCGAACGCCTCGCGAGCCGCGTCGCCGTGCACCGCGAACACCACGCGCTCGATGGCGGACCCGCCGGCCTCCAGATACCGAGAAACCTCATCAATCTCAATCCTGGCCGCCTCGTCCAGCGGAAAGCCCCCGACACCCGTCCCGAAGGCGACGAGAGCGAGCGACCGCGCGCCCAGCTCGGACGCCTTGCGTAGGGTCGAAGCGGTCGCGTCGCGCACCACCTGGGCCGAGGTCAGGGTGGGCGGGTCCAATTCCATCGTGGCCGCGTGGATCACCCACTTGCACGGCATGTCGCCACCCGAAGTCTCGACAGCCTCCCCCAGCCCGATCGGTGCGCAAGCGTTCGACTCGGCCTGGATCACAGGACCGCCGGCGCGTGAGATCGCGCCCGCCACTCCCCCTCCGTGCCGAAGCTCCGTATTGGCCGCGTTCGCGATCGCGTCTACTTCGAGCTTCGTGATGTCGGTATCGAGAACCTCGACGATCACGAGGCTCTACGACACTTCGGCAGGCTCTTCCTTGCCGGCGAGCCGCTCCCGGCCACGCCGGACCGCCGCGATGAACTTGGACAGGTTCACCTCGAGCGTGTTGAGGATCTCGTCGGCGTAGTCCTCCGCGCCGAGCCTGATCTCGCGCTCACGGGCGCGCGCGTCCTCGATGATGTCCTCGGCGGCCCGCTCGGCCTGCTTGGTGATCTCCTCGTCGGAGACCATCCGCTCCTGGCGCTCGCGGGCCTCCTTGACGATCCGCTCGGCCTCGCGCTTGGCCTCGGCGAGCATCTCCTGGCGCTCCTTGACGATCCAGCGCGCCTGCTTGATCTCCTCGGGGATCGTGGCGCGCATCTGATCGAGGATGTCGTAGATCTCTTCCTTGTCGACCCGGACCTGATCGGTCAGGGGGACCGCCCGTGCGTTGTGCACGAGATCGTCCAGCTTGTCGATGAGTACCAGGACATCCATCTCAAGAACCTCTGTTTCGTTAGCGGCCTAGCCGTTCCTTCAAGGCGTTCGCCACCTCTGAGGGAACCAGATCATCGATGTCCCCACCGAACGTGGCAAGTTCCTTGATGCCGCTCGAGCTCAAGAAACTGTACTTGGCGGAGGCCATCAGGTAAACGGACTCGATCTCGGGGTCCTGCCGGCGGTTCAGCTGGTTCATCTCGAGCTCGTATTCGAAATCGGAGATCGCGCGCAAGCCCTTCACGATCGCCATCGCGCCGCGTTCGCGCGCGAAGTCGACGAGCAGCGTGCTGAACGGCTCGACGTCGACGTTCGGGAAGCCCCGCGTCGCGGTGTCGAGGAACCCCACTCGCTCTTCGGTGCTGAACACGGTTGAGCCCTTGCGCCATGGGAGGTTCACGACGGCCACGATCACCCGGTCATACATCTTCGATGACCGGGCGATCACGTCGAGATGGCCGTTCGTTACGGGATCGAACGTACCCGGGCAGATCGCGGTGCGGTTGTCAGGAGCCATAGATTCGGATCAAGGTGTCGCCGTAGCGGCGCTCGTCGAGAAGGTCAAGGTCGAGCTCGAGCGGCGCTCGCCGGTCGCTCTCGGTCACTACCCGGGCACCGGGCGCCAGAACCGGTCCCAGCGCCGCCGAAAGCTCCTGCCCGAGCGTGCTCGCGTGCCGATATGGAGGGTCGAGGAACACCAGATCGTAAAGACGAGCGCCCCGGAATGCCGCCTCGAGGTACGACAGCGCATCCTGACGACGCACCTCCGCGTCCGTCCCAACCGCCGACAGGTTCCGCCGGATCGCGGCCACCGCGGCCGCCGAGGAGTCGACGAGCACCGCTCCGGCCGCCCCCCGCGAGAGCGCCTCGATCGCCAGCGCTCCCGACCCCGCGAACAGATCGAGCACCTCCGCACCCTCGAGCGAGCCCGAGCCCGCCAAGATCGAGAACAGCGCCTCGCGCACGCGATCGGAAGTCGGCCGTGTCGAACGACCCCGTGGCGCGACGAGGCGATGCCCGCCGAACGCGCCGGCGACGACCCTCACGCCCGGATCGGCGCGAGCGCCTCCGCCCCGAACGCCGCCACCAGGTCGTGCGCGAGCAGCGCGTGGTCCGGCGCCTCGAGCTCCGGGTCGACGGCCACGACCTCCTCGGCGTATTCACGTGCCCGCTCGAGCAGCGCAGCGTCGCGCGGTAGCTCGGCCACCTGGAACTGCGCCTCCCCATGCTGGCGCGTGCCGACCAGCTCGCCCTCGCCGCGAAGCTCGAGATCGATCTCCGCGAGCCTGAACCCGTCCGTATGACCCGCAAGCGCCCGAAGCCGCAAAGAGTCCTTCGAGCCGAACAACAGGCAGATCGAATCGTGGGCGCCCCGGCCGATGCGGCCGCGCAGCTGATGCAGCTGGGAGATTCCGTATCGATCCGCGTCCTCGACCAGCATCACGGTGGCATTTGGGACGTCGATCCCTACCTCGATCACCGAGGTGGCGACCAGCACCTCCGCTTCCCGCGTCGCAAACGCGTTCATCGCGGCCTGTTTGGCTCCGGCAGCCATCTGCCCGTGGAGCAGCGCGACGCCGAAGTCCCGCAGCTCGCCGTTGCGCAGCCGCTCGAACTCCGCCGTGGCCGCCCGAGCCTGGAGCAACTCGGACTCCGACACGAGTGGACACACGACAAATGCCTGTCGCCCAGCGCTCAACTCGGAGCGGATCCGCTCGTAAGCGCGCTCCCGCTCGCGCTCGGTCGAGCAGACGAACGTCTTGATCGGGCGTCGCCCTGCCGGCAACTCGCGAAGCAGCGTGAAATCGAGGTCGCCATAGGAGGCCAGCGCGAGCGTCCGCGGGATCGGCGTCGCGGTCATGTGCAGCACGTGCGGCCGCCCGTCTCCCGAGTCGCCAGACGCTTTCGCGTCGAGCGCGGCCCGCTGCCGAACGCCAAACCGGTGCTGCTCGTCGACCACCGCGACGCCCAACCGGGCGAACCGCACCGAGTCCTCGATCAACGCATGCGTGCCCACGATCAGCGAGAGCTCGCCGGACTCGAGCTTCCCGAGCAGGTCCGCGCGCCGGCGGCCCGGGGTCGAGCCGGTCAACAGAGCCTGCGGTACCACCGAACCGGGCATCAACGATTGGATCGTCGCGAAGTGCTGCTCGGCCAGAGTCTCCGTGGGCGCCATCAGCGCGCCCTGATAGCCGTGCTCAACCGCTCGCAGGAGCGCGTACAGCGCCACCACGGTCTTCCCGGAGCCGACCTCGCCCATCAACAGGCGCTGCATCGGCTGCGGACGCGCCAGGTCCTGATCGATCGCCTCGAGCGCACGCTGCTGGTCGCCGGTCAACGCGAACGGCAACATCTCGGACAGCCACCTGGCGGTCAGGTCACGATCGCCGTGCATGACAGGCGCGGTGCTGAGTGCGCGCCTGCGAAGCCGCCGGCGTCGGAGCGCCAGTTGTGCGAGCAATAACTCGTCGAAAGCCAGCCGTCGGCGCGCCGCCTCGATGCCCGCCGCGGATTCTCCGAAGTGCGCCTCGGCCAGCGCCGCCGCTCGTTCGGGCAACCGCTCCCGAGTCCGGACGCCGGCCGGCAGCGGCTCCACGAAGTCCTCGAGCGCCCCCCGGTGCTCGCGCACGAGCGCCAGGATCTGGGTCGAGGTCAGGCCCTCGGTGGCCGGGTAATGCGCGACGGTCCCGTCGCCCCCGACCGCTTCTGCGGTCCGCGCGTGTGCCTGCACGCGGAACTGGCCGCCCGCCCCCCTCGCCCGCCGCCCCTCGAACTTGCCGTGCAGCGCCAGCCGCGTCCCGACCGGATAACGCTGCTCGAGCCACGGCTGGTTGAAGAACGTCGCCTTCATCACACCGCTGTCGTCGCCGACGGTCGCCTCGACGAGCGGTCGCATCCCGCGCCGGCGGACCGACCGCGAGGAGATGCTCCTGACCTGGACGACGACGGTCGCGTTGTCGCCCGGGAGGAGCTCCGCGACCGCGCGGGCCTCGCGCCGATCCCGCGGCAGATGCAGCAGCAGGTCCCCGACCGTCGCGAGCCCGAGCGTCTCGGCCGCCCGCTGCATCTTCGCCCCGTCGAACTTCAGCTCGGCCTGCAGCCGGGAGGGCCGTGGGTAGCGTACGGGCGCACCCTCGAGCTGGGACTGCTCGAGCGGATCGGACGTGGCGAAGGCGGTTATGGACACCTGCGAGGCAGATGATGACCGGCCCGGCGGACCTGCTCACGCCCGGCCGGACTTGGCCACGTCCGCGCGGACGGCTCGCTATTCAGCCGCCAGCAGCCACCACTGGCCCTGCTGACCCCCGTCAGACAGCTCGAACTCGACGTCACCGTGAGCCAGCGCCTGGACGGTCCCATCGTCCAACGGTGCTTCGGCTCCCCGCAAGCAGGTGATCAGCTCGGCGTCGTGCGCGAGCCGCTCGAGCACCTCTCTGAGCGCCTCCCGGGGCCGCCCCCAGGCGACGATCTCCTCCTCGACGAACCCGACCGCATCGCCGGCGCGGAACCGGCCCTGAGCGTCGTCCAGCATCGCGGGCGCGACCGCGCCCGTGCGAACGTGCTCGAGCGCCCTGGTCATCGCCGCCGCGTTCTGCCCCGAGTTGCTGGCCGGGTCGAGCGCTACCGCGGCCGCGAGGCCGGCCTGGGGCGACAGGGACGGGACGACGCAGACCGACTTGTCCGACAGCTGGGCCGCGCGGCGCGCGGCCTCGAACGCGTTCGGGCTGTTGGGCAGCACCACGACCTGCTCCGCCCCGATCGCGTGAATCGCCGCCAGTAGGTCGTAGCTCGAGGGCGCGAGCGACGGACCGCCATCGAGCGCCTGCACGCCGAGGCTCTCGAACAGCGACCGCATCCCGGCTCCGCTGGCAACCGCCACCGCGCCGCACAACACGGGCTCGGCCGAGGGGAGGCGCTCGCCGCGCCCCGAGACCTGCGCGCGCATGTCGGCGACGTCGAGATGCGAGACCGCTCCGTCGGACGCGACCACCGCGGTGACCGCGTCGGGATCATCGGTGTGGATGTGGACCTTCAGCGTGGCCTGGTCGCCGACGATCAGCAGCGAGTCGCCAAGCCGCTCGAGCGCGGGCGCGAACCGCCGCGGCTCGAGGTCGATGCCGGTAACCGCGAAGCTCGCGCAGTAACGGTATGTCGACGACGAATGCTGGGGATGTGTCACCCGTGCGCCGGCGCGGTGCTCGGGCGCCGGCGGTTCCGTTCCCGCAAGCGCGCCGATGATGCCCGCGACGAACACCGTGACGGCGTAGCCGCCGGCGTCGACGACGCCGGCTTCGCGCAACGCCGGCAACAGCTCGGGGCCACGCTCCACCGAGCTCTCGCCCGCTTCGAGCGCGCGCACGATCACCCTCGCGATCGCCATGTTCTGCTCCTCGGCGCTCGCGTCCGCGGCGAGCCGGGCGTCGGGCATCCGGGCCGCCTCGGAGGCAACCTGCACCGCCATCTCTCGCATCACGGTCAGGATCGTGCCCTCGACCGGCTCGCGAACCGACCCGTACGCCTGGTCGGCGGCGCGCGCCAGGGCCGCGCTGATCAAGACCGGGTCGACGAGCTCACCGGGCCGGCTCGCGAGCTCCTCGGCGGCGCCCCGGATCAGCTGGGACAGGATCACCCCCGAGCTCCCCCGTGCGCCCAACAGCGCGGCGCGCGCGACCGAGGCGACGATCTCGTCGCGGCCGACGCGCTCGATCGTCCCTTCCCGAGGGGCCATCGCGAGGCGGTCGAGCTCGTCGAGAACCGCGCGCAGCGTGAGCACCATGTTGTCGCCGGTATCGCCGTCGGCGACCGGGAACACGTTGATCTCGTTGATCTCTTCCCGGCGTGCCTCGAGCGCGGCCAGTCCCGCCTGGAGCACCGCTCGGAAGCGAAGGAGGCTGGCATCCGACCCCGGATCAGTGCCGGGCTGCGGCGACCCTCCTGGATGTAATTCGGGCTTCAATTGGGCGCCGTCAAGGCTGCGGTTCGCCCGGGCGCAGCCGCGTCAATTACTTGGCTTTGGCGACCTTGCCGGCCTTCAGACACCGGGTGCACACGTAGACCCGCCGCGGCGTCCCGTTGTCGTCGATCCGCACCCGCTGGAGGTTGGGATCGAAGCGCCGCCTGGTGGCGACCATCGAGTGGCTGCGGGAGTTCCCGAAAGCGGGGCCCTTCCTACATACGTGGCATACCTTGGCCATCGCGGGCGAAGTATAGCTTCAGCGACCGCCTCAAAAGCGCGCGGGTGGTCCGTCGCGACTGCTTCGCCTTCCCCGAGAGTGCCGGAGATTTCGGCCTTGCATGACCCCTAACAGACACGCTCCGGCAAGGTTCGTATTCTTTGGTGCCGGGTAATGAGGCGTTTCGATGGGTAATCAATCCCAGCCGGACGCGCGCGTTCGGAAGGACTTGGGGCTTCCGGAGCGATACGCCGCGGTCCGTCACATCGCCAGCGGCGGAATGGCTTCCGTGTGGTGCGCCCGCGACCGCGCGCTCGGCCGCAACGTAGCGATCAAGCTGCTCGCGGAGCGGTATGCCGACGACGAGGACGCAAACGCGCGCTTCCTGCGCGAGGCGCGCGCGGCGGCTCGTCTATCCGGTCACCCCAACGTGGTGATGATCTACGACGTCGGCGAGACCGACGCCGACGGACGCGCGTTCATCGTCATGGAGTTCCTCGCCGGCGGGACGGTCGCCGACGCGCTCCGGGTCGACTCGGTCCGGCGGGTGCACGCCGTCAATTGGATCGGGGAGGCGGCATCCGCGCTTGATTTCGCCCACAGCCGTGGCGTTCTGCATCGCGACATCAAACCCGCCAACCTGCTGCTCGACCGGGCGCGCACCCTGCACGTGGCGGACTTCGGAATCGCCCGGCTCGGCGCCGAGGACACGATCACCGGCACTGGCGAAGTGCTCGGCACGGCTTCGTATCTCGCCCCCGAGCGGGCGCTCGGGCAACCCGCCACGCCTGCCAGCGACCGGTACTCGCTCGCGGTGGCGGCGTTCGAGCTCTTGGTCGGGGAGCGGCCGTTCACCGCACAGCATTTCGCCGCACAGGCGCGCCAGCACATCGAGGTGGAGCCTCCCGCGGCGAGCCTGCTCAACCGCACCTTGCCCGAGTCGGTGGACGCCGTGCTGGCACGTGGCATGGCCAAGCGCCCCGAGCAGCGGTGGCCAACCGCGCAGGACTTCGCTCAGGCGCTCGAGACGGCGCTCACGGAGGCCACGACCAAGGCCCACCACCGAATCGCCGCCGCGGCGATCGCCCGCCCCGCCCGCGGGTCGCATCCGACGGGTTCGCGGCAACCAAATGCTTCGCGGCAAACGAAGAGTTCGCGCCAGCCGACCGCGGCGCGGCGCACGCCGTCGCGGACCGGCGCGCGCGCGCCGGCGCCCACGCGCCCCCGAGGGCGTCGTCGCGGGAGGATCGTGGCACTCGCAGCGCTCATCCTCGGAGCGATCGCCGCGGTCGCGATCGCGGGCACGATCGGAAGTGGTGGACGCTCGCCGCAGCGATCGGCGAGCGTCCAGCGGCAGGCGTCCGCGGCCACTCGCAGGCATCGACCGGCGCCGGCGAAACCGGCCGCGCCGAAGCCGCACACGACCCAGACTCAGACGGTCACCGCCACGCCGGCCGCGGCGACCACGCCTCCACCGACCGCCGAGACGCTAGAGGCACGCGGGCATCAGCTGATGGTCGACGGCAACTACAGCGCCGCGCTGCCGGTGCTCCGCCAGGCCATAACCACCGCCAGTCCGGGCAGCCTCAGCTACGCCTACGCGCTGTACGACTACGGTCGGACGCTGCTGCTCGCCGGCGACCCGAAAGACGCGGTCAAGGTCCTCTACCAGCGCCTCCAGATTCCGAATCAGACCGGTGCGGTCAGGCAGGAGCTGCAGCTCGCGTTGGTCGCGCTCGGGCAGAACGTCCAGAGCGGTGGCGCCGGCGCCACGCCACCAGGGCACCGACACGGTCACGGTCACGGAGGCGTCGGGGTCGGTCCGCCCGGCGGAGGCCCGGGACCCGGACCGCAGCCGCCCGGCCAGAACGGCAACTCCCAGGGCGACTAGCTCAGCCTCATGCGGAGTTGAGAGGTTTCTCGGACATAGTCCGAGTTTCTTCCCAAGCGAGCTCGTCTTTGACGGCCAGCGACGCGAGCGCCGCCTCAGCGGCGTGGCGGCCGGTGTCGCGTTTGGACCCGCCCGACACCCGGTCGAGCGCCTGGGCCATCGTGTCGACGGTCAGCACCCCGAAGCCGCACGGCACGCCGGTCTCGAGCTGCACCGCTTGGATCCCGCGCGCCGCCTCAGCGCAAACGTAGTCGTAGTGGTCGGTCTCGCCCCGGATCACCGCTCCAAGGCACACGATCGCGCGATAGCGACCTGACTGCGCCGCGTACTTGGCGATCACCGGTAGCTCGAACGCGCCGGGGACCTCGAACCGGTCGACGTCGGCCAGCCCGGCCTCGTCGAGCGCCTGACGCGCGCCGGACTCGAGTTTGTCGGCCAGCTCCGAGTAGAAGCGCGCGACGCACAGCGCTACACGCCCGCCGCCCGGCTCGCTCATTCCTGTGACCGGTCCGACTGCCGGCGAACGCGGTCGTGCTCGACTTCGTCGTGCAGCATCTCCTCGTCGAGCGCGAGCCCCTGGTGATGGAGGGTGTGGCCGAGCCGCTCGCGCTTGGCGCGTAGGTAGGCCTCGTTGTGGGGGTTCGGGACGTGCTCGATCGGGATCTGGTCGGTGACCGACAGCCCGTAACCGGCCAGCCCAGAGATCTTCTTGGGGTTGTTCGTCAGGATCCGGATGCTCGTGAGCCCGAGGTCGACGAGGATCTGGGCCCCGATCCCGTAGTCGCGCAGGTCCGCCGGAAGGCCGAGCTTGAGGTTGGCGTCGACCGTGTCGAAGCCCTCCTCCTGGAGCTTGTAGGCGCGCAGCTTGTTCAGCAGCCCAATTCCCCGTCCCTCCTGGCTCAGGTAGAGGAGCACGCCGACCCCCTCCTCCTCGATCATCGACAGCGCCGACTCGAGCTGCTCGCCGCAATCGCATCGCAGCGAGTGGAACACGTCGCCGGTCAGGCACTCCGAGTGAACGCGGACGAGCACGTCCTCCCGCCCGTCGACGTCGCCCTTGACGAGCGCGACGTGGTGCTTGTTGTCGACCAGCGAGCGGTAACCGACCGCCACGAACTCGCCGAACCCCGTCGGCAGCTTCGTCGACACGACACGTTCGACCAGCTTCTCGTGCCGGCGCCGGTAGGCGACGAGGTCCGCGACGGTGACCATCTTGAGGCCGTGGTCCGCGCAGAATGGCTCGAGGTCGCTCACCCGCGCCATCGTGCCGTCGTCGTTCATGATCTCGCAGATCACGCCGGCCGGGATCAGGCCGGCGAGCCGCGCGAGGTCGACGGCCGCCTCGGTCTGTCCGACGCGCTCGAGCACGCCGCCCGGCTTGGCCTTCAGCGGGAACACGTGACCCGGCTGGACGAGCTCGCGCGGGCTGGTCTTCGGATCGATCGCCACCTGGATCGTGCGCGCGCGGTCGGCCGCAGAGATGCCCGTGCTGACGCCCGAACGCGCCTCGATCGAGATCGTGAACGCGGTCTCGAATGCCGACTCGTTCTTGGCCGCCATCAGGTCGAGCCCGAGCTCGTCGCAGCGCTCCGGAGTGAGCGAGAGGCAGATCAGTCCCCGCCCCTCCTTGGCCATGAAGTTGATCGCCTCCGGCGTCACGAACTGGGCGGCCATCGTCAGGTCGCCCTCGTTCTCGCGGTTCTCGTCGTCGACGACGACCACCATCTTGCCCTGGCGGATGTCCTCGATCGCTTCCTCGATCGTCGCGAACGGCGTCTGGACCGAGCTCATCAGGCCTTCACCATCAACTTCTCCACGTATTTCGCGAGCACGTCGACCTCCAAGTTGACTCGCCTGCCCGCATCGATTCCCCCGAGGTTCGTGCGTTGCAGCGTCTCGGGGATGAGAGAGACGGTAAACGATCGATCATCCACCTCTGTGACGGTCAGCGAAACGCCGTCGACGGCGATCGAGCCCTTTTCGACCACGTAGCGCAGCACGTCGGGCGAGGCCCCGATGCGGACTCGCCGCGCGAACCCGTCGCCGTGCTGCTCGACGACCTCGCCGAGGCCGTCGACGTGGCCTTGCACCACGTGGCCGCCGAGACGGTCGCTGGCGCGTAGAGCGAGCTCGACGTTGACGCCGGCACCCTGGGCCAGATCGCCCAGCGAAGTGCGCGCCAGCGTCTCGTTCATCGCGTCGACCGCGAACGAGTCATCGCGAAGCGTGACCGCCGTCAAGCACACACCGTTGATCGCGATCGAGTCACCGGCGCGCAGCTCCGAGGAGAGAGGCGTCGCGATCGTGATGCGCGCGCCGTCGCCCGATCGCTCGATCGCCGCGACCGAGCCGATCCCCTGCACGAGGCCCGTGAACATCGCCGGAGCTACCACTCCTTGATGCGCGCGGACACGAGCAGGTCTTCGCCGACCCGTTCGCAGTCGAGCGTCAGCGCGCGTGGCGCGTCCGCGATCGCGTCGACGCCCTCGCCCTCGAGCGGGTCGCGCGCGGTCCGGCCGCCGAGCACCATCGGTGCCAGGAACAGGCGCATCTCGTCGACCTCGCCGGCGTCCATGAACGCGCCGGCCAGATGAGGTCCGCCCTCGAGAAGGATCGACCCGATGCCGTCGGCGCCGAGCTGGTCGAGCGCCGAACGTACCCGGGCCGGCTCGTTCTGACCGGTCGCGACGATCACGTCCGCGCCGTGGGCGGCGAGCGCATCGGTGGCGGCCCGCGGGGCGGCGCGCGAGACGACCACGGTGAGCGGGACCTCGTGGGCGCCGTGAACCAGCTTGGACTCCGCGGGGAGGCGCGCGAGCGAATCGAACACGACCCGGCGCGGCTGGCGCGCCACGCCTTCGATCCGCGCGGTCAGGAGGGGATCGTCGGCAAGCGCGGTACCGATCCCGACGGCGACGGCATCGCATTGCGACCGCCACCGGTGGGCCAGCTGGCGGCTCTTTTCGCCGGAGATCCACTTGGAGTCGCCGCCGTGCGTGGCCACCTTGCCGTCGAGCGACATCGCGGACTTGAACAGCACCCACGGCCGCCCCGTGCGGGCATGCTTGCGGAACGACTGGTTGAGCAGGCGGGCGCGGACGGCGAGCTCGCCGTCGGCGACCACGACCTCGACGCCCTCGTCGCGCAGGATGCCCAGGCCGCGGCCCGAGGCGTGCTCGCTCGGATCGTCTGAGGCCACGACCAGCCGGGCGATGCCCGCCTCCCGGATCGCGTCCGTGCACGGCGGCGTTCGGCCCTGGTGGCAACAGGGCTCGAGCGACACATACAGGGTGGCGCCACCTAGATCGCGGTCCCCGGCGGCGCGGATCGCCTCGATCTCGGCGTGGGGAGATCCGACCGCCTCGTGGAAGCCCTCGCCGAGAACTTCGTCGTGACGCCCGATGACCGCGCCGACGAGAGGATTCGGGCTCACCCGTCCGCGGCCGCCCTCCGCCAGCTCGATCGCGCGGGCAAGATGGCGGCGATCGATGTCGGTGGGCGAGGACATGGCGGAACCCTGGAGAATAAGGGCAGTTGACCGACATGCGGCGGCGGTTCTCGGGCGCCCCTCTCGCTACCTTTGTCTGACCAGCCGTAGGGGCGTACCGCGCTCCATTCAGCCGGACTGCTCGTTCTAGAAATCACAGCCCGGCTCTTCGCTAATGAAGCTCATCATCCAAGTTCCCTGTTTCAACGAGGAGGACCAGCTTCCGCTGACGCTCAGCCACCTGCCCCGGCAGATCGCCGGGTTCGACACGGTCGAGTGGCTGATCATCGACGACGGGTCGACCGATCGCACGATCGAGGTGGCCCGGGAAAGCGGCGTCGACCACATCGTCCGGCTGACGAACAACAAGGGCCTGGCAGCGGCCTTCCAGGCCGGGCTCGATGCAGGCCTGAAGCTCGGCGCGGACGTGATCGTCAACACCGACGCCGACAACCAGTACGAGGGATCGGACATCCCGAAGCTAGTGGCGCCGATCTTGCGGGGCGAGGCGGACATGGTCATCGGCGACCGGCAGGTGGGGACGATCGAGCACTTCTCGGCGCCCAAGAAGCTGCTCCAGCGGCTGGGCTCGTGGGTCGTGCGCCATGCGTCCTCGACCGAGATCCCCGACACCACCTCCGGGTTCCGCGCCTACAACCGCGAGGCGGCCCTCCAGGTGCAGGCGGTGTCGAAGTTCACCTACACGCTCGAGACGATCATCCAGGCCGGGCGGCTCCAGGTCGCGGTCGATCACGTTCCGATCCGGACCAATCCGAAGACGCGGCAGTCGCGCCTGTTCCCCTCGACCGCCGCGTACGTGCGCCGGAACGCGCTGTCGATCTTCCGCGTGTACTCCCAGTACCAGCCGCTCCGGGTGTTCTGGACCGGCGCGCTGATCCTCGGCGTGGCCGCGATGGCGATCTTCGTCCGCTTCCTGGTCTTCTTCGTCCAGCATCCCGACGCCGGCACCCGCCACGTCCAGGAGCTGATCGCCGGCGGCGTGCTCTTCAACGCCGCGATGCTGCTCGGCGCGCTCGGCGTGATCGGTGATCTGCTCGACGCGCAGCGGACGCTGTCGCAGCGAACGTTCGAGCGGGTCCGCCGGATCGAGCTGCAGTTGGGAGTCAAGCCATCCCACTACGAGCGGGGCGCGCCGCCGGCCGAGAACAGCGAGGACGCCAGCGCGAAGCCGCCGCCGACGAGCAACGGCCAGACCGGTACGGACGCCCCGGACCGCAGGGCGCTCGAAGTATGAGTCGCACTCCGGCGCTCGCCACCGCCGGCGACGATTCCATCGACGTCCCGACCGGGAACACGTTCGACAAGTACGGCTCGACGAACCCGGTCGTGCGTCGCCTGATGTCGGGATTCGAAGGGACGCTTCAGCGGTTGTTCACGCGCGCCGCTCCCGAGTCGGTGCTCGATGTGGGGTGCGGCGAGGGCGTCCTGACCTACAAGTGGGCGCAGGCGCTTGGCAACGGACCGGTGCTCGGAATCGACCTGGCCGACCCGAAGCTCGAGACGGAGTGGAGCACGCGCGCGCGTTCGAACCTCGAGTTCCGGGGCATGACCGCGGGGGAGCTGCAGGATCTGCCGTTCCCGGACGCCTCGTTCGATCTCGCCGCCGCGATCGAAGTGCTCGAGCACGTGCCCGACCCCGAGCGCACGCTCGCCGAGATGGCGCGCGTGGCCGCACGGCACCTGCTCGTGTCGGTCCCGCGCGAGCCGCTGTGGCGGGCGCTGAACGTGGCTCGGGGCGCGTATGTGCGCGATCTGGGCAACACGCCGGGCCACGTCAATCACTGGTCGAAAGGAAGCTTCGTACAGATGGCGGCCCGCCACGGCGACGTAGCCGAGGCGTGCTCGCCGTTTCCGTGGACGATGCTCCTCGTGCGTGTCCGATGACGCCGACATGACGCCGCCGCACGACACGACAACCGCCCCCGCGCCACCGGCCACGAACGGGGTGGGCGCGCCGGCGCAGACCGTCATGCCAGAAGAATCGGCGCAGCCCTCTTACGGATCGGGCGCCCGGATCCTGTCGATCGGGATCGCGTCCACCGGCATCTTCACGTTCCTCTACCTCGCGCTTGCGAGCCACGCGCTCGACCCGGCCTCGTACAGCCGGATCTCACTCTGCTGGGCGATCATGTTCGTGATCCTGTCGGTGATCTACCGGCCGATCGAGCAACTGCTCTCGCGGACGATCGCCGACCGCCGCGCCCGGGGCCTCCACGGCCATCCGCTCCGGATCCCGGCGCTGATCCAATTCAGCTTCGCGACGCTGTTCCTGATCGTCGCGCTGGCGCTTCGAACGAAGATCGAGCAGGGGATATTCGACGGCTCGAGCGCGCTCTACTGGATCCTGGTGATCGGCGTGCTCGCGTACGCCGGCAGCTACTTCGCCCGGGGCTGGCTCGCCGGCCACCAGCGGTTCGCGCTCTACGGCGGCCTGGTGTTCCTCGAATCGACCTCGCGGTTCATGTTCGCGCTCGCGGTCGCGGTTGGTATCGCGTCCGGTCAGGCGGCGGTCGGGCTCGGCATGGCGGTGGCGCCGTTCGCGTCCCTGTGCGTGATCCCGTTTGCGTTCTCCCGCCTTCGCGTCGCGGCTCCCGCAGGCGTGCCCGTCGCCGACGCCGCGCGCGAGGGACCCGCACACGCCGAGATCGAGGAAGCCGCCGCCGATCTCAATCTCAAGGGCGGAACCGGGTTCGCGGTCTCGGTGGTCGGGATCATGCTCGCCGAGCAGACGCTGATGAACGCCGGCGTCCTGATCGTCGCCGCCAACGCCGGAAGCAAGGCGGGATTGACCGTCGGGATCACGGGGTTCGTGTTCAACGTGCTGCTGATCGTGCGGGCGCCGCTCCAGCTGTTCCAGGCGATCCAGACGTCGATCCTCCCCCACCTCGCGAGTCTCGAGGCCCGCGAATCGGCGGCGGAGTTCCACCAGGCGATCAAGACCACGATCAAGGTGATCGCGGCCTTCGCCGGCGCGGTTGCGATCGGGCTGCTCGCGATCGGACCGGCCGTCATGACCGCGCTCCTGGGAGACAAGGGATTCCACTACGGGAGGCTCGGCCTGGCGCTCGTCGGCGTCGGGATGGGCCTCCACCTCACCGCGGGCACGCTCAACCAAGCCGCGCTGGCCCGCGGCAGGGCCCCGCTCGCCGCCGTCGCCTGGCTGTCCTCGGCGGCGCTGTTCGTCGCGTTCATGCTGTCGGAGGCGATCAGCAACCAGGTGACCCGGGTCGAGGTTTCCTACTTCACCGCCGCGTTGATCCTGTGCGGCCTGCTGTGGGCGGTCTACCGGCGCGGGGCCGCGCCCGCGTCCGCGCCGGCAACCGCGTCAAGCGCGCGTTCCGGCTGAGGCGCCCCCTTCGTTGCCGCCGGTCCTCGGCGCGCGCGGACCCCGCTGCTCAGCCGTTGCTGAGGCTCTTGCAGGCGGTCTGACTCGCCGCGGCCTTCTCGAGGTCGTGGTTGCTGAGCCCACTCGAGTCGATGTTGTTGAGCGAGCCGCGGACGCTCGCGCCGAGCGCCTGCGCCGCGGTCTTGAACGCGGTCGGTGAGTCGGTCGGCAGCGAGTTCGACTTGTTCAGCGCGACCTTCATCGCGTCACGCAGCTCGGCGAACGCCTTGACGATCGTTCCCGCCACGGCCTTGCCGTTCGAGATGTCGGGGGTGCCGGCGGACTGGATCTTGGACAGAGCCTGGGCGGAGTCCTGTTCGACCGCGGTCAGGAAGCCCTGGAGGGTCTTCTTGGCCTCGGTGGCGTTCGCGGCGGTCGTGTTGTTGAGCGCGCTGCTCCGGGTCACGACGTCCTTTTCGAGCGGCGAGATCGCCGAGCACACCGACTTGACGTAGTTGCTCGCGCTGATCTTCGAAGAGTCGCTCGAGCCGCACCCGGCGCACAGAGCGACCGCGAACAGCACGGTAAGAACCGACCGAAAACTCCCAAACCGCATCATCGTCAGGCTAGCGGCGGATCGGACTTGATGCGATGAGGAACGCGTGCCGTCAGACGACGCCCGCGGCGCGCGGCGATCGCGGCGTATGCGGCGGCGGGATCGGACGAGCCGAACACCGCGGAGCCGGTCACGAGCAGGTTCGCGCCGGCCTCGACGCACGGCCCGGCGGTGCCCTCGTGGACGCCCCCGTCGACCTCGAGCGCCACGTGATCCGGGAGCGCGGCGCGCATCCGCGCGAGCTTGTCGAGCGACCACGGGATGAACTGCTGGTTGCCCCATCCGGGGTTCACGCTCATGCACAGGGCCATGTCGAGCAGCTCGTGCGAGATCTCGCCGAGGCTTTCCGCCGGCGTGCCGGGATTGATCGCCGCGCTGGCCGCGCACCCCAACTCGCGAATCGCGTTCAGCGTGTAGTGCAGGTGCGGCGTGGCCTCGACGTGGACCGTGATGCTGTCGGCGCCGGCCTTGGCGATGTCGCCGATGTAACGCTCGGGGCGCTCGATCATCAGGTGGACGTCGAGGATCCCACCGGCGCCGTGCACCCGCTCGGCGATCGCGTCGACGATGATCGCGCCGAACGTGATCGGAGGCACGAAGTGACCGTCCATGACGTCGACGTGGATGACTTTCGCGCCGGCGTCGAGCACCTCCTGCACCTGCTCACCCAGGCGCGCGAAATCCGCCGACAGGATCGACGGCGCGATCCGGCGCTCGCGAAGCAGGCGCAGGGTCGCGGTCGAGCGCTCGTCCGCTTGCGATCGTCATCGAGCCTAGACCGCCCGGAGCATGCTGCCGTGACAGTGGTTGCAGGCGACGATGGCGGTGCTCGACATGCGCACGATCGTCGAGTGCTCCCCGCAGTTCGGGCACACCGAGACGAGCTCGTAGCGCTGCAGGCAATAGACGCATCGATAGCGCCCGGGTGCCGCGGTCGGGCGAAGCCAGGGCTCGCCGCACCCCGGGCACTCCGGACCGAGCTTTGGCATCGGATCGGTCACGGTAATCACACAGGTTAACGGGCCGTCGGGCGGCTCAACGTTTGTGAGCATCTCCCGCTCATCCGGCGACGGCGAAGGCGGGCGATGAAGAAGCCGTCGGTTCGATCGCGGTGCGGCAGCAACTGGACGTGCTCGTCGAGCGCAAAATCGCCGTGCTCGCTCGAGGAAAGCCTCGACCACCTTCTCGCTCTCGGCGCGCGAGATCGTGCAGACCGAGTACACGAGCGTCCCGCCGGGCGCGAGCGCGTGCGCGCCCGCGGCCAAGATCCGGGCCTGGAGCGCCGCGAGCTCGGCGATCGCCTCCGGGCGCGCCCGCCAGCGCAGGTCCGGCCTCGACTGGAGCGTCCCGAGCCCGCTGCAGGGAGGGTCGACCAGAATTCTGTCGAACGCCCCGTCGGCCCTGGCGATTGCCGCATCGGCGACCTCAACCCGCACGCACGACGCTTTCATCCGCGCCACCGTCCGCTCGAGCGCGGAGGCCCGGCCCGGGTGGCGCTCGACCGCGATGATCTCGCCGGCATTCCCCATCAGCGCGGCCAGATGCGTGGTCTTGCCGCCGGGAGCCGCACATAGATCGAGCACCCGCTCCCCGGGTTGCGGCCCGAGCATCCGCGACACGAGCATCGACGCGCGCGACTGCGGCTGCACCGCGCCGGACCGCCACAGCTCCGACCCCTGGACGTCGAACGGGCCCTCGAGCACGAGACCCTCGGAGAGGCTGGAGGTAGGTGTCCCCTCGGACAGGCCAGTTGCCGCCGCTCGGCACCGGCAGCGCCGCCGCGACCTCTTCGATGGTGGCGACGAGCGGATTGACCCGCAGCGCCGACTCCGCCGGCTCGTTGACGACTCGGAGCAGCGCTCTCGCCTCATCGGCGCCCAACTCCTCCCACCACTGGCTGGCCAGCCAGCCGGGCACGGAATGGAGAACGGCGGCGGCTTCGGAGGACTCGGTCGTCCAATCCCGCGAGGATGGCCGGACCCTCCCGCGACGCTCGGCCGGAGGACTGCGTTCGACGAAGCCCGCCGCATGTGGCCGCGCGTGCTTGACCAGCTCGACGTTCTCGTTCACCGCCGCGTGCTCCGCCGCGCCCCCGAGGTACAGCAGCTCGAACAGCCCCAGCCGAAGCCCCGCGAGCACGGGCGGATCGAGCCGATTCAGGGGGCGGTCGGTCAGCTGCGCGGCCACGTGATCGAGCGTCGCGCGGCGCTGGACGGTGCCGTAGGCGAGCGCCATCGCCAGCGCCCGGTCGCGTGGGCTCCAGCGCGATCGCCTCCGCGGTGAACGCACGATCCGCGTAGGCGCCCTCCTCGAACACCCGGCGAACGACGCGCAGCGCGCACGCCCGCGCAGGCGACACCCGGCTCTGGCTCCCGACCGCCGGCAAACCCCTTACCTCCGGCGGCCGCGCAGGTAGTCCTCGCCGGTCATCCAGCGGCCCCCCGGGCGGCTGCACCTCGAGCAGCTCGAGTGCGCCCGTCGGCAGTGCCGAGCACCGGGACCGGGCCGTCGAAGGAAACCGTGCCCTGAGGCGCTGGGGTGCCGGGCTGCTGGCCGTCGCCGGCCGCCACCCGAGCCGCGCTCACGCCCGAGCCGCGAGCCGTCCCCGAGTACCACGTACACCCCGATTTGCGGCGTCAGCGCCCGCACCACGCGCTCGAGCTGCACCGCGGGCCGCGAGGGGTCGAGCTCACGGTCCGCGGGCGCTGATCTTGGCGGCGTAGGTGACGAGCGCCTCGTCCTGCTCGGAGCACGGCGGCCGATCGTCCAGCGTCCGCACGAGCAGCTCGGCTCCCAGCTCCTCGAGCCGAGCCGCGAGCGTCCCGTAGGTGTCGTCGGGCCGGATCGGCTCGCTCGCCTGCGCGCACACCGGCCCGTCGTCGAACCCCGCGCCGACGCGCATGATCGAGACGCCGGTGACCTCGTCGCCGCTCATGATCGCCCGCTCGATCGGCGCGGCCCCTCGCCACCGTGGCAGCAGCGACGGATGGACGTTCAGCATCTCCCAACGGGACAGCAGCGGCTCGGTGATCAGCGCACCGAACGCGCAGACCAACACCACGTCAGGACGCGCCCGCGCGATCGTGGCGATCGCCTCCGGAGCGTTGACCGACGCGGGCTGGTCAAAGCGCGATGCCGAGCTCGCGGGCGGCCTCGGCGACCGGCGGCGGTGACAGCTTGCGGCCACGTCCCCGAGGGCGATCGGGACGCGTCACGACCAGCTCCGGACGATGTGCGTGACGCCGCTAGCCGTCGCAGTACGACCGCGGCGAAGTCCGAGGTTCCGAGGTAGACCGTGCGCACGCGCCGGCTCAGCGGTTCCGGCAGCGAAGCGAGCCGCTAAGCAGCCTGCTCGGCCTCGCGCAGATTGCGCATCGCTTCCTTGCGTTGCTCGCGCGAGGTTCGGTCGAGGATCAGCACGCCGTCGAGATGGTCGATCTCGTGCTGGATGACGCGGGCCTCGAGTCCGGAGGCTTCGATCAGGATCGGCTCGCCGTACTCGTTGAGCGCACGCACGCGGACATGGATCGGACGGTCGACGTCGACGAGCACGCGCGGAAGGCTCAGGCACCCCTCCTCCATCGACTCGGTATCGCGACCGGACCACTCGATCTCGGGATTGATCGAGCGCCGCGAGCTGCGCGTCTTGCGCGATCCGGTAGACGAGCAGGCGGTGCACCACGCCGACCTGCGTCGCCGCCAACCCCACCCCGATTGCGTCGTCCATGAGCTGACCCATGCGCTGGACCTCCTCGCGAAGGGCGTCGTCGAACCGCTCGATCGGGCGCGCCTTGGTGCGCAGCACCGGGTCGCCGAACTGCCGGATCTGGGCCAGCGCCGCCTTCCGGCGCGCCGCGGTCTCGGGGTCGAGTTCGGCCTCCCTGGGCTCGGCGTCGGCGCCGGCCTCGAGGTCTTCCTCGAGGGCCGCCTCGGGGGTGGTCTCAGTGGTCGAATCGGACACGGAATGAGCTTAGTGCGTCGGACCGATCGGATGTACTACAGGCGCAGACGGGGGCGCTCTCACTCCGCTCACTGCGGGTCGACGTCGACGCTGACGTTCACGCCGCGGCGCGCCGCCTCGGCCGTGCACTCGTCGACCGCGGCCCCGACGGCGCGCACCGTGGTCTCCCGTTCCGTGCACTTGATCACGAGCTGGCTGCGCGATCGACCGCGGAGCCTGAACAGCGGCGCCGGTCCGAGCACCGTCCCTCCGGATGGCGCGATCAGACCGTGCAGCCGCGTCGCCACCGCGATCGCCTCCGCCGCGCTTCGGCGGCCGAGCAGACGATCCGGATCAGCGACCCGTACGGCGGATAACCGAGTGCCTTGCGCCGCCCGAGCTCCTGCTCGAGGAAACCGTCGGAGTCGTGGCGAGCCGCGAACGCGATCGATTCGGCGGACGGCGCCAAGGTCTGAACCAGCACCCGGGCGGGCCGGGCGGGTGCGTCCGAGTCCTCCCCGCGGCCGACGCGCCCGGCGAGCTGTGTGACCAGCGCGAACGTCCGCTCCTCGGCCCGGAAGTCGGGGAACCGCAGCGTCTGGTCGGCGTCGAGCACGACGCCGAGCGTCGACCTCGGCGAAGTCGTGGCCTTTCGCGACCATCTGGGTCCCGACGAGGACGCCGGCGCGGACCGCCTCGAACGCCGCGAGCGTCCGAGCCAGGCGGTCCTTGCCGGCGGCGGCATCGGCGTCGAGCCGGAACACCGGAAGCTCCGCGCCGAACGCCTCGCGGAGCTGCTGCTCGACGCTCTCGGTGCCCGCGCCGTGGCGCGCGACCGCGACCGAGCCGCACGCCTCGCAGCGGCTCGGCGCGCGCCGGCGGTGGCCGCAGTGATGGCACGACAACTGGCCGGAGGCTCGGTGCAGCACGAGCGCGACCTCGCAGTTCGGGCACATCCACACGCTGCCCGCATCCGCGGCAGGACACGAAGTTCGACCAACCCCGCCGGTTGAGCAGGACGATCGCCTTGGCGCCGGCACTGCGCACGTCGGCCAGCGCCATCCGGGTCCGGGGGTGAAGTGGACGGTGGACGCCGCGCATGTCGAGCACCTCCACTGCGGGAAGCGGCCGGCTGTCGATCCGGCTCCGAAGCCGCAGGCGGGTCAGCGCGACCGCACTCTCCGGGCGCGGGGTCGCGCTCCCGGCGAGCACGGCTGCGTGGTGCTGCTCGGCGCGGCGGAGCGCGACGGTCCGGGCGTCGTAGCGCGGGTCTCCCTCGTGCTTGTAGGAGGCGTCGTGCTCCTCGTCGACGACGATCAGGCCTATGTCTGCAAGTGGCGCGAACACCGCCGAGCGAGGCCCGACGCAGACGCGCGCCTCGCCCGAGCGAAGCCGGAGCCATTCGTCGTGCCGCTCGCCCTGACCGAGCCCGGAGTGGAGCACCGCGACCACATCGCCGAACCGTGCCTGGAACCGTCCGACGGTCTGCGGCGTGAGGCCGATCTCGGGGACTAGCACGATCGCTCCACGCCCGGCCGCGAGCGCCGCCTCGACCGCCCGCAGGTACACCTCGGTCTTGCCCGAGCCGGTCACGCCGTGCAGGAGAAACCGCCCACTCGCCGCGGCGGATCCCGTCCCCGGCGCCGAGTGCGCCCAGGATGGCGTCGAGGGCAGTGCGCTGTTCGCTCGTCAGCTCCGGCGGGGCATCGAGCCGGCGCCCGATCGCAACCGAGGCCGGGCGCCTCGCCTGGGCACGCGAGCGCACCTCCACGAGCCCGCGGCCCTCGAGCCGCCGGAGCGTGGGGGTTCCGAGGGCTGCCGTCGGCGTCGGCCCGTCGCGCAGCAGCGCCTCGAGCGCGACTCGCTGGCGCTCGGTCAGCGGAGCCCCTCCCTCGAGCGCATCGGCGCCAGCGTCGGTGAGCTCGGCTACCAGCACGTGCTTGCGCCTCACCCCGCCAGCGGTCCCGGGCGGCAGCACGAGCGTCAGCGCCCGCGCCGGCGTCGAGCAGTACTCGTTGGCGATCCAGCCCGCGAGCTCGACCAGGTCGGCCGGGACGCCCGGGGGTAGGACGGCATCGGGCTCGGCTAGGCGCTCGGGGGCCAACGCGGATTCGGTGGCCAGCTCCAGCACGACCCCGAGCGTCTTTCGACTGCCGAACGGCACCCGTAAGAGCGCGCCCACCTTCACGTCCGCCTGCTCGGGGCGCAGCCGGTAATCGAACGGGCCCCGGACCGCTCTCGTGAGCGTCAGCGGCTCAACCCGGGCGATCAGCCCACGCGTGCATGGCAAGTTGGCTTGCATCAGAGGATCGGAGGGTAAAGTCCGACGAGGATGACGGCCGATAGTCCCGCCGAGACCACGCGGGAGCCGGTGCCCGGCCGTGGTGATCGCGCCGAGCTGGGCCTTCCCGCCCCCACGATCCTGTCGATGTGCGACCAGCTGCTGGGCGAAGTTGGCCGCCGGCACCACATGTTCACGTGGCTGCGCGCCCCGGCCGCCGAGACCGGTGATTGGCTCGCGGTCGATTCGTACTATCCGCGGGCGCGCCTCGTCGTGATGTGCCGGTCGCGCCCGGGGCCGTACGACGCGCTCTACCGCGAGCAGGTGCCGGCGCACGGTCTGGGCCTGCTGACGCTCGATCCGGCGGCGCTCGGGAACGACCGCGAGGCTGTGCGCGAGACGCTCGCGGCGAAGTTCTTCGAGCTCGAGCAGCTGCCGCGAGGCCGCGGGGACCGAACGGCGAGAGCGGACGACCCCCCGGCACCCGCCCGCGAGAGCGCTCGCAACGACAGCGCTCGCAACGACAGCGCTCGCAACGACAGCGCTCGCGACGCCGGAGGCGAGCTCATTGGCGAAAGCGCGGGGGCCCCGGAACGACCGACGCCGCGGTGGACCCCGGTCAAGGTCGAGCGCACGCCCGTTCCCCGAGGGTTTGTCCAGGCGCTCGGGGTGCTCGCGGGGCTGGCGTTCGCGGCGCTGCTGATCGCCGAGATCTACCTCGGCGTGATCGTGGTCGCGTTCCACGCCGGCGAGCTCGTGCTTGGTCTCGCGATCTTGATCGAGGCGCTCTCGCGTGTCGGCGGAACCGTCGCCGCCGAGCGCGCCGGTCGGCGCGGCTGGGCGTGCGCCTGCGCGATCGTCGGGGCGCCGGTCGTGGCGTGGATCTCGCTGGTTCCTCGATCGGGCCGGATCACGACCGAGCCGGCGCCGCTCGCGGGGCTACTCGCGGTGCTCGCCGGCGCGGTCGCGGTCGTCGGTCTGATTACCGGGACGTGAGCCCCGGCCGCTACCCTGGCGCTCGTGGATCCGGAGCCCGGTGAGGAGGTCTTTTTCCACGGCCACCCGTCGTGGCGCTCGATGCTCGCGTTCTACGTCAGGGGGCTGCTGGCGGCGATCGTCGCGGGCGTGATCGCCGGCGTCGTCACGCGGATCGCCAACGGCGGCGTGCAGTCCGGCTGGGTGGGTGCGGCCGTGCTGGTCATCTTCCTGATCGTCCTGCTTTGGGGGTTGATCAGGCGGATCAGCACGACTTACACGATCACGAACAGGCGCTTGACGATCCGATCCGGCCTGATCTCGCGAGAGATGCACGAGACGCGGCTCGAGCGCGTCCAGAACGTCAACTCCCGCCAGCGGCTGCTCGAGCGGGTGCTCCGAGTCGGCAGCGTCGACTTCGACACCGCCGGCGGCGCCTCCTACGACTTCAAGTTCCGGGGCGTCGACGACCCGGCGCGGATCGTCCGTACCGTGGACAGGGCGCTGCACGAGCTGCGGCTGACCCACCCGCAGGTCTGAACCCTCGTCCGGGGTCCGGCCCCAGGCCGCAGTCGCCAACCTCGCCCGGGGGCCGGACCCACGCGGCAGTCGCCAGCCTCCTTGCCCCGGGCCGGGCTCCATGCCCCGTCGCCAGCCTCGCCCGGGGGCCGGCCCCCATGTACAAGGCCCAAAATCACCCGGATTCAATGCTCGCCCGGGACATAAGCATGTGGGAGATGAATAGTCCCAGGAGTCGTCGGGCGAGCGGGCGTTTTCGGGCGTTTTGCAGGTGGTGCCGGTCGGGGCCCGCGCCAGACGCGCCGGCGGCGCCCTGACGGCAGCGGCGCCCACGCCCTGACGGCAGCGGCGCCCACGCCCTGACGGCAGCGGCGCCCACGCCCTGACGGCAGCGGCGCCTACGCCCTGACGGCGGCGGCGTCGAGCCCGGCGGCGGCGCGTAGAGCGGCCGCCTTGTCGGTCCGTTCCCACGTGAAGTCGTGATCCTCGCGGCCGAAGTGACCGTACGCCGCCGTCTTCTGGTAGATCGGCCGATGCAGCCGCAGGTACTGGCGAAAAGCGCCCGGCCGCAGGTCGAAGTGGTCGCCGATCAGCTCGAGGATCTTCGACCGGGAGACCTTCTCGGTGCCGAACGTCTCGATCATCACCGACACCGGATGCGCCACGCCGATCGCGTACGCGACCTGCACCTCGGCGCGGTCGGCGAGCCCAGCGGCCACTACGTTCTTGGCGACGTAGCGGGCGGCGTAGGCGGCGCTGCGGTCGACCTTCGACGGATCCTTGCCGGAGAACGCGCCGCCGCCGTGGCGAGCCATGCCGCCGTACGTGTCGACGATGATCTTGCGCCCGGTCAGGCCGCAGTCGCCCATCGGGCCGCCGATCACGAACCGGCCGGTCGGATTCACCAGCAGCGCCTTGTGCAGCTTGCGCGCGTCGTAGAGCTCCTCGGGCACCACCGGCTCGATCACGTGCTCCCACAGGTCGTCCTTGAGCAGCGACTCGGCGCCGTCACGGTGCTGGGTCGAGATCAGCAGCTTCTCGACCTCGACCGGGCGCCCGTCGACGTACCGCACCGTCACCTGCGTCTTCCCGTCCGGACGCAGATACGGCAGGATCTCCGCGCGCCGCACGTCCGCCAGGCGCTTGGCCAACTTGTGCGCCAGCGAGATCGGCAGCGGCATCAGCTCCTCGGTCTCGTTGGACGCGTACCCGAACATCATTCCCTGATCGCCGGCGCCGGCAATGTCGAGCTCGTCGTCATCGCCAGGGTCGACCCTTGACTCCAACGCTCGGTCGACTCCCTGAGCGATGTCCGGCGACTGCTTGTCGATCGCGTTGATCACCGCGCACGTGTGGTAATCGAACCCGAACTCCGCGTTCGTGTAGCCGATCCGCTTGATCGTCTCCCGCGCCACATCCGGTATGTCCACGTAGGTAGTCGTGGTGATCTCCCCCGAGACCACCACCAATCCTGTGTTCACGAGCGTCTCGCAGGCGACCCGGCCGGCCGGGTCGTCGCGCATGACCGCGTCGAGCACGCCGTCGGAGATCTGATCGGCGACCTTGTCCGGGTGCCCCTCGGTCACCGACTCGGACGTGAACAGGTACTCGTTGTCTGGAAGAATCTTCATGGGATCTCGAGGCGTAGCTCCGTCGTGGTGTCGCTCTCCCCGCTCGTGGAGCTCAAACCGATCGAGTGGACCTTCTCGAGGTCGGGGAGCAGCTCGCGCAACCGCGCGCTGTTCGTCAGTCCGGTTTGCTCGCCGAGGCTCAGGAGCTGGCTGAAGTCGGTAAAGAGTACCGAGGACAGCTCGCTCGGCCGGCCCGCGAGCACCGTGTTGTAGGCCCGCTCGTCGGCGAGCGAATGGCTCCGGCTCACGACCTGGTCGATCGCGGCGACGCTGGTGGATACGACCACGAGCCCGTCGAACACGGCGTAGTCGATCTGCAGGCCGGCGCCCAGTCCGAGCTCGTGCACGGTCACCCCGCCGATCTGCTGGTCGCTCAGCCCCGGGATCTGTCCGGGACCCGCGCTCGGCGCCGGGAACAGCGCGGTCAGCGGCGCCTCGATCTGCGCGAGCTCGCTTTGCGTCGCGGCCTGATTTGACGTCCGGGCGACGATCAGCAGCGAAGGCGTCGGACCGGGCGAGATCGCCACCGCCGTCTCCCCGTGGAATAGCGAGGTGATCTTTTGGACGCTCACGCCTTGAGCCGCGAGCGCGGCTCCGAGGCGGCCCAGAAGCGGCGCGACATTCGCGGCAAACCCGGCCGTCGCGGCCGCGCGCAACAGCACCGGCGCCGCGCGGTCCAGGCCGTCGACGTCGAGCATCAGGATCGACCCGGCGGGCAACACCGACTGGAGCGTCGGCGTGAACGAGAGCGGACCGGCTTGGCTCGCCCTCGATCCGCGCGCCGCGCCGCGGCCGAGCGCCGAGTGGATCCGCACGTCGGCCCCGTCCGAGTCCGCGGAAACCGAGATCGTCGTGCCCTCGAGCGCCGGCCGGTCGAGCAGTCCGGCGATTGCGCCGATCACGCCCCCGCGCGGTTCGAGCATGCGCCGCAGACCGGCGGCCGGCACATACGCGTCGAGCACGCGGCCCGCGGGCTCGCCGGCGGCAGCCGCCTGATACGCGCGATCGGCCGCAAGCGACCTCGCGCGACCCGTGCCGGCGGCGATCGCGGCGCGGACGCCCGCGTCTGGGCCGACCAGCAGGTCGTGGCGGACGTACGCGACCTCAACTCCCGAGCGGTAGGCGAGGATCCGGACGCCGTCGTAGGAGGCGACCGGCGCGGCGCCGGCGCCGGTCACGAACCGCAGCGCCCGCGCCCGATTGGCGACGTCGAGCACGATCAGCGACGGGGCGGACCGCACCCGGCGTGTCGAGCACCGCGAACGCGGCCTCACGGCCGAGCCACGGACGGATGCCGGTGGCGAAGTCCGGCTCAGTCGAGCCACCGCCCACGATCGCGGTCAAACGGTTGATCGCGGCCGCGTACGCGAGCGGATAGTCACCGAAACGCCGAGCCAGTGCCTCTGCGCGCTGTACCGCCGGCCGGCCGGGATCGGTCGACAGGTGCAAGTAGGCGAGCACGTCGGCGGGAACGACCTCGGCGGCCCCGGCCGCGGGCGGGGCCTCGCTCGAGCCGAACTCCGTCAGCGCTGCCGCCACCACGGCCAGGACGATCACGAGCAAGCCGCCGGCGAGCACCAGGCGCCGGCGCAGAAGCTGGCGTCGCCGGTCAGGGCGGCGAGGACCGGGGGCGGGCAACACCAGGCGGCGCTGAAGAGCGGTCGGTACGGAGGTACGTGGCCGCGTGACGATCGACATCGGCACGCTCAATGAAGCATTTCCCGGCGCCCGATGCGCCGGTTCACGCGCGCGCTTCAGGCGGCCGCGCGGCGACCGCGACCGCGCCGCTCGTTGCGCTCGACGAAGTCGATGATCACCGGGACGCCCTCGAGCCGGTAGCGCTCACGCAGGCGGTTCTCGATGTAGTAGGCGTAATCGCGCGTGACCCGGGCCCGAGAGTTGACCTGGATCGAGAACCGCGGCGGGCGTTCGGCCGTCTGGGTCATGAACAGCAGCTTGAGCCGGTGCCCGGTGTGCCTCGGGCCGCCCGCGGGCGGCTGGCGCGCGGCGACGACGTCGGACAGGAAGCGGTTGAGCTGCGGCGTGGGGATCCGGTCGCCGCGGCGGTCAGCGAGCGCGACAACCTCGACCAGCAACCGTTCGATGTTTCGGCCGGTCTTTGCGCTCGCGGTCAGGACGCGCGGACGCAGCCGAAGCTTCTGGTGCGCGCGGGCGCGTTCGTGCTCGAGGTCGACGTCAGCGGCGATGTCCCACTTGTTGAGGACGAGCGCGGTGGCGCATCCGCTGCGCATCGCGAGCTCGGCCACACGGAGGTCCTGGGCGGTGATTCCGTCGGTCGCGTCGCACACGACCAGCGCCACGTCGGCCCGCTCCGCGGCACGGCGCGAGCGCAACGACGTGTAGTACTCGATCGACTCCCCCACCTTCGCCTGGCGGCGGAGCCCCGCGGTGTCGATCAACACCAGCGGTCGGCCCTCGAACTCGATCGTCAGATCGATCGCGTCTCGGGTGGTCCCGGCGTCGGGCGACACGATCACTCGCTCGGCGCCGGCGAACCGATTCACGAGCGACGACTTCCCCACGTTCGGGCGCCCGATCACAGCCAGCCGCACAACGCCGTCCTCCACCGCAGCGTCGTCCGATGACTCCGGCGCCGGGTCGAGCTCCACGATCCGGTCGAGCAGATCCCCGGTCCCGAGTCCCTGCGCCGCCGACACCGCGATCGGCTCGCCGAGACCGAGCGAGTGGAACTCGGCCGCGAGCGGGATGTCGCGCGCCGAGTCGATCTTGTTCGCGGCGACGAGCACGGGCAGCGAACCGCGTCTGAGCAGATCCGCCACCTCGTGATCGCCGGGCCGCAGCCCGGCCCGCGCGTCGACGACGAGCACCGCCGCGTCGGCGTCGGCGAGCGCGGCCCGGACCTGCTCCTGCACGGCGGACGCGAGCTCGGCGCGGTCGTCCAGGTCGACCCCGCCGGTATCGACGAGCGTCAGCGACCGACCGTTCCAGTCGGTGTGGAGCTCCTTGCGGTCGCGGGTGACGCCAGGCCGCTCGTGGACGACCGCCTCACGCGACTCGGTGAGACGGTTGACCAGCGACGACTTTCCGACGTTCGGGTACCCGACGATTGCGACCTTCATGGCGGACCATGAGGCTAGCGGCCGCCGACCGACCCCCCAGTTTCGCGGAGCAACGCGACGACTCGGTCGACGACCTCCGGGAGCGTCATTCCGGTCGTGTCGAGCTCGACGGCTCCGTCGGCGGGCACGAGCGGCGAGTGCTCGCGCGTGCGGTCGCGCTCGTCGCGGATCGCCTGCTCGGCGAGGACCGTCGCCGGGTCGACGCCAAGCTCGGCGGCGCGCCGGCGGGCCCGCTCCGCGGGGTCGGCGGTCAGGAACACCTTGAGCTCGGCGCCGGGCGCGATCACCGTGCCGATGTCGCGTCCCTCGGCCACCCAGTCGCCGCGCGCGAGCAGGCGCCGCTGATGCGCGGCGACGGCGCGGCGCACCTCGGGGTCGGCCGCGGCCCGCGAGGCGGCCTCGGACACCTCCGGCGCGCGGATCTCGTCGGTCACGTCATGGCCGTCGAGCACGATTCGCTCGCCAGGATCGATCTCGAGCGACCCGGCGATCGACGCCGGCTCGACCCCTCGCTCCATCGCGGCGAGCGCCACCGCACGGTACATCGCGCCCGTGTCGAGGTAGGTGAACCCGAGCTCGTCGGCGACGGCGCGCGCGACCGTCGACTTGCCGGCACCCGCCGGCCCGTCGATCGCGACCACCGTCACGCGATCAGCTCCGCGACATCCTCCGCGAACCGCGGGTAGGACACCGCGGCGGCGTCCATCCCGACGACCTCCACGCCTTCCTCGGAGGCGAGGCCGGCGACGGCCCCCAGCAGCGCGAGCCGGTGATCGCCATGGCTGTGCAGCCGTCCGCCGCGGAGCCGCCCCGTGCCGGTCACCACGAACCCGTCGGGGAGCGCCTCGATCTCGGCGCCGAGGCCGCGCAGGCCGTCGACGACGGTCGCGATCCGGTCCGATTCCTTGACCCGCAGCTCGCTGGCGCCGCGCACGACCGTGTCCCCATCGGCGAAGCAGCCGAGCAGCGCCACCAGCGGCAGCTCGTCGATCGCGAGCGGCACCTCCTCGGCCTCGACCGCGGTCGCCTCGATCGGGGCGTTGCGCACGTCGATGTCCGCCACCGGCTCGCGCGGATCGAACGTGCCCGGAGGCTCGAGATCGGCGAGCACGATCGCGCCCATCCGCTCGAGGATGCGCAGGAACCCCGCACGCGTCCAGTTGACGCCGACGCGCTCGAGCACGAGCCGTGAGTCGCGCACGAGCACGCCGGCGGCGATCAGGAACGCGGCCGAGGACTGGTCGCCGGGCACGTCAACCTCCCCCAGCTCGAGCTCGTCGGTGTTGCCGACCGTGGTGCGGAACCCGCCGCCGGACCGGTCGCGCTCGCGTGCGACCGGGGCGCCGGCGGCCGCGAGCATTCGCTCCGTGTGGTCCCGGGTCGGGACGGGTTCGACCACGGTGGTCGCGTCCGTCACGAGCCCGGCGAGCAGCACGCACGACTTGACCTGACCACTCGCGACCGGGAGCTCGTAGTCGATCCCGGTGAGCGCTTCGCCGTGAACGGTGAACGGCGGGAACCTTCCCTCGCGCGCCTCGATTCGGGCACCCATCTGCGCGAGCGGCTCGGCGATTCGGTCCACCGGCCGGCGGCGAATCGACTCGTCGCCGTCGAGCTCAAAGCTCGCGCCCTGCTGGAACGACAGCCAGCCGGGCAGTAGCCGCATCAGCGTCCCCGCGTTCCCCACGTCGATCGGCTCGCCGGGCGGCATTGCGTTCCGTAGCCCGCAGCCTCGGATCACGAGCTCGCCGTCGCGTCGCTCGACGATCGCGCCGAGCTTCTGCACTGCGGCGAGCGTTGAGTTCGTGTCGGCCGCGGCGAGATAGTTACGGACTCTTGCGGGTTCGGACGCCATCGCGGCGATGATCGCGGCGCGGTGTGAGATCGACTTGTCCGCGGGCACCTTAACCCGCCCGCGCAAGGGTCCTGATGGGTCGAACCGCATGTTCATGCGCGCGCCACCGGAAATCCGAGCTTGCCGACGAGCTCCTCGGTGCGACGCGCCTCCTGCTCGCCGGCGATCCACAGCGCGACCACGCCCTCGCTCATGTCGGCGGCCGGATACAGCGCCATATCCGTGATGTTTACTCCCGCTCGCCCGAGCTCGAGCGCGAGCTGCGCCACTACGCCCGGGCGATTCGGCACCGACGCGCGGAGCTCGAACAGCGGACCGCCCGCGAGCTGCGCCTCGAGCAGCCGGCGGCGGTCGTCCGCGGCACCGTCGTTCCAAGCCGCGATCTTCGTCGCGTCCGCGGCGACGAGCGCCTCACGCACCTCGGCAAGGCGCGCGATCGTGTCGTCGAGCCGCGCCGCGATCGCGTCGCGGTTCGAGACGTAGATGTCGGTCCAGATCGCGCTCGGCGCGCCGGCGACGCGAGTGGCGTCGCGAAAGCTCGGGCCGGTTGCAGGCAGTCGCTCGCGTTCGGCAGCGAGCGTGCGGGCGGCCTGGGCGACGAGCACATTGGCGAGCACGTGCGGCAGGTGCGAGACCGTGGCCAGGAGCGTGTCGTGGGTCTCGGGGTCGATCGCGGTCGGGCGGGCGCCGAGCCCATGCAGCAGGCGGTGAAGGCGCTCGTAGAGGATCCCCGAGGTGCTCGAGGTGGGCGTCAGGTACCAGGTGGCGCCCTCGAACAGGTCCGCACGCGCATGCCTGACGCCAGACGTCTCGGCGCCGGCGAGCGGGTGGCCGCCCACGAATTGAGATGCTCGCCCACCCTCGTGGAGCGCCGCGACGATCGCCCGCTTGGTCGAGCCCACGTCGGTCACCACGCAATCCAGGGGTGCGGCCTCGAGCGCCGCCGCCGTCACCTCGGGCAGGACTCCGACCGGGGCGGCGACAAACACAGCCTGGGCGTCGGCGACTGCGCCGACGACGTCGTCCGACGCGCGGTCGATCGCGCCGCGTTCCAGCGCGATCTGCAATGCCTCTGCGCTCGGGTCGAACGCCGCCACCGAAGCGTCGAGCCGCTCGCGCGCCGCGAGCCCGATCGAGCCGCCGATCAGCCCGACGCCGATGAGCGCGATCCTCAAAGACCCTAGACGGCGGCGAGCGCCTTCCCCGCGACCGCCGCGGCGGCCTGCACGCGCTCCACGTACTCGGCGAAGTCGTCCGCGTACAGCTGCTGCGGGCCGTCGCAGATCGCGGTCTCCGGGTGCGGGTGGACCTCGACGATGATCCCGTCGGCGCCGGCCGCGGCCGCCGCCAGCGACAACGGCATCACGAGGTCGCGCCGCCCGGCGGCGTGGCTCGGGTCGACGATCACCGGCAGGTGGCTGAGCTCCTTGAGCACCGGAACCGCCATCAGGTCGAGCGTGAACCGGTAGGCGGTCTCAAACGTGCGGATGCCGCGCTCGCACAGCATCACGGCCTCGTTGCCTTCCTTGAGGACGTACTCAGCCGCCATCAGCAGCTCCTCGAGCGTCGCGGACAGGCCGCGCTTGAGCAGTACCGGGCATCCGGACCGCCCGACCTCGGCCAGAAGCGTGTAGTTCTGCATGTTGCGCGCGCCGATCTGGATCACGTCGGCCACCTCCAGCACCTGCTCGAGGTCGCGCTGGTCCATCAGCTCGGTGACGATCGGCAGGCCGGTCTCGGCCTTGGCCTCGGCGAGCAGCCGGAGCCCCTCCTGGCCGAGGCCCTGGAACGCGTACGGCGAGGTGCGCGGCTTGTACGCGCCACCGCGGAACAACGTGCCGCCGGCGTCGCGGACCGCCCGCGCGGTCTCGAGCGTCTGCTCGCGCGACTCGACCGTGCACGGCCCCGCGATCATCGCGAAGCTGTTGCCTCCGACCCTGCGCCCGGCGATGTCGAGCACGGTTCGCTCGCCGTGCTTGAACTGCGTCGAGGAGAGTTTGTACGGCTTGGAGATCGGGACCACTCGGTCGACGCCCGGGGAGCCGTCGAGCTCGAGCCTCGCCACGTGCTCGCGGTCGCCGATCGCCCCGATCACGGTCAGCTCTTCGCCGCGGCTCAGGTGGGCGCGGGCGCCGACGCTCTGGACCCGATCGATGACGGCCTGCACCTCCTGCTCGGTGGCCTCGGGTTTCATCACGATCATCATCTATTTCGGTCCTCTCTGGTGCCTGGGGAACTGTACGAAAGCGAGCGGGACGGGTTTCACCCGACCGGGGGGTTTTTCGGCGCTCGGCCTCTGAGGGGGCCCGCCTCGATGGGCGGGCGACGACGAGAGCAGACCGGGCGCCTAGCTAAATCGCCAGGCGTATGCGTAGCCGCGGAAGACGTAGGTGCTGCGGCTACGGACGCTCACGACCAGGTTTCTACCAGATGGTCGCCGCGCCGCCAAGGGTTGCTGGATTTGGGTCCACCGTGGACCCAAATCCAGCACGCCTAACGGAGAACGTCGGCGAGTGCGTCGGCGAAGCGATTGTTCTCGGCGTCGGTCCCCAGCGTGACGCGGAGCGAGCGATCCCGGCCGAGCGCGGCGCCGGCGCGGACGAGCACCCCCCGGTCGCGCAACCCCGCGACGACGTCCGCTTCCTCCACCGTCTCGGGCACGTGTAGCCAGATGAAGTTCGCGTCCGATTCGGCGACCCACAGGCCGAGGCTCCGCACACGGTCGACCAGATCCAGACGCGACGCGATCGTCTCGGCCACGCGCCGCTCGACCTCGTCCTGGTACTTCAGCGCCTCGACCGCGGCCGCCTGCGCGGCGGCGTTCACGTAGAACGGCTGGCGGACCTGGTCGACCGCGACGCGGAAATCCTCGGCGCCGCACAGCGCGTATCCGACCCGCAGCCCCGCCAACCCGTACACCTTCGAGAACGTCCGCAACAGCACCAGGTTCGGGTACTTGCGCAGCAGCTCGATCGAGGCGTAGGTGTCGCCGAGGGTCAGCGAGTACTCGCAATACGCCTCGTCGAGGATCACGGCGACGTGTCCGGGAATCCGCTTCATGAACGCGTCGATCTCGTCGAGCCCGACCGCGGTGGAGGTGGGGTTGTTCGGGTTGCACACGAGCACGAGCCTCGTCGCCACCGTCACCTCGGTGGCGATCGCGTCGAGGTCGTGGCGATCCTCGTCGTCGAGCGGGACCTCGATCGCGCGCGCGCCCGATGCGGCGGGGAGGTGTGGGTACACGCTGAACGCCGGCCACGCGTACACGACCTCTGCGCCTGGCTCGAGCAGCGCCTCGCCGGCGGCGAGCAGGATGTCGCACGACCCGTTGCCGAGCGCAATCCGCTGGGGCGGGATCCCGTACCGGTCGGCCAGCGCGCGACGCAGCGGCTCGTACGACGGGTCCGGGTACCGGTTGACACCGCCGAGCACGCGGGCGGCCGCCTCCACCACGGCCGGCAGCGGCGCGAAGCACGACTCGTTCGAGGCGAGCATCGCGACGTCGGCGCCGAGGTCGTATCCGCCCGCCAGCGGGTACACGGGGATCCGGCGGGTGCGCTCTCCAAACTCGATCGGCATCGGAGCCGCCTAGGGTAATGGGCCCGTTACTGGGCCGACTCGAGATCCGCCCGTAACACGCGCGCCTCACCCAGGTACACGTGACGGGGCTCGTGATCGTCGGCGGCGTAGTAGTGGACCATCACGCGGATCACGCGCGGCAGCGAACCCGGCACCGGCACCTCACGCGCGCATAGCAGCGGGACGCGGCTAAGTCCGAGCGCGCGGGCCGCGACCGCGGGAAACTCCGCGTCAAGGTCGTCGGTCAGCGTGAAGATGCAGCTGACCATCGAGTCCGAGGCGAGCTCGTTTCGGTTCATCAGCTCGCGCATCAGTTCATCGGTGGCGCCGAGGATCGCATCCGGCTCGTTGGCGATGACGGTGTTGGCGCCCCGGAGCGCGAAGAGCCGCATGGAAGCGTGAGTCTGCCAGTTACGTGACGTCGACGACGCTCGAGGTCGCGAGCGTACGGCCGGCGCTGTCGAGCGCCTGAACCTGCACGTACGGCGCCGTCGGGATCGTCACCTGCGTCTCGAACCCCTGCTTGGACACGGTCGTCACTGCCTGCAGGGCGTTTTGACTCGCGCCGGCGAGCACGCGCCACGAGGTCACCTGGGTGGCGCCGTTCCAGCTCACGTACACGTTCGTAGAGGAGCCGCTGTTCGACGCACTGACCGTCGGCGGCGTGCTCGGCGTCCCGATCCACGGAAAGCGGTACGCGCGGTAGCTCGAGTTGTTGCCCACGAACCGGCCGTCGAACACCGTCTCGCCCTTCGAGTTGAACTCGCTGAAGTAGGGCTGCTGTCCCCAGCCCACGAAGTCGTCGCCGCCCGGCAGCTCCTGCAGGTTTCCCTCGAACGCGGCGGCGAGCGCCGGCGAATGCACGTCCTGGGTCACGAGCGTCGCGGTCTCGGTGCCGCTGTCCAAGTGGACCGTCATCCCGCGCGACTGGGTGTGGGCCCTGGGCGGGCCTCCGCCGTCGTCGAACAGGGTCACGGTCGGATCGGTCTCGGTGTGGAGACGCACGTCGTGCTGGAACGCGAACCCGACTCCCGACCCGAGCTTGTAGCTCGAGTTCTTGCCGCCGAGCGTCCACACGATCCCGCCGGTCTGGTGGTCGATCTCGTACGCAGCCCATGTGTTACGCGCCGAGATCAGGAGGTTGCCGTCCTGCTGCAGCTGGACCGAGTTGATGTGGAAGTAGTCGTACGGCTCGCCCGCCGACGTCACGGCCGGCTGGTACGTGTCGGTCAACGGGACGTGATCGAGGCTGTCCCACTGGAATAGCAACAAGCCGGTCTTGACGTCGATCTCCTGGACTACCGAGTCGAGCACGATCTGCTGCGAGGACAGCTTGACGTCCGTCGCGTTCCAGTACACCGGGTAATACGCGGTGATCAGCGCGGTGCCCTGTGGCGTCAGCCGAAACTCGTGCAGGTCCGCGCTCAGCCCGTTGGCGCCATGCACCACGGCGATCTGGCGGTATGAGGAGTTCTCGATCACGTCCTCGCCGGCGCCGAACCCCGCCCCCGAATAGCCCTGCCACCACGTCAGCACGCGCTGGCCCTCGTAGCGCTGAACCTGGAGATCCGCGGCCATGTCCCCCTGCGGCACCGGCTGGAACCACAGCAGGGCGCCCTGTTTGTTGAGGATCATTGCGCCGTTCTGGGTCGGCCCCTGCTGCGGGGTGAGGAAGATATCGTCGCCGTCTGGCCCAGGATCGGGATCCTCTTTGGTGATCTCCACCGACGCGGGCGTCAGGTCGGGCCGCGAATGGAACGTGAGCACGTCCCCGGCTACCCGGCCGGCCGGCGGCAGCGGGGTAGCGGGAACCGCTCCCGACGGCGTCGCAACCGTGAACTGAAACGTTCCCGAGGTGTTGGCGCCGAGGATGCGTAGGCCGGTTTGGACCGTGACCACCTCGCCGGGCGCGAACGGTTTCGCCGGCAGGAAGCTACCGCCATCCCCGTCGGAGTCGGCCTCGAACCGGCCGGTGTGGACACCGCTGCGCGAGCCGGTCACGACGACCTTGCCCACCTGTCCAATCGGCATACCGCGGAACGCGATCTGAGTCTGCGGCGACGCGACGCGGGCACCCGGAATCGGGAACACGCTGACCGTGGGTGTCGCTGCCGACACGGCTCCGCCACAACCGGCCACCGACAGCCCGAGCGCCACGAAGGCGACCGCGATGACGGCAGCCCCGACCCACCGGCGACGGCGCTCCGTCACCCCTGGCTGCCGGCGTCCGTGCCTCAGGCCCCCGCTACTCGACCTCATACACCGCCGCGCATCCAAATCCGTGCGCCGAGCGGATGATCGGGCCGAGCAGCTTCGGCAGGTCGGCGGTGGTCTCGCAGTCGGCGAGCAGAAACCGCACGCCGCTGCTGAGTACGAAGCTCTGGGCGGCGGCCGGGGTCGCGTTGCCGTCGAACAGCCATTGCGCGTTATAGGTCAGCCCGAGGCAGTTCGGCTCGGACCATAGACAGTCGCCGACGTACGAACGCCGACCGGTTTTACCCGGCACATAGGCGCCAAGATAGCTGCGCGTCATGACGCTTCCGGGCTCCTTGAGATTCTGGAGGTAGTTGAGCGCGTCCCGCTCGTTCGACTTGATGAAGTTCGCGTTGTCCGTCGTCGGCGCCGCGAGGCCGTGGGCGATCTTCAGCTCCTCGAACGTGGCCGGGATCGTGAACAGCGCGACTAACACCGCCCCGGCGACCACCGGCCGCTGAATCCGTTCCCAGCCGATGATCTGAAAGCCCTCGACGGCGAGGACCGCCAGCGGGATCGTAATTCCCTGGAACGAGTGCAGGGGCGTCGCACCGAGGCTGGTCCCCGACAGCACGAAGATCGCGAACGCCGCCAGCGGCCAGGTTCGCGTGGCCGCGGCCAGGAATGTCGTCGGCCGCCTCGAGTAGGCGACGGCGGCGGGTACGAGCAAGGGCACGATCGCGATCGTGATCGCCCAGAACGAGAACGCGTGCTTGCTCGCCACCTGCGCGAGTTTCCAGCTGAGGTCGGACTTGTCCAGGATCGCGTAATAGATGAGCGGGATCCCGGTGCCGGTCAGCGTCGCGATCGTCAGCTTGAGATGGGAGCGCTCGTAGCGGCGGCCAAGCGCCATCACGAGCTCGGCCGCGACCACCACCGCCATCAACAGCTCGCCGTTCCATGGGTGCAGCAGGCTCGCCAGACCGCCGAGCAGCCCCGCCAGCCACAGCCGATGGCCGTTCAACCGGGAGTCGTGGTGCGCGACCAGCGACCACACCATCGCGGCGAGTGCCAGCACGCTGAACACGTAGCCCCAGGTCAGGAAGCCGGGGAACAGGTCCCCGAGGACGCTGAAGCTCCCGTACACGTTCGTGAACGACCCGAAGAACAGCGCGAGCACGAGCGCCGCGCGGCGCGGCCACAGCCCGGTGAGCAGGCGCCACGCGAATGCCCGTACCGCGAAGAAGAAGCCGATAACGGCGACGGGCTTCCACAACAGCAGCGACAGCCACGGCGCCATGCCGAGCGCGGTCAGCCCGCCGGAGACGACGACCGCCGGGTTGAAATAGTCCGCCGGCGTGTCGCGGAGCACGAACAGGTTCGATGCGAGCACGTGCTTGGAGGCTTCCTTGATCCACGCCAGGTACTGCATCTGGTCGACGATGTAGACGCCGTCGGTGCCCGTCCAGACGCCGCCGTCGAACACCACGCGCCACACGTCGATCGCGACGACCCACATCGAAACGGCCGCAAATGCGAGCAGCACCCACAGCTCGAAGTAGTCGAGCCGACGGCGCTCTGGCGTTATCCGAGCGGGGGGCAGGTCGGGCGCCGGCTGGCCCCCGCCACCGTCGACCAGCTCTATTTCAAGACGCATTGGCGCGCGACGCTAACACGATGCTAATAATCAAGGCATAAACCCGGCGAAGGCTCTCTTGGGGCTTCGACGAAGCCGGACGCGATGGATGGGCGCTCCGGCTACCTGCCGCCACGGACCCGCGGGGTCGGCCAAACCCGCGGTATGAAGGTGCTTACTTTATCGTCGCGGTCGTCGAGACGGCCTCATACCGCTGCGGGATCGCTCCGCCGCGACGCCCGAGCGGCTACTGATTGGCCTCCGTCATCGCCGCGGTCTTCGAGGAATACGACGATAGCTGCGCCTGAAGCGACGACGACGCCTGGCCGGCCGACCCGCTCAGCGGGTTGATGTTCACGAGGTTCCAGAACTTGTTCGACGACGGCAGGAAGACCAGTACGAGGAACACGGTGAGCCCGAGCGCCGCGCGCCGGAGCTGCTGGCTCGACCCGAGTGCGGCCAGCGGCAGCACCCAGATCACGTACCACGGCATCACCCACCCGAGGCTTGCGATCAGCGCGAACGTCGCCCAGCCGGCGCGCGAGAGCCAATCCCCCTCGCGGCGGAGCAACACCAACGACCGCCACCACGAGCGCGACGTCCGCGAGTCGCAGCACGCCCGAGGTGCCGCCGCCGACGCCGATGAAATCGCCGAACAGGTTCGGGAAGCTGAACGGGGTCAGCAGCGAACCCTGCTGGGACAGGTTGGGGATCGAGAACCCGAACAGGATCAGGCTCATCACGAGCAGCGGAATCCCCGCGAGGACGCATCCGTACAGCACCTGGAGACGGCGGCGAGCGGGCCGCGCCGCGACCAGCAGGAACGGCAGCAGCAGCACCGCGCTGAATTTCACCGCCACCGCCACCACGAGCATCGCGCCGGCCGACTTGTCGCGCCGCGCCAGCAGGAACGCGATCGAGGCGGTTAGCGGCACCAGCATGAAGAAGTCGTTGTGGAACCCGCCGACCGCATAGATGAGGTAGATCGGGTTGAGCCCGACGAGCACCGCCGCGTAGCGCGGGTCGCGCCCGAGGCGCTTGGCGCACCAGCACACGATCCCGATGAACGTGAGACTCAGCAGCGACCGTGACCACCTTGACGATCCAGTACGCCACCGCGATCGGCACGAACGCCAGCGGATAGCTGAGCGCCGTGAATAGCTCCCCGTACGGGCTGTGCAGGTTGTCCCACGTCGCGAAGTGGTAGATCGGATCGTGCATCTCCTGCCCGATCACGTGCGTGTACGGGTTCATCCCGTGCAGCCCCCCGAGCCGCGCGTAGCCGAGGTAGTTGCCCATGTCGGTGAGCTGGAACGGCGGCCCCAGCATCAGGATCACGTTGGCCGCGACGATCGTCACCACGATCATCCGCGTCGACAGCGTCCGCAGCGCGAGCAGCGCGACGCCGTACGCGCCCAGCATGATCAGGAGCAGCGCACTGAGCGCGTAGTTGGTCGCGGTCACGCCCGCCTTGAGCCCGGAGAGCAGTCCGTACAGCGGACCCGCCTCCCAGGGGGCGAAGAGCTCGCTCGAGCGCGGGACGAGGTTCGTCGGGGCGTGGGTCGACCACAGCACCATCGCGAGCGCGCCGGCGACGATCGTGGCCAGCGCGATCTTTCCGGCGGTGGCCTCGTAGAGCGCGCGTGGCACGCGGAGCGCGCTCGGCTTCGGCAGCCGGCTGATGCCCGGCAGCGTTACCGCGCCGTCCGCCGCCCGGCTCCGCTCCGGCGGCGCCCGGCGCGAGCGCGGGCTGGGCGCCCGTGCTCGACGCGAGCACCGGTTGGCCGTCAATGTGACCGGATTCCTGACGCATGGATTTAGGGAATCTTGCCCGGTGGGCGGCCCGCAACGCCCGGTGAGCGGGTTGAAATCGTGTTAAGCGCTCACCGTACGAAGCCTCGGCCGCCACTGACCTTAACATCCTCGCCGTGAGCGTCGGCACGGCGGCACCCGGTCTTCGCCGTCCCGCGGCGGGCGCGCATGCCTCGCGGGTGCGCACTGTGCTGTCGGACCGGACGATGCTCGCGGTCGGCGCGATCACGTTGCTCGCGGCGGTGTTGCGCTTCTACCGACTCGGCCATCAGGGCTTCTGGTTCGACGAGGGCAACACCGCGCTGCTCGTCCATTTCTCGCCCGGCAAGATGCTCGGGCTGATCCCGCAGACCGAGTCCACCCCCCCGCTCTACTACTGCGTGGCCTGGGCTTGGGCGCGTGTGTTCGGCTACGGCGAGACCGGCCTGCGATCGCTGTCGGCCGTGTGTGGCGTGCTCGTCGTTCCGGTCGCGTACGGCGCCGGGTCGAAGTTGATCTCGCGCCGAGCGGGTTTGATCGCGGCGGCACTGACCGCCTGCAGCCCGCTGCTGATCTGGTACTCGCAGGAGGCCCGCTCGTACGAGATGCTCGTGTTCCTGTCGAGCGTGTCGCTGCTCGGGTTCGCGTACGCGCTCGAGGATCCGACGCCCCGGCGGGTCGGCGCGTGGGTGATCGCTTCGGCGTTGGCTTTGGCCACCCACTACTACGCGATCCTGGCGGTCGTGCCCGAGGCGGCGTGGCTGTTTGGGTGCACCGGTCGCGGCGCGCGGTACAGGTCGGGGTCGGAGTCGTCGGCGCTGTGCGGCCTTGCGCTGATACCCGCTCGCGATCGGACAGAGCGGGACAGGCAACGCGAGTTGGATCGCGCAGGCGCCGCTCGGGCGGCGGCTGGGTCAGGTCATTCCTCAGTTCGCGAGCGGATTCGATGGGCCGGAGCACTCGGTGTTGGAGCCGCTGGCGATCGCCCTGCTGGTGGTGGCCGGCGTGCTCGTGTTCTTGCGGTCCGACGGGGGCGCGCGACGGGGCGCACTGATCGCCGGCGGGATCGCGCTCGCCGGCCTGGTGTTGAACCTGCTCCTGATCGCCGGCGGCGTCGACGATTTGATCACCCGGAACGTGCTCGCGATCTGGATGCCGGCGGCGCTGTTCGTCGCCGGCGGGCTTGCGGCGGCGCGGGCACGGCGGGTGGGGCTGATCGCAGCCGGTGTTCTGTGCGCTATTGGCGTGGCGGCCGCGCTGGGGGTCGCCTTCGACCGGAACCTCCAGCGGCCCGACTGGCGCGTGGTGGCGCGAGCGCTCGGGACGCACCCGGCGGCCGCCGCGTCGGGGGCCGACAGCGGCGTGCGCGCGATCCTCATCCAGCACTACCGGGATCTGCTGCCGCTGTCGCTGTACGTCCCCGGGTTGCACTTCATGGGCGCCGGCGGCGCGACCGTGTCCGAGCTGGACGTCGTGACGTTCACCTCGCCACCGAGCGCGGGATTCTGCTGGTGGGGGTCGGCTTGCAACCTGTGGCCGTCGAGGGCGCAGGCCTCCTACCCCGTCGCCGGATTCCACGAGGTCTCGCGTCGGCACGAGCTCCAGTTCACCGTCGTTCGGCTGGTGGCGTCACATCCGGTGAAGGCTGACGCCGGCCGATGTGTCGCGCGCGCTGACGGCGACGCACCTGGCGAACGACGGGCTGCTGATTCAGCGGTAGGTCGCGGCTGCGGTGGCGGGCGCGCAGACCGTGCCCCCGCGCGACCTGCGTAACGCGCCAATGGAGCGAACAGCCCGTGACCGTGGCGCAGGATGCACGTGGGGCACGCGCGCCAGGCCAGGGTCGACCGGGAGCACTCGGATGGCGCGTTATGCATGCCCGGGGGAGCGCCCGCCCGCCCAGTCGATCAGCGCTTGCACTTCGTCGGCGCCGAGCTTCCGCCACCGCCCGCGTGGCAGGTCGCCCAGCTGCAAGGGTCCGAACGCGATCCGCTCCAACCGCTTCACCGGGTGCCCCACCGCCTCGCACATCCGCTTGACCTGACGCTTGCGGCCCTCGTGGATCGTGATCTCGATCGTGTCGGCGGACACGCGGCGGACACGCGCCGGCGAGGTTCGCCCGTCGTCGAGCTCGACCCCGTCGCGAAGCGCCTGTAGCTCCGGCTCGCGCACCGGAGGCCCGCCGACGACCGCGCGGTAGGTCTTCTCGACCTCGAAGCTCGGATGCGTCAGCCGATGCGCCAGATCGCCCTCGTTGGTGAGCAGGATCAGCCCGGTGGTGTCGATGTCGAGCCGACCGACCGGGTACAGGCGCTCGGTCTGCGGCACCATCGTGACCACGGTCGGGCGCCCCTGGGGATCGCGCGCGGTCGAGACGACGCCCGCCGGCTTGTTGAGCGCGTAGACCACCCGCTCGTGACCGGCCGACACCGCTCGGCCGTCGACCGTCACCGCGTCGTCGGAGCCCACGTCCCGGGCCGGATCGGTCACCGGTCGACCCGTCGACGCTCACCCGGCCGGCGCGGATGATCTCCTCGGACGCCCGCCGCGAGGCGACGCCGGCGTTGGCCAGGTACTTCGCTAGTCTCATATCGCTGCTGCCACCATAGTCAGCGTGGATCTGAAACTGCTCGACAGCACGCTTGCCGACCTCGGGGAGCCGCGCTACCGCGCCGGCCAGGTGTGGCGGTGGGCCGCGCGCGGCGCCGAAGGCTTCGACGCCATGTCCGATCTGCCGCTGACTCTGCGCGAGACGCTCGCCGAGACGGTGCCGTTCAGCAGCCTGTCGGTCGAGCGCGAGGCCCACGCGCAGGACGGCACCGTCAAGGCGCTGTTCGCGACCGCCGACGGCCGCCCCGTCGAGGCGGTGCTCATGCGCTACCGCGACGGCCGCCGGTCGATCTGCCTGTCCTCGCAATCGGGGTGCCCGCTGACGTGCACGTTCTGCGCCACCGGACAGATGAAGTTCGGCCGCAACCTGACCGCCTCGGAGATCCTCGACCAGGCGCTCCACTTCCGCCGCGCGGCGACGTCGACCACGCGGTCTTCATGGGCATGGGCGAGCCGATGATGAACCTCGACAACGTGCTCGCCGCGTGCGAGCGGCTGCCCGACATCGGGATCGGCCATCGCCACACGGCGATCTCGACGATCGGCTGGATCCCCGGGATCGAGCGCCTCGCCGACGAACCCGATGCCGATCCGGCTCGCGCTCTCGCTCCACGCAGCCGACGAGGCGCTCCGCACCGAGCTGATGCCGGTCAACGAGCGCTACCCGCTCCTCGACGTGATCGCCGCCTGCGAGGCCTACTACGAGCGCAAGCGCCGCATGGTGTTCGTCGAGTACGTGATGCTCGCCGGCGTCAACGACTCGTTCGCCCAGGCGGCGCAGCTGGCCGACATCCTCGACCCGCGCAAGTTCAAGGTCAATCTGATCCCGTACAACCCAACCGACTCGGGCTTCGCCGGCTCGAGCCCCAAGGCGATCGCGGCGTTCCGCGACGAGCTCGAGCGGCGCGGCCTGAGCGCCACCGTCCGCCTGACCCGCGGTCGTGAGATCGACGCGGCCTGCGGTCAGCTCGCGGCGCGCGCACAGGTCACCGCCGTCAGTTGATCTGGACCGGCGTTCCGGGCAGTTGGCCCTCGCCCACCGCGTGCACCAGCCAGTCGATCGAGTCGTTCGCGAGGCGAATACACCCGTGGCTCGCGGCGGATCCGAGCGGATCCAGCAGGCTCGCCCCTCCGCGGCCGTGGATCCCAACCGTCCCGTCACCGCCGTCGAACTGCTGCAGCACGTCGCTGTGCGCGGTCAACTCGAGGACCCAGCTGCCGAGGAAATCGTTCGGATGCCAGGGTATCGCCCAGGCGATCGAGAACAGCCCGGTTGGAGTTGGCGTGCTCGGTTTGCCTACCACGACGCTGATCGTGCGAACCGACCTCCCTGCGCGAACCAGCGTGAGCGTGCGGCGGGCCGTCGAAACCTCGATGCGCCACGAAGTCTTCTGGACGACAACGAGGTTCGCGTTGATCCAGCCGGCCGCATTGTTGGGCCGCCAGGGGAGGCGGATGAGCAGCCAACACCGGTTATACGAGGCACGCGGACGCGCGAGGACCAGCAGCCAGGGAGCATCGGTCGGTGCCACCCATGTAGACGGGCGCAGGCTGTTGCCGGGCACGTGGTCGAACACTCCGATCCGCGACTGGAGACCGACCTTCCAGGCGACGCTCTTCGTCCGGCCGGCGACGGCTGCGCGACCGAGCACCCTCGCGCACGCGGTGGTGTTAGTCGCCGCGTTCTCGGCCGCGGCGTTGCCTGGCGGCAACACCGCGGCGAACACGAACGCCGCCCACACCACGACCAAGGCTCGCCGCAAACGCCACATCGCCGATCGACAAGTTACCTGAGCGGGGGGTGGTGAACGGGTCAGCTCAGCCGGTGACCACGGGAGGCGGCGGCGGCGCGACCACCGCGACGGTCGCGTGCGCGACGTTGTTGGTTAGCGTCGGGTCGTAGGTCGCGGTGCCAACCGCGACGGTGTTCTTGTAGCGGGACGACCGCTTGGTTACGCGCACGCGCACGGTGATCGTGACCGTCGCGCCGGACTTCATGGTGCCGAGCTGGCATACCACCGGAACGAGCTTGTGACGGACCGCGCAGCGCCCAGCGCTGCTCCGCGCCGACAAGACGACCGCGCCGGCGGCCGGCTTGTCGTCGAGGACCACGCGGGTGGCGTCGTTTGGACCGTGGTTCCTCACGGTGATTCGATACGTCACGACCCCGCCGACGATCGCGGTAGGAGGCGACGCGGTCTTCTTTACCGCGAGGTCGGTCCAGGTGGCGCTCGGCTCGTCGGGGTTCGGCGCGGGCGGCGGCGCGGGCGGGAGCGGCTCGGGCGGGAGCGGCTCGGGCGGCTCGGGCGGTGGCTCGGGCGGAGGCGTCGGCGTGAACCGGTCGGTGTACACACACCGCACGGCCGGGTGGTCGGCGGTCAGGGTGACCACGGTGGCGCCCTGCCCGAACCCAAGAAGCTCGTCGTGGCAAACGACCGAGACGAGCTGCCAGCCGCCGACTGGAGTGCTCGGCGGGGTCTCCTCGATGATGCGGTAGGAGCCGAGAGGCAGATGATGCGTCGCATCCGCCGGCGTGCGGGGCGTGGCGTTGGCCGGCGTGCCCTGTTCGATGGTCGTGGCGCTCTGGAGGTACTGGCTGGCTTTCCCCTGGAGCGGCTGAACGACGAACCCGACCGTGCCGAGAGCGCCTTCTGTGACCTTGGCGATCGAGATCGAGCCCGCGGGCGTGAACGAGTTCGTGAACACGCACGTCAGTTGCTGGCCGGCAATGATCGTCACCAGGAAGGAGCCCGTGGTCGAACGGCGGAGAGCGTTGCACGTGACGCTGTCGAGAGTGCCAGTCGCCCCTTTCTCGGTCGTCGCGTTCGTGCTCGTCGATCCTGTACGTGCCCGGTGCGAGGCTCTCCAGCGAGGGCACGGCGTTGACCGGAACGTTCTGCTGCGTCGTCGTCGCGCTCGCCGTCTGGACCGTAGCCCCCTGAGACCGGGGTCACGTCGAAGCGTGAATCGCCCGACGCCGCCCCGCGTGATCTTGCGGATCGTCAGCCCGCCGGACGGCGGCACAAACTGATTCGTGTACGTACAGGTTACGTTTCCGAGCGCGGCCAGGTGGATCGTCGCAGTGCCGCCGCTGATGTCGAACGTGCTCACCGGGGTCCCGCTCAGCGTTCACGCAGACGAGGGAGGCGATGGTGTAGTTGGCGACGGGCCCCTCGGTCACCGTCCAGGAGGAGCCGCCGGCTCGGTAGAACGTCATCGAACCACCGTCCGTCAGCTGGAATCCGGTCGGGTCGAACGAGATAGTCCCGTTGAACGGGAAACCTGGATTGGCGTCCGGTGGGGGCGCCCGTCACCTGCTTGCGGATCGTGATCACGCCGGTCGTCGGCGGCGGCTTGACGTAGTAGGCATAGCAGAACACGTGCCGGACGCCCGTCGGGAAGAACACGTACTCGACGTTGTCACCGTTGACGTTGTCCGTGGCACACCGGATCGTGCCGAATCCGTACTCGGGGCCCGGATAGGTCTGGGCCAGCACAGGGTCGGCCGGAGTGCCTCCTTGCACCCACAGGCTGGACAGACTCGCCTGCGCTCGCTGATCGTTGGTCAGCTGGACCGTGGTCGCGCCGGTCAACGTCTGGCCCGGCACAGGCTGGGCGTTGTCGTCGAGCAGCGGCGTCGAATTCTGCGTCTCGATCTGGGTGCTGTAGGGGCTCGTCACCTTCGACAACGACCCCCAAACCCCCGTGACGGCCCTGCTCTCATAGCTGGTCCCGAGCGTGAACTGCCAGCCCGGCAGCGGCTGACAGAGGGTCTGCGGGGGCTTGTCCTCGTACGCGGGATTCACCAGGACGCCACTGGTGCCGTACTGGGTGTCGGGCCCAAGGTCCTTGAGGCTCTCGACAATGTTGTTGCGCGCCTTGTTGGCGAAGATGTCGGTGTAGTCCGGGCACACGCGCGCGGCAAACGTGACGAAGTAGCCGGATGGCTCCGAGCCCGAAGCCCTCCGCCATCGCCGGGGCGGCCGTTAATGCCAGCAAAGCGGCGCAAACCAGCGTCGCCGCCAAAAGCACGCCGAACCACCCCTTCGCACCCAACGAGCGTTCGTCTCCCACCTCGCCAGCCACCCTACCAGGCGGCCCCGACGAGATGAAAGTTTTCTCAGACCCTCAGCCGGCCGCGCGCGCCTCGCCGGCCTGGAGCAGCCGCTCGCGCAGCTCGGCCTCGAACTCGGGCGACGGGTCGAACGTGTCGAGCCCCGGGAGCTCGTCGAGCGAGCTCAGGCCGAACAGCTTCAGGAACAGCTCGGTGGTCCGGTAGAGGACCGCCCCGAACTGCGAACGGCCCGCCTCCTCGACCAGTCCGCGCTCGAGCAGCGTCGACGCGGCCGACTCGGCGTTGACCCCACGGATCCGGGCGATCTCGGGGCGCGAGACCGGCTGCAGATACGCGACGATCGCGAGTGTCTCGGCCTGCGCCGGCGTGAGCGTCGGCGTCCGCGGCCGCGCCAGCAGTCGCCTCGCCGCCGCCTCGTTGTCCGGGTGGGTCGACAGCACCCAGCCGCCCGCAAGCTCGCGCAACATCAGCCCGCGGCGCTCGAACTCGTAGTACTCGCGCAGCCGCTCGAGCGCGGAGACCACCTCGTGGAGCTCGGCGCCGGTCGCGTCGGCGAGCGCGTCGGCGTCGACCGGATCGGCGCTCAGGAAAAGCAGTGCCTCGACCGTGCTCTCGAGCGGCTGACTCATGCCGTCATGCGCTCCTCGCGCCGGTCGGTGTGGGCGCCGTTGGCCGCGATCGTGATCTCACCGAACGGCTCGTCCTGGGTCCAGCTGAGCTCGCCCTGCTTGTGGAGCTCGAGCAGGGCGTACAGCGTGACCGCGATCGTCACGCGGTCGGCCCTGACCACCGCCTCGTCGAACGAGAAGCTGCCCCGCCGCAGCAGCGTGCGCAGGTGCGCGAGGCGCTCGGCCACCGTGACCCGCGATCCGACCATGTGACGGACGTCGACCGGCTCGGGCACCTCGAGCAGCCCGCCGATCGCCCTGGCCAGGTCGCCGGCTCGTAGACCGCGCTCGCCTCGGGCAGCGAGGCGCGCCGCAGCGACGGCGGCAGCGGCGCCGAGCGGAAGCGGTGCCCGTCCTGGGCGGCGAGCAGCTCGCGCAGATGCGCCGAGGCCGCCCGGTAGCGCTGGGCGTCGAGCAGCCGCGCGAGCAGCTCCTCGGCGGCTTCGCCCGGGTCGAGCTCGATCAGCTCCTGCATCTCATCACCGGGCAGCAGCAGCCGCGACTTAAGCTCGAGCAGCGCCGCGATCAGCACCAGGAATTCAGTCGCGGCCTCGAGCTCGAGCTCGCCCCGGCTCTCGAGATGGTCGATGTAGGCGATCACGACCTCGGCCAGATCCACCTCGAGCAGGTCGATCTCCTCGCGCAGGATCAGCGTCAGCAACAGGTCGAACGGCCCGGCAAAAACGTCGAGGTCGAGCTCGAGGTCGGCGATCCGCATCGACGCGCAGGCTACTGGGATTGGGGGTCGGCGGCGCCTGACGGCGGCGCCTCGGGATGGTCGGCGGCGCCTGACGGCGGCGCCTTAGGATCGTCGGCGGCGCCTGACGGCGGCGCCTTGCCGCGCCCGGACCGGTCCGACGCCCATCGCCGCGCGGACGTCGAGCAGGGTGTCGGCGGTGATCGCGTGGGCCTTCTCGGCGCCCTCGGCCAGGATCCGCTCGAGCGCCGGCTCGTCCGCGCGAAGCTCCTGGTAGCGCTCCCGCACGGGCGCGAGGTACTCGACGACCGCGTCGGCGACCGCCTGCTTGAACGCCCCGTAGCCCGATCCATCGAACGTCTGTTCGACCTCGCTCGGGAGAGATGCCCGCGCACCGCGGCGAGGATGTCGATCAGGTTGGAGATGCCGGCCTTGTCGGGGCCGCGCACGACCTCGCTGCCCGAGTCGGTCACCGCCGAGCGGAACTTCTTGACGATCACGTCGGGCTCGTCGAGCACCAGCACGGTGCCCTGGGGGCTGCCGCCGGTCGTCGACATCTTCTTGTCGGGGACCTGCAGGTCCATGATCCGGGCGCCGACGGCGGGGACGCGGATCTCGGGCACGACCAGCGTCTCGCCGAAGCGAGCGTTGAATCGCTCGGCGACGTCGCGCATCAGCTCGACGTGCTGGCGCTGATCCTCCCCGACCGGCACCTCGTTCGCCCGGTAGGCGAGCACGTCCGCGGCCTGGAGGACCGGGTAGAAGAACAGGCCGGCGGACACGAGGTCGCGCTGCGACCCGGCCTTGTCCTTGAACTGGGTCATCCGGCCCAGCTCCCCGAATGACGTCACGCTCGAGAAGCAGCCAGCACAGCTCTGAGTGCTCCTGGACATCGCTCTGGCGGAAGAAGATGCATCGCTCGGGATCGAGGCCGGCCGCCAGCAGCGTCGCCGCGGTGTCGTAGACCGCGTCCCGCAGCGCGGCGGGCTCGTACGGGACTGTGATCGCGTGCAGGTCGACGACGCAATAGATCGCCTCGCCGCGGTCCTGGCCGGCGACGTACTGGGTGATCGCACCGATGTAGTTGCCGAGGTGCTTGCGCCCGGTCGGCTGAATGCCCGAGAAGATCCGCATCGCCTCGTCAGGCTACCCAGAGGCGGGCCCGGCGCGACCGTCCTAAGGATCCGCGAGCAGTCGATCGAGCGGCGTCTGCGGCTTCGCCGGGTGCCGGCGCTCGCGTCCGCTCATTCCGGAGCAGGTAGGCGGCGACGACACCGCCGATCGCCCCGCACACGTGGCCCTGCCAGGAGATGCCGGTGTGGGGCACGACGCTCGACCACAGTGCGCCTCCCCAGATCACGCCGACGACCAGGCCGATCAGCAGCTCGAGGATGTTGCGGTTGAAGAACCCCCGCGCGAACAGGTAGGTGGCGTACCCGAACACGACGCCGCTGGCGCCGATCGTGTAGTCGGGTATCCCGGTCGAGGTGTGGGCCGGTGAGACCAGCCAGGTGCCGATCCCGCCGACGACGATCACGATCACCGTCACCAGCGCGAACCGCTTGGCGCCCTGGAGGGCGATGATCACGCCCATGAACACGAACGGGACCGTGTTCGCGATCAGGTGCTGCCAGCTCGCGTGGATGAACGGCGCGGTGAAGATGCCCCAGATGTGATCGATGCTGCGGGGCAGGATCCCGTCGCTATCGAGGTGGTTCGAGTCGAGCGTGTTGATCGCCTCGATCAGCCACATCAGCACGACGACGCTGGCGAGCACCGCGACGCCTTCGAGCTGCGTCTGACCCCGACGCGGACGGGGCGGGCGGGCTGGAGTCGGTGGCGTTGGCGCAGTCGTGCTCACGCGCTTAAGGATCGCAGGTGCCTGCCACGGGCGGTGAAGGTCTGGCTAAGAATCGAGCACTTCGGCCGCGACCGCCAGCGCCACCTGCAGCGCGGTCACGCATCGACGGCGCGAGAACGAACTCCTCGGGCGTGTGTGCGCCGCCGCCTCGCGGGCCAAGCCCGTCGACGGTCAACGGTATGTGGGGCGCGAGGTGGCTCGCGTCGCTGGCGCCGCCGCGCGGACAGCCCGATGATGGGCTGCCCGAGCCTCGCGCCCGCCCGCTCGAGCAGCCCCCGCGTCGCCTCGCGCGAGTCCATCCCGGGCCAGATCCGCAGCATCTTCGTCTCGAGGCCAACGCCGTCGAGATCGGCCGGCACCGCCGCGCACACCGCATCGAATGCCTCGCTGCGGTCCGCGCGCATGTCGCACAGCAACTCGCCCTCGGCCGGCACGACGTTGAACGCTTCGCCCGAGCGGACCACGGTCGGAACGACGCTCAGCCGTTCGGGGCCGTCCGGGTCGTGGAGACCGGCGACGTCGATCGCCGTCGCCGCCAGCGCCAGCAGCGCGTTCCGTCCGCGGTCGGGAGCGCTGCCCGAATGTGACGCGCGGCCGGTCGCGACACCTGCATGGTCCCGGCCGCCTTGCGATGGACGACCACGGCCTCCTCGCCGTCGGAGGTGAGCTGGCCCGCCTTCGAAGCACAGGCAGGCGTCGTACGAGGAGAACGTCTTCACGTGGACGAACTCGTGCCGGCGCCACTCCTCGTCGGTGACGAGCAGCACGGTCACCTCGGCGAACGTCTCGGGAAGCGGCGCGAGCGCCCGCGCCACCCCCAGCGCGAGCACGACGCCGCCTTTCATGTCGACCGTGCCCGGGCCGTACAGCCGCTCGCCGTCGCGCCGCAGCGGCGCGTGCGAGGAGTGCTCGATCACCGTGTCGAGGTGACCGAGCAGCAGCAGCCGCCGCGAGCCCTGCCCGGCGATCCGCGCCACGAGATCGTCCGCGCTGCCCGGAGTCGAGCACGGAACCCGCTGCGATCTCGGCCTGCGGGGGGAGGAACGCCGCACACAGCGCGATCGCCTCCTCGGCTCCCTCGACGTCGCCCGACGGCGAGGAGACCGCGACCAGCGCCTCGAGCTCGCGCGCTAGCCCGGGCGGCGATCTCGGCGGCGCCGTCAGCGACGAACTGATCCATCCGCGTACTCCGCCGATCGCGCGAGCGCCAGCACTTCGCCGGCCGACACCGTCCGGGGCTCTCCGTTCGCGCACGTGGCGCGCCGACAGCTCGCACAGGGCGTCGTTGACCGGCGTCGCCACGCCGTGCAGGCGACCGAGCAACGCGATCTCGCCGTTCAGGTAGTCGGTCTCGACGGTCGGCATACCGCGCGCGATGCTCTGTCGAGTCGACGAGCCGGCTCGCTCGCGACCGGCGATCGGCTTGAGGTCGAGGCGCGCCCAGCGGGCCTCGACGTCGTTGACGTCCTCGGCCACGAACTCGATCCCGCGCGGCGCGTAGGACAGCTCTCCCCTCTTCTCGGGCGAGCTTGGAGAGTTCGTCCGCGTCGGAGCCCGGCTCGCAGATCGCGTCGACGGCGTTGCCGACGTTGCTCAGCAGCTTGGCGTACTTGAAGCGCATGATGTCCGGCCGCGCCATCGAGCTGAAGTCCGAGGCGCCGAGCGCATCCGCGATCTCCTCGCACAGCGCGTCGAGCCCGCTCGGATAGCGCCCGACGTCGATCACGCCGGTGCCCTTCGTCCCGTACGCCTGGACGATCCCGGGCTCGAGATGCGCGGTCGGGGACATCACGACCGCGCCGTACACGTTCGGGAACAGCCGCAGCGCTGACCGCTCGTTCTCGACGCCGTTCTGCACGCACACCACCGGCGTGCTCGCCGGCGCCGCGCCGCGCAGCTTCTCGAGCGCCGCCCGCCGTGTCCTGGCTCTTGGTCGCGAGCATCACGACCTCGTCGCCGCCCCACTGCAGCGCGCCCGGGGAGTCCGCGACCGGTATCTCGAGCACCGCGCTTTGGTGCGGCTGCTCGATCATCAGCCCGTGCTCGCGGATCGCCTCGTAATGCGCGCCGCGCGCGATCAGGGCGACATCGAAGCCCGACTGGTGCAGCTTCGCGCCGACCACGCCGCCGATCGCGCCCGCGCCGAAGATGACGAACCGCATCCGGCGGTCTACGCCTGCATCGCCTGCCGGACGACCGGGTGGCGCGCCGCCCCGGCCTCGTCCAGCCGTCTGACCGGCGTCGTGTACGGCGCTGATCGCGCGATCTCCGGATCCCCGGCAGCTTCTTTGAGGATGTCGGCGACGATCTCCGCGAAGCGGTCGAGCGTCTCCTTGGTCTCGGTCTCGGTCGGCTCGACCATCAGCGCCTCTTCGACGACGAGCGGGAAGTACACGGTCGGAGGATGGACGCCGTGATCGAGCAACCGCTTGGCGAGGTCGAGCGTCTTGATGTGGAGCTCGCGCCGCATCGGCTCTCCCGACAGGACGAACTCGTGCATGCACAGCCGGTCGTACGCGACCGGGAGGTACTCGGCGACGTCCGCTTGTCGCAGCTTCGCCAGGAGGTAGTTCGCGTTGAGGACGGCGGTCTCCGACGCGTCACGCAGCCCGGCCGCGCCGAGCGAGCGGATGTACGCGTACGAGCGCACGAACACCCCGTAGTTGCCCTGGAATCCGCGCAGACGTCCGATCGACTTCGGCCGGTCGTAGTCGAGGTCGTAGAACGGCTCCTTCCCATTCGTGGTCGACTCGCGGCGGACGACCTGCGGCCGGGGCAGGTAGGGCTCGATCTGGTCGGACACCGCCACCGGACCGGCGCCGGGGCCGCCGCCACCGTGCGGCTGCGTGAACGACTTGTGCAGGTTGAAGTGGACGATGTCGAACCCCATGTCGCCGGGCCGGCTGATCCCCATGATCGCGTTGAGGTTCGCCCCGTCGTAGTAGAGCGTGGCGCCGACGCCGTGGACGATCCGCTCGATCTCCTCGATCCCGGTCTCGAACAGCCCGAGCGTCGAGGGGTTGGTGAGCATCAGGCACGCGACGTCGTCGCTCGCCTTGGAGCGCAGATCCTCGAGATCGACGTTGCCGCGGGCATCGGTCCCGACCTTGACCACCTCGTAGCCGGCCATCGTCACCGTCGCCGGGTTCGTCCCATGAGCGGTGTCGGGGGTAAGCACCTTGGTCCTGTGCTCGCCCCGGTCCTCGTGCAACGCGCGCGTGAGCAGAACCCCGGCGAGCTCGCCCTGCGACCCTGCGCTCGGCTGAAGCGAGACATGGGGCAGGCCGGCGACCTCGCCAAGGGCTTCCTGTAGGCGCCACATCAGCTCGAGCGCGCCTTGCGCGTAGCGCGGGTCCTGGAGCGGGTGCATGCGCGCGTGACCCGGCAGGCCCGCGACCCGCTCGTGCAGCTTGGGGTTGTGCTTCATCGTGCACGAACCGAGCGGGTAGAAGCCGGTGTCGAGATCGAAGTTCCGCTTGGACAGGCGGTTGTAGTGGCGGACGATCTCGGGCTCGGCGACCTCGGGCAGGCGCGGCGGCTCCGCGCGCCGTTGATTTCGCGGCAGGAGCTCATCGAGCGGACGCTCGGGAACATCGAGCTCCGGGGCGACGAACGCACGCCGGCCCGCCTTGGAGCGCTCGAAGATCGTCAGTGTGTCGTCGGCTTGCGCGATCATGCCCCCGCCTTCACGGTTTGTCGCTCCGCCGACACCGCCGCCCCAAGCGCATCCGCAAGGCGATCGATGTCGGCACGGGTCCGGCGCTCGGTGATCGCGACCAGCAGCCCGTTCGGGTGCTCTGGGTAGTCGCGCGCGAGCGGGTAGCCGGGGTTGATGCCCTGCTCGCGGCAGCGGGCGATCACCCGGTCCACTGGGGCGTCGAGCGTTATGGCGAACTCGCGTACGACGGGCCGGTCGTGGATCTCGGAGACGCCGTCCACCGCATTCAGCCGGTCGCGGGCGTACGCGGTCCGCTGGAGCATCAGCTCCACCAGCTCGACGATGCCCCGGCGCCCGAGCCAGCTCAGGTAGATCACGCCCGCGAGCGCGTTCAGCGCCTGCGCCGTGCAGATGTTCGAGGTCGCCTTCTCGCGGCGGATGTGCTGCTCGCGGGTCTGGAGGGTGAGCACGAATCCGCGCTTGCCATCGATGTCCTTCGTCTCGCCCGCGATCCGGCCGGGCATTCGGCGCACCAGCGCCTCGGTGGCGGCGAAGAACCCGAACGAGGGGCCGCCGAAGTCGAGCCGGTTGCCCAGCGTCTGGCCCTCGCCGACGGCGATGTCGACGCCGCACTCACCGGGTGTCTTGAGCAGCGCCAGCGGCAGCGGGTCGCACGCGCAGATCGTCAGCGCCCCCGCCTGCTTCGCGGCGCCGGCGAGCGCGGTCAGGTCCTCGACGGCTCCGAGAAAGTTCGGCTGCTGCACGATCACCGCGCTGACGTCGTCGCCGAGTTCCTGCAGCGCGGTGGCGCCGTTCGTGAGCGGAGCCTCGACGACCTCCATCTCCCACGCGTGGGCGAGCGTGCGCAGGCACTCACGGGAGTGAGGGTGAACGCCGCGCGAGATCACGAACCGCTTGCGGTCGTTCGTGGCCCTCGCGACGTATCCGGCCGCGGCCACCGCACTCGGCCCCTCGTAGACCGACGCGTTCGACACCGGCAGGCCGGTCAGCTCCGAGATCGCGGTCTGGTACTCGAACATCGCCTGCAGCCCGCCCTGGGAGATCTCGGGCTGGTAGGGCGTGTACGGGGTGAGGAACTCCGAGCGCAGGATGATCGAGTCGATCAGCGCAGGGACGTAGTGGTCGTACATCCCCGCGCCGAGGAACGACACCTCGTCCTCGGCCGAGGTGCTCTGCGCGGCGAGCGCGCGCAGCTCCTCGTAGACCTCCTGCTCGGACAGACCGGGACCGAGCGGTCAGCGGCCGGTTCAGCCGCAGGCCGGCCGGGATGTCGGCGAACAGCTCCTCGACCGAGCCGACGCCGATCGTGGCGAGCATCTCGCTCAGATCGGCTTCTGTGACCGATGTGTACCGCGTCATGTGACCGTCGCTCCCACCTCCGTTTTAGTCGAGCGTCGCCTGATACTCCGAGGAGTCCATCAGCGACTCCAGCCTCGGACGGGTCGGACAGCTTCACCTTCACCAGCCACCCTTCCCCGTACGGGTCCTCGTTGATCATCTCGGGCTTGTCCGCGAGCGCGGGGTTCACCTCGGCGACCTCCCCCGACAGCGGCGCGAACACGTCGGACACCGCCTTGACCGACTCGACCTCGGTATACGGCTGGTCCTTGCTGACCTCCGCGCCGACGTCCGGCGCGTCGAAGAAAACGACCTCGCCGAGCGCATCCTGCGCGTACCAGGTGATCCCGAAGGTGGCGGTGTCTCCGTCGATCCGAGCCCAGTCGTGCTCGGGGTGGTACTTCAGGTCCTCCGGATAGCTGGGGTCAGCCATGTCGGTGGTCACGCTTCCTTTCTGTAGAGAGGCCTGCGCTTGATCACGGCGGGACGGACCCGGCCGCGGACGTCGATCTCGATCTCCGTGCCCTCGGCGGCACGGTCGCTGGAAACGTACGCCATGCCGATACCGCGCTCCAGGCACGGCGAGAACGTGCCGCTGGTGACCTCGCCGCCACCGACCACCGCGTTCCCCTGGCGGGGGATCCCTTGCCCCTCGATCGTGAACGGGACGAGCTTCTCCGCGGTGCCGTCCTTGCGCGCGGCCGCCACCGCCTCGGAGCCGATGAACCCGGTTTGCTCCTTGCAGCACCAGCCGAGCCCCGCCTCGATCGGCCCGCGGTCCTCGCTCAGGTCGTTGCCGTACAGGTGGAAGCAGACCTCGAGGCGAAGGGTGTCGCGCGCGCCAAGACCGGCCGGGGTCGCGCCGGCCGCCGTGAGCGCGTCCCACACGCCGGGCGCGTCGTCGGGGCGGAGCAGCAACTCGACCCCGTCCTCGCCGGTGTAGCCGGTGCCGCACACGAGCATCGCCGCTCCCGCCACCGTGCGCTCGCACGCGTGGAAGCGCGCCGGCAGGTTGCCGTCGGTGAGCCCGCGGACGAGGGCGCGGGCCCTAGGACCCTGCACGGCGACCATCGCGAACTCGGTGGCGCGATCGATCACGTCGACGTCGAAGTCGTCGGCGTGCGCCTGCAGCCAGGCCAGGTCCTTCTCGTGGTTGGCGGCGTTCGTCACCGTCAGGAACGTGGTATCGGACAGGCGGTACGTGAACAGGTCGTCGAGCACGCCACCGTCCTCCTTGCACATGACGCTGTACTGCGCCCCGCCCTCGGGGAGTCGGCGCACGTCGTTGGAGACCATCCGCTGCAGGAACGCGGCCGCGTCCGGCCCCGTGGTCTCGACCTGGCCCATGTGGGAGACGTCGAACACGCCGGCGCCTTCCCGAACCGCGCAGTGCTCCTCGCGGATCCCGGCGTACTGAACCGGCATCTCCCAGCCGGCGAACGGAACCAGCCTCGCGCCGGCCGCAGCGTGGCGGTCATAGAGGGGAGTGCGCCGTAATTCGGTGGTGGATGACACCGAGACAGGAGGCTAGTACACGCGGCGTAGGCCGCACGTCCATCGGCTCCGCCTGCACAACGCCCGGAAGCTCCCTCCAGACCGCGACCCCCGGGAGATAAGCATGTGGGGGATGCTTATGTCCCGGGAGCTCCGAGCGCGGCGGCGATATCGGGCGTTGTACATGGTGGCGGGACCCGGGGTGGCGGGACCCGGGGTGGCGGGACCGCGCACCGGGGTGGCGGGACCGCGGGTGCGGGACGGCGGACCGCGGGTGGCGGGACCGCGGGTGCGACCGGGGTGCGACCGGGGGTGGCGGGACCGCGGGTGGCCGCACCGGGGTGGCGGGACCTCGCTGTGCTTGGCGTCCGTCGGACGCCACGTCGGCTTGAACGCGACCGCGCCCGCCCGGCACGGATGCCGGGCGGAACCCGGTTTGTCGGCGGCGCCTGACGGCGGCGCCTCAGGACCCCACGGATGCCGCCGAAGGCGGCCCCTAAGGACCGATCTGCTGGGTCGAGTGGTAGATCTGCGACACGACCGCCCACGCCGGCTTCTCGTTCCCGGAAAAGTCGACGAGCCCCTTCTGGTTGTAGGGCGGATCGGGGCGCGGGTCGCCGCCCGAGTACGTCGGGAACGCGACGTAGTCCTGGAGCGCGAAGTACATCGCCCCCGACAGCCACGGCTTGGTGGCGAACACGCCGAGGTGGAACGCGACCGAGTTGGCCTGGAACGCGTACGTCCCGCGCTCCTCGACCGGCCCGTCGCGGTTGGCGTCGAACCCGAACTCGGTGACCATGATCGCCTGCTTCGGGTAGCAGGCCCGGACCGTGTCGAGGAACGGGCCGAGCGCGTCGCGGTCGTCGTCGCCGCCGCCGCCGGCGTCGAACCAGCCGAAGTACTCGTTGTCCCCGATCACGTCGAGCGGATCCCATGCGCTCTGGCAGCCGAGGCCGGGCCAGTTGCTGACCGCCATCCCGACCGGACGCGTGGGATCGAGCTTCTTCGCCAGCGCGACCGCGCCGGCGATGTAGCCGCGCCTCGGCGGCGGTCGGCGGCGAGGGGAGCTCGTTGCCGATCGACCACAGCAGGATCGACGGGTGGTTCTCGTTGTCGAGGATGTTGTCCTGGAGCATCGCGTGAGCCTGGGCAAGCCACCCCGGCTGTCCGAGGTACTGCGACTGGACCTGGTACACGGGGACCTCCGACCAGATCAGGATGCCGTCGCGATCGGCCATCTCCTCCATCTCGGGTCCGACCGGGTAGTGCGCCCTGATCACGGTGGCGCCGAGCTGCTGGACCCACGACATCAGCTGCGCGTCCTGCGCCGGGGTCATCGCGGCACCGGTCTGGAGCGTCTGCTCGTGCAGATTCACCCCGCGCAGGTTCAGCAGCCGACCGTTCAGCTCGAGGCGACCGCCGACGACCTTGATCGTGCGGATCCCGCTGTCGGTGAAGTAGCCCTGCAGGCGCCGGCCGCGCGAGTCCGACAGCGTCAGAGTCGCCGCGTAAAGCTTCGGATGGCCCGGGGGCCCACAAGGACGGGTGCGGGACCTTGACCGACCCGTGCGCCGTCCACGTGCCGTGCGCGGCGATCGTCGCCGACCCGAACCTCAGCTTTTGCAGAGCCGTACGTCCCGGTCAGCGACACCTTCTGCCGCGACGCCGGTCACGTTGCGGACGAGCGCCTGCTCCACGATGTTCGCATCGCACTTCGGACAGGCATGCAGGGTGCTGGATCTGGACCTGCGAATGTCGGCGGACTGCACCGCCCGCAGATAGACCTCGCGCAGGATCCCTCCGTAGTTCCACCACTGCCCGCCCGGGCCGGGCGGCAGGTCGGCGGCGGTGCGCCGGTTGTCGACGCGCACAACCAGCCGGTTGACGCCGCTTCGCAGTCCGGTCAGGTCGAGCTCCCACGGCAGATAGGCGCCGGCGTGGCTGCCGATCTCACGTCCGTTCAGCCACACGGTCGCGCGGTAGTTGACCGATTCGAACCGGATGATCCAGTGCCGATTGGCCCTGGGCACGTAGCTCGCGAACGCGCCCGCCGGGAGCGTGAAGTCGCGGCGATACCAGCCGACGTAACCGTTCATGCTCGCCTGCGAGAAGTCGCCGGCGTTGTAGGCGTTCGGAACCGTGGTCGTCGACCAGCCCGCGGTCGAGGCGACGTTTCGCCACCACCCCTTGGCGACCCCGACGTCAGAGGTGTCAGGGCGGTATAGCCACGTCCCGCCAAGCAGGTAGCGGCCACTCTGCCCGTCGCTGTACCAAGCGCCCTTCGTCGGCGGCGACGCGCTGTACGCCGGTCCCTGGGCGCGGGCCATCGCCGCTGGCCCCGAGCGCGAGCAGAAACGCCAGGACCAGCGCGCGCCGGATCACTTTCCGCGCGCTCGGGCCGACGACCGGATGTTCACATGACGGACCACCTTGGTCTCGTTGCCGGCGCGGTCGGTGACCGTGACCGTGACCGTGTACCGGCCTGCCCGGCGGTACACGTGCGCGACACGGTGGGTGCCGGGCTTCACCTGCGTCACGGTTCCGTCCCCCCAGCGGATCGGTCAGCTTCGCGACGCCGGACGCCGGCGCGGGATCACGATAGGTGAGGCGAACGATCTCTTCTGAGCCGGCGCGGCGCGGACCCGACTCGGTCACCTTCAACACCGGCGCCACCGTGTCGACGAATATCCGCGCGACGTTCGAGACGCCGGTCAGACTTGCCGGGTTGGTCGCCGTCACCCGCCAGCTGTGCGAGCCGTTGGCGAGCGCGGCCGGGACACGCAAAGAGGTGCCTGCCGGTCTGGCCCGACCTGGGTCCCGTCGAGGCTCACCGTGTACGTGATCGGGCCCCAGCGAGCGCTCGACGCCGACCACCGGAGCACGGGCTGCGCGCTCCGTGAATACGACAGCTTCTTCGCCACGGACGCGGCACCCGGTGGCTGATACAGCTGGTCGACGACGATCTGGTTCGATCCTGCCGTGCCCTGCACCCAGGCGACCGCGGCGTCGCCGCCGCCGTCGCCGGTGGCCGCGATTCCGAGCGCCGCGTCGGTCGGGCCTTCGGCCGGGGAGGACAGTACGAGCTCGGGACCGAGCGTCGAGGCCCGCGGCTCGTAGCGGACCCGGATCTCCGCGGGCCCGGTCGTCCCGGGCGTCTGCTGCCAGGCCACGAGCGTCGAGAACAGGCCGGCGACCCCGGGGACAGGGTGCGGCGACGCCGTCCCCGGCAGGCTGTTGACCTGCAGCACCGGGCCGTAGGCGCCGTTGTTGCCGAGCTCCATCGCGACCACGTTGTTCGAGGCCTGCCCGGCCGCGGTCACGAACCCCTGGCCGTACTCGGTCATCGCGACCGCCGGGTCGGTGCCGCTGTCGGTTCCGGGGGTCGACAGCCCATCGGCGGACGTGACACCGTCGTACTGCGAGGCACGAAGCCGGTTCAGCAGCACTCGCGACTGATCGACGCCGCCGCAGGACACGGTCTCTTGGAAAGCCACGTCCGCGTAGGACGAGTCGCCGCCGGACGACACCGCCGGGTCCCCGGCCGACACCTCGCCGCATCCCGACACCGACGCGGACGTCGGCCTGCTCGTCGACCACGCTCGGCGCCGTCCCCCACACGCGGCGCGAGAACACGTGACCGCCCTCGCCCCAGGCCACGATCGCCACGCCGTCGCCGGCGGCGGCGACCTGCGGCGCCCCAGATCCGGTGCCGGCGTCGTCGGCGGGCGTGTCGTTGAGCGGCGCCGCTTCGAGCGACCACGTGCCGTTGTCGTAGTACGCGGTTCTTACATCGTGTCCCGCGGCGTCGGCGACCGTGAAGGCCAGGTAGCCCTTGCCGAAATTGGTCATCTGAAGCGAGGGGTTGCTCGCTCCGACGGCCAGTGCCTGCGGCGAGCCGAACCCGGCCGTGCTGCTCGCCCTGTCGACCACGTACAGCTGGCCGCCGTTGATGAACCCGACCAGCAGCACGCCCGCCGTTGCCGGCCGCGATCACGGGCTGAGACGAGGCGCCGGCGAGCCCGGCGTCGACCTGGACCGGCGACTGGAACTGGCCGCCGAGGAGCGCCGAGACGAACACGTGCGGGATCCCCGAGACCGCCTTGACGTACACGAGCCCGCCGGTGCCGTCGCGCGCGATCGACAGCCCGCCCAGACCGGTGATCGCCGCGCTCGGACCGTCGATCACGGTCGGCGGCGCCGGAGACGGCTGGGCCAGCGCCGGGCTCGCGAGCGCGGCGAGCGTGCCGAGCGCGAGCAGCGCGACGCGCGTCGAGAGCTGCCCTGCGATCAGTTGTCGGCCGTAACGTCTGACGGGTCTACAACAACTCAGGACCGCGCAGGTTGCGCCGCACCGAATGACGGATCATTAACGGACAGACGGTTCAGCGATCCTTGAGGAACGACGGGATGTCGATCTCGTCGTCGCGGATCTCGAGCGAGGAGCGCTGGTCGTCGTCCATCGTCACGTCGCGGTCGCGCCCGCGCCGGCGGGTCGACTCGCGAGCCTGGCTCGGCCGGGCGTAGCGATGGTCGAAGCCGGTCGCGATCACCGTCACCCGCACCTCGTCGCCCATCGCGTCGTCGATCACCGCTCCGAAGATGATGTTCGAGTTCTGGTCGGCGGCGCTCTGGACGATCTCAGCGGCCTCGTTGACCTCGAACAGCCCGAGGTCGTGCCCGCCGGTGATGTTGAGCAGGATGCCGGTGGCTCCCTCGACGGATTCCTCGAGCAGCGGCGAGGAGATCGCCGCCTTGGCCGCCTCGGCCGCCCGGTTCTCGCCGCCGGCGTTGCCGATCCCCATCAGCGCGGTCCCGGCGTCGTGCATGATCGTGCGGACGTCGGCGAAGTCGAGGTTGATCAGCCCCGGGATCGTGATCAGGTCGGTGATGCCCTGGACGCCCTGGCGCAGGACGTTGTCCGCCTCCCGGAACGCGTCGAGGATCGTCGTGCGCCGCTCGACGATCGCCAGCAGCTTCTCGTTGGGGATCACGATCAGCGTGTCGACGTTCTCGCGCAGCTTCCCGATGCCGTCCTGGGCCTGACGGGCGCGCTGCGTGCCCTCGAACGCGAACGGCCGCGTCACGCACCCGACGGTCAGCGCGCCGATCTCGTTCTTGGCGATCTCGGCGATCACGGGCGCCGCGCCGGTGCCGGTGCCGCCGCCCTCGCCCGCGGTGACGAACACCATGTCAGCGCCCTTCAGCGCCTCCTTGATCTCGTCGCGGGACTCCGCCGCTGCGCCCTGGCCGACCTCGGGGTTGGCGCCCGCGCCGAGTCCCTTGGTCAGCTCGTGGCCGATGTTCAGCTTGATGTCGGCGTCGCACATGGCGAGCGCCTGGGCATCGGTGTTGCACGCGATGAACTCGACCCCGCGCAGGCCGGCGTCGACCATGCGATTGACCGCATTGGTGCCGCCGCCGCCGACGCCGACGACTTTGATGACTGCGAGGTAACTGCCGCTTTCCATTGGTGACCGTCCGACCCTTGAGTTAGCGTTGAGCGTTTTGTGGCCAGTCGCTCCTAGCGGGAGTTTCGCACGTTATGCCCTGGAGTTGCGGGAAGTCAACGTTCTCGGCCCGGACGCAAGCTTCGTTGCAGATCGCCCAACCCTCGACGGGCGCCGAAGAGTTGCGAAATTTTGAGCCTAAACCTCGACTTGAGGGTTAGGCTCCTCCTGGAGTCGCGCTGGAGGCCTGAGTGTCGGACGTTCCCTGGGCTCCCGCCCGCGGCGCTCTGCGTCCCGCTCGTGGCCAGGCCCGCCGCGGCCAGCGCCTGGGAGCCGACCCCGGCGGCCGGCATCGCCGGATCGCTCACGTCGATGTATGTGGCGCCGGCCGACGCCGGCGCGGCGAGCACCGCAGCCGCGGCCGCCCATTTGGCGGCGAACCGCTTTCGGCGGGCCGAAGTAGATCGCCGGCCCCGAGCGCAGCTGCACGACCAGCCCCCGCGGCGAGGTCGTCGTGACCTGGCTGATCTTCGCCTCGAACCGGTGCGGCGCCGCCGCGAGCAGCGCGAGCGCGTTCAGCGCGGTCTGATCGGTGACGCGGGACCCACCCGGCAGCGAGCGCAGCGGGACCGTGGGCAGCGAGGCCGCGGGCACGTCGTGCAACAGCGTCCCGTCGGCGCTCGCCGCGATCGCTCTCGCCACCGGCGACGAGCGCGCCGACCGGCAGCTGCTCGATCACGTGGATCCGCATCCCGTGCGGGAACTGGGTGCTGACCCGCAGATCCTTGACCACCGGATACGGCGCGACAGCGGTCCGGAGCTGGCCCAGGCGAACGTCGAGCGTGGTCATGTTGCGCGCCGCAAGGTTGAGCGCCGAGCGGATCGCGCCCGACGTCGGGTCCGGACACGCCGGTGACGGTCACCCGGTCGACGGACACGAGCGGGGAGTCGCGCAGCCACACCCACGCCCCGCCGAGCAGCGCCAGCGTCGCCACCACGCCGAGGACGATCCACACGCGCAGCCGTACGCGTCCCTTGGCGATGATCATCGGCGGCTCCAGTCGGCCGGAAATTCGACGGGTCCGAGCGCCTGCACCTCGGGCTCGAGGTCGATGCCGAACCGCTCCTTGACGCGCCGGCGCCCCTCGGCCATGACCGCGATGACGTCGGCGGTGGTGGCGTCGCCGTGGTTCTCGACGAAGTTCGCGTGCTTGGCCGAGAACCCGGCGCCCCCGATCCGCAGGCCCCGGCATCCGGCGGCGTCGAGCAGCTGGCCGGCGGTCCGGTTCTCGGCGCGCGGGTCATCGGGGTTCTTGAAGGTCGAGCCGAACGTCTTGATGCCCGACGGCTGGGCGGCCTTGCGGCGGGCGCGCATGTCGGCGAGCGTCGCCTTGACCTCGTCGCTGGCCGCCTCGGCGAGCGCGAACGAGGCCCGGGCGACGACCTCGCCGCGCGCGCCAGGCCCGAGCGGCGGTAGGCGAAGCCGAGCTGGTCGGGGACCCGTCGCTCGGTACCCCCGGGACCGGTCACGTCGACCCATTCGAGCACGCGCGCCAGCTCGCCCCCGTACGCGTTGGCGTTCATACGAACCGCCCCGCCGACCGTCCCGGGGATGTTGACTCCGAACTCGATGCCGGTCAGCCCGGCCTGGGCGGCCCGCGCTGACACCGCCGGCAGGCGCGCCCCGCCCCCGGAGCGAATCTGGGTTCCGTCCAGTTCGATCGTGCTCAGCTCCTTGTCCAGCTTGAGGACCAGTCCGCGGACGCCGCCGTCCGCTACGAGGAGGTTCGACCCCGACCCGACGACCCCTACCTCGTGTTGCTCGGCGTCGGCCCAGGCCAGCAGCCGCTCGAGCTCCTCGATCGACCCGGGGCGGGCGAACAGCTCGGCGGGTCCGCCGGTGCGGATCGTGGTGAGACGGGCCAGCGGATAGTCCCGCTGGACCCCGGGAGGCATTTCGGCCATCGCACGGCAGCGTAGATTGCGGTCCGGCGAGTGATTGATTCGACGGCGGGCCGCGGGCCGGATTGGATTCGAACGGCGGGCACCTGAAGGGGGTGCGGCGATCTCCTTGCGGGGCGACCCCCCGAGAGAACCTGCAAAACACGACAATTCGCGCTGATCCGGCGGGACCGTGACGTGGGACGCATGTGGGGCATGCGTGGTAGGTCACGGTCGGGCCGAAGCTCCGCGATTGTCGTGTTTTGCATGCCAGGCACACCGCGAAGCTTCCGGGACCACCGCAGCCCACCCTCAGGTGCCCGCCTTTGATCCGCCGGCGGTGCCCACCGCCTTCGGGGTCATGTCAACTAGCGGTCGACCAGCGACCGGGCGAGGGCGTCGATGTCGCCGGCGCCCATCGCCAGGCACATGTCACCACTCCGGAGCGTCGCGCCCAAGTAGCGGCGGGCGTCGTCGAACGACGGCATCCACGCGACACCGCGGCCGTCCGACGCGTCGGCTGCGGCCGCCGCGATCAGATGCCCATCCACCCCCGGGAACTCCTCGGCGCGCTCCCGCGCCGGATAGACGCCGAGCACCACGACGAGATCGGCGCCGGCGAGCGCGCGGCCGAACTCGCGCGCGAGCGCGCGCGTGCGCGAGAAAAGATGCGGCTGAAAAACGGCCACGAGCCGCGCCGGCAGGAGCGTCCGCGCCGCGGCGATCGTGGCGGCGACCTCCGTGGGGTGGTGGGCATAGTCGTCGTATATGGGGATTTCTTTTTCGGTGGACCCGAGCCGCTCGAACCGCCGTCGAGCCCCTCGAAAATCACCCAGGGCGGCGGCAGCCCCGACCGGATCGGCCCCCGCGAGAGCGGACGCGGTCAGCGCGCCCGCGGCGTTCACCGCGTTGTGCTCGCCCGGAACCGCCAGCGACACCTCGATACCCCGCCAGTGAAACCGCGATCCCGCGCGGAGACATCGCGGTGTCGGTGGCGTCGTAGACGAGCGCGCCGTCCGGCGCGAGCGCCCGGAGCCGCGGACGGTCCCATACCACCGCCCCGAGCTTCGCCCGTCCCATGAACTCGCGGAGCGTCTGCTCGAGATCGAGTCGCGAGCTGTAGGTCGAGTGGTGGTCGAGCTCGGCGTTGGTCAGCACGGCGATCTCGGGCCACAGCCGGAGCAGCGAGCGGTCCGATTCGTCGGCCTCGACGACGATCCACTCACCGCTGCCCCAGCCCGCGTTGACCCCGGTGTCGCCGAGCTCACCGCCGACGACGTACGCGGGATCGAGCCCGCACGCGCGCAGGATGTGCACGACCATCGCCGCCGTGGTCGTCTTGCCGTGGGTGCCGGTGACCGCCAGGCATCGGCGCAGCGAGGCGATCTGCGCGAGCAACTCCGAGCGGTGCAGCTCGCGGCCCTCGGCGGCGCGGCGCTCGGGATTGTCCGGCGGCACCGCGGTCGAGAACACGACCTCGGCGCCGGCCGGGACGTTTTCGGCTCGGTGCCCGAGCGTCGGCTCGATCCCGTGCTCGCGCAATCGCTCGGTGTAGCTCGACGCCGCCCGATCGGAGCCGGTCACGCTCGCGCCAAGCTCGCGGGCGATGATCGCGAGCCCGCTCATCCCCGCCCCGCCGATGCCGACGAAGTGGAGCCTCCGCGCGGACCAGTCCTCTTCGGGTGGGCTCACTCCTCGCGCTCGAGCACCACGACCGGGATGTCCCGATTCGTCTTGTGCTGATACTCGTCGTAGGCCGGCCAGCGGCCGGTCATCAGCTTCCACAGCTCGGGCTTCTCGTCTGGCGTGGCGGTCCGAGCGCGCGCCTGGAAGCGGTCTCCACGCACCTGCACGGCCACCTCCGAGTCCGCGGACAGATTCAGATACCACGCCGGATGCACCTCGGCGCCTCCCTTGGATGCGACCACCACGTAGTCGTCGCCGTGCTTCCCGTAGATCAGCGGTGTGCTCCGCGGATCGCCCGAGCGCCGGCCGGTGGTCGTCAGGATCAACACCGTCGTACCCTGCCAGTCGTGTCCCTCGGCCCCATCGGTCTCCAGGTACCGCTTGACATGCTCCTGGCCGAACAGCATCCCTCCACCTCGATTCGGGAGTTTCCGGCGCGAGGCTATACAAACCGTGCGGATCGCGCACCTCAAGTCGCCGAGATCGAGCGGTGCGAACGCGCCGTCAGCCGCTTCGCCACCGCCAGCAACTCGTGCGCGATGTCGCGCGCCGCGTCCGGCCGCGCCACCGCCGCCGACGCCCGCCCCATCGCCGCCAGCCGCCCGCGGTCGGCCAGCAGTCGCCCGACCTCGTTGGCCAGGCGCGCCGGGGTCAGCTCGCTGTCCGGGATCACGACGGCGGCGCCGGCGCTCTCCATGAAGCTCGCGTTGGCGCTCTGGTGATCGGCGGTCGCGTAGGGATAGGGCACGAGCACCGCGGGCTTGCCGTGCGCTGCGATCTCGAAGATCGAGCCACCCGCCCGCGCCACCACCAGGTCACTCGCGAGCAGCGCCTCGCCGAAGCGCGAGACGTAGCCGCGCAGGTCGTAGTGCGGCCCCGGCGCCTGTAGGTCCTCCAGGGCGCGGAGATCGCGCTCGCCGGCCGCGTGGAGCACGTGGAATCGCGCGCCGGCGAACGCCTCGACCGCGGCGCGGTTGATCGAACGCGCACCCTGTGAGCCGCCGAACACGAGCACGCAGGACTCGCGCAGACCGATCCCGAACCGCTCCCGAGCGGCCTGCCAGTCGGTGGCTACAGCCGGGACGGGCCGGCCCGTGACCACGTACCGCGAGCCGTCGCGGCCCTCGATCGGGAATGCCAGGCACACGCGCCTCGCGAACGGCGCCAGCAGACGGTTGGTCAGCCCGAGATGGCTGTCGGCCTCGGCCAGCACCAACGGAACGCGTGAGAGCACGGCGGCCAGCCCCACGGGCCCTGCCACGTAGCCGCCTGCGGCGAGGATCGCGTTTGGACGGATCTCGCTTGACGATCCGGCGAGCCTCGCGAACAGCGGCGGCCGCTACGAGCGCCGCCCGGGCTGCCTTCAACGGGTGCCCGCGCGGCAGCGGCATCACGCGCAGCGTGCGCAGCTCGTATCCGGCAGCCGGGACCAGCTCGCGCTCGGCGCGGTCGCCGCCTACGAACGTGACCTCGGCGCCCTCAGCTCGCAGCGCGTCGGCCACCGCCAGCGCCGGCACGACGTGTCCGGCGGTCCCGCCGGCGCCGATCACGATCCTCGGCGCTTTCAACTTTCGGTGTCCGAACGAGTTGCAGCCGCCGACCCGGGCGAGCGATGTTCAGCAGCACGCCGACGCCGGCGAGCAGCACGCACAGGTTCGTGGGCGCATAGGAGATGAACGGCAGCGGCACGCCGGTCAGCGGAGCGAGCCCGAGGACGACGAAGATGTTGAGAATCCCCTGGCAAAGAATCAGCGAGGTAATCCCGGTCGCGAGCAGCTTGGCATACCGGTCCGCGGCGCGGCGCGCGGTTCGGAGGCCGGCGTAGGCGATCATCCCGTACAGGCAGACGACGCCGAGGATCCCGAGCACCCCGAGCTCCTCGCCGATCACGGCGAGGATGAAATCGGTCTGAGCCTCGGGCAGATAGAAGATCTTCTGCACCGAGCGGCCGAGCCCGACCCCGAACAGCCCTCCCGACCCGAGCGCTATCTGCCCCTGGACCGCCTGGTAGCCGGCACCTGACTTCGTCGCCTCCGCCCACGGATGAAGGAACGACGTCAGGCGTGCCCGCTCGTACGGCTGCGCGGTCGCCAACAGGACCACGCACACCGCGACGATCCCGGCGATCAGCGCGACGTAGCGCATCGGCATACCCGCGGCAACCAGGAGCGCTGCGACCGTGAACGCTATGACCAGCGTGTTCCGAGGTCGGGCTCGACCACGATCAGCAGGCAGGCGGGGCCGGCCAGGATCGCGATCGGCGCCACCGCCTGGCGGAAGCTGCGCATCCGCTTGGGGTGCTCGGCGAGGTACCGGGCGACGTACAGGACGATCGCGAACTTCATGACTTCGGAGGGCTGGAACTGGATCGGGCCGGCCGAGAACCAACGGCGCGCGCCGTTGACGACCACGCCGAAACCGGGGACCAGCACGAGAACCAGCAACACGAACGAGGCGAGGAGCAGGCCGTTCACCAGCTTCGGCGTCAGGATCTCGAGGCCTCGACGAGAGAAACGTGCATCGCCACCAGCCCGATCGCCCCGAACACGAGGTAGCGGATGAACTCGCCGGCGCCGCTGCCGCCGCCGCCGACAGCACCCCGAGGGGTGAGGACGCGCTGTAGACCATGACCGCCCCGAACGCGAGCAGACACAGCGTCGCGGTCATCAGGATGCGGTGCTCGAGCGGCGGCGGGACGCGCCTCGCCGCGGTTTTTGAGCGCTTCGAGGCCGCGTTGCCGCCCGTTTGGTCGCGCGGCTGGCCGCGGACACTGCCGGCGGCGGCCGCGTCACGCGCCATCAGAGGGCCTCCACCAGCGCGCGGAAGTGATCCCCGCGTGCCTCGAAGTCGGGGTACTGGTCGTAGCTCGCGCACGCGGGCGAGAGCAGCACGACCTCGCCGGGGACCGCGGCGCCGCGCGCAAGCGCGACTGCGCGCTCCAAATCGCCCGCCTGGTGGAGCGGAACGCCGGTGTTCGCGAGCGCGTCGGCGAGGTCGCCGGCCGCCTCTCCGATCAGGTACACCGCGCGGCAGCGCTCGGCGACGAGCGGCGCGAGCGGCGAGAAGTCCTGCTGCTTGCCGCGCCCGCCGGCGATCAGGTGGATCGGGCTGCTCGAACGCCTGGAGTGCGACGATCGTGCTCGCGACATTCGTCGCCTTGGAGTCGTTGACCCAGGTGACGCCGTCCTTGACCGCGATCCGCTCGAGCCGGTGGCGGACCCCGGCGAACGTGCGCAAGCCGTTCGCGACGGCTTCGGCGTCGACCCCGCGCGCGAGACAAACCGCGGCGGTCGCCATCGCGTTCCGGACGTTGTGCGCGCCGGGCAGCGCGAGCTCGTCGACGGGCACGATCGGCTCGTCCTGCCACCAGAGATAGCCGGCGCGCTCGGACAGGTCCGGCCCGGCGTCTGGACCGAACGTGACTTGCCGAGCGCACCCCCCAGGTCTTCGATCCCGAGGTCTGCGGGCGCGACCGCGAGGTCATAGTTCCCCTGGTTGGCGAAGATCTTCAGTTTGGCCGCCACGTAGTCCTCATAGGTGCCGTGGCGGTCGAGGTGATCGGGCGAAAGATTCAGCAGCACGGCGGCCTCCGGCGAGAACGCCACCGTGTCCTCGAGCTGGAACGAGGACGCCTCGCACACGACGGTCACGTCGCCGGCTAGCCGGTCGATCAGCGACGACGCCGCGGTCCCGACGTTGCCGGCCACCGCCACCGGCAGCCCGGCCTCCCGATGGACGTGCCCGATCCATTCGGTCGTGGTCGTCTTGCCGTTGGTCCCCGTCACGCCCACGAACTCGTTGGGGATGAGACGCCACGCGAGCTCGAGCTCACCGAGTACCACGGCGCCACGGCTCCCGCGCCGCCCGGATGACGGGCGCGTCTTGGGGTACGCCGGGGCTCTTGATGAGCGTCCTGGCGCGGGCGGCAAGATCGACGCCTGACGCATCCAGCCGTACTTCGACGCCCGCCTCGCGAAGCCTTCCCGCGGCCTCGGCAAGCTCTTTACCCGAGCCGGCGTCGACGCCGACCACGTTCCTGTGGATGGCGCGGAGCGCGAGCGCGGCGGCGACGCCCGAGCGGGCCAGCCCGACAACGAGATATGGCCCTCCCGGAAGCGGGGGCCTGGGCTTACCCACGAATGCTGAGGCGGTACACCGTGAACGCGATCGCCGCGCAAGCCGCCGCGACGATCCAGAAGCGCAGGATGATCTTCGTCTCCGACCAGGCCTGGAGCTCGAAATGGTGGTGGATCGGCGCCATCAGGAACACGCGCTTGCGGAACATCTGGAACGAGAACACCTGGATCAGCACCGACAGGGCCTCGATCACGAAGATCCCGCCGAGCAGGATCAGCAGCACCTCGGTGTTGGTCATCACCGCCAGGCCCGCGATCGCGCCCCCGATCCCGAGCGATCCGGTGTCGCCCATGAAGATGCTGGCCGGGAAGCTGTTGAACCACAGGAAGCCGATGCACGCGCCGACCAGGCATGCCGCGAGCAGCGTCAGGTCCACCTGCCCGTTGGTGATGAACGTGATCCCGATGTAGGCGAGCAGCACGATCGCGGCGCAGCCGGCCGCGAGCCCGTCGAGCCCGTCGGTCAGGTTGACGGCGCTGGTCGTGCCGGCGACGACGAGGTAGATCAGCACCGGGAACAGCGGGCCCAGGTCGACGCTGACGTCGACGAACCGGACGGTGATCGACTCGTTGACGCCGGCCTTCTGGGTCGCGACCCACCACAGCCCGAGCGAGATCGCGATCGTGACCGCGAGCTTGGTCCGCGCGCGCAACCCGAGCGAGCGGCGCTTGACGATCTTCGTGTAGTCATCGGCGAACCCGAGCAGCGCGCACGCGACCGCAGCGCCGAACACCCCGATCGACTGCCAGTCGCGCGTCGACAGGATCAGGAACGGCACCGCGAACGCGATCATGATGATGATCCCGCCCATCGTCGGCGTGCCGGCCTTGATCTTGTGCCCCGCCGGCCCCTCCTCGCGGATGTTCTGGCCGAACTCGCGCCGGCGGAGGAACTCGATGAACTTCGGGCTGAGGAACAGGCACAGCAGCAGCGACGCGGTGCCCGCGATCAGAACCCGACCGGAGATCGAGCCCATTACACGCGGACCCCGGCGCTGAGCGCCCGACACAAGAGTTCGAGCCCGACGCCTCGCGAGCCTTTGACCAACACGACGTCTCCGGAGCGCAGCAGCTCGGGGACGATCTCCGTGGCTGTCCCGGCATCCGGGACCGAGTGGATCTCGCCGTCGAACCGTTCCGCGATCGCCGCGGCGAGCGGCCCGACCGTCACGACCAGGTCGACTCCGGCCGCGGACGCCTCCTCGCCGAGCTCGGCGTGGTACTCGGGGCCTCGCGGGCCAAGCTCGAGCATGTCCCCGAGCACGGCGACCGTGCGCGCGCGCGTCCGCCGCGGCGGCGGTCTGGGCGAGATCCTCGAGGGCCGCGCGCATCGACATCGGGTTGGCGTTGTAGCAGTCATCGATCAAGAGCACACCCTCGGCTAGCTCCGAACGCTGCCCACGTCCGGAGGACAGCTCAAGCGCGACGTGTCCGGTCGGGATGACTCCGACGGCGCTCGCGGCCGCCACCGCAGGGAGGAGATTGCGGCGCAGATGCGCCTGGGTGAATGGCACGTCGAGGACGATCGAGCGCCCGGCGAGGTCGATCTCGACTTCGTTCTCCTCGGAGCGTTTCAGTCGGACGTCTCCCCCGTCTCCGAACGTGATTGTGTCGAGGTCGGTGCGGAGGTGCGGGTCGAGCAGGGGCTCGTGCGCGGGCACGACCGCGGTGGCGCCGGAGGCGAGCGCCGCGATCAGCTCGGCCTTCGCGGCGGCGATGGCTTCGATCGTGCCGAGTAGCTCGAGATGCGCCGGACCGATGCTGACGATCACGCCGACGTCGGGGGACGCGATCGCCGCCAGCTCCGCGATCTGACCGGTTCCGCGCATGGCCATCTCGAGCACCAGCACGTCCGTGCCGGCCGGTGCCGACAGGATCTCGAGCGGGACGCCGATCTCGTTGTTGAAGTTGGCTCGCGAGGCGACCGTGCGGCGTTGCGGCGAGAGGAGCGCCAGCAGGAGGTCCTTGGTCGAGGTCTTGCCGGTGGACCCGGTGACACCGATTACCTGTGCGCCAAGCTCCCGGCGCCACGCGCCGGCCAAGCGCTGCATGGCCTTCTGCGGATCCTCGGCAGCGATCAGCGCCCCGGGCACGGCGCATTTGGCCGCCTCGGCGTGCTCCGGGGTGGTCAGCACCCCCCAGGCGCCCGCCGCCAGCGCCTGGGGCGCGAACCGGCCACCGTCGGTGTTCTGCCCCAGGAGTCCGACGAACAGCGAGCCGGGGCCGGCCTCGCGCGAGTCGATGACCACGCGCTCGGGACCCGTCGTGGTGGGAGCCGGGGCAACGAGCCTGGCCCCTGCAGCCCGTGCGACTTGCTCGGGTGTCCAGGTCCTCATGCTTTGATTCGGGAGAGTACTTGCCGGGTCGGGCGGTTAGGAGCCGGTTACCGGGCGGCCAGGGCGCCGTCGAGCGCCTCGCGGGCGACCGTCACGTCGTCGAACGGGATCTTGCGGCCCCCTTCGAACTCCTGGCCCTGCTCATGGCCCTTGCCGGCGATTACGACCACGTCGCCCGCCCGCGCGCCGGCGATCGCGGTGTGGATCGCCGCGCGCCGGTCGGCGTCGTGCTCCACCGTAGGTCCCGTGCCCACGAGGATCTCTTTGATGATCGCGTCCGGGTCCTCCGAGCGCGGGTTGTCGGAGGTCACGATCACGCGGTCGGCCAGCCTTGTCGCGATCTCGCCCATCATCGGCCGCTTGCCGCGGTCGCGGTCGCCGCCGCACCCGAACACGACGTGGACACGACCCGCGGTGAGCTGCCGCGCCGCCTGCAGCACGTTCTCGAGCGAGTCCGGCGTATGCGCGTAGTCGACCAGAACCGCGAACTCCTGGCCGGCGTCGACCGGCTCGAAGCGCCCCGGGACGCTTCCGGCGGTCTCGATCGCGGCCGTTGACGTTTCCGCGGAAACGCCGAGCGCGCGGACGGCAGCGAGCGCCCCGAGCACGTTGTAGATGTTGAAGAGACCGGGCAGCGGCGAGCGGAGCTCGGTCGAGCCGTCGGGCCCGTGGAGGGTGAACCGCGAGCCGGTCAGGTCCGTGCTGAGGTCGGTCGCGCGGTACGTCGCGTCGCTTTGGATTCCGAACGTCACCGGGTTTGAGATCTCGGCCGCGAGGCGCGCTCCGTATGGGTCGTCGATGTTGATGACCGCCTGCTTTGGACGGCCGTCCACGAACAGCCGCCGCTTGGCCAGGAAGTACTCCTCCATCGTGCCGTGGAAGTCGAGATGGTCCTGGGTCAGGTTCGTGAAGATCGCCACGGCAAAGTGGATCGCGTCGGCGCGGTGGAGCTCGAGGGCGTGCGAGGAGACCTCCATCGCGCACGCCACGTCACCGCCGTCGAGCATCTCCCGGAACGTGCGCTGCAGGTCGATGGCCTCGGGCGTCGTCCGCTCGACAGGACGCTCGGCGCCGCCGATCACGCTCTTGACCGTTCCGAGCAGGCCCGTCTGGCGTTTATCGGCTTCCAGTAAGGCGTGGACCAGGAATGCCGTCGTCGTCTTGCCGTTGGTGCCGGTCACGCCGACCGTGAGCAGGCTCGCCGTGGGGTCGCCGTAGAAAGCGGCCGCCGCCGGCGCCATCGCTGTCCGAACACTCGGCACCTGGATCTCCGGGACGCCAAGGCCGAGGGGACGCTCGACCACCAGCGCCACCGCGCCCCGGGCGATCGCGTCCGGTGCGAAGTCGTGACCGTCCCGTGTGAACCCGGGTACGCAGAAAAACAGCGTGCCCGGCCGAACCAGGCGGTTGTCGTAGGCGAGGTTCCTGACTTCAACGTCGTTGGCGCTCGGTGGCGCGACAGGCATGACCTGGTTAAGGCGCATGGCCGGAGCGTATCCACGCGGCCGGTCTGAGAGCGCTCGCTCGCGGGGGAATCGCCTCCGCGTCACTCACCGGCGAACGACACGACTTCCGCCGAGGACTGGCGCGCAGAACGGTCGAGTTCCGACTGGAGACCCTCAAGCACACGCACCACCCGCAGCCCGCTCTCCGCATCGGAAAGCGGGGTGGCGCCAGAGCGCACGCACTCGACGAAATGCTCGCATTCAAGCCGCAGCGGCTCGCTGTTGGGGACCCGGGGGCTATAAATATCACCCGAGCGGGTGATGTACTCGCCCCAACTGCCGGTCTTTCCGTCGAAGCCCTTGTCGTAGATCGTCAGCTTCCGCTCAAGATCCATGTCGTCGAACGTGGCCATCCGCTTTGAGCCGACGACGGTGAAACGCCGTTCCTTGTGCGGATCGAGCCAGGACAGCTGCATGTGCGCGCTGAGGCCCGACGGGAACCGCATGAAGCAAAAGACGACGTCCTCGATGCCGGGCTGCACGTAGCACTCCCCGTGCGCCGCGAGCTCGTACGGCTCTTCGCCGGCGAGATGGAGCAGGACCGAGACGTCGTGGGCACCCAAGCTCCACAGCGCATTCTCGTCCGTGCGCAGCTTCCCCAGGTTCAGGCGATTCGAGTAGATGTAGTGCACGTCGCCGAGTTCGCCACTATCCACGATCTGCTTGAGCTGCCGCACCCCAGGGTGATACTCGAGCAGGTGCCCGACCATAAGGACCCGTCCACTGGCGCGCTGCGCCGTAAGCACACGCTCGGCTTCGGCCACCGTCAGCGCGATGGGCTTCTCCACGAAGCAGTGCTTGCCAGCCTCGAGGACGCGGACAGCTAACTCCGAGTGGGTCGGCACGGGCGTGGCCACGACCACCGCATCAAGACTCGGATCGGCCAGCAGGTCCTCGAAGCGCTCGGTGAAGCGCGCGCCACGAAACACGGTCTCGAATCGTTCCCGCGCCGCCGGCAGTCCGTCGCAGCACCAGCTGAGCTTGCAGCCCGGTAATGCATCGAAATTGCGAGCCAGGTTCGGACCCCAGTATCCGAGGCCAACGACCCCTACCTGCACGAATTCACCATTCACAGCCGCCTCACAGTACACGTCGTGGCGGTTGATAGTGCCCGGAGCGACGCCGACGGAAACCTGCTGGCCGACGGCATCGCCCGGCAGCAGATCATTTGCTCGGAAAACGATCATCGAAAGCCTGAGATGTGAAAACTCTTCGAGATGCGCGATCACATCGGGCGTGACTCATGACCGTCCCGGGTGAACCCGGGCTCGCAATGGAACCACTCGCCCAGGGCGCACGACGCGGTTGTCATAGGCGACCTTCGTGACCTCGACGGAGCTGGCGCCAGCTCGGGGCGCCCCGGAAGAACAGGGATACTCCAGCCCGGTGCCCCACCCCAAGCCGCTTCAAGTTGGCAAGTGATCACAAATCCATCACTACATCGGCCGAGAAGCCGTCCAAAGTACGTCCTGCGATCGGGACGACGCCGCGGTTCGATTGTCCGGATGGGTGGGTAGAGGGATCCGATTAGGCAGGGATTTATCAACTTGAGACGAAATTCGGGCCCAATTTCCACACGAAAACACAATTCGGCGCGTCGCGCGGACCCATGTCTGTGTTAACTCGAACTGAGGCTGCGGGCGCCGACGTTGGGCTCCACTCTGCTGGAACTGGGACCGAGTTGTCACATCACGCATTTTTCGTCAGGAATACCGAGCTTACGGAGATTCAGCTTGCGTTAGAGGATGCAGCCGCCGGTAGGGGGCGCGTCCTCCTGCTGCAGGGACCGCACGGCATCGGCAAGAGCGCGCTGGTGAACGAGACCGCCCGCGAAGCGCGGGCACGCGGCTTCACTGTCGTCCACGGACGCGCCCGGCGCACCGACCGCGGCGCCGCGCCGTGCCTGTTGGCATCCGCCATCGTGCGAGCCGCTCCTGCTCTTACCGGTTTCCAGGAGATCGACGAGCTGGTCGACGGACTATTTTCGCTCGCGCCCGTAGCGGTCCTACTCGACGACGCGAATCTGGCCGACGAGCTTTCGCTCTGCCTGGCCGAGGAGATCGCGCACCGGATCCGTCGCCACCCGGTCCTGCTCGTGATCGCGATGACCACCCACCCCCTCGGCGCGAATGCGCTCAGTCTCGTGGATGCGCTCCGCGGCATTGACGACGCAACCACCCTCAGGCTGCACATGCTCACCGACCAAGAGGCCGCGGAGCTGATTCGGGCCACCCTTCCCGGGGCCACCCGGGAGTTCTGCGCCGAGTGCGCGGCGCTCGCCGGCGGAAGCCCGTTCCTGCTCTCGGAGATGACCGCCTGGATCGGCGCCAATCGACTCGAACCGGTCGCCGGCACGCCCAGTCGAGCGCTGGAGCCCCTGCCCCCGCTGACCATCCGCGAGCTCGTACGCCGGCAGCTCGAGGAGCTCGGGCGCGACGCCTCGGCCTTGTCCACCGCGATCGCGATCGCCGATCGTCCGCTGCGGCTGGATGCCGCGGCGCAGCTCGCCGGGCTCGGCCGCATCCGTAGTCTCAAGGCCATGGACGCGCTGCTCGAGAGCGGCCTGGTCGTCCCCGGGGAGCCGCTGTCGTTTGCCGCGCCTCTCGTGGCGAGGTGCCTCTGCGCGTCGACCCCAGCGCCGCTCGCCGCTGATCTGCACCGGCGCGCCGCGGCGTTGGCGCTCGCAGGCGAACTCCCCGACGAGTCGGGCGCGCGCCACCTGCTGCTGGCCCCCCCCACCGGGAATCCGGACGTGGTCGATCGACTTGTCGAGCTCGCCGACGACGAAGTGGCTGATGGCCGGCCCGGCGAGGCACGGGTGCTGATCCGCCGCGCGCTCGCCGAGGGCGCCTCAGACCAGCCGGCGACGCCGCAACTGGTGGCCCGGCTCGGGCTGGTGGAGCTGCTCGAGGGACGGCCTGCCTCGACCCCGGCACTGGCGGCGGCCGTCGCCGCGCTCGACGGCACGCGCGATCGCGCCGAGACGCTGCTGAGACTCGGAGACTCCCAGCTCGCCGCCGACGCTCCGCGCGAGGCATCGATCTCGTTCGACGCCGCGCGCTCGCTGGTCGGCGGCGAGGATCCGCTCGGCGCCGAGGCCGAAGTGTCGAGCTTGATTGCCAAGCTGTTCGTGCCGGAGGCGCGCCGCGCCGCAGTGCGTGAGCTCGAGCGCATGAGCCACGTCCCGGACGTCGAATCGGCACCCCACGGAGCCGATCTGCTGCTGACCCTCGCCTGGCAGCGGTTGTGCCAGGGCGATCCGAGCGCCGAGATCTCACGGCTGGCGACCCGGGCACTCGCCACGAGACCGGTCGCCCGGCCGTCGATCAACGGCTTCTTTCCGACCGCGGCGGCGGTGCTCCTCGCCGCGGTCGACGACTTCACCCGCGCCCACCAGGTATGCGATGCCCACATCGCGGCCGCCCGCCGGCGGGGCTCGGTGCTGGCGGAGCGCAACATCGAGTTCGCCCGCGCGGTCGTCTTTCTGCATCAGGGCGACGTCGTACGAGCCGCGGAGCTCGCGCGCGCCCTGCTGTCCAGCGAGACGGACCCTCTGCACTTCCTGGCCACCGAAGCCTCTGCGCTCCTGGCCAGCGCGCTCTACGAGCAGGGCGCCTACGGCGAAGCCGAGCAGATCGTCGCCCGCGCCGCCCTAACCCCGGCCGCCGAAGCGCCGCGGCGGCTGCTCCTACTCGAGGTGAGCGCTCGGGTCGCGCTCCAGCACAGCCGGCTGGCCGACGCGCTGCGTATCGCCGGCGAGGCCGAATCGCTGGCCCAGGATCTAGGCATCGCAAACCCGGGGGTGGTCGCCTGGCAGCCGACGGCGGCGCTCTGCTACAAGGCCGTTGGGCAGTTGCGCCGCGCCCAGACGTTGGCGCAGGACGCACTAGAGGTGGCGGAATCGTTCGGGACGCCGCGAGTGCTCTCCCTGACCCTTCGCACCAGGGCCGAGGTCGAAGGACCTCCCGCCGAGCTCGAGCACCTGGAGCGCGGACTCGAGGTGACGGAGGGATCCGAGAACGAGCTGGAGCGAGCCAAGCTGCTGCTGGCCTGCGGAGCCGCTCGGCACCGGGTCGGGCACGACCGCAGCGCCCGCGGCTTACTTCGGGAGGGCATCGGCCTGGCGGATCGCTGCGGCGCCAAGGCCATCTCGCGCCGCGGGCTCGCCATGCTGCGAGCCGCCGGCGGTCGGCCCCGACGCACACGCATGGCGGGGCCGGAGGCGCTCACACGCGCGGAGCGGCAGGTGGTGGACCTAGCCGTGCGAGGCGCAACCAACCGGGAGATCGCCGAAGCGCTCGTAGTCACCCGCAAGACCGTCGAGTGGCACCTTCAGAAGTCCTTCGTGAAGCTGGGAGTCCGCTCGCGCCGCGAGCTGCCCGATGCCATGTAGCACTGCGCGCCAGCGCGCGCTGCATCGCGCTGAGCGAGGCGCGTGTCGGCTCCTAGCTCAACTAGCCGCCGCTAGAAACGCCGTTCGCTAGACGTTGGTGCCGGGAATTGTCTCGGCCCAAGGCGTTGCAATTACCACTTACGAGCTCCCGCAGCGGTGCATGACGTGAAAATGGATTCTGCCATCGACGCCAGATTGGCCGTGCTCACGGCGGGCACCACGGCTGCACGCCGAGCGGCCCGAGACCAAGTCGAAGAGCTCATCGGCCGCGTCGACTGGTCGCAGCTGGCGGAGCGACTGCGGGCACGTCGCCTTCTGCAGCTGCTCGGCGAGCGAATCATCGCTCTCGCCGGCGGGCGCGCGCCGGCGGCGTTCATCGAGGCTACCCAGCGCGCGATCGCGGAATGCGCGGACCAGGACGCGTGGCTTGAGCTGATCTCGATCGACGTTACCAAGACGCTCCGGGTCGCGGGGATTCGCTCACTGCCGTTGAAGGGCCCGGCGCTGGGCAGAGCAATATACGGACAACTCGGCCGCCGCCCCTCCAGTGACATCGATCTATTGGTCGCGCGCGAGGACCTGATCCGGGCGATCGACTCGGTCGCTCGTCTCGGTTACCGCCCGGCTCATCAGGAGGTACATGCGCACGCGCTGCCGCTGCTGCACGTCCGCATGGACCATGTCACCGGCGGCCTGCCGCCGCTCGAGCTCCACTGGCGGGTGCACTGGTATGAGTGCCGGTTCTCGCGTGAGCTCCGATTTCGCAGCGTCGACGCCGCTGATGGGGGCGGTCCGGCGCCGCTCGCGCACGATCTGGCGAGCCTGCTGCTGTTCTACGCCCGGGACGGATTCGTGGACCTGCGGCTGGCCTGCGACCTCGCGGCGTGGTGGGACGCGTTCGGCTCCGCGCTTCCGCCGGCGGCGGTCGGCGCCATCATCGCCGAGCACCCGAAGCTGGAGCGGGCGTTGCTGGCGGCGATCGAGGTCGCCGGTCGAGTCGTTGGCCTGCCCCGGACCGGGGTGATCGAGGGGCACCGCCGGCCGGATCGGCGCGTCCGTCTGGCGGAGCGACTGGCGAACCCCGACGGACTGGGCAGCCGGCAGCAGCTAGTCGCCGACACTTGGCTGGTCGACTGGTTGCTGACGCCTCCGGGCGGCCGCCGTGATTGCCTCCGGCGTCAACTGCGCACCCCGGGGAACCCGGCTCGACTCTTACCTCCCCGGCCCGGCATCCATTCGCCTCGCTCAGTCGTGCGGCGCGGCTGATCCCGCGCTACGGGGTCTCGCTGGTCCGGCTCGCGCTCGACCGCGCCGCTCTCTGTATCCCAACGCTGCCCCGAGCCTCCGCCACGTGAGGACCGGCCCCGCGGTTCACCACCTATTCCGGCAATGCCAATGACCATCATGACCACGGGCAATAGGCCCCAGCGAATCCTCGCGATCATCGGAACCAGACCTAACTTCATGAAGATGGCGCCGGTGATCGTCGAGCTGCGGCGGTGCCCGGACGAGTTCGAGATCGTGCTGGTGCACACCGGCCAGCACTACGACCGCGCCATGTCACAGGTATTCCTCGACGAGCTCGGCGTTCCCGACCCGGACTACCAGCTGGAGGTCGGATCGGGCTCTCACGCCCAGCAGACCGCGCGCATCATGGAACGGCTGGAACCCGTGCTGCTCGAGTGCCGTCCGGACCTCGTGCTCGTTCCCGGGGATGTCAACTCGACCCTGGCCGCGGCGCTCGTGGCGGCCAAGCTTCAGGTACCGATCGGCCACGTCGAGGCCGGCCTGCGCTCGTTCGACCGGACGATGCCCGAGGAGGTCAACCGGGTCGTCACCGACCAGCTCAGCGACCTGCTGTTCACCCATTCACCCGAGGCCAGTGACCACCTGATCGCGGAGGGCATCGCCGGCGAGCGCATCCACCACGTCGGCAACACGATGATCGACACGCTGGTCGCGCTGCGGGAGCGAATCGACACCGCCGATGCACCGGGCCGATTTGACCTATCGGATGACACGTACGTACTCGTCACCCTGCATCGCCCGGCGCTGGTTGACGGTTCGGCGCTCGTTGACACCGTGGTCAACCTCGAGGCGCTGTCGGACGCGCTCACGGTGGTGTTCCCGGCTCACCCACGCACTCGGAAGGCGATGGACTCACTCGGCCTCCGATTCCGGTCGCCGCGGGTGATGCTGCTGGAGCCGCTCGCTACCTGGACTTCCTGTCGCTGGCCTCCAGCGCCACCGCGGTGCTCACCGACTCGGGCGGAATTCAGGAGGAGACGACGTATCCCGGCGTCCCCTGCTTCACGCTCCGTGACAACACCGAGCGACCGGTGACGGTCACGGTCGGCACCAATACGGTCCTGGGGAAGACGCCAGAGCGGATACGGGAGATACCGGACCTCCTCGCGCGCGGCCGAGAGCGCCCGGCAGACGTTCCTCCGCTCTGGGACGGACGCGCGGCCGAACGCCTGGTGAGCGTCCTGACCCGGGAACTAGCGACGGTCGGCTGAGACGTGTGCGGCATCTGCGGCAGCTATAGCCTTAGCGACGGTTTCGAGACCTCACCCGAGACGCTGTTCGCGATGCGCGACAGCCTCACCCATCGTGGTCCGGACGACGAGGGATCCTGGTTCTCGCCCGACCGGCGCGTGGCCCTGGGCCACCGGCGCCTGTCGATCGTCGATCTCTCGCCCGCGGGCCACCAGCCGATGAGCAACGAGACAGGTGATGTCTGGATCGTCTACAACGGCGAGGTCTAAACCACGCGAGTCTGCGCCAAGAGCTGGAGGCATCCGGGCACGTGTACCGGTCGCGGACCGACACGGAGACCGTCCTGCACTTGTACGAGGAGCTCGGCACCGACTGCGTCGAGCGGCTCGACGGCATGTTCGCATTCGCCATCTGGGATGGGCCGAGGGGGCGGCTGTTCCTCGCCCGCGACCGGCTCGGTGTCAAGCCTTTGTACTACCGGCTGACCTCCGACGGGCTGATCTTCGGGTCGGAGGTGAGAGCGATCCTGCGGCATCCCTCCGTGTCGGCCGAGCTCGACGAGGAGTCACTCTTTCACTACCTGACCTTCGCCTTCGTCCCGGCTCCGCGCACCATGTATGCCGGCATCGACAAGCTGGCACCGGCGGAGCGGCTGACCCTCGAGCGGGACGGCGCGGTCCGGCGCGAGCGCTACTGGACCCCCTTCTCGTCCCAGGCCGCCGTGACGAGCGCGTCGCTCTCCGATCGCGAGGCAGAGGAGCACGTGCTCGAGCTCCTGCGCCGCTCCGTCCGAAACCGGATGATGTCGGATGTTCCCTTCGGCGTATTCCTGTCAGGGGGCGGACTCGTCAACCAACGTCGCCCTGATGGCCGAAGTCTCCGACGAACCCGTGCGCACGTACTCGATCGCCCCGGAGGAGTACACCGCCTACGACGAGCTCGCATACGCGCGCTCGGTAGCGGAGTGGTTCGGGACCGATCACCACGAGATCAGGATCGGCCTCGACGACATGATGGGCTTCCTGCCACTGCTTCCGGCCTATCAGGACGAGCCGCTGTCGGACTGGACCGGGATCTCACAATACTTCGTGACCAAGCTCGCCCGGGAGACCGGCACGATCGTCATCCAAGTTGGTGAGGGCGCCGACGAGATCTTTCATGGTTACCGGGGCTACGCGCAGCACCGGCACGTGGTCAAACCTTTCCAGCAGTTGCTGCCCCGCGAGGCTCGGGTCCTCGTGGCACACGGCGCGGACCGGGCGTCCCGTCGCCTCGGACGCTTCGGGCGGCACAGCGACGCCCTTCTCGATGCGGCCGACAACTCCATCCCGTACCGGGGTGGCGGGCTCGTGTTCCGCGGGCCCCTCAAGGACGAGGTGCTGAACGGGTCTTGCCGTTTTGCCAACTCGTACCGGATCCCTGAGAGTTACTGGCGGGAGGTAGATGAGATCCATCCCGGGGCCGATGTGTTCCAGCGGATCTCGTATCTCGAGCTCAAGCAGCGCCTGGCTGAGTTGCTGCTGATGCGCATGGACCGAGTCACGATGGCGTGCTCGGTGGAAGGACGAGACCCGTTTCTCGATCACCATCTGGTGGAGTTCGTGCTCTCTCTGCCACCACGTCTGAAGTACCGGCGCGGGGTGGGAAAGGTGGTGCTCAAGAATGCGGTGCGCCACCTGCTGCCGCCCGAGGTCACCACCCGCAAGAAGCAGGGCTTCGGCACCCCAGCCAAGGAGTGGCTGCGCGGGCCTTTCGGCAGCGAGGCCCAGCGCGCGGTTGCCGCCTCCGCGCTCCGAGAGCGCGGCCTGCTCCGCTACGAGGTGATCGACCGCCTGTTCGCCGAGCACCAGGCCGGCGTCAACGATTGGAGCTACCAGTTGTGGAATGTCTACAACATCAGCCGGTGGTACGACTACTGGATCGCGGGCCGGCGCGGTTGAGTTACTCCGGGGTAGCCGCGATCGATTCGCTCCGGGATGCTCCCCGCCGCGGAGAGCCGATCAGCGGGGGGCCCGGGGCGTCAAGGTGGGGACCGACGCACCCACGCTCCGGAAGCGCCGGGAGCTCTAAACCGTTGGTCGACTCCAGGATGTCTCGCCACCGTGTGCTCATGTTCGCGTACTACTTCCCGCCACTCGGCGGGGGCGGGGTGCAGCGGACGCTCAAATACGTCAAGTACCTGCCAGCCGAAGGCTTTGAGTCGATCGTAATTGCCGGCGCTGGGCGGGCGTACGCCCTACGCGACGGTGGCCTCATGCGTGACGTGCCACCTGGAACGGTTGTCATCCGTGCACACGCTCTGCCTCTACAGCAGGCGCAGTGGAAGCTCGGCGCCGCGCTGCGCCGCGCTGGTCTCCCGACGCGGTGGGTCGATGAGGCATTGTGGCCAGACGGCCTTGTTGGCTGGCTGCCGGCGGCAGTTCGGCATGGCCTGCGCGTTGCGCGCACCCGAAAGCCGAACGTGCTGTACAGCACGTCGAAGCCGGAGACGGGACACCTGGCAGCGCTGATCGTCCACCGGATCACCGGGATTCCGTGGGTGGCCGACTTTCGCGACGCCTGGACCTTGAATCCGTTTGGCCAGGACTCGGCCCGGCATCTGCCGCTGGCGGACGCCAGCGCGCGTCTGGAGCGCGCGGTGGTCGCACATGCGTCATACATCACGGTCGTCGACGAGAGCATCGACCTGCTCGATATGGAAACCGACGACCCGCGTCGAATGATCATTCGGAACGGCGTTGACCCCGACGATCTTCCTGCGTTCGACTCGCCGGCGCCTGCGTCGCACCGTTTCCGGCTTTCCCACGTCGGGGCGCTCTACGGGTCCCGCGATGCGGCGCCCGTGTTCACTGCGCTGCGCGATTTGGCGGCGCAGGGGAAACTTGATCGCGACCAGTTCGAGATGCGGATCGTGGGTCACACCAACGTACGTAAGACAGATCTGGATTCGTTGCCGGTGACCTTCATTGATTACGTGGATCACGAGACCGCACTCGGCGAGATGAGCGGCGCGTCGGCGTTGCTCTTCTACCAGCCTCCCGCCTCCCCAGGGTCGTCGGGCAAGATCTACGAGTACCTCGCCTCCGGACGTCCCGTCCTGTGCGTCGCGGACCCGGGCAACCTCGCCTACCGCCTCGTCGACAAACTCGGCGGCGGCGTGTGCGCCGATGCACGCGACGTCCCAGGCATTGCGCGCGCGATCGAGCGCCTCATCGGCGACTGGCATCACGGTAACCAGACGGTTGCGCCGGGCGCCCGAGCGGAGGCGCTGCGGCGCTTCTCCCGCCGGACGCTCACACGCGAACTGGCCGAAGTGCTGAGGAGGGCGATCGCGCACGACGGGACGCGGAGGAATGCGGTATGAGCGCACAGCCACTGACCGACGCCGATCACTGGGACAGCTACTGGGAACAGGGACCGAAGCTCCCGATCGATGTCGATCGAGACCGTCACTCAAGCTCGCAGGCGATCCTTCAGGTGATGGATCGCTTCATCCCTGTGGGTCCTTCTCGTTCCGTCCTGGAGATCGGAGGGGCCCCGGGCGGCTACCTGGTCCACTTTCAGCGCAAGTTCGGTCACGACGTCTGCGTGCTAGATAACTCCCCCCTCGGGGTCGAGATGACCCGCAGGAACTTCGAGCTGCTCGGGATCACTGGTGATGTGCTCGAACCAGGACATGTTCGACCAAGAGGGGTCGAAGCCGCAGTTCGACGTCGTGTACTCCCACGGACTGATCGAGCACTTCGTGGACACCAAAGCCACGATTGCGGCTCACCTCCCTACTGAAGCCGGGAGGAACGCTGATAGTCGGGTGTCCCAACTTTCTCGGGGTGGTGAACCGGCTGCTAATTCAGCGACTGTCGCCGAGTATGTTCGACTGGCATGAGCTCGCCGTAATGGAAATCAGTCGTTGGCCCGATTTCGAGCAAGAGCTCAAGCTCCGTGTACGCTTCCGCGGGTACATCGCGGGGTTCCAGCCGGGGGCGTTCTGGCGTTGTGAGCGTCGTTTCGTGATCGATCGGGCGCTGCGGCGTGGGCTCATCGAGCTGGGCCGTCTATGGGACAAGCCACTGGCACGCCGCTTATCCGACGATTAACTCGCGTCACTGGAGCTACTACGCGCTTGGGGTCTATGAGAAGGCAATTTGAGCATGGCCGCCGGCGGATCCTGGTGCTTCCGGCGTGGTATCCGTGGCCCGACCGGCCAGGGTACGGCAGTCTTCTGCAGGGACCAGGCAGTCGCGGTCTCCCGAATCCACGACGTCGTCGTGGTTGCTTGGACGAGCGACGAGACGCTAGCTGCGCCGTTTACCGTGTCAGAGGCCGAAGAGGACGGACTGCGGACCTTCAGCCTTCGCGTTCGTCCGCTTCCCGTACCTAGGCTCGAAACGGCCGAGAGGGTACTCGCGTCCTGACGTGCTGGCGCGGCTGCGCCTGAGGGCTGGACACCGGATGTCGTTCACGCGCACGAGTACGCTGCGGGAGTCCCCGCGATGCTAGCGGCCACTCGTGTTTCGGGCGCCACTCGTAGTTTCCGAGCGTTCCACTGCACTCGCGTTGGGCCGTCTCTCCGGGCGGGATTGGCCCATGCTCGCCGGGTCTTTCGCCGAGCGGCTGTGGTCTGCCCGGATAGTCACGACCTCGGTCGACGGATCCAGCCGCTGACCGCGGGGACGCTGATCAGACCGGTGCCAACCCGGTCGACACGGACCTCTTTCACCCCGTAGCGGCGGCGGCGCGAGGACGTGCGACTCCTCGCCGTTGGGAATCTGATCCCGAGAAAGGAGCACCAGCGTCTTCTTGACGCGTTTAAGTTGATTGTTGGCTGGGCCCGAGCTCTCGCTCGACGTAGTCGGCGACGGCGAGTTGCGGCCGGTACTGGAAGCCAGGTGCGAGAACTCGGCGTCGAAGCGTGTGTGCGGTTCCACGGCCACCTGGACAAGCATGGGGTTGCTCAGATGATGCGAGCGGCGGATGTCCTCGTGCTCCCGAGTCTATGGGAGAACCTGCCTTGTGTCCTTCTTGAGGCGATGGCGACTGGGCTCCCCGTTGTGGCCACGCGGGTCGGCGGGACCGACGAGATCGTCGATCAGTCGACCGGGGAACTGGTCGAACCAGGATCCGAAGAGGCACTTGCGGATGCCATCGTGCGCGTGGCGACCGCCGGGATGCATACGATCCGGCGGCTATGCATCGGACGGCGACGAGCCGTTACGGCTATGGCGCAGTGGCCTGTGCCTTGACAGACATCTACCAGCTCGCGCTCGGGCCGCAAGCCGACCGCAGATAGACTACGAGTGCAGCGCCACCGTCCCGTGCTTAGTCGTGTGCCTCCGCCGCATCGAGTCTTGGCTGAAGTTCCGGTCGCCGGGCGAGCGCATGGTGGCGCCGCGCAAATCGCCGATGAGGACGATGCCTGAGGTAGTCGGCGATCCGTGCACAAGGCCGTCGAGCAGCCCGCTTCGCCGAGCGTCGAGTAGGCGGCCCCGATCCGTGATTATTCTCGTCGAGGGTCGTCGGGCGTGCCTCGCGAGCCGGTACGTACGATGACGACGCCGAACAACTCAATCGGCATGCGACACGTCGGGATAGACGGACAACGCGGTACATTGTGACGCATAGCCTCCCTACGTACTAGGGGTAGCCGGGCGGCGGTCAATCTGCGTACTTTCGGCGACGGCTGGCGATTCTCCAAGCGCCTGCCTTTGGCCGCAGGAAGAAACACTTTTGCGCCCCCGGGGCCGGTGGGCCTCCGCGAGTACTTCGACGAACACGCCGAGGGGCCGGGGCTTTGGAAATGGCTGCACTACTTCCCGATCTACGAGCGGCATTTCGCTCGGTTTGTCGGGCGTAAGGTCACCGTTGTAGAGGTTGGTGTCTACAGTGGCGGAAGCCTGTCTATGTGGCTTGACTACTTTGGTGCCGGCGCACACGTCTACGGAATAGACATAGAGTCAGCCTGCCGGTCTTACGCGAGCGACAGGATCGACGTGTATATCGGGGATCGAGCGGACCCGGCTTTCTGGAGGCGGCTTCTCAGCGAACTCCCTCCGGTCGACGTACTGATCGACGATGGTGGCCACCACGCGCACCAGCAGATCGCAACCCTGAAGGCGACGTTGCCTGCGATGAGTCCTGGCGGTGTCTATCTGTGTGAGGACAGCCAAGGCCCAATGCACCCGTTTCACTCATTCGTCGATGGCATGGGCCGTTATCTCCACGACCCGCGAGGCGAACCGAATCCGCTTCAGCAACATGTTGAGTCGATTCATCGCTATCCGCTTGTAACTGTGATCGAAAAACCGCTACTTCCTGTCCCGCGATTTGAGTCTCCTAAGCACGGCACTCAGTGGGAGCCCTCCGTCCGGGTGTAACCATTACGTTAGCGCCGGTTCGCTATCCGGCCGACAATTAAAAGTTAGTGCGCGGCATCCGAGGTCATTCGGGCGTGCACTTGCCACTCGGTATCCGTCACAGGCCAATTCGCTCGATTCCGCGGTCGCATTGGACGAGCGTGCGTCCTCGTCTTATGATGCGGCCACACGCACTTGTGGGGCCCAGCTTGTGCTATGACGCATTAGCTGGTGCCTATGTTGCGTTGGCTGGTCTTGGGCTAGAGAGGTCGACCAGATGCGCTGGATCCGGCCGCATGTGGTTGTGCAGGTCTAAGGCCTGGGCGACGATGTCTTAGGAGACGCGCGCCGGGCGGCGCAGTCGTGGTCTGTGAGCCTGCTCGCTAAGGCTCCGCGACAGGTAATGGAGCTCTCCGCGGCCGACAGCCAGCGCCGCGGAGAGAACGGCGCCTGCTGCGACGAGAGCGACACGAATAAAGAGGTCGCGGGCTCGCATCGACCCTGGACCGGAGTTCGGGAGCACCGCGAGTGAGGCTGCGACGAACGCGACGATCCCCGGGAACGCCGGTACGAGCTGCCGCCCTGCTGCGTGACCGCGTACTGGCGCTGGCTAACCGCAATCAGCCCGACGAACCAGGCAAACGAGGAGATGGCTGTCGCGATGCCCGCGCCCATGATCCCGAAGGCGGCACCAACGCGAGCGCGAGGAGAAGGTTGGCGACGCCTGCGGCGACCGTCACCGGCGGCCGCTGGCAGCGGCTTCTTTTGATGGCCATTCCCGGCGCGAAGCTATACATGTTGCGAACAGGACGGAAATGAGGAGGAACGGGACAACTGCGGCGGAGTGCTGGTACGGGGGCCGCGAGAAGTGGAGCGCAGGACGTGGCCAGGAGGGAGATCGCGACGAACGCCGCCAACGCCACGCGGCGAAGATGCGGAACATGCGGGCGAGGTCACCGGGGGTGGACGGATCATCCTTGCGGGCCAGGATCAACGGCAGCGCCGCGGCCTGGAACGCGGTCAGGACCAGTATGACGACCGTCCCAAGCCGGTAGCCGACGCCATACAGGCCGACGTCGGCCAGCGAGCGCTCATGTTGGATGACAAGGCGGTCCGCGTAAAGGTTGAGGAAAAGACCGATCGACGCCGGCACCATCGGGATCGAGATAGCTGAGCATCTGCCGGCACTTTCTGCCACTCAAATATGCACGCGAAAGGTGCCGCGAGTCGCGAAAGCACGAGTAGCCGAGCGCCGACTGCGTTGCAGCGGTCAGCTGTCCAAGGATCGCCCCCTCGACGCCGAGACCGCCGCCGAACACCAACACAGCGGACACCGCGACTATGGTGAGCGTCGCGTTGATGGCGGCGCTAACCGCGAACGCCGAAGGTCGAAGTTGCCAGCGCAGTGGGCCTGGGCGGTGGCCAGCACGTCCCCGTCACACACATCCACGGAACCGCGAACGCGCAGCAGCGAAACGCTCACTCCCCCCGCCGAGGGGCAGGTGCGAGAGAGGGGCAAGGCGAGCAGCTCCGCAAGGACGGCGAACACGGCATAGGAACCAATCGCGAACCAGAGGGCCGTGGAGGCGTACCGGTACCCGTCGGGCATCCTTCTCTCCACGACGTAGATGCCGACGCCCTGATAGATCTCGAGCGCCACCGTCCACCCGACGAGCATCGCGGTGAGCGTGAGCAGGTCGAAGATGCCGTACTAGACGGGTGAATGTGCGCGTAGAACGGGAACATGACGAAGGACATCCCCGTCGTCAGGACTGTAGGGACGACGTAGTCGCGCTATCGCGGAAGAAGCGGCGGACCATGAGGCCGGTCCAGCTCTACGCTCGGGTCAGGCCGAGGCGCCGACGACTCGAGCTGCGAATGGGCTGTTCTGGCCCCGCTACGTTTGGCGCGGGGTCTTGGCGATAAGTCCCTACCTCCCAGAAGCTCGCCCCATCCCGACGTGCCGTCGTCCCGACTCTCTGATCCCGGCGTGGTCAACGGCGCACACTGGTTGCCATCGAGCACCCCATGAGCGTCGCCTACTGACACATGTTCACGACCGGGGAGACCTACCGCGATCTCGACGGCGACTACCAAGGCACACGCGGCCCCAAATGCCGAACCCGACGCCTCGCCGCCAAGCCCGACGCGTTCGGTCACAAAGTCACCCTCGAAACGCTGCAGCGAGCCCCATGACCACAACCGCCACTTCCTTGACGCCGACGTAATTTCCATCAACCGCGGGCCTCAACTCGCCGCCGCCACGCTGCCTCGGCGGCCCCCACGTCCCCTCAGCGGTCCTGGCGCGGCGTGCGCTCGAGCGCCCAGCGCGTGCCCGCGCTCCCCCAGCCGCCGGCGCAGTCCCGCATCGTGGGACCAGCGCAGGAAGCGCCTCCGCCAGTCGGCCGTGCTCGCGGGGGTCCACCACCAGCCCGTTTTCTCCGTCCACGACCAAATCCTCGGTCGCGCCGGCGAATGGAGAGGCGACGCAGGCCAACCCGGCCGCCAGCGCCTCAAGGCAGGACGAACCCGAACTGGTCCTCGGTGCTCGGCAACACGAACGCATCCGCTTCCGCGCACACCGACGCCAGCGCAGAGCTGTTCGACGAATCCCCAGAAAGTCGACTGGCACCTCGAGCCGCCGGGCCAACTCCCGGAGCCGTTCCTTCTCCGGACCCGACCCGGCGATCGACAGCCGGATGCAGGGCTCCACTCGCCGCGCCAGCGCCAGCGCCCGCACCACCGCCTCGAATCCCTTCCGCGGCACGAGCCTCCCGGCCACCAGTACCCGCAATGCTCGGAGCGCCGGGCTCGGCCAACGGGAGCCGTCCCGCACCCCTTCTCGAGCCGGCGCCGTCCCACCGCCCAATACGGTTCGAGGTGGGTCGAGTGCGGCGCTGCATGAACCGTCTCGGGGGCCGCCCCCAGGTCGAGGAACCGCCGGGCCGCCTGGCGGCTGTTGGCGGCGAAGCCATCCGCGAGGCGCACCAACACCGAGCGCGACGCGCGTTGCACCCGGTTCAGCCGGCGCTCGGTGAGCGGGGTTCCGTCACTTTGGATGACCAGCGCGCTGCACGGCGTCCGCGGCAGTAAAGGCCGGCATACCAAGTGGGAACCGACCATCCGGCGCTGACGATCGCATGGGGCCGGCGAGCCCGCAGCTCGGAGAGTACTCAGTGGGTCGAGGTAGTAGTCACTGATCCTCCGGATCCGAGCGCTTGACCGCGACTCCACCGATCAGCCGGTGGCGGGAAGCCGAGGTCGCCGAACGTCCACTCACATCCACGTGCACTGGTGACGTCCGAGAAGAGCACGGTCAGATCGACTAGCTGTGACAGTTCCTGACATGACCGCCACCGTGTAGGGCGTGACGATGTCGGTGATGAACACGACCCGGAGGCTGTGAGGGCCGCTCCCCGACGCCAGTTGCTCAGCCAGCTCGTGCGCCCCTTGTGGACGATCATGGGACGAGTGCCACTCTACCCGCCTCCGCGATCGAACTATAGTTCGTTGTAGTGCCGCGCATTGCTTATCTTCTGAATCAGTACCCAGCGATCTCGCACAGTTTTATCCTGCGCGAGATCGGGGCGTTGCGAGGGCTCGGCTTCGACATAGACACGTTCTCCATTCACCGGAGCGACCCCGCGCACATACTCGCCCAAGCCGATCGAGAGGAGTACACGCGGACATTCTCGGTCCGCCCGATCCGGATGCGCACCTTTGCAGCGGCGCAACTGGTCGGCATTTCGCGAGCGTCCATCCGGCTACGCGCGAGCACTGGTGAGGGCACTCATGCGAGGGCGGCGGAGCGGCCGCGACCTCGCGTGGCAGCTGTTCTACTTCCTGGAGGCGGCACCGATCTGGCTCGAAGTCCGCCGCGCCGGGCTGCGCCACGTCCACGCCCACTTCACCAACCCGGCGGCGGACGTCGCGATGGTGGTCGCCGACCTCGGCGACGCCGACGGCGGCTTGTCGTGGAGCTTCTCTGCTCATGGCGCGGACATCCAGGAGACGGATCAGCGCCTGCTGGCAGCGGTAAGATCCGCCACGCCACACGCGTGGTATGCGTCAGCCCCTACGGCCGTAGCCAGCTGATGGCGATCGTCGAGCCGGCCCAGTGGTCCAAGATCACGGTCGTTCACTGCGGCGTGGACATGAGACGAGTTTCCGGCCGACGGGGGCGGCCAGTCCATGACGCTCCCGTCGCAGACACAGCCCGCCAGGACGTACGGCCGATCCGCATGCTGAACGTCGGTCGACTTGTCCCCGTCAAGGGACAAGCCGTCCTGCTCGAGGCGCTGAGCCTCGTCCGGCAGCGCGGGCTGGACGTCGTCCTGACGATCGTCGGCGACGGTCCGATGCGCACGACGCTCGAGCAGACCGTCCGCGTCCTCGGCATCGAAGACAGCAGTCGAGTTCTTCGGCCGCGTCGGCCAGGATCACATCGCCGCGCACTACCGATCCGCCGACCTGTTCTGCTTGCCTAGCCTGCGGGAGGGGGTTCCGGTGGTGCTGATGGAGGCGATGGCGAGCGGCGCCCCGGTGATCGCCACGCGGATCATGGGCATTCCCGAGATCGTCGAGGACGAGGTGACGGGCCTGCTGGTGCCTCCGGGACGCGCCGAACCGCTGGCCGATGCGATCGTGCGCCTGGCCAGCGACGCCACCCTGCGCGAACGGCTGACGAGGAGCGGCGCGGGCCCGGATCGCCGCCGAGTACGACCTGCCAACCTGCGCGTGTCATCTCGCCTCCGCCCTCGCCGACGCCGCCTCGGTGGAGAATCCGGCCGCGGACGATCTGCTCGCCGTATACGCCGGGTCCGGCTGAGCCGCATGCTCGGATGACGATGGCCGCCGCGGCGTCCGTCGGCAGTCGTGCCAGCAGATGCGCGAGCGCCAGCACCATCGGCGCGAGTACGCCTCTGACGTGGCAGGCGCGGTTCGACCACAGCCGTGTGCGCTGGAAGATGAACGAGCCGTCACGGCCACGCATCCGGCGCAGCGCGAACGCAAACACGTCGCGTGCCGTGTCGAGGCAGCCGCTTTCCAGCTGCAGAGAGAATCGAGAAGGTCTGAATCGCCTGCGCGACGCACCACATATCTACCGGATACGTCTCGTTCGCGTAGTATTTCGGCGTCCCGTCTGGCAGGAACATTCCGCGGTAGAAGGCGAGTCCGCGCTCAGCGGGTCGGATGCCTCTGCCAGGCCGGCCTGCGCGCAAGTGTGGAGAGTCTCCAGCACGTAGCCGGTGTGGAAGTTGTCGACCACTGCAGGTCGGCAGCCTCGCCGTAGTGCCAGGCGCCATCCGGACGCTGGCGCGCGATGCTCCAGCGCGCCCCGGCCTCCGCCGCCGCGCGCATCGCTCATCCCCGGTGAGGGAGTGCAGCGGGCCAGCAGCGCGCAGACGAGTAGGTCTGAGTTGTGGATCGGGGATCGGTTCCGGGCAGTAGCCAAAGAACGCCGGCGGGTCGGGTGTCCGCGGCACCTCGCGTCGGAAGAACCGGCCACACCGTGGGCAGTGTCCAGCAGCTGCAGGTCTCCGCGCCGCTCGTAAGCGTCGAGCAGCGCCATGCCCGCGAACACGCTGGCGATCGTGTTCGGCGTCGTGCGCGGCTAGAAAAACACGCGCGACTGGAAGTCGAAGTGATAGCCCAGCACGGCAGACCGTTCCAGTCCAGGCGCAACGGGTCAAGTGCCTGCAGCGTGAGCGTCAGTCTGCGCTCCGCCTCGGTCTCGGGAAGAAACCCGTTCAGCGCGTACGCGCTCGCCGCCCAGGCGACGCTGACCGCGTTCCACCTGGCGGCACGCCGAGCAGCGGCCGGAGATCGACTGGAGAGCGCTTGACCGCCTGGATGACCAACGCCGGCCATTGCTCGCAGTAGAGCTGCGGGTACTCGCGTCGCGTTCAGCGCGTCGTACTGATCGGTGCCTTTCCACTGCCGCTCGTGTCCCGAACCTCGAGATCGCGCAGGGTCAGGACACTCGTTCGCGGTCAATCACGCCGGTACCTTCCTCGCCGGCGCCGACCGCTCCGCGGCGGAGGGGGCGTGAACCGGCTGCATGGTTGCGGCGGCAACGAAGTGCTCGACGAGCCCGGGCCCCACGGCGGCGAAGCTCAGCCGGGTCTCGGACCGGCGTGCGCCGTCGCACAACGATCGCAGATCCTCGGGCGAGGTCAACCGCCACAGCGGCCGTGGCGCTCGAGCCACACGTCGACGGCGGGTGTGCGTCCGGCGAACACGCTGACGGTCGGAGTGCCAAGGAGCGCGGCCTCACGCGTCATCGTGCCGCCGGCGCCGATGACCAGATCGGCAGCGTACATCAGCGACAGTGAGTCCACCGCCGTCGTCGGAACCACGAGGTTGTCCAAGCCGAGCTCGGCCAGGGCGTCCCGCTGCTCGCGGTGGCGGACGAGCGCGACGATCTGCGCGCCCGGAGCCTCCGCCACGGTCTGGAGGGCCCGGATGAACACGGGTTCTCAGACCCGTGGTACAGCGCGCGGCTCGGCGGCGTCCGCGCGACGACGAGTCGACTCGAGGCCCACGTCGATCCCGAGTGGCCGTCGACCCGCATATCCGGCTCGAAGTCCCCGAGGTAGACCTCTTCTTTCAGCCCAGGGTAGCAGCGGACCTTGCGGTCCGTCGCGCCTTGCCGGGCGCAGGTCGAGGCCGCGCATGGCCTCGGGCAGCAGACGATCCGCGCGAGGCGGAAGGCTAGGTGGTTGGCTGGCTGATGCTCGAAGTCCATCGCAGTCACGACCGGCACCCGCTGCGTCGCCGCGGCCACGATCTGCGCATACGAGTTGTGGGAGAGGGCGACATCGGGCCGATGTTCGCGGCACCAGCGGCGAAGCTCAGCCACGCGGCCGCCAGCAGCTTACCTTCGCAGACCGGTTGCGGGGGCTCTCGCCGCCGATCACCTCGACCTCCGGCCAGCGCTCGCGCGCGACTCGACGGTCTGTGCGTTTTCGCGCGCGGTGAGCTTCACGTGTGACCGCGCGCGCGCACGTCCTCACGATCGGCTCGACAGAAGCGCGTGAGGTGGTTCGAGAATCGAGCCAGATGATCATCAATTCGCTCCGCGCCGGTGGATCACCGCTGGGAGCGTGTGCACATCAGTCGAACGTCACTCCACAGTGACCAGTTGGTGACGTAGAGATAGTCGAGTTTCACCATCTCGTCGAACGGAATGTTGGTTCTGCCGAGAACCTGCCACAGCCCGGTAATTCCGGGTGTCAGATCGAGCCGCGCCCGGCCCCAGTCGACCACCTGCTCGTCCTCAGCCTCGACCAGGGGCCGCGGCCCGACCAGGCTCATCTCGCCTTTGACCACGTTCAGCAGCTGGGGCAGTTCGTCCAGGCTGCTCAGGCGCAGGAGCCGGCCGACCCGCGTCACACGAGGATCCCCGTCGAGCTTGAGCCAGTGCGGGTCCTCGCTCAGACGCGCCAGCCGCTCGCGCTGCGCCTCCGCGTCGCGGACCATCGTCCGGAACTTGTAGATGCGAAGCCGACGGCCGTCGCGGCCGATCCTCGACTGGACGAAGAAGGTCGGACCGCGCGAATCGAGCTTTATCGCCACCGCGGCGAGCACGAACAGCGGAGCGGTGAGGACCAGGCAGACGATCGAACCGAGCAGGTCCATGGCTCGCTTCTCGCGCGCGACGAGCGCGAGAGGACCGGGGAGCCAGCCCGAGTACGGTGACGCCCTCGATGTCGTCGATCTCCACCAGCGACCCATGACGTCGAAGAGCTGCGGCAAAACGCTGACGTGGAGACCGGCCTGCTTGCACCGTCGGAGTACGTCGATGAGCTCGGCCTCATCCACTCCCTGCGCGGCGACGATCACGCGATCGACTGCGTGTTCGCCGGCGATCCGCTCCACGTCGCCGGCGGATCCGAGCACAGGAATTCGAACCTCGTCAGAGCCAACAGTCGCGGCGGATCCGTTGCGTCCCCTTGGCCGCGCGCGGGTCGCGGTGCGAAGCCCTCCAACCACCGTCAGGCCGTACTCGGGGTGCGCCACAAGCTTGCGCACCAGCAGGTTCGCCGCCGGCCCGACGCCCACAATCAAGGCTCGGCGCCGGCCGCGCACACTCATCTGTTTGCGCACAATCGCTCGTCCTGACAGCAGCAGCAGGCTGACCGCCGAGGCGAAGATCAGGAGTTCGGCGAGCGCAAAGCGCTGCACGGGGAGCAGCCGGAAATATCCCCATACCAGGACTGTCGCGATGAACACTGTGTGGAAGATCCCCGGTATGTCATCGATCGTGCTGCAGTTGATCCGCTTGGGATCACGGCCATAAAGCCCGTAAGCGCGGATCAGGACCGCCAGCCAGGAAGAGTGAGCGACCCAAGGGCGAGGAAGGCCGCAAGGTCAGATCGCCCGGTCAGCACGCCAGCCAGAGCCAGCGAGAGCACGATCGCCAGACAATCCGAGGCGGCCAGCAGCCGGCGGCGCACCCAGTCGCGCCGTGCGTACCGTGCGGCCACCGGTCGGTCGCGCAGCCTGGACGGGGGCCGACAGCGAACGGCTCCTGAGCGGCCTGAGGTGTGGGAATGTGGGTACTCGATCCACGCGCATCACGCCCGCGAGATGTCGCTCACCACGGGTGGTCGATGGCCCACGCCGCTACGAGCAGCTACCAACGCATCGGTCTCCCGGTTCCTTCTGGCGCGGCCCCGAGAAGATTCTTAGTGCCGAAAGTTCAAAGGTGGGTTCGGCGTTGGTCGCCGAATCAGAGGACACGACGAAATGGCGCCCGGGATGCAACCTCGCGGGATCGCCCAACGGAAACCACACATTTGCCATGCCTTCACAAACCATTGACGAGACCACCAACTCCAGTCCGCCGGCCGCTCCGGCTTATCCACCTCCGACCGGTGCTTATGGAAGCGGGCCGATGCGGGTGGACGCAATCAGCGCAATGCTGCGCTACCCGCTGCTGAGTCATCATTCCGGTGCTCCTACTCGGTGCTGTCGGTTGGGTCTTGGCCGGCAAGAAGCAGACCAGCTACAAGGCGGAGGCGCAGGTGCTGATCGGACAGCCGTCCCCCGCACCGCCGGCGAGCTGCCGGGCGTGGTCCAGGCAGAACAGTCGCTGGCTGGAATCTACGCACGCGAGGTCGACTTCAACCAGGTGCTGGTCCCGCTCGCCCGTCAGTTCAATACCACTCCGGCCGACATAGCATCGCGACTGTCAGCCGCGCCGGATCCCACGAGTCCGCTGGTCCGGATCTATGCCACAGCGAGCAGTCCGTCGGCCGCGGTCGCTATGGCCAACGGGGCTAGCGCGAAGTTCGCTGCGACGGTGAATTCGCTCACCCAGAGTGACGCTCCGGCCAACCAGTCGTTTCGCCGGTATCAGCGGGCGGTCGCCGTCTACCAGCGCGCGCTCGGCAAGCAGCAGCATCTCCAGCAGCAGCTCCAGCAGCAGCTCCAGCAGCACTCGGCAGTAGCGGGTCGTTGAGTAGCGGGTCGAGCTCGTCCGTCTCATCGAACTCGGTCTCATCGAACCCCGCCCTCCAGCAGGCCGCCGCGGCCACCCAGGCCGCGCAGCTGCACGTGACGACGCTCGCCAACCAGTACCAGAGCCTGCAGGCCGCGCAGCAGAGCGCGCCCACGCTGAGCGTGTTCGAATCGGCGGCTAGCGCCACCAGCAACCGCACCTCGAACCTGGAGATCTACGTGTTCGGCGGCGTCGTCGCCGGGCTGGTCATCGGAGCCGCGCTGGCCACGCTGATCGCCAACCGCAGGACCTGGCGCACCGCCCCAGCCGCCTAGCGGCGGTCGTTCGATGCTGCGCAACCTGGGACGCAACCTCGGGCCCGTCCGAGCCGCACCCGAGAGCGAATACGGAGCGCCGGCTCCAACGCAGCCGCCGTGGATGCAGCCGCTGCTGCTGGCCCTCGCGCTGGCGGCCTCCGCCGCCCTCGTGCTCGGAGCGGCACGGCTCGGTTCCCACGGCGCCAGCGAGGCCGAAGGAATCGTCGGGATCCTGGCCGGCGCCGCGCTCGTCTACCTGGTCTGCACCGCCGAGCCGGTCTACATCTTCACGCTGGCGATCGTGCTCACGCCGTTTGCCGGGAACTGGCAGCAGCTGCACGTTCCGGGTCCGGCGGCACCTGACCGCCTGCTGTTCGTGATCGGCACCCTTTCCGTGCTGTTCCGCAGCTATGTGCTTGTATCCTGCCGAGACCTCGGTTCGGCGCCTCGCACACTGTGATGGGGCTAGCCGTGGCCTACGCCGCCGTGTCGGCGATGGCCTACCACCAGCTGCTCCAGAAAGGTTCCGGGCTACTGCTGCTCGAGACGTTTGGCGTCCTGCCGTTCATCAGCTTCTGGCTCGGGCCGGTCGTGTACCCGACCGACCGCGAGCGCACAATCCTCTTGCGCGGCCTCGTCGTGATGGGCGCGTATCTGGGATTGACCGCTCTCCTCGAGACCACCGGGCCGAAATCGCTGGTGTTCCCGCGCTACATCCTTGATCCGAACGTCGGCCTGCACTTTGGACGGGCACGTGGCCCGTTCGTCGACGCCGTGGCCAACGGGGTGGGGTTGTACGTCGGGGCGGTCGCGGGTGCCATCGCCGTGTGCCGGTGGCCGGCGCGACGCTGGCGCGTCCTGAACAGCGCCGTCTGCGTGCTCTGCCTGGCCGGCACGATCATGACGTTGGAGCGATCGATCTGGATCAGCGCTTTTGCGGCGACGCTCGTCGCGCTGCTCTCGTCGCGAGCGACTCGCAGGTTCGCTATCCCGGTTCTTCTGAACCTGGCCGCGGTGTGCGCGATCGCGATCTTCGCCATACCAGGTCTCCAGTCGAGCGTTTCACAGCGGCTCAGCAACCCGGACTCGCTCTACGACCGCGAGAACACCACGCAGACCGCGTTCGCGATGATCCGAGCTCGCCCGCTGCTCGGCTTTGGCTGGAACCAGTTCCAGTCCCCACGACGCCTACATCCAGGAGAGTCCGAACATCCCGCTGACCGCGACCAGCATCAACCTGCACAGTGCGTACCTGACCTACGCGGTCGAACTCGGCCTGCTCGGCGGGTCCCTCTGGCTCCTGGCAGTGTTAATGGGCGTGGCGGAACCGCGCTCACACGCGCGCCGCCCGAGCTCGAGCCGTGGCGCATCGGGCTGGTGGCGCTGCTCGTGTTCTTCTTGATCGGCGAGTCCGCGGTGCCGCCCACCGTGTTCGTGAACGCTTCCCTGTGGCTGTGGGCAGGTGTAGTAGCGGTGATCCGGTACCCACCGGAGGCCCCGAACGTCCTGCCGTACATCGGGACTCCTCAGCCGCTGTCCCCGGCGCACGCCGATCCCGCGCTTGCAGGGCCTGTTCGCGGCCGCTTCGGGCATTTTGGAATAGGTCGGCGGCGGGTGTTTGCGGCGATCGGCGCGGTTCTCCTGCTCGCGGCGATCGCGGCCGGCGCGCTCCTAACCTCCGTCGGCGGAGGCTCGCGTATCGGAGCGGGCGTAACGACGAGACAGTCGGCAAGGCACCGGGCAGCTCCGGCACGCCACGTGTTCACGCAGCCTTACGTCCGCATCCATCGTCACACCGTGGACGAGACCAAGCTCCCCCGTGCTGAGAAGGAGTGCTACGTGGGCCGCGTCTCCGGGCCATAGCATGACGGCGCAGTATCCCGAGTCGTCGCGTATCGGCCACTCGCCGCCTCCACCCGTCTCGCGCACGAGACGCACCGGGCCGTCATCCCCGACGACCAGGTCGAACGGATCGGGGACCGGATCGCTGGCCACCGTCCTTCCATCCGCCCAGGGGGGCGCCTCGATCGCCGCCAGCGTGAGCTCGGGTGGAGCATCAATTCGCGAGGCTACGGCGCCGCCCGGGCAGGTCAGCGGCGGCGCAGGATCTCCAGCATCACCAGCGACGACGACGCAGTGACCGTGATCTCAGCCGTCGTCCACGCACCGCGGACGACGGTCGCCCTGAGGGTCAGGGTGCACCCGTGCCGCGGCGAAGCTGCATCCTGACCGCCTCCAGGTGCTTCCACGGGAAGTACTTCAGGAGGTCATAGGGCGGGATGCTGTCGAAGATCCTCGCGTAAGGGTTGGTGCCATCCGTCGGCGCCTGCGCATACAACGCCACCGCCTCGCCCGTCTTGTCGCGGACGATCATCCCGTAGCGCTGGACGGCCAGCGCAATCGCCTTGATCACTGGCGGCACGTGGAGCTTGGCAACGTCGAGGTGAGGATCGAGGCGCAGGCGCGCCCCCTGGGGATCGAGTCCGGATCCGGGTCGGTACCGTCGGTACGCTGCGCCGGCCAGGCGTAGACTCCCGATCGCGCCGCCGGCAGCGCGATCGCCAGCGCGTGATCGATTCTCCCGCCTCCAGCTCGGAGATCAGCATCGTTCCCGCCGCCACCGGAGACTCGTGGCCGTCGACCCCCAGTATGCCCAGCCCCCGGCCAGCTCTGCGCGGTGTAGTAGCCGGGCGAACGTGAGACCTGTTCCATCGCGCCACCCCAAGCGGCGCGCCAACCTGCCGCGGTATGGCGGGTCTTCCAGAACTCCCAGAGCCGGTCGGTCGACGGCTGCCAGATGGTCATATGGGCATCGGATCCCGCGGCCGGATGCGCACCAGGAGGGATCGGGACCGAGCGAAACGCCCGGGCCAGGCTCCGCCCCCACGGGAGGTTGTTGTCGAGCACGACGCGCACGGCCGGCTGATTCCGTGGCACTGTATAAATCGGCGTGCTGTCCGTGACCGTTTCGATGTACGGGGTCGGACCGTGCGCGAACTCCAGCGCGATCTGATCATCGAGCCAGTTGATCAGCGTGGATGAGGACGGGTCGATAGGGGCGTCGGTGCCCAGCGGTGTGTTCCACACGCTATCCGGCGCAAACAGCCGCTCCGCTGCGGGCTGCGTCGGGCGAACCGTCCGAGCGGAGCGAGCCGTCCGAGCAGAGCGAGCCGTCCTCGTGGAGGGACCCGTCCCGGTGGATCGAACCGGCACGCGAGATTGGCCACATCCCGCCACGAAAGACGCCGCTGCGAGCAGCGTCGCGGTCACTCGCCAGGTTCTTCTCGCCATATCGGCGAGACCAACGGTTGGGCGAGGGACGAACGATCGGCTGTGGCGGCCTTTTTGCCCGCCGGTGGGTCGCTTACCGGTGGCTCACGAGCACGTCGGCGGCGCCAGCAGCTGCAGGCGCGACCACGGGAAAGACGCCAGGAACTGGGTCGGCATCTGGTATTTGCCGGTCGCCGGGTTGGCGAAGTACCTGGAGTATGGGTTCGGCCAGCCGGCGCGCATGGAGGAGTGGGATCCTGGGCGCGGAACCCGACCGTCACACCGGTCTGGTCGTTGACGATCAGACCGTAGGTCTGCGCGGCCTGCGCGATCATTCGCGTCATCGGCGGCATCGAGATCTTGGAGAGGTCGACGCCGGATCGAGGCGAAAGTGCGCGCCCTCCGGGATCGCGTTCGGCGAGGTGTCGTATCCGTCCGTGCGCTGCGCCGGGCAGTAGAACACTTTGGCCGCTGCCTTTGGGACAAGCATCGCCACGGCGTGGTTGACGTGGCCCGACGCCAGATCCGCCAGCGTGATGAGCCCGGCCGAGATCGGCAGGCTGGAAGCAGTGGCGCCCCAGCTGGCTTGCTCAATAATCCTTCCGCCTGGGCCGACCACGTTGCGGTAGTAGCCGGGGTCCGAGGAGACGTGCAGGATGCGCCCGCCCCAGCGAGCGTGCCACTGCCCGGGCGCGGTCCGTCATCGCCCACATCTCCCACAGGGTGTCAGTCGCCGGCTGGTAGATCGTCATCTGCGCGTCGCTTCCGGCGGCAGGCCTGGCGTTGCTCGGGACCGGCACGGCGGCGAGGGCTTGGCTCAGCGACGGGTCGTAGTTGTCGAGGTACACCCGCTTTGTCGGCTGATTTGCCGGCACGGTGTAGATCGGCGTGCTGTAGTCGGTGGTGTTGATCCACGGGCCAATGCCTTCGGTGAGGCTAGAGTTGGCGAAGCTGTCGAGGTGGGCCACCACCCTGGCTGAGTCCGGCGCGAGTCGCGCGTTCGGCGCCATCGGCTGGTTCCACACGCTGGTCCGGCTGAACCGAGGGAGGGCTAGAGTCGCGTCGGTGGCGCTGGACCTCCTCAGCGGACGCGTCGCCTTCGCCGCGGAGCGCATCGCCCGGCGGCAGGAGGCGGGCGGGCTGGCGGGGTGCCCCTGTCGCTTAGCCGCCGCCGTATTGGGACGACTCGATGAGACCGGGTATGTGCCCTCGTCGAGGCAAGCGAGAGCGTCGTCAGTCCGCCGAACGCTGGAAGTAAGGCGAGTGCCACGATGGTGGTGAGGCGCAACGGTGTGCTTCCACGCATGCATCTGATATCGGCAGCCGGAACGCTGAGTATACGGCGCCCGCAGGTTCTCGTATGCCCGTCCAAGCCCCGGCCCTCGAGCCTCGATCCGCGACCTCGCCGCGTGCCCCTGGACCCTCGGGCTGGCGGCAATCAGACCGCGCTGAGGTCGAACAAGGCGGCCGCCATGCCGGGCTGGCGCTTTAGCGAATACCCTCGGCGGGCCGAGAGCCTCCTTTCGCGGCGAGACTACCGGTGGAATCGTCCAGAGCCGCCGTTGGCGGCCACGACGTCGGCCGGCGGTCTGCGGACTCTTGGTCAAGCGGCTGCTCGCACCCACTGAGGTTGATCGGCTCGCCGTCCCGCTCCATCGAGAGGCCCGCCGCCCGAAGCACGCGCACGATCTCGAGGCCCAGCCGTGCGTGGGAGCGTGGTTCCCTTCCGGTACGGATGGACCGGGCGAAGTCAGCGAGCTCAAGCGAGAGCGGCTCGGCCGCCTCAATGCGCGGCGCCACCATGTCGCCAGTGCGGTACGTGAGCTGGTACTCGCCGAACGTGGCCGGCGCCTCGTTCTGCGTGAAGTCCAATCCGCGATCGTAGATGCGCACCGACTCGTCCGACGACGTGTCGTCGTATTGGACCATCCGCTGCGACCCGACCACGACCGTCTGGCGCAGCTTGCGCGGAGCGAGCCACGATATCTGGACGTTCGCGGTAACCCCGCCGGCGAAGGTTAGGGTCAAGAACGCCGTTTCGGGAACACCTGGCTGGAAGACGCTCAGGCCCGATGCCACGACACGCACCACCGGGCGGTTTAGCCAGTAGAGCATGATCGACACGTCGTGGGGCGCGAGGTCGCTTACGACGCCGTCGGTCTGATAGAGACCCAGGTTCATGCGCGAGGAGGTGATGAAATACACATCACCTAGCTCACCCGACCTGATCAGATCGCGCACCTTGTTCACCGGCGGGCTGTAGACGAACGTGTGCCCTGGCATCAGGGTCTTGCCGACCTGATCTGCCAGCCGCAGCAGCTCCTCCGCCTCCTCCGGATCTACCGCGAGCGGCTTCTCCACGAGCACGTGCTTGCCCGCGCTCAGCGTCCGCCGCGCCAGCTCGTAGTGGGTCCGCGGCGGCGTGGCCACCGCCACCGCGTCGATGCGGGGATCGTCGAGAAAGCGGTCGATCTCGGAGCGCACCGGTACGCCGGGGTAGCGGCGCCCGCACTCCGCTGCCCGCCTGAAGTCCCGCTCGCAGATGCCGCCGAGCTCAAACTCGGGCCGCTCGATGATGTTGCGCACGAGATTGGGGCCCCAGTAGCCAAAGCCCACGACGACGATCTTGATCGGTCTCGCGTCGGCGGCGCCCGGATCTTTGGCATCGATGCTTCTTTCGAAACGCACCCGCACCAACGCGGAAAACACGTTCCGACTTCCGGAGCCGCACGTGCCCTACGTGCACTCTGGGGGTACACCATCCTTTTTTCCTACCCCGCAGATACACCGCTGACGGCAGCATGGCAACACCTTGCCCGTTGCTTGGCATGCCTTCTGGGGTTACCACGGCAATCGTGGACGCGTCCGCCGAAGACGACGGGGTTACCTGTCAACAGCCTAGGCAGTCTCGCTACCTGACCTCCGTCGCGAACCGTCCGCTCATCGCTCACGTCATCGAGGGTCTGACGCGTGCTGGCATCGAGCGGATCCTGATCGCTTCCGGATCGAGTCTCCGCCAACAGCTGGTTCCTGTCGTGCTCGCCGGCACTCCGTCCGGAGCCGACGTTTCATTTTGCGACACGCGCCCGGGCGCGACGGGCTGGTCGCTGATCTCGGAACTACGCGGGACGGTGGCCGACTGTGCGGTGCTTGTTCACCCTGGCGACTGCTTATTCACCGCCCAGGTCCCGCAACTGCGGGAATGCTTCTCAACGGAAAACGACGATCTCGTGCTCCTGGTGCGTTCGTCGCGGCCAAGGGCCGGCGAGGCGCCGCACCCCGCGGGCGGGTCCGAGTCGATTCGCCTGCCGCGAGAACTTCCCGAAGCGACTGCGCTCGTTGTCGGTCCTTCCGTCTGGCCGTTGCTCGACCAGCTCTCCGACGGACCGGTGAGCACGCCGAGGCTGGTCGCGCTGCTCGTTGCCGCGGGTCATCGGGTCCGGACGTGTCCGGTAGGCGAGCACTGGTGCTACTGCGACTCCCCGGAGGCGCTCCTTAACGCGAACCGAATCGTCCTCGACTCGATGCCGTTCGACTCCGCCCCGGCGAAGCTCAGCGAGGACACCGACGCACAGGGACGAGTCCTGGTGAGCTCATCCGCCCGGGTTTCTTGTAGCGCGCTGCGTGGACCCGTGGTGATCGGTCCGAACGCGGTCGTATGCGACTCCTTCATCGGTCCCTACACAGCCATTGGTTCGCGCGCGACCGTCTTGGGTGCGGAGCTCGATTGCACAATCGTTCTCGATGACGCCGAGATCCGCTATCCCGGCCAGCGCCTCCAGTCGAGTGTGATCGGCGAGAGAGCGCTCGTGTCACGTGCGTTCGAGCTGCCGACCGGCCTGCGGCTCACGCTGGAGCCGGGCTCAAGCGTGATCCTGAACTGAGGATCGGTGGCGACCCGCCTGGTTGCTACAGCCGGCGCCGTCCCGTGCTAACGGCCGTGAGAGGCCGCCGACCGCCCCTCGAAATCGAGTAGCGCGGCCACTAGGCGCTCGACTTGCGCGTCACTCATGCCGGGGAAAATCGGAAGCGAGCAGATCTGATCCGCCAGCCGCGTCGCCACCGGCGCCAGCTCGCGGTTCCCCGCGAGCTGGCGGAACGCCTCGCTGTGGTGGATCGGCACCGGGTAGTGCACCGCGGTGGCGATGCCCCAGTCGGCAAGATGCGCCCGCAAAGCATCCCGCGCGTTAGTGCGGACGACGAACTGGTGGTAGACATGGTCGGCGGGGACTTGCGCCGGTGGTGGTGGCGCGATGCGCTCGAGCTCCGCGGTCGCGGCTTGTAGCGACGCAGCGATCCGCCGGCGCTCCGCGTTCCAGCCCTCCAACCGGGTGAGCTTGCACTCGAGCACCGCGGCCTGCACGGCGTCGAGCCGCCCGGTCGTGCCGATCAGCCGGTGGTGATAGCGGGGCTGCTCGCCGTGAGACCGCAGCAGGCGAACGCTTTCGGCGACATCTGTGCGGTTGGTCACGACCGCGCCGGCATCCCCCCACGCGCCCAGGTTCTTGGCGGGGTAGAACGAGAACGTGCCGGCGTCGCCCCAGGTGCCCACCGGACGTTCGGCGTAGCGGGCGCCCTGCGCCTGGGCGCAGTCCTCCACCACCCATATCCCGTGCGCGCGAGCCAGCGTCACGATCTCTTCGATCTTGGCGGTCCGGCCGAACAGGTGGACCGGGATCACCCCGCGAACCGTGGGCCCGTAGGCCCGCTCAAACGTGGCCGGCGTCATAAGCTGCGTCTCCGGATCCACGTCCGCGAATCGCGGTCGCCCACCGGCCAGCCACACGGCTTCCGCGGTGGCTACGAACGAGTTGGCCGGAACGATCACCTCCTCGCCCGGTTGCAGCTGCAACGCACGCAGGGCCAGGATGAGCGCCTCAGTTCCCGAGGCGACACCGATCGCATCCGCGGCTTCGCAGTACGTGGCAAAGGCCGCCTCGAATCGATCGACGACCGGCCCGCCAATGAACTCACCGGTTTCGGCAACACGCTCGACCGCCTCCAGAAGGTCGCGCAGCAGCTCCGGATCGGCATTGTCCATCGCCGTCAGAGGGACTTTCGTCCCGGGCGGTATTCGAGCCGGGGTGATCTTTGTCGTCATTCGGCGTCCGGCCAGACGAAAGGGCGCAGGTGCCGCTTCGTCTCGTGCTCAGGGGCCGGGCGTCCGTCCGCGCCCCGACCCTGGAAATAGTCCTTCTCCCACGCGTCCCGAGCCTCCGCGCAGTCATCCGAATAGGCCGCGAGAAATTTGCGGACCTGCAGCTCCTCTCGGCTTCGCAGCCATTGCTTCCATCCCTCGGCAGTCAACGGATCAGCGCGGACATGCCGGAGCTGCGGCCCAAATGCCTCCAGTTCTCCGCGCCGGGACGGCACGACCATGCAGAATGGCTCGTCCTTCTCGAACCGCACACGCTGATCCCGACGTGTGAACTTCCAGTTCATCGTGAAGGGAGCAGTAGCCCAGTCGGTCTCGACCATGCCCTCCAAGGCGCAGATCCCGTCCTTCGGCCAATTCGCCGGCCCGCGTGCAAGCAAGTTCCATCCCTCCGAGGTACGGAACAGGTAGGGAATCGTCCACGTGAGGATTCCGTGTCCGAAGAGGCTCTCCACGAGCCGTGATCGCTCCACCCTCTGATCGAACTCAATCGTGACTGCGGCACGCTCCTCGCCGCCATCCCACGCGGCCTCGAACGCGGCCGGGTTGAGCAGCACCCATCCCGACTCGTTTGCCATGAGTAGTGGGAGGCAGCGGTTGGCAAACCGTCTGGGAGTCGCGTTCATCCAATCCCGCCAGCGCGGTGCCGGGACGATGCCCACGAGCTCGCTTCTATCGGGCGAGGCGTGAAACGCGGTCAGCGCTGGTGAGTCGGAGTGCCGGCTCGGCGATGCGGGAGCCTCGACGTGAGCTCGATTCACGGGGATCAACGGATACTGGGAGCGATTCTCGCGCCGGTGGTTAGCATCACGCATCGATGCTCGCCGGAATCTACGATCCGCGCCGGGGAGTCGGACGACGATCTGCGTCGCGTTTTGCGGAATTCGTTCGGACCCGAAGTCGAAGCCCGAGCTCGTTTCGTCGGTCCGCTTGCGATCGTGTCGGATTGCCTGGGCTCTTGTGGCGGCGCGGAGTGCGCGCTCGAGGGCTCGGTCTTCAACCGTCGAGAACTGGCGAATGCCGTGGGAGAGGACCCGAAACAGACGCCGGAACCGTGGTGGCGCGCGCCTATGAGCGCTGGGGCGAACAGATGCTCACGAGGCTTCGTGGCTCGTTTTCCCTCGTCGTGTGGAAGGAAGGAGCCGGGGATCCTCCTCGCGCAGGATCAGGTCGGAGCCGGCGCGCTCTTCCTACACGGGAGCGGTCAGAAATTGGTGTTCGCATCCGAGGTGTGCCACCTGCTCCGCCTCCTCCCGCGCACCCCGGCGCCGGACGAAATCGCCGTTGTCCGCTGGATCGCGAGCGAAGATCTAGACGATGGCCTAACGATGTTCCCCGGGGTTCGCCGGCTCGGAGCCGGCCGGCGGATATCGATCATCTCGGGAGTCCACCATGAGCGTCGATACTGGACGCCGACGTACGAGCCTCCGCTCGACGGCTCTCGACTCGAAATTGCCGCTCAGCTGAAAGATGCTCTTGCTCGCGCGGTCGCACTGCGCACCCGGGGGGTCGAGTCGGTCGGCATCACGCTCAGCGGAGGATTCGACTCCTCGGCGGTGGCAGCGGTTGCGGCCATGGTCAAGCCGGAGGAGCAACGGCTTTATGGCTACTCAACCGTGTTCCCGGGCGAGCCGGACATGGACGACCGCGACTATCTCGATGTGCTTTCGACCACGCTGCCCCTGACCAATGTCCGCTACAAGGTAGAGCCTGGCGGGGCTCTGCAAGTGGCGCTCGCGTACCTGCGCGACTGGAGGCTGCCGCTTAGCGGCCCCGGCTGGGTGACGGAGCTCCCGCTCATACGGCGGGCAGCTGACGACGGCATTCAGGTCATGCTCGACGGCCAGGGAGGCGACGAGCTCTTCGGCGTCGTTCCCTTCTTCGTCGCCGATCTGATCCGATCCGGTCGAGTGTTCCCGGCGGTGTCTCTCGTCCGCCGCCGCTTTCCCGGCGCACACAGCAAGGCTTCGTGGCGGCCCACCGCACGTGTGTTAGTTCAGTTCGGGCTGCGGCCTGCCCTGCCGCATTCCCTCTACTCCGCACTGCGCAGGCTCCTTGGTCCAGAGCGCCACTCGCCCTCATTCCTCAACGATCATGCCTCGCGCGTGCTGGGAGGAAGCGGCACCGGGCTCGCCTGGACCCGTGATGCCCGCGAGCCACGTTGGTGGCTGGCCCTGAGGCAACTGCTGATCGCGGAGCGCGAGGCAGCGGGACTCGGCGACTTCGTCCGCCAGCGCGCCAATTGGGTCGGTCTAGAGGCTCGTCCGCCGCTGTTCGACGTCGACTTGATCACCACCGCGCTGCGCGTGCCGCCCGAGTTCCGCTTCGATCCTTACCTGGATCGCCCGATCGCTCGTGAAGCGCTTGCGGCGTGCTTCCGGATCCGATCAGGCTATCGCGACGTAAGAGCAACCTCGCGCCGCTGTACCACCGCGGCCTTACCGGTCCTGATCTTCCGCTCATTCGGCGGCTTCTCGGGGGCGATCGCCTCGAGATTGGGCCGTGGGTGGAGAAGGAGGCCGTACGAAGCTTGCTCGACCATCCGCCCTCCGTCTGGGGCCCGAACTGGTACGGATGGCTCAGCGCGATTTGGGGTTGCGCAACGGCCGAATGCTGGCTCCGCTCGCTGTCTGAGCCTTCGTTCGCGGAGGACACTTTGGATCGATCGCCGGTGGCAAGGCTCGAGTACGCGACAACGTGCTGAGTCGCACTTTTTTAGCACCAACCTTTCCTGGACTTGACCATGCTTCCGCCCGAGCTTAATCTCGTAAAACGTCCAGGAAACATGTTCGGAGGTACCAGTCGTGGAGAGCTGTTCGGAGGTACCAGTCGTGGAGAGGCCAATTCCGGAGTACACGAAGCCGGAGATACGGGACTATGGGGAACTGAGGGAGCTGACCGCGGCGAACGCAGCTGGCAGGGTCACAGACGTCCCGAGGGGTAGCCCCGCTCCAAACGTCTTCTGCTAAGTGCAAAGATGTCGGGAGGAGTTCCGGAGTCTGGGGCTCCTCAGTTTGTGGCGGCTCTCGCTGGGCCAGTCTCGCCACTATGAGGCCAGGCGTCGTTCTATAGCTCGGCCAGGACCTGGTAGACGCCCTGCGAGTCTGGCAGCAGCGGCTGAGCGCCGTACTGCACCCAAGCATGCGCCTCGAACTCCTGGCCGCCCTTGACGGCGAGTACGAGCTTCGTCTCGATGCCGCGGCGGGCCAGGATGCTCGTGAGAACGAGAGATTGCATCAGGCAGCGCGCATCGGCCGGGACGAGCCGCAGAGTCCGCTGCACGGCGCGCGCGAGCCGGGCTGCACGCAGGTAGGTCACGGTCGAGTCAAACGGCTGGGGTGTGCTAGATCCGGCGTCCCGGATTGCGGCGAGCGCGACCGGAAACTGATCGCGCAGCAGCCGCAGCCGCACTCGACAGTAGGTCGTGAGGATCTCCGCCCCGAGCAGTAACCGCTGGCGCCGCGGCAGCGGGCGCCGCAGGTCAAGCGGCAGTTCCGCAGGCCGAACGCAGTTCATCCACCGGTCCCCACCAGCACGTCCATCAATCGACGTCAGCGCGATCGGCATCGGAGCGGAGCAGCTCAATCAGTCCGCGTTCTTCGAGCTCCATGCAGAAATCGCAAAGGTCGCCCACCGCCTGCTCGGGCGGCAGGCCGTACTCGCGCGCCAGAGCGGCCGAGGCCTCCTCCACGCTGTCCAGCTTGTCAAGCAGCTCGAGCATGAAGCCACCGCTGGGATTGACCCCGTGGTACGTCCCGGTGTTCAAGTTGAGGATCACCGTCTCGGCCACGAAGCTCCTGTATACGACGTGGCCGGGAATCTCGGCCCGCGACGCGAGGAGCTCATTCCGCAAACGTAGTTGAGAAGGCATCACTGCGCTCTGTTTGTCTCCAGACCGGACCTCGTACGCGCGGCTGCGCGCTCGAGATTCCGATCAACGCCCGCGATGTCCGGGTTCTTCCGCGGCATCAGCCGACCGACTACGAAAGACGCCGTTCGACCGCCGCAGCGAGGTCGGCGGCGCTCACCTTTAGCGGCGCCGAGAGAGTGAAGATCGGGACCGTGGCGGCGAGGGCAGCGCAGGTTGTCAGCTGCGTAGCCAGACGAGCCGGCGTCACGATGTGCGGCATGAACGTCGCGGCGAGCAGGTCGCGCGGATCCGGCGGATCGATCCGTTCGATGCCTAGCCGCTCGATTCTCTCCGACCGTCGCACGAAAATGACCGCTCCGAGCGGCAGCGGTCCGGGCGCCAAGTTCGCGATCTCGAGATGGACCTTGTCGGACACGGCGAGCGCGGCGCCAAGGCGCGCGCGCATGCCGACCGGCAGCAGCTCGAGCTGTTCCGCGGCGACGTTGGCCATTGGGACGCCGGGGTGCGCCAGAACGCCATGATCCGATGGCTCGAGAGCAAGCACGTCGTCGGTCATGAGCGAGGCGCCCCGGGCCAGGAGCGCAAACGCTAGCGACGTCTTACCCCCCCCGGACTGGGCGCTGAACGCGACGGCCTGCCCGTCCAATCCGACGGCGCTGGCGTGCAGGAGCTCGAGCCCCTGGAGCGTCGCCGCCAGGGGCAGCGCCTGCGCGCACAGCGGCCGGTGCCAGCGCCAGCGCGCATCCGCTAGCCGGTCGTACGAGATCCGGGATCCGTCCTCGTTGACCTCGAAGCGGCCGTGGCCGGGAGCGTCGATCCGGTAGCTGCCGTCGCCGAGACGAGTCACCCGCATCCCCAGCGAGCCGTCAGCGTGCGAGCGCTCCAGCACCGCCTCCCCTTCCCGTTCGTCGAGTGCGTCGGCCGCGAGCCCGGCGATCTGGACCGTGCGACCAGACAACCTCGCTCGCTTCGGGCCCGCTCCCACGAGCGGAAGGTCGCAGCGCACGTGTACGCCGAACGCGTCGAGGGCGCGCCCGGCCGCCGCGCTCGACGCGCCCGGATCGGAAAGCAGGGACGCGGTGCCGCCGGGTACGTTCATGCGATAGTCATCTGCCAGTGATCTCCAGGCGCGGGCGCCCTAGTACTCCATGATCGTGCCGCGGCGACGACTGAGCTTGACCGCCTGCCAGAGAACTGTGGCGGCGATCGGCATCAGCACGACCGCGAAGCCCGTTAGCTTCAACAGCTCCAGCCAGACCGGCTGTAGCGGCGCCGTTCCGACGAGTTGATGCCGGAGCAGATCGACCGCCGGTGTGAGTGGCTGCACCTCGGACGCCCAGTGGATCCACGCCGGGAACAGCCTGACTGGGAAGTAGATGCCGCCGAGCAGCCCCAGGACCGCCATTACCCAGGCCGCTCCCATCGCGGACTTGTAGGCGATCAGGCCGCCAACGAACAGCAGCCCAATCGCGGCAAACGCCACGCTTCCGATCCCGATCACTACAAGCGCCAGCGGAATGCCGGCCGCGTGGATGGGGACACCGAAGACGATGGCGGCGACCGCGAGCACGATGGCGGCGAAGAGCGTCGCGAACGCGACGGGGAACACGGCCATCGACATCGCACCCGCCACCGGGCCGAACGGTGAGACCAGGAAGCGCTCGAAGTTGCCGGCGATGAGTTCCATTCGCACGAGCGCGGAGACGCCCAGTGCCGACTCGAGCACGGCCAGGGCTGCGATCCCCACGACCACGAACTGGTAATAGTCGGCGCCGTGCCCGACGGCGCCAGGCCGGACGAGCTTCGCCACGTAGAAGAAGATCGCGAGGGTGAAGAGAACCGCGACCAACTGTGACGCGAAGCGCAGCCGGTAGCTGAGGTAGATCGCCGCATCTCGCTTCACGGTTGCGAGCGCCGCGCCGCCGTATTGCGCGAAGACCGCCATCACGCCGGCGTTAGCTGTCCATCCGCCAGCAGCAACGTCCGGTCGAAGTTCAGCGGTTGCTCCTCCCCAAGCGGTGCGCACCAGATCGCAGCGCCAGCGCGGTCGAGCACCTCGCGAACCGACGCGCACAGAATGTCGAGGCCGTCGGTGTCGAGGCTCGTGCGCGGCTCGTCGAGGAGCAGAACGCTCGGACGATGTATCACCGTCAACGCCAGCCGCAGCCGCTGCCGCTGGCCGAGCGAGAGCCGATCCGCGCGCCGGTTGGCGAGGTCGGACAAGCCGAACCGAACAAGCGCGTCCTCGACCATCTGCTTGCGCTCGCGGCGCGGCACGAACGCCAGAGCGGTCCAGAATGTCAAGTGCCCACGCACGGTCAGGCGCGCGTATAGACCGCGGTCGCCGGCCGAGAGGAATCCGATCCGCCGGTGAACGTCGCGCCAACGCTCATCCGTGCTCATGCCCTCGATCGTGACGCGGCCCTGATCGGGAGCCAGGATGCCAGTTAGCAGACGCAGCAGCGTCGTCTTGCCGGCTCCGTTTCCCCCGGTGATGGAGACGGCCGTGCCGGGCGTGACCTCGAGGTCGACGTCCCGCAGCACGACGCGTCGAGACGCCCGGCGACCAAAGTGGCGCCAGACTCCCTGCAGAGACACGACGGCATCGGGAACGACCGACGTCAGAGCCGCAGAAGTTGTGCCTCCTACCGGTTGTGATTCGCGCAAGCGCACGGCAACACCCTCGTTCATGCCATCACCGAAAATCTCGGAGTCGCGCCAGGCCATCGCATAGCAAGCGCGTACCAACGACCTAGGCTGGGCGGTTCTTGCGCCGCGACATTCACGATCGATCTCACGCGAAAGTTGCTCTTGCCTAAGACCGTTGGTCGCCCGCATCCACGCCTGAGCCGTGTGGAGATTGAGAGAGACCGACAGAAAATGCCCTCAGCGACGAGTCCCGAGTTTCATATCGTCTCGCCGGACACGGTGCTGCGAACGCGTCTCGTCACGACGCTGTCCGACGCCTCCTTCGCGGTCACCTCGGCGGTCGGTTCCGTCGATGCGCTGGACGTGACCCGGGCTGACGGACGCACCGTCGTCGTCATCCTCGCTAGCTCGGGCTCGCCAACCCGCCGGGTTGGCATCGTGCGGTCGTTGGCTGAGCGTGATCAGACTCGCATCATCGTCTGCCACGAAACCGGGCACGCAGAGGTCCGCCGCATGATTCACGCCGGGGCCTGCGGCTACGTGCTCGAGCGCGAGCTTGAAGAGACCCTTGTCCCCACGATCGGAGCGGTCCTCGCGGGTCAGATCGCGATTCCGAAGGAAGAACGGATGCAGGTGGGAGCCCCGACCTTGTCGGCACGGGAGAAGCAGATCCTCGGCATGGTCGTGATGGGTTACATGAACTGCGATATCGCCAAGCAGCTTTACCTTGCCGAGAGCACCGTGAAAAGCCACCTTTCGTCGGCTTTCCTCAAGCTGGGAGTTCGGTCGCGAAGCGAGGCTGTAGAGCTGATCCTCGACGCCGAGCAAGGACTTGGACGCGGAATTCTTGCCATCACATCCGACGGGACAAGCAAAGTCCGCGTCTGAGCGAGGTGGCAAAGCTCACTAAGTGCCTCCGAGGATGTCAGTCGGCTGACACCAGCATCACGGGACCCCAGACAAAAGTCACCCGCCAAATCAAGGCTTCCGGGGCCTCTTGGGCATGTGTGCGAGTGCAAACCCCAGGGTACCTGCACGAAAAGACTGGGGTGTGACAGCACCCACAACGGTCCCGGCGGCCGTTACTCTGCGCCGCGGGGAAGGAGGGACGAACTGGTCGGGGCGGGCTTCTGTGGTCGTCTACCGGCTGGGCAACACGTTCCTGTCGTCTACTGGAATCGATGGTGATGTCAGCTCTCCGTGCGAAAAATCGGTCACGCGACAACTCGCCTTCACAACCCCCGGGGGAGATCCCTCCGGTGGATACGGCACCGTCACGCGGGTTCTACGCGTCGGCCGACGTGGAACACAACGACAAAGATCCCGCGATCGCCGCGGCGGTACGCCGCGCGCAATGTGGAGACATGAACGCGTTTCGCTTCCTATACCTTCGGTACAAAAACAACGTCTACGGATATGTCCTTAGTATCGTCCGTGACGAGCACGACGCCGAGGATGCGACACAACACGTGTTCCTCAAGCTGATGTCGGTCATCAGGAGTTACCAGCCGCAGAAAGTCCCTTTCACGGCGTGGATCATCCGGGTGGCGCGGAACGTTGCGGTCGACTACCAGCGCGATCGCCGCTCGATCCCGTGCGAAGAGGTCTTTGCACCGTCGCGGCCGACCGACGACCCCGGTCCCGAGCGGCGGTGGGGCCTCGAGCAGGCGCTCGACACGCTGCCCGAGGACCAGCGAGATGTCGTGGTCCTCAGGCATCTGATCGGCTTGACGCCGACCGAAATCGCCGCGCGAATGGGACGCACCGAGGCATCGATTCACGGCCTTCACCATCGCGGTCGCGAAAACCTGCGGCGCGAGCTCGCGAACGTCGAATGCGCGCCGACGACGAGCGCCGCCTGAGCCCTCAGCGCAGACGGACGCGCGCCGCGTACCGCGGGCCGGCGACGGGCGCGGTGAGGGTCCCCGCGCCACCGACGCCGTCTAGTTGTTGCTGCCGAACCCGCGAGTCCCCCGCGCCAGGTCGCGCCGTTCGATCACCTTGTCGACTAGTCCGTAGGCGACCGCCTCGGCGCCGGTGAAGTAGCGGTCGCGCTCCATGTCGGCGTGGACGCGCTCGAGCTCCTGACCGGTGTGCTTGGCGTAGATCTCATCGACCCGCGCGCGGAGCGCCAGCACCTCGCGGGCGTGGATCTCGATGTCGCTCGACGGGCCCTCGAACCCGCCGGACGGCTGATGGATCAGGATCCGGCTGTTTGGCAGCGCCAGGCGCTTGCCGGGGGTTCCCCCCGTCAGCAGTAGTGAGCCCATCGACATCGCGATCCCGTAGCAGATCGTCTGGACGTCGGGGCGGATGAACTGCATCGTGTCGTAGATCGCCATCCCGGCGTAGATGGAACCGCCTGGGGAGTTGATGTAGAGGTGGATGTCCTTGTCGGGGTCGTCGGATTCCAGGTGGACAAGCTGGGCGACGATCAGGTTGGCCGATTCCTCATCGACCTGCCCACCGAGGAACACGACACGGTCGTTGAGCAACCGGGAATAGATGTCGAACGAGCGCTCGCCGCGGGCGGTCTGCTCGACGACCATCGGAACGAGTGGCATGGGGCCTCCTGTCGATCTGGTAAGGTGCAACCAGTTGGTTGCACAGACATTAGCAGACCTGCAACCGTTTGGTTGCGCGTCGTTCCGGAACCGAACAGGAGGCACCCGATGACCGATCGAATCGAGCGCGAGCTATGGCTCCCGGCCGCCCCCGATGCGGTCTGGGAGGTGGTCACGAGCGATGGTTGGCTGGCGGACCGAGTCCGCCTCGACCTGCGCCCGGGGGGCGACGCCGAGTTCGACTCGGACGGCCGGATCCGAAACGGATGGGTGGAGGACGTCGCGGTGCCCGAGCGGCTCGCGTTCTGGTGGGCGGTGGACGATGAGCCCGCAACCCGCGTCGAGCTGAAGATCGAGGAGCGTGGCGCCGGTACACGCCTGCGTATCGTCGAGACCCGTCCCCTCGAGGTGCTCGACCTGGTGGGCGTGCCGCTGCCCGGCGCCGGTGGCTCGGCCTACGGACCCGCGCTCGTGGCGGCGTGACCGTGCCGGGACCCTCCGACCGCGCCGGCGCCCTGGGTGCGTCGGAATCCGACGACCGCGCCGGCGCCGTGTTTGGCGCGCTGTCCGACCCGACCCGTCGAGCGCTGCTCGCGGCGATCGCCGAGCATCCGGCCGCCACCGCGACCGAGCTCGCCTCGGAGCTGCCGATTTCGCGCCAGGCGGTGCTGAAGCACCTCAACGCGCTCACCGACGCCGGCCTCCTCGACCGCACGCGGGCCGGCCGTGAGGTCCGCTACCAGTTCACGCCCGCGCCGCTGTCGGACGCCGTGGGGTGGATGGCCGAGGTCGGTGCGGAGTGGGACGATCGTCTTGCGGTGCTGCGGCGACAGCTGGGTACGACATCCGCAGCGGGGCGCGGAGCATGGGAGTAACCCGCTATCGCGGCGGGATCCCGAGGTACGGCACGGCCCACCCGACGATCTGCTGGAAGGCCGGCGCGGCCACCGAGCCGCCGTAGATCGATCCGTGGGGCTGGTTGACGACCACCGCGACCACGAGCCGCGGATGATCGGTCGGGACCATCCCGATGAACGACGCGACGTACGCGCTGTCGGAGTAATGGCCGTCGACCGCAATGTTCGCGGTGCCGGTCTTGCCCGCCATGTCGTAGCCCGGAATTGCCGCGCCGGAGGCGGTGCCACCGTCGGCGAGCACCCCGCGGAGCATGTCGCGCAGCGCCAACGCCGTGCTGGCGGAGATGATCTGGCTGCCCCCGTGGCAGCGGCGTCGGCTTGCCGCCCACCGACTGGACGGCGTGCGGCGCGCGGAGGATGCCCCCATTCGCGATCGCCGAATAGGCCGCGACCATCTGCATCGGCGTGACCGACTCGCCCTGGCCGAACGGCAGGTTCGCCATCGATGACCCCGAGTACTGCCACCAGTGCAGAACGATGCCGCTCTGCTCGCCGGGTAGGTCGACCCCGGTGGGCTGGCCGAATCCGAACCGGTGGACCCAGTAGTCGAACTGCTTGGAGCCGAGCTTCTGCCCGATCAGGTCGGCGCCGATGTTGCTCGAGTATTTGAGGATCTGAGCCACGGTCAGGGTCTCGTAGCCGTGGGACTCGGCGTCGTGAATCTGCCGATCGGCGAACTGGAGGACCGGAGGGATGTCGAACGGCGTGTTCGGCGTGACGACCCCGTTCTGGAGCGCTCCCGCGACCGTGATCGCCTTGAACGTCGAACCCGGCTCATAGTTCAGCCCGATCGCCTCGTCCTGGAGATCGCTTGCGCTGCCGTTCGCGGGCCAGTTGGCGAGCGCCAGGATCGCGCCGGTGGCCGGGTCGACCGCGATCGCGGTCGCGCCCTGCGGCGAGTACTCGGCGCCGACCTCGGCTAGGACCCGCTCGACCTCCTGCTGGAGCCCCGAGTCGATCGTCAGCGCGACGGTCTTGCCGGGCACCGTCGGCTTCAGGTCATCGATCGAGATCGGCTGGCCGATCGCATCGTTGACGATCCGGCGCAGCCCGTTCGTTCCCTCGAGCACGCCGTTGTACCGGTACTCGATGCCGCTGGCGCCGTCGCCGTCCAGGTGGACGGAGCCGACCACCTGCGCGGCCTCGTCCCCGCGCGGGTACACGCGGCGCGTCTCGGGAGTCAGCGAGATGCCGGGGATTCGCAGATCCGAGACGGCGTTCGCCTGTGCCGCCGGAAGCAGATGCGCGAGGTACACGAATCCCGTATGCGGCTTGGTCAGCAGCTTCAGCACCGTGAGCTGGGGCGTCCCGAGCAACGACGAGAGCTCCGCGGATGCGGACACCGCGTTCTTGACCAGATATGGATCCGCAACGACGTCGTCGGCCGACTCGCTGAGGGCGAGCTCGGCTCCGTCGCGGTCGGTGATCGCGCCGCGGGGAGCCGGCACCGTCACGTTGCTCACCTGCTGCGTCGCTGCCGCCCGTTCGAGCGATCCGGCCCGGACCGAGCCGAGGTAGGTCGCGCGGGCGAGCGCGAGCCCGAGGAGCGCGACGAAGACGATGAAGAGGATCCCGATGCGGCGGTCTATGACTGCCACTCGGCGCTATCCCCCGGAGCTCTGCTGGGTAGTCCCTGCGGGCTGGATCGCGGCGGCGCCGGTCGCGGGGGTCTGCGAGTCGGTCGGGGTCGACTGGGTGCCGGTGGTCGCGCCCTGCGAGCCCGTCGTCGCAGTCGCCGGCGTGGTCGCCGTCGCCGGCGTGGTCGCCGTCGCCGGTGTGGTCGTCGTCGCCGGGGGCGGTGCCTCGGCGGGCGGGGCCTGGGAGCTCGTGGTGTCGGTTGGGGTGCTGTTGCTCGTGCCCGTCGTCCCGGTGCTGCCGGTCGTTGTGCCCGAGGAAGCGGCTGTCCCCGTGGGGGTTACCGTCGTGGTCGCGCTCGGCGTCGTCGTCGGGGTCGCGCTCCCCGGCGTGCCGGCCTGCGCCAGAACTCCCGAGCTCGTCGGCAGCATCGACGTGCCGGCGCCCGTCACGAGCGCACCGTTGGAGGGCGTGAGCGCCATGAACTCCGCCGCATCCGGCGCGTGGATGTTTCCGAGTGCACCGCTGACGTCGCCGCCCTGATTGGCGGTCAGATAACCGACCGCGCCCGGCGGCGGCAGGACCATGCCCATGTTGGTCGCCAGCCGTTCGATTCGCTGGTCGTCGGACAGCGAGGCGACGCTGTCTCGCAGCAACTCGTTCTGGCTGGTCAGCGTCGTCGTCTGCTCGAGCGAGCGACCCATGCTCGCCCCCAGCTTCAGGATCTCGACCTGTGCCGCAACGATCCCGGCCAGCAGCACCCCGAGCAGCGGGATCCAGGCCCGGCCGCGGACGACACGGTCCAGCAGCGAGTGGTCGGGCAGCGACACGACGAATGCGCCGATGCCGCGCAGGATGCCCGTGGCCGGCTTTGCGCCCTTGGCCGGACTCGGCGCCGGTACGGGCTTCGGCGCGCGCCTCGGCGCGGGCTCGCGGTCGATGAACGGACGGCGGAGCGGAAGCGCGACGGCGGCAGCGACGGCCGCAGATCCGCTCGCCAGGACGCCGCGCGGCCCACGCGCCGGCAAGAATGAGCGGGCGGCGCTCGTCGCCCGGGTTGCGCGCGCAGGACCCGCGTGCCGGGTCGAACGGTCGGCGCTCGGCTGTCGCGTGGAACGGCCGGCGTACTCCTTCCCCTTTGCCGGTCCGGAGACCCGCCGCGGCGGGCGCGACGGTCGCGGCACGCGGCCCTCGCCGGGCGCCTCACGAACCGCTCGGGTCGTGCGCGGACGATCGGTCGCTCGGGCGCCGGCGCTCTGCCTCGACGCCGCGCTGCGGGCGGCCTGCGTTAGGGCACTGGGCTTCATTCCACGTCGCCCTCGAACCCGAGGGCGGCATCCGCCTCCAGCTTGCGAGCGGCACGAAGGTGGGCCGACTTCGAGCGCGGATTGGCCTCGACCTCGCCCTGGGTCGGCCCGACCGCGCGCCGGGTCAGCAGCTCGGCTTCGGGATCGTGGCCACATACGCAGACCGGGAACTCCGGCGGACACACGCAGCCGCGGGCGCGATCCGCGAGGAATCGCTTGACGCGCCGGTCCTCGAGCGAGTGGAACGAGATCGCCGCGAGGCGGCCGCCGGGCCTGAGCACCTTCCACACCGCCGGCAGCGCCGCGTCAAGCTGGAACAGCTCATCGTTGACGGCGATCCGCAGCGCCTGGAACGTCCGCCGGGCGGGATGGCCGCCGGCGAACTGCGCCGGCACCGGCACGGCCGCCTTGATCACTTCGACGAGCTGCTGCGTCGAGACAAGCTCCTCACGATCGCGGACGCGCACGATCGCCCGAGCGATCTTGTTCGCGTACCGCTCCTCGCCGTACTCGCGGAGCAGCCGCGCCAGCCGGCGCTCGTCCCACTCGTTGACGATCTCGCGCGCGGTCAGGTCCTGCTCGGGCTCCATGCGCATGTCCAGCGGAGCGTCGTAGGCATAGGAGAAGCCGCGCTCCCAGGTGTCGACCTGCATCGAGGACATGCCGAGGTCGAGGTACGCGAGGTCTGCCCGAACCCCTTCCTCGTCGAGCTGGCCGAGCGCGGTGACGAAGTCCGCCCGGATGAACCGGGTGCGGCACGGCAACTCGGCCGCGATCTCGCCGAACCGCTCCTCGGCTAGCGGATCGCGATCGATCCCGATCAGCGTTCCCTCAGGTCCCAGGCGGTCCGCGATCAGCCTCGCGTGGCCGCCGCCACCGAAGGTGCAGTCCACGGCCGTCTCCCCGGGATGTGGATCGAGCACATCGATCAACTCCCCGGCGAGGACCGGGATGTGCGTCTGGGTCATGTCAAGGAGTGTGGCCAAGTCTTGCTGCGATCTCGGGAACACGGGTCAGTACGTCCTCGCTGTAGCCGGTGTACCTGGACCGGTCGAACACCTCGAGGCACTCGCCAGAGCCGGTGACCACGACGTCCTTGTCGAGGCCCGCGTACTCCATGAGCATCGGCGGGATCATCACGCGGTTCGCTGAGTCGAGTTCGGTGTCATGCGAGTAGTTGAAGAAAAAGCGCTTGAGGTCGCGCGCCTCCGGCGAGATCGGGCTCCACCCCTGAAGCGCGGCAGCCGTATAGGCCTCGTACGCGTCCGCCGTCCAGATCGCGATCGACCTCGGCGCGGCGGCGGTGGTCTCCGGCGATGCCGCCAGCACCACGCCGGCAGCCAGCGCAGCGCGGAACTTCGCCGGCACCGTCAGCCGGTGCTTCGCGTCGAGCGCGTGTTCGAAGGTCCCGCGGAAGATCAAGGGTTCTCATGCGTTCGGGCGAAATCTGAACCCGGGTGGCTGGGTGGGAGGAGCCCTGCCACCCGGGTTCCGCGATGCATGACCATGCGCTTGCCCCACTCTACCCCACTCTCTCCCACAATGCAACTCAATTCCCACGTTCCTCCCCACTCCGCCTGCTCGGAGGGCCATTTCGGCGAAAACGCCCATGGATACGGGCAATCACGGGTGAGGTTCACCGCAGGCGGCTGCGCAAGCGGCGTTGCAACCGCTCGGTCCTGGGCGGCGGCTTGCAAATTCGCTACCGATTCCGTCCGGCGCGTGTGCGAGGCTCGCGCGGGCCGTTCGTGGCGCGGGCGCGGCTACGGACGGCGTCTTCGTGTGCCGCGGGTCGGGCGCGATCGCCGCGCCGGCCGCGGCGTCAGCTACGGCTACGGCGTCGAGGCCCGCTGACGCGAGGCGGGCTGCTGACGGCCGGTCGTCGGGCGGAGTGCACGACTGACGGGCACGCCGCGAAGTTCGCTGAAGTCCGCGTGACTTTCGCGGGCGCGCCGGCGCCGTCCGTGGTGTCACCCGACCGGCGCCGGCATTGTGAGCGTGGCGAACCCAGCCGACGAATCGACGAACTTGGCCCGCATGTCGGCAGCCCTGGCCGAGTGCGAGCGCGTGATCGAACGCGGACTGAAGACGTTCATCGAGGTCGGCCACGCCCTCGCAGCGGATTCGCGAAGAGCGCTTGTACCGCGAAGCGCACGCAACCTTCTGAGGACTACTGCCGGGATCGATGGGAGTTCGACGCCAGCCGCGCCCGCCAGCTCATCAGTGCCGCGAAGACCGTTACCGTGGTAACGGTGGGCAGCCCGCGCCGATCAGTGAGCGCGTCGCCCGCGAATTGCGTCGCGCCGGTGACAAGGCGTCCGAGGTTGGGCCGAGCGAGTCCGGGCGCCACGGCGGCTAGCGACCTCCCAGGTTCGGGATCGCGTCATGTCGGCGACGCTCTCACCGAGCTGGATCAGGCTGGTGCCCGACGTCCAAGAGAGCGAGAGACGAATCCGCCGCTCGGCGGATCGTCTGGGACATCGAGCGCGCGACGCTCCTGCTGCGCACCGCCGGTGACCTGAGCGCCGAGGAGCCGCAGGAGATCCGTGACGCCTTCGCCGAACTGGCGCGCGTCCTCGGCGCGCCCCGACGCTAGTCGCTCGGAGTCGAGGCTTCGCCGGCAGCCTCAGGACCGAGGCACGCCCCGCATTCGGCAGGCGCGGCCGCCAGTCCGACCGCCGTGGCTCGACGCAATCGCTGAAGCGATCGCCAGCGCCGCGCCCGCGCCGCCCTGCCCACCACGAGGCCGCCGCGCAAGCTCGCCGACCGGCGCCGGCAACCCCGGCCCGGTATCCGTCACCTCGAGGCCGGCCCCCTTGCCCGTCGCTCCGACCTCGCACTTCGACGACTCCACCACCGTGCTCGATCGCGTTCGAGATCAGGTTGCTCAGGGCCTGCGCTAGACGGACGCGATCGCCCCATACGGCAAGCGACCGACCCGTCCAGAGTGCTCGGAGCTCAACGCCTCGAGCGTCCGCGGCTCGAGCGCCACGCCTCGATCGAGTCGGCCACAAGCTGCTCGAGGTCGACCGGTTCGGTCGCCCGCGAGATCACACGACCGGTGCGCGCGGTGTCGAGGTCGTCAAGCGCCAGCGCGGCTCTGGCAAGCTCGAGATCGATCGCGTGCAGCCTCTCCGGCGACAGCTCGCCCGCACGTGCGCCGAGCTCGAGTCCTAGCCGCACCGCGGTCAGCGGTCCGCGCAGCTCGTGGCACGCCCGGGCGACGTGCTCCATCCTCGAGACGAGCGCCCGCCACACGGCCCGGCCGCCGCGAACCCAGCCGCGCTCGCCGCCAGCCAGCCGCCGAGCTCGAACGCAGATCACTGGTCGATGCTCCCATCGACCAGGCGATAGCCGACGCCCCACACGTTCACCACGAACCGGTCGCCCTCCCGGTTCAACTTCTGGCGCAGGCGGAACGCGTGCGAGTCGAGCGTGCGCGTCGTCCCCATCGAGCGGAACCCCCACACGCCCCGGAGTAACTCCTCGCGGGTGAAGACCCTGAGTTGGTTCGGCGGCGAGCGCCCGCAGCAACGCGTACTCCTTCTTGGACAGCGCCACCGGTTCACCTCGTACCCACACCTGGCGGCTCAACGGGTCGAGCTCAAGGAACCCGATCCTCATCCGTCCGGTCCCCGGCCGCCGCCTCGTCCGACGCAGCAGCGCCCGGACCCGAGCGCTCAGCTCGTAATACGAGAAGGGCTTCGTGATGTAGTCGTCGCAACCTCGACTGAAGCCGCGAAGACGGTCGAGCTCGCTCACGCGTCCGGACAGCACGAGCAGTGGCAGGTCCGGGTCGAGGCGGCCGGCGATCCGGTCTGCGTCGCGGACTCGCTCGACCAGCCCGAGTCCGTCGCCGTCCGGCAGTCCGAGGTCGATGATCGCCAGGTCGGGGTACGAGCTCTCGAGCAGATGCCCGGCGTCGGCCACGCTCTCGGCCTCCACGACGTCGAAGCCGTCTGCTGTCAGGTTGTCAGCGAGGAACGTGCGCGTGGTGCGGTGGTCCTCGACGACGAGGATCGTGGCCGCGTGGTGGTTCATGCCCCCAAGAGCCTCGATCCGCCACGAGTTCACCCCCTCGTCTCGAAACGAATTGGGACCATCGCGCCCACGGAGCGACTCGCGAGGGCGGCCCGGCAAGCGGATTCGGCGACGCTATGCGCGCGAGGCCTGCGCGCGCCGGCCGTCGTGTCCGGCACCGTGAACCAGACGGTCTTGCCCACCGCGGCTCGCTGATCCACGCCCCACTCCGCCGACAGCATGTCGATGATCTTCAACCCGCGACCGCTCGGATCGGTCGGCTTGGGCGAGCGCATCTGAGGCCTCCCCCCAGCCCTATCCGTGGCCGCGACGCGGATGTCTCCCCCCGCGCGGGAGATCGTGAGCTCGAATCCGCTGTCGGTGTGCCGGATGCAATTGGTGGCGAGCTCGGACACCATCAGCTCGACCGCTTCCAACGTGTCCGCCGAGACGCCGGGCAGCGCGCTCGTGGCGAAGCGACGCGCGGCTGGGACCGATTCGGGTTCGTGGGGAAAAGTACGTGTGTGCGTCACGGCTTCACGTTCAGTGTGTCGGCCAGGCCCATCGAGTCAATGACCCTTCGCAAGATTGGAGACGCGTCTCGGAGCTCGATCTCGGGCACAGCCGTCGACCACCGCACCCACAACGCGATCGCTGAGCTGTCCGCAAACCGTAACCCGCTCAATTCAATTATCAGCCTCCCGGGATGGCGCTCGAGTGCAGACCGGACGGCGGCCTCGAGCGCGTCGACGTTCGTGATGTCAAGCTCACCGGTGATCGTCACCGTCAAACCGTCGTCGGTGGCCTCGGCGAGGTCGAACGTCATCGCGGCGGTGCTGTTTGCGTCTAGTCCAGCCATCTGAGTCCCGCGATCGCGGTGTCGTCGTCACCACCGTGCCGTAGCTCGTCGAGCACCCGGCTCAGCAGGCCGTCGAGGTCGCTGTGGTTGGCGGTGGCGGCGTGTTGCAGGCGCTCCAGTCCCGTGTCGATGCTCTCGCCCCGTCGCTCCACCAAACCGTCGGTGAATGCAAGCAGAGTCGCGGCGCGCGGAGTTGACACCGCGGTCGAGGTATAGGTCGCACCCGTGTTGACTCCGATCGGCACGCCCACCGCGCCCGTGATGAAGGTTCCCTTTCCGTCGCTGATCAGGAGCGGCGGCAGGTGGCCTGCGCTCGTAACCGTGAGCTCGTGGGCTTTGACGTCGACGAGTGCGAACAGGATCGTGGCGAGTTGCCCGGTCGTCCCGACGTCGACCAGCTTGGAGAGCTTGGCCAGGATCGTGGCCGGAGGGTCGTCCTGCGCGGCGTACGCGTGAATCGCGTAGCGCAGCGATGCCATCGTCGCGGCTGCGCGCACGCCGCGTCCCGACACATCCCCTACTACCAGCAACAACCGGTGATCGTCAAGAGCGATCAGGTCGTACCAATCGCCGCCGATCTCGACGCCCTCCACCCCGGCCTCGTAGCGCGCGCTCGTCTCCACGCCGTGGATCTGTCGGCAGCTCCTCCGGCAGCAATGCGTGCTGGAGCGTCTGCGCGATCGAGCGCTGCTCGGAGTACAGCCTTCGGTTCTCCTCGGCGATTCGCTCGAGCGAATCGGCGAGCTGCTCGGCGTGGGTACGGCGTTGGATCAGTCGTAATGTGAGCAGCGCGGCGCCGATGCTGATCAGCACGCCGACGATCGCGATGAGCCATGGCAATCGTTGCGGGAACGAGCCGACGAGCGAATGTCGGGCGTTGACGACGAACGTGAAGCTGTTGTCGCCGAATGGGATCGAGATCGACGCGGTCTGACCTTTCAGCGGCAGGTCCTTCAAATCCGTTACCAGCAGGTCCTCGGGGCGCTGCGCCGTACCGAGGTACAGCGCATAGTTGAGATCGGCTAGCAACGAGTTGCTCTGGAACCTCGACCTTCGGCTGGCCGGGAGCGGACGGCTCTCGGCGTACACGACGTAGCGACCGGTGAGGCCCGGCGACGTGTACGCATACCCGAGGCGAGGCGCCGGCTGCGACAGCAGTCCGATGACGCCCAGGTGCGAACGGCTCGCCGACGTACTGGCGAAGAACGTCTCCGCGCGCGAGGCGGATGCGCTGAGCTCGGACGGCTTGCCTACTACCGCCACCGGGCCGGCCTGGCCGGCGCCGAGCCGCCAGAGGGCCACCGACCCGAACGTCGGGGTCTTGCCCTCGGTATACGGCGCGACGAAGCGCGTGAACTTCGTCACGTCGCCGTTCGTCGCGTCCGCGAGGGCGGCCGCCGACGACAGCGGCGTCTGGATACCCGCGAACGCCCCCGTGAAGAGCGTGCCCGCGTCGCGCACCTTCAGGGTGAGCAACCGCTTCTCGTTGTTCGAGTACGTCGACGCCGAGATCCACACGAGCACTCCGGTCACGATCAGGCCGACGAACAGCACGCCGATCGGCAGCCAGAACGGCCAGCGCCCGCCCTTCGCGGCGGCGGCCGCCCCGGTGGTTTCGTGCTCGCCCTCTGTCCCCCGCGCCCGCTCTACTTCGGCGCTGGACACCGGGCCACTGTCGGTCATCGCGACACCGGCATCATCGCGGGAAGGGTATCGCCCGGCCGTCCCCCACGAAGCACTCAATTCCCGAGTGACAGGAGCGTTGCAGCGGTTTCACGGCCTTGTCTGCGAGCACTCCGCGCACATCCTGCAACGACGCATTCACGCGCTGCAGGCACGGAGGAATCCAACATATGATCCCGACGGCCCATGTACCAGCGCGGGAACTACAGCTCCGGCGAGGACTTCGTACTGGAGTACGGAGAGCTCCGGTTCACGTTCAACGAACGCGATTTCCGCGAGCGCTGCGAGCAGGCAGCCCGCAAGCTCGGCTTCATCGGCGGCTCGGTCGACGAGGACGAGGGCGAGGATCTGATCAACCTCGTCGTCAATGGCGAGGTCACCGAGCCCGCCTCGGCGCTCGGTGAGCATGTGAACGACTGCTGGCCGGACCTGGTCGGTCCCTCGGATCGCTCGCTCGTCCACTGGCTGCGCCGATTGATCTTCCGCGGTGCCTGGCTCGACCAGCGCGTCAAGGAGGGCGAGCTCGACGTCCGGTTCGACTCGGACTCTCACGCGTTCATCTACATCCAGCCCGACCGGGGTGGCGAACCGATCCAGCTCGCGCCCGAGCCGAGCTGGAACCGCGTCGCCTACGTGCGGCGCTGATCAGCCGCATAAGCGCCCCGCCAGCCCTCCCGCGTCCATAGACCCGCGCGGCTTACCCCCGGACCCGATCACCGCTGCGATGTTCTGGACGCGCGGCGCTGGGTTATCGAGCAGCAACCTCGGAACGGTCACGAGCTGGTAATGGCGCCGCCGGAGCGCCGCGATGATCTTGGGCAGCGCCGCGACGGTCTGCGAGCGATCTCCGCCGGCGTCGTGGAGCAGGATGATCGCGCCCGGCTTCGCCCCATCGACGGCGCGGTCGACGATCGTGTTCACGCCGGGCCGGAGGTAATCGCTCGTGTCGACCGTCCACAGCACCATCAGCATTCGGTACCTGTGAAGCAGAGCGAGCGTGGCCGAATCCCACAGCCCGTACGGCGGCCGGAATAGGCGAGGGAAGCTCGCGCCGTAGCGCTCGATCGCTCTGGCCTGCTCGAGCAGCTGTGCCCGCTGCTTGGCCGGCGACAACCTCGACATCGCGGCGTGGATCTCGGTGTGGTCGCCGATCGGGTCGCCGTCGGCGGCGATCTCGGTCGTCGAGGCGTTGAAGTACCGCTCCTCGATCCCGACCTCGAAGAACGTCGCCGGAACGTGCTCGCGGTGAAGGATCGCCAGGACGTCCGGCGTGTACGGTCCGGGGCCGTCGTCGAAGGTGAGGGCGATCTCGCGGTGCTGCGCCCCCGCAATCCGCACATAGGGCGTGTAAGCCAGTGTTCGGTTGATCGCGGCGTTCTCCGCCCGCGCCTCGCGGGCGGTCAGCGACGCCGCGCCGCCACCGGCAAGCTCACGAACGGTCGCGAAGAACCCACCATGAGGCTGCTCAACCGTCGGCCGCGGCACGGCGGCACCGCCGTCCGTGAGAAGAACGATCCCGAGCACCACGAGCAGTGAGATTCCGAGAACCGCCCCGATAGCGATGGCCCGGCGGCGGCGATGGTGAGGCGCCTTGCTCCACCGGCGCTCGGGTCGAGCGGGTTCGAGGATGCCGGATGGCCCCGGCGGGTCGCTTAGTCCAGCACCGCGTTCCATGAATGTGGCCCCGAGACCATGATGCCGGGTCCGGGCGCGCCATGCATTGCGTGCACGATCTCGTCCATGCCAACCGCCGACCGAACCAACGGACGGTCCCGGCCGCCAACGCGCTCGAGGCGCCGGCTTGCCGCTCCTCGCACTACGCTCCCGGACGATGCCTGCTCCGGTCTGGGTCGTCATCCCCACCTATAACGAGGCGGAGAACATCGAGGGGATCGTGCGCGCCGCAGCCGCGGAGCTCGACCGCGTGACCCCGGGCGCGTATCGCATCCTGATCGTCGATGACAACTCGCCGGACGGAACCGGGCAGATCGCCGATCGGCTGGCGGCCGCCCAGCCCGAGATCGAGGTCCTGCACCGGACGACCAAGACCGGCCTTGGACACGCCTACCTGGCGGGGTTCTCACACGCGTTGCGCGGCGATGCGGAGTTCGTGATCGAGATGGACGCAGACTTCTCCCATGATCCACGTTATCTTGGGCCGCTGCTCGACGCGGCCAAGGATGCCGACCTGGTGCTCGGATCTCGATACGTAGAGGGTGGCGGGGTCGAGGATTGGGGACTCCTCCGGCGCCTGATCAGCCGGGGCGGCTGCTTCTACGCCCGGACCATCCTCGGGGTCTCAGTCCACGACCTCACCGGCGGTTTCAAGTGCATCCACCGGCGGGTGCTCGAGGCGATCTCGCTCGAGACGATCCGGGCCGAGGGGTACGTTTTCCAGATCGAGGTCACCTACCGTGCACTGCTTGCGGGCTTCCGCGTCGTCGAAATCCCTATCGTTTTCCGAGACCGAAGCGTCGGGTCGAGCAAGATGTCGGCACGGATCGCGGCCGAGGCCATGTGGGCCGTGCCCTTCCTGCGCCGACGCGGTGGCCGTGGACGATGAGCAAACCTTTACTGAAGGCGCGATCTGAGCGCCTCTCAGGCGGGTAGCAGAAATAGGTCGAGACGTGAACATTGTGAGCACATGTTCCCTAACGAAATGTCAACATTGACCACACGCTTGGCGATCGTCGGTCAGGCAACCTACGTGCGATGAGCGTTAACAGTCCGCCGCTTGGCGTCACGCAGAGCGGCAGATTTGAGCTGCGAGCGCCGACGCTCGAGGCCCGGACCACGGCTCCGCTGTCGCGGATCGGTCTGGTCGGGCTCGCGGGAATGCTGGCGACGGGGCTGCTGGTGTCGATCTCGGCCGCGAGCACCGACAAGCTTCTCCCTCAGACGCTGCAGGCGGGAATCGGCGGGATCGGACTCGCCGGTTCGTTCGGCACCACGGGCATCAATCTCGGGAGCGCCGGCCTCACGATCACGCTCGCGCTGATGCTCCTCAGCTATGTGGCGGTCGTCGGGCTCGCGCACCGCCTGTCGCCGGTGCTGGTGCTCGGCTGCATCGCGGCGCTGTACGCGCTGATCCTGCTCGCCCCACCGCTCGCCTCGACCGACATCTTCAGCTACCAGTTCTACGGGCGGATGGGCGAGCTGTACGGCGCCAACCCATACCTCTCAGGCCCCCACGCGATCGCTCTCGATCCTCTGTACCCCTACATCGGGAAGAATTGGATAGCCACGCCCACGGTCTACGGGCCGGTGTTCACCGCGCTCAGCTATCTGCTGGCTCCGCTCTCGATCCCGGCGAGCGTGCTCGCCTACAAGGCAATCGCGGCCGTTTCGAGCCTGGCAATCGTGGCGCTCGTGTGGAACGGGGCGCGCCTGCGCGGCGTCGATCCGGTCAAGGCGGCGGCCCTTGTGGGCCTCAATCCGCTGATCCTCGTCTTCGGCGTCGGCGGAGGCCACAACGACCTGCTGATGCTGGTGCCGATGGTCGCCGGCATCGTCCTGCTGCTCCAGCGCCGCGGCCGCCTAGGAGCGGGCTCGATCGTGCTCGGCGCCGCCGTCAAGGTGACCGCCGGCATGCTGCTGCCGTTCGCGCTCGCGGACGCGCGGGGTCAGATGTCCCGTGCCCGCCGCCGCGATCTGCTGTTCGGCGCCGGCGTGGCCGCCGCGCTGCTGACCGTGTTCGCGTTCGTGCTGTTCGGGACCGGTCCGCTGCATCTCCCGGCGACGATCGAGACGGTCCAGGGCAAGGGCAATGGGCAAAGCATCCCCGGGTTCATCGGGACTCATCTCGGCCTGGGCACGATCGGCCTACCGGCGGCGCTGTCCCTGGGCACGCTGTTCGCAGCGGTGCTGTGCTGGCTGCTCTGGCGCGTGTGGTGCGGGCAGCTCGATTGGATCGTGGCGGCCGGCTGGGCGGCGATCGCCCTGCTGGTCAGCGCCGCGTCGCTCGCACCGTGGTACGTGGCTTGGCTGATGCCGCTGGCGGCGCTCGGGCGGGACCGCCGCCTGTGGCGGGCCTCGATCCTGCTCACGGTCGTGATCGGGTGCTTCGAGCTGCTCGCCTACACCCACCATGCCAGCTCGGTGCCGGGACTGTGAGGCGATCCCTGTGACCTCGCTCGAGCAACCACCAGGAGTCACCGAGCTGACGCCGGCCACAGACGGGGGCCGGTCGCTCAAGCTGCTCAGCGTGGTCGCGCCCGTGTACAACGAGGAGGCCACAATCGAGGAGTTCTATGCGCGGGTGTGCGCCGCGCTCGGAGGACTCCGGTTCGAGCTCGTGCTCGTCGACGACGGCTCCACCGACGGGTCCGAGGCGGAGCTGCGAAAGCTCGCCTCGAACGATCCCCGCGTGCACCTGGTCCAGCTGTCGCGCAACTTCGGCCATCAGACGGCGCTGACCGCGGGCCTCGATCACGCTCGGGGCGACGCGGTCGTGATGCTCGATGCCGACCTCCAGGATCCGCCCGAGCTGATCCCGCTCATGCTCGACCACTGGCGAGCCGGTTGCGACGTTATCTACGCCGTCCGCGAACAGCGCGAAGGCGAATCGCGCTTCAAGCTCGCGACCGCCCGCTGGTTCTACTCGCTGTTCGACCGGCTGGCTCAGGTCGATCTCCAGCACAACTCGGGCGACTTCAGATTGCTCGACCGTCGCGCGCTCGACGCGCTCCTATCGATGCGGGAGCGCAACCGATTCCTGCGCGGCATGACCGTATGGGTCGGCTACCGACAGGCCGCGGTTCCATACGTCCGCGACCGCCGCTACGCGGGCAAGACGAAGTACACGATCCCGAAGATGCTGCGGTTCTCGCTCGACGCCATCTCCTCGTTCTCGCACCGCCCACTCCAGCTCGCCACGCTGTTCGGATTCGTGATCTCGACGCTCGCGTTCATCGCGATCCCGGTCGTGATCGTCCTGCGCATCCTCGGGTCGTACCTGCCCGGGTTCAGCTCGCTGACGATCGCGGTGCTGCTGCTCGGCGGTATCCAGCTGATCGCGCTCGGGATCATCGGCGAGTACGTCGGCCGTATCTACGACGAGGTCAAGGGCCGGCCGCTCTACCTGGTGCGCTCGCGCGTGAACATTCCCGACGAGGATGCGGCCACGCAGCCGGCGCAGACCGAGCCTCGCCGCACGTCCTATTAGCGGCGACGCCGAGGACCGCTAGCCGCCGGCGGGATTCGGCCCTACTGACCGGTTGACCTGCGCGCCAGCCGCGCCCTTCCCGTCCGTGTCGCTCTTGCCGTTGGCCTGCTCGAGCGCCGAGATCCGACCCGCCAGGCTCTTGATCGCGTCGGCGATCGGGTCCGGGAGATGGACCCAGTCGGCATCCGGACCCTCCGGGCGCCGGCCCTCGACTCGCACAGGATGGCCGGGGTTGCCGACGACGGTGGAATTCGGCGGCACGTCGTGGATCACGACGCTGTTCGCGCCGATCTTCGAACCGTGTCCGACCGTGATCGGGCCGAGCAACTTCGCGCCGGACCCGATCGTGACGTTGTCCTGCACGGTCGGATGGCGCTTGCCGGTCGCGAAGCCCGTCCCGCCGAGCGTCACGCCCTGGTACAGAGTGACATCGTCGCCGAGCTCGGCCGTCTCCCCGATCACCACCCCCATGCCGTGGTCGATGAAGAACCCGCGACCGATCGTCGCCGCGGGATGGATCTCGATCCCGGTGATCGACCGGGACAGATACGCGACGACCCGCGGCAGGAGCGGGACGCCCGCGTCGTGGAGCGCGTGCGCGATCCGGTGGGCCAGCAGCGCATGAACGCCCGGCCAGGCGGCGAGGATCTCGAGCGGACCCACATCGCGCGCGGCGGGATCGCGGGTTCGCGCGGCCGCGATGTCGCGCCGCACCTCCCCCACGATGCGGTCGAACCGCCGGAAGCCGAACATGAGAAAAGCCTAGCTACTTGCCCCGGATAAACGGGTGAGTCCGGGAGAACCAAAACGGCCGCGTCGGTTGACGCGGCCGTTCCGGGCAAATGGTTTGTTGCTCTTGATTGAGCGAGTTGATGGTTTCAGCTCGCTCGGATGGCGAGGGTGTCAAGGTTGTAGGTGAGGATTGACCATCCGGTCCAGGTCTGCATCCCGTCGTGGTCCTTCAGGCGGCTCCGGCGCAATCCGTATCCGCGTTTGAGGTGGCTGATCCGCCCTTCGCTGCCGGTCCGGTAGCGGGCGAGCCGTCGTTGGGTTCGTCGGCTGCCGAGCTGTTGTCTGCCGGCGATGAACGTCCGCTCGGGATCCATGCCCTCGAGCGTCTGGGTGGTCGGGCCGACGTTGAAGCCTCCGTCGAGCGCAACCTCCCGCGGCGTGATCCCCAGCCGATCCAGCTCGGCGACCGTGTCGGGCAGCAGCGCGTCCTCGGCCGGGTTCCCGATCTGAGTGGTGGCGGGGATGACCAGCCCACGCGCTCCGGTCTGGGTGTTCTCGGTCACTTCGCAGACCTGCGTGACGAACCCGAACTCGTTGGGCTTGCCGAGCTTGCCCTTGCGGATCGGCCGGGCGTCCGGGTCGAAGATCGAAACGACACGGTCGGTAATTCGCTCGCCGCGCATCCTCTTTTGGATCTGCTCCGCGACCCGCTCCGCCCGCATGACGAAGATCTCGAGTCTGTTGATCTGTCGCAGCTTGGCCTTGGCGCCCCGCCCGCGAGCGCGTCGGCGCGCGACCCCCACCAGCCGCTTCGCCTCCCGGATCGAGCGCTCCACGAGCTTGCCCGCCTGCGCGGTGAACTCGAGCACCTGCTGCTTGCGTTCCCCCATCCGCCGCCCCAACGTCCGTGACATCGCACGCACCCGACGGCCGATCGCACGCGAGCGATCCCGAACATAACCCACGTCGCGCCCCACCTTCGCCAACAGCTTGCGCGCCTCGCGGGCCAACACGCGAGCACTGTCTAACGCCAACCCCGAATCGGTGGGATAACGCACGTCGGCCTCCACCACAGTCGAGTCGATCCTCACCGCCCGCGGACGAAACCGCTTCTCCCGCCTGGCCGTCTCGATCACCACCCTGGTGATCTCGTTCACCACCCCGGCCCCGAGCCGACGAGTCAACTTGCGCACCGTCGACTCGTCCGGGACCCGCTCCCCCAGCGCGATCAGACAGAACCTGCGCAGATGAATCGAGTCCGATACCTCCCGCATCAACGTCTCGTACCCCCAGCCGGTGCGCTGCTTGATCACCATCAACCGCACGAACGTGGCCATCGACATCGTCGGGCGACCATGAGCGAGCGCTCCGCGCTGCCAAGCCGACACGATCGGCTCCAACAACGCCGCATCGCTCAACAACACATCCAACCCCGCCAGATCCCCCGGCAGCGCCCGCACCTCGCACGGCAACACCTCGTCCCACAACGACTCGACCTGCCCGCCCGCCAGCCTGAGCATTCACAACCTCCTCAACCAAGAAACTCACCATTTGCAGGCCGAATTCTCTTGATCAGGCCGGACGGAACCACCGACTATTTCCGGGGCAAGTAGCTAGTGTCGCTCCGGTCCCCGGGCGCCGTCGCTGCCACCGCCCCCTCGCCGGGCGCCGTCGCGGCCACCGCCCCCTCGCCGGGCGCCGTCGCGGCCACCGCCCCCTCGCCGGGCGCCGTCGGTGCGACCGCCCCGCAACGGCGCGCCGTCACGGCGCGAAGAACGGGGTCGAGACGTAGCGTTCGCCCGAGTCCGGCAGGATCGTGACGATCCGCGCCCCGCGCGCCTCCGGCCGGCGCGCCACCTCGATCGCCGCCCATACCGCGGCCCCGCCCGAGATCCCGGCCAGCACGCCCTCGCGGCGCGCCAGCCCGCGAGCGGTCTCGATCGCGTCTTCGTCGTCGACGGGGATCACCTCGTCGAGCACGTCGCGGTTCAGAACGCTCGGGACGAACCCGGCTCCGATGCCCTGGATCTTGTGCGGCCCCGGGCGCCCTCCGGACAGAACCGCGGATGCGCTCGGCTCGACCCCGATCACCCGGCAACGCGAGTTCCGCGACTTCAGCAGCTCGCCCGCCCCCGTGATCGTTCCACCGGTCCCGACGCCGACGACGAACACATCGACGGCACCGTCGAGCGCGTCCCAGATCTCGGGACCCGTGGTGCGACGGTGGATTTCGGGGTTCGCGGGATTCGAGAACTGGTCGGGCAGGAACACGTCCCCTCGAGACGCCATCGCGCGGGCGGCGTCGACGGCCTCGTTCATGCCCCCGAGCGACTCCGTGATCTCCACGCGTGCGCCGTACAGGCGCAGCAAGCCCTCGCGTTCGCGGCTCATGCCCTGCGGCATCGTCAGTACGAGGTCGTACCCCTTGGCTGCACAAACGAACGCGAGTGCGATCCCCGTGTTGCCGCTCGTCGCCTCGACGATCGTTGTCCTCCCGGGCTCGATGATCCCGTCGCGCTCGGCCGCCTCGATCATCGACACGCCGATCCTGTCCTTGACGCTCCCGCCCGGGTTGAACGCTTCGAGCTTCGCAAATAGCCGGGCGTGGGAGTCCGGAAGCAATTGAGTCAGCTCGACCATCGGCGTGCGCCCGACGGTCGCAGCAATGTTGGTCGGAATTTCGGCCATTGCCCGACCAAACCCTACGAGAGCCGCGGCTCAGGTGCGGTCTAGATGTGGTACATCGCCGCGCCGGCAGCGCGCGACTCCGCCTCGGCGATGTCCGCGACGGTCGCCTGCGAGAGCACCGAGCGCGCCGCCTCGGCCGCGTCCGCGAACACGCCGGTGGCGCCCCCACCGACCGGCCCGTCGAGCAGCTCGACGAGCTCGAGCACCGTGATCTCCCCGGCCGGGCGGGCGAACGAGTAGCCGCCCTTGACGCCGCGCTGGGAGCGCAGCACCCCCGATCGCCGCAGGGTCGCGAACAGCTGCTCGAGGAACTGGACGGGGATCTGCCGGCGCCGAGCGAGCTCGGCGATCGGCACCGGGCCCCGGTCCCCCTGGTGATGTAGCTCAACGAGCGCGCTCAGCGCGTACGGCGATTTCGTGGTGATCGAGATCATCGGCGACGCCGATCATCTCAAGATCAGCACCGCCGCGGGACCTTCCACAGGTCGGAAAACTGACCCCACCTACCCGCAAGGGCGGGTGGCGCAGGCCCCTATATCCAGCCGCGCTCGGTGGCGATGAGCACGGCCTGCGCTCGATCCATTGCACCGAGCTTGCCGTACACGTTGTGGAGGTGGGTGCGGACGGTGCTGGTCGACAGGCCGAGCTCGGAGGCGATCTGCTTGTAGACCATCCCGCGAGCGAGACGCCGAAGCACCTCGACCTCGCGCGTGGACATCGGGCACGGATCGATCTGGCGCCGGCGCCCACCGGCACTCGGCAGCGGCAGGTCGTACATGACCGTGCGCAGCTCGGTCGGGGCGATCCCGACGAGACGCGAGACGTTCAGCAGCTCGGACGGCGACACCGACCCGCCGAGCGTGTAGTGCGCGAGCATGTCGGCCAGGCGCACGACCGCGGCCTCGCCGTCGACATCCTCGGCATGGTGGCGCTCGATAACGCTGGCGATGGACTTGGGCAGCCCCCACCGGCGCGCGAGCACTCCGCCGACCAGCGCGTGGTCGACACCGAGCTCGCGGCGCTCGGACAGGATCCGCTCCTCGGGCGTCCGCGCCTCGGCGTGGATCTGACGGGGATAGCCGGGATACGCGTGGACCAGGACGAGCTTGCCGATGTCATGCAGCAGCGAGGTCACCATCAGCCGGTCGCGCGACTCGTAGCCGAGCTCACGTGCGATCCGGTCGGCGGCGCGCTGCGTCGCGACGGAATGCAGGCGGAAGCGCTCGGGCACGCCCTGCCAGACGGCCGTGCGCTCGAAGAAATCGAACGTGCGCGCCTTGCTGGCGATCGAGTGGACGTTGCGGGGGGAAAGAACCTCGACGCCCTTGACCGCGCTCTCGACCCGGCCGCGCATCTTTCCGTCGACGCGGTTGGCCAGGCGCAGCACGGTCACCGCGAGCGCCACGTCGGCTTCGACGGCGGCGACGACGTCGGCGGTCGAGGGCTCGCCGCTCTCGAACAGGCGGAGAACCCGGTTGCGCGACTCGGCGAGCATCGGGAAGGCCTCGAGCGCCTCGAAGGCGGCGGTCAGCCTGCGTCCGTGGCCCTCGTTGTGATGGCGCTCACGCGAGGCGTACGGATCGTTTGAGTTCTTGACTGCGGCTAGCGTGGCCACGATGGTCGGGTCCGTCCTACTAGGGGGCTCAGGGGGTAGTGGCGGTTCCACTGTCGTCATAACCGCCTCAGCCAGCGTTATCGGCAGGAGTACGACGTTCGTTTAGTCGGCGTTTCATTGCGCATGCTCCAGGGCCGAGTCGATTCGTGCCAGCGTCTCGTCCTTGCCGAGCAGCACGACGCTCTCGAAGATCCCGGGCGACACCGTCGTCCCGGCGATCGCGACACGTACTGGCTGGAACACTTTCCCTGATTTCACGCCTCGCTGCTCAACGACTTCACGCAGCGCGGTCTCGACACTCTCGACCGTGAACGGCTCGGCGCGCGCCAGCGCCGCCCGCGCGGCCTTCAGGGAGTCGACACCCCCGTCAGAGCAGATCACCTTCTGGAACGCCTTCGGGTCGTCAGCGGGCCCATCGAACAGGAACCCGACAAGCGGCCAGAAGTCGGCGAGGGTCTGGATCTTCTCCTCGGAGATCTCGACCGCGCCCCGCAGGCCGGAGCGTCCGGTGTACTCCTCGAGGCGCTTCGTGAGCTCGTCGGTCCCAAGCTCGCGGATCCAGCGGCCGTCGAGGTGACGGAGCTTGCGCTCGTCGAAGACCGCCGGGTTCTTGGACACGCGCTCGAGACGGAAGCGCCTGGCGAGCTCGTCGAGCGAGAAGAACTCCTCGTCGGCGGCGAACCCGGCGCCGAGCAGCGCGATGTAGTTGTCGACCGCCTCCGGCAGATAGCCGGCGGCGCGCAGCTCCTGGACCGAGGCGGCGCCGTGGCGCTTTGACAGCTTGCGCCCGTCAGGCCCGTGCAGAAGCGGCAGGTGCGCGTAGCGGGGCGCGGGGATCCCGAGCGCGTCGAGCACGAGCAGCTGCTTGGGCGTGTTCGAGATGTGGTCCTCGCCGCGCACGACATCGGTGATGCCCGCGTCGAGATCGTCGACGAGGTTCGCGAACACGTACAGCACCGACCCGTCGGCCCGGGCGATCACGAAGTCGTCCATGCTCGCGTTCGCGAACCGGATCTGGCCGCGTATGACGTCGTCGAAAACGGTCTCCCCTTCGTCGGGTACGCGCAGGCGAATCGCCCCGGAGTCCTCCACCTGGCCGCGGAACCCGCGCTCGAAGCCGTGGCGCTGCTTGAACGTCTGGACGTCGTCGGCGGTGGCGTTCGAGTGGTAGGCGTGGCCAGAGTCGAGCAGCTGCTCCAGCACTTCGCGGTGGCGACCGGCTCGCTCTGACTGGAACACCGGGCCCTCGTCCCAGTCGAGGTTCAGCCAGCGCAGGGCGTCGAGGATCTGCTCGACGTTCTCGGGGGTCGACCGCTCGCGATCGGTATCTTCGATCCGCAGCACGAGCGTCCCCGGCTCACCCGCCGGGCCGTACGCTTGGCCGCGGGCCAGCAACCAGTTGTACAGAGCTGTCCGGGCACCACCGATGTGCAATGCCCCGGTCGGGGATGGAGCGAAGCGAACGCGCATGACCTACAGATTCTCATGCTAATCGGCGCACACGTGTCGAATGCTGGTGGTCTCGACCGCGCGGTCGAGCGCGGAGTCGAGCGGAGCTGCGAGGCGATCCAGATCTTCAACCAGTCGCCGCGCATGTGGCGGCCGACCGCCTACACCGAAGAAAACTTCGCCGAGTTCCGCAAAGCACTCGGCGACAGCCCGATCGAAGCCGTCCTGATCCACGCGGTGTACCTGATCAACTGCGCCACCACGGATGCCGAGATGCGCAAGAAGTCGCTGGCCTCCCTGACCCAGTCGCTGCGAGTCGGCGAGGGTATCGGCGCCGTCGGCGTCGTCCTGCACCCGGGCTCGGCGAAGCAGGGCGACGTCCCCAAGGCGATCAAGCGCGCCGGCAAGGTGATCAAGGAGGCACTGGCCGAAACCGACAAATGCACGCTGCTGCTCGAGGACACCGCCGGCGCGGGTGGCACCCTCGGCCGCTCGTTCGAGGAGCTCGCCGACCTGCTCGACGCTTCCGGCGGCGGCAAGCGTCTCGGGATCTGTCTCGACTCGTGCCACATGTTCGCGTCCGGATATGACGTCCGCACTCCAGAGAGCCTCGCCGAGGTGATCGACGAGTTCGACCGCGCGATCGGGATCGACCGACTCGGGGCACTGCACGTCAACGATTCGGTCGTCGGGCTCGGATCCAACCGCGACCGGCACGCGATCATGGGCGAGGGCGAGCTCGGCGAAAAGGGCTGCGCCGTGTTCATCTCCGAACCTCGGTTCGACAAGCTGCCCGGCGTGCTCGAGACCGGGCGCGATCACGGCAGCCCCGCCGCCGAGGACGTGGCGCTGGCGAAGAAGCTGCGGAGCCGTGGCAGGTCGAATCGGGCGCGCGCGAAGCGCTCAGGCAAGACCGCCCGGACTGCCCGCTGAAACCTCGGCGCCGCTCTCGACGCGGGCGCGAAGCTCGCCGTCCGTCTCGCGGGCGATGTCGAGCAGTGGCCCGAGCGGGCGAGGCGTGAACAACGGGTCGCAGGCCGTCCAGAGAATCCGGACCGAGCGGCCGACTTCCTGGCAGAAGCGGCTGAGCAGCGCCGTCTTTCCGATCCCGGCCTCGCCCCGGACGAGGACGAGCCGCCCGCGTGAGCTCTCGGTCACCGTGGCCAGCCCCTCGGCTAGCGCTGCGAGGTCCTCCGAACCGTTCGAGGAGCTCGGCCGTCCGCCCGATTGGGACATGGCCCGAAAGCTGCACGCGGACATCATCGCCCGCCCCCACGTCAGATCAACCGACGAGCGCACGGGTGCCCCGACGCCGTACCGCACCGCGGCGCCCGAACCGACGCCGACCAGCACGAGCATCCCTGCGGCTCCGAGTCCTGCGTCGTCCGGCCTCGGGAGTGGGCGCGTCGTAGACGCAAAACGTGGTCCGCTTGTCGGCGCTCACGTACGAGTGCACCCAGGTCGCCCCTTCCTCCAGGTTGCGCTCCACGACGGTGGCGCAGATGTCGGCGCCACCGTTCGAGATCGGGATCGCGAGTCCGTCGGGGAAGGTGCGTTGCACCATGTATCTCGGCATGTACGTCCTCCTGACTGGTCGGCTCGTGTGTCGCATCAGAACCTACGAGCGCGCTGCCCAGCGGGCATCGGGAGGACTCCCCATGTTGTGCGGCGCCGCCGCCTATGTTGAGACCGCGCTCGCCGCCGGTTAATCGATAGCGTGCAGCGCATGAGCGAGCGCGAAGCGGACGCACTTGTCATCTTCGGCATAACCGGCGATCTGGCCCGGAAGCAGACGTGCCGCTCGCTCTACCGGCTCGAGCGGCGCGGGCTGCTCAAGGTCCCCGTGTTCGGGGTGGCGCGCCAGGACTTGACCGACGACGAGCTTCGACGCCGCGCGCGCGAGGCGATCGTGCAGACCGGCGAGAACTTCGACGAGGCCGTGTTCGATCGGTTCGCGGCGAAGCTCAGCTACGTCGGCGGCGACTTCGACAGCGAGCAGCTGTATTCGAAGGTGGCGAAGGCGCTCGGCGACCGCCACAACCCCCTGTTCTACCTGGAGATACCGCCGTCGCTGTTCGCCACCGTGGTCGAGGGTCTCGGCAAGGCGAACCTCGTGTCGGATGGACAGCGGGTCGTCGTCGAGAAGCCGTTCGGACACGACCTCCAATCGGCCCGCGAGCTCGCGGCCGATCTGCACCGCTACCTCGACGAGTCCCAGCTCTACCGGATCGACCACTTCCTCGGGAAGATGGGTCTCGAGGAGGTCGTCTACCTGCGGTTCGCGAACACGATGCTCGAGCCGGTCTGGAACCGCAACTACATCTCGTGCGTGCAGATCACGATGGCCGAGAACTTCGGGGTCGAGGACCGTGGGCGCTTCTACGATCCCGTCGGGGCGCTGCGGGACGTGGTCGTCAACCACCTTCTGCAGGTGCTCGCCGCGGCGGCGGTGGAGCCGCCCGGCGGCCGCGATCCCGACACGATCAAGGATTCCAGACAAGCCGTGTTTCGGGCGATGCCGGCGGCCGATCCATCCCACTACGTGCGCGGCCAGTACGACGGCTACCGTGACACCGACGGCGTCGCGCCGGATTCGACCACCGAGACGTACGTCGCGCTGCGCCTGTACATCGACTCCTGGCGGTGGCAAGGCGTCCCGTTCTTCCTGCGCACCGGCAAGCACCTCGCGGTCAGGGAGACCGAGCTGCGGCTGGTGTTCAAGCATCCACCGCGCCTGCACTTCCTTCCCGACGAACGCCGCGCGCCGGCGCCCAACCAGCTCGTGTTCCGGATCGACCCGTCGACCGGGATCCGGCTGATCCTCGATGCCGAGCGCGCCGACAAGCCGGGAGCGAACGAGGTCGAGTTCGACGTGGAGTTCGCGCAGGAGGGCGGCGAGGGTGCGACGCCGTACGAGGTGCTGCTCGACGCGGCTCTGCGCGGGGACGCCACCTACTTCACGAGGCAGGACAACGTCGAGGAGAGCTGGCGGATCGTCCAGCCGCTGCTCGACTCACCGCCCCCGGTCATCCCCTACCCCCAGGGTTCGTGGGGCCCGCCGGGGGCGGACAAGCTGGTCGCCGGTTACGGCGGCTGGCGCGCTCCGTGGCTGCCCGATCAGACGAGCAAGTAGAGCGGCTGCTCGAGCAACTGCCGAACGCGCGCGAGGAACTCCGCCGCCGGAGCGCCGTACAGAATCCGGTGGTCGCACGTGAGCGCGATGCTCATTCGCGAGCCGGGAACGACCTGCCCTTCGCGAACGACCGGGACCTCGCGCAGCTCCCCGACCGCGAGGATCGCGGCCTGCGGCGGGTTGATGATCGCGTTGAACGCGGCCACGCCGTACATCCCTAGGTTCGACACCGTGAACGTGCCGCCCGACAGTTCGGCCGGCGTGATCTGCCGCGAGCGGACGCGCTCGGCTAGCGTCCGCGTCTCGCGCGCGATCTCGACCAGCGACTTGCGGTCGGCGTCGAACACGGTCGGGACCACGAGGCTGTCGTGTGCGGCGACCGCGATCCCGACGTTGACGCGCTCGTAGAGCTCGAACGCGCCGTCGCGGTAGGCGGCGTTCGCGCGCGGGTGGTCGCGCAGCGCCAGCCCGCACGCCTTGACCACCATGTCGTTGTACGAGGGCACGCTAAGGCGCCGCCGTCAGGCGCCGCCGACCGTTCTCCATCGCCGCCGCGCGCGGCTCTCCGCAGCTGCGTCCGCAGCTCGACCGCCTGCTCCATGGCGACCTCGGCGTGGAGCATGAAGTCCGGGATCGTCGCCTTCGACTCCGCCATCCGCTGGGCGATCTGCACCTGAATGCGCGAGGGCTGCACGGTCGTGACGACGCCCTTGGCGCCGCGCGCCGGCGGGGGGGCCGCCGCCTCGAGGTCGGCCTTCACGATCCGGCCGCCCGGACCCGACCCGACGACCGCATGCAGGTCGACCTCCGACTCGCGCGCGATCCGGCGGGCGAGCGGCGACGCCACGGGGCGATCGGAACCGTTGCCGGTGTCGGATGATTTGCCCGCGGCGACGGGCGCCGGCGCGGCGGGGGCGGGCTGGGCGGGCGCCGGAGATCGGGGCGGCGGATCGCCGATGCTCCCGATCACGCCGCCGATCGGCACGGTCTCACCCTCGCCGGCGAGGATCCGCAGAACCCCGTCGGCATCGGCGTCGAACGTGACCGTCGCCTTGTCGGTCTCGACCTCGGCGAGCGGCTCGCCCTTCGACACGACCTCGCCGTCCTGCTTCAGCCAGCGAACGATCGTGCCTTCCTCCATCGAGTCCGACAACCGCGGCATCACCAGATCGGGCACGTCAGCTCACCGCGATTCCCGCGCGCTCAGCCACGGCGGCGGCGATCGCGCCGGCGCCCGGGATGAACGCGTCCTCGAGCGTCGGGCTGTACGGGATCGGAAGCTCGTCGGTGGCGAGCAGCCAGGCGTCGTCGAGATCATGGAGCCCGCGCTCGGCCACCCGGCCGAGCAGCCCCGATCCCCAGCCGCCGGTTCGGGGTCCCTCCTCCACCACCAGCACGCGGTTTGTCCGCGCCACCGATTCGAGCACGGTGTCGAGATCGAGCGGCCGGAGCGTCCGCAGGTCGATGACCTCGGCCTGCACGCCGCCTGAGGCGAGCTGCTCGGCGGCCTCGAGCGCGTCCGGCACGCCCTTGCCGGCGGACACGATCGTCAGGTCGCCGCCCGAGCGGGCCACCCGCGCCCGGCCCAGCGGGATCACGTCCTCGCCCGCCGCGGGAGCCGGTCCCTCGACCGAGTACAGGCGCTTGTGCTCGAGGAAGATCACCGGGTTGTCGTCGCGGATCGCGCCCTTGAGGAGACCCTTCGCCTCCGCCGGCGAGGACGGGAACGCGATCTTCAGCCCGGGGATCCCCTGGAACCAGGTCGCGTGCGTCTGGGAGTGGATCGCGCCGAAGCGGCCGCCGCCGCCGACGGCAGAGCGGACCACGAGCGGCACGGTGCGCTGTTCGTTTGACAGGTACCAGTACTTGGCGGACTGGTTGACGAGCGAGTCCATCGCCAACCCCATGAAGTCGCCGAACATGATCTCGATGATCGGACGCAGGCCGGCGACGGCGGCGCCGAACGCCGCGCCCGACAGGGCGAGCTCGGAGATCGGGGTGTCGAACACGCGCTCTGATCCGAACCGTTCCTGGATGCCGGGCGTGACCGCGAACACGCCACCCTGCTCGGCGGCGACGTCCTCGCCGAAGAACACGACCGACTCGTCCCGCTCCATCTCCTCGACGATCGCCTCGCGGATCGCCGCGCGGAACTCGAGGCTCATGGCGCGAACTCCGTCGCGTCCTCGGCGGCCGGATCGGGATAGGGGGCCGCGAGCGCCGCGTCCACCGCACGGTCCATCCGCGCGCGCGTCGCCGCCTCGACCTCGTCGATCTCCGACTCGGCCACCCCGAGGTCGACCAGGCGCGCCCGCGCGATCGTGAGCGGGTCGCGCGCCAGCCACCGTTCGACCTCCTCCGGCGGGCGGTAGCGCGCGGGGTCGGACTTCGAATGGCCGTGGTGGCGATACGTCTGGCACTCGAGCAGCGTTGGCCCGTAGCCCGAGCGGGCGCGCTGCACGGCCTCGACCGCGGCTTCGCGCACCGCCCACACATCGTTGCCGTCGACGACGTGGCCGGGGATCCCGTAAGCGCCGGCGCGCGCCGCGATGTCCTGGCCGGCGGTCACCGCCGTCATCGGGGTGAACTCTCCGTAGAAGTTGTTCTCGCACACGAACACGGCGGGCAGAGAGAACACCTTGGCGAAGTTCAGACACTCGTGGAAGTACCCCTGGTTCGTCGCCCCGTCGCCGAACATCGCGACGGCGACGCGGCCCTGGCGCTTGGCGGCGAGCGCGGCGCCGGTGGCGGCCGCGATGCTGCCGCCGACGATCCCGAAGCAGCCGACCAGCCCATGCTCGACGTCGATCACGTTCATCGAGCCGGCCCGCCCTCCGCAGACGCCGGTGGCGCGGCCGAGCATCTCCGCGATCAGCGCGTCGGGGTCGGTGCCCTTGGCGAGCGCGTGACCGTGGCCGCGGTAGGTCCCGGCGAGGTAGTCGTCGGGCTCCAGTGCCGAGCACACCCCCACCGGAACCGCCTCCTGGCCCGCGCACAGGTGCGTGGTCCCGTGGACCTCGCCCTTGAGGAACAGCCGCTGCATCTCGGTCTCGAACAGGCGAATCAGGAGCATCCGCCCGTACCGCTCGAGGTACGCCGCCGGCGCCTCGGTGCCGACCGCGATGCCTGGCGGCACCACCGTCACGCGGCGCGCTCCAGCCCGTCGGACACGGGCGCGGCCTCGGACTCGAGCTCGAGCGCCGACGCCTTGGCCTGGAGCTCGATCAGCGCGGCGAAGTCGACGTCGGTGTAGCCGTTGCCGATCAAAGCCTGGACGACCTGTTGCGCGGCCGAGGCCACCGGCATCGGCACGCCGAGCTCGCGCGCCGCCTGGTGTCCAAGATCGAAGTCCTTGAGCAGTAGCTCGGGGGTGAACGTCGGCGTGAAATCCAGGTTGACGTAGGCCGGCGTCTTGTAGCGGGTGAAGGTCGAGCCCATCACGCTGTTGTTCAGGAACTCCATCAGGTCGGCTCGCGAGACGCCACCCTTCTCGGCGAGCACGAGGATCTCGGCGAGCGTCTGCGCGACGACCCCGAGCATCAGGTTGTGGCACACCTTGACCAGCCGGGCGCGGTCGCCGTCGCCGCAGTAGGTGACGCCGCCGCCGGCGATGATCTCGAGGTAGGGCAGGGCGGCGCGGTACGCCTCCTCGGGTCCCGACGTCATCATCGTCAGCCGCCCCGCCTTGGCGACCTTCGGGTTGCCGCTGACCGGGGCGGCCAAGAGCGCGGTCCCGCGCCTCTCGGCCTCGGCCCTCACCACGGCGGATGCCTCCGCCGACACCGTCGTCGAATCGACGATGACCGCCGGCGCCCGTCCCGAGGCCGACAACACCCCTTCGGGTCCGGTTACCACCTGCTCGAAGTCGGCCGGGCCCGCGACGATCGTGAACACGATGTCACGGTCACCGAGGTCCGCCGGCGCGTCGACGATCGTCGCGCCGAGCGCGGCCAGGGGCTCGGCCTTCGACCGCGTGCGGTTGTAGACCGCGACGTCGCACCCGGCGTCGAGCAGACGGGTCGCGAGCGCCAGGCCCATGCGGCCGGCGCCCACCCATCCGAGCCGCTTGTCATTCAGCTTTCCATCCTGCATACGGTCAGATTCTCCTAGCGTCCTGGTCCGCTCATGCAATCGTTTGCAAGCGTATCGGACTGTTGCTTGTGGCGTCAAGCAGCGTGTGTCCCGGATGTGACTGTGCTTTTCACTGACAGTCATCGAAAAACTCGGTCGCATCCGACTCGCGCCGGGTGCAAACGATTGTAAGATCCCGGTTCGGATGGGACTCCCGACTTACGGAACGATGGCCGTCGACTGGGAGGAGCGCGTCCGCCTCGATCGCCTGCGCACGGAGCGGCTCGCACGGATCGGCGGGCTGCTGGCGGAGTCCTCGCTCGGAGCGCTGCTGTGCTTCGACATGACGAACATCCGCTACATCACCGCGACCCACATCGGCACGTGGGCGCAGGACAAGCTGAACCGGTTCTGCCTGCTGCCCCAGCACGACGAGCCGATCATGTGGGACTTCGGGTCGGCGGCACGCCACCACCAGCTGTACAACCCGTGGCTAGGGCAAGGTCGCTCGCGCGCCGGCATCTCCACGCTGCGCGGCGCGATGGCCCCCGAGGCCGGCCGGGCCGAGGACGTCGCCGCCAAGATCTGCGTCGAGCTCGAACAGCGGGGTCTGCTGAACGAGCCCGTCGGCGTCGACGCGATCGAGCCTCCCGTCCTGTTCGCCCTCCAGAAAGCGGGTATCGACGTCGTCGACGGCCAGCAGCTGATGCAGCAGGCCCGCGTGATCAAGACCCAGGATGAGATCACGCTGCTCAACCAGGCGTGCGCGATGGTCGACGCCGCCTACGAGGAGCTGTACCGCGCGATGAAGCCCGGCATGCGCGAGAACGAGTGCGTCGGTCTGGTCAACAAGGTGCTCTACGACATGGGGTCGGAGTTCGTCGAGGGCGTCAACGCGATCTCGGGCGAGCGCTGCAATCCCCACCCCCACGTCTACACCGACCGCGCGCTCCGCCCGGGCGACCCGGCGTACTTCGACATCCTCCACAGCTTCATGGGCTACCGCACGTGCTACTACCGCACGTTCGCGGTGGCGAGTGGGTCGCGGGCGCTCGTCGACGCGTACAAGCGGTGCCGCTACTACCTGGACGCCGCGATCGAGCTGATCCGCCCGGGCGCCACCACCGGCGAGGTGGCGAGCGTGTGGCCGCGCGCCGAGGAGTTCGGCTTTCCCGACGAGGAGGCGGCGTTCGCGCTCCAGTTCGGCCACGGCGTCGGGTTGTCGATCTGGGAGAAGCCGATCTTCAGCCGGCTCGTGTCGCTCGACCATCCCGAGGAGATTCGCGAGGGCATGGTGTTCGCGCTCGAGACGTTCTGGCCCGCCAGCGACGGCTGGTCGGCGGCGCGGATCGAGGAGCAGCTGGTCGTGACCGCGGACGGGTGCGAGGTGATCACCCGCTTCCCCGCCGAGGATCTCGTGATCGCCGGCAAGCCGTACTACACGGTCGGCGGCACGCTGCCGCTCGAGCGCGAGGTCACCTCGGAGCGCAACACCGTGCTGAATCACGAGACTCAGGAGGCCGCGCCGGCGACCGCTTGGGAAGAAACTACGGCATAGAGCCAGTTTCTTCCCAAGCGGTCGCCTTCCGCAGCGCGCGCCAAAGCTTCTCGGGCGTGAACGGCGGGTCGGGCGCTTCCCCTCCCAGTGCGTCGGCCACCGCGTTGGCGATCGCGGCCGGAGCGCCGATCGCCCCGCCCTCGCCGATCCCCTTGGCGCCCAGCGGGTTGTTCGGCGAGGGCGACTGCACGAACGCGGTGACGATCGATGGCACCTCGGTCGTGCCGAGCAGGCTGTACTCCGCGAACGACGCGCCCCGCAGCTGACCGTCGCCGTCGTGGACGGCCTCCTCCATCAGAACCGCGCCGAGGCCCTGGACGATGCCGCCGTGGACCTGGCCCTCCGCCAGGAGCGGATTGATGATCGTGCCGGCATCGTCGACCGCGGCCAGCCGCCGGACGGTGAGGACGCCGGTGGCGCGATCGATCTCGACCACCGCCGCGTACGCCCCCGATCCGAACACCAGCTCGGATTCGAACCGCGTCTCCACCTCGAGACCGGGCACGGCCGCGGCGATCTCGGCCAGGGTGACCGAGCGACCGTCAGGGGCCGTCCATCGCGTTCCCGACCGCGAGACGAGAATCTCGGGACAGCCGAGCAGCCCGGCGGCCACGCCCGCGGCCCGCGCGAGCAGCTGATCGACCGCCTGCACGAGCGCGGAGCCGCCCACCGCGACCGAGCGGCTGCCGAACGTCCCCACGCCCGGCGGCACCTCGGCGGTGTCGCCGAAGCGCATCTCGACCTCCCCCACTTCGACCCCGAGCCGATCGGCGACGATCTGCGCGAACGTCGTCTCATGCCCCTGGCCGTGGGGCGTCGACCCGCTCCGCGCGATCACCCGACCGTCCGGCTCGGCCGAGATCCGCGCGCTCTCCCAGTTGCCGCCGGCGCGCTCGACGTACATCGCTACCCCGGCGCCGACCACGAGATCCTCGCCGCCGGCGCGCGCTGGCTCGTCCCCGAGCAGTTCGAGCGCCAGATCCAGGCAGCGCGCGTAGTCGCCCGAGTCATATGTGAAGCCCAGCGCGCTGCGGTGCGGGAACGAGCGGATCAGGTTGCGGCGCCGCAGCTCCACCGGTTCGACGCCGAGCCGGCGCGCCGCGAGATCCACCGTGCGTTCGAGCAGGTAGGCCGCCTCGGGCCGGCCGGCGCCGCGGTAGGGCCCGGTCGGGACCTTGTCCGTGCGCGCGCCGCGCACCGACACCGTCGCAGCCGGGATGTCGTAGCAACCGGTCATCAGCATCGCGGCGGTGCGCGGAGGAATCGCCGTGGTCGGCAGCAGATACGCACCGAGGTCGGCCAGAATCGAGGCCCTCAAAGCCAGGATCCGGCCGTGGCCGTCCAGCCCGAGCTCGACCTCCGCCTCGATACCGCGGCCCTGGTAGGCCCCGAGGAAGTTCTCGACCCGGTCCTCGACCCACTTCAAGGGCCGGTCCAGCTCGATCGCCGCCACGGCGACCACGACCGCCTCGACCGCGATCGTCCCCTTGCTCCCGAACGCGCCGCCCACGTCCTGCACCACGACCCGGATCCGCTCGACGGGCCGCTGCAACGCGTGCGCGAGCTGCCCCAGCGGGCGGTGCGGATCCTGCGCCGACGCCCACACCGTGAGCACGTCCGAGCACCCGTCGTAGGCGACCACGACGCCACGGGGCTCGATCGGCGCCGCCACCAGCCGCGGGATCCGGTAGCGCGCCGTGACGCGATGCCGAGCGCTTGCAAGCATTCCATCGGCCTCGCCGGCGCTGCGCTCCCAGCGCATCAGCGTCTCGGGGGCCTCGCGCGGATCGACGACCGCCTGAAGGGCCTCGTACTCAACCTCGACCAGCTCGGCCGCGTCCACGGCCTGCGCGCGCGTCTCCGCCACGACCGCCGCCACCGGCTGGCCGGCGTAGCGGACCTCGTCCGCGGCCAGGATCGGGTGCGGCAGATCGGCGAGCTCAGCGCCCTCGAGCTCCGCCACTGGCAGCGGCCGAGCGCGGCCAAGCAGGTCCTGGGCGGTCAGTACCCCGAGCAATCCCGGCGCGGACGACGGGCGGCGAACGTCGAGAATCCGTGCCCGCGCGTCGTGGCTGCGCACGAACACGACGTGGGCGAGTCCGGGCAGCTCGATGTCATCGACGTAGCGGCCCCGCCCTCGCACCAGCGGCAGGTCCTCTCGCCGGCGCAGAGGCTGACCGATCAGTCGTCCGGAGCCAGCCGTTCGGCCATCCAATCGCCCACCAGCGGGCGGTAGCGGTAGGGCAGGTTGCTGCACACATGCGTACCGCGCTCATACAGCACGAATGAACCGTCGGGGGCCTCGCGCGCTGCTCGCTCGGTCTGGCGCCACGGGATGATGCGATCAAGGCCGCCCGTGACGAACAGCGCCGGCTGCGTCAGCGCCCCGAGGACGCCGGCCAGGTTGAGCGCGTGGGCGCGCTCGCGGCCGTCCCGCTCGTCGCAGGCTCCCGACTTCACCGTGAACGCGGCGCGGGTGAGCGGCGGGAGATCGTCCCACAGCTCGCCGAAGTTGTACGGGCCGCTGATCGCGGCGACGGCGCGGATACGCGGCTCGAACGCGGCCGCGCGAGGCGCGTAGTAGCCGCCGAGGCTGACCCCGGCGGCGCCAACGCGCGCGAGGTCGATGTCCTCGCGGCCGCCGAGCGCATCGAGCATCGCCGCCACCGCGACCTCGTAGTCATGCCGGATCGACAGCCTGAACCCGGCCTCCCCCTGGCCGGGACCGTCCATCGACAGCGTCGCCATCCCGCGCGCCAGGAACGCGTTCTCCCAGTGAAAGAACTCCTCCTTGGTGGAGTCAAGGCCGGGGATCAGGAGGATCAGCGGCGGTCGCGCCTCCGACGAGGGCCGTCTGAGGTTGCCGGCGAGCATGCCGGCGCCGAGCCGCGCCTCGACCCGCTCCGCGGTCGGGTCGAGAAACGAGTGAGCCTTGGCCATCGCCTCGATCGACCGCTCGGTCGCGGCGCGGTGAGCGGCGTCGTCCAGCACCCATACGAACTTGCCGAAGTGCTGGCACACGGCCGCGCGGAGGTAGGCCTCGCCGGCGGTGCGCCCCCGCCCCGCCGTCTCGGCGTCGGCGGCGAGCTCCAGGTGCTCCTCGGCGAGGGCGGTCCAGGCGTCGAGCCAGTCCTCCCACCGCTCGATCCGGCCGGTGGTCCGGACGAAGTCGTTGTAGTCGACGCCCGCGTTGATTATGCGGGGCGCCCAGTGGTCGATCGCGGCCTGGACGCGCGCGTCGGGCATCAGCTCGCCGGTGCGCTCGACACCGCGCCACCCAGGTACAGCGCCCCGATCTCCGGATGCTCGAGGATCTCGCGCCCGGTCCCGGTCAAGCGGACCTTGCCGTTCTCGAGCACGAGGCCACGCGTTGACAGCTTGAGCCCGGCGCGCGCGTTCTGCTCGACGAGCAGGATCGTCCGACCCTGCTGGTTCAGCAGCCGGATCATCTGGAAGACGATCTTGCGCGTGGGCGGGTCGAGCCCGATCGACGGCTCGTCGAGGACGATCAGCGCCGGATCCAGCATCAGGCTGCGCGCGAGCTCGACCAGGCGCTGCTGACCGCCGGACAGGCCGCCAGCCTTGTCGTGCGCCCGCTCGCGCACGAGCGGGAACAGTTCCTCCACCTCGCCAAGCCGGCGTCGGACCAGTCCGGCGTCGCGGACCGTGTAGGCACCCATCTCGACGTTCTCGCGAACGGTCATCTCTGCGAACAGGCTGTGGGCCTGCGGAACCATGACCACCCCCTTGGCCAGCACGTGGCGAGGTGCCAGGCCGAGCAGCGACTCGCCCTTGAACGCGATCGCCCCGCGGCGGGGACGGAGGACACCGCTGATCGTGGCCAGCAGCGTCGACTTGCCGGCGCCGTTGGGGCCGACGATGCACATGATCTCGCGTTCGGCGACCGTGAACGAGACGCCCTTGAGGATGTCGCCGCCGCCGTAGCCGGCGGTCACTCCATCGAGGGCGAGGAGCGCGTCGCCTCCCGGACCGGATCCGTTGGGTCCGCTAGAAGTCATCGTCGTCGCCTCCGCCCAGGTACGCGTCGAGCACCGCCGGGTTCGCGCGAACCTGCTCGGGCGTCCCATTGACGAGCGTCCGCCCCTGGTGCAGCACCGTCACCTCGTGACACAGCCCCATCACAAACTCCATGTTGTGCTCGACGACCAGGAACGTCTTGCCGGCGCGATTGAGGTCGCGGATGCGCTCGGACAGCTGCTCGATCAGCACCGGGTTCACGCCCGCCGTCGGCTCGTCGAGCAGCAGCACAGCGGGATCGGCGACGAGCAGCGACGCCAGCTCCAGCAGCTTGCGCTGCCCGTAGGACAGATTGCCGGCGGGGCTGTTCGCCAGCCTCTCGAGCCCCACGAACTCGAGCATCTCCAGCGCCCGCCGGCGCTCCGCCGCCGAGCCCGCCCGGCGGGCCACGCTGCGCATCCACCCCTCGTGCCGTTGCGTGGCCACCAGGAGGTTCTCGAGCACGCTCAGCCGGAAGAACAGCCTGGTGATCTGGAAGGTCCGTCCGATGCCGAGCCCGAACACACGCTCCGGCGTGGCGCCAGTGATCGACTCGCCGTCGAATCGGACCTCGCCGGCATTGCACCGCTCGTAGCCGGTCATCACGTTGAACAGCGTCGTCTTCCCCGACCCGTTCGGTCCGATCAGGCCGGCGATCGACCCCTTGGGCACCGACAGCGAGCACTCCGAGAGCGCCTGCAGGCCGCCGAACGCCTTGCACACGCCTTCGGCCTCGAGTAAGGCGCCGCCGCCAGGCGCCGCCGACAAATTCCCGATGAACGCGCTCATCACGCCCCCGCTGCCTTGACGACGTCTCGGGATGCGGCCGTCTCGTCCTCGGCCGGTTCCTGCACCGAGGCTCGGGTGCGCCAGCGGTCGAGCAGATCCTGGACGCTCGGGATGATCCCCCGCGGGAGCAGCAGGATGACCGCGAGGAACAGGCCGCCGTAGATGATCAGGTACACCTGGCTCGCACCCGATTGCTCGGTGAAGTACTGCTGGAGCGATTCCAGCACGAGCGCTCCCAGCAGTGGCCCCCACACCGTCCCCAGACCGCCGATGAACGCCATCAACGCGATCGAGAGGTCGAACAGCGGGTCGAACGCGAACTGCGGGAATATCTGGCCGAGGAAGTACGCGTAGATCCCACCGACCATCCCGACGGGGATCGCGGACACCACGAACGCGGTCAGCTTGACCCGAGCCACGCGAACCCCGAGGCCGCGGGCCCGCTCCTCGTCGTCGCGGATCGCGAACAGCTGGAGCCCGAAGCGCGACCGGCGGACTAGCCACGACAGCGCGACCGTCGCGACCAGGACGATCGCGGTCACGTAATAGAAGTGGTCGTTGTAGGAGGCGGCCGACCACAGCGGCGTCGGCGGCTGGAGGCCCGAGGTCCCTCCGGTGAAGGCGAAGTTGCTCGCCGCGAGCTGGAAGACGAACATGAACGCGATCGTGATCACCACGAACGTGTGGCGACGGGCGCGGAGCGCGATCAACCCCGTGGGGATGGCCACCAGGCCGGCGATGATCCCGGCGACCGGCACCAACGCGAATACCCCCCACCCCGCGGCGATGCCCAGATGATTGGCGAGCAGCGTCAGGGCATAGGCGCCAACTCCGAAGTAGACCGCGTGGCCGAGCGCGATATAGCCCGAGTAGCCGGAGAATATGTTCCAGGACGACGCCGCGACCATGAAGATCAGCGTGAACACCGCGATCGAGGTGGTGGCCGGGTTGCTCCACACCTGTGGGAACAGGGCCAGGACCGCGATCGCGATCGCGACCTTCACCACCCGTACCGCTGGGCGCGCGGTCACGCGACGCGGTCCCGCGGCGTCATTGCGCCCGGACTGCCGCCTTGCCGAACAGGCCGTTCGGCATGAACGACAGCACGACGATCAGCGACGCGTAATACACGAGCGTCGCCCACACCGGCGACCACACGACCGCGACCACGTCCTCGAGCGTGACCATGAATATCGCCGCGATCAGCGCTCCGCCGATGCTGCCGAGCCCGGCCAGGATCACGATCGACAGCAGGCGCGAGATCAGGTCGTACCCGCTGCTCGGGTTGAACGAGTTGGTTGCGCCGAACACCATCCCCCCGGCCGCGGTCACCGACACACCGATCCCGACCGACAGGGCACGCACCCGATTCACGTTCACCCCGATCAACTCCGCCGCCGAGCGGTTCTGCAGTGACCCTCTCACCCCGCGGCCGAAATGAGTGCGGTAAAGGATCCAGTACAGGACACCCATCAGCGCGAGCGCGAGCAGAAAACCGAACACGTAGATGTACGGCAGGTAGAAGCCGAGTATGTGGAACGAGCTGTTCACATACGAGGCCTGGAGCTGGAGGTAATCGACGCCGAAGATGACACTCAGAATGCCCTCGATGATGATCGCCACCGCGTAGGTCACGAGAATCGACATCGCTGTCCGCTCCTGTTCGCGCAGCCGGCGCATGAACGCCCACTCGATGAACACGCCGAGCACGAAGAACGCTGGGATCGTGATGATCAGGCCGACGAACAGATCGATTCCGAGGTGGACCGACAGGACGTAGCTCATGTAGGCGCCGAGCACGATCAGGGCGCCCTGGGCGATGTTGATGATGTCCATCACCCCGAAGATGAGCGTGAGTCCTGCCGCCATCAGGGCATATACGCCTCCGGTCAGGATCCCGTCGATGACCGCCTTGGCAATGGAGGAAGCGCTCACGATCCCCAGTTTGGCTTCGGGTATACAGCCGGCTTGGAGCTTGTCGCCCCGACCGGCAACACCTGCACGAGATTACCCTTCTGCCACTGGAACGCGAACGCCGCCGCGGCGCCGTTCTCACCAAGCGAATCGAACTTGACCGGCCCCTGAACGCTGTTGAGCGTGACGGGGCTGTGCAGGTAAGCGATGATCTTCGAGTTGTCGAGGCTGTGCGTCGCGGCGACAGCCTGGGCGACGATCTGACCCACCGAGTAGGCCTCGGCCACGTCGGCGTTCACGTCCGAGGGGCTGCCGCCGTACTTGGCGACGTACTCCTGGACCATCTTCTGGCTGGCGGCGTTGACGTAGCCCGGATACCAGCCGTTCGGGACCATCACGCCCTCGGCATTCGCCGCCCCGCCGATCGCTTTCAGGAACGCCGCTCCCTGATCGGGACCGGCGGTCGCGATGAACGCCTTCGGGTTGTAGTGCTGCTGGATGAATGTGTGGATGAACGCCGACACCGTCGGAACGTCGACCGAACCCAGCAGGAACGCGTCGGCCTTCGTGCTCGCGACGCTGGTCGCGATCGGCGCGTAGTCCGTGACCTCGGCCGGGAACACCTTGTTGTAGACGATCTTGATCCCAGCGTTCTGGAGGATCTTGACCGCCGCCGGGAACTGCGGCTGGGTGAACGGGTCGTCGCTGGTGGCGACCGCCGCCGTCTTCGGCCGCTGCGACGCGGGCAACGTCGCGAGCCAGTGCGCGAACGGGATGAGGTTGTCGATCACCGGAAGGCTGACGTCGAAGATGTTCTTCAGGCCGTTGCCGAATGCCGCGGGCGCGCCGCCGGCACCCTCGACGAACGCGTCCCCGTACCGGTTGACGACCTTCGAGGACGGCACGGTCAAGAGCGTCGAGAACGGGCCGAACACGAGCTGGTCGTGGTCTGAGGAGATCAGCTTCTGATAGTTGGTCACGACCTGTGCCGGGCTCGAGGCGTCGGACACGATGTCGAGCTTGACCGGATGGCCGAGCAGGCCGCCCGCCTTGTTGATGTCCGCGGCCCACAGCTGGTAGCCCTTCTCGAACGCCTGGCCGTCGGCGGCGAAGTCCCCCGACAGCGACAGCGACGCGCCGATCGTGACCGGCGACTTGCTCGCCGGCGTCGGGCTCGTCGCCGAGCCCGAGCCCGAGCTCGAGCTCGGCGCGCTCGAGGAGCTGGTACTCGAGCCCCCACATCCCACGATGAATGCGGCGATCGCGACCACGGCCGCGGCCAACAACATCCAACCCCTTCGGCTAGACCTTGCCATCTGGACCTTCTCCTCCCAAGCGCTCAATACGTCGACTTGCGGACCAGCAAACCCGTACAGGATTATCTGCGACTGCCTTCGGGCAGTTCAGTCACCCCCGGATTGCAAACGTTTGCTGCAATCGTGCGCGACGTTATCGTCGCGACTGTGAGGTGTCAAGGGAAGACGTGTTGCGATCAGCTTGTTCCGCGCTGGCGCTGGAGTGGGTCGTGTCGGCCGGCGGCGGGGCGGTCGAGCCGCGGATCACCAGCTCGGGCGCAAGCAGGAGCTGGCGCGGCGGCGCGTCGATCCCCTGGAGCTGCTCGAGCATCAGGTGCGCCGCGGTCGAGCCGAGCTCGTAGTGCGGGACCCGAACCGTCGTGAGCGGCGGCCGGAAGCGGTCGACGAACGGCATGTCGTTATAACCGGCTACCGAGACGTCATCCGGGCAGCGCAGCCCGCGCTCCTCCAGCGCGTCGTAGCAGCCGAGCGCGAGCAGGTCGTTGCCGGCCACGATCGCGGTGAAATCGCGACGCCGGTCGAGCAGCTCGCCGCAGCATCGCGCCCCCTCCCGCTCGGTGAACGCCTCGCTGAACACGGTCAGGCCGGGGTCGAGCTCGAAACCGCGGCCGCGCATTGCGTCGACGAACCCCTGGTTGCGCGACCAGCCGGTGTACAGGACCTGGGAGCCGGCCAGATGGGCGATCCGCTCGTGCCCGAGCTCGGCCAGGTGCTCAACGGCCAGCCGGACTCCCTCGTGGTCGTCCCCAGTAACGGCCGGAAGCGCATCGCTGTCGACGCGCCGGTTGACGAGCACGACCTTTGCGCCCGCCAGCACCTCAGCCGCGAGCAGCCAGTGGTCGCGCCGGGCGGTGGCCGCGATGAACCCGTCGACCTGCCGCGCGTTCATCGCCTCGAACGCAACCCGCTCGCGCTCGGAGTCGTTGTCGGTGTTGGCGATCAACGGCGTGTAGCCGCCGTCGCGCAGCCCGTCCTCGATTCCGCGCACGACCGCCGCGAACAGCGGGTTCATCAGGTCCGGCACGAGCACCCCGATCGTGTTCGACCGGTTCGTCCGGAGACCCCGGGCAATCGGGTTCGGTCGATAGCCGAGCTCCTTGGCCGCCTCGAGCACGCGCTGCGCGGTCAGCTCGTTCACGAGCCCACGCGTCTCCGAGTTCAGCGCGCGCGACACCGTGCCCGGATGTACCCCGGCGACCCGCGCCACATCCCGTAGCGTGACCGGCCCCGCGAGGCTTACCTTGGTCGTCGCCATCTCAGACGGATTATGCACACGATTGCAACTCGCTTCGGGTGCCTGCCCAATCCGAGGCCCCGTGCGCCGACCAAGCGTGGTCGCACGCACGACCGGGTCGGGCGCGAGGGGCCCCGACGCCGGGCATCGCACCCTCGCTCGCAGCGGTCCCCGGCGGCGCGGATGGGGCATTGCACCCTCGCTCGCAGCCGCTGCACGAGGCGCAGGTCGGACGCCGCACCCTCGCTCGCAGCTCGGCCACGTGCGGGTCGCGTACCCCTATTCCGTGACAAACCCTGGTTCTCGGCCGGCGGGGGAGTGGGGCGGGGGGTACTGGGGTGCGGGCGGGATCGGGCACGTCTGCGCGTTGCCCGGCTCGACCGTGATCCGGTCGCCGTGGGTGACGATCTCGAGCGGGTCGCCCTCGAGCAGCTCGTAGATCGCGTGGTCGGGATTGACCTCGACGCGAAGCCGCCGTCCCCGATACAGCAGCCGGAACTCGAGGCGGGTCATCTTCGACGGCAGCCGCGGCGCGAACGCCAACGTCTCACCGTGGTCGCGCATGCCTCCGAAGCCGGCGACGATCGCGTGCCAAACCCCCGAGAGCGCGGCCAGGTGCACGCCGTCGCTCGTGTTGTTGGCCAGGTCGCGCAGGTCGATGAACGCGGTCTCGTTCAGGTACTCCCAGGCGAGCTCGAGGTGGCCGACCTCCGCCGCCACCACAGCCTGGATCGCGGCCGACAGCGATGAGTCCCGTACGGTCACGCGTTCGTAGAAGCCGAAATCCCGCGCCTTCTGCTCCAGGTCGGGCCAGTGGTCGCCGCATAGGTAGATCGCGAACACCAGGTCGGCCTGCTTGATGACCTGGCTCGAGTACAGCATGTAGTTGTGGAAGTGGAGCAGGAGCGGGTACTGGTCCGGCGGAGTGTCCTCGAAGTCCCACTTGCGCAGCCGGGTGAAGCCGTTGCACTGCTGGGTGATCTGGGCATCGCGGTCGAACGGGACCACGATCGCCGAGGCGGCGTCGCGCCAGCTGGCGATCTCCTCCTCATCGACACCCAGCTCGGCGGCGTGGCGGCGATGACGGACGGCCAGGTCGGCGGCTACGGTCAGGTTTCGAGCGGCCATCAGGTTCGTGTAGACGTTGTTGTCGACCAGCGCCGTGTACTCGTCCGGACCCGTGACGCGGTCGATCCGGAACCCACCCTGGGCGTCGTGATGGCCGATCGAGCGCCACAGACGCGCGGTAGCGACTAGTAGTTCGAGGCCTGGGCCGACCTCGAATTCCTCGTCGTCTGTCGCGGCGACGTACCGGCGAACCGCGTCGGCGATGTCGGCGTTGACGTGGAACGCGGCGGTGCCCGCCGGCCAGTACCCCGAGCACTCCTGTCCTCGGATCGTGCGCCACGGGAACGTCACTCCCTTGAGCCCCAGCTCGCGAGCTCGGGCCTCGGCGAGGTCGAGCGTGGCGTGGCGCCAGGCCAGCGCATCGCGCGCCGCGTCGGGGACGCTGTAGGTGAGGACCGGCAGCGTGTACGCGTCCATATCCCAGAACGTGTGCCCGTCGTAGCCGTTGCCGGTCAGGCCCTTGGCGGGAATCGCGCGGAGCTCGGCCCGCGCCGCCGCCTGTACGACGTGGAACAGCGCGAACCGCACCGCCTGCTGAAGCGCGGGGTCGCCGTCGAGCTGGATGTCCGCTCGCTCCCAGAACTCGGCGAGGTACTCGCGCTGACTCTTCAGCAGCCCCTCCCAACCGGTGCGCCGCGCTGATGCGAGCGCCAGGTGGACCTGGTCGCGCAGCGACGGCAGCGATCGCTGGCTGGACCAGCCGTAGCCGAGGAACTTGACGATCCGCAGCGTCTCGCCCGGCTGCAGCTCGGTGCTGACCGTCAACCGGCCAAGATCGGGTTGGCTCTCGGCGGCGGTGACGGTCCCATCCGGCCCATCGATCACGTGGTCCATGCCGGCGGCCATCCGCAGGCCGCTCGCGCGCGTGCGGTGCACCAGGCTGACCCGTAGCGCGTTGTGCACGTGATCTTCGGCGATCAGCGGCGCCGCGAGTGCCGCGGCCGTGCGCGGGTCGCTCGACTCGGCGACCGACCGGCTCGTTCGCCACCAGCTCGGATTGCACGCCGATCCTCGCCGACGCGCCGATCGACTCGACCTCATACAGGATCGCGGCGATCGACCGTTGCACGAACGACACCATCCGGGTCGAGCGCACGTGGATCGCCTGACCCGCCGGCGAGACCCACTCGGCCTCCCGCCGCAGGACCCCCTCGCGGAGGTCGAGCGTCCGCTCGTGCCGGACGAGCTTCCCGTACCGGACGTCGAACGGCTCGTCGTCGACCAGTAGGCGGAACACCTTCCCGTTGGTGACGTTGATCATCGTCTGGCCCGCCTCCGGGTTGCCGTATGCGGACTCGGCATACGGCAGGGGGCGAACCTCGTAGAAGCTGTTCAGATACGTGCCCGGCGACCCCGCGGGCTCGCCCTCGTCGAGGTTTCCGCGCAGGCCGATATGCCCATTCGAAAGCGCGAAGATCGACTCGGTCGTGCCCAGCTGCCCGAGATCGAGTTCGCTCTCGCATATGCACCAGGGCTCGACCGAGAACATGTTCGGGCCGATCACGACCCCTCCAACTCGGTCAGCTGCTTGACGACGACGTCGGCTCCATGCGCGCGCAGCGCCTCCGCATGGCCGGTGCGGTCGACCCCTACGACCAGGCCGAAGTGTCCGGCACGGCCGGCCGCGACGCCGGCCTCCGCGTCCTCGAAAACCGCGGCCTGGGCCGGTTCGGCGCCGAGTGCGCGGGCCCCGGCCAGGAACGTGTCGGGCGCCGGCTTTCCGGCCAGGTGCTCACGCTCGGCGACGATGCCGTCGATCCGCGCCTCGAACAGATCGTCGATGCCGGCCGCGACCAAGACCTCCTGAGCGTTCGCGCTCGAGGAAACGACTGCCCGGGGCAACCCTCGCTTCTTGACGTACTTCACGAACGCGACCGCATCGGGGTACGGCTCGACGCCCTCATCTTTGATCAGCGCCGTCACGAGGTTGTTCTTGCGCAGTGCGATGCCGTAGATCGTGTCGGCCGCGGGGGGATCGTCCGGCGACCCCTCCGGCAGGTCGATCGATCTTGACTGCAGAAACGACCGCACACCGTCCTCGCGCGGCTTGCCGTCGACGTACTTCTGGTAGTCATCAGGGAGCTCGAACGCGCGATAGGGCTCACCGGCGCGCTCGTACCAGCCGCGCAGGAACTCGTCGAATGTCTGCTTCCAGGCTTTGGCATGGACCTTCGCCGTCTGCGTCAAGACGCCGTCGAGGTCGAACAGGCAGGTGGTGATGCGGTCGGGAAGGCTGGGCACGCCGGGAAGCTAATCGCAAGCCTCACATCCGAGGCAAGCCGCGTTCGAATACTTGCGGGGCGACGCGGCGCGGCCGATCAGGTCAGAGCGGCGGCGGCAGCGCGGCGGCGCTCGCTCTCGACGCTGACGTTGTCCGCCTCGACGTCGCCGTCGGACAGGATCGCGTGCCCGAGCAGCCGGTCCAGTTCGGCGTGCAGGCTGGCGCTGTGGGCGACGCGGAAGTCCGGGCCGAGCTTCAGCCGACGGTCGCCGATCGAGGTGCTGAGGTCGACCACAACCTCGCAATCGCCCGGGAAGTCGGCGAGCACATCCTTGAGCTCCCCGAGCACGGACGCCGCCAGCGCCGTGGCATCGAGCCGCAGGCGCAGGGCGCTCGGAGTGGCGGCGGCCTGCCGTGCCGCCTGCTCTTCGGCCTCGCTCACCTCCTCGGCGGACGGACGAAAGGGTTCGATCTGTTGGGCGACGATGCACGTCTTGTCACGGTCCTTGTGATCCACTCGCCCGCGAACGAGCACGATCGAGTCGGGCGTCGAGCACCTCGCCGGCGGCGGCGAGAGCGTTGCCGAACACGAGCAACTCGACCGACCCCTCGAGATCGTCGAGCGTCGCGAACATCATCGGGTCGCCCTTCTTGGTCCTGATCTTCTTGATCTCGATGATCATGCCGCCGATCGAGCACCCAGTCGCCGTCGCGCCGGTCGGCCAGGTCGGACAGCGGGCAGTCGACCCGCGCCCGAAGCGCCGCCCTGACCTCCTTGAGCGGATGGGCCGAGATGAACAGGCCGATCGACTCCTTCTCGGCCGCCAGCAGTTCCGCCCGGTCGAATTCGACCGCGGGAATCGGGGCATGGCTGGGGGTCACTAACCCGCCGCCATCTCCCGCGCCGGCGCCGTCGGGGTGGGCGGGTTCGAGATCAAAGATCGACGACTGTCCGATCAGCGCGTCCTGCTGTGCCTTCTGGCCCGCGCCCTGAGCCTGCTCGAGCATCATCAGCATCCCCTTGCGGGTGGCGCCCGTCGACCCGAGCGCGCCGCACTTGATCAGCGCCTCGATCGCCTTCTTGTTGACCGCACGGCCGTCGACCCGCGAGCAGAAGTCGAACAGGTTCAGGAACGGGACCCTGGCCTCGGCGGGGTGGGCGGCATTCGAATCGCCGTAATCCCCACGAGCGCGCTTGATCGCCTCCACCGCCTGATAGCCCACGCCCTTGACCGCGTCGAGACCGAACCGGATGTTGCCGTCGACCACGACGAATTCGTGGTCTGAGAGGTTGACGTCGGGAGGGAGGATCGAGATCCCCATCTGCTCGGCCTGGGAGACGAAGAAGGGGACCTTGTCCTTGGTGTCCATCACCGAGGAGATCAGCGCGGCCATGTACTCGGCCGGGTAGTTGGCCTTGAGCCACGCGGTGCGGTAGGCGATCAGCGTGTAGCAGGCGGCGTGGGAGCGGTTGAAGCTGTAGTCCGCCGAGCGCTCGTTGGTCGTCCACAGCAACTCGATCACCTGCTCGCTCGTGCCGGACGCCCGGCAGCCGGCCACGAACTCGGGCTTGAGCTTGGCCATCGCCTCGCGGTTCTTCTTGCCGATCGCCTTGCGCAGGTCGTCCGCCTTCGCGCCGCTGAAGCCCGCCAGGTCCTTGGCGATCTGCATCGCCTGCTCCTGGTAGAGGATCACGCCCTTGGTGGCCTCGAGGATCGACCGGAGCCGGTCGTCCGGATAGGAGATCAACTCGGGGTGGTGCTTGCCGCGCGCGTACGTGGGGATCTGATCCATCGCGCCCGGTCGGTACAGCGCGTTCAGCGCCACGAGGTCGTCGAACTCGTCCGGCTTGACCTTCTTCAGCGCCTCACGCATCCCCTCGGACTCGAACTGGAACACGCCGACCGAGTCGCCGCGGGCCATCATCTGGTAGGTGGGGGCGTGGTCGAGCGGGAGCGTGGTCATATCCGGTCGCTCGCCGGTCGAGCGCTCGATGATGTCGAGCGCGTCCTCGATCACGTCGAGGTTGCGCAGCCCCAGGAAGTCCATCTTGAGCAGCCCGATCTGCTCGACCGGCTTCATCGTGAACTGGGTCACCGTGCGGAACACCCGCTCGCCGTTCTCGTCCGCCCCGGCATCGGCGATCTGCAGCGGCACGATGTCGGTCAGCGGGCGATCCGCGATCACGACGGCCGCGGCGTGGATCGAGGAGTTGCGGACGATCCCCTCGAGCCCCTGCGCGACCTCGATGATCTGCTTGGCGGTCGGATCGCGGTCGACCTCGGCGCGGAGCGGCTGGCCAGGCTTGAGGCAGTCCTCGAAGCTCGGCGGCCGGCCCATTATCGGGTCGGGGATCAGCTTGGCCAGCCGGTCGCCGGCCCCGTAGTCGAGCCCGAGCACGCGGGCCGCGTCGCGCGTCGCCGCGCGCGGGAACATCTTGCCGAACGTGACGATCTGCGCCACCGACTCCTTGCCGTACTTGTCGGTGACGTACCGGATCACGCGCTCGCGGCCACGGACGGAGAAGTCGATGTCGATGTCCGGCATCGACACGCGCTCCGGATTGAGGAAGCGCTCGAACAGCAGCCCGTAGCGGAGCGGATCGAGGTCGGTGATCTGCAGCGAGTAGGCGACCAGCGACCCGGCCGCCGACCCACGGCCCGGACCGACCGCGATACCGGAGTCCTTGGCGTATTTGACGAAGTCCCACACGATCAGGAAATAGCCGCTGAAGCCCATGCGCTCGATCACCCCGAGCTCGTAGTCGGCGCGCTCCAGCGCCTCCGCGGGCGCGGGATCCCCATAGCGCTCGCGCAGCCCCTCCTCGACGCGCTCGCGCAGGTAGGTCGCCTCGCTCTCGCCGTTCGGCGTCGGATAGCGCGGGATCAACTGGCGCCCGAGCTCGAGCTCCACGTCGCAGCGCTCCGCGATCTCGAGCGTGGTCGCGATCGCCTCGGGCCACTCCGCGAACGCGTGCGCCATCTCGTCGTTCGAGCGCAGATAGAACTCGTTCGCGTCGAAGCTGATCTTGGGCTGGTCGAGCGTCGACTTCGTCTGGACGCACAGCAGCGCCGCGTGGTTCGAGTAGTCCTCGCGGCGCAGGTAGTGGACATCACCGGTGCCAACCAGCGGCCGTCCCAGCTCGCGCGCGATCTTCACGATCCCCTCGTTCGCCTGGTCCTGCGCGGCGAGGCCGTTCTTCTGCACCTCGAAGTACACATCGTCGGCGCCGAACGCCTGGATCAGCTCGTCGGCGTGCGCCCGCGCCTGCGGGACCCGCCCGTCGAGCAGGTGCTGACAGAAGCGTGACTGCAGGCAGCCGGTGAGCACGATCACGCCCTCGGCGTGAGCCGCGAGCTGGGGCATGTCGACCGACGGCTTACCGCGTTGATAGCCCTCGAGGAAGCCCGCCGAGCACAGCTTGACGAGGTTCCGGTAACCGGTCGGGGTAGCCGCGAGCAGCGTCAGGTGGAACCGGTCGAGCCGGCCCGGCGCGCGCCGTTCGTGGTCGTCGACGACGTAGGCCTCACAACCGAGAATCGGCTTTACGCCGTGCTTGCGCGCGGCGGTGAACAGCTCGACGGCGCCATTCATCACGCCGTGATCCGTCAGGCCGACCGCCGGCTGATCGAACGACGCCGCCCTCTCGACCAGGGCATCGATCTTGCACGCCCCGTCGAGCAGCGAATACTCCGAGTGGACGTGAAGGTGCGCGCAGGTAGAGGTCATACGAGGGGGTCGGGAACGCGAAGGAAGCCCGCCCTACGAGCATAGGCATCGAGCCGGACGATTTTGCCCCTCGGCGAACCGGTCATCCGCACTGTGCGCGATCCAGCCACTGGCGGACGAGGGCGAGCGGCCGCTGATCGCCGGAGATCGCGACAGATGCCACCTGTTCGCCGGCGAGCACGCCCAGCAGGTCGTCCGGCGGGCACTCGATCGTGGTCGCCACCGGCCCATGCGGCGGGTCCTCAGTGACCATCGGGGCCCGCGCATCGCGGATGTGCAGGTAGGCGTCGGGCGAGGCCCCGTCAGTCTCCCGGTGAGCGACCGTGAAACGCTCGCCTCCCGTCCAGCCGGGCTCGATCATGAGGGCGGCGACGGTCAGCGCCAACCCCGGATCGAGCCGCACTCCGGCGGCGCGTAGCTGGACGAGGGTCAGCGGGGCGTCGATCAGCTGCTCGAGTGCCCCGAGACGGGTGCGGTCTCCGCGGATCCGCGCCAGCCGTCCCCCGAATCCCAGGCGACCCAGGCGCCGCCGGGCCGGGCCCGCCGCCAGCAGGCGGGCGATGCTCGCGAGATCTCCGACGAGCTGGAAGTCAACCCCGGTCAGCGGCCGGGGAGCGTCGCCGAGATCGACCTGCGCCGTCGCGCTCGACACGGTCACCCGCACGGCCGCCATGTCGCCGAGGACCAGGTCGTACGCCACCGCGCGCGGGTCCGCCGCCCGCTGGGCGGGGAGCAGCGCCCGCAACAGTCGCCCGGCCGCCGATGCGTCGCGGGCGGCGAGCGTCCGGAACGCCTTCCCCAGCCACGGCTTCGCGCGTCGCGCAGGTGGAGCGGGCTGCCCCGCCTTCGCCGGCGCGGGCTCCTCCGCCGGGGCGGGGGCCTCCGCCGCCACCGGCGTCGTCTCGCGCAGGCGGGCGAGCGCGGCGCTGAGCTTCTCGGCCTGGACCGGCGCCGGCGCTGCGGGCGCTCGCGTGGCCTGCTGCGCCGGGACGTCGCCACCGAGCCGGGCCAGCTCCCCGCGAACGTAGTCGATCGCGTCGTACGCGCGGGCGTTCAGGAGCCGCTGACGCTCGAGCTCGAGGCGGGCGTCAGCAAGGTCGCGGTTGGCATCGGCAAGCTCGCGGCGCGCCGCGGAGAGCTCGCCCTGGTGGTTGGCGGCGCGACGCTCGGCCATCGCCGACTCGAGTAGGAGCGCCTGGCGGTCGGCGCTGCCGGCGGCCGCTCTCGGGAACGCCGGCGCCTGGGGTGCGGCCGGTGTCGCCCGGGCGAGCGCGAACTCGCTGGTCATCAGGCGCATTCGGGCCGCGTCGACGCGGGGCGGGCTCGGCGCCGGCGCGCAGTTCGGGCGCCGGCGGTTCGGGCGCCGGCGACTCGGGCGCCGGCGGTTCGGGCGCCGGCGGCGTCGCTCCTCGAGCCGACGTTCGGCGTCGGCGCGCCCGGCCTCGGCGGCGGCCGCCAGATGCTGCGCCTCGTCCACCACGCGTCGCATCCGGCCCAGCTCCCGCTCGAGGTCGGCCACGTGCTCGCGGAGGATTCGGAGGTCGTGCCCGGCGGCGCGCGTCTTCTGGCTCAGGGCCTGCTCGACCTCGCTGCGCCGCGCGCGCTCGGCGTGAACGTACTGCTCGGAGCTCCGCAGCTTACGCTCGCGCTCGGCCATTTCTTGCCGGAGGCGGTCCGACTCCTCCCGCAACCGCGCGAGCTCGTCCTCGACGTCCGCGACCTGCGTCTTGAGCTCGACCACGGTGGCCTCGGCTTCGGCGGCGCGCCGCCTCGCGCTCTCGGCCGCGAGCTCTGAACTCCGCAGCTGCCCGGCCTCGAGCAGCTCCGAATCCGGATCCTCCGCTGCGGGCGGCGGCGCCTCCCCGACCGGGAGCGGCACCATCACCGCCCCCAGCTGCAGGAAGGTCTTGCCCGCGAGCTGCGGCGCGAGCTCCGCCGGCACGGTGAAGCTCAGCCGCCACGTCCCCGGGGCGGCGCCGATCAGCGACGGCGGCTCGGGCATCGCCACGAACCGCTGCCGGACCGTGCCGGTCTCGACCACCAGCATGGCCTGCCCGCGGAGCTCGGGGCGCCGCCGCCGCCACCGCCCGGTCACGCGAACCGTCACGCTGCGCCCGCCTTCGGCCACGAGCTCCACCGCCTCGATCCCAAGGGCGGAAGGCAGATCGCTCATCAGCCGGGACGGTACGGCCGAGAGCGGACGTCAGGTGTGGCTAGTGAGCGGCGGAGCGCCGCTGTACGGCGAAGATGCCGCCGACCAGCGCCGCGCCCGCGACGCTCGCGATTGCGAGCTTCGCAGCTGAATCCGGCGTCCGGCGCCGGATGTACAACTTGGCGCCCTGCCAGACGACATATCCAAGAACCTTGTAACCCATTGAGCTGAAGCTACCCACGGGTTCGCGGCTCAATCCTCCTCCCCGTGCCGCAGCTGCCACGCCATCCGCGACTGCAGCGACCACAGCTCGATGAACCCGGGTGACGCGGCCTGGGCGAACAGCCCGCCGGATTGGGCGAACGAGGCCAGCTGCTCGTCGTAGACCGCGTGCGGCGAGGAGCGCGTGACCACCCGCGCCGAGCCCTTGTACAGCTTGATCCCGATCGTGCCGGTCACCTGGGAGTTCGCGGCGTCCATGTAGGCGTCGAGGTCACCGCGGAGCGGATCCCACCACAGGCCGGCGTAGACGAGGTATGCCCAGCGCTGGTCGAGCATCGGCTTGAGCTGGTTCTGGTGGATCGTGCCGACGAGCTTCTCCAGCTCCGCATGCGCAAGGAGCAGGATCGTGGCCGCCGGCACCTCGTAGATGTCGCGAACCTTCAGGCCGACGATCCGGTCCTCGATGTGGTCGACGATCCCGACCCCGTGGCGCGCGCCGATCTCCCCCACGCGCTCGAGCAGCGAAACCAGATCCGAGCCGCTCGCCGTTGAGCGCCACCGGGACCCCGCGCTCGAATTCCACGGTGATGGTCTCAGCAGAATCGGGCGCCTCCTCGGGCCGGGTGACGAGCTGGAACACGTCGTCCTCGGGCGCATGGTCAAGCTCCTCAATCCAGCGGCCCTCGCTCGACCGTCCCCACAGGTTGTCGTCGATCGAGTACGGCGCGAACTCGGTGCCGCCTTTGACCGGGATCCCGTGCTCCCGCGCGTACGCGACCTCCTCCTCGCGCCCCATCCGCCAGCCCGCGCACGGGGGCGATCACCCTGAGCTCGGGCCCGAGCGTCGCGACGGTGGCGTCGATCCGCACCTGGTCATTGCCCTTGCCGGTGCAGCCGTGCGCGATCGTGTCGCATCCGGACTGCCGCGCGTACTGCACCGCGAGCTTCGCGATCAGCGGGCGGCCGAGCGCGGTGAACAGCGGATACCCGAGCCCGTAGATCCCGTTGGCCTTGATCGCGGGGACGATGTACTCCCGCGCGAACTCCTCGCGCGCGTCGACCACGTGGCAGTCGAGCGCGCCGAGCCGGAGCGCCTTGCCCCGAATCACCTCGTAGTCCTCGCCGGGCTGGCCCAAGTTCACGGTCAGCGCCACCACCTCGGCCTGGTACTGCTCCTGGATCCACTTGAGCATCACGCTCGTGTCGAGCCCGCCGCTGTACAGCAGCAGCACGCGATGAACATGCGACGGATCAGCTTCGTAGGTAGTCGTCGGCAGATGACCGAAGTCCGAGGTGCTCATGAAAATGTCTCCTTGACCAGTCGCCGCTGCTCCTTGGACGAGAACTCGGCGAACCGGCCAGCGAACTCTCCTCGGGCGGCGCGCTCGTCCTCGCCGAGCCGCGCGACCAGCGCACCGACCGCCATCAGCGCGGCGTTCCCGTCCGAGGCCGCGCGGCCGCACCTCGGGCCCCAACGACCGCAGCAGCGCGACCTGCACCTCGCGGTCCTGGTGGCGGCCGAGCACGTCCTGGAGGGTCTTTAGCGTCTTGATCATCGGCTTCACCACCTCCTCGGGGAACAGCCCCCACCCGCCGCGCCGAACAGCTCGAGCAGGTAGCGCAGCTCCTTCCCCTTCTTGCGCAGCTCGTGGTAGGCCTCGGCGGGGCTCGACTCGTCGATCGCGCCGCCCATCTTCAGCATCCGCCGGTAGACCTTTGCGGATTCGCTCGCCAGAGACCTCGCCGATCGGCCGGGTCGCGTCCGGGCGCTCGTCGACTCGGCATCCCCTCCAACCCGTCGAGGAACGATCCCCAGTCGGCCAGCAGCGTCGACGTCCGCTTGGAGCGCAGCGCGCGCACCATCGCTCGGCGGGCCGTCGCGCGCCGTGCTCGCAGCACGCGCAGCAGCGGATCGAGGTCATCCCGCATGGCCTGCCGGAACGAGCGCGCGCATCGAGTCGAACTCGAGCACGTACACGTCGAGGTCGCGGACGTCGCCGGTCGCCTGCTGCAGCCAGCGGAACTCCGCCCGGTAGTGCGCGAGCTCGGTCCGGCGGGAACACGCGCTTGAGCTCGCGCTGAACCGAGCGCGACCGTCGTACCGACACCCGCAGGTCGTGCAGGAACTCGGTGTCGATGTCGGCGATCGTGCCGTCGAGGTTCGCCTCGATCACCTCGAGCATCGCGCGGAGCACGACCGCAGCGGCCGCTGTCGGAGCGCATATCGGACGTCAGCGGCACGCCAACCTTCGTCGGGAGGCCACCGGGCACGCCCCCGGCGGCCCTGACCGCCTCGTCGACCAGCGGCTGGTCCGCCGGCTTGAAGCCAAGTTCGACGACGAGCGCTTCCTGCACGCGGCTCAGCTCCTTGTCGTAGCCACGAATGCCGGTCATCCGCAGGCGCGGCCGCAGCGGCGCGTCCGCGCCGTTCGATCCGACGAGCGTCGTCTCCTCGAGCGTAGGCGGACGACCGTCTTGCGCTCGTCGTCGAGCACCGACAGTACGCGCTCGTGGCTGTGCAGATGCACGAGCGGCAGCAGCGCACGGACGTCGGTGATCGGAAGCACGCGTGTCGCGCAGCGGGCCGGGCGGCAGCTCGCGCGCGAACTGCGGCTTGGTCGGCGCGCGCATCGGGAGCGATGCGACCACGATCCCCGAGTCGTGCGACGTCGCCGAGAGCGTGCCGTCGACGTGCATCAGCGTTAGCCCGGCGTCCCGGAGCAACCCGTCAAACGTGTCGTACTAGATGCGGTCGCGCTCGCAGCTCACGCCGTCCTCGACCTGGAGCCGCGCCGCCAGGGCCTCGCCCGCGCCGCGCAAGGTCATCTCGTCCGGCAGCAGCAACTCACTCGCCGGTCACGGCGTCAGCTCCTGGAGCCGCGCGACGGCCTCGTCGAGCTCGTCGTCGGAGACGATCAGCGGCGGCTCCAGGCGGATCGTCGCCGGACCGGTGGCGTTGACGACCAGCCGCTGCTCGAGCAAGGCGCGCCGCGCCAGCTCGGCTGCGTCGATCTCGGGATCGACGTCGATCGCGAGCATCAGCCCGCGCCCACGCACCGCCTCAACATACGGCAGCGTCGCAAGCCCCGCGGCAAGCCGCTGCCCGGCGGCGCGCACGCGCGCGAGCAGCTCCGGATCCGAGCAGATCTCGAGCGCGACGAGGGCCGCGGACGCCACCACGGGACCCCCGGCGAACGTCGAGCCGTGATCGCCGGCGCGGAGCGCATCGGCCAGCCGCGGGCCGGTGACAAGCGCGCCGATCGGCAGGCCGCCGCCGAGCGCCTTGGCGCTCGTGAGCGCGTCGGGGACGACGTCGGTCTGCTCGTAGGCCCACAACGTCCCGGTCCTCCCCATCCCGGATCTGGATCTCGTCGAAAATCAGCGCCGCGCCGGTCCGGTCGCACGCCTCGCGTGCCGCCAGCAACAGGTCGTCGGACAGGACGTGGATCCCCGTCTCCCCCTGGATCGGCTCGAGCAGCACCGCCGCCGTGCGGTCGTCGACCGCCGCGATAAGCGCGCCCGGATCCTTCGGGACGACGACGAACCCCGGCACCAGCGGCGCGAACGGCGCCTGCTTGGTCTCCTGCGGGGTGCGCCGACAGCGCGCCGTAGGTACGCCCGTGGAACGCCCCTTCAAAAACCACGACGTTCCCGCCGGGCCGGGCGCGCCGGGCGAGCTTGATCGCCGCCTCGTTCGCCTCCGCGCCCGAGTTACACAGGAACACCTTGCCGCCGAGCGAGCTCCGCGACAGCGCCGCCGACAGCTTCAGCGCCGGCTCGGTGTAGTAGAGGTTGCTGACGTGGGAAAGGCGGCCGACCTGCTCGCGGACGGCCTGCACCACCCGCGGGTGGCAGTGCCCGACGTTCAGCACGGAGATCCCGGCGAGGAAGTCGAGGTACTCGTTGTCCTCGGAATCCCACAGACGCACACCGGAGCCGCGCACGAACTGCACCGGGTTGCGCACGTACGTCGGCATCGCGTACTCGCGCTCGAGGTCCTGGAGCTCGGAGACGCTCATACCGCGGGCCTGATCTTCGTGCCCAGGCCGGCGTTGGTGAACAGCTCGAGCAGCAGCGAATGCGGCACGCGGCCGTCGACGATGTGCGCGAACGAGACGCCGCCGTGGATCGCGTCGACGCACGCCTGGAGCTTCGGCCGCATCCCGCCGCCGATGCTCGCGAGCGCGTCGACCACGGAATCGACGCCCGCCTCGGACACGACGCTCGCCGGGTCCTCGGGGTCGCGCGAGCCAGCCGGGAACGTCGGTGAGGAACATCAGCTTGTACGCGCTCAGCGCGCGGGCGACGGCGCCGGCGGCCTCGTCGGCGTTGATGTTGTACGAGTTGCCGTCGCGGTCGGCGCCGACGCTCGCCACCACGGGGATGTAGTCCTGCGCGACGTGGGTCAGCACGTCGACGTCGACGCGCTCGATCGCGCCCGACGAACCCGATGTCCTGGCCGCTCGGCGCGGTCTTGCGCTTGGCCCGGAACAGCAGCCCGTCGTCCCCGCACAGGCCGATCGCCGGCTGGCCGTGGCGGTTGATCAGCAGCACGATGTCCTTGTTGACCTTGCCGACGAGCACCATCTTCGCGACCTCGACGGTCTCGGCGCTCGACACCCGCAGGCCGTCGACGAACTCCACCGGCAGGTGCAGGCGCTCCATGTAGCTCGTGATCTCTGGGCCGCCGCCGTGCACGATCACCGGGTTCATCCCGACGTACTTGAGCAGCACGACGTCGCGTGCGAACTCCTCCTTGAGCGAGTCGTCGATCATCGCCGCCCCGCCGTACTTGATCACGACGGTCTTGCCGTGGAACTCGCGGATGTACGGCAGCGCCTCCAGCAGCGTGCCGACGTCCCGCGTGCTCCGCGAGTCGTAGGTGCTAGGTGGTGTACTCGGCATTCAGCGTCACGTATTCGTGACCCAAGTCGGAGAAGTAGCGCTCGGTCTCGGCGCCCTCCCCGGGGAGGCGGATCTCGTACTCGACCTCGTCCCCCTGCACGGCCGCCTTCAGGGCCTCCTCGTCGTGCGGCACGAACTGGCCGCGCGCGCACACCTGGATCCCCTCGATCGCGATATCGACCGCGAGCGGCGCCGTCCCGGGCATCGCCATCCCGACCGACTGGATGATCCGTCCCCAGTTCGGATCGCCTCCGTACAGCGCGGTCTTGACCAGCGGCGAGTCCGCGACCGCATGCGCGACGCGGCCCACCACCCCGTCGTCGCCGCCGCGGACGACGACGCGGCCCACACGACGGGCGCCCTCGCCGTCGCGGACGATATTCAGCGCCAGTTGCCGGAGCACCGCGTCGAGTGCCTCGCCGAACCGGACCTCGTCCTCGGTCTCGGGCTCGATCCCCACGCCGGACTCGCCGCTGGCCTGGAGGATCACGGTGTCGCTGGTCGACAGCTGCCCGTCGACGCTGATCCGCTCGAACGAGCGCTTGACCGTGACCGCGAGCAGCAGGTCGCAGGTCTCCGGCGACAGCGCTGCGTCGGTCTGGACGAAGCACAGCAGCGTCGCGAAGTTCGGCGAGATCATCCCGGCGCCCTTGGCCTGCGCGGTCAGGCGCACGGTGCCGCCGCTCGACCTCGACGTCGAGGCAGGCGTGCTTGTCGAGCGCATCGGTGGTGCGGATCGCGTGCGCGAAGTCGACCTCGCCGTCGGGGCGGAGCGCGTGCGTCGCCTGCACGATCCCCGTGATCGCGGAGCTCACCGGGAGCGGCACCCCGATCACCCCGGTCGAGGCGACCGCCACCGCGCTTTCCGAGCAGCGACTGGCCAGCGCCGCGGCGCCCTGCATCTTGATCGCGTTCTCGAACCCCGGGCGCCCGGTGGCGGCGTTGGCGTTTCCGGAGTTGACGACGATCGCGCGGATCCCGTCGAGCGTGCACCGCTCCCGGCACAGCAGTACCGGCGCCGACTGCGTGCCCGAGCTGCGTGAACCGAGCCGCGCTCGTCGTGCCGGGCTGAGTCGAGACGAGCAGACCGAGGTCGAGCCCGCCGCTCGGCTTGATCCCGCAGGCCACGCCGGCCGCGCTGAATCCCTTCGGCAATCCGCCGCCGGGCTCCGAGACGTTGCCCGGAACCTCCACCCAGCGCGATCCGAAGAACGAGCCCGTCGTGGTCACCGGAGCGCCTCTCGCGCCGGCGTGCGGCCGACCCCGATCCCCTCGTCCTCGGGCAGCCCGAGCATCAGGTTGAGGTTCTGGACCGCCTGGGAGGCGGCGCCCTTCCACAGGTTGTCGATCGCGCCGAACACGATCACTCGCCCCGTGCGCTCGTCCAGGTGGACCGAGATGCGGCAGATGTTCGTCTCGCGGACGTCGCGGACGCCGGGCGGCGTGGTGGCGAGCTCCACGAACGGCTCGTCGGCGTACGCGTCGGCGTAGAGCGCGTCGAGATCGAGTCCGCCGATCCCGTCGGTAACCGTCACATAGCAACTGACGAGCTCGCCCTGGTCGAGCGGCACGAGATGCGGAATGAACGTGATCCGGACGTCGGGGTGGGCGGGATCCAATACCGCGAGCTCCTGCTCGATCTCGGGGATGTGGCGGTGGCGCGGCACGCCGTACGCGTTCAGGTTCTCGTCGACGGTGACGAAATGGGTCTTCTCGGTGGCGGCCCTCCCCGCGCCCGACACGCCCGATTTGGCGTCGATGACGAGGTCGTCGATCAGTCCAGCGCGCGCGAGCGGCGCGAGCGCGAGCAGCGACGCGGTCGGATAACAGCCCGGGTTCGCGACCAGCGACGCGCCGCGGATCTCCTCGCGATAGAGCTCGGGGAGGCCGTAGACGGCCTCGTCGAGCAGCTCCGGAGCCTCGTGCTCGCGATACCAGCGTCCGTAGACGGCGGGGTCGCGCAGGCGGAAGTCGGCGCTCAGGTCGACCACGCGGACGCCCCGCTCGCGCAGCTCCGCCACGACCGGCGCGGCCGCGCCGTGGGGATACGCGACGACCGCGGCGTCGATGTCGGCGTGGCGCTCGAGGTCGAGCTCCTCGAGCTCGAGCGGCACCCGGTGATGGGGATACAGATCGTCGAGCCTCCGCCCCACGTCGCTGCGGGCGGTGATCGCTCGGAGCTCGAGCGACGGATGGCGGTACAGCAGCCGCGCGGTCAGCGCGCCCGTGAATCCGGCGCTTCCGAACACCGACACGCTATGAGGCACGGATCCTCCCGCCGAGCTGGTCGGCCACCGCCTCGGCGATCGCCTCGCGGCGCTCCGCGACCTCCTCGTCGGTCAGCGTCCGGTCACCGGCGCGGTAGGTCAGCCGCAGCGCCAGCGACACGTTGCCTTCGCCGACCCGCTCGGGATCGCGATACACGTCGAACACCTCGGCACCCACGAGCAGCCGGCCGCCGGCGTGCCGGACGAGCGCGAGCAGCTGCGCCGCGGTCACGTGGTCGGGGACGACGACCGCGATGTCCTCGCGCACGTCGGGAAAACTGGTCACCTCGCGGTACAGAGTCGTCGCGGGCTCGGGGACCGCGTCGAGGTTCAGCTCGAACGCGGCGACGGTCTCGCGCAGGTCCCACTGCGCCGCGACGAGCGGGTGTACCTCGCCGATCCAGCCGCCGCCTCCTCCCCGGCCACGACGATGCGCGCGGACCGGCCCGGGTGCAGGAACGGCTCGTGCCCGGGCTGCAGGCGCCAGTCGGCCCGCAGCGAATCCATCAACCCCTGCGAGCACCCCCTTGGCCGAGAAGAAGTCGACGCCGGGCGGGTGGCCGTCGCGCCAGCTCGGCGGCCGCACCGTTCCGGTCAAGAGCACACCGAGGTGGTAGGGCTCGCGTGGAAGCTCGGCCGACCTTGTTCCATCCCCTGTCGGGAGGTAGACGGCCCCGGCCTCGAACAGGCGCAGCGTGCCGGCGCCGCGGGCGCGGTTGTAGTGGGCGACGTCGAGCATCGATCCGAGCAGCGTCGTGCGGAGCAGCGACACGTCGGCCGAAAGCGGGTTCTCGAGCCGGAGCGCGTTGCGGCGCTCGTCGCCGTCGGCAAGCCTGAGGCGGTCCGCGAGGTCCGGGTGCGCGAAGCTCCAGCCGACGATCTCGTGCAGCCCCTGGGCCGCGAGGGCGTCGGCGGCGCGCCGGCGAAGACGCTGGCGCGCCGTCAGTCGGCCGGACGCACCGTGGCGCGAGGGCAGCGTGGCGGGGAGCTTCTCGAGCCCGTCGAGCCGCGCGACCTCCTCGATCAGGTCGGCCTCGCGCGTGACGTCGCCGCGCCGGAACGCCGGCACCGTGACGTCGAGCCCGTCGTCGGTCTCGACGGTGCCGAACTCGAGCGCGTGCAAGATTTCCTCGCAGCGAGCGCGAGGGATCTCGGCGCCGAGCAGGCTCGCAGATGCGCGCGTCGCGGAGGCGGATCGTCCTCGGCGGCGGGCCCATCGCCGCCGACGTCGATCGTGCCGGGCACGAGCCGCGCGCCGCAGAGCTCGATCATCAGCCGCGTCGAAACAGCCTGCGCCTCGATCGCCTGCTCGGGCTGCAACTGCTTCTCGAACCTAGCGCTAGCTTCGCTGCGTAGTCCGAGTTTCAGTGACGTGCGATGGATGTTCGCGCCATCCCAGTTCGCCGCCTCCATCAACACGCGAGTCGTGTCCGCGCCGACCTCCGAACGAGCGCCGCCCATCACGCCCGCGATCGACGTCGGACCGGCAGCGTCCTCGATCAGGACCATGTCCGAGTCGAGCGTGCGCGTCTGGCCGTCGAGCGTCTCGATCTGCTCGCCGTCGCGGGCGCGGCGAACGGTGAGCGTCGCGCCCTGCGACCCGGTCGAGGTCGAACGCGTGCAGCGGCTGGCTCGTCAGCAGCATCACGTAGTTGGTGATGTCGACCACGTTGGAGATCGGCCGCTGGCCGGCGGCCATCAGCCGCGCTTTCAGCCACGGCGGGCTCGGCGCGATCTTCACGTCCTCGAACACGCGCGCGGTGAACCGCGGGCACAGGTCCGGGCACTCGACGACGACCTTCGCGCCATGAACCTCATCGGTCGTGCCGGGGTCCTCGCGCCAGGGCGGCACCGCGAGCGCGGCGCCCGTAGCGGCGTGGACCTCCCGAGCGACCCCGTAGATACCAAGGCAGTCGGGGCGGTTCGGGTGATCTCGAGCTCGAGCACGTCGGTGGCGATCGGAAGAACGCGTTCGAGCGGCGTGCCGGGGTTCAGTCCGTCCGGCTCGAGCACCATGATCCCGGCATGCTCGGTGCCGATCGCCACCTCGTCCTCGGCCAGGATCATCCCGTTGGATTCGATGCCGCGGAGCTTGGCCGTCCCGAGCTTCGACCCGTCCGGCATCACCGCGCCGGGCTTGGCCACCGCCACCGTCTGGCCGGCCGCGACGTTGGGCGCGCCGCAAACGATCTGCGACGGCGCCTCGTCGCCGATGTCGACGAGGCACACGCTGAGTCGGTCCGCGTCCGGATGCTGCTCCGCGGCTAGCACGCGGCCGACGACGAAGTTCTCGAGCGCGCCCACGCCGTGGCGATGATCGCCTCGACCTTGGTTCCGGTCATCGTGAGCCGATCGGCGATCGCGTGCGTGTCGAGGTCCGGATCGACGTACTCGCGCAACCATTCGAGTGGGACCCGCATCAGCCGAACTGCTCCAGGAACCGGACGTCGTTGTTGTAGAGCATCCGCAGGTCGGGGATGCCGTGCTTGAGCATCGCGATCCGCTCGATCCCCATGCCGAACGCGAAGCCTTGCACGCGTTCAGGGTCGTATCCATTCGCCCGAACGTACTCGAACAGGTTCGGGTCGACCATCCCCGCGCCGAGGATCTCGATCCAGCCCTCGCCCTTGCAGAGCTGACAGCGATGCCCGTCAGCGTCGAGCCCGTCGGTGCAGTTGAAGCACGAAACGTCGACCTCGACGCTCGGCTCGGTGAACGGGAAGAAGTGCGGGCGCAGTACGGACCTGGCGCTCGTCGCCGAAGATCGCCCGCGCGAACGTGAGCAGCGTCCCCTGCAGATCGCCGAGCGTGATGTCGGTGTCGACGGCGAGCCCTTCGATCTGGGGAACTGGGGACGTGTGGGTGGCGTCGTTGTCGGGCCGGTATACCCGCCCGGGATCACGATGTAGATCGGCGGCGGCTGGCCTCCATTGCCCTGATCTGAACCGGTGAGGTGTGGACGCGGAGCAGCCGCGCGTTCGGATCGAAGATGTCGTCGGTGGGCTGGACGTAGAACGTGTCGGTCATCAGCCGCGACGGATGCGTCGAGTCGAAATTGAGCGCGTCGAAGTTGTAGTAGACGGTCTCGACCTCGGGGCCCTCGGCGACGTTGAACCCAAGCCCGATGAACACGTCCTCGATCTCGCGCTGGGTTTGGGTGATGAGATGCAGGTGGCCGAGCTGCGGGACGGGATCGCCGTCGAGCGTGATGTCGACGCGGTCTCGCTCGAGCTGCGCCTCGAGCTCCGTCGCGGCGAGCTGGTCGGCACGCTGCTCGATCGCGGCTTCGAGCGCCTTGCGCGCCTCGTTCGCGGCCTTGCCGGTGGCGGCGCGCTCGGCGGGCGGTAGCTCGGCGACGTGCGCAGCAGGTTCGGCAGTTCGGCCTTCCGTCCCAGGTACTGGATGCGGACGTTCTCGAGCGCGGCGGTGTCGGGTGCCGCGGCGATTGCCGCTTCGGCCTCGGCCCGGATGTCGGCGATTCGGTCGCTCATTCGGGCGCCATCCTACGGCTCAATTCGTACAAAGCGACGGTCGCGGCCATCGCCGCGTTTAGGGAGTCGGTTTGGATCGGGATGTGCGCGACGTGGTCCGCTTGCGCAACGACCTCGTCCGGCAGCCCGTCACGTTCGGATCCGACCAGGATCGTCGCTTCTATGGCGATGGGGCTGACATATACGTGGCCTGAGCGCCAAAGTTCGTTCAAGGGTCGACCGTCGTCGGGGGACGAGAGCGATTCTTGGTGCCCGGGAGCTGATCCAGACTCGACAGCGCGAGCGGGACCGCAAACATCGCCGCCCATCGATGCGCGCACGGCCTTCGGGCTGTACGGGTCCGCGGTCCCCGGTCCGATCGCGACGCAAGACGCCCCGAACGCCTGCGCCGAGCGGAGCACCGCGCCGACGTTCCCCGGATCGTGGACGCCGTGCAGGTAAACGCACAGCGGCCCGACCGGCGCCGGCGCCCACCGCTCCTCGTACACAGCAAGCGCGCGCGTCCCCGAGCTCAGTCCGGAGGCGCTGGCCAGAACGGAAGGCTCGACCTCGACGCCGTCAAGACCGCTGCCCGCCGCCACATATCGCTCGATGGCAACCCAGCCGCTCGCGTCCGCTGAACTCAATAAATCCTCACCCTCCGCCACGAACTGCCCGGCCCGCTCGCGCCACCGACGCCGCTGGCGCAGCTTCCGTATTTCCTTGAGCTTCTGGTTGTGGGAGCTTGTGATCATCAAAAAAGGCGCCCTCCTGAAGGAGCGGCGCCCGGGTGGCGGTGCTGGTTTGGTCGGCTTCTCGTCAGCCGGCCGCCAGCGCCTCGCGGGCGCGGTCGGCAAAGCGTCGGAAGGTCTCGGCGTCGCGGACGGCGATGTCCGCGAGGATCTTGCGGTCGAGCTCGACGCCGGCGAGCTGGAGACCGTGCATGAACTGCGAATAGGACATGTCATTCTGCCGCGCCGCGGCGTTGATCCGGGTGATCCACAGGCGCCGGAAGTCGCGCTTGCGGTTGCGCCGGTCGCGGTAGCGATACTGGTCCGCCTTGAGCAGCGCCTCCTTGGCCACCCGGTAGTGGCGGCTCGCGTCGCCCCGGAAGCCCTTGGTCAGCGCGAGCGTCGCCCGGCGCTTCTTGCGCGCGTGTACTGAACGCTTGACGCGCGTCATCCGCGCTCCCTCCGCTTGACGCCGAGCAGCGTCTTCACCCGCGGCTCATCGTGGGGGCTGATCCACGACGGCTTCGCCTGGCGACGCTTTCGCTTGGGCGACTTCTTCTCGAGGATGTGGGTCGAGAACGCCCGGCGTCCGCGCACCTTGCCGGTGGCGGTCACCTTGAAGCGCTTCTTGGCGCCCGAATGGGTCTTCATCTTCGGCATCGCGAGGCGTCTAGTAAAGCAGAGCGGCCGCGGCGTGCGCCGGGGAGGCTGACCGTCTCCTCCCCGGCGTCAAGCCGCCGCGTCGCCGGTGTCCCGTCCGTGACCGCGCCCCTGTGCTTCGTGAAGCTTGTTCCAGGCGATCCCGTACAGCCAGTTGCGCGCCGGCTCGGGACGGAGCACGTACCGCGGGGCGGCCTCGCGCGCGGCCGCGAACGTCTCGGCAGTCAGGTCGAGCGCGAGTTGGGCGCTCCCCACGCGCCGGCGGAAGAACGTCACCATGCCGCGGAAATGACGACGATGAAAGGTCGCGAATGCCTCCGGGTCCCGCGTGGTCGCGACGAGCAGCTCGCCGTCGGTCCGAGGGTCGGCTACCTGCATGCTTATTTATTGCGAGAACGCCGCCGTTTGTGACAACGGGGCGGGGGCGGCGTCAGGCGGCGCTCGAGCGTCCGGCCTCGACGGGCTCGGGCTGCTCTGGCTCCGTGGCGGGCTGCTCCCCGTTCGATGCGGGCTGCTCAGCGTGCTCGGCGGGCTGCTCCCCGTTCGACGCGGGCTGCTCAGCGTTCGATGCGGACTGCTCGGCGTTCGCGGCGGGCTCGGCTTCGCCCTTCGGCTCGCGGCCGTCCGCGGACTTCTCCTGCTTGCCGTCCTTTTCGCCCGCCAGCACCGCCTTGGACGGCGCCAGCAGCATCGTCATGTTCCGCCCATCCTGAACCGGCGACTGCTCGACGACCCCGATGTCCGACAGCTCGCTCGCGAGGCGGTCGAGCAGCGCGGTGCCGCGCTCGGGATGGGTGACCTCGCGCCCGCGGAACATGATCGTGATCTTGACCTTGTCCTTGTGCTTGAGGAACCGCGACACGTGGCCCTTCTTCGTGTCGTAGTCGTTCTGGGCGATCTTCGGGCGGAACTTGATCTCGCGGACGGTGATCTGCTGCTGATGCCGGCGCGCCGCCTTCTGCTTCTGCGCCTGCTCGTACTTGTATTTGGAGTAGTCGAGCACGCGGCACACCGGCGGGCGCGCCTCGGGGGCGACCTCGACCAGGTCCAGATCGCGGTCCTGGGCGTACGCAAGCGCCTCAGCCGTCTTCACGATCCCTATCTGCGTGCCGTCGGCGCCGATCAGGCGTACCTCGGGCACGCGAATGCGATCGTTGATCCGAGTCTGGTCCCGCTCGGGCGGGCGCCGGTCGAACTTTCTCGGGACCGGCACTAGCTGCGATGAGAGGCGTGCGTCAAGCGGTGACGAGCCCTATGGAATGTTGCGCATGGATCAACAAGCGCGAGTATAGCGGCGGTTCTACGGAGTCAAGCGACTTTGGACCGCTTCTCGCATACGCCGGGTGAACTCTTCAACTGGCACCGACCCCTCGTCCCCCCGTCGGTGCTCGCGAACGCCGACCTCCTGGGCTTCCTGCTCGCGGTCCCCCACGACCAGCATGTACGGAATCTTGCGGAGCTCGGCGTCACGAATCTTGCGCCCGACCGATTCGGTGCGCTCGTCGACCTCGGCCCTCACTCCGGCGGCGTCGAGCTGGTCGCGGACGGCCCGGGCGTACTCGAGGTGCCGGTCGGAGATCGGCAGCACGATCGCCTGAACGGGCGTGAGCCAGACCGGCAGCTCGCCGCCGTAGTGCTCGAGCAGGATCGCGATGAACCGCTCGTAAGACCCCATCAGGGCGCGATGGATCATCACGGGCTGATGCTCGGCGTTGTCGGCGCCCGTGTAGCTGAGCCCAAATCGCGCCGGCATGTTGTAGTCGAGCTGAACCGTTCCGATCTGCCACGACCGCCCGAGGGAATCGGTCATGTGCAGGTCGATCTTGGGCCCGTAAAACGAGCCGTCCCCGGGGTTCAGGTCGTACTCGAGGCCCATGCGGTCGAGCACCTGGATCAGGTGTCCCTCGGCGCGATCCCACACCTCGTCGGAGCCGAGCCGCTCCTCAGGTCGGGTCGAGAGCTCGAGCCGGACGTCGAAGCCGAAGATCGCATAGGTGTCGAACGCGAAGTTCAGGCACGCCTCGAGCTCGTCCTGGACCTGGTCCTCGGCGCAGAAGACGTGTCCATCGTCCTGGGCGAAGTTGCGGGTCCGCAGCAACCCGTGGAGCGCGCCGCTCAGCTCGTTGCGGTGCAGTAGTCCCGGCTCGGAGTAGCGGAGCGGAAGCTCCCGGTATGAGTGCGGCTGCATCGAGTACAGCTGGCAGTGGCCCGGGCAGTTCATCGGCTTGAGCCCCATCGGCGTGTCGGCCGACTCGGTGATGAACATGTGCTCGCGGAACTTGTCCCAGTGCCCTGAGGTCTTCCACAGCGAGCTGTCGTACAGCTGCGGGGTCTTGACCTCGGTGTAGCCGCGCGTGCCGCCCATCTCCCGGCTGAGCGCGACCAGCGAATTGAATACCTGGGTGCCGGCGGGGAACCAGAACGCCATGCCAGGCGCGACGTCCGAGAAATTGAACAGCCCGAGTTGCGGGCCGAGCTTGCGATGGTCGCGCGCGCGCGCCTGCTCCAGCCGTTCTAGGTATTCCTGCAGGTCCTTATCCGAGAAGAACGCGGTCCCGTAGATCCGCGTGAGCATCGGCTTGTTCGAATCCCCGCGCCAGTACGCGCCGGCGACCGACTGGAGCTTGAACGCCTTGATTCGCTTGGTCGACGGACCATGCGGACCGCGGCACAGGTCCGTGAAGGGGCCGTTGGTGTACAGCGAGACGGTCGGCACGCCGTCGTTCTCGATCAGATCTTCGATCAGCTCGACCTTGTAATCCTGGGCCTCGCGCAGGAAGCGGTCGAGCGCCTCGCTCGCGGGGACGTCCTCGCGCACGAACGTCTCGTCGGCCGCGATGTGCTCGCGCATCTTGGCCTCGATCGGCTCGAGGTCGGCGTCGGACAGCGACACGCCCTCCGGAAAATCGAAGTCGTAGTAGAACCCGTTCTCGATCGCCGGCCCGATCGAGATCTTCACGCCGGGATACAGATCCAGCACCGCCGCCGCGAGCACGTGCGCGGCGTCGTGGCGAATCAGGCTCAGCGCGTCATCGCCGCTGCGGTCGGTCAGGATCTCGAACTTCGCCGGCCCGCCGTTGTGGTTGTCGGGCAGCGGACGGGAGAGGTCACGGAGTTCGCCGTCGACCTTGACCGCGAGCGCCGCCCGCGCCAGGCCGGCGCCGATCGCGGCCGCGGCGTCGGCCCCGGTGGCGCCATCGGGAAGCGTCAGTCTGTTGCCGTCGGGAAGCTCGACCTCCATGTAGGGGATGCTATTAGGGAAGGTCAGCCGCGGACGACGCGGAACGTGAACCTGCCCACCATCCGGGGCAGCGGCAGGATCGCCGGGCATGCCTGGCCCAAGGGGCACGGAGGGAGCAGAACGCTCCACACCTGTCCGCGGAACGTCCCCGCGCACCAGCGCTTGTGCGCGGCCGGCGCCAGGGTCACGTGAACGGTGGCGCCGGTGAGCGTCGGGGGCGCCACCGCGGAGGTGCTCGCCACGCACTTTCCGCCTCCGGCGCTCGGATCGCTCGCCGTGATCCGGTAGATGTTCCCTCCGCCGACCGCGCCGGTCGCCTGCACCGCCGTGAAGCTGATCCGGAAATGGGTCACCGGCGGCCCGGAGGCCGGCTTGACCGACACGTGGACGGTGGGCGCGCCGATCGGCTCGGCGGCGTCCGAGGCCGCCGGAATCGCCGCGATTCCCAAGACCGCGATCAACGCCGCGACCCTCCACCTCATCTCGCCGGCGAGTCTACTCCCGCCGCGTGGCCAGTGGGGCGAGCGGCAACGCCTGCCGGGTTGGGCGAGCGAAAACCGAGCGTGGCGAGGACGCAGGGTGCGACGCGTAGCAGCGCTACGCGAGCATCCGAGGACAAAGCCAGGCGAAGGTTTGCAGCCGCACAACACGGTAGACGTTGCCGAGAGCTCCACTAGGTACATTTAGCTCCTCCCGGGCGATTAGCTCAGCTGGGAGAGCGCCGTCTCGACAAGGCGGAGGTCGCTGGTTCGAGCCCAGCATCGCCCATCATCAGGTCGTTGTCAGCCGGAGTGCGCGGGGGCATACTGCGGTTGTGGAAGATGTTCCGCTGCCCGGTGACGCTGAGCCGCGTGCGGCCTCGGATTCGGGGAGCGCCGAGGGGACGCCGAGCCGGTTGGTTGAGCGAGAGCTTCAGTCGGATGAGCGGGATCGTGTCGCGGACGAGCGCGAGCGCCGATCGCGGACGAGCGCGAGCGCCACGCGGATGAACGCGAGCGGCGCGCGGATGAACGCGAGCGGCTCGCTGACGCTCGCGAGCAGCGCCTTGACGATCAGTGGGGGGTGAGATCTGGTGCCTCGCGGCGAAGTCAGGATGCGCTCGCGCGTGCGCGCGAGGCGCTCAGACGCGCCGGGGCTCTGATCGACCGCGACGAGGCCGGGGGTGACCGCGAGGAGGCCGAGTCGCTGCGCGAGCAAGCCGAGATCGACCGCGAGATCGGCATCAGCGAACGTGAAGGCGACACAAGCGGATAGCACCCCGGACGGCTCGCTACGGCGAGCGCACGGGCGCAAGCACAAGTGCGGCGGGCTGGATTCCGTTCCTGGAGCGTGAGCGATGTGGCGGCTGTCCGCGGCGACGAGGTCTCCGCTGGTGGTCGGCATGCGTCGCCGGTTCCAGCGATCACAGGAGGCTGATGGATGAGCTTGACCGAACAGCCGGTGGTGCAACTGCGCCACCTCGATCGTTTCTTCATCGGCGGCGAATGGGTCGCGCCATCCAGCGACGCGACCATCACGGTGACTGATTCCGCGACCGGGGAGCACTTCTTCTCGATCGCCGAGGCCCAGGCGGGTGACATCGCGCGTGCCGTCGAGTCCGCGCGCCGGGCGTTCGATGCGGGACCGTGGCCGCGGATGAGCCATGCCGAACGGGCCGAATACCTTCGCGCGATAGCGGCCGGACTGCGTCGGCGCGGTCACGAAGTGGGCGACATCTGGCCGCGGGAATCCGGGGTGCTGCATGGGATCGCCAAGCACACGGCCGAGGGTGCGGCCCGGAAATTTGAGTACTACGCCTCGCTGGCGGACACGTTCCCGTTCGAGGAGGAGGCTCGGCCGACCGCCGGCGGCGAGTTCGGACTGATCGTGCGCGAGCCGGTGGGCGTCGTCGGCGCGATCGTGCCCTGGAATGTTCCGATGACCCTGATCTCCAACAAGGTGGCACCGGCGCTGCTGGCCGGCTGCACCGAGGTCTTGAAATCCTCGCCCGAGGCGCCCGGTGAAGCGTATGTCCTCGCCGAGATCGCGGAGGAGGTAGGGCTGCCGCCCGGCGTGCTCAACGTCGTGACCGCCGACCGTGAGGCGTCGGAGCTGCTGGTGCGCGATCCCCGCGTTGACAAGATCACGTTCACCGGCTCAACCGCTGCCGGTCGACGGATCGCCGCGATCTGCGGTGAGCGGATCGCTCGCTGCACGCTGGAGCTCGGCGGAAAGTCGGCGGCGGTCATCCTCGACGACATCGATCTCGAGACGGTCGCCCAGACGATCTCCGGGGCCGGGTGCTTCCTCTCGGGCCAGGTCTGCTCGTCGCTGACCCGGATCGTGGTGCCACGTCATCGCCATGACGAGCTGCTCGACGCGCTTGCTTCCTCGTTCTCGCAGGTACGGGTCGGCGATCCGTTCGACCCCGAGACCCAAATGGGACCGTTGGCCTCCGAGCGTCAGCGTGACCGGGTGCTCGGATACGTCGACCAGGGCGTCCGGGAAGGCGCGACCCTCGCGACCGGCGGCCAGCGCCCCGACCACCTCGAGCGGGGCTGGTTCGTCGAGCCGACGGTGTTCGGGAATGTCGACAACGGCTCCACGATCGCGCGGGAGGAGATCTTCGGACCGGTTCTGAGCGTGATCCCGGCGGACGACGAACGCGATGCTGTTCGGGTCGCCAACGACACGATCTACGGCTTGAACGCCTCGGTGTTCACGAACGATGTCGAGCGAGCCAGGGCGGTCGCGGGCGAACTGCGTTCGGGCACGGTTGGACACAACGCCTTCCGGACCGACTTCGGGATCGCGTTCGGCGGCTTCAAGCAGTCGGGCATCGGCCGCGAAGGCGGAATCGAGGGTCTCTACCCGTTCCTGGAGACCAAGACGGTGATCCTGGAGGGGCGGCCGGGGCGCTACCGCGCTCCCGCCGGTTAAGGGAGTTCGCACCCCGAGACCGGTGCCGCCCGGTTACGATCGCGGCGATCAGTCTCCGACCGAGAAGGGGGTCGGACATGCCGACCAATCTGACGGTGATTCTCCGGGACGAGCCGGGCCAGCTGGCGAGTCTCGGGGAGGCGACCGGCGCGGCCGGGGTGAACATCGAAGGCCTGTGCGCGTTCACGGGTGAGGGCCGGGGAGTCATCCATGTGCTGATCGCCGACGACGTCGTCGACCGCGCGGTCGACGCCATCGAGAGGGCCGGCATGGGCATCGCCGATCGGCGGGATGTGCTCGTGATCGACGTAGCCGACCAGCCCGGATCGCTCGGGGAACTCGCCCGGCAGCTAACCGCGGCCGGCGTGAACATCGAGCTTCTCTACACGACGTTCGGAGGCGTGAGGATCGTGATCGCCACCGACGACCTCAGCAGCGCCCGGGGCGCGTTGGCCTAGCCGTCGTTTGCGCTACCGCGGCTACGACGCCGAGGACTGGATCGCCGCGCCGGTAACCAGCTCGACCTGACAGCCTGGCCGATTCCTTTCCGCTGAGCCCTTGGTCTACCTGCACGAGACCACCTCGTAAAGGAGCAACCGATGGCAAGCACCGAATCGCAGGCAGTCCGCGACATGTACCTCAGCTGGACGGCGGCGCGGATCAAGGGCGAGCAGCCCGACAACGAGAGCTGGGGCAACCTGACGGCCGAGCCGGGAGCGGTCGACTACCTCGAGTTCGAGATCGGCGGTATGCGCGCGATGTGGGCGGTGCCGGCGCAGCGAGACGACGATCGCGTGCTGCTGTGGTTCCACGGTGGCGGCTTCATCAGCGGCGGGATCTACTCCCACCGGAAGCTCTGCGGCCATCTCGCAAAGGCGATCGGCGCGCGCGTACTCAACTTCGACTACCGCCTCCTCCCAGAGGGCGTCCACCCAGCACCGGTCGACGATGCAGTCGCCGTCTACGGCTGGCTGCTCGATCAGGGGTTTGAGCCTGCGCGCATAGCCTTCGGCGGCGACTCGTCCGGTGGCGGGCTCGCTATCACCGCGCAGCTGCGAGCACGCGAGCACGGACTGCCACTGCCGGCGGCGGCGCTGCTGGTCTCGCCGTGGGTCGACATGGAGGTGAGCACCGACTCCTTCAACTCGAATTGGGCTAAGGACGCGTTCTTCTACCGGGAGCTCGTGGTGACGCTCGCGCGCGGCTTCCTCGGTTCCAACGGCGACCCGCGCGACCCGCTCGCGAACCCGCTCTACGCCGACCTTGCGCGACTGGCGCCCACTTACATCCAAGTCGGGGGCGACGAGACGCTGCTCGACGAAGGTCGCGAGCTCGCCGACCGGCTGCGCGCGGCCGGCGTCGAGACTCGATTCGAGGTCTTCGACGAGCAGCAGCACACGTTCCAGATGGCGGCCGGGAAGGCACCCGAGGCCGACGACGCGATCCGTAAGCTCGCCGCATGGGCCCGCCCGCACCTCGGCCTGACCAACCTCGCTACTGCGGTGGTCGCTTCGTGAGCACGGCTGTTGCCACCGACCCCGACTTCGTCCGGGCCACTGAGCGGTATCGACGCGAGCTGCTCGTTCACTGCTACCGCATGCTCGGCTCGGTCGACGACGCCGAGGACATCGTCCAGGAGACCTACATACGCGCTTGGCGGTCGTACTCGGGGTTCGAGGGACGCTCGTCGGTGCGGACCTGGCTGTACCAGATCGCCACAAACGCGACGCTGTCGGCACTCGAGCATCACTCCCGCCGTGTCCTGCCCTCCGGGCTCGGCGCGCCGAGCGACGATCCGAGCGGGGATGCGGCGCCGGCCGATCCGGGGATCCGCTGGCTCGAGCCGATCCCGGACGCGCTGATCGCGCCCGAGTCAGAAGACCCGGCGGCGGTCGCCACCGTGAGAGCGGGGCTCCGGCTCGCGCTGATCGCGAGTCTCCAGCGCCTTCCGGCCCGCCAGCGCGCGGTGCTGATCCTGCGCGACGTGCTGTCGTTCCGCGCCCACGAGGTCGCGGCGATGCTCGGGACGAGCACGGCGGCGGTCAAGAGCGCGCTGCAGCGGGCGCGGGCCGGGCTCGAACACGTCGGCGCAGACGAGCTCACCGAGCCCAGCGAGCCGCGCGCACAGTCGCTGCTCGATCAGTACATGGCCGCATTCGAGCGCTCGGACATGTCGCTGCTCGAGCGCGCGCTCCGAGACGACGCCGCACTCGAGATGACCGGCTCGACCACGTGGTTCGCCGGCAAGCGCACGTGCGTGCCGTACATCCGACGGTTCCTCCGAACGCCGGGCGACTGGCGCATGGTTCCGACCGCCGCGAACGGCCAGCCGGCCGCCGTCGCCTACGAACTCGGCGGCGACGGCGTGTACGTGCCGTTCGCGGTCGCGGTCCTGACCGTCAGTGCGGCGGGCATCGGCCGGATAACGCTGTTCGGCGACGCCGGCGTACTGGCGCGTTTCGGGGCGGACCGCTAGGTCGCGCCCGTCTGGTTGAAGGCCCGAGCGCGGGAGGCGGCCACCTCGCCGGTCGTGCCCACCTGAGTCGCGGTCTTGTGCTCGGCGGTCATACCCAGCCCGCTCGCGAGCGCTGCTCCGTCGGCGGCGGCCTGGTCCGCGGCTTTGCTGCTGGCTTCATCGATCTCGTCCGGGTCCGGGGAGAACGGCACGAGCCCAGGACCCAATGACGAGCGCGCGGCCATCTGGACGAACGGCTCCCACACTGTCAGCAACGTCGCCGGCCGGTCGCCGAACAGTTCCGCCGCACGCTCCACCGCCGCGCGGGAATCGGGAGAGCCGTCGTAACAGATCAGGATCATCGTGTTTCTCCTTGATACGCCTCGGATCTGACAGTAAGAGTGACCATCAGGTTATGCCAGCACGCAGTAACAGTCAGGTGCTTCACATCTCGAGCGCTACCGCTCCACCGCGGCCCGCGACCGCGCGCGCCAGAGCAGCGCCGGCCTGCGCGAGCGGGAAGCGCGCCCCCACCGCGAACTCCAGCCGACCGGCGACGAGCGCGGCTGCGGCAAGCCCGAGTTGCGTGGCGTCTGGCCGCACGTATACCGAGCTGATCGCGACTCCCCGCTCTCGCTCGGGTGGATCCGAGGTGATGGTGGCGAGCCGGCCATCGTCTCTGACCGTCCGCAGCGCGCTGGCTGCTCCATCCCGTGCCGCGTTGACGGCCGCTTCGACCCCGCGGCCACCGGACGCCTCGATGATCTGCTCGGGCCAGTCGGCATCGTGGTAGTCGACGACGGTGGCGGCGCCCGCGGCCAGCACCCGCTCGCGACTGGCAGCGCCGGCGGTGGCCAAGACACGAGCGCCGCGAAGCACGGCCATCGAGACGGCGAGCCCGCCGGTCACACCTCCCGCACCGTTGACGAGCACTTGAACGCCGGGGCTCGACACCCCCGCCTCGTCAAGCGCCTGAGCCGCCGTCAGGGCGGGGACCGAAAACGCGCCCGCGACTGTCCACGACAGCCCGCTCGGCTTGCGAGCGACCGCCGTCGCACGGGCGAGCAGCCAGGGCGCCCACGTGCCCTGGTCGACAAGCGGCAACGGATGCGTGAGAACCTCGTCGCCGATCGACCACCCGTCGACATCCGTGCCGACGGCGGCCACGACGCCCGCGCCCTCGACGCCGAGCGCCAACGGAGCCGTTCGCCCCAGATCCCAGTTGCCGGCGCGGGCGATGTCGTCCCAGTTGCCGACGCCGGCCGCCTTGACTTCGATCAGCAGCTCGCCGGCGCGCGGCGCTCTCGGGTCGGCGACCTCGAGCATCCGGACGGCGTCACCCCACTGTCCGATTCCCGCGACCAGCAACTCACACCTCCTGTTCGTTTCTCGATTCCCCTCGCCGAGTCGATGCGAGCGAAGATTGCGCGCGACCCGACCCAAGCCGACAGGAGGACAGACTTGAGTACAACGCTCCCCGAACCACGCCTGATCCAGGTCTACCGTCTGGAGGCCACGCTCGGCGACCCGCTCGAACTCGGCGACACCGCCCAGGGCCACAAGCGGATCGTGCCGTTGACCGGCGGTAGGTTCACCGGTCCCCTCGTCGGCGCCGGGAAGCTGCTCCCCGGCGCCAGCGCAGACTGGCAGACGATCCTCCCGGACGGCACCGCCCTCGGCGACATCCGCTACACGCTACAGACCGACGCCGGCGCGATCCTCTACGTCCAGTCTCGGAGCGTCCGTCACGGCAGCCCCGAGGTTCTGGGGCGGCTCGCGCGCGGCGAAGACGTCGACCCGAGCGAGTACACGTTCCGGACCGCGACCCAGATCCAGACCTCCGAGTCCGCGCTCGACTGGTTGAACAAGGGCGTGTTCGTCGGCGTCGGCGCGCGCGAGGCCTCGGGCGTGATCTACGAGATCCACCTCGTCGAGTGAGATTGGCCGGGTCATCCCAATCGGGTGATGTGCCTTCTCGGTGCCGAGGGGATCGTCCTCGTACGTGAGCGCGACATCGACCGACGACTCCGGTTCGACCGCAAGCTGGGTCGGCTCCCCGCGCGCGTTCCTCGCCCCGCTGGCGCTTGCCCAGTTCATCTGCAGCTTCGCGGGCTCGAACATGAACGTGATGATCAACGACATCAGCCACGACCTGCACACGGACGTGAAGGGCGTGCAGACCACGATCACGCTGTTCCTGGTGATCATGGCGGTGCTGATGATCCCGTGCAGCAAGCTGACCGATCGCTTCGGCCGCAAGCGGTGCTTCCTCGGCGGACTCGTGCTGTACGGGATCGGCACCGTGTTGAGCGCGGTCGCCCCGAGTCTCGGGGTACTGATCCTCGGGAACTCGGTGTTCCAGGGCGTGGGCACAGCGTTCCTGATTCCCCCCGTCTACATCCTCACGACAATGGCCTTCACCTCGCTCGGGTCGCGCGCCAAGGCGTTCGGTGTGATCAGCGGCATGGCTGGGCTCGGCGCGGCGGCCGGACCACTGATCGGAGGCCTCATCACCTCCGGGATCAGCTGGCGCGCCGCATTCGTCTTCCAGGCGCTGATCGTGGCAACGATCATCTTGCTCGCCCGCCGCGTCGTCGACCCGGTCGCGCCTGACCCCACGCGCCCGTTCGACACGGTGGGAGCGATCCTGTCCGCGGTCGGGATGTTCTGCCTGGTCGTCGGGATCCTGCAGGCCGGAGTCAACAACACACTGCTGATCGTGTTCCTAGTCGCCGGCGTCGCGTTCCTGGCCGCCTTCTTTGTGTACATCCGCTCTCGCGAGCGAGCCGGGAAGGAGGCGCTGCTGTCGTCGGACCTGTTCAAGAACCGGACGTCGAACCTCGGTCTGATCACCCAGAACCTTCAATGGCTGCTGCTGATGGGCGTGTCGTTCGTCGTGTCCGTGTTCCTCCAGACCGAACGCCACTACAGCTCGATCAAGACCGGCGTGATCTTCACCGCCGCGACGCTGGGCATCCTCGCCTCCTCGCTTGCAGCCGCACGGCTCGCCAGTAAGTACTTCCAGAAGACGCTGATCGCGGCCGGTTTCGTGACGACGGCGGCCGGAGTCGGGCTACTGCTCGGCCTGGTTCACGCGGCCTCGTCCAGCGCGTGGGCGTTCGCGCCCGGCCTGCTGCTGATCGGGCTCGGACTGGGCGTGATGCTGACGCCGTCGGTCAACCTGGTGCAGGGAGCCTTCCCTGAGGAGAAGCAGGGGGAGATATCCGGGCTCTCGCGCAGCATCTCGAACCTCGGCTCGTCGTTCGGTACCGCGATCGCCGGCACGATCCTGGTCTCCAACCTCGCCTCCGGCAACGGCACGTACGTCGCCGCGATGATCGTGCTGGCCGTGGTCGCTCTGGCCGGCCTCGGGATCTCGGTTTTCCTGCCGCGCAATCCTCTGCCGACCGCGGGAACCGATGCTGCGCCGTCACCCGCACCCCAGCGCGTGCTCGACACGGCCGTCTGAATCCGGGCTGGGTCGCCGGCGTTAGCCGCCGGCGAACACTTTGTTCCAGTCGTCCTTGATGCTGACCACCGTCCACCCGTCGTTGGCCGCGCGCTCGAGCGAGGTCTCGGCACCGGCCACGTAGTCGAACTCGCGGTCGGGGTCGTCGTGGAGGACGAGCAGACGCAGCGCCGGCCGAGGCTGTCCGCCGGCGTAATGGAGCATCGGGATGTCGCCGTTGGAGTTGCCTGCGGCCAGGATCGGGCGGCGGCCGATCCTGCTCCAGATCCTCACCGGCTTGGTCGGGCCGTCGTCGAACACGTCAGGCTGCGCGAGGTACACGACGCTGCCGCCGGTCTCGTTCTCCTGATAGGTCAGGGCGTTCGAGCTTCCGATGACGCGCTCCGACGGGATGCCGTAGACCTCCTCGGTGATCGGGCGCATGAAGTCACGGTCCCCGCCGGAGGCGATGTAGTTCGTGAACCCGTTGTCCTCGAGGTAGCGGAGCAGCTCGATCATCGGCTGGTAGCCGCACTCGAGCAGGTCGCGGTCCAGCGTCGGATGGCGACCCCGCAGGAACGCGTCAGCCGCGTCGCCGTACTCCTCCACGGTCACCCCGGCGAATGCCCGGATGATCCCGCCCATCAGCACCTTCACGTCGTTGTCGTCGCCGTGGTAGTGCTTGGTGATGGCATTCCCGAGCCACGCATGATCCTGTTCGTAGGCGGCCTTCCAGGGCTGGCGTTCGCGCAGCGACTCGTCGGCCTCGCACATCTCGGCAAGGCGATGGAGGATGAACCCCACCTCGATCGGCATCGGCTTCTCGCACCAAAGCGTTCCGTCGTTGTCAAACACCGCGATCCGGTCGTGCGGAGCCACGTAATCCGGGCCGCTTTCGGTGGTCACTCGCTCGACGAATCCGACGATCGCCTCGCGAGTTCGTGTGTCGTTCCACGACGACAGTTCACTCACGGTGTTCGGTCCCTTCACTCATTGGTGCTTGAGCAGCATCGCGGCGTGGTGTTCGAGGTCGTTGAACGGCTTGCCGCTGACGTTGACCGCGACCAGCTTGAGCGTCCCGCCGGTGAACTCGTACGGAGACTCGCCGGGATAGTCGTCGGTCACCGGCTCCCCCGGCTGCCGGCCGACGTACAGCGCGGAGCCGGCGATCGCGAAGAAGCCGAGCTGGGTCTTGATCTTGCCCTCCCCGACCTTGGTGTCGCCGTGGTAGAGAGAGAGTGTCCCCTCGGCGTAAGTCGGCTCCTGGCCCTCCTTCTCAAACGACGCCGACAGGAACACGTCTTCGCCGGTCGGGATGTCCTCGGTGCCGACGACCATCTGCTCCTCGGCGCCGACGAAGCTGTTGACGTAGTGCAGCCGGTTGTCCTTGACATACAGGGCGTGACCGCCGAACCGGGTGCCGAACGCGAACAGCACTCCCTGGGCGCCGCCGTCCGGTAGATCGGCGACTGCTTCGATCACGAACGACCGACCGCGAGTGTTGACCGCCTGCCACTCCCCGACCGCGGCATCACCGGGCGCGTACACGTAGCGGTCACGCGCAGCGCTGACCTGCGGCCGGGGTGTGCTGACGATCTCGATGACCGAGCGGTCATCGAGCGGGAACGCGCGGTTGGCGCCCGCTTCGGAGAACCAGATCTCGACGAGCTCGCGGACCTTTTCGGGGTGCTCGGCGGCGAGGTTGTTGATCTCGGCCCTGTCGGTTTCGGTGTAGTAGAGCTCCCACTCGTCGTCGTGAAAGTTACCCCAGCCGGACAGGCACGGATGGGTCGTGACCGCCTTCCACCCTTCGTGCCAGATCGAGCGGGAGCCGAGCATCGCGTAGAACTGGGTTGTGCGCTTCGACGCGGCGGACGCGTCGTCGAAGCTGTCGCGCATGCTGACGCCGTCGAACTGGCTCTGCGTGTGGCCCTTGATCGTCTCGGGAGACTCAACACCGAGCACGTCGAGGATCGTGGGGACGAGGTCGATCGCGTGGTGGTACTGCTCCCGGATCTCCCCGCGCGCCTTGATCCCCTTGGGCCAGGAGATGATGCACGGGTCGCTCGTGCCGCCGTTGAACTCGTAGCGCTTCCACATCTTGAACGGCGTGTTGAACGCCATCGCCCAGCCGGTCGGGTAGTGGTTGTAGGTCAGTGGGCCGCCGAGCTCGTCGATCTGCGCGAGATTCTGCGCCAGATCGTCGGGGATGCCGTTGGCGAACTTCATCTCGTTGACCGACCCGTTCGGGCCGCCCTCGCCGCTCGCGCCGTTATCCGACACGACCACGATCATCGTGTTCTCGAGCTGGTTGGTGCGCTCGAGATAGTCGAGCAAACGCCCGATGTGATGGTCGGCGTGCGCGAGGAACCCGGCGTACACCTCGGCCATGTGGGCGAACAAACGCTGCTCGTCGTCGTTCAGCGAGTCCCACGGGCGCGTGTAGTCGACCTCTGGGAACGGCTGGCCCTCGGGACCCTTGCGCGTCTCGGGCGTGCCGATCGGGTTGACCGGCGGCAACTCGGTGTTGGCCGGCACGAGGCCAAGCTCCTTCTGGCGCGCGAGGGTCTGCTCGCGAAGCGCCTCATAGCCCATGTCGAAGTGGCCCTTGAACTTCTCGATCCACTCCTTCGGGGCGTGATGCGGTGCGTGGCACGCCCCCGGCGCGTAATACAGGAAGAACGGCTTCTCCGGAGCGATCGCCTTCGCATCCCGGATGAACTCAAGCGCCCTGTCGGTGATGTCCTCGGTGAGGTGATACCCCTCCTCAGGAGGGCGGGGCTGGTCGATCGTGTGGTTGTCATATACCAGGTCCGGATACCACTGATTCGTCTCGGCGCCGAGGAACCCGTACCAGCGCTCAAACCCGCGGCCGCTCGGCCAGTTACGCCGCGTCGAGGCCAGATTCATCTCATCGGTCGGGCACAGATGCCACTTGCCGACCATGTACGTGTTCCAACCCGCCTCACCGAGGATCTCCGACAGCATCCCGTTCTCCGGCGGAACCGTGCCGCTAGCGTTCGGAAACCCGATCGCCGCCTCGGTGATACAAGCCATGCTGTTGCGGGTGTGGTTGCGTCCGGTCAGCAGGCACGACCGGGTCGGCGAGCACAGCGCGGTCGTATGGAACTGCGTGTAGCGCAGCCCGGCCGAAACGATCCGATCGATGTTCGGCGTCTCGATCGGCCCGCCATAGCACCCCATCGCGGAGAAGCCAACATCATCGAGCACGATGTAGAGCACGTTCGGCGCGCCATCAGGCGCCCTCGGAGGTTCAAACGGAGCCCAATCCGGCTCAGAATCGCGGATGTCAACGTTGATCGTCCCGCCGAACGGCTGAGCCACTGACCCACCTCCTGTCGCCTGTCTGGTGCTTCCGACGCTAGGCGGGCACTTACCGGGGCTCATCACCCAGATGGGATGATCCTTATCTGTCCGTCAGGGTTTTCCCGCGCGTCACTGGTGTGAGCAGATATGAGCGCTAACACGCTCCGCGGCCCCGGTGTTACCCACATCGCGCCGGTGCAAATCGACGGCATCGTGCTGCAGCCGCCGGGGTCAGCCGGGCGGGCGTAGACTCGCGCGAACGTCGACCGAGGAAGGAGTCCTAAAGTGATCCGCAGCCCGTTTCCGGACGTCGAGATTCCGGACATGCCGTTCACCGATTTCGTCCTCGAGCGCGCCGGCGAGCGCGGCGACAAGGCGGCGTTGATCGACGGACCGAGCGGACGAACGATCACCTACCCGGAGCTGGTCGAAACCGTGCACGGGCTGGCCGCGGGGCTGGCCGCGCGCGGCTTCGCCAAGGGCGACGTGTTCGCCCATTTCGCCCCGAACATGCCCGAGTACGCGGTCGCGTTCCACGGCGTCGCGACGGCCGGCGGGGTGAACACGACCGCGAACCCCGTGATGACGGTCGATGAGCTCGCCGGTCAGCTCACGGACTCGGGCGCGCGCCTGCTGGTGACCGTGCCCGAGCTGCTCGATAAGGCGACCGCGGCGGCCGAGCGTTCGGGCGTCGAGGAGATCTTCGTGTACGGCGAGGCCGCCGGTGCGACACCGTTCCAGTCGCTCGTGCGGACAGGGTCCGAGCCGCCACGGGTCGAGATCGATCCCGCCAACGATCTGATCGCGGTCCCGTACTCGAGCGGCACCACCGGGCTCCCCAAGGGCGTGATGCTGACCCACCGAAACCTCGTCGCGAACATCTGCCAGTGCACCTACCCCGAGTCAAGAGCCAAGACCGACGAGGGTTACGCGCGCGAGCGCGCGATCGCCGTGCTGCCGTTCTTCCACATCTACGGCCTCGTCGTGATCATGAACATCCCGCTGTACCGCGGCGCGACGGTCGTGACGATGCCGCGGTTCGACCTGGCCGAGTTCCTGCGCGTGATTCAGGACTACCGCATCACGCGCGCGTGGGTCGTGCCGCCGATCGTGCTCGCGATGGCCAAGCATCCGCTCGTCGACCAGTACGACCTGTCGAGCCTCGAGTACGTGAACTCGGGCGCCGCGCCGCTCTCGGCCGAGCTCGAGGTGGCGTGCGGTGAGCGGCTTGGCTGTCACATGCAGCAGGGCTACGGGCTCACCGAGACCAGTCCCGGTCACCCATTGGGTCAGCGACAAGCTCGCGGGCACGCTGCCGGGCTCGATCGGCCCCGCGATCCCGAACACCGAGTGCCGGATCCTCGACGTCGCAACCGAGCAGGACGTTCCCGCCGGCGAGCCGGGTGAGCTGTGCATCCGCGGCCCGCAGGTGATGAAGGGCTACCTCAACAACCCCGAGGCGACCGCCCACGCGATCGACGCCGACGGCTGGTTCCACAGCGGCGACGTCGCGCGACTCGACGAGGACGGCTCGGTCTGGATCGTCGACCGGATCAAGGAGCTGATCAAGTACAAGGGCTACCAGATCGCCCCGGCCGAGCTCGAGGCGCTGCTCCTGACGCATCCTGCGATCGCCGACGCCGCCGTGATCCCGCTCCCCGACGAGGAGGCCGGCGAGATCCCGAAGGCGTTCGTCGTTGCCGGCGGCTCGATCACGGCCGAAGACGTGACCGCGTTCGTCGCCGAGCGCGTGGCGCCGTATAAGAAGGTGCGCGCGGTCGAGATCGTCGACGAGATCCCGAAGTCGCCGTCGGGCAAGATCCTGCGGAGGCTGCTGATCGACCGCGAGCGCGAGCGAGCCGCGGCGATGGCCGACTAGGGAGCTGTCGAGGCTCAGCGGGGTGGGAGCTGCTGCACGGCCCAGCCGTTGCCGTCGGGATCGCTGAAGAACACGAACGATCCCCACGGGAACTCCTGAACGTCGCTGACCTCCACCCCGCGGCCGGCCAGCTCGGAGTGAGCCTGGTGGATGTCCGCGACGACCATCTGCACGCCCTTCACCGAACCCGGCGGCGCCTCGGTGATCCCCTTTCCGAACGTGATCGAGCACGCCGAGCCCGGGGGGTGAGTTGGACGAAGCGGATCTCGTCGCTGACGGTGTGGTCGTGGTCGACGTGGAATCCGGCCTTGTCGGCGTAGAACGATTTCGCTCGATCGATGTCGGACACCGGGATCGCCACGAGTTCGATCTTCCAGTCCACGAACGGCTCCTTTCGTTGGGTGTTGCGCCCGTCGGGCGTCGACCCGAGACGGTACGCGGCATCGAGGTCCGTTCCGGTCCGCAGTGTGGGCGGGCGGGCCGGCGCTATCCGACGCCGTCGACGAACGCCCGGAGCGCGTCGCGCGCCCCACCGACGACCGGGTCGCCGTGCGCGAGCAGCAGCAGATCGAAGTCGAGGTCGAGCAGGGCGCGATAGGCGTCGCGCAGTCCCCGCTTGGTCTGCTCGGGTTCGTCCATCAGAAAGTCGGGGACGAACTCCAGCTCGTCACCGGCCTGCCAGCGAACGACGCCGTCGGCGCAGGCCAGTGCGCGGTGGCGCGGTATGTGCAGCGCGGTCTCGTCGGGACAGATCGAGTCGACTTCGTGGACGGAGATTCCGCCGGGCAGCTGATCGCCGAACTCGAACGCCTCCACCGGCCCCCGTCCGTCGAGCTCGTACACCCCGTTGCTGATGCAGTGGACCGTGCATCCGAACGTGTCGCGCAGGCGCCACGAGTCCCGGTCGTGGTGGCGGTTGGTCAGGATCGCGTGCTCGGGAGCGCCGTGCTGCTCGAGCCAGTCGAGGCCCCCGGGCGGAATCATCGGGTCGATCAGGACGCGCTCGGACTCGAGGTAGTACGAGCTCACGTCCATGCCGATCGACTCGCGCCGCGCCGTCCAGTGCCACAGGCCGGGAGCGATCTCGATCATCGCGCGCTAGCGTAGCCGCACCGGCAACCGCGCGCCCCACAACCGCGGGCGTCCGTTGACCGGTCAACTACAATCCACAGTATGGATACAAGGACCGCCACCCCGGACGGCGTAACTCGGGACGGCTCCGAGCGCGACGCGACGTCGGTGATCGAGGTTCCGGCTGGAGCCTGCGCACCGACCGGCGAGGATGGCGCATCCAGTCTGGAGGGGGTCGCGCTCGAAGCGTGGCGCAGCTACCTCCAGAGCCACGCGACGATCGTGCGGCTGCTCGACGCCGAGCTCATCTCCGAGCACGGCATCACCACGCGCGATTACGAGGTGCTCCTGTACCTGGCTCAGTCGCCCGACCGCAAGCTGCCGATGTCGGCGCTCGCCGAGAGCACGATGCTGACCCGGTCCGGAATAACCCGCCTCGTGGACGGTCTCGTCGCCGGCGGATTCATCGAGCGCGTCTCTTGCCCCAGCGATGCCCGCGTTTCCTACGCGCAGCTGACCGACGAGGGTTTGGAGAAGCTCCGTGATGCCGGCTGCACGCACGTAGGCAGCATCCGCCGGCTGTTCCTCGAGCACTTCGATGCCGACGAGACCGGCCAACTCGCCACGCTGCTCGGGAGGCTCCCGGGCGCCCAGCGCGGCGGCTCCTGCACAGTCGAATAGGGCGGCGCGATACTTGACGCCGCAACTAATTGTGCTAGGATAGTTGCAGAGTCAATCAACGACCAAACGGAGCCCCCTTGTCTGCCACAAGCCTTTCCCTCGAGACCATTCCCGCCGGCACCTACAACGTCGATCCCGCACACTCGAACGTCGGCTTCGAGGTTCGCCACATGGGAATCGCCACCGTGCGCGGCGCCTTCCGCAAGTTCGAGGGCACCGTCGACGCCACCGGCGACGCGCCGGTGCTCCAGGGCACCGTCGAGGTGTCAAGCGTCGACACGAATGAACCGAACCGCGACGGTCACCTGGCATCGGCCGAGTTCTTCGACGCCGAGCAGCACCCCGAGATCAGCTTTCACTCCACCGCCGGCAGCCGCGACCGACGATGGCAAGGTCCGCCTGAGCGGCGAGATCACGATCAAGGGCATCACGAAGCCGATCGAGCTGACCGGCGTCGTCTCCGAGGGCGGGGCCGACCCGTGGGGCAACGAGCGCATCGGCCTCGAACTCGAGGGCACGATCGACCGCCGCGAGTTCGACCTCAAGTGGAACCAGACGCTTCCGAACGGCAACCTGCTCGTGTCCAACGAGGTCAAGCTGCTGCTGAGCGTATCGGCGGTTAAGGCCGCGTAGCCGGATGCGGGTCCTGACAATCTCGGGAAGCCTGCGCGCAGCGTCGCACAACACGGCGCTGCTGCGGGCCGCGGCTGAGGTTGCGCCCGACGGGGTCGAGGTCCAGATGTTCGAGGGCCTCGACCGCCTTCCCCACTACAACGAAGACCACGACACCGACGATCCGGATCGTGAGGTGAAGCGTCTACGCGACGAGATCGCCGGCGCCGACGTCGTGCTGATCTCGACCCCCGAGTACAACGGCAGCATGCCGGGACATCTCAAAGGGGCCGTCGACTGGGCGTCGCGTCCGTTCGGTCCGGGATCTTCGCTGTGGGGAAAGCCGGTCGCGGTGATCGGCGCAAGTGTCACCGACTACGGCGCCGTCTGGGCGCAGGACCACCTGCGCAAGTCGCTCGGTCTGGCCGGGGCCCGCGTGCTCGATCTAGAGCTCGTCGTTCCTAAGGCGGCGGACCGCTTCGGCGCGGACACGGAGCTCGCCGATCCCGAGATCCGCGAGAACCTGGCCGGGGTGATGAACGGCCTCGTGGCTCATCTCCAGTCATCCGCCACGGCGGCGGCGTAGCTCATGGCGACGTCGTCAGCTCCGGTCGAGAGCGGCTCCGCGGGGCGGATCGCCGCCGGCACGTCGCTCGGGACCGTGTCGCTCACCGTCACGGACCTCGGTCGATCGCGCGCGTTCTACGAGCAAACGATCGGGCTGCGCGCAAGCGAGCTCGACGACGGGGGGCTGGGCCTCGGCGTCGCGGGCGGGCGCCCACTGATCGAGCTGCGCGGCAACAGCTCGGCTCCGGGCCTGAACCGCCGCGCGCCGGGGCTGTACCACTTGGCGATCCTCGTGCCGACGCGGCTTGACCTCGCGTTCGCGCTGGCTCGCCTGGCCGAGGCGCGCTGGCCGCTCGACGGCGCCTCAGATCACCTGGTCAGCGAGGCTTTGTACCTGTCCGACCCGGACGGCAACGGGATCGAGATCTATCGCGACCGTCCGCGCGCCGATTGGCGTCGCGTCGGCGGTCAGCTCGAGATGGCAACGGTCGCGCTCGACCTGAACGACGTGCTGGGCGAGCTTCGGGTGGCGTCTGAACTCCAGACGGCCGCCCCGGCAGGAACCACGATCGGCCACGTCCACCTGCAGGTGTCGGACCTGGCCCCAGCGGAGGCGTTCTATCACGGCGTGCTCGGGTTCGACGTGATGGTCCGGGGCTACCCGGGCGCGCTGTTCGTGTCGGCGGGCGGGTACCACCACCACATCGGCCTCAACACCTGGCACAGCGACGGCGCCGCGCCGGCCCCCAGCGGGTCGGTCGGGCTTCGCTCGTTCGAAGTCGACTTAGTTGACGATCGAGAGCTGGCGGCTGTGCTCGCCCGGGTGCAAGCGGCGTCCATCCCCAGCACCCCAACGCCGAGCGGCGTGCTCGTCCGCGACCCGTTCGGCAACGGCGTGGTTCTGAGAACAGTGACCGCTGTCGATTAGCGCCGGAGGAACGGCCGCAACGGACGGTTGAAAACGTCGCGGCCAAACGGCTGTAGCCCGCTCGCGGCGGCGAAGCCGAGATGGCCGAGCCCATCGCTGCCGCCTCGGGTGATCCCGAGCAGGTCCTCGTAGCTCCGCAGCGCCGAGTAGTGGTCGTACTGGCCGGTGCTGTCCACGCTCCCGAGCTCGACGTAGCGCGGGTCGAGCAGCACGGCGCCGGTCCGCCCGCCGCCGTTCGCGGGATTTGGAATCGGCAGGCCGAGCTGCTGGTAGATCGGCGCGAGGAGCTGCGAGAAGCCGGGGGTCGGGTTGTCGGGACCCGGGGTCTCCCCGCAGCAGGCGCTCCCATCGGAGCCGGCCCCCTCATCGAACGTGATCACGATCAGCATCTGTCCGAGGCGGTACGCCGGCGACGCCTCGAGCAGCGGCACCCAGTGGGCCAGGAACTCGTCCGCGCCATGAAGGCCACCGGCCCCGGCGCCAATCTGGCCGATCGTGTTGGGGCCCGCGCACGTGCTGTCGTGGCCGTCGTCACACAGGTTCGGCGTGATCCACCCGAACTTGGGCGTCGTCCGGACGTGCCGCAGATCGTTCGCGAGGTGACCTGAGAACGAGTCCGGCAGCCGGGTGCCGTCGAACCAGCTCGGCGCGCCCACGGCGACCTTTCCCAGCGGGACGACGTTTGCGTCGCACTCGGCGGTGCTGTCGATGATCGAGTGGAAGTACATGAACCCGTTGTGCCTGGTGGCGTACTGGTCGGCCGGCTCGGTCGCCGTGGCCGGCGAGGCGGCGTTCGTGTTGTCGGCGCCGTTCAGCGGCGGATGCCCGCAGTCGAGGCCGCCGCGGGGGTCCGGTGCTCCCAGCTCGCGGCCGGTCGGCTGGTTGCCCATGTCCTCGTCGTAGTCGCGCCAGGCGGCGACGTGCGTCAACGGATTCGGCGGGTCGATGCGGTCGAGCTGATTCGCGATCGTCTGCACGAACGCCGGGTAGATGCAGCCGTGGCCGTCGACCTGCCCCGGGTACGCCTGCTGGGTCGGATCGAGGGTGCCGGGCAGCAGATCGTCGTAGCTGCCGATCAGCGTGTTCAGGTTGGTGCTCGGACCCAGGCAGTCGGCACTCGTCTCCTCGGTCGGCGCCTGGCCCGAAATCTGCGCGATGTAGTTGTCCAAGCTCGCGTGGCCGGTCGCGTAATAGTTCTCGATCAGCTCACCCTGCTTGAGCAGCGTCCCGTTCAGGAACATCGCCGGCGAACCGGGGCCGAATGTGGTCGACGCGTCCTCGTTCTCGAGCTCCATCGCGAAGATGTGCCCGACGGCGCCGGGCCGGAGCGCCGCCCTGACTACCTGGTTGTGGCCGAGGCCGTGACCCCGGTCGGCGTGCGCTGACGCAGGCGCGGTCGCGATCACAACCGTGGCGGCGGCGGCCACGATGCCGAACAACCAACGGTTGACCAAGCGCTGCATGTCCTCGCTCCTCTCTGGGGTGGGCGATCGCCACCGTATGGCCGACCGGTCGCCGCGCCGGTGGCTTTCCTGTGAGGCGCGCGTGAACATCCCGTGACCCTCGGCCCCGCGCTCGAGCCCGCCGCCGGCGGCCGCGTCGCTACCCTACGTTCCCGCGGCGACGTGGCGGAGTGGCTACGCAGCGGCCTGCAAAGCCGTCTACACCGGTTCGATTCCGGTCGTCGCCTCTGGGTACCGCGAAATGCCCGTGTTTGCGGGCGATTCGCCCGGGAGACGAGCGGAACGTTCTCACTGATCCTGCTCGGGCAGCGCCTCAGCGAGCTTCGCGGCGAGCTCGGCGTTGTCGTAGTCGACGTAGATGTCACCGGTGGTCTGAATTGACTTGTGCCCGAGAACGCGTTGCACAAGCTTTAGATCGCCCGTGGCGTCGAGGACGCGCTGTCCTGCGGTATGGCGAGCAGCGTGCATCTTCATCGTCCGCTTGGAACCGGTTGTCCCGCGCTCCACGAGCCCAGCGTCCGCAAGGCGGTCGTACCACCAGCGCTGCATCGTCGTGTTCGCCATCGGCCGCCAGGAGCACCCGGCGGCAACAGAGGATGTCCCGCGCGGCACGGCTTCCGCATCGTCGCGGGCGTTCGGCAGCCGGCCTTGAAGCTCGCGGCGCTCTTGCGTGTCGTCCGTAGGGACCGCGAGACGAGCTACCAGGCTGGCTAGCGCACGCGCAGGAGCCCGGGACGCTCGCCGGCGCGGGAGGTGTGATGCCTCAGGCGTGCATCTTGACTTCGTAGGTTTCGAGGCATGGTGATGTCAGGCCGGTGGCTTCAATACCCTGGTCATGGATGCCGGCCGCCGTGCCTCGAGCGACCTCCTCCATGTGCTCGCGGGTCTCCCAGAACGAGATGTTGATGAGCTTTCCGGTCTCATCGTCGGCGAGCAGGTAGAAGCCGCGAAAGCCCGGCCGTTGCCTCGCGGCCGGGAGCTGTTGCTCGGCAAGACTGATGATGTTGTCGAACCCTTCTGCTCCTGCCTGGGCGGTGATCACGCGCGCAAACATCCAGTCTCCTTCGAGATCGTGAGAGAGCAGACGCGTGCCGGCCGACTTACCGGCTGCTCTGCAGTGTCCCGGAAGACGGATAAGGTCCGGAACGCTGCTCCGGATGTCGTGGACCATACGGAAGTGGTCCGCCAGGGCGGGAGCCGGAGCTCGGTTGGAGCGGCGGGCGAGCTTTAGCTTTTGGTGTGCAGGGTTATCTGGTATCCGTTCGGGTCGGCGAATGTGAAGGTCCGCCCGAATGGCCCGTCAAAGGGCTCGGTCACGATCCTGACCCCACCGTGAGCGAGCGCGTTGTGGATTTGCTGGGCGTCGGGTGCGTGCAACCACACCGCGATGCCTTCTCCGGCCTGCTCGATGGCGTTCAGATCGACTCCGGGGAGTGGATCGCCAACGACGAATGCGACCGGCTTGGTATGAGGGTGTCGCATAAACAATCGCCGTTGTTGGAGACACACAACCAGCCGAAGCGCCCCGCGCGAACTTTGGCGATTCAGCTGACATATATGTGGCTCCATCGCCAAAGTTCGGCCCCCGGCTACGGGTCATGCGTCAGAATTTGTTAACGGATCACAACCAGTTTCCGGTGGCTCAGCTTTATGCGACACCCTCGTATCAAAGACAACAGCGTGCGGAGGGCCTGCCGGGTTGCGGACCAGACCGAGGTACTGCTCGTAGAAAGCGGCTGAGCTTTCGAGGTCACGGACTTGGAGTGAGATGAAATCGGGCCCGGTAGCGGGCATCAGACGCTCCCTTGAAGGTGGTTGGCGCCATCAAGCTTACGTCAAGGCCTTGACAAATGTCAAGGCCTTGACACGACCAGGTGCTCCGTGCCGCACCGCGTCGTGCCGGTGCCTGGCGAGGCAGTCAGTCCCCACCGAGAGCTGCGGTGCACCTCTCCAAATCGTTATGGAGCCGCCGTCGCTCTGCTGGCTGCAAGCCAGACAGCATCTGTTCCTCCACCGCTGCGACGGCCGCCGATGCGGCCGCGATGATCCGTTGTCCTTCGGGGGTCAAGGAGTAACGCCGGACGCGCCCCTGGCCGCCGGCACTGACAAGTTCGGCCTCTTGTAGGCCGCCGAGGAGCTGATGCATCGCCTGGCGGGTCACGAAGACACCCCGGGCTAGGTCCGCGTTTGAGATGCCAGGCCGGGCGTTGAGGATCTCCAGGCAGGAATATTGCGGCACGCTCAGTCCAAGGGACCGCAGCGAGGCCTCCATCGCCGTCCGCAGCGCGGTGGTGGTCCGTTTCATCGCGTAGCCGATTGAGGTCTCGAGATCAACTCGCCGCACGTCAAGATCTTGACACAGATCGCGGGCGACACTACGTTCCAGCGAGCGAACCCTGCCCGCTTCTGCCGAACGATGACCCCTTCACCGCGTCCAACCATCAGCTCACACCCCGCGCGGCTGGTTCCCGTCGGACCGTTTTCGCTGGAGGCGGCCGCAACCTTTGGCTTTGGGCCGACTGAAGGCCAGCCGCTTCGCTTCGACGGTGCTATGCGGCTTGCGTTCCCGGTTGACGGGGGTAGCGGATACGCCGGTGCGGTCCTTCGCCAATCCGCCCCCGATCAGGAAATCACCGTCGAGCTGCAAAGCACCAAAACGGCCGATCCCGAGCTCGCACTCAAACAGATCGCGCGGATCATCTCCATCGACTATGACGGCAACGAGTTCCTCGGCGTCGGCCAGCGTGACGGCGTCATCGCTGAGCTGCAAACGCGGTTTCCCGGGCATCGACCGGTGCTCTTTCACTCCCCCTATGAAGCCGCTGCGTGGTCGATCATCTCCGCCCGGAAACCATCGGCAATGGCCGCCCGGACACGCACCGCGATCAGCCAACGTCTCGGCCACAGCTTCACCCTCGCCGGTCAAACCGCTCATGCCTTCCCACAACCGGACGCACTCAGCGACCTCAGCAACGTCCCGGGGCTGGACCAGACCAAGGCACGACGCCTACACAAGATCGCCGAGGCCGGCGCCGAGTTACAGGCCGACGCGCTGAAGTCCCGCGGACCAGAAGAAGCATTCACCTACGCACAAACCCTCGAGGGCATCGGACCGTTCTATGCGAGCCTCATCGTCCTACGCGCAACCGGCTTCGCGGACGCCCCACTCAGAATTCCTGAACCCCGAACGCTGAAGTACGCCGCCGAGCTCTACGACGACCCACAACTCTCGCTCGAACACCTAACCCAACTCGCGGAGAACTGGCGACCGTTTCGCACATGGTCCACCGTCCTCATCCGCATCGCCGCCGCCCACGCCAGAGCCCAACGAGTCACGTCGTCCGGAGCGCGCCCACCGCACGACATTCAATAGACCGCCGCCCGCCCAAGTGACACGCCCAAAGAGCAGCCACGTCGCTCGCTGTCGTGAGATCGCTGCTCGGCGCGGAATGCGGCCGCGAGATCCGCGCCGACCACGGGCTTCCGGGTCCGCGTGTGGAACCGGACTCCTGAGAAGGCGCGCGTGCTGGCGGCCGAGGGGGCGGACCTCGCGGAGACGCCCGCCGACGAGGTGCGCGAGGCCGCGTTCGTGATCACGATGCTCACCGACACCGCCGCGTTCTGGCGGTGATGGGGCAGGCGGCGGAGGCGGTGCCGGACGGCGCCGTCTGGCTCCAGACCAGCTTGGACACCGACACGGAGCGCGCGGCCCGGCTCGCCGAGGATCACGGGATCACCTTCGTGAACTGTCCCGTGATCGGCTCTAGGGAGACGGCCAAGCGGGGCCGGCTCGTCGTGGTCGCATCCGGACCCGCCAACGCCCTCGACCGGGCACAGCCGATCTTCGACGCGATCGCCTCGAAGACCGTCAGGCTCGAGCCCGAGACCGGTCGAGTGAGCCGCTTGAAGCTCGTGGCGATCGCCTGGACCGTGGGGCTCGTGGAGAGCCTCCGCGCCCAGCTGAGCCGCGGCCGATAGCGATAGCGGACATCTCGCGCTGAGCCGGGGCGGGATCATCCGATCATCGGTCGAGGCCAGCGGCACTCGGGTTGCTCAGTGCGAAATATTGGGCAATCACCGCTTCTGTTCGGCCTCGTCCTCGGCCACCTTCAGGGCCTTCTCAGCTAGCGCGTATCCCTGATCGCCGATCGCCCGCAGTTCCTCGGCCAGGGCGCGCATCGGGTAGGGGGTGTCATCGGTGGACGTCCTTGCGCGCATCAGCGCGGCTTCGCGGACGAACTGCGAGACGCTCGAGCCTTGGCGTTTGGCCGCTTTTTGAATCAACTTCATCCCGTCACGGGTGAAGCTGATCGTGGTACGGGTCATGGGCATGGCGAAGAGTTCTCGAAGGAGTAATAAACCTGTGCTCCGCTAGCGCCGATGCTAGCACTAGCAACAGTGCGGATGCTACACGGCCGGCCGCGAAGAAGTCCGTAAGAAGTGGCCTCACCGTGCTAGCAAGAGTGCTAGCTTAACTGCCAGCGCGAATGCTGGCACACGCGAAGCGAGAGCGCCCGCCTCTACCCGCGAGCGGAGGGACATCCGCTGGCAAATAACCCGCCTAAAAGGAACGCGAATGCGCAAAATCATCCTGGTCGACGGAGCGGCCGCAACCATGCTCATGCCCGCCACCGCAATGGCGAACACCGGCCATCACCCCAAGCCCCACAAGGGCAAGCACCACGTCACCAAGCGCCCCACGACACGCATCGTCGGGTCGCAGGGTCCGAAAGGCGACACCGGCCCGGCCGGCGCTCCCGGTCACAACGGTCAGAACGGTGCGCAGGGTCCGGCTGGCCAGAACGGTCAGAACGGCGATTCGTACCTGCAGGGCGCGTACTACAGCGTGGCCTACTACGACGTGGGCGACACGAACGGCGGCGCGATCGTCACGGTCGCCTGCAAGGCGCCGACCGACACCGCGATCGGCGGTGGCGTCTCGACTGACGACTACACCAAGTCGGTACCCGTCGGGCAGTCGTTCCCGGGCCGCATGGACTGGTCCACGAACACCCCAAAGCCGGGCCGGCTCGACGGATGGATCGTCCAGTTCGCCAGCCAGAACAGCCAGGCTCCCGAGAAGGTCAAGGTGTGGGCGCTGTGCGTCCCCAACCTGAACGTGCCGGTCAACCAGACCTACACACAGTCCGCAAGCTGACGAAGCACCTGGCAGCGGGGGCGGTGCCAGCCGTCTTCCGCTCTCAGCGTATGGTGGTCGCCTACCGCTAGCCAGCCCCGAACTCCCTGCGGAATACACCGCGGGGAGCACGCTCACGCCGACCTCGACCTTCCGCTCGACGAGACCGAAAGGTCTCGGTCCTAGCAACTTCAGGGCGTTTCCGACCCGCCCGAACCGGGCACCGGCCTCGTCAGAGAGCCGGTGTCTGGAACAAACGCCCCGGCGCCGACCCGTCCGGGTTCTCGAGCCCGCCCGACGGTCGCGAGCTTCTCGATGTCCGCGCCGCCTACACAACCTACGATTGCGAGAAGACAGCACGGAGTTTCACTGGTCACCGCTCCATACAATCCTGGACGCACTAACGGCGAGTCACTGGGCCACCGGTCACAGCTTGGCCGATGCCCTCGGAACCACAGCTCAAACTCTCAGCGCGCACCTGGCCAGCTGCCAAACAGTGCACAAACGCTCACAGCGTGGTCAAGAGCGACGGCGGCGCGGGCGACGCTCAGCGGCGCGGATCCCGCGCAACTCAGGTGCACGGTTCGGAGGATCGCTATTACCGCGGCCGAACAAAACGAGGTCTTCTGGGTTGCCAGCTTCCGCATCGTCTCGAGGCGGAAGAAGCTTGCCTTCGGCTGTCAGGGTGGCGGGGGTCGGGTGCTTGAGCGAGCTAGAAGTTCGGTGGGCAGTTGCTGCGGCGGTTTGCTGTCGTGGTCATCGATCAGGGCGAGCAGGGCGTGGGCCGCGAGTTCCCCTTTGAGTCGGTGGGGTTGTCTGACCGTCGTCAGCCCGAGGTCGACGGCGGGCGGTCCGTCGTCGAAGCCGACGATCGAGAGGTCGCGGGGAATATCGAGTCCGCGGGTGCGAGCTGTCTGCATCGCGCCGTCTGCGAGGCGGTCAGATAGGCAGAGGATCGCGGTCGGGCGGGGTGTGCGTTCAAGCAGCGCGGCGGCCGCAGCGGCGCCCTCGACGATTGTGCTGTCGGTTCCCGCGGCGACTGGGACGGTCGACCAGTCGAGCCCGGCTTTGGTCGCGGCGTCGCGGTAGCCCTGCAGCCGGTGCCGGGTAACGGAGTAGGTTGCGGTTGCCTGCGCCCGCTCGTCGGCGAACTCGCGCACGGGACTGCGGTGCAGGCCAAAGGTGATGACGGCGAGCCTGCGATGGCCCAGAGCCAGGAGGTGCTCGGCGGCCTGCCTGGCGGCCGCGCGGTCGTCGATCCCGATCCATGCTGGGGGCGGGCCGCTGGCTCGTCGTTTGAGCTGCTCGGGATCTGGCTGGTCGATCACGACCGTGGGCAGACGTCGCGTTAGGGCGGCGTCGACGAGGGGGTCGTCGTCGGCGAGCGAGTTGATGAGCAGTCCGTCGATCACGGCGCCGCTGACGGCGGCGGAATTGCGGCTCGCGGTTGCGGAGCCCGGGAGGAGTAGCAGGCCGATGCGGGCTTCCTCCGCTACCGAGCTGATCCCGGCGAGCAGCTGCACGCTGACCGGGTCATCGAATGCGTAGGTCAGGCTGTTGGCGTACGCGAACCCGAGCGCGCCGACTCGGCCGCGTCGCAGGCTAGCCGCGAGCGGATCGGGGCCCGGATAGCCCAGGCGCGCGGCGGCGGCTAGGACTCGCTGCCGAGTGGCGGGCGATAACTGGTCGGGTCGGTTGAACGCGTTGGCGACCGTTTTGGCTGAGCATCCGAGGTGATCGGCGACTAGCTGGAGGGTGATCCGAGGCGTCATGTGGGTAGACATGATGAATCACTTCATCGATGAAGAAGCATTCCAGCGACCAGCTCGCAGCGCCAGCGGATGGTCGAGCCGTGATCGTCCTGTGCGCCGTGCAGTTCCTCGACGTGCTGGGTGTCACGGTGGTCGTGAGCGCGTTGCCGAAGATGTTGGAGAGCGTGAACGCATCGCCATCGTCGGGCAGTCTGGTCGCGACCGGGTATGCGATGTTCTTCGGCGGCCTGTTGATGTTCGGCGCGCGGCTCGGGGATCGCATCGGTCACCGTCGCGTGATCCTGCTGAGCCTGGTCGCGTCCGCCGCCGGCGCCGTGCTGGCCGCAGCTTCGGCATCGGTTGTGATACTCACCGCGGCGCGTTGCGTCCAAGGCGGGGCGGCGGCCACCGCGGTCCCGTCGGCATTGCGCCTGCTGACCACGATCACCGCCGAGGGCGTCGCGCGGCAGCGGGCCGTCGCGGCCTGGAGCGCGGCCGGCGCCGCGGCCGGCGCCAGCGGCTTCGTCGTCGGCGGAGTGGTCACCGACCTGACCAGTTGGCGGGTCATCTTCTGGGCCTACCTGCCGCTGTCAGCCCTGCTCGCCGCCGCTGTCTTGCGCTCGGTCCCGTCCGATCGCGACCGCGACCCCACCCGATCGCTGAACGTGATCAGCGCCTCCCTACTCACAGCGGCGGTCATGGCGATCGTGGTTGGCACCACGATCCTCGCCCGGCCTGGCGACCAGCTTCTCGGCACCGTGCTGCTCGGGCTGGCGATCGCGCTGGCGCCGGCATTCTGCGCGGTCGACCGCCGCTCCGCTTCGCCACTGCTGCCGGGCGCGCTGCTGCGGCAACCGGCAGTCCAGCAGGGCGCGCTCGGAGCGTCGCTCAACACCGCCGCTACCAGCTCGGTCGCAACCCTGGCCACGTTGTATCTCCAGAACACCCTGCACCGCAGTCCGCTAACCGCAGCGGCCGCGCTGCTGCCGTTCAGCGTCGCCGTCATCGTCGGATCGAGCCTGGCCGCAACCTTGTTACGCCGTGCTCCTCCACAGCGGGTGGCCGCCGCCGGACTCGCCGTCATCGCCAGCGGGGACGCCGCCCTGATCCTGGTGGCTTCCCAGATCCCGGCCCTGTCGGCCTGTATCGCGGCCGCCGGGTTCGGGATCGGAATGTCGTCAGTTGCTACCACCACTCTGGGCACCAGCGTCGCTCTCCAGTCCAGGGGAACCGCCTCCGGCGTCATCAACACCACCGCCCAGCTCGGCACCGCCATCGGAATCGCCATCCTGGTCCTCATCGCCACCGCGACCACAGGCGCACCCGCCGCCGACACCGCCCGACCCGCCATCGCCTGGGCCGTTGCTGCCGTCCTCGCCGCGGGCGGCGCCACCGCGTTTGCCCTCTCCCGCCCGACCGCCACCGAGACCACGCAATAAACCCACCGACCACGTCCGCTGATCGGACCGCCATCGACCATTCCGAAAACCGGGCGCCGATCGGTCACCGACGCCAGCAGGCACGCTCGCCGCGATTATCCTCGCGCCGTGCGCTCGTCGCACACAGGGAATTCGCACAGTTTCGCGCTTACGCGGACAGTACGAACACCCGCCCGCAGACGCGCGCCAACACGAATGCAGGGCCGCCCCCCGGACGCGATCCTGCGCGAGGTCCTCGAACTCGACCCCATGGCAGACTAGGTCGTCACCGCCGGACGGACCTCGGCTCCGATGCGCGAGCCCGGCGCGTCAACGCGCAGGGGTTGATGGTGTTCGAGCCTGATCGAGGAAGGGGCATCGAGTCTTGGCTCGCGCCCATGAACGATGCAACTGATCGTGAGTCGCATCCCGCAGTCCGCGGTCTCAGGGTGAAGACGCGCCGCAGCCTCCGAGGGGCGCGACGGACGAACCGGTCGACTCGCAACTTCTCGCCCCTCCCCCCTGTTTCCAACGGTGAACCCGAACGAAGGGAGGGTCCACCATGTGGACTTCCAGGCGCACCCTGGGGATGGCGTTGGCCGCGGCGCTCGGCGCGCTGTCGTTGGCATTCGCCGCTGTCGCATTCGCGGCACCGGGCCACCACCACCGCCCCGGTCCCGGCCCGCATCACCCGACCGGGTCGGACCACCCCCGCCCCCGTCATGGTGTGACGCTGATCGACGAGTCGCTCGCGCCGTCACAGACGACGGACCCGACGTTCCACGGCGTCAAGCCGGGAGGCGCGCCGTGGGTGCTGAAGTCAGGCAGAGTGCGTGTGACATCCGACGGGAGGCTGGACCTCGAGCTGCGGGGGCTCGTGATCCCATCCACGGGTACAGCCTCGCCGGTGACGACGATCACCGCCTCGCTCTACTGCGGCGCGGACGCGGACGCCACGCCCGCCGACACGACTCAGCCAGTTCCGATCTCAAGCACGGGTAACGCCCGAATCAAGGATCGGTCGTTCAGCGTTCCGTCTACGTGCCTTGCACCGGTGATCCTCGTGCATCCGAACGGCAGCCCGACCGCGTACATCGCTCTGGACGGCTGGCGCCTGTCCTAGCCATCTCTGAACGCGCCGGCGAGCGGCCGCCGCACCGTGGGCGCTCGCCGGCCGTCATCTCCCGCTAGCTCGGCTCTACAAGGCATTCGGGCCCGCCTCGGGTTCTGGCGCACGCTCCGGCAGTTGCCCAGCCCCCTGGGCCTTCTCCTTAGAGATCGGGCGGCTCCCACTCATCGAGCGCCCGGCAGAGCTCGACCAGGCGCCGCCGGGTGGCGAGCGCGTGAAGCGCCTCCCGTGCGCGGCGAGGATCTCTGCCACGCTCGTCGTGATCGCTGGTTCGAGCGTCGCGCCGCCGTGCTTGTACGGGACGACGTCATACAGTCGGCCCTCGATTTCGAGCACGTCGCCGACCTTCACCACGAGCCGGTCCACGATCGTGTCTACGGCCAGTCGATCCGGGCGCCGAGCTCGCTGGCGCCGAGCTCGATCAGCCGGCTCCGCTTCAGATGCTTGTACTCCCCCGCCTCGAGCCCCATCCAACTGACCGTCTTTTCCTGCGGGTCGACGATCAGGAGCTCCTCCACCCCGTGGGCGGCATAGAAGTCGAGTTTTCCCCAGCTCTCGTCGCCCGGGGACACGATCTCGATCACCAGCGCCGCCGTGGGATAGAAGACGCGATCGGTGAAGTCGCGGTGCAGTCCGCCGTCCGGTACTCGGTAGTCGTGCTCGTCCTCCCCGAGGTTGAACTGGCCGACCACGGTCAGCCCGGCGGCTGCCCCCGGCCCCTGCAGAATCGCGAGCAGCTGGGCCTCGATCCGCGCGTGTCTTCCCGACGGTGCCGGATTCATGTGCAGGACACCCTCCCACACCTCGTCGAACAGATCCTGCCCGAGGCGACGCCGTCGCTCGAGCAGCGCCTCGAATTCCGCCGGCTGAGGGTCACGTACGAGCGTCGGCATGTGCTCAAGGCTACCGCCGGCTCCGGTGCACCAAGCCGCATCGCTCACGCTTCGCCGATGGTGCATCACGGCTGCCGACCGCCGCCGATCCGCCACAGCGCTCCGATCAGCCCCACGTGCCCCACGGCACGCGCGAGCTGGGCCCGCCACGCCGGCTCGAGATAGTTATCCGAAGCTTCGGATAAGTACTTCTATCTCCAGTAGGCGATTATCCGCAGCCCGTTGATGTGGTCGCGCGGTTCTCCCTGCTGATATGGGACGCGCGGTGGATGCTGCTTCGGATAATCCGCCCCGAGAATGGAGCTGCCTATCGATCGTCCGCAGACCCTGACGGCTGCCCCCAAATCGGCGACCGGCCTCGCCCGCTTGCGCCAGCGCTCGCCGGGCATGACAGGACCGTCCGGCTCGGCTCCCGTGCGTGGGATTCGCTTCCGCTCTTCGATCGGACGAGCACTCTGATCGCGACCCGTCGCCGCTTCCGCCTTCACTTATGCGAGACCGAGGGCGGTGAACGCACGGCCGTAGATCTGGCGGATGACAGCTTGTTTATGCGCGTTATAAGCCTCCACATCGCCACCGGCCGCCATCGTTTGCTCCAAGGCCGCGCGCTTCGCCCGCAGGTAGCGCTCGCACTCGTCAGGGTTGGCGCGCAGCCAGTCGCGAAAGATGACGTGACGAGCGGCCTCTGGGCTGTCTGGTGACCACACGTGCAGGTTGCACCCTGGCTCGCGGTGGCCAAGGAGACGATGTCCATACCACCACGGTTCCGCGGACAACCAGCTGGAAGCCGCACGCCTCGAGAGCCGGAACGTAGGTCCATTCAGCTGCTCCATCCGCCACTGTCAGGTCCACGTCGATGGCGGGCTTTGCAGCAAGTCCAGGTACCGCGGTAGATCCGACATGGTCCAGGCCGAGCACTGCTGGCCCCAGCGCGGTTCGGATCACGCCAGCCAGCCGCTCATACTGGGCCGGCCACGAACGGTCGTACTCTGCGATGCTGAACTCGGTCGTCGGAACATGACCCGACACGAATGGACTCTCGCCCGGCGGCGGGGGCGAGTCGTTGAAGGTCGTGATGTCGGCGGGATCTAGCATCGCTGATCGAGAGGCTCTCATACCAGAGCATCGCTGCCCCGAGGAAAGCGGCAGTCGTAGCCCCAAAGCTGCAGACGCCTCCTCCGGGCTAGGAGCAGCACTCTTGCAGGCGGTCAACCCGAGTCGGGGACGGGCCCTCCGAACCTCTCCTGGATCGAAGTCGTCCTCACGTCACGGGCCGCCGGCGAAACTCCGATCAGAGTCCGTCGAGGAACGCGAGGACCCTGTCGGGCGGCTTGTATCGGCCGGGCGCGGTCCCGATCGGGGCGGTCCGTTCGATCGCCTGCTGCTTGAGCCGGTTGTCGGCGTGTAGATAGATCTCGGTCGACTTCGTGCTCTCATGCTCGAGCCACAACGCGATCGTGAGGATGTCGACGTCGCGGGCGCGCAGCAGCATTGCGTTGGTGTGGCGGAGCACGTGTGGGGTGACGCGCTTGCCCCGCAACGAGGGGCAGCTGTCGGCCGCGGTGGTGGTGTGCTTGTCGAGCAGACAGGCGATCGCCTTCGGGGATAGCGGTCCGCCGCGCCTGGTCGGGAACACCGGTTCGATTCCGGTCGTCGCCTCTGGTGCGCGGTGCGGCGAACCGACGTGGGTGCGGCGACCGACGTGGGCGCGGTGCGGCCAACCGACGTGGGCGCGAGGCGCGGTGCGGCGAACCGAGGTAGGCGCGCTCGCTCCACGCGACGTCGATCCGAGCGGTGGCCGCCATCGCCGCGGCCGCGCGTCTGACGGCGCGAGGTCTGAGCCATGCACAAGTCCCGCCGGCCCCTCACCCCGGCGGAGCTTCGGGACATAAGCATCCGCCAGATGCTTATGTCCCGGACGCGTGTCGAGCGCGCTGCGATTTCGGGCCTTGTACAGGTAGGTCGATCGGCCAGCGAGACACGCCCTGCGGGAACCCCCGGCGTAGTCCGCTACGCGGACGGTGGATCGACACGCGGGCGGCCCGGCCAGAACGGCCACTCCTCGAACGATCGGCACCGCCCGGCCTGGTCGAACTCGAGGATCCAGAGATCCCGGTATTCGTTCGGGGACGGGCCGTCGTAGTGGACCTTCGAGTCGGACCACCGCCGTGTCGCCGTCGACCGCGATGATCGCGCTGTCCATCGTGAACTGCTCGTCGGGCCCCTCGCGCTCACGCTCCACATCGATGCGATCTGCTCGAGGCCCTTGATCCGCGGCTCGTACGGATCGAGCTGGTAGCTGGCCTCGTCGCTGAACAGCCGGCCGAGCCCGCCGGTCCCGGGCGCTCGCCACGCCCGCTCGTACTCCGCCAGCCACTCGGCGACGTGCACGCGCGTCGTCATCGGGCGATCATCGCGCACGCTCCGACGATTGTGATGAAGCCACGGGCCGGACAGCGCCGCGAAACACGGCCAGCCGAGAGAGTCCGACGATGGCGACGCCGATCGCCCGATCCGTACCGCGGCAAGGCGTGGCGCCGGTCGCGACCCTCGCTGACGCGGGGCAGCGCACCAGGTCGAGGGCCCGAGCGTCGCGCGTCTCCGGGCGTCAGATTTCGTTCGGCGATCCCGCAGCGAGTGCCGCGCATCCTCGATCCGACCGGACCCGGAGTGCGATCGGCAGCGGGCAACTGACCGCCGGCCGCCGCGTCGGGCGGCGCCGACGCGACGGGGCGCCGTGCGCCTCGTACGCCCGGCGCCGCACATCGATCGGTCAGGTTCTGCCACGGGGACTCACTGACGTGTCAGTGGCACCACCGGCATACCGACCTGTGCGCCGTGCCGTTGATCACGGACGCCGCCGCCGTGTACCACGCGATCACCGCACATGCGATCGTCACATACCCGCCCCAGTGGGTGATCGTGCTATGGCCACCGCCCAGCATGCCGAGACCAAGCAACACGTAGGCGATCCACAGCGTCAAGAACACGAGGTTGACCGCGACGCTGACCCGGAACGAAGCCAGCCACATGTACAGCGTGAAGAACCCCCAGCAGAACAGGTACAGCGCGAGCGCGTGGTTGGCCGGCAGCATGCCGCTGGCCTTCGCCGTCTCCGGCAGGAAGAACTGGATCAGCAGTACGAACGAGATCCAGAACGCGCCGTAGGAGGTGAACGCAACCGCCGCGAACGTGTTGCGCTCGGCGAACGCCCACATCCCCGCCAGCAGCTGGGCCAGGCCCCCGTAGGCTCCCGCGACGCTGAGCACGACGAACACTTCCTTGCCGCTGATCGCGTTAGCGTTGACCATACCGAGGATGAACGTCGTCAGCGCAAACCCAGCGAGCCCGAGACCCGAAGGACTGGCCGGCGTCCACCACGTCCTTTCTGTCGCGGCGGGCGCCGGCGCAGCATCAGCCTCGCGTGCACCGTCATGCGCACGCGCCTGGGCCGCTTCCATATGTCCTCCCTTCCTCACGTAATGTAGCACGATATCGTAGCACGATATGACTCTCGATCAATCGGATTTCGAACACCTCCTCGAGCTTCGCACCGGGCTGCGGCGCTTCTTGCGCTGGAGCGAAGACCAGGCCGACAGCAGCCGGCCTGACAGCCGACCAAGCACCAATTGCTGCTGGCGATCAAGGGCGATCCCGACCCCGCCGGCCCGACGATCGGCGAGATCGCCGACCACCTCGTGCTGCGTCACCACAGCGCGGTGGGCTTGGTCGACCGCGCGGTCAAGGACGGGCTGGTCCAGCGCAACCCCGACCCGGCCAGCAAGAGCGTCGTGCGCGTCACGCTCACTTCGGCCGGCGCCGCGAAGCTCGACGCTCTCGCAGAAGCCCACGTCGAAGAGATCGCCCACCTCGCCCCCACCATGCGCACGCTCTGGCGGCAACTCGAGGAGTCGAACAACGGCAACACCCCGCACCCAGCCGCACGACGCCCGAAGAAGAGCCACTCCGGCGCCATAGCCACCCGAGAGTATGTGGTTCGATGAGCCCGCTTTTTTCGTTGCTCGAGTTTCCCGCGGACGACCCAGAGCGCGCCCGCCGCTTCTGGTCGGAGCTGCTCGGCGCGTCGTTCGAGACTCGCGCCGAGGCCGACGGCGAAGGCTGGCAGACACGCGAGTCGAGCGCCGGCGTTCGGAGTCCACGCGCGGGGCCGCGGGCCTGGTGATTCCTACTCATTGCCCTACTTCGAGGTCGACGACCTCGACAGGGCGCTCGACCGGGTCAAATCGCTCGGCGGGACGGTGATCCACCCGGGCGAGCGCTGGGCGATCTGCAAGGACTCCGAGGGAAGTCCGTTCGGGTTGGCGCAGGCGGACGGTGTCCCGGGGAACCCACCCCGCTGACGATGCGCTCCCGGTGCTGGTGGACACGGCTTGATCGGGGCGAGCGCCGGTGCAAGGATCGGTCTGACAAAAACGCCGAGCGAGGAGTAGTGGAATCAGATGCTCGAAGGCACCGCCAGGACGACCGAGCCGTTCACCGGAGACGAGTATCTGGAGAGCATTCGCGACGGCCGCGAGGTTTACGTCTACGGCGAGCGAGTCGATGACGTCACCACCCACCCGGCGTTCCGCAACACGGCCCGGTCGATCGCGCGGCTCTACGACGCCCTGCACGAAGACGCGTCGCGCGCCGGATCGACCACCCCGACCGACACTGGAAGCGGTGGCTTCACCCACAAGTTCTTCCGCTACCCGCGCACGGTCGAGGACTGCGTCGGCGACCTCGAGGCGATCGCCGAGTGGGCGCAGGCTCAGCTACGGCTGGCTCGGTCGGAGCCCCGACTACAAGGCGGCGTTCCTCGCCACGCTCGGCGCCAACGCCGACTTCTACGAGCCCTACCAGGACAACGCCAGGCGCTGGTACCGCGAGGCCCAGGAACGGGTCCTGTACTGGAACCACGCGATCATTCACCCGCCGGTCGACCGCAACCGCCCAGTCGACGAGGTCGGCGACGTGTTCATGCACGTGGAGGAGGAGCGCGACGACGGGCATCGTCGTGAGCGGCGCGAAGGTCGTCGCCACCGGCTCGGCCCTCACGCATTTCAACTTCATCGCCCACCACGGACCGGTACCGGTCCAGAAGAAGGAGTACGCGATCGTCTGCGCGGTCTCGATGGACACGCCGGGCGTGAAGCTGATCTGCCGCCCGTCCTACGAGATCACCGCCGAGCGTGATGGGGAGCCCGTTCGACTATCCGCTCTCGAGCCGGCTCGACGAGAACGACGCGATCTTCATCTTCGACAAAGTGCTGGTGCCGTGGGAGAACGTGTTCGTCTACGGCGACGTGGAGAAGGCCAACAACTTCTTCCCCCAGACCGGTTTCATACCCCGGTTCTGCTTCCACGGCTGCATCCGCCTCGCGGTCAAGCTCGACTTCATCGGCGGTCTGCTGCTAAAGGCGGTGGAGGCGACGGGAACGAAGGACTTCCGCGGCGTGCAGGCCAAGGTCGGCGAGGTGCTCGCATGGCGCAACATGCTCTGGGGACTGGCGAGCGCGATGGCTCGCGAGCCGGACGCCTGGAAGGGATCGGCGCCTCCTGCCGAACATGGACTACGCGATGGCCTACCGCCTGTTCTCGACGATCGGCTACGGGCGCGTCAAGGAGATCATCGAGCACACGATCGCGAGCGGCCTGATCTACATCAATTCGAACGCCCGCGACTTCAAGAACCCGGACATCCGCCCGCTATCTCGAGCAGTACGTCCGCGGGTCGAACGGCATCGATGCCGTCGAGCGCGTGAAGCTGATGAAGCTGCTGTGGGACGCGCTCGGCTCTGAGTTCGGCGGCCGCCACGAGCTCTACGAGCGCAACTACAGCGGAGCCGACGAGAACATCCGGATGGAGGTCCTGTTCGCCGCCATGGGAACGGGCCAGACCGAGGCCTACAAGGGATTCGCCGAGCGATGCATGAGCGAGTACGACCTCGACGGCTGGACGGTCCCGGACCTGATCAACCCTGACGACGTGAGCTTCCACAACAGATCGAGGTGACCCCAGCGCGCCGGTCCCGGCCGCCGGCGCCCGCTCCCTCTCCCCGGCCCCCCGACCCCGCCTTATAATCACGGGTCGCGCGGCTGTAGCTCAGTTGGCTAGAGCGTCTGCTTGCCATGCAGAAGGTCGAGGGTTCGAGTCCCTTCAGCCGCTCCTTACGAAAGCCCTGGTAATGCCAGGGTTTCTTCTTGTTTCGAGGCGCGCTGTTCGCGCCTAGAGACGACTGGGTACCACTCGCGGGTACCACTTTGCCGAAAACGGCCGACTTGAGGTGGCCGGCGTCAGGCCAGCTCTGCGCGTCGACGCCTGGGCACCGATCGGCATACGTCGGCCAGGTACGTCTCTAGGTCCTCACGGCTGAAGTGCATCGCTCGCCCGATCCGCAGGTGTGGGAGCCGTTCCGTCCTCGCCAGCTCGTACAACATCGAGACCGGCAGCCGCAGCAGCTCAGCAACCTCACGCGCGGTGAGCAGCTGGCGCTCCAAGCGGACCGGCTCGTCGCTCATCTCGCGATTGCCGATGGAGCCAGCCGGACATTCAAGTATCATAACAGGCTGCCGTGCACGTACAAGTACTCTTATCGATGCTTATTTCGACCGTTTTATGGCCGATAGCGAGTACCTAACGCCTGCCCAGGTCGCCGACGAGCTTCAGGTCACCACGGTGACCGTCCGCCGGTGGATCGCGAGCGGAGAGCTGCCGGCGGCCAAGGCCGGCCCGAGGAAGTGGCGCATTCGCCGCGCCGACCTGGCTCGGATGCTTTCGCCCGACCTGGGGTCCGCCACGGCCGTCGCGCCTTCTGAGGATCCATCGTTCAGCAAACATCTGGTGGCGCCCAGTGAGCATTGACAGGGCCAGGGAGCAGCTCGAGATCTCGGAGAGCCGCTGGCTCAGCGCAATCAGTGGCCACGCGCAGCCGCCACCGGACGCCGGCTTCGCGCGCCGGCTTCGCGCGCTCGCCGACGCGGCCGCGCAAGAGCATGCCGCCTACGCGTATGCCGCCGAGCAAGGGTTCGGCTGGAAGCGAGGGCCGCCGTGGCTGCCACCCCAGGAGCTGCGCCCGGCACCGTGGCGCTCCTCGCTCGCCTCGGCCGAGGCGTGGCAACGCCTCGACGACGCAGTCGCTGCACTTTCTCTCGCGCGCACGGGCGTAAGCGTGGTCGCGACCGCCCAGGCGTTCGGGGACCTGTCCGCCGCGGCCTGGGAGCTCGCCGCCGAGATCGACGCTGGCGCACAGCGGCCGCGCTCTGCCCGAGCTGGCTAACGCCGAACGCCACGACCCATCGCCGGGCGTCATCCCTCGCATAGGCATCGTCGAGCAACGCGACGTCTGAGATCTCTCCCACCTCCCGATGCACTCGATGAGCTCAGTACACCCTCGCTAGCAAACGTCAGCCCAGTCCTCGTGGAACCGGAACCCGCACGAGGCGAGAAACCACCGTCGCCGAACTGCGGAGACCCTCCTCGATCCACCCAATCATGGTCACCACAACGACTCTCGCCCACCCGCTGGCCCCGTCCGCCCCCGGCCCCGTACTTCCAGTTGAGGTAAGGCACCTCGTGACAACCGAGGTGGACTATCTGCTCACGTAGTGAGTGGGTAGTCCGGCTCGGTTGTCCACCACTGCAGGAACCGAAATCCCAGTGTGTACGGGGCCGGGGGCGGACCGAGGTCAAGCACGAACTACGGTTCTGTCCAACGCACTTAATTCCGCACTTTGTGCCGCAGGCGATTCCCTGCTGTCGCCAGCCAATCGCGGCTACGTGCGTCGGCGGAAGTATCCGGGGGGCTTGTCCACGGGACGCGCGCTCGGCTATGCCGAAAGCGCTGTCCGCCGCCCGAGAACCCAACCTCACCGGCCGGACATCACCGATCAGGAATACAGCCTTCCACTGAGTGGCAAAGCAGCAGCGTGGCGTCGGTAGAGCTGACGGGTCTTCGCCCTCGAAAGCAGCGGTGGGAGCCGCGCCGGCGCGAGCTCGAAAGCGCTCGTCCGATGGACGGACTGGCGGTCCTCTCGGAGCCTTTCGGCCGGCCGCACCGCGTCGCCGATGCTGAAATCGGCGTCGGCCTGGAACGCCGACATGAAGGGGCTGATGACGGCCTCAACGCGGACTGGCGAGTCTCGATCATTTTCATCCCCGGGGTGCTCGCCAGCGTGCATGACTTGTTTCTAGGAGATCCTGGACAACCTATCGTTGGTTGAAGGGGCGATGTGGCCGCTGCGAGGAGCCTTCCCGATATGAGTCTGGCTTTCGCGCTCGTGGCAGCAATCAACGGTTCCGCAGGCTCCCGCGCAGCACCAACCTCCGGCCTCTTGGGGACCAAGTTCGCCGGCGTCAGCCCGGCGGCCCGAGAGATTCTCAACGCTTAGAGGTGGCGGCGCAAGCCCCCTGATCTCAACAGCTGAGCAAGAACCAGACAATTGCCCCATTCCGCGCGCAATCGACGATGACGATCTGCCACTGCGCCTCGCCGATGCTGCCATGGTCAAACACGCCGCGGGCCCGAGGGCAAATCCCAAATGCACGTCGACGGGCGAATGCACGACTGACCCACCCGCCTTGGTGACCGGAGCCCCCTCCTCGCCGTCTGCAGGGAACTTAACGTCGCAGGCGACCTGCGCGGGCTGCTGAACGCTTAACGAGAACGATTCGAGAGCAGCTCCATGCGACTCCAGAACTTGCTCTGCGGGGCCGAACATTTCGACCAGACGCAGCTCGAGTGGCGGCTGGAGACCGCCACCGCCGCCCTGAGGTTTGTCGACAGCATCATCGAGCGACCATATCGTTGACAGTGAGCTGGTAGACAGCCGTGTTGATGTCGATCCCAGCGTCCAGGTTGATTGACAGGTAATGGCGCCCGCGGTACCAGTACTGGTTGTTGTCGAGGGTGATCGGCGCCGTGGTGAACGAGCCGTCGGGATTGACGGTGACGCTGATCGGCGTGGGGTCGCGGTCAACGAATACCTGCACGGTGGGCGTCAGCCGCCGGTAGTTGGCCACCTTTCCGGTCACGGTGAAGGTCGCGCTCGGCAGGTGGTTCACGCCGCAGGTCTGGCAGTCGTCCTGCGCCACTAGGTGCACCTGCGCCCCGCCCGGGGTGTGCGCGAACGTGTCGCCGGCCAAGCCGAGCGGCTGGGAGTTGTAGGACATGCTCGCGCCGGTCGACGGATTCGTCAGGGTCACGTTGGCAATCCGCAGGCCGGCGAAGAACTGGCTGCCCGCCTGCGCGAAGCTCGCCTCGAGCGGACTGGTGGTACTCGAAGACCGAGTTCTCGTAGATCAGGCCTTCGACCGGCGCGCGCGACTGGATCGCGTTGCCGTTGAACGGCGGGTATGTCGTGCTCTCTCCCGAGCCGCCGTCGACGTGATCTAGGTAGACGCCCTCGATCGTCGGGTTGAACACGTCGCCATTGGGTTCGGCGGAGCTTTCGCTGTAGTTGGTGGCGATGTTGACGAGACCGCGGATGGTCTGCTCGAGCGTGCTGTTGCGGACGTAGATGTCCTGGATCGCGCCGCCGCGGTAGGCATTGGTCTTCAGCTTCAGCAGGTAGGCGAGGCCGTCGCCATCGGCAACGTCATCTTGCGCGAACACATCCCGCACGCCGCCGGACATCTCGCTGCCCACCGAGAAGGCAGCCGAGCCGCCGCCCGCCGGGTTCGTGAAGTGATCGTCCTCTATCACGATGTCCTCGCTGGGGGCGCGCAGCTCGCGGCCGTTACGGTTACGCCCGGACTTGACCGCGATTCCGTCATCGAGCACGGTGATGTCGTCGTCACGGATTACGACGTCGTGGCTGGACTCGGGATCGATGCCGTCATCGGTGTGGTGCGCGGTGTCATAGACGGTGGTGTCGGCCACGGTGACGTACTCGGAGTTCAGCGGATGGATCTGCCAGAACTGCGTGTTCACCAGGTGGATGCCCTGCACGAGGACGTTCGAGCTGTGGTTGAACTCGACGAACTGGGGCAGGAAAGTGCTCGCGTACGCGGTCGTCCCCGCGGGGGGTGCGGAGTTCCTCGACGTCGGCGCACGGTCCCCAGTCGCGCGGCTTTGGCGGGCAGCCGGTCAGCACAGGGATGCTGGCGGGCAGCTGTCCGTCGTCGGTAAAGATGCGTTGATCGACCGGCACTCCGGCGTCGTTCATCTGGCTCAGCACCTGCCAGGTGCCGGAGTTCGAGCCGGAGCCGGCGGGAAGCGGCCAGGGCGAGACGTTGCCCTGGGCGTCGAGCGTGCCGCCACCGGTCAATGCGATGTTCTTTTCGATTGAGGGCGTAGACGAGCGGCGAGTAGTCGTAGAAGTCGATCCCTTGGTAGCTGGTGAGGACAACCGGATAGAAGGCGTTGCTCGGATTGCGGACGAACTTGATCGTCGCGCCGGTTTCGACCTCGAGGTCGACGTTGCTAAGCAACGTGATCGCGCCCGAGTAGTACGCGCCGTCGGCGTTGCGTGAGCCGCCGGAGGGAACCACGACGGTGCCGCCGCCGGCTTGGTGACAGTCGGCGATGGCGGCGTTGATGGCGTCACCGTAGTACCAAACCGAGCGCTGGATGGCCGACCCCACGCCGTCGGTAACCGTTCTCACGAGGGCGGCGTAGCGGGGGGCGAGAATGTTGCACTGCCTCGACGGGAAGCGTGGCTCGTGCGCGGCGACTGCGTTTACCGTGGCGGCGTAAGCGGATTGATCCCAGGACGGTCGCGGGCGACGGGCGAGGCGCCCGGGCAGTCGCGGCCGCGGTGCCGGCGCCGATCACGGCGCCTACGGCGAGCGATAGGACGGCGCTCACGAGCGCGCGCACAACGGTTGTTCGTACTCGCATCTCCCGTCCCTCCGACGGTCGGGCGCACGTGTCCCTGCGACGACACTAGCACAAACTGTCAGACCCGCACAGGCATACGTCGTATTCGCGCAGAATCGACCACGATCCGCACAAGAATTGATTTTGGCGGCCTGCGAGGACGGTAGGACGTGCGCCCCAGGCCCGGCTGAGCAGTGGTACCCACCGCTCCCGGCCGTCCGCCAGGAGTCGCTTGACAGTGGCCTGATTTGGGATATTCTGATCGATCGTCGATGCGACGGGGGCGTCGACGATCGAAAGAGACAGGAGACGTTCAAGCCGCGGAAGGGTCCCGGGCGTGTGCCATTAGTCATCCGTCCGCATCTCACCTGTGGGCTGAGCGCGTCCGGGCTGATATGACGGAGGTCAGGCGTGGGCAGAATCTTCAGCGTGGCGGCTGGCGCGTGTACCGGTGTCCTGGCGCTTGCTGGCGGAGCGTCGGCGGCGGACAGCCACACCACGATCCCAGTCGAGGAGGGCACGACACGGCGCTCGCGCCGACGCACCTCACCGTGAACGACCAGACGGTCCCGCTGGCGGTGAGCGGCACACCGGAGTTCGGGTGGTATCCGCAGGACCGCGCCGGGAACGAGTCTCAGACCGCGTACGACATCGTCGTCCGTAACGGGCTGACGGGTGCGCCGGTGTGGGACAGCGGCCGGGTCGCTTCCAATCGGTCGCAGGCGGTCACCTACGGCGGGACCAGCCCTGACCGATGGCGATGAGTACACCTGGACGGTGACGACGTGGAACCGCCAGGGCTGGGCGAGCCCGCCGCCACGGGCACCTTCGATATGGGACTGTCGGACTCGGACTGGTCCGGGGCGCAGTGGATCCGCCGCCCCACGACCGGCAATGACGTGACGATCGACTATACCCTGGCGCGACGCGAGATCCAGCTGGCCGATACCGCCAGCCCGGTCACGCGCGCGCTGGTGTACATCGCTGCACCGATGCGCTGGCAGCTGCATGTCAACGGGCAGGTCATCGACACGCAGGACGACTATCAGATGGCGGGCGAGAACTACTACGGCGTCGAGGACATAGCTCCGCAGGTGCGGGCCGCTGCGCGCGCCGGCGGATCGGAGGCCGGCCAGCTCGCCCTCGGTGTCCTGTACGCCGACTGGAGCGTCGGCGAGGCACATCCCTGGGGTCCGCAGCCATACCCGACCACGCTGAGCGCCGATGCCGGGCAGGGGGCGACGTCGATCACCGTCAACGCGGCGAGCGCCAGCACGTGCACGACTGCCCCGGCGACCTCCGCCGAGTTCTGCGGCGCGTCGTATGACTGGTACGTCGGCGAGACCCTCGGATTCGGCACGCCCGGGACGGCATCGTTCACCACCGACACGATCGCCGCCATCTCCGGCGACACCGTGACCCTGGCGCGCCCGCTGTCGGGCGCGCAGCCCGCCAGCACCGAGGTCACCTCCGAGAACGGTCCGTCGGGACTGCTTGTCAAGGTCGTCATCGACCACGCCGACGGGCAGTCGCAAACCGTCGTGTCCGACGGCACTTGGATGGTGACCAAGGACACCGGCGAGGACAACGCGGTCGCCACGATGCGCAGCACGCAGAACGCCGGCGACTACGTCGAGTACTACGACGCGCCGGGCGCTGATGAGCTCGCGGGCTGGGATCGGGCTGGATACCGCGAGACGAGCGTCTGGCAGTCCGCAGTGGTGATGGGAGCGCACCCGCTGCCCAACCCGCCCGACTGCGGTGACTACTCCGAGCCCGAGGGTCATAACGTCGCGCCCGGGTCCCCGGCAACGGCGACCGCCAACCCGGTGCTCTCCTCGCCGTGCGGGTTTACTCATCTGCAGCCTCTTGCAGGCACCGGTGACCTACAAGGTCATTCATCCGGTGTCGGTGCGGACCCTTGCCGGACGGAACGACTGTCGCTGACTTCGGTTATGCGTTCGTCGGGGTGCCGGTCGTGCGCTTCCCGAGCGCAACCTCGGCGCAAGCCGGACACGAGGTCGATCTGCAGTCCAGCTACCGTCTGGGCGGAACGGTCACGACGGCGGCGGCGTCGGCCGGCGCGACTAGCATCACCGTCAACGACTCCTCCGCCTACCCGGACTTCGCCGGTACCGGGCCCGGGCTCGGGTTCCAGGTCGGCGACCCGATCACGGTGGACGCCCCCGCCGACGGCTACGGCGCCGGGCACCCCGAGTCCGACACGATCGCCTCGATCAGCGGCGGTGTCGTCGGACTGGCCAGGCCGCTGACGCGCGACCATGCCGCCGACGTATGGGTGCAGGACGCCCGCGTCGGCACGTCGCCCCTGGATACGCAGGTGACGAACCTCAGCTGGCACTACACCGAAAGTGGGGCCTCGGACGAGACCACAGGCTTCTACGTCCCAATGGGCTGGCGCTATGTCCAGATCACCGACGCGACCGCCGCCAACGGCGGTCAGCCGCTCACCGCGCAGGACATCACCGCGGTCGAGCAGTACAACGCCGCCTCTCAGGTGGGCTCCGACGTCGGCGACCCCGGCGAGGGCAGCGGCGGTCCCGATGCCGCGGCCAACGTGACCGGCTACTCCGACACGACATCGCAGTGGGACCCCGCGTCCGTATTCACGTCCGGCCCTGGGTCGAGCGTCGACGAGGCGGCGATGTTCCAGAGCCCAAACGCCGAGCTCAACGCCGTGTTCTCGCTCATGGAGCGCTCGGCGCTGTTCGCCGGCCAACAGGCCTACGAGGACAGCCCCGACCGCCAAGAAGGGCAGTTCACCGGCGACGGCACGAACGAGTCCAAGGCCCAGATGGAGGACCTCGGCGAGCGCGCGCTCACGCGCGAGTTCATCGACAACCTCATCTACTCTCAGCAGCGGTGGTGGATCGCCGGCTCGCCGGCCCAGGCCACGACGTGGGGCGAGGTCAACGCGATCTACCCGGACAACAACATCTCCAACGGCGGCAAGCGCGATATCCCGGACTACACCGAAATGTTCCCTGAGCTGGTGTGGGACTACTACCTGGCATCTGGTGACATCCAGACCCTCCGGGCCGCCTATCCGACGATGCAGAACGTCCCCCGGTACATCGACGACAACATCTACTCGACCGGTCAGGCATCCGGCCTGGTCTGCCAGCTGGCGAGCTTCTCGAACTCCTCCGCGTACCAGTTCGGGATCATCGACTGGCCGTCGACAGATCGTTACAACACGGTGGTCCTGAACTCCGGGGTGGACGCGGTCGTCAACGAGCGCGCGGTGCTGGCCGACATGACGCTCGCCGATGCCGCGCAGGCGCTCGGGGACGCGAGCCAGGCGACCTCCTACGGTCAACAAGCGGGTGCCCTGCGCTCGGCGATCAATGGAAAACTGGCCGAGAGCGGCGGGCTCTACGCCGACGGGTACGCCGTCTCGGGCAGCGCCCAGGACGTACCCGGTAACTGCTCGGCGACCACCGGCGGATCGCTTGTCTCCAACACCTCTCAGCTGTCGCAGAGCTTCGCCGTCGTGGACGGCGTGGCTCCGGCCGCGGACTTCGGCCGACTCGGGCGCTTCATAGCCTCCCAGGGCATGAAAGCCGGACCGATGGACGTCGGGCAACTCGAAATGTCGCTCGTCGACACCAACCGACCCGCGGCGCTGGTCACCCTCCTCACGAACACCGCGGGCGACGGCCCCGCCAAGATCCTGGCCGAGGGGGGCACCTCGATGTGGGAGCAGTGGGATCCCGGGTGCAGCGCGCCGTCGGGCCAGGCTGGCGACAACACCAGCTACGACGACGAAGAGTGCGACGGCAACGCCATCTCCCAATCGGCCAGCGACAGCATGTCGCACGGGTGGGGCTCCGTCGGCGTCTACCCGATCACCCGCGGACTGCTCGGCATCACCCCGACCGGCATTGGCCAAGACGGCGTCACGATCGCCCCACCGAAAGCGGGCCTGACAGCCGCCCGGGGCACGGAGTGGACCCAGCACGGCCCGGTCTCGATCGCCTGGAGTCGCGGCCGCGGCTCATCCGGACAGGTCAGGCTGCGTGTGTCGGTGCCTGACAACATGACCGCGACGGTGATGCTGCCGGTCGCTGATCGCGCGGCCGGCTACCGCGCGTACGGCGCGGGCGCTCCATACTACGAGGGCACTCGTGACGGCCGCGCTGTCTACTCGGTCAGCTCGGGGACAACGGTGTTCGTGCCCACGCGCGGCGGCCGGCGCGGGCAAGGCGCCGGGGGCCGGAACGCGGCCTCACTTCGGCGCGGTCGCCACCACACTCGCCACTGACCTTTCGCCTCCGACTTCCACGCGCTCGAGCACCACGCTCGTGGAGGTCCGCAGAGAGGTGTCCCGCCGAAGTGAGTGACACTACAGTCGCTAGGTCGGCTGGGGCCGGGGTGCCGATTGGGCGGAAGCGCAGGACTTGGCGCAGGACGGGTTTCTGCTTGCGGTCACGCGCATCGAGCGGCTGGAGCAGCGCGAACACGACGGCAAATCCAAGGAAGCGCTCCACGAGCGACGTCCACGCCTGATCATCGCCACGGCGGGCTGCTTCGACAATCGGCGGGAGGGGACCGCATGTCATCTCGTCGACCACGAGCCAGCTACCCAGCAAAGAGGTCTCACGGGCTCAGACTCGCGTGATCGTTACGCCGGCTGCCTCGAGTCTCTCGGCTCCGGCTTGGGGGGATCGACGAGATACGCACTGTCGACCGTGGCGGCCGGCGCGATCACGTTGACTCCGCACTCGCTGAACTTCTCGCCGGCGGCGGCAAGAATCACTTTGCGCGCCCGGTCGATCATGGCTCGCTTTACCGTCCGTGCAGCCTTGTACTCGTTCGAAGCCGATGTCGACAGTCGCGGAGGGCCCCGAGACGAACGTCAGCGGATTCGTGTGTCGCCGTTCGGCAGTGAGGCGGGCGATGGCGTCGGGCAGATTGGCGACGATCGTGGCGGCGTCGACGAGGCAGATGTGCAGGTCGGGGATCAAGGAGATGATCCTGCGGCCGTTGCGAGGTCCGCCGTCGAGGATCACGGGTACCCCTCTCGGCGGTTGCGACCGTGGGCTTAGCGGGTATATGCGGCCGGGACGCCGCCGTCGACGTTCAATATGTTGCCTGTGCTCTTGCCCGATCGCGTGGAGGAGGCGAAGTGCAACACCGCCTGAGCGATGTCCTCGGCGAAGATGTTCACCTTCAGCGTGTTGCGCTGCCGGTAGTGCTCCTCCAGCTCCTCGGGCTCGATCCCGTAGGCGGCCGCTCGTTCCTCTCGCCACGACGATCCCCAGATCCGCGAGCCCTGGAGCACCGCGTCGGGGTTGACGGTGTTGACACGGATGCCGTCGCCGCCGCCCTCCTCGGCGAGGCATCGCCCCAGGTGTAGTTCTGCCGCTTTGGCTGCGGAGTACGCGGCTGCGTTCTTGCCGGCGACCAACGCATTCTTCGACGCGACGAACACGATCGACCCGCCGGTGCGCTGCTCGCGGAGGAGGCCGAACGCCGTCCGGGACACGAGGAAATATCCGGTTACAAGGATCGACTGGTTGCGGTTCCACTCCTCGAGGGACGTCTCCTCGATCGGCGCGCTCGACGCGACGCCGGCATTCGAGACGAGGATGTCCACGCCGCCGAACTTCCGCACCGTCTCGTCGAAGGCTGCGCGGACGGCGTCCTCGGACGTCACATCGCCGGCCACCCCGATTCCGCCGTATTTCTCGGTGGCCTCCACGGCGCCCTCGCCGTCGAGGTCGAAACCCGCCACGTTGGCACCGGCCGCGGCGAGGGCGTCCACAGTCGCGCGCCCGATGCCGCCAGCTGCGCCGGTGATGAACGCGACCTGACCCTGGAGCTCACCGGGGGGCGGAGCGAGGGACAACTTGTACAGCTCAAGCGGCCAGTACTCAACCGCGAAACTCTCGGCGGCAGTCAGCGAAGTGAAGCCGCCGAGCGCGTGGGCTCCGGCCATGACCTCGATCGCCCGGTGGTAAAGATCGCGCGACAGCAATGCGTTCTTCACCGTGGTCCCGACACCAACGAGGCCAACGTGCTGGATCAGTACAACCCGAGCGTCGGGGTCGCCCGGAACCGTCGTTTCATCGGCGTGCTCATCGACATACGCGCGATAGTCGGCGCGGTAACGGGACGCAACGTCACGCACCCGTTGGCGAAGTGTCGCCACATCGTCCGATGCCGGGTCGAACCGCACCCACATGGGCAAACGCTTGGTGTGCACGAGGTGGTCGGGGCACGCCGCGCCAACGTCAGTTAGCTGCGGCGCCGCGTTCGATGAGACGAACTCGAGCACCCGCGCCGACGTGTCGACGACCAATACCTTGTGGCGCTCGCTCGACACCGCGCCCCGCAGGGCCGGCAGCACCTCGAGCAGCACCGCGTCGCGGTCGACGGCCTGCGCATCGAGCGGGCCGTCGAACCTCTCTTCGCCCGCGGTCTTCGCATTGGCGAAGTCGACGGCCTGGTTGATCACTTCGATCGTGCGCTTGTATGCCTCCTCGGCGGTGTCGCCCCAGACGACCAGACCATGCTTGGCCAGCACAACGAGCTTGAGGTGCGGGTTCTCGCGAACGGCGAGCCCGACCTGCTTGGCGAGCATGAACCCGGGTCGGATGTACGGAATCCATGCTGCCGCTTCGCCGAAGCACTCTGCCACCAACCGCTCGCCGTCTCTGGTCCCGGCCAGCACATTGATGCCGTCGGGATGCGTGTGATGGACGTGCGGCGCTGGGATGAACGCGTGCAGCAGCGTCTCGATCGATGACCGCGGCGCTGCCGGATCGATCTGGCAGCGCGCGAGGTGCGCGACCATCTCCTCGTCAGACATTTCGTCGCGCTCGAGCAAGGGCAATGTCTCCTCGAGGCGGAGCGGAGTGAAGTGTTTCGCCTCCATCGTCGCCAGGTCTGAGCCCGAGCCCTTTACCCACATCGCGTCGATCGTGCGGCCGACATGGTCGGTTGTCGTGCCCTTAGCCGACGTGTTGCCACCGCCAAAGTTCGCAACCGCGCGATCGGAGCCGAGCAGATGCGATGCCAGCAGGACCTGGCCGAGCGCGTCGTCGGGTACCTGCGACGGGTCGGTGGGCCAGCGGTCCTCGGTCCGGTCGATCATCTGGGCGATGACGGTCATCGCCCCCATCCCCCGGCCACTGCCTCGGTGGTACCTCGTTCAGCGCTGATGCGTTCGACGTACCCAGAGGCTCGCAGCTCAGCGATTGGGTCCTCCGCCGCGCCCAGGCCCGCGCGCGCAGCCGCCAGCTGCGTCCGTACATCGGTGCTGTAAGCATCCAACAGCAGCTCGTGCCCGCCGAGCACGTCGCCAGCTTGTTGCGCCGCGGCGAGGGCGGCGCGATCGACGAGCAACGCCTTGGCGTAGGACTCTTGGAGATTGACGACTGACAACACCATGGCCTCCACCTTTGCCTCGACGTTATGGGCCTGATCGATCGTGAGCCGCGGCATCGTGCGCCCCGGGGCGGTGAGCTCGACGAAGATCAGGAACAGCTCGAACGGGTTGACCGATCCGACGATGAGGTCGTCATCGGCATACTTGCGGTTGTTGAAGTGAAAGCCGCCGAGACGCCCCTCGTCGTCGAGGATCGCGACGATCTGCTCGATGTTGACGCCCTGGGCGTGGTGCCCGAGGTCAACGAGAACCTTCGCGCGGTCGCCGAGCTTCTGGCAGACGAGCAGCGACGAGCCCCAGTCGGCGAGGTCGGTCGCGTAGAACGCCGGTTCGAACAGCTTGTACTCGACGAGCATCTCCTGCTCGGCAGGCAGTGACTCGTACACGCGGGCGAGACAGTCGACCATACGGTGCCGGCGTGCGATCAGCTCATCCTGACCGGCGTAGTTGGTCCCGTCGGCGAACCACAACGATTGCGCTGTGGATCCCAGCGTCGCGGCGATCTCCACGCACTCCAGCAGGTGCTCGACGGCCTTCTCGCGCACGCTCTCCTCGGGGTGGGTGACCGATCCCAGCTTGTATGCGGGATCTTGGAAAAGGTTGGGGTTGACGGCGCCGATCCGCAACCCGAGTGAATCGGCGTGCGTCCGGAGCGCACCCAGATCGTCGACATGATCCCACGGGAAATGGAGCGCGACCGCGGGCGCGGTGCCCGTCAGGCGGTGGACCTCGGCTGCGTCCTGCAAACGCTCGAAAACGTCCCGTGGCCTGCCGGGCTGTTGGAAGGTGGCGAAGCGAGTCCCCGAGTCACCGTAGCCCCACGACGGCGTTTCGAGCTCGAACACGCTCAGGGCCTGGCGAATCGCGTCCACGCCAAGGCCGCGAGCCGCGGGACCAGACAGTTCGTCGTATTCATGGTTGGGGCTGGTCACTCGTACCTCTCTCCATTACGCGACGGCACGGTCGCGGTCGTTCACTCGAAGACCGGTGACGGTCAGAAAACGGTCGTAAAGCTCCGCCGATTGCTGTTTGGCTCTAGGCTCGTAGAGCAGCCGCTCCGAGGAGACCGCCGAGAGCTCGCGCGCCTGTGCCAGGTCCGCCACTTCGCCCGTCGCCATGGCCTGCGCGAGCACGTTGCCAAGCGCGGTGGCCTCGATCGGTCCCGCAAACACGGGCCGTCCGGTGAGGTCGGCAGTGAGCTGGCACAGCAGACGGTTGCGCGCTCCGCCGCCGACGACGTGGATGACCTCAAACGTCTGCCCGGTCACGAGCTGCAGCCGCTCGAGCACGAAGCGGTATTTGCAGGCCAGGGACGTGAGAATCGAGCGGACGACGTCTCCCGGCTCACTTGGCGGAGACTGCGCCCCGACGCTGCACGCGGCCGTCAGCCGGGCGGGCATCTCGCCGGGTGCCAGCAACGCGTTGGCATCGGGATCGAACAGGGGCACGTCTGGATCGGCCGACTCGGCCATCGCTAGCAGCTGCTCGTAGTCCGAAACCGCCCCCGCGCGCTCCCAGATCCGCCGGCATTCCTGCAGAAGCCACAGACCCATCACGTTTCGCAGGAACCGTATCCGTCCGCCGAGACCCCGTTCGTTGGTCAGGTTGTACTCGAGCGCACGGGCATCGAGGAGTGGCGTGTCGGTCTCGGCGCCGAGCAGCGACCAGGTGCCGGAGGACAGCACCGCGTCGCGGGGCCCGCGCAACGGCGCGGCAACGAACGCGCTCGCAGTGTCGTGTGAAGCGACCGTCCACACGGGAGCGCGGGCGGCGCGCCCGCAGGTCTCGTCATGGTCGCTGAGCAATGTGCCTACGGGCGTCCCGGGCTCGACCGGATCGTGCGCGAACGGGGCTTGGGGCAGCCCGAGCTGCGCTACTAGGTCGCGCGCCCAACGGCCATCAACCGCGCCGAGGAGTCCGCTCGTGGACGCCACTGTCGCCTCGTTCAGCAGCTGTCCGGTCATCCACAAGCCGAACAGGTCCGGCACGAAGGCCAGACGCTCGGCCACCTGCGCGGCTGGGCCGCCGGCCTCGGCCATGAGTTGGTAGATGGTGTTGATCGGCATGGTTTGGATGCCGGTACGCGCGTATAACGTGTCTCGGCTCACCTTGGCGTGAGCAGCTGCGATCATCCCCTGGGTGCGACGGTCGCGGTAGTGAAATGGCGGCCCGAGGACGCGGTGAGAACCGTCCAGCAGTGCATAATCGACTCCCCAGGCGTCCACACCGATGCCCTCGAGGCGCGCCGTCTCGCCGGCGCGGCCGACGCCGTCGAGCGAGTCGGCGAACAACTTCATCAGGTTCCAATGCAGGCCATCGTTGAGCCACACCGGGCGGTTGGCGAAGCGATGAACGATCTCCAAGCGGATCTGCTCACCATCGAGCCGGCCCACGGCAACGCGACCGCTCTCGGCACCGAGATCAACCGCCGCGAATGCCCGGCTGCTACTCACGGTCCAACACCTCGGCGTCCGCCAGCGCGAGAAGCTTGCGCCGATTGCGCATCTGACCGCGTCGCATCAGCGCTCGTGCGCGGTAAACGAACGACGCCGCGTTAGGGATGAGCACGCTCAGGATCAGCAGACCGCCTGACACCACCTCGAAGTCGTTTTCGTTGAACGATGAGGTCAATAGCAGTGCGCTGCGCAGACCTGCGTAAACGAACGCGGCGAGAGCAACGCCCAGGATCGTTCCCTTGCCGCCGAAGATCGACACGCCGCCGAGGAGGACGATCGTGATGACTTGCAACTCAAACCCAATCCCGATGTTCTCGCCGGCCGAGGACAGCTCAAACGCGTAGAGCAGGCCGACTGCGGCGGACACCACGCCAGAGAGCACGAACAGCAGGAGCTTGGTGCGTTTGACCCGCATGCCGGCGTGAAAAGCCGCCTCCTGGCTGAGCCCAATCGCGTACAGAGACCTACCAAACGGTGTCCTTCGCAACACGACCCCGGTTATCACAGCGAGCACCAGAAAGATCGCAACCGACCACGAAAGCCAGGAGATCCCCAGGAATCCGGTGACTCCGAGGTTGTTGAACGGCGCTGGGAAATTCGACACCGTCGAGGCTCCGAGAATCACGTTCGCGAGTCCGCGGTACAGAGTCAGGGTCCCGATCGTGACCGCCAGCGACGGGAGGCCCACACGGGTAATCAGGACGCCGTTGATGAGTCCGGCGGTTGCCCCGATGGCCAAGCAGACAACGAAGATCAGTGCCATCGGCCAGTGGTGAGTCCAGAGCACGCCGAGCGTCTCGGCCGATACCGCCAGGATGGAGGCGACCGACAGATCGATCTCCCCGGTAATGATGATCAGCGTCATCGGCAGGGCGATGATCGCCAGGTCGCCGATGTTCGTGCACAGCGTGAAGATGTTGTAGCTGCTGAAGAACTGCGACGAGACGGAGTTGCCGAAGATTGCGACGGCGACGAGCGCGAGCGCGAGACCGGTCTCCCAGCGCATGAACGGAGCTAGGCGCTCCTTGAGTGCGGGGTTTCAGGCGCCAAGGTGAACCCTCCTTCGGCGCAGTGCGGCCGCGAGCTTGAGTTGGATGCCACGGTCGAGTGTGATCGCGACCAGGAGCAGGAAGCCAGAGATCGCCTCCGTCCACAGCGACGGCACCCCAAGCACGTTAAGGGCAGAGTTGATCGTCTGAAGCAGGAGCGCTCCGAGCGCCGCACCGATCACGCTGCCGCTGCCGCCGAAGATCGCGACGCCGCCGACGACGACCGCGGCAATTATCTGAAGCTCGAGCCCGGTGGCGGCGGTGGCGTCGATGGTGTTGTACTGGGTAGCCCAGAGCACGCCGGCCAGGCCGGCGAGCGCGCCGCTGAGCACGAACGCGCCGAAGATGCGTCGCGCGATCGGGATGCCTCCCAGGCGGGCGGCATCAGGATCGGATCCGATCGCGTACAGCTCCCTCCCCGAGCGGTACGTGCGCAGGTAAAACGCGGCGATCGCGACCATCACCGCCACCGCGATCGCCACATCGGGGATACCGAGGAGCGTCGCATGGAAGATGTTGATGAACGAGTTGGGTAGGGAGTTGGCGACCACCTGTCCCGACCCCACGATGATGGTGTCAACGCCTCGGATGATGTACAGCATCGCGAGTGTCACCACTAGGCTTGGGACGCGCCCGACGGCGGTGATGATTCCCGTCACGAGTCCGCACGCCAATCCGACGCCCAGGCCGACGAGGAACACGACGGGGATCGGGATGCCGTGGTGAGCTTGGAACATGTTCGCCGAGACGTAGGCCGAGAGCCCAACCACTGAGCCGACCGACAGGTCGACGTTGCGGGTGATGACCACGAACGTCTCGCCGATTGCCACCAGTGCGTACAGCGCAGTGGTGGCCAGTATGAATTGGATGTTCGAGCGTTCAGGAAGCGGGGCTGGATCGCAGTCGTAATCAGGACGAACAGCGACCAGCACGCCGAGGATCCCGAACGTACGGGCACGGAGCACGATGTCAACCAGGCGGCGCGGGCTCTCCGGCGCGATGCCCGTCGGGGCTTCTGTCGTAGTCGCGCTCATGAGTGGTTGCCCTCCGCGGGGTTGTGGGTTCCGGCCGCTCCCGTCGCCGCGGCGATGATGCGCTCTTCGGACGCCTCGTCGTGAGTGAGCGCGAGCGACCAGGCGACCCTCGCGCATCACGAGAATCCGATCGGCAACCGACAGCACCTCTGGGAGCTCGGATGAGATCATCAGCACGGCCACGCCTTCGCCCGCGAGCGAGGACAGCAGGCGGTGGACCTCGGCCTTCGTGCCGACGTCGATGCCTCGCGTCGGCTCATCGACGATCAGCAGGCGTGGCTCGCGGGAGAGCCATTTTGCGAGTACGACCTTCTGCTGGTTTCCTCCGGAAAGCGAAGACACCGCGTTTGACATCCGCCCGTACTTGACCTGGAGGCGCTTGGCCCAATCCAGCGAGAACTTTCGCTCATCGGCGGCGAACAGCAGGCCGTGACGCTTCAGCCGCGCGAGCGACGCAAGCGCGATGTTGTCTTCGGTCGAGAAGTCCATTACGAGGCCGTGTTGGCGGCGATCCTCAGGCACGAATCCGATCCCCGCGGTCATCGCGGTAATCGGAGAGCCCCGGCGCAAGGTCTTGCCGCCGATCCGCACCGAGCCGGCGTCGTAGCGATCGATCCCGAAGATCGCTCGGGCGACCTCGCTGCGACCAGCTCCGACCAATCCAGCGAGTGCGACCACCTCTCCGGCGCGGACCTCGAGCGAGATGTCGGCGAACACGCCCTCGTGTGTGAGACGGTCAACCTCGAGGACGGCGTCGCCGGGCGTGTGCTTCTCGTGCTCGCGCAATAGCAGATCGCGGCCGACCATGCCGCGGATGAGATCATCGGCCGTGAGTCCCTCGAGCTTCTGGGACATCACAAGCTTGCCGTCGCGGAGGATCGTGACCCGCTGACAGAGCGCGAATACCTCCTCCAGGCGGTGTGAAATGAAGAGGATGGCGGCACCTTCCCCACGAAGCGTCTCCGCGATCCGGAACAGTCGCTCGACCTCGACCGGCGAGAGCGCCGCGGTCGGCTCATCCATGATCAGGACCTTGGCCTCGCTCGACAGGGCCTTGGCGATCTCGACGAGTTGCTGCTCGGCAATCGAGAGACCTCGGGCGATGCGATCGGGATCCATCTGGACACCGAGTCGTTCAAAGATCCGGTTCACCTCGGCGTCCATCGCCCTGTAGTCGATCCGTCGGCCGCTCCGCAACGGCTGTCGGCCGATGAACACGTTCTCCGCGACTGAGAGGTCTGGGAACAGCGTCGGCTCCTGGTAGATCACCGCGATCCCTGCGGCGCGCGCATCCGCGGTCCCGCCGAGCACGATCTCGCGCCCATCCATGAGCAGCACGCCCACGTCCGGCTGGTGGACGCCGCCGAGGATCTTTACCAGGGTGGACTTGCCGGCGCCGTTCTCGCCGACGAGGGCGTGAGCCTCGCCGGCGTAAAGATCAAGCGAGACACCCTCGAGCGCATGCACACCGGCAAACGCCTTCGCGGCGCCCTGCAGCGACAGGACCGGTGTCGGCTCGCCCCGTGGCGCGCCCGTCGGTTGCTTCTGCGGGCTCCGGATCGTTCGCGCCGTCTGTTATGTCTGAAGAGGAAGGTGGCATGGTTTGAGGGGTGGCCAAGATGGGCTGCTGCGTACACAGCAGCCCATCTGTGACCGGGAGGAGGTTGTTTAGAACTTGAACTGGTTGATGTTCGACTTATCAAACACCTGCGGCGGTCCCAGCAGGATCGACGAATCAGAGCCGACGGTGTATGTCCCGAGCTTGCCCGCGGTGAACGACTGACCGCTGGCGTTGGTGATCTTCTTGGAAGCGAGGTTGACCGCGGCGTAGGCCGCGAGATAACCGAGCTTTGCCGGATTCCAGAGCTCGAACTCCTTGACCGTTCCGTCGTCGACGAACTTCTTCATCGACAGGGGGGTGCCAAGACCGGTCAAAGCGACCTTGCCGCGGTACTGCGGAGTGTCGAGCACGCCGGCGGCGGCGAGGATACCAACCGTCGTCGGCGAGATGATCCCCTTCAGATTGGGGTACTTCTGCAAGAGCCCGGTCGTCACCTGACTGGCGGTGGTCGGATCGTCGTTCCCGTACACGGTCGAGACAAGGTGCATCTTGGGGTACTTCTTGAGCTCCTGTCTTCATATAGCCGATCCACGCGTTCTGATTCGTCGCCGACGCGGCCGCCGAGACGATCGCGATGTCACCCGTGTCGTTGAGCTGCTTGGCGAGTAGATCGACCTCGCTCGTGCCGATCGCGGCCGTAGATGCCTGGTTAACGAACAGGCTTCGGCAGGTAGGAGCGTCGGAGTCGTAGGTAACGACCGTGATACCGCGCGCCATCGCTGACTTCAGCGTCGGACAAAGCGCCGTCGGATCGGTTGCCGAGACGATCAAGGCATTCGCACCCTTTGCGATAGCTGACTGGATCGCCGGGAGCTGCGACGCCGCCGTCGCCGTGGAGCCGCTGGTCTCAGTTCCCTTCTCGCCGAGCGCCTGCAGGGCGGCGAGTGCGCCACCGCTACCCACGCTGTCCGCGACGGTGAAGTAGTTGTTGCCGAGGTTCTTGGGGATGACGTAGACATTCAGCCCCGTCTTGAGTCCGCCGCTGCTCGAGCTCGATGCGAGCCTCCACTGGATGAGGTTGAACTGCTCGCCGAGGACGCGCTGGGCGTCGAGGATGAGCTCTTCGAGGACCCGCACGCGGCAAGACCGAATGCCGCGATCACCGCGACGGCGGCGAACGACCAACGGGCGCGGCGAGAACGCACAGCGCCTTTCACGACATCCTGCATGACGACACTCTCCTGTGATGAGAAGACCGGTGGATGTGACCGTTCATCGAATCCGCGGGTGTCACCAGGTGCCGTCGCGTCGCGACGACGCAACACCGTTGGGGAAGGGGCGTCCCTCCTCCACGGGCCTCTGGCACCATCCACTCCCTCAGAGCAAACGAACAAGAACGATCAAAGCAAACCACGACTTGCGATGTCAAGGGCACAAAAACAAACACTTAAGGGAAGATGTCTCACGCCTTCTCACTGCATGCCGCGGCCGCGTCCCGCGCTCGGTGCGCCGGGATCAACGGCCCTTTTCCGAGCGATCGATTGTGTGCGAAACTGCTTACGTGAGAAGAGCTCAAACGGAAAGCGGGCCGTGGTCCCGGCCGAGCGACGGCGTCTCATCCTCGAGATGCTTCGCGACGAGGGGAGCGTGAGCGTCGGCGCCGTAGAAGAGGCATTCGACATCTCGCCGATGACCGCTCGCCGCGACCTCGCGCTCCTCGCCGAGGGCGGACACGCCCGCCGCACCCACGGTGGAGCCGTACTGCCCGAGCTCGCCGCACACGAGGATTCGTTCCAAAGCCGTGTCGGGCAGGACGTCGAGGCCAAGCGTCGGCTCGGACGGGCAGTCGTCGAGACGATCGAGCCAGGCGAGACGATCTTCGTCGACTGCTCCTCCTCCTCCTACTACGTGGTTCGCGAGATCCTCGAGAGCGGACTCCGCGTCACGCTGCTCACGAACTCGTCTACCCCTAATGACTCTGATCGGGGGGGCGGACGCGCCGCAGGTCGAGCTCATCGGCCTCGGCGGCAGCTACCGCAAGCTCACCCAATCTTTCGTCGGGGCCCAGGCGCTGCGCACGATCGAGAGTTTCTTTGCCGATCGCGTGATCTTTTCCTGCAAGGGCATCGAGCGGGAGGGCCATCTGACCGACCCCGACTCACTCGAAGCCGAGGTCAAGCGCGCCATGATCAGCCACTCTCGAGCTGTCTCGCTGGTTGCCGACACGCACAAGTTCGAAGAGCATGGTCTCAACGTCATCGTTCCCGGCGTCCTCGGTCAATGTGGCCTTCCTAGCCGATCCGCCGAAGCGCGGGCGTCCGCCGCTGGAATCGGCTGGCGTCGACGTGACCAAGGTTTGAGACGGCCCCGCGTCGCAGTGGCTCAGTAGATCGCGGTGGAGCGCGTCTGTTTCCTACTGCGAGTCAAGACCGACCGGCTCGACGAATACCGAGCGCGGCATCGCGCCGTCTGGGAGCCGATGCTGGCGGCCCTACGCGAGAGCGGCTGGCGCAACTACTCCCTCTTCTTGCGCCCGGACGGGCTATTGGTCGGCTACCTCGAATGCGAGAACTTCTCCGCGGCGCAACATGCCATGGAGCAGACGGAAATCAACGCTCGCTGGCAGTCGGAAATGGCGCCATTCTTCGAGCTTCCGACAGGATCAGCGGCCCGATACCGCCGGCGAGCAGATCGAGGAGATCTTCCACCTCGATTGAGCCGGCGCTGCTTGGGCCCCACGACGCCACCCGCAGGACGGTTGATGCGCGACGATCGTCGCTAGGCGGGGCGCACGCGAGCTGGGGCCGGCCGTCGCACGCGCCGCGCGGACGGTCACGCTCACCCTCACGCGAACACGCGAGGGTGAGCGCGCCGCCCGTTCTCTAGGACAGCTGCGAGCCGAAGCGGTAGCTGCCCGAGCCGACCTTGAGCTGCAGGCATGAGCCCTGCATGCCGGTGACGGTCACTCCGACCGCGTGGGCCACCGGGGCTCCGCCCTCTGTCACCGAGGCGGCACCAGCTGCCGGGACGCAGACGGTCGCAGTGGAGCCCACTGGAACGTGGACAGTCAGGGCGAAGCGGCTGCCGTGACGGGTCCAGCTGGAGCTCACGGGCCCGCGCGGGGTGGCCTCATCGCCAGATGCGGAGGTGAGCTCGTCCACCGCGCTCGGCGCGATGGCGACCTTCCGGAACCCCGGGGAGGTCGACTGGATCCCGGCCACGTCGGCGAACATCCAGTCGTCGACCGTGCCCATGAAGGCGTGGTCGTGCGAGCGGGCTGTGTCGCAGGATGAGTCTTCCCACGCCTCCCACATCGTCGTTGCGCCGCACTGCAGGAACCACTGCCCCCAGCCGGGAGCGGTCGGATTGGTCGCGACGAGGTAGGCCAAGTCGCCGTAGCCGTACTTGGTCAGCATTGGCAGGATGTACTTCGACCCGTTGGCCCCAGTGGCCAGGTGGTTCCCCAACGCCTTGACATTGGCCGCGAGACCGTCCGCGATCGCCTGCTGGTCTCCGTTCGGAGCGAGGCCGAACGCCAGGCCGAACACGTTGGCGGTCTGATCGTAGGCGGTTGAGGTGATCGCGCCGTTCGGTCCTCCCTCCGCGTGCGAGACGAGTCCGACCGGGTCGATGTACTGATGGTTGGTCGAGTCGTAGAACGTCTTGTTGGTGGCCGTGCGGATGTCCGCGGCGAGACTCGCGTACTTGCTCGCGTCCGCCGGGTTGCCGATCGCCCTGGCCATGATCGAGAGATCCATGCTCTCGCGGTAGAGGAACATGCTGCCGAGCATCTCGCTCGATGGCGGGTTGGGGTCGTTGGGAGGGACGGACCAATCGCCGAACGTCGTGCCCTGGTAGATGTCGCCCGACGGTGCGATCTGGGCAGCCAGGTCATCGATGTAGGCTGCCATATGCGAGTAATCGCGCCGGATCACGGCGAGGTTGTCGTAGTGCTGGTACATGTCGTACTCCAGCAGCAGGAACGAGCCACCCCACAGCGGGTCGACCTGATCGTCCCCCGGCGGTGTGGGCACGAGGAACCCGATGTTGCCCGACAGATCCTGGGAGTCATCGAAGTTCTGCATCATGTGGTCGTAGTACGGCTCGGCGTCGAAGTTGTCCATCTCCGACGTGGCGTAATCGCCGTTGTCGTTGGTCCAGCCTCCCTTCTCGTACACCGGTGTGTCACTGCCGTAGGAGTACTGATTGTTCAGGATCGTGTTGACCATCGCCGCGTGCATCGTGTTCAACAGGCTGCTCGAACTGGTGAAGCTCCCGTCGGCGGCCAGGTCGGTGTGCACCACGATGCCCTCGATCGAGTCGATCTGCAGGTCGGCCCCGGACGGGGTCCAGACCTGGATGTATCGGTAGCCCTTCCAGCCGTACTTCGGCTCGTAGATTTCCGGGCCGCCGCCCTTGGCGATATAGGTGTCGGTCTGGGCATTGGCGCCCTCGCTGGCGACGGTTCCGTCGGAGTTGAGTTGCTCGGAGTAGCGGATATCGACCTCCGTGCCGGCGGTCGCCTGCAGCGTGATCCGGGCCCACCCTGACGTGGTGATCCCGAAGTCATAGACCTTGCCGGGCGGCACTGGCGGCTGTACGCTGCCCCAGGGGGAGATCCCGTAAGCGCCCGCGGAGAACGCGTTCTCCCACGCTGAGTCGTCAAATCCGACGGTGTTCCAGTTACTGGCCGGCGGGGTTGCTGACACCGGCGGGTTCGCCGTTGACGCGGGCCACGCCTTCCAACTCGTGTCGGTGACGATCCTCTGCGGGCTGCTGCCATCGATCTGAACCGCGGCGATCACGCCGGCGGGGCCCTCGCCCACGTTGGTCGCCGCCACGGCGATCACGTTCGTCTGTCCCGCAGGATTGAGGTCCTTCGTGATGTCAACGGTCTGTGACGTCGTCCAGTCGTTGCCAGACGCGACTTGCGTGCCGTTGACGTACGTCACCTCCTCGTTATCGACGTTGATTCGCAAAACCGCCTGCGTGGCCCCCGCCGGCGTGGTGAACGTCTTGCGCAGATAAATCGTGCCGCTCGCCGCGTTGCCGCTCGAGTTCGGGGTGTTCCAGATCCAGTCGGGCGTTGGTGAATCGGTGAATGACGGCACCGGCAGGCTGGTCCCGACGTCGGTGACCTTCACCGGCTTGATAGTGGCGGTCTCCTTCACCGGCGGGATCGTCTCGGCGCGAAGCACCGCGTCGGGCGCCGCCAGGACGGAGGCGTCGTCCCAGCCGCTGTCGTCGAACATCACCGCCGTCCATCCCGGTTGCTCGAGCCGGGCGTCATAGGATTCGAACGCCGGCGTGTTCGAGGTGGTCGGACCGGTCGTGACCTTCCAGGAGCCGTCGCTCACGACCGTGCTCCTCGTGCCGTTGGCATACCAGACCGCCAGCTCCAGCTTCAGCTTTGGCTGGGCGGGCTGCCACGGCTCGCCACTGGTCGGGTAGTCGTCGGCACCGCCGGCGTAGAAGCCGTTGCCGAGGCTGACCGCGAGCGCATTGTTGCCGGGGTGCAGCAGCCGCGTCACGTCAAAGGTCCTGTAGTCGACGCTTGAGCCACTGGTCCCGGGAGCGAAGAACGCGTCCAGATCGCTCTCCTGGTCCAGCGCGCTGGAGAAGAGCGTGGCGCCCGTCGAGGAGGTCACGTTCAGGTCCTTGAAGTCCGCCTGCTCCGCGCCGCCGCTATCCTCGCGGAAGCCGACGGTGCCGGCACTGATGCCGCCGCCCGGGACGTCGGTGGCGTCAAAGGACGCCACCCGTGTGCCGTTGATCGACGTGGTTACGGACGTCCCGGAGACGGTCGTGCTGACCGCGTATTGGGTGCCGGCCGAGACGGTGAACGGGAGCGCGACGTTCTTGATGGTGCTGAAGCCGTTGTGGTCGACGACCTCCTGCAGAGAGTTGGCCGGCCCGACGGTGTCGTCGCTCGTGTCCAGGATCAGCAGGTAGAGGGTGTTGGCTGACGAAGCGCGGACGACCCAGCCGGCCTGGTTGGCGACCGGCGTGGTGTCGAAGCTCATGGTGTAGTCGGTCCAGTCGGTGCCCTGCTTCAGGATCCCGATCTCGCCGCCCGCGGCGTGCAGGGAGCCCTGCTCCACCTGCCAGGGGCTGCTCTTTCCGTACTCGGTGAAGGCGGTATCGAGCACGTTGCTGCTGACCGGATGGCCGTCGATGTCGGTGTACGGGAAGCTCAGGCCCGAGACGTACAGGCGCGCCCTGTTGATCGGCGCGTTGCCGAGCGCGAACGCCTTGCGCAGCAGCAACTCGGGTCCGGTCGGCGAGGTCGAGTTGGCGTCACCGATCCAACTGCCCTGGAACTGGGACGAATCGAGGAAGGCGGTCTCGAACCAGGCCGGGCGGCTCCACTGTGAGGGGTTGCCGTGGTTGTCCCACACCCGGACTTCCCAGTAGTAGCGGGTCTGGGACGTGAGCGCTGAACCGGCGTATGAGATGTCGAATGACCGCCGGGAACTGACCTGACCGGAGTCCCAGACGAGGTTGTGCCCGCTGGCCAGGCTGCGCTCGTCCGTCGCGACACGGATCTCGTAACGGCGCTGCGAGACGCCGCTTGCACTCGAATTGATCAGCCATCCCAGCTGCGGAGTCGCGGTGTCGATGCCGAGCGGATCGGCCGCCTGGTCGGTGGTGAGCGAGCCGGCCGTCAACGCCGCCGACCTCCCGAATTCTCGCGAGCGCGAATACGACCGGGCCCTGGCGCCGCCAGACCTCGGCGAACGTGCGTGGGCGTCAGCGCTTACGACGCCTCCAGCTGCGAACAGACAGCAGACCGACAACGTGACACGCAGCCGCATCCAAGACATAAGTCCGTCCTCTCTCTCCTCGTAATGGCCAAGTGACCGGCGTCGGAGGCGCGTTTCCGAGGGCGGCGAGCCGAGCGGCGCGGGACCTCTCCGCAGAGCTCTTCGGTTGCGGCGTCTGTGACGCTGGACGATCTTATAATGATCGAACTTGGCGTTGTCAAGCGCAAGGTACGGGCAGATCTCACGCAATCGCTCAAAATCTCCCATCTCATTGCTAGTTCGACGCGAAGGGGTGGCGGCGTCGGTACAGCGGCCTCCAGCGACCACGTCCTGGTGATGATTCCCACGCCGTCGGGCGTGCGGCCCGGAACCTCGCCGGCACTCAGCGGATGGCCGGCGAGACCGTCACCCGAAGGCCGGCCCGAACGCGCGGCGCTTGACAGTGAGCCGCCAACCGCTACTCACGATGGCTGACACAGGACGTCTTTGGCGACATCTCAGTCATCAGCGCGCTGGGGCCGAGGAGTGGCAGCGCGGGCGACGCAGCCAGATCTCCAGGGGCAGCGCCCAGGGTCCCGGCCGTTCGCGTCCGCCCTGGATCCCGCGATCAGGAGGGCCGGGCTTCGCGGTGTCGCACGAGATGAGTCGCGCGGGCCGGAGGCGGCTCCGTCGCTAGCTCCGGTCCACTCGGCTGCAGGCACTCAGCCCTCAAAGCACACGTCGGCTCCTGCTCGCCTACGTCGCCGGTCGAACTTCTGAATCGCCCACGAGGAGGAGCCAGGCGCGCCGCCGGTACGATCGCTCCGTGACGAACGCGATCACCGCGCCGCGGATCCCGGTGTCACGCAAACCGGGGGAGGTCCAAGTCGGCGTGATCACAATGCCACGGTTTCGGTAGCCGCGTCGCGTGCGTGGTCGTGATCGCCGCCCATCGCCGGATTGTGGGCTCCGCACAACCAGCGGCTGCCGACATGCGACCGCCGGCTCGCGGCGCCGCGCTTCCCGAACGGACGAGCAGCAGCATTGACGCCACACTGCTCCTTGTCCTGTAAGGAGAAGACCTCGCGGGCGCGTTCCGCGCTCAGGCCGGGGCGGCGAAGGCAGTCGTCGGCGGCGGCGCGGTCCGTCGAGCGTATCGCCGCCGACTCGTCGAGCGCCGGGGGAGCCGCGGAGTGTGTGGGCGGCTGCTCGTCTCTCCGCGCGGCGCGGCTAGGCAGGGGCGCGGCACTTGACGCGCTCGATCATCGTGGTGAGAAGGAGCTCATGCTTGGCTTGTAGGTGAGCGCGCGGACGCGGGGCAGGGCATCACGGCGGATGCTCCCGGGGGCGTGGGTGATCGCGAACGCGCTCTCGGCTGCACGCCGCCGTGATCGGCTACGTGCGCGAGCGAGTGTTCGCCGGGGACGACACCGGGTGAATCGTCCCGGGAGATGGAATAAGCGTGGGCTTGCCGGCGTCGTCTTCATTGGAGCATCAGATTCGGCATCGCGTCGAGCACGGACCGTCGGTCGTGACACTCGTTGACACAGCGGTGTTCCCGCCTAGGCTGCGTTCGGCTAGTCAGTGGATCAACTCAATTCAGGAGGTTAGGGATGTCTGTTTCCCTCACGCAGGCTCGGGTTCGCGTGCGCCGCCTTGCGCTCGGCGGCGCGCTCGCCGCGACGCTTGCGCTCGCCGTGCCAGCAAGTAGTCAAGCGTCGGCGTACGGAATCCAGTACTTCGGGACGCGTACCATCGATGGTTACACGATCCCCGGCGGCCAGTTGGCGCACTACATCTCGGGCTCGGGTCTGTTCATAGCCTGGGACGGCGCCAATTTCGGCTCGATCGGCAATCTATGCGACTCCTCGATCGAGTTCACGTATGGTTACGGAAGCTGGGATGTGAAGAGCAGCGTGCATTGGGGCTGTAGTCACGTTGGCCAGTGGAAGTACACGCTGAACTGGCGCGCGCCGCGCGGCAGCGCCTGCGCTCGCCTGTACGTTGACGACTGGCGCCACTACGTCACCCAGCAGTGTCACTTCGTCTCCTGACGGTTCGACGCGAGGCCCGCGGCGGCCCCATGCGTGCGGCCGGCCTGCTGGATGAGGTCGGCCGCGCGCTCGGAGATCATGAACCGATGGGCAGTGCGTTGCGTAGACCGGCTCTTGCTCGTGAGGGAAGAGACGGTGGCTGCCGTCGGCAGCCCGCGCGTATCTCTGATGGCGCAGCGCGCCCTTGACCTGACGACTGCTCTTGTGCTCTGCTCGGCCGGGTTCGCGCCGCTGCTTTGGTGACCAAGGAGCGGTCCGCGACGGTCGGTTCCGGACGATCGCTATGCCACCAGAGTGTCGCATAAAGCTGAGCCACCGGAAACTGGTTGTGATCCACTAACAAATACTGACGCATGACCCGTAGCCGGGGGGCCGAACTTTGGCGATGGAGCCACATATATGTCAGCTGAATCGCCAAAGTTCGCGCGGGGCGCTTCGGCTGGTTGTGTGCCTCCAACAACGGCGATTCTTTATGCGACACCCTCCCACGGTTGCAGAAGTCGCGTCGACCGTGTTCTCGCGGCCGCCGCTGATCCACGATTCGTGCGCTCGGCATACGCGGCTCCCGCCGGCAGACGACCGGCAGTTCGCCGGTCCTGCTTCCCTTCTGGACGAAACTGAGAGCTGTGAGCGAGCCGCCGATGCCCAATCCGTACCTACTCTAGGCAGAGCACGGTCTGGCTCAACGCCCCTCGTACGCGGTCGGGGTATGTGCTTGCGCTGATAAAGACGCCCTGATCTTCAGCTACTGATTCCGTGAATCTCGGGCGGCCGCGCATCGTGTCGCTGCTCCCGAGGCGCCCTGGCCCGCGCGCCCAGCGATGCGACGGTCACAACCCACACGGTCCCGATCAGCCAGCCTGCGACGACGTCGGTTGCCCAGTGGACTCCGAGGTACACCCGGGACCATCCAACCCAGGCGTCAAGGACGATCGCGAGCGCTACGCAGCCGGGCGCGCCCGCGTGAGAACGGCCGCACCGACGAGTGCCGAGCGCGACGAACGTGCCGAGTGATTGGGTGGCATGACCCGAGGGGAACGATGAGCCGCCAGCCGTCGTCAACCAGATGTCGCTCGGCGGACGCGGCCGGTTCACGAACGCCTTGGTCAGGGTGTAAAGGAGCAGCGCTCCACCCCATGCGACAACCAGGAAGGTGGCCGGCACGAGCCGGCGACGTCCAACGAGCGGCACCGTGACGACGCCGACCAGGGGCGCAAGGACCTTCTGGCTTCCCACGGTCGAGCCGGCGCGTGCGAACGCCGTCAGAGCGTCGGTCCGGTGCGCGACCATCCGCGAGGTGATTGAGCTGTCGATCGATGTCGCTCCGTTCGCTCGCTCCGCCAGTTCGAGCAGCTCTCCAGCGAGGATCGCGCACCCAAGCACCACGCCGAACCACACCAACATTGCCACCGCGAGAAACGCCGGCGTGTTCCTCGTATTCGCCAGCCAATCCACGACGCAGAACCTACCCGGCGCGAGCGGCCATGTCTGCGAGCGAATTGCTGGTGACCGTGCTGCGCCGGTGCGACGAGGCCCGATGACCTGTGAGCGAGTGCAGGATGGCGGCCATAGCGGGCGATGTCGCGCGTCGAGAGGTGTCCGGGGGGCATCTCGACGACGAAGGACGTGGTCCCCGGCAACACGTGGTCCTCCCAGTCACCGAGCTGGCTCACGACTTCCTTGGCGACGATCCGCTTGCGCGGCTTGCCGACGATCGACCTGAGCGAAGGATTCGGCGAACTACCGAGGAACGGGCTCTGCCCGCAACACCCTTGTGCTGCCGTCGGCGTACGCGAGCACGAGTGCGCGACCTTCGTCCGCGGCCTTCTTGATCGCCTCAACAGCTCCAGGCGCCTCGGCGTCGATGAACGCGGCGGTCTCCGGGTAGGGCGACCGGCCTTCGATCGCGAGCTCGATGGCTTCGTCCATCGCTCGGGCCGCAGGCGTCCGCCCGTCGCTGGGCGTCAGCTCCGGCGAACACAGGATCGAGCGGCTGCTATCCGCCTCGATCACATGCCGCCTACAACACCGCTCCCTGTTCGAATACCTCGACCAGCTACTCACCGCCCAAAGCCGCGGCGATCCCATACCCCAGCTGGCCTGACCGACTCCAACACCCACGGACTGAACGCGTACGGTTTTCCACAACCGGGCGCGGTTCTGGCCAAGCCCGGGCATTTTGGCTCGGTTCCGGATTCGTTCAGGAAACCCCGCGGTGCCGGCGCGCGTTTGGGGATAGCGATTTCGCGACGAGCGACGCTCGCGACCCGTGCTCGCCGAACGGTCGCGATGTCGTAGCTGCGACGGCGGTGGTGGTGGACGCGCTACTCGAGTCCGTGGTGGGGCTCGCGCGCCGGCAGCGCGTAGATTGCGTCGAGCGCTTCGGCGCTCGAAATCTCCCAAGGGACCCGAAGCGACCGCGCGTCCATCTGCAACTCGATTTGGCGACGCTGGAGGTACTCCACCTCAGCCCATGTTTCGCACAGCCAGCGGACGACGCGAATCGTCCCCGGCTTGGCCTTCATCGTCATGGAATCCGCCGGCTCCTTCAGCTGCTCCAGCTGGTCAGGGCGCTTCTCCCCGCCTAGCGTCACTCCTACAGCCCTCCGCTTGCGGGTTGAGAAAAGCATCGACACCTCAGACCAGGAACAGGACCATCAGTCCGCCCGTGAGTCCAAAGAACGTGATCGCCTCCGTGACGGCCAAGCCCACCCACATCAGCGGCTGGAGGTCGTTCTTCGCCTCTGGCTGCCGCGCGGTGGAGTTGATCACCGACGAGAAGATGAGGCCGATGCCGATCGCCGACCCAAACGCGGCGAGACCGAGCGAGAGCCCGAACCCGAGCCCCTTTCCGAGATCCGTCAGTGTGGCTATGTGCGGGATGAGTTCCACTTGCCAACCAATCCTTTACTCGTGGGAACAGTCATGAACGTCAACGCTCGGACAAGAGCGAGGGTCGCAGGCCTAGCACCAACCAGTAATGGGGTCGCACCCCCAATTCGCCCGTGGCCCACCCCCTAGACTGATCCGCGCGGTACGCGACGTTGAAGCGGCGGCGCTCCCACCAAGGATCGAGCGACAGGGGCTGAAGCCGGTGGACGAAACGGAAATGGGGGCCCTCCCCCATTCCAGGCTGACCACTCACAAGCGACACTGTGGACACGGCTCCCGACTGGCCCGGTCAGACGCAGACGGACCCTCACCCGCGCTCCGCGTTGCGAATACCGGGCGGCGGATCGAGCACACGCGAAGGCATACTGGCGCTTCGCTTCTTTCCGATCGGGTGCGGAGCCGACACGTGATCACTAGATGAAAGGAGCAGCCGTGCACGAAGACATTCGCCAGAAGTGGTCGTTGCGTCATCGGCCGCTCAGGGCAGCTCCGGCTACGACCGGGCGCCCAACGACCCGCACGAGGCCGGAGCGCGAGCCTCAGGTTCCCGAATGGGGAACAGAACGCTGGAAGCGCCAGGTCGAGGCGGAGGCCCGGCATCGTCTCAAGCGTCATGTCCGCGACATCGGCGCCCGACGCAACTAGACCGTGTGGTCTCGACGATGAACCAGGCGTGCCGGTCAGCGTGACCGCCCCGGGGATCGACGCTGGCGAGATCAGAGCTGACGTCGCATGGGCCGGCGTGTTGTGTGCCGTCGTACTGCCGGGGCGTTCGGCCTGCGCCTGGCGCCGGAGGCTCTGCGCGCGCTGACCACCGCGAGAACGCGGTGGGTCAGGTACACGGATCGGACGTCTTGCCCCCGGGACGCGCGACAAGCGGCCCGCGCGGGCCGTTAAGTGGCGTGCGGTCGTTTGTCGTCGAGCTGGGGGCGCTGTTCCACCAAGGGGAGATGCTGGTCGGCAAGCTTGGAGAGGTCTCGCTGATCCCGTTGGCGGTGGCGCTCGCGTTGCACCTCGCCAAACTGGGCGTGCGGGCCCGCGCGTGGCACAACATCGTCCGCGCCGCATATCCGACGGACCGGCCGCGCTTCCGGCATGCGCTGGGAGCGTTCCTGGCCGGGACAGGCGTCGGCGCGTGCGTGCCTGCCCGGGCTGGTCAGCTGGTCCGGCTCGGTTTGCTGCGGAGCCGCGTTAGTAGCTCTAGCTTTACTGGGCTGGTATCGACCCTGATCGCCGAGTCCGTCTTCGACACGTCCCTCACGGCCGTGATCGCGATCGCGTTTCTGATCGCCGCCGGTCCCGACGCGGTGGGCGGCGCAGCATTCCCGGGCCCGCTCGGACAGCATCCGGTGATCGCAGGGCTCGCCGCGGTTGCTGGGACTCTGGCGGGCTGCGGGCTCGCATTTCGGCATCGGGCGAGGATCCGATCGCTGCTGCGCGAGGCCCGGATCGGCCTGGCCGTTCTCACCCACCCCGCCGGATACCTATGCGGGGTGGTGTCGTGGCAGGCGCTCGGCTGCATGCTGCGCGTTGCTTCGACCTACTGGTTCCTGATCGCCTTCCATGTGCCCGCGAGCCTCCAGGCGGCGCTCCTGGTCATCGCCGTGCAACTCGTGGCGGGGGCCGTTCCGCTCACCCCGGGTGGGGCAGGCCCCCAGCAAGCAATCCTCGTCGCTGCCCTCGCTCCCACCACGGCATCGACCGTGCTCGGGTTCGGCATTGGTACCCAGGTGACTACCATGCTCGCCGATCTTGTCCTCGGCGGGGTGTCTCTCATCCTCATGACCGGGTCACTGCGGTGGCGTCGGTTCGCGCGCCCGGGGACGCGATGGTTGGTGGACGACCCCCCGCCGGATGATCTGCCTTGCCCGACGAGCGCCGGACAAGCGCCGCGTCACCGTTTCGAGCTAGGAACAACGCCCGGCGTCGGGGCGGCGAGCGCTGAGGCGGGCCAGCTCGGCGGGCTTTGACGCAAAAGCCCACCGTGACCGCAGGGCCGGCTCCGACCGAGTTGAGCGTGATGGCGACGAGCAGGTAACGACCGAGCCCGAGCTTGTGACCGCCGGCGCGACCTGTGAAGTGAAATCGGTTGATCCCCAGGGGATGACCGAGACGGATCGTGTCGGCGCTGATCGAGATCGTGTTGCCCGACCCACTCGTGTGAAACACCGTGCTGTCAAGCTGTGGTCCGCCGTCTGGGTTGCCTGCACTGTCGGGATACTGATCGCCTGATGCAGCGAGCCGGCGAGCACGATCATCAGCAATGTCGGGAGTTCAGACGCTCTCCGCGCCGGCTTCCCATTACATATTCAGTTACATCGTCAACGCCACTGCGTAGGAGAGCAAACCCCGCCGTGCCGGGCGGGTTAGACGGAGCCCGCGGAGCGTGCAATAAATGTCCGCTCCATCACTTGTCGTTCATTGGACATGGCGTCTCCATCTCGCCATAACCAAAAGGTAGGACCGGCGGCGCGGGATCACAGCCAACCCCAAGGTGGTTGTTTCCTAGCGAACACCGCGTGCGCCGCGCGGAGACGCCTGTTCACCGACGAAGCAGGGCGACGCGGACGAGTCTGGGCGGGCCGGTGCCGAGGAGATCAGAGGACTGCGAATCGCACGATGCTCGCCGTGCCGACGGCCATGCAGTACACGGCGAACGGGCGGAGGGTGCGGGTGCGGAAGTAGCGCACCAGGTAGCGGACCGAGACGTAGGCCGCGACGCCGGTGACGACCATGCCGACGGCGACCTGGCCGTGTATGTGCGCGCCTGCCGGCCCGAAGAGCGTGGGGAGTTTGAGCAGGCCCGCGGCGAGGATCGGCGGCGTGGCGAGGAGGAACGCGAAGCGGGCGGCGTCCTCGTGGTCAAGCCCGCGCCATAGCCCCCCGACCATCGTCACCCCCGAGCGGCTCATGCCCGGTAGCAGCGCGAGCACCTGCAGCAGGCCGACAGACAGGCTGGCGCGAAACGGAAGTCGGGAAACGCGCGCGTCCGACGCATAGGCCTCAGCCAGGTCCTCGGCAGACCGCGGGCCGCGAAACGAGGGAGTGACTGCAGCGGCGTGCGCGTCAAGCTCGGGGGACCCGCCAGCGATCGGCATCCTCGCGCGTGGCGTCAAACCCGCGGCCGCCGTGGCCGCCGGCTCCGCACGACGCCGTGCTCGGTCGCCGGCGAGGAGGATCAATCCGTTGATGACCAGGAAGATGCTCGCCGCGAGTGGTTTGGCGAAGATCGTGCGGAACGTTTGCTCGAGCAACAGGCCGGCCAGGCCGACGGGGATCGTGGCGATCACAATCAGCCACGCCAGCCGTTCGTCGGACCCCTGGGTGCTGAACTCACGGTCGCGGAGGCTGCGGCGGGCGCTGCGGATGAACCCTCCCGCGATGCGGATCCAGTCCGCGCGGAAGAACCACAGCAGCGCCAGCGCGGTGCTGACGTGCAGAGCGACGACGAACGCAAGGTAGAACGAGCTCGCGCTGTTGGCCTGGGCGGATTGTGTGACGAGCGTGTTCCAGCTGCCACCGAACCACGCCGGAACGATCACCGAGTGCCCCAGGCTCGAAACCGGGAACAGCTCGGTGACGCCCTGAACGAGCGCAATGACAATCGCTTGCAGATAAGACACGCCGGATCACTCAACCAACGCCGGGAGCAGGTAGCAGCTTGTGGTCGGCGCGGATAAGCGTCTCCACACGCGCGAGATCGAATGGGTTCATCGCTCGGGTGCTCCCGCACGGCCTTAGGCGTCGGGCTCATACTTGCTGGCGCTTCTTGACCGCCTCGCGCGCGCAGCCTTGCACGTTCGAGGATCCGACGAGCCCAAACGCACTGGGGGGATTTGTCGCATGGATCTCGGACTGAATAACAGGGTGTATCTCGTAACTGGGGGCAGCCGTGGCCTTGGGTTCGCCGCGGCCAAGGCTCTTGTCGGGGAAGGGGCTCGGATCGTGCTCAGCTCCCCGCGGGAAACCACGGCATCCGCGGCCGCCGGTCGTCTTGCACAGAATGGCGCGGCGGGCGGCGATGTGACCTGGGTCGTCGCAGATAACGGCGATCCCGCTACGCCGGGGCGGCTGATTGGGGCTGCCCGAGAGCGCTTCTCCCGCCTCGACGGCGCGCTGATCAGTGCGGGCGGAACGCCACCGGGGACGATTTCAAGCACTACGGATGAGCAATGGCGGTCGGCGTTCGAGAGCGTGTTCCTCGGTGCGGTCCGGCTGGCCCGGGTTCTCGCGGCGGATCTGGCGGACCACAGCAAGCACGATGCCGGGCTCGGCCCGACGGGCACGGGCGGTTCGATCGTGCTCGTGCTCGCCGCGTCCGTTCGCGTGCCGCTCGCTGGGCTCCCGATTTCCAACGGGCTGTTCCCAGGCCTCGCCGGGGTGATCAAGACGCTCGCCGACGATTTCGGCCCATCCGGGGTCCGGATAAACGGTCTGTTGCCGGTCCGGATCGCGACCGACCGCGTCCGCGAATTCGATGCGCTGAGTGGTGACCCCGACGAGGTGCGCGCCCGCCAGTCCGAGCTCATCCCGCTTCGACGGTACGGAGAGCCCGAAGAGTTCGCGCGAGCGGCGGCGTTTCTGCTCTCCCCCGCCGCTTCCTACATCACCGGCGCAATGATCCCGCTCGACGGCGGTGCGATCCGCTCGATTTGAAACCGGGGCGCTTGTTAGCGTGCAAGCTCAGTCCGACCCGACGGTCACTTCCTCGGGGGGGTTTCGCAGAACGATCGGCCGTTTCTTGGTCTTCTGCAGCACGATGAATGCGACCGTGCCCCAAATGGACGGGACCCACAGCGAAATCGCCCGGTAGGCGAGCGTGGCCGCCGTGGCGACCGTCCCGCCAACGCCGTAGAGGACCAGCATGCCGATCAGGCTGCCGTCGAGTACGCCGATCCCACCCGGCACCGGGATGAAATTCGACAGGTAGCCGATCTGGTACGCCAACACCACCGGGGCAACCGGTGGCACCTGCCCAGCGGCGGCAAAGCACGCGAACAGCGCCGCGATGTCGAACCACAGGTAGCCGATCGCTCCAACGATCCGCCAGTCAGGGTGGAACACCAGTCGCTCGGTGTCGCGTACGCTGGCCGCCGTCTCGGTCAAGAGCGTGTGGAAACGCCCGGGTTCGACCCTCCCGGCGATGCGGTCGACGTAGCGTGGCAGCAGCAGGAACAGGCCCAGCACCACGGCGCCGACGGCCGCCGGCACGATGCCGAGCAGCAGGTTGCGAGTCCCCGGATGGCCGAGAAACAGACCCACCCCGGCCAGAGCGAGCGTGATCACGTTGATCGCGCTCGTGTACAGGAACAGCACCGCCGAGCGCTCGGCCACCCGCCGCGGCGGCGCGCCCCGTTCGACCAGCATCCAACCGCCGACGGCCACACTGCCCACACCCCCGAGCGAAACCGCCGCCCCGAATGCCTCTTCGCTGAGAGCCACCTCGGCCCCAAGGGTCAGCGGCGCCCGATCGAACACCTGCAGGAACGCGATCACGTAGGAGGCGCACGAGAGAACCTCCAGCACGACCGCGACGGCAATCCACTGTGAACTCATGTTCGACAGCGTGGTCGCCACGCCCTTGAGGCCCGGGACTGCGAGCAGCAGTCCGACAACGAGGGCGATCGCCAGTCCGAGCGTGATCAGCCCGTTGCGCAGGCTCCGGCGCGCCTTGGCGACGTCGATCTGCTCTCGTTGGAGCGCCTTTTCGTCGTGACCGGTGCCGGGGCGGGCTTGCTGTGCGGACGAGGGGGTCAAGCCCGTGCCTGACCCTAGTTCAAGGGAGATGGATCAGGTTGAGGCCAGCCAGGGGGCCGCCGAACTGGTGCATCTGGCCGCCCTCGTGCAGGCCGCCGAGGTCGACGACGAAGAAACCGGCGTCCTGAAGCAGCGCGTGGACCGCGGACTTGGCGGCGGCGTCGTCACCGGACAAGAACATGACGCGCTGACCGCCGGCCTGGCGCGGGTCGGAGGCGAGCAACCCGGCCTCCAGGATGTTGGCCGTCTTGACTACGCGGGCAGGCGCTACGAGATCGGCGACGACTTCGCTTGATGTGCGACCGTTCAAATCGCTGGGGTCGAAGTCGTTGGTCGGGTCGATCAAGATTCGCCCTGCCCAGTCCAGCCCGGTGACGGCCTTCGGAACGTCCGGCCACATCACGGCAAGAACGACGATATCCGCAGCTGCGGCCTCCTGGACCGTCCCGGCGGACACGCGGTCGCCGAGTTCCTGCACGACTGAGGCCAACGACTGCGGCCCGTGTCGGTTGGAGATCAGGACCGATCGGCCGGCACGGCTCGCGATCTGGGCCATCACCTTGCCGATGCGGCCCGCGCCGATGATCCCAACGCTCTTAACGTCCTCTGGTTGCATCATGTTCCTTTCTAGAACTCGGATGCGAACAGGTAGCTGACCGCGAGGCTGCGGTACGGGCGCCACCGCTCCGCTAGCTTGGCCATCTCGTCCTGGTTTGGCAGGTGGTCGAATCCGTAGGCGTTCCGTACGGCTCGGCGCAGCGCGAGATCGCCCGAAAGCAGCACGTCTGGCCGGTCGAGAGCCACGATCAGAAAGCCGTGCGCTGTCCACGGCCCGATCCCCGGAACCTCGGTCAGCGCCGCCTCGATCTCCTCATCGCTCAGTCGCCCGAGCGTCTCGTCGTTCAGGCGGCCGTCCAGAAAGCGTTGCGCCAGCGCGCGAAGGGTTGCGGCTTTGCGGTTGGACATGCCGCTCGCGCGAAGCTCCTGCGGGTCGGCCGCAAGCAACTCCTCCGGCGACGGCATCCGTCCGCCGAACCGATCTTGCAGCCGCGAGACAATCGTCCGTGTCGCGCTCACGGACAGTTGTTGCCCGACCACCTGAAAGATGAGCGTCCCGAAAGCATCAAGCGGGGGCAGCTCGTCCAGCCACGCCCGGGGATGGAAGTCCGGGCGCGCGTCGATTAGCTCCCGCAGGACAGGGTCCGCGCGTCGCAGGAACTCTCGCGCTGTCGGATCGGCGACGGCGGAGCGCTTCTTCGGCACCTTCGGTTGGTCGCGGCGGGCGAGCTCGGCTCGAACGGCCGCGACCGCGCTCCGGTCAGTTCGCAAGGGTTCCATCGAAGTCGATCGTGGCATGCGTCCCGTCGCAGAACGGCTTATTGGAAGAGTGTCCGCAGCGGCACATCGACATCGGGTCCGAATGCTCGATCACGCGCCCGTCGGGAGCGGTCAGGAGCACGGAGCCGGAAACGACGTAAGGACCGTCCTCGCTGGGGGTGATGGTGACGTCAGGCATGGCTGTGACCTTTCTCAGTAGATCTTCATCGTCTTGAAGAAGGGGAGCTGGCGGATTCGGGTGCCGGTGAGCGCGGCGATTGCGTTCGCCAGGGCCGGGGCGACGGACGGGACGGAGACCTCCCCGACACCGGTCGGCGACTCCGTTGACTCGATCAGGTGGACGTCCATCTGCGGGACGGACCGCATCCGTACGATCGGGTACCGGTCGAAGTTCTGCGTGAGGATCTCGCCTCCGTCGCCGAGTACCACCTCACCCCATGCCGCGGCGCTCAGCCCAAACAAGAGGCCGCCTTCGACCTGAGCCCGGACAAGGTCCGGGTTGATCGTGATGCCGCAGTCGAGCACGAACACGATCCGATCGACGTGAACACGCTCGCGGGCATCGAGAGAGATCTCGGTCACGTTGGCGCTGTGGCTGAGGAAGCTCGAGCATGTGATCCCGCGCGCGCGACCTTCCGGTGGTGCCGTGGTCCACCCGGCGATGTCGGCAGCGAGCTCGAGCGCGCGGAGCGTGCGCGGGTTATCCGCGAGCAGCTCACGTCGCAGATCGACGGGATCGCGGCCGGCCGCAAGTGCGAGCTCATCGATCGCCGACTCCCGCGCGAACTCGGTGTGCGAGTTCCCGACCGAGCGCCACACCATCGTCGGGACACCGGACTCGAAGTTCGTCGACTCGAGCTTGAAGTTCTCGAACGCGTACGGAGGGTCGGCCGCGCCGGTCGTCGTGAAGAAGTCGACCCCGTTCGTGAACATCACATCCCGCACGAACGGCAGGTTCACCGACGTCGGTTCGGCGACGATCTGCTGGTGGAAGGCGGCGAGCCGCCCGTTCGAGTCGGCTGCGGCCCGCACGCGGTGCACCGCCATCGCCCGGTAGCGGCCGCTCTTGAAATCCTCCTCGCGCAGCGACTGGAGCTTGATCGGATGCTTCCAGTCGAGTGCCCGGGCAACCTGCACCGCCTCGGCGATGGGATCGTGCCCCGAGCTCGAGTGCAGCCCGAACGATCCCCCGGCGAACGTGACATTGACCTCGACTTGGTCCTTGTCGGTCCCGGCCGCCTCGGAGGCCGACATCCGCGCGTACTCGGGCGATTCGGTGCTCGCCCACACTTCGAGCACTCCGTCCTCGCGCATCCGACACGCCGCGTTGTTCGGCTCCATCGCGGCGTGGGCGACGTATGGCAGCGAGTAGGTCGCGTCGACGACCGTCGGCGCCGTTCCGAGCACCGCCTCGGCGGTGCCGTCGTCGCGCGCGACCACCGCCCGCTCGCCCGATTCCAGCAAGCGGAGGTGCTCGGCCAGCAGCTCGGCGGAGCTGCGCCGCTCGGCGTCGGCGTCGTTCCACTCAACGGTCAAAGCTCGGACCCCTCGCTGCGCGTCCGCGACCGTCTCGGCGACCACGGCGACGCCCTCGTCGATAGTCACGACCGCCGTGACGCCGGGCTCGGCCAGCGCCGCGGCGTCGTCCACGGACGCGACCCTCGAGCCGAACCGCGGCGGGTGCAGGACCACCGCGGTCAGCATTCCGGGCACGCTCACGTCGATCGTGAAGCGAGTCGTGCCGAGAATCTTCGGCACCGAGTCGACGCGCAGCCGCGCCCCCCCGATCAGTTTGTAGTCCGAAAGCTCCTTCGGCTGGACACCCTCGGGAACCGGCATCCGCTCCGCGCGCGCGGCGAGCTGTGCGAACGTGGCCTGCCTGCCGCTCGAGTGGTGTACGACGACGCCGGATTCGAACGCGACCTCGCCGGCGGGCACATCCCAGAGCTCCGTGGCTGCGGCCGCAAGCCGGGCTCGCGCCTGTGCGGCCACCAACCGGTAGCGAGCCCAGAAGGACTTCGTCGAATTGGACGCGCCCGTGATCTGCAGTGCGCCACCGGAGTCTGGATTGCCGTACACGTCTTTCGGCGGACCACCCCCGTTGGCCGCGTTGACGACGACGACCGCATCGAAATCGGCATCGAGCTCCTCGGCGACGATCGTCGCCAGCCCTGTATGGATTCCCTGGCCCATCTCGATCTGACTCGAGTAGGCGACGATCGTCCCGTCCTCTTGGATCCGGATGTATGGATGGACCGGATCCGCCAGCTCATCCGGCGTCAGCCGGTGCACGTCGAGGTCGCGCGGAGCGACGAGCGGGGCCGGATCACCGCCCGCAGCCAATGTGCCGGCGGCGTCCTGAATGGCCGCCCGGATCCGCGGATAGGTCCCGCAGCGGCAGAGGTTCCCGCTCATCCACTCGTCGATCTTCGCGTCGTCCGGCGCAGGATTTGACTCGAGCAGCGATACCGCGGCCAGCATCTGACCGGGCTGGCAGTAACCGCACTGCACGACGTTGCCGCGGTGCCAGGAATCGCGAACCGCGTCGACCACCGGACCAGTCGCCCCCTCGATCGTCGTGATCGATTTCTGGGCGGCCCGGTCTGTCGCGGTCTGGCATGACTTCGTGTTGCGTCCGTCGATCAGCACCGTGCAGGCCGCGCAGAACCCGGCTCCACAGCCGAACTTCGTGCCCTGCAGACCGAGGACGTCTCGGAGCACCCAGAGCAGCGGCGTCTTCGCGTGACGATCGTCAACCTCGACCTCGCCGCCGTTGACGACAAGCTTCATCTCCGACCTCCCCGGGACTGGAACCTGCGGGCGTGTTGCATGAATCGGAGGCTCGCGCCGACCCAGGTGAGGTGTCCTCACCGGATGATGGTGATTCCGCGGCGACCCGTCCCGGCGGCCGCTCAGCCCGCACCTCACATCGGTTCTGCGTGCTCGTTCGCTCGGATCGCCGTGATTCGGCGATGCCTCCTCACCTACTTGACGGCAAAACTCGTCGTGGCCAGGCCCCGTCAGGACATTTCCGGAACGGATTGACATGAGCTAGCGAGCCTGGAGCACTGCCAACCCAACCGAAGGGAGATCCTCCGTGAGCACCGAACAGCGAGAGACCCTCGACGCAATCCTGCGACAGTCGGCCTTCCCAGTCGACAGCGATGTCAACGACCAACGCCGACTGCTCCGAGAATTACTGTCGGCGCAGCCGCTGCCCACCGACGTGAACGTGACCGCGGCCGCACTGGGCGGCGTCCCAACCGCCGAGATCACAGTCGACGGGGTCGAACCTCGCCACGTTGTTCTTTACTTCCATGGCGGCGTGTACGTGATGGGGGACGCCTTCCTCGCCGCTGACCTGGCGTCCCAGGTCGGCCGACGGACGCGCGCCAAGGTCATCTCCGTCGACTACCGGCTCGCCCCCGAGCACCCCTATCCGGCGGCGGTTGACGACGCCCTTGCGGCCTATGAAGCCCTCCTGGACAACGTCAGCGCCCCCGAGGACATCGCGTTCGCGGGAGAGTCCGCGGGTGGCGGCCTCGCCATCGCCACCCTTCTCAACGCCCGCGATCACGCGCTGCCGTTGCCCGCCGCGGCGTTCGTGATGTCACCGTATGTCGATCTCACCCTCGCCGGGACGACCATGGAAACCAAGCGCGACGCCGACCCGCTGCTCAGGCGGGAACTCCTCCAACCGCGAGTCGCCGACTATACGCCGGCACGAGACGCCTCGCTTGGGCTCATAAGTCCGGTGTTCGCCGACCTGTCCGGCCTGCCGCCCCTGATCATCCAGGCCGGAACTCACGAGGTTCTCCTCGACGACGCCCTCCGTCTCGCACGACAAGCCGCCATCGCGGACGTCGAGGTCACGCTCGACGTCACCCCCGGGGTGCCTCACGTCTTTCAGGCCTACTACCCAATCCTTGACGAAGCTGCCGCCGCACTGGACAGAGCCGGAGGGCTCCTGTCGGCGCATCTCGCTCGCGCCGAACCGGTCACCGGAGAGCGAACGGTAGAACGGACGCTGCCTCGATAACCGGCTCAGCCTCCTTCATCGAGCGCCCCTCGGATCTGTCGGAGTTCGAGCAGCTCGAGGCCGAGCGCTTCGATCTGCCCGAGCACGCCGAACACGGCGGAACGGTCCTCGAGCAAGCCGGTGAGCACGGTCTCGCCGGGCTTCAGCTCGCACACCATGGAGGGGAAGGCAGACAGGGCCGTGACGCCGAGCCGACCCCTGTATCCGAATCGTGTACAGGCCCCGGGGTGTGTCCACGAGGCCATTGTTCAGCGCGCCCTAGTGACGCAGCAACGCCGGAATCTGGTGATTGTTCGCGCCGGCGCTCGCGCCGCTTCGGCGATGTTCAGGGGCGGCCGGTTGATAGGAGCCGCAGCTCGCGTGCTCGCCTGACGGCGGAAGAGCGATCACGGGCACCGAGCTTGGAGTACATGTTGCGGATGTGGGTGTTGACCGTGTTGATCGATACGTAGAGCTCTTGAGCGATCTCGGGCCTTGTCAGGTTTGTCGGCAGATATCGCAGTACGCGGAGTTCGCTCGGGCTGAGTTCCTCCGGCTGCGATAGACGCTCTCTGTCGACGCTCGAGACTTGGTCGCCTCGCAGCACGTCAACGATGTCGGCGAGAAGGGCGCGATGTGCCGTTTCGTGACGTGGTAGCGCGCCCAGCAGCTCCGCGGCTTGGGTCATTGCGAAGGGGAAGATCAGCCGGTCTGGCTCCGCGGCCGCGAGTGCTGCCTCGGCTGCGGCAGCCGCGGCGTTTCGGTCCCCCAACTCTAGGTGCGCGAGGCCGGCGAGCAGATGCGATTCGACGAGGGTGAACGTGGGAGCGATCGGGGGCGTCACGTCCAGAACGTCGCGGAGCACATCGAGCGCGGCGGCGGGGTCCCCCTCCGCCATGCAGATCACCGCGCGCGCGTTGTGGATGTCACCCATCCGCTCGGGTTCGGCGGAGAATCCGGAGAGCGTTGCGCGCCCTCGTCTGTCCTCCCGAGGCGACCCTGCGTGGCCGCGAGCCACCCGGTGATCCGCGACTGCAAGAGCGTGAACGCCGGTGAGCAGCGACTCGCGCCCGCGCCGCCGCCGCGAATGCTTGCAGCGCCGGTTGATGCTGTCGGCGCCCGGCATGCAACATTCCCGTCACGGTGTGCAGAAGCACTGCGGCGGCCGGATCAATCCGTGTCTCGCGAGCGTCCCACGCGCGGCGTAGCCAGCGCTCTCCCTCGTCGAACTCGCCCACCCAGATCGCCATGCCGCCAGCCGCCGCCGAGCGCGGGCGCGAGTATCGGCCGATCGTCTAAGCCGTGCGCTCGGCCAGTGCCACCGCCTGACGGCCGCGCTCGCGCGCGGTCGCGATCGAGACCCGCTTTGACGGGAACGCCAGGTACGCCCGGCACGCGACCTCCAGGTAGGGTCGCCCGATCGCCTGGGCGAGCGCCGCTCCCTCGGACAGGTGCCGCTCGGCATCGGCGAGGCGCCCGGACCAGGTCTCGACGATCCCGAGATTCATCAGCGCGACTCCCCGCAGCTCAGTACCCATCGCAATCTGTTCGTTCGATTCGTCTGCCGATCGAGGCATCGAGCAGGTTCACTTGCTCGATCACTTCGGTGAACTGGCCGCTACGCCGCGCCAACGCCAACCGCAGCGACGCGATCGCCACCGCGAGGCGGCGGCGGCGAGCCGGCGGGGCGCTCTGGACGTGGGATTCGGCCAGCGCCAGCTGCGCAGCCGCGTCCTCCAGCCGTCCCTGTTCAGCTCGAGCCGCCGCGTGAGCCAACGCCAGGTCAGGATGATCGGCTGATGCCCCCTCAGGAAACGCCTGCAGCACCGCGGCGATCGTCCCTCCTGCCCGTCGAGCACCAATCTGAACAAGTGGTCCGCGAGAGCCGGGCCGCGTCCGGCCAGTCGCCGGCCGCGAGCGTGTGTCGCACGGCCTCGACGACCTCCCCGTGGTCGGCGAACCACCGGGCGGCCCGACGATGGAGGTCAGGAATCTCATCGGCCAACGTTCGGCGAAGCTCCAGGCGCAGGAAATCCGCCAGGAGCTGGTGGTAGCGAAACCAGGTGCGCTCAGCGTCCAGCGACACGACGAACGCGTTGGCGTCCTCCAGTTCCAGCAGCATCTGCTCCGAGCCCGAGCGGCCCGTCAGCAGGTCGGCGAGTTCACCGTTCAACCGATCGACCAGCGAGGTTCGCAACAACATGCTCTGAACCTCGCTCGGCTGGCGCTCGAGCATCTCGGCCATCAGGTACTCCCCAATCGCCCTGTCGGTGCCCGAGAACTCGGCCACGAACCGCTCGGGATCCGCATGACCGCCGAGCGAGATCACCGCCAGGCGCAGGCCAGCCGCCCAACCTTCCGTGCGCTCGTACAACGCCGCCGCCCCCGCGTCGGACAAACTGATCCCCGACGCAGCCAGCAGCTCGCGCGTCTCGCTCTCGGTGAACCGCAGATCGCCGGCGCGGATCTCGGCGACCTCGTCGGCAAGCCTGAGCTGGTGCAGCCTGATCGGCGGATCCCGGCGAGACGACAACACCACGCGTACGGAGCCCGGCAGAACCGCGAGCAAACGCTCGAGCTGGGCGAGGGCCTCGAGCGACCTCAGCTCGTGGAGATCGTCGACGATCAGCACGACGGGTTCGAGTTGCTCGGCAACCTCCGAAAGACTCTGTCGATCAGCTGGTCGGCATCGAGGCCGGCGATCGCGGCGGACTGCGCCTCAGGATCGATCGAGCGCGCCGAGCTGAGAATCGCGTCGAGGACGGCAGACCAGAACCGCTGCGCATTCTGTTGGTCTCGCTCAACGGAGACGAACGCAACGCGACGAACGTGGCTCGAGCGGTCAGCCCAGGCGCGCAACAGCGAGGTCTTGCCACTTCCCGGTGGCGCCGAGATGACCGTCACGCGCTTGGCCACGGCGAGATCCAGCAGATCGAGGAGGTCGGCTCGTTCGAGCAGGCCGCGAGTGACCGAGACGTCTCTTGAGATCGCCTGCTCGAGGTGCCATCCGCGCTGCGTCGTCGCCAAGCTGATCACGCCGTCCCAACGGTTGATGCTTCGCTTATGTTAGTCAATCAAGCACTCGTTTTACAATCGCCTTAACCATCGCCCTGCTTCGCCCCTGCGCGGCACGGCGACCATGGAATTTTCGTCGCCGGAGGCGCCGTGCGCAACGCGCTCGCTCTCAGCCAGCGGGTGTACGCGCACATCTTCGCGGGGGAGCTCACGGCAGCAGCCTCACCGCCTGGATGCTCGCGAGGAGCTGCGTACCGCTTACGAGCTCTTCAAAAGCTTGGGGATGGAGGCGTTCGCCGAGCGTGCGCGGCTCGAGCTGGAGGCGACGCGTGAGCGTGCCCGCAAACGGACCGCTGGCACGCTGGACCAGCTCACGCCGCAAGAGACGCAAACCGCGCGCCTGGCGGCGGAGGGCCACACCAATCGGGAGATCGCGGCTCGGCCGTTCATCGGCACGAGCACGGTCGAGTACCACCTGCGCAAGGCGTTCCGCAAACTCGGCGTCAAACCACGCACGCAGCTCGAAGACAGGCTGTCGTAGGCGTCACCGGATCGCCGCGCTGAGCGGCTCGCGGCGCCTGGCTGCCGGCCAATCACCGGGATCTGGCGAGGACACGTCACCTGCTCGGTGGCGACGATCCGGTCGCGAGTTACCGATCTGAGGAGGACGAGATCCATGCCCGATACCGGCAACGGTCGCGCCAGCCGCGCCGACGTAGTCATCGTGGGAGGAGGCTCAGCGGGCTCCGTGCTCGCCGCCCGTCTGAGCGAAGATCCGACCCGCTCGGTCCTGCTGCTCGAGGCAGGGCCGGCCTACGGCGTCGATGGGTATCCGGATGACCTGCTGGACGCCGCGCGCGTGCCCGCCAACCCCGAGCACGAGTGGGGCTACAAGGCCCGGGGATCAGCCACCTCGCCGGAGATCGATGCGGCGCGCGCCAAGGTGCTGGGTGGCTGTTCGGCCCACAACGCCACGGTGGCGATGCGCGCACGCCCGAGCGACATCCGCGACTGGCAGCGCCATGGCCTTGTCGACTGGACGATCGAGGACGTTGACACCACTTATCGTGAGATGGAGAACACGCCCGACGGGGACGACGCCTACCACGGGCGCACGGGACCGTTCCCGATCCGCCAGTTGAAGTACGACGATCTGACCACCTCGTTGCGCGGGTTCATCGACGCGAGCGCGGCCGAGGGGTTCCGGCGCAGCGACGACTTCAACGGTCCGGATCCGAGCGGCGTCGGCGGCTACCCGGTCAACGTCATCGACGGCGTGCGTCAGAACACCGGCCTGGTCTACCTCACCGAGGAGGTCCGCAACCGGCCCAATCTGAAGATCTCCGGCGACGCACTCGTCGATCGCGTCCTCTTCGAGCGGCGCCGAGCGGTCGGCGTCCTCACCGCAAGCGGCAGTGAAATCCCCGCGGGCGAGGTGATCCTCTCCGGGGGCTCCTACGGGACACCGGCGATCCTCCTGCGCTCTGGCGTCGGGCCGGCCGCAGACCTGGCCCGGCTTGGCATCTCCGTCATGGCCGATCTGCCCGTCGGCCAACACCTGCAGGACCAGCCCTTCTACTACAACGCGTACGCCTTGAAAACGGATGCGCTCGACATGCGGCCCGCGGTCGGCGCCTTGCTGTGGACACCAGTCCAGCGAAGCCGACCGGCGACGAGCTGGACATCCACATCGCGGTGACACACCTGATACCGCCCGAGTACAGCCCGACCGGCGGAGCGATCTCGCTGAGCGTCGCCGTCGTCAAGCCCGACTCTCGCGGGACCCTCACCCTGCGTAGCCGCGACCCGCACGAGCAGCCCGAGATCGACTGCAATTACCTGGCCGAGGCGCGCGACGCGCGACGGATGCTCGAAGGAGTGAAGCTGGCCCGCAGAATCGGCCGGAATCCGGCGCTCGCCGAGTTTCTCGAGCTTGAGATCTTGCCCGGCGACGCCGTCGGGGACGACCAGCTCGCAGTGGTGATCGCCTCCAACCTGGCCTCCTACGGCCACCCTGTGGCGACGGCGCCGATGGGCGGCCCCGAGGATCCGTGGGCGGTCGTTGACTCGCACGGCGCCGTCAAGGGGATCGACGGCCTCCGTGTCGTCGACGCGTCGATCATGCCGGTCGTCACGTCGGTGGCGCTGAACCCCACGACGATCATGATCGCCGAGCGGATCGCGAAGTCGGTCTACGCAGCTGGCGCCCGGCCGAGCCGCCGCGGAGTTGAAGTGGCTCCGGCATGAGCCGAGCCGCCTTGGAGCGACCGAAAGGAACGACATGACCAACGAAGAGTTCGTCCGCCAGGCATACGCCGTAGCCGAGGTCAAGGATCTTGCGGCGTGGGCGGCGTGTTTCAACCCCGACGGAGTGTTCGTCGACGAGTCGGTTGGCGTCACTTATCGCGGGCCGAGCGAAGTCGGAAAGCCGGTTCAGAATTATGCTACGGCGTTCTCCGACATGCATCGTGAGCTCTACGACGTTTACGTCACCGGTGCAAATGGTGACGTGGTGGTCGTCGAGTTGGCACTGCAGGGGACACACGACGGGCCGCTGTGGCTTCCACAGGGCATTCTGCCACCTACCGGCAACCGAATGGACGCCCCGTGCTGCGATGTCTTTCGCTTCAAGAACGGGAGGATCCAGCTGTTCGACTGTTACCCATCGGGCACGGTGATCCTGGGTCAGCTCGGCGTGCTGGGCAACCTCGATGCAGTCCTGCAGCAGCACGCCACCGTGTAGTTACTGCCGCGTCCCTAATAAAGGAAATCGATACCCATGACTAGTGAAGCGATCCGCGACCCGCTCGCAGACCATCTCATCACACCGCAGAACGCCGCCTTCGTGCTCATCGACTACCAGCCGTCACAGTTCGCGACGGTCCGCTCGATGGACCCGGATCTTCTCCTGCAGAACGCGGTCTCCACAGTCAGGGCGGTGAAGACGTTCGGCGTTCCGGTCGTCCACTCGACCGTCAACGTGGCATCAGGCCAGCAGCAGCCGACCGTTCCCGAGCTCGCCGAGCTGCTGACGGATGACCCGCCGCTCGACCGCATAACAGTCAACTCCTGGGAGGACACGGAGTTCGTGCAAGCCGTCCACGCGACCGGGCGGCGGAAGCTCATCTTCTGCGCATTGTGGACCGAGGTCTGCATGGCGTTCGCGGCGCTCGACGCCCTGCGCGAGGGCTACGAGGTCTATCCCGTCGTGGACGCGATCGGCGGCACGTCGCCCGAGGCCCATCGCGCCGGACTCGAGCGCGCGATCCAGGCCGGGGCACAGCCAATCAGCTGGGTATCGCTCGCTTGCGAGCTCCAGCGCGACTGGGCACGCCTCGAGACGGTTCCCGCGATCGTCGAACTCGTGCTCACGGATCGGCTACTGGCGGCATGAGCCAGGTCGTCGACATTCACCACCACGTCATTCCCGACTTCTACTGGGAGGCCTCGAACGAGGACGGGAATGCCGCAGGAGGCATCAATCCGCCGCGCTGGAGCCTCGACGGCGCGATCGCGTACCTTGACGACGCAGGGATCGACGTCGCGGTGCCGTCGATCAGCACGCCCGGGGTGCACTTCGGTGACGATGCGGCGGCGCGGGCGCTCGCGCGCCAGGTCAACGAGTACCTAGCGGGCATCAGACACGACCGTCCGGACCGGTTCGGAGCGTTCGCAGTCCTGCCGCTGCCAGACGTCGACGGGTCGCTCGACCAAATCGCATACGCACTCGACGTACTCGAGCTCGATGGCGTGTCGATTTTCACCAACGCGGGCGGCAGCTATCTGGGAGACACCCGCTTCGATCCGATCTTCGCGGAGTTGCAGCGCCGCGCGGCAGTGGTATTCGTGCATCCGACCGCGTCGCCCGATCCGATCGCGCACACCCTCGGCCTGCCGGACACGCTCCTGGACTATCCCGTCGACACGTCGCGGGCGATCGCGAAGCTCCACTACAGCAACACCTTTGCCCGTACACCGGACGTCAAGTACGTGTTCGTCCACGCCGGCGGAACGATCCCGTTCTTGGCCTCGCGCTTTGCGATCGTCGATGAGATGAACGTGATCCCGGGGGCGCAGGAGCGAGGAGCGTTCGTGGACGCTCTGCCCCGTCTCTACTGGGACACCGCCTCGGCGTTCTCCGACCCCGTGCTCCACATCCTGCGATCGGTGACCGGGCTCGGAAACGTCGTGTTCGGAACCGACTATCCATACCCGCGCGACGCGATCTCGATCGGTGGCCTACGTCAGATTCAGAACACCGCTGAGCTTGACAACGGCGAGCGCCACGCCGTTCTGGGTGGCTCGGCCGCTCGGCTGATCCCGCGCCTCGCGCGATCGGCGAGCGCGGTCTGAAATGCGCCCCCGTTCGCGGGCTCGGCGCTCGGCCTGAGGGCCGGGTGTCCGCCCTGCGACCATTCATCCCTGATGAGTAATGCCTGATCCGGCGGTCCATGTCGAGGGCGTCGTCAAGCGCTTTGGGGCGACGACGGCGCTTGCTGGGGTCGACCTGGATGTCGAGGAGGCCACGGTCTTTGGGCTGTTGGGACCGAATGGCGCGGGGAAGACGACCCTCGTCCGGGTGCTGGCCACGCTGCTCGCTCCCGACGCCGGACGGGCCGAGGTGTTCGGCCGCGACGTCGTTCAGGACGCCACGGGGGTGCGCGAGCTGTTGGGGCTCACCGGCCAGTTCGCGGCGGTCGACGAGATCCTGACCGGCCGGGAGAACCTCCAGATGTTCGGACGCCTGTTCGACCTGTCGGCCGCGGAGGCTCGCCGGCGCGCCAACGAGCTGCTCGAGCGCTTCGACCTGGCCGATGCCGCCGACCGCCCAGCGCGCACGTACTCGGGTGGGATGCGGCGACGTCTCGACCTGGCGTCGAGCCTGCTGACCCGCCCGCGCGTGCTGTTCCTGGACGAGCCGACGACCGGGCTGGATCCGCGCAGCCGCAATGAGATCTGGGCGGTCGTGCGCGAGCTCGTCCGCGGGGGCACGACGCTTCTGCTCACCACCCAGTACCTCGAGGAGGCGGATCAGCTCGCCGAGCAGATCGCCGTGATCGACCACGGCCGGGTGATCGCGCAGGGCACGGGCAGCGAGCTCAAGGATCGGGTCGGCGGCCAGATCCTGGAGGTCGAGTTGGTGAGCGCGGCAGAACGCGACGAATGCACGTGCGGCGCTCGCCGGGATCGGTTGCGGTGAGCCGGAGCCTGGGGACCGGCTCGCGCAGCTGACGCTTCCGGCGCCGCGGGATGGACTGGAGATGATCGAGGATGCGGCCTCGGCGCTACGCAAGGCGCAAATCGCGGTGAGCGATCTCGGGCTGCGCCGGCCGACACTCGACGATGTATTTCTCCAGCTGACGGGCGCGCCGAGCGAGAACGGTGCGGGGGCGCAAGGCGCGACCGGCGACGGGCAGCCTGATCGGCCCGCCCCGCGCGTTCGTGCCGCTCGCGCCGCGGCGGTCCTTCGCCCGGTCGCGAGGAGACCGTCGCGGTGGCGGCGCGTCTCGCCGCGGGAGCTTCGCGCGGACATCACCGACGCGTGGGTCGTCAGCGGCCGCAACCTGCGCCATTTCGTCCGCCAATTGGACCTGCTGGTGTTCTCGACGATCCAGCCGATCATGTTCGTGCTCCTGTTCACGTACGTGTTCGGCGGCGCGATCAGTCACTCGCTGCCCCCCGGCGTGAGCTACATCGACTACCTGTTGCCGGGCATCCTCATCCAGTCGGTTACGTTCCGGGCCAGCCAGACGGCCGTCGGCCTGTCCGAGGACCTGAAACTCGGCGTGATCGACCGGTTCCGCTCGATGCCGATGGCACGGTCCGCCGTGCTGATCGGCCGCACCACGGCCGATCTGGTCCGCAACGTCCTCATCATCATCCTGATGATCATCGTCGGCTACATCATCGGCTTCCGCTTCCAAGCCGGCGCGGCCCAGGCCGTGGCGTGCATCGCGCTGGTCAGCGCGTTCGGCCTCGCGCTCAGCTGGATCTTCGCCTTCGTTGCCCTCACCGTCCGCGGCGCCGAGGCAGCTCAAACAGCCGGCTTCGTCGTTCTATTTCCGCTCGTGTTCGCAAGCTCGGTCTTCGTGCCGGTCTCTACCCTGCCGAACTGGCTCCAGGCGATTGCGAAGGTCAGCCCGGTCACGCTTGCCGCGAACGCGGCGCGTTCCCTGGCCCTCGTCCCCGGAACACCATCCTCCCTCGGCGGCGCAGTCGCCTGGATCGCCGGCCTCCTGGCCGTGTTCATTCCGCTGTCCGTGTGGCGGTACCGGCGTATGACCTGACGCCGCCGGCGTCAGTGTCGGCGCCGCCGCTCGCGACCCGATCCGGGCGTTACGTGGACTGGAGGCCGGTGAGGACAAGGTTGTGTAATGCGTAACGGCTCGATCATCCCCTACCATCGAGCGATGGCTGCCGTCAGTGCCCCCGCTGACAGGCGCGCGACCGCTGAACCAAACCGGTGGGCGGTTCTCGCTTTGCTCAGCGTCGCTCAGCTGATGGTCGTGCTGGACGCGACGATCGTGACGATCGCGCTTCCTTCGGCGCAGAAGGCGCTGGGTTTCTCGACCGAGAGCCGGCAGTGGATCGTGACCGCCTACGCGCTCGCGTTCGGCAGCCTCCTGCTGCTGGGCGGAAAGCTCGGCGATCTGTTCGGGCGCAAGTGGACGCTGATCGCGGGCCTGGTCGGGTTCTCGATTGCCTCGGCGATCGGCGGTCTGGCCCAATCCTTCGGCGCGCTCGTGATCGCCCGGACGCTCCAGGGTGCGTTCGGCGCGTTGCTCGCGCCCTCGGCGCTGTCGTTGCTGACGGTGACGTTCGAGGGATCTCCCGACCGTCCGACGGCGTTCGGGATCTTCGGTGCGATCGCCGGCGGCGGCGCCTCGCTCGGCCTGATACTCGGCGGTGCGCTCACGCAGGTCCTGTCCTGGCGCTGGTGCCTTTATGTCAACCTCGTGATCGCCGTGCCGACAACGATTGTTGCGCTGCGCCTGCTCGTCAACCACGCTGCTCCGCAGCGGGATCCGATCGACATACCCGGGGCTGTCACCTCCGCGCTCGGCCTGTTCGCGCTCGTCTACGGCTTCTCGAACGCCGAGACCCACTCCTGGGGGGCGACGGCGACGGTCGTGGCGCTCGTCGCCAGCCCCGTGCTCCTGACCGCGTTCGTGCTCACCGAGCGGCGCGTCAAGCATCCGCTGTTGCCGCTGCACATCATCTGGAACCGAGGCCGCGGCGGCGCGTACACGACGATCCTGCTGGCCGGCGCCGGCATCTTTGCCGTTTTTCTCTTTCTCACGTTCTTCCTGCAGCAGCAGCGCGGCCTTTCGCCGCTCACCACCGGACTGGCGTTCCTGCCGCTCACCGCCGTTCTCGTCGTCACCTCGACCACGGTGCAGACGCGGGTGATCCAGCGCACCGGGGTCAAGCCGATCGTCCTCGTCGGCATGGCGCTCGGAGCGCTCGGGATGTTCCTGTTCACCCGACTGACGCCGAGCTCTACCTACGCCGCCCACGTTCTTCCCGGGCTGCTCATTCTCGGTGTTGGGATGGGGTGCATCTTTGCGCCGGCATTCTCCACCGCGACTCTTGGCGTGGAGGGCAGCGAAGCCGGGATCGCCTCGGCGATGGTCAACACCTCCCAACAGGTCGGCGGCTCGGTCGGCACCGCGCTGCTCTCAACGATCTTCGCCAGCGCCGTCGCGAGCTACGCGGCCAGTCACGTCCCCAGCGCGGGCTTGGCGGACGCTGCCGCGGTACACGGCTACACCACGGCGTTCTGGTGGTCCGTGGGGATCTTCGTCCTCGGCTTCATTCTCGCGGCCGTGATCCTTCCCGGCCGCACCCGTCATCGCGTCCCCACCGCTAGGGCTGCGCTCGCCCGGTTCGCGGTCGGCAACTGCCACCACTTCGAGTCTCCGGACGGCGCTCGCGAAGGCGTGAGCGCTACGACGGATGCTGGGGGGCGATAAGTACCGGCCGCCTGGTGTGCGACGCGAGTGCGTGAGAGACGCTCCCGAGTAGAGCGCTGCCGATCGCGCCCCGTCCGCGTTGGCCACAGACAACCAATCCGGCGTCGATCTCCTCGGCGATCTCGTCGATCGTCTTCGCCACCGATTGGTCCGATTCTGCGACTCGGGCGATCGCGTTGTAGCCGCGGGTCCGAGCTCCGGCGGCGCCCTCCTCGGCGATCCGTTCAGCGAATTCGGCTTCCTGCTCGTCGACCTCGCCCTCGTTGGGTATGGCGACCACAAACGAGCCCGCCCGCGCCAGCTGCACCGCTGCGGGCGTCCATACGGTCAACACCACCGCGTCGGCGCCTGGTTTGATCCATTCGATTGCCTCTTTCAGAGCCGTCCGTGAGCCTTCCGATCCGTCGTAGCAGAACAGCACCGGCTTATTCATCGCTCATCCTCGTCGACTAAGAAACAGTGGGTCTACCGCAGACTATCCCCCGCGCCGGGCCCCCGGGACGACTGCGCGATCGCGTCCGCGTTTCTATGGTCGCGCACCCTACGGCACCAAAGCCGGCTCTCGGGAGCCCGCTCCGTCTGTGACGGCCGCTCCTTGCTCGGACCCGTCGTGGTTGCAGGCGCCGATCGCGTGTCGGGCCAGGGCGACGACGGTCGTCGCGGAACGGGCCTCGCATTGGCTGGGCATTATCAGCAGCGTGAGCAGAAAGCCGATGCCGAAGATCCCGGCGGCCCACCAGAACGCCGTCGTGTCGCCGTGGACCTGCGCGGCGAGGGCGAGGCCTGGGACGCGGGGGTGGCTGGTGAGGTACCTGACGACGGCGCTGGCGTAGATCGTTGAAAGCAGCGAGGTGCCGATGGAGCCGCCCACCTGTTGGGACGTGTTGACCATGGCAGAGGCGATGCCCGCTTCGTTTGGCGCCACGCCGAGCGTCGCGGCCGAGAACGTCGGGGCGAAGATGCAGCCCATCCCGACTCCGATGACGAGCAGAGCGGGCAGCACGCCGGTGCCGTAGACGGAGGTGGGGGTCAGCTGGGTCAACAGCAGCATCCCGGCGACCCCGAGCGCCATGCCGAGGAGCACGAGCGGTTTGACGCCGGTGCGCTGAACCACGCGGGTCTGGATGGTCGTCGAGGTGATGACCAGCACGACGGTCAGCGGCAGGAACGCGAGGCTGGTCTTGAGCGGCGAGAACCCGAGGTTCACTTGCAGGAAGTAGGTGAGGAAGAGAAACACCGCGAAGATGCCGGCGCCGGTCACCAGGAGCGCGGTATACGAGCCTCCGCGCGCCCGGTCCCACACGATGTGCAACGGCAATAGCGGATATTTGACGCGGCGCTCGATGAACACGAACGCGGTGAGAAGCACGGGGCTGGCGATGAGCGCGACGACGGTCGCGGTGGCGCCCCACCCGTGGGTCTCGGCGTTCGAGAAGCCAAACACGAGCGCGAACAGCCCCAACGTCCAGGTAAGCACGCCGGGAATGTCGAGGTGGGCGCGTTCGGGCGGCCTGTGGTTGACGATCAGGCGCAACGCCGCAATAGTGGTGGGTATCGCGATCACGAGATTGACGTAGAAGCACCACCGCCACGAGATCGCCGATGTCAGGATGCCGCCGAGCAGCAGCCCAAGCGCCCCGGCGCCGTCGGCGACCGCCCCGAAGATCCCGAAAGCCTTTTGCCAATCCGCGGTCCCCGCGAACGTGACCGTCAAGAGCGACAGCGCCGAGGGGGCCAGCAGGGCGCCGAACACCCCCTGCGTCGCCCGCGCGAAGATGAGCACGCCGAAAGACTGAGCCAGGCCCCCGATGGCGGACGCCCCGAGAATCCCACCAGTCCGGCGATCAGCGTCCACTTGCGGCCGAACAGATCGCCCACCTTGCCGCCCACCAACAGCAGGCTGCCGAACGCCAACGCGTACGCGGTGACGACCCACTGCCGACTGTCGTTAGAGATGCAGCGCCCGCTGGGCCGAAGGCAAGGCGACGGTCACGATCGTCGCATCCAGCACCACCATCAGCTGTGCGACGCTCAGCAAGGCGAGAACCGCCCATCGATTAGGTTCACGAACGTTTTGAGTTGGCATCGAGGCTCGACTTTCGGCTGGCGATGTGGGCTCAGCCTCACACGCCACCCAGTGAGCGGTCATCGTCAGATTCAGGCGATTTCGGTTGCTGGCCGCGTCCGAGCAGTTCGAAGCCGAGCGCTACTTCGGCGATGTTCAGGAGCGCCCGGTTGAGAGCAGCCGCAGCTCGCGTGCGCGCCTGACGGCGGAGGAGCGGTCACGCGCGCCAAGCTTGGAATAGATGTTGCGGATGTGGGTGTTGACCGTGTGGACGGAGAGGTAGAGCTCGCTTGCGATCTCGGGCCGCGTCAGGTTTGTCGGCAGGTAGCGCAGTACGCGGAGCTCGCTTGGGCTCAGCTCTTCCGGCTGCGATAGACGCTCTCGATCGACGCTCGGCACCTGTTCGCCTCTCAGCAGGTCGACGATGTCCGCGAGCAGGGCGCCATGAGCCGTTTCGGAGCGCGGAAGCGCGTCGAGCAGTTCCCCGGCATCCGTCATCGCAAACGGGAAGATCAGCCGGTCGGGCTCCGCGGCCGCGAGTGCCCGAGAACTCGGCCACGAACCGCTCGGGATCGGCGTGACTCGTGAGGGAGATCACCGCCAGGCGCGGCCCAGCCGCCCAACCCTCCGTGCGCCGGTGTAACGCGGCCGCCCCGCTGTCGGACAGGTTGATCCCAGACCCAGCGAGCAGCTCGCGCGTCTCGCTCTCGGTGAAACGCAGATCGCGGGCGCGGATCTCGGCGACCTCGCCGGCAAGCCTCAGCCGGTGCAGCCGGATCGGCGGATCCCGGCGTGACGACAACACCACGCGCGCGGAGCCCGGGAGAACAGCGAGCAACCGCTCCAGCTGCACGAGGGCCTCGGCCGACCTCAGCTCGTGCACATCGTCGATGATCAGGCCGCCTGGTCCGACTTCGTCGGCGAGTTCCGAAACGACTCTCTCGACCAGTTGATCGGCGTCCAGCGCAGCGGTCGCCGCTGGCCTTGCAGGATCGACCGCGGCTCTCGACCCTCGGATCGCGTCCAAGACGGCGGACCAGAAGCGCCGCGCGTCCTGTTCGTCGCGCTCGACGGACACGAACGCGACCCGAGGAAGCACGTTGGAGTGGCGAGCCCACGCCCGCAACAGCGACGTCTTCCCGCTTCCCGGCGGCGCCGAGATGACCGTTACCCGCTTGGTCACGGCCAGATCCAGCAGCTCGAGTAGGTCGGCCCGTTCGAGCAGGCCGCCGGCGCCCGAATCGTCTCGTGAGATCGGCGGTTGCGTGTGCTGCCCCCGCTCCGTCGTCACCATGCTGGTATGCGGTGCCTACGGTCGAGTACCTCGACCAGGTTACGCCGTCGAACGATCACACCGCTCGCCTCGATGTGCAACGGGAGGGCTGTCCGGTGTGGCCTGCCGGCCACCACTAGACTGGCTGCCTCGCAACGCCATCGCTTTGCCCTCGGAATCCGAACGGAGGTGCACCGGCCGGTGAGTGTCAGGACCGATTTCTGGAAGGGCGTCCCGGGCGGCGTCGACAGCGACGATTCGGGGCGGTTCATTCGCCGCGACAGCATCTTCCGGCGCTGGGTGTCAAACGACGCCGGCGCCGAGTTCCCGGCCGAGCCAGGCCGCTACCACCTCTACGTGTCGCTCGGCTGCCCGTGGGCCAACCGCACCGTCACGGTGCGGGCGCTGAAGGGTCTCGAGGAGGTTGTCGGGCTCTCCGTCGTCGATCCGATCCGCGATGTCAAGGGATGGGCGTTCCGCGATGCTCCGGGCGCCACGGGCGATCCGGTCAACGGCTTCGAGTATCTGTCGGAGGCGTACCAGCGCTCCTACCCCGGCTACGACGACCGGTACAGCGTTCCTGTCCTGTGGGACCGCGCGACCGGCCAGATCGTCAACAACGAGTCGTCCGAGATCATCGTGATGCTCAACGGCGCCTTCGACGAATGGGCCGAGCATCCCGACGTGGACCTCTATCCCGCCCACCTGCACGCCGAGATCGACGCCGTCAACGAGTGGGTCTACAGCGGTCTCAACAACGGCGTCTACCGCGCGGGCTTCGCCTCATCGCAGGAGGCTTACGACGAGGCCGTCGGGCCGGTATTCGAGACGCTCGACCGCATGGACGCGCTACTCGCGGGGCGCCGATACCTTGCCGGCCCACGGCACACGCTGGCCGACTGGCGGGCGTTCCCCACGCTGATGCGCTTCGACCTTGTCTACCACGGCCTGTTTCGCTGCAACCGCCGGCGGCTGATCGACTACGACAACCTGTGGCCGTACCTGCGCGACCTCTACCAGACGCCGCGCGTCGCCGGAACGGTCAACTTCGACCACTTCATCCGCGGCTACAACCTGAACCTGCCGCAGCTGAATCCGTCCGGCATCATCCCGATCGGGCCCGAGCTCGATTTCTGGGAGCCGCACGGCCGCGAAGGACTCGGGGGCTGAACCGAGCAGCGACGAGACGAAGGCTCACGTCAAGCCTCGCCCAGGTCGATCTGCCTGGACACTACGACTCTGCAAGCCACGCCAGCCAGCGCCCGCGCGACCAGCAGCGGCCAATGGCCTCGGCGCGTAGAGCCGACCGGTCGAACACCGCCACGCCAATGGTGCTGTGGCCAGAGGCGCGGCGATCGCCAAGTGTCGGTATCGCCGGGGCGACTCCGACGCCCTCCGCTGACACCCACGCCACCGCCCGGCCGGCCGCCGCTTCGTCGAGGCGGCGCACGAACCGCAGGCGGCTCTCGAGCGGGAAGCGTGACAGTGCCCACGTCGTCGTGACCACAGGCAAGGCGTCCTCGGGCACACGGGCGAACGCGTCGTGCAGCACCTCGATGGCGTCACCTTGCAGCAGCAGTGGAGGGGCCGTCGCCGCCAACGCCATCTCGGCTTCGAGCCGCGCGACCCGCTCCGCCTGATCCGGCCACAGGCAGGCGCGCAGCCATCTGGCGTCATCCGCGTCGGTCACGTCGACCGGATCGAGATCGACGCCAACCCGCGCGACGACCTCGGGGATCGCCTCTGTCGGGACGGGCCGATCTCCCACGATCGAAGATGACAGCTGCACAGGAGATGACGGGTCCCCCAGCAATTGTCCGTTGCTGTAGGTGATGCCAACGCGGTCGACATTGAGGTTGAGCCCAGCCGAACAGCACACATCGATCAGCCCGACCGCATTTGCTCCTACCCGGCGCGCCGCCTCGGCAATTGCCGGATACAGCACGGCGCAGTGTCCGGTCTCGTTGTTCCGCGTCTTCCGGCGCACGGCGGTGGCCACGACCAAGTCGGTCATTCTCAGCAGCGTGTCAATCGCCGCGCCGGCGGCAGCGTCCCGGTCCGCAGCAGCATAGGCCGCTGCAAGCGGCGGGGCGCATCCGGCGAGGGCGAGATCGTGCAGGGCAGCGAGGATCACCGTGGGATGCCGGGTGCGCGTCGGCGCCGCTTCGATGGCACGCAGCGCCTCGTCGGACTCGCTCAGGGCGACCGCGACGCGCTCGTAAAGCGGCGATGCTTCGGCGGCGACGACCTCTCCGAACCGTCGATACACCTGAGCGAGGGGTTGCGAATGGCGCTGCGAGGCTCCCCGAAGTCTCACCCCGGATTCTCTTTGAGTCGTGGCGGCCTCGCCTCACAGCGCCCGATTGAACAACGTCGGCGCGCCCGCTGCTCTTGTACGGCTCGGCGATCGGTGGCGGTCCGATGCAGCGGTCACCTGAATCCATCGTCCGGGAACGGGTTTGTCCCGAAGCTGTAGTTGAGCCACGTGCCGATCGGCGGGCGCTGCTCGGCCCCCGGCCGGCGGTAGTTGCAGACGCCGTCCGGGAACGCGCTCTCGAGCTCGGCCTTTTCCGCCGCTGTGAATGTGACCGGGTACGAGCTCCAGTTGATCGGTGCGAGTGCGCACTTGAGCGTGTACAGGTCTTCGGGCTGCCCGGCCGCGATGCGGGTGTCGGCGTGGATCGGATACACGGTCTCGCACGGCCCGCTGGTCCCGCCCGCGGTCAACCCGCCTGGCTGAAGCGTCGGCGAGGTCTGGCTACCGTTCAGGAAGCAGCCGTCGCCGAGCCCTCCGGGCTTGTCGCGTGCGATCTTCGCGGTCAGCGAGCGCCACGAGTGATCGGCCTGGATGTTGTCGAGCCATTGGTCCATGGCCCCCAGCTCGTATGCGTTGACGTTCTCGACCTCGGTGCCAAGTTCGGCGTTCTCGATGATCACCTGGTTGGCGGCGTCCCCGGCCTTCTGCATGCGCGCTCGGATCACGAACGACCACTCAGAGGTATGGATATTGAGCCCCGCAAGCGCGTCGAGGTCGTCGCGCTGGTCGATGACCGGCGTGACCCTGAGCCCCTCCGCGCCGCTGTTGTCCAGATCGTCGGCGTACGCGGCGTGGAGCGCGACCGGACTGGCCTGGCTGCGCTCCGCGGCCGGGTTGCCGAGGTAGTCAAAGCCCCCAATGCTGGCGTTGAGATCGGCGAACTGCGCGGGGGTGATCGCACCTGAGTCGAGCGCGGCGAGCCCGTACTGAACCCCCACGTTGTCCAGCGGACTGGGCGCAAACCCGGTGGTCGGGTCGACTCCGAGCTGGTTGACCAGCTGCTGCCTCGCGTCGCATCTCACCCCGTCCGGATTGGTGGTCGCGTTCCAGATCGTGTTCGGATCGCCCGGAACGGTGGCCGGAATCGCCGGGTTGCAGCTGGCGGTGGCCTGGATGCGGTTGGCGAACGAGCCGTCCCACGACGGGCAGCTCGAGTAGAACCCGAACCCGGAGATCGCGGTCTCCTCCGCAAGGGTGTACCCGCTGTGCGCGGCGAAGTAGTTGTCCAGCAGCCGGCAGTCGGTCACCACGTTGAGCGTCGCACCGACCGGGTCGGGGAACGAGACGGACGGGATGATCCCGTTCAGGATCCCCGGGTACGCGTCGGCGATGTTGTACTGCTGGATCGCGCCGCCCGAGCCGCCCCAACCGATCGTGTGCGCGACCGGCCCGTACTCGTCGATGAAGTGCTCCTTTGTCATCATCGCTGCCTCGGCCGAGATCGGGATGCTGCAGTTGTTGTCGAGCACGTTGAGCGAGTTCGACGCCACGGCGTACCCCTGGCTGAGGAACACGTCCTCTCCGTTGGGACCCGTCCCCGGGTTGAGCACCCCACCGGTGCTCGTCCCCTGGTGATAGCCCGAGTTACAGCCGCCTCCGAACGTGTAGACCAGCCTCCCATTCCAGCTGCTGTCCGGCGCGTACGGGCTCGGATCGTGCCCGTCGTACAGCGCCGCGATCTGATAGACGCCGCGGTCGATCGTTCCCTGTTCCAAGCGGACTATGAACCGAACCGGGCTGCCGTCGACCGTCGTCGTAGCCAGGTCCGACGGATACGGCGGCGCGGGAGTGCCGGCGGTCGGCCACGGCTTGTAAGCGCCGCTGGTCGACATGTACTCGTAGGAGACCTGGGTCGCCGCCGAGCAGTCCGGCATCGTCGAGGGCGCCAAGCCGAACGTCGTCGTCTGGCAATAGAACGGCAACTGCTGCGGACCCGAGAACACCGGACCGGTTATCGGGTGATTCACCACGACCAGACGCGCCGAGCCGCCCCGGCCGAAACCACCGCCGTGCTCCGCGCGAACGACGTTGGACCCCTCCCTGAGGCCCGTGACGAGCCCCAGAAGCGTTCCGTCACCTTGAGCCGCGAACTCGCTCGTGACGTCGACGCCGTTCAACGTGACTCGTATCCCCCTCGCGGGCCGGCCGCTCCGTGGCGACACGCGCACCAGAACCTGGCCACCGCTGACCAGGTCTGGATGCGGGTTCGAGACCGAAACGATCGACAACCCACCGCGGTCGACCCGATGCGACGATGCCGACCACGCCGGTAGGGCGAACCACAGACCAAAGACGAGCACGGCGGTTGTCGCCGGGCCGGTCAGACCGAACGCAAAACGACGCTTACGCATCTTGGATCCCCTCTCCTCTTGTCGCTTGCGCGTTCCCCGGTGCGCGCCGGCAGAGCATAACGCGGGCGGGCGTGCGCTTGGCGTGCGACCGTTCCATCTCCCTAGCCCCGCGAAGGGCCGACCTTGACGTGGTCTAATGGCTCTACAGACCAAGCTTGCTGACCGGAAAGGGAAGTAGCGTGCCCTACAGCGTTACAAAGGTAGACGGGGCGTACCAAGTCATCGATCGAGAGACCGGGAAGGTCTACTCCCGCCACACCACGAAGGAGCGGGCGGAGCGCCAGCGCCGGCTGCTGGAGGGCGTCAGGCACGGCTGGAAACCGACGGGAAAGCAGCGCGACGGATCCTGAAGCGAACTCGACAGCCGGCCGGCGCTCGGGCCTCGGCCCCCCTTGGGACCAAGGCAGCCGTCGGCTGGTTCGCGATGGCGCTGCTGATCCTCGGGTCGGTCGGCGATCTCGGTTCGGCTCCAACGACGGCCGTGTTCGGCCTCGCCTCGGTCGTGCTGTATGTCCTTCCCGCGATCGTGTTCCTGGTGCCTGCCGCGCTCGTGTCGGCCGAGCTCGCCTCGGGTTGGAAGGGCGGCGTCTACAACTGGGTGAGCGAAGGGATCTCTCCCGGCATGGGATTTGCCGCGGTCTGGTGTCAGTTCGCCCAGACCACCTTCTACTACCCGGCGGTGCTGGCGTACGTGGCGAGCACGCTGGCGTACGTGTTCGCGCCTGGCCTCGCGCACAGCGGCCTTTACACGACGATCGTGATCATCGTCCTCTTTTGGGGCGCGGTGCTCGTCTCGGCAAGAGGTGTCACCACCGCCGACAGACTCGCATCGTGGGGGATCCTGATCGGAACCCTGATCCCAGGCCTGCTCCTAGTCGTACTCGCAGTCATCTACCTGTTGCAAGGGAATACCTCAGCTGCACCGCTGAACGCACACCACGTGCTACCGCCGTTGCACGGGTTGACCAGCATCGTGCTGATCGTCAACGGGTTCTTCACGTACGCCGGCGTCGAGGTCAATGCGGTTCACGTCGACGATCTCCGGGACGCTCCCCGCGAGTTCCCGAGGGCGGTACTGGTAGCGGTGGTCCTGATCCTGCTCGTGTTCATCCTTCCCACAGCTGGCGATAGCGATCGCCGTCCCGGCGGCGCGAATTAGCTTCACGGCCGGGGTCATGCAGGCATTCAGAAGCCTGCTCCACCACTTCGGGCTCGGCTTCACCCTGCCGATCGTTGCCGTAGGTCTGGTCACCGCCTCACTCAGCGGACTGCTCGACTGGCTCACCGGCCCATCGACGGGCCTGGTCGATATCGCGCGCGAGCGCGGTTATCTGCCGCGCTACCTCCAACAGCTCAACGCTAATGGCGTGCAGCTCCGGATTCTCGTTTGCCAGGGGATCGTCATCACGCTGATCGGCCTGCTCTACGCCGTGGTACCAACGGTGTCGCGCGCCTATTGGGTCTTCGCCGCTCTCGCGACGGAGGTGTACCTGATCATGTACGTGCTCATGTTCGTGTCCGCCGCCAAGCTGCGTCGGCGCGCGCCTGATCATCAGCGTGGTTACCGAGCACCGGCACTGACCGTCATCTGCGTCGTGGGCGCCATCGCGTCCGTCGCGGCCTGTGCCGTCGGCCTCCTGCCGCCGAGTCAGCTCGGGCGGGTCAGCACGCCGACCTACGCGATCGCGCTGCTCGGAGGAGTCCTTGCGATCGGTGTCCTTCCGCCGCTCCTGCTCTACAGGCTGCGGAGACCGAACTGGAGGGCGCCCGAATCGACCGACGAAACCTCCTCCGAGTGACGAGCGGTTATAGTCGTCCGGGAGCCTTGACCGGGACGACCGCATCGCCGCTTTCCCGAGAGCCGGCGCGGGCGTGGCCGCTTGTCGGCCGCAGTGCCGAGCTTGGCCGGATCGCCAGAGAGCGCGCGGCCCGCGCACCCGGTGTGGTGTTGCTCGCCCAGGCGGGAGTCGGAAATTCACGGCTTGCCCGCGAGGCGCTCGCGCAGGCTGGCCGCGAGGGAAGCGCCCACCGGACGGCAGAAGCGAGGTGGTCAGAGAATCGAGCGAGCTGCTCGGAGCCGAAGACCTCGATCCGCAAGGTCGGCGAACGGTGCAATTCGCAAAGCTGAACGCGCTGTTCTACAGCGGCCGCGGACGTGAGGCACACCAGCTCGCCCTGGAGATTCGTCCGTCCCTGCCGGCGCGAGACGCAAGCGATGAGGCGATCTTGCGCGTGTCGTGCGGTTTGAGCGTCGAAACCCGCGCAGGCCTGCGCGAGCTCGACAGCTGGGCGACCGCCGCACTACCTGCAGCGGTGAGGCTTGGTGACCATGCGACTGCCGGGGTTGCCGCTATGGGGCTCGCGTTCAGGCGTCTCCTGGAGGGGCGGTTCATCGATGCAGGTCGTTGGCTGGCCGAAGCGCAGGTGCATCAGGAGCTGCACGATCCCGACGGCAAGCTTGCCTTGTCGTTTTCGTTGCAGGCGTGGGTGGCGTGCGCGATGAGTGATCCATCGGCTGCCGAAGCGGCGCTGAGCCGCGGTCGTGCAGTGCTGCGGGGGGAGCAGCCGTCGCCGTTCGAGGGTGCGTACCTGGCCTGCGCCGAGGCGTGGACGATGACCGCTGCCGGGGCCTCTCGCCGCGCCCAGCAGATCCTGCTCGACCGCGCACCGGAGTTTGCGGACCTTCCCCTGTGCGAAACGCGCCTGCTCTACGAGGCCATGCGCGCCGGCACGCCGCCACGCGAAGTTGCACCGCGCTTGCGAGCCATCAGCGAACGTTGCGACTCGCCGCTGGTGAGCCTCCGGGCCGACCACGCCCACCACCAAGCCGCTCGGGATGCCAAGGCGTTGATGCAGACCGTCGACGAGCTCGAGGAAATCGGGGCGACTCTCTATGCCTCCGAGGCCGCCGCGCACGCTGCGGCCCTGTTCGTCGGCGAGGGGCGACACGACTCCGCGCGACGGGCGGCCGCTCGGAGCCGCGTGCTATTCGCCGACGACCAGGGCGCCGTTCTGCCGAGCATCGACGGTCTCGATGGAGCCGCCGTCGAGCTCACCGCACGCGAGAGGGAGTTGGTGGCGCTTGCGCGGCAGGGATTGACCAACCAGCAGATCGCCGAGCGGCTCGTCCTCTCGGTTCGGACCGTCGAGACGTTCCTGTACCGGGCGATGCGCAAGCTCGGGGTCAACGACCGACGCCAGCTTTGACGCGCACCGGCGGCGTCAAGTCGTAACCCGCAGGTAGCTCCCGTGGCGGAACTCTTCGATCAGTCCCGGATGGGACGGGCGCCAGCCTAGCTCGGCCCGAGCCCTCGCCGCGGGCGTGCCCTGATCGAGCAGCAGAACCTCGGCGAAATAGTCGCCCAAGCGCGCACGCGCCTCTTCCTCGGAGCCGGGTACCGCTCCCGGAGCATCGACGGCGACCGCGGCGGCCTCAGTGAGTTCGGCAACCGTGGAGTTCGATCCATCGGCGATCACGTACCGGCCCCGAGCCGAGGTGTCTTCCAACACGCGCCGGAAGAAATCGGCGAGATCCGCAACGTGGACCGTGCACCAGTGCTGCTCTCCGTTGCCGATCATGATCAAGTTGCCGTCGGCGTCTCGTGGAGAGCCGAGGATCAGCCCGGGGATCCCTCCCCCGCCGTCACCGTAAGCGGTACCTGACACGATCACCGCTCCGCGCATTCCTTCCGCGCCGAGCACGCGACGCTCGATAGGTTCCTTCCAAGCCACCAGTGCAGGGGCGTTGATCGGTGACTCCTCGCTGATCGAGGAGTTGTCCCCGTAGATCCATAGGCCGCTGATCTGGAGATAGGGCCTTCCGGACCCATTGAACGCGTCGATGACCGCATCGACCACAGCGGAGTCGAGGTCGGCGCTGGTGGCATCACCAGGGCTCGCCGTATGGATAGCCCCATCCGCACTGCTCAGCAGGCTCACAACCGCCGGCCGGTCGTAAAGGTCGACCACCGCCGGTGTCGCTCCGCGTGCTGCGACGAGGTCGGCCTGCGCGTCGTCGCGGACGACCGCTACGACCTCATGGCCGTGCTCCTTCAGTTCGGTTAGTACGTGGGACCCTATGAATCCCGTTGCACCTGTGAGCGCGATTCTCATGAGTTATCAGCCTCCTGTCCGAGTCGGGTAACTGTGAAGGTCCGCCGCCGGCAGTACCCCCGACGAGTGACGAACGACCGACAGTAGATCAATCGCTTGCTTGACATTAACATCGCGCTGCACCTTTGTCAAGCGCTTGCTTGAATTGTTTTGCGCCACGCTTGACCCATTTTCAAGCGTATGCTTGAATGAGAACATGGAAGCGGCGAGAGCGGACCAGCGTCGTGAGACGGGTCTGCGCACACAGGCGCGGCTGTTGGACGCTGCGCTGGACCTCATTTCGGAACGCGGCGAAGACGCCGTCACGTTGCGCGAGCTAACGGACGCTGCCGATGCCAACGTCGCGGCGGTGAGCTACCACTTCGGCTCGCTCAAATCGCTCTGCGCGGCGGCAATCGAGCGTGCGCTCGAGCGCTACCTGGACGCTCAACAGGATGCAGTGAACACTCTGGGCCCGGACTCGACGCTCGAGGAATTGGCGACGGCGTTCGCTCGGCCGATGATTCATGCGCTCGCGCTGGGCGGGCGTGATCTCGCGGTGCTGCGCATCGTGGCGCGGGCAGCGATCGACCCTCCCCAGGGTTGGAATCGATTCGATGCGAGGTTCGACGGGATTCGCGCCGCCGTCCTTCCAGTGCTGAAGGCAAACGTTCCCGCTGTCAAGGACCAGGAGCTGATTCTCCGCGAGCGCTGCGTCGCGGGAATGCTCAACTGGCTCGCTCTCGCGCCCGTGAGCGCTGAACTCGGGAAGCGGTCCGAGAAGCAGCTCGAACGGCTGCTCATACCGATCATCGCCGGCGCCTTCCGCGGCACAATTCAAGCATCTGCTTGACAGTCAGCGCTAGGGGCGGCCCCGGCCCGCTCGCCCAACCGCGAAGGACTCCGCGTCGAGAAGGTTCGCCGAGGAGCTTCCCACCGCCACCGTGTAGACACCCGGCACGATGCCCCACCTGTCGGTGCGGTCGCTGAACGTTCTCAGCGTCGGGTAGTCGATCGGGAACGAGACCGCCTGGCTCTGACCGGGCTGCAGGTACACCTTGGCGAAGCCCTTGAGGCTCCAGATCGGCTCGCCGGCCGAGGTCGGGAAGTGCAGGTAGAGCTGTGGCACCTCGGCCCCCGCCTGTCGCCCGGCGTTGGTGATCGTCACCGACGCGATCCTCGATCCGTCGCGCTTGGTGGAGACCGTCAGGTGACGGTAAGTGAAGTGGGTGTACGAGAGGCCATAGCCGAACGGGAACAGGGGACGCTCGCCGGTGGCCTGGTACCAGCGGTAGCCGATGTCGAGGCCCTCGCTGAACACCTCGTTCAGAGCCGTGGGCGTGGCGGTGTTCGGGCTGAACAGTCCGGGGTAGGTCTTCGGAGTCTGGCCCGGGCCTTGCCGCTCGCTGGCCGGGAACGTTTCCGGCAGCCGGCCGCCCGGCGCGGCGTCACCGAACAGAAGGTCGGCGACCGAGCGTCCGAACTGGTCGCCCGGGTACCACATCTCGAGCACGCCCTTGACGTCGTGCAGCCATGGCATCAGCACGGGCCCGCTTGTGTTGAGGACCACGACCGTGTTCGGATTGGCGTGCGCGACCGCTTCGATGAGCTCGTCCTGGGCACCGGGAAGCTGGAGGGTCGAACGATCGACGCCCTCGCCATTCGACTCACCGACGAACACGACGGCCACGCTGGATTTCCTGGCCGCGGCGACGGCGTCCGCAATCAGGGCGTCGGGAGCGGCGACGGTGCCCGAGGTCGGCGTGTCCGGACCCACCATTCCGAGTTGCACATACGGCCCGATCTTGATCGTGGGCGCCACCTCGAGCGCGAGTTGCTGCGGCGGGATGATCCCGACCGCGGCCTGCCGGGGCGAGTAGTCGAGCCTGAGATTGACGGCGCGCCCCGAGGTGAGGTACACGGCGACCTGGTTGGCGTAGCCGAACTGCCCGTCCAGGTTCTGCAGCTCGAGAATGCCGTTCAAGTAGAGGCTCGCGGTGCCGCCATCGCCGACCGAGAAATCGTAGAGGCCGGTGGTCGGCGGAGTGAATGTCCCGCTGTATCTCACCGACCAGCCGTTGATCTTAATCATGCCTCCCTGCCCGTTGGGCGCGCCGGGAGCAACGGCCGGGTTCGGGATGCCGCCGTTGAGGTTGACTCCGTCTTCGACATCGGTGAGGACCGCCGGGCCGGACCAGTCCCGCGTCCCGAAATAGGTCGCGGTGAGACCGGGTGACCCTCCGTTGCCGGTCTTCAGCGAGGATGCGGTGCTCGTGGTCAGCAGCGGCAGCTCCGGTGTGTCAGGTTGCTCGCCGATCGGCGCCGCGCCCTGTGCATAGTTGACCGCGGTGCCCGCCGGCGCGCGGTCCTGGATGCCCTGGAGCGGCGTGACCTGATTGGACTGGACCGGCGGAACGTACGCGGAGCCCGGCTCGGCGTAGATCGGAGCAGCGGACGCGCTCGCACCGATCACCGCGATCGAGGATGTCGAGCTAGAGAGTGGCAGCACCTGGCCGCGGTTCTTCAGCAGCACCGCGCCGTCGTCGGCGATGGTCTCGTTGGTGTGATTGATCGCCGGCGTGATCACGTTTGCGGTGTTGCTCGGCGGACCCGCGGGTGGGTTGTCGGTCAGACCGACCTTGAACGACGCGACCACCTGGTCATAGATCATCCGGTCGAGCGTCGAGACCGGCACCTCGCCAGCGGCGACGGCCTGCTGGAGTGTCTCGCCGCCGAACGTCGTGGCGCAGTTGTCACAGCCCGCGTTCAGCGAGGCAGCGAGGCTGTGCTGAGCATCGGGGAAGTCCGGTCCAATCGCCCCCTCGAAGCCGTACTCGCTGCGCATCTCGTTGAAGATGTAGGCGTTCTGGCAGTCGAACACGCCGTTTACCTCGGGGAACGCGCACATGATGTTGCTCGCGCCCGCCTCGGCGCCGGCGCCGAACGGCGCGAGGTAGAGCTCGTTCAGCGTCTTCAGCGACATGATCTCGTTGTTCGGGAAGCTCGCCGGCGCGTTTGGTCCCGACGCGGTTGGCGCGTCTCCGGCCCGCCCTGTCTCCTGGGTGTACGCGCCGATGTGCTTCATCATGTCCTCGACGTGGTGCTGCTGGATCGCGGGTATCTCGGCCGCGCCCAGCGTCCCGGTGAGGAACGGATCCTCCCCGAACGACTCCGCCTGGCGACCCTGGTGCCACGTCCGCATCAGGTCAAGTACCGGGGCGTTGATCTGGCTCTTGTTCCGGGCGCGGGCCTCCTGCCCGAGCTCGTCGCCGTATTCCGCCGACATCGCGGTGCTCCAGGTCGCACCGAGGACGATCGGCGCCGGTGACTGTGCGACGCCGTTGCCCGTGACGTCCCCGGCCGGGCCGTCGCCACCAGTCGGCATGACGATCCCCATGCTCGTGAAAGTCTTGTTCGAATCGGTGAGCGCGGTCACCTTCTGGCTGACCGTCGGCAATGCCGCGACCACGAACTGTGCTCGGCACTCAGGGCTGTAGGAGGGATCCAGCCACGGCTGGGTCTGGCCGGACGGTGGTGTCGGACACGCCGACGCCGCACGCGCGTCCCGGCTGGCGCCGGCGCTCAGGGCAAGAACCGCGACGACCGCGGATAGCGCGGCCAGACCGCGCCACGCGCGCGGATGAGCAGCGACGACGTTCAACATCCGATCTCCTCTCCGGGAACCGCTTCGACGGCCCCTGGGAGAGGGCCGTCGACCCGGACCTTCTGTGTGTAGTTTGGCGGAACGTATACACTGCGCCTGCATCGCGTCAAATTGATCTTTTTTGTGAGAGGTATCGACCGTGTCGATGGATCCGCGCGTCCGCCCGCTCGCAGGTGTCGACCTCAACCTGCTCAAAGCACTTGACGCGCTGCTCCAGGAGCGGAGCGTCACGCGCGCCGCCCAGCGCCTGTCGCTGACCCAGCCCACGATCAGCGCTGCGCTCGCGCGGCTACGCCTGCTGTTCGACGACGAATTGCTGGTCAAGACCGGGCGCACGATGCGACCCACCCCCTTCGCCGAGGCCCTGGCAGTCCGCGTGCGCGAGCTCCTCGGCGAGCTCGAGGACATCCTCGCCTCGCACGCGAGCTTCGACCCGGCACGCGGCGAGCAGACATTCCGCGTGCTGGCTACCGACTACAGCGCGCTCATCCTCATCCACCCGCTGATGGAGGCACTCTCCACCGAGGCGCCCAATGTCCGCCTCTACCTCGAGTCCCGCGACATCGCAGAGCACGCCGATCGGCTCCAGAGAAGCGAAATCGACCTGGCGATCGTTCCCGAACGCTTCAGCCGAACGACCACGCTTCCCGCCGAGCCGCTGTTCAGCGACCGCTTCGTGGCCGTCGCGTGGCGCGGGAACACCGAGGTAAGCGATCCGCTGACGTTCGAGCAGCTCGCGCAGCTGCCCTACCTCACCTACAGCCTGGGTCCGGTCGCCTCGATGGTCGACACGCTCCTGCGGGAGCTCGGCCACTGGCGCCGAGCCGACACGGTCGTCGAGAGCTTCGTGATGGGACCGTTCCTGTTGCGAGGAACCCGCCATGTCGCGTTCGTGCAGCAAAGGCTCGCCAACTCGCTCCAGCACGCCGCCGAGCTGCGGATGCTGGAGCCGCCGTGTGAGATCCCTCCCGTGGTGGAAACGCTTACCTGGCACCCGCGGTCGACCAACGACCCGGGCCACCGCTGGCTGCGACAGCGGATCCTGCAAGTTGCGCAAGGGCTTCCGTCCCTAGGCGACTGGCAGGTCGAAGGCGTCCCGCAGGTCGCCCGGCACCAGATCTAGGTACTCGTCGCCGTGGCGAGCTATGAAGCTGCGCACGAACGGGCAAAACGGCAGCACGGACAGCCCCGCGGATCGTGCCTCCGACAGAGCGGTCTCCACCAGCTGGCTGGCGAGCCCCTGCCCCTCGAAGCGTGGATCGATCAGCGTGTGCGTGAACGCGATTAGCGGCGGCCGGCGACGATAGTCGGAAAAGCCCGCGAGCTCATCGCCCACGCGAATCTCGAAGCGTGAATGCTCGCGCACGTCCAGGACACGAACGTCTGCAGCGGTCGGGGCAGGCATGGTCGGTACGCCGATCATGCCACAGGCCTCACCAGCCGTTGCGGTGCACGACCTCGTCGAAAGGCCGCCGCTTCAGGCGGGTGCCGGGCCGGAGCGGCCGGTCGGCGGGATAGCCGAGATCGATCACGAACGCGACGAGCTTCCCCTCGGGAACATGGAGCACCGACCTTGCCAGGTCCTGATCGCCGACGGCCGAATGACCGCTGCCGATCCCCCGATCTGCCGCGGCGATCATCATCTGCATGGTCGCCTGCCCGATGTCGAAACGGTTGCGCTCGCGTGCGCGGGGCTCTGGCTCGTCCGGGATCACCATCGCGATCGCGGCGGCCGCGTTCGCGATGTGGCCGCCGCCGCGCCACACCGTCGACAGGTCGCGCAGCATCTCCCGCTCGGTGACCACGACGAAATCCCACGGCTGGTTGTTCTGCGATGAGGGTGCGATCCGGCCGGCCTCGAGCACGCGGTCGAGGTCCGCGTCGGGGATCACTCGGTCGTCGAACACGCGGACGTTGCGCCGAGCGGTGATGGCATCCCAGGTATCCATCTACAGCCTCCTCACATGCGGTCGGTAGAGGGCTGGAGCCTACGGATCCCCGCCACCTACCGCCCCGAGTACACCACCACCAGCTGAGCGATCGACGGCTCAGCGCCCTTCCTGGATGCGGATGAGGTTGCCGGCGGGATCGCGGAAGGCGCAGTCCCGAACCCCGTACGGCTGGTCGGTCGGCTCCTGTACCACCTCGGCGTCGCCGGCCTGCAGCCGCTCGAACGTGCCATCGATGTCGTTGGTGGCGAGGTTGATGCTCGCGTAGGTGCCCTTGGCCATCATCTCGGCGATCATGCGGCGCTCGTCGTCGGTGAGGCCGGGAGCGGCAGCCGGCGGATACAGGACGATGGACGTCTCGGGCTGGTCGGCGGGGCCGACCGTGATCCAGTGCATGCCGCCGTACTCGACGTCGTTGCGGACCTCGAAGCCGAGGGTGTCGCGATAGAACGCCAGCGAGGCGTCCGGGTCGCTGTGCGGGAGCATGGTGCTGTGGATGGTGATGTTCATGCGGTCACTGTAGGTGCGGCCCCTGGACCGCCGCTTCTCGATTCCTGATCGGTTTCGTCACCTGCTTGGCGACACACGACGGCATCCCCGCGGTCGCGCGCGCCTGCTCGCGGCGGTACGCGCTTGGCGGGATGCCGACCAGTTCGGTGAAACGCGTGCTGAAGGTACCGAGCGACGAGCAGCCGACCTCGAAACAGACCTCGGTGACGCTGAGGTCGCCACGGCGCAGCAGCGCCATCGCGCGCTCGATCCGTCGCGTCATCAGATAGCTGTACGGCGACTCGCCGTACGCGAGCTTGAACTGTCGGCTGAGGTGTCCCGCCGACACGTGCGCGCCGCGGGCGAGCGCCTCGACGTCCAGTGGCTGCGCGTACTCCCGGTCGATCCGGTCGCGGACGCGTCGGAGCCGCGCCAGGTCGCGCAGGTGCTCAGCCTCGGCGGGTCCATGAGTCACCCCCGAGATCCTGCCACGTGCGACTGACGCCCGACGCGGTCGGCGCTCAGGTCGACGCTGATCGCGATCGTCAGCCCATCGAGCATGTCGACGTCGGGCTCCGCCGGCGTGCGACGCGGGCGACCGGCGATCCGTCCCCGTGGCCACGCTCATCGTGTTCCCATCAACGGTCCTGAAGCAGTCCGAGGACGTTCCCGTCGGGGTCGGTGAAAGTGGCGACCACGCGGCCGCCGCCGACCTCGCGCGGCGAGTCCTTCACGGCGGCACCCGCCGCGGTGACTTCGGCGAGCTTCGCCTCGATATCCGACACGTGCCAATACGCCACCGGAGAGGCCATGCTCTGCGGTCCCCCCGCGGGCACCAGGCCGATGTGTTGTCCCTCGGCGTCGAAACCGACGTAGTAGTCGGCGTCCGCCGTCGGCGCCACGCCCAGCAGCGCGGCGTAGACGGGCTTGGCCCGCTTCAGGTCGGAAACGGGATGCAGCACGGTCTTGATTCCCTCGGTGGAAGAGCCGGTCATGGTCGCTCCTAACTCGCGTGGGTGGTGATCTCGACGGCGGTCAGGCTAGTCGTGGCCCGGTGATCGCGCTTCTCGATTCCTGACCGGCTTGGTCGCCAGCGTCGCCACGCACGAGGGTATCCTCGCCGTCGCACCGGAGTCTGGACGAGAGCCGACGGTCGTGGCGTCGCTCGTTGGGTGTAACGTCGGCCGGCATGAGCTTCCGCGGGGAGCAGCGCGGTCGCCCCGCACCGGCCCGTAAGGCCCGATTCCCGATCACGCCCGGCCGGGTCGGCGCGCTCGGATCCCTGGTCGTGGTCGCGGTCGCGATAGTCCTGATCGTGATCGACTCCGGCCCGGACCGGCACGCGCATAACGCCAGCGCCGGCTCCACCGTGACAACCTCGTCCACGACGAGCAAACAGACGGCCCGCACCACAGCTCAGGCAGGTACGGCGAGCGTTCCGATCCTCGTCTACCACGTGATCAACTCGCAGCCCGCCGGGAGCTCGGCCAACCCGGCGCTGTATGTCCCCACGGCCGAATTCTCGAGCCAGATGCAGATGCTCAAGGCAAACGGCTGGCACGCGGTCACGCTCGACCAGTTGCAGGCTTACTGGGCGCACGGCACCTCGCTCGGAGCCGGGAAAGCGTTCGTGATCACGTTCGACAACGGATACGCCTCCCAGTACACGAACGCGCTGCCGGTGCTGAAGGGTCTTGGCTGGCCGGCGGTCGAGAACCTCCAACTGAACGGCCTGTCGCCGTCGGACGGTGGCTTGTCCGACGCGCAGATCCGCGGCCTGATGGCCGCGCACTGGGAGCTCGACACTCAGGGGCTCCAACACACCGACCTGACCACGCTCGATCCAGTGCAGGTCGCCAACGACCTGAGCGCGGCGCGGCAGCAGCTGCAAAGCACGTACGGCGTCCCGGTGAACTGGTTCAGCTACCCGTCGGGCGACTACGACGCGACGGTGACCGCGGCGGTCCGCACCGCCGGCTACGTCGGCGCGACGACCGTCAACCAAGGATGGGCGAGCCCGCAACAGAACCGCTTTCGCCTGCCGAGGCTGCCGGTGACCGCCGGCACCACGCCTTCGCAGCTACTGGCGCAGATCGCGGCGGCCAAGGCCAACACGTCAGTCCCAACCTCGTACAGCGCCGTGGGACTCGCGTAGCCGGGCCACATGAGCGAATCCTCGCGCGACCGACGTCGATCGGCCGACGACGACGATCCGAGAGTACGATCTGCGCCAGCGGGCGGCGCCGTCGCAAAGGATCGGGGACTGGTGCCGAAGGTTTCGAATGTGGAGGACGTGCGCGGGGCCGGCGCGTCCGAGTGGGAGCAGACGCTCGAGGCGCTGACCGCGCGCGCCTCGACCTGATCGTCGACGTGCCTGAGGTACACCTCATTCACCCATGAACCCGAAGGAGGAAGGATGTCGTTGCAACTAGGCGCCGAAGCGCCCGATTTCGAGGCCAACACGACGGAAGGACCGATCCACTTCCACGACTGGATTGGCGACTCGTGGGCGGTGCTTTTCTCCCACCCGAAGGATTTCACGCCGGTGTGCACGACCGAGCTCGGCTACATGGCCAAGATCAAGCCCGAGTTCGACCGCCGCAACGTCAAGATCATCGGGCTGTCGGTCGACCCGACCGACAAGCACGAACAGTGGGCGAGCGACATCGAGGAGACCCAGGGGCACGCGCCGAACTACCCGATCATCGGCGACGGGGATTACGCGGTCTCGAAGCTGTACGGGATGCTCCCGGCTGAGGTGTCGGGGGATCCGGCTCAGCGCACGCCCGCCGACAACCAGACGGTGCGTAACGTGTTCGTGATCGGCCCCGACAAGAAGGTCAAGCTGATCCTCGTCTATCCGATGACCACCGGCCGTAACTTCGACGAGGTTCTGCGGGTCATCGACTCGCTGCAGCTTACGGCGGACCATAAGGTGTCTACGCCCGTGAATTGGCAGCCCGGCGAGGACGTGATCATCTCCGGATCGGTCACCAACGATCAGGCGAAGGAGATCTTCGGAGAGTGGCGCGAACCGAAGCCGTACATTCGGATCGTGGCGCAGCCGAACAGCTCGGAGCGATGATCCTCAAGCAGTACTACTTGGGGTGCCTCGCGCACGCCTCCTACCTGGTCGCCGATCAGGTAGGAGGCCACGCGGCCGTGGTCGATCCGCAGCGCGACATCGAGCAGTACGTCGCCGACGCCGAGGAGCTGAACTGCACGATCGAGCACGTGTTCCTGACCCACATGCACGCCGACTTCATCGCCGGGCACCTCGAGCTCCGCGACCGCCTCGGGGCGAAGATCCACCTTGGCGCAAAGGCCAGCGCCGAGTACGAGTTCGCGCCGATGGCCAACGGGGATGAGGTGCGACTGGGTCGCGTGCGGCTGTCGGTGCTCGAGACGCCGGGTCATTCGCCGGAGTCGATCTCGATCCTCGTCTTCGACCCGGACCAGAGCGGGGAGCGTCCGCACGCGGTACTCACGGGCGACACGCTGTTCATCGGCGACGTCGGGCGGCCCGATCTTCGCGCGTCGCTCGGCTGGAGCGCCGATCAGCTCGCGAGCATGCTGTACGACTCGCTGCGAGACAAGCTTCTGCCGCTGCCGGACGACACGCTTGTGTATCCGGCGCACGGCGCCGGCTCGCTCTGCGGCAAGAACCTCTCGACCGACACCGTGTCCACGATCGGGGTGCAGCGAACGTACAACTACGCGCTGCAGCCGATGAGCCGTGAGCGGTTCATCGAGATCGTGACGAGCGACCAGCCGGACACGCCGGCTTACTTCACCTACGACGCGGTTCTGAACGCACGCGAGCGGCCGACGCTCGACGACGCGCTCGCGCGCGAGCTGTGTCCCCTGTCGCTGAGACAGTTGCTCGAGGCCGTCGCAGACGGGGCGCAACTTCTCGACGCGCGCGATCAGGCCGAGTTCGAGGGCGCCCACATCCGGGGGGCGCTCAACGTCGGCCTCGGCGGCTCGTTCGCGACGTGGTGCGGGACGATCCTCGACCCTGGACGGCCGGTCGTGCTCGTCGCCGAGCCGGGGCGCGAGGTCGAGGCCGCGACGCGTCTCGGGCGGATCGGCTTCGACACCGTCGTCGGCTACCTCGCCGGCGGGATGCAGCAGCTCGAGGACGCACCCGAGTTCATCGGACGGATCGAGAGAATCACCGCGGGTTCCGCCGCCGAACGGCTGGACGCACCGGACCCGCCGTTGTTCCTCGACGTGTGCACGGCCCGGGAGTACGGCGAAGCTCACATCAAGGGTGCGGTGAACGTGCCGCTGTCGCAACTGGCGGAGCGCGTCGGGGAGCTTCCGAGCGATCGGACGATCGTGGTCTACTGCGCGAGCGGCTACCGCTCGGCGATCGCCTCGAGCCTGCTTACCCGCGAAGGACTACCACGCGTGACGAACCTGGTCGGCGGCCTCGCAGCCTGGAACTCGGCACAGCTCGCGACCGCCGCCCTCTGACGGCCGGTCGGCGACCCGCTGCGGCGGCCCCATCCACCAAGATGGGGGCCGCGCCAATGAGGTACGTACTTCATTTGAAGTCGAGCAGCGCGAGACGTACCGGGTCCAGCAGCCCGTCGATCGCCGCGATCTTCCCGTTTGTGACCGTGAACGCCATCACCGAGAACGGTCGCCCGCGGGGCGCGACCACCGCTCCCGCGGCGCCGTTCACTAGCGCCGGTCTCACGAACGGGAACAGCCTGGCGTAAGTGGTCGTGTGCGCGGCGACGTCGTGAGCGCCTCGGAGGACCAACGAGGCGTCCTCGCGCAACACGCCGCCGTCGATCCGGAGCTCGACCTCGGGATCGAGCACCGCGACCAGCGCGTCGAAGTCGCCGTCGCGCGAGGCGGCGAAGAACGCGCCGACGACCTCTCTCTGCCGGGCGAGGTCGGCGTCCGGCTCAGGGGAGCCCCGCACGCGCCGCCGCGCCCGGCTGGCGAGCTTCCGCGCCGTGACCGGCGACCGGTCGAGCAGGGTGCCGATGTCATCGAACGGCACGGCGAACATGTCGTGAAGCACGAACGCGACTCGCTCGGCGGGGGCGAGCGTGTCGAGCACGACCAGCAGAGCCAGCCCCACGGCGTCGGCCAGCAGCGCCTCGTGCTCCGGGTCCACGCTTTCGTCAAAGCTGACCAGCGGGTCCGGGACATGCACGGCGTATCCCTCGGGCCGCGACCGTCGCGTGCGGAGGATGTTCAGGCACACGCGGCCGACGACCGTCGTCAGCCATTCGCGCATGTTGTGGACGGCGCTCGCGTCCGCACGAGCGACTCGAAGCCAGGCTTCCTGCAACGCGTCCTCGGCCTCGGGCACCGATCCGAGCATCCGGTACGCCACAGCACGCAGATGGGATCTGTGCTCTTCGAAGCGGTTCGCCAGCCAGTCGCGCTCGTCCATCGTAGGCGCGTGCATACCCCTAAGACACGCGCGACTCCACGAAGGTGACCGGGCGACGGCTAGCGCGGTCCGGGCTGGACGGTCGGCGCCCACGGCCCGGAGACGATCTCCGCTTCACCGGCGCCCGGCCAACGCGGGATCGTGGCGCCGATCGCCGCCAGGGGCGCTTCGCCGGTGACTCGGAATTGAAACTGCGTCCCCACCGGAATCGTGATGCAGACCCCGGGTGACACCGTGACCACCTCTTCCTGGTGGGCCGCCTTGCGCCACATCTTCCCCGCCCCCTGCAGGAAGTACCAGATCTCCTCGACCGAGCGGTGCCGGACCGCGACCGAAGTTTGTCCCGCCGCTAACTCGAAGTGGGCAAGGCCACCGCCTCGGACCTGCAAGAGAACGCGTACGTCCGAGCCATCAGGGGCGACGACATCCGGCACCGATTGGAGTGACTTCGTCTCGAACGCTTGCCCCATGCTCAGCTCGCAACGGTAGAGTAAGAATGCCAAGGGCGCCTGCAATCCGATATGGGAGGTGGGTTCCATGGGAGACACCGTTCTGGGACCGATCGACTACCTCGGGTCCTAGACCTCTCGTTCATCGCAAAGGACGCCGATGGAAAGGTGTCGAAGGTCGACGTCGCCGACGTCGCGCACTCCGACGCACTCGATGCTCGCTTGTGGGGTCTTTCGTCCGGCCTGCTTGATCAATCGGATATCGACGAGGTCTGCGGCCGCGATCGCACCGGGGAGCCTGGCGGGGATCCTTGTGTACGAGAACGTCTTGGCGGTCCCGATGTGCACCGCAATCGACCGAAGCAGCGCACGGCTCGTCGGCGCCGGCCGCATAGTCGCCGAAGATCTGATCGCTGCCCTCGACGCACCAAGTGACCCTTGAATATTTTCTTACTTAAACGGAGACGCGCATGGGACTGTTGAAGACCGGCTTGAAAGCTGCCGTTGCGGTGAAGACGGCCGATGTGATCCACGAACGCGTTCTCGCGCGCCAGGAGGCTACTCGAGGATCCAGCCGGAGCCCTGCGCGAGGCAACATCGCGTAGCCTGACGGACCTCCAATCAGGGCTGCACGCCGCACACCAGCATGTGCATGATCACGGGCACCCCATCGGCCACCCATGACCGCCGCGGAGGTGCACGACACCTAGCCGGCGAGCAGCTTGAAACCGTGGTCCCAGGCGCCCCGCGCCCCGCCGATCTTGACCCACACGATGCAGATCGCCTCGAGCTCGCGCGAGCCTTCGATACCGCCGATGTCGATCGTGTCGGACCAGCCGAAGTCGGCCAGCACGTCGGTGACGGTCCTCTTGGCGGCCTCGTCGTCTCCGGCGATCAGCATCGTCGGCTGACCGTCGGAGAAACCCGGCTCCACGAAGTACGGGTTGCCGATCGTGTTGAACGCTTTGACGACGTTGGCATCGGGCAGGGCGCGCTGCACGCGCTCGCCGAGTGAGTCCTCGCCACAGATCGACAGCTTGGGCGGGAAGCCGCCCGAGAAGTCCAACGGGTTCATCGCGTCGATGACGACCTTGCCCGTGAAGTTGCCGGCGCCGGCGTCGGCGATCGCGTCCTCCGCGGCTGCGCCGAGCACCGCCAGGACGAGCAGATCGCCGTGCGCGGCCGTCTGCGCGAACGTTCCCGCCTCGATGCCGGCGCCGCCGTCCGACAGCCACTCGCGCAAATCCGGCTTGGCCGGGTCGCGCGAGCCGATCATCACGTCGTGGCCACGGCTGTTGAACCCCTCCGCCAGTCGCCGCCCGACCTCGCCGCTGCCGAGCACGCCAACCCGCGTCTGCTGTAGCCGCCCGTTAGCCATGTCTGCTCCTCTCGCGCATTTGGCCCAATCTACTGATTGGCGGGACCCGTCCTGACCTGCACATCGCCCGAAATCGGCCCTGGACGCGGGACGTTTGGGACATAAGCATCCCCCGAATGCTTATGTCCCCGAAGTCGTTGCCGCCGGCGGCGGTTTCGGGCGATATACAGGCGCGCAGCCGGACGCGCGGAGGCGCGACCGCCGGCGACCGGACCACCGGTGGCAACCGACCACCGCCGGCAGCCGATGGTTATGCTGAGCCGCGTGGGCGCTGCCGACGGACCGATACTGATCGCGTTCGACGGATCGCCGGCTTCCCGCCGGGCGGTCAGCGATGCGGCTCGTCTGTTCGGGGCGCGGCCGGCGCTGGTGGTCACCGTGTGGGAAGCGGGGCTGGCTTACGCGATGCCGCAGATGGGCACGGAGCTGGTTCCGGCCCCGATCGTCGACCCGGCGACCGCGCTCAGCATCGACCGCGGGGTGCACTCCCAGGCGGAGGACGTTGCCGGCGCGGGGGCCGAGCTCGCGCGTTCGCTTGGGCTCGACGCGCAGCCGCTGGCGGTGCCCGACGAGCGCAACGTCCCCGAGACGATCCTGCGCGTCGCCGAGGAGCACGATGCCAGCGCGATCGTCGTCGGGTCGCGCGGTTTGAGCGGCGTCCGAGCGCGGCTCGAGGGCAGCACTACCAAGGGTCTGTTGAAGCACGCGTCCTCTCCGGTGCTCGTCGTGCACGAGCCGCCGGAGGATCGCTGAGTCGCCGGCGGCGCGAGGCTGCGCCACCACCGCGCGCTCCGCGGCGACCCCGGCTGGCACCACGGCACGCCGCGGCTTTGTAGGATCGTGCCTGTGCCCGACGTGTCCGCGTTCGTCGATGAGGTGGCCAACGAGCTGAACACGTGGCCCGGCGTGCGCATCGAGCGCCGCTCGGACGGTGCCGCGCTGGTGCGCTACGAGCAGATCGAGCTCGGCGTCCTCTACCCGGATCGGGGCGTCGCGGAGCTGCCGTTCCTCGAGCCCGAACACGACGAGCTCGTTGAGCGCGGCGACGCCGAGCCGGCCGAGACGACGCCTGATTCGTACGGGGTCAGCCACGACCTCCGCGGGCCCTCGGACATCACCGAGGTGCTGGAGCTGTTCGATCGCCGCTATCGCGACGTTCGCGGCGAGAGCGACCCGTACAGCTCCGAAGACCCCGGCTTCGAATCGCCCGGCGGCTGAGCCGGCTCAAGCGTCGCGAATCACGCGCAGGATCACCGGCCGCGAGGTATGGGCCGTGGCCGCCAGCGCCGGCGCCAGCTCCTCGTCGCGGAGCTCTTCGGCCGCCTCGATCACGACCACGAGCGGCTCCACCCCGGTGCCCGCCTGTGCGATCACCCGCCGAACCTCGCCGGCCTCGCGCGCGAGCGCCTCGGGCGAGGGCAACGACAGCACGACCTCGCCCGCAGCCTCGGCCTCCAGATTCCCCTCGGGGTCGGTAGGGCCTGCCTCGACGACAACCTCGCCGCCGGCGACGCTCGACGGCGGCTGGTCTCGCAGCTGACGCTGCACCGCGCTGCCGCGTGGCACCTGGACGATCAGGCTCGGCTCATGCGCCATCACTCCTCCGCTCAGATCTCGACGCCTCGATCCGCGAGCCAGTCGACCACGGCCTCGGGTGGATCGCCCTTCCACTCCGCTCGGGCGGTCAGACGGAGGATCTTGCTCGGGTCGTCGTGCAGCTCGTCGCGGCGGTGCGCCAGGTACAGGATCGTGGCGGCGGCCATCGACACGGCCGGATCGTCGATCTCGACGTCGACGCCCTCGACCGCGAGCGCCACGCGCTCCTCGAGATTCTGGATCGCGGTCACCGGCTCGTCCGCGTCCTCGAACTGCTCGAGCAGGTCGCCCAGCCGCGAGTCGCGGTCGTCGGGGTCGCAGATCTCGACCGCGCGCTTGGCGATCTCGAATAGCGATATCGGTCGTGGCCCGCTCGGCATCGCGCCTCAGCCTAAACGGTTTGCTCAGACCGAGACGCTCGCCTGAGGAGCTACAGCGTGAACTGGATCCCGGGCGGATCGAACTTGCTCGCAAGCCGCGCTAGCGTCAGCGCGCCGAGCATCAATCCGAAGTCGCGCAGCGCGATGTCGTAGAAGCCCGAATACGTCAACAGGTTGATGACGATGCCGGCGAGCCACGCGGCAACGACGTAGGCGGCGTAGCGCGGCTTCAACGCCACGGCGACGCCGGCGAGGATCTCGATGACGCCGACCACGTGCATGGTCCCGGTGGCGCTCAGCGGGCTCAAATGGCGGATCCAGGGCGCGAGGTACACCTCCCAGTTCACGAGCACGTTGACGCCCATCGCGTACTGACATCGTCATCCTCCGCAGCCAGGTAATGGTGAGTTTGCCTTCACCTGGTTTGCTGCAGGACCGACCCGTTCCTTACGGGAGCTCGCCGTTATCGGGGCCACCCTCTTCCCGGGTGAGGTTGTCCATGTACCGCTCCGGGATGTCGGGACGGTCGAGCGGCGCGACGCAGGCAACGTGTCCGTCCGGACGTACGAGCACGAGTCGACCGCGCAACCGGCGGTGGCGACGGTCGGTCCGCCCGTCGAGCACAAGCGTCTTGACGTCGAGCTGCGAGCGCGCCGCCCGAGTCGACGCGTCGCGCGCTTGGTCGGCGTCGGCTGCCACGACGAGCAGGTTGTGACCGGTCGAGCCCAGCAGGTCGAGACTGCAGACGGTCCGGCCGTCGAGGTCGGCGCCGGTCACGTTCGGGAGGCGGTCCCCGGACGCAATCGAACCGTCCGCGGAGCCCGGCGAGACCGCAAGCGGCCCGCCCCGGTAGCTATGGGAAAGCTGAGCCAGGCGCGTCGTCCAGCGTCGCTCGACGGCGGGTATCGCCGTCACCGCCGGCAGGAGACGGTCGCGCACGCGGCGCTTGATCGGCGACGGCATTGCAAACGTCCGGACGAGTCCGTGGGTTAGCGCGAGCACTCCCGCGGCGATCGGCACACGCTCGGCCTGGTAGGTGTCGAGTAACGACTCGGGTGATTCACCGCTGGCGACGAGCGCGAGCTTCCACCCCAGGTTGAACGCATCCTGCAACCCGGTGTTCAGCCCCTGCCCTCCGGCGGGGCTGTGGACGTGGGCGGCGTCGCCGGCAAGGAGTATCCGTCCCCGCCGCATGGACTTGGTCGAGCGGCGGTAACAACGGAATGCCGCCAGGAGGCTCGGGTCGGTGAGCCTCATCCCCGCCGGCCCGCGTGCGGCCGCCAGGCGCTCGATCTCGGCCATGTCGGGCGGCCGGCGTTCGCCGCCGCGGTTCGGCACCTCGGGCACGAACAGCCGCCAACGTCCGGTGGGGAGCGGGAAGGCCGGTAGCGGGGAGGCGGTGCGGGCGAAGATGTGCGCGAAGTCGTTTCGGTACGGCCAGTCGATGTTCACCTCCGCCATCAGCCAGTCCTGGGCGTAGTCGTCCCCGTCGAATGACGCGCCCAGGCCGCGGCGGACCAGACTGTGCACGCCGTCGCAACCGACCACCCAGCCCGCTCTCACCACGCGCTCGCGGCCCGGGCCGAGCCCTTTCACGTGCAGAGCGACGCCGCCGGCGTCTGGCTTGAGATCGACGACCTCTGCACCCCGCTCGATCGCGACCCCGAGCCGCTCGAGTTGTTCGTCGAGGATCCGCTGCGTCACTTCCTGCGAAAGCGTGAGCAGGAACGGGTACGGCGAGTCGAGCCCGCCGAAGCGAACCGTCGGTCCGCGGCGGACCGTGGTGTGGAACGCCATGCCGTGGACGCGGTGACCGAGCTCGAGGAACTCATCGACGATCCCGAGTTGGTGAAAGATCTCGAGCGTGCGAGCATGGATCCCGATCGCTCGGGACTCTCGCGGCCTCTCGGGCTGTCTGTCGAGCAGGCTGACCTTGACACCGCGCCGGGCAAGTTCGATCGCGAGCATCACGCCGGTCGGCCCGGCTCCGACGATCAAGACCGGTACATCGTTGTGCGTTGACATTCGAGGTGGCCCCCTTCTTGTTCGTGGACTCGACGGGGGTACGGGGACCGCGCTGGAGCGGTTGTGAGAGTCCGCCCAGAAATCGGCGCAGGAGTGGCCAGCGCAACCTGCGGCGCCGACCCGGCCGTCAGGCTCCGGCGATCGCGAGCCTGCGGCGAGAGAGCCACCGCCGGCGGCGGGACGGTTCCCCGTGGAGCTGCTGCGATCGTGCGACCAGCAGCGCCACGAGCGGTGCCGTCCGGTGGAACGGGTCGGCGATCACCGCACCGTCTTGTAACGAGAGGGCCGCGCGCAGCGCGCCGTCGGCTTCCGCGACGAGCAGCGGCAGGGCCGGCACCGACGCCGAGTCGAGCCCCGCTAGCCGCTCGAGCGCCCGCTCGTCCTCGGGCCGGCTCGGGCGGATGACGATCGCGACCTCGGCGGGCGATCCAAGTTCGATCCGCTGGCTGGGGTGTAAGACCATGCCGCCACGGTAGGCGAGCAGCGCCGGTCGCACATCGGGACCGGCGACCCATCTTGCGCACTCCGGGTGCCTAGGTTTCGACCAGCCCGACCTCGACTGCATTCGTGTCCACGGCCGAGGCGGCCACCTGGTCCGCGTCGGGCGCACGCTCGAACCGCACGCTGATCTCGAGTCCCCCGTCCGCCCCGGGCTTCACCTCGAGCGCCGCGTCGTGCGCGTTCGCGATCGCCGCCACGATCGACAACCCGAGCCCGAGGCCCTCGCCATGGCCGACTCGGTCGCCGGCGAGGCGCTGGAACGGCTGCAGCAAGCGATCGACTTCCCCCGCGGGCACCACGGGGCCCGTGTTGATCACGGCGAGATCGACGTCGCCCGCCCCGGCTCGCACCACGATCCGCGCGGTCCCGCCCGGGACGTTGTGACGCAGCGCGTTGTCGACGAGGTTCGACACCAGTCGCCCGATCAGGCGCCGGTCGCCCGCGATCGGGGCCGGCTCGAGGGACGCGTCGACGTGGATGTCGCGCCCCGTCGCCTTTCCCTCCTGCGCTCGGAGCACATCGCCGACGACCGCCGCCAGGTCGATGCGCTCACGATTGTCGACCCCGCGCTGTCCCTGGGCCAGCGCGAGCAGGGCGTCGATCAGCTGCTCCTGCTGCTCACTCTCCTCGAGCACCTGCCGGCAGGTCGTGCGGAACGTCCCGACCGTTGCCCTCGGATCGCTGAGCACCATCTCGAGCAGGGCTCGGACTGCGGTCAGCGGCGTGCGCAGCTCGTGCGAGGCGTTGGCGACGAACCGTCGTTGGGCATCGAACGCGCCCTCGAGGCGCCCGAGCAACCCGTCGATCGTGTCGGCGAGTTGCCTCAGTTCGTCGGGTGGCCCGGCCATCGCGAGCCGCTCGTGAAGGTTGGTCTCGGAAATCTGCTGGGTGGCGCCGGTCATCGTCCGCAACGGCGCCAGCACGCGCCCCGCCACGACCCAGCCGAGCGCGGCGGAGATGATCGTCATGATCGCGAGCGCGATGCTCGACTCGATCACGAGCTGGTGCAGGTCCGAAATGCGCTGAACCGAGCCCACGCTGAGGATCGCGCGGCGCCCCGAGGGCGTGTTGAGCAGCTTTTGGATCGGCTTCGGGAACGTGCCCGACGGCGGACGGGCCGCAGCTCTGATCGGGACGTGCTGGAATTTCGGCGTCGAGGGCGGCCGCGTGGCTGCACCCCCGCCGATGGCGAAGCGGAATGGTGTGTTGCTGACCGTGGCGTGGTCGACGAGCGTGTACGTGATCGCGAGCAGCGCGGCGCCGCACACCAGGAACAGCCCGCCGTACAGGAGCGTCAAGCGCCACCGGACGGTCGTCTTCGGTTGGCGTAGCCGATCCGCGAGGCGGGGCCACGCCCTCACGGCTCTTCCCCGATCCGGTACCCGACCGGCGTGACGGTCTCGATCACCGGCGGGTCGCCGAGCTTGGCCCGGAGCCGGCTCATGGTCATGCGGACCGTGTTCGTGAACGGATCGACCGCATCGTCCCAGGCTCGCTCGAGCATCTGCTCGCTGGAGACGACCGCGCCCTCGGCCCCGAGCAGCAGCTCCAGCACCGCGAACTCCTTCGGGCTGAGCGCGATCGGCTTGCCCGCTCGCGTGACGCGGTGGCGCGCGGAGTCGAGTTCGAGGTCGCCGTGGACGAGCGTCGGAGCGAGCGCAGGGCGCGAGCGCCGCGACAGCGCGCGTACCCGCGCGACCAGCTCGACGAGGTGGAACGGCTTGGCGAGGTAGTCGTCGGCGCCGATGCCGAGGCCCTCGACCCGATCTTCGAGCGACCCGGCCGCGGTCAGCATCAGCACCCGGCTCGGCCGGCCGTCGGCGACCATTGCCCGGCAGACCTCGTCGCCGTGCACGCCGGGAAGGTCGCGGTCGAGCACGACCACGTCATAGTCGGCGAGCGCGACCCGCCCGAGCGCCTCGCGGCCGTCGAACGCGAGATCCACGGCCATTCCCTCGCGGCGAAGCACGGTCGCCACCGTCTCGGCGAGCCGTGGATGATCCTCGACCACCAGCACCCTCATCGCTCGCTCCTCTACCAGATCACTCGCCTATTTTTTGGGCAGAGCCGGGCGGGACCGCGGCCCGCGCCGGCGTCTGCCAGCCCAGGATGCCTGAGGCCACATAACAGCGACATAACAGCGTTACGACGCTGTTACTGCACGGTCCGTACAACCCCTACGGCTGACGATCCAGTGAGCAGAGGGAGCTCGGACATGCACGTTACGGAGCTGATGGTCATGGCGGAACCCGGAGGCTCGGCTAGATGGTGAAGCGGATCTCCGGCGGGCGGTGGCGCCGGCGCCTGCTCGCGGGGCTGGCGCTGGTCGTGGCGGGCGCGGTCGTGGTCGTGGTCGTCCTGAATGCAGGCTCCTCATCGCCGAGCGCGGCGGGCAACACCAGCAAGAACTCGGGGGCGACGGCCGTTGAGCGGCGGACGCTGACCGAGACCGACACGGAGTCGGGGACGCTCAGCTACAACAGCCCACAGACCGTCTACAACCGACTCACTGGGACGATCACGTGGCTCCCGCAGGTGGGCGAGGAGATCAAGCCGGGCCAGGCGCTGTACAAGGTCGACGGCGTTCCCGTGCTCCTGATGAACGGGACCACGCCCGCCTACCGGGACCTCAGCCCGTCCGACAGCGACGGCGCCGACATCGAGCAGCTCAACCGCAACCTCGTCGCGCTCGGGTTCAACGCGGCCAACATAACGGTCGACGACGTCTGGCAGGCGGCCACCACCGAAGGCGTCGACCTGCTTCAGGAGTCGCTCGGCGAGACCGAGACGGGCATCCTCACGCTCGGCCAGATCGTGTTTCTCCCCGGCGATCAGCTCGTCACGACTGTCGACGGCACGGTCGGTTCGACCGGAGGATCCGGCGGGACGAACGCGAGCGCGACCGTCGAGGAGCCGGGGGCCGGAGTTCGTCAACTACGAGGTGCCCCACACGACCTCCGACACGAAAACCCCGCGTAAGGCGAAGAAGACGCCGAATTGCTCGTCGACGACCGGCAACACCCCGCCGACCACGACGACCTCGACGACGCCGACCTCCACGACCTCCACAACCCCGACCACCCAGAACACGGGCAGCGCGAACAGCTCCAAACACTCGGACAGCTGCAAGCCCAAGAAATCGGGAGGCGTCAGCAAGCAGCAGCAGATCGCGGCGCTGCTCGCGCTGCTCAAGGCCGAGACCCAGGAGCTCAGGGCGAATCACGGCGGCTCGGCGGGTGGCGGCGGCTCGAGTGGTGGCGGCAACGGGGGCGGCGGCTCTCACTCGGGCTCGGGCGGCGGCTCGGGCGGCGGCTCGGGCGGCGGCTCGGGCGGCGGCTCGGGGTCCGGCGGCGGCTCCGGGTCGGGAAGCGGCTCGGGCTCGGGAAGCGGCTCCGGCTCCGGCAGCGGCTCGGGCAGCGGCTCCGGGAGCGGGTCGGGCGGGGGCAGCGCGACCGCGATCCTCCAAACCACGTCCACCCAGCTAGTCGCCACCGTGGACTCTGGCCGCGAGCGTCCAGAGCGAGGCGACGGTCGGCGAACACGTCACCGTCGAGATGCCGAACAACACCACGGTCAACGGAAAGGTCACCGCGGTCAGCCCGGTCGCCCAGAGCTCGAGCGGCAACGGCAACGGCAACGGCAGCGGCAGGAACGGCAACGGAGGCGGCGGCAGCGGGAGCGGAAACGGGAACGGCAACGGGAGTGGGTCGTCGTCCACGATCCCGGTGACGATCACACTCGACGGCCACATCAGCGGCGCAGGGCTGGACCAGGCCGCGGTCAGTGTCAACTTCGTCGAGCAGAAGGCCACCAACGTCCTCTCGGTGCCGGTGACCGCGCTGCTGGCCACGGGGGGCGGGAACTATTCCGTCCAGGCCGCCGCCGCACCGCACCAGCTGATCCCGATCACCACCGGCCTGTTCGCCGCCGGGTACGTGGAAATCTCGGGCTCCGGGATCTACCCCGGGCTCGAGGTCACCGACTCCCAGGGCTGAGAGATGCTCGCGCTCGACCGCGTCGAGAAGCGGTATCCCGGCGGCGTCGCCGCGTTGCGGTCCGTCACCGTGGAGATCGCGAGCGGCGATCAGGTGGCGGTGGTCGGTCCGTCTGGGTCGGGCAAGACGACGATGCTGACGATCTTGGGGACGCTCGAGCGCCCTACGAGCGGCGAGGTCCGGATCGCCGGGCGCGACGTCGCGAAGGCCTCGGACCGCGAGCTCGCGGGGCTGCGCGCGCATCAGATCGGGTTCGTGTTCCAGACCTTCCACCTCCAGGACACGCTGACCGCGGTCGACAACGTGGCCACCGGGCTGCTCTACACCGGGGTCCGCGGACAGGAGCGGCGGGTCGCCGCGCGGTCCGCGCTCGAGCGCGTTGGCCTCGGCCATCGCCTCACCCACCGGCCGCCTCAGCTGTCGGGAGGCGAGCGCCAGCGGGTCGCGATCGCGCGGGCCCTCGCCAAGCGACCGGCGATCCTTCTCGCCGACGAGCCGACCGGGAACCTCGACTCGAAGTCGGGCGCGGAGGTCGTGGCGCTGCTGCACCAGCTGGCGTCTGACGGCGCCACCCTGGTTTTGATCACTCACGATCACAACATCGCCGCGTCGTTCCCCCGGCAGATCCTGATGCGCGACGGCGAGATCGTCGGAGACGACGGCGGATGAGCACCGCCGCGGCCGCGCTGCCGGGCCGGGATCGCTTCGACGCCGCGCGCCTGCCGCCGCGCGAATTGCTCGCCGTGGCCCTCCAGGGCCTGCGCACGAGGCGGCTGCGAGCGGCGCTGTCGGCGCTCGGGATCGCGATCGGCATCGGCGCGATGGTCGCGGTCGTCGGTGTCTCCGCCTCGAGTCAGGCGAACCTGCTGGCGACGATCGACAAGCTCGGGACGAACCTCCTCACGGTCACGCCCGGCCAGAACTTCGAGGGGAACAACGAGGTTCTCCCGGACACGTCGGTGGCGATGATCGACCACATGCAGAACGTCGACGACGACGCGGCCGTCTACCAGGTCTCCGGCGCGACCGTGCTGCGCAGCCCGTTCGTACCGGCGCAGGAGACCGGCGGGATCGGCGTCGACGCGGCCGGGGATGACCTGCCCAAGGTCGTCGGCACCTCGATGGCATCGGGGCACTTCCTCGACTCCGTCTCCGACCGCTACCCCGAGGTCGTGCTCGGCGCCCAGGCCGCGCAAATCCTCGAGATCAACCAGGTAGGCGGCCACCTCATGGTGTACCTCGGCAACAAGTGGTTCACGGTGGTCGGGATCCTGAAGCCGGCGCTGCTCGACTCCTCGATCGATACGACCGTGTTCATCTCGCTGCCGGTGGCGGAGCGGATGTTCCAGGTCCAGCCGAACCCGTCCGAGATCTACGTGCGCGCGAACGTCAACGACGTCACGTCGGTCTCGAACCTGCTCGCTCCCACCGCGGACCCCCAGAACGCCAGCGGCGTGAACGTCAGCCGTCCGTCCGACGCGCTCGAGGCGCGCGCCGCCGCCAAGGGACAGTTCACGACGCTGCTACTCGGGCTCGGCGCGGTGGCTCTGCTCGTGGGCGCGATCGGGATCGCGAACATCATGGTGATCTCGGTGCTCGAGCGCCGGGGCGAGATTGGCCTGCGCCGCGCGCTCGGCGCCACCCGCCGGCACATCAGCACCCAGTTCCTGGCCGAGTCGGCCCTGCTCGCGGCGCTCGGCGGCCTCGCCGGCCTGGCGCTCGGCGCCGGCGCCACCGAGGTGTACGCGGTGGCGCAGAAGGAGCCGTTCGTCGTGCCGCTGTACGCGCTGATCGCCGCCCCCGCCTCCGGCCTCGCGATCGGCGTCATCGCCGGCGTGTACCCGGCGATGAAGGCCGCCCGTCTCAGTCCGACCGAAGCCCTGCGGATCTAGCTACAGCGCGGCTAGAGCTCGCGCTCGTAGTAGTAATTGACGGGGCCGTCGGGCTTGCCCTCGCGGTTGCTGAAGCCGAGGCTCTCGTACAGGGCACGGGCGGCGACGTCGGTCTCCGCGGTCCCGAGATCCATGTAGTCGGCGCCCTCGTCGCGGGCAAGGTCCATCGCCGCATTCATCAGCGCCCGGCCGAGCCCCCGGCCGCGCACGGCCGGGGTCACGTACAGCTCCGCGAGGTAGCACTCGAGCGCCTCGCTCCAGAGCGCCGGCCGGAACCGGAGCACCGCGAGCCCATCGGGGCCGGCGCCCGCGAGCAGCACCGCGGTGTCGCCACCGGCAAGCAGCTGCCGGATCCGCTCGGCGAGCTTGTCGGGACCGGGCGTCGGGTCGTCGTACTCGGCGTTGAAGTCGTGCAAGAGGCGGCCGACGACCGCGGCGTCGGCGGCGGTCGCCCGACGCACGGCCGGATCGTCGGGCACGCTCATCGGTCTCCGCTCATCAGCGCGAGCTGGCGGTTGACCGCGTCGGTCGTGCGGCCGACATCACCGGTCGCGAGCAGGTCGAGGAGTGCACCGCGCAGGACAGCGAGGACGAGAGTCGGGTCGGGGTCTGCGGCACCGGAGACCGACGCCACCTCCTCGAGCACGTCGAGCCAGTCGGCGACGGTGGCGGCGGCGAATCCGGACCACGGGCCGTCGGGATCGATCAGCGACCGGGCGTAGCCCTCGACCCAGAGCGTCAACAGCCCGCGGCGCTCCTCGGCCGCCAACCATCCCCACACCTCCGAGGCGACCGCGAGGAGATCGCCGCCGGCGCCGGTCGCCCGCGCACGGTGGAGAAGCTCGAGCTCGTCCTCGCGGGCCCGCGCGAGGAGCGCCTGGACGAGCTCGGCCTTGCTGCCGAACAGGTACAGCAGGACGCGCGGGCTCGAGTTGACGGCCGCGGCGAGCGGCCGCAGCGACAGGTCGCCGACGCCGTGCTCGAGCACGTAGCCGTAGGCCAGCTCGAGCAGCTCAAGACGACGCGAGGAGGTGGCGGGCACGCTCATTGACATCGCGAGTAGTGTAGGCTACTGAAACGACTGTTTCAGTAGTTATCCGTCCGCTCGGGAGGTCCGGCGACCTCGGGTGGGTCGTGATGGCCCACGGCGAGATCTACGCGAGCGAGTTCGGCTGGGAGACGAGCTTCGAGGCGCTCGTGGCCAGGATCGTGGCCGACTACGCCGCCGATCGGAACCCGAGCCGCGAGGCCGCCTGGATCGCCGAGCTCGACGGACGACGGGTGGGGTGCATCTTCTGCGTGGCCGATCCCGAGCACGAGGGCACGGCGCTGCTTCGGATCCTGCTCGTCCACCCCGACGGGCGTGGCCACGACCTCGGCCGGCGGCTGATCGGCGAGTGCCTGGAGTTCGCACGCCGCGCGGGATACGAACGCATGCGGCTGTGGACGAACCACCCGTTGGCCGCCGCTCGCCACCTGTACCTCGAGCGTGGCTTCGAGCTGATCGCCGAGGAGCCCCACCACAGCTTCGGGGTCGATCTGATCGGCCAAACCTACGAGCTCGATCTGCGAGACGCGGCTACCGGTGCGCGAGCCGGTCGCGACGGCGGGTACGAGACCGCGCCGACCTGACCGCGGTCGCGAGCGGCGCGCGACGCGCCGCGATCCACGGCCCTGCCCTCATCGCCAGCGCGATCAACGCCTGGTCGCGCGCACGCTCAAACGCGCGCCGGCGGAACCGTCGCTCGCCGTCGCCCTCGGATGCCTCCTCGAGCGCCTGCCAGCGGTCGATCGCCAGCGCGGCGTCTCCCTCCTCGTCGGCGGCGGCCTGACACAGGGTCAGCGCGCACGGTTCCTGCCCGTCGGGGGCGTTGCACCCGTGTCCCGGAGGACAGCATTCGGCCATGTATGAGGGCTACCCACGCGCCAGCCGCCAGAATCCCCGACATGCGCCGGCTGATCGTCAACGCGGACGACTTCGGGTTTGCGGCCGGCGTCAACGAGGGCATCATCGAGGCCCACGTCCGCGGCATTCTGACGAGCACGAGCTTGATGGTCGGCCGTCCCTCGGCCGGGGACGCCGCCGGGCTCGCGCGCGAGCATCCCCGGCTCTCGGTCGGCCTGCACTACGAGGAGGACGGCCCTGAGATCGACGAGCCCGGTCACGCCGCGCGCACGTTCGCGGCCCAGCTCGCGCGCTTTCGCGAGCTGACCGGCACGGAGCCGACCCACGTCGACTCTCATCACCACGTCCATATGACCCGCATGTCGACGTTCGCGCCGCTGGTCGCACCGCTCGGGGTGCCGCTCCGCGGCGACGGACGCGTCCAGTACGTCGGCGACTTCTACGCCCAGCCCCGGCGCGGGGTCGTCGAGCTCAACCGGGTCCGCGTGCCGTTCCTGCTCGAGCTGCTCTCGGCCACCGGCGCCGAGGCGGAGTTCGTCGAGCTGGGATGCCATCCGGCCCGGATCAGCGATGATCTCCACTCGAGCTACGCGAGCGAGCGCGAGGTCGAGCTCGCGACCCTGACCAAGCCGGACCTGCGGGCGCGAATCGAGAGCCTCGGGCTGACCTTGGCGAGCTACCACGACTGGCGCCCGCGGCAGCGCCTAAGGCTGAGCTGAACGGCCGCCGACCGCGGACTCCGCTTCCGCAGGCGGCTCTTCGAGCTCGAGCGGCGGACCGAATCCGACGCGCAGGATCGCGCCGCCGTCGGGCGCGTTGTCGGCTTCGACGAAGCCGTCGTGCGCCTCCGCCGCCTGGCGGACGATCGCGAGGCCCAGCCCCGAGCCGGGCTTCGAGCGCGCGTCCGTGGCGCGATGGAACCGGTCGAACACGTACGGCAGGTCCTCCTCCTTGAAGCCGGGTCCGTGGTCATGGACGGTCACCACGCCGTCGTGCAACGTGACCTCGACGACGCCGCCGTCGTGGCTCCACTTGGCCGCGTTGTCAAGGAGGTTCGTCACCGCGCGCGAAATCCGGTCGGGCTCGCCCCTGACCAGCGTGGGCTCGATCACCTGGTGGAACTCCAGCCCGGGCGCCCGCCGGCGTGCGCGTTCGAGCGCGTCGTGAACGATCGAGTCGAGCCGGACATCGCCCGGCTCGCCGCTCGGCTTGCTTCCGCGGGCCAGCTCCACCACATCGGCGACAAGCGCGGTCAGCTCGTCGAGCTCCTCGATCACGTCCTCCCTGAGCGCGGCGCGATCCTCGGGCGAGAGTAGCTCCTCCTCGCGCATCAGCTGGAGGTTCGCGCGGATCGTGGCGATCGGCGTGCGCAGCTCGTGCGACGCGTCGGCGACCAGGTTGCGCTGGGCCTGGACCGATTGCTCGAGCGCGTCGAGCGTCTCGTTGAAGGTCGTGGCCAGGCGGGCGAGCTCGTCGGAGCCGGTCACGTCCAGTCGCTCGTGCTCGATCCGCTCCGGGTTGTGTGCGATCGACTCGGTCTGGCGGGTGAACCTCGTGATCGGGGCGAGCGCCGTGCGGGCCACGAGCAGGCCGAAAAGCACCGCCAGCAGGATCCCCGCGCCCCCGATCACTAGCAGCAGCACGAGCTGGTTCGAGAGGGCGTTGTCGACGGTGGTGAGCGGCAGCGCGACCGCGAGCGCGCCCTTGTCGCCGATGCCCGTCACCAGCACCCGGATGTGCGTGCCATCGACGCGCATGTTGGTGAAGAACTGGCCGTGGCCCGCGGCGGCGAGCGACCGGATCGCCGCGGTCTCAGGGATCTTGTAGCTCTGGCCCGTCGGCACATACGTCCCGCCGCCTCGCTTGAACAGCGTGAACGCTCCCGCAGGTCCACCAAACGCCTGCGGCGGCAGGCTGTCGAAGCCAAGCCCCTCGTCCGGGTCGTGGTCGGCGTTCCCGCTCGGAGTGTGCGGTCCGAGCTGAAAAACCCCGTTCTGGGGCGGGCCGCCGCCGGGGCCGAGCCCGATGTTATGGAGCGGTCGCTTGGCCAGGCCCTGCAGCGACTGGTCGACCTGACTCTGAAGCTCGCTCCGAGTGCCTTGATAGCCGGCGACCACGACCGCCACGACCGCGATCGCCACCGCCGCGCCGGCGAACAGTGCCATCCGAGCGCGCAGGCTCATTCCTGGGGCTCCCTCAGCGAGTAGCCGACGCCCCTGACCGTGTGGATCTGCGCCTGCGCGCCGGCCTCCTCGAGCTTGCGCCGAAGGTAGCCGACGTACACGCGGAGCGCGTTCGAGGTCGGCCCGAAGTCGTATCCCCACACGCGGTCGTAGATCAGCGTGTGCGGGAGTACACGGCGCGGGTTGAGCATCAGCAGCTCGAGGAGCTGGAACTCGGTTCTGGTCAGCTCGACGAACGTCTCGCCCACCATCACCCCGTGACGCGCCGGGTCGAGCCTCAGATCGACGAACGACAGCGCACCGTCCGGCGTGGTCTCGCCGCCCGCTCGACGCAGCAGCGCGCGCAGCCGGGCCTTGAGCTCGTCGATGTCGAACGGCTTGACGAGGTAGTCGTCGGCGCCGGCATCGAGCCCGTCGATCCGGTCGCTCACGGCGTCGCGTGCGGTCAGCATCAGGACCGGGACTCGGTTGCCCTCGCGCCGGAGCAGGCGGCACACCTCGAGGCCGTCGATGTCGGGCAGGCCGATGTCGAGCACGACCGCGTCGGGCAGGCTGCTGTTGACCTCCGACAGCGCGCCCGCCCCGGTATCGGTCAGCATGACCTCGTAGCCGGCGAGCGACAGCGCGCGACGCAGCACGTCACGCAGTGCCCGGTCGTCGTCGACCACCAGCAGTCTCATGTTCTGATTGTGTCGCGTGAACGCGCCCTTGCGGACGGTTCCTACTTAGGTCTTACCTGGCGGCGCGGTCATCTCGCGAAGGACCGCGCCCAGGATCCCGTTGACGAACGCGGGCGCGTCTGCTCCGCAGAACCGCTTGGCCGTCTCCACCGCTTCGTCGATCGCGCCCTCGGGTGGGATCGCATGCTCTCCGGGCAGCTCCCGGCCGTACAACATCTCGGCCAGTCCGACCCGCAGGATCGAGCGCTCGAGCGGGGCGATCCGCTCGAGTGACCACCCGGTCGCGTGCGTCCGGATCAGCTCGTCGAGCTCGGGCTGATGGTCGCGCACGAGCCCGGCGAGGGCATCGGGTGAACGCGTGGGTATCTCGTGGAAACGTCTGCTCTAGGGGCCGAACGAGCAGATCGCTCTGATACAGCGCCCAGATCGCAGCGCGGCGCTGCTCGGTCCTACGCACGCGACGAGTGTAGTCGCGACCTCAGCGGACGACCGTGAGCTCTTTGGAAACCGAGGTGAGAATCTCGCAGCCGTCATCGGTCACGACGACGAGGTCCTCGATCCGCACGCCGAAGCGCCCGGGGATGTAGATGCCGGGCTCCACGGTCACCACGTTGCCCGGTGCCAGCTCCCCCTCAGACGCCTGCGATAGCCGCGGCGCCTCGTGTACCTCGAGCCCGACGCCGTGTCCGAGACCGTGCCCGAAGTGCTCACCGTGTCCGCCGGCGGTGATCGCCGCGCGCGGCACCGAGTCCACGTCGCGGCCCACGGCCCCGGGCTGCACCTCCTCGAGCGCCGCCAGCTGGGCGTCGAGCACGAGCTCGTAGATCTCTTGTGCGTCGCCGTCGATCGCTCCTGTGGCCACAGTCCTAGTGCAGTCCGAGCAGTAACCGTCGAGCTGGGCGCCCCAGTCGATCACCACGAGCGCGCCGCCGGGCACGAGTTCATTTCGCGGGCGCGCGTGGGGCAGCGCGCCGTGCGGGCCGGCGGCGACGATCGGGTCAAAGCTCGGCCGCTCCGCGCCGAGGCGGCGCATCTCAAAGTCGAGCGTGAGCCCCAGCTCGCGTTCGGTACGACCCGTCAGACCGCCGGCCACCAGCTGCTCGAACGCCTCGTCCGCGAGTGCCGTCGCCGCCTTGATCGCCGCGACTTCGTCGGCCTGCTTGACCGCGCGGAGCCCCTCGACCAGCCCGCTGGTGGGGACGACTTCGACCCGCGACGGGAGCAGCTCGCGAAGTTGCGCGTGCTCGCTCACCGACATGTGCGCCGCCTCGAAGCCCAGGCGGAGGTCAATCGCTCCCAGCGCCTCGTCCACGCCCTCGAGCAGGTGCTGCGTCGAGCGACGGCGGTCGAACGCCGGGTAGACCTCTTCCGCCGCCTGCTCGACGTAACGAAAGTCGGTGATGAACGTGCGCGTGTCGGCCCCGATCAGCACGATCCCGTTGCTTCCCGTGTAGCCCGTCAGGTAGCGGACGTTGATGAGGTCGGTGACGAGCAGTACGTCGATGCCGGCGTCCGGCAACCGCTCGGTCAAGCGGTCGGCGGCATCCGCGCTCATGCGCTCGCGAGCTCCACTCGGACGCGTTCGAGAGCGTCTCGGTACCCGTCGGGGCCCTTGCCGGCGACGCGGGCGATGCACAACTCGGTGATCACCGAGTGACGCCGCCACGACTCACGCGAGTCGACGTCGGACAGGTGCACCTCGACCGCGGGCAGTCCAGCCAGCTCGAGCGCGTCGCGTATCGCATACGAGTAGTGCGTCCAGGCGCCGGGATTCAGCACGATCGCGTCGGCGACGCCGTCGAGCCGGTGCAGGTGCTCGACGAACTCGCCCTCGTGGTTGGTGTGGAAGAAGCGCGCCTCGAGGCCGAGCTCGTCGGCGGCTTCCCTGATCTTCCGTTCGAGGTCCTCGAGCGTGAAGCTCCCGTAGTGCGTGGGGTCGCGGCGGCCGAGCTGGTCCAGGTTAACGCCGTGCATGACTTCGACGCGGTTGCGCATCCGGGGTCAGCCTGACAGCTCTCGGACTGCGGCGATCAGGGCCCTCGCCTCGACCGAGCATCCCGACCGCGGGGCTCCCGGAGCATCGAGCAGCACGAACGGGACCGATCCCTCGCCGACCCGCTTCTTGTCGCGGGCGGTCGCCATCACGACCGCGTCGGGGTCGGCGTGCTCGAGACGCGTGGGAAGTCCGTGGGCTGTCAGTAGCTGCTCGGCCTCCGCTCGGAGCTCATCTTGTTCAGAGAGGCGCAGCGCGGCCAGCAGCCCGAGCGCGACCGCCTCGCCGTGGCGGTAGGCCGCGTACCCGGTCACGGTCTCGATCGCGTGCCCGACTGTGTGCCCAAGGTTCAGGACCTGTCTGATGCCGGCGTCTCGCTCGTCGCGGGCGACGATCCGGAGCTTCGTCAGCGCGCAGGCGGCGATCAGGCCGAGGTCTGCCGTCGCCGGCCCGGAGTCCGCGTCGTCGCGAACCCGCTCCCAGAGGTCACCGCCGGCGATCAGTGCGGTCTTGAGGACCTCGGCGTAACCGGCCGCTCGTTCGGCCTCGGGGAGAGTGTTGAGCGTGTCGACGTCGGTGATCACCGCCGACGGTTGGTGGAACGCGCCCACGTAGTTCTTGGCCTCGGCCAGGTCGACGCCGGTCTTGCCACCGTAAGCGGAGTCGACCTGGGCCACCAGCGTCGTCGGCACCTGCAGGTAGCGAACGCCGCGCTGGTACGTGGCGGCACAGAACCCGGCGAGGTCTCCAACCACTCCGCCACCGAGCGCCACGACCACGTCCCGGCGCGTCATCCCGGCTCGGGCGAGCTCGGTCCACACGATCTCGGCGTGCGCGACCGTCTTCGACTGTTCGCCGGGCATGATCGCCACCCTGCCGCTCAGCGGCTGGAGTCGGTCGCCGTACAGCCGGCCGACGGCACCGTCGGTGACGAGGAAACGCCGCCCGGAGACGCCCTCCGGCCAGAATCCAAGGAGGCCCCTCCCGACGTAGACCGGGTAGTCCGCGGCAGGATTGCCCGCGGTAGCGGCCCACAGCAGCTTGGCGTTGTCGGGAACGTTCTGGTGCGCGGCGAGGATCGGCTCCATCTTGTGCGAGCGCTCGGCCGGCACGGTCACGTCGGCGAGGCCGGCATAGACCGGCTCGCGCTGCCGATAGAGGCGCTCGAACTGAGAGCGTTCGCGGGCGAGCGGGCGCTCGCTACCTTGACACCGAGCCCACGCCACGTCGAGGCCGACGTCGAGCCATACGACCAGATGCTCCGACAGCGCGGCGCGGACACGTTCGTGGCCGATCGCGCCGCCGCCGAGCGACAGCACCTGCGGGCAGGGCGCTGCGAGGAGCTCCAGGGTCACCTCCTCCTCCACCGCGCGGAACGTTGCCTCGCCGTCCTCGCCGAACACCCGGTCGATCGGTTTGCCGAGCCGCTCCTCGATCACGCTGTCGACGTCGACATGGGTCGTGCCGAGGGCCTGCGCGGCGCTCTCGGCGGCGGTCGACTTGCCGGCGCCCATGAACCCGATGCAGACGACTTTGCGCTGTGTGACCGAGTTCGCTTCGGTTAGGGGCGCCGCCACGCGATCCGTTCCTCGTACGCCTCAAGCGCCGCGCGGACGTCGTCGATGTGATCGCCCCCGAACTTCCGCCGGTAGGCGTCGGCGAGCACGAACGCGACCATCGCCTCTCCGACCACGCCGGCGGCGGGCACCGTGCACGAGTCGGTCCGTTCCCTGAGCGCCTCGGCCGGCTCGTGCGTGGCGATGTCGATCGAGCGAAGCGGCTTGGTCAGGGTCGGGAGCGGCTTCATCGAAGCGCGCACGACCAGCGGCGCGCCGGTGGTCATCCCGCCCTCGACCCCGCCGGCGCGGTTGGTCTCGCGGTAGTAACCATTCTGGTCGCTGTAGAAGATCTCGTCGTGAGCCTGCGAGCCGGGGAGGCCGGCGACCTCGGCGCCGTCGCCGATCGCGACCGCCTTGATCGCCTGGATCGACAGAATCGCCTGGCCGAGCCGGCCGTCGAGCCGGCTCTCCCACGAGACGTGCGAGCCCAGCCCGGGGATCAGCCCGAACGCGATGACCTCGAACACGCCGCCGAGCGACTCGTTGGCTTTCCGCAGGCGGTCGATCTCCGCGACCATTTGCTTCGTAGCCTCGGCGTCGAGGCACCTGACCGGCGACTCGTCGACGTTCTCGAAGTCATCCGGAGTGAGGTCGTCTCTTCTCGGCGCTTTGGCGCTCGTGATCTGGATCACGTGGCTGAAGATTCGGACCCCGAGCTCGTGCAGGAACGCCTTCGCCACCGCCCCGCCGGCGACGCGCGCGGCGGTTTCCCGCGCGCTCGCCCGCTCGAGGATGTTGCGGACGTCGGTCGACTTGTACTTCTGGGTGCCGACGAGGTCGGCGTGGCCGGGGCGCGGCAGGTGGACCTCGGCGACCTGAGCCTCCACCGGCCACGGGTTCATCCGCTCCTCCCAGTTCGCGTAGTCGCGGTTGAGCACCTGCAGCGCGATCGGGCCGCCGAGCGTCCGTCCATGGCGGACGCCACCCGTGACCTCGGCCTGGTCGCGCTCGATCTTCATCCGGCCGCCCCTGCCGTGGCCGAGCTGGCGGCGCGCCAGGTCGCGGTTGATCGCGTCGCGATCGAGCGCGAGGCCCGCCGGCATCCCCTCGAGGATGCAGGTCAGGCCGGGGCCGTGGGACTCCCCCGCGGTTGTCAAGCGCAGCGACATGGCCGACGTTAGGTTACGGACGCACCGGGATCGGCCCGGTTTCGGTGGTGCCGGCGCGATCGTCGACAGCTTCACGTGCGCGATCATCGGGGCGCGCCACGCCCAATCCGTAATTTCTACGGATAGAGGTTGGCCGCCGGAGCGCCGATGCGTTGGGTGTGGTGTCGAAGAGCATGCCGCACGTCCCGTGACGGATCCCCGATGTCCGATCCCCTCGATCATCTTGCAGAGCACGACCTTCTGACCGGCGTCTTCAACCGGTCACGGCTCGTCAGCGAGCTGGAACGCCAGCTCTCGTACACGGCTCGGTACGCCCGCTCCGGCGCGCTTCTCACGCTCGACATCGACAACTTCAAGCTGGCCAACGACACCTACGGCCGCGCCGCCGGCGACGTGATGCTGAAAGCCGTCTCCGAGAGCCTGCGGGCCCGTGCCCGGACGACCGACGTGGTCGCACGGCTCGGCAGCGACGAGTTCGCGTTGATCCTCCCCGAAGTCAACGAGGACGAGGCGCAGATCGTCGCCCGCGACATCCGCTCGGTCCTGTGCGAGCGCCAGATTGGGCCGCCGATCATGGTCAGCATCGGGATCGCGCTGCTGACCGGCGAGGAAGGGGTCGCTGCCGATGACATCCTCACCCGGGCGCATATCGCCCTGTACGAGGCGAAGGAGCTCGGTGGCGACCAGGCAAGGGTTTTCACCGGCCAGGCCACCGGCGCATTGACCTGGGTCCAGCGGATCCGCACCGCGCTCGCCGAGGACCGCTTCGTCCTGTACGGCCAGCCGATCGCGGATCTGCGCACCGGCCGGATCACCCATCACGAGCTGCTCGTGCGGATGCTCTCCGAGGACGGGGACATCATTCCGCCCGCGGCGTTCCTGCCGATGGCCGAGCGGTTCGGCGTGATCGGGGAAATCGACCGGTGGGTCACCGGCGCCGGCCTGAGGCTGGCGATCGACGGAGAGGGCGTCGCGATCAACCTGTCCGGGTACTCGATCGGCGACCAGTCGATCGTGGCCGAGATCCGTTCCGCGATCGCCGACGGCGTCGACCCCGGCAAGGTGATCTTTGACGTGACCGAGGCAGCCGCGATGACCAAGCTCGAGGCCACCAGGCAGTTCGCCGGCACGCTCTACGGGCTCGGCTGCAGCCTCGCGCTCGACGACTTCGGCACCGGCTTCTCGTCGTTCACGTTCCTGAAGCACATTCCGGCTCGGTACCTCAAGATCGACATGGGCTTCGTCCGCGAGCTCGCGAGCAGCAAGCTCGACCACCAGGTCGTCAAGTCGATCGTCGGCATTGCCCGCTGCCTCGACAAGCGCACGATCGCCGAAGGCGTCCAGGACGCCGACACGCTCGGCGTGCTGAAGGCGATCGGCGCCGACTACGCGCAGGGGTTCCACTTCGGCGCGCCCAAGCGACTCTCGCCGCCCACCGCCTTCGAGCGCCAGCTGCGCGCCGCCCGGGCGGTACAGCCGACCGCCTGAACCAGTTCCCGCGGCCCGGATGTGGAGGGCCTACCGCGTCGACCGACCATCCCGCGTGAGCCGCGTGGCCGGAGCTGCCACACTTCCTGACGTGCGTGCGGTCGTCCTGAGCTCGTTTGCCGGGATCGATGGTCTGGAGCTTTCAGAGGTGCCGGCCCCGACGCCGGGCTACGGCGAGCAGCTGGTACGCGTGAGGGCGGCCTCCCTCGGGCCGTGGGATCTTGCCAGCGCGAATGGCGCGTTCGTGGCCGCCGGCGGCTCGAGCCAGTTTCCGCAGGTGCAGGGCTGGGATTTCGCAGGCGAGGCCGACGACGGCCGTCGAGTTCTGGGGTTCGTCCCGCAGCCCTGGATGGGGGTCGGCGCGCTCGCCGAGCAGATCTCGGTGCCCGTGTCGATCCTGACGCCGCTGCCCGATGCCCTCGGGTTTCCGGAAGCGGCCGCGCTGCCGGTGTGTGCGCTCACGGCCCGGCTTCTCATTGATGCTGCGGGGGTGCGCGACGGCGGTGTCGTGCTTGTCACGGGTGCGGCGGGGATGGTCGGCGGTTTCGTGGTCCAGCTCGCCGCGAGCCGCGGCGCCCGCGTGGTGGCGGGCGTGCGGGATAGCGACGTGGATGAGGCGCGTCGGTTGGGGGCCGAGCTGACCTTCGCCACCGCGGGAGCACTCGAGAGCGCGATTCGCGGCGAGTGGGACGAGGGTGTCGATGCGTGCATCGACACCGTAGGTCTCGCTGCTGACGGGATGGCGTGCGTCCGCGACGGCGGCGCGTTTGTCACCTCCGTGCCCACGGCGTTGCCCGGCGCGACGCGCGGGATCTCTCCCCAGACCGTGCAGGTGCAGCCGGACGCCGGCGCGCTGGCCGAGCTCGCGGATATTGCCGCAGCGGGCAAGCTGACCGTGCGCGTCGCCGAGGTTCTGCCACTCGAGCGCTTCCGCGATGCCTATGGCCGACTGGCGAGCGGCGGGCTCCGCGGAAAGGTCGTACTGACTCCGTAGGCTGACCGAGGGGTCTGCCGATGAGTTTCCCGGCAGCCAGCGGTCAGTGGGGTCGGTTGATCGACCCCACTGACTGGAGAAGACGAGATGCTCATCCTCTACGAACACCCCTTTGCGCTCTACTGCCAGAAAGTGCTGGTCGCGCTCGACGAGCTCGGCGTCGGCTATGAGGTGCTCGAGGAGCAGCGCGACTTCGACCGAGCCGAGCTGGCAAAGCTGTGGCCGCCGGCGTCGATCCCCGTGTTGCGCGATGGCGATGAGGTGATCGGCGAGACCTCGATCATCATCGAGTACGTCGCCGGCGAGCGGTTGGTGCCCTCATTACAAGCTCGCCTGTGGGACCGGATCTGCGACCAGTACATCTCCGACGCCGTTCAGGCGATCGTTCTCGACACGGTCGAGGGGCGCTCGGACGAGCGCGCGGTGCAGCGAGCACGGGACCGGCTCGATATGGCGTACGAAATGCTCGAGACGCAGCTGGCCGATCATGAATTCCTCGCCGGCGACACGTTCACGATTGCCGACTGCGCTGCCGCGCCGGGGCTCTTCTACGCGTTGGCGATTCATCCGTGGGACGAGGGCACTCATCCGCGCCTGACGCAGTACTATCGCGCGCTTGCTCGGCGGCCGTCGTTCGCGAAGGTGATCGCGAACGCCCGCTCCTACCGTCACTTGTTCCCGCTTCCCTGGCCGGGTGACTTCGACCGCTACCACTGACGCGCGTGATGGGCGCTTTGGCCCTTCGCCGACCGGGCCGCTGCACCTGGGCAGCCTCCGGACCGCTCTCGTCGCGTGGCTGTTCGCGCGCTCGCAGTCGGCGCGGTTCCTTGTGCGGATCGAGGATCTCGACCCGCAGCGCTCGCGCCCGGAGTTCGAGCGTCGCCAGCTCGACGATCTCCGGGCGCTCGGTCTGGACTGGGACGAGGCGCCGGTCCGGCAGTCCGAGCGCATGCCGTTGTACCACGAGGCCCTCGCGAGGCTGGAAGCGCAGGGGCGGCTGTATCCGTGCTTCTGCACGAGGGCGGAGATCCGCGAGGCGGCCTCGGCGCCACACGGCGCGCTGCCCGAGGGTAGTTACCCTGGCACGTGCCGTTCGCTCAGCGAGGCTGAGCAGGAGCGCCGGCGTGCGGCCGACCGCCCGTTCGCGCTGCGCGTTCGCGCCGGGTGCGAGCGCGTCGAGTTCGACGACCGGCTTCGCGGGCGGTGCGGCGCGGTGGTCGACGACTTCGTCGTGCGCCGGGTCGACGGCGTGCCGGCATATCAGCTCGCGGTGGTGGTCGACGACGCTGTCCAGGGGGTGGGCGAGATCGTCCGGGGCGACGATCTCGTCGACTCGACGCCCCGCCAGATCCTGCTCGCGCGGCTGCTCGGACTGCCGGTACCCCATTACGCCCACGTCCCGCTCGTCTTCGGCACGGACGGCGCACGGTTGGCGAAGCGCAGACGCCCATCTGCGCTGTCTGAGCGGCGCGAGCCACCTGCCGCGACGCTGGCGTTGCTCGCGCACACGCTCGGGCTCGCGCGCGACCGCGATCGGGTGCGCCGGCCCGCCGAGCTGCTAGCCGAGTTCGACCCCGGACGGCTCCCCCGGGAGCCGTGCGTGCTCGGCTGACCCGGGCTGACCGACCCGCGCCAGCAGCGCGAGCTGGCGGCGGCCGTACTCGGCGTGCGGGGATGACTCCGAGCGGCTGAGGCGCTCAAGGCAGATGCGCAGCCGCTCTATCTCTGGGCGCTCGCCCGCCTCGAGGCGCTCCCGGACGTACGCGACCACGGGCTTCGCGCCCCGTCGGCGATTGCAGCGCCGGCAAGCGACGGCCAGGTTCTCCGGAATTCCGCGGCCGCCACGGGTCTTCGGGAGCAGGTGCTCAACGGTCAAATCCCCAAGCCACGAGGCACGACCGCACCACATGCAGTGCCCGCCGTCCCTGGAGATCACGCCGTTTAGCGACACGACCCTGACTGTATCCGGGCCGTCGGGACGTTCGACTTCAGCGCTTATAGGAGATGAACTCAATGAGACTCCCGTCGGGATCGCGGAAATACACGCTGATCCCGCGCCCCCGAGCGCCGCTGCGCTCAGCCGGCCCGACCTCGATCTCGACGCCATGGCGCGTCAGATGCTCGACCGCATCCTCGATGGGGCCGTCCCACTCAAAGCACAGGTCACTGTTGCCAGGCGCGACCGGAATCCTCGCGACGGGGTCCGCGATCGCGCCGGGACCGTGGACGTTCAGCTGCTCGGTGCCGAATCGGTATGCCCACGTTCCGTGGCCGCGGTCGATGAGCTCGGCGCCGAGCACATCCCGGTAGAACGGATTGGACACCGTCCAGTCAGACACATGGATCACGCAGTGATCGAGCTTTGCGAGCAGGCCCGGCACACTCCCGACGATACGGGACGCGAGCCCGAGCCATGTCCGGGTCCCGGGTGCGGGACCGTCAAAAGTCAAACGCCGGGCGCCGCTTCCGCGACGCCCGGCGTTGGGTTGGGAGACTGCGCCCCGGTAGCTTTTAGTAGCGGCCGGCGACGTCGACCGCGAACCGTTGGTTGCCGGGGCCGACGAGCTGCAGGCGAATCGTCATCGCGACGCGATGAAGCTTGCTGAGCTTCTTGGCCACGGTCTTCGATAGGTGGAGGCGGAGGACCACAGTGCCGTTCTTGATCGAGGACACGGTGCCGACGCCGATCCTTACCGACGGGCCGCGCCCGAATTGGATGTGCGCCTTCTTGGCCGACGCGCGGGTGATCGACACGGTGGCGATCCCGTTGGCCGGCTTGTTCGACGTGACCCGGACCGCGATGCCGCTCTTCAGCACGGTCTTGAGGCTCTGGGGCAGCAGCTGAACGTGCACGTTGAACGCGGGGCCCGAGCCCGAGCCCGACCCCGAGCCACCGCCCGGGCCCGTCGACGTGCCGCTCGGCGGCGGGGCCGGCTGGCCGTTGGATCCTAGGACCTGGAGCGTTTGGCTCGTGCTTTCCGAGTTGCCGCCGCGATCGGTCACCGTCAGCGTGACAGTGAAGTTCCCGGCCTTGTTGTACGTGTGCTCGACGCTCGGGCCCGTTCCGCTCGCGCCATCGCCGAAGTTCCAGCTGTAGTTGGCGTTGGGGATCGCCAGAGACGAAGCGGTGCCGGAGCCGTCGAGGTCGAGGGTGTCACCCTGGTCGATCGCGCTGGGCGAGACGAACGCTGGTTCGAGCACGTCAGACGGGAGGCAGCCCGCGTACGTGAACGGGTCACTGTCCACCACGGAGGTATTGTTCGATTCTCGCTGAAGGTAGTAGGGAGCCCCGCCGCTGTTGCCGAAAGTGAAGGTGTCGAGCCCATTGCCGAGCGGCTGGCAGGCGTTCTGGTCGTCGATCTCGAGTCCGTCGAGACCAAACCAGCCGTTGAGCTCCGGATTGACGATCGCGGCCATGCTGGACTGGCTCAGCGGACTCACGAGCCGCTGCCCCGCGCTCTTGTCGATGAGCTCGGGCGACGGGTTTTGGGGCAGCACCGGGACGTCGGGCTCGTCGCAGATCGTGAACGCGGTCCACGGCTGCACCACATAGCTCACCGGCTGACCGCTCTGCGGGTCGATGACCTGGCTGTGGTACGAGCAGAACGCGGCCGGCGTGGTGGGCGGTGCCTGACCGGCAGTGAATGCGTTCAGAGTCGCATCGGCGCCGATTGACACCTTCGACGTCTGCCGGTGGTAGCCCGAGCCCGCCGAGACGTACGCGTACCAGCCGGTCGCTCCGGCCTGCGACGGGGGCGAAGCAACCGTGATCGCCGAGCTGGAGCCTGTGGTCGTGACGGTCACCGGTGCGCTGGGAAGCGTCTCGGTGCCGCCGATGTCGTACGTTACGACCACCTGGTAGGTCCCCGCGGGAATGTTGCCGCCGGTCGCGACGGTGGACACCGTCGGCGGCGGCGGATTGTCACTGGCGTTGGCCGAGCACAGATTGCCCGCCGGATCGAGGCACACCTCGACGCCGGGCGGCGTCATCACGGTGACGAGCGGAGTATGGCCAGACTGGACGTGGTTGACCAGCCCGTCGTTGACGATGAGGCTCTTGACCTCGTGCTGGATGTCGGCATCGGTCACGCAGATGTTGTTGGGAATCGTGGCGGGCGCTCCACCCCCGGCGGCTCCGCCCCAGACGTTGTTACCGGAGAGAACGTTCGCGTTGCAGTCGCCGGGTGCGCTCGGCAGCGGGTTGCCCGGGCCGGCGCCGGTCGTGGTGCCGAAGTGGCAGTTCGCGGTCCCATTGTCGTCGCAGCCACCGCCGAACACGGAGCTATACGCCGCGCGGTCCTGGACGCTCGAGCCGTCCCAATACTGCGTCGTGTCGGAATACGGATTGACGAGCTGGTTGCTGGAGGCGGCGACGTCGCCGAGGAAGTTCTGCACGTAGCTCTTCGCCGTCGTCCAGTAGGTGTTGGGTGCCTGTCCCTCCCACTCGAGGGCGATCGTCTCGTTTGTGTGCATCACCGGGCCGCCGTGCCAGCACAGCGGCTGCGCCAGCAGCGGGTTCAGCGGCCACGAGCCGGCGCTCAGAATGTCAGGCTCGCTAGAGGCGGCCGGATCCTGGCATGGCCCGCTCGCGGTGACGATCGGGATCCCCGCGTTGCTCAGGTAGGTGCTCGTGGCAGTCCCGGCCTCACGCGCGCTCGGGACGAGTGAGACGCCGGCCTCGGTGCCATTGTCGTTGACGACGACCGCCTGGGCGCTGGCCACCACGGCCAGGGCCGCGAGTGCGGTGCAGGTCAGGGCAAGGACAAGCCGACGAACGGCGAGCGAATAACGGCGCATATCAGCCTCCTACCGTGAGATTGCGCAGGTCGACGACGGCGCCGACGCTCGGGTCGTACTGGAACAGGGAGATGGCGCTGAGCGGGGAGCGGCTCAGCAGCTGGCGGCCGACGTCGGATGCGGTCTGGCGCGCCTTGGCCGCTGCGGTCACCGACGAGAACTGTTCGCCCGATATAGCGTTCACCGAGAACAGGGCGACAGGAGTGGAACCGGAGGCCGTCTGCTTGGAGATGCCCTCGGTCTGGCCGGCGTTGAGGGTGAGGATCTCGCAGTCGATCGGACCGGGGGTGCACGTTCCGGCGCCGCTCACGACGGTGCCGGGCTCGACCACGAACACCACGCTGTGGCCCCCCTGGAGGACGCCGAGCTCGACGAGCATCGGCTGTTGCTTGCTCGGCAGGATGCTGAGCCGTTCGAGCGGGTCGATCGTGTTGACGCCGCCGTTCGCGGTCGTGATCGCGAGTGACACGTGATAGGCCTGGGTCGAGGTCAGCCCCGTCGGCGCGGGCTTGGGCGCAGGTGCCGGCGCGGGCGTGGTCGGCGCCGGCGTCGGCGTGGCGCCCGAGCTCGAGGAAGAGCTCGAGGAAGAGCTCGAGCCGCTCGTCCCGCTGGCTCCGCTGTTGCCGGTGCCCGACACCCCGGTGGTGCCGGTGCTCGTGGTGCTGGTCGCGCCGGTGGACGGGGCGGTCACCGAGGCCACGGTGGCGGTGGTCGACGTCGTGGCGACGTGCTGGGGGGTGAACGGATTGCGGCCCTTGCCGCCGAGGTTCGAGTTGGCCGGCGCGTTCTTCACCGAGATCGCGGGCAGCGTGGTGCCCGACGAGTACGGCAGCGGACCCGAGGGCGGCGTGACGATGTCCGTCGGCGCCTTCTTGGTCAGCAGCACGGGCACGGCCACCAGGGCGATGACCAGCACCAGCGCGATCGGCCACAGCTTGCGGTCGACCAGTTCCTTGAGCATGTTGCGCGGGACACTCATCGCAGCACCGAGGTGACGGCCGCGGCGGGCGGCGTGGTGGAGGACCCGGAGGTCGAAGCCTGGGCCTGGCTCGTGGAGGGCGCCGGGCCGGAGGGCGTGGCGCCATCGAACGGACCCTCGGTCGGCGGCACGATGTAGGTCGTCGCCGAGACGGTCGCGGTGATCTGCGGGAAGCCGTTGGGGCCGGGCACGAGGTTGATCGCGTTGATCGTCATCAGACGACCGCGGATCATCAGCGTGCCGTTCACGTTGACCACGAAGCCCTCCAGCTTGTTGAAGAAGGTCGACAGGTTGAAGTAGTTGCCGCTGAGCGTGATCGTGAACTGCTCGGTCGGCAGGCCGGCCGCTCCGACGCTCGCTCCCGGGGGAAGCGGCGCGGTCGCGGCCGTCGACGAGCTGCTCGAGCCCGAGCTCGAGCCGGGGGTCGAGCTGCTCGACCCGCCGCCGGTCAGCTGGAGGCCGCGGAAGCCGACGTGCGATGACTGCGCGGCGCTCTGGACCTGATAGATCAGCGATGGGATGTCATCGTCCGGCGGGACCGCCTCGCCGAGCTTGGCCAGCTCGGCGTACTGCCCGGCGAACGCCTTCTGCGCGCTGACCCCGGCCGCCACCTGCTGCTGAGCGGCCGACAGCTGCGACTGCTCGCTGGCGACCTGGGTGCTCAGGCTCGACGCCTGGGAGCGCTTGGGCGATACCACGAAGAACCATCCGGCCGCCACCGCGGCGAGGGCGAGGACGACCATGATCACGATGCGGTCACGGGACGTCACTGGGTGCCTCCGGTAGTGCTGGTGGTGGGAGTAACTCCACTGATAGCGGTGACGCCCTGTGCTCCGGCGTTGGCCACCGGCGTGAAGAAGACGGTGAGGTCGAACGTGGGCGCGGACCCGGAGCATCCCTGTCCGTTGCCGTTGCTGGAGCCGCCGGACCCGGAGCTCGGGGCGCCGGAGTTCGCCTCCTGTGAGTTGCTGAACGAGACGCGGGTGACGCCGTTGATCAGACGCAGGCGCGACATCAGGCGGGCGACGTCGTCCTGGTTGGTGGTGCAGCCGGTCAACTCGAACGCGGGCGCGGTGATGTCGGACCTGAGCGAGCTGCCGGCGCCGCCGCCTCCCGCGCTGGCGCCCGGCACGACGGTGCCGACGATCGACTGAAGCGTGGTGTCGGCCGGGACCACCTTCGACAGGTTCACAAGCGCGGTGTGCCAGTCGAACCGAGCCGACGAGATCCCGCGCACGGTGCCGATGCGCGTCTGCGCGAGCTGAGAGAACTTCGAGAACGCACCGAGGCGGTTGGCCGCTGCTTGCTCCTGGGCGACCTGAGTCTTGAGGCTGGTCAGAGTGGCGGTGCGGCTGGAAATCGAGTTGTTGGTGAGGACGTACACGCTCACCAGCGCAACCATGGCGGCGAGGAACCCGAGCAAGACGTAGACCGGCACCTGCATGCCGGTCGAGGGACCGCGGCTGCTGCGCCCCCGCGAGTCCGCGGGGATCAGGTTGACGGCTCTCATGAGGGGATCTCCTCGACGGTCAGACCGGCGGCGACGGCGAGACGGCCGGCGTCAACGCCGCCGAACCCGCCCGGCTGGCCCTCCTGGACGACGCCGACCTCGAGCGGGAGCCCGACCTCCTCGCCGAGCCGCTCGGGGAACCCGGGGATCGCGACGGCGGGACCGGTGAGCACCACGCGCTCGACGACGGCCGACGCGTCCTGCATCGCCAGGAAGTCCAGCGAGTTGCGGACCTCGTCCGCGATCCGGCGGATGCCGTCGTTCAAAACCTCGCGCGCCTCGGCGACGATGTCCTCGTCGCCCTCAACGTCGTCGACCGGCGCCAGCAGGCCGACGTGGCGGAGCCAGCCGTGCGCGTGCTCGAGCGTGAGCGCCCGGCGCTCGGCGAGCTCGCCGGCGATCGACTCGATCCCCTGGCCGGCGACGCGAGTGAACGCGCAGGTCTGCCCGAGCGCGACGGCAAGGTTGGTGAGTCCGCCGACGCTGGTGTACAGGGTCGCGCCGGTCAGCTCGGGGCGGTACAGCGCGCGGATCATCGCGAACGCCGATAGGTCGACCCCGGCCGGGCGGAGCCCCGCCTTCCGCGTGGCCTCGAGCAGGCGCTCGATCATGTCGCGCCGCGCGGCGACGACGACGACGCGGGTCCGGGGACCATCGGGAGTCTCGACGACGCCCAGCGAGTGGTGCTCGAGCACCGCCTGCTCGAGCGGCATCGGGATGTGGTCGGAGGCCTGGAAGCGGATCGCGGAGTTGATCTCCTTGGTCGCCCTTGAGCGGCGGCAGATCGAGCGTGCGCATCACGATGCGCTGGTTGGCCACGCCGATGCGGACGCGCTTGCCGAGTTTGTGCTGGGCGAACAGATCGCGGAGCGAGGCGGCGAGAGTGTCGACATCGACGACCTCGCCGTCACGGACGATGCCCGCGGGAAGCGCCGCGGTCGCGGCGCGCTCGACCTTGACCTGACCCGGGCGCGTCTCCACCGCGGCCACGTAGCCAGGCTCGATATCGAGGCCCACGACTGATTTTCCTTTGGCAAACTCCCATAGCGGCTCAGGCCAAGTGATCGGCCGCTACCCCTGCCGAGTTGAGGCCGTCGTAGCCGAGCCTGGACAGCCTGATCGTCCAGGCCTGGACGTCCAGGCAGCTGGACGCTCGCCAGAACGGACCGAGGCTCGGGCCGAAGCTCGGTCCAGCGTCGCGTCGCTCGTGGCGCCTGAGGAGCCTGCGGGCGCGGCTGCTCGACGAGGTAGAAGCTCGCCGCACCGAGCAGGATGGCCGCGGCGATCACAGCCAGCCAGACGAGGCCGAGGCTCGTGGCCGACGCCGCCGCGGGGTGCGGCAGCACCGCGCGTTCGATCAGCTGGAGCGCCGGCAGATGCCACAGGTAAATGCCGTACGAGATCGTCCCCAGCCACGCGGCGATCGAGCTGCCGAGCACGCGGAGCGGCCACGGACGCGACGCCCGGGACCGGGCACGATCACGGCGAGCACGAGCAGCCCCGACCCGACGCCGGTCGCCAGGTGCGTCGCCACCCCGTACCACGGCAGGAAGATGTCGCCGTGCTGCTCCGGGATCGCGATCATGAAAGCCGCGAACGCGAGCAGCACGCAGCAGCCAGGTCCTGCGGCCAGGACCGCCAGCGGGAACCTGGACGGGCGGTCCGGCTTCGAGCTCGGCCCGAAGCACGGCGAGCGCCATTCCGATCGCAAACCAGTCGCAGCAGGCCGGGCAGGCTCACCATCAGCGTCTGGCCCCGGTCGTAGAACGGCGCGGTCAGCGAGCCGACGAGCGCGCCGCGCAGCGCGAGTGATGCCAACCCCGCGGCCCGCGATCCACCCGAGCTCGGAGGCGGACCACCGCGACGGCCGCCGGCACGACTCGCGACTCGTGCGACGAGCCGGCGAACACCGGCAGCAGCGCGTAGAAGCTGCACTTCAGACGCACAGGCTCCAGGCGACGCCCAGACCGCCGAGCACGGTTGTGCGGGTCGTAGATCTGTGCGAACGCCGGTCGTAGCTCCAAGCGTTCCGGCACCGAGCACGCCCGCGGCGACCGGCCCGATCGCGCACGGCGGTCAGCGCAGACCCAGTACGCGGGCAGGATCCTCACCCCGCGCCGGCGCGCGTAGATGCGCCAGTCCGGCAGCGCGGCGCCGGTCGCGGATCGCGCGCGCATACGGCAGGTACAGCGAGTGCGCCCGATGATCACGAAGAAGATCGCGACGCCGCCCTTAGCTCCCACAGCAGCGGGGCCAGCCACGCCGGCGTGCGCGAACTTCGCTCGACAGCGCCACGTGGTAGCTGACGACGCTCAGCGCCGCCAAGCGCGCGGAGGCCGTCGAACCCGTCGAGCTTCGGCCCGGCGTCGCGCGGGGCGCCGGCCACGCTCGCGCTCATCCAGCCATCGACCGGAGCCGGCGACGGGGCCCGGCTCCGGATGCGGCCCGCGTCGACGAGCTCAGCGGCGGCTCCGCGGTCCGCGAGCAGCGAGAGCCCGACCAGCGGCACGATCCAGGCGAGGTACAGGAACGCCCAGTAGTCGGCGCTCAGCTGCAGGCCGATCAGGATCGCGGCGGCCAGCGCCGCCATGCGCGGCCGGTCGCTGGCGAGCGCGCGGCTCGACGCCGTAGCTTCACCACGGCGGCGGCGATCAGGCCGAGCACGCACGCCTGGGCGAGCGGCTGGAGCGCCGTCGATCCCGAGCGCGCTCCAGAACGACTGCTGCGGAGCCGCGAGTGAACTGGTAGGAGATCGGCGTGGAGCATCTGCTGCGGGCCGTGATTCCGCCGAGCGCCACCAGCAGCGCGATCATCGGCAGCGATACCAGCGCGATCGCGGCGATCGCCCCGACGAGCCGTCGGCCCCGGAGCGGCGCCAGCGACACGCGGCAGCGAGCGCAAACGGCGCCAGCTTGAACCAGCCCGCCGACCGCGAGCATTCCCGTGCAAGCGCCGGGCGGCGCCACAGCAGTACGCCACCAGCAGCATCGCGGCGAGCACGACGTCGGTCGTGCCGGTGGACACGGTGATCAGGAGCGGCGGGAACGCCAGCCAGGCCAGCGCGGCGCGCAGCCCGGCCTCCTCGACCTCGGCGGGCCTCGACGTACCCGCGCGCGCGTGCGACCGCCGGCGGCATCCGGAACACCGCCCAGGCGGCCACGAGCGCGCCAGCGCCGCGACCGCGAGCCCGCCGTCGACGGAGTCCCACACGCGTTGACCGGCGCCACCAGCGCCAGCGGCGTGTACAGCAGCGTAGCTGAGGATCGGGTAGGTGTCACCGTGGATGATGCCCGGCGGCATGTGGCCGTACGGAAGGACGCCGTGAACGAGCTTGGTCGCGCCCTCCATGACCGCGTAGATCACGTCGACCGCGTCGGGCGAGCTCACGCCGACCATGAGGAACACGAGCGCGAGCGACGACCAGCAGCACGCGCAGCCACCGAACGCGCCGCGCCGGGTCGAGCCCGGGAGTGATCACGGCGAGCAGCGGCGTCGACGGCGCCGCGGCTCGCGCGTCAGCACCGAGCCCCTGCACGCGCAGCGCATGAACAGGTACGCCATCCCGGAGCCGCGACGCAGCGAGCTGGCGTCCATATACCGGTGCTGGAACAGGACCACCGAGACCACGAGCGACAAGGCCGCCGCCACGTCGAGGTTGCGCAGCCGCCGCCACGGCGCTGACCCCCGCCATCAAGCACGAACAGAGCGCACAGGACCGCGAGCACTGCCGGCTCGTAGGCGATCCAGTCGCCGTACGGAACCCGCATCCGCCTGTAGTCGACGCCTCGTGAGCTTCCTGCCCGTCGCGGTTGACAGCGCGCCTCGGCGACCAGCTGACCGTTCGCCGAGGAAGCTGACCTGCTCGAGGTGTGGGTCGATCGGGCCGTCGCGACGGCCCGGTCCCAATGCGAGCCGGCGCAGCGCTCTGTCGACCGTGCGGGCTCGGCATGGCGGCGGCGCCGGATCGCCCGCGGCGGTGACCGGCGCGCCGGCTGGTGAGCGTCAGCGGTCAGCGCGAGCGCCGGCGAGCAGCGCGACGACGATGCCCGGCGCCAGCGGCGACGACCGGCGTCGCGAGCGATCGCCGGGACGGTCGCGACGCGGGCATCAGAGCCCGGCGTGCAGGTACCAGTGGATGATCGCCGGGCCCGGCGAACAGGCCGACGACACCGCCGAGCGCCAGGAACGGCCCGAACGGCACGGCCGTCTTGCGACCCTTCTCGACCCCGACGCGCGCCATCACGCCAGCGCCGACGAGCGTGGCGGTAAGGACGCCGACGAGGATCGCCACCGCGACCGAGCGGCCGAGGAACAGCCCGAGGACCGCCGCCAGCTTGACGTCACCCATGCCCATGCCGCGCGGGTAGGCGAGCGCGAACGCCAGCAGAAACCCGCCCGCGGCGGCGCCCGCGATCAACTGCTCGGGCACGCCCGCGCAGATCGAGGGCCGCACCGATCGCCACCGCGGCGACGGCCGCCGGCAGCGTGATCTTGTTCGGGATGATCCGATGCTCGAAGTCGATCAGCGCGATCGGCACGAGCACGACGACGAGCACGAGCCCGAGGACGATGTCGACTGCCGAGTGCTTGCTGAGGACGACCGCGACGGCCAACGCGGCCGTGGTCGCTTCGATGATTGGATACCGCGGCGAGATCCGCGCCCGGCAGCTGCGGCAGCGGCCGCGCAGCCACAGCCAACCGAGCACGGGCACGTTGTCATAGGCCTTGATCGCGGTTCCACACCCCGGGCAGTGCGAACCGGGATGAACCAGCGACTCGCGGCGCGGTAGCCGGTAGGCGACGACGTTCAGGAACGAGCCGATCGTGGCGCCGAACGCGCCCGCGACCGCTGCTGCGAATGCCAGCGGCATCTCGCGCGCCTCACGCCGTCCGGCGAGCGCCGGCACGGGCTCGCCGGCTCGCCCAGCTCGAGCTCGGTCGGCCGATCGAGCACCTCGGTCGGCCTCGGCCGGCGCGTCGGCGCCGAGCACCGCGACCAGTACGAGCGGCAGGAACCACGGCGATGTACATGTAGAACCAGTGCAGCGCTGGCAGCTGGACGGCGATGGATCACCGCGCGCGCCGAGCGCGGCCACCTGGGCCGGCGTCCGAGGGCCACGCGGGACGGAAGGCGACGAGCACCGCGAGGATCACCGCAAAGCCCTCGAGCGCCGACCTTGATCGGCGCCAGCGCCGGGTGCAGCGCCCAGATCGAGAAGATGTCCGAGCGGGTCAGCTGGTAGCCGATCGTGTGGTCCCAGATCTCCTGTCAGCGCCGCCTGGCGGCAGGAACACCGCGAATGACGCGCCCGCCGTGATCACGAATGCGGCGAGGACCTTCGGACCGTTCGCTGGTCGGCGTCGCCGCGTCCGACCGCGACCAGTGGCAGCAGGATCGCCGGGAAGAACTTCGACGCGGCGCCCAGTCCGACCAGCACGCCCGCGCTTGATCGGCTTCGTCAGCGCGAGCATGATCAACACGACGATCAGTGCCACGAGGCCGTCGTTGCGTGCTCTTCTCCATGCCGAGCACGCGTGAACGGGCACGCGGCCCACAGCCATGCGAGCAGCAGCCCGAGGCGCCACCCGTCGCGGCCCGGGCGCAGACGCGCTCCCGAGCAGGATCAGCCCACCGATCGTGAGCAGGTCGAACGTGATCGTCGCCGCGCGGGCCGCCGGCAGGTAATCCCACGACCCGGGCCAGAGCAGCTCGAACGGCGCGTACGCGAGGTAGTTGATCGGACCGTAGGTGTCGCCGTGGCCGAGCGAGTAGTAGTAGAGGCTCTGCCGTGCAGGATCTTGTACGCGCCGAGCGCCGAGGCGGTGCCGACGTCGATCGACGCCGGCGGGTGCAGCGTCATCACGATCCGCGCGACCACCAGCGCAGCAGGCCGACCGCGAGCACCGACCGTGGGCAGACGGCAATCGAGCCGGCGCCGGGCGGAGCGCGGCCTCGAAGCCCCGGATCAGCATCCGCACGAGCAGGTAGATGAGCGGCGGATAGAACACCCACACCGCCGGCTCGAGGTGGGCGTGTCGAACAGCGCGTAGGAGACGCCGAACGCCAGCAACGACGCCGAGGTCGAACCGGTCGAGCCACCGCCGGCCGCGGAGCAGCAGCAGCGGCAGCAGGAACATCGCGTGAACGGCACCAGCACCCACGGCGAGTCGAAGATCTGCCCGTAGTGGCCGCGGGCGTAGACGCCGAGCATCAGCGGCCCTGTGTACGTCGCGCCGAGCTGGCCGTTCGGGCCGATGACTGATCCGCGATCAGCTTGCCATGGTAGTAGAAGTAGATCTCGTAGTGGCTCGCGTACCCACACGTACGGGACGATCTGAAGCGGGTGATGCGGTACGGTGGATCGCCTGCATCATCTTCGACGCGGTCTTGGCGATCGCGACCGCCTGCGATTCGGGTCGATCGTGAAGCCCGCGCGGGACTTCGTGCCGTCTGTCGCCACGAACAGCGGCGGCTCCACGTCCGGCGGAGGACCGGCGGCGGCGCTCGCGCGTGGCGGGCACGAGTGCCGCAGGCCAGAGCCATGACGCAGAGGAGCGCCAGGATGAGTCGCCGCATGCCTTCGTAATCGGCCGCGGTGCCGGTCGCCTTGAACGACTGCCGGCGGAGGCTTAAACGCCGCCGAGGCGGCCCGGAGGCCGCCTCGGTCAATCGGCTGTGTTGCGGATCTGACTACCAGGTGCCGCCGGACGAGCAGCGAGCCCTTGCCGGCCGGGGAGCAGCTGAACGTCTCCGAGCCGTTGGCTGTTCGTCAGCGTGAACGTCTCCGTGTCCGTCGGCGACTCGGCGACGATCGTGTAGTTGCCGTTCGCGTCACCCGTGGCGGACGACAGGTAAGCCTGGCCGTTGCGTCGTGACGGTGTTGAGCGCCGGCGTGATCGAGTTGAGAACCGAGGCGCTGGAGCCCGCGTAGCTACCGTTGTTGTCGGTCGCGTACGTCTCCATCGCGGTGGCCGCGTTCCGGGCCAGAGATTCGGCCGACGCGTCGTTGGCCTTGCTCTTCTGGTTGAGGAACGTCGGAATGGCGATCGCGGCAAGAATGCCGATGATCAGAATCACGACGAGGAGCTCGATCAGGGTGAAACCCTTCTCGTCCTCGGCGCGACGGCGCAGCTTATGAAGCATGGAGCCCTCCTGGGATTTTGATTGGGTCTGTCTCGCCAGATCCAAGGCCCCAATCGGGAGTCATCCATGACTACGTCACATCTCCGTATTGGTGGCAGCCCGGCTTCCTCCTATCCGTTGGAGATCCGTGGCTTTGCGTCCCACCCTTGCGAGTGGTTTGCCCTTGGCACCTGAGTGACTCTGGCACCGGCACGTATCGACATTCCGCAGACCGCAGCCTGACGAGTTTCGACATTTGTCCGACCGGTGTTTAGAGTAATCAGCCGGCGGGAATCGCGCCAGCGTCCTCCGGTCCCGCCTGCTGCGCGTCCCGCCCCGGCTGAAACTCGCCCGTGCCACCGCACCACGGGCACGTGACCTCATGCGGCTCCCCACCCAGGCCCGAGACCAGCTTCCCCGTTCCCCGGCAAGGGGTGCACGTCGCTCGCCAATCATCTGGCGTCGCGCTCATCGTCGCCCACGATACCCAGGCGTGCTGAAAAAGGGCCCAAGGTGGGCCCTTTTCAGCACGCGCTGTGAGGATCGCTACTTGATCGAGTTGTAGATCGAGAACAGCGGCAAGTACATGCTGATCACGATCACCCCGACGATGCCGCCGACGAAGATGATCATCACCGGCTCCATGATCGAGGTCAGCGCCTTGACGGCGGCCTCGACCTCTGAGTCATAGAAGTCCGCGATCTTCGCGAGCATCGTGTCGAGCGCGCCGGTCTCTTCGCCGACGCCGACCATCTGCGACACCATCGCCGGGAACGCCGAGCACTGGCGCAGCGGCGCCGAGATCGTGCCGCCTCCCTTGACCGAGGTGATCACGTCGCCCATCGACTTCTCGATCACCGCGTTGCCGGCCGTCTTCCCGGTGATCTCGATCGCCTGCATGATCGGGACGCCGGCGGAGGTGAGCGCCGACAGCGTCCGCGACCAGCGCGCGATCGCCACCTTCTGGACGACCTCGCCGATCTTCATCGGGATGCGGAGCTTGAACGCGTCCCACGCGTCGCGTCCCTTCTCCGAGCGCTTCACCGAAATGAACCCGCCGACCGCGGCTCCGACGGCGACAATCAGGATGTACCACTGGTGAGTCACCAGGTGGGAGAAGTTCACCATGAACTGCGTCAGCGCCGGCAGCTTCCCGGGGAACTGCTTGAACACGCCGACGAACACCGGGATCAGGAACGCCACGAGCGCCATCAGCACTGACATCGCGAAGGTGATTACGACCGCGGGATAGATCATCGCGGCGCGCACCTGGCGGCGCAGCGCGGCGTCCTTCTCGAGCTGGTCGGCGACGCGCATGAGGCACTCCTCGAGCACACCGCCGGTCTCGCCGGCGCGCACCATCGCGACGTACAGCGGCCCGAACACCTTGGGATGGCGCGCCATCGCGTCGGACAGGAGCAGGCCGGCCTCGACGTCGTGGCGCACGCCCGCGATCGCCTCGCGCAGCACCTTCGACCCGGTCTGCGTCTCGAGCACGTGCAGCGCGCGCATGATCGACATGCCGGAGGTGACCATCGTCGCGAGCTGGCGCGAGGCCACCGCCAGGTCCTTGGCGTTCACCCGCGAGAACAGCTCGATGTTCAGCTCCTTGGAGCGGTACTTGTGCGCGATGTCGACGACGACCAGGCCGCGCTCCTTGAGCTGCTCGGCGACCGCCTGCTTGGAGTCGGCTTCGACCTCGCCCTTGGCCTGAACGCCGGCGAGGTCCATCGCCTTGAAGACATACGTGGCCATGACTATGCCGCCGCCTGATAACCGCCGCTTGCGGCGCCCATGCCGGACAGCAGGCGGCGGAGCTCTTCGGGTGCGTGGGCTCGGGACTCGGCGAGCTGACGGTTGACCTTGCCGGCGCGCACGAGCTGGGCGAGCGAGGCGTCCATCGTCTGCATGCCGTGCGAGGCCCCGGTCTGCAGCACGGAGTAGATCTGGTGGGTCTTGGCCTCGCGAATCAGGTTGCGAACCGCCGGGGTCGGAACCAGCACCTCGGCCGCCACGCAGCGGCCGGCGCCGTCGGCGGTCGGCAGCAGCGTCTGGGTCATGATGCCCTGGAGCGCGACCGACAGCTGCGCGCGCACCTGGCCCTGCTGCTCGGGCGGGAACACGTCGATGATGCGGTCGATCGTCTGCGGCGTGTCCTGGGTGTGGAGCGTCGCGAACACGAGGTGGCCGGTCTCGGCCGCGGTCAGCGCGGTGCCGATCGTCTCGAGGTCGCGCATTTCGCCGACGAGGATCACGTCGGGGTCCTGGCGGAGCGCCGCCTTGAGCGCCTCCCCGAAGCTGGGCGCGTCAGATCCCAGCTCACGCTGGTTGACGATGCACTTCTTGTGATGGTGGAGGAACTCGATCGGGTCCTCGATGGTCATGATGTGCTCTTCGCGGCTCGCGTTGATCACGTCGAGCAGCGAAGCCAGCGTGGTCGACTTGCCCGAGCCGGTTGGGCCCGTGACGAGCACCAGGCCGCGCGGCTTGTTCGCGAAATCGGCGACGACCGGCGGCAGGCCGAGCGTCTCGAACGGAACGACCTCGAACGGGATCAGACGGAACGCGGCTCCGACCGCCGAGCGCTGGAAGTAGGCGTTGACGCGGAATCGGCCGCGCCCGGGGATCTGGTAGGCGAAGTCGATCTGCCAGTTGTTCTCGAACCGCTGGCGCTGTCCCTCGGACAGGATCGAGTAGACGATCTCGCGCGTGTCGTTCGGCGTCAGGACCGGGAAGCCGTCCATCGGCTGCAAGCCGTCCGCGAACGCGCACGGTCGGCGGCGCACCTGCCGTGATGTGCAGGTCCGAGGCTCGGCGGTCGATGACCTCGAGCAACACGTCGGCGAAATCGAGCTGCATTCCTATCCGTCCTTGGGTTCGAGAAGTTCGGGGATCTATCGGCACTCCGGCCGATGTCGTTTACTGCCTACGCTCGGGCTGGACGCTCAGCCCGAGCCGGTGCCCGGTCACCCGGGCGATCTCGGCCACCGACGTGAGGCCGTGCTTGACCTTGTCGAGGCCGTCCTCGCGCAGCCGGCGCATGCCCTCGCGGACGGCGGCCGCCCCGAGCTGATCCGCGGAGGCGCGCTGGAGCGCGAGCGAGCGGATCTCCTCGTTCATCACCATCACCTCGTACAGGCCGATCCGGCCGCGATAGCCCATGCCGCCGCAGCGCACGCAGCCGCCCGGCTCGTACGCCTCGATCGGGAACTCCGCCGGGAAGCCGTGATCGCGCAGCACCTCGGCCGGGATCATCGTGCGCTGCTTGCAGTGCGCGCACAGCGTTCGCGCGAGTCGCTGGGCGACGACGCAGTCGATCGCCGACGCGACCAGGAACGGCTCGATCCCCATCTCGACCAGACGGGTGATCGCCGACGGCGCGTCGTTGGTGTGAAGCGTGGAGAGAACCATGTGGCCGGTGAGCGCGCCTTCGATCGCGATCTGGGCGGTCTCCGGGTCGCGGATCTCGCCCACCATCAGGATGTCCGGGTCGGCGCGCATCATCGAGCGCAGGCCGGCGGCGAACGTGAGGCCGGCCTTGGTGTTGACCTGAACCTGAGTGATCCCGCCGATCTGGTACTCGACCGGGTCCTCGATCGTGATGATGTTCTTCTCGGGGGTGTTGAGCTCCTGCAGAGCGCCGTAGAGCGAGGTCGACTTACCTGATCCCGTCGGTCCGGTGGTCAGCACGCAGCCGTAGGCCTGGGTGAACGCGCGGCGGAAAGCGCGTGAGCTCCTGCTCCTGGAACCCGAGCTTGTCGAGCTCGAGGCGGATGCTCTCCTTGTCGAGGATGCGCATGACCACGCCCTCGCCGTGGACGCTCGGGATCGTCACCACGCGCACGTCGACGTGCCGGCCGTCGATCGTCATGCCGACGCGGCCGTCCTGCGGTATGCGGCGCTCGGCGATGTCGAGGTCGGCCATGATCTTGATGCGGGAGACGACGCCGGGCACCATCTTCTTCGGGACGGTCGTGGCCTCGGTGAGAACGCCGTCGACGCGCATCCGGACGCGCATCTCTCGAGCGCTCCGCCCGCTGGAGTCGGGCTGGGGCTCGTAGTGGATGTCGGAGGCACCGCGCTCGGTGGCCTGGGCGATGATCGAGTGGACGAGCTTGATGACCGGCGCGTCGTCGGCGGTCTCGCGAAGATCGACGACCTCCTCGATCCCGGGGCCCGCCTCGCTCTCTTCGACCGCCTCGGCGACCGCATCCTCGAAGCGGTTCATGCGCATGATCAGCGCGTTGATGTCCTCCGCCGAGGCGACCGCGGGGCGCACATCGAGGTGCGTCAGCAACGCGATGTCGTCGACCGCGAGGACGTTCGCCGGGTCCGACATCGCCAGGAGGAGAGTGTGCTCGTCGACGTAAGAAACCGGGACGGCGTTGTAGCGCTTCGCGGCGGCGGCGCTCAGCAGGTTGGCGGCGCTCATGTCGACCTTGAACACGCCGAGATCGAGGTGATCGAGGCCGTAGCGCTCGGCCATCGCGCGCGACAGCTCCTCGGCGGTGATCGCCTGCTGGTCGAGCAGCATGCGCTCGGGCGGGACGCTGGCCGCCCTCGAGAGCTCCACCGCACGGTTGACGGTCTCGGCGTCGGCGAACCCGAGCTCGACGACCACGTCGGTCAGGAACCGGTTCGAGCCGCCGCGGCGGCGCGGCGGGGTGATGCCCGTGATCTGCGCCTGAAGATCAGTCCGGACCCACGTCGGACTCGACCACACGCAGCGTTGAATCGTGCTCGCTCATCTTGCCCCGGCCGCCCGCCGCATGATCTCGATCGGCGCGGCGCGACCGGTGAACATCTCGAAGCTGAGGACGCCTTGGCGCACGAGCAATTCGCGCCCGCCGACTACCGGGACGCAGCGTGCTCGTGCCGCTTGCACGAGCGGGGTCTCAGTCTCCCTGTACACGAGATCAACCACGCATTCGTAACTCGTCAGGTCATCGGCATTCACGGGCAGCGGCTTGAACGCGTCCTGCGACGGGTCGAGCCCGACCGAGGTGCAGTTGACGAGCAGATCGGCGGGCTCGGCGACTCGGCACCGGCGCGCCGCCCACCGCCGCGCACAACTCGCGGGCGCGCGCGGCGTGCGATTCCAAACCCGAACCTCACGCGCGCCGACGTCGAGCAGCGCCCACACGACGGCGCGGGCGCTGCCGCCGGCACCCGAGCACGAGCGCCGTCCTGCCGGCGGCCGAGAACGGCAGCGCGGCTATCAGTCCGGGCGCGTCGGTGTTGTCGGCGCCGATCCGGCCGCCGCCCTCGAAGATCAGCGTGTTGGCGGCGCCGATCGCGAGCGCCCGCGGCGACGGCTCGGTGGCGAGCGCGAGCGCGGCGTGCTTGTGGGGGATCGTGACGTTGACGCCGCGAAAGCCAGCCCCCGGCAGCGCCCCGACCGTCTCGTCGAACAGCTCCGGAGGGATCGGGAGCCGCTGGTAGCGCCAGTCGGTGAGCCCGACCGAGCGCGAGCCCGGCGTTCTGCATCGCCGGCGAGAGGCTATGTGCGACCGGCCAGCCGACGACGCCGAGACGGATCCTGGGGCGGTCCACGGGACGGCCGCCCCACCTACGGGCAGCGTTCGGGCGACTTCCCGCCGCGGGCGCTGCGCGCCTGCTGGTACTTCTGCGCGTCGGCCAGGAACTGGTTGTAGTTGGAGGTGAACACCTGCTCGCCGTTGCCGCAGGGCTTGACCACGAAGTACAGGTAGTTGGTCTGCGCGGGATGGGCCGCGGCCTGCATAGCGGCCGCGCCTGGATTGTCGATCGGCGTCGGGGGCAGGCCCTTGTGGATCCGCGTGTTGTACGGCGACTTCGAGTTCAGCTGCGCCGCCGTCAGCGGCCCCGTGTAGTTCCCGGTCGCGTATCGCGTGGTGGCGTCGATCTGGAGTGGCATACCGAGCCGCAGCCGGTTGTAGATCACCGATGCGATCAGCGGCCGGTCGTGGGCGGTCGCGGCCTCGGCCTGCACCATCGAAGCGATGGTCAGCACGTCGTACGGCGTCAGGTGCCGGCTACGCGCGTAGCTGAGATTGACCTGGGCCCATTCCGAGCGGAACGTCTTCAGCTGGTCGTCGACGAGCTTCGGGATGCTGATCGGCTCGACCAACTGGTAGGTGTTCGGGAACAGGAACCCCTCGAGGTCCGGCGTGTGCCGGGGCGCGCCGTATGCGGCGAAGTTGATGAGCGGCGAGTGACGGGTCGCGACGAAGTAGCTGCCCTTCACGCCCTGGGCTTTCAGCAGCGCGTCGATCTGGGCGCGCGTCCTTCCCTCGATGATCGTGATGTTGGTCGTCGGCGGGCCTGCGGGCGCCGTCGTCAGCACTTTGAGCACCTTGCTGTAGGTCATGTCCTCCTGGAGCTTGAAGGTGCCCGCGCGCAGGTCGCCGCGCTCGCCGGCGAGCGTCGCGCGCAGGTCGAAGAAGAAGCCCGAGGAGACCACGCCCGCGCGTGCAAGCTGATCGCCGATCTCCCTGGACGTCGAATGTGGCTGGATCGTGACCGTGACGCTGCCGTGAGGTGAGCCGTGGAACGGCTGGTACAGCTCGACGAGGAACCAGATCGCGCCGACGGCAACGGCAAGGGCGAGCACCGCGAGGAGCCGGCCACCCCACTTGCGCAACCGCGACGGGCGGCTGCTCCGCCGGCGCTGGGGCGCTGGCCTGCGCCCGGCTGCCCCGTTGGGCCGGCGGGTCCGCTCGCGCTGGCGCCGCGCGTCGTCGCGCTGCTCGGCGGATCGCTCGCGCTCGCGCCGAGCGTCGTCGCGCTCCTCGGCGGTGCGCTCGAAGCCGTCAGGCATCCGCATCCCTGCCTGGCTGGCTGGCCAGCCAGCTCTCCAGCAGATGCGCCGCGGCGCGCGAGTCCTCGTCCGCACGTCCCCCGGTCCGCTCCGCCAGCCGCGTCGTGAATCGTTCGTCGTAGAGCTCGACCGGAACGGGCAGCTCCGCCTCGAGGCGGGCGGCAAACTCCCTGGTCTCGGTCGTCTGGGCGGAGTCATGACCCGACAGAGACACCGGCAACCCGACCACCACTCGCTCCACCTCCAGGTCGCCGAGCGAGCGAGCGCAGGCGTGCCAGCCCCCGGCGTGTCGTCGGGGCTCGTACGGATTCGACCGGCGATGCGAGCACTCCGGTGGGGTCGCTGACCGCGCAACCGCACCGCGCCCGGCCGTAATCGAGCGCAAGCACGCGCATGACCTTACCCCTTGGACCGGGCGCCAGCGCGCGCGGCGGTTGTCAACCCGGTTGTCACTCCGCGCAGCAAGGGTCACGTGCCGAGCGCCGTCTCGATCGCCCCGAGCGCGACCTCGAACGCCTTCGGCAACCCGTCGGGATCGCGCCCGCCGGCGCGAGCGAGCGTGTCGCGGCCGCCCCCGCCGCCGCCGACCTCGGCCGCCGCCAGCTTCACGATGTCTCCCGCCCGGACGCCTCGTTCGACCAGCGAGGGAGACACGCTCGCGACCAGGTCGACACGGTTCTCGCCGGTGCTCGCCAGCACGATCGCCGCGTCGCCGAGCTTGTTCTTGAGCCGGTCGGCGATATCGAGCAGCGCCTTGCCGTCGGGCACCGGTACCGCCGTCACCAGTACCCGGGCGCCGTCGCGCTCGACCGCCGCCGCGGCCAGCTGCTCGACGTCGACGGCGTCCTCGGTGGCGCCGCGCCGTGAGTCCTTCTCCAGCTGGCGCACCCGCGCGCGCAGCTCGGCGACCGCCTCATGCACGTTCTCGGGCGGAACCCGCAGGACCTTCGCCGCCTCGCCCAGCGTGCGGTCGTGGCTTCGGAGCAGCTCGACCGCTGCGGGACCTGTCACCGCCTCGATCCGGCGCATGTTCGCCGCGCTCGACCCTTCGCTCAACACCTTGAACAAGCCGACCTCGGCCGTGTTGCGGACGTGCGTGCCGCCGCACAGCTCGCGCGAGAACGAGCCGTCGCCGACCTCGACCATCCGTACGACGTCGCCGTATTTCTCGCCGAACAGAGCCATCGCGCCCAGCCGCTTTGCCTCCTCGAGCGTCGTCGTGAGCGCGCGGACCGGCTGGCTCTCGAGGATCCACCGGTTGACCTGGTCCTCGATGTCGCCGAGCTCCTCGGGGCTGAGCGCCTTGCCGTGCGTGAAGTCGAAGCGCAACTTGTCCGGGCCGACGTACGAGCCGGCCTGCCGCACGTGGGTTCCGAGCCGCTGGCGCAGCGCAGCGTGCAGCAGGTGTGTCGCGGTGTGGTTGCACTCGGTCGCGTGACGGGTGGCGCGGTCGACGTGCGCGTGGACGCGCTCGCCCGACCTCGATCGTCCCCCGCTCCGGCACGACCGCGAGCACCTGGTCGTTGCCGATCCGCAGGACGTCCTCGACCCTGGCGCGACAATCGCCGTGGAGGCACTCGACGTAGCCGGAGTCGGCGACCTGGCCGCCACCGGTGGCGTAGAACGGGGATTCGACGAGCTTGACCAGCACCCGCCCGTTGTCGGTCTCGGCCGCGCCGATCGTGGTCTCCGAGTCCGTCGTCTCGTAGCCGACGAAATCGGTGGCGAACCCCGCGTCGCCCACCAGCTCAGCGGCGCGCTCGCGGAGCTTGTCGCCTACGCCAGTCCGGTCGGCGCTGGCCCGTGCCCGGTCGCGCTGCGCTTCCATCAGGACCTCGAAGCCCGCCTCGTCCACGCCGAGGTCGTGCGCGGCCACGAGCTCGATCGTCAGGTCGATCGGGAACCCGTAGGTGTCGTGCAGGAGGAACGCGTCCGCGGCGGCGATCCCCTCGGCGCCGGTCAGCCGCGCGCGCTCGATCAGCTCGTCGAGCCGCTTGAGGCCCTGCTCGAGCGTCCGGCCGAAGCTCTCCTCCTCGGACTCGAGCCACTTCTGGATCGAGTCGCGCTGCTGGTGGAGCTCGCCGTACTCGGACGCCCATGATCTCGGTTACGCGGTCGGCGAACACGGACAGGAAACCGGGGTCGAGTTCGAGCGAGCGGCCCTGCTGGATTGCGCGGCGCATGATCCGGCGCAGGACGTAGCCGCGGTCCTCGTTCGACGGGACGACGCCGTCCGCGATCAGGAAGCTCATCGCGCGCGAGTGGTCGGCGAGCAGGCGCAGCGCTCGGTCGGTCGGGTAGTCCTGCCCGTAGCGCCGGCCGCTCATCTCCGCCCCCAGCTCGATCAGCGGCCAGAACTGGTCGGTCTCGAAGATCGAGGGCTTGCCCTGGACGATCGAAGCCAGGCGGTTGAGCCCCAGGCCGGTGTCGATGTTCTTCGCGGGCAGCGGCGCCAACTGGTTCACCGGGTTCTGATCGAACTGCATGAACACGAGGTTCCAGTACTCGAGGAAGCGCTCGTTGTCGCCGCCGGGGAGGTCGTCGGGCTTGCCGAACTCGAGGCCGCGGTCGAGGTACAGCTCCGAGCAAGGTCCGCACGGCCCCGTCGGTCCCGCCTGCCAGAAGTTCTCCGAGCGCTCGCACTCGACGATCCGCTCGCGCGGGACCCCGATCTCGAGCCAGGCTTCGATCGCTTCCTGATCGGGGCCGAGCCCCAACTCGTCGTCGCCGGCGAATACGGTGATCCAGATCTGCTCGGGCGGGAACCCGAAGCCCTCGGTCGAGAGCTCCCACGCGAAGCGCGCCGCCTCGCGCTTGAAGTAATCGCCGAACGAGAAGTTGCCGAGCATCTCGAAGAACGTGAGATGCCGCGAGGTCGTGCCGATGATGTCGATGTCGACCGTCCGGAAGGTCTTCTGGCAGGTCGTCACCCGTCGGTGCGGCGGCGGCTCGATGCCTTGGAAGTAGGGCTTGAGTGGATGCATTCCGGCGACCGTGAACAGCGCGGACGGATCGTGTTGGGCGGGGACCAGCGAGGCGGACGGCAGCCGCAAGTGGTCGCGCGCCTCGAAGAACTCGAGGTACGTGCTCCGGACCTCGTCGGAACTCATCGGCTTGATCGGCATGGAGGTAGTGAGTGTAGGCGGACACGGGTCGAGGTCGACTCGCTGACCTCAAGGTTTGCGGGGGTCCCGCCGAACCTGAGTGGCGATGCTCCGCATGCGTCGCCTCATGATCCTTTCAGTCGGCCTGCTCGGTTCCGTGCTCGCGCCCGCCGCCGCCCACGCCGATGCGTCGACCGACCCCGGTGGCTTCCGCCTTCAGTCTTCGTCGCTCACGTCAACGAGAACGCCGGCCAGGCCGTGATCACGGTCGAGCGCAGCGACACGAGCGAGGACGCCCAGATCCGCTACATCGCGCTCGGCGACGGCGTCCCGTGCGGCCCAGCCGAGTGCACCGCCGTCGACCCGATCGACTTCGACTCGGCCAAAGGCGAGCTCGACTTCCCAGTCGGAGTCGCCAGCGAGACGTTTACCGTGCCGATCGTCGATCACGGCACGTCCGGCGTCCCAAAGACGATTCAGGTGTCGCTGTTCGGCCCTTCGCCGATCGGACTGGGCTCGCCCAGCAAGGCCGTGCTGACGATCCTCAACGACGACCCCGTCCCCGCGCGCGACCCCCAGAACCCGCTGGCCCTGCCGGTCGCTCCCCGCGCGGCAACCCGCTGTCCGGCGCGAGCTTCTTCGTCGACCCCGAAAGCGAGGCGGCACACGCCGCGCTCCAGAACCCGGCGCTCGACGTGATCGCGCGCGAGCCGGGCACCGCGCGGTTCGGGTCGTTCAGCTTCGGCAAGAACGGCGTGCCGAATATCGCCACCGCCGTGTCGCGGTATCTCTCGCGGGCGCAGGTCGAGTCGCCGGGCACGGTGCCGCTGCTCGCGACCTACCGGATCCTGCACGGGTTGTGCGGCCACGCGTCCGACTCGCCCGCGGACGCGGCCTCTTACCACAACTTCATCGAGGGCTTCGCGCAGGGCATCGGCTCCTACCGGGCCGTGCTGTTCCTCGAGATGGACTCGATCATCACGATGCCGTGCCTTTCCCGACACGGCAAGGCGGTCCGCGAGCACGAGCTGAAGGACGCGATCAACATCCTCACGGCCGACTGCCCACACCTGGTCGTCTATCTCGACGCCGGAGCGGCCGACGCGCTGTCTGCTCGCGACGCGGCGAAGTACCTGCGGGCGTCCGGCGTCGCCAAGATCGAGGGCTTCTTCCTCAACGCCACCCACTTCGACTGGACCTCGAGCGAGATCCGCTACGGCAACAAGATCTCGGCCCTTACGGGAGCCAAGCACTTCGTGATCAACACCGGCGAGAACGGCCAGGGTCCGCTCCGGCCCCACGACATCGTTCACGCCGGCAACGAGGTCCTGTGCAACCCGCCCGGTCGCGGCCTCGGGCCCCTCCCGACCGCCAGCACCGGCTACCCGAACGTCGACATGTTCGCGTGGACCAGCAACCCCGGCGAGTCCGGCGGCAGCTGCGTCGCGGGCGCGCCGCCGACGGGCCAGTACTGGCCGGCGTACGCGGCGACGCTGGTCCAGAACGCGGACTTCAACGTTCGATAGGCGCTTGCGCCGCCTGAGCGCGCACCTTTGCCGCGCTGAACGTGCACAGTTCCTGACCGACCCTCGTGAAAAGGGGGTCCGAATAGGTCACTCCTTACGATGTCGGGCGTGCGCCGTCCAGCACTGGTGTCTGCGCTCGTCTTCGCGTGCGCGCTGTCGATCGCGGCGGCCCTCGCCACCGCGCCCGCAGGCGCGAAGAACTTTCCGGGCGGCTTCCGCCTGGAGTCCTCGTCGCTGACCGTGAACGAGGACGCGGGGCAGGTCGTGATCACGATCCAGCGCAGCGACACACGTCAGGCCGCGCAGATCCGCTACATCACGCTCGGCGACGGCGTCAAATGCGGGAGCACCGAATGCACCGCGGTCGATCCCGACGACTTCCATTCGGTCAAGGGCGAGCTCGACTTCGCGGCCGGAGTCGCGAGCATGTCCTTCGGGGTGAAGATCGTCGATCACGGCACGGCAGATGTCTCGAAGACGCTTTCGATCTCGCTGTTCGGCCCGTCGCCGATCGGCATGGCCTCGCCCCACAAGGCGGTGCTGACGATCCTGAACAACGATCCGGTCACCTCGCGCGACCCCCAGAACCCGCTGGCGCTGCCTACCTCCCCGGGCGCCGCCAACCCGCTGATCGGCGCCACCTACTTCGTCGACGCGCACAGCGAGGTGGCCAACGCGGCACGGCGCTACCCGGCGCTCAAGACGATCTCCGGTCAACCGGGCACGGCTCGTTTCGGCTCGTTCAGCTTCGGCCACAACGGCGTCCCCAACATCTCCACCGCGGTCTCGCGCTATCTGACGCGGGCATCGGTGCAGCAGCCGGGCACCGTGCCGCTGCTCGCGACCTACCGGGTCGTGCACGGTTTGTGCGGACACGCGTCCGACGCCCCTAGGGACGTGGGGAGCTATAAGGGCTTCATCGACGGCTTCGCGAAGGGGATCGGCTCATACCGCGCGGTGCTGTTCCTCGAGATCGACTCGATCATCACGATGCCGTGCCTGTCGCGGCACGGTCAGGCCGTCCGCGAGCAGGAACTCCAGTACGCGATCAACACCCTGACCGCGAACTGCCCGCACCTCGTGATCTATCTCGACGCCGGCGCTGCCGACGCACTCTCCCCAAAACGGGCGGCCAAGTACCTGCGGCGTTCGGGCATCGCCAAGATCGAGGGCTTCTTCCTCAACGCCACCCATTTCGACTGGACCTCCAACGAGATCCGGTTTGGCGAGAAGATCTCGCGCCTAACGGGGGGCAAGCACTTCGTCGTCAACACGGGCACGAACGGCCGCGGTCCGCTGCGACCGCCGGACATAGTCCACCAGGGCAACGAGGTCCTCTGCAACCCGCCGGGGCGCGGGCTCGGGCCGCGCCCGACGGCCGAGCACCGGCTACCCGAACGTCGACATGTTCGCGTGGACGACCAACCCGGGCGAGTCCGGCGGCCCATGCCGGCCGGGCGCGCCGAAGACCGGCGTGTTCTGGCCGGCCTACGCGCTCTCGCTAGTGCGCTACGCCGACTTCAACGCGCGGTAGCGTCGGCCGGGCGTCGTCCTCCCGCGCGCGATCGTCCCCCACCCGACCACCAGCTCGCCGTCCATCAGACACGCGACCTGACCCGGGGCCGCGCCGTCGACGGCCTGTGCGAGCTCGATCTCGAGCGCGGAGTGGCGACCAGGCGGCGGGTCGCCGGCGAGGCGGCACTCGAGCGGTCGTGAGCGGTAGCGGAGCTTGACCCTGTCGACGCGGGCGCCGGCGCGGCTCAGCCGCGCATTGCGCACCGCGACGCGGGTCGTGCGGAGCGCGGACCTGGGGCCGACGGTCACCTCGTTGCGAGCGGCGTTCTTGTCGACCACGTACAGCGGCTCGCCGGCGGCGATCCCGATCCCGCGTCGCTGGCCGACCGTGAACCGATGCTGACCGTCATGCGCTGCCGACGACGTTGCCCGTCGCCGTCGACGATCGCGCCCACGGCATCCCCAGGACCGCCGTGGCGGGCGAGGAAGCGGGCGCGGTTCGTGCCGGCGAGGAAGCAGAGATCCTGGAATCGGCCTTGCTCGCGACCGGCAGGCCCGCCGCCGCCGCCAGCTCCCTAACCTCGGGCTTGGTCAGCTCGCCGAGTGGGAAACGACATCCGCTTCAGCGACTCCGGCGACAGCGCGGCCAACATGTACGTCTGATCCTTCGCGGCGTCGGCCGCCGCCCTGAGCAGCGGGCCGGCATCGTCGCCCGATTCCGCAACGCGTGCATAGTGACCGGTGGCGAGACGGCCGGCGCCGAGGCGGTCGGCGACTTCCAGCATCGCATCGAGGCGTACGTGTCCGTTGCAACCCACGCACGGGTTGGGGGTCTCCCCGGCAGCAAACGAGGCGACGAACGGCTCGACCACGCCGGCGCGGAACTCGTCCCGCAGATCGATCGTGAAGTGCGCGAGACCCATCGAGTGCGCGAGCACGCGCGCCTGGGCGACCGCGGAGGCCGAACAGCAGCTTCGCTCGGCATCGTTCTCCCGGTCGGACCACAGCTCGAGCGTGACCGCGACGGTCTCGCTCTCGCCGCTGCACAGCAGCGCCGCCACTGCGCTGTCGACCCCGCCGCTCATCGCCACGAGTGTGCGGGTCGCCGGCGCGTCGGGCGGGGGCAGCATGGCCCGCTCGCGGACGGCGGCCCCGAGCGATCGGGCGAGCGCGTCGGCGGCGACTTCGGCGGCGTGCAGCTTGCCCGGGCTGAGACCGCCCAGCTCGGCCGCGATCTCCGCGGCGCCGACCCGCGCCGCGTCGAGCACGGTGCTGCCGCGGACCAGCGTTACCGCGGCGCTTCCGGCGGCGGTCACGGCTCCGCAGCCGTGCGCGTCGAAGCCGGCGTCGATCACGCGATCGCGCTCGACCCTGACGACAGCGCGACCTGGTCGCAGCAGGCTCCGCCGTCGACGGTCGCGGTGAACGCTCCTGCGGGGATCCGGCGGTGTCCCTGCGGCGAGGTCAGGTGATGCTCGAAGGCGATGTCATCCATCGCCCGCGAGGATAGAAGCCGTGGAGTGCGGGCTCTCTTAGCCGCGAGCGCGTCGTCGATCCGCTGGCTGATCTCGAGCGGATCGGCGTAGCCCGTGATCGTCGTCGCCTGCCGGGCGGCGTCGATCAGGACCAGGGTCGGCGCGGTGACGACTGGGACCTGCTGGGTGATCATCCCGAACCTCGTGAGCTCGCTGACCGGAACCGCTAGCTTCACGACCTTGCCGCGGTGCGTCGGCACCGCCGCGATCTCGTGGGCCATCGCTTGGTCATCCGACGCGGCGGAGTTGTAGAACAGCACCGCGACGACCTTATGGGTCTCGATCGCGTTCTTGATCAGGCTCACCTGCTGGGTCGTGGACAGAACCTTGGCCCCCGGCCCGACGGGCGCGGCCTTGGCGTGGGCGACGGTCTTCGCGTGCGTCGCCGGCTTGGCCGGCGCGGAGCTCTTGGCTGCCGGGATGGCCTTCGACGCGGTGGACGTCGCCGGGGTGGCCTTCGCCGTCGTCGCGTTCGCGGTCGTCGGCGACTTCGGCGCGGGACCGGTTGAGGTCGGGGCGCCGAGCTTCGCGTTGGCGGCACCTGAGATCTTCACGGCCTGGTGAGCCTGGTTGATGGCCGACTGGTAGGCGCCGACGCCCTTCGAACTCCCGCCCGAGGAGGACGAGCTCGGCTTGAGCTCGACGTACCACAGACCAAACGCGGCCAGGGTCGCGACGAGCAACGCAATCAGAGGTCGGGGGAGGCTTGCCATCACGCCCAATGTTCGGCAGACGCGGCCAGCCCTTTAAGCCCGTCTGGACGGGAACGGACGAACAGGCCCCCGGTGTGCGGCGCGAGACCCGGCGTTACAGGAGCCGCAGACCCAGCTCGCGCAGTTGCGCCGGGTCGACCGGGGCCGGCGCGCCGGTCAGCGGATCGGCGCCGCTGGCGGCCTTCGGGAATGCGATCGCGTCGCGGATCGACTCGACCCCGGCGAGCGCGGTGATGATCCGGTCGATGCCCATCGCGATCCCGCCGTGCGGGGGCGCGCCATAGCGGAGCGCGTCGAGGAAGAAGCCGAACCGCGCGCTCGCCTCCTCCGGGCCGATCCCGAGCAGCTCGAACACTTTCTCCTGGATGTCGAGGCGGTTGATACGGATCGATCCGCCGCCGATCTCGGCCCCGTCGAGGACGAGGTCGTACGCGCGCGAGCTGAGATGCCCCGGGTCGTTCAGGTCGCCGGACGGGGCGGTGAAGGGATGGTGCGCGGCATCCCACCGCTGCCCCTCCTCGTCCCAGAAGAACGCCGGGAACTCGACCACCCAAAGGATGTCGTGGCGGCCTTCGGGGATGAGGTCGAACCGGCGGGCCAGCTCCATTCGCAGCGCGCTGAGCGCCTGGCCGGCGGTCGTGACCTCGTCGGCGACGATCAGCAGCAGGTCGCCTGGCTTCGCGTCCAACCGCTTGTTCACTGCCGCGATCTCCGCCTCGGTGAGGAACTTCGCGATCGGCGAGCGCCATCCCTCGTCCTGGACGAACGCCCACACGAGGCCCTTGGCGCCGTGCTGCTTGGCCAGCTCGGTGAGCCCGTCGAGGTCCGAGCGGGCGAGGTCGCGTCCGCCGGCATTTATCCCCCGAACCACTCCGCCCGACTCGAGCGCGCCGGCGAACACCTTGAACTCGGTGCCGCTCAGCGCCTCGGCGAGATCGTGCAGCTCGAGCCCGAAGCGCGTGTCGGGGCGGTCGATGCCATAGCGCGAGACCGCCTCGGCGAACGTCATCCGCGGCCACGGTGGAGCGGGAACGTCGAACCTCTCGCGCTCGAACACGGCTCCCATCACCGCCTCCATGCACTCGATCACGTCGTCCTCCTCGACGAACGCCATCTCCACGTCGAGCTGGGTGAATTCCGGCTGGCGATCGGCGCGCGTGTCCTCGTCGCGGAAGCAGCGCGCGATCTGGTAGTAGCGCTCGAACCCGCCGATCATCAACAACTGCTTGAACAGCTGCGGCGACTGGGGCAGCGCGTAGAACGAGCCCGGTTGGATTCGCGCCGGCACCAGATAGTCGCGCGCGCCCTCGGGAGTCGATCGGGTGAGGTACGGCGTCTCGATCTCGAGGAAGTCGCGCTCGTTCAGGACCTCGCGCATCGTCGCGATCACGCGGTGGCGGAGGGCGATCGCGCGCTGAAGCGGCGTGCGGCGAAGGTCCAGGGCGCGGTGCCGCAGCCGGATGATCTCGTCGACGCCGGCGGCCTCGTCCAGCGGGAACGGAGGCGTCTCGGCATCGGCGAGGATCTCCAGCTCGGATACCGCGAGCTCTATCTCGCCGGTCGCGAGGTTCGGGTTGACGTTCTGAGGATCGCGGCGCGTGACGCGTTCCGGCGACGCTGATCACATCCTCTGAGCGGAGCGCGTGGGCTCGCTCGTGCGCCTCCGGCGCGTTCTCGGGGTGGAAGACGAGCTGAACGATCCCCGAGCGGTCGCGCAAGTCGATGAAGATCAGGCCACCGTGGTCGCGACGGCGGTGGACCCAGCCGGCGACCCGCGCCGTGGTGCCCGCGCGATCGGCGGTGAGCTGGCCGCACCATGCGTCGCGGTAGTCGTTCGGGCGCGGCGCGTGCTTCACGTGAGCTTTCCCGCGCGGAGAATCTCCGGGATCACGTCCCCGACGCCGGTGTCGTGCTGCTCGCCGGACGCCATGTCCTTGAGCGTGGCCACGCCGTTGTCGCCGATGATCGCGACGTAGCGCGCGCCGATACGGTCGGCGTGCTTGAGCTGCCCCTTCAAGGAGCGGCCGGCCAGCTCCAGCTGCGCCTGGAGCCCGCGCGCGGCGCGCATCGACGGCCAGCTCGAACGCCGTCCGTGCGCCGTCGCGCTTGGCGAGCGCCACGTACAGGTCGACTAGCTCCGGCGCGGTCGCGAGCTCGCTCGTGGCCAGCAACATCCGCTCGACCCCAGCCGCCCAGCCCGACGCCGGGGTCGGAGGGCCGTCGAGCAACTCGATCAACCCGTCGTAGCGGCCGCCGCCGCCGACGCCCGACTGTGCGCCGAGCTCGTCGCTGGTGAACTCGAACACCGTGCGCGTGTAGTAGTCCAGGCCGCGCACCAGGGTCGGGTCGAGCTCGTAGGGCAGCCCTGCTTCGTCGAGCAGGGCGCGCACCGCCTCGAAGTGCTCGGCGTCATCGGGGTGGAGCCGGTCGAGGAGCGTCGGCGCGTCACGCATGACCGCCTGCGTACCCGCATCGCCCGAGTCGAACGCCCGCATCGGGTTCAGGTCGATGCGATCGCGCACGTCGCCGGCGAGCTGCTCCTCGTGCGCCCGCAGGAATGCCTTCAGCTCCTCGCGATACTCGGCGCGGGTGGCGGGAGTTCCCAGGCTCGACAGCCGCAGCCGGGTCTGCCTGACTCCGGCAGCCTCGAGCAGGTCCGCCAGCAGCACGATCAGCTCCGCGTCGGTCTCGGGGGCGTCGGAGCCGATCGCCTCGGCTCCGAACTGCCAGAACTGCCGGTAGCGGCCTCTCTGCGGCGCCTCGGCGCGGAAGCAGCTCGACAGGTACCAGAGCTTCACCGGCTGGGGCAGCTTGCGCATCCCGTGCTCGAGATAGGCCCGGCAGACCGGCGCGGTGATCTCCGGGCGAAGCGTCAGCGAGCGGCCGCCGCCGTCGTCGAACGTGTACATCTCCTTCTGCACGATGTCGGTGGCCTCCCCCACCCCGCGCGCAAACAGCTCGGTCGCCTCGAATGTCGGCGTCTCGATCCGGCGGTAGCCGGCGGCGCCGAGGATCCGCTCAGCCGTGCTCTCGAGCAGCTTCCGCCGCTGCTGTGACTCCGGAAGGATGTCGAAGGTGCCGCGAGGGGCTTGAATCACCAATCACCGCTCCGCGAGCTCGCGCAGGAACGGGTTGGTGGCGCGCTCGCGCCCGAGCGTCGTGATCCCCATGTGGCCGGGATAGACGGTGGTCTCCGGCGCGTGAATGCTTGTCAGCGTCTCGATCGAGCCCAGCAGCGTCGGCCAATCGCCGCCCGGCAGGTCGACCCGGCCGACCGAGCCCTGGAACAGGACGTCGCCCGAGAACAGCGCGCCCTCCTCGGCGATCGCATACGTGACGTGCCCCGGACTGTGGCCCGGGGTGAAGATCACGTCGATCGTGAGCCCCGCGAGCTCGAGCGTCTCGCCGCCGCCGACGGTGTGGTCGGCGTCGTAGCTCTCGAACGGGCCGAACCCTGGCCATGGGACGTAGTCCATGATGTTGGCCAGGACCTCTTTCTCAAGCTCCGGCACATACACGGGAGCGTTCGTCGCCTCGGCCACGGGCGCGACCGCGCCGACGTGATCGAAGTGGGTGTGCGTGATGAGTATCGCCTCGACGGTTTCGATGCCGAGGCTGTCGAGCGCGCCGAGTAGCTTCGGCGCCTCGTCGCCCGGATCGACGATCACCGCAGTCGTGGCGTCCTGGCGGCGCACGATGAAGCAGTTTTCCTGCACCGGGCCGACCGTGAACATGCGGGCGTCGATCATTTGCGCAGCGCCTGCTGCTTCTTCTGCATTCGGCGGCGGTACATGAACATTTCGATCCAGTACCCGCCCGGGATGTAGATCAGGAGCGCGAACAGAGCGAAGATCGCCGCACTCTCGATCCGGTGGCTCTTCGGTCCCACCAGCGCCAGGAAGAAGAACATCAGCACCGACGCGATCGAGGCCCGCGTGATCGAGGCCTTCCATGTCGGGGGTGAGTTCAGCCGGCGCTCGCGCGCCTCCAACCGAGACGTTTTCTTTTTCTCTTCGGCTGACGGCGGGCGACCCGTTCGACCCCTCGTCTGGATCGTCCCGGCGGCCGTCCCGCGGTGCTTCGTGCGGCGCTTGCGTTTTGTCTGGGCCATGGTGAATGCAGCTTAGTATCCAGAGGCGCCGTCGCGCTACTCCTCGAGCGCATCCTCGACGATGCGGCGGTTCGCGACGGGGAGGTCGTCCGGGAATCCATCGAAGGCCGCCCGGGGCGCGAGGCCGACCAGCTCGGCCTGCCTCGGGGTGGCGTGCCGGGCGATCACCTCGACGAGTTGCGCGAGCGACGTCGCGCGATGGTCCTCGACGTTGGTCGAGACCTGGGCGACGTCGCGCGCCGCGAGCCACAGGCCGATCGCGCGGACCCACTCGAGCCCTTCCGGCCCGCCCTCGCGGATGCGCGCGGCGATCGCCTTTGCGTCGTCGAGCGTCGCCGGCGGCGCAAGCTCGACGTTGAAGGCGACGAGCGGCGGGCGCGCCGCGACCAGCACCGCGCCGGCGGTCGGATGCAGGTTGTTCGGGCCGAAGTCGGGGCGCAGTTCTTTTGAGTCGATCCGCTTCGTGAGCGTCGCTAGGCCGCCGCGCCGGAGCTCGGCCCGCGTCCGTCCCTGCGCGAGCTCGCCGTACAGGAACACGGGCAGCCCGAGCCCCTCGCCGAGCAGGTCGCCGAGCACCAGCGCCTCGGCGCAGGCGGCTCCCCGGTCGTGCGGATCGAGGTAGACGATCGGGGCGACGTCTATCGCGCCCACGCGGGGGTGAATGCCCTCGTGTTCGGCGAGGTCGACTTGGCGGATCGTCTCGGCGGCGCCGTTGAGGACCGCTTGAGCCAGGCTTCCGGGTTCGCCGGCGAGCGTGAACACGCTGCGGTGGTGGTCGGGGTCGGAGTGGACGTCGAGCAGCCGAGCATCGAACGCCTCAGCGATCCGTTTTATGGCGGTCTCGTCCCGGCCCTCCGAGACGTTCGGGATCGCGAGCAGCGTCATCTCGGGCGGGGTTCAGTTGAGTACGTAGCGCCCGCGGTCGAGCACCGGCTGCCCGTCCACCTCGAGGCTCGCGTCGACGACCACGACGTCGAGATGGATCGGCACCGAAACGGTCCCGCCGATCCCAGCGCTCGCGCCGAACGCGACGTGCACGGTTCCGAGGATCTTCTCGTCCTCGAGCACGTTGCCCGTCAGCCGCGCCCGGTCGTTCGTCCCGACCCCGAGCTCGGCAAGGTTCGTTCCGAGCTCGCCGTGGGCGAGGAGCAGCTCGATGAACGCGGGGCCCAGCCCGCCGTCGGCCGCGACGATCCGGCCCTCCGCCACCGTGAGCCTTGCCGGGTCCACGCTGATCCCGAGCGGGGCGACGCTCGACGCGACCACCGTGCCCTCGCCATACGTCGGCGCGATGAACCCCTCGCCGCAGGGAAGGTTCCCGAACGCACCCGGGTCGCCGAGCTCACCGTCGTCGGAGATCCCCGGCCGGCCGTCGAGCGCGACCTCGAAGTCGGTGCCGCGAGGGCACGTGACGCGCGCCCTCGTCGCCGAGTCGAGCAACGCCGCCACCGCCTTGGACCGCGTCGCCATCGCGTCGAAGTCGACCGCCATCACGCGCGCGAGCATGTCCTCGGTGACGCCGGGCATCGTCGCTCCCCGGGCTCCCTGGTCGGTGGCCCGCTTGCGCGCGCTCGTGTGGCTCAGCGATCTGCTGGTGGGCGCAATGAACACGTCACATGCCGCCAGCGCCGCGGCCACCGGGCGCGGCGGCTCCGTGCCGTCGGTCGCGCGCTCGTCCATGATCGTGAGGACGGCGTCCGCGCCGCTCGCAGCCGCCTCATCCCTCAGCGCCTCGCCGATCGTCCGCGTTGCCCGATCGACGACCACGACCACGTCCTCGCCCTCCTTGACCGCGAGGCACCGTCGCACCACGGTCTCGACTGCCGGCCCAAGGTCACTCATCGCCGCTGGATCATATGGGCGGGGCGTTGCCGCCCGTCCCGCCGTCGACCGCGTCGCGCCGGCGATCGACCCGGGTCCCGCGCCGGCCGCACGCCCATCGGGCTCGCCGGCGTCCGCACCTGTAGAACGCCCGAAATCGCCCCCGACGCCGGGTACTTCCGGGACATAAGCGTGTGGGAGATGCTTATCTCCCGCGGACGCGCGCGGCTCGCGGCACTTTCGGGCGTTCACCATGGAGGCCGAGGCGGAGTCGGGCGACGGTCGCCCCCGCGGGCTACACTCGCGGGCGCGCCGGAGTAGCTCAGTCGGTTAGAGCAGCGGAATCATAATCCGCGTGTCGGGGGTTCGAGTCCCTCCTCCGGCATGGTGGTCGGGTGGCCGGCGGGGCATCGCAGCCCCCGGCTCCCTCGGATCCCGGCGTGACAGTCTCCCGTCACCGGGCTCTTCTCACCGGCCGTCAGTACGAGCGGACCACGCCCAGTGGGCGAACAAGCTTGGCTCACGTCTCTGGAGCCCGGTCCACCAGCGCTGGAATCGTTTGTGAGTCCGCAGTCGCTTGTATTTCTTCCCAGCCCAGCGCTTCAGGTAGAAGCTGACGCGCCGCAGGAGGGGATCGAGCGCCGACCGGTAGAACCGGCCGTAGTACCGCATCCATCCGGCGACGATGGGGTTCAGCCACGCCGCCAGGTCGTTGAGGGTCAGGTCGGTGCGTCGGTGGATCCGCAGCTCGCGGAGCCGGTCGCCCTTGGCCTTGAGCGCCTTGGGACTGATCGCGGGCGAGAACGAGGAGAACTTCTCCCCGGTCTCTCGGTTGATCGCCTGCCGTTGCCGGAAGGCGAACCCGAGGAAGGTGAACGAGGTGTGCTCGTGCTTGCCCCGGCGGTTGCTGTCCTTGCAGTAGACGATCCTCGTCTTGTCGGGGTGCAGCCTGAGTCCCACCTCCGCCATCCGCGCGGCGATCTGCCCGAGCACGTATTCCGCCTGCGAGCGTGTCGTGCAGTGCACGATCGCGTCGTCGGCGTAGCGCTCGAAGGGGCAGCCCGGATAATTGCGGGCCATCCACGCGTCGAACGCGTAGTGCATGAACAGGTTCGCCAGGACCGGCGAAACGGCCGATCCTTGCGGCGTTCCTCTCGTGCGCTCAATCAGGGCGCCGTCGGAGTGCTGCAGCGGCGCAGCCAGCCACCGCTTGACATAAAGCAGCCGGTGGCCGAGACGTGTTTTCACCTTCGCACGAGTATCACGAGCGTGGTGCGTGGCTGCCTTTGGTCCGAAATAAGCTGTCTGAGTGACGCTCGTGTGGTGACCGCTCAGCAGGCAGAGCGGGAGACCGCTGAGCCGTGCCGTTCTACCGCGCGTCATGCGGATGTTGTTCTTGTGATCGCCGGGGTCGTCACCGGGTGACGGCGAGGTGTGGCGGTTCGCGCGGGGCCCGATCGTGGTCTTGACCAACAAGGCGCGCAGGACCGTGAACTCATCCGGCCAGCTCATTGTGAGTTGATGAGTCGGGCGGCCTCCTCGCGCATCGCGGCGATCACCGTTTGGGTGCTGGGGGTGCGGTCGGGGCGGGTGACCGCGAGAACCTCGCGGCGGAACAGTTGCGGATCCTCGACCCTGACCGCGCGGACGCGGGGAGGTAGCGCGGGCAACAGCAGCGACGGGATGACGGCTACGCCGAGGCCAGCGGCGACGAGCCCGAAGCGGCCGGGCCAGTCGCGCAACGTGTAGACGATGTTGGGGTCGCTTGTGAGCGTTGGCCAGGCGCCGAACTGAGGCCCGCTGCGGTCGGCTTCACCGACGATCCAGCGTTCGTCCTCGAGGTCTGCGACGTTGACCCAGCCCCGCTCGGCGAAGCGGTGTTCAGCGGAAACGATGAGCTGCGCTTGACCGCGCGTCAGCTGGTCGAACTTGAGGTCCTCCAGGTCGTACTCGAGGCCGCCGCCGGCCGCGATGACGCCGATATCGATCCGACCGGCTCTCAGCCGGCGCAGCTGGGCGTCTGTGCCGCCTTCGCGAATCTTCACCTCGAGCGCGGGATGCTCAGCTCTGACCCGGGCGAGCGCCTGTGGCACGAGCGCGGCGAGCGCCGTCGGGAACGCCCCGACAGTGAGCCGCTCGCTCAAAGGCTCCCCCAGCTCGTCCTGCTCCAGCATCGCAGCGTCGACCTGGGCGAGGATCGTCTTGACACGACGGAGCAGCAGCTCCCCGCGCTGCGTCGGGCGAACGCCGCGCGACCCGCGCTCGAACAGTTTGGCACCGACCGCCTGCTCGGCAAGGCTCACCTGGCGGGAAACGGCCGACTGGGTGTAGCCCAGCGCGCCGGCCGCCGCCGTGAACGAACCGCGCACGCCGACCTCGTAGACGACGCGCATCCCGGTCAGGGTCAGCTCGGGCATGACGCCAATCGTAGAGCCATGCGATTTCGTGATGGCTGATAGCTCCGATCGTCGTATCACTGATGGCTTTTGCGTCTACCGTCAGAGACACGTAAACGATCAGGAGAGACTCCATGGCACAGCAATACACACGTGACGAGCTGGTCGCACGCTTGGTACGCGCCGGTGAGATCGAGGTGACGGGCGAGGACATCGAAACGGTCGGCGATTACTTCGCTCCCGGGTTCGAGTTCAACGGCCCTGGCGGTTTCGTCGCGGACTTCAACGGCCTCTTGGACTACTTCGCCTCGGTACGCGCGGGATTTGATGACCGGTCGATCCGGCGCGGCATTATCGTCGTCGAGGGCAACACCATCGCCTGCCAAACCTGGATCGAGGGGACCTTCGTCCGCGAGTTCACCCAATCCCCGGTCGGCCCCCTTCAGCCCAACGGACGCAAGGTCGTCTGGCAGCTGCTCAACATCTTCGTGATGGATGACCACGGCCGAATCCTCAAGGAGTGGGCATCCACCGACAACACGACGGTGCTCGAGCAGCTCCAGGCCTAGCCAGGCGAGCGACCCGGGGCATTCGGGACCGCCAGGCGGACGTAACCGCCGAGCGAAGCCGTCCGCGTGACCGGCCTCGGATGATCCGGACCTCGACCAAGCCCCGGCAGCAGGTCGACGCCCTCGCGGCACCGGCGCTTTGGTGGCTTCGACACCGACGAACCACGGGGTCGCCCCGGGGACATGTGAATCACGCCCACGGGAAACCACAACGGCCTCCGCAGACGACCGCCCCGCCGCCAAGCTGCCACGCGCGACCGAGACCTTGCCGCATCGCCTCAGGCGTGGAGCAGTCGTCCCGAGCGCTGGTCACGGCTCGGTCGAGGCCTGCCTTTGTTGTCGCACGGACATCTTCGCGCCACCAGCAAGAGTCTCGGAATCCGCGGAAACCGCGCACGCTGTCTGGACTCGCTACCGCACTGGGCAGCAGCCACGGTCTTCATGCTTGAGCTGCTGCCACGGGTTTCCTGAGCGTCTTTGACCCGTATGTCGCGTCCGTTGGAGGCCGGCTGCTATTGCAGGCGGGTCGACAGGGCGCCTCCGTCGACGAGGAGCGTGGCTCCGTGCATGTAGGACGCGTCGTCGCTTGCGAGGAACACGGCAGCTTTGGCGATGTCGTCGGGTGATCCGACGCGGCCGGCCGGGAATCCTCGGGCCATGAGTTCCTGGTGGTCTTTGACCGGCAGGCTTCCTTCGGTGAGGATGACGCCGGGAGCGAGCGTGTTGACCCGGATCCCTTGTTGGCCGAACTCTGCCGACCAAGCGCGGGTCGCTTGCTCGAGCATCGCCTTGCTGGCGCTGTAGAGCGGTCCGGATTGGAGGCCAACGGTCGAGATCCAGGAGCCGATATTGATGATGACGCCGGAGCCTCGGGCGATCATTGCGGGGACGAGGGCTTGGGTGAGGAAGATCGGCGCGCGGATGTTGGTCGCGATGACCGCGTCGAACGTTGCGTCGTCGAGCGTGGCGGTCGGGGTGGAGGGGAAGATGCCGGCGTTGTTGACGAGAATGTCGACGCGTCCGCCGAGGATCTCGGTGGCGTCGTTGGCGAGTTGCCGGACCGCGCCGGTGGAGGCGGCGATGTCGGCGCGGATGAAGTCGGCTCGCCCGCCGGAGTCTCGGATCTCGGCGACGGTCGCATGGCCGCGGTCGGCGTCACGGCCGATGATCGCGACGTGAGCTCCGCCGGCGGCAAACGCTGATGCGATCGCTCGTCCGATGCCGCTGGTCGCACCGGTCACCAGAGCCGTCTTGTCTTGAAGTCTTTGAGTCATTCGGTTTCTCGCTCTCGTGTTCGGATCTGTCTGGGGATGGTGGGTCACGGTGGGCGTCGGCGTGCGTGCCGCCCGGTGAGGTTTGCCCGGCGGCGATCGCAATCCTTCTGATCTATGCGGCGTTCGGGCGTTCCGTCGTGCAACGCTTCCTTATGGGATGCGCTGATGGAGGTGGGGACACTTCCGGCGGCGCTCCACGGCTGTTGGGGGCGATGGGCGCTCGTCGCAGCTCCAGGCTGTAGTGTCGGAGTACGATCGCGAGCAGGGCTGTTTTGACGATGTGTGCGGCGTGCGCGAATGAGCTGAGCTCGTGGGTGGGGTGCATGGCGGTTTCTTGTGTGTAGGGGAATGCGAACGCAGCGCGGTGTAAGCGCCCAGGCCACCGAGCGAGGGGATCCAGAACGCGAGCGCGTGGTAGACGAGCACGGCGGCGGCGGTCTGGGCCGGCGGAGCGCCGTAGAGCACCAACGTGCCCACCAGGCCACCTTCGAGAACTCCGATCCCTGCTGGGATCGGGATGGCCGTGGCTAAGTAGCCGATCAGGTAGCCGAGGATCAGGGTTCCGCAGTTGGCGTCGTAGCCGAGGCCTCGAAGGATGCAGAGCAGCACGGCCATGTCGAACCCGAGGTAGCCAACGGCGCCGGCCAGGCGCCACGTCGGATGTCTCGCGGCCCGCCACGCGTCGCCGACGCCGCCGACCAGCGCGGTCAGCCACCGCGATCCGGTCGTCTGCTGAGGGCGGTGGGGGACGAGTTTCGGTGAGGCTGCGATCAGGAGTGTGAGTGGGGTCACGAGGAGGAGCGGCAGGAGTGCACCGGCGAAGTCGTCCGGGCCGTGGCCGATGTGGGTCAGGAGCAGGACGGCACCGAGAGCGAGGGCGAGCGCGTTCACGGCTGAGGTCAGCCAGAAGACTCCGCCTGAGCGCACGACGATGTCTCGCCGGCCCATTCCGGCCTGATTGAGGAGCAGCCCGCCGAGCGCGTAGCTGGTCACGCCTCCGCCCGGAAGCAGCGCGCCTGAGCCCATCTCGATCCAGGCGATCCTGCGCGCCAGGCTAGGCGGGAGCTGATCGAAGAAGGCGCGGAAGACGATGACGAAGCTGACGCACGATGCGATCTCGAGGGCGACACCGGCAGCTATCCATTGGGGTGCGATTGCGTTCAGCTCGTGACGGACGCGCCCGAGCGACGGCACTGCGAAGACAACGCCCAGAAGTACGCCGAGCGATACGAGAAGCTCCAGCGCGCGACGGCCGTTGGGGTGCTGCTCGCGCCGCTTGGGCACGGGCGGGGACGCCTCCCGCTCGACTGTGGCTGGAGCGCTGGCGCGCATGGCCGATCACCTGGTACCTGGGTCGTTCGATGCCGAGCGGCACACGGCGGATCGGTCCTCAATCGGGGGGCGGGAGATCGCCGAGGGTGGCTGGGTCTGGCCGTCCAGAGAGCGCTGGTCGAAGCTCTCGCGTGCAACCCTGCTGAACAGCCCGGCTAGCGCGGGTGCCGCCAGAGCAATCGCGAAGTGGACCTGCTGGCGGCGGACGATGCGTCTTCGCTTGTCCATATGGTGCCTGCTCCCGGTTCAGAAATGCCAACGCGTGTTGGCACGAGAGCGTAGGTCAGCGCAACGGTTAAGTCAACCTATGTTGGCCATCGGTTGTTGACTTTGATACGATTCAGCCGGTGAAAGCGAACGAAGTGGAACCACTGGCGAGCGATGAGGGAGCGATCGAAGCGCTCGGCGTTGGCGGCCCCAGGTCAGAGGCCACCCGCCGGGCGATCCTCGATGCCGCCCGAACGATCTTCGCCGGCCGCGGCTACGAGCAGGCCACGATCCGTGCGATCGCCGCCGAGGCCGGGATCGACGCGTCGATGGTGATGCGCTACTTCGGATCCAAAGCCGGGTTGTTCGCGGCCGCCGCCAGTGTCAGCCTCGGGCCCCCGGACCTCCGTTCGGTCCCGGCGCGCCGGCGTGGTGAGCTACTCGTCCGCCACTTCGTCGATGGCTGGGAGTGCACCCCGAGCGCGGACACGATGATGCTTCTGCTGCGGACCGCGGTCACCGACGATGCGGTCGCCGAACAGGTTCAGACCAACTTCGACCGATTGGTCGGTGCGCCGGTGGCCGCGCTTGGCGTTCCGGACGCCGACCGGCGGAGCGCGCTGATCGTGGCTCAATTGCTAGGCGTGGTGGTGTCGCGGTACATCCTGCACCACGAACCTCTTGTCTCGATGCCGGTCGACGAGCTCGTGGCGGAGATCAGCCCGACGATCCAGCGCTACCTCACCCAGCCGTTAGCACGCGGGTCCGCGACCGCGCCGAATGGCTAGCTGACAAGCGCATTCGGGAGTCCCAGTCGCGATCTCGCTGACGGCGTGGTGGTCCGCTCGCGCGGGTGGCGGCCTCGTCCTCGGAGTCCATCTGGCTCGGCCTGGCTGACCGCCGTCGGTTCCGGCGCATGGTGATGCGACGGCCACCGCTTGTTGGCCAACAGCTGTTGACTTTTCTGATCGTTCCGTCTAAGGTGATGCCAACATGCGTTGGCACAACCTCACGCGGCACGATGGCGGGCGGGGTCGGATTGCGGGATCGCGGGACCTGCTGACGGCGGCCGACCCGGGTCTGAATCGCGCATTCGCGGCCGTGCAGGTGATGACCGGTATCGGCGGGACGATCGCTGTGGTCTTTGGCTTCATGCAGCTCACGCATATGCTGTGGATCCATCCGCTCGGCGGGCGTGCGCTGTCCGCGGCTCAGCTCACCCTGATCGCCGCCCAGCATCACGGTGTCACGCTGCTGGCGATGCTGCTCGGCGGCGTGATCGCGCTGTTGGCGATGATCGCGGTGACGGATTCGCAGCCGCGTGAGCAGGCGCTGACGATGCTGCTGATGCCGATCCCGCTGCTGGTGACGATGGCGCTGGCGATCCAGTTGGTCACGCACCGATCGGCCGGGATCGCCGTGCTCGCGGTGGTAGTCGGCGTCGGCACGTACGGGCGGAAGTTCGCGCCGCGGTTCGGCTCGCGCGTCGTCGTCTACGGGGCGCTGCTGTTCATCGGCTATCTGTTCGGGTTCGCTAGCGGCGGCGCGATCACGGAGCGCGATCTGGGTTGGGTCGCGGTGATCGCATGGCTCGCGGTTGTGATCAACTTGCTGTTGAAGGTCGTGGTCTACCGCCCGTTGGATCGCGGCCGGCTGGGGCGCACCTCGCGGGCGTTCCGTGCTCGGGCCTGCACGGTCGTCGCGGCGGCAGCCGAGCTGTTCGACGCGACCGTGCCCCGCGGTCGTGCGTCTCGGCGTCTGCACCGGCGGCTTATCAGACTCAACGCGACCGCCCTCGTGATCGACGCGTCGCTCGCAGCGCCGGGTGCGCTCCCGCCGGGAGTGTCGGCGCCGGACGCGCACGCCCGGCTGTTCGAGGTCGAGCGCTTGATCCACAACATCGCGCACCTCGCCGAGCAGCTGGCCGCGGCGGAGCTCCCGCGCGAGGTGCGCGAGGAGGTCCGGGGATGGCTCAGCGACCTGCGGACGGGTCGCGGAGATCGCGCCGCAAGGACCGTCGCCGGGCTCGAGCACGGCGAGCGACTCGCGTCGCTCGCGGGCGTTACCGAGAGCGACGTCGCGGCGCTCGATGAGCTGGCCGGTGAGATCGCCGGCGCGGTCGCGTCCCTCGCCGATGCGCCGTCGAACGCCGGCGTCCGGTCTGACGCCAACAATATGCCGTTCGAGTCGGCGGTGACGTTGATCGCCGGTGATCTTCCAGGGTCAGCACTGGTGAGCGCGCAGGCGGCGGCGGTCGTCGAGGGGCGTGGAGCGCTGCTGCGGCGACTGAGGCTCGAGCCGGCCGCGCAGAACGCGATTCGGGTCGCGGTCGCGGTCGCGGTCGCGAGCGCGCTCGGCTCGATCGTCTCCGAGCGCCGGTTCTACTGGGCGGTGCTCGCGGTGTTCGTCACGTTCATGGGCACCAATACTTTCGGCGAGCAGGTCATCAAGGCGACCCACCGGGTTGCCGGGACGATCCTGGGGGTCGTGATCGGCTCGCTGCCGGCCAACGCGATCGGTCACAGCACCTGGTCACTGGCGGTGATCATCGGCGCACTTGGTCTGGGCACGTATTTCTTCAAGGTGAGCTTCGCCGCGTTCGTGACCGCCCTCACTGTCGCGCTTGCCCAGGTCTACGACCAGCTCGGAGAGTACTCCAACCATGTTCTTGCCCTGCGGCTCGAGGAGACGGCGATCGGCGGGGCGGTCGCGATCGCCGCCGCGATCTCGATTTTCCCCACCGTTACGCGCAGCGCGGCGCGGATCGCCGAGCGTGCCTTACCTCGGCTCGCTCGCTGACCTGCTTGGGCGAGTGGCCGAATATCTGCGCGAGCCCCGGGGTGACGCCCCGCTGTCGAGCGCGTCGCGTGCGCTGGATCACGCCCACCAGCAGCTCCTCACGACCGCCCGACCGCTCGCTCGCAACCCGTGGCACCGCGACCGGATCGAGCGCGAGCTCCCCCTGTACACCCAGACCGCCCATCAGGCACGCAACCTCGTCGCCGACGTCACCCGCGAGCACACCATCGACCCGCGCGTGGCCGACGATCTCGCAGCCGCGGTCGAGGGCGAGCGCGACGCGGTCACTGCGCTTGCCCGCGGACTCAAGCCCGGGGAAAGCCCGGCCGACACGCCGCGTCTCGACGATGCCCTCCTCGCCTCGATCGACGGAGAGCTCGCCGATCACGCCGAGCCCTTCAACCACCACCAGCCACGACTGGTTCGCCACCTCGACCGCCTGGACGAGACCATCGCCGAACTCGGAACCAACCTGGGCCGCCAAGACCAGGTGAGCCGGGCCGGGTTAGAGGAAGACCGGGTCAGGAGGTGTTGATGGTGTTGTCCGTCTGGAAAACAGGAGCTGGCGTATCTACGCAACCACCACGAAGGAGATGTGAAGCGCCATGTCATTCACTCTGCAAGACAAGGTCGCGATCGTCACGGGATCTGGTTCAGGCATCGGCAGGGCTACTGCGACCGTCCTGGCCGAGCGCGGAGCCTCGGTGGTGATCGCCGACATCAACCCCACCGCGGCCAACACCGTGGCGGTTGACCTCCAGGAGAGAGGGCTGTCAGCGCTCGCCGTCACCGTCGATGTCAGCGACGAGGACCAAATCGTCGGCATGGTCGAGGCCGCGGTGAGCGAGTTCGGCGGACTCGACCTTCTCCACAACAACGCCGCTCTCCTTGGGCCGGAGGTGATCAGTCGCGACTTGGCCATCGTCGACCTCGACGCAGAACTCTTCGCTCAAGTGCTGCGAGTCAATGTCACCGGTTACCTGCTCAGCGCCAAGCACGCTATTCCCCACATGCTGGAAAGAGGGGGTGGAGTGATCATCAACACAAGTTCGGCAGCCGGCGTCCTGGCCGAATTGATTCGCCCAATGTACGGGACTTCCAAGGCCGCCATCATCGGCCTTACCCGGAACATCGCCACCCAGTACGGAAGGCAAGGCATCCGCTCGGTGGCCGTTGCGCCAGGAATCATCCTCACCCCCGCGGTGGCGGCCACTGTTCCCGAAGAGATGCAGAGCGCCTTGCTGCGACACTCGCTCGTTCCTCGTCCAGGGCAGCCCGAGGACATTGCCTACACCGTGGCTTTCCTCATGTCCGATGAAGCCGCGTTCATCACGGGAATCACGATCCCCGTCGATGGCGGCCTCACCGTGCATTTCCCCTCCTATGCCGAGGAACTCGACGCTCAGTCCGGGAAAACAGCGGGGTTCCTTGTGAGCGCGGTCGACGCATCGCCCAGCACTCCAGGCACATCGCATATCTACGAAACCCTACAACCGAAGGAGATGTGAACAGATGACCAGGGACTACATCGTCGTAGGCGGTGGCTCGGCCGGCGGCGTGCTCGCCAGTCGCCTCAGTGAGGATGGTCACGATCGCGTGCTCCTGCTCGAGGCTGGAGGGCGCGATTGGAATCCCGCTATTCAGGTCCCCGGCCTCTTGCCGCAGGCCGTCAAACATCCCGGGATCCTGTGGGACTACTTTGACGAACCGGACCCGTCATCCGGTAACAAAGTTTCGCGCTGGAACGCCGGACGCGTACTAGGTGGTAGTGGCTCGATCAATGGCATGGTGTGGGCTCGCGGCAACCGCGCCGACTTCGACCGCTGGAGCGAGCTGGGCTGCGACGGCTGGTCGTGGGATGAGGTCGAACCGTACTTCCGGCGCATCGAGACCTTCGAGGACCACGATCCCTTCGAGGGCCCCGATCCTCACCGCGGCGCTGACGGTCCTATTCACACCGGCATGGTGCGAATGAGACACCCATTGACCGACGCATTCGTGCAGGCCGCTCATCGAGCCGGGCAGGAGTTCACGTCGGACTACAACGGCCGTACACAAGAAGGCGTCGGTTACGGACAAGCCAACGTGCGTCGCGGCTTTCGGCAGAGCACCTCTCGGGCATATCTCGACCGGGCTCGGCGTCGCCGCAACCTTGAGGTTCTCACCAACGCCTTCGTGCGGCGTATCGTGTTCGACGGTACCCGCGCCGTCGGCGTCGAATTCGAGCGGACCGGACGACGCTCGGTTGAATACGCCTCCAAAGAAGTCATTATCAGCGCGGGCACGCTCTCGTCGCCCAAGCTACTAATGCTGTCCGGGGTCGGACCTGCCGAGCATTTGCGGTCCGCCGGGGTCGCCCTCGTGGCCGACAACCCAGCCGTGGGCACAAACCTCCAGACCCACCCAAGCATGCAGATGCAGTGGCACGTCGACTTGCCCACGCTCAACAACGAGTACACTCCGGCCGGGTTTATCAAGTACGGACTGCAATTTGCCTTGCGTGGGCGCGGACCCGCCGCAGCGGGCTTCTTTCATGCGGTCGTCTTCAACCGTCTCAATCCGGCGAGTCGGTGGCCGGAATTCGAGGTCGGCTTCCAGCCTTACGGTACGGTAAATGCCCAACGCGTGGCTGCGAAGGATACAACGGGTGACGACCACGACGTCACTGCCGTGGAGATGGCCGACGCGCCGACAGTAACGGCCCTCATCCAGACGCTCCACCCCGAGGTGCGCGGAACGATTGAACTGCGTTCCGCCGAGCCGACCGACCCGGTACTGATCCGCCATCAACTATTGGCCGAGAATAGAGATGTGCAAACGATGGTCGACGCAGCTCGCATCGTTCGCGAGATCTTTGCTACCTCGCCGCTACGCGAGCACGTAGTAAATGAGGTGTTGCCCGGGCCTCACGTGCAAACCGATCAGGAGTGGGCAACGTTTCTTCGCGATGGGCAGGCATGGCCAACGGCTCATCCCGCCGGAACGTGCCGTATGGGCGGTGACGACGGCTCCGTGCTCGATCCTCAGTTGCGCGTTCGGGGAGTCGACGGCCTGCGTGTGGTCGACGCTTCGATCATGCCCGAGATGACGAGCGGCAACGCCAATGCCCCGACGATCATGATCGCCGAGAAGGCGTCCGACCTAATTCGCGCCAGCCATTCCGATGCAGGCCCTGAGATGAGCGACGCACGTATGAAGATCCCCCACAACAGCTCGCCAGATAGGCGGGGCGCGGGCCGAGCGGACAGGGTAGGTCTCTCATGAGCAAGTCGCCTGCACGGAGCAGGAGGTTTAGCTCGTTGTCCGAGGCGAGCCTTGTCTCCACGGTCCCGGACGGCCAGGCTCGCCCCTGCAGCCTCGGCGTGTGCGTCGGCTCGCGGCTCGACGGGGACCTAGTACTCAAACAGGGTGCGGACCGATGACTGTCGTTCCCCATACGGTTAACCGTCTGGTGATCGAGGTCGCCGGGAGCTTTGACGAGTTTCGCGATCGCTTCGAGGAGGCGGTGCCTCAGATCGATCCGTCCGCCATCCCGGATTTCGTTGAGCGCCGAGCGCCGTGGGACGAGGTAGTGGCGGCAGCTGCCGAAGCGGCCCCGCACGGGTTCCTCATCTACTGGACCGCGGCTGCAACCGACCTGATGGCGATCGCGGCAGCTGCGTTAGTTACCTGATGGGAAATCACACGATCGCCGAGCGGATGTATCGACACGACCCAGCGGTGATGCTTTAGGCGCCGTTGCGGGCCGCCATATACGCGGATGTCGACGGTCGCGTGCGGTTCGCGATCGACCAGCCAAGCACGGTCTTCGACAGCTTCGGCACCCCCGAGATCACCGAGGTCGCGTACGAGCTCGACAAAAAGATCGCTGCCCTGCTGACGGCCCTCGATGCACCGGTTCCAGACGTGCTGGTTGCGGCCAACCGAGACCGATCACATGAGTAATACGGATGGAGGCCCCCCGATGAGCGCCGTCGCAGAAGCCCAGGTCATCCTCGTCGACAACCGCGTCGTCGGGCGTTCAACGGGCGTCGCCCCTGAGAGGGTCACGACCCATCCATCGGCGTACGCGAATGCGCGTGCATTGAACAAGGAGTCATCGAGATGAGTGCGACAGGCGTGATGAGCGAACTCGAGGTCTTGATAGCGGTGGAGGAGATCCGTCGATTGGAGGCCGCTACGCGCGCTACGCGGATGAGAAGCGCTGCGGCAGGAGATCCGCGCCAGCATGACCGCCACAATGACCGGCGACGTGACCGCGATCCACATGCTGCTCACGTCCGAGATCGACATTCTGTCCCCGACCGCCGCACACGGGATCTGGGCGATGGCCGACCCAGCCTTGCAGCAACGACGATCCCTCGTCGTTGGCGATCACCGGCCCGCCGTCGCGCCCGTCGTTGCCATCCCAGCCCGTCCACATGTAATAGCGGTTGGTGTCCGTCGGGCCGAGCATCGAGCAGTGGTACCCGTCGCACACCGTGAAGGCATCGGCCAGCGCGTAGTGAAACCGCAGGTCTGAGCGCTTCATGTGCGCCATGCACGTCGTCGTCTTCGCCGGTAGCCACTGGTCCCAATTGCCGCCGTTGAACATCTCGTGCGTCCCGTTCCAGCTATGGTCGAGGTCCTCGATGAACGTGAGCGCCAGGTTGCCGACATCGGGTCGGAACGGCGGCACCACGGTGGCTCCCTCCGCCTGATACCAGACCGGCTTGCCGCTCGGCAGCGTCGCCGGATGCGGATCGCCGAACCCGCGAACCCCGCGCATCACGCCGAAGTAATGATCGAACGACCGGTTCTCCTGCATCAGCACCACGATGTGCTCGACATCCTTCAGCGAACGAGTCGCCCGGTTCGCCGGAATCGCCAGCGCGCGGGCGATGCTGTCCGACAGCATCGTCGCCGCGACGCTACCCCCCGCTAGCTGGAGAAACCTACGACGACTGACGGCCGGCATCAGCACCACCTACCTCACATCCACGGGCAACGCCCCATACGCCGCCCTGGTCTGAGCAATTCGCACCCTACCGGCCGAGTCAACGCCGGCGATGTTCAGGCTTGAGTAGGTGCGGCAACGGCGGGTTGGACGACAACGGCTGGGATGGCGGTAGGGCTCCCTGCGATGGTTCGGTCGGCGATCGCCCACACCGCGTAGCAGAGCGCGCCCACAATGCCGGTGACCGTCAGCAGCACGCCGGCGGCGGCCGTCGCAGCCACGCCGTTGGCACCAAGAATGAGGACGGCTGCAGCAGGTCCGGTACTTGGTCCAATTGGAAGCTGGCCGATCGTGAACATCACGATCAGGAGCGCCATTGCGTCAAAGATGGAAACGTTCACGCCGATCGCGTGCAGCATTAGCCAGTTCCGCGCGACCTGCGCGCAGACGGCCAACACCGCGAACGTGATCAGGCGACCCCGACCCTGCATCCGCAAGATTGCGAGCCCCGCCCAGACCCCGGTACGACGCCGCTCAGAGACCCGACGCAGAACCGCGATGAGACCACCCGCGACCCCGACGACAATCACCGGCACCCACCACGGGACGCCGAGCGGTGCGATCAACGTAAATGAGAAGATCGCCACGAGCGCAAGTTCCACGGTGATGATTGGAACCTCGGCCGCCATGAGCGCGGGCACACGAGGAGATGTCTGCGGTGCGGAACGGCGCAGCGAGGCGATCCGCGCGGCCACCCCTACCGATCCGTTCAGCACGCTCGCGACGTAACCGACGGCAGCAGCGCGGAACACCACCCGGCGGTTCACCGTCCCGCCGGCGGCACCGACGCACACGTTCCACGCCTCGCTGCGAGCAACCAGTGCGACGATCTGCAGCAGCACGGCGAGAGCCAAAAGCGAAAGCGGTGCGGTGCGAAGGGCGGCGCTGAACTGCCCGCTCCGTCCGACCAGTACGAATGCCAGCAGGCCCGTGACTATTAGAGCTCCGAGAATGCTCACCGCAATCCGCCCGCGAAACAACGAGAGGCGAAAACGAGCTTCTTCAGGCTCGACGAACGCCGTCGAGGTGGGCGGGAGCGACACACGATCTCCGGGCTAGGAATTCCAGAGAATCAGTGTGGCGCTGTCACTCGAAGGCGCCCGCGTCAGGCTGGTGCTCTCTAGCTGAGTGTAGCGGCGCCTCCTAATTCTGCCGAGGATCCCGCTCTCGCCCACCAGCAAAGGGCAGTCGCCGATCGGCGACACGGTGGCAGCGAGAGGATCGAACGCGCCGGCGATCGCGCAGGATTGCTCCGCCGCGAAAGGGCTGTGCCAGCTCGGCGGTAGTTCGTGCTATCCCGACGGCGACAATCCAGGAGGGCGGCTTCGCGGTTCTCACGGTGCAGGATGGCGAGCGCCACGATCGCGACCGCCTCGGAGACGAAGGCGAATACGATCGTCGAACGGGGAGAACTCTGATGTCGCGCAATAGATGTCCCGGTCCGCCCCTTCGAGCGACGTGTCGTCGCAATTGGGTAGCGGCGCCTCGCCGTACGGCTTCAGCGACGTCGTCGGTAACTCGGCGGTCGATCGACGTGCTCATCGCTAGCGGCACCGCGGAGACGGAGGCCTGTGCAGAGCTTCTCCTATAGCCTGTAGTAGACAGAACGGCCGAGCGCCTGCTACTGTGTGTAGTAGATGATCATGAACGGTCCAAACCCCGGCGTGATCTCGCACCACACAGCCAGCCGGAGGCAGGAGGTAACCGAATGAAACGACTCCGCCTGCCCCAGATCCTCGACGGCCGTTCGCTCGCCGCCGGCGCGGTGACCCTCTGGATCGCGATCTCACCCTGGGCTTGGGGCTTTTCCGACAGCCACTCGGCCGTCGCCAACCACGTTTCGGTCGTGTTCGGCTTCGCGCCGCTCGCGCTCCTGATAGTCAACCTTCGTCCCGCTGCCTTCGTCACGCTGCTCGGCGGGATCTGGCTTGCGATCAGCCCCTGGCTGCTCGGCTACGCCTCAGACCACGCCGCCTGGATCAACGAACCCGTCACCGGGCTCCTCCTGATCGCGCTGTGCGCGAGCGCCGCGGGCTTCCCGATCTACCGCCGAGACCGTGCGCGCCTCACCAGGAGTAAGTCCTCGCCACCCGCGATCGCCAAAACCGCCGACTCGCGCGGCTGAGCAAGGCCCGTGCCTAGGCGCCGCCGCAGCGACGCGGGAATGCACCGGATTCGGTGGACCCGATGGGGCGCATTCGCCGCCATCCCACTCGTCCTCCTGGCCTCTTCATCGCTCACGCACCTCCCGGCGCGGCTCCTTGCCGGCTGCCCGAAATGGATCGCACTCGCCGTGGTGCTCGAGCTGTTGTCGATCCTCGGGTTCATCGTTTCCTTCGCGCTCGTGTTCGGAGAAAGAACGACCCGGCGCCAATCCATGGCCAGCGCGCTCAGGGCGCTCGGAGCGAGCACGGTTCTCCCCGCCGGCGGGCTCGTCGGGCCGGCGATCGGCGCCGGATCCGCGAACCCGGAGCACAGGGCCCTCCAGGGGCTGGGCCGCCCAACGATTGCCTTCACGATCCTTACCACCGGACCGGGCGTCGCCACGCTCGCGTTCTTCGGCATCGCCCTTTGGCTCGGCTGGCCCGCCGGGCCGCACAGTGCACTCCTGACGCTTCCCGCCGCCGCCGTCGCGGGGACGTTGCTTGCCCTCTTTGTCCTCCTCAGACGTCCGGCGCCGCCGACCATCCCACCTCGTCGCAGGCTACCGGGCCTCCCGCGGTGGAGCGAAGGCCGACAGCTGTTGCGTGAGGGCGCCCAAGAAGCCGGCCGCGTGCTCGCGGCGCGCAACTGGAAGCTCCTGGGGACGCTGGCCTACTACGCCTTCGACAACGCCGTCTTGTGGGCCGCGTTCCGGGCCTACGGCAACGCACCGCCGATCGGGGTGATCGTGATGGGCTATCTGGTGGGCTCGCTGGGCGCGGTCGTCCCCGTCCCGGGCGGGCTCGGAGCGGCCGAGGGCGGCCTCATCGGAGCACTCGCGGTGTACGGTGCGCCCGCCGCACCGGCGGCCGGCGCCGTGCTCCTCTATCGCGGCATCACGTTTGGCCTAGCCGTCTCGCTCAGCGCCGGCGCCTGGGCGGTCAAACGACCGTCGCAAATCGAGAGATGGCCCGGTCGCGATACCCGACGCTCGCGGTCCGCGCCGGCACCGTAACCGCCGTTGGTGGCCCGGCGCGTGATCGCGATGAACAGCCCGACGAGCAGCAGCGCTGGTCCAAACCCACCGCGAGCGATTCGGCGGGCGCCGCGCGGTCGCCTCGGGCACGCCCCCTCCGTCAGGTGCGGGGGCAACGCGCGCCAGCCGCGCTGATCACGCGGCATCCCGCCGTCGGCGTGGTGCCGGTTCGCTCCAAGGCGATCGGTTCGTCCAATCGCCATCAGGAGCTACTACATCTGGAGATTCTACTATGGCTGGTAGTAGTGACTCTGATCGGCGCTCGGGTCGGGGCCATCTAGCGTGGCCCCTCGCCGGGATCCGGCAGCCAATTGCGCCCAGCGCGCGCAGCCACTCGCCAGGGCGTGGACGTCCGGCACAGACCACCACCAGAAAATCCGGCCGACCGGTCACGAACACCTCAAGGACCTCGGGGAAGGCGAACAACTCGCCACGAATCTCATGGACGTGCTCGCGGGCGCCCGAGACCTGGATCCGATGGGTCTGCATGTCGGCTCCTCCGATCGAGATATCTACTACATGGCATAGTAGCTGACCCTTTCGGCGAGGGCCCGCGATCGCTCCGAGAGGCATCCGGCGAACACTAAGCAGCCGGGCTTGAGTGTGAATGGCCACCGGAAAAGCCGAGCGTGCCGACCGTGGGGAGCGGAGACTTTCCGCCCGTCCTTAACTACCCCGGTTGGCCGTCGCGAGTGGCGACCTACGGGGGCGTCAGCTTGACCCCTCACCCGCTCCGATCTGCGGCGGCTCGGGCGTAGTCCCAGAACCCACCTGAGCCTTCAGCTGAGCGAGTTCGTCGTCGACGGCGCTTTTGGCTCCGAGCTGGTCAAGCTGCCTGTCGATGTCGTCTTGAGGTGGACCGAGCGAGGTGAGATCGTCAAACGTTCCGGCGGCCTGGAGCTCCTCGACAGCGGACGCGCGGGCCTGCATCTGATCGGTCTTGTCGATCGCCCGCTGCATGGCCTGGCCGAGGTCAGCCATATGGTCCCCAATGCCGGTCGCGGCCTCTGAGATGTTGACCTGCGCCTCGGACGCCGAGTACTGCGCCTTGATTACCTCCTTCTTGGTCCGGAACTCCTCGATCTTGGTCTGGAGGTTGCGCTCGGCATCGATCAACTGCTGCTGCTGTGACTCCAGATCAGCCACCTGCTGATCGAGCGAACCCGTCTCCTGGACGATCAGCTGCTTGCGCTCGATTGCAGCGCGAGCCAGATCTTCGCGACCAGCGGACATCGCCTCACGCGCCTGCCCATCGAGCTTGTCGGCCTGCTGCTTCAGCTGCTCCTCCTGAAGCTGAAGGCGTTTCTTGGCGGTGACGACGTCGGCGATTCCCTGCTTGACCTTCTGGAGGTCTTCAATCTGCTGCTCATAGGCATAGTCGAGCGTCTCGGCGGGATCCTCTGCCCGGTCAAGCAGATGCGAGATCTTCGCCTTGGTCAACGTCTCGATTCGGCCTCCAAGTCCAGGCATTTATTCCTCCAGTCGGCTGGCATGCAGGGTGCGCTTTGGCGAACCCGGTCAGACTGGCAGTTGGAGCTCGTGCCCGTCAAGGCCGGGCGGCGTGGCTCGACGTGGCGTGTTCCGCAGCCGGTCGGTCGGTTGTGCGAGCATCTCTGAGTGTGTCCCCGTTTGGCAGGCATAGACCGCCGGCGCCCACGGACGAGGAGAGGCGGGCGGCAGAGGTCGACCTTGAGCGGATCCGGCAGGGTGGGATCCCGCTCGGTGCCGAAGAGCGCTTGAAGCGGGTCGCGTCCGCCAGCACCCCGTTCTTCACGAGCGATCTGAGCGCCAAGGAATACGCGCTGGCCCAAGCATCGGGGCTGCAGCCGGTGGCGCAGGTAATGGGATCGTCGGTCGTCCAGCATGGCTGGGTGGGCGCCCAGGGCGGGTTCTATGTCACCGGCGAGATCACGGGCCTGTCGGACCCGTGGAACATGGCCCGCAGCCGCGCGTTCGACCGGCTACGCCAGGAGGCCGAGCTGGCCGACGCGGACGGTGTGATCGGGATCGAGATAACGGCGGGCTCGCTCAGCGAGGCGGGCAACGTTGAGCTTGTCGTTTTCGGTACTGCCGTGCGTGACAGCACGCTCCCGCCCCGTCGTGGTGGCCGGCTGGGGATGTGCACGCTCTCCGGTCAGGACGTCGACAAGCTGCGGCGGATCGGCGCGGAGGTGTGCGGCGTAGTCGGCCACACGACGGTCCAGTCCGTGCAGCTGGGCATGAACTCGGGTTGGGTGATGAATAGGAGCGGCATGTTCGGTGGGGGTGCCGGGATGAATACCGAGATCCCGGAGATCGCCCAGGGTGTCTACGACGCCCGTGACCGGGCGATGGCCGAGGTCCGCTGGCAGGCGAGCGAAGCGGGGGCGAACGAGATCGTGATCTCGATGCTGTCGCACACGATCGAACACTACGAGTACGAACAGGGCGGTTACAGGTACCACTACTTCCATGTGACGATGAACGTCCTCGGTACGGCGATCCGGCTGGGGGCGCGTGAGCCGCACCCAGCTCCACTGTCGGGACCGATGATGTCGATCAACCTCGGTGCTTAGTCGAAAGTAAGGAGTGCAGCCCATGGCGAACTACGATCCGAACAGCACCGAGGGCCTCGCCGAGCACGCGAGCGAGCGGCTGGAGATGAACGCCCGTGGGCTGTTCACCTCGGATTTGTCGGTGAACGAGTATCTGTGTGTCGAGAAGGCCGGCTTCGAACCGGTCGGTCTGGTCGTCGGCTCGAGCATCTACCACGTGGGTTACCAGTTCGGGAGCCTGCGGCAGAACCAGGAGCTGGACGTGCTGAGCCAAGCGATGTATGAGGCACGAGAGCTGGCGATGACGCGGATGGAGGAGGAGGCCGATCAACTAGGCGCCGATGGTGTCGTCGGCGTCCGGCTCGATATCGGCCGCTACGAGTGGGGTGCGGACATGGCCGAGTTCATCGCGATCGGAACAGCGATCCGCCACAAGGAGGGCAAGCTGCACCGGGCGCCCAACGGCCGCCCATTCACGAGCGATCTCTCCGGCCAGGCATTCTGGACGCTGATGCAGACCGGCAAGCGTCCTGTCGGGATGGTGATGGGTAGCTGCGTCTACCATGTCGCGCACCGTGGGATGATGCAGTCGATCAAGCAGACCGGCCGCAACGTAGAACTCGAGCAGTACACGCAGGCGCTGTATGACGCGCGCGAGCTGGCGATGGAGCGAATGCAGAAAGAGGCCGAGGCGATCGGCGACGGGGTGCTTGGGATCGTCGAGGTCAAGCTTCACGAGAACAGCCACGGCTGGGGCAGTCACGTGATCGAGTTCTTCGCCATCGGAACCGCGGTAGTCCCAAACGAGCACGTGACCGAGGGGCATCAGCTGCCCGACATCACCCCGGTGCTCGACATCAACGACTGACCAGCTGAGCTCGTCGCACGCGCGGTCCGCGCCGCGATCGGAATGGCGACGCTGCGCGCGTGGTGCCGCTCGCGGAAACTTCAGCGGATCCGGTCCGGGTCGCGCGGCGGACGCCTCCCCACGCTCGTCGTGGATAGCACGACCTCGTATCGTGGTCGCCCTATGGCGGACCGCGCCCACGGGCGACAGATGGGAGATGAGGCGTGCTGATCGCGGCCGTGAACTGGGCCGCCGTAACGGCGATCGCCACGTCGATTCTGGCCATCGGCCTGCTCGGGGGTTTCGCCGCGGCGGTGTTCGCAGCGCAGCAGGCGCGGGAGACTCGCAGAAGCCGCGAGGCGCAGATGGCGGCGGAGTTCTTCCGCCGTTGGGAGGAGGACGCGCTCGTCGAGACGCGGCGGATGGTCGCGCGGTTCAAGTCCGCCGACGAGCTGCGGGACGCCTTCGCTGCGTACGTTGCCGCGGATGCTCCCGAAGCGTGGGTGCTCTATCGCGAGCTCGACTACTTTGAGCAGCTGGCCGCGCTCGAGCGCTGGGGTGCTTTCGATTTGGAGCTGATCAAGCTGTTGCTCGGGCGCACCCTGGTCGAGCGGTGGGAGATGTGGAGGCCAGCGATTCACCAGGCGCATGGCCCGGGGGCGTACCCGCTGTTCGAGGGTCTCGTCGAGAAGCTGCGACGCGAGTTGGACAGCCCCGCCGGTCGCGCGGGCGCCTAAAGGTCGTCAGTCCGCTCACCGAGCGCGAAGTGGTTGGCGAGCGGACCTTCGTGGTGGTGCCTCAGACGTCGAATAGCAGAGCCTCCCCGCCCTCGCTGAGCAGATAGGAATTGACCACGCCCCCTGTTCGCTGGCGGCTGAAGCGCTGGACGGCGGCGGCGGGTGTTGTTTCCGCGCTGGTCTCCATGGAGGCCTACCTTTCCGCGGGCACGGTCTTGGTCGTGCCGTCCGTTTGGATCGCCCACGAGCTCCCGTGAGCCGAACCCGATCACGTCGAGGTTCGCGTGCATGTGGGTGAGGAACGCGCGCACCTCGTGGAGCCCGCGATACATCCCGAGCCAAGGGAGCCCCGACCGGAGCTCACCGGACAGGGCGGGCAGACCGAGCCCATCCACCGGCACGGGTGGTCCATTGACGATGTAGACGATGTCCGGATGGAAGTAGCGCTCCGCAGCGGCGACGCCCTCGCCTCGGCTAACGGCGTCGAGGTAGGCCTGGCCGAGCGCGGCGACCGGCGCGGTGGCCCGGCGTTCACTTCCACGAGAAGTCCTCGGCGGGCTTGGTGACTATGGGCGTGCAGGAGATCCTCACCCTGATTGCCGTGGGAAAGGGCGTCTGCCTGGTGCCGGCTGCGGTCGCCCGCCACTACCCCAGAACCGGCGTGGTCTACGTCGAGGTGAGCGACGCGGACCCGGCGGTCATCTCGCTCGCCTGGCCGCGCGGCGCGTTGCGCCCGATTGTCGGGGCGTTCATAGAGCTGACGCGGCAGCTGACGGCGCACACGCGCTAGCTGCCACCTGGGAATACGCCGCAGGTCGCCGTTGACCGCGCCATGCCCCGATACCCGAAATATGGGCCACAGCAGATATCCACGTGGCCACGAACGCAGGGTCTGCGACCCGTGGGCGGTCGCGCGTCTCGCTCCTCGCCAGGAACGCGCCCGATGAGGCCACGCGAGGTGTCGAGCGCCCCGCTCGCCGCGCTCGGCCTCCCCGGCCTGGCTGTCGCACGAATACGGTCGGCCAGGCGAGCTGACAACAGGCGGGGAGCTGGAGGAGCGACGGTCGGGTCAGGGAGGATCGGGCTCGAGAAAGCGTCCACACAGGACGTTTTCTCGAGCCGCATCCTCGGTTCGTTTAGCTGACGGAACGAGAAATTCGGCAGAACAACCCCGCGGCGGTAGAGTCCCTGTTGCCGATGCTGATCTGGAGTCGACGGCTCATCCCGCTTGCGGTCGCCGCGTGCGTCGCTGTGTCGGCACCCATCGCGTTCGGGAAGACATCTCACGGTGGAAAGCTCACAGGGACCTGGAGCGGCTACATCGCGGGAGCCCAGGGCAGCGGGATCAAGCGCCAGCACATGCGCGTTGTCGTCAACGCCAAGGAGACGGGCGGGAGCTGGAAGATCAGCGCAACGTGCTATGGCCCGCTGACGCTCGAGAGCATCTCCAATGGCTACCACCACTACTTCCGGAAGTTGGCGCGCGGTGCGACGTGCGCCAGCGGTTACATCGACTGCCTGAAGCCCGAGGGCGCGAACATCTACGACGCTGTCACGTCGCCCAGAGGTGGCGAGTACGACAGTGGCGGGACACTACGCCGCGTCAGCGGCTGAGCGGCGTCCAACACGGGTAAGTCGGAGTTCGCCGGCAGACGTCCCAGCGCCGAGGCCACAGACCGGGTAGGTTGGGGTGGTGGCGATAGGTGAGAAGCCGGATGTCCTGGTGCCGCCCGACCAGGCGCCGTCGTACCAACTCGAGATCGAGGACATCGTCGTCGGAGACGGTGATGAGGCCGTCTCGGGGCGCGTCGTCGAGGTGCATTACGTCGGCGTCTCGTGGAAGACCGGACAACAGTTCGACGCCTCTTGGGACCGTGGCAGCACCTTCAAGTTCGGTCTGGGAAAGGGCCAAGTGATCGCTGGCTGGGATCAAGGTGTGGCCGGGATGAGGGTCGGCGGTCGGCGGCGGATCACGATCCCGCCGATGCTCGCGTACGGCAAGCGCGGCGCTGGCCGGGCGATCGGGCCGGACGAGACGCTCGTGTTCGTCGTGGACCTAGTCAGTATCCGCTGACGCGGAGCTTCTGGGAGAAGAGCCGCCGGCTACCGAACAACATGGTCGGGCGACCGCGCCGGGACCTCAAGCCTCGAGCGTGCGACTAACGGTCAGCAGTAAAACCCTGACAGCGCAGACGCCGGAATCACCTCGTCCGATGGTTGTTGACGTTCTCCCACGCGGGTTATTCGCGTTTGAGCAAGAGCGCCAGGCTCGGCACGACGAACGAGACGAGATAGATCGGCCAGATCCTGCCTCCGTAGCAGCGGAAATTGACGGCGTCGCCGTCGGCCACGTCGAACGATTCGGCTCGACTCGAGTAGCGGCCCGCCCGGACTTGGAGGCGGTGGTGTCCCGGCTCGATCGGCCCCTCGAACGTTTCGTGGCGGTTGATCGAGCCGGCGGGTCTGTCATCCAGTGTGATCTCGAACGGCGCGTGTCGGTTTTCCATGATGGAACCTTCCCGCTTCAACGTGAGCGTCGCTGGCATCATTGCTCTCCTCTCTTCAGCGGTTTCTTCTTGTGCTCCCCTGGCTGGCCAGTGCGCCGAGTGGCGCCGGGGATCCGCGTCAACTACGCACCCCGGCGATCAGCCGTTCGCGATCGAACATTGCGCCCACCGCTCGCCAGCCGAGCGCGTCGAGCGCCAGTAGAGCGGCGGCGAGGCCGAGCGCGAGGCCGAGCGAGGGTGTGATCACGTTGAATGTCAGCAGCGCGACGATCGCGAGTGGCGGCAGGTTGGCGAGCACGCTGAGCTGTTGCGCGGCGCGGACATCGGAGGACCGGGCCGAGATCGCGATTCCGACCCAGATCGACCAGCCGGCGAGCAACGGGGTGAAAACGAGCTGAACGGGGATGTGCGAGCCCGAGAAGATCGCGGACTCGATGCCCGGATGAGCGAACAGGGCCGCTATGGCGAGGAAAATCCCGAAGATCGTGTAGGCGATCGCGAGCGCTGGGATCATTACCGCGAGCGCTTTGCCGATTAGGAACTCCTCGCTGCGGATCGGGGTGATCAGGATCGGCTCGAGCGTTCCCTGCTCACGCTCACCGACCACCGAGTAGGCCGACAGGGTCGACGGGACGATCGCAGGAATCAACAGCAGGTACAGCAGCGATATGCCGATCCGTGTATCCAGCTTGGAGCTGGTCGCCGCGGCCGGCGCGTTGAGCAGCTGGATCGTCGGCGCGACGATGAAGAGCAGCGGCAGGAACGCCATCGTGCCGATCACGAAGCGGTTGTGTCGGTAATCCCGCAGCTCCTTGACGAGGATCGCCCGGACGCGCGTCCAGCTGAAGCTCATCCTCGTTTGGCCTCCACGTCCTCGTCGATCAGCTGTAGGTAGATGTCCTCTAGCGAGTGGCGGGACTCGGTGAGGGAGAGGATGTCCGCGTCGGCGCCGACCAGCGCACGCGCGACCGCCGGCGCGGCGGTCTGGGCGTCAGACACCGCCAACTCGTAGCCGCCGGATCCGGACACCTCCCACCCGTCGACCCCCGGTAGACCGCCGAACAGCGAACCGGGATCGTCGAGCGAGCGGCGGACGCGCACCTCCAGGGCCTGGTTGAACAGTCGCTCGCGCAGCTCGTCGGGCCGGCCGACGAGCCGCAGCGTCGTGTTCAGGATCGCGACTCGGTGGCACAGCCGCTCGGCCTCCTCCAGCCGGTGGGTGGTGAGAAAGATGGTCACCCCCTGCTCCCGAAGCGAGACGATTAGCTCGTGAACGTCGTGCGCGGCAACGGGGTCAAGGCCGGAGGTGGGCTCGTCCAAGAACAGCACCGCCGGATCGTTGAGCAGCGCGCGCGCGAGCGCGACCCGCTGTCGCAGCCCTTTTGACAGGGACCCGCACGCGTCGCCCGCACGGTCGAGCAGGTTGACCGCGCGCAGCGCCCGCTCAATCCGCCCGGAAATGTCATCCAGCTCGTAGAGCCCAGCGAAACAGCGCAGGTTCTCCGACACCGTGAGCCGGAGGTACAGACCTGGAGACTCGGGCATGATCGAGATCCGCGCCCGAATCGCGGGGCCGCTGTCCGCGGCTAGCGGGACCCCGGCGACGATTGCCGACCCTGAGCTCGGCGCGATCAGCGTGCCCAGGGTCCGCACCGTCGTCGTCTTCCCCGCCCCGTTCGGCCCAAGGAAGCCGAACACCTCGCCGTAGCCCACCTCGAACGACACGTCATCGAAGGCCACCCGGTCGCCGAAACTCTTGGACAAATGCTCGACCACCAGCGCGGGCTCACGCGTCGAGCCGTCGACGATCGAAGCGTCACTGGCCTGTGCGGCGCGACCAGTCGACTGCGCAGGCGAATCCGCGCTCACGAACGCTCCGCAGCGCCCTGGAAGCGGGCTCTCGCACCATACGGGTCCCCTACCTCGCAGCGCATGGACCAAAGGCTAACACATTTGCTGGCTGGGCTGCTAGTTTTTTGGCCGTGCAGCCAGGACCGGGACCGGCGCCGTCGGAGCGAAGCTTCATTGAGACCGCGCGCCGAGCGCAGATCGTGGCCGCGGCGATCGACACGATTGCCGAGGTCGGGTACACGCGCGCGTCGCTCGGCCGCATCGCCGCGAGGATCGGGATCAGCAGGGGCCTGATCAGCTACCACTTCGCCGGCAAGGACGAGCTGATCACGGAGATCGTGCGCGGCGTGCTCCAGGAGGCGAGGGCCTACATGATCCCGCGGATCGAAGCCGAGTCGACCGGCACGGCGATGCTACGCACCTACATCGAGTCAAACCTCGCGTTCATCTCCGAGCATCGCAACCACCTGATCGCGATCGTCGAGATCGCGCGCCATCGAGTCGCCGGGGAGACGCCGCGTCCCCTCCCCGACCATGACCCGGACCAAGCGGTTCGCGCCCTTGCGCAGCTACTTGGCCGCTTCCAGGAGGCCGGCCAGTTCCGTGACGACTTCGATCCGCGCCTCATGGCGATCACCATCAGGGCCGCGATCGACGCCGTTCCGCCGCGGCTCGCCCGCGACCCGGACTTCGACATCCACAGCTACACGAGGCAGATCGCAAACGTGTTCGAGCTGGGGACCCGCGTCGAGGAGTGAGACCCACGGGCCGATTTCCGGCCACGGCGTCGGGTCGGTCACTTGGCGAGTCCGTGCTGGTAGGCGTAGGTGACGGCCTGGGCGCGGTCGCGGGCGTCGATCTTCGAGAACAGATGGTTGATGTGGCTCTTGACGGTGCCTTCGGTGACGACGAGGCGTTCGGCGATCTCGGCGTTGGAGAGGCCTTGGGCGATCAGGGAGAGCACTTCGGCCTCGCGCGGGGTGAGGTCGTCGGGCAGCTCGGTCGTCCGGCTGCGGGCACGAGGGTTGCTGGTGATGGCGTCGATCAGGTGGTGTTGGACGGCGGGGTCGATCGCGTGTTGGTTATCCAGAACGCGGCGTAGCGCCTGGTGGATCTCCTCCGCGCCGGCGTCTTTGGTGAGGTAGCCCTGCGCGCCGGCGCGCAGCGCGTCGAGGACGGAGCGATCGTCGGCGTAGGTGGTCAGCACGATGACTTTGATGGCGGGGTGTCGCTCGGCGAGCAGGCGGGTGGCCTGGACGCCGTCGCAGCGGGGCATGCGCAGGTCCATGAGCACGAGGTCGGGTTCGAGCCGTGCGGCGAGCGCGACGGCGTCGTTGCCGTCGGCGGCGGCGCCGACCACCTGCACGCCGTCGAGCAGGCCGAGCACCATCGTCAGTCCCTCGCGCACGACCTTCTGGTCGTCGGCGATCAGCACTCGGATCGGCGCGCTCATTGGGGGATCTCGAGCTCGACGCGGAAGCCGGCAGACGTCGGTGCGGCGGTGAGCGTTCCGCCGATCAGCTCGGCGCGCTCGCGCATGCCGCTGAGCCCGTAGCCGCCCGGGACGCCGGCAGGGTCCCCTGACACTGCGCGGCCGTTGGCGTCGTGGAAGTCCTCGATGCTCAGGCGGGTGCCCGCCGGCTCGTAGTCGAGTCGGAGCTCGACGCGCTGTGCCTGGCTGTGCTTGGTGATGTTGGTCAGACCTTCCTGCGCGACTCGGTAGATGGCGAGCCTCGCCTCGGCGGGCAGGTCGTGCTCGGTGCCGTTCACCGAGAGCTGGCATGGAATTGCGTGGTCGCGCTCGAACTGCGCGGTCAGCGCGGGTAGACGCTCGGGTCCGGGTAGCTCGTCGCCGCGTAGCGTCGCGATCGCACGGCGGGCTTCGTCAAGGCCGCTCCGACCGAGGTGATGTGCGCGCTGGATTGCCTGCGCGAGGCGCGGGTCGACCCGGTCGTCGCTTGAGAGCATGCGCGCGGCGTCCAGTTGCAGTAACAGCCCCGAGAGCGAGTGAGCGAGGACATCGTGCATCTCGCGCGCCAGCCGTTGGCGCTCGGCCATCGCCGCGGCGCGCGTCTCGGCGGCACGTCTGCGCTCGAGCTCCGCCACCAGTCGCTTTGCCTGCGCGTTGGCGGCCTCGAGCCGGATCGCCAAAAACGACATCCCGTAGAAGCCGCCGAGGGCGGCGAGCTCGACGGGGGTGCTGTGGCCTGTCACGGCGGTGACGATGACCAGCAGCGCGAGCGTGACGGCCGACACGCCGACGGCTATCGGCCCGCGCAGCGTCCGTGCGCGGAAGACGACGAGGGTGAACAGAGCGACCGCGCCCGGCCCTGTCGGTTGGGCGAAGATCAACGCCGCGGCGGTGGCGACCAGGACCGCTACGAGAGCCAGATCGAGCGTGCGCGAGCGCCGCGCCCAGCGCAAGGCGATAGCCGCTACGCACACGAAAACAGCCGCTGCGATCGACACGACCAGTCCGCGGCCGACGACGGACGGGCGGGGTCGGGCGTGCAGCGCAGAGAGCACGAACAGGGCCAGGAGCCCCGGCACCAGCTGCCCGAGCCGTCGCTCGATCTGCCGCGCGTGCATGACGTCCAGTCCGTCGAGGATCGCATCGCCAGATGACTGGGCTGTCACGCGCACAACCCTATGTCCAAGCGGCGGTGGGGCACATCGGCCCCAGGGTGGAAATCGCCACCTCCACCCGTGGGTGGAGAGACGTCCAACCAGCGTCACAGACGACAACTTCTAGCCGGGCGCCGATGAATTCGAGCGTCTGCGGAGGCAGTCTTTCGCTCACCAACAGCCACCCGAAAGGAGCCCTCACATGTTCTTTGGTAACTCTCCCTCAAAGTTGTATTTCCGAATCGCGATCTCGGTCGTGGTGCTCGCCGGCGGTTTCGTGGTGGGTCACGGCCTCAAGATCGTGGGCCTCGGCCTGGCGGCGTGGACCGTGTGGAGCATCGTCAGCGGCCAACGCCGCGCGGACCACAGCGTTCAGCCGTCCGGCGACCGGTACGGAAGCTGACGATGACCGCGATCGTCGCGGAGAAGGTGAGTAAGCGCTTCGGTCAGTTCACAGCAGTCGATGACGTGAGCTTCGAAGTCCCCGATGGCGAGGTGCTGGCGGTGCTCGGGCCCAACGGCGCGGGCAAGACGACCACGCTGGAGATGCTGGAGGGGTTCATGGTCCCGAGCCGTGGCACGGTCCGCGTGCTCGGGGCCGACCCCCGCCGCGCCGGGCGGGCGTGGCGTGCCCGCATTGGCCTGGTGCTTCAGTCGACCAGCCTCGACGCCGAGGTGACCGTGCGCGATCTGTTGGCGCAGTTCGCGCGGCTCTACCCGAACCCGTGGCCGGTCGCCACCGCGCTGGAGATGGTCGATCTGCTGGACGACGCGGACGCAAAGGTGGGCGTTTTGTCCGGTGGCCAGCGCCGCCGGACCGACCTCGCCGTCGGGATCATCGGCCGCCCCGAGGTGCTGTTCCTGGACGAGCCGACGACCGCCCTTGACCCCGAGGCGCGGCGTCGCACCTGGGCCGCGATTGAGAACCTCACCCGCACCGGCACCACCGTTCTGCTCACCACCCACTACATCGACGAGGCCGACCACCTCGCTGACCGGGTGATCATCCTCGCCGGCGGACGCATCGTCTCGGACACCACCCCAGGCCAGTTGCGCGCCCGTAGCGGACCTAGCACGATCCGCTACGCGCTGCCCCCTCACGCGAAGGTCGACGGCCTGCCGGCCCGCCTCGCCGCCCACCTCGACCACCGCAGCGGGGTGCTCGAGATCCGCACCGACGACATCGCAGGCGCGCTACGCGGACTCATCGACTGGGCTGACCGCCAGCGCCTGGACCTGACCGGGATCGAGGTCGGGCCCCCCAGCCTCGAGGACGCCTATCTGGCCACGATCGGACAACTCCCCGCACACCAGGAGCCGATGGATGAGTGACACGACCGCCGCCGCCGTCTCGCGGCTTCCGAACCCCGCGATGCTGCTGGCCGCCCAGACCCGCCACCAGGTGCGGCTGCTGCTCGCCAACGGACGCGCGCTCGCGGTCGGACTGGGACTGCCCGTGATCCTGCTGATCGCCTCCAAGGGCAAACACGGCAGCCCCAACGTCTCCGGCTACGCCATCTTCGGCCTGACCATCACCGCCTGGTCGAGCTACGGGATCCGGTTGGTCGCCGCCCGCGAGGCCGGGATCCTCAAGCGCTGGCGCGCCACGCCGCTCCCGCGCTGGTGCTACTTCGCCGCCAGCATCCTTGCCAGCGCGCTCGCCGCGGTGCTAGCGGGCGCGATCACGGTGCTCGCCGCCCTGCTCATCTATGGCCCGCATTTCGACCAGGGCCCGCGCGTCGAGCTCACCGTGAGCGGTGCGCTCGCGATCCTGGTCGCGCTCGCGCTCGGCGGCCTGGCGTGGGCCGCGACCGCGACCGCGGTCACCAGGCTCATCCCGACCGTCGACTCGGCGCTCCCGGTCCTGTTGCTCACCTACTTCCCGGTGATCATCATCTCCGGCGTCCTGTTCGCGATCTCAGAGCCGCACTGGCTCTCCAGCCTCGCCAGCGACCTCCCGGCCCAGCCCCTCCTCGACACCCTCAAGGCAGCGGTCGAGCACCGAGCCGGCGCCTCGCTGCTTCCGGCCAGGGCGATGATCGTGCTCGGCGTCTGGGCGGTGGGCGGACTGCTCGCCGCGCTTGCCGTCTTCCAATGGGAGCCTCACCGACCCAGCCGCTGAAGGTCGTCACCCGCCGGTCTCGCGTTGGATTTCGTCGCCGCCTCGGATCTTCAACCTAAACAAACGAAAAGGAGCTTGACATGAAAGGTGCCACGACATTCGAGGGCCGGTCGGTTCTGATCACCGGCGCCAACCGCGGCCTCGGGCGCGCGCTCGTCGAGGAGGCGTTGAGCCGCGACGCGCAGCGGGTGTATGCCGCTGCACGGCAGCCGCTGGTCCACGCCGACCCGCGTGTTACGCCAATCATCCTGGACGTGACCAGCGACACGCAGATTCAACACGCCGCGGCCGTCGTCGAATCGCTTGACATCCTCATCAACAACGCGGGCGTGTCGGTGCCCGATGACCTCAGCGACCGCGCCGCGTTCGAGCACCACCTAGCGGTCAATCTGTACGGGATGCTGGACGTCACCCAGGCCTTTCTTCCCGCACTGACCAGCAGTCGCGGTGCGGTGATCAACGTCGTCTCTCTCGGCGCGCTCGCGGCCGTCCCGGTGCTGCCGGCCTACTCGGTTTCCAAGGCAGCCTCGCTCTCGCTCACACAGTCGCTTCGCGCGCTGCTGGCGGGCCGGGGTATCAGCGTCTCCGCGGTAATGCCCGGACCGATCGACACCGACATGGTCCGGGATCTCGACATCCCCAAGACCCCACCTGCCGACGTCGCCCGTGCCGCCTTGGACGGCGTGGAGCGCGGTGAGGACGAGGTCTTCCCCGACCCGTTTTCACAGATGCTCGCCGACGGCTGGCGCGTCGGCGTGGCCAAGGAGCTCGAGCGACAGAACGCGACGATGGTCCCGACCGTCACCGAGTAGCCAGACCGCCGCGGAGCATCCGCACTGTGACCAGTCGCAGCGCCCACTGCGCTGCGACTGGGCCGACATCACTGACACCGAAGGGTAAATCACACATGGCCACGCATCAGATCGTCACTCGCGAAGAGTGGGACGCAGCACGAGCCGAGCTGCTCGGACGCGAAAAGGAGCTGACACGGATCGAGGATGAGCTGACCGCTCGCCGGCGCCAGCTGCCGTGGGTGGCCGTCGAGAAGGAGTACACACTCCAGACCGAGCAGGGCCCCAGGACACTGGCGCAGCTGTTTGAGGGACGCTCCCAACTCGCGCTCTACCACTTCATGTTCGGCCCCGACTACACCGCGGGATGCCCCACCAACTCGTCGATCGCCGACGCCTTCGAGCGACTGATCCCCCACCTAGAAGCCCGCGACGTGACGATGATCGGCGTTTCCCGCGCGCCGATCGACAAGCTCAGCGCCTACCGCGCGCGGATGGGCTGGAGTTTTACCTGGGCGTCGAGCCATGAGTCCGACTTCAGCCTCGACTTCGGGGGATCGGCGAGCATTGAGGACACTCGGGCGTGGCTAGAGCCGATCGCCGCGCAGCTGCCGCCGATCGCCGCCAGTAACGCACACGCATGCGGCGTCGACCTCGTCACCTACCTATCCGAGGGATTCGCGTTCGTCTCGTTCGCCCTCGATGACGACACCGTCTATCTGACCTACTCCACCGGCGGGCGCGGCGTCGAGTTCCTGATGAGCTACTACCCGATCCTCGATCGCGTCCCCAGGGGGCGCGATGAGGGCGCGGGGTTCCAAACGTGGCTGCGCCGCCACGACGAATACAACGACGGCCCGCGAACCACAGTCCAACGCAACGCGGGAGATGCAGGCGAGTCGTCATGACCGATCACCGGACCGGAACCCGCGCTGAGTGGCTGGCGGCCCGGCTGGAGCTCCTCGAGGCCGAGAAGGAGCTCACGAAACGCAGCGACGATCTGGCGCGCCGGCGCCAGGAGCTGCCCTGGGTCAGGATCGACAAGGAGTACCGGTTCGACACCGACGAGGGCGCCGCCTCGCTCGCGGACCTGTTTCGAGGCCGTTCCCAGCTGCTCGTCTACCACTTCATGTTCGCGCCCGACTACCTGAACGGTTGCCCGTCGTGCTCGGCGATCGCCGACGGCTTCAACGGGTCCGTCGTCCACCTCGCCAACCACGACGTGATGCTCTGGGCCATATCGCGCGCCCCCTCGACGACGCTCGAGGCATATAAGCGTCGGATGGGCTGGAGCTTTCCCTGGGCGTCATCGTTCGGCGGCGACTTCAACTACGACTTTCATGTGTCACACACCGACCAGGAGTGGCAGTCGGGCGCCGTCGAGTACAACTTTCGCGAGCAGGACTTCCGGCCTCCGGCCGCCGACGAGCGGGCCTGGGACACGTGGAGTGAGTCAACGTTTGGCGAGAACTGGAAGACCTACCGCCGAGAGGGTCCCGGGATGAGCGCGTTCGTGCTCGAGGATGGGGTCGTGTACCACACCTACTCAGCGTATGAGCGCGGCATCGACGCCCTGTGGGGCATGTACGCGTGGTTGGACCGCGCGCCGCGCGGACGGAACGAGAGCGGGGTCTGGTACCGCCGGCACGACGAGTACCCCTAGGCCTGAGGCGTGCGGCGGGAGATGCCATCCATGACCGCACAAATCCGGGCGGTCGTCCACCTCGAAGCTCCACCCGGCTTGCGGAACCTGCTTGGATCGTTGGATGAGCACGCGCAAACGAAGGAGGTGGCGTGAACATACAGTTCCTCTCGACCGTGGCGGTGATCGCCCCGGACCCGCCCGCCAGTCGCAAGCTGTACGTCGACGCACTCGGGCTCCCGCTTGAGGGCCAGGGCGGCGACTATCAGCACAGCGAGCAGATCGCCGGCTGCAAGTCCTTCGGCATCTGGCCCCTCTCCCAGGCCGCCGAGGCATGCTTCGGGACGCCGCAGTGGCCGGCGGACCGACCCGTGCCGCAGGTCAGCATCGAGTTCGACGTCGCGGACGCCGCCGCAGTGCGCCCGGCCGCACGCGAGCTCGAGCAGGCCGGCTATGAGCTGCTCCACCCGCCTCGCGAGGAACCATGGGGTCAGACGGTGACCAGGCTGCAATCACCGGAGGGCGCAATCGTCGGAATCTCGTACGCCCCTGTGCTCCACGACCAGAACTGACGGGAGCAACAGTTAGGCACGCGGCAAGTGTCCCAGGTGCGGTTCTGCATTACGCTCTGCGGGTGAGTCCTCCCGCGACGCTTCTCATGTGGTTTCAACTGCGCTCCCCGGAGCTGGCCGAGAACTTTGAGCGTCTGATGGCGGAGGATCGGGACATCGTGCGCCAAGCGTTGGACACGGTGGGGGATTGGCGTCTCACGCAGCCGACCGACGTACCCGGACAGGCGATCGGTCAAGCCGATTACGTGCTGATCGCGGAGATCGTCGAAGTGGATCGCTTCGAGCAACAAGCGAGCGAACACGTCCAACGCTTGGCGGACGCCTTGGCGCACCTCGTCGCGAGCCGGGGCATGCTGATCGTGCGTCCCGTCCTTTGAAATCCGCCGTCGGTGGAGGCCGATCGGGCCGCCTCAGTATTCGTGTCGTCGTACGGAGCCGCGGTAATACCAGTGAGGCACGCGAGGTGGATCCATCGGGATGCCGCCCTCGCCGATACGGGTAAACGGCTCTTCCAAAACGACCAGGTGCACGTCGGCGCGCGCGACGGCGAGCACGGTTTCGACAACGTCAGTTAGCGAGCTGATCAAGACCAGGACAACCTCCGCGGGCCGCCCCTGCGACATCACGACCGTGACGTTGTTAGTCACCTCGTTGGACGGCTCGGCACCTCCCTCCCCGATGTTCTCCGTCGCCAGCTCCCAGAGCAGCACGTGAATGTCGGAGCGCCTGACCTCGAGCACTCGCTCCATCGTGTCGGTCAGCCCCACGATGAGCTCTCGTTTTGAGCTGCCGGGGGCGCCCCGAGGCGAGCGTGACGTGGATGTAGGGCACAGGTCTCCGATCTCGAGCGGGGCGCGAACGCCCAGCGAGCCACACGCACCGACCGGCACGCGTCGTTGCTGAGCGTAAACAGTTAGCCCGCGCTGAGGCGAGTCACCAGGGACGAACCCTCGTCCTCGAATTGTCCGTTTCGTCCTCCGGCCGGCCGAATCCGATCGTCGTCTCGCCGGCCGGATGACCCGCACCGGAGTCGGCGCGTCTCGATCGGATAGGTGGAGCAGAGGCGGATAGGCGGATACGGCCAGCCGCGCGTGCGAGCCGGCGGGGTCATCTCGCTCCCGCTCGGTGACCGAAGGGACGCGCCCAGCGGCGCGAATGATCGGAGCGTTACGTCGGCTGGTGCTTTGCGGTTTTGAGCCCAGCGGCGTCGACCTTGGGGCCGATCGCCTGGGCCAGCGCAATCAGGCCCGACAGCGGGCGGATCATGACGGTCAGCTCCGCGATGAGTCCGTCGACGTCGAGTCGCAACAGATCCAACCCCTCAAGTTCACGATCCCCTACGCGAGTTCGGAACACGAATCCGATGACGCCATCGGCGCTATGGACTTCGGTGACGCACCGCCAACCGCTGAACGCTTCGGATACAAGCCGTAGCAGCGCCCCAACGCTCTGTTTGCCGACATACGGCGCAAAGGTCACCGGACTGTGCAGGACAACGTCAGGGGCGAGCGTGGCCAGCAGCGCATCGATGTCGTGGCTCTCGGCCGCGACTCGGAAGGGATGGCTCTCTCGGCCGTCGAGGCTCGTCATGAGAACAGAATACATCAAAACTTGACTAGACAAAAGATTGTCTATGATCTGCCGCCATGGCCCTCCGGCACGCCGTCCTGGCGACCCTGCTCGACGGTGACGCATCGGGATATGAATTGGCCAAGCGTTTCGACGCTTCGGTCGCCAACTTCTGGCACGCCCTGCCCCAGCAGATCTACGGCGAGCTGCACCGCCTCGAACAACAGGGACTGATCCGGGGCCGGACGGTGCGGCAGCGGGGACGACCAGACAAGCGCGTGTTCACGATCACCAAGGCAGGACGACAGGCGCTACGAGAGTTTGCGGCTGCCCCCACCAAGCCCGGCGTGGTCAAGGAGGACCTGGCGGTCAAGGTCTACGCCGCCGGCATCGCGGATCCCGAGGCGCTGATCGCCGCGCTCGACCAGCGCGCCGCACAATCGGCCGCGAAGCTCGAGCGCTACCAACGCCAAGCCGGCGCCCTCGCCGACCCCGACGGAGCAGATCTCGGGCCCAGCCTCACACTGGCGCGCGGCATCGCCTACGAGCGCGAGAACATCAACTGGTGCGCGCTCGCCGCAGAGCGCCTGGGACGACGTGCCTCCAACCGCGACGAACCCCGGGGCACAGGCGGCTCTAACCTACCTGGTGAACCAGCTCTAAGGAGAAACGATGCCGCTACAGGGCGAATATGAGCCGAGCTCTTCGAAGTGGGTCCGAGACCAGGTTGCCGAGTACGAAAGCTCGGGTGGAACCAAGGGGACGAAGCTGAGCGGCGTCCCGGTGGTGGTGATCACATCGCTGGGCGCCAGCTCCGGCAAGTTGCGCAAGAACCCTGTTATGCGGGTCGAGCACGATGGCGTATACGCAGCGGTCGCATCCAAGGGTGGAGCACCTCAGCATCCGGCGTGGTATCGCAACTTCGTAGAGCATCCGCTCGTTGAGCTTCAGGACGAAGGCGCCAAGGGTGACTACACCGCGCGCGAGGTCTCCGGCGAGGAGCGAGCGGCGTGGTGGGAGCGCGCTGTGGCGGTCTGGCCGGACTACGCCGAGTACCAGACGAAGACCGACCGGGAGATCCCGGTGTTCGTGTTGGAACCTGCGGACTGATCTAACTGCCGGGTCTCACGGCAGTCCCCGTGTCCGCGGCGGCGCTGCCACTTCCCGTCCCGGGACCGTTCGCTAGGGCTCGACTCGTTGCCCGAACGCGATGTCGTGGCCGTCGGGGTCCTGTACGCCGAACTCGCGAAAGCCGTGCGGGGCGTTGTAGATCGTGTAATCGATGCCGGCGCCTCGCTCCTGAACCTCGGCGTAGATCGCATCCACATCGTCGACGCGGATGTACGCGTCCCACATCCGGTCGACGATCTGCCAGTGAGGGACCAGGCGCTCGGGTTGATCTGAAAGGGCGATAAGGATGACCGCCGCATCACGCCCAGCGGTGGCGAAGTTCGGCGGATCCCCGAACACGTGGCACTCAAACCCCAAACGGTTGCTGAAGTAGTCCACCGAGCGCTGAAGATCCGCCACCAGGAGCACGGGAGAGACGCCCGTCAGCACCGCCATCGGCTGATCCTAAACCCGCCAGCGGGATAGGTGGCGAAGCACAGCCCGGTGCTCCCGGCGGTGTCTCGCACGAGCGCCGTATTGTCTGCGGGGATGGCGGTCTCCGAGACACTCGTGCGACTGATTGGACCACCGGAAGCCGATGGCGAGTACGTCGGCCTCCGGGACGCGAGCGCCCGCGAGGTAGTCGTCCATTTGCACGACTACGAGCGCATCTACGACGTGCCCGGTCTCTACGAGCACATCGTCCAGCGACTGCTCCATTGCCGCTCCCCGCAGATCGCGACCGATGGGCTGGCCCACGCTCTGGATCGGCTCGGGCTCGAGCCGGCGGAGATCGTGCTGCTCGACCTCGGCGCGGGCACCGGCATAGTCGGGGAGCTCACGAACGGGCTCGGAGTCCGCACCGTCGTCGGCGTGGACGCTCTGGATGCCGCGCGCGCCGCCTGCCTGCGCGATCGGCCCCGGTTCTATCGCGACTACCTCATCGGAGATCTTTCGGCGCCCGCGCCGGAGCTGCTCGCGAGCTTGCGCCGCCATCGGCCCACGGCGCTCATCTCGGCCGGCGCCTTCGGGGGCACGCATGCACCACCGGCGGCGTTCCTCAACGCGCTCTCACTGCTTCCAACCGCCGCTCCCGTCGCATTCACAATCGACGAGCGGTGGATGCAAACCGACGGTCCGGGCGGGTTCCGAGCCGCCATCTCCCGGCTGCTCGCGTCAGGCCGACTACGGCTGCTGCGCAGGTCGCGTTTTCAGCACCGCCTGTCGACCACCGGGAATCCGATCTATTACGAGCTCCTCGTCGCTGCGACCGCCAGCCCAGAGCCCGTCGCCCTCGACCGCTGATTGGACCGGCGGACGAGAGAATCTGGCGCCGGATGGACACGCGAGCGCTCGACATCCGCAACCTGACCTACAGGATGTTTGTCGAGCTCGGTCGCGGTCCCACCGCCGCCGAGCTGGCCACTGCGGCAGGTTTATCGACGTCCGACGTCGACACTATCTGGGCGGAGCTCCATGATGCGCATGCCCTCGTGCTCAACCCGGCCACCTCGGAAATTCGGATGGCCAATCCCTTCTCAGCCGTGCCGACCGCGTATCGCGTACGGGCCGCGGAGCGCTGGTGGTACGGCAACTGCGCATGGGATGCGCTGGGAATCTGCGCCGCTCTGCGCGTCGATGGCCAGATCGAGGCATCGTGCCCCGACTGCGGTGAAACAATCGCCCTCGAGCTCCGCGGCCAGCGGGTCGATGACGAACGCCTGCTGTTCCATTGCCTGGTTCCGGCTGGGCGCTGGTGGGACGACATCGTCTTCACCTGAAGCACGATGAACCTCTTCCGGTCGGAAGAGCACATCAAGCGCTGGCTCGGCCCACGCCAGCCGGGGGCAACGCTCACGGTTGCGAAGCTGAGCGACCTCGCCCACGCGTGGTGGCACGATCGGCTCGCGCCCGACTGGCAGCCTCACTCGCGCGAGTACAACCAGGCAATTCTCGGCCAGCTCGGGCTCACGGGAGACTTCTGGCGCCTCCTCTGAGGCGCGCGAAGAGTGCTGCATTGCGTCACGCGGCCGAGCGGCCGTAGACGACGAGCGCCCACGCGAGGAAACCGAATGCGCTGGTCGAGGTGACGACGCGCACGAGGTTCCACACAGCCCAGCGTATCTCGTGGAAGCGGGCGCGGACGGCGGCCAGGTCGCGGATGTGGTCGGGGTTCCCGGCGGCCTTGATCGCGTCGTTGAGTGGCACGTTGACGATGACCGTGACAACGACCGCGACGAGGTACAGACCGAGCGCGGCGACGATCCACGGCAGCCCGGCGTGGTGGAGGTTCAGCAGAACGGCGGCGAGCGTGAACAGCAGCGCGCCGCCGAAGGCGCTGGTCATGAACCACGGGTTGATGATCTGGCGGTCGATCGACTGAAACGCCGCGACGAACGTGCGGTCGTCGGTCTTTCCGAGCCCGGGCATGATCGTGTGGGCGTAGAGCGCAAACACGCCGGCGACGAGTCCCATGCTGATCGTCGCGGCAAGGAGTGATATGGCACGAAGCGTCGTCATGCGGGGCTCCAGACGCCCGTCTGGTCGTCGGAGCGACCGGCCCGCCGGCGGCCAGCGGCAACGACGAAGGGGGCGAGGAGCAGGCGTTGTGCGCCGACGGTGACCAGTGGGGCGTGTGCTACCTGGTCGTAGCGGCGCGCGAGATCGGCAAGTTCGAGCGGGCTGCGTGGCAGGCCGCGGCGGCTCATTCGCCCCGCCTGCGCGATCGCGACAACCTCGGCGAGCATCTCCTCCATTCGCAGCGCCGGTCGCACCTGGACGTGGAGATGCGCGTCGGTCTCGCCGGCGTTAGCGAACGAGTGCACCACGCCCGGGCGAACCTCGACGACCTCGCCCGGTTCGACGAGACGTGCGCGAAGCCCGATCCGGAAGCGCATCAGTCCCGCCTGCACCTCGAATTGCTCGGTCTGGATTGGGTGCACATGAGGGATCGGAACGGCGCCGCCGACGCGCAGTACGAAGTCGAAGGCGAGCAGCTCGCCGTCGGTGCTCGCCGCGGTATCGGTGAATGTGAAGCGCTCGCCGGTGACCGGGTTTTCGAGCGTCTGGCCGGGGGCGATCATCGGGATCTCCTGTCGGGTCGAGGTATCCATGTCCCGGATTTCACCCGGCCAGCTTGAGACTGTCCATAGCCCAATGCCGCATATTCATACGCGACCGTCTAGCATCGAGCGTATGGATGCAGTGGCGGGCCTCCTCGACGGTCCCAGAGCGCGAGAGGCGTTCGTGCTGCGCACGAGCATGAACCCGCCGTGGTCGCTGCGGATCGCCGACGAGGCGCCGCTTACGGTGCTGGCGCTGGCGCGTGGCCACGCCTGGGTGATGCCCGACGGCAGCCCGATCCCCTGCCGGCTTGACGCGGGGGACGTCGCGATCTTCCGGGGACCGGATCCCTACACGGTCGCCGATGACCCCGCGACCGCCCTTCAGGCGATTATCCATCCAGGGCAGCGATGCACGACGGTGAGCGGCGAGGAGCTCATCGAAGAGTGGAGCCTCGGTGTACGCACGTGGGGTAACAGCCGGGATGGAGTCTCCGTGATGCTTACCGGCACCTACCAGTTACACAACGACGTCAGCCAGCGGCTACTCCGCGCCCTGCCGACGCTGCTCGTGCTGCGTGCCGATGAGTTGGACTCGCCGCTCGTGCCCCTCCTCGCCGCCGAGATCGGCAAAGACGAGCAGGGCCAAGAGGCCGTCCTCGACCGCCTGCTCGACCTGCTGCTGATCACGGTCCTGCGCGCCTGGTTCGATCGCCCGGACGGGCGCGCCCCCGACTGGTACCGCGCCCACGCCGACCCGGTCGTCGGGCACGCACTGCGCCTAATGCATCACAACCCAGCGCACCGCTGGACACTCGGCGAGCTCGCCCGCGAGGTCGGCATCTCGCGGGCAGCACTGGCGCGCCGCTTCCATGAGCTGGTCGGCGAGCCACCAATGAAATTCCTCACCGGCTGGCGGATCGCGCTAGCCGCCGACCTCCTACGCGAACCCGGCGCCACCCTCGCGTCCGTCGCCCACCAGGTCGGCTACGGCAGCCCATTCGCACTGAGCGCCGCGTTCAAGCGACTGCGCGGGGTCAGCCCGCAGCAACACCGCGCGCTCAGCGCCACCTAGTGCAACGTTCTCGAAATCCCCTTGCGCTCTGGCGGCGTCTGGACGCGCCTGGCCGGATCCGCCGGCCATCCAAGTACGCCCGGTACGAGGAAGGCCGGCGAATCCGCCCAGACACGCCCAGCCGTTCGCCAGACCATCAAGGGTCTTTCGGAACGCCGCACTAGAGGATGCGCTGGATCGTGAGTCGGCGGGTGCCGCTGGGCACGGGAACCTCGACGGTCGTGCCCGGGAGGCTGTCCAACAGAGCCTTGCCAACGGGGGATTGCACGGAGAGCCTGCCGCGCGCGCGGTCGGCCTCCGCGGCGCCGACCAGGGTCCACGTATGGACCTCGCCCGTGGCCTCGTCGCGGACCTCGGCGGAGCGACCGAAGCCAAACGCCAGTCCGGGCCCGTCGGTCAAATCAACGACGACAGCATCGCGCCACCGCTGGCGCAGACGGCGGATCCGCGTCTCCAGGTGCGCCTGGTCCTCCTTGGCCGCGTGATACTCGCCGTTCTCCTTGAGGTCGCCGTGTGCGCGGGCGGTGCGGATCCGCTCCGCGATTTCACGGCGCCCGACCGTCTCCAGCTCTCCGATCTCCGCCTTGAGAGCCGCCAGGCCCGCCTCGGTGATCGGCTCACCCTCGTTCTCCGGAACGCTCATCTCGGCATTTTCGCGCATGCCGCCGCCAGCGTGCCGGTAACAGCACGCGGGCGTAGCGGAAGGCGCGGAAGGGCTGACGGGCTGCGGACGGTCGGTTGGCGGTATCGTCGCGTCCTCGGTCGCGGACCATGGACCGAGGGAGATCTTGATGCTCACGCGCGAGACGGTCACGTTCCGGGACGGCGACGGGTGGAGCTGGGAGTTCGACCTGACGTTCATGCTGTCCAACTACCGGTGCATCTGGGGCCACGGGTGCCCCGACACCCGGCTGCAGCACAGCGCCCGCGGCTGCTGTCTCGATGGCGTCGAGATCTACCGGGGCGAGGGGGATACATCCGGTGCCGAGGACCTCAACATGATCCGGGGACGCGTCGAGCAGCTGACCGACGAGGACTGGCAGAACCGTCAGGTGGCCCTGCGGCGCGCTGGGCCGGACCCGTGGGGCAAGGCGCGATTCAAGCGCGATAGCGTCCACACCCGTCTGTACCGCGGTGCGTGCATCTTCCACAACCGCGCGGATCATCCCGGTGGGGCTGGCTGTGCGTTTCACGTCGCGGCACTGCGCCGCGACGAGAGCCCGGTGGACTGGAAGCCGCGAATCTGCTGGCAGGTCCCGCTGTTCTTCGATATTGACGAGGGGACCAGGACCACCACGGTGCGCGCGTGCCGGACCGTCGACTGGGGCGGGGAGGGGATCCTCGAGTGGTGGTGCACCGAGCATCAGGATGCGTTCAGCGGCAATCAGCCACTGTATGTGACCATGGAGGTGGAACTCCGGCGCGTGTGCGGCGCCGCTGTCTACGACGAGCTCGCCGCGTACTGCCGGGCGCGCCAACGGACCCGAGAGCTGAACACCCTGACGCCGCTGCCGATGCTGCCCTAGCGGCCAACGCCTCGGCCCCCGGCCTGGCAGCGGTCCATAGAATGCCCCCTGTGGTGGACTACCCAGAAGAGGAGAGGGCGCACGTACACGACGAGGACCTCTCCCCGATTCCGCACGACCTCGAGGTCTACGCGCACATCGAAGGACTGGTCGGCGAGGAGAACGAGCTCCTGGAGGAAGCGGAGGAGGCCCGCAAGGAGGAGCACCGCCAGCGGCTCCACGCGATCAGGGAGGAGCTCGACCGCGCCTGGGAGACGCTGCGCAGGCGCGCCGAACGGCGCGCGAAGCCGGGTAGCTGAAACCTCCGCCCCGTGGTGAAGCACGCTTGCGCCGATCTGGCCGCAAACGTCGTGCCGGCGCCGGGCGGCGCGAGTTCGAGTCAGTCCGCGGTCCGCGTGCGGTACAGCCGGGCAGCGAGCGGCGCGAAGGCCGCGAGCAGCGCCGCCGACCAGAGCACGGATGCGAGCGCCGGGTGTTGAAGCGGCCAGGCATGGACGGCGGCGGCTGGGTTCGGGTTGCCGAACAGGCTGCGGCTGGCGGCGGTCACGGCGCTCAGTGGGTTCCAGTTGGCGATCGTCCGTACCGCCCGCGGCATGTGCTGGGTGGGCACGAGCGCGTCGGAGACGATCGCGAGCGGGAACAGGATCACCAACCCGAGACCCTGTGAGGACTCGCTGTCGCGGCTGAACAGTCCGATACAGGCGCACCCCCACGACAGCGCATAGCTGAACAGGAGAAAGATCGCAAAGCCGGCGGTCACGTCGCCGATGTCCGCATGCGGGCGCCAGCCGATCACTAGTCCGGTCGCGATCACGATCAGGGCGCATAGGGTGGCGGTGAGCAGGTCGGTCAGCGATCGGCCGACCAGCACCGCCGGCTTCCACATCGGCAGCGTCCGAAACCGGTCGATCACGCCGGCGCCGAGATCGTCGCTGAGCCCGACCGCGGTCCCGATCGCCGATGTCACGAGGTTCATCGCCAGGAGCCCGGCGATCGCGAACTCCTTGTAGCTGCCGTGGTCGGGGAGCACCAGGCCGGCACCGAGCACGTAGATGAACAGCAGCGTGAACAGCACCGGCTGGACCGTGACGTCGGACAGCCGCAGTGGCTCTCGAGCGATGTGGATCAGGTTCCGGCCGGTCATCACGACGACATCGCGGACCGCGCCGCGAACGCGCGTCATCGCTCGCCTTCGGTCAGCGCCAAGAACACATCGTCGAGCGACGGCGGGCGGACCTGCACGTCCTCGACCGTGATCGCCGCCGCATCGAGCGCCCGCACCACGGTCGTCGCAAGGCCGCTGTCGCCGTTGACCGGCGCCCTCAGGTGGCGTTTGTCGGCGCTCGCGGTGACCGCTCCGTGCGCGAACGGCGCGAGCGCCCGCGCGGCGTCAGCGTGCGGCTCGGTCAGCGTGATCTCGAGCCGAGCGCCGCCGACCTGTCGCTTGAGTTCCTGCGCCGTGCCGGCGGCGATCGCGCGGCCGTGGTCGACGACCACGATCCGGTCGGCCAGTTCGTCGGCCTCGTCGAGATACTGGGTGGTGAGCAGCAGCGTCGTCCCGTCGGCGACCAGCGAGCGGATGACCTCCCACATCCGCAACCGGCTCGTCGGGTCCAGGCCGGTGGTGGGCTCGTCGAGGAACAGCACCGGCGGACGCGTGACCAGCGCCGCCGCCAGGTCGAGCCGGCGGCGCATCCCGCCGGAGTAGCCCTTGACGACCCTCTCCCCGGCGTCGGCGAGCCCGAACTCGACCAGCAGTTCAGCGGAGCGAGCGCGGGCGCCGGCGCGCGAGAGGCCGCTGAGGCGGCCGATCATCGTCAGGTTCTGGCGCCCGGTCAGTACCTCGTCGACGGTCGCGTCCTGCGCGGCAACGCCGATCATGCGCTGCACCGCCGCCGGCTCCCGAACGACGTCGTGCCCGGCGACCCGAGCCTCGCCACCATCGGGTTTGGACAGGGTGGTGAGGATCCGAACGGCGGTCGTCTTGCCGGCGCCGTTGGGGCCGAGGAGGCCCAGCACCGTCCCCGCCTGCGCGTCGAGGTCGAGTCCATCGAGCGCGACTGTCTCGCCGAAGCGCTTCCGGAGTCCGCTCGCCTGGATCATCGTGTCGCTTGGCATCAGGTGCAGCCCCACCGCATGCCTAGCCTCCTTACCGGTCGTCAAGTAATGTGCTTGCCGCGCGGTAAGTTAGCCAATGACTGACCGGTCGTCAAGTAAACTTGTCGGAGCGATGCCTCGAGCAGCACGAAACCAGGGGGCAGAGACGCGCGAGCAAATTCTCGACGTCGCCCAGGAGCTGTTCACCCGGCAGGGCTACGAGAAGACCTCGCTCCGCGACATCGCCGAGCGGCTGGAGATCACCAAGGCGGCGCTCTACTACTACTTTGAGCGCAAGGAGGACATCCTGCTGGAGCTGCATCTCCGGCTCCACGCGATGGGCACCAGCCTCCTCGACGAGCTCGAAGCCGCCCCAGACGGACCCGCGCGAGTCGCTCTGTGGCCACGACTGGCCGACGAACTGATCGACTTCATGGTCGAGAACCGCGAGCTGGTGCTCCTACACAGCCGCAACCCCAGCGCGTTCGAGGCCCTCGCACGGAGCGACCGCAACCGGCAGGAGAACGAGAACCTCGAAGCCCGGTTCACGCGAATCCTCTCCTCCCCCGCGATCCCGCTGCGCGAACGAGTCCGAATGGCCGCGATCACCGGCGTGATCACCGAGGTCTTCGTCGAAAGCGGCGCCGCGTTCGACGACGTCTCTGCCGACCAGCTCGCCGCGCTCGTTCGGGAGACGATCGCCGACCTCGTCCACGGCGAGCTCGGCGCCGCCGCGTAGCCCGGTCCCTCGCGCGCCCCCGGCGGTAAGTCGCAAACCTGTCCGCTTCGAGGGCGCTCTCCACAAGCGCCGGCGGCGCGGAGCCGATAGCACGGTCGGACCGCCATGGGTACGAGCCTCATCAGCATCAAGGACGTGGCCAGCGCCCAGTTCGAGTTTCGAGTCGAGGACTGGGCCGACCGCTCGCGCCGGGCACGCGATCTGGCCCTCAGCATCAACGGCTACGAGGTCTCGCCCCGGCCGCGCGGCTACGCCTGCCACCGGCCACGGTGGGTCTGGGTCGAGGCCGACCCGGCCGGGCGCAAGGTGCCGTGGAGCGACTTCCGGCTGCTCGTCCCGACCGACGCGCTGACGCCGATCACGCTGCACGTAGCCAACGCCGGCACTTGAGCCGCCGCCCCTGTCGCGAGCATCGCCCTGATCGCGACCGTCGGCGCCGCTGGCTAGCATCCGCCGCCATGTCGAGCCCCGGCTCTGCGCCGGGGACTCGTCGCCGTGGCGGGCCTGCTACTAGCGATAGGGGTCGCGGTGGTGGTCCTCCTCCTCGTCAGTTCTGGAAGCACCCACCATCACCGCGCCGTCGCGGTTCGGGTCGCCGTGCCTCCGCCGCCGCCACCGCCGCCACCCTCGCCACCGCCTCCGCCCCGACCCAAGCCGCATCCCACCGACGATCCGTGGCCCCTGTACGGCTACGACCTGGCCCGCACCCGCTTCTTCCCGGGCGGCGCGAAGCTCGATCCGCCGCTGCACGTCGGCTGGAGGTTCTTCGACGGCGCCTTGCTCGAGTTTCCGCCGGTGATCTACGACAACACTCTGTACTTCGAGGATGAGCACGGATGGGCGAGCGCGCTGAGCTCGACCAACGGCCGCCTGATCTGGCACCGCCAGTTCGGAACCCTGGCCGCGGCCTCACCGGCGCTCGATATCCGCCACAAGCTCGTGTTCTTCACGCTGCTCTCTACCAGCCCGGGCGCCCGCACGCCGGGCAACGGCGCGGTCGTGGCGGTGTCGATGAAGACCGGGAAGGTCGCGTGGTCTCACCCGCTGCCCGCCGGCAGCGAGTCCTCGCCGCTCGTGCATGGCCTCAGCGTGTTCCTCGGCGACCAGGGCGGCACCGTGCACTCGTTCAGGACCTACGACGGTCACCTCAACTGGACGTTCCAGGCCAGCGGAGCGGTCAAGGGCGGCGTCGCCTTTGCCCACAACACGATCTACTTCGGCGACTACGGTGCTCGCGTCTACGCGGTCAATGCCGCAAACGGCCGCGAGATCTGGTCGGCCGCGGGAGGCGACAGTTTCTACTCGACGCCGGCGGTCGCCTTCGGCCGGGTGTACATAGGCAGCACGAGCGGTGCGGTGTACGCGTTCTGGGCGAGCTCTGGAGCAACCTCGTGGACAGCATCGACCGGGGCTTACGTCTACGCCTCGCCGGCGGTCGCCGATGTTCCCGGTCTCGGGCCGACGGTGTACATCGGCTCCTACGACGGCCACTTGTACGCCTACAGACGCCGACACCGGGGGCGTGCGGTGGAGTCAAGGCGGCGGCGGGGCGAATCGACGGTTCCGCCACCGTCGTGGGCAACGTCGTCTACTACTCGAGTCTTGGATCGAACACCACTACGGGTCTCAACTGGCGCACGGGTCGGCCAGTGTTCTCGTTCCCCGACGGCGAGTTCACTCCGGTGATCACCGACGGAAAGGTCGTGTTCCTGATCGGGTACGCGACGATCTATCAGATGCTTCCGAAGCGCTGAGCCGCGTGTCCAGCCCGCTGTCCACGACCAGCTACGGGCCGCTCGTCCTGCCGACCCGGTGACCGGCGCCGAGCGCCGATCTTCGCCTCACGTCTTCAGCAGTTCCTTGTAAGCGCCGTGCACCGCGGCCAGGCGCAAGCGTCGCGGGCCACCCCACAGGTTGAAAACAGCCCGAAGGTGAGGCTTGTCGACGATGACCACCGGATTACGTGAGTCGAGCGACTTGACGATCGCCTCCGCGAGGTAGTCGGGCGACATGGCCTTCTCCGGCGTGACACCACCGGTCGGTCCCCACTCGTGTTCCTGATCGAGCTGATCGGTACGGACGTCACCGGGGCAGACGGCGCATGCGCGGACGCCGCTCCCGGACAACTCGTGCCACAGGACCTCGGCAAGGCCGACGAGCGCGAACTTGCTTGTGCTGTACGACGCATAAGATGGGCCGCCGAACAATCCAAGCTCCGACGCGACGAGCACGATCCTTCCGTGCCCGCGGTCGCGCATTCCCGGGAGCACTCGCTGCGTCAACCACAACGCCGCTCCGACGTTCACCCGATAGCTGTCCTCGAAGTCTTGGACGCTCACGTCTTTGACGAAATCACGCCGCAGAACGCCCGCGTTGCTGACCAACACGTCGACGGGACCGAGTGCGGCCTCGACCTCGTCGACGGCGCGGACGCATTCCTCTCGCTCAGATAGATCCGCCGCCACCGCGTGGCAGTTGCCCCCCAGCTCAGTCATCACCGCCGCCAACCGGTCCGCGTCACGGGCGACTAGGCCGACGCGCGCCCCGTCGGCGTGAAAGCGCCTCACTGTCGCCAACCCGATACCCCTCGACGCTCCCGTGACCAGCACCGTCCGTTCAGCAAAACGCGCCATTCCGGGACACCCCTTCGAGGTCGTTGTTCCCCCGGCCACCGGCGGGGCCGCGGACCAGCAGTCTGCCAGAGAAACCACGCCGCACCGTGGCCGCGTGACCGAGGTGGTGACGGCTACGTGGTTGCGGCGAGAGGCGGGTCGACGTCGTCGTAGATGCGGGCCGCGGCCAGCTTGCCGTTCTGGCCGCGGACGTAGACGGCGATCCCCGCCTGCGGCGGCAACTCGGTGCTGCCCCACCGCGACGACGTTGTACTCGAGCGCGCACGCAACTTCGTCCTCGACGACCGCACAGTGCTCGAGCGGGATGCCGCCGCCGTTCGAGAAGAGCCACTCGTAGAAGGCCCGCAGACCGTCGGGGCCTACGTGGACCTGATCTCCACCCGCGGGCTCGCGGGCGTATCCGTCCGGTTCGAACGCAGCCACCGTCGCGTCGACGTCGCCCGCCGACAGTGCACGCTGGTACTCGGCCACGACGTCTGACTCGACCGCCTCTGGATCGGCCTGCAGCAACGGCGGGCGGTTCGCATGGCGGCCCGTAAGCGGCCAGCTGCTGTAGTACATCCGCAGTTCGTCGATTTGACCGCCGGGCTCCTTGTCGGCCACGATCGCGACCGGGAGACTCACTCGCCCGCTCCCCCTCTCGAGGTGGAGAACCACCTCGCCACAGCCGCGTCGACCGCCGCGTATGACGTGCTCCAGGTCCTCTATCGAAGAACCGGATTGGCCGAGCCACGCCCTGGTCTCCGTGACGAACTTGCTGAACGCCCGTACGCCCTTGATGCGCCCGCGGACGGGGTGGTGCAGCTCGGGCACGCCGGCGAACGACTCGATCATCGCCTCGATCTCCCCGGTCATCAGCCCGTCGAAGAACGGCACGGTGACAAGCTCGTGTTCCCATTTGTCCTGCAGGCGCTGGAGCGCGGGCGCGGAGAACAGCTCGGGAAGCCACGGCATCCGGCAAGCATCCCACAAGCCGCCGAGCGCGTCCTGGCTCCCGCGTGTTGCCCGCTGGGGCCGCTCAGAGGCAGCCCTCAGTCCTTATAGGGATCGTGAACGTCGCGACCTGCCATGGCGACGCCGAGCGGACGCAGCGTGTGCTTCACCCGGATCGAACCGGCATGGGCCTCGAGTACGTCCGGCAGCCGCTTGTACACCTCCGGCGCCTCGTCGGCCCCACCCCCGACCAGGACGATCCCGCGACTCACGCAGTCGGGCCTGCACCGCGGGCCAGTCCACCTTTCCCGGCCTGAGCTGCTCCGCGACCCACACCTTCCGCAGCGCGTTCGTCCGGATGGTCCGGGCAATGGGCCTCGGACGACTCGAACAGTCGCTCGGCAATCGCGGGCCGCGCACTCCCAGCGCTTGCGTCGGCGAATCCGGCCGGCCGCCTGTGTGCGGCTCATGATCCGGCCGGCGCCGTGCACCGTCGAGGACAGGGACTCCTTCGCCTCAGCAGACCCGACGCCCTCGAGGATCACGGACTCGTCGCCCATCGAGCCGCCGACGAAGCCCTCCTGGCCCGGGTCGCGCCGGCGTGCAGCCCTTGCGGATCACCCAATAGGCGCGCCCGAAATGCTCCTCCCGCCAAGCGAAGTTGTGGTGGTTGTGCACTTCGTGCACCGTGCCTGCGGACAGGATCCCGAGCACTTTGCCGACGACCACATCGCGACCCGCGTAGGCGTACTCGCCGGCGAGCTTCATCGCCGCGATGTAGGCGTCACCCAGCTCGGTGCCGAGCTCCAGCAGAACCGGCGGCGAGTCCATCTCGCCCTCGGCGGCATGGCCGTCGAACGGCAGGCCCTGGGCGAGCGCGAGGAACCCCGACGCGGTCTTGTGTCCAAAGCCGCGCGAGCCGAAGTGAACGCCGACCCACACCCGACCGAGCTCGTCCTCCATCAGGTTGACGTAGTGGTTGCCCGACCCGACCGTGCCGAGCTGCGACTCGGCCAGGCCCGCCAGCTTGCGCTGCGGCGCAAACTCCGCGGTGCGGATCTTCTCCAGCACTGGATGCCCGACCCGCTCGCGCGCCGGGACGCCCATGCCGAACGAGACCCGCTCGCGTGATCTCGCGCATCAGCCGCTCGACGCCGCCCAGCGCGTCGAGGTCGTGGCGGGTCAGCTCGGTGCACACGGCCTTGTTTCCGCAGCCGATGTCGTAGCCGACGCCGGACGGCGACACGTAGCCCTCGTACGCGATGGCGCCGCCGATCGGCTGGCTGTAGCCCGGGTGGTGGTCGGCGCACAGAACGCCGTAATCGGCGTCGCCCGCCTGCATGCAGCGCTCCAGCTGCTTGAGGCTGCGCTCGTCAACCGGGCCGAACGTCTTGACGTTCATCGTTCCTAGGATCCTCCTTTCGCCCGCGTAAGGTTTTGCATGCCGAGGCGAGCAGCGACCGCAACCCCGAGATGTGACCCATGACGCAATTACAGGTGAGGATCCAAAAAGGGCGGCCACCGGGCCGCCCTTGCTGCGAGTCACGTACCGCGCAGGTCACTGCCGGGCGCCGGCTCGGCGGCGGCGCGGCCGGGGATGCCTATTCCGGCCGCTGCGAGCGTCGGCCTGGCGGGCGGAGTTGGGCCTGGGGCTCCGGGGGCTGTGGGTGTGGAGGTGGTCGTCGAGGCCGAGTTCGCCGACGAGTTGGGTCACGTCGCGGCGCTGGTCGGGTGTGAGGAGCGTGATCCCGACCCCCTTGCGGCCGGCGCGGCCGGTGCGCCCGATGCGGTGGACGTAGGTTTCGCTGTCCTGAGGCGGATCGAAGTTGATCACGTGCGAGATCCTCTCCACGTCGATGCCGCGCGCCGCGACGTCTGTCGCGACCAGGGTGTCGATGACGCCGGACTCGAAGCGGGCTAGTGCGTGCTCGCGCTGGCGCTGTGACTTGTCGCCGTGCATGGCCGCCGCCTTGACGCCGTACGCTCCGAGCCGCTTGACCAACCGGTCGGCTCCGCGCTTGGTTCGAACGAACACGAGCGTGAGGTCACGATCCCGACCGAGCTCCTTGACGAGCGCATCGACTCGGTGCTCGTGCGCGACGTGCACGAACTTGTGCTCGATCTCACCGCCTGCGCGCCGTGCCGTCGGCCCGTGCTGACGGATCACAGCGTCGCGCGCGTAGCGCTGCGCGATCCGCCCGGCTTCGCCGTCGAGGGTGGCGGAGAAGAACAGCGTCTGACGAGCCCGCGGACATGCGCCGACGATCCGATCGATCGCCGGACGAAAGCCCATATCGAGCATCCGGTCGGCCTCGTCGAGGATCAGCATCCTGATGTTGTCAAGGGTGAAGGCGCGGCGCGCCATCAAGTCCTCGAGACGCCCGGGGGTGGCGACCAGCACGTGCGAAGCGGCGGCGTCCTTGGCCTGCTTGACCAGACCGACACCGCCATACACCGCCGTGACACGCAACGCCCGCGCATACGCGATCCCGCGGATGTCGTCGACGATCTGCGTCGCGAGCTCGCGGGTCGGCGCGAGCACCAATCCCGCCGGTCTCGGGTCCTCGGCGTGGATCCGCTCAACCAGCGGGACCCCGAAGGCGAGCGTCTTGCCCGAACCGGTCGGTGACTTCGCGATCACATCTCGCCCGGCGATCGCGTCGGCGATCACCGCGCGCTGGATCGCGAACGGGCTGGTGATCCCGGCGGAGGCAAGGGAGTCGGTCACGGCGCGCGACACACCGAGACCAGCGAACGATTCTGTTGACATGCACAACTCCTTGGCGGCACGCGAGCGCCGCGGACGATTCGGGAGGCGAAGGCTGACCCGAACCGCTGAGGGCGGCACCCAAGCAAGCTGCCTCGCGGCCGACGGAGGCCGACCACGTGTACCAACGTAGCAGCCCGAATCTAATTGCGAGTGTCGGCTACAGGACCCAGAAGGCCACCACCGCGTACTGCAGCGCGGCGGCGAGGATCACCAGCAGGTGGAATAGCTCGTGATAGCCGAACACCGTCGGCACCGGATCGGGCCGCCTGTGCGCGTAGATCACGGCGCCCACGCTGTACAGAATCCCGCCGAGCGCCAGCGCCCCAACCGCAGTGATACCGAGGCGGTCGAGCAGTTCGGGGAGCGCGACCAGCGAGATCCAGCCCATCGAGATGTACGTGGCCACGCCCAGCCAGCCCGGGGCGTCGATCCAGACAAGCTTGAATACCGCTCCCGCGAGCGCTGCCGACCACGCAGCGACCAGGATCACCGCGCCCAGCGTCCCATGGAGCACGAGAAGCCCGAACGGTGTGTAGCTACCCGCGATCAGCACGAAGATCATCGTGTGATCGAGCCGGCGCACCCAACGACGCGCGGTCAACGTGCGCCAGTCGACGCGGTGATACAGAGCGCTCGTGCCAAACAAGGCGGCGACGCTGAGGGCGTACACCGCCACGGCCAATCGGGCCCGCGCGGATCCGGCCTCGAGCACCAAGGCGGCACCCGCTAGCACCGACACGGCGAAAGCCCACTGATGAAGTACGCCGCGTAGTCGCGGCTTCAGTCGTGGATCGAGGCTGGCAGCTTCCATCATGGGCGAGATTGGCAGATATCGGCCTGTTGTTGACGCTCGAGCACGACGATACAGGGCTCGACGCGGTCAGGCGTCGGGCTCGGCCGCCTCCGCGAGCCGTAGCCCAGCGAGCCGCGTCGGGCTGACCTCCGCGCGCCTGATCGCTCGCGATCTCCGCGTCGACAACCACGCGATCAGCCCGCCGAGTCCAGGCACCCAGATCGCGATCGCGTGATACACGAGCACGGCGCCGACGGAGGCCGTCGCCGGGAGGCCGTAAAGGACCAGCGCGCCAGCAAGACCGGCATCGAGCACGCCTAGACCGGCGGGAATCGGGATGGCCGTCGCCAGATAGCCGATGCAATAGGCGATCAACACCGCGAGGAACCCCAACCGATGACCGGTCGCGGCGCACGCCGCCCACAGCGCCGCAACGTCCAGGCAGAAGAAGCCGGCCGCGCCAAACAGGCGCCATCCTGGATTCCTGAGCGCCGACCAGGCACCCTCGAGGCCCGCCGCGACGCCCGCGAACGGGCTTGGGAGTCCGCTCTCCGAAGCGTCGACTCGCCAACACCACGATCGCCGCTCCCGACAGGACCACGGCGGACACGACGATTGGGATCCCGGTGTGGCTCAGGTCAAGAGGGCCATCCGGCACACCCGCGAACAACAGCGCGCCGGCCGCCCCGTTCACCGCGAACCCGAACGCGGTGAGGAGACAGAGCAGCGCAGCGCATCGTCCGAGCAGCTGACGGGTTCCGAGCCCATCGTTGCGCATCAGCAAACCGGTGGTAGCCGCTGAGGTGATGTTCCCGCCGGGCAGCACGGCCCCGGCACCCATCGAAACCCATGCCACCCGGCGGCTGATCGCGGCCGGCGGCTCGGGGAAGAAGAAGCGAAAGACGATCACGTAACACAGGCACGATCCAACCTCCAACACGACCGCCGCCAGCGCCCATGCCGCGTTCATCTCGGCGAGCTGGTCGAACACCTTCCCGGGCGCCGCGACCCAAACGAGCGCCCCGACCGCGACCGCGCCGACGAGCGCGGTCGCTAGTCCGCGCAGGGCTCGCGGCCGCGCCTCCCGATTCGCTGCCCGTCCGTGGTGCTCATCCGACATGTGGGAGAGGATCTTGCCGCATACGTCATAAACCAGTCGTCAACGCGCTGTCACGTGTTGGGCGAGTTCGATCCCGTGCTCGTCAGCAAGTCCGGGATTGGCGCGAGCGTCTCGAGCGCCGCGTCGACGTCGGCATCGACCTGCTCGCGCTGCCTCACCGGCAAGTCCCGGATGGAAACCCGGCCGCCGTGTGTGCGGGTCGCGTTGATCGCGCTCGCCAGCGCGTCGAGCTCGGCTCTCGCGTTGCTGGCGAGACGAGGCGCGACCGGATCGATTGCCGGGCCGAGCTCGCCGAGCAGCGTCCGCACGGCGGCGACATCGGCGGCGATCGAGGAAAGGTCGGTGCCGCTTCCGTAATCGTCATCAGCGGTCAGGGAGTCGCGGAGAGCGTCCTCGAGCACCTCGTGCGGCCGCAGCAGCCAGTTGCCGATGCCGGTGGCGGTGGCGGGAAGGTAGTTCGACAGCGGAACCTTCATCAGCCGGGTGAGCAGCCTCCGCAAGGTGCCGGTGTCAGCCGCGGCGGCCGACAGGTCGTGCCTGGTCCAGAGATCGAACTCGATCCTGTGAAACCCGGTGAACGCCGGGTCGGCGGTGCCGAGCGGATGGCCGGCGGCCAGACCGTCGATCTCGCCGCCAAGCGGACCGAAGCAGCCATACGCGCCATCGTCCTGGCCGATCGCGAGCCAGGTCACGTGCGCGGTCAACCACGCGGCCTTCGCGTTCGCGGGGTTGCCGGAGGCGGTGGCGGCGGACAGCGCCGCGACCTGGGTCCGCAGCGTCGAGAGCTTGGTCGCGACGTACGCCCGGTACTCGCCCAGCTCCTTCTTTTCCTCGGTCAGGAATGAGCAGCCGACCGGGATCTTCTTCACGTTGCCGGTTGGGTCGAGCCACTGCACGCCGCACGGCGGCGCGGTCCGCGGCGTGGTGCCGGCGACGAAGAAGTTCCGATGTACCGCGACGGTCTGCGGAGGCGCGATCTGATAGGTCACGGTGACCGCGCTCACGCCGTCCGGTACCAGCCCGAACCCGGGCGTACCGATCTCGGACAGCAGCGGGTAAGGAGCGCCGGACGCGGGAGCGCAGTCGTGCGTGCCCGTGTTTCCGTACAGGACGACGATGCACAGCGCGGCCTGGCGGTACTCGCTCCGCAGCAGCGGCAGCGACTCCTGCTGGATCACGCGCTGGACGGACGACAGGCATCGGGGCGGCGCCAGGCTGGTTGCGAGCAGGTGCTCGGCCGGCACCAGATAGACCCGGCCGCCGGACGCGGCTTCGCCGAGCAAGCGCGTCCCCGACACGATCACGCCAGACGCGCCGAGCGACGCCATCTGGTTCGCGGTCAATTTGTCCGCGGCTCGCTGGGGGTCGGTGAGCACCGAATAGGTCGCTGCCAGGCCGGCGGGAACCGTGGTGCCGGCCGGCGCGAGCTTGCCCGGGGCCGGGTACGACGAGCACGACGGGTCCCTCGCCGATGCGCCGAGCGGACCGAACAGGACCAGCGCCACGACGGCCGCGACGGCGAGCGCCACCGTGCCTGCTGCGATCGAGGCTGCACGTTTGGACGCCGGCACGGCGTCGAGTCTGGCAGCCGCGCGTCCTTCTACGCTGGGGTGCGATGTTCGACCGTCGCCAGTTCCTCACCCGCTCCGGCGCCGCCGCTATCGCCGCCGGCGCGCTAGGCGCAGCCAAGCTGTCCGAGGTGGACGCCGCCGAGGGCCGGTCCACCTCGGGCGACCTGCTCCAGCCCGACGGGCCGCTCCAGTACGCGGTCGCCGCCGACCCTGCGGCTCGGCTGCCCGCGGTCCCGTTCCACGGTCGCTGGCAGGCGGGGATCGTCAACCCGCCCCCGCCGGCGGCCTGCTTCGTGTCGTTCAACGTCACCGCGGCCAACCGTGCCGAGCTGATCGATCTACTGCAAGACGCTGACCGCGCGCGCACGGTTCCTGACGCACGGTGGCATCCCGGCCGACCGCGGGCCTGTCGCACCACCGTCGGACAGCGGGACGCTCGGGCCCGAGATCCCCGCCGACGGGCTGACGATCACGGTCGGCTTCGGCTCGAGCTTGTTCGACGACCGGTTCGGGCATCGCCGCCCGCAAGCCCAGGCACCTGACCGCGATGACCTCGTTCCCGAACGACGACCTAAAGCCGGACCTGGTCGGCGGCGACTTGCTGTTGCAGATCTGCGCCGGCAGTACCGACACCGCGATCCACGCGCTGCGTGACATCGCCAAGCACACTCGCGGCGGGATGCAGATCCTGTGGCGGATGGACGGCTTCGTCTCGCCCGCCCGGCCGACGGGCGTACCTCGCAACCACTTTGGCTTCATGGACGGGATCGCCAACCCGAACGTCACCGATCCGGCGGTCGCGAACCGGCTGTTGTGGGTGGTTCCGGGGATCGGCGAGCCCAAATGGGCGGTCGGCGGCAGCTACCACGTCTGCAGGATCATCCGCATGCTCATCGAGTTCTGGGATCGGGTGTCACTGAACGAGCAGCAGACGATGATCGGCCGCTACCGCGCCAGCGGAAACGTGCTGGGCAGCGACAGCCTGAGGGCGCTGCCGGACTTCGCCGCCGACCCGAGGGGCAAGACGATCCCGCTGAACGCCCACATCCGGCTGGCGAACCCGCGGACCAAGGCCACGGAGGACAGCCGCATCTTCCGCCGCGGCTACAACTACGACAACGGCGTGGACCTGGCGGGCAACCTCGACATGGGACTGATCTTCAACTGCTTCCAGCAGAACCTCGTGCGCCAGTTCGTCGCCAACCAGACCAGACTGATCGGCGAGCCGATGGTCGACTACGTCTCGCCGGTCGGCGGTGGCTATTTCTTCGCGCTGCCGGGCGTGCGCGACCGCAACGACTGGTACGCGCGCGCCCTGTTCGCATAACGCGTGGCGCCGGCGCTCGCCGGCGGGCCTGCGCGGTCACGACGGGGCGACGACGCCCCGCGCCACCGGCGCGGGGCGCCAGCCTTAGCGCGAGCTGTACAACGCCCGAAATCGCCGGTGAGCCGACCGATGCCGGGACATAAGCGTGTGGGGGATGCTTATGTCCCGAAAGCCGCGCCGCGGGGCGGAGGCTTTGGGCGTTTTACAGGGTCCGCGGTCGCGGATCCGCGTGGCGGCCCTGGCACTCGGGTCGAGCGATGAGATCGCCGCGGCCGTCCGGTCCTAAGGTATGTGCGACGCCGACGACGGCGGCCGCGGCCGGAACCCACAGCCGTAACACAGGAGGTCACGATGCCCGATCACACGATTGCGACTCGCGAGGAATGGCAAACCGCCCGCGCCGAACTTGCCAAGCTCGAGGCCGAGTACGCCGAGCTCGGCGAGAAGGTCACCGAGCAGCGCCGTCGCCTCCCGTGGGTTCCCGTGGAGAAGGACTACGTGTTCGACACCGAAGACGGCAAGAAGACGCTCGCCGATCTGTTCGACGGGCGCTCGCAGCTGCTCGCCTACAACATCATGTTCGGTCCCGACTACGAGCTCGGTGCGTGTCCTGGCTGCTCGAACCTCGGAGACGAGCTCGGCGCCACGCGCGTCCACCTCAACCACCGCGACGTGACGCTGATCTGTTTCTCGCGCGCGCCGATCGAGCGGCTCACCGCATACAAGGAGCGGATGGGTTGGGATTTCCCGTACGTCTCGACGTACGACATCGGACTTTCCGTTCGACTTCGGCTTGGCGCTCACGCCAGAGCAGGCCCAACAGATACCCGAGGTGAAGGGGATACTCGACGACCCGCCGGAGTGGCTTCAGGCCTGGGGGCGGCAGGTCGGGGCCAAGCTCGAGGACGGCCTACGCGAGGGTCCGAGCTTCATCGCGTTCGCCCGTGAGAACGGGAACGTGTACCACACGTATACGGTGCAGGCACCCGACCAATTCGTCGCTCCCTACCACGCGTTCCTGCTCAGGCGAACGCCAAAGCCGCCGACGGCGGAGGTGTATGCCTGGCGCAAGGACGAATACCCAGACTGATCAGCCGCTCAGGGGCTTGATGTTCTGGTTGTGGCAGAACAGGTTGGTCGGGTCGTATTGGTCTCTTGAGCGCGGCGAGACGGTCGTAGTTCGGCCCGTAGGCCTGTCTGACACGGTCGTCCCCCTCGTCCCCGAGGTTGTTGACGTACACGCCGGTCGTGAGGAAAGGCCTCAGCGCCTCGAACAGCTCGGTCGTCCAGGCGACGTTTTGCTGAGAGTCGGTGGGATCGGGCCACTGCGAGAGGATGAGGCAGTCGTACCGATCTCCGCGATGCGGAAATGCGGTCGCGGACGGATCCACGCGAGCGGCCGCGCCGTGCAGCTGCTGAAGCCCCACCCCCGACGCCGAAGAGGGCATGCGGGTCACGAACTCGATCAGCACGTCGACGAGCTCGTCGTCGATCTCGGTGAGGTAGCCGGACTTCCAGTAGTGCTGCTGCCCCGGCGGGTATCCGTCGTCCGCAGCCGCCTGGAGCGTCCGGTAAGGCATCGTTGTGAGCGCGTCGGGGTCGGGGCTCAGGCCGCGTAGCGGCGCGGGCAGCCCCTGGGCCGGCTCGTACGACCCCGCGTAGCAGACGACGATCGTGACCGCGATCTCGCCACCGTCTGGCCGGGACAGCGACAGCGCGGCGCTGACCTCGTCCGGGCAGCCGCGGGCGAACTCGTGGAAGCGGCGCAGCGCCGACCGAGCCTGCCGCGCCGGATACGTGATCGCTCCCGCAAGCACCCGGCTGACCGGATGCACCCGGAAAGTGAACGAGGTGACCACACCGAAGTTGCCCCCTCCCCCACGCAGGCCCCACAGGAGGTCCGGGTTCTCTTCGGCACTCGCGAGAACCCGATCGCCCGCCGCGGTGACGACCTCGGCAGCCACCAGGTTGTCGCAGGTGAGCCCATGCTTGCCGTTGAGCCAGCCCAGCCCGCCGCCGAGCGCCAGACCGGCGAGCCCTGTCATCGACACTACGCCGGTCGGAGTGACCAGCCCAAATGGCTCGGTCTCACGATCGAGGTCGCCGAGTGTCACACCCGGCTCGGACCGTCGCGGTCCGCTCGAGCGGGTTCACGCGGACGCCCTTCATCGCGGACAGGTCGAGCATCACGCCCCCATCCGCCACCGCCCTCCCCGCCACACCATGTCCCCCGGCCCTGACCGTCACCGGCAGGTCGTAGGCTCGGGCAAACTCGACTGCCTTGACCACATCGTCGGCACCGGCACAACGGGTGATCATCGCCGGGCGGCGATCGATCATCGCGTTGAACACGCGCCGGGACCGGTCGTACCCTGCACTCCCCGGAAGCAACACCTGCCCCTTCACTTTGCTCGCGAGCGCGCGCGCCGCGGAGGCGCTCCCTCCGTGGTCGCGGCCAGCGACCGAAGATATGGTGAATTGCATCGCATCACCCCGGTTCCCGACAACCGATGGCGATCGCACCGTCGCCACCGGGTTGCCTCGAGTTGAGCTATCGCCAATGCCGTTCAGGGTCGCTCAACTCCGCGCGTCCGACAATGGGGTCGGCCCCCCAATTCATATCTGGGGTCGACGCGGCCGAAACCCTGGGAGGCGTGCCGCGCGGGCACGCCCCCCAAGTGAATCGCGTCTGCTTCTACCGGCGCGCGCGGGCCAGCAAAGCGTGCATCGAATGGCTGCCCCGGACTAGCGCACCGAACCCGCCGAACACCTGCGCGAGATTCGGGCTTCCCCACCCCGTGGTCAGATCCCAGCCCGGCGTGGCGTTGTAACCGGTGACGCCGTTGTCGGAGTTGTTGCCGACGGTGACGTCGTGGAATCCGCGGCCGGTGGCACCGAGCGCGTACGCGTACGGGTTGAGTAGGCCGATCCCGCGTCCCGCCAGCTGGTCGAGGTCGGCGACGACCCCGGCCCACGACGGCGAGCCTTCGCTCGTCCCGCCGATCGTGTAGTAACCGGCCGAGCTGGGGCCAAGGCCGACAGGTAGACCAGGATCGGGGTGCTCGGGTCCGCGTTCCAGGACACGTCAGGGATGCCGCGGAATCCGGCGAGCTCGTGCTGCACCGAGCGGGGCAGGAACGCCTGATAGAACGGCTCACGGAATTGTTGGCTGATGCCACCGCCACCGTCGCTCCATGCGGTCTCCGACTGGTAGTCGCCATTCGTGTCGGCGGTCAGGCTGGTCCCGCCGATTGCGCCGACGAGCGGCGAGGATGCGGGGAAGTTCACCGTCGGGAACGGGTAGACCGTCACCCCGTCGGTCTCGACGTTGCCGACACCGTTGTCGCCCGTTGAGGCAAGCGCGGTGACGCCCATCGCCGCGGCGCGGGCATAGCTGTCGTTGAAGCTCCGGATGACCTGTTCTCCGGCGGGAGTGAACAGTGTGTTCTCGGTTGCTCCCCAGCTCTCGGAGATAACGTCGCCCGAGGTGATGGTCGAGCGCGTAGTTGATTAGCTCGTCGAACTGGGGCATGCCCTGGACGCCCTCGGTCTCGTCGACGGGGCTCGTCAGCAGCACGATGCTCGCCTTTGGCGCCATCGCGTGCGCCCACTCGACGTCGAGGGTGGTCTCGAATGCCCAGCCGACCTGGTCTGGGATCGCCGATGGATCGAACGGCACGGTGCCGAGTGGCGCGATGACCCTGAAGGACGGTGGGTCGGGCAGGCCGTAGCCGGAGTCGAACGTCTGCAGATCAGAGGCGATCGTCGGGCTCCCGAAGGAGTCGATGATCACGATCGTCTGGCCCTTCCCCTGATCCCCTCGGGTCAGGAGCTGGTCGACGCCGTACGCGTGCCGTATCTCCTGCGGGCTGTAACAGGGCACGCCGAGATTCGCCCGGCAGAAGGCGTCCGTTGGGGCCTGCGATCCCGCGGCGGCCATCCCCGTCACGTCCAGGAAGCGCGTCTGGACCAGCGACTTCCCGCTAACGGAGCGAACGTGGGGCGCTTTCGCCGCGCTCGCGCCGCCTACAAAAACCAGAGCTGCCAGCGCGACAGCTCCAATCGTCGACAGGACGATTCGTCTGGACATAGTCCTCCTCTCCTCAGATCCAGCCGCCGGGGCGGACGTACCCTGCGGCCCAGGCCCGGCATCCTTCCACATGGCGTCGGCGTTTGGCAAGCACCTTCCGCGGGCCTCGCCGCGGCCGTGCCTCAGCGGCTCCGACCGATCACGCCCGAACACGTTCGAGTGCCTCGAGGCCGAGGCCTTCGGGCGCGTGCAGGGCGAGCATCTGTGAACTCACGTCCTTCGGTCGTGCGGTCACCAGTGAGACGGTGATCATCGCGGCGAAGGCGACGGGGACGGAAATGATGGCCGGCTGGGTCAGGAGTGCATTTATCGCGCCTCCGGCGCTCTGTGCGTCGATGACCGCGCCCGCGAGGATCGCTCCGATCGCCATCACGCCGCCGGCGATGATGCCCGCCGCGGCGCCTTGCGCGGTCAGCTTTGACCACCAGATCCCGAGCAGGAACAGCGGGCAGAAGGTGCTGGCCGCGAGCGCGAACGCCCACCCGACCATGATGCTGATATCTATGTTCTCCGCCGCCAGCGCTAGAAGCGCCGGGCCCAACATGCCCAGCGCCGCCACGATGCGGAACCGGCGCCGTCGCACGGTCATGCTCACCGGCCGCCGGCCGCGGCCCCAGACATCGTGGGAGATGGTCCCGGCGATCGAGATCAGCAGACCCGAGGATGTCGACATGAAGGCCGCGAACGCGCCCGCCGCGGTCATCGCCGCCAAGAGATTGCCGCCCGTCCCCGGCCATGCGATGGCCGGAAGGGTCAGTACGACGGTGTCGGTCTGGCCAGTCAGATACAGCCCCGGTGCCAGCGCTCGCCCGAGCGCGCCGTAGACAGCGGGAAACAGGTAGAACACGGACAGCAGTGCGAGGACGCGCACAGTCGTGCGACGCGCCGCCGGGCCATCCGGGTTCGTATAGAACCGAACGAGGATGTGCGGAAGACCCATCGTCCCGAGGAACGTCGCCAGCAGCAATGAGTAGATGTACAGAGGAGATCCCTCGCCGCGGGATGTGACCGGTCGAGCCCAGTCGCTTCCGGTCTGAGCCGGTGTCCCCTTGGGGAGAGGGACGTCGGCGCCGGGTGGCAGCGCCACCCGCCCCGATGGGAGCTCGACCTCCTCACCAGCATGGGCGTACTCCGCGCGGCCGTCCGCCTCGAAGCGCGTGGCGGCCGGGAACCTCACCAGCACGGGCTGGTGCAACTGGACCACCAATCCGGCTCGCGGCGCGTGTGGCTGCTCCTTGCCGAACACCGTGCCACGATTCGGAATCCCACCGAGGTAGATCAACAGGACGATCGCCGGAAGCGCGATCGTCACGGTCTTGACCCAGAACTGGAAGGCCTGCACGTAGCTGACACCGCGCATCCCCCCGAGTGCCACGTACAGGCTCACGACGATCCCCACGACGACGATGCCCGCCCAGTACGGCGCGCCCATGACCTCGCCGAACGCGATTCCCGCGCCCTTCAGCTGGGGGACGAGATAGAAACCGTCGATCGCGAGCACGGCGGCGACGGCCAGGCGCCTGAGCGACGCGCTCGCCAGCCTTCCCTCCGCGAAATCCGGAAGTGTGTAGGAGCCGAACCGTCGCAGCGGTGCCGCGACGAACAGCAGCAGCGCCAGGTACCCCGCGGCGAACCCCACCGCCTGCCACAGAGCCGGTACGCCGATCTGCATCTCGAGACCCGCGATGCCGAGAAAGCTGGCCGCCGACAGGTACTCGCCGGAAACCGCGGCGGCGTTCCACCAGGGAGAGATCGCGCGCGAGGCGACATACAGATCCGAGGTCGTGCGCGCGAATCGAACCCCCCATGCCCCGATCCCGACGGTCGCGAGCGTCACCGCCGTGACGGCGATTATCGCGAGGGTCATTCCTCGTGGATCAGATCGCGGAACGATTGATCGAGCGCGTTGGCGCGCCGCTCGTAGACGGCGCCGATCACGACGAATACCGGGAACGCGGGTACGGCGACCAACCACGCCGCGAGCGGAACGCCGAGAAGGGCGACATGCGCGAGCGAAGGTATGAGCGCAAACAGCAGCGGGAGCGAGCCGACCACGCCACCGAACGCGACGAGTCCGAGCAGCGACAGCTCGAGTTGTGCGCGCCGCAACTGAGTCAGGTACAGCTCGCCGTACGCGGTGTCCTCGGCGAGCTCGTCACGGGCCGTCCGCCGCGCGGATGACGAGCCCGCGGTCACTTGCGTACCCGGCGGCGCAACTCCGGAACATGCCGGCGCGCCACCGGTATCTCCCCTCCGTTCTCGAACCGCATGACGGCGGTCCCGTTGAGCTGGGCCCGGATCTCGACGGCCCGGTTGAGATTCACGAGGTACTGACGATGCACGCGCAGAAAGCCCTGCCCGGCAAACCGCCGCTCCACGTCGGTCAGCGAGGAGCGCAGGAGATACCGTCCGCTGTCGGCGTATACCCGGACGTAGTCGCCGTAGGCGGCGACGTACAGGATCGAGCCACGGGTCAGTAGCCGCATGCCGCGCGCGCGAAGATCGTGCACGGCAATCACATCGCGCGCGTTGGGCGAGTCCCCGTCCGGGATCGCCTCGGCGGCGTCGGCGGCGATGGGCGCGGCGGCCTCGACCCGCTTGAGCGCCTCGTCGATCCGCTGTGGGGTCACCGGCTTCATCAAATAATCAAGCGCCCGCAGCTCGAACGTCGCGACCGCGGAAGTATCGAACGCGCTGACGAATACGAGCGCCGGCGACTTGGGGAACGCGTTCAGTACCTTGGCGAGCTCGAGGCCGTCGAGCTCGGGCATCCGAACGTCGAGAAACACCGCGTCGTAGCCGCGCTCGCGCGCCTTCATGACCGCGTCGTGCGCGCTCGCGGCCGTCTCAACGTCGCTGACGCGGTGGTTCGCGCGGAGCAACCGCGCCAGATCCTCGAGCTGCGGCACCTCGTCGTCGACCGCGAGCACGCTGAGGGCCGGGTCGCTCACGCGGTGCGGACTCCCACCCGGAACTTGGGGACGGCGAGGATCACCGTGGTGCCGCGGTCGGGCTCGGTCTCGATCTCGAGTCCGTAGTTATCTCCGAAGGTGGCGCGGAGTCGCCGGTCCACGTTGTGTAGCCCCGTGCCGTCGGCCTCTCCGCTGAGCGCAAGTGCGGCCTCCGATGCGCTCATCCCGATGCCGTCGTCCCTGACACGCAGTTCGACGTCGACGTCGCGGTCGATGCCGATGATCTCGATCGTGCGCTGGCCCGAGCGGGTCTCGACGCCGTGCTTGACTGCGTTCTCGACCAGCGGTTGGAGCGAGAGGACCGGGATCACGGTCTGGAGGACATCCGGATCCACCTGGACTCGCACGGTCAGGCGATCTCGAAACCGTGCCTGTTCGAGACGAAGGTACTTCTGCACGTAGTGCAATTCCTCTGCGAGAGTGACGTACGTGCGCTCTCTCTTGAACGAGTATCGAGTGAACTCGGCAAACTCGGCGAGTAACTCCCGTGCCTGTTCAGGATTCGAGTGGATGTAGCTCGCGATGGCAGCGAGCGAGTTGTAGACGAAGTGGGGCGAGATGCGTGCGCGCAACGCGTGCAGCTCCGCACGCGTCAGGCGCTCTTCCTGGTCGGCTACCACCGATAGCTCCACCTGAGCCGAGACGAGTGCGGCGGCCTCTCCGACGACGCGAGCGTCGTCGGGGCGAAGTCGATAATCCTCGTCATACAGCGCGATCAATGCCCCAACGTTCTCGTCCTGGATCACCAGGGGCGCCACCACCGCGGAACTTCTCGATCCGGAGTGCGGCACGGCGTTCGTCCGCGGCTGCACGTGGACGCGCCCGTCGAGAACGTGCGCCGACAGCTCGCGCAGATGAGAGGCGGAGGCGTCATTTGCGCTGATCCCGTCGAGCGCGAGGACCCGGTCGCCGTCGGTGATCGCGACTGCGGTCGCCTGGGTCAGAGCTCGGAGGTGCGGAGCGGCAGCTTTGGCACTGGTCTCGTCGAGACCGCGCCGGAGATGAGGGAGCGTCGCGATCGCGTGATGCAGGGCGCTGCGCATGGCCTCGCGCTCGGGGCTGAGCACGCGCCGTGGCGATGATGTCAGCCGCCAAGCCCCCAGACCGGATCCGGCAATCGCAAGGACCAGCAGCAATCCCAACGCCGCTTCCATGTCTTCTCTTCTCCCTCGGTCGGCGCTCCTCCCACCGGTCAGAATATTACCTAGCCGATTGGACCACCCGGAGTGGCAGCAGCACGCCGTTCGTCGCGTGATCTCCGCCGCTCATCGCAAGATTCCGGGGTCGCGCGGGCGAGGAGACCCGCAACGCAGGGCCAAACAGCCGACGTCCGCGCCGGTCCTGGAAATGCGGCGCGGACGTGCGGCTGGCGGCGGACTCTGATTTACCTCAGATTCAGGAGCATTGAGAGCGGGATGGCGTTCGCCATCGCCTGATAGCCGGCGTCGTTCGGATGGAGATGGTCTCCGCTGTCGAACGTGGGATTGATCGTGAGCGGATTGCTCGGATCCCGCACCACCTTGTCGAAGTCGATAACCCCGTCGAACGCTCCGCTCGTACGGATCCATTGGTTTACCGCCTCGCGCTTGGCCTCGCCGGCCGCCGTGTAGTAGCCGGCGCCTTCGAACGGCGTGAGCGTCGCACCGAAGATCTTCAGCCCCGCGGCGTGGGCCTGGGCGATGATCTGCTCGTAGCCGGCGATCACTTGAGCGGCGGACACGTCGGTGACCGGGTCGGTGACCGTGGTCGGCGGCGTGGCGCTGAAGCCGAAGTCGTTGATGCCCATCATCAAGATCACCTCCCTGGCGCCGGCGCGGTCGAGCACGTCGCGATCGAAGCGGGCCAGGGCGTTCTCCCCGCAGCAGATGTCGGAGGTCAGCACGCGATCCCCGCTGATCCCCTCGTCCGCGACCGCCAGCGTCGGGCCGTGGTGCTCGTCGAGTCGACGCGCGAGGTCGTTGGGCCACCGCGCGTTGGCGTTGACAGTCGACATGAACCCGTCGGTGATCGAATCACCGAACGCGACAAGCGTGCCAAGGTCGTCCGCACTCCGCACGACGTCGACCGCGTCGACGAAGTACCACGACTGCGTCTGAGTCGTGTACGCCGTCGCCGAGCGGTCCAGGGCGTGATCTCCAGACGCCACATAGTTGATCTGCTGTCCGTCCGAATGCTGGGTGGCGGGGCCCGTGGCATCCGGTAGGTAGACGCTCACGGCGATGTCCTGAAGCGCCGGCACGTTGAGGCGGACTGGGTCACTCAGGGCTTCCGCGCCCGGTGGGATCTGCACGGACGACTGGCCGGCGAACAAAAGCGGCACATCTCTACCGGTTGCTGCTGTTGTTCCGGAGCCGGCGAGCGCGATCGAAGCGTCGGCGATGTCCAACGGGGTGATTCCAAAGGTGTTGGTGAACCTCACCCGGACCACATTCCCACCGACGCTCGTGAACACGATGTTCCGCACCGTCTGGTCGTCGAACCCGGTTTCGGACAGCGACTGCGGGACGGCGACCTGAGGGCTGGCCGCCCAACTCGTGACCCATGGATTGGGCGCTCCGCCGTGGAGCGTCGGGTTCCCGCCGCGGCTATCGTGGTGCCGCTGCTGGGGCGCGGCGGACGCCAAACCGAGGGGTATGAGACTCCCTCCGGCGACCAATGCTCCAGCGACAAGCAGCCACCCCAGTGGCCGCGCTACCGCACGAATCGACCGCATGTGTGTCCTCCCTTCCCGATATCCGCGCAAGATCGCGGCTGCCGGTCACCCTACAACTCGCCACGGTAACCGGGACTCCGTTCGTCGCGTGCTTCACACCGCTCGTCGTGATACTGACTTTCGCCCCTCACGGTCCGATTTCAGGCGCTCGGACGCCTCGCAGCGCACGTCGGGTTCGGCTACGAGGATCGCCGGACCGCGACGCCCGGCGGTGTCGGTGAGGCTCCGATACTTGGCAGGCGTCGAGGCCGACCCGACCCGACCCTCATCCGCATCCATGCCGGCTCCCGGGCGGCGCGCCACGCCCAGTTGGTAGGTTGCGATCGACCCGGCCGCGACCGGTGATCTCACCAGCAACCGAGGAGGGACCGATGAGTGCGAGCAATGACTACGACGTCATCGTCTTGGGGGGTGGGGCGCCCGGTGAGCATTGCGCCGGGGCGTTGGCCGCGCGTGGGTTGCGGGTCGCGGTCGTGGAGCGGGAGTTGGTGGGCGGGGAGTGCTCGTATTGGGCGTGCATTCCGTCCAAGTCACTGCTGCGGCCGGGGGAGGCGGTGCACGGAGCGCGTGAGGCCGCCGCGACGGCCGAGGTCGACGTTGAGGCCGCGTTGGCGTGGCGTGACTACATGGTCTCCAATCACACCGACACCGGCCAGGAGAAGTGGTTGGCGGGCCGCGGGATCGATCTGTTCCGCGGGAACGGCCTCCTGGCCGGGACCGGCGTCGTCGAGGTCGACGGCGCCCGGCACACCGCCGAACACGTAGTTGTGGCGACCGGCGCGGACCCGTTTGTGCCGCCGGTCCCGGGGCTGCGCGAGCTTGAGGGGCTCTGGGGCACGCGCGAGGCGACGAGCATGACCGCCATTCCTCGGCGGCTGCTCGTGCTCGGCGGCGGCGCGGCCGGGGTCGAGCTCGCCCAGGTCGTCCAACGGCTCGGCGGTCAGGCCGTGATCGTCGAGGGAGCCGATCGCGTGATTCCGCGCGAGGCCGCCCGGCTCGGCGAGGCGCTCGCCGAGGCGCTGCGCCAGGACGGCATCGAGCTGATCCTCGGGACGCATGCCTCGGCCGCACGACGTGACGGCGACGAGTTCGTGCTCGAGTTCGAAGGTCGTGCGGAAGCCCGGGGCGATCGGCTACTGGTGGCGACCGGTCGGCGCCCCCGCGTCCAGGGAATCGGGCTGGAGACGGTCGGAGTCGAGGCGGATCCCCACGGCGTCCACGTCGATGAGTACATGCGCGCCGGTGAGCGCCTGTGGGCGATCGGCGATGTCACCGGAATCTGGCCGCTCACCCATGTCGGCGAATACGAAGGCGACGTAGTGGCCGCGAACATCGCGGGCGAGTCGCATCCCGCGAACTACGAAGCCGTTCCGCGAGTCACTTACACCGACCCGCAAGCCGCCGCCGTCGGCGCGCTCGAAGCGCCGTACAGCGGCACCGCACTGCTTTCCGAGGTGCCGAAGACCGCGACCTACACGCACGCGTGGGCCCAATCGAACGGCTTCATGACGTTGCTGAGTGACGGGGAGAGACTGACCGGCGCCTACGCGCTTGGCCCCGAGGCCGGGGAATGGATGCAGCAGGCTACGCTCGCGATCCGCGCGCACGTCCCGCTCGAGGTGCTGGCGGACACGATCCAGCCGTTCCCGAGCTTCTCCGGGATATACGACGCTGCGGTGATGGATCTCCGCATGAACATCATGGACATGCCCAAACCGACCACGCCGATGGCCGCTCAGATGGCGAGCATGTCGGGATGACGCTGAAGCCATGAGCACCACAGCGCGCTCGAGGAGTTCTTCAAGGGCGTCCCCGGTGCGATCGATCACATCCTCGTCACGGCCGGCGGCCAGCAATTCGTGTAGAGGTGTGTGACGGCCGTCACACCTGGCGTCCCCACCAAGGCTGGTCATCATGCAACGGGGTGATCCGAGTGACCGGCCTCTTCACGGAATCTTCGGAACTGTCTCTCTAATTAGGTCGCGGCCGCAACCCGGCAGCTAAAGCGCGAGCGAGCGAACGCTCGCCCTTGCTCAGGGGGCGCCGGCTGCCTTCGCCCTTCGGGGCGCCACGCCAATACACGGGACAGTCATGGGATCGACCGCACGTCACCGTGCGAGCGGCGCGCGCTCGCACGGATCGATGGACCGCGCTCGCGAGGGGGCACCGCCTTCGCCTGGTCACCGTACCCGAGAGTTCGAGCGGATCCGCCGGCCGCGGACGCGCCATCGTCGCCAACCCGAGCTGGGCTCCGGCGGACTCGTCAACGCGCTCCGGCCGCACGATCGTCTCGTGCTCGCGGTCATCGCCGCGCTTTGGCTGGCATCCGCGGTCTTCTTCTGGCAATGGTGGTTCGCGCCCGTGCATCGGATCACGGTCGCCGGCCTGGTGGCGAACAGCGTCGTGCTCGGATTCGACCTCGTCGCGGTGCCGCTGTGGTTCTTCTTCTTCCTGTTGCGGATGCGTCGGCCCCAGCCCGCGGTCGAGGTTCCGCGGCTGCGAACGGCGATCGTCGTCACCAAAGCGCCATCTGAGCCCTGGGAGCTCGTGCGCGCGACGCTCGAAGCGATGCTCGCGCAGGAGTTCCCGTACACGTACGACGTCTGGCTCGCCGATGAAAAACTCACCGACGAGGTCATCGATTGGTGTGCCTTGCACGGCGTTCACATGTCGAGCCGCGAAGGGGTCGCCGAGTACCACAACGCGACATGGCCGCGGCGAACGAAATGCAAAGAGGGCAACCTCGCGTTCTTCTACGACAACTGGGGATATCGCGACTACGACGTCGTCGCCCAGCTCGATGCCGATCATGTCCCGGCGCCCGATTACCTCCGGAGGATGGCGGCGCCGTTTGTCGACCCACGAGTGGGCTATGTGGCGGCCCCCAGCATCTGCGATCGCAACGCAGACGCCTCCTGGTCCGCCCGGGGGCGACTGTACGCGGAGGCGGTGCTGCACGGGTCGACCCAGGCCGGGTCGAACGCCGGTTTTGCGCCCAGTTGCATCGGCTCGCACTACGCCGTGCGCACGGCCGCGCTCAAGGAGGTCGGCGGCCTGGGTCCCGAGCTCGCCGAGGACTTCTCCACAACGCTGATCCTCAGCTCCCACGGATGGCAGGGCGTATTCGCGATCGACGCCGAAGCGCATGGCAACGGCCCTGATTGCGTAGCCGACTGCGTCACTCAAGACTTCCAGTGGGCGCGAAGCATGATGCGGGTCCTGCTGACGGTGAGTCCGCGGTATTGGAGCGGTCTAAGCCTTCGCGCGAAGGTCAGACTCGCGGGGTGTCAGCTCTGGTACCCCCTGCACACGCTCGTGATGCTGGTTATGGTGTTGCTGCCCGCATGGGCGCTGTTCAGTCATGCGCCACTTGTGGGTGTGGGCGTCGGGGCCTTCTACCTCCCCTTCGTCCCGGTCGGATTGGTCCTGCTGAGCGCCGTCCTGCTGCTGCGCCGCCGCGGACTGCTCCGGCCTGCGACGGCGCCGGTTATCAGCTGGGAGTCCTTTCTCTTCCAGCTCGTGCGCTGGCCATGGGCGCTGATCGGATGCGTGAGTGGGCTGTTGGGCTCCGTAACGAGGCCGAGAGAACGGGTTCAAGGTGACGCCCAAGCGCGCAGCTGGCGACAGGCCGCTGCCGGTTCGCGTGATCATGCCGTACCTCGTTCTTTCCGCGATATCGATCTTGCCGGTGCTCCTCGTGGGAGACCCGGGTGCGGCGCGCGGGTACTACTTCTGGGCGCTGCTGAACGGAGTCACCTACCTGCTCGTGTCGATTTCCGTCGTAGCGCTTCACATTGCCGAGAACCGCGCCCACGCGGATTTCCGATCGATGGTTCGATTCGCCGGGGTGAGGTCGGCCGTCATCGCGAGCGTCGCGGCAGTCCTGGTGTTCGCGGCCGCTCTTCACGGCCGTGAAGGGTTCGACGGCTTGTCATGGCCTGGGCGCCCAACCCTGGATGCCCAGAAGTTCGTGCCCGCAATGCCGGCGGCCGTCCCGTCGGGCGCGACCGTCGACGTGGGCGTCACGACCGCGCCGCTGGCCGCAAACGGATCGCACCCGTGGACGGCGCACGACCTCTGGACGGTCAATGCCTTCGAGCAGGCTGTGCACAAGCACGCCAGCACCGTGATGTGGTACGCCGACTGGCAGCACAGTGCCCCATCGCTCGCACAGCTTCGGCTGGTCGACCACCGCGGGAGCACACCGGAGATCACATGGGAGCCCTGGGACTCGACCAAGCCGCTGGGGGCTTCGCAACCGCGCTACTCCCTTCGCAACATTGCCAACGGTAAGTTCGACGCCTACATCCGCACTTGGGCTCGGGCGCTGGCGGCGTACGGCGGGCCGGTCCGGCTGCGCTTCGCGCAGGAAATGAACGGTGACTGGTACCCATGGGGAAGGGGAACGAACGGTAATACACCCACGGAGTTCGTCCGGGCGTGGCGCCATGTCCACGACATGTTCACCGCCGCAGGTGCGACCAACGTGCAATGGGTCTGGAGCCCGGTGTCGGGCGCGCCCCGGCAATACTTCCCGGGCGTTCGGTACGTGAACAGGCTCGGCGTGACCTGCTTAAACGGCGGCACGGCGACATTCTCGGATGGCTGGAGGAGCTTTGCCTCGATCTGTGGCAAGTCCATCGGTGAGCTCCACGCCTTGGCGCCGCAATTGCCGATTGACCTCTCCGAGGTCGCGAGCACCGAATCCGGAGGCAGCAAGGCCGCCTGGATCACGGGCATGTTCGCGTTTATCGGGCACCACCCCGAAGTGCAGTCATTCGTCTGGTTCAACCTCGGCAAGCAGACGGATTGGCCGGTTCAAAGCTCGCCGGCTGCGGAACGGGCATTCCGCGACGGAGTGCAGACGGCCCGCTACGCGTGAGCCGCCGGGCCGTCGCCGCGGGTCATTTGGACAGGCTCGCCACCAGCGCGCGATAGGCGTCGAAAGCCGGCTTTGGCGAGTAGTCGTCGCGCATGAGGCCGTACTGGCTCTCGAAGCTCGAGCTCGAAGAGTCGGCGTCGCGCAGGTCGAACCAGCGCAATCCCGTGATGTTGTAGATGCCGCGGGCGTGGTAGACGGCGTCGACCGCGGCCTTTACGACCGTCACCTGCGTCACGTCGGTGCGCCCGGGTCCGGTGGGGTAGCCGGTCTCGGACACGTGCAGCGGCACGGCGTGCGGGATGTCCGCGAGCGGCATGTAGGTGACGCGCAGCGCGCGGAGCGCACTATCGATGAAGCTCGCTGTCTCGGACGCGAGACCGCGTCCGCCGAGCGCCGGCCCCCACGTACCTGGATATGCGTCGAGCCCGACCCAGTCGAGATCGTCGACGAACCGCCGGCCGCCGTGGCGCGCCAGGTAGCGCCAGAACGCTCGCTGCGCCCCGTCGGTCGCATAAGCCCAGTTGAACCCGACCTTCACCTGACCGAAGCCGTCCTTGCGGATCTCGTCCTTGGCCGCGATCACGCCGTCGATCAGCGCGTCCTTGGCGCCCGCGTAGTAGCCGTCCGACGTGTTCGGCGATCCGCCCTGATTGGCCTCGTTCGTGACCTGGAGCGAGACGAACCCGGGCACCGGTCCGAGCGACCGGACCGTCTCGCGCACGAAATCGACGAAACCTGCGACGTCCGCCGACGATCCGCCGTCGGCCGGGCGATAGCAGGCAACGACCTCGGTCCGGAACCTGGCGTGACCGTACTGGGCGATCTCCCGACCGACCTGCTGAGCTGCCGACCAGCCGTTCGCGCCGGTGTAGCCCACGTACAGGTGCAGAACGAACGGCCGTCCCGGCGGGCGCAGCTGCTCGAGCGCGGCCATTCGCAGCGCCGGATTCTCCGGCGCCGCCGGGCCGCTCGGGCCAACCGTGCCGGCGGCGCCGCCAGGGTAGATGCCGAAGGTGAGTCGCGGCGCCGTGGGGGACTTGAGCTTGCTCACCGACTGATGACGAATCGACGCCATGAGGTCCAGGCGACCGGGCGCTGCGGCGCCCGTTGATACGCCGAGAGCGATCGTAACCAGCCCGGCCAGCAGCGCGCCCGCGAACCCGAACGCCGCTGCTCGCCCCCAGCCGCCGCGCAGCACGGGCGGCGACGTTCGACGGTCATGCGACACCAACACCTCGCCTTCCCAGGGTCTGATTCGCGCCATTGTCGCCGGGGTATCGTCATACCCCTCGGGGACGTTGATTAAGCGCTGGCTCGCGTCCAGATTGCGTCGACTTCCTGCTGGACGCTTGTTCGGCCGGTCGCCGGCGCCTCGTACGTTTGCGCTAGAGAGGCGGCGACTAGGCGCGGAGGTCGCGGCGCGCGATACCCGCCATCCCCAATGCCGTCAGCACGAGGCTGAGGACGCCGAGGACGAGGACGCCGACAATGTTGACGCCGTTCGTCAACGGGTCGTGGCCGGCGTAGTAATAGAACGGCGAGACGTACTTGAGCCAGTCGAGTGCGCTTACGAGTGGCGCGAAGCTATTGATCAGCCAGCCGAGGATGGCCACGCCTGCGGCGATTCCGGCTGCGAGTGACCGGAGGCCGGTGCCGGCGCCGAGCGCGATCGCGACCGCCCCGGTGGCGAAGCCGAAGAAGGCGAGCTGGACGGCGAGTGCGGTCATGTGCGCGAGCGAGATTCCTCCACCGCCGAGGGCCACGCCGACGATCAGTCCGACCCAGGTCCCGAACGCGATGACCACGACGATGACGGCGATCGCGGCCGCCTTGGCGGCGACCAGTCGCGGGCGTCGAATCGGATGAGCGAGCACCAGGCCAAGGATCCGGTCCTCCTCCTCGCCGGCGGTGGTCGCCGCGGCCCCGGTGATCGCGAGCGCGCCGATCACGAGCGGGCCATAGATCGCGGCGATTTCGCTGCGGAACCAGCCGGTGATCGTGCCGTAGTCACCGCCGCCCAACAGGTTCGAGACGCTCTTCGGAACGTTGAGCGTTCCGATCGTGTGCCCAACCGTCGGGAACAGGGCACCCACGGCGGCCATCACGGCGATCAAGCCAACGGCCGCCGACGCCGCGGCGGGCAATCGCAGACGGAGCGCGATCCTGGTGACGGGGAGGCTCACGCCGTGGACTCAGCGCGGTAGTAGTGCAGGAAGATGTCTTCGAGGTCCTCCTCGCGGGGACGGATCGCGAGCACCTCGTGGGCAGCCGCTGCCTTCACGACGGCGTCCGCGGAACCTTCGAATCCGACGGTCACGGTTCGTCCGTCGCCGTCCACCTCGGTCACGCCCGGCAGCCGTCGAAACTCGCCGGGCTCGACCGGTTCGGCGAACTCGATCTCGAGGCGCTGGACGGCGACCTTGCGAAGGTTCTCGAGCGAGTCGACGACCACGAGCCGCCCTTGGCGAAGGATCGCGAGGCGCTGGGTGACCCGTTCCACCTCCGACAGCGTGTGCGACGACAGGAACACCGTGCGGCCCTGGGCGCTCACCTCCCCCAGCAGCGCGTGGAAGCTCTGCTGAACCAGAGGATCGAGCCCCGCGATCGGTTCATCGAGGATCAACAGCTCGGGCTCGTGCATGAAGGCCTGGACCAGGCCGAGCTTCTGTCGGTTGCCGGTCGATAGCTGGCGTACCGGACGGTCGATGTCGGCGCTGAACCGCTCGACCAGTGCGTCGCGGGTGCGTGGGTCGACCCCACCCCGGAGCTGGGCGAGGTAGTCGAGCATGGCCCGCCCCGTCAGCTTCGGATACATCGCCAGATCCCCGGGAAGGAAGCCGACCCGCCGGCGAATCTCGAGGCTGTCGCTGACCGTGTCCATGCCGAGCACCCGCGCCGAGCCCGACGTCGGCCTGATCAGATCCAGCAGCAGCCGCATCGTGGTCGACTTGCCGGCCCCGTTCGGACCGAGGAACCCGAACACCTCCCCCCGCCGGACCTCGAGATCCAGCCCAAACAGGCCGCGACCCGAGCCGTAGTCCTTCGAAAGCCCGCTCGTCGCGATCACCGGCTCGGCAGTCAAGGCAAGCGTCCCGGAGGCTGACCGGACCGAGGCATCGTCCTCCGCAGACTAATTGCTAGTGCAGCGTGACTCACGCGCGCTGCGATCGCACCGGCCGACCCAGGGAGCGTCGCGACATCCGCGGTTTCTACGGACCAGGACCGCCATCCAGCGCGGATGCCGGCGGCGCCACCGCTTCGTAGGCTCGGCCGATGAGTGCTAAAGCGAGATCACGCTACGGGTGGCAGGCGGTATGTGCCACGTACGATGACATCCAGTGCCGTGCCACGCCGGGCCCCGGCAGCCGGTCGAGCGAAGCTGGTCGCGGCTTAGGTGCGATTGTTCCGCCGGGCCGGACGGGGGACGCGTCGCGCGTTCTCAGCGCGACGCCGACGCCGCGACTCGCGGCTGAAGCTGATCGCGCACGCGGCCAGAACCGCGATCGCGATCATCGACGCCACCGCCAACCCCGGCGTAATCGTCAAGACGATGATCGCCGCGACGATCGCAATGCCGACGTCGACCAGCAGCACGTTGCGTCTCACAGCGGAAGCCTTCGGTAGATGCTGCGCGGGAGATGTCGCAGGACCGCGAGCATCAGCCGCAGCCGTCCGGGGATCCAGATCGTTCCCGCGTGTCCCCGCAGAGCCGCGACCGTCGCGGACGCGACGACCTCGGGCGTCGTCGCGAACGGGGCCGGTGCCAGACCGGCGGTCATCCGCGTCTTGACGAACCCCGGGCGGACGACGAGCACGCGCACGCCGCTCGACGCCGTCGCGTCGGAGAGACCCTGGGCAAGCGCGTCGAGGCCTGCCTTAGCCGCTCCGTAGATCGGGTTCGAGGCGCGGGGACGCTCGACCCCGGCCGAGGACAGCAGCACGAGCGTCCCCGTGCCGCGCCGGCGCAACTGGCGGAGGCACTCCAGCAGCAGCGATCCGGCCCCGAGGAAGTTCACACGCATCACATCGATCGCCTCGGCGGGATCGGCGTCGAGCCCGGCCTGGGCGCCGAGTACCCCGACCGCGATCACGACGACATCGAACCCGTCCGCGTCGGCGAACGCCCGCTCGATCGAGTGCCGATGCGAAGCGATGTCGTCGGCATCGAGCAGACCGATCTCGACCCCGGCTGCGTCGAGCTCGGCCGCCGCCGATGCGAGTCGGCTTCCGTCGCGGCCGAGGAGCCACGCGCGCTGGGGAACCAGACGCCGCACGATCGCGAGTCCGATCTCGGACGTTCCCCCCACGAGCAGGACGTCGGTCACACCAGACCTACCCGGCGAGCGAGATCCGAGCACCAGAGCCGTTCGGGATCGACGCGGTCGCGCGACGCGCGCCACTCGTCGAGCCGGGGGTACATCGCCCGCGCCATGTCCGGCGCCAGCCGGGCGTCCTTGGACAGGTACACGCGCCCGCCGGCCTCGGCGACCGCGCGATCGAAGCCTTGCAGCAGTGGCTCGAGCCCAGGCGCAGCCCGCGGGATGTCGAGCGCCAGCGTCCATCCGGCGAGCGGGAACGACAGCGGGGCGCCGCTCGCGGGCCCGAAGTCCTTCAGCGTGGCGAGGTAGCAGGGCACTCGCCCCCGTCGCATCCGCTCGATGACGAGTTCGAGCACCTGCTCGGCGCCGGTCGGCACGACCAGCTGGTACTGGAGGAAGCCCTGCCGCCCGTACAGGCGCGGCCATTCGTCGAGCGAATCGAGCGGAAACATGTGCCGGCCCAGCGGCTCGAGCCGGCCTCGCTGGTTTCGCGGCGCGCGCGCGTACTTGAGCGCGTTGAACCCGCGAACCACCGCCGGCCGGAGCGCGCCGGCCGGCCAGACGCGCGGCACCGTTGCCCGCGAGCGCACGATCGCCGCGCCCTCTCCCGGAGCGACGACGTGCTCAGCGCGTGTCACCACCCCTCTCACCGATTGCGTGGAGAGGAGATCGAGCCACGCGACGCGATACGGCCCGCCGGGTGCGCCAAGCGCCGCGAGCGCGGCGTCCAGCGAGCCGACTTGATCGGTATCGACCGACAGCATCGCGCCGCGGATCGGACACAGCTTGATCCGCGCGTCCACGACGATGCCGGTCAGCCCCATCCCACCGAGCGTCGCTTCGAGCCGGCCGTCTCCCGCCCCGGGATGAAGCTCCACGAGCTCGCCGTCTGCCTGCAGGAGTGACACCGCCTGGACGTGCGCGTCGAATGTCCCCGCGCTGCCGTGGTTCTTGCCGTGAATATCGCTCGCGATCGCCCCGCCGACGGTCACGTGCTGAGTGCCCGGCACCACCGGGAGCATCCAGCCGGCGGGGACCACCGCGGCCAAGAGCTCGCCGATCGAGACCCCGGCTTGCGCGTTGACCGTCCCGCGGTCGCGGTCGAGCTCGATTCGCTTCAGCCGGGTCGTCTCGATCACGAGACCACCGGAGATCTGCGCGGCGTCGCCGTAGCTCCGACCCATCCCTCGGGGAAGCGCGTGGCGTTGGCCCGCGGAGCCGAGCGCCGCGCGCAGCTCGTCGACGCCATCCGGATGGGCGATCGTGACGCTCGCCCCCTCGCCGCCGCCCCATCCGGCGACCACCGACTGTGTCGCCGCGATCGCGCGCATGCGCACGGGCGCCGCGTCAACTGGCCGCATGGACTTCCAAAGCAAACAGCGCCAGCCATGCCAGCCCCGCGAGCTGCAACGGCCTGTCGGACAGCAGCACGTCCTCGGGCGCCTCCCCGGCACCACGATGGACGAGCTCGCTGTAGCGGAGCAGGCAGGCGGCGAACGGGACGATCGTCAACGGTCGCCATGGGATTCCCCGCACGGCGGGCAGTGAGAATGCCCACATGCAGTAGGCGAGCAGGGCGACGGCCGTCGCGCCCGCGATGATCAGCTCGAGCGCTCTCGGGCTGTATGAGTCGAGCACCCGTCGTCGGCGATCACTTGGACCATCGGTTCGGAGTAGCTCGGCGTAACGCTTGGCCGCCGCCACGAACACCGCTGAGCTGGTCACGACCAACAGAAACCAGCGCGACAGGGTCACGGGCGCCGCGACGCCTCCGGCGACGGCGCGAAGCACGAACCCACCCGCCACCGCGACGATGTCGAACACGATCAGGTGCCGCCACACGAGCGTGTAGGAGAGTGTGAGTGCGGCATACCCGACGCCGACGAGTGCGAGCAGCGGCACGATTGCGGCGCACAGGAGAAGCCCGCCGAGCAACAGGGTCAGGCCGAGACCCGTCGCGAATCGCGCGTCGATCTCCCCCGCCGCGACCGGACGGAAGCGCTTCCGAGGGTGGCGGCGATCCTCCTCGGCGTCGCTGACGTCGTTGATTGCGTAGACCCCGGACGCGAGCAAACAGAACGCCACGCACGCCACGGCCACGCGCCCCGGAGTGTCATCGTGACCGAGCGCACCGGCCGCCCCCGCCGCCGCGATCACGAGCGCGTTCTTGATCCACTGCTTCGGGCGCATCGTCGCGATCACAGCGCCCGCACGACTCCGTCGCGCTCCACGCAGGGGCAAGCGGCCTGCGCCGGCGGACTCCATGAGGGGAAGGTAAGTGCGTTGTGTAAGCCCAACCTGTGACAGTGATGAGGACGCTCTCAGGAATTCCTTAGCCTCGTTCGCGCGCTCGTGTGACATGGTTGCCGGCGATGACAGTTCGGACGACACAGCCGTTCGATCTGTCGCACCGTCAGGTTCCTTTTGTGGCGTCGAGCGGCCATTCGCGGCGAACCGGAGGGCGCGGGATGCGCGTTCGCAGGATCGCGACGATCGCGGCGACGATCTGTCTGGTGCCGGCGCTCGTTTCCTACATCGGCGCACTCTCGCAACGATCCGATTCGACCGTCGGGATCCGGACCGTCGAGTGGCTGCGCGACAACGGCGCGCGCGGCTTAGTCGACCGGGTCGAGAACCTTTACTACTCGATGACCGCTCCGAGTAAGGGGGGTCCGCCGCTGAGGGCGCTGCCCCGGCAGTCCGGGGCCGTCGCGGTCACACCGGTCCACGTCCCGCAGTTCCGATTCCATCTCCCGCAGATCCGCCACTTCCGGCCGCCGAACATCGCGCCGGTGATCCATCCGGCGCTTCCGGGCGAGGGGGTCTGGCACTCGACGTTCGCCGGCGGCGGCTCGCGCCCCCCGGTGCTGATCACGAGCTTCCGCCCCGAGCCGGACTACCCGCAACTCGTCGCGGGCGTGGCCTGGATCGACCGCACGCGCACCAGCGTGATGCTGTACCCAGGGATATCCGAGCCTGCCGTGACGATGTCCTCGCGCGGGCCGGCGGACGTCCCGATGAGCACGCGCTCCGGCCTGGTCGCGACCTTTAACAGCGCGTTCAAGCTGCAGGATTCGGGCGGCGGGTTCGCCTACGACGGGCATACGTACGCGGCGATGAAGCCGGACGCGGCGACGATCGTCCGCTATCGCGATGGCCGCGTCGACGTGATCTCGTGGCATGGAGGATCTGACGTCCCGCCGGACGTCTTGTACGCGCGCCAGAACCTGCCGCTGATCGTCAACGGCGGCCGACCGAACCCAAACCTCTCCAACGGCCCCGAATGGGGCGCGACGCTCGGCAACGCGATCATGGTTTGGCGCTCGGCTGTCGGCGTAGATCGTCACGGCAACCTGATCTACGCGGCCGCCAACGACCAGACGGTCACCTCGCTCGCGGCGATCATGATCCGCGCCGGCGCCGTCCGCGCGATGGAGCTCGACATCAACACGTACTGGACCAGCTTCATCACGTACCGCTACCGGGGCGCACACGACCCGGCGAACCTGCTCGCCGACATGGACCGCGCCCCGACGCGGTACCTGACTCCCGACGACCGGGACTTCTTCGCCGTGTACCTCAGGTGAGCTTAGAAAGCTCTCATCGCCCCGCCGGCGCGCAAGGACCTGCCGGCGGGCGGTCGAAACGCGCTCAAGAGCGAATGTCCAGCCTGCAACCCGCGAGGCGATCGAGCGTTACGAGGCGCGGATCCTCGCCTACGAACCGCGCGCGACGCGCGATCCCCCGCGACCGCGCGTCCGACCCCATCCGGCGACCCGCGGCGCTTCGGCTCCGCGTACGGCGGATCGTCGTTCTCACGGCGATGATCCTCCTACTTGACCTCGTTGTGTCGTTCTGGAGCGCGATCGCAGGCCCATCGAACGTCTCGTTCGGCGTACGGGCCGTCGAATGGCTGCGCGACAACGGCGCCGCGGGAGTGGTGTCCGACATCGAGAGCGTCTACTACTCGCTGAATGCGCCCGCGACCGGAGGGCCGCCACTCAAGCGGCTGCCACGGGTCGGGTCCGGCGCACAGTCTCGTGTTGCGAGCTACGCGCCGCCGCCGATTCCGTCGGTGATCATGCCCGCGCTTGCGGGGGAGGGGCGCTGGCGCGGGACCGGGCCGCTGGTCGGCGGCGTCGCGCCCGTGCTAGTCACCACGTTCCGACCGGACCCGAACTATCCCGCAACTGGTAGCCGGCTTAGCGTGGATCGACCACACCCGCACGCGGCTCGCGCTGTACCCGGGACGGTACGAGCCGCCAAATGACGGAAATCAACAAGCTCAGGTGCCGCCTCAGCTGCGCTCGAGCCTGCTCGCCACGTTCAACAGCGGCTTCAAGCTCGAGGACTCTGGAGGTGGCTTCTTCTCCCAGGGCCACGTGTACGCGCCGCTCCGTTATGGACAGGCGACGCTGATCGGCTACAGCGACGGGGCCGTCGACGTGCGCACCTGGACCGGCGGCCCCGATCCAGGTCCGGGCATCGCCTTAGCGCGGCAGAACCTGCCGCTGATCGTCGCGGGCGGCCAGCTCAACCCCGCCCTGTCAAATGACTCGCTGTGGGGAGCGACGCTCGGCAACGCGGTCCGCGTGTGGCGCTCGGGGGTCGGCGTCGATGCCCACGGCAACCTGATCTACGCAGCGGCCGACATCCAGACCGCCGCGAGCCTCGCCCGCATCCTCCAGCATGCCGGGGCCGTGCGAGCGATGGAACTCGACATCAACTATGAGTGGACGACGTTCAACTTCTATACGCTCTTCGGCGCCGGCGAGGCGGCCAAGCTCCTGCCCGACATGAGCCGGCCCGCGACGCGGTACCTGACGCCGGACGACCGGGATTTCTTCGCGGTCTACGCGCGGTAGCCCACCGACCACTACCGGGGTGCCGGCGCCCAGTCCGCGCCGCTCTCTCCACGGAACGTTTCAATCGCGGCGTCGAGCGTCGGGAAGAAATGGTCGGGGTCGAGTGGGCCGATCAGCTGGTATCGCTCGAGCTTCTCCCGGACCGGATCCTTGAGTTCGGCAAACACCAGCGACGTACCCTCGGCGTTGAGCTCTTCGTCGAGGTCGGCGAGCATGTCCGCGGCGGTGGTGTCGACGTCGGTGATCGGCTCCGCGGCGATCACGATCCAGTTCGGCCGCGGGTCACCGGCTGCGAGGCTCCGGATCTGGTCGCGGAACGTCCGCGCGTTGGCGAAGAACAGCGGTGCGTCGAATCTGAAGATCACGAGACCGGGCAATCCCTCCGCCTCGGGGTGGAGCTGACGATCGTGCTGTCCGGCGAGCCCGGGGACTCGTCCGAGCGTCGTTTGATACGGCCGCCACGCCCGGCGGAACACGTTCAGGATCGACAGCGCCACCGCCACCGCGATTCCCTCGAGCACGCCGAGCAGGGCGACGCCGAGGAACGCGGCGATCGACAGCAGGCACTCGACCGGGCGCTGCTTCCACAGCCGCACGGTCCCGGGTATGTCCGCCAGCGACAACGACGCAGCGATGACGACGGCGGCAAGCGTGGGGTTCGGAAGGTTCTTCAGCAGCCCGGGGACGAGCACGAGCATCAGCACGATCAGCGCCGCGCCGACCACGCCGGTGAGCTGGGTCTTGGCGCCGGACTGCTCGGCGACCGCGGTACGCGAACCGCTCGTGCTCACCGGGAATCCCTGGAAGAAACCCGCCGCGACGTTGGCGGCGCCGATCCCGATCATCTCGCCGTTCCCGTCGACCTCCTGGCCCGTGCGCGCGGCGAACGCCGACGCGGTCGAGATCGTGTCCGCGAGTGCCACGAGCACGATCCCGAGCGCTCCGCCGACCAGCAGCGGGAGATCGGACACCGGGTTCGGCACGGTCAGCGGCGGGAACCCCTTGGGAAGCGCGCCCACCAGCGAGACGCCGTGACTGGACAAATCGAACACCGACGCGGCGGCGATCGCGACGACGACCGCGACCAGCACGCCGGGCACCCGCGGCAGCCAGCGACCCAGCACGAGAATCAGCGCGAGGCTGACCATCCCGATCGCGACCGCCGCCCCAACGGTCTCGCCCGACGCCACCCCGTGGACGAACGCGTGCACCTCTCCTATCAGGCCGTTGGCGTCTGTCGAGAAGCCGAACAGCTTCGGCAGCTGCCCGATCAGGATCGTCAGCGCCAGCCCGTTCATGTAGCCGATCTGGGTCGGCTTCGAGAGCAGGTCGGCGATGAACCCGAGCTTCGCGACGCCGGCGAGGATCATGATCGCGCCGACGATCAAAGCCATCATCGACGCCAGCGCGATCGCGCGCTCCGGACTGCCGTCGGAACCCACGATCGGCAGGATCGTGGCGGCGATCATCGGGCCGAGCGACGAGTCCGGTCCGAGCACGAGGATCCGTGACGGGCCGAACACGGCATAGCCGATCAGGCACAGGATCGTGGTGTACAGACCCGTAATCGCCGGGAGGCCGGCGAGCTCCGCGTAGGCCATTCCCTGCGGCACGAGCAGCGTGGTCAGGACCACGCCGGCGACCACGTCGCTGCGCAGCCACGAAATCCGGTAGCTCGCGAGCGACCTGATCCCGGGGAGCGAGGTCGAGGCCATCGACGCGATTAGACGCGGGTCACTGACGCCGGGCGATCAACTTGCCGATCTCCCACAGGGCGAGTAGCAGCACCGCCGAGCCAACCGACAACCCGAACTGGGGAGAGGTGAGCGGCGTCGTCTTCAACAGACGGTTGAACAGGTCCATCTGCGTGATCATCACCGCCAGCGCGAGCTCCGCCGCCGCCGTCCAGTTCATCTTGGCGTTGTCGAAGGTCTGGCTCACCAGCACCGAGCCCGACACGCTCCGGCACTCGTACGCGGAGACGATCAGCATCAGCGCGAACGCGCTCAGCCCGATCGACGATCCCACCGCCGTGCTGTGGTAGTGCTGCTTGCCGAAGTAGATCAGCAGATCCATGACGATCGCCATGTACAGGCCGACCAGACCCGAGGTGAGCTGGACGCCGCGGTTGACGATCGACTCGGTGCTCGGCCGAGGCCGGCGTTCCATCAGCCGCGCGGTCGCCTGGTCCAGTCCGAGCGCGACGCCGAACGGCGCGCTGACGAAGAAGTGGATGTACAGAACCTGCGCCGGCGAGAACGGCTGACCCTCGGCGATGTTCAGGATCGTGGCGCCGAGAAACGTGAGCACGAACGCCACCAGCGAGATCAGCACGAACCGGACGTACTTGCTGAGGTTGTCGTAGAGCTTGCGGCCCTCCGAGACCGCGCGCACGATCGTCGCGAAGTTGTCGTCGGTCAGGATCATCCGCGCCGCGTTCTTGGCCACCTCGGTGCCGCTGCCCATCGCCACGCCGATGTGCGCGGCCTTGATCGACGGCGCATCGTTGACCCCGTCGCCGGTCATCGCCACGACATGGCCCTGCTTCTTGAGCGTCTCGACGAGCAGCACCTTGTGCTCGGGCGCGACCCGGCCGACGACGCCGATCTGGTCGATCCGGGCGAGCCGCTCGGACTCGTCGAGCGCCGCGAACTCCGCGCCGAGGATCGCCTCGCCGTCGATCCCGAGCTGCTTGGCGATCGCCGCGCCGGTGATCACGTCGTCGCCGGTGACCATCCGCACCCGGATGTGCGCCGACTGCGCATCCTCCACCGCCGGCTTGGACTCGGCACGCGCCGGGTCGACCATCCCGACGAGACTCGTCATCTCGAGTCCCTCTACGTATCCGAGCAGGTCGCCGCCGGCGTCGAACGAGCCGGGGTCGAGGTCGCGGTACGCGGCTGCCATCACCCGCAGGCCGGCCTCCCCCATCCGTTGGACACTCGCCTCCGCCCGACCGCGGAGATCCTCGTCCCACGGGATGCTCTGCCCCGCGGACAGCGCGCTCGATGCATGGCTCATCACCGCCGGCGCGGCACCCTTCACGTAGCAGCGCACGACGTCGTTGCCCGAGGCGTCGGTCGCGTTGGTGAATGCCGCCATCAGCTTGTATGTGGGGTCGAACGGCAGGGTCGCGAGTCGTGGGTGCCCGTCGCGCGTGGCGTCGATGTCCAAGCCGGCCTTGTGCGCGAGCACGAGCAACGCGCCCTCCGTCGGGTCGCCCACGACTTTGCCGTCGACAAGCGTGGCGTCGCTGGCCACGACATACGGAAGGATCGCGTCCTCGATCGTGTCCGACGAGCCCGCGGCGTGTTGGACCTTGCCCTCGAGCTCGTAGCCCGAACCGCTGATCGTGAACCGATCGGTCGGATCGACCACCTCGACCGCCGTCATCTGGTTCATGGTCAGCGTCCCGGTCTTGTCCGAGTTGATCGCGGACGTCGAGCCGAGCGTTTCGACCGAGGCGAGATCGGTGAGCACGGCACCGTGCCGCGCAAGCTCGGCCGCGCCGAGCGACATCACCACCTGGAGCACGGTGGGCATCGCCTCCGGGATCGCGGCGATCGCGAGCGCCACCGCGCTCGTGAACACCACCGTCGAGGACAGGCCGCGCTGCGCGCCCGAGCACGAACATGATCACCATCGTCACGCCGGCCGCCGCCGCGATCCACAGCGTCAACGTGTTCAGCTGCTTGGTCAGAGGCGTCTGCTCGCGCTTCGTCGTCGCGAGCATGCCGGCGATCTTCCCGACACTCGTGTCACCGCCCGTCGCGGTCACGATCATCACGCCGCTTCCGTGAGTGACTGGCGTGTGCATGAACGCCATGTCCGTCTGGTCGGCTGGGGTGAGATCGTTGCCGTCGGGCACCTCGACGCCCTTCGAGACCGGCACGCTCTCGCCGGTCAGCGCGGCCTCGTCGATCTGGAGGGAGCTTGCCTGAACGATTCGCCCGTCCGCGGGCACGTCGTCGCCTGCCTCCAGCACGACGACGTCGCCGACCACGACCTCCTCCACGGGGATCTCGGCCTCGGAGCCGTCGCGGCGCACCCGCGCGGTGGCCTTGACCATTGCCTTCAGGGCGTTCATCGCGCTCTGCGCCTTGCCCTCCTGGCGCAGCCCGACGACCGCGTTGAGCACCGTGATCAGGATCAGCAGGACCCCGGTGCTCCACTCCTTGATCGCCAGCGACACGATCGCTGCGGCCAGCAGGATGATCTGCATGTAGCTGCGGTACTGCTCGGCGAACCGCCTCCAGCCCGGCACCGTCTTTTCGGCCGGCAGCGCGTTCGGGCCATGGCTTTGCAGGAGCTCGGCGGCCTTCTGACTCGAGAGCCCGACCGACGGATCAACGCCGAGCCGCGCCGCCACGTCGTCCGCGGAGACGCTGTACCAGGCGTCCCCGCCGGCGGCGTTGCCGGGCTGTGAGCGTGTTGTCGTGGCCATCGGCGACGCCGTTACTCGGATGCCGGCGGATCAGCGGGTGCCGCGGGCTCCGTATTCGGCTCGTGCCCGTTCCGCCCATCGCTCGCGGCCACGCTCGCGGCCCTTCGCTCATGCTCGAACGGATCGGCGTGTGCGCCTTCGGGAGCCTGGGCCTCGAGCATCGTCTTCGCCTCCCGCAGCGTCTCGCGCTGTTCGGTGGTGACGGCCGGGAACCGCGGGTCGATCTCCATCAGGGTGTGGACGAGCGCGGACCCGACCCCGATCCGCGCAAACCACTTCCGATCCGCAGGAATCACGTACCAGGGCGCCCACTCGGTACTCGTGTGCGAGAGCATCTCCGAGAACGCCTTCTGGTAGTCGTCCCACCGCTCGCGCTCTCGGACATCGGCGGTCGAGAACTTCCAGTTGTGGTCGGGCAGGTCGAGCCGTCGCAGGAACCTGGTCCGCTGCTCCTCTTTGGACAGGTTGAGAAACACCTTGACGATCCGGAACCCGTTACCGGTCAGGTACCGCTCCCAGTCGTTGATCTCGCGGTAGCGCCGCTTCCACACGTCGGCTCGCTTCGCTGACCGCGGCAGCTTCTCGCGGTCGAGGTTGTCCGGGTGCACCCGGACAACCAGCACTTCCTCGTAGTGGGACCGGTTGAATACCCCGATCTGGCCACGGGCGGGCAGGCGCTGCGCGTACCGCCACAGGTAATCGTGGTCGAGCTCCTCTGCCGAGGGGACCTTGAAGCTGTGGACCGACACTCCTTGGGGATTCACGCCGCTCATCACGTGGCGGATCGTCCCGTCCTTGCCTGCGGCGTCGATCGCCTGGAGGACGAGAAGCACGCCCCACGTGTCCTGAGCGGCGAGCCGGGCCTGGTACTCGGAGAGCAAGCGAATGCCCTCCTGGAGAAGCGCGACGCCTTCCTTCTTTTTCTTCACGCCCGCCTTGAACGACGGATCGAAATCTCTGCCGAGCCTCACCTTCGACCCGGGCTTGACCCGGAACGGCTCGATGAACTCCGCCACCCGCTTACGCCTCTGCCTCATGTCGTCAGGCATCGTGTGCTCCGTTCCAGTCGCGACCGGCAGATCGGCTAGAGAATCTAGTCGCCCGCACGTCGCCCGGGGAATTTAGTTCCCGCCGCGAGAGCCCGCGACGGCGACGTCCGACGTGAGCGCGTCGCCGGCGGAGGGGTGGAGTCGGAATGCGACCCCGGTGGCGATCGCACCGACAACGCTTATCACGAGGAACGCGATCACATACGCAAAGCGAGCCCCGTGCGCGGCCGAGCCGAGCCCGCGTAGCGCATCGCCCAAGCGGAGCGCAAGCGTCGCCACCACGACCGCGAGGCCGGTGAACAGCTGCTGGGCGGTGCTTGCCAGGGCGTTGGCGTTTCGCATCTGAGCCGGAGGCACGTCGCTGAGCGCCAGCGTCGTATAGCCCGTCATCGAGACCGAGCGAGCGGCGCCGCTGACGAGGGCGAGCAGCGCGATCACCACAACCGACGTCCCCGCGGTCAGGAACGCGCACCCGATCGTGGTCAGGGTCAGGGTCACCGAGGAGGCCAGCAGCACGCGCCGGAACCCGTGGTTGCCGTACATCGGCGTCGTGAGCGGCTTGATCGCGATGTTGCCGACGAATACGAACAGCACGAGCGCGCCGGACTTGATCGGGCTCCAGCCGAACACCGTCTGGAACAGCAGCGGCAGCAGGAACGGGATCGCGCCGATCACCAGCCAGATCAGGCTGCTGCCGACCATCGCGTTGCCGAACGTCGTGATCCTCAGGGTCCGCAGGTCGACGAGGGGCGTCTGCGTGCGGAGCAGGTGCCGAGTGGCGACCACCAGGAGAACGATTGCCGCGAGGCCGAGCGACCCGACCAGCAGCCACTGGGGGTGCGTGTCGGACGCGAGGTGTGCGCCGTAGGTGAGCCCGGCCAGGCCCCCGCAGGTGAGCAGCACGCCGAGGGCGTCCAGTCGGGGTGGAGCCTCCGCGGGCCTGCCGTCGATCAGTCGCCAGGCGCAGATCAGACCCGCGACGCCCAGCGGGGCGTTGATCAGGAACAGCCATCGCCAGCTCGCGTAGGTGGTGATCACGCCCCCGGCCAGCGGCGCGATCACGGGCGCGAGCAGCGCGGGCCACACGATGTAGGACATCAGCCGCATGACCTGCGACTTCGGGGCCCGTTCGAACACGACCATCCGGCCGACCGGCACCATCATCGCGCCGCCGACGCCCTGGAGCACGCGCATCGCGACGAGCTCCCCGAACGTCTGGCTCGCCGCACATCCCAGCGAGGCGAGCGTGAATATCGCGATCGCCGACAGCAGCACCCACCGGTACCCGTAGCGGAGCGTCATCCAGCCGCTCAGAGGGATCAACACCGCGACCGTCACGAGATAGGCGGTGACGACCAATCCCGCCGCGCCCGGCGAGACCCCCAACGATCCGCTGATACGCGGAATCGCGGTGATGACGATCGTGCCATCGAGCAGCTCCATGAAGAAGCACGCCGCCACAAGCAGCGCGATGTTGCGAGCCCGTCTGTCGATCGATTGGTCCAAAGCCGCCGCGCTCCACCGCTCCAGGCGGCAACTTACTGAAGGCTGGCGAGCCGGCGCCTCGCCCGAGGCGCCGGCTCGCCGGTGCTCATCTCATCTCAGGCGATGTTCGCGAGCGAAGGATTGGCAGCGGGTCGATCCGGCACCAGGCACACCATGCCCTCCGAGAATCCCGCCGAGCCGACCCCGAACGCCGCGTTGAAGCGGTCGAGGTTGACTACGGTCAACAGCGCCGTGATCTCGACGAGCTGCTCGTCGGTGAAGTGCTCCTTCATCCGCGCGAACAACTCATCGGTGACCTCCACGGGCGTGCGCATGACCGCCACGGTGTAGTCGAGCGCGACCTTCTCGCGGTCGGAGAACAAATCGCTCTGGCGGTAGCGCGGGATATCCAGCAGCTCCTCGTCGGAGAAGCCCGAGTTACGGCAGATCTGGGAGCCGAGATCGACGCAGAACTCGCAGCCGATCATCTGCGCGCCCTTCAGCTCGACCAGGTACTTGAGCCGCTCATCGACCGTGTTCCCTTTCCTGACCGCCCCTTGGAACTTGCCCATGCCGCTCATCATCTTGGGCTGGTAGGCCCAGATCTCAACCGGCTCGATGCCACTCCCGTGAGCCGCCTCGCGTCCGGTCATCTTCTTCATGCCTCGGCGCATGAACCGGTACACGAGCCTGACCATCGGACCGGCCTGGTCCTGCGGTACTCCCTGAATCCGTGCCATCGGGCACCTCCTGTCGCATCGGGTGGTTTCCTCGCTCTAGCGAGCCAGACCCCCGGCGACCTGCGGATGTGACACGACACTGACTCCGGCGTCTCGCAGTTTGGCTTCGATGCTGCTCAGCGTCCAGATCTCCTCCGGGTCGAAGCATCCGAGCGGAGGTGGTGCGGCACGAAGCGCGTCGGCGAACACAACCGTGCTGCGAGCGGTGGACACGGAACCGCCGACGCACTGCACCGTGCGGACGCCCAACCGCCGTCCCGCGCGAAGGGCCGCGATCCAGTGCGCGACAGGTTCGTGGCCGGCGGTCCCATTGGCGCCGTGCTTGCGCACCCCGATCAGTGATCTCGGCAGGCTGGTCATGGCGCCCGCCTGGTTCAGTTCGAGCAGCCGCTCATGCACCACCGGGTCGGCGATGCACACGTATTGCCGGACGATTCGACCCTCGGCGACGCCCCCGAGCCAGCCCGCCTCGCGCTCGCCGAAGCCCAGGCAGCGGCGCTCTCCAAATGGACTCGGCAGCGGCACGAGGGCGGTTCGGTGACGCGCGAGCGCGGTCAGCCCGCGGTGGACGAAATCGGCGCTCGCCGGCCCTCTCGGGACCGTCAGCGTCAACGTGAAGACGATCTCGAGCTCGGTGGCCGTGGGGTGCCGCCCCAGCAGGTCCGCGGCGACGATCGTGGTCACCCCGGGGGCCAGGCCGGCGTTCATCACGACGGTACCCCGGGCTCCGGCCGCGACCGCGCGGAGCGACCGGCCGGCGGCGGCCGGGAGGTCGGAGACGTTGATCAGCATGCCGCCATGCTCGAGGACGTGCCGCTCGGCGAGCAGGTCGGGATGGGGCACGGTGTTTACAACAAGCTCGCGCTCGTCGACCGCGGCGGCTATCGAATCGGGCCGGTCGAGGTCGATCTCGACCTGGCCGGGCCGCGGTCGGCGCGCGCCGGAACGGACGGCCCAGCCGGCGGTTTCGAACGCGCCGACGGTCAAAGCGCCCAGTACGCCCTGTGCCCCGATGACGAGCGCGCGGTTCGTGCCTTCGACTTCCATGACGAGCTGCCTCCGCTCCGGCTGCGACCTAGACGGCGATCCTACGACCGAGCCTGCCGTTTGGGGAGGACCAAGTGAGCCATCGTTCCTAAGACCAATGCCATCCGAGCCCGACGACCGCGGTCAGGTTCGGCCGCGGTGTACGAGAAGCTCGCGAGCGCTAGTGTCGGTTCGCCTCGGCCAGTTCCCGGACGGCGCGCGGGATCGCCGACTCCGCCGTCAGCCCATACCCGAGCACGAGCGCGGGTCCCAGCGGAGCCGTCACCGCACAGTTGTCGTGCAGGGTGTGGATCGCGACGCCTCGGCTTGCCGCCGCGTCGCTGAACGTCGTCTCGCTGCTGCCGTCGGGCAACCATGCGATCACGTGAAGCCCGGCGGCCGCGCCGGCAACCGACGCCTCGGGCAACCACTCGGCGAGGGCTCCGATCAGAGCATTCCGGCGAGAGTGATATACGCGACGGGTACGGCGGAGGTGGCGGTCGATCTCGCCACGCTCGAGCAGCGTCGCGTACACGGCCTGGGTGAGGACGCTCGGTATCGCGCGCGCGACTCCCTGCTGCGCCGCCATCTCGCCGACGAGGTGACTTGGAACCAGCGCCCATCCCAGCCGCACCCCCGGCGCCAGCGTCTTGCTGGCCGTCCCGACGTACGCGACACAGTCCGGCGCGAGCCCCTGGAGGGACGCGATCGGTTCGCGGTCGTAGCGGTACTCCGCGTCGTAGTCGTCCTCGACGATTAGCGCTCCTCGACGACGGGCCCAGGCGATCAACTGCGCTCGACGGACCGGAGCCAGAACCGCCCCGGTCGGATATTGGTGCGCGGGAGACAGCGCCACCGCGTCGACCGCGACGCGCTCCAGCTGACCGACGTCGAGACCGTTCTCGTCGACCGCGACCGGGATCGCCTCGAGCCCGGCCTGCTCGACCGTGTCCCGGATCGCCCGCCACCCCGGATCCTCGACGGCCACGCGAGCCGCGCCACGCTGTCGCAGCGTTTGCCAGATGACGCCCATGGCGGGCGCGGCCCCCGCGGAGATGAACACCCGCTCGGGCTCGGCGACAACCGCCCGCACGCGCCCGAGATATTCCGTCAGCGCGACGCGCAGCTGACGCAGGCCCCGGCGCGAACCGTATGAGAATGCTGCATCGGGCAGGTCGCGCAGGACGCTCGCCATCGCCGAGTGCCACTCGCGCCGGGGAAAGTAGGACAGGTCGGGGATACCGCTTCGCAGGTCGTACCGAACGCGGCGCGCCGCCCCGGACGGGGCGCGCCGCGCCGGCGGCTGCTGCGCGAGGCCGTCGGCGATCCGCGTCCCGTCTCCCGAGCGGGCTACGAGATAACCCTCGGCGACCAGCTGCGAGTACGCCTCGACCACGACCCCGCGCGACACCCGCAGCTCGTCGGCGAGCAGGCGGCTCGGCGGCAGCTTGGCGCCGGCACGCAGCCGGCCGGAGCGGATCGCCCTGCGCAACTCCCGCTCGAGCTGAGCCCGCAACGGGGCCGCTCGATCCAGTTCGAGGTGGATGTCCACTGGCCCGAGATCCTAAGACGCGTCCGCCCGGACGGAACGCGGGATGGCCGGCGTTGGTCCTGTCGACGGTTCACGGATTGGACCTTCCGCCCGGGCCAGCGACGACCTAGCCTGCCCGTTATGAGCACCGAGATCCGCCCGGACCTGGTCGATCGGATGATCGAGCTGTACTGCGACTGGCGAACCGCGTGCTGGGACGTGCGGGCTGCCTACGACCGCTTCCTCGAGGCTCCGGCGCCGGATCGAGCCGTCGCGTTCGCGGCTTACACGGCGGCGCTCGACCGAGAAGAGTCCTCGTGCGAGGCCTACGCCGCCCAGATTCGCGCGATCCAGTCTCGGTACTCCGCTGCCGCGGTGCACGCGCATCGGCCGCACGCCAATCTCCACTGACCGCCTCTCATCCGCGCACCCGATAGCGGAGGTGGACCACACCGCCGGCGAAGCGCCGCTCGTCGAGCAGCTCGAGGCGCGCCAGGACACCTTCCGGCAGCGCGCGCTTCCCGCCGCCGACGATGATCGGCGCCAGCAGCAGCTGGCACTCGTCAACCAGCCCCGCTCTCATCGCTTCCCCGGCCAGCTCGGCGCCGCCGACCGTGACATCGGCGTCGGAGGTCTCGACGAGCTGCCGGATCGCGGCGGAATGGAAGTCGCGCTCGATCCGCGTTTTCGCACTCGACACGGTCTGAAGGGTGCGCGAGTACACGATCTTGTCGGCCGCGCGCCAGATCTCGGCGAACTCACGGCTGACCGCCGACTGCTCCGGCCCCGCGCTCACGGTCTCCCAGGACAGCATCGTCTCGTACATCCGGCGCCCATACAGATAGGTGCCGACCCCCCTCTCGAGTTCGTTGACGAACGCGTGGACGTCGTCGTCCGGGGCCGCCCAGTCGATTCCGCCCTGCGCGTCCTCGACGTAGCCGTCGAGCGAGGCGATTGCCGAATAGATCAGCTTGGGCATCTCGAATCCTCCTAGGTGGTGGCGGCCGCGTACCGTCGAGACTGCGATCCGCTCCCAAACTAGTCGTTCCCCGGCCGGGACTAATGGTCCCTCGAGCTTTCTGCGAACCTCTTTGGTCGTTGACCGGGTCGGAAGTCAGATGAGCAGCTTCGCGCGCGACCATGAGTGGGCGCCCGACCGAATGTCTGACTACCTCGACGGGGAGCTCGCGACGGGTGCGCGAGGACGGATGGAGCACCACCTCGGCGAATGCCACGAGTGCCGTCGTCTGCTGGCAGGCCTGCGCGCGGTCGTTGACGGCCTGCATCGGCTGCCAGCGCTCGGCGGCAGCGTCGACGCGGTCCAGATCGCCGCGTCGGTGCGCGTGCGGTTGACCGAGCCGCCGGCGCGTTGACTGAACCGTTGCGCGGCTTCGACGGGTCAAACGAGACATGAACAAGCACATTCACACCCAGAACGAGGCTGCCCCCGCCCGCGTCGAGAAGACCGACAGCGAGTGGCGCGAGCAGCTGACGCCGGACCAGTACGACGTGCTGCGCCGGAAGGGCACCGAGCGGCCGTTCACCGGCGCGTTCGTGCACGAGAAGCGCGACGGGACGTACAGGTGCGCCGGCTGTGGCGCCGAGCTGTTCTCGTCGCAGACGAAGTTCGAGTCAGGCACCGGCTGGCCGAGCTTCACGGAGCCGGCGGACCGGGCCAACGTCGAGTTCGTCGACGATCACAGCTTCGGCATGCACCGGATCGAGGCGAACTGCGCCGCGTGCGGCGGCCACCTTGGTCATGTATTCCCCGACGGGCCCGGTGCGAACGGCGAGCGCTACTGCATCAACTCCTGCTCGCTCGAGTTCGACGAGAGCTAGGCCAAGGCGGGCTTCGGCGGGCGCACGTTCGCGTGGCGCCCGCCGGACAGGTGTTAGGGCGCGGTATAAACCCGCGGTGACCGGCGGGCCGAGCTCCGAGAACGAGCTGATTCGAAGAGCCCGCGACGGCGACGAGGAGGCGTTCGCCGAGCTCGTCATGCTTCACGCCGACCGCGTCCAGGGGGCGTTGCGGCGGTTCGGGCTTGACGCCGGCGAGGCCGACGAGGTGGCCCAGGAGGTGTTCCTTCGCGCCTGGCGCGGCCTCGCGCGCTTCGAAGGGCGCTCGCAGTTCTCGACCTGGCTGTACCGGATCGCGTTCAACGAGGCTCAGCGCCGGCTCTCCCGCCGACCGCCTCCGCGCGCCGAAGCCGATCCTGACCGCGATGACCCGATTGTGTCGCTGCCCGAGTCCCCGAGCCTCGGCCCAGAGGCCCAGACGCTCGATCATGAGTTCGAGCAAACGTTGGAAATGGCGCTCGAACAGCTTCCGATGGAGTGGCGCGCCGCCGTGGTTCTGCGCGACATCGAGGGCCTCTCCACTCGCGACGCCGCCGAGATCGTCGGCATCGGCGAGGCCGCGTTCAAAAGCCGCCTCCACCGCGGCCGCATGCAGCTGCGAGTCCTCCTCGAGCCATACCTGCGGCTCGAGGAGGGCTGACGCATAAGCGATTAGTCGGCTTCGGCGGCTAGCGCACCGTCGTGGCGCAGGCCGCGCCGCCGTGCTTCTCGAAATAGCGCTGGTGGTAGTCCTCGGCGTCGTAGAACTCGGGTGCCGGGACGATCTGGGTCACGATCGGCCGCTTTCCCTTGGCCTGACGGTCATCGCGCGAGGAGGTCGCCACTCGCTCCTGCTCGGCGTCGTGGAAGAAGATCGCCGAGCGGTACTGACTGCCGAAGTCCCAGCCCTGCCGGTTGCGCGTGGTCGGGTCGTGGATCGTCCAGAACACGCTCAGCAGCTCGTCATAGCTGACCAGCGCCGGGTCGAACCACACGTCGACCGCCTCGGCATGGCCGGTCGTGTCCGAGCACACCTGCTCGTACGTCGGATTGCCTGTGGTCCCGCCGGTGTAGCCAACGCTCGTCTTCACCACGCCCTCGATCTCGCGGAACGAGGCCTCGACACCCCAGAAACAGCCCGCGGCGAAGGTCGCGCGCTCCAACCCGTCGGCAGCGGGGCGATCGGCTACGGCCGCGTCGCCCGGACTCTCAGGGTTACCGTAGGGGAGATTCATAAGTCTGGTCCTTTCCTTTGTCATCACGCCCATTAAGACCTTCGGACTGGCAGGATCGGTTCCGCGGCGGTTGTTGTCAGGACGGGGTTTCGGTGGTAAACCAGCCGGCAGGTTTCTGCTCGTTGGGAGCGGAGCGCGAAGCATGGTTCGACTGGCCGGAGAGGAGCAAACACATGTCGTTCAGCGAAGACCCCACCCAGGGCACCGAACGCGGCGCGGCCGCGGGGGAGGACCCGGAGGGGCCCGGAGCGCCGGACTCAACTGCCGATCCGACGCTCGGCGCGGAGCGGGGCGAACAGGAGCGCGAGGACCCGACACAAGGCGCCGAGACAGGGCAGGCCGAGTACGAGGATCCCACCCAGGGAGGCGAGATCGGGTCGGCCCCGGGCGAGGACCCGATGGCGCCGTCGACCTGAGCTGTCGCCCGCGCCACAACTCAATCTGAATTCGGTGCGGTTGCCGCGAGGTGACCGCAATGCCGTATGTTGCGCCCAGCGTGCCCGCGCCCGAATCTCAGCCGATCCTCAGCATCCCGACCGAAGCAGCGATCTTCCTGGTGCTGACGGTGGCCCCGGGCGCCGAAGTGGCGATCGCCGATGTTCTCGCAGACGCCTCGGGGCTGAAGCGCTCGGTCGGATTTCGCGTGCCCGAGGCGGAGCTGACGCTCGTGGTCGGCCTCGGAGCCAGCCTGTGGGATCGGCTGACCGGCGCCCCGCGTCCGGCCGGCCTTCACCCGTTCCGCGAGCTGAGTGGAGCACGCCACCGGGCGGTCGCGACCCCCGGTGACCTGCTGTTTCACATCCGGGCGCATCGGTTCGACGTGTGCTTCGAGTTGGCGCAGCGACTCACCGACCGGCTCCGCGGCGTGGCCGAGGTCGTCGACGAGGTGCACGGGTTCCGGTCCTTCGACGAGCGGGACGTGCTCGGGTTCGTCGACGGCACCGAGAATCCGGAGGGCGAGGCCGCGGGCGAAGCCGTCCTGATCGGAGACGAGGATCCGGCGTTCGCCGGCGGCAGCTATGTGATCGTGCAGAAGTACGTCCATGACCTGCGCGCGTGGGACGCGCTGTCGACCGAGGAGCAGGAACTGGCCATCGGTCGCACCAAGCTGAACGACATCGAACTGCCGGACGAGGACAAACCCCCCAACTCTCACCTCGCGCTGAACGTGATCACGGGTCCGGACGGCGAGGAGCGCCAGATCATGCGGTTCAACATGCCATTCGGCCGCGTCGGCGCCGCCGAGTTCGGCACGTACTACATCGCGTACGCACGGACGTCCAAGCTGATCGAGCAGATGCTGACCAACATGTTCATCGGAGACCCGCCCGGTACCACGGACCGGATCCTCGACTTCTCGACGGCGCTGACCGGCACTCTGTTCTTCGTCCCGTCGGGGGAGTTACTGGAGAGCCTCGCCCGACGATGACCCCGGAGCGAGCGACGCCGATGTCGGCGACGCCGAGGCGCCGGCCGCCGAGCCGGGCGACGGGTCACTCGGCATCGGCAGCCTTCGCGACCCCGCCGCCTGACGCCCGCCGGCTCAGCGTGCCGACGGGCCTGCCGCGCCCCTAGTGGGCGAGGGCCTTCGCCTTGAGCGCCTCGAACTCTTGCTGGTTGATCGTTCCGTTGTCGAGCAGCGCCTTGGCCTTCTCGATCTCGCCGGCCGAGCCGCCGGACCCGGCCGCTTGGCGGACGTACGCGTCGAACTGGTCCTGGCTCGTCTGGACATCCTTCATCCGCCGCTCGGCCATCCCGTCGTGGTTGAAGATCAAGTAGAACAGCACCCCGATCCACGGCAGGATCACGACGAAGATCACCCATGCCGCCTTACCCCATCCCGATATGTCGTGGCGGCGAAATACGTCGATCAGCACGGTGATCGCGATCCAGATGAAGATCACCCACGCAAAGAAGATGAGTGTCGTCCACAGGATGTCGAGGAATGGGTACGAAGAGGCGATGGGCAGCGCCACAGTTGACTCCTATCTTGTCCGGGGGCTTGACCGCCGGGTTCGGACCATGAACCACAGCGCGCGTGTTGCTCGCATCTTGCCTGAGTCTGCGGACGTACCCCGGGTGGGACATCACCCTGATCGGGTGATACCTGACGCCGCGGCCTCGAACGACGTCGCGTTGTCGTGGAGCGGCGGCAAGGACTCGGCGCTCGCGCTGTGGGTCCTTGGTCGCGAGCACGGGGTCGTTCCGCGGGCGCTGATCACGACCGTCACCGAGGTCTACGACCGCATCTCGATGCACGGCGTCCGCCGGTCGCTGCTCGCGCTTCAGGCTCGCGCGACCGGAGTTCCGCTCGTCGAGGTCGAGATACCGGTGGCGTGCACCAACGACGTCTACGAGCGGCGCATGGCGAAAGCGCTCGCGTCAGAGCCGCTCCGGGACGTCGACGCGGTCGCGTTCGGCGACCTGTTCCTCGAGGACATCCGGACCTACCGCGAAGGCCGCCTGGCCATCGTCGCCAAGCGAGCGTGCTTTCCCATCTGGCACCGCGACACCGCCGCTCTCGCGCGCGAGTTCGTCGCGGCGGGCTTCGAGGCGATCATCGCGTGCGTCGATCCGAGCAAGCTCGACGGGTCGTTCGCCGGCCGCCGGTTCGACGATCGGCTGCTCGACGATCTTCCCGCCGGCGTCGATCCCTGCGGCGAGAACGGCGAGTTCCACACGTTCGTCCATGCCGGACCGATCTTCCAGGCGCCGATCGCAGTGAAGGTCGGTCAGATCGTCGAGCGCGACGGGTTCGTTTTCAGCGACATAACCACGCCGGGCGCTGGTTAGGCGTTTCACAGGTCAGACGGCATCGCGCCGATCAGGCCGACGCTCCGCCCGGCGGCCTCGATCGCCAGTGCGGGGCCGCCGACGAGATACCCGGCGGCCAGTGCGTCGCCGGCGCCGGTGGTGTCGAGCACGTCGACCCCTGGGGCCGGGTAGAGACCCTCGGGAAAGCTCGCGCCCCGCGCGCCGAGCTTGATCACCCAGGGCGCGTCGAAGTCGGGGACGGCGGCCCGCTCGGCCTCGGTGGCAAAGGCAAGATCAGGAGCGAGCGCGTCCAAACGAGCGGCGAACCGCTCCGCCCCGAGCAGCTCGATGTCACGAGCCGAGGCCAGATCAACGGTGACGCGCCGGGCGAGCCGCGCGGCCTCGATCGCGGCCTCGGCCATCGGCTCGCGGAGCAGGCAGTAGCCCGACACGTGCAGTACGTCGCACGACTTCACCCACGCCGCATCGATCTCGGAGGGGTGCAGAAGCGCGGCCACCCCCCGGTCCGACGCCATCGTCCGCCCCCCCACCGCGTCGCGGACCGAGGCGACCACCGCGCCGCGACCCTCCACCACCGGGCCGCAGATCTCGACGCCGTAACGGGCGAGCTCGGCGGCGGCCAGCTGAGCAGAGACGTCGTTGCCCCGCTTGCAGATGAGCCGGCTTCGGGCGCCCAGGGCGCTCGCCCACGCCGCCACGTTCGCGGCCTGACCGCCTGCGGCGAGGCGGATCGTCGCCGGGGTGTCGGCATCGGGCGCGAGCGGGCGGTCCGGCAGGACGATCACGTCGAGGATCAGATCGCCGATCGTGCAGATGGACGGGGGCGTGCGCTCCGGGACTGCGGCGCTCTCGGCTGCCATGCCGACATCATCACGCTCCGGCTCCTACGGCAGCCGTTCGGATAGGTTCTGTGACGTGGCCTGGCTGGCGAGAAGGGCGACCACGCCGGCTCTGCTGGCGTTTGTGACGGTCGGGTGGTTCGCCGCGATTCTGGTCGTCGGGGTCTTGTGCGGCGACCTGCTCCGCCTGGCCGAACGGCCGGACGGGTCGACCTCGTTCGACAGCTCGATCACGACGTGGGTCGTCGCGCACCGGACCGGAGGCCTGACCACGCTCGCCCGGTTGCTTTCCGCGATCGGCAGTCAGAAGATCCTGCTGCCGGTGGCCGGTGTGGCAGCGCTGCTGCTCCTCGGACGGCGGCGGTTGTTGCTGGCAGGGTTCCTCGCCGCCGGCTGGGGCGGGGCGCTCGTTGCTCTACAACCTGATCAAGCACTTCGTGCACCGGCCGCGTCCGCCGGCCGCTATCTGGCTGATGAAGGTGACATCCACATCGTTTCCCTCGGGGCATGCGACGCAATCGCTGGCGACGTTCGTGGCGCTGGCATTCGTCGTCGCCGCCCTCGCCGCGGGCGCGGGCCGCGCCGCGAAAGGCGTCGCGTTCGTCCTCGCGGCCGGCATCGGATGGTCCCGGGTTTATCTCGGGGTGCACTGGACCACCGACGTCATCGCGGGGTGGCTGATCGGTGCGACGTGGATCGCGATCGTGCTCTGGGGGTCGCGCATCGCAAACGTGCTCGAACGCCGGCGAGGAGACGACGGTACGGTGAGTCGGTGAGCTCCGCCGCGCGAGGGGTCGTCGTGTCCAAGCGAGTCGCTGGGGCGCTTGCGGCCGGGGATCCCGTCGTCGCGCTCGAATCGACGATCATCACGCACGGCCTGCCGCGGCCCGACAACGTCCAGGCGGCGCTCGAGTTCGAGCGGACCGTCGCGGACTGCGGCGCGGTGCCGGCGACGATCGCGATGCTCGACGGGGTCGCTCACGTCGGTCTCGAGCCCGCCGCGCTCGAGCGCCTGGCGGGTGCTGAGGGCGCACTGAAGCTCAGCGCCAGAGACCTGGCGGTGGCGATGGCCCAGGGCGCGACGGGCGGAACGACCGTCGCCGCCACCGCGCTGCTCGCCTCGCAGGCAGGCATCCGCGTGTTCGCGACCGGCGGGATCGGCGGCGTCCACCGCAACGCCGATACCACCTTCGACGAGTCGGCCGACCTCGGGATCCTCGGGAGCTGTCGCATCACGGTCGTCTCCGGCGGCGTCAAGTCGATCCTCGACATCGGCGCGACGCTGGAGCGACTGGAGACTCTGAGCGTCACCGTGCTCGTGTTCGGCACCGACCGGTTCCCCGCTTTCTGGCTGACCGACAGCGGTTACACGGTCGACTTCTCGGTGACCACTCCCGAGGAGATCGCCGAGGTGATGCACGCGGCCGACACGCTCGGCCTTCCCGGCGGGATCCTCGTCGCGAACCCGCTGCCGGAGGCCGGTGCAACTCGACCCCGCCCTGCACGACCGCCTGCTCTCCGATGCACTCGACGCCGCCGAGGCTGGGTCCGTCCGTGGCAAGGAAATCACGCCGTTCCTGCTCGAGTACATCCACGAGCACACCGACCGTACGAGCGTGGCAGTCAACCTCGAGATCGTGCGCGGTAACTGCAAGCTCGGCGCCGCGATCGCGCGCGCCTGGTCCGCGTCGCAGTTCAAACCCTCCGAGCATTAGAACTCACACATGCGATGCGGTGTGACAGACGTGTTAACTCACACACGCGTCCGCTGGTTACTCTGACACTCGATGAGCGCGAACGCCGCCGACGTCGCTTCTCCCGAGGTGCGCGAACGGTTGCTGGAGGCATGGCGGGGCGAGGTCGAGGCCGGCCGCATCTACGAGCTGATCGCGGCGCGAATGCCGCCGCGCGAGGCGGAGGTCCTGAGGCGCATGGCCGAGGCAGAGGCTGCGTCATCGGCAGCGGCTTGAGGCACGCATGGCCGAGCTGTCGATCGACGTTCCCGCGCCCGATAGCGTGCAACTGTCTTTGTGGACGCGACTCCAGGCGCGGATTGCGCCCGTCGACCGGCTCCTGGCCGCGCGCGAGGCGGCCGAGGACGAGGAGGTCGGCGACCTGTACAAGAGGCCCACCGGCGACGCCGCGACCGACGCGCTCCTGCACGACATCCGCAAAGAGGAGCGAGCGCACTCGCACACCGTGAGCGACATGCGCGCCCGGTCGGAGGACGGCGTTCAGGCCGAGGCACCGGTTCACCCCGCGCAGGAGCGCCTCGACAAGCTGCTCGGCCGCGAGAAGTGGCACCGGACCGGCGGTGGCTGGATCAGCGGCGCGATCTACGGAGCCAACGATGGCCTTGCGGCGGTGTTCGGGATCGTGGCCGGGGTGTCCGGCGCGACCGGGGGGTCGAGCTTCGTCCTCACGGCCGGGGTCTCGGCGGCGGTCGCGTCGGCGCTTTCGATGGCCACCGGCGCGTTTCTCGCCGAGCGATCCGAGGCCGAGGTCGGCGCCGCGAATATCGAGCGCGAGCGCCAGGAGATCACCGAGCACCCCGAGGAGGAGCGGGAGGAACTGTCGCTGTTCTACCAGCTGAAGGGCATCGACGAGGCGACGGCAGACGCGATGGCCGAGCAGCTCTCCAGGCAGCCCGACGCGATGCTCCGCGCGCTCTCCGCCGAGGAGTTCGGGATCGCCGGCGACCGTGGCGACCCCAAGCAGGCGGCGCTCGCGGCCGGCGTGTCGACCGGGCTCGGCGCGATCGTCCCGGTGATCCCGTTCATCTTCACGACCGGCACCGTCGCGATCGTCCTGGCTGCGGTCGTGTCGCTGGTCGCGCACTTCCTCGTGGGCGCGGCGAAGTCGCTGGTGACGCTGCGGACCTGGTGGTCGGCCGGACTCGAGATGACCCTCGCCGGCGTGATCGTGGGCGGCGCCACCTACCTCGTGGGCCTGGCGCTCCCGACCTGACGTAATACGCAACGGGTGATGCGATCGGGGCCCGGGCGTGGTCGAGTCTCGGTCACGGCCGGACGGCCGCCGACCCGAGACCCTGGAGGTGCGTAGATGGAAACCAGCGACGAAGCGCACGGCCCGATCGACGTAGTCGTAATCGGCTATCCCCCGGAGGCCCCGATGAGCGGCGATGCGATCCCGATCCTCCTCGACCTCGTCGACCGCGGGATCATCCGGGTGCTCGACGCGCTATTCGTGCGCAAGGACGAGGATGGAACCTTTTCGGGATTTGATCTCGCCGACCTCGACGAGGAAACGGCGGGCGACCTGACCGCATTCGCCGGAGCGTCGACGGGACTGCTCCACGATGACGACGCAGCGATGGCCGCGGCCGAGATCGAGCCGGGAAGCGCCGCGGTGCTGATCGTCTACGAGAATCGCTGGGCCGCCCCATTCGTCAGCGCCGTTCACCGTAACGGCGGTGTGGTCATCGCCAACGAGCGGATCGGCGTGCAGGCTCTCATGGATGCGCTCGAGGCCACCGAGGCCGCAGCCCAGTAGAAAGGAACCGACATGCCAGGACTACTTCGCGGAATGGCCCGGACCGCCGTCTTCGCCGGAACGTGGACGGCCGTATCCAACGGCGTCAGCCGACGCCAGGCCAATCGCTGGGCCACGCAGGACGAGCAGCAGTACTACGCCGAGCAGGGCCGAGCGGCAGCGCAACCGCAGCAGGCGCCGGCGCCGGCACCCGCCGCGCCGGCCGGCGGGGAACAGGACACGATCACGCAGCTCAAGGAGCTCGGCGAGCTGAAGTCCCAGGGCATCCTCACCGACGAGGAGTTCGCCGCCCAGAAGGCGAAGATCCTCGCCGGCTGACCCGCTCCTCGTTAGGCTGCCCGGCAGGCATGGGGTACCGGCTGCTCCGGTCCGAGGACGCGTTCTGGCGCCCGTCGAATCAGATGGGGGTTCAGAACACGGATCTCGGCAAACAGCTCGAGGCCGAGACCCTCGGCGCGCGGCTGTGGCGTCTCGCGCCGGGTCAGGCGTCGACGCGCCACCGCCACGCTCAGACCGCCGAGTTGTACGTGCTGCTCGAGGGAACCGGCCGGATCCGCGTCGGCGGTGACCCGCACACGCTGACGCCGCTCAGCGCCGTGCTCGTCGACCCGGACACGGTCCGCCAGGTGTTCAACGACACCGACGCCGATCAGCTGTGGCTGATGGTCGGTGCCCCGCGCGAGGCGGCCAACACGCTCGAGATGACGGCCGAGACGCTCGCCTTCCTGTATCCCGACGGGCCGAAGGCGCTCCCGCCCGAGCTCGAGGACGCCGGGAGCTCGTCGTAGCGCAACCACGGCGAGCCCCAGTGCCAGTGCGCGAGGGCGCGATCGGACGCTACCCGTGCCTGATCGCGGGAGATGGGCCACCGTTGATCGTGCTCGCCGGCCTCTCACCGGACGCCGGCGTCGCGCCGGGGCCGATGCGCCGCCTGCACGAGCAGGCGCTCCAGCCGTGGACGACCGGCCGACGGGTGTTCTACGTCAACCGGCGTCCCGGGCTGCCCGTCCCGTTGAGCATGCGGGCGCTCGCGGCCGAGCACGCGGCCGCGCTCGCGGACGCCTTCGACGCACCGGTCGATGTCCTCGGCGTGTCCACCGGGGGCAGCATCGCGCAGCAGCTCGCGGCCGACCATCCGGGCGCGGTCAATCGCCTGGTGCTGATCAGCACCGCCTGCCGGCTGGGCGGCACCGCCCGTTCGGCCCAGCGCCGGGTCGCGGCACGAGTGCGCGCGGGGGCCCCGCGTCGGGCTCTCGCGGTGGCGGCCGCCGAGATCGTTCCGCCGTGGCGGGGCCGCTACCTCGCCGGTGCGGTGGCATGGACGATCGGTACCCGGCTGTTCCGAGTCGAGGATCTGGATGACATGGCCACGACGATCGAGGCCGAGGACGGGTTCGACCTCGCGGCCTGTCCAGTCGTGCGGAGTCCCACGCTGCTGATCGCGGGCGGCCGGGACCGCTTCTACGAGCGCGGGCTGTTCGAGGAGACCGCCAGGCTCATTCCCGGCTGCCGGCTGGTGCTCCAGCCCGAGCGCGGACACGTGACGGTCACCGCCATTCCCCGCACCATCGCCGAGGCGATCGGCTTCCTCGACGGCGACGTCCCCGGCCGCTCGTAACCTTGCCGCGGTGCGACTCTCCGCGATCCAGACCGGGGACATAGTCGAGGTCGATCGCCTCGGCCGCCGCTTCCACGCGCTCGTGACCGGCGAGGCGCCGGGCGGCCTCGCGGTCCAGCCGCTCGACAAGCGCGTCACCTACAGAAGCTGCCGTGCCCACGAGGTCCGCACGCACTGGTCCAAGCGCGGTCGGCCGCGGGCGATAGACGAGCCGGGGGTGAGCGACGAGCCGCTCGAGCCCTCGGCGTCTCAGCTGGAACTCGACACCACGGTCCGCGACTGACGCCTTCCGATCTCGATCGGGAGAGGCTCCCCTGTCTCGAGCAATGTTTTGAGATTGGCGATGACCTTCGGCCAGCCTCCGCTGACGGTCTCGGCGACCTTGCTTCCCGGGTCGAAGCCGTCGTGTACGACGGTCAGCTTCACCGCGTCGCCGGCCGGCTCGATCTCGAACGTGACCTTGGACCGAGGTTCGGCCGCCAGCGCGGCGAGCAGTTCGTCGCCGAACCCGATCGCGTCGCCGAGCTCCGGGGTGAAGCTGTGCCACGTGTACGACAATCGCCTACCGGGATCGGATTCGAGCACCACCTGGCCGGGGTCGGCGATGAGGGCGCCGTGGTTGTCCCAGACCATCGCGGATCCCTCGGTCCAGTCGGTCTCGAACGAGACGTCCCAATAGCGCTTGGTGAACGCCGGGTCGGTCAGCGCCTGCCAGAGCGTCTCCGGCGTGGTCTGGATGTAGGTCGTGTAGACGAATGTGGGCTTTTGCACGGTGGGGTTCTCCAATGCTTGCTTGAGGTCCGCGAGGGCGCGGACCCGCTGTTGGTCGTAGTGATCGATCCAGCGCTCGGAGATCTCGTTGATGGGAGCCGCGTTGAGGTAGTGGAGCTTCTCGCGCCCCCTCCACAGCGTGGTCACGAGGTTGGCCGCCTCGAGCACGCCAAGGTGCTTGCTGACCGACTGGCGGGCCATGTCCATGTCGGCGCACAGCTCACGCAGGGTCTGCCCGTTGCGAGCGTTCAGGCTGTCGAGCAGCCGGCGCCGGCTCGGGTCAGCGAGCGCCTTGAATACCTCGTCGGTCTCCCGTCTGTCCGAATACGCAGCCATATGGCTGCATGATTATATGCAGCCGAGCAGCTGCATGTCAAGGGTCGGTTCCGCGCAGCGCGTCGACGACCCGCGGGGACGGGCTGACCTGGTAGGCGTCCCCGCGGATCGAGCGCCCGCGGCTACTTCCGCCTGTGCTTCTTGTTCACGTCGCGAATCGTCCCGAGACCCGCGCGAGGTGACCTCGCTCGTGGTCGAGGGCCGCTCGGCAAAGGCGATTGCGTCCGAGCTCGTGATCTCGCCGTGGACGGTTCAGGACCACCTCAAGGCGATCTACGCGAAGACCGGGGTGCGCAGCCGTTCCGAGCTCGCGGGGCTGGTACCCGGAGCCGCGCCCGTGCGGTGAGCCTGGCATCAGGAGCCGCGTCCGTGCGGTGAGCCCGACGTCAGGAGCCGGGCCGCGTTGTCGAACGACATCGTCATCGGCTTCGGTCTGCGTCCGCTCCGCCATGAACAAGGCCCGAAAGCTCCGCGCCCGTCGCAACTTCGGGGACATAAGCATTTGGTGGATGCTGATGTCCCGGGAGTCTCCCGGGGCGTCGGCGGTTTCGGGCGAACCGCATAGGCGACGCCGGAAAGACCAGCGCGCGCCGGCCGCCGCGAGCGCCTACTCGTGTCAACCCCGATCCCGGTGCTCGCAAACCCATCGGAGCCGAGAGCGCCACGCGATACGGCGCCGTGCACCCGACGTGCTGCGCGTCAGCGCAGGACGGAGCCGGTGATCGTCGGCGCCCGCGCTCCGAGGAAGAAGATCCCGGGAAGGCCGCGCGTGTGGAACCGATCGTTCGGGTTGTCCTCGAGCGTGCTGTCTGTGATCGACATCGTGCCGCTGCGGTCGTCGCTGACGAAGAAGATGGCGCCACCGCCCTCGTTGGCGTGGTTGCGGGTGAACACGCAGCCGCCGATCGTCAGCCGCATCAGATCGCCGTCGTTGTAGATGGCGCCGCCGCTGCCCCCGCCCGGCGTCCCGGGTCCGGCCGGGTTCGCGCCGTCGCCGGTCGCGCGGTTGCCGGTGAAGCGGCTGTTCAGCACCGTCCAGGACACGCCGATGCTGCTCAGCGCGGCGCCGTTGCTACACGCGTTGCCGGCGAAGCGACTGCCGGTGACGTAGACGGGAAGGTTCCGGTACTGCGACAGCGCCCGGACCGCCGCGCCACCGATGTCGGGCCCGTCGCGCTCGCACCGGTTGTCCGTGAACACCGAGTCGACGATCCGCAGCCGGCCACCGCGGTCGAAGATCGCGCCGCCGCCGCCGCCATCGAAGTCGTGCCCGGTCGAATCCCCGTCGGTGAACGTCATGTTCTGAACGACGAGCTCCGGGCTGGCCTGATCCTGGCAGTGCGACGTCGTCCACTTCTGAGCCGGATCGCAGGTGTCCATGTAGAGAATGCGGCGCCTCCCCTCGCCACTGAGCGTCACCAGTCCCCCTCCGTCGAGGACGACCTCCCGGCTCGTGTTCACCACCTTCGCGGTCGCGTTCATCCTGATCGTGACGGGCTTGGGTCCACACGAGAAGCGGATGATCCCGCCGGCGCGGACCGCGACGATGACCGCGGCCGAGGTGCAGCTAGCCGGTGTCCCGCGTCCGACGACGCGGGTCGGATGCGACGTGTCGACCGCGCGGCCGGCGGCCGGTACGGAAACCGGGCGGATTGTGGGCGCCTGGCCCTCGCCGGACGCGGCGATGAGCAGCCAGCCGACGCACGAGACCAGGAGGACCTGGACCGCTCTCATGCGGGAACAAGCTCATCCAGGACGTCAGCCAGTCCGCGGAGGTCCGGCAGCTCACGCGTCGGGGCCGGGTCGCCCCGCTCCCCCAGGCGGTTGATCCACACCGTGCGGATGCCGAGCGCGTCGGCGGGCGCGATGTCGTGGTAATGGCTCTGCGCGACGTGCACGTGCCGCGCGGGATCCGCGCCGGTTGACTCCTCGAACGCCCGCCAGTGTCCGGGGGCCGGCTTGTAGGACCCGATCTCTGAAGCCACGATCGCGCTCTCGAACGGAACGCCGATCTCCTTCATCGATGCTTCGATCAGGTCGCGGTCGGTGTTCGACAGCGCCACCAGCTTCCAGCCCCGATCGTGCGCCTCCAGTAGCGCGCCCGGCACCTCGGCGAACACCGGCCACCCGGGAAGCGACCGGCCGAGCGCGTCGCGTTCGTCCTCGGGGAGCAGGATCCCGGCGTCGGAAGCGAGCTCGGCGAGAACTGCCGCCATCACCTCGCGATAGCTCCAGGTCGGGTGCTCGCTCTGAACCCGCGGCTCGATCGCGTGGTAGCGAGACATCAGCTCACCGCCCGCCGATGAGCCGAGGAGCCGGTCCAGCTCGGCGCGGATGCCGGCGTTCCAGTCGACGAGCGTCCCGTAGCAATCGAACGTGGCCCACCGGGGTTCCGCCATCGGGCGAGCATATGCGACTCGCGGCCGGGACACGAACCGGTCTACCGGTACGATCCGGTTCGATGCCGATCGAGTGGGCCGGTTTGGGGCCGGACGTGCTGCTGGCGCTCGACCGCGCTGGCCCCGAGCCGCTGCGGGTCCAGCTCGAGCGCGAGCTGCGCGACGCGATTCGCTCCGGCCGGCTCGCGGCCGGCGAGCGACTCCCGTCCTCCCGGGCGATGGCCGCGGGGCTCGGGATCTCGCGGGGGCTCGTGATCGAGTGCTACAGCCAGCTTCAGGCCGAGGGGTTCCTCACGTCGCGGACCGGTTCCGCCACGCGGGTGGCGGCGGGTGCGCTCGCCCCAGCCACCTCGGCATGGCCGCCATCGCCGTCCGCGTCGAGTGCCCCGGAGTCGACGGGCCCGGTTCCCTCACCTCGGCTCGCCGTCGACTTCTGTCCCGGCGTCCCCGATCTGACGAGCTTCCCTCGCTCCGACTGGGCCCGCGCGATGCGCGACAGCTGCCGCGACGCGACCCCGCGTGAGCTCGGCTACGGCGATCCACGCGGGATCGAGTCCCTGCGCGAGGTGCTCGCCGGGTACCTGCGACGCGTCCGGGGCACCGTCTCCGGCGCCGACCGGATCGTGATCTGCGGCGGCTTCGGCCAGGGGATCAACCTCGTGCTCCGATCGCTCGCCGCCGACGGGATCCGGCGAGTGGCGATCGAGGACCCCGGGGATGACGACTACCTCGAGATCTGCGCGCGCCTCGGGATCGAGGCGGTGCCCGTCCCGATTGACGAGCGCGGGATCGGCGTCGAGGCCCTCGCCGCGACCGGCGTCCGCGCGGTGATCCTCACGCCCACTCATCAGTTCCCGACCGGCACCGCGCTCGCCCCGGAGCGGCGCCAGGCGCTAGTGGCCTGGGCCGGCGAGCGCGACGCCACGATCATCGAGGATGACTACGACGCCGAGTTCCGCTACGACCGCGACCCGGTCGGCGCGCTCCAGGGCCTGGCTCCCGAACGGGTCGCGCTGATCGGCACGGTCAGCAAGTCGCTCGCGCCGGCGCTCCGGCTGGGATGGGTCGTGTGCCCGGCGCGGCTACTCGACTCGGTCGTCGAGGACAAGCGGCTGAGCGACCGCGGGTCGCCGACGCTGGAGCAGCTCGCGCTGGCGACGCTGATCGAATCGGGTCGCTACGACCGCCATCTGCGGCGCATGCGCGACGTTTACGGCAGGCGCCGCGACACCCTGGTTCGGATGCTCGCCGAGCACGCCCCCCACGTCGGGCTGCGCGGCGTGGCCGCCGGCTTCCACGCGGTCGCCGGGCTCCGACCCGATGCCGATGAGCAAGCGATCGTGGAGGCCGCGCAGGCCCGTTCGATCGGGTTGTACGGAATGAGCTCGTACCGCTTCGACGGAAGCAGCGGCCCTCCCGAGCTCGTGCTCGGCTTCGGGAACCTCACCGAGGCCGCGATCGCGCGCGGGATCGCCGCGATCGGCGACCTGCTCTAGCGGGCTCGGTGCCGGCCGGTCCGGCGTGCCACCGATCGCGGTAACCGGTCCACTAGATCCGCGCGGAATTGGCTCTTATCAGTGAACCGCTTTCGGCATAGATTCAGCGCACGATGACGACCAAGCGCTCAACCTCCTCGATTCTCTCGGCCTCCGGTGCCCGCGCGCTGCTCGGAAGCTCGATCCTCGCGCGCCTACCGCTCGCAATGTTCAGCATCGCGCTGCTGGTCAACGCCCAGCACCTGACCGGCTCGTTCGCGGTCGCCGGCGCGGTCAGCGGCGCCTACGCGGTCGCCGGCGCGGTCGCGGCTCCGCTACTCGGGCGACTCGTCGACCGCTGCGGCCAGACCGCGGTCCTGGTTGTCGGCGCGACCGTGACGGCAGTGATGCTCGTCGCCACCGGGATCGCGCCCGCGAGCACGCCGCCGGCAGCGCTGGTGGCGCTCGCCGCCGCCGCGGGGCTGTCGACGCCGCCGCTGTCGGCCTGCGTCCGCACCCTGCTGCCCGGGATGGTCACCGACCCGAGCCGGCTGCCCGCGCTGTTCGCGTTCGAGTCGACGGTGCTCGAGGTCACGTTCGTGCTCGGCCCGCCGCTCGCGCTCGGAGTGGGCGCGATCTGGTCGCCCGGCGCCGCGCTCGCATTCGCCGGGACCGTGATGCTCGCGGCGACGCTCGCGTTCGCGACGCAGCCGGCATCGCGGGCGTGGCGCCCCGACCCCGGGGCGCCGCGCCGTCGCGGCGGGTCGCTGCGCTCGCAGGCGATCCTGACGCTGGCGCTGATCGAGATCGGCACCGGGGCGGTGTTCGGCGCGACCGAAATCGGCGTCACCGCGGCCTCGAAGGCGCTCGGCAGCACCGCAGCCGCCGGGCCGCTGCTCGGGCTCTGGGGCCTCGGGTCCCTGTTCGGCGGTATCGTCGCAACTCGCCTCGGCGGCGGCGCGCGGCGCGCGGGTGGCGTAATCCTGCTCCTCGCGGCGCTCGCCTTCGCCCACGGAGCGCTGGTGTTCGCCGCCGGCAGCGTGCTCGCGATCGCGGCCGTGATCCTGCTCGCCGGCGCGACGATCGCCCCGACCGCCGCGAGCGTGTACGCGATGGTCGACCGGTTCGCCCCCGCCGGGGCCCACACCGAGGCGTTTTCGTGGGTGGAGACCGCGGGCGCGACCGGTGCCGCCCTCGGCGCGGCCGTCGCCGGCCCGCTCGTCCAGAGTGCCGGCGCTACCGCGGCCTTCGCCTTCGGCGGCGCGGCCGGCGCGGTGGCGGTGGGGATCGCTCTGCTTGGGGCGCGCCACATCGATGACCCGTCGTGCGAGCCGGTAGGCACCGCGCCCGCGCCCTCGCACGCGGGCTGATCACCCCGGCGGGAACCCCGACCCCGTCAGCGACCGCGCACGCGTCGAGCAGCCCGTCCTGAACCTCGATGCGCGCGGCCGCCGGGGCGCACGCGACTTGCGCGCCGGTGGTGAAAGCAACGTCCGGTCACGGTGGCGCCCGGGTCGTCGCTTACCGCGAGCCACGCCTGCGTGTCGGCGCCGAGCTCGAGGTCGTCCGGAGCGCCCGGCCCGCCCATCTTGGTCGGAACCCACCCCGGCTCGACCGCATTCGAGAGCACTCCCGGCCAGCGCCGGGCGACGGCCAGCGCCAGCACGACGTCGAACAGCTTGGAATCCGAGTACGCCTGCGTCCCGCTCCAGCGCCGCTTCGTCCACTGCAAGTCGCTCAGGTCGGGATTCCCGCCACGATGCATACCCGAGCTCAGGAACACAATGCGATCGGGCCGGGTGATCAGGGCGGTCAGGAGATACGGCGCGAGCACGTTGATCGCAAACACGTGCGCGAGGCCGTCGACTGTCTCGACGCGGGGTCCGCGGTAGCCGACGGCCGCGTTGTGGATGACCGCGTCGAAGCGCCCGAGCGCGTCCGCGGACTCCGCGAGTCTTCGGACCGCGGCGATGCTCGCCAGATCCCCGACGAGTACATCGGATGCGCCCGGCGTTGCCCTGATCGCATCGTCCGCGCGGCGGCCGGTGCGAGCGTGGAGGACGACGTCGTGGCCGGCGTCTACGAGCTGCTGGGCGGCCAGCCGCCCCAGGCCATCGGCCGAGCCGGTGATGAGGATCTTGCTCACCGCCGGGAAACTACTGCTCGTGGACAACACCGAGATCGCTGATCGCCTCGAGACGTTCGCGCTGATGCTCGAGCTCGTCGAGGCGAACCCGTACACGACCCGCGCGTACCGCCGCGCCGCCGAGACGATCCGGGGTGCCGCGCTCCCGGTGGAGGACCTCGTGCGCCGAAACCGGGTCCGTGAGCTGCGCGGGATCGGCCCGGGGATCGAGGCGCGGTTGCGCGAGCTCGTGCAGACCGGCCAGATCGCCGAGCTCGCCGAGCTCGAGCGCGAGCTGTCGCCCGATCTCGTCGGCCTCGGCCGCTATCTCGGCCTGAGCGCCAAGCGCTCGGTGGAGCTCGCGCGCACGCTCGGCGTGCGGACCGCCGACGAGCTCCGCGAAGCGGCCGCATCGGGTCGGCTGCGCGACGTGCCGGGAATCGGCGCCAAGACCGAGACGCTGCTGCTCGAGGCGCTCGCGCGCGAGGACGAGCCGCGCCCACGGCAGGGGCTGCTGCTCAACCGCGCCCGCGAACTCGTCGGCGCGGTCGCGGCCGCCGTCGGCGGCGAGCCGGCGGGCGACGTGCGCCGCTGGCGCGACTCGTGCGAGTGGCTAGCGGTCGTGCGCGCCGCCCGCGACCCCGGGCCGGTGCTCGACCAGTTCGCCGGGCTGCCGCAGATCGTGGCCCTGCTGGAACGCGGCGAGCGCCGCGCGGTCGGAGTCACGGTCGAGGGAGTGCCGGTCGAGCTCGTCGCCGCCGAGCCCGAGCGGTTCGGGACCGCGCTGCTCCGAGCGACCGGCTCGCGGGCGTACGTCGACGCGCTCGAGCCACTCCCGGACGGCCCCGACGAGGAGTCGGTGTACCGGTCGCTCGGGATACCGTGGTTGCCGCCCGAGCTTCGCGAGGCCCCGTTCGACGGGGAGCCGCCGGCGCTGGTCGAGCTCGCCGATATCTGCGGGGATCTGCACTGCCACTCGACCTGGTCGGACGGCAGGGCGAGCGTCATGGAGATGGCCCGCGCCGCTCGCGACCGCGGGTACGACTACGTCGCGATCTGCGATCACACGCCCGCGGTCGGCGCGGTTCGCGGCCTCACCCCCGACGACGTCCGCCGGCAGGCCCAAGAGATCGCAGCGGCCAACGAGCTGCTGGCGCCGTTCCGGGTGCTGGCCGGGATCGAGTGCGACATCCTCGGCGACGGGAGGCTCGACCTCCCCGACGACGTGCTCGCCGAGCTCGACTGGGTTCAGGCCAGTGTGCACGGCGGCCAGCGGATGCCCGCGCCCGAGATGACCCGGCGCGTCGAGGCGGCGCTCCGCAACCCGTACGTGCGATGCCTCAGTCACCCGACCGGCCGCTACATCAACCGCCGTCCCGAGAACGCGGTCGACCTCGACCGGATCTTCGAGGTCGCGCTCGAGCAGCGCATCGCGGTCGAGGTCAACGGCCTCGCGCCCCGTCTCGATCTCAGCGGCGAGCACGTCCGCGAAGCACTGCGCGCCGGCGTCGACATCGTCTGCTCGACCGACGCGCACTCGGTCGCCGGGCTAGAGAACATGACGCTCGCGGTGGCGACGGCGCGCCGCGGATGGGCGACGATGGCGAACGTCGTCAACACCCGGCCGCTGGCGGCGATCCTCGACGGTCGCCGACCACGGTGAGCCGAGAAACTCGCCACTCGATCAATGGGTCACAACGCCACACTCGACGCGGCTTACGGGCGACCGCGTTTGCGGCCCCACCCCGCGCGCAGCACCCTGAGCGCGTTGCCGTTGCAGATCTTCTCGGCGTCGACGGCGCCGTACCGGACGCTCAGGTGGGCCTGCAGCTTGGTCATGCGACCCATGTCCTCGAGCCCCGGCAGCGCCGGCTTGATGTAGCCGTCGAGGTCCGAGCCGATCGCCACGTGGTCGTAGCTCCCCGTGAGCTCGCGAATCTTGTCGATGTGCCTGCACAACGCCTCAAGCGACCCCTCGACCGAGGAGCTGACGCCGGGCACGCCGCTGGTTATGAAGTGCTTGCTGAGAATGCATCCGAGTACCCCGCCGCGCGCGGCCACGGCCGCGATGGTCTCGTCGTCGAACGAGTACTGAAGCCCGCCGAACCGGTACGCCATGTGAGTCGCGATCAAGGGGATTTCCTTTGCCCGGTCGCGAGCGTCGAGCTGCGCCAGCACGTCGCGGATCGACTGCGTGCGCATGTGCGTGATGTCGATCAGCACCCCCTCGTCGACCATCGCGTCGACGAGCTCGTGTCCGAGCGCGGTGAGGCCCTCGTCATCTGCCTGCGGGAACACGCGGTTGTAGATCCAGTCGGGCAGGAACGGCAACGCCGGCGCGTTCGTGGCGACATCGCGGAAGAACAGATGCGCGACCGTCACGTACGCGATCCCGAGGTCCGCGAGCTGCCTTACGTTGCGTCGCAGCTCCGCGGAATCGCGACCGACCTGAAACCCACCCTCAATCGCGTGAATCAGGATCGGGACGCGTTCGTCAAGCAATGCGTCGAGCTCGGTGACCGAGTGGGCGATCGCGACCTCAGACCGATGGTCGGCCACGTAGTTCTCGACGGTCTGGCGCTGATCGACGATGTCCTTGAAGTAGCTCTCCCGTGGCGGCGCGCCGTAGCTCTGAGTCAGATCGATCTCGTCGAACGGCTGGTACAGCATCGACAGTGCGACGCCGACGTCACCATCTCGCATCAGCTTCTCCGTGACGCTCGGTGCGCCCCCGGGACCCTGATAGTTCGCGACCCGGGAGATCACGTCGACCATCCTGCTCTGCCACCGCTGACGCCACCAGGTGCGCGCCCGCTCGTGCGTTCGCTGCTGCTCGTCCGGGAGCAGGTGCATCGGGAAATGGGCGTGCAAGTCGACGAGCACGGCGGTCCGCGGATCATCTCAGCGCGCCCAGCCCGATGCCGTCAGTCGCCCGCGAGAACCACCGGCCGGCGACCGTTATTTGGTGTAAAGCGGCTCGGGCGCGAGCCGCGTGGCCGCCGGTCGGGGCGACTCCGGCGCAGGAAGGCAAACCCCGCAGATCGCGTGGAGGAACGCCACGGCGTGAACTCTGGCCGATATCGCCCCGACGACGGCGAACGCCGGCGGCTCGGGGACGCGCCGGTCCGGCCTACGGCTCGAGCTCGTACGGGAAATCGGTCAGCAGCTCGGCGCCATCGTCGGTCACGAGCACCAGATCCTCGAGCCTGCATCCGCCGAAGCCCGGGCGGTAGCAGCCCGGCTCGAGCGTAATCACGTCGCCGGCCACGAGGACGTCGGGAGCCCGTCCGAGCAGCGGCGCCTCGTGGACCTCGAGCCCGACGCCGTGTCCGAGCGAGTGGAAGTACCCCTCCTCGAGCACCTGTCCGGGCGCCTTGGTCAGCTGCGTCGGCAATCCTGCCCGCTCGTACGGCTCGCACGACAGGCGGTGGAGCTCCTTGCCGGCGACGCCTGGCCGAACCGCTTCGAGCGAGCGTCCGAGCGAGTCGCGCGTGAGTTGGTGGTACTTGCGCAGCTCGGCGGGCACTTCGCCGACCACAAACGTCCGCGTCATATCGGCAAAGCACGCCGACTCCAGGTCGTTCGGCCACAGGTCGATGACCACCGGCTCGCCCGGTTGGATCGGCCCCGAGCCCATGTCGTGACCGGACGCGCTCTGCGCGCCATGGGCGACGATGAGTGCGTCGGCGCTGGCGCCGCCGCGCGCGACCGCGGCCCGGATCGCGTCCTTTATCCGCTCGCACGTGAGCGCGTCGCCGTCGGCGACCAGCCCCGTCCCGGCCGGCTCGGCGCCTCCGAGCAGCTCGACCGCCGCCCGCATGCCCGCCTCGGCGGCGGCCTGTGCCCGGCGGATTCCAGCCAGCTCGGCCTCGCTCTTGACGCGGCGGCGAGTCTCGAACAGGTCGCGGTCGACCTCGAGCGCGACTCCCGCGGCCCGTAGGTGGTCGGCGAGCTCAAGCGGGAAATCGCTCGGTACCGCCGCGCGCTCGAGCCCGAGCGAACCGGCAGCGCGGACCATGATCTGGAGCACCGCGTCGGCGCGGTCGGTCCCGGATGACACGAGATCGTCGTAGCCGAACTCCTCGAACGCATGGACGGTGAGACCGTCGCCGAGCGCCTCGATGCGGGAGCGCTCGAGCGAGCTCACGACCACATGGCGCTCGCCTCGAGCCTCTGCGTACAGGAACGGGTCGGGCACAATCAGGGAGATCTCGTGGCGCATCGTCGGGTGGCGCACCGTGTCTCCGTGAATCAGTACGTCCGGCATCTCCGGAGTCATCTTGTCATCGATGGCCGGTTCCGCGTGGTGACAGAACCAGCATCGCGGCACTCACCCGCGGTAGCTCGACTATGTAGCGACCGTCGTCTACTGACACCGAGGCTCGTTGTGAGGGTCCCGCCAGCACCCCGGTGGTGCTCTGCGCTCCGAAGCTCTGGCCACCGAGCGTCACTCCGCGCTGTGAGCCTGCGCTCGGCGCGGTGAGGCGGGTCAGCGTCGCGTCGTCGAACTTGCCCGGTATGCGCACCGCGAGCTCATGCGTGCTGGAGCCCTCGTTCGTGAGGACCACTCGAACGGTGCCGTCGGCCGCGCGCGTCGCCCAGACGTTGACACCCGGGACGCTGGTGGAGTGGACGCTCACGAGGTGAGATCCGGGTGGCGTCGCCTGCGCGAACAACAACATGCCGTAGTACTCGGGCGACACGGCGGCCCGCCATTGCCCAGCCTGGCGGCTGATCTTGAACAGCTCGTATCCCGCACCCGGGAACGTATGGACGTTGACCCCCGAGACGCCGACGCTCGCGAGCCCGAACAACGTGTTGAGCGCCCACAGCGCCGAGGCGAACGACTTGCTGACGGCCGGATCGGCGCCGCACGACACCGTGTTGAGCTCGTCGACGCGGAGCGACAGGCCACGAGCGCGAGCGAGCGCCACGGAGGGCGCAAACGAGTCGGCGAGCTCGGTCGACGTCGCCGGCGACAGCAGCCGGGCGATCGTCGGGTAGCGATCCGAGGTGCGCGGGGTCAAGCACACCTGAAGCGGATACCGATGCAGCGTCACGAGCCCGAGCTTCGGCTCGGCGGCGAGGAACTGACCGAGATCGCGCGTCCACATCGTCCCGCTCAGGCTGGGGCCGGCTAGGGGCACGTCCGGCAGGGCGCCGGTGAACCCGGCGAAGTCGCGGCTGAACGCGGCCTCGTCGTAGCCCTTCGGGCGGCCGAGGACAGCGTGGCCGCCGGATCTGTACCACGGGAACGCCGGGTACAGGTCAGGCTCGTTACCGAGCTCGAGCGCTCTCACCGATTGCCGGCCAACCCCGTTGATCAGCGCCCGCGCTTCCGCGGCCGCCACCTGCGGGCTGTCCTGCTCGAGGTTCACTCCGAGGATCAGGTGCGCGCCGAGCTTCGCCGCGAGCGCGTGGGTCACATCGAGCCACTGACGGGTGAGGTCAAACGTCACGCCGGCCGGCTGGCTCACGCCGGGCACGGGCCACCAGGTCCGATCCGCGCTGTTGCCGCCGATCCGGAGCACCGGCGCCTGCCCCGGCGCCAGGTTCCGCACGAGTTGCTCGAACACCGGGTCGAGCGAGCGCGGATCTGAGCCGGCGTAGGGTTCGAGCGCCGGGTACTCGACCGACAGCCCGACGAACCCAGCCGGGACCGCCGGCCCGGGCGCGCTCGGGTCGATGGCCACGGTGGTGGCGTTGGCACCGGGGGTCGGCGGATCGCCGCCGCCGGTGCCGGCGAGCACGAGCGCGACGATCAGCGTCGCCACGACCGACACGACCGCCACGTCGAAACGGAAGAAGGGGCTGCGCCGCCACGTGGTCACAACTTGCAAGTGTCGCGCGCGCGCACGTCGACAACCGGCCGGAAACGAGACGCAAGCACGCTTGCAATACGATCGCCCCGCCGCACCTGGGCGATCGCCGCCCCGCGCGTGGCGATCGCGACCGCGGTCGTGATGCCTGCGCCGCCCGGCGCAAGCGATCGCGACCCCCCGACCCGAGGAGGCCCGGCTTGGATCTCTGCTTGATGATCGAAGGTCAGGAGGGCGTCACCTGGCCGCAGTGGCGAGCGCTCGCCGCCGCGTGCGAGGAGCACCGGATCCCCACCCTGTTCCGCTCCGACCACTACCAGAACCTCGACGGGCAGCACCCCGAGCGCGGCGCGCTCGACGCCTGGGGCACGACCAACGCGCTGGCCGCGCTGACCACGACGCTCAGGCTCGGCACGCTGGTCTCGCCGGCAAGCTTCCGGCGCCCCTCCGTGCTGGCCAAGCTCGTGGTCACCGCCGACCACGTGTCGGGCGGCCGGATCGACCTGGGGATCGGCGCCGGTTGGCACCAGGGCGAGCACGAGGCCTACGGGTTTCCGTTCGAGCCGACTCGCGTCCGGATGGACGTGCTGGAGGAGCAGTTGCAGGTGCTGATGGGAACCTGGAGCGACGGTTCGTTTTCTTTCGACGGGGAGCACTACGTCCTGCGCGACCTCGACGCCCAGCCGAAGCCCGTCCAGCGTCCCCATCCCCCGCTGCTCATGGGCGGCCGCGCGGGTCCGCGAAGCACGGCGATGGCCGCGCGGTTCGCCGACGAGTACAACACGCCGTTCCCGTCGATCGAAGAGGCCCGCAGCCGCCGCGCCACGATCGCCGAGGCGTGCGAGCGCGCCGGCCGCGATCCGATCCCGTTCTCGGCCATGATCGGGACCGTGATCGGGGCGGACGCCGCGGACCTCGAGGACCGTGCCCGCCGGGTCGCGGAGCGGATCGGCTCCACGGCCGACGTTCTGCTGCGCGAGCCGCCGAGCGGCTGGGTCGTGGCGACAATCGATGACGCCGCCGAGCAGTTCGCGGCCTACCGCGACGCCGGCCTGCACCGGGTCATGTGCCAGACGCTCGTACACGACGACCTCGATGCGGTGGCGCTGGTCGGCCGGGTCGGGTCGCTGCTGGCGTAGCCGGCGGGCGCCGTCCGGGGTGGTCGCGGTGCCAACGGCGGGCACGTGGAGAGGGCGGATGCGGGGTGCCGGCGCGAGGCGGCTCGCGGATCATGCAAAACCTGACATTTGACGCCCGACGGCGCGAGCGTGGCGTACTCCGCATGCCCCACATGCGTACAACGCCACGGTCAGCTAAAAGCGCGTCAAATGTCATGATATGCAGGTAGTTTCCCAGTCTGCCGGCGCTCACGGGCAAGCATGCCGGCCTCGCGCCAACCAATCCCGGCACTGCCCACCCTCGGGTGCCCGCCGTTAACCGCCCCGCGACCACCCAAGAAACAGGAACGCCCCGGATCTGGCGAAACAACTGGCCGGATCTGCGGGGCGTTCACTGAGGGAGGAGAGGGTGTGCGTTGATAATGGCGCCAGCGCTTTCATATGTCAAAGACGAATACGCGAGGCTATCTATAGGCTTAGCTTATGGAGCTTCGCCAGCTGAGGTACCTCGTGGCGCTCGCCGACGAGCAGCACTTCACGCGCGCGGCGGCGCGTGAGCACATTGCCCAGCCGGCGCTGTCGCAGCAAATCCGCCGGCTCGAGCAGGAGGTCGGGCTGCCTCTGGTGGAGCGGACCACCCGGCGCGTAACGGTCACTGAGGCGGGTAAGACGCTCGTCGCCCGCGCGCGCCGGATCCTGTCCGAGGTCGACGCGGCCAACGCCGAGATGCAGGCGCTCGCCGGCGTCCGGACGGGCCACGTGTCGGTCGGCACGATGCACACGATGGGCCCGGTGGACGTGTCGCTGGCGCTGGCGGTGTTTCATCAGCGCCACCCCGGCGTCGAGCTCACCGTCCGCGAGCAGTCGAGCGAGGAGCTCGGCGAGATGCTCCGTGACGACGTGCTCGACCTGGCGTTCCTGTCGGTGACCGAGCGAATCGAGACCCAGGGCCTCGTCCTGCGCCAGCTCGTCTCCGAGGAGCTCGTCGTGGTCCTGCCGCGCGATCACCCGCTCGCCCGCAGACGGCGGCTGCGGATGGCGGAGCTGGTCGGCGAGCAGTTCGTGAGCTACCGCGAGGGGGCCCGGCTGCGCGAGCTGCTGAACTACGCGGCCCACCAGGCCGGATTTGAGCCACAGATCAAGCTCGAATCGAACGAGAGCGAACGGATCCGGCGGCTGGTGGCCCGCGGCATGGGGGTCGCGATCCTCCCCCAGTCCGACGCCGACCTATCCGCCGGCACCGTCGCGGTGGCGGCGCTTATCGAGCCCTCACTCCGCCGCGACATCACGCTCGCGTGCCGCGAAGGCCGGCGGCTCTCCCCGGCCGCGTCCGAGTTCCTGCAGCTCTCCAAAGACCTGTTCGCCAAGGCGCCGCCGTCAGGCGCCGCCGACCATCCCATCAAGGCGCCGCCGTCAGGCGCCGCCGACCATCCCATCAAGGCGCCGCCGTCAGGCGCCGCCGACGATCCCATCAAGCCGGCGGGCGGTGATGCGCCCAGGGCCGCGCCGTCTCGAGCTGGCCGGCGAGCGAGTACAGCAGATCCTCCGCTCCGGGCCGCCCCACCAGCTGGACGCTGAGCGGAAGCCCGTCCCCTCCGAACCCCGCCGGGACCGCGATGGACGGTTGCCCGGTCACGTTGAACAGCGGGTTGAACGGCATGAACCGCGACGACCGATCGATCGCGATGGGCGCGGACTTGCCGTACGCGCCCTCCGCGGCAATCGCGCTGGTCGCGAGCACCGGCATCAGCAGCACGTCGATCTCGTTCCAGAGCTCGAGTACGCGAGCCGTCCTGGCCGGCCGCTCCGCCAGCAGCTTCTCGCGCCGGCGGCTTGGGACCAGGCGACGGCCGGCGGCGACCAGCTGCCGTGTCGAGCGCTCGAGCCGCGAGCGGTCGGGCACCGTGCGCGACTCTTCGTAGATGCCGCGCACCCACATCTGCGTGAACTCGATCCCGACCAGGCCGTACGACGGATCGCGTTCGACCACCTCGTGCCCGAGCTCCGCCAGCGCCGTTGCGGTGCGCTCCCACGCGCCCCGTTGATCGCTCGACAACCGCGCGAGGAAACCGGGCGGGAGCTTGCGCGAGGTCGCGATCCGCAACCGGCCGGGCGTCGTGACCGCGGCCTTTGCGTAGCTTCCCGTAAACGGCGGGAGCGCGTCCGCATCCCCGGGCATCGAACCGTGAATCGCGTCGAGCAGCAGCGCGCTGTCGCCGACGGTCCGGGCGAGCGCCCCGAACACGCTCAGGCCGAGCCACCCCTCCCGCGCGGGTTGGGTGCTGACGCGGCCGCGGCTCGGCTTCATCCCGACCAGCCCGCAGCACGCCGCGGGGATCCTGATCGATCCGCCGCCGTCCGAGCCGGTGGCGCAGGGGACCATTCCGGAGGCGACGGCCGCCGCCGAGCCGCCCGAGGAGCCGCCCGGCGTCCGAGTCGGATCCCACGGATTGCGCGTCACCCCGTTGGCCGCGCTCGCGGTCCACGGGAAGATCATGAGCTCGGGGACGTTCGTGATCCCGATCGGGATCGCGCCGGCCGCTCGAAGCCTCCTCACCACCTCGCCGTCGGCCACCTCCGGGGGCCGGAACGAGCGCGATCCGCGCGTCACGGACTGGCCGGCGACCGGCATGTCGTCCTTGATCGCGATCGGAACGCCGGCGAGCGGACCCGGACCCTCTCGTGATGACAGTGCGTGGCCTGTCGCGAGCGCCTCGTCCGCCATCGTCACACGGAATGCGTTCAGCTTGGGATCGATCGCCTCTATCCGCGATATGAACAACTCGACGAGCTCGCGCGGGCTGACCTCGCGCCGGCGGACCATGTCGGCGAGCGCGCCCGGCCCCGCGAACGCAAGGTCCTGCTCGGCCGTGGCGGTCATGCCTGAAGCGCCATCACGAGCTCACGGATCGCCCCCGGATAGCGATACGTGATGCCACCGTGCTTGGCGTCGAACAGCTCGAGCGTGTGCGCGGCCCCGATCTTCGACAGCTCCTCCGCGAACGCCTGCGCCCCGAGGTCGAGGTAGTACTCGTCGGACTTGCCGGCGTCGAGGTAGATCCGGTGCATGCTCCGGAGCGCTTCGGCGTGATGAGGTGCCATGCGGACGGGATCGTGCTCGAGCCACAGCGCCCACACGTCGTCGATCAGGCGACCGGTCGATATCTCGAACGGCAGCAGCGCCCGCCCCGGGGCGGTCAGGTCCGGCGAGTACGCGGACGCGTACCCGTACATCTCGAACGGGTCGCCGAACTTGGCGAAGTCGAAGTGATCGGCGCCGGCGAGGCGCTCGAAGAAGACCTCGTAGGAGCCCTCGAAGTCGTCACGCAAGCCCCGGGCGACGTTGCGGAACGCGGGCAGGTAGCAGCACTCGAACAGTGCGTCGCCGGCGTGCGAGGCGAGCGCTCCGAACACGTCCGGGCGGAGCATCGGCACGACCATCGCCCCATACCCCCCCGACGACTTGCCCGCGAGCCCACGGTGATCGCGCGAGGAGAGCGTCGGATACCGACCATCGATGAACGGGACGACCTCGTCGCAGAGGTAGTCGAGGTAGCGGCCGGTTGAGGCGGAGTTGATGAACTGCGATCCGCCGCGCGAGGTCCAGCAGTCGACGAACACCACGATCGCGTCCGGGCAGGCTCGCGCGGCGAACATCGCGTCAACCCGTTCGATCATGTTCGGCTCGAGCGCCGGGTGGGACAGCCACATGTCAATCTGGCCGGTGAACCCCTGAATCACGAACACCGTCGGCAGGGCCTTCGGGTGATCGAGCTCGATCCCGGGCGGACGGTAGACGTACAGCGGCCGGCGCGCCGGGTCACCCAATGGGTTGCCGGCGAGCGCGTCTGACTCAACAACGAGTTGGTCGAGTACGCCGCCGAGGGGGCGCGCCCACGGGGCTCCGACCACGCCTTCGAGTTCTCGCAGTGCCATGCCATCACCGTACGCGAAACGGCCGATGCGTGGGACCCTCGGCTCTCAGGGTACGAGGCTATAGTGACGACTCCCAGTCAGTCTCGATAAGCGGGGCATTCCAGAAGGTGACGGACCGAGTTCAGACCCCAAGCTCAAACGGCGCCGGAGCTGACATCGATGCGGTCGAGACCACCGAGTGGCTCGAGGCCGTGGATGCAGTCGTGGAGCACGACGGACCCGACCGGGCCCGTCAGATCCTCGCGCGCGCGGTCCAGCGCGCGCAGCTCGCGGGCAGCGGGCCGATCGCCAGCATCACCACGCCGTACGTGAACACGATCCCGCCCGAGCGCGAGGCCAAGCTCCCGGGCGACGCGTTGGTCGAGCGGCGGCTGCGGTCGATCATCCGCTGGAACGCGATGGCGATGGTCGTCCGCGCCAACAAGCTGTCGTCCGAGCTCGGGGGTCACATCGCGAGCTTCCAGTCGCTCGCGACCCTGTACGAGGTCGGCTACAACCACTTCTGGCACGCGCCTTCCGATGACCACGGGGGCGACCTCGTGTACTTCCAGGGCCACTCCTCGCCGGGCAACTACGCGCGGGCCTACCTCGAGGGGCGCCTGACCGAGGAGCAGCTCGACAACTTCCGCCAGGAAGTCGACGGCCCCGGCCTCTCCTCCTATCCGCACCCGTGGCTGATGCCGGAGTTCTGGCAGTTCCCGACGGTGTCGCTCGGGATCGGCGCGATCACTTCGATCTACCAGGCCCGGTTCATGAAGTACCTCGAGGCCCGCGACGTCGCCCAGACGGCGGGCCGCAAGGTGTGGGCCTTCCTCGGCGACGGCGAGATGGACGAGCCCGAGACGATGGGAGCGACCGCGATGGCCGGCCGCGAGCAGCTCGACAACCTGATCTGGGTCGTGAACTGCAACCTGCAGCGGCTCGACGGCCCCGTCCGCGGCAACGGCAAGATCATCCAGGAGCTCGAGGCCGACTTCCGCGGCGCCGGCTGGAACGTGATCAAGGTCGTGTGGGGAACGCGCTGGGACCCGCTGCTCGCCCAGGACACAGACGGCCGTCTGGTCAGGGTCATGGAGGAGTGCGTCGACGGCGAGTACCAGACGTTCAAGTCGCGCGACGGCGCGTACGTGCGCGAGCACTTCTTCGGGCGCGACCCGGTGCTGCTCGAGCGCGTCGCGCATATGTCCGACGAGGAGATCTGGCTGTTGAACCGGGGCGGGCTCGATCAGCAGAAGGTCTACGCCGCGTACCACGAGGCCGCCGAGCACATCGGCCAGCCGACCGTGATCCTCGCCAAGACGATCAAGGGCTACGGGATGGGCGTCTCCGGCGAGGGCCAGATGATCACCCACCAGGCCAAGAAGATGACCGAGGACGCGCTGCTCGCGTTCCGGGACCGGTTCGAGCTGCCGCTCAGCGACGAGCAGGTGCGGGCCGCCGAGTACTACAAGCCGCCCGAGGACTCGCCGGAGATGCAGTTCCTGCGCGAGCGCCGGGCCTCGCTCGGCGGCAGCATGCCGATCCGGCGGACGAAGGCCGAGCCGGTCGAGGTGCCCGAGCTCGACCTGTTCAAGGGTCAGCTCGAGGGCACGGGCGACCGCGAGATCTCGACCACGATGGCGTTCGTGCGCGTGCTCGCAGCGCTGCTCCGCGACAAGCAAATCGGCCGCCGGATCGTGCCGATCGTCCCCGACGAGTCGCGCACGTTTGGGATGGAGGGGATGTTCCGCCAGGTCGGGATCTACTCGTCCGTCGGTCAGCTGTACCAGCCTCAGGACTCAGAGCAGCTGATGTTCTACAAGGAGGACAAGCACGGCCAGATCCTCGAGGAGGGGATCACCGAGGCCGGGTCGATCTCCTCGTTCATCGCCGCCGGGACGTCGTACTCCGCTCACGCGGTGCAGATGGTGCCGTTCTACATCTACTACTCGATGTTCGGCTATCAGCGCGTCGGCGACCTGGTGTGGGCGGCGGCCGACTCGCGCACGCGAGGCTTCCTGCTCGGAGGTACGGCAGGGCGGACGACGCTGAACGGAGAGGGGCTCCAACACGAGGACGGCCACAGCCACCTGCTGTTCTCGGTGGTGCCGAACTGCCGCGCGTACGACCCCACGTTCGGCTACGAGGTCGCGGTGATCATCCAGGACGGTTTGCGCCGCATGGTGGCCGAGCAGGAGGACGTCTTCTACTACCTCACCTTGATGAACGAGAACTACCACCACCCGGCGATGCCCGAGGGCGCGCAGGACGGGATCCTTCGCGGCATGTACCTGTTGCGGCCCGGGTCCGGCTCCGACGACGTGCCACGCGTTCAGCTGCTCGGCTCGGGGACGATCTTGAACGAGGTGCTGGCCGCGGCCGAGCTGCTCGAGGCGGACTTCGGCGTGGCGGCGGACGTGTGGAGCGTGACCTCGTTCACCGAGCTGCGCCGCGACGGGATCGAGGTCGAACGGTGGAACATGCTCCACCCGCTCGAGGAGCCGCGTCGCGCGTACGTCACCGAGCAGTTGGGGTCGCACGAGGGGCCGGTGGTCGCCTCGACCGACTACCTGCGGGCGTTCGCCGACCAGATCCGCCAATGGGTGCCTCGCCGCTACCGGGTGCTCGGGACGGACGGATTCGGCCGCAGCGACTCCCGCAAGGCACTACGCCGGTTCTTCGAGGTCGACCGCCACTACGTCGCGCTTGCTGCGTTGAAGCAGCTCGCCGACGAGGGCGAGATCGACCACGAGCGCGTGAAGGAGGCGATCGACCGGTACAAGATCGATCCCGAGGCCCCGATGCCGACGCGCGTATGAGCGCGACCTCGGACACGGTATCGGTCGAAGTCCCGGACATCGGCGACTTCGAGGACGTCCCGATCATCGAGATCCTCGTCTCCCCCGGCGACACCGTCGCGGTCGACGACCCGCTGCTGACGCTCGAGTCCGACAAGGCGACGATGGACGTGCCGGCGCCGGTCGCGGGCACCGTCGGCGACCTGCTGGTGAAGATCGGGGATAAGGTTTCGCAGGGGGCCAAGCTGCTGACGTTGTCGCCGTCCGGCGACGGTGACGGCAGCGCGCCGGCATCGAGCGACGAGGGAGTGGCACCGAGCGCGGGCACCAAGGCCGCCGACGCGGTCGACAGCGCCGCCGAAGCGGAGGAGCAGGCCGCGCCCTCCACGCCGCCGGCCGCGGCTCCGCAGCCCGAGAGCGCGCCGGCGCCTGCCCCCGCCCCGGCACCCGTGCCGCCGGCGGAAGGCGACGGTGGCGGGCCCGTGTACGCGAGCCCTGCGGTCCGGCGGATCGCCCGTGAGCTCGGCGTCGATCTGCACCAGGTGGCCGGCAGCGGTCGCAAGGGCCGGATCACCAAGGAGGACGTGCAGTCATTCGTCGATCGCGGACCGTCCGCGGCCGCGCCGGCAGGAGCTCCGGCTGGTGGCGCTCCGCCCGGTGGACCGGGACTGGGACTGAACCTGCCGCCATGGCCCACGGTCGATTTCTCGAAGTTCGGCGAGATCGAGCGCGTCGAGCGGTCGCGGATCCAGCGGATCTCGGGGCCGGTGCTGGCGCGTAACTGGGTGATGATCCCGCACGTCACGCACAACGACGAGGCGGACATCACCGATCTCGAGGCGTGGCGCAAGCAGCTCAACGACGAGCTGTCGCGCGACGGGGTCAAGGTAACGATGGTGTCGTTCTTGATCGTGGCCTCGGTCGCCGCCTTGAAGGCGTTCCCGAATTTCAACGCGTCCCTTGACGGCGAGGACCTGATCTTGAAGCGGTACTACAACATCGGGTTCGCCGCCGATACGCCCGGGGGCCTGGTCGTCCCGGTGATCAAGAACGCCGATCAAAAAGGCTTGATCGAGCATCGCGCGCGAGCTGACTGAGCTGTCGGGCAAGGCGCGCGAGGGCAAGCTGATGCCGGGCGACATGCAGGGGGCGTCGTTCACGATCTCCTCGCTCGGCGGGATCGGCGGCACCAGCTTCACCCCGATCATCAACGCCCCCGAGGTCGCGATCCTCGGCGCCACGCGGTCGGCGATGAAGCCGGTGTGGAACGGCAAGGAGTTCGTCCCGCGCCTGATGGTCCCGCTGTCGCTGTCCTATGACCATCGCGTGATCGACGGCGCGGCGGCGGCGCGGTTCATGGTCTATCTGGTCAAGGTCCTGAGCGATCTCAAGCGGGCGCTGTTGTGAGCGAGATTCGCGTGCCCGACATCGGGGACTTCACCGATGTCCCCGTGATCGAGATCCACGTCTCGCCCGGCGACGAGGTCGCACTCGAGGACCCGCTGGTCACGCTTGAATCGGACAAGGCGACGATGGACGTGCCGGCGCCGGAGGCCGGGAAGGTTGCCCAGCTGCGCGTCAAGGTCGGCGACCGCGTGTCCGAGGGCAGCGTGCTGCTGACACTCGAGTCAGACGGCGCGGCGCCGAGCTCCGACGCCGGCGAGGCCACCCCTTCCCCCGACGCGCGCGTGGAGAGCGAGCCCGCGCCACCCCCGCCCGCCTCGTCGAACGGCGCCGGCGGCGACCACGACGCGCAGGTGGTCGTGATCGGATCCGGCCCGGGCGGCTACACCGCCGCGTTCCGAGCCGCCGACCTCGGGCTGAAGACCGTGCTGATCGAGCGCTACGACACGCTCGGCGGCGTCTGCCTGAACGTCGGCTGCATCCCGTCGAAGGCGCTGTTGCACGCCGCCCGAGTCGTCGCCGAGGCCGAGGAGATGGCCGAGCACGGGATCAAGTTCGGCAAGGCGAAGATCGATTTGGACGAGCTTCGCGCCTGGAAGGCGTCGGTCGTCGGAAAGCTCACGGGCGGGCTCGCCGGACTGGCCAAGCAGCGCAAGGTTGAGGTCATCACGGGAGTGGCTTCGCTGACCGGGCCGAACACGGTCGTGGCCGGCGACCGTACGGTGACGTTCGACAACTGCATCATCGCGGCGGGGTCCGAGGCGGCTTCGTTGCCGGCGCTTCCCGACGATGAGCGGATCTTCTCCTCCACGGGCGCGTTGGAGCTGCCGTCGGTCCCCAAGCGGTTGCTGGTGATCGGCTGCGGGATCATCGGCCTCGAGATGGCGACCGTGTACGACGCGCTCGGGTCGAACGTGACGATGGTCGAGCTGTTCGACCAGCTGATCCCGGGCTGCGACCCCGACCTGGTCAAGCCGCTCCACAAACGGATCTCCGGGCGGTACGAGGCGATCCATCTCGGGACGAAGGTCGAGTCGGTCGAAGCCTCCGAGAAGCATCTGGAGGTGACGCTTTCGTCTGGGGACACCCACAAGTTCGACGGGATCCTGGTGGCGATCGGACGCCGGCCCAACGGGCGTGCCGTCGGCGCTGACGAGGCCGGTGTGAACGTCGACGACGCGGGGTTCATCCCGGTCGACAAGCAACTCCGAACGAACGTGCCGAACATCTACGCGATCGGCGACGTGGTCGGCGGCCCGATGCTCGCCCACAAGGCGTCGCACGAGGGCAAGGTCGCCGCCGAGGTCATCGCCGGACATAACGTGGAATTCGACGCGCGGGCGATTCCTTCGGTCGCCTACACCGACCCCGAGGTCGCGTGGATGGGGCTCACCGAGACGTCGGCCCGCGAGGACGGGGTCGAGTACGAAAAGGCCGTGTTCCCCTGGGCGGCATCCGGCCGTGCGCTGTCGCTGGGCCGGGAAGAGGGCATGACCAAGCTGCTGTTCGAGACCGGCTCCCGCCGGCTGCTCGGCGCGGGGATCGTCGGCGTCAACGCCGGCGAGTTGATCGCCGAGACCGTCCACGCGCTGGAAATGGGCTCCGACGCCGAGGACATCGGGCTCACGGTCCACCCGCACCCGACGCTGACCGAGACGATCGGGTTCGCCGCCGAGATGGCCGAGGGCACGATCACCGACCTGATGCCCCCGCGGAAGCGGCCTGCTCGCGCCTCGTAGTCGCGCCTCCCAACGCGCTCTCGCGCGACCGAACCCCGCGCGTCGGGAAGAAACCCTGAAATAGTCAACGTTTCTTCCCAAGCGTCCGAACAGCTGGCTGATTTCGCAGTTCGGTAGACGGCGACCCCGAAAAGTCAGCACTCGGCGCGCTCGGCGACTCGAGTGCGCCGAAACGGCCGGCATAGCACCGATCTCGCAGCAGTCGAGCCCGGGCGAGGTCGAGTGCGGCAAGACTCGGACTCAGTCCGACCTTCTTTCCAAGCGCTCCTCCGCTAGGAACGGCGACGGCGCCTGAACACGATCAGCGCCACGAGCGCGACCGCGGCGGCGACGCCGATCCGGAACGGCGACGCGGCCTCGCCGGCGCGCGCCAGCGTGCCGCCGCCGGACTCCGAGGGGCCTCGGGGCGCCGGCATAGCGAACTCCTCGGCCGCGAGCACGTCGTGAGCCTCGGCGATCCCGCTCGGGTCCTCCGGCAGCGTGATCGGCTCGTGACGCAGCGTCGGGTCGCCCGACGGCACCGCGAACGCCTCGGCGGCGAGCACGTCGCGAGCCGCGTCTGGAGACGTTTTCTCTGGGCCCGACATAGGCGGCATGTTCCCAGATGTGGCCCGGGTCCGTCGACTCGCAAGCGCCCAAAGATCTCAGCCGCCCCGACTAAGATCGTTCTGGTGATAGCCCTCCCGAGGTGGTATCCTTCACTTATCTTGAGTAAGCAACTATCGAAAGCGAATGGCCCTCACTGATGTCTAGTCGTCTTCTTTTGATTCCGCTCGACGACGTCGTCGCGTTCCCGGGCATGTCGCTCACGCTCGCGATCGACGCCGGCGAGGAGGAGCGAGTCCTGCTCGTTCCGAGACACGAAACCGAATTTGCCAACGTCGGCACGGTCGCCGAGGTCGTAGACCGCGTTCGGCTGCCGGGCGGCGCTCGTGCCGTCTCGCTCCAGGGACTCCACCGCGGAGTCGCCGGCGCTGCCAACACCGCTCCCGACGGTCGCCTGTACGTCGAGGTCGAGGAGCACACCGACCCCGTCCCCGTGGACGGCAAGACCCGCAACCTGGAGCGTGAGTATCGCGCGGTGGTCGAGGAGATCCTCGAGCTGCGTGGTGCCGACTCGCGCGTTTCCTCGTTCCTGCGAAGCATCACCGAGCCGGGCGCGCTGGCCGACACCGGCGGGTATTCCCCTGACCTGAGCTACGAGAACAAGGTCAAGCTGCTTCAGACGCTCGACGTCACGGAGCGGCTCGAGCTCGCGCTGTCGATGCAGCGTGAGCGGCTGGCCGAGCTCCAGGTCCGCAAGCGCATCCGCGACGACGTCGAGTCCGGCGCCGAGAAGCAGCAGCGCGAGTACTTCCTGCGCAAGCAGATGGAGTCGATCCGCAAGGAGCTCGACGAGGACGACGCGTCGGTCGTCGAGGAGTACCGGACCAAGATCGAAGAGGCCGGGATGCCGGAGGCCGTGCGCGAGCAGGCCGACAAGGAGCTCGGCAGGCTCGAGCGTCTCGGCGAGCAGTCGGCCGAGTCGAGCGTGATCCGTACCTACCTGGACTGGCTGATCGCCGTGCCGTGGAGCAAGCGCTCGGAGGAGCGGCTTGATCCGCAGAACGCGCGTGAGGTGCTCGACGCCGACCACGCCGGCCTCGAGGACGTCAAGGACCGGATCGTCGAGTACATCGCGGTGAAGAAGCTGCGCCAGGAGCGCGGCATCACCGAGGACAAGCGCTCGGGCGCGATCCTGACCCTGATCGGACCGCCCGGCACCGGCAAGACCTCGATCGGCGAGTCGATCGCGCGGGCAACCGGCAGAGAGTTCGTCCGGATGTCGCTCGGCGGCGTCCGCGACGAGGCCGAGATCCGCGGTCACCGGCGGACGTACATCGGCGCGCTTCCGGGACGGCTCGTCCGTGCCTTGCGCGACGCCGACACGATGAACCCGGTGATCATGCTCGACGAAGTCGACAAGGTCGGCGCGGACTGGCGCGGGGACCCGAGCGCAGCGTTGCTCGAGGTGCTCGACCCGGCCCAGAACCACAGCTTCCGGGATCACTACCTGGACGTGGAGCTCGACCTGAGCGGCGTGCTGTTCATCGCGACCGCGAACGTCGCGGACACGATCCCCGGCCCCCTGCTCGACCGTATGGAAGTCATCCGGTTCGACGGATACACGACCTCGGAGAAGGTCGCGATCGCCCGAGGCTACCTGTGGAAGCGTCAGCTCGAGCGGAACGGCCTGCGGCCCGAGGAGGTCGAGATCTCCGACGAGTTGCTGAACACGGTCGCCGGCGAGTACACCCGCGAGGCGGGCGTCCGGCAGCTCGAGCGCGAGCTCGGCACGCTGCTGCGGAAGACCGCGACGAAGATCGCGTCAGGTGAGGCGGAGGCCCCTGTGGTCATCGACCTCGACGCGGTCCGCGACGCGCTCGGACGGCAGCGCTTCTTCCAGGAGTCCGCGATCCGCACCGCGGTCCCCGGCGTCGCGACCGGCTTGGCCGTGACCGGCACCGGCGGCGACGTGTTGTTCATCGAGGCCACCGGAATGCAGGGCAAGCCCGGACTGACGCTCACCGGCCAGCTCGGCGACGTGATGAAGGAGTCGGCGCAGATCGCCCTCTCCTACGTCCGCGGGCATGCGCATGAGCTCGAGATCGACCCCTCGGTGTTCGAGGAGCGCTCGTTCCATGTGCACGTGCCGGCGGGAGCGATCCCGAAGGACGGCCCGAGTGCCGGCGTGACGATGGTGACGGCGCTGACCTCGCTGATGAGCGACAGGCCCGTGCGCCACACCGTCGGGATGACCGGCGAGGTCACGCTCCAGGGCCGGGTGCTGCCGATCGGCGGCGTCAAGCAGAAGGTGCTGGCGGCGCACGCGGCGGGACTCACCGACGTGGTGCTCCCCGAGCGCAACCGGGGCGATCTGGATGACGTGCCCGAGGAAGTGCGCGACGCGATGAAGTTCCACTTCGCGATGACCGTCGACGAGGTGCTGGCCGTCGCGCTCGAGCCGGCCGCGGTCGCTCAAGCCGCGTAGAAAAGCTCTCTCTCCTCCCACACCACCGGCGGGCGGGCCTCCACAACGGAGGCCCGCCCGCTTTTTGCGTCTCGGGTTCACGCGCTTCGCCGGTGGTAGGTTGGAAGCATGAGCACGATCACAGCCCCAGCCGAACAGAAAATCGTTGATGAAGTTCCCAAGCAGCTGTACATCGCCGGCGAATGGCGAGACGGAGCGAAGGGCACGTTGTCGGTCGAGGACCCCTCGACCGGCGAGTCCCTGTGCGAGGTCGCGGACGCCTCGACCGATGACGCCAAGGCCGCGCTGACCTCCGCCGTCGAGTCCGGCCCCGAGTGGGCCGCGACCGCCCCTCGCGAGCGCGGCGAGATTCTCCGGCGAGCGTTCGAGGCGATCACCGCGCGAGCCGACGACCTGGCGCTGCTGATGACGCTCGAGATGGGCAAGCCGCTCGCCGAGTCGAAGGCCGAGATCGCTTACGCCGCCGAGTTCTTCCGCTGGTTCTCCGAGGAGTCGGTCCGGATCGACGGACGCTATTCGGTCAACTCCAATGGGCAGGGGCGCGTGCTGACGATGAAGCAGCCGGTCGGGCCGTGCCTGCTGATCACGCCGTGGAACTTCCCGCTGGCGATGGGCACCCGCAAAATCGGCCCTGCGATCGCCGCCGGATGCACGATGGTGGTCAAGCCGGCGCAGCAGACGCCGCTGTCGATGCTCATGCTGGTCAAGATCCTCGAGGAGGTCGGCCTCCCGGGCGGGGTCGTGAACCTCGTCACCGCGTCCTCCTCCAGCGAGACGATGGCGCCGCTGATCGCCGATGGGCGTCTGCGCAAGCTGTCGTTCACCGGCTCGACCGAGGTCGGCCGCAAGCTCATGGCCCAGGCCTCCGAGAACCTGCTGCGGCTGTCGATGGAGCTCGGCGGCAACGCGCCGTTCATCGTGTTCGACGACGCCGACATCGACGCCGCCGTTCAGGGCGCGATGATCGCGAAGATGCGGAACATCGGCGAGGCGTGCACCTCAGCCAACCGCTTCCACGTCGCCGCCTCCGTCGCCGACCAGTTCGCCGAGAAGCTCGCGGAGAAGATGGGCGCGATGAAGATCGGGCGGGGCACCGAGGAAGGCGTACAGGTCGGGCCGCTGATCGATGACAGCCAGCGCAGCAAGGTCTCGGAACTCGTCGAGGACGCGATCGGCCGGGGGGCCAAAGCGGTCGTCGGCGGCCATTCGCGCGACGGCGCGGGCTACTTCTTCGAGCCCACTGTGCTCACCGACGTCCCCGACGACGCCGAGTTGCTCCACGAGGAGATCTTCGGGCCGGTGGCGCCGGTCAAGGGGTTCGCCGACGAGGACGAGGCGATCGCCGCGGCCAACGACACCGAGTACGGCCTCGTCGCCTACGTGTTCACGAACAATCTCAAGCGCGCGCTCCGCGTGATCGAGCGGCTCGAGACCGGCATGGTTGGCCTCAACCAGGGGATGGTCTCGAACGCCGGCGCGCCGTTCGGCGGCATCAAGCAATCAGGATTCGGCCGCGAAGGCGGTTACGAGGGCATGGAGGAGTACCTCGAAACGAAGTACGTCGCCGTGAACCTCTGATTGCAGTTCTCCAACTGGTAAGCCCGACCGGTTACCGTTGTCCTAACACGCTCCGCGCCTCCGGAGCGAAGAAGGCGAGGGCACGGGACCGAGGAGGGCGGCACAGGTGACCCAGCAGACCGAAGCACCGCCGGCGGCGACGGCGAAGCCGCCGGCCACCAAGCCGAAGGCGAACGGTGATCCCGCGCGAGACGAGAGCGTCGTCACGCGTCTGATCCACGCCGGCAACGACGAAGTCGACGCGCTGCTGATCGCGGTCGGCATGCGTGAGCAGCTGAGCGGTGAGGCTCAGGACATCGCGCGGTTGATGGAGCGCCGGCTCGCGGAGGTCGACTGGGGCGATCATGCACACGCGGTCGACCAGCTCGAGATCCAGCGCGCGTTCCTCGCGCACCGGTTCGTCGGGCCGATGCGGGTGTACGAGCGCAGCCTGCGCGGCTACTCGATCCTCGACAACTTCCTGAACCTGACCTCAATCTTCGCCGGTGTCGCCGCGTCACTGACGGTCGCGCTGAGCGCGCCGAAGGTGTACGCGATCATCGCCGGCCTGGTCGTCGGGCTCCTGCAGAGCATCAGCCAGTGGCTGAAGCCCTCCCAGCGCTCGACTCGCCGGGGGATCGCCGCGGCGTACCTGCGCAGCGAGGCGTGGGCGTTCCTCCAGGGACGCGATCGCTACCGCGGGAAGGATGACCGGGTCGCCTGGGCCCTGTTCTGCGAGCAGGTCAACCGTGTCCAGGCTCGCGAGTCAGCGTCGCAGGACCAGGAGGCGTCCTCAGTTCACGAGTCCTACAGCGTCCCACGCTGAGCGGGGCTCACTCCCACCACATCCCCGACGCGACCCGGGCTTCGATCAGACGCGGACCGTCGTCGACGGGAATCGCGCGTCGGAGCGCCTCCGTGAGCTGCTCGCGGCTCGAGACGGTCTCCGCCGGCATCCCGTAGGCCCGCGCCACAGCGGCCGTGTCGAGGCCGGGAAGCTCGAGGCCCGGGGCGCCGCTCACCTGCTCGAACTCCGCGAACCACTTGAGGATCATGTACTCCGCGTTGCGGACGACGAGGAACGTGACCGGCACCCGGTAGGCGACCGCGGTCCACAGCACCGTGATCCCGTACTGCGCGGACCCCTCCCCCACCACGCACACGACCGGCCGGTCGCGCTCGGCCAGCTGCACGCCCACGGCGGCGCAGATGCCGAAGCCGAGCCCGCCGCTCGCGCTCTGGTAGTAGCTCCCGGGCTCTGACAGCCGCAGCCGGTTGCGGAGCGCCGACGCGCTCGACGGGATCTCCGCCACCGCGATCCCATCTTCGGGCCACACGTCGGCGAGCGCCGCCATCGCCTCCGAGCCGCTCATCGGGTCGGCCTGCCCTGGGTCCGGTGCCGCCGGACGCGGATCCCGGCTGGGGCGGTCGGACTCGCCGACGAGCTCCACGAGCTGCTGCAACGCCAGCGCGACGTCGCCAACGATCGCGTCGCCCATCGGCTGGCGCGCCGCCTCGTCTGGGTCATTGGTGATCGCGATCAGCGACGCCCCGTCGGGCAGGAACGGCCCCGGCATGTACGGGTAGTACGGGAACACCTGGGTGCCGACCGCGAGGATCACGTCGTGGCCGTTGAGCGTCTGCGCGAGCGGCCCGATCGCCGGCGGCAGGACTCCGACGAAGTTCGGGTGGTTCTCCGGGAAGCCGATCCGGCTGCTCGCGGTACCCGGCGAGGCCCACACCGGCAGCCGCTGCTTCTCGGCGAGTTCGACGGCGGCAAACCATCCGCCGCTCGCGTCGATGTCGGGGCCCGCGATCAGCACCGGGTTGCGCGCGGATTCGATCAGCGACGCCAGCTGCGCGAGCCCGGCGGGATCGGGCAGGGCCCGTCCGCTCACCACTCGGCGCTGCGCGTTCAGCGCGCGATCCTCGTCGGCCTCGGCGTCCCAGTCGTCCATCGGGATCGACACGAACGCCGGACCGCGGGGCGGCAGCATCGCGTGATGGATGGCGCGCCCGATCGCGCCCGGGACGTCCTGCGCGCGCGGCGGCTCGTGGCTCCACTTCACATACGGCTGCGGGCCGACGGTGGCGTCGCGATTGGTGAGCAGCGCCTGGTGGGTGATCTGCGGCCGGACCTGCTGGCCGGCGGTGATCACCAGCGGCGCCTTGTTCGCCAGGGCGTTGCCGATCCCGCCAACCGCGTTGCCCACTCCCGGCGCCGTGTGCAGGTTGACGTGCGTCGGCCGACCGCTCGCCTGCGCATACCCGTCCGCCATTCCGACCACGACCAGCTCCTGAAGGCCGAGGACGTACGTGAAGTCATCGGGCAGATTGGCCAACATCGGCAGCTCGGTCGAGCCGGGGTTGCCGAAGATCGTCGTCATCCCGTGGGCGCGGAAGAGGTCTAGTGTCGCTTCGCGGACGGTGGTCATTTTGCGGTTGTGGACCCTACTGGCTGTGGGAGGGTGGATGCCCCCGGCCAGGGCGCGACGTCCTGTTGCCGCCGTCCGCCGGGGACGCGATTTCGGATCCTGGCCGGGAGGTCGGATCGTGGTCGGGCGCGAGCGCCCTGGGCCCGGGGGCATCCACCCTCCTCAGCTCCGGGCCGCTTCCGAGACGACCACCGTCCAGGCGCGCGGTGGAGGTTCCGGCCCCCGGGATGCCGGGTCTTGGCTCACCAGCTCCCACCTCGCCTTCGACGCGGGTGGCCTCCTCGCGTTTTCAGGTCCAAACCGAGGCGCGTTCTATCGTCGTTCCCGTCCCCATGCTCGTAGCCGTCACCGATCACGCCGCCGAACGGTTCCGCCAGCGGGTCCGCGGAACGCTCGACGAGAAGACCGAGATCGCCTCCCGCGTCGCCCGGGCCCACGCCGCCGGCCGGGTCGAGAACAGCTCGGGTGGATCCGTCCTGGTGCGTGATCTCGAGCGGCGCGACGTCATCTACGTGTGCCGGCCCGACCGCGGCGAGCTGGTCGTGATCACACTGTGGGAGGACGGCGACGACGCGGCCGTGCCCAAGCGGTTCACCGACGCCCTGCGCCGCGACGATCACCGGGTGAGTTAGCCGGCACGCCCGCCGCCGCACCGCCTCGGCACACCCCGGCGGCGGACCTGCATGAAGCGCCATTCGATGGCCGCTGCCGTGACCGTGGCCCGTCTTGCATATGGTGCATGCACGACGCGCCACGGTCCGCGCCGGTCGGCTCGAGTGGCGTCTTATGCAGGTTCCGGAGGCGGCCCGCGGCGGCGCCGGCGCGGCGCCTCGGGCATGCGACCGTCACCCAATCGACCCACTATACTTTGTGAAGTATGCTTATCTTCAGGCGACTCCTCGGCTTCCTACACCCGTATAAGAGAGCCGTCGCCTGGTCTTTCGCCCTCGCCTTCGGCGCGATGGGGGCGACGGTACTGATCCCGTACCTGACGGGACGCGCGATCGACTCGGTCAGCAAGGGCCACCGGGACCAGCTGGTCGTCTGGGCGGGCGCGATCGTGCTCGCCGGACTCGCGCGGCTGGCGCTGAGCGCGTCGCGGAGACTGGTCGCGGGCAAGGTGTCGCTGGACGTCGAGGTCGACCTGCGCGGCCGGCTGTACGGCGCGCTCCAAGCGCTCGAGTTGGCGTTCTTCGACCGCCAGCAGACCGGCCAGTTGATGTCGCGCGCCACCGTCGACCTGCAGGCGGTCCGATTCTTCCTCGGCTACGGCCTGGTCTTCATCGCCCAGTCGATCCTCACGATCGGACTCGCCGCGATCGCGATGTTCGCACTCCAGCCACCGCTGGCGGCGCTGGCGCTGGCGCCGGTTCCGTTCGTGGTCGTGATCGCCTGGATGTACGGCCGGCGCTCGCGACCCGCGCTCCAGGAAGCACAGCAGCGCATCGCCGAGCTGACCGCCGAAGCGGAAGAGAACATCTCCGGCGTCCGCGTCGTCAAGGCGTTCGCCCAGGAGCAGCGGCAGCTCGACCGCTTCGACCACTCGGTCACGCGGGTCTTCGACCAGCAGATGTACGCCACCAAGATTCAGGCCCGATACACGCCACTGATCAGCTTCCTGCCGAACCTGGGCCTGGCCCTGATCCTGCTCGTGGGCGGGCGCGACGTGATCCACGGATCGCTCACGATCGGCCAGTTCACCGCCTTCTACGCCTACCTGTTGATGCTGATCTCGCCGATGCGCACGCTCGGCTACATGCTGAGCGCGGCCCAGCGCGCGACCGCCTCGGGCGCCCGCATCTTCCAGCTGCTCGACCGCGCGCCCCGGATCACGAGCCCTGAGAATGCGGCGCCGTTGCCCGACGGACCCGGCCGCGTGTCGCTGCGCGACGTCGGCCTGACCTTTGACGGCGCCGCTCAGCCCGCGCTGCGGAACGTCGACCTCGAGATCGAGCCCGGCCGCACGGTGGCGCTCGTGGGCGCGATGGGCTCGGGTAAGACGGCGCTGGTATCGCTCCTTCCCCGGCTCTACGAGGCCACCGAAGGCTCTGTCCGGATCGACGGCGCCGACGTGCGCTCGGTCGATCTTCACAGCCTGCGCAAGGCGATCGCGGTCGTCACCGACGACCCGTTCCTGTTCTCGGCCACGATCCACGAAAACATCGCCTACGCCCGCCCCGACGCCACGCGCGAGGAGGTCGAGCAGGCCGCCGAGGTCGCTCAGGCCGCGCGGTTCATCGACAGGCTCCCCCAGGGCTACGACACGCTCGTGGGCGAACGCGGCCTCACCCTGTCGGGCGGTCAGCGCCAGCGGATCGCGATCGCGCGGGCGGTCCTGGCGGATCCAAGGATCCTCGTCCTCGACGACGCCACCTCGTCGGTCGACGCCTCGACCGAGCAGGAGATCAAGCAGGCGCTCGCCGACGTCATGGCCGGGAGGACGACGTTCGTGATCGCCCACCGGCTGTCCACGATCGCGCTCGCGGACGAAATCGTCGTGCTCGAGCACGGTCGCGTGGTCGCGCACGGCAGCCATGACGATCTGCTCGAGGATTCGCCGCTGTACCGCGAGATCGTCGAGAAGGGCATGCCCGACCAGGTGTTCATGACACGCAATTCACTCGGGGCCGTGGGACTGTGAGTCGCCTAACCGAGATCCGCGAACGCCTCGAGCGGTCCCGCGGCCGCGGCCGCAAGGTCCGCGGGCTGATCGAGCTGCTCGCGCCCTACAAGTGGCGAGTGCTTGCGATGTTCTTGTCGCTGGTGGCCGCAACCGCCGCCGCCCTGGCGCCGGCCCCCCTGGCCAAGCTGGCGATCGACCAGGGAATAAACCACCACGACGTCGGCGCCCTCGACGTGATCGTCGGCCTGTTCCTGCTGTCCGCGATCGTGTACGCCGTCGCCTCCTACGCCCAGACCTACCTCGTCGGCTGGGTCGGGCAGCGGGCGCTCCAGGACCTCCGCGTCCGTCTGTTCACCCACCTCCAGCGGCTGTCGATCGGCTTCTACTCGCGCAACCGCACCGGCGTGATCATCTCGCGGATCACCAACGACGTCGAGGCGCTCGACCAGCTCGTCGAGGACGGCCTCGCCACGCTGATCCAGTCCGGACTGACGCTGATCGGCGTGGTCGTGATCCTGTTCGTGCTCGATCCGCACCTCGCGCTGCTCACCTTCCTGGTGCTGCCGCTCCTCGCGGTGGGCGCGTTCGCGTTCCGGATCGCCTCCGCCGACGCGTACCGCCTGACCCGTGAGAAGATCGCCACGATCACCGGCTACCTGCAGGAGACGCTGTCCGGGATCCGGGTGGTCCGCGCCTTCGGCCAGGAGCGCGCGCACATGCAGCGATTCCGCGAGCTCAACGACGAGAACCGGGCCGCGAACATGACCACGGTCAAGCTGAACGCCGCGTACTTCCCAGCCGTCGAGTTCCTGTCTGCGCTGGTGACGGTCGAGATCCTCGTGATCGGCGGGATCGAGGCGATCAACGGCCACACCTCGACCGGCGTGGTGTTCGCCTTCATCGCGGCGTTGAATAACTTCTTCGACCCGATCCAGAACCTGTCGCAGCTGTACACGACCTACCAGTCGGGCATGGCCGCACTCGACAAGATCTTCGATCTGCTCGACGAGCAGCCCGACCTCGCCGACGCGCCCGACGCGACCCCGCTGCCGGCGCTCCGCGGCGAGATCACGTTCGACGACGTGTCCTTCCGATACGGCCGTGCGAGCGGCGCCGACGACGGCGACTACGCGCTGCGCGACGTCGACCTCGTGATCCCGCCGGGCCAGACGGTGGCGCTGGTCGGTGAGACCGGCGCCGGCAAGTCCACGTTCGCGAAGCTCGTGTCGCGGTTCTACGACCCGACCAGTGGTGCGGTCCTCGTCGACGGCCACGACCTGCGCAGCGTCACCGCCGAATCGCTCCGGTCGCAGATGGGGATCGTTCCCCAGGAGGGGTTCTTGTTCAGCGGCACGATGCGCGAGAACATCGCGTTCGGCCGGCCTGACGCCACCGACGAGGAGATTCGCGCCGCCGCCCGCGCCGTCGGAGCGGACACGTTCATCGAGGAGCTCGAGGACGGCCACAACTCGCAGATCGGCGAGCGGGGCGTCCAACTGTCTGCCGGTCAGCGCCAGCTGGTCGCGTTCGCCCGCGCCCTCGTCGCGGATCCGCGCATACTTGTGCTCGATGAGGCAACTTCCAACGTCGACGTGCACACCGAGAGCCTGATCGAGCAGGGCCTGCGCCGGCTGGTCGCGGGCCGTACCGCGATCGTGATCGCCCACCGGCTGTCCACGATCCGGCACGCCGGGCGGATCCTCGTGCTCGAGCACGGCCAGGTGGTCGAGGACGGAACCCACGAGGAGCTGCTCGAGGCGCACGGACGCTACTGGCGGCTGTATCGCGACTGGGCCGAGCAGGCGGCGGCCTAGCGTGCCGGTCGTCGTTGGGCTCGCCTTCACGGCGGTCAAGGCCACCCGTCTGCAACGGGTCGATCAGATCGAGCTCGGGCCCGACGGGGTGCGAGAGAACCGGCGCTTCTATCTGATCGACGACCGCGACCGGATGATCAACAGCAAACTGGTGGGCGAGCTGCAGCAGGTGGTCGCGGACTACTGCGACGCGGACAGGACGCTCCGGCTCGAGCTCCCCGACCAGCGGATCGTCGACGGCGAGATCCGGCTGGGCGACGAGGTCACCACGAAGTTCTTCTCCCAGACCGCCCAGGGACATATCGTCGAGGGCCCGTGGTCGGAGGCGCTGACCGACTGCTTCGAACGGCCGCTTCGGCTCGTCGAAGTGGGCGACCGCGGGACCGCGGTGGATCGCGGCCCGTTTGGAGCCGTGTCACTGATCTCACGGGCCTCGCTGACCAGGCTCGCGCAGGAGGCCGGCAAGGACTCGCTCGACTCGCGCCGGTTTCGGATGCTGATCGAGATCGACGGCGTCAGCGCCCATGCGGAGGACCGCTGGGTGGACCGGGCGGTGCGGATCGGCGAGACGACGATCGGGTTCGGCGGGCATGTCGGCCGCTGCGTGATCACGAGCCGCGACCCCGATACCGGCACGGTCGACCTGCCGACGCTCGACATGCTCGGCGACTACCGCACCGGACTCGACACCACCGAGCCGCTGCCATTCGGGATCTACGGCCGGGTGCTCGAGCCTGGCGCGATCCGGGTCGGCGACGAGGTCACGCCGATGGATAGTGTTCCAGGGCGATGACCGACCAGCACACCGCCACCCACGGGGCCGCCGTCACCGCCGAACGCGTCGCGATCGACATCTCCGACCACGTCGCGACCGTCACCCTGACCCGGCCGGAGAAGCACAACGCGCTCGACGTCGCGATGTTCGATGCGATCACCGCGGCCGCCGCACGCGTCGCGGTCGAGCCGGGGGTGCGGGCGGTCGTCCTGCACGGCGAGGGACCGAGCTTCTGCTCTGGGCTCGACGTGGCCGGCGTGATGGCCAACCAGCCCGGGTCGGAGGCGCTGATGGAGCCGCTGCATGGGCCCGTCCCGAACTGGTTCCAGCGCGCCGCCCACGGCTGGCTCGAGGTTCCGGTGCCGGTGATCGCGGCGATCCACGGGTACTGCCTCGGCGGCGGCTTGCAGATCGCCCTTGCCGCCGACGTGCGCTTCGCCACCCCGGACGCGCGGATGGCGGTGCTCGAGGTCAAGTGGGGGCTGATCCCGGACATGGCGATCACCCGCACGCTCCCGCGCTTGGTCGGCATCGATGTTGCCAAGGAGCTCGCCTATACCGGACGCATGATCAGCGGCAGCGAGGCCCACGCGCTCGGTCTCGTTACCCACCTTGCCGAGGAGCCGCTCCAGGACGCCCAAGCGCTCGCAGCTGAGATTGCGACCCGCTCACCCGACGCCGTGCGCGGAATGAAGCGGCTGTTCGACGAATCGTGGACCGGCTCGACGCAGGAGACGCTGCGGCTCGAGGCTGACATCCAGCTCGGCCTGATCGGAACCCCCAATCAGCTCGCCGCGGTGAACGCGGGGATGGCCAAGCAACCGGCGGAGTTCGTCGACCCGACCTGAGGTCCGTGATGAGGCGCGCCCGCGGCGGTGTGCGGGGCGGCAGCGGTCAAGGACTACAGGACCGGCTGCCGCCCGCTACACCATGGGTCAGCTGACCGTGACGGTCGCCCCCGCTTCTCGCTGAGCATCCGGACCGAGATCCGCGGTGGCGTGCACCACGGAGTTCGTGGACGGAGCCCAGGTCGGCGGCGTCACGGTGAACGTCACGGCGACCGCGCGCCGCGGGTTCACCTGACCGAACACCTTCTGCCCGCCTCGGCTCGCGGTCCACCCCTGCGGGAGCTGGAGCGCGACTCGAACGTTGTGGAGCGTCTCATTGCCCGAGGCGGTCAGGGTGACAGTGACGTTCGACCGCTTCCCGGGCGTCGCCGTGTTCGGGGCGCTGACGATCACCTTCCGGGCACCCGGCGTCTGGGTCATCTGGAACGCGTCTCGCAACGGCAGGTTGCCGAGTGCCGACGAGTCGCCGACATAGACGCGGTACAGACCGGCGGTCTGGTTCCAGCCTCCGGCCGAGTCGTCATACCACCACGTGTCCCGCGGCGTGATCGTGAACTGGACGCGGGTCGATTGGCCTGGATCCAGCTGGACGCGCTGGAAGCCGACGAGCTGACGCGGCGGCTCGCCGGTCGAATGCGGGTCGCCGAGGTACAGCTGAGCCACGTCGGCGCCCGACCGGCTCCCGGCGTTGGTGACCGTGGCCGACACCCGGACGTCGTGGACGCCGTCGACGCTCTGCGGACCGACGCGCAGACCGCTGAAGGCAAACCGTGTGTATGACAGCCCGAACCCAAACGGGAACAGCGGCGTCTCGTGCTGGGAGTCATACCAGCGGTAGCCGACATCGATGCCCTCGGAGTACTGGACCTGATTGTTCACTCCGGGGAACTGAGCCGGGGTCGAGGCCGGGACCTGCGACAGGCTCGTCGGGAACGTGACCGGCAGGTGGCCGCTCGGGTCGCCTTTCCCGAACAGCACGTCCGCCAGCGAGGTTCCGTTCGACTGACCGGGGTACCAGGCGTCGAGCACCGAGCTGACCTGGTTCAGCCACGGCATCACGATCGGCGCACCCGCGTCGATCACCACCACCGTGTTCGGGTTGGCCGCAGCGACCGCCGAGATCAGCTCGTCCTGCGCCGATGGCAGGTTCAGGCTGAGCCGGTCGGTTGCCTCCGACTCGGTGTCGTCGGACACCACGACGACGGCGGTCTTGGCCGCCTTGGCGGCGGCGACCGCGTCGGCGATGCCCGGAGCCAGGTCCGACGGCTTGGCCCAGGTGATGGCGCTCACCGGGCCATCACCGGAGGTCGACAGCGTGTACTGCTGGCCGGCGGTCAGGTTCACGGCCACCGAGTACACGTGGACCGGCGGCGTGCTCGGGTTGTCGATCAACTGCTTGCCGTCGAGCGACAGATATGCCGAGGTGTAGCAGCCGCAGGTGTTGGTGATCGCGAGCACGTACGTGCCCGTCTCCGGGGCGGTCAGCGTGCCCGTGTAGTTGGGATTGCCGAATCCCTGCGTCGGCGTGAACGCGGGCGTCAGCGCCGACGACGGGATCGCCGTCAGCTGGCTGTCGGTGGGGAGTCCCTGCGTGTACTGGATGTCCGTGCCCGAGCCGGCGGCGGCCTGAAGCCCCGCGAGCGGAGTCACGGTCTTCGACGGATTCACGTACGCGCTTCCGCCTCCGCCGTAGATCGGCTGCGCCGACGCGGCCGGGCCGATCACCGCCACATTGCCCGCACTGCTGGCCGATAGCGGCAGGGTATGGCACGCGTTCTTGAGCAGAGTCGCCGACGCATCGGCCACATCGTTCCCGACGGCCTGATGGGCCGCGGTGGTGACCGTCGAGAACGGGTTCCCGGTCGGCGGGCTGGTGAACAGGTTGAAGCGGAACATCTCGGTCAGGATCCGCTGCACCATCGTGTTGATCACCGCGTGCGGAATCGTGCCGTTCTCGACGTCGCTCTCGAGCGCGCCGGGCGCGTTGCCGAAGAAAGTGTTGAACGGCTGCTCCTGGTCGAGCCCGGCCAACGCGCCCCCGAGCGTGTCGTGAAGCGCCCCGTAGTCGGAGGTGACGAAGCCGGGGTAACCCCACTCCTGGTCGAGCGTGTCGTTCATCAGAAACGGACTCTCGCAGGCGAAGTCGCCCATGAGGCTCGCGTACGAGCACATCACCGACCCCGCCTTGGACTGTTGCACCGCCGCCTGGAACGCCGGGAAGTAGATCTCGTTCAGCGCGCGCTGATCGATGACCACGTCATCCGCCGACGTGTTGCGGTTGGTCTCCTGGTTGTAGACGGCGAAGTGCTTGACCTGCGACATCTCGCCGGTGCTCTGGACGCCGTCGATCTCGCTCGTGGCGAGGGACGCGTTCAGGAACGGATCTTCGGTGAACGCCTCGAACGAACGGCCCCATCGCGGGTCGCGGTCGATGTTGATCGTCGGCCCCAGGTTTACGGCGGCGCCCTTGCCCCACTCCTCGGAGCCGATGACCTGGCCGTACTGCGACGCCAGCGACGGGTCGAACGTGGCCGCGACACCGACGCCGGCGGGGAGCTGGGTCACTCCGCTCAGGCCGTCGGCGACTCCGGCCGGCCCGTCCTCCTCACCGAGGGGCGGAATCGAGCCGCACGACAGCTGGATCCCCGGCATCCAGAACACGTACGGGTTGCCGCCCGGAGTGGGCGGCTCGTTGGCGGTGCCGTGACCCTCGACGAGGAAGTCCTCCTGGTCCAGAGTCATCACGCTCATGACTTCGGCGACTCGCTGGGCGATCGGCTGGTTCGAGTTGAGCCACGGGCAGGTCGACGAAGTCTGCGCGGGCTTAGCGTGCGCGCGGGCCGCGGTAGCGCCCGCGCCGGCACCGGTGATGTGGGTCCGGGCCGCGGCCGCGCCCGGGACCGCCACGAGGATGGCCGCCGCGAATCCGACCGCGACGGCGACGACCGGCAACCTCCTACGACCGAAGGCCCCCCACCTCGATCGACAAACGGACCGGCGATCGCCTGCATATTGCATCTGCGCCTCCCTCAGCGCTGAGCGTGGACGGACCCCAGTCCCAGCGGGGAATTACCCAACGAGAAGAAGCGCTAAGCCATGAACTCAGACAGCCTGCGCGGGATTACAACTGGGGAACAGGGACTCGAACCCCAACTTCGACGTCCAGAGCGTCGCGTGCTGCCATTACACCATTCCCCAGTGCTGTACGTGGCTATCGAAACCCAGAGGGCGAGTATAGGTCAGGAAGTCCCTATACCAGCCGCTAACCGCGGGTTTCGGTCACCTTCGCCAGGCCCCGCCCCCGCCGGCCGGGCATGCCCCTTGCCGCCCCGCTTGGCCGCGTACATCGCCCTGTCGGCTCGCCTCTGCAGCTCGATTGCGCTCTCGCGCCCGTCCCACACCGCGACGCCGGCGGAGGCGGTCAGCGGCTTGGGCAGCGCGGCAAGGATCCGTTCGGTGAGGGCGAGGGTGGCTTCGAGGGTGGCCTCGGGCACGAGAATCGCGAACTCATCACCGCCGAGGCGGGCGACCAGATCGCCGTCGCGGAGCGCGGCACGCAGAGCCGCGGACGTCGCAGCCAACGCACCGTCTCCGGCGTCGTGGCCGTGGGAGTCGTTGATCTCCTTGAGCCCGTCGAGGTCGATCAGCGCGACCGCGAACGAGCCGACGCGCTCACCCCGGCGCCGCATGCGCTCGGTGATCGCCACGTCCCACGCCCGTCGCGTGCTCAGCCCGGTCAGCGGGTCCGTCGACGCGATGATGGCAAGCTGATCGGCCCGGTCGCGGAGCTCCTCCTCGCGCCACTTCCGTTCGGTGATGTCGGCGATCTGCGAGATGAAGTAGAGAGGCAGTCCGGCGGCGTCACGCACCAGCGACACCGACAGCATCACCCAGATGATGTGGCCGTCCGCATGGAGGTACCGCTTCTCCATCTGGTAGGTCCGGCGCCTGCCCGCCAGCACATCCTCGACGTAGGCGAGGTCGGCGTCGAGATCGTCCGGGTGCGTTATCGACTGGAACGACCGCACCAGCAGAGCCGTCTCCGAGTGGCCCGTGAGCTCGCATAGCGAGCGGTTGACCTTGATGAACCGCCCGTCGGGAGCTACCAGCGCGATCCCGATGGGCGCGTTGTCGAACGCGCTCCGGAAGCGTTCCTCGGCCTCGGCAAGCGCGAGCTCATGGCGCTTGCGCGCGGCGATGTCGACGATGTGGGCGATGAACAGCCGTTCGCCCGTGCGCGCATCGTCGGCGACGGTGGCGCGCAACTTGACCCACGCCGGCGAGCCGTCCTGGCGGAGGAACCGCTTCTCCGTCACGTACTCGTTGCGGTCGCCGCTCGCGAGCTCGTCCCACCCCTGCTCGTCCTGCGCCAGGTCGTCGGGATGCGTGAGGCTGCGGAAATCTTGTCCGACGAGCTCGTCGTCGCGACGGCCGACGATCGCACAGAAAGCCCGGTTGACGGCCACGAGGCGGCCGCGTTCGTCGCCGACCACCATCCCCGCCGGCGCCGACCGGAACACCTCGCCGAACATGTCCCCCCAGGGCCGGTCAGCGTCGCTCGCGACCGCGCCCTCGGGCTCGCCGGAGACGCGGTCCGCGGTGAGGAGTCGAATCACGCGGTCGGTCTGGTGCTCGGCATGGAGCGGGTGGCGACGCGCCGCCTCCGGATGGATCTCGTAACGGTTTCTCGATCCGACGCGGGTGCGCGTGAGATAGCCCTCTTCGACGAGGTCGCCGATGATCCGGTGCGCGGCGCGCTCGGTGATCCCCACATCCAGCGCGATCTCGCGAAGCCGCAGGTCGGGCCGCCCGGCGAGCGTCGTCAACACCCGCAGGTGGTTGGTGAAGAACGTCCAGCGCGCCATGGCCCGGCGTATCGACCCCGTCCGCTCATGACATGAACCTTGCGTCACGTGCTGGACGCGAATCGGACGGGCCGTTCCCGAAAGCGGCGGAACATGAAATTCATGTCTAGAGCTAAAGGACAAGCCCGCCGGGTCGATCACCCCGGCAAGCCCGGAAGGAGCCGGGCATGGCACTTGGACTGGAGCGCGCCATGCGGCGACTGAAGCACGACCAGAGAGTTGAGATACACGTCGAGAGCGTCGACCGACCGATCGCGTGTCGTATTGGATCGATCGAGGGAGCGGTTGCGACGCTCACGCTCGTCGACGGAGTCCCGTCCGATCTGCTCGACAGGTTCAACCCGGGCGTGCTCGGCTATCTGCTGTTCGAACATGGCCGCACGATGACCGCGCTCAAGGGCATCACCACGGCGATCGCCACCGAGGGGCCGGACCTCGCTTTCGTCGTCACCGATCGGGTCGTCCAGCTGCCCGAGCCGGCCGCCGCGTACTCCGCTCGGTCCTGACGGCCCGCCCTGCGGTCCTAAGCGATCGCGCCCAGGTCGTTCGAGAGGTCCTCGAGCTCATGCACGCGATCATGCACGCCGGCGCTGGTGCTCAACAGCCTGCCGGCGTGTTCGAGATCGTCTGAGCGGCCGACGGTCAGAGCGGCCGCGACGCGGCCGTCCCGCAGGTAGAAGATCGTGAACTCGCCGTCGTCGATCGAGCCGCGGACGATCTCGTGTTCCCATTGGCCGGCCGGACCGACGTACTCGAGCGAAGCCCAGTCCGAGAGGTCGGAGAAGAAGTACGGCACGACGTCGTGAGGCTGGTCCTTGCCGAGCATGTTGAGCGCGGCGGTCTTGCCCTGGTTGAACGCGACATCCCAGTGCTCGATCCTCTGCGATCGGCCGCTGTGCACGACGCTCTCGTACTCGGCGATGTCGCCGGCGGCGAAGATGCCCGGCACCGCCGTCTGCAGCCGAGAATCGACCACCAGTCCGCCGAGGTCGCCGATCTCGAGCCCGGCGGTCCGAGACAGTCTCACGTCGGGAACGGCACCCACGCCCATCACCACCGCGTCGGCCTCGATCCGTCGTCCGCGCTTGGTGATGACGTGGGTGACGCGGCCGCCGGCGCCGTCGAAGCGCTCGAGCTCATCGTCCCCGTGAACCTCGATGCCGTGCTCCTCGAGCCGCTCCTGGAAGAAGCGTCCCGCCTGCTCCCCGAACCCGCGGCTGAGCGCGACCGGCTCGAGCATCACAAGCGAGCACGAGCTGCCGAGCTCGGTCAGCGAGGCAGCGACCTCCGTGGCGATGTACGAGCCACCGATCAGCACGACGCGCTTGCCGGCGGCATCGGCCCGGATCGCGTCGCTGTTCCCGAGCGTGCGCAGGTAGTGAATGCCTTCGAGCTCCGCGCCGGGCACCGACACCCGGCGGACCCCAGAGCCGGTGGCGATCAGCGCCTTGTCGAAGCTGACCTCCTGCCCATTGGACAGTGCGACCGTCCGTTCGCCGATGTCGAGGCTCTTGGCCGAGACCCGGGTCAGCGCCTCGATCTGCTGCTCCTCGTACCAGTCCGCCGGCCGGAACAGCGTCTCCTCGCGCGATTCCTTGTCCTGGAGGTAGCCCTTCGAGCACGGCGGACGGTTATAGGGCAGGTCCGCCTCTCGCCCGATCAGCAGGATCGTCCCATCGGCGCCCGACTCGCGCAGCCAGCGCGCGCAGTTGCCGGCGGCGAGGCCGCCTCCGATCAACGCGTAATCGACGTGCCGATCCGCCATCACGCGCCGGGGCCCGCTCCGTTCGGGGCGAACTGCGGCGTGATCTGGGCCTCGAGACCGGGATCCAGGATCAGGAGCACCTGATCGCCGGGCTCGATGACCGAATCGGCCTTCGGCACGAACCCCGCGCCGCCGCGCAGGACCGAGATGATCAGCGACCCGTCCGGCAGCTCGACGTCCTGCACCCGCCGCCCGGCGGCCTCCGAGCCGTGGCCAACCTCGAGCTCGATGATCTCCAGGTGCTCCTCCTCGAGCGCCAGCAGCTGGATCAGGCCGTACTCGGGGACCTCGTGCTCGATCAGCCTGAGGATCAGATCGGTCGCGGACACGGCCGGCTGCACGTCGAGCAGCCGGAAGTGCTGCAGGTTCCGCGGGTTGTTGACGCGGGCGACGATCCGCTGAACGCCGTACTTCTCCTTGGCCATCTGACAGATGAGGATGTTGTCCTCGTCGTCGCCCGTGACCGCGATCACCAGATCGGCGCGCTGGATCCCGGCGCGCTCGAGCACCCACAGCTCGGTGGCGTCGCCGTACTGAACCGCGTGCTCGAGTTCCTCCTCGACGACGCGGTAACGGGCGTGGTCGGACTCGACCAGCGTCACCTCGCGCTCCTTCGCGATCAGCTCGCGAGCCAGGTTCCAACCCACCTTGCCCGCGCCGGCGATGATCACGTACATATGGCGAACCCCCGGTTCATGCCAGCACCACCCGTGAGGCCTGATCGATCGCGACCTGCGTGGGACAAATCGTCGACAAGCCCTGTTCCGCATACCACGCCGCGCGCCCTGGGTCCGCGACTCGCACGACCACGCGCTTGACCTTGAACCGACGCTGCGCGATCTGCGCGATCACGAGATTCGTGTTGTCGCCGCTCGTCGCGGCCAGGAACACGTCGGCCTGCTCGATCCCGGCCTCGATCAGGCCGTCGATCTCGAGCGCGGTGCTCACCGTGAACCTTCCGCCCGCGTCCTCCCAGGTCGTCAGCTGATCTTTGTCGAGGCGCTCGTGCGAGAGCGGATCGCTGTCGAGCACCGACACCTCGTGCCCGGCGTCGAGCGCCCGCTTGGCCACCGCGGAGCCGACTCGGCCGGAGCCCACAATCAGGATGAACATGGCCTGCAGGGTAGTCGCATTTGCGAGAACAGCAGCGTAGCTGGCATCGTGTTCTCAGGTTGTGAAATGTGCAAATTGGTGTAAGCGCTCCGGTACGTGTCCGCATCGGGTGACGTGCGCTCCCGACGCGTGCGGTCGCCCGCAGTGGTCGGGCGCGAGTCACCCGAGTGGGACACGCACCTACGCAGCTTCCGCGAGCGACCCGCCCCGCCACCCGGCGGGGCCTCAGGTGATTATCGGGATGATCAGCAAGGCGACGATATTCGCCACCTTGATCATCGGGTTGATCGCCGGCCCGGCCGTGTCCTTGTAGGGATCGCCGACCGTATCGCCGGTGACCGCCGCGGCGTGCGCCTCGGAACCCTTACCGCCGAACGCGCCGTCCTCGATCAGCTTCTTGGCGTTGTCCCAAGCGCCGCCGCCCGAGGTCATCGAGATCGCCACGAATAGCCCGACCACGATCACGCCGATCAGCAGACCGCCGAGCGCCTCGATGCTGATCAGCCCGACGATGAACGGGATCAGGATCGGGATCAGCGCCGGCAGGATCATCTCGCGCTGGGCGGCGCGGGTCACGAGCCCCACCGCGGCGCCGTATTCGGGCTGCTCGGTGCCGTCCATGATCCCGGGGTGCTCGCGGAACTGGCGGCGCACCTCCTCGACGACCGCGCCGCCGGCGCGGCCCACCGCCTCCATCGCGAGCGAGGCGAACAGGTAGACCATCAGTCCCGCCGATCAGCAGCCCGATCAGGACCGCCGGGTTGCCGATCGAGAAGTTCGGGTGCTTGCCGGCGTCGACCACCTCGGTCTCGAACGCGTTGAACAGCACGAGCGCGGCGAGCGCGGCCGAGCCGATCGCGTATCCCTTGGTGACGGCCTTGGTCGTGTTGCCGACGGCGTCGAGCGGGTCGGTGACGTTCCGGACCTCCTCGGGGAGGTCGGCCATCTCGGCGATCCCGCCGGCGTTGTCGGTGATCGGCCCGAACGCGTCGAGCGCGACGATCAGGCCCGTCAACGACAGCTGCGCCATCACGGCGACGCCGATGCCGTAGATCCCGGTGGTTCCTCCGCCGCCCAGCTTCCACGCTCCGAGGATTCCGAGCGCGAGCACGATCGCGGGCGGCGCCGTCGACTGGTACCCCTGGGCGAGGCCCTGGATGATGTTCGTCGCGTGGCCGGTCTGCGAGGCCCGCGCGGTGCTCTTCACCGGAGCGAAGCGGGTCGAGGTGAAGTAGTCGGTGATCACGAACAGGCACGCGGTCACGCCGATCCCGATCAGCGCGCACAGGTAGTACTTCCACCAGTGCGGCGCGGCGAGGCCGCTCGCCTTGAACGTGAGGTCCTTCATCATCCAGTAGGTGATCGGGAGGAACGCGAGCGCCGCGAGCGCGCCCGAGGTGATCAGTCCCTGGTAGAGCGCGCGCTCGACGTTTCCGGCGCGCGACCTCACCGCGAACGTGCCGATGATCGAGGCGATGATCGAGACCGCGCCGAGCACGAGCGGGTACAGGGCCACGGCCGACTGCTGGCTGAACAGCAGGACGCCGAGCAGCATCACCGCGACCGCCGTGACGGCGTAGGTCTCGAACAGGTCGGCCGCCATGCCGGCGCAGTCGCCGACGTTGTCGCCGACGTTGTCGGCGATCACCGCTGGGTTGCGGGGGTCGTCCTCGGGGATCCCGGCCTCGATCTTGCCGACCAGGTCGGCGCCGACGTCGGCGGCCTTGGTGAAGATGCCGCCGCCGAGGCGGGCGAACACCGAGATCAGCGAGCCGCCGAAGCCGAGCCCGATCAGCGCGTCGACCGCCTCCTTCTGGCTCTCGCCGGCGATCCAGGTGAGGATCCCGTAGTAGCCGGCGACGCCCAGCAGCGCCAGTCCGACGACGAGCAGTCCGGTCACCGCGCCACCGCGGAACGCGACCTCCAGCGCGCGCGACACGCCGCTGCGGGCGGACTCGGCGACGCGGGCGTTGGCGCGCACCGAGACGTTCATCCCGATGTAGCCGGCCGACGCCGACAGCAGCGCCGCCGATCAGCGAACCCGATCGCGACCCGGATGTTCTGGATCGGGATCAGGACGATGAACAGGATCACCCCGACCCCGGCGATCGTCGTGTACTGGCGGTTCAGGTACGCGCGCGCCCCCTCCTGCACGGCCGCTGAGATCGTGCGCATGGTCTCGTTGCCTGGCGACAGCGCGAGCAGTTGCGCGCGAGGTGATGACGCCATACGCGACAGCGGCGCCGGCGCAGATGAGCGCAATGAGCACGCCGTGGTGCGTCAGAAAGCTGGACAAGAAGGTCCTCCGGAGAAGGTCTGAGTTAGAGAGAGGGCGCGAGCAAGCGCAGCCAACACAACTGGAAAGGGCCGCCACCCGTGCTGGTCGAGCGGAGGCCCGGAAGGACGCAAGTTTAGCGTGGGGCGGAGCGGAACGTCCGCCACCAGGCCCGGGCTGGCTGTCAGTTGACCGTTTTTTCGAGCTACTGGCCGGGCACCCAGAGACGGCCGCTGCGCTGGGCGGGACCGGGCTCGCCTGGCTTCGGCGGGGGCTCCTCCGCGGGCGGCGCGGCCGGCGCCCTCCTGCTCGGCACCGCTTTCCGGTGTGCCAGACGCGGGCGGCTGGCCGCCGATCCTGACGTAGGCGAGCTGGAGCTGGGAGATCGCGTCGCGGACCGCGGCGACCTGCGTGGGGGCCGCCTGCTCGAGCACCGGCATCAGCGCGCGCAGGGACTCGATCGCGAGTCGAACCTGCGCCACGTCGCGTTCATCTTCCGTGCCGGGGGCCAGGCCGGTACGGCGCATGCCGAGGTTCGCCAGCATCGCGACGTTGTCGAGCAGCACGTGCTCGACGCGGAGCCGCTTGAGCTCCGCCTCGTACGCGGCCTGCAGCTCTTCCTCTGACGGTTCTCCGGGTTGGTTGCTCATGGGACTTGATCGGCGGCGCCTGACGGCGGCGCCTTAGCATGGGACCTGACCGGCGGCGCCTTAGCGGGTCACCTCCGCTGTGCTCCCAGCATACGTATCGCGAGTCTCCGCCACGACCGCACCGTACGCCTCGGACAGGCTCATTCCGGCGTCGGTCATCCGTCGCTGGCGCTGCGCGCCGTTCAGCGAGGGCAGCCCCACGTCGATCCCGAGCTCGGCGCGGACCGGGGCCGACCAGCTCAGCAGCCGTTCCGCCGCTTCGACCGCCGGATACGGCTCGGCTCGCTGGAGGTCGAGCAACTCGCCGTCGAGCCCGTAGCGGATCGCCCGCCATACGTTCTCCTCGATCAGGCGCCGCGGCAGATCCGCGAACGGGACGCCGTCGTCGTGGTCACGCGTGGCCTGCGCCACGCAGGCCACGATCAGCGCGGCCAGCGCCTCCGACTCGGTCGCGGTCATCTGGGCGTCGCAGATCCTCACCTCGACGGTGCCGAACGAGAAGTGCGGCCGGATCGACCACCAGACCTGGGTGTATTCGACGATCGAGCGGGTGCGGACGAGGAAGTCGATGTAGTCGGCGAACGCCCGCCATCCGCCGAACGGATCGGGGACGCCACACCGCGGGAAGCTCTTGGTGAAGATCTGCGTGCGCACGCTGTGCAGGCCCGAGTCGCGGCCGTCGAGGAACGGCGAGTTGGCCGAGATCGCCAGCAGCAGCGGCAGCACCGGACGCAGCCGGTCGCACACCAGGACCGCCCGGTCGGCGCCGCGGACGCCGACGTGGACGTGCAAAGAGAACGTGTTGTTGCGCCAGGCGACGTACTTGAGGCCGTCCTCGACGCGGTGATAGTGCTCGGTATCGATGATCCGCTGATCGCGGTAGTCCGCCCACGGATGCGTCCCGGTCGCGCCGAGCGCGATGCCGTGGTCGGCCGCCAGCGCGAACAGCCGGCGGCGCCGCTCGCGCTGCGCGGCGACGGCGGCGGCGAAGTCGGCGCCGCGGCCCGACCGGATCTCGATCTCGGACGAGATCAGCTCGCCGGCGACCGATTCCGCCAGCACGGGGTCGGCCTGGGCGGCGTCGCGGAGCTCCTCGAAGCGAGGCACGAGGTCGAGCGAGCGCGAGTCCAGTACCGCGAACTCCTCCTCGAGGCCGACGGTGAAATCCGTCGATTCCTCGAAGGCGGCGCACGCCGATTCCAGGTCGAGGCTCACGAGTAGGTGAGTATCAGGTGAGGTAGAAGTAGAGCGCGTAGAGCAGGTCGACGGCGGGGCTCGACGTGTGCACCGTCACCTCGGGAGGCACCTGCAGCAGCGCGTCGGAGTAGTTGAAGATGATCTTCACGCCCGCGTCGACCAGCTCGTCGGCGAGCTTCTGAGCGGCCGAGGACGGCACCGCGAGCACGGACACGACGATGTCCTCGTCGTCGATCAGTTCCCGCAGATCGGAGTTGTGGCGAACCGCGAGTGTCCCGATCGTCGTCCCGACCTTGCTCTCGTCGGTGTCGAAGATCGCGACCACGCGGAACCCGTGGTCCGCAAAGATGTCAGACGTCGCAATCGCGGTGCCCAGGTGGCCGGCCCCGAACAGCGCGATGTTGTGCTGGCCCGAGGTCCGCAGGATCTTGCGGATCTGCGTGACCAGCGACTCGACGTTGTAGCCGACCCCGCGCTTGCCGAACTTGCCAAACCCCGACAGATCTCGCCGGATCTGCGTGGAGTTCACGTGCGTGTAGTCCGCCAGCTCCTGGGAGGAGATCGTCTCCTTGCCCATCTTGCGGGCCTGGATCAGCACCTGGAGGTAGCGCGACAACCGCGCCGCGACCCCCAGGGCCAGCTTCTCACCGGGCCTGTCGAGCCCGGACTGAGCGGTTTCGGGATCGGTCCCGACCGTGTAACTCATCTCCCGTGCACCATATCTAGCCGGCGCTCGAGCTCAGACTCGTTCACGAACAGCTCGAACGCCTCCACACCCTCGATCGTAACGACCGGGATCCGTTCGAGATAGGCCCGTTGCAGCGCGTCGTCGGAATCGATGTCCCGCTCCTCGAGCGTGAACGGGCGCTCGCGCTGCACCCGCTCGAGGATCTCGCGGGCGTCGTCGCACAGGCAGCAGCCCTCCCGGCTGTAAAGGACGACCGCGGTCATCGCGCGATCAGCATCCGCTCGCCGGTCGCGTAGACGTCGAGATCAAGGTAGTCGGGATACGGTAGGGCGCCCGTGAAGCGAGCGGCGCTCGCGATCATCGCAGCGTTGTCGGTGCACAGCTCCCGCGCCGGGACGTTTAGATCGATTCCGAGCGAGCGCATCCGCTCCCGGACCGGGCCCGTTGGCGGCGACGCCGCCGCCGACCGACAGGCGCTCGAGCCCGGTCTGGGCCAGTGCGCGCTCGACGCGGATCGCCAGCGACTCGACGATCGCCCGCTGATACGAGGCCGCGAGGTCGGCCCGCCTTCGGTCGGCCTCCCGCTCCCCGAGATCGCGCACCCGATACAGCAGCGCCGTCTTTAGGCCCGCGAACGAGAAGTCGAGGCCGGCCAGCTTTCGCGCGGTTGGGAACTCGAAGGCGTCCGGGTCGCCGTCGCGAGCGAGCCGCTCGAGCGCTGGGCCACCCGGATAGCCGAGACCGAGCAGCCGCGCTCCCTTGTCGAACGCCTCGCCGGCGGCGTCGTCGAGCGTCTGGCCCACGACCTGGTACCCGGGGCCGTGATCGCTCACGCGGGCCAGCAGCGTGTGGCCGCCGCTGGCGATCAGGCTGAGGAACGGCGGCTCGAACGGGGTCGGGCCCAGGAACGCGGCCGCGACGTGCCCGTGCAGGTGATCGACCGGCGCCAGCGGCAGCTCGTGCGCCGCGGCGAGTCCCTTCGCGGTCGCCACGCCGACGAGCAGCGCGGCCACCAGCCCCGGTCCGCATGTGACCGCGACCATCTCGACGTCGCGGAGCGACGTGCCGGCGCGCACGAGCGCGTCGTCGACCACGTCACCGATCAGCTCGAGGTGGTGACGCGACGCGATCTCGGGCACGACTCCGCCATAGCGGTCGTGGACACCCTGGGAGGAGATCACGTTCGATCGGATCTCCCCCTCGCCGGTGACGACCGCCGCGCAGGTGTCGTCACAGCTCGTCTCGAGCGCCAGGATCACCCTGAAGGGCTCGGGGTCGGTGCCGTGTCCGCCGTGCGCCACATGATCAGGGCATCTTCTCCCGTGTCCTGGTAGTAGCGCCGGCGGGTGCCGGCCGACCGGAAGCCGAAGCGCTCATACAGTGCGATCGCGTGGCTGTTCGAGGGGCGCACCTCGAGCGTGTACGACGCGTCCTCGCCGGCGCGCGCGATCATCTCCTCGAGCAGCGCGGTGGCGATGCCCCGCCGCCGCACCGGGGGGTCCACCGCGATGTTCATCAGGTGCCAGACGTCGGCGTAGCGCGAGCAGATCAGGTATCCCATGATGCGGCGCTCCTCGACCGCCGCCAGGCACACCCCCGAGGGCTTGGACAGCTCGAGCACGAACATCGCCAGCGACCACGGCGTCGGGAACGCGCGCCGCTCGATCGAGATGACCTGGGGGAGGTCCGAGTAGCCGAGCGTCCGGATCGTGAATGGCTGTGCGTTCATCTGCTGCGTTGGGCCATCTCGGCGTCGGGAGCGCGCAGGTAGTCCGGCCGGACCTCGTCAGGGACACTCGCTTGCAGGCCCTCGGCGAGCCTGCAGTGATTCGTGGCCGTGACCCTGTGCAGCTGCGAATCGTCCTCTGGAATCCGGGCTCCCGAGTGCTCGAGAACCTCTCTGAATGCTAGCGCTCCGTCTCCGATCGCCAGCGTGGTCGCCCCGAGCGGCGTCACCAGCTCGGCCAGCATCTCCGGTGCGAACGCGCGCGGGCGCAGCAGTGCGCTCTCGAAATCCTCGACCTCGTCCATCCGCCAGCTCGCCGCGAATACCTCCCCGCGACGGGCGTCGAGCACCGCCAGCACGACGTCGAGCCCGGCAGTGATCCCCCCCGGATCCTGCCCCTTGAGCGTCACGACCGCCCGCGGGCCCGCCAGTGCCAGTGACTGCAACGTCGAGATTCCGACCAGCGGGATGCTCCGCGCTCTCGCCAACGCCCGCGCCGTCGCGATCCCGATTCGCAGACCGGTGAACGTTCCCGGCCCGACGCCCACGGCGATGCGATCGACGCCGTCCCAGCCGATCCCGGCGCGTTCCATCACGAGCGCCGTGAGCGGCAGCAGTCGACCGGCGTGGCCGGGCCGGTCGCCCGGCCGCGGATCGTCCCGCGCCGTATAGACGACGTTGCCGATGCCCGACAGGGCGACCGTGGTCGCCGGGGTGGCGGTGTCGAACGCGAGGACGTTCATGACGCGTCGATTGTCACCAGACGACGGTCACCCCCGGCGTGTTCGATCACTACCCGCGCCGCCACGCGCGAGAGGCCCGCAATCGTCGCGTTCGCTTTTTCTGGCCACTCGACGAACGCGATCCGGTCCGGGCCGATGTAGTCGGTCAGCAGATCCGGATCCTCGCTGCCCAGATCCGCCACGCGGTACAGATCGAGGTGGGATACGGGGACGCTCGCCGGGTAGCGTTGACCGATGGTGAACGTCGGGCTGGTCACCACTCCGCCGACCCCGAGTGCGCGGCAGGCGCCGCGCACGAACGTCGTCTTGCCCGCACCGAGCTCTCCTTCGACGAGCACGACATCGCCCGCCGCAAGCTTTGCGGCGAGCTCGGCAGCCAGCGCCTCGGTCTGCGAGGGATCGCTTGTCTCGTGGCGCTGTGACATTGGCCCACATGCCAATGTAGTCCCATTGCTCCGGGCGGTTCGGTACCGTCAGACGCGAGGATGAGCGCCCCCACCCTCGAATCAGCCACGTGATGCTGGACCGCCTCAGAAAGCGATTTGAGCCCCAGATCTCGCGCCTAGGAGGCTCGGACACCGCGAAGGCGGCGGGCCTGGCCGGCGCGATGGTCGCCAACAACGTGATCGCGCTCGGCTCGGTGATCGTGTTCTCGCGCGAGCTGTCCGATTACGGATCGCTGGCCGCGCTCGTCAGCTACTTCCTCATCCTGGCCGTCGCCGGGTACGCGATGCAGCTGGCGACCGCTCGCGAGGCTGTCCTCGGTCATCTCGGCGTCGGCGGCGGGATGACCGCCACGATCCGCAGCTGGGCCAAGGCGCTGCTCGTGTTCACCGTGGTGGCGACCGTCGCCTCCGTTCTCCTGCGGCATCCGATCGCCGAAGCCGTGGGCGTCAAGCAGCAATGGGCGGCAGCGCTCGGGATCCCGGCGGGTTGCCTTTACCTGTTCCTGTGCATCATGCGCGGGTTCCTCCAGGGCCTCGGCGACTACCGTGCGGTCGGCATCAGCCTGGTCGGCGAACAGGCGACGCGCCTTGCCATCGGCGGCGTGCTGGCGGGCGTCGGCTTCGGTATCACCGGCGCCTACATAGGCACCCCGCTGTCGTTCGTGGCGATGATGCTGTACTGCGCGGGGCCGCTGCACCGACGGCTCGGCCATGCCAAGCCAACCGACCGCGCAGCCATCGGACTGTGGACTCATGTGCGGAGGGCGTGGGCCGCGATCGCCGCGCTCGCGATCATCGCGGTCCTTCAGAACATCGACATCATCGCCGCCAAGCACCAGTTCTCGACCGAGCCTGGCCAGCTCGTACAGCGCCACGGCGGTGGCCGCAAAGGTCCTCATCTGGGTCGCGATGGGAGCCGGCTTCTATCTCGTTCCCGAGGTGTCACGCCGGCACGCGTCCGGCGAGGACGGCCGTCCGGTCCTCGGCAAGGCGCTCGCGATCGTCGCGGTCGCGGCCGTGCCGTGCCTCCTGATCTACGGCTTCGGGTCCACGCCGCTGATCAGGGCTGCGTTCGGCTCGAAGCGGCTCGGGGCGGTCGACGCGCTGTTCGTCCTCGGGGTCGCCTTCACGGTGCTCGCGGCCACCTACCTCGCGGTGCAGTACATGCTCGCCCTCAAGCGCACGTGGTTCCTGCTCCCGCTCGCCCTCGTCGCGGTCGCCGAGCCGATTCTCCTGCTCCAGGCATCGAAGGAGCCGAAGGGGTTCGCGACGGTCGTGCTCGCCGTCCAGATCGTCGGCGCCGTGATCGCGTTCGGGATGGCGCTCCGGCCCGACAGGGCCCGGCCCGGACCGGCCGACGAGCCGCCCCCCGGCGTCGAAGAGCCCGAGCTCGTGGGCGCCTCGGGCTTGTCGTAGCGATGGCGGTTACGAAGATCATCGAACTCGTCGGCAGCTCCAAGACGAGCTCCGACGACGCGGTCAAGGCCGCGCTCAGCGAGGCGCAGGTGACGATCCGGAACATCAAGGCGCTCGACGTGGTCTCGGTCGGCCTGCGCGGCGCCGACCTCGACGAGTGGCGGGCGCTCGTCCGGATCTCGTTCCTGATCGAGCGCGTCAGCGAGTAGCCGGGCAGCTGTCCGGTCTCAGAACAGCCCGAGCTGCGCCGCCGGCTCCGGCTGCCCGACCCCGACGGGTGTCTCGTCGGGCTCGTCGGGGGCGTCGTCGATCTCGGGGACCGGCTCGTAGGAACGCGGCTGCTCGGGCGGTCCGAGCGCCAGCAGGTCGGGGATCCGGTGGAAGTCCTTCCTGAGCGCCTCGAGCGTCGACGGCGTGTACAGGGCGGCCGCCGGGTGATACAGCGGGTACAGCCGCACGGCGCGCGGCCCGATGATCCGCACCTCCTCGTGGCCGTGGAGTCGCGAGATCCCGGTGCTGTCGGTCCGCAGCAGCTTCGTCGAGAAGTTCCCGAGCGTGCAGATCACGATCGGCTCGATCAGGTCGACCTGCTGCCAAAGGTAGTCCTGGCACGCCTCGATCTCGTTCGGATGCGGGTCACGGTTGTCGGGAGGCCGGCATTTCAAGATGTTGCAGATAAACACCTCTTTCCGGTCCATCGAGATCTCGGCGAGCAACTTGTCGAGCAGCTTCCCCGCCTGGCCGACGAACGGCAGCCCCATCCGGTCCTCGTTGGCGCCGGGCGCCTCGCCGATGAACATCAGGTCGGCATCGGCGTTGCCGGCGCCGAACACGACGGTCGTGCGGGTCTGGTGCAGAGGGCAGCGGACGCATCCACGCGCTTCCTCGTAGACGGTCCGCAACAGCTCACGTCGCTCGCGGGCGCTCCTCACTGACGGCGATGGTAACCCGGCTCGCGGACGCGGGGAGGGCGACGAGATCGCAAATACGCGCTAATTCGGGGTTGGGATCGTTCGGACCCCGGACGCGGCGGCTGCGCGCGGTGGCACGTGGGTCCAACCCCGCTCCGCACTCGAGGGACCCCGGCCGCGGATCGCATCGAGGGTGCGTAACCGTGGCCCTGCCCGGGGTATCATCCGGGGCAGAGGCCGTCACGCGGATCGCCGCAGATGGACCTCGTCGCCTAATTCATCGTCCTTCATCGCCGACCGGTATCTCAAATGCGGGAACTGGAACGGGAACTCTCTCCTGACACGTCTGCTCGCGTGCGCCTGGCCATCGTCGGCCGGGGCCGGGTCGGCGGCGCGCTCGCCGGGGCCCTTAAGCAGGCGGGTTACGAGGTTTCGGGGCCGCTGGGACGCGGCGCGGACGGGCTCGGCGCCGATGCCGTCCTGCTCTGCGTGCCGGATGCTGAGATCGCTTCCGCCGCCTCGCGCGTCGTGCCGGGGCCGCTCGTCGGCCACTGCTCAGGCGCGACGGGCCTCGCCGAGCTCGCGCCGCACGAGGGGTTCTCGTTGCATCCGCTGATGAACGTGACCTCCGAGGGAGCCGATTTCGCGGGCGCCGGCGCGGCAATCGCCGGCACCACGCCTCGCGCGCTCGGGTTTGCCGGCGAGCTCGCGTCGGCGCTGGCCATGCGCGCGATCGAGGTCGCCGAGCACGACCGCGCCGCATACCACGCGGCCGCGTCGATCGCGTCGAACTTCCTGGTGACGCTCGAGGCCGCCGCCGAACGGATTGCTGCCGGCGTCGGTCTCGACCGCGAGCAACTGGTACCGCTGGTCCGCGCGACCGTCGAGAACTGGGCGCGCCTCGGGCCGGAACGCGCGCTCACCGGGCCGGTGGCGCGCGGTGACGAGGTGACGATCGCGCGACAGCGAGCCGCGATCGGCGAAGTGGCGCCCGACGTGTTGCCGCTGTTCGACGCGCTTGTGACCGCCACCCGCGCACTCGCGGCCCGCGGAAAACGCGAGGTCCAGCCGGCATGAACGTGATCCGCACCGTCGCCGGCCTCCGGGCCGAACTGCTCGAGCCCCGACGCGCCGGCCGGACGATCGGCCTCGTCCCGACGATGGGCGCGTTCCACGAGGGCCACCTGTCGCTGATGCGCCGCGCTCGCCGCGATTGCGATGTGGTCGTCGTGTCGCTGTTCGTGAACCCGGCGCAGTTCAACGACGCCGGCGACCTGGGCGCGTATCCGCGAGATCCAGATCGCGACGCCGAGCTCGCCACCGAAGTCGGCGTCGACTACCTGTTTGCGCCGCCTGTCGACGAGATCTATCCACCCGGCTTTGCCACCACCGTGTCGGTCGCCGGGGTCACCGCGACGCTCGAGGGCACCCACCGGGGCCGCGCGCACTTCGACGCGGTCGCGACCGTCGTCACCAAGCTCTTCAACATCGTTTCGCCCGATGTCGCCTACTTCGGCCAGAAGGACGCGCAGCAGGCCGTCGTGATCCGCCGGCTCGTGCGCGACCTCAACATCCCGGTCGCGATCGAGGTGTGTCCGACGGTCCGGGAGGCCGATGGGCTGGCGATGTCGAGCCGCAACGTGCACCTGTCGCCGGCCGATCGTGCCCGCGCGACCGCGCTTCACCGCGCCCTCATCGCCGCGGCGGCCGCCGTCCGCGCCGGCGAGCGCGACCCGGGCGCCGCACGCGACCTCGCGCTCGTCGAGCTGGCTCGCGCGGAGATCGAGCCGGATTACCTCGAGCTCGTCTCCGCCGACACGATGGCGCCGCTCGACCGTATCGACCGCGAGGCGCTCGCGGTGCTCGCCGCTCCCGTCGGAGGAACGCGGCTGATCGACAACGAACCGATCCACCCCTCTTCGGATGGCAGTCCCTGAATGCTCAACATCGACCGCGAGGTGGCGACCCTCCGCAGGGCGTCAACCGTCGCGTAAGGAGTGAAAGCAATGTCTGCAACACCGCGTATCCCGATCCCCCAGAACCTCGACGCACCACTGCCGATGACGTTGCCGCGGCTGGCGGAGAAGAAGCGACTCGGCGAGCCGATCGTGATGGTGACCGCCTACGACTACCCGTCAGCTCAGGTCGCCGAGGCGGCGGGCGTCGACGTCGTGCTGGTCGGCGACTCGGGCGCGATGACCGTGCTCGGCTACCCCTCGACCGTGCCCGTCTCGATCGACGAGATGCTGATGCTCGCGTCTGCGGTCCGGCGCGGCCTGCAGGCGCCGCTGTTGGTCGGGGACCTGCCGTTCGGGTCCTACGAGGGCTCCGACGAGCTGGCGATCGCGACCGCGCAGCGGTTCGTCAAGGAGGCCGGCTGTGACGCCGTCAAGCTCGAGCGCGGAGGCACCAGCGTTCAGCGCGCCCGCGCGATCGTCGAATCCGGGATTCCGGTGATGGGCCACGTCGGGCTGACTCCTCAAACCGCAACCGCGCTCGGCGGTTATCGCGCGCAGGGTCGTACGGCCGAGCGTGCGCTCGCCGTCGCCCGCGACTCGATCGCGCTCGAGCGGGCGGGCTGCTTCTCGCTCGTGTTCGAGGCGATCCCGGCGGCGGTCGCCGCCGCCTTGGTGCCGCGCCTTCACATCCCGGTGATCGGCATCGGAGCCGGGTCGGCGACCGATGGCCAGGTGCTCGTGTTCCACGACCTCCTCGGGATCTACGACGGCCACGCGCCGAGGTTCGCCAAGCGTTACGGCGAGATGCGCGAGCAGATGATTAGCGGCGTCGCCGCGTACGCGGCGGACGTGCGAGGCGGATCGTTCCCGGGTCCCGAGCACGCGTACTCGATCGACGACGACGAGCTGCGCGAGTTCGAGGCCGGTCTCGACGAGACCCCGTAGAACGCGTTTTCAGAGCGCCGCGGGGCGGCGCGCGAATACCATCGCTGGATGCCGCGCCTCGGAGACCTGTTCGCTCCGCGCGACCGGGCTTACTTCGAGTTGTTTGAGGAGGCCGGGCAGAACGCGGTGCAGGCGACCGACCTCCTCGAGCGGATGCTCATCAACTTCCCGGACACGCGGGAGCTCGCCGCTCAGATCCTCGAGTGTGAGCACGAAGGCGACCGGATCACGCACGAGATCTTCGATCGCCTAAACCACACCTTCGTGACCCCGATCGACCGCGAGGACATACTCGCGCTCGCTTCCGCGCTCGACGACATCGTCGACTACACCGAGGAGGTAGCCGACTACCTCGGCCTGTACCAGATCGAGGCGCCGATGGACCAGGCGATCAGCCTCGCCCGGGTGCTGAACCTCGCCTGCCACGAGGTTGGGAAGGCGATTCCGCTTCTGCGAGGGTTCCAAGACCTTTCCGCGCATACATTCGAGGTCAATCGCCTCGAGAACGAGGGCGACACGATCACCCGCGAAGCCGTGGCTTCCCTGTTCGACGCGCCGATCGACCCGATGGTCGTGATCCGCTGGAAGGACCTGTTCGAGCGCCTCGAGGCCGCGATCGACTCCACCGAGCACGTGGCCTACATCCTCGAAGGGATCGTTATTAAGAACTCATAGGCCGGCGTGTCTCACTATTGGCAGCTGCCCGTGCGCTGTTGTAGCTTGCGCCCGTGGATCGGGACCCGCCCATCCCCCCGCCCATCCCACCCCCACCCACCCTGCCCACCGGCGGCGGATTGGCGGTCCGCGACGTCGTGGTCTCGTTTGGCGGAATTACCGCGCTCGACGGGGTGTCGGTGGAAGTGTCCGCGGGAGAGGTCCTTGGAGTGATCGGGCCTAACGGCGCCGGAAAGACCACGCTGTTCAACGTGATTTGCGGGTTCGTGCGGCCGACCAAGGGGACGCTCAGCTGGCGCGGCCAGCAGATGGTGCGCGTCGCTCCCGATCGTCTGGCCTCGATCGGGATCGCGCGGACGCTCCAGGGCGTCGGGCTGTTCCCGGGCCTGACCGTGCTCGAGAACGTGATGGTCGGCGCGCAGCGGTTTCGCAAGTCGCGCGTGATCACGCAGATGCTCGGCCTGCCGTGGTCCGATCGCGATGAGCGCCGGCAGCGCGACCGGGCGCTGGCGGCGCTCGCCAGGGTCGGCTGCGACGACGTCGCCGACCGGCTGCCCGGGACGCTGCCCTACGCCGTCCAGAAGCGGGTCGCGCTGGCGCGGGCGCTGGTGTCCGAGCCCGAGCTACTGCTCCTCGACGAGCCCGCCGGCGGACTAGACGCGCGCGAGCTGTCGGACCTCGGGGAGCTGATCAAGTCGCTCACGAGCTCGGTCGCGGTCATGCTCGTCGATCACCACATGGACTTCGTGGTGCCCGTGTGCGATCGCCTGGTCGTGCTCGACTTCGGCCGCGTGATCGCCGACGGCGAGCCGTCGGCGGTGCAGCGGGACCCGCGGGTGCTCGAGGCGTATCTCGGGCGTGAGGCCGAGGATTCCGACGCGCTAACGACCTCACGGAGCGACGATGCTCACGATTGAAGGCCTGACCACCGACTACGGCCCCGTGCGCGCCGTGGACGACGTGTCGTTCGAGGTCCCCGAGGGCTCGGTCACGGCGGTCCTCGGCGCCAACGGCGCCGGTAAGACCTCGCTGCTGCGGACGATCACCGGCCTGGTACGGCCCAGCTCGGGCAGCGTGAAGCTGGCCGGCGAGGAGATCACCCGCCTCCCGGTCGAGGAGATCGTCCGGCGCGGCATGGCTCATGTGCCGGAGGGCCGCGGGGTGATCGCCGAGCTCACCGTCGCCGAGAACCTCCGGCTCGGGGGGCTGTGGCGGGGACGCGACGCGGCGCCGCTCAGCGAGATATACGAGCTGTTCCCGCGGCTCGAGGAACGCGAGAGCCAGCCGGCCTCGAGGCTTTCGGGCGGCGAACGGCAGATGCTCACGATCGGGCGGGCGCTCGTCGGACGGCCGCGCGCGCTGCTGCTCGATGAGCCCTCGCTCGGGCTCGCGCCCGTGCTGGTGGCGCAGATCATGGCGATGGTCCGCCGGCTCGCCGACACGCTCGGGCTGGCGGTGCTGCTCGTCGAGCAGAACGCGCGCAGCGCGCTGTCGATCGCCAACCGGGGGATCGTGCTCAACCTCGGACGAGTCGTCGCCGAGCAGGACCCGGACAAGCTGATCGCCGATGACCAACTCCTGCACGCCTATCTCGGGTTTTAGTGGGCCGGTGATCGCGTGACCAAGTTCATCGACCTCACGCTCAGCGGCATCTCGATCGGCGCCATCTACGCGGCCGTCGCGCTCGCGCTGGTGCTGATCTGGCGCTCGACCAGAGTCGTGAACTTCGCTCAGGGCGCGATGCTGATGTTCACGACGTTCATCGCCTCGGCGGTGATCAGCGGGGGCGGCTCTTACGTGCTGGGTTTCGTGGTCGCGCTCGCTGCCGGATTCGTGCTGGGCGCCGTGGTCGAGCGCGTCATCGTACGTCCGGTCGAGAACGCGCCACCGCTGAACCCGGTGATCCTGACGCTCGGCCTGTACACGCTGATCGTCGCGATCGCCGGAATGATCTGGGGCAACACGCCGCGCTCGTTCCCGGCCGCGTTCTCGCTGCACGGCTACACGGTCGGTGGCACCACGCTGCTGTTCACGCCGAACGACACGTTCATCGTGCTCGTCGTGATCGCGGTCGCCGCGGCGCTCGCGTTCCTGTTCCGCGGAACGTCGCTGGGGTTGCGAATGCGCGGTGCGGCGTTCGCGCCCGAGGTCGCCCGCCTGCTCGGGGTGCGCGTCGGGCGGATGCTGACGCTCGGCTGGGCGCTCGCCGCGACGGTCGGATCGCTCGCCGGCGTGCTCGTCGCGCCGTCCGTGTTCCTCGGGCCGAATAGCTTCGACCCGATCCTGATCAGCGGCTTCGTCGCCGCCGTGCTCGGGGGGCTCGACAGCCCCCCGGGGGCGGTCATCGGCGGACTCGTACTCGGGCTGGCGCTGTCGTACGTGTCGGGGTACGAGGGCTCGTCGCTGGTTCCGCTGGCAGCGCTCGTGATCCTCGTGATCGTGCTGATGTTCCGCCCCACCGGGCTGTTTTCGGCGACCAAGGAACGGCGGGTGTGACCTCCCGACCGATCGCCGTGTTTCGAGGGAGCACGCTGCTGCGCTCGTTGGCGATCGTCGTGGTCGCCGGCGTGGTCCTGCTCATCGTCAGCGACTCGCTCAACTCGTACCGCAACCTCCAGCTCGCCTACGGCGGGTACTACTTCTGCGTGCTTGCCGGGCTGACCGTCCTGGCGGGCTCGAGTGGTCAGATCTCGCTCGGTCAGGGCGGGTTCATGGCCGTCGGGGCGTACACGTTCTGCAAGCTGAACGCGGCTCCCGTCGCGTGGTCGGTGTTCCCGTCACTGGTGGGGGCGGTGGTCGCCACCGTGCTCGTCGGGATTCCGGTGGGCGCGGCCGCGAGCCGGCTGCGCGGCCCGTACCTGGCCGGAGCGACGCTCGCATTCGCGGTCGGCCTGCCGGCTCTGGCGGACAAGTTCCCGACGTTCCTCGGTGGCGAGAACGGTCTATCGGTGAACCCGCCGATTCCCCCATCCTGGCTCGGGGCCAACTTCCCGCTCGAGCGATGGGAGGCATGGATCGCCTGCGCCGGCGCCCTGCTCGTGCTGTTCGTGCTCTACAACCTGACGCACAGCGCGATCGGGCGGTCGTGGCGCGCGGTGCGCGACGACGAGATCGCGGCGTCGCTGGCGGGCCTGCGCGTCGGGCGCAGGCAGACGCTCGCGTTCGTGGTCAGCGCCGCGTGCGCGGGACTCGGCGGCGGCCTGCTGGCGGCCGTCCTGCAGCTCACCTCGCCGGGCGCGTTCCCGTTGCAGCTGTCGCTCACGCTGCTCGCCGGGGCCGTGATCGGCGGCTTGGGATCGCTCGTCGGAGCAGTCTGGGGAGCGGCCCTGCTGGTGTTCCTCCCGAACTGGACGAACGACCTCGCGAACTCGTTCTCGTTGTCGCAGAACGTTTCCCACAACCTCCCGATCGCGATCTACGGCGTAATCCTGATCGGCGCGATGCTGGTCTGGCCGAGCGGGATCCAGGGCGGCCTGCGGGCGATCGGGCGCGCCGTGCGGCCGACGATCACGTCGTCTTGGGGACGCGGGGGTGCGGGTTCCGAGCCGCCCACCGGCGAGGCTGAGACCACCAAAGACGAGGGAGTGAAGGCGTCGCGACCCTAGCTTCACCCGGACGACGTGCGCGACCGCGGCGGCTTGGGCGACGACGGTTGGATCCGAGCGTGTGCGCTGACGCGTCGCGGCGGCACGGGCGCGATCCCGAGCAGCACGGCCTGAACCTCGCGCAACCGCTCGTAATCGCCTCGAATCCCGACCGCCGTGTCGTGGTAGAGGAACGCGTGGCGCAGGCGAATCAGCGCGTAGGCGAGCGTCGCCGGGTCGACGGGCGGGTCGTAGCGGCCAGCGGCGATCTCCTCTTCGATCAGCGCCTGCACGCACGCCACCGCGCGCGGCTCGACCACGCCGGCGCTGGAGGTCAGCATCCGCATGGCGCTGTCGCGCTCCTGCTCGAGCAGCCGCCGGACCGCTGTCGAGTGGGTGAGCGTGCGGTTGACGCGGTCGAGCACCTCGAGCACGCCGGCGGCGCCGCGGCGCCTGACCTCGGCTCGCTTGCGCGCGACGAGCAGTTCGAGCTGACGGGCGATGACCTCGCCAAGGAGCGCCTCGCGGGATCCGAACCACCGGTAGATCGTGGCCCGGCCCAGACCGAGTCGTGCCGCCACCACCGTGATGTCGACGCGCTGGCCATCGAGGTAGAGATCGGTCACGAGCGCCAGCACGTCGTCAGGCGACGCGGTGGCGGGTCGCCCCCGTTTGCCCCCCTTGACCGGCCGGTCTACCGCCGGCTCGCTCGTGGGTTGATTTGTCTTCGTCGGTGTTGCAGCGCCCATCACCGGACTTTAATATTTGAAACACCTGAGGGAAAACGTATTAAATTACATTCGGCGCGTCGAAGTGCGTGCCGGGTCCAGCTGGTTCCACCATGTGGAGGAGGAGAGGTATGAGCTTTCGCCGCACCAAATCGCTGGCGTGCGTGGGAGTCATCGCCGTGGTCGCGCTGGTGGCGGCCGGCTGCGGCTCGTCGTCGAGCAGTAGCAGCAAGACCAGTAGCAGCGGGGGGAGCAGTAGCAGTAGCAGCAGCAGCGGCAACGGCGGCGCCACCGCGCCCGGCGTCACCGCCACGAGTATTACGTTCGGCACCCATCAACCGCTGACAGGACCGGCGGCACCAGGGTACAGCGAGATCGCGCCCGCCTCGCAGGCGTTCTTCGATTACGTCAACGCCCACGGAGGCGTGAACGGGCGGCAGATCCACCTGATCATCAAGGACGACGCCTACAACCCAACCAACACCGTCAACGTCGTCCACCAGCTGGTCCTTCAGAGCAACGTCTTTGGGATCTTCGAGGGCCTCGGGACCCCGACCCACACGAAGGTCGTCGGGTTTCTCAACGCCTCGAAGATTCCGGACCTGTTCGTCGCCTCCGGCTGCCCGTGCTGGGACGACGGGACGACGCAGCCGTACACATTCGGCTGGCAGCCGAACTACACGATCGAGGGCAAGATCCTCGGCCAGTACCTCAAGCAGCACTTCCCGGGCAAGAAGATCGGCGTGCTCTACCAGGACGACGACTTCGGCAACGGCGGCCTCGACGGCATCAAGGACGAGGTTCCGGCGTCGACGATCGTGTCGAAGGAGCCGTATCAGCCGGGCGTGACAACGCTCGCTCCGCAGATCACCGCGATCAAGTCCTCGGGCGCGCAGATCCTGGTCGACTTCACGGTGCCGATCTACACCGCGATCGGTCAGCTGACCTCGTTCACGCTCGGCTACAAGCCGCAGCTCGTCGTCTCGAACGTCGGCATCGACCCGACCACGGTGGGCGGCCTGCTGAAGACCATCTCCAAGGGCAAGGCATCGGGCACCGCGCTGATCGAAGGCGCGATCACCGACGGCTACCTGCCCTCGCCGACGGACACCACGAACCCGTGGATTCAGCTGTTCATGAAGATCCACGCCCAGTACGACGCGAGTGCGCCGTTCGACGGCAACGTCGAGTACGGGATGGCCAACGCCTACACGCTGGTCCAGGCGCTCAAGGCCGCCGGCCCGCACCTGACCCGTCAAGACATCGTCAGCGCGATCAACACGAACGGCGCCAGCTGGTCTGGCCCCGGACTCGTGCCCTACCGCTACTCGACGAGCGATCACGGCGGCTTCTCCGGCGCCGAGATGGGCAAGATCACGGGCGGCAAGATCCTCCTCCTAGGGGGGCCGCTCACGACCACGCCGGCCGCAGGTTCGGCGATTACTCCGTACCACGGCACTCAGCCGGCGCCGCCTGCTTCAGGGATTCCGTCGAACTGAGGGGTTAGATGCCCACGTCTGCGGCCCGTGCGCCGTTGTAATCGGGTCGCAGACGTGAGGTATCGGGCGCGAGGGCCGCAGACCCGGGCACCCAACCCCTCAGTCGGAACCGCTGGCGACGGGTCGCGCCGCGTGCCCTTACGGTCACCAGGCCAACCGCCACCGCGGTCGCTCACTCAGGAAGCGAAAGTCCCAGCCGTGGGGCAATTCAGGTGCGCGAACAGCTGTAACCGGCGCTCGCGACACGTCGCTGCGGCGCCCGAGGGGCACGAGGCGCCGCATGACGCCGACTAATACGTGATCGTCCGCAACACCCGCGCCGGCACGCCGGCAGCCACCGAGAACGGCGGGATGTCCGTCGTGACGACGGAGTTGGCGCCGATCACGCAGCGTTCACCGATCGTTACGCCACTCGTGACCACGACGCCGACACCGCACCACACGTTGTCGCCGATCCGCGTCGGGCCTTTGGTGGTGAAGCCCTGCCAGGGCACCGGCTTGACCGGATCGTCGAACCGGTGCGATGAGTCGGTGACGTAGCAGTGGTTGGCGAACATGCAGTGGTCGCCGATCTCGACGAGTTCGAGTGACGCCACCATCACGCCCAGGTTCAGGAACGTCCCCGATCCGATCCGGACGCGCGCCGCGTCGGGCGCGGTGACCCAGACGCCTGGCTCGAACAACGTGTGGGCCCCGATCTCGAGCCGCCCTTCGAGCAGCGCCTCGAGCACGTTGCCGTGCACCGGCCACCGCACGAACGCCCCACGGCGCATGAACTCCCAGTGGATCCGGGCGCGGTTCCAGGGCAGCGAGTTGCGCTCGTACCACCGCCACTTCTGGAGCCACAGCTTGAGGGCGGCCGCGTCGGCGCCGGGTGGCGCGGGGTCGCTCAAGCGGGCGCCGATCAGCCCGTGGTCGCCGCCGCCCGCCGGCGCGCGGGCTTCTTCTTCGCGTTTCCGTTGGCCCCGGCCGCCGACGCCTTGTTCGCCGTCCCGTTCGCCCGTGCCGCCGACGCCTTGTTCGCCGCCCCGTTCGCCCGTGCCGCCGACGCCTTCTTCGCCGCCCCGTTCGCCCGTGCCGCCGGCGCCTTGTTCGCCGCCCGGTTCGCCCGTGCCGCCTGCGCCTTGTTCGCCGCCCCATTCGACCGGGCCGGCGACTTCTTGGCCGAGCCGCTGGCCGACCTCGACGCGCGGACCGGCAGTACGTCGGCGAGGAACGCGCCGGTGTACGAGCCCTCGGTCGCGGCCACTTTCTCGGGCGTGCCGGTGGCGATCACACAGCCGCCCTCCTCTCCCCCTTCTGGTCCGAGGTCGATGATCTGATCCGCGACCTTGATCACGTCGAGGTTGTGCTCGATTACGACCACAGTGTTGCCGGCGTCCACGAGCTGTTGGAGCACCTCGAGCAGGCGCTGGATGTCCGCGAAATGAAGGCCGGTGGTCGGCTCGTCGAGGATGTAGATCGTTCGCCCGGTCGCCACCTTGGACAGCTCGGCGGCGAGCTTCACCCGCTGCGCCTCGCCACCCGACAGCGTCGTAGCGGGCTGGCCCAGTCGCATGTAACCGAGGCCGACGTCATTCAGAGCCTGCACCCTGCGGCGGATCTTGGGGATGTGGGCGAAGAACTCGTGGGCCTCCTCGATCGGCATCTCGAGCACGTCCGCGATCGTCTTGCCCTTGAACCGTACGTCGAGCGTCTCGCGGTTGTAGCGCTTGCCGTGGCACTGCTCACAGGGCACGTACACATCCGGCAGGAAGTGCATCTCGATCTTGATCTGCCCATCGCCGCGGCACACCTCGCACCGGCCGCCCTTGACGTTGAACGAGAACCGGCCCGGCTTGTATCCCCTGGCCCGAGCCTCTTGGGTCTTCGAGAAGAGCTCCCGGATCTGATCGAACAGGCCGATGTAGGTAGCCGGATTGGATCGCGGGGTGCGCCCGATCGGCGACTGGTCGACCGAGATGATCTTGTCGAGCTGCTCGAGTCCCGCCACTCGCCGGTGCGCTCCCGCCTTCTGCCGGGTCCGGTGCAAGCGGTTGGCGACCACCTTGTACAGCACCTCGTTGACCAGCGTCGACTTGCCCGACCCGGACACGCCGGTCACACAACAAAGCACGCCGAGCGGGACGCTGACGTCGATGTTCTGAAGATTGTGCTCGGATGCGCCCTCGATGGTGACTCGCCCACTCGGCTTGCGCCGGCGCCGGGGGACTTCGATCGTGCGCGTGCCGGCCAAGAACTGACCGGTCAGCGACTCCGCCACCTGCTCGACCTCCTCGGCCGTTCCCTGCGCCACCACGTGGCCGCCGTGCTCGCCGGCGCCCGGCCCCATGTCGACCAGATGGTCCGCCGCGCGCATCGTGCCCTCGTCGTGCTCGACCACGAGCACCGTGTTCCCGAGGTCCCGGAGCCGTTCGAGCGTCACGATCAGCTTGCTGTTGTCGCGCTGGTGCAGTCCGATCGACGGCTCGTCGAGGATGTAGAGCACACCCACCAGCGAGGAGCCGATCTGAGTCGCGAGCCGGATCCGCTGAGCTTCGCCGCCCGACAGCGTCGACGCCGCCCGGTTCATCGACAGGTAGCCGACCCCGACGTTGTCCAGGAACCGCAGGCGCTCCGAGATCTCGCGCAGCACCAGCCGCGAGATCCGTTGGTCGTGCTCGGACAACTCAAGCTCATCGACCCATTCGAGCGCGCGCCGCGCCGACAGCGCCGTGAACTCGTGAATCGCGGTGCCCTCGATCAGGACCGCGCGCGATTCGGGCCGCAACCGGGCGCCCTTGCAGTCCGGGCACGGGCGCAGCGTCATGTACTCCTCGATCTTCTCGCGCGCCAGCTCTGACTCGGTCTCGCGGTAGCGGCGCTCGAGGTTCGGCAGGATGCCGTCGAACGTCGCGCCGTACGACCGCCGGCGCCCGAACCGGTTCCGGTAGGTGACCTGAACGCGCTCGCCGTTGGTCCCGTACAGGAAGAAGTCCCGGGACTCGGGCGGGAGATCCTGCCAGGGCGTATCGAGATCGACGTCGTAGCGCTCGGCGATCGCCTGGATCAGCTGGTCGTAGTAGTCGGACGCGCTCGCCGCCCACGGCGCGATCGCGCCCTCGCCGATCGACAGCGTCGGGTCGGGCACCACCAGCTCGGGATCGATCTCCATCTGCGAGCCGAGCCCCGTGCACCGCAGGCACGCCCCGTGCGGCGAGTTGAAGCTGAAGATCCGCGGCTCGAGCTCGACCAGGCTCGGCCCGTGCACGGGGCACGCGAATTTCTCCGAGTACGTCTGGATCTGATTCCCGCCCGCCCCAGGCGAGGTGGGATCTTCGTGATCCACCAGCTCGATCTCGACGAGCCCGTCGGCGAGCGACACGGCGGTCTCAATCGAGTCCGCCAGCCGCTTGCGCAGCTCGCCCTTCATCACCAGCCGGTCGACGACGATCGCGATGTCGTGCTTGAACTTCTTGTCGAGCGCGATTTCCTCGTCGAGCCGGCGGAGCTCGCCGTCGATCTTGGCCCGCGTGAACCCCTCGCCCCTCAGCTCCTCCAGCTGCTTCCCGTACTCGCCCTTACGGCCACGGACGATCGGCGCCATCACCATGAAGCGCGTGCCCTCGGGCAGCTCCATCACCTGGTCGATGATCTGCTCGGCCGACTGCCCGGTGATCGGCCGGCCGCAGATGTGACAGTGCGGATGGCCGATCCGCGCCCACAGCAGGCGCAGGTAGTCGTAGATCTCGGTGACGGTCCCGACGGTTGACCTCGGGTTGCGCGAGGTCGTCTTCTGGTCGATCGAGATCGCCGGCGACAGCCCCTCGATCGAGTCGACGTCGGGCTTGTCCATCTGCCCAAGGAACTGGCGAGCGTACGCCGACAGCGACTCGACGTAGCGGCGCTGCCCCTCGGCGTAGATCGTGTCGAATGCGAGCGACGATTTCCCCGACCCCGACAGGCCGGTGATCACGGTCAGAGCATCCCGCGGGATCTCGACCGTTACGTCTTTGAGGTTGTGCTCCCGGGCGCCCGAGACGACGAGTTTGTCCACATAACCGAGTCTAATCGACCGAACAGACGTTCCCCTGCCTGGACGCTCGCTGTTTGCGGAAAACCCGGCCGAATGCGTCCGCGACGATACGCCCGCCTCGGCCCCGACGGGCTAATTCAGCCGTCCACGGACGAGTACACCTCGTCGAGCAGCCCCCGCCGGTCGGTGAGCTTGAAGTTCTCGGCCAGGTAGCGATCGGTCTCTTCGCGAGGGGTCCCGTTCAGCGCCATGTTGAGCGCGATCAGACGGGCGCCGTCGTCGTCGCCGCCGTTTATGCGCGCCGCAGGCGCAGGCTCCGCGGACAGGTCGCTCAGGACCTCTCCAGCGGCCGCGCCGGTGATCTCGGCCTTCTCCTCGAACGGCTCAGACACGGGTGTCGGCGCCGGATCCGGAGGCCCCGCCACCGGCTGCTCGGGCTCGAACTGCGGCCGCGGCACGACGGCGTTCTTGACCGCGGTCAGGTTGCCCTCGAGCAGCTGGAGATCGGCGTTCAGCCGGTTCGACCCGGTCCGGAGCGATTCGATCAGCGCTTTCAACTCGTTCTCCATCGCGTCGATCCGCTCGAGCATCCCGGACGTCGACTCCGACACCCGGCCGACGTACTCACGGGCCTCGGAGGTCGCCTGCTCACGGGTCGCGTCCGCCTCGCTGCTGGCCTCGGCGCGGATCTCGCGGGCCTCGTCCTCGGCCTGGCGCTGGATGTCGGCAGCGCTGGTCTCGGCTGCCTCGACGATCGACCGCACCTGCTCGCTGGCCGCCGCGGCCAGCGATTCGCTGCGGCGGCGGGCGGAGCGCTTGAGCTCGTCGATCTCGTCGGCGAGCGTGTGCAAGTGGACGTCAACCGCCTCCGGGTCGTAGCCCCGCCGCCCGATCGGGAAGTCCTTCCTCTCGATGCTCTGTCGGTCCAGCGCCACGGAACTACCTCCGTCTCGGGATGGGAGAAGCGGTGAGGAGGCTATCGAACCGACAGGCGCGTCCCGCCAGGTCGGGCGGCTCCCCACGCCTACGCCGCGGTTGTTTCGGACTCGGATCGCGCGCGTGGAGTTTTCGACCGCGAGTGGCGTCGGCGTGGGGCATCCGCCCTCCCGCCGCGGTCGCCTGCGGTCCCGATTCAGCCTATGGGAGCGCGACCTTCGGCGATCGCCTGGTCGAGCTGGCGCTTGAGGTCCCGGATCTCGTCGCGGAGCTTGGCGGCGTACTCGAAGCGGAGCTCCTCGGCGGCCGCGAGCATCTCCTCCTCGAGCTCGACGATCGTCTTCTCGAGCTCGGCCGGCGGCATCGCGTCGGCGGCGCGCTGCCGGCGCCGGCGCGACCGTGGGACCTTCGACTCGGACATCAGGAACTCGGCGATGTCCGAGATCCCCTTGACGATCGTCTCGGGGGTGATTCCGTGGTCCTCGTTGTACTTGACCTGGATCGCGCGCCGGCGGTCGGTCTCGCCGATCGCCGCCCGCATCGCCGCGGTCTCCTTGTCGGCGTACATCAGCACCTTGCCATCGACGTTCCGGGCCGCACGCCCGATCGTCTGGATCAAGGAGGTCTCTCCGCGCAGGAAGCCCTCCTTGTCGGCATCGAGGATCCCGACCAGTGACACCTCGGGCAGGTCGAGCCCCTCGCGCAACAGGTTGACCCCGACCAGCACGTCGAACTCGCCCAGCCGCAGCTGCCGGATGATCTGGATCCGCTCCAGCGTGTCGATCTCCGAGTGCAGGTAGCGCACCCGGAAGCCCATCTCGAGCAGGTAGTCGGTGAGGTCCTCGGACATCTTCTTGGTCAGCGTGGTCACGAGCGTGCGCTCGTCGCGGTCGACGCGCTCGCGGATCTCGTTCATCAGGTCGTCGATCTGGTTGCGGGTCTCGCGGACCTCGACCTCGGGGTCGACGATCCCGGTCGGGCGCACGATCTGCTCGACGATCCGCGCGGAGGTCTTGCGCTCGTACTCGCCCGGCGTGGCCGACACGAACACCATCTGCGGGGTGACCGACAGGAACTCCTGGAACGTCTGCGGCCGGTTGTCGATCGCGCTCGGGAGCCGGAAGCCGTAATCGACGAGCGTCTGCTTGCGCGACCGGTCGCCCTCGGACATGCCGCCGATCTGCGGCACGGTCTGGTGGGACTCGTCGATGAAGCACACGAAGTCGCCCGGGAAGTAGTCGAGCAGGCAGTACGGCCGATCGCCGGGCTTGCGGCCGTCGAGGATCCGCGAGTAGTTCTCGATCCCCGAGCAGAACCCGAGCTCGCGGAGCATCTCCATGTCGTACTGCGTCCGCTGGCGCAGGCGATGGGACTCGAGCAGCTTGCCCTCGGCCTCGAGCTCGGCGCACCGCTCGTTGAGCTCGCGCCCGATCTCGCTGACGGCGTCCTCGATCATGCCCTCGCGGACGTTGTAGTGCGACGCCGGCCAGATGCCAACGTGCTCGAGGTCGTCCTCGATGATCTCTCCGGTCAGCGGGTCAAAGTGCTGAAGGTGCTCCACCTCGTCGCCGAACATCACGATCCGGAACGCTGTCTCTGCGTATGCCGGGAAGATCTCGAGCGTCTCGCCCCGGACCCGGAACGTCCCCCGCGCCAGCGCCGTGTCGTTACGCGTGTACTGAATGGAGACGAGTTTCCGGAGCAGACCGTCGCGGTCGATCATCTCGCCCTTGGCCAGCGTCTGGAGGTTCTCGTCGTAGACCTCCGGTGACCCCAGGCCGTAGATGCAGGACACGCTCGCGACGATCACCACGTCGCGGCGCGCGAACAGCGCCGCGGTGGCGGAGTGGCGCAGGCGATCGATCTCCTGGTTGATCGCCGAGTCCTTCTCGATGTACAGGTCCTTGCTCGGGACGTAGGCCTCGGGCTGGTAGTAGTCGTAGTAGGAGACGAAGTACTCGACGGCGTTGCGGGGGAAGTACGTGCGGAACTCGTTGCAGAGCTGAGCCGCCAGCGTCTTGTTGTGCGCGATCACGAGCGCGGGCTTCTGGACCGCCTCGATCGTCGCCGCCATCGTCATCGTCTTGCCCGTCCCGGTCGCCCCGAGCAGCGTCAACGAGCGCTCGCCGGCGTTGATTCCAGCCGCCAGCGACTCAATCGCGGCCGGCTGATCGGCGGTCGGGCTATAGGCGGCGTCTAACTCGAACTTCGGCATGGGACAGACCTCCTAGCGTAGCGGCGGACCTGGTCAGGAACGGTCCGCATTCCGTCGTCGGCGCGCGGCTATCCGTACAGCTGGGACGCGTACTTGCTGCGGTACTTGCGCTCGGCCGACAACACCTTCGCGACGTAGGCCCGGGTCTCCGGGAACGGGATCTCATCGACGGTCAGCGACCGCCCCTGCGAGTGCTCGTCGGCGATCCAGCGGTCGACGTTCGACTCGCCACCGTTGTACGCCGCGAGCGCCAGCGTCGTGTTGCCGTGGTACTCGTTCAGCAGGTAACGCAGGTAGTAGCTCCCGTAGGCGATGTTGACCTCCGGCGTGCCGAGGTCCGCGGTGGTGAACGTCGTCGCGCCCGAGCGGTGAGCCAGGAACGCGGCGGTCTCGGGCATGATCTGCATCAGGCCCTCCGCGCCGGCCGCCGAGTTGCGCGGGTCGAACTTCGTCTCGGCGTAGATGACGGCGGCGATCAGCGCCGGATCGAGGTGCTTCTCGGCCGCCTGCTGGCGGATGACGCCAGCGTTGGTGAGCGGCAGGCTGAATTCATTGACGGTCTTCTGCAGGAGCGGCATCAACAGCACGACCCCGACCACGACGGCTCCGACGAGCACGACGGCGACCAGACGGTTCCGGCGCCGCCGTGCGGCCGCGCGCCGACGCGCCGCGGCGGTCCGTGGGGCGCGCTCACGCGGGCGGGTTGTCACCGCGGACGGACTCATGTGTGCAGCATCTCAAGCAACGCCGACAACTTCGACTCCAACTCCTCGAACGTACCGTCATTAACGACCACGTACGTCGCACGATGCGCTTTTTCCTGTTGCGAAAGCTGCCGTGCGGATCGCTCCGCGAGCGCCTCGTGACCGCGTCCTTCGGCTCGCGAAGCGCGAACGTCCTCGCCCGCGATGACCGCGATCGTCGCATCGAACGCCCCCTCCATGCCGGACTCGAACAGCAGCGGCACCTCGACCACGGCCGCCCGCGGTCGCTCGGCGGCCGTCGAGACCGCGGCGCGCCATGCGACCATCCGCTCACCGACCAGCGGCCACAGGAGCCCCTCGAGCCAGGCGCGGCCCTCGGACGTGGCGAACGCGCGCTTGGCCAGTTCCCCGCGGTCGACCACCCCGCCGGGAGCGACAGGGTCCCCGAACCGGTCCCGAACCGCATCGATCACCTCGTTCGACGCATACAGGTCGTGCACGACTCGATCGGTCGACAGGACCGCCGCGCCCGCCCGCTCCAGCGCCTCGAGCGCGGTCGACTTGCCGGCGCCGATCCCGCCGGTCAGCCCAATGAACGGGACTGAGTCAGTCGGCGGCGCCTGACGGCGGCGCCTTGAGTCAGTCGGCGGCGCCTGACGGCGGCGCCTTGAGTCAGTCGGCGGCGCCTGACGGCGGCGCCTTGAGTCTGCCGGCGGCGCCTGACGGCGGCGCTTTGGCGGACGATCAGACGTCCGGTCCAGCTTCGGAGTGCTCTTCGACGGCGCCGACCTCGGACTCGGCTTCCGCCTCTGCCTCCGACTCCCCCTCTGCCTCCGACTCCACTCCTGCCTCCACCTCTGGCGCGGGAGCCAGCCCGTCGGTGTCATCTGGGAACCGCTGGTCCTCGCCGGCAAACACGTCCTCGGACAGGCCCAGCTCGGGCATGTTGTCCAGATCGCCGGCCTCGCCGTCGATCGGCGCGGTGATCGGCCTGACCGGCAGCACCTGGCCCTCGACCCGTTTGATCGAGAGAGACAGGCGGCGGCGCTCGGAGTCGATCTCGAGGATCTTGACCCGCACCGGATCGCCCGGCTGGATGATCTCGCGCGGGTTCTCGACATGGTGCTGGGCCAGCTCGGAGATGTGCACGAGGCCCTCGACGCCGTCGAGGATCTCGACGAACGCGCCGAACGTGACGACCTTCGTGACCGTGCCCTCGAGCTCGTCGCCGACGTTGTAGGTGTCGACGACCCGCTGCCACGGGTCCTCCTGCGTTTGCTTGAGGCCGAGCGAGATTCGCTGGCGCTGACGATCGATATCGAGCACCTTGACCGTGACCTTGTCGCCGATCCCGAGGATCTCGGAGGGATGGTTGACGTGCGACCACGAAAGTTCGGAGATGTGGATCAGGCCGTCGATCCCATCGAGGTCGACAAATGCACCGAAATCGACAATGTTCGAGATCGTGCCTTCCACGACCTGGCCGGGCTGCAGCCGGTCGAGGATGCGCTCGCGGTCCTCCTTGCGCTGCTCCTCGAGCACCGCACGGCGGGACAGCACGACGTTGTTGCGCGAGCGGTTGAGCTCGATGACCTTGCACTCGATCGTCTCGCCCATGTACTCGTCGAGATTCGGCACGCGGCGGATGTCGACGAGCGAGGCGGGCAGGAAGCCGCGCACCCCGAGGTCGATGATCAATCCGCCCTTGACGACTTCGATCACGGCGCCCTCGACGGGTTCGCCGGATTCGGCGGCGGCCTCGATCCGGCGCCAGGCCTTCTCGAACCGGGCGCGCTTCTTGGAAAGGATCAGCCGGCCGTCCTGGTCCTCCTTGGTCAGAACAAGGGCGTCGACCTCTTCGCCGAGGGACACCTCGTCGCTGGGATCGACCGACTTGCGGATCGAGAGCTCGGTCGACGGTATGACGCCTTCGGACTTGTAGCCGATGTCGACGAGCACCTCGTCGTTGTCGATGCGGACGACGTGGCCTGAGACGACGTCGCCCTCCTGGAACGGGTGGACGGTGGCGTCGTAGTTGGGAACGATCCGGCCGTCGATCTCGAGCAGCAGGCCGTCGGAACCTTCGACGACCTTCGCATTCGATTGATCAGCGGCGGGATTAAGCGTTGTGGTTGTAGACATGCGTGTCTCGGAGGATAGCCGCAGATCGCCTCAGGAGCGCTCTCAGGCGCGTCCCTATCATCCGCTCGCAGTGCCACGGAGAGCGACCAAGCGGGGCTCCGAGCGGACCCCACTAGAGCGGGATTGCGACGTAATGATCTGCGGCGGCAGCTTCGCGGGTCTCGCGGTCGCGCGCGAGCTTGCCGACAGCGGCGCCAGCGTGCTCGTGATCGACCGTTACGAGATCGGCGAGCGACAGACGTCCGCGTGCGGGATCCCGACCGGATGGCTCGAGGCGCTCGACCTGCAGGGTTCGTTGCGGCAGACGTTCGGCGAACTCGTGATCCACACCCCGTACGCGACGGTTCGCCACCGGCTCCCGTGGACGTTCTCGACGTTCGACTACCGCACGCTGTGCGAGCTGCTCGCCGACCAGGGGGCATTCACGTTCGAGACCGCGAAGGTCGACGGCCGGAGCGGAAAGGTCGTCCACACCGACCGGGGCGACATCCGCGCCGGGATGATCGTCGACGCGCTCGGGTGGCGGCGAGTGCTCGGCGCCGGCGACAACGTCCAGCCTCCCGACGCGCTGCTCTCCCGCGGTCTCGAGGTTCACCCCAACGGCTGGGGGGACGATATGGAGATCTGGATCGACCGGTCGTACGTGCCGGCGGGCTATGGCTGGAGCTTCCCGGCGGCGGACGAGCTGCGGATCGGCGTCGGCTCGTTCGATCCGCGCTTCCACGTGCGCGAGTCGACTAACCGGCTCGCCACGGACCTGTCCGCCGACTCGGTGCGCTACCAGGGCAACTGGATCCCGCACGCGCTGCGGAACGCGACCGAGGACGGCTTGTTCTTCGTGGGTGACTCGGCCGGGCACTGCCTGCCGCTGACCGCCGAGGGGATCCGCACCGCTCTTTATTTCGGACTAGCTTTGGGTCGCGAGCTTTCTGACGTCCTCGGTGGACGGCGCTCGCTCTCGGATGCGCTGCTCAGCTACTCCCGCTTCAGCGCCTCGCACGCGCGCGCGTTCGAGTGGATGCTGCGATGCCAGCGGCTGGTCCCGCGGGTGCCGCCGCGGCTACTCGCGGGGGCGCTGCGCGCGATGGAGAGCAGGCGCTTCCTGGACTGGGCGTTCGGCCACTACCTCGAGATCGCGCACCCACGGTTCGTGGCCGCCGGTCCGCGCCGGGCGCCGCTCGCGGTCCGCGTTCCCGTGTAACTCGTCCGCCGGGCGTCTAGTCGGCCGGGCGTCGAATGACGCGGATCGTGCGTCCGGCGTAGCCCCAATTGCCCCAGCTATCGGTGGCGCGGACCATCACGTGGTAGGCGCCGGGGATCTTGAAGGTGTGAGACACGCGCCGGCCGAACGCGGTCCGACCGTCGCCGAAGAACCACTGAAACGAGACGATCCGGCCCTGTGGATCCGATCCGCGTCCGGTGAACGACATCGAGCGGGCGCCAGCGAACGGGCGGACCTGGGCGAACGACACCAAGTCGGGCTTGGCTCGGGCCTCGCAGGCCCCGTCCGCATTGCTCCATTCCTCCTGGAGGAAGAAATGGCCGCCGTGGATCGACTCGTTCCAGGCCGTCCCCCCGGGACCGTTCAGGCTCGGGCCGAAGTTCGTCAGGCACAGGTCGGCCTCCTCCTCGCCCCGGGCATCGATCCACGCGGTGCCGTCCGGGTCGGTGTCCATCTCGTTGTGCTCGTGGCTGACCGTCGAGATCGTCGGGTCGGCAGTACTCAAGTTCGGACGGGGATTGTTCGACTGACAGTGCCCGGGCACGGCGTTGTAGGGGATCACCGCGTACACGATCGCGTTCGGGGTCTCGGAGTGATAGCCGCAGTAGCCGTTCTCGCTGCCCCCGAGCGCGCAACTAGACGAGCCCGAATCGGTGCAGCTGCCAAAGCCGTTGGGGGTGATGATGAAGAAAACATCGTGCTTAGTCGTCGGAAGGTGTTCGGCCACTACCACGTGCTCGAGCTCGGTTTCGAGCTGGGCGTCGGTCAGGCACACGGCCCAACGCGGGCCCGTCGCCGGCTCGGTGCAGCCGTTTGGCGGGAGCGGGTCGTTGTCGACCACGGCGCCGCCGTACGTAGAGTCGTACGCCGCCGGCCCGTTCGAGTCCGTGTACTGCCCGCTCAGGCTGTAGACGTTCGTGGTCTTGTGGCTGTCGGCGGCGACGTCGATCAGGAAGGTCTCGATCAGGGACTCGTAGCCGGGGTCGAAGGCCAGCCCCGAGCCCGCCGGCTCCCAGAAGATCGGGTGGGTGCGGTTGGAGTTGATGACGCGGCCGCCGTTGTAGGGCAACATGGGCGCTTTCTGGTTCATCGCGATGTGGGCGCGCGCGCCACTCGGAACATCCGGGGTGACGTCGATGAACTTCGCTTGCGCGGCCGCGGGGGCGACAGCCGCAAGTGCCGCGACCGCGGCGACGGCAACCGCCGCGGCGAACGCGCGTGGGCTCATTTGGCCGCCAGCCAGTCGGGGCCGATGCCGGCGTCGACCGCCAGCGGCGGATCCATCTCGAACGCGTTCCCCATCTGCAGGGTCGCGATGCGCTCGACCTCCTCGGCCTCCTCGGCGGGCCCCTCGAACAGCAGCTCGTCGTGGATCTGGAGGATCATCCGCGACCGCAGGCCGGCCTCCTTGACCGCATGGTCGCAGCGGACCATCGCGACCTTCATGATGTCCGCCGCGGTCCCCTGGATGACCATGTTCACCGCGAACCGCTCGCCCTGCTTGCGGAGGTCCCAGCGGCGCGCGCGCAACTCGGGCACCTGCCGGCGCCGCCCGAACAGCGTCGAAACATAGCCGTGCTCGGTCCCCTGCGTGATCGTGTCCTCGATCCAGCGGGCCACGGCCGGGAACCCGGCCAGATACCGCTGGATGAACTCGTCGGCCTCTTCCTGCGGGATGTCGAGCCGGTCGGCCATCCCCCACGCCGACAGCCCGTACACGATGCCGTAGTTGATCATCTTCGCCTTGGACCTCATACCGGGATCGATCTGCTCCGGGGTCACCCCGAACACGCGGCAGGCCGTCGCGGTATGAACATCTTCGCCCTTCCGGAAGATCTCCTTGAGCGCATCCTCGCCCGCGATATGCGCCAAAAGGCGTAGTTCCACCTGGGAATAGTCGGCGGAGACCAGCAGATCACCCGGCTGGGCCACGAAGCAGGCGCGGATCTCGCGCCCGAGCGGGGTGCGGATCGGAATGTTCTGGAGGTTCGGGTTGTTCGACGAGAGCCGGCCCGTGGTCGCCGCGGTCTGGTTGAACGTGGTGTGGATCCGCCCGTCGTCGGCGATCAGCAGCGGGAGGGCGTCGAGATACGTCTGGGCGAGCTTGGTCAGCTCCCGCCACCGCTCGATCTTGGGGATCACATCGTGCTCGTGGCGGATCGCCTGGAGCACGCGGGCGTCGGTCGAGTAGCCGGTCTTGCCGCGGCGCTTGCGGGACAGGCCGAGCTTGCCGAACAGGACCTCCTCGAGCTGCTTGGGCGAGCCGAGCGTGAACTCCTCGCCGCACATGTCGAAGATCTCGCGCTCGAGCGAGTCCGCCTCGGCCTTGACGCGGTCGGAGATCTCGTGGAGCCGCTCGGTGTCGATCTTCGACCCGATCAGCTCCATCTCGCGCAGGACGCGTACGAGCGGGAGCTCGACGTCCTGGAACAGATCGGTGAGCCCCCGTTGACGAATTTCCTCGCGCTGCCACGCGGCGAGCGCGTTCAGCAGGAGGGCATCGGCGGCGGCCTCGTCCTCGATGTCGGTGCCCAGGCCGCGTTCCTCGGTGAGCTCGCGGAACGGGTAGGCGCGGCGAGCCGGCTCGAGCAGGTACGCCGCGACCTCGGTGTCGTGCGCCAGCGTCGCGGGCACCCGGCCGAGCGACTTCGCGTCGTGGGCCGTCACCGGGCGGCGCGCCAGGGCGTCCACGACCGATTCGGGGCGATCGGCGTCGCCTGCGAGCACCTCGGGCGAGCCGTCGACGTGCACGCCGAAGCGCCACTCCGGGTCGGGCGCAAACAGGACCCCTTCGGGGGCCTGCGGGGCCCTGACCGCCAGTGCCACCGGCTTGTCGGGGAGGCCCTTCAGCGCGTTCAGGTTGGCGGCGCGAACGCGAGCGGTGAGGGCCTCTTCGGCCTGGGGTGCGGGCGCGGCGGCGTCGGCCGAGCCGAGCGCCTCCTCGAGCCGGCGGAGCGGCTCGCGGAGTTCGAACTTCCGGAATGTGTCCCTGAGCTGCGAGCGGTCGGGGGCGGCCGCCGCAAACGCCTGAAGGTCGAGCGCAACGTCGATGTCCCGCTTGGCGGTGGCGAGCTGCTTGGAGAGTCGCGCGTCGTCGGCGTGCTCGGTCAGGTTCTGCTTGCGCTTGGCGCCGGAGATGTCCCCGATGTGCGCGAGAACTTCTTCGAGGGTTCCGAAGCGCTGGAGCAGCTCGGCCGCGGTCTTGTCGCCGATGCCCGGGACCCCGGGGATGTTGTCGCTGGTGTCGCCCTTGAGACCGATGAAATCGGGAATCAGCTCGGGCGGGATGCCATAGCGGTCGATCACGCCCTGGCGGTCGTACACCCGCGTATCCGTGATCCCGCGCGAGGTCGTCATGATCTTGACCACGCCGTCGTCGACGAGCTGGTAGGCGTCGCGGTCCCCGGTGACGACCATTGTCGGGATGGGTGGGTCGGCCGTCCGGGCTTTTTCGACGATCGAGGCGATGACGTCGTCGGCCTCGTAGCCATCGACCCTGAGGTTGCGATAGCCGAACGCGTCGACCAGCGGCTCGAGGTGCGGCCACTGCTCCTTGAGCAGGTCCGGGCGGGTCCTCCGCTGTGCCTTGTAGTCGGCGTACACGGTCTTGCGTCCCGTGTCCCCCGCGTCCCACACGACGACGGTCGCCTTGGGTCCGTAGTCGGTGAGGATCTTCACGAGCATCGATGCGAAGCCGAAGATCGCGTTCGTCGGCATCCCTGTGGACGTCGCGATCGACTCGGGCAGCGCGAAGAACGCCCGGTAGGCCAGGCTGTTGCCGTCGATCAGGAACAGCTCGTCTGGGCTAACTGTGGATGCCACTTATGTCAGGCTATCTCGCGCCATGGCCGCTACACCGAGTGCCCAGTACAGCCTGACTTTGCGAGTCGAGATCGAGCACCGTCCGGGGATGCTCGGCCGGGTCGCGAGCGCGATCGGCGAGGCCGGCGGGACGATCGGTGCGGTCGACCTGGTGCGGGTCGAGCGCGACCACACGGTCCGCGACATCACGGTCGAAACCGGCGACGCCTCGGACTGGCCGCGGCTGACGGCGGCCGTGGACGCGGTATCCGGGGCGCGGGTGCTCGACACCACTGACCGCACGTTCCTGCTCCACGTCGGGGGCAAGATCGAGATCCACAACAAGAGCCCGCTGAAGACCCGCGACGACCTGTCGATGGCGTACACGCCCGGAGTGGCGCGCGTGTGCCGGGCGATCTTCGAAGACCCCGACAAGGCGTTCCAGTACACGATCAAGCGGAACACGGTCGCGGTCGTGTCGGACGGCACCGCGGTGCTCGGCCTGGGAGACATCGGGCCGGGGGCGGCGATGCCCGTGATGGAGGGCAAGGCGATGCTGTTCAAGGAGTTCGCCGGCGTGGACGCCTTCCCGATCTGTCTGGATACGCACGATGTGGACGAGATCGTGGCGGTGGTACGGGCGCTTGCGCCCGGGTTCGGGGGCGTGAACCTCGAGGACATCTCGGCCCCGCGGTGCTTCGAGATCGAGGAGCGGCTGATCGAGGCGCTCGACATCCCGGTGTTCCATGACGATCAGCACGGGACCGCCGTGGTCGTGCTGGCGGCACTGCTCAACGCGCTGCGGCTGACCGGGCGACCGCTTGGCGATTTGCGGATCGTGATCGTGGGGTTGGGTGCCGCGGGGGTCGCGGTGACTCGGATCCTGTTGGAGGCCGGGGCCCGGCACATCATCGGCGTGGATTCGCGGGGCGCGGTGTCGGTGGAGCGAGCGGATTTTCTTGACGGTTCGATGCCCTCGGCGAAGCGGTCGCTGGCTTCCGTGACGAATCTGGAGCGGAGGTCGGGGAGTGTGGTCGACGTTCTCGAGGGTGCCGACCTCCTGATCGGGCTGTCCGGCGCGCGGGTGATCGACGCGTCCGCGCTGGCGCGGATGAACCCCGACCCGATCGTGTTCGCACTGGCCAACCCGGATCCCGAGGTGCCGCCCGAGGAGGCGCTCCGGTACGTCCGGATCCTCGCCACCGGGCGCTCGGACTACCCCAATCAGATCAACAACGTGCTGTGCTTCCCGGGGCTGTTCCGCGGCGCGCTCGACGTCCGGGCGACGCGGATCACCGAGCCGATGAAAACCGCGGCGGCGCGCGCGATCGCCGGCATCGTCTCCGACGACGAGCTGCGCGAGGATTACATCATCCCGTCGGTGTTCAACCGGGAGGTCGCGCCGGCGGTGGCGGCCGCGGTCGCGGCCGAGGCGCGCGCGAGCGGGACCGCCGCGGCCGGCGCCGAGCTGGGGTTCGGGTCGACCGAGGAGTTCGGGGCGATCCCAGGGCGTTAGGCCGCTCGGTGAGCGGTCCCGTCCCGGGGCGGTAGGCCGCTCGGTGAGGGGTTCCGGGCGATAGGCCGTTCGGTGAGCCGTCCCCGGGGCGATAGGCCGCTCGGTGAGGGGTCCCCGGGCGGCTCGGTCGCCGGCGACGGGCGGACACGTCCCCCGCCGACCTGCACAAGGCCCGAAATCACGTTGTCAGGCGACCGCTTCGGGGACATATGCATGTGGGGAATGCTTATGTCCCGGAGGGCTCCGTGACGTGGGGAGGTTTCGGGCTTTGTACATGGGGCACGGGCGGCTGCGGGCGGCCAAACGTCCGACCCGACCGCAACACTGCGCGACGTGTCATCCAGGCACGAGCGTCGACCCCTGCCCGATCGCGCCGGCCGCTCGCCCCTGGGTGTGGGCACAGCGCGGGGCGATCGCGGCTCACCGCAAGGCGATCGCGGCACACCACGGGGCGATCGCGGCGCGCCGCGGGCTGATCGCGCCGGGCGTCACGCGCCCCTAGCCGACCGGGTCGCGCGCCGGGCGCCGCTGCGCGTCCTCGCGATCGCGGCGGCGGCCGCGGCCGTCGCGGCGACCGCCGGCGGCGGCCAGGCGGTCTGGCTGTGCGTGCCCGGCGCGCTCCTTGCCGGCGCGACGTGCCGGACCATCCGCGGTGGCGCGATCGGCGCCGGCCTGGTCGTCGCGGCGGCCGCCGGCGCGGCGCTGGCGCGCGGCGGCCTGCATCCGCCGCCCTCGGCCGCGCTGATCGTGCTCGTGCCGGCGGCGAGCGTGGCGGTGCTGCTTGCCGTCCGCGACCGTCTGGAAGGCGAGCGTGACGCGCTGCGGGCTTCCGCCTTCAGCGATCCGCTGACCGGCGTGGCCAACCGGCGCTCGCTGCTCGAGCGGACCGATTACGAGATCGCGCGCCACGTCCGGAGCCGGCGCAGCTTCGCGCTGCTGATGCTCGACCTGGACGGCTTCAAGCTGCTCAACGACCGGTTCGGCCACCCGGCTGGAGACGATCTGCTCCGCGACGTGGCGGCGGCGCTCGCCGGCGTGATCCGCGATCAGGACACGCTGGCGCGCGTGGGCGGGGACGAATTCTGCGTCCTGGCCCCGGAGACCGACGACGCCGGCGCGGAGCGGCTCTCCGCCCGAGTCGAGTCGGCAGTCGCGCGCGTCGCGGCGGGGCTGGACGCGCTAGGGGCGAGCGTCGGCGCCGCCGTGTTCCCGCACGACGGCACGACCGCGCCGGCGCTGATGGAGGCCGCGGACCAGCGCCTCCTCGGTGTCAAGCGCGAAACGCGGCCGGGCGGCGGGCGACGTCGCGCGGCTTAGAGATCCTCCGACAACACGCGCGCGGGCGTGATCGTCTTGAAGAACATCGGGTTGCCGCTGGCGCCGACCTTGTACACGCCGATCGACCGGAGCGTGGTGTCGCCGTTCTTGGTGAAGCCGTAGGTGCCGAGCACCGAGTGGCGGCCGGCGGTCGCGAACAGCGCGCTCAGGACCGCCGACTTGCTGTCGCCGTTGTCGCCGAGGCCGGCGATCGTGGTCAGCCCGAGCCGCATCGCCTCGTATCCGAGGATCGCGTACGGGCTCGGATCCGATCCCGAATAGTGGGCCTTGTAAGCGGCCAGGAACGTCTTCCCGCCCGGGTAAGCGGTCAGGCTCTCGATGACCTGTGTGCACTCGATCAGCGGGTCGATCGCGGCCGGCACGCCGCCGTCCTTGGGATTCGTCCAGGCGGGCGCGCACATGTCCTGCGGACCGAAGATCTTCGCCGTCGGGAGCACGCGGTGGACGTCCTTGGTCACCTGTACGGCCCCTTTCGAGACCACGCCCGCGAGCAGGAAGCAGTTCGCGTGAACGTTCTTGAGCGTCGCCGCATACGAACGGAAGCTCTGGGCGTCGGGATTGATTGGGCCGAAGCTCACGACGTCGATCCCGTAGTCGGCCTTTTGCAGCTCGATCAGCCTGGCCATGCCGGTGCCGTACGCTTCGCCGTCGCTCGCGATCGCCACCCTGGTGCAGCCCGCCTCGCGCATCGCCAGCAGGTCGGCGGCGGCCTGGACCGAGTCGATCGGCACGATCCGCAGATACGTGCGCGTGCCGGTCGGCGCGTAGCGATTCGGCTCGCCCGTGACGCTTCCGGGCTCGTTCGTGGTCAGCCCGATGTACGTGTTCGAGGGGCTGACCTGGGCGATCCCGGCCTCGTTCAGAATCGGCATCGAGACCTCGCTGGCGTCGTCGTCGAACTCCCCGATGTAGTAGACGGCCCGGGGGTCGGCCGCCACCTTGCGGGCGTCCGCGGCCGTCTGGCTCGCATCCCACCCGGACGGCCCGGCTGAGTCGTCGAGCGGGGTGTACCGAATCGTGAACCGGCCGGCCTTGTCGCCCGACTGCGCCAGCGCGAGCCGCATCCCGTCATACATGGACGTCGCCGCGGCAGCCGCGGGTCCGCGCATCGGGAGGCTCGAGTAAATGTCGACGACCTTGCCCGCGGGCCCGGTCACAGTGTCGTCCGCGCGACCACTGCTGCCGTTGTTGCTGGTACCTCCGCACGCGCTCAGCGCAGCCGCCGAGAGGACCGCAAGGCATCCGGCGAGCGCCTTGCTGAGAGCGAGGCTCATTCGACTTCCTCCGTATCGGTTCCGAGCGTCCCGTCGTTCGGTGCGCCCGAATCTAATCGCGGTCTCTCGGCCCGCCAAGCGAATGCTCGGGGCCTAACGCAACCCCAACGGCGCTCCCCTGATCGACCTACTCGCGTTTGACCAGCACATCATGAGAGCGGGTGAGTGTCACGAGCCACAGCTTCGCGAATCGGAACCCTCTCCTCGGACAAGACACCGATACCGAGCAGACGGTTAGGCCCTCGCCGAGGGTGACCACGGGTATCGTTCTGCGGCACTCTCCGCGATACTGCTCCGCCATTCGCGCGGCCGTTTGAAGAATCGTCAACTGCAGTGCGTCTCGGCGTCGCGCGAGCTTCTCGCGCTCTGCAGCCAAGCCTTCTCGCTGTCTGCGTTCGGCGGTTCTCCGTCGCTCGAGCTCTTGCACCTGCGCTTCAAGCGCTGAGCGCCACGCATCCGTATCAGCCCGAAGCGTCCTGGCGAAGAACAACAGGGTCGCGAGTTCCGCACGCAACCCTCCCGGACCTGCGTTCCGACCCTCCGCCAGAGCCACTCGCTCGCGTAATGCTCCGAGCTGACGGCACAGCTCCTCGTGTTCGGCCGCCGGCCGGCAGCATGGATCGTCATCTGCAGACGCCGGCTGATGGCCTGCGAGCGTGATCTCAGCCGCCGCCGCCGCACGGTCGATCGAGGCCTTTAGCCCGGCGATTTCGGAGGCAAGGTCGGTCTGGGGGTCGCTGCCCAAGACACGATTTTCCCGCCGTACAGAATGCGCGTCAACGCCGGACTGCCCGCCGGTTCGTCCCTGCCCTAGACCCCCGGCTGCGCCGGCGCGGTCGCCAGCCGTCGCTCTTCCACTTCGAGCCCGGGCGCCCGGGCAGCAGTAGCACGATCAGCAATCCGATCGCCGACAGGATCAGACCGAAGGCCAGGCCGACCCGCTCGCCATAGCCCTTCCGGTCGGAGACCCACGAGCCGATCGCGGCGGACAGCAGCCACACGAACAGCAGCCACAGCGCCTTTGCCCCGATGACGCGCGACAACGATCATGTCCCGAGGTAAGCCCTCTGAACGGCGGGATCGTCTCGCAGCTGGGCCGACTCGTTGGTCAGCGCCACCTCCCCCGTCTCCAGCACGTAGCCGCGCTTGGAGACGTCGAGCGCGTAGTTCGCGTTCTGCTCGACCAGCAGGATCGCCACGCCCTGACGGTTGATCTCGGCGATCGTCTCGTAGATCCGCTGCACCAGGATCGGAGCGATCCCCATCGAAGGCTCGTCCAGCATCAGCAGCTTGGGGCGGGCCATCAGCGCCCGGCCGATCGCCAGCATCTGCTGCTCGCCGCCCGACATCGTTCCCGCCTTCTGGCGGTCGCGCTCCTTCAAGCGCGGAAACAGGTCGTAAACGCGGTCGAGATCCTCGCCGATGCCATCGTCGCGCCGGCGATACGCCCCCAAGTCGAGGTTCTCGCGGACCGACATCCTAGGAAAGCAGTGGCGTCCCTCCGGGGCGAGCGCAATCCCGCAACCCACGATCTCATGTGCCGGGAGACCGGTTATCTCCTGCCGCTTCGAACGTGATCTTGCCGGACCTCGCCGGCGTGAGGCCGGAGATCGAGCGCAGCGTGGTCGACTTGCCCGCGCCATTCGAGCCGATGATCGTGACCACCTCGCCTTCCTCGACCCTCAGCGACACGCCGCGGAGCGCCTCGATCGCGCCGTAGAAGGTGTGGATGTCTTCGACTTCGAGGAGGGTCATCAGCTCTGCTTTCCGAGGTACGCCTCGATCACGCGCTGGTTCTCGCGGACCTCGGCCGGCGGCCCTTCGGCGATCTTCTCGCCGTGGTCGAGCACCGTGATCCGTTCCGAGACGCCCATCACGACCTTCATGTCGTGCTCGATCAGCAGGATCGTCAGCTCGAGGTCGTCGCGCAGCTTGCGCATGAACTCGGTCAGCGCCGCGGACTCCTGCGGGTTCATCCCCGCGGTGGGCTCGTCGAGCAGCAGCAGCTTCGGGTCGGAGGCCAGCGCCCGCGCGATCTCCACCCGGCGCTGGTCGCCGTAGGAGAGGTTGCTTGAAAGCTGGCCGAACTGGCGGGGGCGCAACCCCACATACGAAAGCGTCTCAGCGGCCCTCTCCTGCACCGCTCGCTCCTCGGCACGCACCCACGGCGCGCGCACGATCGACCCGAACAACCCCGCCCGCATCCTGCAGTGCCGTCCTACGATCACGTTCTCGAGCGCGGTCATCGCGCCGAACAGCCGGATGTTCTGGAACGTACGGGCGACCCCGAGCTTGCGTGATGACGTCGGGTCGGTCGTGGGTGATGTCCCGACCCGAGAACACGATCCGCCCGCTGGTCGACTTGTAGAGACCCGTGAGCATGTTGAAGAACGTCGTTTTCCCTGCGCCGTTGGGACCGATGATCGAGACGATCGACCCGACCGGGACGTCGACCGAGACCTGGTTGACGGCCACCAGGCCGCCGAACTCCTTGGTCACGTCCTCGGCGCTCATGATCGGCGACGCGAGGGCATGCGTGGGCGCCGGCGACTCGACGGTCATTGCACGACCTCTCCAGGCTCGACGCCGGCCCAGCTCGTTCCGGGCTCCTCCAGCTCGGACTCGCCGATCCCTTCGGTGAGCTCGATTTTTCGCCGCCGCTCGGGAATCAGCCCTTGCGGGCGCAGCACCATGACGAGCACGAGCAGGAAGCCGAAGATGCTCACCTGCAGGTCGGTCAAGTTGAAGTTGAGCCCGAGCTTGCCGGGCACCGAGTTGAGCACGTCCGGGATCAGGTAGTAGTTGATGTTGGCGAGCAGCAGCGCCCCCACAACGACTCCCCAGATCGACCCCAGGCCACCGAGGATCACCATCGCGAGGACGAAGATCGAGAAGCCGAACTGGAACTCCCCGGCGTCGATCAGCGTCGTGTACGCGCCCAGGAACGCGCCCGCGATGCCGCCGAACGCCGCGCCCAGCGCGTAGGCGAGCAGCTTCGTCCGCACCAGCGGGATGCCCATCGAGACGGCGGCGACCTCGTCCTCGCGCAGCGCGATCCACGCTCGCCCCAGCCGGGAGTCGCGCACCCGCATGGTCGACGAACAGCGTGATCAGGACGAGCGCGAAGATCGTGTAGTACCAGGGTCTGATGTCCAGCTGGCTGAACATGCCGACGCCCGGGAGGTACGGAGGGTCGGTGCCGCTGATCCCGAGCTCGCCGCCGGTCAGCGGCATCCCGAAGATCTTCAGCGACGGCCCCTGGAGCGCGAACACCCGGATGATCTCCCCGAACGCGAGCGTGACGATCGCGATGTAGTCGCCGCGCAACCGCAGCGTCGGCACGCCGATGATCGCGCCGGCGAAGGCGGTGAACAGCCCCGCGCAGATCAGGATCAGCAGGAAGTTCAGGTGGATGCCCGGCAGCGTCGCTAGCGGGGCCGTGGACGAGGACGTGCACGTGGGCCTTGTAGAACCAGCCGGAGCCGAGCCAGCCGAATGCGTATGAGCCGAGCGCGAAGAAGGCGACGTAGCCGAGGTCGAGCAGACCGGCAAAGCCCACGACGATGTTCAAACCGAGCGCGAACATCACGTACGTCAGGGCCAGGATCTCGGTGTTGACGAAGTTGCTGGTCGGCGAGAACAGCTGCGGCAGGACCAGGCCGAACGCGATCAGCAGCCACCGCCAGCGCGCGCGGCCACCAAGGAGGCAGCCGGCGCTCGATCGCCGCTCGCCATTCCTGCAGCTGCGCGCGCAGCTCGTTCACCCGGCCTCCCTCGTCTCCTCGCCGAGCAGTCCTTGCGGGCGCAGGACCAGGATGATGATCAGCAGGCCGAACACGAAGAACGGTGTCCACTGGGGCCCGACGCGAGCGTCGATCGTCTGCTGGATGCAGCCGATGATCAACCCGCCGAGCACGGCTCCGCGAATGTTGCCGATTCCTCCCATCACCGCGGCCGTGAACGCGATCAGCCCCGCCTCGAACCCCTGGAGGTACCAGATCGTCGTCTCGTAGAGCGCGTACACGAGTCCGGCGGCGCCGGCCAGGGCACCGCCGATCAGGAACGTGAGCGAGATCGTCCAGTCGACGTTGATCCCCATCAGCCGCGCGGCCTCGGGGTCCTGCGCGGTGGCGCGCATCGCCCTGCCGTGACGCGTGCGGCCGACGAACCACCCCAGCAGGATCACGAGCGGGATCGTGACCGCGACCGAGAGCACGTCCGCGCGATGGATCACGACCCCCGATATCTGGACCACGGTCTTGTTCTCGCGGACCAGGTCGGACACGCCGACCGTCGATCCCCCGCGCCACAGCAGCCCGACGTTCTGGAGGATGAAGGAGAACCCGACGGCGGTGATCAGCGGAGCCAGCCTCGGCGCGCCCCGCAGCGGCCGGTAGCCGACCCGTTCGATCAGCACGTTGAGGGCGCCGCAGACGAGCATGCACACGAGCAACGCCAGCGGCAGACCGACCACCAAGCCGAGCGTCGACGTGGTCAGGCCCAACCCGATCGCGGTCCAGAAGCTGACGCCGGTAAACGAACCGATCATGAACACGTCGCCGTGGGCGAAGTTGATCAGCTCGATGATTCCGTACACGAGCGTGTACCCGATCGCGATCAGCGCCCAGATCGCGCCGTTCGAGATGCCTTCGACGAGGTTGGTGCCGAGATAGGTGAGGTCGTGAACGCGCGTCGCGTGGCCGTGGGCGAACCCGGCTATATCCGACGAACAGGTCGTGCGCGGCGAAGTAGACCGGGAACGCCAGCAGCAGCGCCACCAGGCCCCACCGGCCCGGCCGCGCGCCGTATCTCGAGCAGCACCTTCCTGCCAACCGACGGTCGCGGTTCTGCTGGGGAGCGATCTTGCTTCCATGGATCCCCCAGTCCAGCCTAATCGTGGAGCGGGGCCGTTGCAACGGCCCCGCTCCACTTCGTTTGCTTGTTAGCAGACCGTGATGGTCTTAGCGAACAGCGGGTTGCCGTCCGGGCCAACCTTGTACAGGCCGTACGACTTCAGCGTCGTGTCGCCGTTCTGTGTCGAACCCGTAGGTCCCGATCGCGCCCGCGTAGTTCTTGGTCGCGAACAGCGCGGTCACCACGGCGGATCTTGCTGTTGCCCTGGGCGCCCAGCTTCGCGATCGTCCGCAGCGCGAGCTGCATGTCCTCGTAGCCGTAGATCGAGTACGGGTCAGGGCTCGAGACCCCGTATGCCGCCTTGTACGCGGCGAGGAACGCCTTGCCCGCCCGGATACGTGGTCAGCCCCTGCGTCGCCACCGTGCAGTGGAACAGCGGCGCGATGCTCGCGGGGAACCCGCCCATCTTCGGGTTCGTCTCCCCGCCGGAGCAGACGCCGTCGCCGCCGAAGATCTTGGCGGTCGGGATCGCGGCGTTGATGTCCTTGACCAGTTCCACCTCGCCGGGCGGGTCGAACGCGGTGTAGACGCAGTTCGCCCCCTGTGCCTTGACCGTCGACGCGTACGAACGGAAGTTCGGCGACGTCGGGTCGAGCGGGCGTGACGCCCGTGACCGTGATCCCGTAGTGCCTTCTGGTGCAGCTGGATCTGCGTGGCCAGCCCGACGCCGTACGGCGTCTTGTCGTTCGGCCACCGCGACGCGGGTGCAGCCCGCCTGCTTCATCGCCACCAGGCCCGCCTGGCCCTGGATGGTGTCGCGGGGAACGATCCGCAGGTACGTCCGCTTCCCCGTCGGGTAGTACTTCTCGGGCTCACCCGACGAGGTTCCCGGGTCGTTTGTCGTCAGCCCCGGGTACGTGTTCGCGGGACTGACCTGCGCGAGACCGCCCTGGTTGGTGATCGGAATCTCAACCTCGGCGCAGCCGGAGTTGAACGGGCCGACCATGTACACGGCTTTCGGGTCGGTCGCCGCCTTCCGGGCGTTGGCCTGGCACACGTTGAGGTCGTAGTTCGTCGGCGATGTCGCCGTCGCGTCGTTCAGCGAGATGAAGTTGACCTTCCACTGGCCGGCCTTGTTGCCGGCTTGCTTTAGAGCGAGCTTCTCCCCGTTCAGAGCCGGGACCGTCTGTGCGGTCACCGCCCCCGTGAGCGGCAGGTCGGAGTAGATGTCGATCGTGCCGGCGCCAGAGCTGCCGCTCGCGCTCGAGCCGCTGCTCGCACTGCTGCTACTGCTACTGGTGCTGCTCTTACTGCTGCCGCACGCGGCCAGAGCGAGCACGGAGCCGACGACCATCAGGCCGGTCAGCGCCTTTGCGAGAAATACCCTCATACAACCCTCCTGTAAATCGGTGCACCCAGTACTCCGGACGTTCCACGACCGGTGTGACGGCGCAGCGTAATCCGGCGTCCGGACGGCGCCAAGCGCCCGGCGCGAGCCTAACGCAACATAAACCCCGTGTCAGGCGTCGATTGCCTCCCAAAATGTGAGGTGTCCCTGGACGATTCCCCATATTCCGTATCGCTGCAGGGTCGTGTCGCCGTTGCGGTGGACGCTGTACGTCCCGATCACGCTGTGGCGGTCGCGGGTGGCGAAGATCGCGCGCCGCACCTGCGAGCGCACCGCCGGCGCGGTCCCGTCATCGGTGGCGCGCTGGATCCCGTCGAGCATCAGGCTCATCGCCTCATAACCGAAGATCGCGTCGGGTTGGGGCGCGCCGAAGCGGCGCGTGTACGCGGCGTTGAACACCCGCGCGGAGGGCGGATACTCGTTCAGCGCCAGGGCGGGCGAGGTGATCACGACGTGCGGATCCACCGACAGCGGAATACCGCCCTGCGAGGGGTCCGCGAACGTGCTCTCGGCCAGACCCGCCGTGCCGAAGATCTTGACGGTCGGCATCGCGGCCGCCAGCTCGGCCGTGAGCAGCGCAGCGCCCGATTCGGTATCCGCCGCGATCATCACGCAATCCGGAGCGACGTGGGCGACCCCAGATGCCAGCGCCTTGTAACTCTTGGCCTGCCGCACGAACATCCCGATGCCGGCGAGACGCAGATGCGCGGCCTCGGCCGCCACCTCGAAGCTCCGCGCGGCGTCGGAGCCATCGACCTCGCCGTCGTTGAGCACGAACGTGGATGCGCAGCCCATCTCCTGCTGGACGCGAACCTGTGCGATCGCCTGAATCCTGTCGTTCGGCACCACGCGGGCGAACGTCCGGATCCCCGTCGGGTAGTACTTCTGCGGCTCCCCCGGCTGGGCGCCGAGTGTGGCCGACGTCAGCCCGACGGCGGCGCTGGTCGGGCTCACTTGCGGAATGCCGGCGCGGTTTAGAGGCGGGATCGAGATCGCGCTCGCTCCGGAGTTGAAGTCGCCGACGTAGCCGATCGTCGTCGGGTCGAGCACCGCGACTCGCACGTTGATCGTCGTCTGCCCGGGGTCCCAGCCGGCTCGCGCGACCGTGGCGTCATCCAGGACCTTGAGCGCGATCCGGTACTCGCCGATCCGGCCGTGCAGGTGGTCTAGGGCCAGCCGGGCTCCGTTGATCACGGCCTCGCCGCTGACCGTCGAGGGGCCGCGCAGCGGCGCGCTCGCGTAGATGGTGAGCGTTCGGCCTCGGATCCGAGTCGCCGCGAGCGTCTGGCCTGAGCTCGAGCCGCAGCCGGCGACGGCGATGATTGCGGCGACCGCCGCGAGCGCGGCGATCGCCCACCCCACCGCCCTTGTCGACGCCGTGGCGGGCCTCACCCCGACACTGACACGAACTTGAATGGCACCAGCTGGCCGCTCTGGAGGCGGTTGAACACGAACGGCGCGATGCTCGTGTCGCCGTTCGAGTTGATCGAGTACGTCCCGAGGACCGACTGGCGATTCCTGATCGCGAAGAAGTCCTTCACGACCGTGCCACGGTCGTTTGCCGCCGTTCCGGCCTCCTTGAGCACCGACAGCACCGCCGCCATCGCCTCGTAGCCGAAGATCGCCTGGGCGGCCGGCGCATGGCCGAAGGTGGCGCTGAACTGCGAGACGAAAGTCGTTCCCGCCGAGTTCAGATCCGGCTTCAGGAAGCCAGGCGTCGAGATGTACAGGTTCCGCACCCTCGCCAATAGCGCCGAGACGAACCTGGGGGCGTCGAGCGCCGACGGGCCGAACAGCTTCGCCGACGGGTTCGAACCGGAAGCTCTGTTGAAGAAGCCGGCGGCGACGGCTGGCGAGGCCGAGCCATAGAACACGCCGTCCGCGGTATCCAGGCTGGAGGCAAGCGTGATCCCGCCCCCGACGTCGTGCGTAACCGCGTTCGCGATAGCACGCCCGTAATCGCTGCCATCCGAGGAGACGTACAGCTTGCTTACCCCGAGTGCTTGCATCTCCTGGACTTGCGCCTTGGCCTCGTCGCCGCTCGTCGGCACGACGCGCCCGAACGTCCGCCCGTAGGTGCCGAGCGACTCGTAGTAACCGTCGGGCGCGTTCGCCACCGCGGGGGTGGTCTCGGTCAGCTCGAGCGCGGTGTCGGTCGGGCTGACCTGAAGGATGTCGAGCGCGTTGGTGATACCGAGCGACGCCGAGGAGGAGCCCGGAACGATCTCGCCGAGGTACGCGATCGAGGTCTTGTCCTGGATCACGGTCCGCGCCTGCTCAGAGAGCGTCGAGCCGCGGACGGTCAGCATCCGGATCGTGAAGTTGCCGATGGTGTGCGGGCCCTGGTTGAACGCGAGCCGCTCGGCGTCGAGCACGTCCGCGGCCACCTGCGGCTGATCGGTGGACGCGGCGCTGACATAGATCCTCAGGACGTTGCCCGAGACGTTCACGCTCGAGTTGGCCGACCCGGACGAGGTGCAGCCGGCGACTGCCGCGGCGAGCAGAGCACAGGCGCAGGCCGCCCGACCGCGTGCGAGCACCCGGCTTCGCATACCGGGTGACTAATCCCGCCGGCCGGGCAGGAACGGCAGCAGTTGGTAGACGCCGATCGCGATCAGCACCATCACGATGCCGATCAGGATGCTGTCGAGGCCGCTGATGTTCAGCGACCACAGGATGATCCACAGGCACAGACCGGCAGTGGCGGTGATGATGATGCCCATCTCGTGGAGATGCTAACTCAGAGGCGACTCGCCAGGCCGGTCGAGAGTCAGACTCGAACAGACAGACCGGTCGCGAGGTCCCGCACGAGCGCGCTGACCGACGCGACCGGATCTTCGCCCTCGCCCGCGGCGCGGACCAGACGGCTGCCGACGATCACGCCGTCGGCGCCCGCGGCCGCCGCGGCCGCGGCCTGATCGGCGGTCGAGATGCCAAACCCGACCGCGACCGGGACGTTCGTGCGCGCCGCGGCGCGTCCCACGACCTCGGCCAAGCCGTCGGCGACGCCCGCGCGCTCGCCAGTGGTTCCGGTCAGCGACACCGTGTAGAGGAAGCCCCTCGCTTGGGCGCCGATCCGGGCAAGCCGTTCGGAGGGCGTCGTCGGTGCGACCAGCGGCACCAGCGCGAGGCCGCGGGCGTCGCAGGCATCGAGCACGTCGGGCGCCTCCTCGAGCGGTAGGTCGGGGACGATAAGCCCGCTCGCGCCGGCGTCGAGAAGCGCGTCGGCGAACCGCTCGAGCCCGCGGGCGAAGATCAGGTTCGCGTAACACATGACCACGACCGGAACGCGCTCGGCGATCGCCCGGCCGACCTCGAGCACGTCGTGGACGTTGATGCCGGCGCGGAGCGCCGCCGTTCCCGCCGCGTGGATCACCGGCCCGTCGGCGAGCGGATCCGAGAACGGGACGCCGAGCTCGACCAGGTCCGCCCCGGAGTCCGCGTACGCGAGCCCGATCCGGCGCGAGGTGTCCAGGTCCGGGAAGCCGCCCATCAAGTAGGGCATCAGCGCCGCGCGCCGCCCGCTGGCGCGGGCCGACTCGAACGCCTCGGCGATCCGCTCGATCCCGGTCATGGGGTTGGGAAGAAACCCCCATATGGCCGGGGTTTCTTCCCAAGCGCTCGAGCCACGCCGCTCACAACCGGCCGAGATGATCGAGCGCCTCGGCCAGGTCCTTATCGCCGCGACCCGACAGACAGACCAGATCGAGCTCGCTCGGCCCGTTCGCGAGCGTCCAGGCGACCGCGTGGGCGCTCTCGAGCGCCGGGATGATCCCCTCCAGGCGTGCGCACGTCGCAAACGCATCGAGCGCCTGCTGGTCGGTGACCGCCTGGTAGTGCGCACGGCCCGTGTCCCGCAGCCACGCGTGCTCGGGCCCGGTGCCCGGATAGTCGAGCCCGGCCGAGATCGAGTGGGCCTCGAGGATCTGGCCGTCCTCGTCCTGCATGACCGCCGAGAACGCACCGTGGAGCACGCCCGGCAGCCCGCCAACGGTCAACGGGGCCCCGTGGCGGCCGGTCTCGATCCCCTCGCCGGCGGCCTCCACCCCGATGAGCTCCACCCCGGGGTCGTCCACGAACGGGATGAACACGCCGATTGAGTTCGAGCCGCCGCCGACGCAGGCGATCACGCGCTGGGGCAGGCGTCCCGCGCGTTCGAGCACTTGGGCCCGGGCCTCGTCGCCGATCACGCGCTGGAGGTCGCGGACCAGCGCGGGGTACGGCGCTGGCCCGACGCAGGAGCCGATGATGTAGTGCGTGGTCTCGACGTTCGTGACCCAGTCGCGGATCGCCGCCGAGACCGCCTCCTTCAACGTCCGCGCGCCCGCCTCGACGGGCTCGACCACCGCGCCGAGCAGTCCCATCCGCTCGACGTTCGGCTTCTGGCGGCGCATGTCCTCGGTGCCCATGTACACGATGCACTCGAGGTCGAGCAGCGCGCACGCCGTGGCGGCGGCGACGCCGTGCATGCCGGCGCCGGTCTCGGCGATGATCCGCCGCTTGCCCATCCGCTTGGCCAGGAGCGCCTGGCCGAGCGCGTTGTTGATCTTGTGGGCGCCCGTGTGGTTCAGGTCCTCGCGCTTAAGCCAGATCGGGTGGCCGGCCGCCTCGCTCAGCCTCATGGCCGGGTACAGCGGCGACGGGCGGCCGACGAAGTCGCGCAGCAGCGTGTCGAGCTGGGCGCGGAAGCCGGGATCGTCGCGGGCGGCGACCCACGCCTCCTCGAGCTCGGCCAGCGCGGGCATCAACGTCTCGGGGACGTACTGGCCGCCGTAGGGGCCGAACCGGTGCTCGACCGTGCTCATCGGGCGACGGTCGCGACCGCGGTCGAGCGGACCGCCTCCGCGAACGCGGCCAGCTTCTCGGCGTCCTTGCGGGTGGGCGGGCCACCATCAGGCTCGACGCCGCTCGCGACGTCGACCGCGTACGGACGGACCGAGGCGATCGCCTCGGCGACGTTGCGTGGGGACAGCCCGCCCGAGAGGATCACGGGAATCGGGCCGCGGTGGGCACGCGCGATCTCCCACGAGAACGTCTCGCCGGTGCCCCCCGGCATGCCGGGCGCTGTAGCTGTCGAGCAGGTGGTAGTCGGTGTGGAACGGAGCCAGCGCCTGCACATCGGCGCGGCTCCGCACGCGCGCGGCCTTGATCACCTTGCAGCCGGTTCGCCGAGCCGCCTCGGCGCAGTACGCGGGTCCCTCGTCGCCGTGGAACTGGAGCATCGTCAGGGCGACCCCGTCGGCGATGTCCGCGACGTAATCGAGAGCGGCGTTGACGAACACGCCCGCGACCTCGGCCCGGCGCTTGAGCGCGGACGCGATCTCCACGGCAACGCCGAGCTCGCAGCGCCGCGGCGAATGCGGCCAGAAAATCAGCCCGATCGCCCAGGCGCCGGCGCCGACCGCGAGCTCGGCGTCGTCGAGCCGCGTGATCCCGCAGAACTTGATCTTGGTCACAAGGACAATCGTAGGGCGGTCGGGCTGATTGGGATGGTCGGCGGCGCCGATTGGGATGGTCGGCGGCGCCTGACGGCGGCGCCTTAGCGGCGCCTTACCGCACAGCGCTGCGGCATGCGGTCTCGATGTCGGGCGACCGCATCAGCGCCTCCCCGATCAGGACAGCGTCCACTCCGGCCGCTGCGAGCTCATCGAGCTGGTCCGGACGGCTGAACCCAGACTCGGCTAACCACAAGCGCATGGCCGACGATGCGCGGCAAGAGTTCGAACGTGCGGCGGGTATCGACCGCGAGCGTCGTCAGGTCTCGGTTGTTGATCCCGATCACCTGCGCACCGAGAGACAGCGCGGCGTCGAGCTCGCGCTCGTCGTGCACCTCGACCAACACGCTGAGGCCGAGATCCTGTGCCTCGTCGTAGAGCGCCGACAGCGCCGCTGTCGAGAGGGCGGCGACGATCAGCAGGATGGCGTCGGCGCCGGCCGCGAACGACTCGAGCACCTGGTACCGGTCGACGATGAAGTCCTTGCGCAGCAGCGGCAGGCCGGCGGCGGCCCGCGCCGCGCGCAGATCATCGAGCGAGCCGTCAAAGCTCGGGCCCTCCGTGAGGATCGATAGCGCCGCAGCGCCGCCTCGCTCGTACGCCCCGACCACGTCCTGGAGTGTGAGGTCGCCCCGGATCGGCCCGGCGGACGGAGACCGGCGCTTGTGTTCGGCGATGACGGACAGTCCGGGGCGGCTGAGCGCGTCCGGAAACGAACGGACATCCCCCACGTCCTCCCGCTTGAGCGCCGACGGCGGCACCGCCTCCCGACGCCGTGCCACCTCCTCGCGCGTGGCGGCCAGGATCGGGTCGAGCCGGTTCACGGCGCGAGCTCGCGCGTCCGCCTGACGAACCGCTCGAGCGCCGCCAGCGCGAGACCGTCGTCGATTGCGCGCTCGGCCGCCCGCACGCCCTCCTCGAGCGTGCCGGCGCGGCCGCCGGCGTAGATCGCGGCTCCGGCGTTCAGCGCCGCGAGGTCGCGCGACGCGCCGCGCTCCCCTTCGAAGATCGCCCGCGCCGTCTGCGCGTTCTGCTCGGGATCGCCGCCCGGGATCGATTCGGCCGGCGCTGAGTCGAGCCCGACCTCCTCGGGCGAGACCGTGTAGCGCCGGAGCTCTGAACCGATCACCTCGACGACCAGCGTCGGCGCCGAGATGCTGAGCTCGTCGAGGCCGTCCTCGCTCGCGACGAGCAGCGCGTGCTTGGTGCCGAGCAGCGCCAGAGCGCCCGCCATCGTGTCGAGGTAACCCGAGTCCGAGACACCTATCAGCTGACGCATCGCGCCCGCGGGGTTCGTGAGCGGACCGAGGAAGTTGAAGATCGTCCTGACCGCGAGCTGGCGTCGCACCGGGATCACGTACCGCGTCGCCTGGTGGTGGGCGGGCGCGAACATGAACCCGAACCCGACGTCGTCGATGCAGCGCGCCACCGCATCGGGAGCGAGGTCGATGCGTGCGCCAAGCGCCTCGAGCACGTCGGCCGACCCTGACAGCCCGGTCGCCGAACGGTTGCCGTGCTTGGCCACCGTGCAGCCGGCTCCGGCCGCGATCAGCGCGGCGGTCGTCGAGACGTTGAACGTGCGGCGGCCGCCGCCGGTGCCCGCGGTGTCGAGCAGGTCGTCGCTCGAAACGCTGACGTGCGAAGCCATGTTTCGCATCGTGCGGGCCAGGCCCGCGAGCTCCTCGACCGTCTCGCCCTTGGTCCGGAGCGCCACCAGGAAGCCCGCGATCTGAACCTCGGACGCATTCCCGGCCATGATCTCCGACAGGACCGCGGCGGCATCCTCCAACCCGAGGTCGTGACCGCTCGCGAGCGTGTCGATCGCGCGGGTGAGGAGATCCGGGCCGGCGCTCATCGAACCCGCGCCAGGAAGTTCGCGAGCAGCTCGCGGCCCTGCTCGGTCAGGACCGACTCCGGGTGGAACTGCACGCCCTCGGCCGGGAGCTCGCGGTGGCGGACCGCCATCACGACATCGCCCCCGCTCGCGCTGCTCTCCAGGCAATCCGGAAGCGCGGGGTCGACGACCAGCGAGTGGTAGCGACCAACCTCGAGCGGCTTGCGCAGCCCGCGGAAGATCGTGCGGCCGTCGTGCTCGATCGTGGTCGTCTTCCCATGGACGGGCTCGTGCTGGACCACCCGTCCGCCCCACGCCTGCACGAGCGCCTGGTGGCCGAGGCACACCCCCAGCGTCGGGACGTGCGCCACCGGGAACCGCCGGACCGCCTCGAGCGAGATCCCCGCCTCGTTCGGGGTGCACGGCCCCGGAGAGACGATCACCCGGTCATAGCCGCGCACGAGCAGCTCGTCGACCGAGGCGTGGTCGTTGCGGACGACCTCGATGTCGGCTCCGAGCTCGCCCAGGTACTGGACAAGGTTGTAGGTGAAGCTGTCGTAGTTGTCGAGGACGAGAACCCGCATCGACGCTGAACGGTAACGAGGGCCGTGTTTTCAGCTGAAATCGGGCGCGGTCCAGCCGGGCATCACGTCCGGCAGCCCGTCGCTGACCCGGTCGGGGAACTGTGCCGGCCGTTTCTCGAGGAACGACGCGATCCCCTCGGCGGCGTCGGCCGATCTGCCGCGGTAGTACATGCCGCGCGAGTCCGCGCGGTGGGCGACCATCGGGTGCTCGGCCCCGAGCATCCGCCACATCATCATCCGCGCCAGCGCGACCGACACCGGCGCGGCGTTGTCGGCGATTTCACGGGCGAGCGCGCCCGCGGCGTCGAGCAGCTCGGCGGCCGGATGGACGCTGCGGACGAGGCCGCCCGCGAGCGCCTCCTGCGCATCGAACACCCGCCCGGTGGCGACCCATTCCATCGCCCGGTTGATGCCGACGACCCGCGGCAGGAACCAGCTCGAGCACGCCTCCGGGACGATCCCGCGGCGGGAGAACACGAACCCGATGCGGGCGCTCTCCGACGCCAGCCGGATGTCCATCGGCAGCGTCATCGTCGCGCCGATCCCGACCGCCGGGCCGTTGATCGCGGCGATCACCGGCTTGGTGCACTCGAAGATCCGCAGCGTCAGGCGGCCGCCTCCGTCCCTCGGGATCGAGTCCGGGTCCTCGTGCTCGCGCCTTCTAAACGTCTCGCTGCCGCGCTCGAGGTCGGCGCCGGCGCAGAATCCCCGGCCGGCACCGGTGACGATCACAGCGCGGATCTCGTCGTCCGCGTCCGCGCCGTCGAATGCAGCTCGGAGCTCGTCGCCCATCCTCGCGGTGAACGCGTTGAGGCGCTCGGGACGGTTCAGCGTGATCGTCAGCACGTTGTCGCTCAGCTCAGTGGTTATCTGCTCGAACTCCATGACTCACGCTCCTATGGATCTCTAGGGCCACTCGGGCTGGCTCGCCGCGAGCGCGATCGCCTGCAGCACCCCGCGGGCCTTTGCCTCGGACTCGCGGTACTCGAACTCGGGCTTGGCGTCGGCGACGGTCCCGCCGCCCGCCTGTACGTGCGCGATCCCGTCCTTGACCACGACCGTGCGGATGTGGATGCAGGTGTCGAGATCCCCGGTGTAGCTCGCGTACCCAATCGCCCCGCCGTAGCCGCCGCGCTTGACCGGCTCGAGCTCGTCGATGATCTGCATGGCACGCACCTTGGGAGCCCCCGACAGGGTGCCTGCCGGCAGCACCGAGCGCAGGGCCTCGAGCGCGCCGACGCCATCGCGCAGTCGGCCGGCGACGCTCGAGACGATGTGCATCACGTGGCTGTAGGTCTCGACCGCCATGAAGCTCTCGACCTCGACTGAGCCGTACTCGCACACCCGTCCGAGGTCGTTGCGACCGAGGTCGACGAGCATCACGTGCTCCGCCCGCTCCTTGGGATCGGCCAGCAGCTCCTCCGCGATCCGGTGGTCCTCCTCCGCGGTGGCGCCGCGCGGGCGTGTGCCGGCGATCGGGCGCGTCGACACCCGGCGGCCGGCGACCGTGATCAGCGGCTCCGGGCTGGCCCCCGCGATCTCGAAGTCGCCGAAGTCCAGGAAGTACATGTACGGACTCGGGTTCACCGCGCGCAGCCCCCGGTAGATCGAGAACGCCTCGACCGGCACCGGCCCCGACCAGCGCTGCGACGGGACCACCTGGAAGGCATCGCCGGCGTAGATGTACTCGATGATCCGCGCGACGTTCGCCTCGAATTGCTCGCGAGTCATGTTCGCGTCGAGCGGTGCCACCGTCCGGTCGCGGGCCGGAGGCCTCGGGGGTCGCGGAACCGGCCCAGCCAGCCGCCACCGCACCTCCGCGATCGTCTGGGCGGCGCGCGCGTACGAGGCCTCGAGATCGTCGTCCCCGTAGACGTTCGCGATCACGGTGATCGTGTGCTTGAGGTGGTCGAACGCGACCAGCGCGTCGGTAAGCATCAGCGCCAGGTCGGGCAGCCCGATCGGATCGGGGTTCGGCGCCCCGAGCGGCTCGACCGTACGGACCAGGTCGTAGGCGAACAGCCCGACGGCCCCACCGGCGAACGGCGGGAGGTCGGGCAGCGGCGCGACGCGCAGGCGGCCGAGCTCGGCGGCCGCGAGCGCGTACGGATCGCCACCGTCGCCGAGCGACCACCGCAGCACGCGGCGCGGCCGGAACCCGATGAAGCTGAACCGCCCAACCCGTCCTTGATCGGCCGATTCGAGCAGGAACGACGGCTCGCGATCCCGGCAGCTTCAGGAACGCGGACACGGGCGTCTCGCAGTCGTCGATGAACGTCTCGCGAATCGGGATCAGGTTGTGATCCGCGGCCAGGGCGCGCGCCTCCGCGAGCGTCGGCGTCACGCCGGCGGGAACCGCTTCAGGGCTTGCGACGGCCATCGAGCACCCGCTCGGCATCCGCAAGCGTCAGACCACGTCCGCGGAGCAAGACCGCGACGTGGTAGAGGACGTCGGCGGCCTCCTCGGCCACGCGCTCGTCGGACTCCTCGCGCGCCGCTCTGACCACCTCCTCGGCCTCTTCCTCGACCTTCGCGCCCGCCAGCGCGGGGTCGTTCAGGAGCCTCACGGTGTAGGAGCCATCGGGGCGAGCCGTCGCCCGCTCGGCGATCGTCCGCTCCAGGATCGGGAGCGTCTCGAACGGCGCCCCCGGGTTCAGCTCGCCTCGGTGAAAGCAGGATCGCTCGCCGGTGTGGCACGCCGGGCCGGCCGGGTCGACCAACGCAAGGAGGGCGTCGGCGTCGCAGTCGTAACGGATCGATTTCAAGGCTGAGCGTGTTGCCCGAGGTCGCGCCCTTGTGCCACAGCTCCTGCCGCGAGCGGCTGAAGAAATGGACCTCGCCCGTGTCCCGGGTGAGCCGCAGCGACTCGGCGTTCATGTACGCGAGCGTCAGGACCTCGCCGGTCCGCCAGTCCTGGACGATGCACGGGACGAGGCCGCGCTCGTCGATATGCGATCTGTGAATCCTCCACGGGGTGGCGATTCTAGGTCCTCGCAGCGGCCCGCCCACGCTGCCCGCCGCGGTGGCGAGCAGGGTGGGCGGGCACTCATTTACTAGGCGGCCTGCTCCAGGTACTCGGGCTCGATCTCGGCCTCGACGATCGTGTCGGGCTCTGACACCGCCTCGAGTGCCCGGGTGGGCCGCAGGAAGACCAGGCCGATCGCGATCGCCGCCAGCACCAGTCCCGCGGCGATAGTGAACGCCAGGTGGTAGCCGTCGGTCAGCGCGGCCGCGCTCGACGCTCCGTTATGGAGCAGCGAGCCGGTCCGGGTCGTCGACAGCGTCGCGAGTACTGCCAACCCCAGCGCGCCACCGACCTGCTGAGTCGTGTTCACGAGCCCGGAGGCCAGACCCGAGTCCTCAGGCGTGGCTCCCGACATCGCGAGCGTCATCAGTGCCGGGAACACGAGCCCCGCTCCGACGCCGAGCAGCAGCATCGCCGGCAGCAGGTCGGTGACGTATGCGGCATTCGACGGCGCACTCCGGAACACGATCAGCCCCGCGGCCACACCGGCCAGGCCGACGATCAGCGTCGGCTTGGCGCCGAAGCTTCATCATCAGCTGCGCGGTGAACCGGAGCGACATCCCGGCGATCCCGAGCGCCACCGGCAGGAACGCCAGCCCGACCTCGATCGCGTCGTAGCGCAGTACTCGCTGGAGGTACAGCGCGCCCAGGAAGAACATCCCGAATATGCCGGCGACCATCAGCATCTGCATCAGGTTCGCGACCGTGACCGTGCGCGAGCGGAACACGCGCAGCGGGATCAGCGGATTCGCGGCGGTCGCCTGGCGGGCGACGAACGCCGCCAGCAGCGCCACCGCGACCCCGCCGAAGCCCGAGCGTGCGCGCGCTTCCCCAGCCGTAGTTGCTGGCCTCGACGATCGTGTAGACGGCGAGCATCAGCGACGTGACAAGCAGCACCGCGCCCGGCGCATCCGCGCCTCGCCGGAGACCGATGCCGACGTCGTTCGGAAGCAGCCGCGTGGCGAACACGCCGGTCGCGATCCCGATCGGGACGTTCACGAAGAAGATCCAGTGCCAGTTGATCGCCTGCGTCAGGACGCCGCCGGCGAGCAAGCCGATCGCGCCGCCGGCGGCGGCCACGAAGCTGTAGACCCCGATCGCCTTGGCCTGCTCGGACGGCTTCGGGAACATCGTCACGATCATGCCCAGGATCACGGCGGAGGTCATCGCCCCGCCCACGCCCTGGATGAACCGCGCGCCGATCAGCAGCGCCTGGCTGTCGGCGAGACCGCAGACCAGAGAAGCGGAGGTGAAGACGGTCAGGCCGGCCAGGAAGATCCGCCGGCGCCCGATCAGGTCCCCCAGCCGACCCACCAGCAGCAGCAGGCCCCCGAACGCGATCAGGTACGCGTTGATCACCCACGCGAGCGCCGACTGGGAGAAGTGCAGGTCCGTCTGGATCGTGGGCAGCGCGACGTTCACGATCGTCTGGTCCAGGATGATCATCAGGAAGCCCGCGCACAGCACCACGAGCGCGATCCAGCGGTTGCGATCAATGGCCGAGGCGGCCTCCAAAGGCGGGTGGGACGTCTGGTTCAGCGGGTTCATAGCTCGTGTGCTCCTCGCGTTCGGACCGTTCAAGGAAGTACCGTAGCAGATCATCTTGTAGTAGACGATCTGCACCGGGACCGTTCCAGTATGGGCTGCGAGCCCGGTCCGCACATCGGCAGTTCGCGCCGGATATACGGGTCTCAGGCCTTACCGGCCGGCGGCCGGGGCCTTAGCTGAGGCCGAGGCGCCTCAGGCGCGGCGGCGCGGCGGATGCGCGCACGCCGCGGGCTCGGCCAGACGGCCGCACGCGAGCGTGCCGAGCGCGCGCAGGAACGCTTCCCGCTCGCTCCGGCGCCACCACGCTCAGGACGTCCTCGCGGACGCGGTCCAGGCACCTTCTCGGCCTCGGCCACCTTCGCTCGCCGGCGTCGGTCACCACGATCACGCGCGCCCGCCGGTCGTTGCTCGACGGGTCGCCGCTCCGCGAGTCCGGCGGCCTCGAGTTCGTCGACGGTGACGACCATCGTGGTCTTGTCCAGCCCCACCATCCGGGCGATCTCGGTCTGGGTGAACTCGCCGGTCATCGCCGTGAGCAGCACCGCATGGTCCCGCGGCGAGATCCCCAGCTCCTCGAGTGCCGCCGTGAACTCGGTCGTCAGGCCGTGGCTGGCCCGCGACAGCAGCCAGCACAGGTCGGACGCCATTGGCGCCGGCACTTGTGCGGCGATTCCGGGGTTTGCGTGGCCATGATCACAAGGATAGTTCCCCGCGCGGATTATCTGGCAGCAGACGACTTTTGGAGCTACTCGATCCCGAGCCGGTCCAGCATCCGCTCGTCGGCCCGCCAGTGCCGGCGCACGCGGACCTTCAGGTCGAGATGCACGTGGGTCCCGAGCTCTCGCTCGATCGCGCGTCGCGAGGCGACCCCGATCGACTTCACCATCTGGCCTCCGGCGCCGATCAGGATCCGCTTCTGGGACTCGGTCTCGGCGAGGATCACCGCCTCGATCCGGATCGGGTCGCCGGTCCTCGATCCCCTCGACCACGACCTCGACCGAGTGCGGAACCTCCTGGCGCGTCCGGGCCAGCACCTGCTCGCGCACGAGCTCGGCGAGCATCACCGTCTGGGTCTGGTCGGAGCGCTGCTCGGGCTCGAAGTAGAACGGGCCCTCGGGCAACAGCGATACGAGGCAGTCGACGAGCGGCCCGACGCCGGCCCCGGTGGCGGCCGACACCGGGAACACCTCCTCGGCGAGCGTCGAGATCGGCGGCGGCCTGCAGCGCGGACGCCGTGCGCGGGCGGTTCGTGCGATCGACCTTGTTGACGGCGATCACGACCGGCACCCGAGCCGCCTGCAGCAGCCCGGCGATGAACCGATCCCCCGGGCCGACGCCCTCCTCGGCGTTGATCACGAACAGGCAGCCGTCCGCGTCCTCGAGCTCGTGCTCGACCCGGCGCTGCATCCGCTCGGTGAGCGCATCCCGCGGGCGCTGGACGCCCGGCAGGTCGACGAGCACGAGCTGCCAGCCCGGGCCGTTGGCGACGCCGCGAATCGCGCGGCGAGTGGTCTGCGGCTTGTCGGAGACGATCGCCACCTTGACGCCGACGACCGCGTTGGCGAGCGTCGACTTGCCCACGTTGGGACGGCCGGCCAGCGCGATGAAGCCGGAGCGCGTCGGCGAGGCTCAACTGCGCCCAGCGCAGCAGCTCGGCCTGGAGCGCGAGCATCTCGCCGTCGTCGGTCTCGTGATCCATACCGGTCAGGTGCAGGGCGCCGTGCACGACCGCTTCGCGCAGATCGGCGGTGTGCTCCGGGCAGATCACGATGTCGCCGAGCTCGCGCGGCCCGGCGGTGGCGCCGCCCTCGTCGACGCCGAACGACAGGACGTCGGTCGGCGCGTCGACCTGGCGGTGCTCGCGGTTGAGGTCTCGGATCCGCTCGGCGTCGACGAACTCGATCGCGATATGGCCGTCCTCGATGCCCGCGGAGGAGATCGCGAGCGCGCACAACCCCTTCAGCTCGCTCGCGGTCGGGAAGCGAAGCTCGTCGGCGGGAACGTCGACCGCGATCCCCTCGATTCCGATGACCTCGATCTCGAGCACAATCAGGCTCTCTGGAGTGGCCGCGCGCGGACGCAACTCCGGCGCTGCGCGCTGCGAGTGCTGGTTGTACGCGGCGACGATCCGGCGCACGAGCTTGTGGCGAACCACGTCCTCCTCGCCGAAGCGGACGAATTCGATCCCCTCGACGTCCTTGAGGATGTCGGAGACAACGACCAGACCGGACTCCTGGTCGCGCGGCAGGTCGATCTGCGTGATGTCGCCGGTCACGACCATCTTCGAGTTGAACCCGAGGCGGGTCAGGAACATCTTCATCTGCTCGCCACTGGTGTTCTGCGCCTCGTCGAGGATGATGAAGCTGTCGTTGAGCGAGCGACCTCGCATGAACGCGAGCGGCGCCACCTCGATCACGCCGCGCTCGAGGTGCTGCGAGACGCGATCGGGCTCGAGCATGTCGTGGAGCGCGTCGAACAGCGGTCGCAGGTAGGGGTCGACTTTGGCCATCAGGTCGCCGGGAAGGAACCCGAGCCGCTCACCGGCCTCGACCGCGGGCCGGGTCAGGATGATTCGATTGACCTCCCGGCGGCTGAGGGCGGCCGCCGCGAGCGCCACGGCCAGGAACGTCTTGCCGGTTCCCGCCGGGCCGATCCCGAACGTGATCGTGTTGTTGCGGATCGAGTCCACGTAGTGCTTCTGGTTGACGGTCTTCGGGGAGACCTTGGTGGCGCGGTGGCGCCAGACCACGTCCTCGAGGATCGCGCCAGGGGATTCGTGCGCGTCGAGCGCGCGGGTTACGGCCTCGATCGTCCCGGGCGCGATCTCGTGGCCCTGGCCGATCAGCTCCGACAGCTCGTGGACGACCGCGGCGGCGGCGTCGACCGCATCGGGGTCGCCGTCGAGCGTGAGCACGTTCCCGCGCATGAAGACGTCACAGTTCAGATGTCCTTCGAGCGCCCGTAGGACGGCATCCTTGCTGCCCGCTAGCTCGGCCGCGACCGTGTTGTCGAGCTCGACCTGCTTACGCACCCACGCCTCTACTACGCACTCAGCGCCTCGCGAACCCTCGCCGACGCGCGCTTGCCGTCGGCGCGCCCGTCGGTCTTGGCCATCACGGCCTTCATCACCTGCCCCATGTCCTTGGGGGTGCTGGCGCCCGTCTCGTCGATCGCCGCCTTCACGATCGCGTCGAGCTCGGCATCTTCGAGCTCAGCGGGCATGTAGCCCTCGATGATCCTGGCCTCGGCCTCCTCGCCTTCGGCAAGCTCGGTCCGGCCGGCGTCGCGGAACTGCTCGGCGGCCTCGAGGCGGCGTTTGCGCTCGCGTCGCAGCACCGCCAGTTCATCGGTTCCGCCGTCCTTGGCCGCTTTCTGGAGCTCGGACAGCACCAACCGCAGCGCGCCGACGCGGTCCCTGTCGCCGGCCTTCATTGCGCTGGTCATGTCCGAGCGAACCTGATCGATAAAGCTCACACCTTCAGGATAGCCCTGTGGTTTGCCGCTACCGGCAACGTATCCCGTCCGCCTGGAGCTCCAAGCATGCGACGTCGATGATCTCACCGCGCCCGGCGGCGCCGCCGGGGAGGTAGCAGCGGGTGTAATCGGCGGTGTAGCCCGAGCACTGGGTGTCGGCGACCTTGTCGATCAGCACCCGCTCGCGGCCGCCGAGCTTGGCGGTCCGATGGTGGCGCGAGCGGACCTCGGAGCGCCCGCGCAGCTCGCGCGAGCGGCGCTTCTTCTCCTCGGGCGGTACGCGGTCGCCGAGGCCTTCCGCTTTGGTTCCCGGGCGAGGGGAGTACGAGAACGTGTGGACTTTCGTGATCCCGGCAGCGTCGACGGCGTCGAGGGTCTTCTGGAACGCCTCTTCCGTCTCGGTCGGGAAGCCAACGATCACGTCGGTCGTGACGTTCACGTGCGGTACGGCCTCGCGGAGCGCCTCGATGCTGTCCAGGTATTCGCCGGCCGAGTAGTGCCGGCCCATCGCCTCGAGCACGTCGTCGTCGCCCGACTGCATCGGGACGTGGAGGTGCGGGCACACCTTCGGCTCGGTCGCGAGCGCCTCGAGCAGCGAGTCCTTGACGTGGATCACCTCGACGCTCGAGAGACGGACGCGCTCGACCCCGGGAACCCGCGCCACCTCGACCATCAGCTCGCCGAGCTCCAGACCCCGTTCGGGGTCGCGGTAGTCGCCGACGCTGATGCCGGTCATCACCATCTCCGGCTGGCCCTGGTCGACGCGCCGGCGCGCCTCTTCGAGCACCGCCGACGCCGGCCGGGAGCGAGCGCCACCCCGGACCGTGGGGATGATGCAGTAGGCGCAGTGGCAGTCGCAGCCATCCTGGATCTTGACGAAGCCCCGGGTTCGCGCGGCCTGCTCGGCGGACTGGCGCGCGAGCACGTCGTGCTCGAGGTCCGCGCATGCGATGGGATTTTTCGGCGGTTGCCGCCTTCGTCCGAGCGCCTTCGCCATGTCGCCGGCGACCGCTTCGGCCGGGCCGACGAACGGTCTGACCCGATCGTCGATCTCGGCGAACTGCGCCGCGTTGAGGTTGACCGCGCAGCCGGACACCAGCACCTCGCCGGCGGTCTTCAGCGAGCGCCGCGCGGACTGCCGGGACTTCGCCTCGGCCTCGCTGGTGATGCAGCACGTGTTGATGACGTGCAGGTCCGCCTCGTCCTCGGGGGCCTCGGTGTGCCCGGCGGCCAGCAGCGCGCGCCGCGCGATCATCGCGTCAGCTTGCGAGACCTTGCAGCCGAGGAACTTGACGGCGAACGACGCCACGGTGGCCGCACGTTAGCGCGGCCACCGTGGTCGCCTCGGGTTCAGTTGAGTCGCACGCCCGCGGCCGGCGGATATTCGTGCTCCTCGTGCGCGGCTTCGTGCGACGGTGTCCTCGAGCCGGCGCGCGGAGCAAGGAGAAAGGACTCATGCGCAAATCCGGCGCGAGGCTTTGGCCGCGGCACCACCACGTCGAGGAGCAGGCCACCGAGCGTCACGCCGATCGCGAGCGGGTTGGGCAACTGGGTTCACCTCCTTTTCAGCATCTGGCCCTGGATCGCAAGTCGAGGTCAAGCATGCGGCAGGAGGGGTTCGGCGGCATCGGCCCGGTGGACAAGATCTGGCGCCGGCGGGTTGTCCACGGTGGCGGCGGTTTGCCGGCGCCACGGCGCGGTGTGGTCGCGCCGGCGGGGTAGTCGGCGGGGCGTCGGCGATCGGACCTGTGCGGGCTGAAAAAGTCCCGAAACCTCGCGCGCCGTTCCGTGATTTAGGGACAAAAGCATCCCTCAGGCGCTTATGTCCCCAAAGTCCCGACGAGACGGGGAGCTTTCGGGACTTATCCATCCTCGGACGGCGGGCTTCGGGGAGGCGGCGGGTAGGCGGCAGGTGGGCGCGGGCGGGCGCGGGGGCGTCGGACGGGCGTCGGACGAGCGTCGGACCGGGCGGCGGACGGGCGTCCGACGGGCGGCGGACGGGCGTCGGACGGGCGTCGGAGGGGCGGCGGGCGGGCGGCGGGCGGGCGCGGACGGGCGGCGGGCTCAGCGCCGGCGCGAGACCAGCAGCGCGGCCCACTCACCCGATTCGCGGCGCGCAGCCTCGACGAGTCCGAGCGCCGCAAACGCACCGCTCACCTCGTCCGCCTCGCCCACGAGCAGGCCACTGGCGATCACCGTCTCAGGAAGCGATGGGGCATCGGCCAGTCGCGAGGCCCACGTCAGCAGCAGCGGCCGCAGCAGGTTCGCCGCCACCGTGTGCCCGGTCGCGACCGGATCGACCCGCAGGTCGTGGCGCGCCACCGAGATCGCCACGCCGTTCACGCGCGCGTTGTCGACCGTCGCCTCGACGCTCGCCGGGTCGTAGTCGAGCGCGACGACCGGACTCCACCCCAGCCGCGCGGCGGCGATCGCGAGAACCCCCGATCCACAGCCCAGATCGAGAAACGCACCACCCGGAGGCAACGACAGCATCAGCTCCAGACACAGCCGCGTGGTCGCGTGCGCGCCGGTCCCGAACGCCTGCCCGGGGTCGATCACGATCTCGACCTCCCCTCCAGCTGCGTCCTCCCACGGCGGCCGCACGACGAGCCGCGAATCGAGTACGAGCGGCTTGTGGAACCCGCGCCACCGCTCCGCCCAGTCGTCGGCGACGGACGAAGTGCTGACCTGGACGAGCGCATCGCCGGCGGCGGCGGTCAGGTCGGGCAGCGCCGGCAGCTCGCCCGGCGCCCCGTACACCGCATACTCGACCACGTCAGCGCCGACGGAGACCTCCTCCACCCCACCCGGCGCGAGCTCGAGCAGCTCCGCGAGCACGATCTCCGCCTGCTCGCGCCGGACGCGAACGGCGAGACGGATCATCGCCCCGGCAGGCCGAGATCCTCGGCACTCGACCAGGCCGAGCGCGCGATTGGTGAGTTGTTCGCGCTGGGCGCGAGTCGCGAACGGGTCACGACGCCACACTCGGCCTCACGGGGACGGCGACTGTGGCGTTCGGCACGCATGCGGGTCGTTTCCGCGCTCTCGACCGCGCGGACTCGCCGAGTGTGCAGTTGTGAACCAACCCCGCGGGCCACTATTGAGCCAGCCATCTAACCGCCGAAAGCGCGCTTCAGCTTCCCGAACAGGCCCTCGTCGCTGCGAAGGTTGTGGTCGGTCATCGAATCGGCCAGTTGCTGGACCAGCTCGCGCTGCTCCTTGCTCAGGTGACGCGGGATGACGACGTTCACGAGCACTCGCAGGTTGCCCGAATTGCGACCGCGCAACGACGGCATGCCGGCGCCGCGGACGATCAACGTCTCGTGCGGTTGCGTTCCGGCAGGGATCTCGAGCTCGACCGGCCCGCGGTCGACGGTTTCGACCTGCACGTTCGTGCCGAGCGCAGCCTGTGGGGCCGCGACGTCGACCGCCGTCACGAGGTCGTCGCCGTCGCGCACGAACCGCGGATCCTCCCGGACGCGGATCAGGACGTACAGGTCGCCCGGTGGTCCGCCGCGTTCGCCGGCGTGGCCGCGGCCGGCGATCCGGATCCGCTGGCCGTCGGCGATGCCGGCGGGAACGTCGACCTTGACCTTCGGGCGCTCGACCTTGCGGCCCCTGCCCCGGCAGACCTTGCACGGATCGCGGGCCACGCGTCCGTCGCCATGGCAGACGTCGCACGCGGTCGTGCGCACCATCTGGCCGAACGGCGTGCGCGACACGGCCTGCAGCTGGCCGGTGCCCTGACACCGCTGGCAGGTCTCGATCGGCGTGCCCGGCTCGGCGCCGTTGCCGTGGCAGTGCTCGCACAAGGCCACCGCCTCGTAGCTGACCTCGACCTTGGCGCCACGTGCCGCGTCGACTAGTTCGATCTCGGCCGACACCGCCACGTCGCCGCCCTGGACGGCGCCGGTAGCGCGGCCGCCGCTCATTCCGAACAGGTCGCCGAACGCGCCGCCGCCGCCGAAGAATGCTTCGAAGATGTCCGACACCGAGCGTGAAGGCGTCGAAGTTCGGCGCGTATCCGCCGCTCCGCAGGCCCTCGCGGCCGTAGCGGTCGTACGTCGCCCGGCGCTCGGAGTCCGACAGGACCTCGTACGCCTCGGCCGCCTCCTTGAACTTCTCCTCCGCGTCGGGGTCGTGCCGGTTGACGTCGGGGTGGAGCTCGCGCGCGAGCCGCCGGAACGCCTTCTTGATCGCCGCCTCGTCAGCGTCGCGCGCGACGCCGAGCACCTCGTAGTAATCCCGCGTGCTGCTCATCGCTCGTCGTACACCTCGGCGATGAAGGTCGAAAGCTGCGCGGCGGCTTCTCTCACCGACGTGATCGCGTGGCCGTAGTCCATCCGCAGCGGCCCGATCACCGACACCGTCCCGAGCCGGCGCTGCGGCAGACCGTAGCCGGCGGCCACGAGCGCCAGCGAGCGGAGCCCGGGCACGCCACTCTCGGCGCCGATGCGGACGAGCACGTCGCGCTGGTTCAGCGCCGACTGCAATACGCCCAGCAGGGTCACGCGGCGCTCGAGCATGTCCATCAGCGCGTTCAGCTCGGTTACCTCGCCGAACCGTTCGTCGCGGAGCAACAGCGACCGTGCCCTCGACGTACACGGCGTCATGACCGCCGACCTCGAGATCGGTGAACACCGGCGCCAGCGCGTCGAGGAAGTCCGACTCAGAGCGCGACAGCGACGGATCGTGGAGCCGCTTCTGCAGAATCCGGGCGCCGAGGCCGAGGCCGACGAGCCGCTCGTTCAGATAGCTGGCCGCCCAGTCGGCCAGGCCCGGATCGACGGGACCGGTGAACGTGAACAGGCGCTTGGTGACGCCGCCGGTCGAGGTGATGACCACGACCATCAGCACCTGCGGCTGCAGCAGGAGGACCTCGACGTGGCGGATCGTCGAGGTCTCGATCGGCGGCGCGGTGACGATCGCGAGCAGGCTAGTGACCTGCGACAGCGTCTCGGTGGTGACCCGCATCGCCTCGTCGAGCTCGCGGCGGACGAGCGACAGCGACAGCCGCGGGGTGGGCGGGAGCCACATCTTCCGCCGGCAGCAGCCGGTCGACGAAATAGCGGTAGCCGGCCTCGGTCGGAACGCGTCCAGCGGACGTGTGCGGGTGCGCGAGCAAGCCCAGCTCCTCGAGGCTGGCCAGCTCGTGTGCGGATCGTCGACGGGCCCCACTGGACGTCCACCGACAGCGCCTTCGAGCCCACGGGCACACCGCCCTCGAGGTATTCCTCGACGACCTTTCGCAGCACGAGCTCTTGGCGTGAAGTGAGCATCAACGCTTGATTGTAGGTCGGGCGCTGGGCGCTCCCCGCCGTCCGGCCGGCCGGGATCTTCGGTCAGTCGACTGAGATTTCCGCGACTGCGTTGCGGATGATCCGGTGACCCGACTGCTCGGCCTGCGAGTCGACGACCGCGACGCCGTCCTCCACCGCCCGGACGGAGCCCGAGACGACGATCGGCTCCTCCATCCGCCCCATGCCCCGGAACTGCACCGACAGCCGCTTCAGCCGCCCGGGGCCGCCGGCCGCGTCGGTGTGCGCGCGGGCGACCTGCGCCATCGTCCACAGCCCGTGGAGAATCCGTCCGGGCAGACCCACGCTGCGAGCGAACTCCTCGTCGATGTGGATCGGGTTGAAGTCGCCCGAGGCGCCCGCGTAGCGGACGGTCACGAACCGGTCGGGGGTGACCTCCAGGTGGACCGAGTCGCCCTGCTCGAGGGTCACGCTTCCTCCCTCACGATGTTCGTCCAGATGCCGGTGCACACGGTCTCGCCGCGCTGGTTGCGCGAGTCCGTCTCGAACACGTAGAAGTTCATCCCGCCCCGCTGGCTGATGTCCTTGACGGTGCGTGGTCGAGTCGATCTCGTCTCCGGCGACGACGACCGGGCCCCAGCGGAACTCCTGGCCGCCGTGCAGCATCCGCGCGAAGTCGATCCCGACGTCGGGGTCGAACAGCGCCGGCGTGATCGCGCGACCGGAGTAGACGACCGCGAACATCGGCGGGGCGACGACGTCGGCGTACCCCGCGGCCCGGGCGGCTTCGACATTCAAATACAGCTGGTTGGTTTCGCCGACCGCGTGCGCGTACTCGCGGACCTTCTCGCGGCCGACCGCGTACGTGCTCACGGGGTACGTCTTGCCGATCGCATTTGTGTTCACGGGCACGGCGGCGGAGTCTAATCGGCGGGCCGCCGACTCAGATGATCACGGGCACGGCGCCGCCGTCGACCGACCACGCCGCGCCGGCGACGTTCGAGGCGGGCTCCGAGCACAGGAACACGATCACGTCGGCGATCTCCTGCTCGGTGCCGAGCCGGCCGAGCGGCTGACGCGCCGCGACCGATTCGAGCACTTCCTCGCGGGTGACGCCGCGCGCGCGAGCGTTCTGGTCGGCGAGTCCGCCCTCGGCGAGCCACAGGTCCCCGCCGATCGGCCCTGGAGACACCGAGTTCACGAGCACGCCGCGCGACGCGTAGATGTCGGCGAACGCCCGCGACAGCGACAGCTCCGCCGCCTTGGTCACCGAATACGCCATGTTGGTCGACGACGGCCGCTTGCCCGACGACGAGGCCACGTTGACGATCCGTCCCCAGCCGCGCTCGGCCATCGCCGGCGCCGCCGCGCGCATCAGCCGCATCGGCGCCATCACGTGCAGCTCCCATTGCCCCTGCCACTCCTCGTCGGTCAGCTCCTCCACCGAGCGCACCGCGCTCGTGCCGGCGCTGTTGACGAGCGCGTCGATCCGCGCCGAACCGCTCGACGCACGCGCGCGCCGCGCGCGCTCGCCGGCATCGGGGGCGGTCACGTCGAGCGCGAGCGGCTCCCCGCGACCACCGGCACGCTCGCAATCCCGCGCCACCGTCGCCAGCGTCTCCGAGCGCCGGCCGACGCAGCAGCACCGACGCGCCCTCGCGCGCCAGCGACACGCGCGACCGCCCGGCCGATACCGCCCGAGGCGCCCGTGACGATGCAGGCACGATCGCGTAGGCCGAGGTCCATACTTGGTGATTCTTCCATGGCGATCCGAAGCGAGAACGGCGATGCCCGCGCCGCGATCATCCGCACGGCAGGACTGACGAAGCAGTACCCGGGCACCGATTTCAAGGCCGTCGACGGGCTCGACCTGAGCATCGAGGCGGGCGAGATCTTCGGGCTGCTCGGGCCGAACGGCGCGGGCAAGACGACGACCGCGGGGATGCTGACCACGCGCGTCGTTCCGACCGCCGGCGCCGCCCACGTCGGCGACGGTCGACGTGATCGCCCAGCCGGCGCTGGCCAAGCAGCTGATCGGGATCGTCTCCCAGCAGAACACGCTCGACCGGCAGCTCACCGTGTGGGAGAACCTGTACTTCCACGGGCGGCTGTTCGGGATCGCGGCGCCGGAGTCGCGGCGGATCTCCGACCAGCTGCTCGAGCAGTTTCACCTGAGCCGCTGGGCGAAGGCGTCGGTGTACGCGCTGTCGGGCGGGATGGCGCAGCGGCTGATGGTCGCGCGCGCGATCTTCCACCGGCCGGCCGTGCTGTTCCTCGACGAGCCGACCGCCGGACTCGACCCGCAGAGCCGGCTCGCGCTGTGGGAGATCCTCGGCGAGCTCAACGCCGACGGCCAGACGATCATGCTGCTGACGCACTACATGGAGGAGGCCGATCGGCTCTGCAAGCGCGTCGCGATCATGGATCACGGCAAGATCCTGGCGCTCGACACGCCGGCCGAGCTCAAGCAGTCGGTCGGCGCGGACACGATCGTGACCGTGAAGGCCTCGGGTGACGGCGAGGACCTGTCGCAAGCGCTCGAGCGCGGCGTCGACGGGGTCACGCGCACGCGCGTGATTGATGGCCCGCCCACCCCCGGCGTCGAGCTGCACGTCAAGGGCTCCGAGCGGATCGTCCCGCGCGTGGTGTCCGCCGCCGAGCAGGCCGGCTTCGAGCTGGTCGACCTGTCGGTGGCCGAGCCGACGCTCGAGACCGTGTTCATCAACCTGACCGGCAAGGACCTCCGCGAATGACGACCACGAGCCCGCGGGCAACTCAGGCGCCCGGGACCGCGGCACCGCCGGCGATCTCGCTCACGCCGACCCGCTCGACCTTCGCCGCCAGCCGCGCGGCGCTGTGGGCGCTGATCCTGCGCGACCTGATGGTGCTCCGCAAGCACCTCGGCGAGTTCGTTGTGCGCACGCTGATCCAGCCGTTCCTGCTCGTGTTCGTGTTCCTGTACGTGTTCCCGACGATCGGCCAGGGGATCGGCGGCGGACGCGGGCCGGCCGCCGAATCGGCGTTCGCGACCGTGCTCGTCGCGGGCGTGGTCGGGATCTCGATCATGTTCCAGGGGATCCAGGCGGTCGCGCTGCCGATGTCGACCGAGTTCGGCTACACGCGGGAGATCGAGGACCGGGTCCAGGCGCCGTGCCCGATCTGGCTGGTGGCGATCGCGAAGGTTCTCTCGGGCTCGGTCCAGGGAATGCTCGCCGCGCTGATCGTGTTCCCGATCGCCGCGGTCGTCCACGCGGCGGGCGTCAACGCGCACCTGCAGGTCCACTGGTGGGTGGTGATCACGCTGATCCCGCTCGCGTGCCTGGCGATGACCTCGCTGGGGCTGGTGCTCGGGCACGACCTTCGAGCCGCGCAACATCGGGCTGATGTTCGGCTTCGTGGTGCTGCCGCTGACGTTCCTCGGCGGCACCTACTACCAGTGGACGAAGCTCGCCCCGGTCAAGGTCGGCGGCATCCACTGGCTGCAGATCCTCGTGCTGATCAACCCGCTGATCTACGTGACCGAGGGCATGCGCGCCGGGCCTGACGCCGTTCTCGCACCTGCACCTGTACATCATCTATCCGGTGCTGATCGGCTTCTGCGCGTTCTTCCTGTGGCTGGGGCTGCGGAACTTCCGCCGCCGCGTGTCTGGTGTGATTCGCTCGATCACTCGCCGGGGATCGGCGCACCGGCGGGAACCCCGCGGCGCTGGTACTCGTCGTAGTAGTCGCGCCACTCGCCGCTCACGCCTCTCTCGCCCAGTCGAGCCTCCAGGCGGTCCAGGCACACGTGCCAGCCCGCCGCATCACGCGCCGCCTTGTCGCGCGCGCCGAGCCGGACCGTGAGGCTGAGCGTGCACCCCGTTCCGTCATCGACGGGCTCGAGATCGAACCGCAGGTGGTCCTCGCCCCAGTAGAACGCGAACAATCGCGGGGGATCGACGTCGGTCACGCGCCCGCCCATGCTCGACGGGGCGTCAAGCGGCATGTCCTCGAACTCGAACGTCATCTCGGCACCCGGGAGCAGTTCGTCGACCACCACCTTGGACGGGAACCAGTGCTGGAGCTCGTCGGTCTCGGTGATCGCGCGCCAGACGCGATCCACCGGATGCGACAGCCGCCGTTCGAAGGTGAGCGTCGGCGTGTCCTCGATCGTGGCGTAGCTGCCGTACATGTTCAGTCCTCCTCGTTTGGGATTCCGTCCAGGTGCCGTTCGAGGGCGTCCAGGCTGCGCTCCCACACCTGCCGGTACGGCTCGAGCCATGCGTCGAGCTCGACCAGCGGGCGGACCTCGAGCGCGTAGATGCGCTGCTGGCCCTCGGTTCGGGAGCTCACGAGTCCGGCGTCCCGGAGCACCCGCAGGTGCTTCGACGTCCCCGGCTGGGTCAGGCCGGTCCGAGCCACCAACTCCCCGACCGGGCGCGGCGACTCGCGCAGCAGCTCGAGCATCGCGCGGCGGTGGGGATCGGCGAGGGCGGACCAGGCGGACGGCACGTCGATATATATAACCATATAGCTATATGCCTGTCAAGGCATGAACAGCTCGCAATGCGCGCCGGCCGCTGACGATCCGTTCCTCGGCTCAGCATGATCCGGATCGACCTCGAACAGCGACCCGGTACGCTTGTGGGCAGCTGCGGGGCACGGTAGCCTCGTTGGAGACTCGGGAACGTCAGGCGGCACGAGGAGCAAAAGCAGATGGCTAGGCGAGCGACCCTGAGGGCATCGGATGCGGATCGCGAGCACGTGGCCGAGCGGCTGCGCCACGCCGCCGGCGAAGGACGAATCGCGGCGGAGGAGCTCGAGGAGCGCCTCGAGGCCGTGTTCTCCGCGCGGACGTATGGCGAACTCGACCCGGTCGTCGCCGACCTGCCCGGGACGCCCGTTCGCCGGCGCGAGCGGTCACGCGGGCTCGCGTTGCCGCGCTCACCGGCGCTGATCGTCGCGATCGTGTTCCTCCTGCCCGTCCTCGTCTCGATGCTGATCGCGGCGGTGGTGGTGATCACCACGCTGTTCACTGCGTGGGCGCTCGTGCTCGCGCTCGGCTGGTGGGTGTTCGGCCAACACCGCCGCTACCCGCCCGGCCACCGCGTTCCGCCCGGCCGCCGCTCGCTGCACGCCTACGGTCGCTGGCCCGCCGGGCGCCCAAGCGGCCCCCGGCCCCGGCCCTGGGTCTGAGATCCCCTGAGCCGCGATCCGTACACCGTTCTCGGGGTCCGAGCCCGGCGCCTCCGACGACGAGATTCGCTCCGCCTACAGGCGGCTCGTCCAGCTGCACCATCCCGACCACAACGGCGGCTCGCGCGAATCGGCTCGCCGCTTCGAGGAGGTCCAGGACGCCTACGCGCAGATCACGGCCGAGCGGCGGCGCAGCCCGGTCCCGACCCTCGCCACCCCCGCCACCGACGGATCCGGACCTCGACCAGCGGCTCGCGAGCCTCGAGCGCGAGCTGCGAGAGAAGGCGGCCGCGGCGCGCGAGAAGGCTCGACGCGCGGCTCGCGAGGCGACGAGAAGCTACAAGCGGCCGTCCGACGAGGAGCTCGGATACGTCAAGACCGACGACACGATCGGCAAGATCCTCGCGGACGCCCGCGAGGAGTTCTCACGCCGGTTCGGCGACGGCGCGAGGAGCCCGTCAGCCATCGGGCCGCCGATCTGCTCGAGGACCTCGCCGGCTGGCTCAAGGGCGACGACGCCCCGGGCGACGAGACTGAAAAACAGGCGCGTAAGCGCCCATAAAAAACTCGCGCCGGACCCGGGTCTAGCTCTTCTCGCCGAGCTCGAGCACGGACAGGAACGCCTCCTGCGGCACCTCGATCCGGCCGACCTGCTTCATCCGCTGCTTGCCCTTCTTCTGCTGCTCGAGCAGCTTGCGCTTGCGGGTGATGTCGCCGCCGTAGCACTTTGCGATCACGTCCTTGCGGTAGGCCTTGATCGTCTCGCGGGCGACGATCCGCGACCCGATCGCGGCCTGGATCGGGACGTCGTACTGCTGGCGCGGGATCGTCTTGCGCAACCGCTCGGCGAGCATCCGGCCAGCGTCGTAGGCCTTGCTGCGGTGCACCAGCATCGACAGCGCGTCGACCGGATCGCCCGCGAGCAGGATGTCGAGCTTGACCAAGTCGGACTCGCGCAGGCCGATCAGCTCGTAGTCGAGCGAGGCGTAGCCGCGCGTGCGCGACTTGAGCTGGTCGAAGAAGTCGAGCACGATCTCGGCCAGCGGTAGGTCGTACGTGAGCTGCACGCGCTCGGACGACAGGTAGTGCAGGCCGGCGTGGTCGCCGCGGCGCTCCTGGCACAGCTCCATGATCTGCCCGATGTACTCCTTCGGGGTCAGGATCGACGCGCGGATGTACGGCTCGCGGACGACGGCGACCCGCGTCGGCTCGGGCATGTCGTTGGGGCTGTGGACCGGGATCGTCTCGCCATCGGTGAGCGTGACCTCGTATTCGACGCTCGGCATCGTCGCCAGCAGCTCGAGGTCGTACTCGCGCTCGAGTCGCTCGCGGACGATGTCCATGTGCAGCAGCCCGAGGAATCCACACCGGAACCCGAACCCGAGCGCGTCGGATGTCTCGGGCTCCCAGCTCAGCGCCGCGTCGTTGAGGCGTCAGCTTCTCGAGCGCGTCGCGGAGGTCGGCGTAGTCATCTGACTCGATCGGGAACAGGCCGCAGAACACCATCGGCTTGACCTCGCGGTAGCCAGGGAGCGGCTCGGTCGGCCGCGCATCGCGCTTGGTCGTGAGCGTGTCGCCGACGCGGAGCTTGGTCACGTCCTTGATCCCGGTGATCAGAAAGCCGACCTCGCCGGCGTGAAGCGCGTCGGCGGACGTCATCTGCGGCGTGAAGAAGCCGATGTCGTCGATCTCGGCCTCGGTGGCCGCCTGCATCGCGCGGATCGCCTCGCCCTTGGTGAACGTCCCGTCGACGACCCGGATGTACGCGATCACGCCACGGTACTGATCGAACTCGGAATCGAAGATCAATGCGCGAGCCGGCGCGTCGGGGTCGCCGCTCGGCGGTGGGACGCGGGCGATCAGCTCGTCGAGGACATCGGTCACGCCCTCGCCGGTCTTCGCGCTGATCCGCCGCACTGTGTCGGCGGGCTCTCCCAGCAGCTCGGCGACCTCCTCGGCGACCCGCTCGGGCTCGGCGCCGGGAAGGTCGACCTTGTTCAGGCATGGGATCAGCTCGAGCCCCGAGTCGATCGCCAGGTACGTGTTGGCGACGGTCTGCGCCTCGACCCCCTGGCTCGCGTCGACGACCAAGAGCGCACCCTCGCACGCGGCCAGCGACCGCGACACCTCGTAGGTGAAGTCGACGTGGCCGGGCGTGTCGATCAGGTGCAGCTGATACGTCTGCCCGTCGTGCTCCGACTGGTAGAACACCCGCACCGCCTGCGCCTTGATCGTGATCCCGCGCTCGCGCTCGAGCTCCATCGAGTCGAGCACCTGGGCGCGCATCGAACGGGGGTCGACCGTGTGGGTGAGCTCGAGGATGCGGTCGGCCAGCGTCGACTTGCCGTGGTCGATGTGCGCGATGATCGAGAAGTTGCGGATGTGTGCCTGATCAGCCACTGATCAGAGGTTATTAGGGGCTGCGCGAAGCGAGGCCCCTAATAACCGACCGCGGTCGGGCTACCCGGAGCGCAGGCGGGCCATGATCAGCCCCTGGATCTGCCTCGCCTCGGGGACGCGCATCGTAAGCATCAGCTTGGCGTAGATGACGCAGGCGACCACCGACGCGATCCCGACCGAGAAGATCTGCGCGAGCAACGACTCGCCGAGCAGATGTTCGAGCAGCACCCAGATGCCGCGGGCGATCGCGGCCATGATGATCGTTCCCACGAGGATCCGCACCGTGATCATCATCGTCTGGCCCCCCTCGAGATAACCGTTGAACCCGATCCGCAACCGCCACAGCTGGAGCACGGTCATCACGATGTTGGCGGCCGCGGTCCCAATCACAAGGCCCGCGATTCCGAGCGGCTTGTACAGCGCGATGCTGACGACGGCGTCGACGACCATGTTGAGCGCCGCCAGCTTCGTCGGGATCCACGGGCGCTTGAGCGCGAAGAACGAACGGCTCAGCAGCAGGTTGACCCCGGCGAACGGGAGGCTGAACGAGAACCAGAACAGCGCCGTGGAGACCAGGTGGGTCGACGTCGAGTGGAACGTGCCGTGCTGGTAGACGAGCCGGGTGATTGGCGTCGCGAGCACCAGCAGCAGCGCCGAGGACGGGATCAGCAGCAGGTTGATCTGGCGCATGCCGTTGCCGATCGTCTTTCGCATCCCGTTCGCGTCGCGGCGGGCCGCCATCCGGCTGAGCGTCGGGAACAGCACGGTCGCCACCGCGACGCTGAAGATGCCCTGGGGCAGCATGTAGATCCGGAACGCGTCGTTGATCGCGGCCGGCGCCGCGCTCGAGACGAGCGACCCGAAGCCCGCGTTCAGGAAGATGTCGAGGTTGACGATCCCGATGCTGATCGTGACCGGGATGAATAGGATCAGCACCTGCTTCACGCGCGGGTCGCGCCAGTCGCAGACGAACGACACCTTGAACTCGATCCTGCGCAGCGCCACGAACACCATCAGGAACTGCACGACGGTCGCCGCGAGCCACGCGATCGCGTACGCGTAGATCCGATCGGTGCCGTTGAACCGGTGGTACAGGGTGACTAGCCCGAACAGGATCACGAGGTTCCAGACCGCCGGCGCGATCGCCGGGATCGTGAACTCGTCGTAGGACTGGAGGATGCCGACGAGCAGCCCGGTGAGGCTCAGCAGCAGCACGACCGGGAACAGCACGCGCGACAGCCCCGCGGTGAGCCCATTCGGGATGTGACTGCCGGTGAACGCCGGCACGACAAGCCCGGCGACCAGCGTCCACAGCACGGTCAGCGCGCCGAGCGCGATCAGGATCACCCAGAACAGCGTCGAGGCGACGCGGAACGCCTCGCGCTTGCGCCCCTTGCTCAGCAGCTCGGTGAAGACCGGAACAAACGCGGCCGACAGCGCGGCCTGCGAGAACAGGTTGCTGAACAGGTTCGGGACCTGGGAGGCGAGCGTGAACGCCGACGCCGCGGCCGACGTCGCGAAGTAGGCGGCCTGCACGACCTCGCGCCCGAGTCCGGCGATTCGCGACAGCGCGGTCGCGAACGCGAAGATCGCCGTGTTGACGGCGATGCGCCGGCGCGGCGGGCTGGTGGCGCCGGGCCCCTGGGGAGGTGCGCCGGGTCCCTCGGGTGGTGTCGGCGGGACGCCGTTGCCCGACGTCCCCGGTTTGGTGTCGATCTCGGCCAGGGCTGGCTATAGTAGGGCGCGCCGCGGCGAGGGCCGCGCGTTCACGCGCCGCCGTCAGGCGCCGCCGACCTTCCTCAGCTAAGGCGCCGCCGTCAGGCGCCGACCTCTCCCAAGTCTCTCCCTGCTTATGGCGAACATCAAGTCACAGAAGAAGCGGATCCTCCGCGCCGAGCGCGAGCGCCTCGAGAACCGACGCTACACCTCGAAGATCAAGACGTTCTTCCGCCGTCTCGAAACCGCCATGGCCGCCGGCGATGGCGCGCAGGCCGACACCGAGCACCGCGAGCTGGTCCAGGCGATCGACAAGGCCGTCAAGCGCGGTGCTCTACATCGCAACTCGGGTGCGCGTAAGAAGTCACGCGCGGCGCGGGTCCGGCGCGGCTAGCACTCTCGTGACGGTCGGGGTGGACGCCGTAGGGTCTGCAAAACCGGTTGCGGGCGCGCCCCCTGCCCCCGGATCAAGGTAACTTTGGGGCCCGATGGCAGAGGTAGTCGAGCCGGCAACCACCGGAACGAATGGCGTCGGTTTCGAACTCGACCGGTTCGAGATGGCGGACGGAGAGCGGTTTGAGGTAGGCGGCCGCTGGTTTGGCGTGCGCGGACGGAGGTTCATCCGCCCGAGCCTGACGCTGGTCGCCGACGAGGAGCAACGGCGCCTGCTCGCCGACCTCGAGCACAAGCCGTGGGCGGCCGAGGACGGCCAGCCGTGGGAGGCCACGTTCCCCTACGACGAGGACGACGCCGGTTGGCTCGAAGCCGAGCTGAACGTCGCCCCCGACATCACGATCACGCTTCCGCTGCCCGGTGCCAAGCGGCCGCGGGCACGCCGGCGCGGGGCCGCGTCGGCGTCCAGCACACCCCGTCCATCAAGGGCCACGACCCCCGGGACCGCTCGTCGCCGCGAGGCCGAGTCCGAGGCGCCCGCACCTCCCAGGCGCCCGCGGGCACCGTCGCCGGAGCTAGTCAAGGCGCGCCGCGAGGCCCATCGCGCGCAGCGCGAGCTCGAGCAGAAGGAGGCGGAGATCGCGGAGCTCTCGGCCGAGCTCGAGCGCCGTGGGGCCAAGCTCGAGGAAGTGTCGGGCGCGCGCGACGCCGCCCGTTCCGCTCGTGAGCAAGCCGCCGGCGAGCAGGAGCGGCTCGTGCGCGCCCGCGGGGAGGCCTTGCGTCTGCGCGATGAGGCGCTGTCCGAACGAGACGCGTTGGCGCGCGATCGCGAGGATGCGTTGCGGCTACGGGACGCGGCGCTCGCGGCCCGCGATGAGGCGCTCGCGGAACGGCGTGCGGCGATCGACTCGCGTGACGAGGTCGCGGCCCGCCTCGATGCCGCCCAGGCCGGGCGCGACGCGGCGCTCGCCGAACGCGACGACGCGCTCGCTGCCCGCGATCAGGTGGCGGCGGAGCGCGACGCACTGCTCGGCGATCGCGACGACGCGGTCCGCCTCCGCGAGGGCGCCGTCGCAGAGAACAAGAAGACCGCCGCCGAGCGCGAGGCGCTGGCGACCACGCTCGAGCAGTTGCGCGCCGAGCGAGACGACGCGATCGCCTCTCGGGTGCCGCGATGGTCATGCGCAACGCGGCGAACACACCGCCCGCGTACGTGCGGGAGTCAAACCGGATCCTGCATTTCGTGCCGGCGCTCGTCTTGATCCTGATCGCCGTCGTCGTCGCGGTCGCGCTGCACGTCATCTAGCCGGTCGGCGCAAGCTAGCCGGCGACGCGCTGGATCGCGAGCAGCGCGGCCGTGTCCTCGCCGGCGACGCCGTTCCCGCCGCCGCGCGACGCCAGCTCGAGCTCGGCCAGCTCCTCGATCGTGCGCTCGAGGTTCGCGGCGCCGGCCCGCCGGGCGTCGGCGATCAGCCGGTCGGCGGCGCGCGAGGGCATCCTCAGCCGCCGCTTGACCTGCGCGTCGGACTCGCCGCCCTCGAGCCCGACCGCGATCTCGTGGGCGGTTCGGACGCGGTTGCTCATCCAGTACAGAAGGCCGGGCAATCGCTCGCCTTGGGTGCGCAGCGTGAGGTACAGGCTCGTCGCGGCCGCCGCGTCACCGCTCAGGAGCGCGTCAGCGAGCGACCAGGCCTTGTGCTCGGCCGACGGTGCCGTCAGTTCGTCGACGATCGCCGTGTCGAGGCGCGCGCCCGGGCCGGCGTACAGGGCGAGCTTCTCGAGCTCCCGGAGCAGCCGCTGCTGGCGATCGCCGACGTGGGCTATGAGCGCGCGGGCCGTGTCGGGCTCGAGTTGAAGGCCGAGCTCCTTCGCGCGGGCGATCACCCATTTCGGCAGCTCCCACGGCTTCACGCTCTCCTCGACGCTGATGTCCCCACCGGCCTTCTTGACCGCCTCGTGGAGTCGCTTCGGGGCCTTGCTGCGGCTGTCCTCGCGCGCGAAGAACGCAACGGTCGTGTCGGGCGCGATGTCCTTGAGTGCGGCCTCGAGCGGGTCAAACTGCTTGTCGGTCCACCGTTCGGCGCCGTCGACGACGATGAACCGGCGCCCGACCGCGAACGTGAGGGCGTTCAGCGCGTTCGCGACGGCCTCCGGGGTCGCGGCGTCGCCCTCGAACACCTCGATTCCCTGGGTGCCGCTCCCCTGCTCGGCGAGTGCGCGCAGCCTCCGGCGGCGTTCGGCGATCCGGCCGTGATCGTCGCCGTGGATGAGATAGGCGGGCTTGAACGTGGGCATGGGTCTTCGATTCTGAGTCTATGAGTTGCCCCGGCCGGCGGCCCCGTGCAGGGCGCGGCTCACGGCCTCGTCGGCTGACTCGACTCGTTCGACGCCCTCGATCTCCCACGTGTTCAGACCGATCACCGGGATGCCGGCTCTGAGGGCGAGCGCGATCTCGGACAGCGTCCCGTACGCGCCACCGACGGCGATCACCGCGTCCGCCGCGCGGATGACCAGGCCGTTGCGGAGCTCGCCAAGCCCGGTGGGGATGGCGACCTGCACCCACTCGTTCGCGCTATCGCGATCCGTTCCGGGCAGTAGTCCGACCGTGGTGCCGGCCGCGTCGCTCGCACCATGGCAGGCCGCGCGCATCACTCCGCCCAGGCCGCCGCACACCAGGACGGCGCCGGCGTCCGCGAGCGCGCGGCCGATCTCCTCGGCCGCGCGCGACTCTTGAGACGTCGCGTCGCTTGGGCCTATGACCGCCACATAGGGCCGGTGGACCACCGCCGTTCAGCGCACGACGACGTTGACAAGCTTGTCCGGCACGACGATCACCTTGGCGATCTCGTGGCCGTCCAGATGGGATTGCACGCCGCGCGACTCTAGGCACAGCTTTTCGAGCTCATCCCGTGGCGCGCCCGTGGGGGCGTGGACGCGGTCGCGGACCTTCCCGTTCACCTGGCACACGAGCTCGAACGTCTCAGCCTGCAGCATGTCGGGATCGGCGTCGGGCCACGGCTCCTCCCACACGCGTCGTCCGGTCAGCATCTCGTACGCCTCGGCACCCAGGTGAGGGGCGAACGGGAACACGAGCGAGGCCGCGGTCGCGGTCGCGAACCGACGCGCCCCCGGATCGGCATCGGGGTAGCGGTAGATCTCGTTGATCAGCTCGATGATCGCCGACAACGCGGTGTTGAACGCCCAGCGATCCGCCGTGTCGCGTGTGACCTTGTCGATCGCCCAATTCGCCTTGCGGACGATCGTCTCCTCGGCGCCGGCGGGGTTCGCGGGCTGGTCCGGTCCCGTACCGCCCTCGGCGGTCTCGGAGAGATCGTCGGCCAGTCGGTAGAGGCGGGCGAGCAGCCTCCGATAAACGCCGTCGATGCCGGTCTCCGACCATGCGGCGTCCTGATCGGCGGGGCCGAGGATCAGCACATAGCAGCGCGCGGCGTCTGCGCCGTATCGCTCGACGATCTCGCTCGGGGCGATCACGTTGCCCTTCGAGCTGGACATCTTGTTGCCGTCGGGGCCGAGGATCATGCCCTGCGTGAACAGCCGTTGGAACGGCTCCTGCACGTCGAGCAGGTCCATGTCCGCAAGCGCCTTGACGAAGAAGCGCGAGTACATCAGGTGCAAGATCGCGTGCTCGACGCCACCGATGTACTGGTCGACGGGCATCCAGCTTTGCAGGACGTGCCGGTCCCACGCCGCGTTGTCGTTGCGCGCGTCGCAGTAGCGCAGGTAGTACCAGCTCGAGTCGACGAACGTGTCCATCGTGTCGGTCTCGCGGCGAGCGTGACCACCGCAGTCCGGGCAGCGCACGTTGACCCAGTCTTCGGCCGCCGCCAGCGGGGAGCGGCCCCTCGGCTGGTAGTCCTCGATGTCGGGGAGCTCGACCGGCAGGTCCCGTTCGGGCACCGGGAGCATCCCGCATCTCTCGCAGTAGAGGATCGGGATGGGGCAGCCCCAGTAGCGCTGTCGCGAGACCAGCCAGTCCCTTAGCTTGTAGCTCACCGAGAAGTGGCCTTTGCCCTCACGGTCCAGCGATTCGACGATCGCCCGCTGACCCTGGACGGCATTCATGCCCGAGAACCGGCCCGAGTTGATGAGGAGCTCGTTTTCGGTGTGCGAGACGAATGCCTGCCCGTCTTCGATTGGCGCTTCGGCGCCGCCGTCGGCGTCCGCGGGGGCGACGACCTGGCGGATCGGCAGGTCGAACGCCTTCGCGAAGTCGTAGTCGCGCTGGTCGTGCGCGGGCACCGCCATGATCGCGCCCGTGCCGTACTCCATCAGCACGTAGTCGGAGACGAACATCGGAATCTGCTCGCCGGATACCGGGTTCGTCACCGTGCGCCCGAGAGGGACTCCGGTCTTCGGCTTGTCAACATCGCCGCGCAGTTCGGCGGACTCGGTGATCGCCTGATTGACGTAGTCGTGTACCTGCTGTTCGTGCTCGGTCCCCTCGGCCAGCTTGAACACGTCGGGGTGCTCGGGGGCCATCACGAAGAATGTGGCGCCGAACAGCGTGTCGGGCCGGGTCGTGAACACCGGGTAGTCGATCGCGAGCTCCTCGCAGCGGAACACCACCTCGGCGCCCTCGCTTCGGCCGATCCAGTTGCGCTGCATCGCCTTCACGTTCTCGGGCCAATCGATCGTGTCGAGGTCGTCGAGCAGGCGGTCGGCGTAGTCGGTGATCCTGAAGAACCACTGTTCGAGCTGGCGAATCTCCACCAGATGGCCGCACCGCTCGCACCGTCCGTCGATCACCTGCTCATTGGCCAGCACCGTCTGGTCGTGCGGGCACCACTTGACCGCCGCCTTCTTGCGGTACGCCAGGTCGCGCTGGAACAGCTGGAGGAAGATCCACTGGGTCCAGCGGTAGTACGACGGCTCGTGGGTGCCTAGCTCTCGGCTCCAGTCGATCGAGATCCCCCAGCGGTGGAACCAGTGGCGGTAGGCGGCGATCGACCGGTCGGTGGCGATGCGCGGGTGCACCCGGGTCTTGATCGCGTTGTTCTCGGCGGGCAGCCCGAACGCGTCATAGCCCATCGGGTGCAGCACGCGACGGCCGATGCGTCGGTGGAAGTGCGCGATCGCGTCGCCGAGCGCGTAGTTCTTCAGGTGCCCGATGTGCGGCTCGCCGCTCGGGTAGGGCAGCATCTCGAGCACGTAGGACTTCTCGCGGAGGTCGCCGTGGGGGTCGTTCGACACCTCCCACGTGCCCTCGCGCTCCCACACCTCCTGCCATTTCGGCTCGATCTGCTTGGGGTCATAGCGGCGTTCAGACACAGTAATTAGGAGGTTACTTGCGGGGGCGCGATCGGGACGTTCCCCGCGTGTCCCGCGCCGGCAACCACTCCGCGCCGTCATCTTCGCGATCCGCTGGGCGCCGATGCGCGCACGCGCCGCTTGTTTGGGCGCGCGCACCGGGACGTCGCCGGGCCGTCGTGTGCAGGGCATTCTTCGGGCCGCTCTACCATCCGGGCGTGGCCGAGAACGCTGGATCCGACTCGGGCGAGCACGGGAAGCCGGCGCGAGCGCGGGGATCCGCCGACGCGAGCGCCGGCGGACGTCCCCACGCGAGCGCGGCCCTGGCCGCCGAGCGCGTCGCGGCGATCATCGCCGCCGCGGAGGAGACGGCGGAGCGGATGCGACTCGAGACCGAGCAGCGGGTCAACGACCGGATCGCCGAGGCGCAGCGCGCCGCCGACAACCGGGTTCGCGCCGCCGAGGAGGAGGCGTCCGAGGCTACGCGGTTGGCGCAGGCCGAGGCGGCGCGGTTGCGCTCGGAGGGAAACGCCGAAGCGGAGGCGACGACGACCGCCGCCACCAACGAGGCGCTCGGGATCGTCGCGCGCGCCGAGGAGAGCGCCGCGCAGATCGTCGCCGAGGCGCGCGAGTCCGCTGCCGCTGAGCAAGCCGAGTCCGAGGCCCGTGCTCGGGGCCTGCTCGAGGACGCTCGCGCCACCGCCGACGGCGTCCGCTCCGAGGGACTCGAGCTCGTTTCGAATCTCCGCGAGATGAGCAATTCGCTGCGCGCCAATGCCGAGCGCCTGCTCGACGACGTGCAGCGCGTCCACTCGTCGCTGATGTCCCAGATCGCGCGCGTCGAACGCGCCTCGGGCGGCTCGTCGGCGTCCGCGGGGCGGCGCGGGCGGGCCGGCGCCGGCGAACCTGCGGGCGACGGCGAGTCGACGCTTCCGCCGGTCGGTGACGACGGCCTCGACGTGCCGGAGTTCATCCCGCCGGGCTGAGCGCCGGCCCGCGTTTCTCCCGCAATCCGCGGCTTTTCCGTCCGAGACCCATGCGAACATATGTTCGTGATGAATTCGAACGTCAAAGGAGCCGTGGCGGAACAGGCGATTGTTCTGGCGGCCACCAAGCTCCGCGTTCCGGTTTGGCGGCCGATCGGCGAGCACGGTCGTGCCGATCTCGCGCTGGAGATCGGCGGCCAACTAATGCGCGTCCAGGTCAAGTGGGGGCGGCTGAACCGCGCACGCGATGTAGTGATCGTTGCAGTGGCTACCTCTCGGTGTACGCCACATGGGCACGTCCGGAGCAGGTACACCGAACACGAAGTAGACCTGTTCGCGGTCTACTGCGGAGATCTCGATCGTTGTTTCCTGCTGCCTGCCCAACTCCTCGCGAACAGGACCGTCGCCTACCTCCGACTCTCGCCGACGCGCAATGGCCAGCGGCATGCATTAACCTTGCAGACGACTTCACATTCGACGGGGCTGTAGCTCAGTTGGCCAGAGCGACGCGCTGGCAGCGCGTAGGTCAGGGGTTCGAGTCCCCTCAGCTCCATTCGAATCCCGGAAACGGCGGCGGTGACCATTGGCGCCGAGGTCTGCCGCGTGTTCTCTCGGGTGCTGGCTGGACCGGGTCGCCGCCGGCGAGGACGTCGTCGTCACCCGGCGTGGGAAGCCGATGATCAGGCTGACCGCGGTGACGCCCGCATCGGTCAGACCACCCGGCCGGCGGCGCCGGCATCGAACCCGCCGCCCGGCAAGCGGCGCCGCAACGAGCGCGCCCGGCACGCTGGCGGGACCATCCCCGGCCGCTCCCGACGTCGGGCCGGGATCGCCATGACCGTCCGGATCCCAGTCGCGGTCCGCGCCGGCGCGGTGCTCGCTAGGGGGCCGAGTCCTGCTTTGCGGCCTCGAGCGCCGCCGGCGGATCCATGCCGCCGCTCTGGCGGGCGAGTTCGAGTGCGCGATCGGCCAGCTCGGCCGCCTCGGCGCCACCGAGCGACTCGTCGCGGAGCGCGAGCGCCAGCAACACCTGACGCAGCAGCTCGGGGCTCTGGAGGTCCGGAGGCGGACCGGCGGGTGGGAGGCCGCGCACGGTCGCGAGCAGGCTCGCCGCGTTCGCCCCGCCGCCGAACAGGCGCCCGGGCTGCTTGTCGGGGATCGTCGCGACGATCGCTCCGGTGGCGGGGTTGACCAGGCTGACCTTGCTGCGCAGTCCGGCGCGCTCGAGCGCGAGGCGGTAACCCGAAAGCCGCAGGTAGCCGAGTTGCGCCGCGAGCTGGTTGAACGCGGACGCCTCGCGCTCGTCCTTCAGCCGCGGCTGGTGCAGCGAGATCTGGGTGCCCGCGTCCGGTAGGGACGGATCGGGCTCGGGCGCGACCAGCAGGAACGCGTGCGAGCCGAGCCGTCCCGCGCCGACGCCGGCGACGTCGACGAGCAGCTGATATCCGTTCAGGCCGAGCGCGCCGACGATCCCCGGGGGAAGCGGGTGCGCCGCAAGATGCGCTGGTGCGAAGCTCACGATCGTGGTCACCTAGTTGTTGAGAAGACCACCGATGATGTTGCCGAGACCGCCTCCCTGCTGCTGCTGCTGGCCGCCGCCACCGCCGGTCTCGTCTCCCGCCGGATGGAAGTACGCGCTCTGGAGGCCGACCCTGCCCGGTCCGGTGAAGCGGTTGAACACGAGGTTGCCGGCGCCACCGCCGAGGAAGCCGGTCTTGAACCCGTAGATCTCCTGCTCCATCTGCACCGAGTGGTCGCGGAACAGCCACCCCCCCGGCTCGATGTCGATCGTCTCCCCCGGCTCGAGGTTCTTCTCGAACACGTTGCCGTAGCCGTGGACCCAGACGACGCCCTCGTGATCGCCCGCGAAGAACTGGTCGACCCAGAAGCCACCGCCGTAGAGCATGTTCGCGAAGCCCTGAATCCGGCTGTAGTCGTACTGGACGGCGCCGGTGGCGGCCAGGAACTGGTGCTCGCGCACGATGATCCCCTGACCTGGCTGAAGGTGCAGCGCGACGATGTGACCGGGCGCGTCGCGGCTGAAGGCGATCTCACCGGGCGACTGCGCCTCGAGCATCAGCAGCGGCATCCCGCCGAACACGCGGCGCTTGAGTCCCTTGCCGAGCGGATGCAAGCCGATCTGGAGCTGCGGGTACTTCCACAGCAGCACGTGGTGCTCGAAGTAGACGGGCACCTGCCCATCGAGGGCCATGTGCAAGACCGGAACGAGCTCGCCTTCGAGCCGGTAGGTCACGCCGGGAGCCGTGCCCTGCGGAATTTGGGTCGGGAGGATCTGGGGGGCGGTCGGCATGTGCTCTCTCCATTCGGGACGTAGACCGGCAGCTGCAAGCCGCTGCCCTCGACTTCGCTCAAGGACGGTATCGCGCGCGAGCGCGCGCGGGCAAGGGTGGGCACGCGCACGCGGACGAGGGTTGAAACGCCAATCGGAGCGGGCACCGCTGTCGTCGGCCCACATTGAGATCCACGACAGCCAGCGGCGATAATCGCAGCGCCATGCCGCCGATCTACGTCACCGGCCATCGCAACCCCGACGCCGACTCGATCGCGGCCGCGATCGGCTACGCCGAGCTGAAGGGACGCCTGGACACACGAAACACGTACAAGCCGGTGCGGCTCGGCACTTGCAATGCGCAGACCCGCTGGTTGCTCGAACGCAGCGCCGCGGACCAGCCCGAGCTGCTGCCACACGTCATGGTCCGGGCGGCCGATGTGATGAAGACCAGCTTTCCGATCGTGGGCGAGGAGGCACCGATCCGCGAGGCCGGGCTGGCGATGGCCCGAGCGGGCTTCGAGCTGGTGCCGGTCGTCGATGGCGACGACGCTCTCGTCGGCGTGGTCACCGAGCGCGCGCTGGCGCGCCGCTACATCCGCGAGACTCGCGAGACCTCGACGTTGCAGGACGCGCCCACCCAGGTCGGCGCGATCGTCGAGGTCCTCGACGGGAAGCTTCTGACCGGCGAGGACAGGCCGCTGTCTGGACGAGTGTGGGTCCAGGCGATGGACCTGACCCGGACCGGGATCTCCGAGGGCGACGTGGTCGTGGTCGGCAACCGCATCGACGCCCAGCGGATGGCGATCGAACGGGGCGCACGGCTGATCGTGCTGTCCAACGACTCCACCCCGACGGACGAGATCCTCGCTCTGGCGCGCGAACACGGGACCGCGGTGATCGTCTCCCCGCTCGACAGCTACGTGTCGGGGCGCATGATCACGCTCGCCGCGCCGTGCGGCGCGCTGATGGAGCGCGAGCCGTTGACCGCCACGAGGGAGTTCCTGGTCGACGACATCTCCGAGCAGATCAAGGAGAGCCATTACGGCGCGGCCGTGGTGATCGACGCTCAGCGCCGCCCCGTCGGCCTCGTCACGCGGTCCGATCTGGTGTCCCCGCCCCGCCGGCGAGTGCTGCTCGTCGACCACGCCGAACGGGCTCAGAGCGTCCCGGGCGTCGAGCAGGCCGAGATCGTCGAGATCCTCGACCACCACCACATCGGCTCGATCGAGACCCTGATCCCGGTCACCGCCACGTTCGACCCGGTCGGCTCGACGGCCACCCTAGTCGTCGAGCGCTTCCGCCAGAACGGCATGGAGCCGAGCCCGCCGACCGCGACGATGCTCCTGGGTGCGGTCATGTCCGACACGATCATCCTCAACTCCGCGACCACCACCGAGCGCGACCGCCAGGTGGTCGAGTACCTCGAGCGAGTGCTCGCGATCGACGGGGCCGACTTCGGGCGCCAGATGTTCGAGGCCAGCTCCGACGTTTCCGAGGTGACCGCCGACGAGATCGTCTCCCGGGATGCCAAGCAGTACCACGCCAGCAGCGGGCACCTGATCTGCATCGCCCAGATCGAGGTCGTGGGCAAGACGCTGCTCGATCGCAAGGACGAGCTGCTCGAGGCGATGCGGACCGCACGCGAGAACCGGGGACTGCAGCTGTACGCCTTGATGGTCACCGACGTGCTGACCAAGGGAACCGACCTGCTCGTGGCCGGCGACATCGCGAGCGTTGCCAGGGCGTTTGGCCTGCACGCGCACGACAGCGAGATTGAGCTGCCCGGAGTGATGAGTCGGAAGAAGGAGGTTGCGCCGAAGCTGCTGGCGGCCCTCTAGGGCCAAAAGTGAGCCGGCGGTCTAGACGGAGCCGGCGCCGACCGCTCGCGCCGGCGCTTCGCCCCACAGCTGCTCGAGGCGGTAGTACTCGCGCGTCTCGGGCGTGAACACGTGGACGACGACGTCGAGGTAGTCCATCAGGATCCAGCGCCCGCCGGGAAGGCCCTCGACGCGCTGGGGGAGCCGGCGGTATGCCGATTTCAGCCCTTCGTGGATCCCATCGTGGATCGCCTTCGTCTGCCGCTCGCTGCGACCCGTGCAGATCACGAAGTAATCCGTGTAGCCGATCATCGCCCGCAGATCGAGCTGGACGATGTCGAGCGCCTTGCGATCGGAGGCGTACTCCGCGATCGCGGCTGCGAGCTCTTCGGGGTTCATCGGATTCAGCCTACCCTCCATACAGGCGGTGGCGATCGATATAGCTCACGACCGCGTCCGGAACGTAGTACCTGATCGGCTGTCCGGCATGGACGCGGCGCCGCAGCGCCGTCGAGGACACGCCGATCGTCGGCATCTGGAAGAACCGGGCTCGCTCGCCCCCAGGAAGGCCGCTCAGCGCCCGGTCGACCTCGGCACGAGACGTCCCGCGCCGCCCCGCCACCGCGAGTGTCGCCAGCGACAGCACCCGCTCCGGCTCGCGCCACTTCGGCAGGCCGGCGGCGATGTCACCGCCGACGATCAGGAACAACTCACTTTCCGGCTCTCGAGAATGCAGCAACTCCAGAGTATCGACCGTGTACGACGGTCCCTCCCGCACGATCTCGACATCGGATACGTCAAACCGACCATCCTCGCCCACCGCCGCCCGGCACAACTCGAGCCGGTGGTCGGGACCCGGCTCCTCTTCGACGCGCTTGTGCGGCGGTATCCGTGCAGGGATCAGCGTCACTCGATCGAGTTCGAGCTGAAGGTACGCCTCCTGAGCGCAAATGAGGTGACCAAGATGTGGCGGATTGAACGTGCCGCCCAGAATGCCGATCCGCACCCCTGGTCAGCGCTCCGGACCGCTCACGTTCGTGCCGCGGGGCACCGCCCCGACCCGTTCACGCTCGGACGTGGCCGGAACCCTCGACGAGGTATTTGAACGAACACAGCTCGCGCAGCCCGATCGGCCCCCGGGCGTGGAGCTTCTGGGTCGAGTTGCCGATCTCCGCGCCCATCCCGAACTCCCCTCCGTCGGTGAACCGGGTGGACGCGTTGACGTACACGCACGCGGCGTCCACCCCGAGCTGGAACGCGCGCGCGGACTCCGTGTCGCGCGTGACGATCGCCTCCGAGTGACCCGAGCCGTAGCGGTTGATGTGCTCGATCGCCTCCTCGGCCGAGTCGACCACCCGCACCGCGAGCGTCAGCGCGTGATACTCGGTCGCCCAGTCCTCCTCCGTGGCGGGCGACGACGGGAACGCCGGCCGCGCAACCCTGCGCGCGCTCGTCGACGCGCAACTCGACCCCGGCCGTCGCCAGCGCGACGAGCGCCGCCGGCAGGAACTCAGCCGCGACCGCCTCGTGCACGAGCAGCGTCTCGGCCGCGTTGCACACGCTCGGGCGCTGGACCTTCGCGTTCAACGTGATCGCGAGCGCGTCGTCGAGCGACGCGGTCGCGTCGACATACACGTGGCAGTTCCCGGACGCCGCGTACATGACCGGCACGGTCGCCACGCCCTTCAATGCGGCCTTCAGGCCCTCGCCGCCGCGGGGGACGATCAGGTCGACGACGCCGGTCTGGGTCGCGAGCTGCTCGAGCTCCTCGTGCCCGCCGCCGGCGACGAGCGCCAGCGCCCCGTCGGGCAACCCGGCCGCGAGACCGGCCTCGATCGCCACGGCAGCCAGCACCGCGTTCGAATGTGCCGCCATCGAGGAGCCCCGCAGGACGATCGCGTTGCCGGATTTCAGGCACAGTGCAGCGGCGTCGATCGTGACGTTCGGCCGCGCCTCGTACACGACCGCGATCACGCCGAGTGGGACCCGCACCTTCCGCACGTCGAGCCCGTTCGCGAGCCGGAAGCCGTCGATGACCTCCCCGACCGGATCGGGCAGGGCCACGATGTCCCGGACCTGGCGCGCGATCGCCGCGATCCGGCCGGCGTCGAGCGCGAGCCGGTCCATCAGCGCGTCGGTCAGGCCCGCCTCGCGCCCGGCCTCGAGGTCGCGGGCATTCGCCTCGAGGATCTCCGGGGTCCGCTCGATCAGCTCGTCCGCGATCGACTCGAGCGCGGCGTCCTTTACGCCGGACGGGAGGGTCGCCAGCGTGCGTGCGGCTCGCTTGGCTGCGGCGCAGGTGTCGGCAACGGATGTGGCGGTGGTGGCCATGTGCGCTACAGGTTACGCGAGCCCGCGCAATCTCCCGGCGACCGCATCACGCAAGTACGAAGTAGTCACGATGGACCGCTTCTTCGCTGGCCAGCGGCATCCGCTCGCGCACGTCGGCGGATTTCAGTCCGCGCACGCGGCGCAGCTCGATTGCCGAGTAGTTGCAGATCCCCTTACCGACGAGCTCTCCGTCGAACGCGACCTCGACCGCGTCGCCGGCGTCGAATTCGCCCGCGACCTCGACAATCCCGACCGGCAGCAGGCTGGTGCCGCCCTCGCGAAGCGCCCGTGCCGCGCCGGCGTCGATCTGGACCCGCCCGCGAACCGGCTTGGCGTACTTCAGCCACAGCTTGAAGCTCGAGTAGCGGCCGGAGCGGGCCGGGAACCGGGTGCCGACCGGATTTCCGGTCGCCGCGGCGAGCACGGAGCCCGGCCGCAGGCCGCTGGCGATCACGGTCGGAATCCCGGCCGCGGTGGCCATCTCGGCCGCCACCACCTTCGACCGCATGCCGCCCGAGCCGAGCGGCGAGGTCGCGTGCCCGATCGAGACCTGCTCGAGCTGCTCGAACTCCGTCACCTCCGAGACGAGACGTGCCGCCGGATCGACCCGGGGGTCCGCCGTGAACAGCCCTTCGGCGTCGGTCAGCAGCAGTAGCCGCTCCGCCGCGATCAGGATCGCCACCTGCGCGGCGAGGAAGTCGTTGTCGCCGAACGAGATGTCGTCCGTCGTCGTGGTGTCGTTCTCGTTGATCACCGGGATCACGCGCCAGTCGAGCAGCTTGCGCAGCGTCTGGCGGGCGTTCAGGTAGTGGGTGCGCGCGCTCATGTCGAAGAACGTCAGCAGCACCTGCGCGGTCTGCATCCCGCGCTCGCGGAGCAGCCCGTCGTACACCTGGTACAGCTTGCCCTGCCCGACCGCGCTCGCCGCCTGGAGTTCGTCCATCGCGCGCGGACGGATCGGGAGCGCCATCACGCCCATGCCGCGCGCGATCGCGCCGCTGGTGACTACCACCGGCTGGCGGCCGGCGCGGTGGAGCTCGGCGATCTCATCGCAGATTCGATTGAGGACGTCGATCCGCACCTCACCGCGGTCGTCCGCGACGATGCTCGAACCGAGCTTGACGACCAGCGGGGCCATGGCCCCGACAGAGATTAGGACGCGCTCAGGTGCAGAGCGGGTTCTTCGGCACGCCGCGGCACGGCCGGGGCATCGTCGGCTGCGACTTCGGCGCCGGCTGCGGACGCTGATGCCGCGCCCCCGACTGCGAGATCAGCTTCAGGATTTCGGCAAACAGCGCGTCGCCGCCGTTGGGCGTCGTCGCGTTCTGGCAGCCCCACATTCCCTCGATGTTCGCCGGGCTCGAGGTGCCGAAGGTGTTGCCTGAGAAGCAGTTGTTGACCGAGTTCTGCGTCCCGAACACGCCGCCCTCGAGCGCGAGATCGGTCGTACCTGGCGCCGTCGCGTTGCCGGTGACGACATTGTCAGACACCCGATTGCCCGACGACTGGAAGTACGCGGTCTTCGACGTCGGTGGGAACGGATCCGGCCGCTCCAGGACGAGCACGCCGAACGTGGGGTTGTCGCGAATCGTGTTGTCCTCGATCAGATCGGCGTAGTCCCCGCCGAGCACGACCCCTTCGCCCCAGGGCGCGTTCAGGATGTCCGAGTTGGCGGGCGTCGAGATGTTCCCGTTGTCTTCGATCAGGTTGTCGCGGAAGATCGTGCAGCGATCGATCTGCGTCGAGGTGAACGTCGGCAGCTTCGCGCGATTCGATCCCGAGTTGCAGGCGCCGTCCTGCGGCGGCGGCAGGTCGTCGTCGGGCTCGGAGTCCGGGGCGACGCCGACGCTGTTGTCGCGGAACGTCGAGTCCTCGACGATCAGGTGACCGCCGGCGTTCGTGCTCGACCAGCCGAGCGCGTTGCGCTCGACGAGCGCATCCTGCACCAGCGCCTGACAGTCGCGGCAGCCCCCGACGTACACGCCCGAGTCGTTGAAGCCGGACGCGTACACGTGCTTGAAGAACCCGTCGACGGAGTGACCGGCGTACAGGCCGTAGCCGCCGAGCAGCCCGGTGTCGTACGCCGTCAGGTACCGGCCCCACCAGCCGTGGATCCCGATTCGGGTGCCCTCCGGACCCGCTCCCTCCCACCACACTTCGTTGCCGTCCGCCGCGTCCTCGCGCGTGCGCCGATCGAAGTTGCGCACGGTCAGGTTCTCGACCCAGACGCCGCTGGAGGTGATCACGATCCCGTTGCCGGCGCGGTGGCGGCCGTCGAGGATCACCTTGTTGCGGTTCATGCCGCGCAGGTGCAGGTCGGGCGTGGTGATCCGGACCGTCCCGCTGTAAACGCCCGGGCGCGATCAGGATCCAGTCTCCGCGGTGAGCGGCGCTCACCGCGGCCTGGATCGTCGTGTAGTGCGGGTAGGAGACCTGCCGCTGCGTCACGATCAACGCGCGCGCCGACGCAGCGCCGGCACCGGCCGCGAGCGCGACGGTCGCGGCGATCAGCACCGCCGCGAACCGCCGCACGGCGATCATGCTTTCTTCGCGCGGCACCACGGATTCGCGGGAACGCCGGCGCATGGGTTCGGCATCGTCGCCAGATGCTTCGGCAGCGAATGCATGATGACCTTCTTCCGACGCGGATAGTGGTCGCTGGCTAGGCACGGCGGCTTCGCGCCGGCGGCCAGCGAGACCTGTGCGTCGCATAGCACCTCGTTCGTGAACGACCCGGCCGCATCGCTGCTGGCTGCGACCGTCTGCCCGTTGCATGTTGGGTACGTCTGCTCGAGGTTCGCCGGGGTGGTGGTGACCGGGCCGCCCCCTTGCTCGACGTTGCCGCTGAAGCAGTCGGTCGGGCCCTGCTCGAAGTTCGTCAGGGCGAAGTCGCCGTTGCTCGGATTGCCGAAGAACCCGTTGTGGGAGAACGTGTTGCCGAGCACCGCATCGCCGCTCTCGTCGAACAGGCAGGTGCCCGATCCGAGCGCGCCGAGGATTCCACCCGTGCAGGGCTTACCGCTGTCGAGATACGGAATCGTGATCTGGCCCCAGGCGCCGTTGTTCTCGAACACGTTGTCCATCACGGTGTCGTTCCGTCCACCCGACAGCGACATTCCTGTGCCCACCGGTCCCGCGGCCGCTGACTCCGGCGGCGGGCACGTTCGGGTTGTTGTTGTCGTCGAACACGTTGTGGGTCAGCACCCAGCACGATGGCGCGCCGGCGACCGGCGGCTTGACGCCGGCCGGGCAGGCCCCGTTCTGGGGCGAGGGCTCGTCGCCGTTCTGGCTGTTGGTGTCGAACCCGTCCTCGTTGTTGTCGAAGCGCGAGTTCTCGATCAGCATCCAGCCGCCCGAGTTCGATCCCGAAGTACCCGAGCGCGTTGTACTCGGCCCAGGCGTGATTCATCGTCTGGTGGCACGAACTGCTGGCAGGCGCCGATGTAGTAGCCGGAGTCGTTGAAATTGCTGGCGTAGCTCTGATCCCAGGTACCGCCCGTCCAGTTGCTCGAGAAGATCCCGTACGCGGCCGCGCTCTTCTCACCGCCGAAGAACGTGCTGGTCGCGGTCAGGTACGACCCGACGTAGCCCCACCCGCCGATCTTGCCGCTGTCGTCGCCACCGTTCCACCACACCTCGTTGCCGGCTTCGCCCGAACCGTTCGAGGAAGTTGCACACGGTCAGGTTCTGGACCGAGACGTTGTCGGCCTTCCAGACCATGATCCCGTTGAGCCCGAGCGCGCCCTTCTTCGCGCTCGGACCGAAGTTCTGCGCGGCCGCGGACCTGCTGCAACGGGGTGACCCCGGCTTGGTGCCGTCGACGACCACCGTGTTCCGGTTCATCCCGCGCAAGTGGATGCGCGGCGTGGTGATCAGGACGCCGGCGGGCGTATCGGCCGCCCCCTTGGGAGCGGCTGCTCGAACTCGTCTTGTAGTCGCCGGGGGCGACCAGGATCCAGTCCCCCGGCGCGGCCGCGTTGACCGCGGCCTGGATCGACGTGTACTGGCCGCGGATCCCGTGGAACGTGCCAACGCGCAGCACGCGCGCGCCGGCGGCCGGCGCGACGACCACGGAAAGCGCCACGACCAGCGCGGCGACGATGCCCGCGACGGGCAACTTGTGATGCGTAAGCATCCGTGCAGACCTCCTCATCAATTCTCGGCAGCGGTTCACAGCAGCGGTGATAAACCCGCGCGAACCGGATAGTTTCGGCGCGCGATCGTATCTTGATTCGCTCGAGGGAGCCGCGCGCCTACTCCGGATCGAGGTCGAAGGCGATCCCGGCGATCTCGACCTCGTCGCCCGGCTCGAACCCCTCGGCCTCGAGCGCGCGGATGACGCCGATCCCGCGAAGCCGGCGCTCGAGGTAGGCGAGCGCGTCCTCGTTGTCGAGGTCGTAGCGGGCGACCAGCCGCTCGATCCCCTTGCCGGTGACGCGGTACGCGCCGTCGCCGACCTTCACGACCTGGTAGGCGCGGTCCGCCGCCGGCCGGAACACCCGGTGCTCGGCGAGCTCGCCGTCGCCGTCGGCCCGAGCCGCCGCGCCGCGTCGAGCGCCGGCTCCGGCCGCCGCCTCGGGCACCAGCCGCAGCAGCTCGCCGGCGAGCTCGTCGAGCCCGAGCCCGGTGGCCGAAGACGTCACGACCACCGGCGTGTCCGGACCGAGCCGCGCGGCCCAATCCGCCCGCGCCACCTCCCGCGCCGCCTCGTCGACCAGGTCCGCCTTGGACAGCGCGAGCACGCGCGGCAGCACGCGCCAGGCGCGGGTTGTGCAGCTCGAGCTCGCGCTCGACGGTCGCGTAGTTCGCAGCCGGGTCCTCGCGGGAGTCGAGCGGCGCGAGGTCGAGCACGTGCACGAGCACCCGCGTCCGCTCGATGTGCGCGAGGAAGTCGTGACCGAGCCCGGCGCCGGCGCTGGCGCCCTCGATCAGCCCGGGGATGTCGGCGATCACCAGCTGGCGGTCATCGGCCTCGAGCGTCCCGAGCGCCGGCTCGAGCGTCGTGAACGGATAGTCGGCGACCTTCGGGTGCGCGCGGGTCAGGCGGCCGAGCAGCGACGACTTGCCGGCGTTCGGCAGCCCGACCAGGCCGACGTCGGCGAGCAGCTTCAGCTGGAGCGTGATCCACGTCTCCTCGCCCGGCGAGCCCCTTCTCGGCGAACCGGGGCGTCTGATGGGTCGGGCCGGCGAAGCGCTTGTTGCCGCGCCCGCCCGGGCCGCCGCGCGCCACCACCGCCCGCTGTCCCGGGGCGGACCAGGTCGTGGACGGTGCCGTCGGCCTCGACGAACGCCTCGGTTCCGGGCGGCACCGAGATCATCAGGTCGGCGCCGTCCTTGCCGTGACGGAGCGAACCCTCCCCGTGGCCGCCCCGGCGCGCCTTGAAGTGCGACCGGCGCCGGAAGCTCTCGAGGTCGCGCAGCGAGTCGTCGCACACGAGCACGACGTCGCCGCCGCGGCCGCCGTCGCCCCCGTTCGGGCCGCCCTTGGGCACGTGCGCCTCGCGACGGAAGCTCAGGCAGCCGTCGCCGCCGCCGCCGGCCTGGACGTGGATTCGAGCGCGGTCCTGCATGGGTAATCATCCTGGCATGTCCGATCCCGTATTCCTGATCACCGGCGCGTCGAGCGGAATCGGCGCCGCCACCGCGCGCCTGCGCCGCCGGCGCCGGCTATCGGCTGGTGCTCGCCGCCCGGTCCGCCGACCGGCTTGACGCGCTCGCCTCGGAGCTCGGCGGCCCGAGCGCGCGTTGGCGGTGCAATGCGACGTCACCGAGTGGGACCAGCAGGAGGCGATGGTCCAGCCGCGCTCGACGCGTTCGGGCGCCTCGACGTCGCGTTCGCGAACGCCGGCTTCGGCGCGGCCCGCGGCTTCCTCAACGAGACGCCCGAGTTCTGGCGCTCGATGGTGCTGACCAACGTGTACGGAGCTGCGCTGACGATCAGGGCCACGATCACGCCGCTCAAGGAGGCCCGCGGCCACCTGCTGCTCACCGGCTCGCTCGCGGGCCGGCGGGCGCTGCCGGGCTCGCTGTACTCCGCGACCAAATGGGCGGTGACCGCGATGGGCGAGGCCGCGCGGCTCGAGCTCAACGACACCGGCGTGCGGGTCACGCTGATCGAGCCGGGGATGGTGGACACACCGTTCTTCGACAATCCCGGCGAGGGACGGCTCGAACCTGTCGACGTCGCCCGCACGGTGATGTGCGCGGTCTCGCAGCCGCCGCACGTGGACGTCAACGAGATCCTGGTCAGGCCGACCGCGCAGTCGAGCTGAGCCGGCGCGAGGAGATCGCGCGCCACCAGCTCGGGCTCGCTCCTCGATCTGGACCGTGCCGTAGCGGTGGACGTCGAATCCGGCCGCCCGCAGACGCAGCTCGTTGCTCCGGTCGCGCTGGATCTGCGCCCACGAGCTGTGGTTGTCCTTGCCGTCGAGCTCGACCACCAGCCTCTGCTCCCACCACACGGCGTCGACCAGGACGCCGGCGACGCAGACGTTGACGTCATCGGGCAGCGGAACCCCGTACTTCTCGCACAGCGGCAGGAACAGCCGCTCGAGCGGGCTGCGCGTGCGGGCGAGCTTCGGCTCGTGGCGTTTCAGCGCCTCGCGCAGCTTGGTGCTGCCGGCGCGACCGTTACCGGCGATCACCTGGAGTGCGGCGACATCGAGCACGTGCCGGTAGTCGGCGTTGGCGAGCGCGTAACGGACCCGGTCCAGCGGCGCGCGGGCGGCGAAGTCGAGCAGCGCCTGCTCGACCGTGGTCATCGGCAGCCCCTTGTGCCATACGCGCCGGCAGCCCCGCCGGCCGTGCACCTTCACGCCGTCCAGTGAGCGGCACCGCCGCGGCGTGCTCACCTCGATCGGCCACGGCTGGTGGTCGAGCAGCCCGCGCCACCAGAGCGCGGTGGCGTGGCTGAGCATCGCGCCCGGGCCCGCATAGAGCACGGCCGCCGTCAGGTCCGCCCTCACGCTCGGGTGCCCGGTGCCCGACCGCGTAGACCCGCGGGTAGCGGGGCAGCAGGTAGCCCTGGCGCACCCACCGCGAGGACTCGCGCGTCTCGACGCCCAGTGCGATCAGCTGCGCTGCGCCCACCAGCCCCGCCTGCCGATCCGCGAGCCGCGCGACGCGAACTTTGGCGCTGAGGCCGCTTATTTGTCAGTCCGATCGCCAAACGTCCGGCCATGCGCCGCAGGATCCGCCGACCCGTGTGACGAAACAAGACGCGGTCCGTGCCAAAACTGCTCACAGACTTCAAGCAATTTCCTGCTGCGCGGCAACGTCGTCGACCTCGCGGTGGCGGTCGTGATCGGCACCGCGTTCACGGCGGTCGTCAAGGCGCTCGTCGCCGACCTCATCACGCCGCTCGTCGCCGCGATCTTCGGCAAGCCGAACTTCGAGAGCCTGTCGTTCACGATCAACGGCAGCCACTTCGCCTACGGCGACTTCCTCAACAACGTGCTCACGTTCCTGACGATCGCCGCCGCCGTGTTCTTCATCATCGTGGCGCCGATCAACGCGCTGATGGCGCGCCGGGCCGAGGAGGATCCGGACACCAAAGAGTGCCCGGAGTGCACGAGCGCGATCCCGGTCAAGGCGAAGCGCTGCCCCCTCTGCACCTCGCAGCTCGTTACCGCTGATTAGGGGCCTCGCTGCGCTCGGCGTCCGCCGGATGTGGCGCGGCCGGCCCGTCTGCGAGGCCTGGATGCCGAGCGGGCCGTGCCGCGACCGCCGTTCCGCCGGGCGTCCACGCCCGGCGGGCATTCCGAACCGCGCACCATACGTCCTGGCTGGCTAGCCAGCCAGGCCTCCGAAAGCGAGGGTCGCGGCGCCGAGGCGGCGCGACGGCCGGCCGCGGGTTGCCGGCGCTAAGACTCTGTGTCGCCGGGGACGATCGAGATCACTCGACCGCGCCGGCCGCGCGTGAACTGCACCGTGCCGGCGGCTCTCGGCGTAGATCGTGTCGTCCTTGCCGATGCCGGCGCCGTCGCCCGGCTTGAACTTCGTGCCGCGCTGGCGGACGATGATCTCGCCACCGGTGACGGCCTCGCCGGCGAACACCTTCACGCCGAGCCGCTTGGCGTGGGAGTCGCGGCCGTTCCGCGAGGAGCCAAGTCCCTTCTTATGAGCCATCGTTCGCCTCCTCGGCGGGGTGGGGTCGGCCGCCGGCTCCGGCGCGCGCGAGCGACCGCTCCGACCGCGCCCGAGGACAGTCCGAGCGAGGTCACCTCGATCCGGGTCAGATTCTGGCGGTGGCCGGTGCGGCGCTTGTAGCCGCGCTTGGGCTTGAACTTGACCACGCGGAGCTTGGGCCCGCGCTCGTGAGCGACGACGCGGGCCTCGACCGAGACCCGCGCCAGATCCTCGCCGTCGACCACGTCAGACCCGTCGACGTACAGCAACGGCTGCAGCGCAACGGACTCGCCGTCTCCCACGGGCAGCCGCTCGACGAGCAGGGTCTAACCCTGCTCGACGCGGTACTGCTTACCGCCCGTCTTGACTATCGCGTACGTGCTCATTCGGATGAAGAGGTGCTCGTGGCCGACTCCGCCTTAGCGCCGGAACGGCGTCGTCCGCCTCTGCGGCCACGACGCCGAGGCTTCGATTCTAGTTCATCGCCCCGTGCCATCCCCGTCGCCGGCGCCGTTGAAGACGCCGCGGCCGCCGCGGGCACGTCGAGCAGCGAGGCCACCGCCTCGGTGCGTCCCGCCTCCTCGATCCGGACCAGGTGCTTCTCGCCGACGTAGTCGCCGCCTCCGGTGATCGAGATTATGTAACCGTCGACCTTGGCCACCGCGTCCCCGGGGCTGTACATGTGCGGCTCGACGATCTCGACATGCACCTCCTCGCCGGCGCGGAACGGCACGGCCCGCTCGACGACGTGCTTCAGGTCGTCCTCGAGCACGACCGCGAAGTGATCGAGCGGCAGTCCCTCTGAGCCCTCGAAGTGGAACCACTTACCGGTCTCCTCTTCGATCTGGCGCAGCACGCGCGCGTCGTCGCGGGTGAACTCGCCACTCACGCGCGGGTTCATCTGGATCAGCAGCGCCTCGTCCTTGGTCTCCTTGGCGAGGTCGCGCATCCGCCGCTCGAACTCGATCGCGAGCGTCTCCTCGGACTTGATGACGCCGTCGCCGCCGCACGTCGGACACGGCCGGGTCATGATCTCGCGCACGCCGTCGGTCACGTTCTGGCGCGTCATCTCGACCAGCCCGAGCGGCGAGATCTCGACCACGAACGTCTTCGTCCGGTCCTCGTCCAGCGCCGCCCGCAACACCTTCAGGACCGCATCCCGATTCCGCGCCCGCGCCATGTCGATGAAGTCGATCACGATGATCCCGCCGATGTCCCGCAACCGCAGTTGCCGGACCACCTCGTCGGCGGCCTCCAGGTTCGTCTTGGTGATCGTGTCCTCGAGCCGCGCGGACTTGCCGCGGCCCACGAACGAGCCGGAGTTGACGTCGATCACGGTCAGCGCCTCGGCGTAGTCGATCATCAGGTAGCCGCCGCTGGGAAGGTCGACTCGGCGTGACATCGTCGAGTCGAGCACCTGCTCGACCCCGAACGCCTCGAACAGCGGCTGCTCCTCCTCCCACAGCTCGACCTGGTCGACGAGCTCAGGCGCGGTGCGCGAGAAGAAGGACACCAGCCGGTGGTACTGCTTGGGGTCGTCGACGATCGCGCGCTCGAACGCCGAGGAGAAGATGTCGCGCACGACCCGCACGGACAGGTCGGCCTCCTGGAACACGAGCGCCGGCGCCGTCGTCTCGGCGACCCGCTTCTGCAACACCTCGTTCAGCTTGAACAGGTACAGCAACTCGCGCTCCAAATCCGCCCGCGTCGCTCCCTGGGCCGCCGTCCGCACGATCGCGCCCGAGCCCTTCAGATCGAGCTTCGCGGCCTCCTTTCGCAGCCGCTCGCGCTCACCATCGTCGAGCCGGCGCGAGACCCCGACGCCCTCGCCGTACGGCGCGAACACCATGTAGCGGCCGGCGATCGTGAGATCCATCGTCAGCCGGGCGCCCTTGGTCTTCAGCGGGTCCTTGACGACCTGGACGACGATCTCCTGGCCGGGCTTCAGCATGTCGGTGATCTGGCGGCTGTCCCGCCCAGAGCCGCGGCCCCGGCGGGGCGCCTCGACGCCCGGCAGCACGATCTCGTCGACGTGCAGGAACCCGTTCTTTTCGAGCCCGATGTCGACGAACGCTGCCTCGAGGCCGCCGAGCACGTTGTCGACGCGCCCCTTGTAGATGTTCCCGACGATCGAGCGCGCGCCGCGGCGCTCGAGGTACAGCTCGGCTACGTGGTAGCCGGCGGCCGGCTTGGACGTCTTGCGGCGCCGGCGCGTGGCGCCGGACTTCGGCGCGCTCTTACGGGCGCTGGGAGTTCCGGCTGCCTCCAGCAGCGCGACCCGGGTCTCGCCCCGGTCGACGCTGACCAATACTTGCTTCTTCAATGCTCATTCAGTCCTTTATGTAAGTTTGGGTAAGTTCGCGGAGGGAGCGCGAGCTTTGAGGCTCGATCCTCCGGGCGAACAGGTGCCGCGCCCTCGCTGTGGGCGACGGTCGTTCACGAAACCAGCCCTCGGCTCTTCGTGGCAGCCGTCATGCGTGCTTGCACACATATTGACTGTAGAAGGCCAATCGCGATGAACGTCACGAGCACGGAGGAGCCGCCGTAACTCAACAGCGGCAGGGGCACTCCGGTGATCGGCATGATGCCGATCGTCATGCCCGTGTTGACGAACACCTGGAACATCAGCATGGCCAGGACGCCGCCCGCGATCAGCGTCCCGTACAGGTTCTTCGACATCGTCAGGATCTTCAGGCCGCGCCAGATCATCAACGCGTACAGCGACAGCACCACGGCGGCGCCGACGAAGCCGTACGTCTCGCCGACTACGGCGAAGATGAAATCGGTGCTTGGCGCGGGCAGGAAGTGCAGGTTTACCTGCGATGCGCCCGCGGTGCCCAGTCCGGTTTTCCCGCCGGAGCCGATCGCGGTCAGCGACTCCGTGATGTTGTACGTCTGATTGCGGGGATCATGAGAAGGATGCAGGAAGCCGGTCAGGCGCTGCATCTGGTAAGGCTTCAACAGGTGGTGGCCGGTCGCCGGAGCGACCACGAGTACCACCACGATCGCCGCCACGAACAGCAGCGCCAATCCGGTCAACTGCTTCCACGACGTACCGGCGAAGAACAGGATCGTGAACCCGACGGCGACGTACACCAGCGCCGTGCCGAGGTCGGGCTGGGGGATCACGATCATGGCTGGGATCAGCGCGAGCAGCATGATTCGCGCCGTGGTGCGCCGCTCGTGCAGCCGGCGCGACCGATCCACGGCGAAAGCCGAGACCGACACGATCAGCAGCACCTTGCCGAACTCAGAGGGCTGCAGCTGGAAGAACGGCAGCGGGATCCACCGCGCCGCGCCCTGTACGTGCGGCATCCCGAGCACGATCACGTTGAGCGCGATCATCAGCCCGTACAGGCCGTACTTGTACTCGCGCAGCCGCGAGTAGTCGATCTGCGCCAGCAGCAGCGCGAGTACCAGACCGATCCCGAAGTACACCGCCTGGCGCTCGGCGAAGTACATGGGGTTCGCCGGGTTGAGCGAGCGGCCCTCGCCCTTGAGCATGATGAACGAGCACGCGGCCAGCCCGAGCGCCGCCAGCAGCAGCAGCGGATCCATCCGCAGCCACGCCCGCGGCTGGGGAGCGGCCGCCACATCGTCGGCCGGCCGGATCGCTTGGGCGCCCACCGCGCTCATAGCGTCTGCGAGTTTCCGGGCGTGTACGCGCCCTTGTTGCCGAAGAACCACTGCGAGAGGATCTGGCGTGCTACCGGCGCGGCGCCGACGGCGCCGAAGCCGCCCTGCTCGACGGTCACCACTACCACGATCGGTTTGCTTGTCGCGCTGGGCGGGACGAAGCAGGCGTACCAGGCGTAGTCCTGCTGGCCGTTGTACTGCGCGGTGCCGGTCTTGCCGTACACCTGCTCGGGGAAGTTGCTGAATACGTCGGCCGAGGTTCCGCCCGGCTGCGAGGCGGCCTCGCGCAGGCCGGTGAGGATCGTCTCGCGGTACAGCGGGTCGATGTTGATGTGCCGCTTGGGCGGAGGGTTGAACGAGCGCAGGACAAACCCATCTGCGTTCTGCACGTCGAGCCCCAGGTGCGGGGTGACCACCGTCCCATCGTTGGCCAGCGCCGAGTACGCGGTCGCAAGCTGGAGCGGCGTGACCTGGACGTCACCCTGGCCGACCGCCAGGTTCTCGTTGTCGCCGGCCGACCACGGCCGGTCGGTCCCGTCCGCGATCCCGCAGCCGCCCGGCGGATGCGTCTGGCTCCGGTGCCAGCCCTTCAGCTTCTTCGACCCGGTCGTGACACCGTTGGTGTACTTGAACGGGCCGGTGGCGTTGTCGCAGTCGGACTCGAGCTGGTTCCGGTTCGTGCGCCACGCGGCGTCGGGCAGGGTTCCCGAATTCTCGGCCGGCAGGTCGACTCCGGTCTCCTGTCCGATCCCGTAATTGCGCGCCCACTTCTGCAGCGGGCCGCCGTTCGAGGCGGGCGAGTTGGTCAGCACGCCAAGGTTGTAGAAGAAGTCGTCGGAGGAGACCTTGATCGCGTTCACCAAGTCCAGCGAGCCGTCGACGGCATTGCCGGCGTTGTGCCGGCACTGGCCGCTGAAGCAATACTGGCCGGTGTCGTCGAACGTGCTTCCGACGCTCCAGGCGCCGCTCTCGAGCGCTGCGGTGGCGGTGATCGGCTTGAACGTGGACCCGGTTGGCCCGGCGCTCTGGTAGGCCCGGTTGACCTGCGGATCGCCGGAGTTCGGGCCGAACAGCGAGTTGTAGCTCGAGTACGGCACCGGCTTGGTGAACACGTTCGCGTTGTACGTGGGCAGCGAGCCCATCGCGTAGAGCTCGCCGTTCACAGGGTTCATGGCCACGAACGCGCCGCCGTTGGCCGGATAGTTAGTGTCGATCGACTCCTGGAGCGCCTGTTGGCCAACCTGCTCGAGCTTCGCGTTGAGCGACAGCTTGAGGTTGTCGCCGGCCGTCGGGGGGGTCTGCGATTGGACGCCGACGAAGTTGCCGAACGCGTCGACCTTCACCTTCTGAGCGCCGTCGACCCCGCGCAGATAGCGGTCATAAGAAGCCTCCAACCCCGATTGACCGACCGAGTCGTTCGGGTTGACGCCCTTGTAGAAGGGGTCCTGGGTCTCGGGGCCGGTGATCCGGCTGACGATCCCGAGCACCTGCGAGGCGAGGTCGCCGAACGGGTAGGTGCGCTGATAGATCTGCTGGACGGTCACGCCCGGGAACGACTGCTGGCGCTCGGAGATGTACCAGAGTTGCTGGCTTGTGATGTCGCTGGCGACGGTGGCTTCGCCGTAGGACAGCTGCACGTATCCCTGCACGACGCGACAGGCGATCACGGACATGTGGAGCAGACCGTGGCCGTTCACCGGACATGGCTGGCGCTTGCTCGGCAGCCCGAGCACTCCGGCCAGACGGTCGTACAGCAACGCGTCCGGCTGCGGCGGGTGGGCGAGGTTCTGGTCGGTGATCGGCGCCGGCAGGCTCGGCGGCGAGATCTCGACCGCATACGCGCGGCGGCTCGAGGCGAGGATCTGGCCGCTCGAGTCGAGGATCTGGCCCCGCGGCGCGGGCACCTCGACGTCGCGCACGAAGTTCACGCTGGCGGCGTGCGCGTACTGGTTGCTCGAGAGGACCTGCAGGAACCACAGGCGGAAGTAGAGGATCGCGAAGATCGCCAGCGCGAACGTGCCGATGATCGCGACCCGCCTCGCGAGCTGCGGGCTCATCGAAGGCCGCTCCTCCTGCTTGACGAAGCGCAGGCGCTTGTCCTCGGGCAGTGGGCTCATCGCGACTGGGGGCGGGGGATCGAGCCGCGGCGAGCGGCGCCTTGCTGAAGCGGGCTGAGGCCACCGGTCGTGTACGCGCGCCGCCGGCGGCGGCGGGGATCCTCGGGCAGCACCGGACGGACGATCCGACGCACGAGCGCAAAGATCGGAAGCGCCAACAGCGTGTCGACCAGGACCACGATGAAGATCTGCTGGAGCAGCAGCAGGCTGACGGGCGCGTCGACGCCGAGCAGGAACTGGATCACCGCCATGCCCAGGCCGGCGAACGCCGCTGCCATGGCGCCGGCGGCAAGCGGCACCAGCTCGTGGGAGGGGTCGCGCAACTCGTGCAGGCGGCCAGCCCAGTAGCCGATCACGATGTACAGGAGCGAGGTCACACCCAAGGTCTGGACGAGCACGAGGTCGATCAGGAGGCCCGTGGCGAACCCGAACACCGCGCCGGTGAGCGAGCCGCACAACAGGCCGACCGACATTACGACCAGTGGCGTCAGGTCCGCGCTAACGCCGAAGATCGATACCTGGGAGACCGCGGACTCCTGGATCACGACCGCGAAGAACCCGAGCAGGACGAGCCGGAGGGGTAGCTTGACCGCGTTGGGCACGGTCACGGCACCTGGGCGCGCTCGGTGCCGGGCGAAGGACGGGTGAGGATCTGGACGACATCGACCCCGCGCAGATCGGCTATCGGCGAGACCTGGACCGTCCCGTTGTTCAGCAGCTGGTTCTCGTCGACGGGGAGCACGTTCCCGATCGGGATGTTCGCCGGGAAGTACGACTCGAGGGGGCCCGACCTGAATCCGGCGGTGACCACCAGCTGGCCCTGCTGCGGGCCGTTCTGGACCTGTCCCGGATTCGGGGGCTGGAGATATTGGAGTACGAGTTCGTCCGGATTGCCGACGGCCGGCACGAGCTCGCCGGTATCCCCGTTGGTATCGAGCACACGCGCGGTCACCGACAAGGTGTGATCGGTGATCAGCGTCACGAACGAGACCGTCGCCGAAACCTCGGTGACCTCGCCAACGAGCGCGCCGTCCCCGATGACGGGGTCGTGCAGGGCGACCCCGTCGTCTGTGCCCTTGTCGACGCTGATCGTCTGATACCAGAGCGTCGGATCGCGCAGGATCACCTGCCCGGTGACCGGGTGGTACGAGCTGAGATCGAGGCTGTTGTCGAGGTGGAGCTGGGCTTCGAGCTGCGTGTTCAGGAGCTTCGCGCCCTTGGCCTGCGCCAGCTCGTTGTTCAGCCGCGCCACCGTCTGCTGCAACTGCTTGACCTGGCTCTTGGCGTGAAAGGTGCTCGAGAACCAGCCGGCGACCGATCGGACCGGCGCCAGGACCTTGCTCGCGCCGTCCTCGACCGGCGAAAGCACCTCGACCACGCCGCGCTGGACATTGTGCAGCGGACTGTTCGGCGTCTCGCCGAAATAGGCCGTGAGCAGGATCAGGGAGACGGCGACGAGCAGCGCGAGAACCGCCCTCCGTCGCCGAACTTGCTTGTCATGCACGGATTTCGCGTCTCCAAGATCGTGCTTGGCGCCACGTCAGCACTCCTCTCAACCTAGTACCGACGGCGCCGGTTGCGTGAATTCTTGCTCGAACGGTGGATCGCTTCGAACTCCTCCAACGACCTCCCCGAGCCAACCGCGACACACGTCAACGGCGACTCGGCCAGATGCGCGGGCATCTGCGTCTCGTGACGCAGGCGCTCATCGAGCCCCTGTAGCAGCGAGCCACCTCCGGCCAGCATGATGCCACGATCCATGATGTCCGAGGCGAGCTCCGGCGGGGTCCGGTCGAGCGTCTCCTTGACGGCGTCGATGATCTGGACCACCGGCTCCTCGAGCGCCCCCCGGATCTCCTCGCTGGTCAGCACCACCGTCTTGGGCAGCCCCGAGACCATGTCGCGTCCCCGAATCTCGGCCTGAACCTCCTCGCCCAGCGGGTAGGCGGAGCCGATCTCGAGCTTGACCTCCTCGGCCGTCTGCTGCCCGATCAGCAGCTTGTACTCGCGCTTGACGTAATTCATGATCGATTCGTCGAGCTCGTCGCCGCCGACCCGGATCGACTGCGACACGACGATCCCGCCGAGGGAGATCACCGCGACCTCGCTGGTGCCGCCGCCGATGTCGACGACCATCGAGCCGGTGGGTTCGCCGACCGGCAGCCCAGCACCGATCGCCGCCGCCATCGGTTCCTCGATCAGATAGGCCTGACGCGCTCCCGCCGACAGACACGCCTCCTCCACGGCCCGCTTCTCGACGCCGGTCACCCCCGACGGGACGCACACCACAACCCGCGGGTGCGCCCAGCGGTTCTGGTGGACCTTCTGGATGAAGTGTCGGAGCATCTCCTCGGTCACCTCGAAGTCGGCGATCACGCCGTCCTTGAGCGGCCGGATCGCCTGGATCGTGCCCGGCGTCCTCCCCAGCATCCGCTTGGCCTCAATCCCCACCGCGTGGACCTCCCCGGTCCTCGAGTCGACCGCGACCACGCTCGGCTCGGACAGCACGATGCCGCGCCCGCGGACGTACACGAGCGTGTTCGCGGTGCCCAGATCAACCGCCATGTCGCGACCGCCGAAACCGGTCAGGTACGTAAAAAAGCCCATAGGTAAACCGACTAGGAGTGAGCAGCGGACGGGGGACTGAGTGCCGGAGGCCACGCCACGCTGCCAGCGCCGTCCGACCCCGATTGTACGTGCTCGCCCCGCGGGAGGCTGGCCGGAGACATGCGTTTCGCCCGCTCAGCGCGGGGTGCGGGAGAGCGGGTCACCCGCTGAGCAGCCCGGGCGCCAGCTCCAGCAGCGTCGTCACGGGCAGTCCGACCACGTTCAGGAAGTCGCCCTCGATCGCCGCCACGAGCGCAGCGCCGCGTCCCTGGATCGCGTAGGCACCGGCCCGATCGCGCCACTCGCCGCTGGCCATGTACCAGTCGAGCAGGGCCGCGTCCAGCCCCCGGAACTCCACCGCCGTGCTCGCCGCCGCGGTGCGAGCGGAGCCGTCCGCGATCAGGCAGATCCCGCTCACGACCGTGTGGCGACGCCCAGAGAGCGCGCTCAGCATCGTGCGGGCGTCGGCTTCGTCCACAGGCTTGCCGTACAGGCGCGCCCCGAGGCTGACCAGCGTGTCGACGCCGAGGACCAGCTCTCCGGGCACCTTCGCCGCCACGGCGGAGGCCTTGCGGAACGCGTTCTCGAGCGCGACCTCGTGCGGCGGCCCGGCGTCGAGCTCCTCAACGTCCGGCACCTCGACCGTGAAGTCGACCCCGATCTGCTCCAGGATCGCCCGCCGCTGGGGCGAGCGCGAGGCGAGCACCAAGCGGTTCATGCGACCGCCACAACCCGCCTGGGCTCAGCCGAGCTTCGGGAAGAACAGGGCCACCTCGCGCGCCGCGGATTCCGGCGAATCGGACCCGTGAACCATGTTCTGGCCGACCTCGATCGCGAAGTCGCCGCGGATCGAGCCGGTGGTCGCCTTGAGCGGGTCGGTGGCGCCGATCACCTGGCGCGCCGCCACCACCGCCTGCTCGCCCTCGAGCACCATCGCGACGAGCGGCCCGGATGTGATGAACGTCACAAGCTCGTCGTAGAAGCCCTTCCCCTCGTGCTCGGCGTAGTGCTGCGCGGCCAGGTCCCGGCTCATCGTCAACAGGTTCATCGCGACGAGCCGGAGCCCCTTGCGCTCGAAGCGCGCGATGATCTCGCCGGTCAGGTTGCGGGCAAAGGCGTCGGGCTTGATCAGGATCAGCGTTCGCTCCATGGGTCTCCTTGCGCGGCGCACCGGGCGCCGGGGGTTAGTCGAGTGGCGGCCGGAGACTTTAGGGAGTCAGCCGTCTAGGGCGTCAGGTCCCCGACGGGCCGCCGCGCTCGGCGGGCGCCGGCGTCGGCGTCGGCGTCGCGCTGCGTTCGGCACGCACGGTTGCCCCGGCGACTGGCTGCTCGGAAGCGCTCTCACGACGCCGGCGGGTGCGGCGTGGTTGCGGAGCGGCGCCCGCCACCTCGGCCTCGCAGAACGGGCAGATCTTCCACATCGGATCGAGCGGCTTGCCGCAGGCGGTGCACGGATCCTTCAGCTTGCGCATGCAGTTCGGGCAGCGCAGGAAGTCCTTCTCGACCTCGTAGTCGCAATAGGGGCAGACCTGGTAGCCGAGCTCGGCCAGCCGCGCCTCGGCGGCCTGGATCTCGAGCTCGCGCTCGCGGACATCGTCGAGGTACTCGGGCGGCCTGACGATCATGTAGACGATCGTCCCCACGAACGGGAACAGCGAGGCCGCGGTCGCGCAGCCGACCAGCAGCGAGTCGGCGATCCGGCGCCGGGCGTCGGCGTACGTCCAGTAGATGAGCGCCAGCCACACCACCACCAGGAACAGGATGATGAGCTCGACGACAGCACTGATCGTGCCGTTCTTGATGCCAAAGACCGTCAGGAAGGGCATTAAGCGTGCGAGTTTAGTGGTCGATGGCGTTTAGGCGTCGCAGCGGCCGCACGTCTTGTGAGTGGATCCTCATACAAGGCGTGCGCGGTGGCACACAACTTCGTGCTCTCAGAGATATGTCCTGCCAAACAGGTAGCCGATTCCGAAAAACACGAGGATCACCAGCGCGACGACCACGGCAACCAGCGCGACCATCGCCAGGAACCTCGGCTGCCGCTCCTCCTCGTCGTCCATGGTACCGGTCGCCTAGCGGGCTCGTCCGTGCGTCGTGCGGCACCGAGAGTGGTCGCTGGCGGATGCTGCGCAGGACGCAGGACCCGACGTGTGGCAGCGCCACACGAGGGCCCGAGGACTCCGGACGACCGCGGGCGCGGCCCAAGCAAGCGAGGCCGGATGCCGAGCGGGCCGCAAGCCCGCGGCGCCGCCACCCGGGGCCGCTCGAATGCCGTAGGACTCACGGACGATCCCGCTTCATTCAAATCATCGAGGCGCGGCCAGCGCCCTCAGGCCGGAGCAGGTCCGCGACCAGATAGATCGAGCCGGTGGCCACGACCAGACCGCCGGGGCCGGCGAGCTCGCGGGCGCGCCGAAGCGCCACGCGAGGGTCGCGGATCACCTCGGATGGCGGCCCGCCCAGCTGGCCGGCGAGCGATTGCAGGGTCGGCGGCGGCAGCGCACGCGGGTTCTGGCTCGCGGTCAGGACGAGCGCATCGCACATCGGCAACAGGCCGGCGAGCATCGCCGCTGCGTCCTTGTCGTCGAGCACCGAGATGACAGCGACGACCCGATCGTGTCCGGCTGCCCACGGCTCGGCCAGCGCCTCCGCGAGCGCGGCGATCCCGTCGGGGTTGTGCGCGCCGTCGAGCAGCGTGAGCGGCTCATCGTCGATCACCTGCAGCCGGCCGGGCACGAGGGTCTCCGCCGCGGCGGTGGCGACCGCGTCCGGATCGAGCGTCCCGAGGTACGCCTCCGCGGCGGCCCGCGCCAGTGCGAAGTTGCGCCGCTGATATGGGCCCAGCGCGGTCAGCGGCACGCCCGGGTCCGCGCCGGCGTGCACGATCGTCGCTCCGCGCTCCGCGGCGACCTGCTCCGCCACCGCCTCGGCGTCGGGGTGCAGGCCGTATCCGAGGATCAGCGTCGCGCCGGGCTGCACGACGTCGAGCTTCTCGGTGGCGATGGCGGTGATCGTCGGCCCGAGCCACCGGGTGTGCTCGAGCCCGACGCTGGTCAGCACCTGCACGCGCGACGGAATCACGTTGGTGGCGTCGTAGCGGCCTCCGAGCCCCGCCTCGATCACCGCTACCTCGACACCCTGGCGGGCCAGCTCCGAGTAGGCGGCCGCGGTCAGGAGCTCGAACTGGGTCACCCGGTCGTCCCCGACCAGCGAGCGGTCGACGAGCTCGGCGGCGTGCGCGGCCCGCTGGATCGCGGCGGCGAACTCCTCGGGCGTCAGATCCTCGTCGTCGATCCTGATCCGCTCGGCGAACGACACCAGGTGCGGAGACAGGTATGCGCCGGTGCGCAGCCCGTGTCGCTTGAGGATCGCCGCCGTCATCCGCACAGTCGAGGACTTCCCGTTGGTCCCAACCACGTGGATCGACTGGAACTGCTGGTGCGGATTCCCGAGCGCGGTCATCAGGCGCCGCATGCGGTCGAGTCCGAACCGCATCCCGAACAGCTCGCGGGAGAGCACGTAGCGCTCGGCTTCCTCGGCCCTCACAGCGCCTCGGTGGTTGGGGGTGGGTGGGCGGGATTCAATTCCTCGCGCAGCCGCGCGAGCTTGTCGCGTTCGGACTGGACGACATCGGGCGGGGCCTTGGCCACGAACCCCGGGTTGGCGAGCTTGCCCTCGGCACGCGCGATCTCCGCCTCGAGATGGGCGCGGCGGGCCGCGCGCTTGCGCTCCGCGCCCTCGAGGTTGATGTCCTCACTGGGCAGGATCTCGACCGACCCCCCCGGCACCGGCACCGACGCCACCGGCTCCGCGCCATCGGCGCTGAACGACAGCTTCGCGAGCCGGGCCAGGTGCTCCTCGGTGTCCTCGTAGCCCTCCGCGGCCAGCCGCGCCGGCACCGTGACCGCCGCCTTGATGCCGGCCACGTCACGCCAGCCACGGAGCGCCTGGACAGCCTCGATCACGCGCGCCACCGTGGCCTCCGCGCGCTCGTCGCGCGCACCCGCCTCCGAGGGCGGCAGACCCGCCGCGAGCAGCCCTTCCGCCCCCGGGACGTACCGGTAGATCTCCTCGGTCACGAACGGGATCATCGGGTGGGCGATCGCGAGCGTCTGGGTGAGGACGTACAACAGCGTGGCCTCGACGTCGGCCTCGCCGGCGCGCAGGCGGGGCTTGACCAGCTCGAGGTACCAGTCGCACAACTCGCCGTAGACGAACTCGTAGAGGCCGAGCGCGGCATGCGCGAAGTCGAACCGCTCGATTCGGCGGGTGATCTCAGCCCTGGCCCGTTCCAGCCTCGACAGGATCCACCGGTCCTCGACCGCGGCCGGCCTCGGCTCGGCGCGGACCTCCGGACTGACCCCGAGCAGGATCAAGCGCGCGGCGTTCCACAGCTTGTTGGTGAGCTGGAGGCCCTGGGCGAGACGCTCCTCGCTGAACAACACGTCCTGGCTCGAGGACATCGCGTAGAGGCCCCACCGGACCGCGTCGGCGCCGTAGGCGGGGAACTCGCCTCCGGCCGCGAACACCGGCGGACGCGGACCGCCGTTGATCAGGTCGAGCGGGTCGATGCCGGTGCCGAGCGACTTGGACATCCGCCGGCCGTCAGGGGCCTGGATGATCGAGTGCACGTACACGTCGTCGAACGGGATCTGCCCGGTGAACTCGATCCCGAGCATGATCATCCGCGCGACCCAGAGGAAGATGATGTCGCGGCCAGTGCACAACGCGTCCGTCGGGTAGAAGGCGCGCAGCGCCGGCGTGTCCTCGGGCCAGCCGAGCGCCGCGAATGGGAACAACCCGGAGCTGAACCAAGTGTCGAGCACGTCTGGGTCGCGCGCCCATCCCTCGCCCTCGGGCTCCGACACGCCCACGTATAGCTCATCGCCGCGGTACCAAACGGGAATCCGGTGCCCCCACCACAGCTGGCGGGAGATGACCCACGGCCGAATGTTCTCCATCCAGTTCATGTACACGCGGGTGTAGCTGTCGGGCCAGAACCGGACCCGGCCGGTCTTGACGACCTCGATCGCCGGCTTGACCAATTCGTCCATCCGCATAAACCACTGCAGCGAGATCAGCGGCTCGATCCGCTCCCCCGACCGCTGCGAGAACGGCACCTGATGGACGTAGTCCTCGGTCCGCGCGATCAGGTCCTCGCGCCGCAACTCGGCGACGACCTCGCGCCGGGCCTCCTCGACGGTCATGCCGACGAACCGCTCGGGCGCCTCGGCGGTGATCCGCCCGTCCTCGCCGATCACGCTGATCTGCTGAAGGCCGTGCCGCCGGCCGATCTCGAAGTCGTTCGGATCGTGACCCGGGGTGATCTTGAGCGCGCCGGTGCCGAAGTCGGGCTTGACGTAGTCGTCGGCGATGATCTTCAGCTTGCGCCCGACGAGCGGGAGGATCGCCGTCTCGCCAACCAGGCGCCGGTAGCGGTCGTCGTCGGGATTGACCGCGATCGCGGTATCGGCGAGCATCGTCTCCGGGCGGACGGTGGCGACCGTGACCGCGCCCGACCCCGAGGCCAGCGGGTAGTCGATGTAGTAGAGCGCGTCCTCGACCTCGCGATCCTCGACCTCGAGGTCGGAGATCGCCGACCCGCTACCGGGGTCCCAGTTGACCATATACCGGTCCCGGTAGATGTAGCCCTTCTCGTACAGGGCGACGAACACGTGCTGGACCGCTCGGGCGTAGCGTTCGTCCAGCGTGAACCGCTCGTCGTCGTAGTCGAGCGAGGCCCCGAGTCGCTTGAGCTGCTCGATTATCTGGCCGCCGTAGTCCTCGCGCCAGCGCCACACGCGCTCGACGAACGCCTCCCGGCCGAGCTGCTCCCGGCTCGTGCCCTCGGCGAGCACCACCCTCTCCACCTGCGTCTGGGTCGCGATGCCGGCGTGGTCGGTCCCGAGGATCCACTTGGTCCTCTTGCCAAGCATCCGGTTGAAGCGGATCAGGCAGTCCTGAATCGAGTTGTTGAGCGCGTGGCCCATGTGCAGAACGCCCGTGACGTTCGGCAGCGGGATCGCGATCGAGTAGTTCTCGGCCGGGTCGCCCCCGGGCTCGGGATGGAACAGGCCGCTGTCCAGCCACACGCCCTCGATCCGGGGCTCGACCTCGGACGGGTCGTAGCGAGTTCTCGCTTCGAGGTCGGAGCGGTCGGTCATCGGCCGCTCAGTCTAGGAAACGAGCCCTGTCCGGACGGGACTGGCATGTCGCCCGCCCATCCGGCCCGCGCGTCCCACCCAACCACCCCCGCCCCCGCGGACGCCGGCCGAAGGCCAGGGTGGGGCGGTCCTAATTGACTTAGGCCGCTTCTTCCTCCGGCGTCGCGACGGTCACGAGCGTCGGGGAGATGCCCTTGTCGATCGTGTCGCGGGTTACTACACACTTGCGCACATCCCGGCGAGAGGGAAGCTCGAACTGGACCTCGAGCAGGACCTCTTCGATGATCGATCGCAGGCCGCGGGCGCCGGTTTCGCGCTCGAGCGCCTTGTCGGCGATCGAGTGCAGCGCCTCCTCGGCGAATACCAGCTCGATCCCGTCGAACTGGAAGAAGCGCTGGAACTGCTTGACGAGCGCGTTGCGGGGCTCGGTCAGGATCTGCATCAGCTCGTCCCGACTCAGCTGGTGGATGGCCGACATCACCGGCAGGCGCCCGATGAACTCGGGGATCAGCCCGTACTGGATCAGGTCCTCGGGGAGGCAGTGCTCGAAGATCTCGCCGGTGTCGCGCTGGTCCTTGGACTGGATCGCCGCGCCGAAGCCGACGCCCTGGTGCCCGATCCGGCGCTCGATCACCTTGTCGAGGTTCGCGAACGCCCCGCCGCAGATGAACAGGACGTTGGTCGTGTCGATCGACAGGAACTCCTGGTGGGGATGCTTGCGCCCGCCCTGGGGCGGGACGCTTGCCGTGGTCCCCTCGAGGATCTTCAGCAGCGCCTGCTGGACGCCCTCGCCGGACACGTCGCGAGTGATCGACGGGTTGTCGGCCTTGCGGGCGATCTTGTCGACCTCGTCGATGTAGATGATCCCGGTCTCGGCCTTCTTGACGTCGTAGTCGGCGGCCTGGATCAGCTTCAAGAGGATGTTCTCGACGTCCTCGCCCACGTACCCTGCTTCGGTCAGCGCGGTCGCGTCGGCGATCGCGAACGGCACATTCAGGATCTTGGCGAGCGTCTGGGCCAGGAGCGTCTTGCCGCATCCGGTCGGCCCCAGCAACAGGATGTTCGACTTCTGCAGCTCGATGTCGTTCTCATCGGACTGCATCATCTGGACGCGCTTGTAGTGGTTGTAGACCGCCACCGACAGGCTGCGCTTGGCCTGCTCCTGGCCGACCACGTATTCGTTCAGGACGTCGTAGATCTCCCGCGGCTTGGGGAGATTCTCGATGTCGAAGCTGGGCGGAGCGGTGAGCTCCTCATCGATGATCTCGTTGCAGAGGTCGATGCACTCGTCGCAGATGTACACGCCGGGTCCGGCGATCAGCTTCTTGACCTGCCTCTGGGATTTGCCGCAGAAGCTGCAAAGCAGCTGTTCGTTGGAATCGGTCGGACGTGCCATGTATGCCCTCTCCCGGAGTCGCCTCGCGCCGCGCCTTATCCGAGCACTAAGGGTAGCCCCTCAGTGCTGCGAGATGACGCGGTCGATGATTCCGTACTCCTTGGCCTCCTCGGAGCTCATGAAGTAATCACGTTCGGTATCGGACCGAACTTTCTCAAGGCTCTGCCCGGTGTGGTGGGCGATGATCTCATCGAGCCGCCGCCGAACGTCGATGATCTCCTTGGCGTGGATCTCGATGTCGGTGGCCTGGCCCTGGAACGCGGAGGAGACCTGGTGGATCAAGATCTTTGCGTTCGGGAGCGCCATTCGCTTGCCTTTGGCCCCTCCGGCCAGTAGCAGCGCGCCCATCGACATCGCGATCCCGACGCAGATCGTCTGAACGTCGGGCTTGATGAACTGCATCGTGTCGTAGATCGCCAGCCCGGCATAGACCGAGCCCCCGGGCGAGTTGACGTAGATCGAGATGTCCTTGTCCGGATCCTCTGATTCCAAGTGGAGGAGCTGCGCCACGATCAGATTCGCGATCTGATCGTCGACGGGTGTCCCCAGGAAGATGATCCGCTCGTTGAGCAGACGGCTGTAGATGTCGAACGCGCGCTCTCCTCGAGAGGTCTGTTCGACAACCATCGGTACGAGTGGGCTCATCGTCCTCGCTTCTTTCGCTTCCTCGGCCGGAATCCTGCCGACTGTAGCAACCGCCCCAGGCCGTCTCGGCAGGGCTCACCCGGTCGGACTCCGCTTTTGGTCGGTTCTTCTACAGGGTTAGGGCGGACGCGCCCTTAGCTGCCGGGAGTCCAGAGCTGTCCGGAGGCTGGCGCGGGTGGCCCGCTTCCCCCGCCGCCTCCTTGCCGGGCGTCCAGATCTTCTGCCGGGCCTTGGCCTGCTCGACGCTGATCGGCTTCGCCTCGGCCACCAGCAACTCGATCGCCTGGCGCGTCGCGACCTCGCGCCGCGCGCGGTCGAGCCGGCCGCTCGACTGAAGCTGCTCGAACAGCTTCTCCGCGGTCGTCCCCTGCCGTTCGGCCGATGGCTCGAGCGCCTCGCGGACCTGGTCGTCGGTCGGCTCGATATCTTCCGCCTCGACGATTGCGGCCAGGACGGCCTCGCGCTTGAGCGCGGCCGCCGCCTCCGGCTCGGCCTCGTGCGCGAGCGCCTCCTCCTCCCGCCCGGTGATCCGCAGGTAGGCCTCCTTCGAGACCCCCTGTCGCGCCAGCACCGCGAACGTGTCCTCGAGCAGCTCGTGCGCACGCGCGTGAACCAGCTTTTCGGGCACCTCGACCTCCGCCTCGGCCACCGCCGCCTCGACCACCGCGTCCTCGTACTCGCGTTCGAGCGAGCGGGCGTCGACCTGCTGGAGGCGCTCGCCGATGTCCTCGCGGAGCTCCGCGAGCGTGTCGAAGCCGGCCGCCTCGGAGGCGAAGTCGTCGTCGGGCTCGGGCAGGTTCTTGGCCTTGACCTCGTTGACCGTGACCGCGAACTGCGCCTCCTTGCCGGCCAGCTCCGGCACCGGATAGTCGTCGGGGAACGTGACCGTGACCGTGCGCTCGTCGCCGGCGCTCGCGCCGACCAGCTGATCCTCGAATCCCGGCACTAACCGGCCCGAGCCGAGCTCCACGAGCTGATCGCGGCCGGCGCCGCCGTCGAATTCCTCCCCGTCGACCGTGCCCACGTAGTCGATCACCGCGTGGTCGCCGTTCTCGGCCGGGCGCTCCACCGTGTCGAGCGTTGCCAACCGGTCACGCAGCCGGTCGATCTCCTCGTCGATCTGGGCATCCTCGATCTCGGGCTCGCGGCGACCGACCTCGAGTCCCTTGTACTGGCCGAGCTTGGCGGTCGGGCGGACTCCGATCTCGATCGAGAACGCGAGCGGCTGCCCCTGCTGGGGCAGATCCCCAACGTCGAGCTCGGGTTCGCCGACCGGAGCGATCCCGGCGCCGTCGATCGCGTCCGCGTACCAGCTCCCCAGCGCGCTCCTGACCGCCTCATCGAGGACCGCGTCCCGGCCGAGCCGACGGATCACCACCGGCGGCGGGACCTTGCCCTTGCGGAATCCGGGGATGCGCATCTGGCGGCCGAGCTCGCGCGCGGCCTGCTGGACACGACGCTCGACCTCCTCGGGGGAGACTTCCGCCTCGACGCGAACGCGCGATTCGGGCAGCTCGGTGACGTTGGTCTTGACGTTGTCAGGCATGGCTCTTCGAGCGGAGACGATAGCTTGGGCGGGTGCTCTCACGGATTGCAGGGCGGCTCGTCACGGGACCGGGCGCTTTCTTCGTCGCCGGCGTGATCGACGTGGCCGCGCTGCTGGTGGCCTACATCCGGTGGCGAGCCGGGGCGCGAGGCCCTATTCCGCCATCGTGACCGAGCCCACCCCGGTCGGCGCTCCCGACCTGGTCGTTCCCCGAAGCAGTCCGCGGACCTCCCGCAGCGCCACCGGCAGCGTCGTCATGTCGTACGTCCGCGACGCGCGCACGTCCGCCACCATCCCGAGCGCCCGCTCGACCGCCGCGGCGTTGCGCTCGGACCAAGCATCGATCGCCGCCTCACTGCCGTCCTGCGCCCCGCCGGCGTCCAGCACCCTGCGGGTCAGCTCCCGGTACAGGTTGAACAGGTCGTCGCGCAACGCCGCGCGGGCCAGCGCCTGCCAGCGGTTCGCGCGCGGCAGCTCGATGATCCGGTCGCGCAGCCAGTTGAGCTCGAGCCGGGAGCCGAGCCGGAAGTACACCCGCAGCACGTCCTCTGGGTCGTGTTCGGTCGCGGACGCCACCTCGACGATGTCGAACAACGCGAGCATCGACGGCATCCCGGCGGCCCGCCTGGCGAGCTCGGCGGGGACGCCGGCCTGCTCGAGCTCGGCCGCCCGTCTGTCGAACGCCTCGCGGTCCGCGCCCTCGAGCGCGTCGGGCAGCGACGCCGCGAGCAGCCTCGCACCCGGCTCGAACCGCCTGATCGTCTGCGCGATGCTGACCTGGTAGGGGTTTGCGCGGACGAGCCAGCGAGTCGAGCGCTCGATCAGGCGCCGGCCGTCGATCAGCATCTCTAGCTGCGTCTGAGCGGCAACCTGGTTGTCGAGGGCCTCGACCGCGACCCAGAACGAGCGCATCTCCAACACCTCGCGCGCGGTGGCATACGCGCGCGCCAGCACCGCGGGCAGCGCGCCCGTCTCTTCGATGAGCCGGAATGCGAACGTGGTGCCCGCGCGATCGACGAGCTGGTTGGCGACGACCGTGGCGATGATCTCGCGCTTCAGGCGGTGGCCCTCCATACGGTCCGAGTAGCGCTCGGGCAGCGGCGGCGGGAAGTAGCGCTCGAGGTCGTCGGCGAGAAACGGATCCTCGGGGAGGTCGGAGTCGAGCAGCTGCTGGAAGAGATGGATCTTCTGGTAGGCCATGATCACCGCCAGTTCCGGCGAGACCAGCCCCCGGTGAGCGGCCTTGCGCTCGCCGATCGCGTCGTCGCTGGGCAGGAACTCAAGCTTGCGATTGAGGCCGGCGGTCTGCTCGAGGTTGCGGATCAACCGGGCGTGCACGTCGACCATCTGCGGCGCCTGCGCAAGCGCGAGGCTGATCGCCTGCGTCTGCGTGTAGCTCCCGTACAGGACCTGCCCGCCGACCGCGTCGGTCATCTCGGCCAGCAGCTCGTTCCGCTGCTTCTCGGTCAGGTCGCCGTCAGCGACCAGGCCGTCGAGCAGGATCTTGATGTTGACCTCGTGGTCGGAGGTGTTGACCCCCGCGACGTTGTCGATCGCGTCGGTGATGATGCGCCCGCCTGGGTGGGCGGGGCTCCCATCCCGAGGGCCGCCGCTGAGCGCGTACTCGACGCGCGCCCGCTGGGTGAAACCGAGGTTCCCGCCCTCTCCGACGACCTTGCAGCGAAGGTCGCGCGCGTCGACGCGGACCGCGTCGTTGGCCTTGTCGCCGACATCCGCCTGGGACTCGGTCGATGCCTTCACGTAGGTACCGATGCCGCCGTTGTAAAGCAGATCGACCGGCGCTTTGAGGATCGCCTGGACCAGCTCGTTGGGCGCTAGCCGCTCCTCCTCGATCGCCAGCGCCTCGCGGACCTGGGGGGAGAGCGTGATCGACTTCGCCGCCCGCGGGTAGACGCCGCCGCCTTCGGAGATCAGCGACTCGTCATAGTCGCTCCAGGCCGAGCGCGGCAGGTCGAACAGGCGCCTGCGCTCGTTGTAGCTGACCTCCGGATCCGGGTCGGGATCGACGAACACGTGCATGTGGTTGAACGCGGCCAGCAGCTTGGTGTGGCGCGAGCAGAGCATTCCGTTGCCGAACACGTCCCCGGACATGTCGCCAATTCCGACCGCGGTGAAGTCGGTGGTCTGGATGTCGGTCCCGAGCTCACGGAAGTGGCGCTTGACCGACTCCCATGCTCCGCGCGCCGTGATCCCCATCTTCTTGTGGTCGTAGCCCTGCGAGCCGCCCGAGGCGAACGCGTCGCCGAGCCAGAACCCGTAGTCCGCCGACACGCCGTTGGCGATGTCGCTGAACGTCGCGGTGCCCTTGTCGGCGGCCACCACCAGGTAGGGGTCGTCGTCGTCGTAGCGGATCACCCGCTTGGGCGGGACGACTTCGCCCTCGACGATGTTGTCGGTGATGTCGAGCATCCCCGACAGGAAGGTCTTGTAACAGGCGATCGCCTCGTTTTGCAGGGCTTCGCGGCCACCGCTGCTCGGGGGCCGTTTGAGAACGAAGCCGCCCTTGGCGCCAACCGGGACGATTAGGGCGTTCTTGACCATCTGCGCCTTCATCAGGCCGAGGACCTCGGTCCGGAAGTCCTCGCGGCGGTCCGACCAACGAAGCCCGCCGCGGGCGACCCGCCCACCGCGAAGGTGGACGGCCTCGACGCGCGGCGAGTACACGAAGATCTCGAACTGCGGCCTCGGCAGCGGCAGCACGGGGATCTGGGCGCTGTCGAGCTTGAATGACAGGTAGGGGTGGGGCTTGGCGTCGCCGCCGTTCTGGAAAGCGTTCGTGCGGACGATCGCCCGCACGACGCTCAGGAAGCTGCGGAGGATCCGGTCCTCGTCGAGGCTGGGCACGGCGTCGAGCGCCTCCTCGATCTCCTTGCCCAGCCGATCGGCGGCGTCGTCGTCGCGGGCATCGGGATCGAGTCTCGCGTCGAACAGCCTCACCAGGAGCCGGACGATGTCGGGATGGCCGAGCAGCGTCCGCCCGATGTACGCGTCCGAGAAGCTGATCCCTCCCTGGCGCAGGTACTTGGCGACCGCGCGGATGATCGACACCTGCCGTCCGGTCAGCGTCGCGCCCAGAACGAGTCCGTTCAGGGCGTCGTCCTCGAGATCCCCTCGCCACACGCCCAGGAACGTGTCGTGGAGGAGATCGCGGACCCGCTCGGTGTTCTCAGCGTCCGCCTGGAGGCCGAAGTCGTAGATCCACGCCGGCCTGCGGTCGGCGGGCGTGATCTCGTAGGGGCGCTCGTCGGCGACCTTCGCGCCGAGGTGCTCGAAGGTCGGCAGGACCTCCGAGAGGAGCACGCCGTCCGAGCTGAACAGCTTCAGGCGGACGATTCCGTCGGGCGACTCGAGCGGGCGGTACAGGCTCGTGATCGGCTCGTCCGTGCTCGCAAGCTCCTCGATTCGGCTGATGTCCGCGACAGCCGAGCGCGCCACCCAGTCGGATTTGTAGCCGGGCGGGAACGCGCGCTCGTAGCGCTTGAACAGCTTGATGCCGTCCTCCTCGCCGTGCTCGTCGATCAGCGCGTCGCGCAGCTCGTCGTCCCAGGCGCGGGTGACCTGGACGAGACGCGCCTCGATCGTCGCGACGTCGTAGCCGGTGACGGCGTCCTCGCCGAGGCGGATGATGTAGTGGACGCGCGCGAGGCGCGACTCGCTCAGCTGCAGTGTCCAATCGAGCCCGACTCCGCCGAGCGCCTCCATCAGGATCCGTCCGACCTTCTCGCGGTTCTCGGTGTTGAAGCGGTCGCGCGGGATGCACACCAGGCACTCCACGAATCGCTCGAGCGGGTCCCGCCACAGGAACAGCCTGAGGCGCTGGCGCTCGCCGAGGCCGAGGATCCCGATCGCAAGGTCAAACAGATCGCCGGTCCCCATCTGGAACAGCGAGTCGCGCGTATAGGACTCGAGTATCTCGAGGAGCGCCTTGCGGTCGTGGCTGGCCGGCGGGAACTCGGCCCGCTCGAGCACCCCCTCGACCTTGCCACGGATGATCGGGATCGATCGGAGGCTCGCCTTGTACGCGCGCGTCGTGTAGAGGCCGAGGAACCGGCGCTCGCCGATCACCCGACCGTCCTCGGAGTATTTCTTGACGCCGATGTAATCGAGGTACGCCGGCCGGTGGACGGGCGAGGCGGAGTTGGCCTTGGTCAGGAGCAGGATCTGCGGCTCGCGCCCGATGACCAGCGCCTTGCCGGAGAGGGTCTTGGGCGCCTTCGTGGGCACGCCCCGGAGGATCCCGAGCCCGGAGCCCTCGATCGGCTCCATGCGTGCTTCATCCCCTTCGTCGATCAGGTCGTACTCCCGGTAGCCGAGGAAGGTGAAGTTGTCCTCGACGAGCCATTTGAGGAAAGCCTTCGTCTCGTCGATGAGCGCCGGCTCGATGGTCGGCGGGGGGTCTTGGTCGAACTCGTCGATCAGGGCTTGGCTGCGTGAGCGCATCTCCTGCCAGTCCTCGACCGCCGCGCGGACGTCGGCCAGGACCCGCTCGATGGTGTTCCGCAGCTGATCGAGCTGCACGCGATCGTGCTCGCGCCCGACCTCCACGTGGACGACCGACTCGCGAATGACGTCCTCCGCTGTGGCGTCGTGCTCGAGCACGTCGGTGATGTAGCCCTCGGCATCGCGCCTGACCCGGATCACCGGGTGAATCACGAGGTCGATTCCGTAGCCGAGCCGCCCCAGCTGCATCGTGACCGAGTCGACGATGAACGGCATGTCGTCGGTCACGATCTCGATCAGCGTGTGCGGCGACTGCCATCCGTGCTGCTCGAAGTCCGGGTTGTAGACCCGTACCTTCGATTCGCCGGGCGCCCGTTGCTGGGCCAGCTTCCAGTGCGCCACCGCGGCCCCGTACAGGTCCAGCGGATTGCGATCGGCGAGGTCTTCGGCGGGGACCCACTGGTAGTACTGCCGGACGAACGCCTCGCACGGTGCTACCTGCCCCGTGGGCAGCCGCTCCCGCACGCGTTCGCAGACGGTGTCGATCAGCTCGGACTCGAGATCCGCCCCCTTAACCGCCATGTCGAGACCTCCTCTGTTGTGCGGTGCGTACCGGTCGCAGCGCCGGTCGGAGCCTACTCCGAGCGCGGTGGCCATGCACGGCGTGAGATCCGGGTTGCGATGGGGTCGTAGTTCCAGCGTAGTGCGGGGTGGTCGGGGTCGAGTCCGTCCGCGCCGTGCACGAACATACGTTCGCATGACGAGCGACGGCAACCCCTACGCCCGCTTCCGCCGGGCGCTCGAGACCGGCAACGAGACGCTCGTCATCACCGCGGCCCGGGAGCTGCCGCAGGTGCGGCTCGACGACGCCCTGCGGATCTGCCTCGTCCTGCGCGGCGGCGCCCCCGATCGGTACGAGCGCGCCGCGGTCCGCTGGCTCGGCCGGTTCGCGCTCGAGGCGCGCGAGGTCACGATCAACGACCTGCGGGTGGCCGCCGGCGCGCTCGACGCGCTGCCCGAGCATCCGACCGAGGCGATGGAGCTGCTCCAGCGGTTCTGCGTGGCGCGCGGGGTCGCGTAGCCGGGCGATGCGAGGGGTCGCGTAACCGGTGGCGTAGCGCAGCCTCGGACTTTGGCGCTGAGGCCACCTATGTGTCAGCTTCAACGCCAAAGTTCCCCGCGCGCGCCAAAGTTCCAGGGTGCTGCTCCCCGACTGGCCCGCCGGCACCGTCACGATCCTCGCCACCGCCGGCGACGCGCCGCACACGATCCCGGTGTCAGCGGCCATCCGGGCGGGCTCGCGCCACGTCCTGATCGCGCTCGCAGCCAGCCGCGAGTCGCTCGCGCGCCTCCGCGCCGACCCGCGCGTGGCGCTCACGATCGTGTGCCAGGACACCGCAGTCACCGCGTACGGACTCGCACGCGCGCTCGACGACAAGCCGATCGCCGACGGCGTCCTCGCGGTCGAGATCGAGGTCGACCGCGTCCAGGACCACGACCGGCCGACATTCGAGATTGAGTCGGGCGTCCGGTGGCGCTGGACCGACCCGGACGCCGAGCGGCGCGACGCGGAGGTCCGGGCGGCGCTGAGCCGACTCGCCCGCCGGTTCAAATAGTCGCGCCAGAACCGGCTAGTCGGGCAGCAGCGGCACCCACACGCCCGGATCCTGGCCGATCAGCACGCCTCGGGTGATCGCCTTGGTACCGAATCGGTCCCGCACGCGGTCGACGACGGCGTCGATGTCCGGCGCCCGGTTGAACGGCAGCACGAGCTGGACGGCGCCGCGGTCGTACAGGTTGGTCAGCGCGATCCCGATCAGAGTCAGGCCCTGGCGCTCGATCATCGGCATCGACGCCTTCAGCAATCCGTTGGCGGTGTGGAGGATCGTGGGCGTCTGATCGGTCGCCTCGCGCATCGTGTACGAGCGCGTGGCCCGGGAGAAGTCCTCGAAGCGCATCCGCAGCACCACGGTGCGACACACCCTGCTCGCGGCGCGCATCCGCCTCGTCACCCGGTCGACGAGCGCGATCAATGCGCTGGCCAGCTCCTCGGGCGACCGCCGGCGCCGACCGAGCGCCCGCTGCGCGCCTATCGACCGGCGCCGGCGCCGCACCTCCACCGGCCGCGGGTCGTAGTTGTGAGCGAGCGCGTGCAGGTGGCGCCCGGAGGCGCGCCCGAGCATCAACACGAGCTCCGCCTCGGCCAGCAGCGCCACTTGTCCGACCGTGGTGATCCCGCGCTCGTGGAGCTTGCCGGCGGTGACGCGGCCGACTCCCCACAGCCGCTCGACCGGAAGCGGGTGTAGGAACTCGAGCTCGCGTTCGGGCGCCACCACCAGCAGGCCATCGGGCTTGGCCACGGCGCTCGCGACCTTGGCCAGGAACTTGGTCCGGGCGACGCCGACGGTGATCGGCAGGCCGACCTCGGCGCGGATCCGCCGGCGCAGCCGTGTCGCGATCTCAACCGGCGTGCCCGAGATGTGGTCGAGCCCGCGGACGTCCAGGAACGCCTCGTCGATCGACAAGCCCTCGACCACCGGCGCCGTGTCCTCGAATACCTTGAACACCGCCTTGCTCGCCTCGGAGTAGGCGGACATGCGCGGCGACACGACGACGGCGTCAGGACACAGCCGCCGAGCCCACCGCGCCGCCCATCGCGGTGCGGACTCCACGCGCCTTCGCCTCGTAACTGGCGGCCAGCACCACGCCGGCGCCGACGATCACCGGGCGGCCACGCAGCCGGGGATTGTCGCGCTGCTCGACCGACGCGTAGAACGAGTCGAGGTCCGCGTGCAGGATCGAGGCCGAGAGTGACACGAACACATGTTCGTGTCACTCTCGGACGGACGATCAGCGGTCGGAGTCAGTCCCCGGCGTGAACGACACGCCGCGCAGGACCTGGCCGAACCTCGCGTTACGCACTGTCCAGAACCTCTCCCACGGAGCGGGGGTGGTCGCGTTCAGCGGGTCGGCGATCTCGACCAGCTTGTCCGGATCGGCCCCGGTGTCGCCGCTGCCGCTGACGGTCGACGTGACCGCCCAGATCGTGGCGAGGCCATCGCGGCCGACGCTGCCCGTGAGCGCCCGCAAGCCATCGGTGGCGGGTGACCATGGGCCACCGGTTCCGCCGGCACCCGTGTTCAGGCCGGTCGGGTAACCGGGCACCGTGTACGGCTGACCCAGGTCTAGGCCGTTCTGGAGCGTGTAAGCAAACTTCCATTCGCCGACCGACGAATCGAAGACCCACTTCTCGAGGCCTGCAATCGGCTCCGCCGCGGCGGTGGGATTCACGTATTCGCCCGTTCGCGAACGTGTTGTCGCCGGAGCCCTCATCGGCGACGTAGAGCGTGTGGTCATTTGGCGAACCAGATTCCGAACGGGTAGTTCTGGCTCGACGGGTACGTGTTGGTTGCCGGGACCAGGTTGGTCGGGAAGCCCTTGAGGATGCACATGTTGGTGGGCACCAGACCATTGTTGGGCTTGCTCGCCGTACCGAAGTTCTGGACGGTGAGCGACGGAGGAGACGTCGGCAGCTGAGCACCGGGCACGGGCAGGACCCGGGCGTGGCGCCTGTGATCGGACACGCCTTACCCGTGGTGTCGACGAAGTACACGGTGTTGATGCCGTTGCCGCCGCTGCCCTTGGTGTAGTAGATGACGTTGTCGTGGATCGCGATGGCGCGGTAGTTGTTGTCCTTGGTCGCTTTGTCCAGCGGATAGCCGAGCTGGGTGATGTTGAAGCTGCCGAGCGGGGTGGGCGCGCCGGGGTTCTGGTCGGCCTCGGGCAGCGATGACGGCGTGATGAACTGCCCACCGGTCGAGGCGACGACTCCGGCCGGGGGCGACTTGCTCTGGCCGGCATTGCCAGCCGTATAGAGCAGGTCTTGGCCGTGCTCGTCATTGGTGATGGCCGCGCGGCCGTTGTCACCGCTGTATGCGTTGGTCCTGGTGAAGGTGAATTGGCCCCATCGGTTGAGCTGGGCGACGACCCGGTAATACGGTCCGACGTCGCCGTTGCCCGGATCGAGCACGCCGGGCGTGTTCGCGTTCGAGACGTCGATGTCGCCGGGCTGAGCGTCATAGCCCATGAACGAAACGTAGTTTCCCTCGGGGCTGAGATTGAGCGCGAGCTCGGACTTCGACGAGAAGCTCGTCACGAACTGGTTGGTGGGGACCGAAATAGTCGCGACGTGATGACCCCATGGCGTCAGCTCGTCGAGGACCACCGGGGAGGTGACGCCGAAGAACGCGTCGACGCTGTCGTTGTTGAAGACCGACGGGAAGTCGTCGCCGTTGGCGACCGCAGTTCCACAGCTGCCGATCGGAGCGGTGGCGCAGCCGGGCGGCAGCTGCGTGACCCCGGCGGCGATATCGGCCGGAGCGTAGTCGCTCGTGCTCACCAGCAGGTCGCCCGGCATGAGCTCCGGGCCTCGGCGGCCGTGGTGCCACCCGTCCGCCTGCGCCGATGCCGCCGCGACGCACATCGCGAGCGCGCATCCCAGGCCCACCAGCACTCGACGCGCGCCCGCAGGCGAGCGCCGCGCACGTTGCCGTGTACCCCACATGAAAGGGTCCTCCTTGCTGTTATCGGCCGAGCGCGCCCCGGCGCCGGGCCGGGAACCTAACGTGAGCCGCGAGGACCACTCGTGACCAGCGTGTTACCCGGACGATGAGGACCTTCTTATGTCTGCGACGACGACACGATGAACCGAACCCGTGATGAGCTTCTCGGCGCGCGGGCGCTCAACCGGGCCACGCTCGCGCGGCAGGCACTGCTCGAGCGGGCGACGATGCCGGCGCTGGAGGCAATCGAGCATCTCGCCGGCATGCAGGCACAGGCTCCACAGTCCCCGTACGTCGGCCTATGGACCCGGCTCTCCGCCTTCCGTGCGCAGGAGCTCGGCGAGCTAATCGAGGCGCGGCGTGCCGTCCGGGGGCCGCTTATGCGCGCGACGTTGCACCTCGTCAGCGCTCGGGACTGGCTCGCGTTCCGTCCGGTCGTGCAGCCGGTGCTCGAGCGGGGGTTCGCCGGCGCGCCGTTCGACGTCTCCGGCGTGGACGTGCCGGCGCTCCTCGAGTCGGGCGGGGCGCTGCTCGAGCAGCGTCCGCTGACCCGTCCGGAGCTCGGGGCGATGCTGGCCGAGCGCTGGCCCGAGTCCGACCCGACGTCACTCGCCCAAGCGGTCACTTACCTCATGCCGGTGGTCCAGGTCACCCCTTGCGGCGTCTGGGGCAAGAACGCACAGGCACGCTGGACGACGGCCGAGGCATGGCTGGGCGGGAAAAGCTATGCCGAGCCCGCACGCGGGCAAATCGTCCTTCGCCACCTCGCTGCGTTCGGACCGGCGACGGTCAAGGACATGCAGACGTGGTCAGGCCTGACGCGCCTGGGCAACGTGGTCGACCGGCTCCGACCGCAGCTGCGCACGTTCCGCGATCAGCACGGCGCCGAGCTGTTCGACCTGCCCGACGCACCCCGGCCCGACCCCGACACCCCCGCCCCGCCGCGCTTCCTCCCCGAGTACGACAACCTGCTGCTGTCTCACTCCGACCGAAGCCGAGTGATCCCCGGCGACGAGCGCGTGCCGCTCCAACCCGGGCTCGGAGCGCGTTACGGGACGCTGCTCCTGGACGGCTTCTTCCGGGGCACCTGGAGAATCACCCGCCACCGGGACAGCGCCGTCCTCCACGTCGAGCCGTTCACGCCGCCGTCGGACCGCGACGCGATCGCCGCCGAGGGCGAGGCGCTGCTCAGGTTCGCCGTCGAGGACGCCTCCACCTACGACGTCCGGTTCTCGGCCTAGCGGCCAGCCGCAGGGACGACGCTAGAGATTCCTGACCCGCCGGCCGATCTCGTCGTCGACCGGATAGCCGGCGGCGTCCCAGAAGGCCGCGGCGACGGCATCGTCGTACCCGACCAGCGCCGTGACCCGCCGCGTGCCAAGCCGACGCAGGTGCTCCTCGCCTACCGCGACCAGCCGCCGAGCGATCCCGTGCCGGCGATAGTCCGGATGCACCGCCAGCCGGTACATGTTTCCCCGCCACCCGTCCCACCCGGCGATCAGCACGCCTACTATCTCGCCGTCGTGGGCCTCCGCGACAAGCAGCGCGCTCGGCGTCTCGTTGAGCAGCCGTTCGATGTCCTCGGCGCGGTCGGACGTAGTTGCGTGCTCGGTGCGGGCGCGGGCCCACAACCCGAGCACCCCGGGAGCATCGCGCACGTCACCGTGCCGCACCACTGGCATCGCGGCGATGGTAGTGATCGGTCCCCGTCCGCCGCTCGTGAGATTTTTTTGGCGTTATCCGTTATTGACGCGTCGGCGCAGCGTCAAATCGAGCGACTACAACGGGGGTCAACAAGTGGCTGCTCGACCGGGCGAGGGACAGCAGAACTATCGCGATCTCCGCGACCGGACCAAACGCCAAGAGGATCGGCGCGAGGAGAACCTGAAGCGAATCGTCGATCTGCATCGCGGACGCCACCTGCACTCGTTCCCGAGCCAGATCCTGGCCGGCGATGCCGGCGACGCCGGCGTAGAGGCCTGAGCCCCAAGGCCGCCGCTGACAGTCGAAAGCCCCGCGTCGCGCGGGGCTTCCAGTAGGTGAGCGATGGGATTCGAACCCACGACCGCCTGGACCACAACCAGGAGCTCTACCAACTGAGCTACGCCCACCGCGGAAAGCTGAATCTACCATTGCCGCCACCGCGGGACCGGATCAGCGTGACGATTGGAGCGTGCGACAGCTGAGCCTTCCCCCGCCGGCGCCGGACTCGATCTGATGGCGCGCCGGATCAACAACATCTTCTAGCCCCCCGTACTGTTCCAGTACCCGCCCCCGTAGCTCAGCTGGATAGAGCGACGGCCTTCTAAGCCGTGGGCCGCAGGTTCGAGTCCTGCCGGGGGCGCTACAGGAAACAGCTGCAAATCGGCCATATTTGCCGCTATCTGATCTCGGCTTCGAGAGCCTGGTCGTGAGCGGGCAACCGTTCCGGGCAACCGTCGTGGCGTTCAGCTCGCCTGATTGGCGGAGCCCGGCCGCGGGTTACGGTTGCGTCCCGACCCCGCCGCCGGAGAGTTCGGACGAGCCGCCCACAGCTCGTTCGGAGCGCGATCACGGCTGTCGAGCCGCGCCGGCGGATGTCGCTTTTGAGCCCAAACGAGAAGCGAGGCGGAATCGGGCGGTCGTACGCGACGCATCTCAACCGAACCCTCAGCCGGCACCCATCGGAGCCGCGCCCTGTAGCTTTGGGAAGTGCGCGCGAGCGACAAGACAGCCGTCGCTTCGGCCGTTGGGCCGTATCTGCTTATTCCGCGGCCGGCGGCCCTCGGCGAGAATCCCCACGGCAGCAACCGGCGGTCGTATTGGGAGGCGCCGGATGCGTACCGGCTCTGGGCAGTGACGCTGCGGGCGCAAGGACCAGAGCGACAGCTTGTGAGCCACAACCTGCAGGTCAAGCTCGGTGCGCCCGACCTTTCGCGCGGCCAGGCTGACGCGGACGTCGTGTTGTGGCTGGCGTCAGGCTGGTGGGTCACGCTACGCCACGAGTTCGCCGCTGCACCCAAGGCAGCAACCGCGATCGTCGCGTCTGCGCGAGACGAACTCTCGAAATTCACGGCACGCGCGACCAAGGCGCGCGGTGACGAAGCCAAGGCGCTCGCCGTAGAGCTCGAAAAGCGTCAATTCCAGGCCGTTGGCCCACGGGTTTGGCTCGGACACGACTGACACTGGGGCCGCATGTTCGCTTAAGCGAGTCGGGCCGCGCTCATGCAGCTATCGATTGGACCATCCCATGCCGCGCGCTCGTTCCAGAACGTCGTCTGGGACCCGGCGTTGAACGGAAAGCCGGAGTCTGCGTGCCACCTCCCCCGCTCACGAACACAGTGGACTTCGCAACCCTCAAACGGAGGCCGGTCATTCGTCAGCAACCAGACCGTCGCCGCATCGCCTTCAATCTGAGTCCCGACGACCGTCGCGAATTGACGGGAATGTCCTCGCGCGTCGCCTCCTCGGGAGTCGCGTAGCCGTCTTCCTCAAAGCTCGCATCGAGCCCACCATACGTGGGGTGACGCTCGTCTGGCGCGCCGGTGCGGAGACCAGCTCGCCACTGCCCTGCTCCTCCTTTGATCGAGAGACTCAACAGCGCCGCCAGCTCGCGGGGTCGATTTCACCGCGTACAACGGGCCGCGCGTTCAGCTTGTCGGGTGCCGGCGATCGGTCCGGCGTCGTCGACATCATCTGCACAACCGTGGCCCTCGGCGCTGACCGACATGCTCACCCGCCGCTCTGGCCTGAGGTCGAGCAACCGTCCTTAGACACGCCCGAGCGGTTGCTTCTCGACCAGATCGCGGCCGGCGAGCTCGACCACCACCTCGTCGCGATCGCCGACGCCGTCCATGCGCGTCGCGCTCTGCTGCACACCGTCCGAGCAGCGACCGCACTCGCCGAACTGTGCATCGGAGATCCCGTCCGAATCAACCGCAACGTCCGCCCCGGCTACCTACAGGGCGAGCACGGCGTAATCATCGACCTCGACGATCACGGCGTCACGGTCCGCCTTCTGCGTCCGATCGGACGATTCCGCAGCGGCGAGCTTCGCTGTCCACCACTCGCGCTCGACAAGCTCGACCGTCCCGCCCCCAAGCCACCAGCCTGAACTCCCTTTCGATCGCACCGGTCAAGCGTTCGAAACGTGTCGGTCTCGATCATTGCAGCACGGATGCACGTTGCGGGCGAGGATGGAAGACTTCACCCGGTGCCGCGAATCGACGACGGATCCGCTGAGACCGGTCCCGGTCGCTCCCTGAAAACGCGTGGGTCACGCTCACCGAGCGTGAGGCGCACGATCTTCTTGAAGCGCTGAGGGTCTGGGCAGACGAAACCGCAAGCGGTCGCCCGGATCCGCAGTGGCACACCCATGTCACAGACGCGGATGGCAACGAGCTGACCATTACCATCGGTTCGGCCGAAGACAGCTAATCGCACCGCTTCCCCCTTTGGGGGTCTAATAGGAGCAGTCGCGTCGTGCCAGCGAGCTGCTGCCCGGTCGGTTCGATCTTCCGCCGCTTGGTAGCGTCGTTCGGTCGTCGATCTGTCAAGCAGCGCCTCGATCGACTCCGCAGTACGCGAGTCGTATCGATGCGCCACCGTTGCCGGCGCTGCTTGACAGCGACGCCCGTCCGCGCCGATTGGCACCTGCGTTGGGGCGCTGGCGCGCCCCAACGTCAATCAGCACCCCGCCGACAACAGCAACACACTCCACGCACTGGGTGCTGACGACCCAAGATGTCCCAAGATGTCCGGCAGCTTGGCCTGTGCCGAGGTGTACTGCGCCGCCGCGCCGGGGCGCTGAAAACGGTTCCGCGGAACACTCGCACTTCGAGTGCCGTCGTGGCGAAGAACATAACGGCGGGCGAGAGCGACGTCCGACCCGGAACGACGGGGCCTCGAGGGACATCTTGGGGCGTCTTCAAGGACATCTTCGGACATCTCGGAAACTCGCTAGCCGGTGTCGCCGGAGGCCCGCAGCGAGCGCAGTTCCTCCAGCGCCTCTCGGTCCTTCGGGCGGTCCACGATCTCCTTCGACCGGATGATGTCGTCGAGCGATGCGACCGAGACACGCAGGCCGTCGACCTCAATCTCCGTCGCGTGCTCGGCGAGTTGCTCGTAGCGCAGGAACTTCCGACGACTTGCCGACGGGATGCCGAGCAGGATGTCGACGTCGCCTGCTGCAGTTCGCCAGCGCGCCGATCTCGAGACCGTGAATCGTGCGGGCGTCGATTTGGAGCTCGAGCGTCTCGACCGAGCCTTCGCCGATCTTCAAGCGCGCGCCGAGCTCTGTGAGGGAGGCGGCCAGGCGAGCGAGGTTTTCGTTCCTCCACTCGGGGCAGATGTCCGCATCCTTTGTCGCGCGCGCCGCGCCGTGGGCTTGGGCCGCCAGACCGCCGACGAGCACGAACCTCACTCCGTGACGCGCGAGCGAGGCAAGGAGCGCCCCTCGGTCGAGCGGCGGCGCGGCGTCGGTCACCGACCAGTGCGCTCGCGCGCGATCCGCGCGTCGTTCTCGCGCACGAACTCGACAAGCTCGTCGCGAGTGGCCGGACGCCCGCCGGCGCCAGCGAGGACGGTCCGGTTCGGATCGGTGTTCGGCAGCGGCTGCTCGTTCACCGCCCGATCCCACGCTCGGAGGGTTCCGGACGGCAACCGGGTCACTGGAGGCTGTCTCGCCGGCATGTCTCGATCGTACGACGCGACCAGGCGTGAACCGGACGCAAACGCGCGATTCAAGAGGTCGACGTCCTGCGGGCCGAGCCTTGGCGTGCAGGTAGCGCTCGGTCGTGGTCAGCTTCGAGTGGCCGAGGAAGCCCTGAACCCAGCGCGGGTCGGCCTGGCGGGCGACCATCGAGCCGGCGCCGTGCCGCAGCGCGTGGAAGCGGAGTACGCGGAGGCCGGCGGCCGCCGCGGCGCGCTTGAAGCGGCGGCGGAGCGCCGAGCCGTCGAGTGGGCGGCCGAGGCGCGAGCAGAACACGTAGTCGTCGGCGCCGATGAACTCGCCCCGCTCGGCGAGCCGAGCGAATGCCTTGGCCGTCGGATCGGCGATCGGCAGGAAGCGTGCCTGCCAGCTCTTCGGTCGGACCCTCGATCCGGTCGCTGAGGGCGCGATGGACGACGAGGCGGCGGTCGGCGAGGTTGACGTCCTCCCAGCGCAGCGCGAGCAGCTCGCCGAGCGCAGGCCGGTGTAAGCCGGCGACTGCGGTAGCAGCTCGGCGTCCTGGCGATCCTCCGCGCGCGCGGGCCGCCAGCTCCGGCATCGTCGTACGTCAGCCTCGTGACCTCCCGGTGAGCTCCCGCCTCGGCCGCCCGGGCGATCGCCTCGACCTCCTCGGGCTCGTAGAAGTCGAGGACCGCCGGCGGCGGCTCGCGCCGTTTGGTCGTGGCGGCCGCCGGGTTGACGGTCGAGCCGGTAGGTGTCCTCGCGCATGCGCGTAGCCGTAGATCGCGCTGATCACCTGGCGTTGCTTGTTCACCGTGCGCGGCGTCGCTCCGTCGCTGTCGAGGCGGCGGAGGTAGTCGGCGACGTCCTTGCGTCGTGATCGCGCTGTGCCGCGCAATCGCCGAAGGTGGCCATCAGTAACCCCGGCGAGCGCCCCGTACCCCGCCGGTGGGGCTGGCCCGGCTCGGCCAGCAGCCAGCGGTAGTCGCGCAGCGTCGAGGGCTTCGCGCCCTTCTCGTGCTCGAGGTAGTCCATCCACTCGCCGGCCAGCTCACGGAAGGTGACGCCGCGCCGGCGCCGCTCCTCGGCGTCGGCCTCGATCCGGGTCTCCTCGCTGTCGTGCTCGCGGACGAGTTCGAGCATGCGCGCGGCTGCCTGGGCCTCGGTCAGCGCGCCTTCCGGCGGCGCTCCGCCGCGGCGTTGCCAGCCACCCGTCGTGCCATCCGGTTCGCACCCACGCGCGGCCCAGCGCGCGGATCGACCGGACGGCCGTCGCGCGACCACTTTGCCGTACCAGTGCGGGCCGCTCGCGCGATCACGGATAAACGGTCGCGAGGTGGTCTGAGGGACGGGTCACAGCATCCAGCTATACAACGCACGCCCAGACATCGGGCAACGGCTCGGGCAACCGTCGCTATCGGGCAACCGTATCCGGGCAACCTTGCTGGCTCAGAAACACACGCAAATACTGGGTAATCAGCGCACCCTGAATCTGCCTGTGACTACGGGCGCCAGAACCTCACCCGCGGCCTTCTAAGCCGTGGGCCGCAGGTTCGAGTCCTGCCGGGGGCGCTCGCTCGCCCGCCTCTAACCGACTTGTTCCCGGTATTTGCGGGGTGCACCTGTTCGTGGGTCTTGCCGCCCCGCCGGGCGCGGCGTAGGTTGTCGGCAGGGCGCGAGCCAAGACGAAGCGAAGAGCAGACGTCAGGAGCTTGTGGTCTGCCGCGCAGCTTGTCCTCTTTTGAGTGACTGATTCAAAGCGCGCTCCACTGTCAGACTCGCGCCCAGAGTTTTTCTCTCTCTAGGTTCACCGCCGGCGCTTGTCACACACAAGCCGCCGGCGCGGTGTCCCCCCGAACGGGAACAATGCCGGCGTGTCCCTGCGCCGGCTCCGCTCCCCGCGCATCGCCGCCCTCGGCGTCGCCACAGCGATGGTGGCGTGGCTCGGCGCGTCCGGCGCGTCACGGGCGCCCGCGCAGACGCCCGCGAAACCCGCGGCCCAGTGCCTCGTCCCCGGCGTCGGCAAGCCGCTCGACGAGGTCTGGCATCCGCACATGCTTGCGGCGATCGGCTACACGAATACGAGGGCCGGCGACATCGCGTTCGCGGTGCGCACCAGCGACGGCCGGTTCTACGCCTACCGGCCCGACCACGACGAGTGGTCAGCGAGCGTGGTCAAGGCGATGCTGATGGTCGCCTACCTGGACGAACCGTGGGCCAGGGGCCGAGCGCTGACCGCTCGCGAGAAATCCATCCTCGGCCCGATGATCACCGAGTCAGACAACGACGATGCCCAGATCGTGTTCGACACCGTCGGCCAGGGCGCGCTCCGACAACTCGCCCGCCGCGTCGGGATGACCCACTTCGCCACCTCCCCGATCTGGGGCGAGACCGAGATCACCGCCGCCGACCAGACGAGGTTCTTCCTGCGCATCGACAGCTACATAGCGAAACGCCACCGGGCGTACGCGATGTCGCTGCTCGCCGCGGATCGTGCCGTCGGAGCGCTGGGGCATCGGCGAGGTCGCGCCCGAAAGGCTGGAAGCTCTACTTCAAGGGCGGCTGGGGCTACGGCACGGGGCTGCTCGACCACCAGGTCGCGCTGCTCGTCCGCGGCTGCGCGCGCGTGTCCATAGCGGTGCTGACCATGTACGACGGATCGCACGCCTACGGCAAGGCGACGCTCAAGGGCATCTTCGAACGCCTGCTCCGCGGATTGCCCGACCACTACACTCGACGGCCCATGCACGGGGCGTAGCGCAGCCTGGTTAGCGCGCAAGCTTTGGGTGCTTGAGGTCCCCGGTTCGAATCCGGGCGCCCCGATCGCCGCCGCAGGCGCCCCGATCTGTGACCGCCGACTTGCCGGCGCCCCGATCTTATGTACTGCCGGCAGTTGTCGGCGCCCGGGTGCATCGACCGCCGACGGCCGGGTGAGTCGGTAGCCTGAGGCGCCGGCATGGCCGATGTCGAACCGCTGCGGGCGCTGCATTACGACCTGGACCGAACCGGGGGTCTCCAGGACGTCGTGGCCCCTCCCTACGACGTGATCGACGCCGACCAGCGAGCCGACCTGGAGGCCAGCTCGCCGTACAACGTCGTCCGGATCGACCTGCCGATCGGCATCCACCCCTACGACAATGCGGCGCGCCTGCTCGTCGGCGTGGCGCGACGAGGGCGTGATCATCCGAGACGAGCTGCCGGCGCTATGGCCGCTCGAGCAGCGATACACCGGCCCCGACGGGCAGATCCGCACGCGGACCGGGTTCCTCGCGCGCGTGCGCGTGGAGGATTACGGGCCGGGCCGGATCCGCCCCCACGAGCGCACCCACCCCGGTCCGAAGGAGGACCGGCTGCGGCTCACCCGCGCGACCAGGGCCAACCTGTCGCCGATCTTCTCGCTGTTCGCCGATCCCGCCGGCGACGTCACCGGCGCCCTCGCCAAGGCGACGTACGGCAACCCACCCTGGGGCGAGTCCACCGACGACGACGGGACCGTCAACCGCCTCTGGCGGATCGAGGACCCGGCCACGATCGACGCGATCCACGAGGCCCTCGAAACCTCCGAGCTGCTGATCGCCGACGGCCACCACCGCTACGAGACCGCGCGCGTGTACGCGGAGGAGATCGGCGGCGAGGGCCCCCACCGCTACGTGCTGATGTGCCTGGTCGCGCTCGAGGATCCCGGGCTGACCGTGTTCCCGACCCACCGCCTGCTCCGCGACCTGCGCCCCGACCAGCAGGAGACGCTCGCGAACGTCATCAGACGGGACTTCGACATCAGGCGACTCGACAGCACCGACGAGCTCGTCCCGGCGTACGGGCAGCCGGTCAGTCTCGGCTACATCGACGCCCATTTCCGCCAGCCGTGGATGCTCACGCTCAAGGACCAGGCGATCGCCGACGCCGCGCTCTGCCGATCACGCGGCGCCGTACCGCCGGCTCGACACCGCCGTGCTCGAGGCGCTGATCCTGAAAGGCGCGCTCGGGATGACGGACGACGACATCGACCATCTCGCGGGGCTCGGGTACGCCCGCGACTTCGACCAAGCTCTCCAACTCGTCAACGACGGCGACTACGACGCCGCGTTCTTCGTCGCCGCCACCCCGATCGAGCAGGTGCGCGAGGTCGCCGGCGCCGGCGAGAGCATGCCTCCGAAGTCGACCTACTTCTTCCCCAAGGTCCCTACCGGGTTGGTGTTCAACCCCCTGTCCGAATAGCCCGAACCAACCTGCAACGGACCGCAAAAGCACCGCTACGATGAGAACCGTGACCATCTTCTACAAGCGAGGACCAGGACGATGAAGGCCATCGCGCGCCGCTCCGCACGGACAGCATTCACGCACCGCATCGACGTACGACACCATCGGCTGACGGCCGATGAGCCGGCGGAGCACGGCGGCGACGACGATGGCCCGAGCCCGCAGGAGCTGCTCGCCGCGAGCCTCGCCTCGTGCACCGCGGTCACGATCGAGATGTACGCCAAGCGCAAGGGATGGGACATCGGGCCGGTCGAGGTCCAGTGCGAGTACGCGCCGCGCCGAGCGGGGGTGCATGACGAACTTCAAGCTCGTGTTGCGACTCCCCAGCGACTGCACCGACGAGCAGGTCGAGCGCCTGCGTGTGATCGCCGCCAAGTGCCCGGTGCACCGGACGCTCGACGGCGAGGTCAGCTTCGACGAGCGCGTCGAGCTGGTCCAGCCGGCGACGGTTTAGTCGACGACCTCCACACCCGCCGCGCGCAGCTCGTCGACGGCCCGCTCGCCGTCCCCGGGGGAGACCTCCACACCACGCGTCGCGCCACGGTGAACCGTGACGTCGAACCCGGCGCGCCTGGCGTCCAGGGCCGTGGCCTTCACGCAGTAGTCGAGGGCAAGCCCGGCCACGTCGACCGCGTCGACGTCGTGCTCGCGCAGCAGCCGCTCGAGCTCGGTGCCCTCGAAGCCCGAGTACCCCTCGCGATCGGACGCCTGGCCCTTGTCTACGACCGCATCGATCCGCCCGCGGTCCACATCCGGGTGGAGCTCGGCCCCCTCCGTCCCCCGCACGCAATGCACCGGCCAGGTTCCGCCATGCGCGCTGAACGATCCGTGGTCTGGCGGGTGCCAGTCGCGCGTGGCGATCACGAACGGCGCGTCGGCCGCCATCCGGTTGACCGCCTCGACCACCGCGTCGCCGTCGGGGACCGCGAGCGCGCCCCCGGGACAGAAGTCGTTCTGCACGTCGACCACGATCAAGGCCCGCGTCACACCGCGAATATAGTCCGCGAATGGCATCGGCCAACGATCACCTCGCGGACGATCTCCGGCGGGTGCTGCTGACCACCGAGGACGCGATGACCCTCGATGTGCGAGGCCGAACCGACGCCGCGGTGCTGGTCCCTCTGTACCTCGAACGCGGCCGGCTCCACGCCGTGTTCACCAAGCGGAACGACGATCTGCGCCGGCACCCAGGCGAGATCTCGTTCCCGGGCGGACGCTACGACGAGGGCGAGCAGGACCTGCGCGCGACCGCGCTGCGGGAGGCGCAGGAAGAGATCGGACTCCCCCCGGACGCGGTCGACATCGTCGGCGCGCTGCAGCCCACGCCAACGATCGCCACCGGCTACGCGGTGTATCCGTTCGTGGGCCTGATCGAGCCGGGAAGGACCTGGACGCCGAGCGTGCGCGAAGTGTCAGAGGTACTCGAGCTGCCGGTCACCGCGCTGCTCGCCGGATACGCCCGCCGGCGACTGACACGCCGAGGCATTCCGATCCGGACCGACACCTACCTGGTCGGCGACCATCTGATCTGGGGAGCAACGGCCCGGATCCTGGCCGACCTGTTCGACCGGATCGGGCCGCTGCTGGAGAAACCCGGATCGGCGGGCCGGGTCCATAAGATGGTCGGCGGCGCTTGACGGCGGCGCCTCAGGGATGGTCGGCGGCGCCTGACGGCGGCGCCTTAGCCCCTCTCGATCGGCACGTTGACGAGGTTGCCCCACTCGGTCCACGACCCGTCGTAGTTCTTGACGTCGGGCTGGCCGAGCAGCTCGTGGAGCACGAACCACGTGTGCGCCGAACGCTCGCCGATCCGGCAGTACGCGATGATCGGCTCCCCCGACAACACACCCTTGCCCCCGTACAGGTCCCGGAGCTCCTCGGCGGCTTTGAACGTCCCGTCCTCCTTGACCGCCTGGGCCCACGGGATCGACTTGGCGCCGGGGATGTGGCCGGCGCGCTGGGCGCCCTCGTTCTCGTATCCCGGCATCGCGATCAGCTCGCCGGAGTACTCCTGAGGCGAGCGCACGTCGACGAGCTCGCGTGAATCCTTGAGCGCGGCCAGGACCTCGTCGCGCTTCGCGCGGATCGAGTCGTCGCCGGCCGTCGCGATGAACGTCGTCTCGGGATAGCTCGGCTCCTCGACGGTCGTCGGGCGCCCCTCGGAGATCCAACGCTCCCGCGGTCCGTTCAACAGCTTCACGTTGTCGTGCCCGTAGTACTTCAGGTACCAGTAGGTGTAGGCCGCGAACCAGTTGTTCCGGTCGCCGTACAGGATCACCTGGTGGTCGCCCGAGATGCCGCGGCTGCCGAACAGCGCGCCGAACTCGTCGGGACCGAGGAAGTCACGCTTGACCTGGTCCTGGAGATCCAGTCGCCAGTCGAAACCGATCGCGCCCGGAATGTGGGCCTCGCGGTAGAGCGCCGGATTCTCGTCGACCTCGACGATCCTGATCGAGTCGTCGTTCAGGTGCTGCTCGAGCCATTCCGGCTCGACCAATACGTCGTTCGCATAGTCCGCCATACGTCCTCCTGTGAATTCCGGTCGCCTTTTACTTATTTTGATTTTCAGTTTATCGTGGGCTATCCGGGCCGCCATCGAGCGCGCTGTGGACCGCGGCCCCAGCGGCGGTCGTCCAACCCCGACGGTCGGCGGGATCAGCATCGAGCAGCACGTAGGGGATCCGGGCGTCCTCGCAGCGCGCTCGCACGAGTGCCGCGCCGGCGCGGAGAACCGCGGGGTCGACCGAGCCGGACGCCTCGTACACGATCCCGCGCACGGTTGTGTCGACCATCCGGGTGAGCAGCATGTCCAACCGCGTGCCGTGAAGTGCCGCCAGCTGCTCGGGCGACCCGACGGCCGAGCCGAGCAGCACGCACGCGACGCTCACGTGCTCGAGCGAGCGCGCGAGCGTGCCGACCACGTCGGGATCGCCGATCACCGCCTCCGCGCCCGCTGCCTCGATTTCGCCGCGGCGCCCCGGGTCGCGCGTCGTCGCCCGAACCGCGTGGCCGGCCGCGATCAGCTCGCGTGCGAGTGACAGCCCACGACAGCCACAGCCGATGATCAGGCAGCGAGCCAGCGCTGATCAACCCTCGTGGCGCCGGCGCTGCTCGGACAGCTCACCCAGGACCCGGGCCTCGACCTCCTCGGCAGTGACCTCGGCCTCTCCCCTCTCCCGCCGGCGCTCGTTGTGCGCGGCCAGCATCTGATCGAGGTCCTCGGCCTCGAGCGCCTCGCGCCGCTCGACGAGCTCGCGGCCCGACTTCTGCCCGATCTGCTCCAGCCCGGACCCCGGGTAGTACCTCCCGAGCAGCCAGAAGACCGCCCCGACCGCCACTAAGCCACCGACCACCACCACTGTAAACGGGTCCACGGAACGCGAGTCTAGACATGAGCGCAACTTCCTCCTCGAGAGTGTGTTTTCAGGGGCGTTTCCAATAGCCGCCGCCTGGTAGGGAGCCGGGAATCCCAGCGGAGGCACTAAACACACCACCGCTGGGAAAGGAGCCTCATGCGCCTTCGCCTTGCCGTGCTCGCCACGCTGGTGACAACGCTCGCGGCCGGTGCCGTGACTAGCATCGCCAGCGCCGCGCCAAGGCACAATCGCGGCCTTACCATCAACGCGATCCCTAACCCGATTGACGCCGGGGAGGGTGTGATTATCTACGGCCAGCTGAACGTCGGCCCAGTCGCCGGACAGACGATCGTTCTGTATCACCATCTGGCCGGATCGTTCCGCGGCTACACGAAGGTCGGCCAAACGACGACCGACTCGCGCGGCTTCTATGACTTCACTCGCGCCGAGGACGTCGTGCTCACGAACCGCAGCTGGTTCGTACGCGAGCAGGGGATCCACCAGATCCACAGCCGCACCGTGTTCGAGCGCGTCTCGGCGCTGGTCAGCCTCGCCGCGAGTACGACGACCGCGGTCACCGGTCAGCCCGTGACATTCACCGGAACGGTCACGCCGAATCACGCCTTCGAGCGCGTCGTCCTGCAGGAGCAGGGAGCTGACGGTAACTGGCGTGACCTCAAGAGCGGACGCCTCGACGGCGGATCGAACTACTCGATCACCTACCGGTGGCGGTTCGCCGGCGACCACACCGTCCGCGTCCTGTTCCCGAGCGACACCCGCAACATCGCCGGGACCGCGAACCCGATCACCGTGGCGGTCCAGCAGAAGCAGGTGCCGGGATTCACGATTCAGAGCTCCGATCAGCTAATCTCTTATGGTCAGTCCGTGACGATCTCGGGCGTGCTCGATCAGTCGAGTTCGTCGACCACCGGCGAGGCAAACACGGCGGTGACACTATGGGCTCGGAATGGCTATCAGAGTCAGTTCACTCCGATTGCCGACACGACGACTGGATCGGACGGCAGTTACACGTTCGTGCCTCAGGTGCCGAGCTTCAACACCGTGTATCAGGTGCGGACCACGCTGGCTCCGCGGCGTCACAGCGCGACCCTGTTTGAGGGCGTGCAGGACGTGCTCACCCTGACGCCGAGCTCGACCACCTCGGAGATCGGGGGCCGCGTCACGTTCACCGGTACCGTCCTCCCCGACAAGGCCGGTCACGTGATCTACCTGCAGCGCCTCGGCGCCGACGGTAACTGGCACAACGAGGAGGTCCGGTTCGTGACCAACGCTTCGACGTTCCAGTTCGCCTGGACGTTCGGCAAGGCCGGCCAGTACCAGTTCCGCGCCCGGATCACCGGCGATCGCGGCAACGTCGGTGGCGCGTCGGCACCGGTGACGATCACCGTATCGGCGGTGGTGTCGCCGCCGGCGTCGCTCCCGCCCGCCTCCTAAGGGCAGGGGACGCACCGGAAAGCGGGGGCGGCTCCCACCGCCGCCCCCGCTCCGGTAGCGTCCCCGGCATGGACTTCGAGCTCACCGACGAGCAGCGCCTGGTCCGCGAGACGGCGCGTGCTTTCACCGATAACGAGATCGTCGAGCGCGCGCGCGAGAACGATCGCAACGAGCATTTCGACCTCGAACTGATCGAGAAGATCGCGGCCCAGGGATACCTCGGAGCGATCGTGCCGCGGGAATACGGCGGGGCCGGACTGGACTATCTGACCTACGGGCTGATCGTCGAGGAGGTCGGCCGCGGGGACTCGGCGATGCGGACGGTGGTGTCGGTCCAGACGTCGCTCGTGTGCTCGGCGCTCGTGCGCTGGGGCACCGAGGAGCAGAAGCAGCACTACCTGCCGAAGCTGTGCTCGGGGGAGTGGCTCGGGTGCTTCGGCCTGACCGAGCCCGACACCGGATCCGACGCCGCCAACCAGCGCACCCGAGCCAAGAAGACCGACGCGGGCTGGGTGATCAACGGCGCCAAGATGTTCATCTCGATGGGCAATTACGCCAAGCTCGCGCTCGTATTCGCACAGACCGACCCCGATCTGGCTCACCGCGGGCTCGCCTGCTTCCTCGTCGACACCGACCAGCCGGGCTACCAGCCGCGGCCCGTGCACCACAAGCTCGGCCTGCGCGGGTCCGACACCGCGGAGATCTCGCTGAGCGACGTCGAGGTTCCCGACGACGCGATCCTCGGCGAGGTCGGTGACGGCTTCAAGGTCGCGATGAGCTCGCTCGACTCCGGGCGCTACAGCGTGGCCGCCGGTTGCGTCGGGATCTGCCAGGGCTGCCTCGATGCTTCGATTCGCTACTCGAAGGAACGCCAGCAGTTCGGCCGCCCGATCGCGAGCTTCCAGCTCGTCCAGGAGATGCTCGCCGACATGGCGCTCGAGACCGACGCGGCGCGGATGCTCGTGTGGCGCGCCGGGTACCTGAAGGACACGGGCAAGCCGAACACCACCGAGACCTCCATCGCGAAGCTCTACGCCACCGAGGCCGCGGTCAGGTGCGCGAACGCGGCGATTCAGGTCCACGGCGGCTCGGGCTACGTCGACGACTACCCGGTCGAGCGGTACCTCCGCGACTCGCGCGTGACGACCCTGTACGAGGGCACGTCGCAGATCCAGAAGCTGATCATCGGGCGCGCCCTGACGGGGATCAACGCGCTGGTTCCCGCGTAAACGCCCGGCCTCCGCGGACGGCATGATCCCTATCCCCGGACCGGCCGGCACGATCGGCGTCGCCGGCGCCGGCACGATGGGCGCCGGGATCGCGCAGCTCGCCTGCCTCTCGCGGGCGCGGACGCTCCTGCACGACCCCGACGGAGCCGCGCTCGAACGCGGTCTCGAGGGGATCCGGGCGCGCCTGGAGCGGGCCGTCGAGCGCGGGCGCCTGAGCGAGTCGGAGGCCGAGGAGGCGTCCGGGCGGCTCGAGGCAGCCCCGGCGCTCGAGGACTTCGCCTCGTGTGACCTCGTGATCGAGGCAGCGCCCGAGCGCCTTGAGATCAAGCGCGAGCTGTTCGCGCGGCTGTCCGAACGGGTCGTGTCCGACGAATGCGTGCTCGCGACCAACACGTCGTCGCTGCTCGTGACCGCGGTGGCGAGCGCAGCCATGCGACCCGAACGCGTCGTCGGCATGCACTTCTTCAATCCCGCCCCGGTGATGCGCCTGCTCGAGGTGGTCGCCGGTGAGCAGTCGTCCGAGCCGGCGCTGGCGCTCGCCCGGGCGACCGGCGAGGCGATGGGAAAGCACGTGATCGACGCCGCCGACGGCCCGGGGTTCCTCGTCAACCGCTGCAACCGGCCGTTCGGCCTGGAGGCACTCAAGCTGCTCGAGGAGCGGATCGCCCCGATCGAGGAGATCGACCGCGTCTGTCGGCTTGCCGGGGGCTTCCGGATGGGGCCGTTCGAGCTGATGGATCTGGTCGGCGTCGACACCGGCCTCGACGTCTCGCGATCCTTCTACGAGCAGAGCTTCGGCGAGCCCCGGTGGCGCCCATCGCCGATCACGGTGCGGACGGTCGCCGCCGGCCGTACGGGCCGCAAGGGCGGGCGCGGGTATTACGACTACGGCGACGGCACCGGTTCGTACCGGCCGGCCGACCCCGAGCCCTTGACCGCCGGCGGCGGCGATGGGTTGATCGTGATCGCCGGCAACTCCGCGCTCGCGCAGGAGCTCGAGAGCGCCGCGTCGGCCGCCGGCTGGGCGGTGGCGTTCCCCGATGAGGCGCAGGGTCGAGAGCCGCCGTTCTTGATCCTCGACTGCAGCCTGGGCGACGATCTCGAAGCTCCTCTCCAGGGCGGCCCGCAGGCGATCTGCTGCGCCGCCGGTTCGCTCGGGATGCTCGACCCGGGCGGCGCTGCCGTCGGCTTCCACGCGCTCCCGCCGCTCGAGGAGACAAGCCTGGTCGAGCTGACGCGGGGCCCCGATACGGCCGCGGCCGCGGCCGCCGCCGCCGAACGCTTCTTTCAGACGCTCGGCAAGCACACGGCCTGGGTCGCCGACGCACCCGGTCTGGTGCTCGGCCGGATCGTCTGCCAGGTGGTCAACGAGGCCGCGTTCGCGCTCGCCCAGGGCGTGGGAAGCGCCGCGGACGTCGATGCGGGAATGGTCCACGGCCTGAACTACCCCCGCGGGATCCTCGACTGGGCCGACGCAATCGGCCTCGACCACGTCCTATCCGTGCTCGACGGTCTGTACGACGAGCGCCGGGAGGAGCGCTACCGCGCCGCCCCGTTGCTGCGGTCGCTCGCGATCTCCGGGCGACTCGGCCGACAGACGGGCGAAGGTTTCTTCGGCTACGAGGTTTAGCCAAGCCGTTTGCGGGTATTTGGCCGCCGGGGTTCGTGGGAGGACCCGGACTAAGGACGTTCTGTGTCCGCCCGAGCCACTTTCGCATCAGTTTTGTCGACCAACCGGCCATTTAAGCCGCGCAGCCTGTGAGGGAGGTGGCGTTCTTGTCGATTCTCCCCGCGATGCCCGGCCGCCGCCTCAAGCGTTCAACCGCAGCGCGGGCCGGTCTCCATCGCTTGTCGCGTCTCGCGATCTCGCTCGTGACCCTTCTCTCGGCCGCCGCGCTGACCGTCGTCCCGGCGGCGACCGCTAGCGCCTCCGGCGCCAATCATCACACCGGCGTCCAGCATGCCCGCGCGGCCGTCGGCTGTGCGGACGCGAACGCGGCCGTGGGCCGCACCTCCGTCCAGGCACTTCGCGCCGCGGTCGTGTGCCTGATCAACCAGCAGCGCACGAGCCGTCACCTGCCGCCGCTCCACGCCTCCCGGCAGCTCGATCGCTCGGCGCAGGGATGGACGAACGCGATGGTCTCGAGCGACGTGTTCAGCCACGGCACGAACTTCGCCGGGCGGATCAGCGCCGCCGGCTACGTGTGGCGTAGCGCCGGCGAGAACATCGCCACCGGCTTCGAGACGCCGAGGGGCGTCGTCAACGCCTGGATGGCGAGCACCGGACACTGCCAGAACATCCTCAACCCGACCTACGGCAACGTCGGGACCGGCGTGAGCACCCATGCGGTCCGGGGCTGGGCCAGCGGCTCCGGGACCTGGACCCAGGACTTCGCGCTGTCGATGTTCAAGTCGCCGCCGTCGGCCAACTGGGGCCCGGCGGACGGCTGCCCTTATTAGCCTGGCTCCGGTGCACGTCCGCACTGGTGCCGACTGGGGGGCCCGGACGAGGAATAGCGAGCGGACGCGCACCATGTATTAGGCCCGAAACCTCCCCCCTTGCGACCCACTTTGGGGACATAAGCATTCCCCACATGCTTATGTCCCGGAAGCGCCCGGGACGGGGGGTGCCTTCGGGCGTTTTACAGGGGCGCGGAGCGCTTACGCGCGCGCCTGTGCCGCGGCGCTGGCCTCGCTCACGACGTCGGCGCCCGGAAACGGCGTGTCGCGCAGATACCACTCGGCGTCGAGCGCGGCCTGGCAGCCCGATCCGGCGGCGGTGACGGCCTGACGGTAGGTGTGGTCGACGAGATCGCCGGCGGCGAACACGCCAGGGACGCCGGTCAGCGTCGAACGGCCCTGGGTGACGACGTAGCCGGCGGCGTCTGTCTCGACCTGGCCTTCGACGAGCTGTGACTGCGGCTCGTGGCCGATCGCGATGAACGCCCCGGTCACCTCGAGTTCACGCATCGAGCCATCCGCGACGTTCCGAAGCCGCGCCACCGCGAGCGATTTCCCATCGCCGCCGCTGAACTCCTCGACGGCGTACGGGGTGATCCACTCGATATTGGGGATCGCGCGAGCTCGCTCGAGCATGATCTTCGACGCCCGGAACTCGTCCCTGCGGTTCACGACCGCGACCTTCTTGGCGAACTTCGACAGGAACATCGCCTCTTCCATCGCGGAGTCGCCGCCGCCGACGATCAGCGTCGGCGCGTCCCGGAAGAACGCCGCATCGCACGTCGCGCAGTAGCTGACGCCTCGTCCCGAGAGCTCCATCTCGCCGGGGACGCCCAGCTTACGGTGCTGAGCGCCCATCGCGAGGATCACCGACCGGGTGAGATACATCTCGTCGCTCGTCCAAACCTTGTGCAGCCCGCCGTCGGGGGAGATCTCGATCTGCGTCACGTCGTCGGTCTCAAGGCGCGCGCCGAAACGCTCGGCCTGGTCGCGGAAGTGCTGCATCAGCTCCGGACCCATGATCCCCTGCGGGAACCCGGGGTAGTTCTCGACGTCGGTCGTCTGTTGAAGCAGGCCGCCCCAGGCGAACCCCTCGATGACGAGCGGCTCGAGGTTCGCGCGGGCGGTGTACAGCGCGGCGGTGTAGCCGGCCGGACCGCTGCCGACGATGATCACCTTCTCTATTCGCTGATCGTCCACTTCAAAAAGTATAGCGTTGGATTGAAAGGGGCATGACGCCTATTACACCGGATCGGCCGCCCGGCTGAGCGCGGCGGACTCGTCGCTCCAGCGCTGGACCGTGCGCCGCAGCTGCAGGTACGCGACGGCGCCGGGCAGTGTCGGCAGCCAGAACGCGAACGCGCGGTACGCGAGCACCGCGATCACAGCCAGCTCGGCGTCGACATTGAACGCCACGAACGCGCCGATCATGCCGCCGTCGACGCCGCCGATCCCGCCGGGAAGCGGGAGCGTGTTCGCGAGCATCCCGAGGAAATACGACATGACGATCACGCCCTTCGGTGGCGAGGCGCCGAACGCGTGGAAGCACGCCCACAGCACGGCGATGTCGAATCCCCACCACGCGACGGCCCCGAGCAGGCTGGTGTTGCGGGCACGCACGAGGTCGATCGCGGTACGGATCCCGCTGGCGGCGGTCGCGGACGCTTGCGCCACGCGGATCCCGAGCCGTTCGAGCCGACCCCCGCCGGCGGTGAGCCGTCCGACCATTCCGGGCATGTCGCTGGGAAGCATCGACATCCCCAGGAACACGACGATCACGATCGCGCCGAAGATCGCGGGCCCCATCGTGATCGCGAACGAGCCGCCGCCCGGGATCACGCCGAGATACAGGCCGACGCCATCGACGACGAGCGCGATCATGTAGACCGCGTACAGGATCACGGTGAACGCGATCAGCCGGCAGGCGACGGTGCGCGCCCGCATCCCAGAGCGGCGGAGCGCCCACGCGGTCAGCGCGATCCCGCCCGCCCCGGCCGCGGCGAACAGCCGCGTCGCGGCCAGGCCGGCCATCGTGATCTGGTAGCTCGCGGACCAGTCGATCCGCGCTGAGGCGCCGCCGCCAGGCGCCGCCGACGATTTGCTTTCCCCCCGTACGAACACGCCGCGGAACAACCACACGTAGCCGCCGAACGAGCACACCTCGAGCAGCGCGGCGAGCGCAAACCACCAGCCGTTGCCGTGCTGGATGCGGTCCCACGTCTCGTGCAGGCCGAGCAACTTCGGAAGCACGAAGTACAAAAACGCGAGCGCCGAGGCGACGAACAGCAGGGTCCCGAGCACCCGCCGGCGCGTGAGCACGACGCGCGGCCCCTCGTCGCCGTTCCTGTCCGTCGGCTCTCGTCCTGATCCCGAGGCTGCGACCGGCGGCCGCGACCCGTTCAGGTGGTCATCAGTTGCGTCCTGTCGCTTTCCCCCTGGCCGCAAACTACGTCCCCGCGCGTAGTTCGAGCGCCTGCAGACCCGCCGACAGCCGACGGTAGACCGGCTCCAGGCGCGGCGCCGCGGCGCGCACGCCCTCCGCCAGCGCCGCTCCGCCGATCAGGTCGGCGGCATAGTGCTCCCCGAGATACACGAGCGCGAGGCCCAGCGTGGCGGCGTAAATCCACCCGAGGGTGCCCGCGACGGGCCCGACTTCCGAGAGCAGGTGCGCGGCCATGAGAGACGTGGCGAAGTGCAGCGACGGCATGGCAGCCAGCGGATTTCCTCCGAGGACATCGTAAAGGGCACCCCAGCGTTCGCCCCAGAACTGCTCTCCGTACTCGATCATCATGCGCCGGACGCGCAGCGTCTCGCCGTCCTCGAGGCGACCTCTCGCGGCCGCATACCACGGCGGCGCGGTCGGGATCGACCAGTAGAACACCGCGCCGGCGTCGAACACGCCGTACATCCGCGCCGCCGCGCTCGGGAACCGCTCCGGCTTCCGCCACCACACGTACGCGACGGTCGCATGGGGCACGAAGAACCACATCCAGTGGCACCACACCAGGACGCGCTCGAACCGGTTGACCGCGCCCGGCGCCGAGAACGCGCGCTGGAGGCGTAGCGTCGGCGGCACCCCGAGACCGAGGACCCGATCGATCGCGACCGGATAGTCGAGGAGCACCCGGGCTTCGAGCCTCGCGGGGTCGTCGTTTGGCATCTCGTACGCCGCGAGGTAGGCCCACATGTTGAGCACGCACACCCCGGCGTCGCGGGCCCGGGACCGGGGGACCGCCACGCACAGCGCCGCCGGGGTGAGGCCAGCGCCGCCGAGCACCACCGCCGGCGGGATCTTGAGCCGTCGTCGTAGGACGGGCAGCGCCACGCCCGTCGCGACCAGGACCCAAGCCGTAGCTTTGATGGCCCTCCGTCCGCGCAAGGGCGGCGAGTATATGGACTGCCCGGTCCGGCCCTGGTCCCGCGGTCGGCTTGTGGCACCCGCAACGACCCACCGCGCGGGGATCAAGGCGGGGGCCTCCTAGATAGAATCGCGCAGCCTTGCGACCCGACGCCACCGACGCCAAGCGCCGACGCCGTACGCCCCGGCTCGTGATCGCAGCGCTCGCGTCGTCCGTCGTGGTCTCGCTGGTGCTCGCGCCGAGCGCGTTCGCGAACTTCATCACTCCCAAGACCGGCGGCTCGCCGAACGCGAACCAGATCCACTCGCTGTACCTGATCATCCTGTACATCGCGGCCGTCGTGTTCGTGATCGTCGAAGGGGCGCTGGTCTATTCGGTCTATAAGTTCCGCGCCAAGAAGGTCCGCACGGCGGCCCAGATCCACGGCAACACGCGTCTGGAGATCGCCTGGACGATCGCCGCCGCGGCGATCCTCGTGGTGCTCACCGTGGTCACGTTCGTCAAGCTGCCGAGCATCCTCAACCCGCCCAACTCGAGCGCCCCGTTCCTCGAATCCTCGCTGACCCAGCCGAGTCCGCCCAACGGGAAGAAGCTGACGATCTGCGTTCAGGGCCGGCAGTACATCTGGCGCTACGTGTACGGCGCCAATTGTCAACACGATCCGTTCGCCTCCAAGCTGCCCTACTCCTTCCAGGAGATGGTCGTTCCGGAGGGCACCGTGGTCGTGCTCAGCATCACCTCGATCGACGTGATCCACTCATGGTGGGTTCCGTCGCTCGGGGGCAAGGTGGACGCGGTGCCCGGCTACACGACCTATACCTGGTTCAAGGCCAAGGGCCCGGCGCTGTATCACGGCAACTGCGCCCAGCTGTGCGGACGCCAGCACGCGTTCATGACCGCGCTCGTGGATGTCGTGTCCCCCGCCGAATACCAGGTTTGGCTCCAGCGCCAGGCCAAGTTGATTTCGACCGCGAACTCGCAGGTCACCCAGCTGCGCTCGTACCTCATGGCCACCGGAAACCTCTAGGAGACTGCGAATGTCCGTGATCGCCGAGCCAGCAGCCAGACCGGTCACCAGGGCGCCCCGGCCGGTCCCGCAGGTCCTCACGCACGACGTCGCGGCGCCGCGCACGAGCAAGCGCTGGGTCGAATGGATCGTGACCACCGACCACAAGAAGATCGGGATCATGTACCTGGTCACGACGTTCGTGTTCTTCATGCTCGGCGGCGTCGAGGCGCTGCTGATGCGGGTCCAGCTGGCCGAGCCGAGCAACACGCTGCTGAGCGGCGAGCGCTACAACGAGCTGCTGACGCTCCACGGGACCACGATGGTGTTCCTGTTCGTGGTGCCGGTGATGGCGGGGTTCGGCAACTACTTCGTGCCGCTGATGATCGGCGCGCGGGACATGGCGTTCCCGCGGCTGAACGCGCTCTCGTACTGGCTGCTGCTCGCCGGCGGGATCGTGTTCTACGCGACGCTCTTCTACCACCCGCCCGAGGCGGGCTGGTGGAGCTATCCGCCGCTGTCGAGCATCCAGTACTCGCCGACCGGCGGCCAGGACGCGTGGATCTTCCTGATCCACCTCACCGGCATCTCCTCGCTGCTGGGCGCGATCAACTTCTACGCGACGATCGTGAACATGCGCGCCCCCGGGATGACCTGGGGCCGCCTGCCGCTGTTCATCTGGACGATCCTCGTGTACGCGATCCTGCTGATCATCGCGCTGCCCGTGGTGGCGGCGGCCGTGACGATGCTGCTCACCGACCGGCACTTCGGCACCCACTGGTTCGACCCGACCGCGCACGGATCGCCGATCCTGTGGCAGCACCTGTTCTGGTTCTTCGGCCACCCCGAGGTCTACATCATGGTCCTGCCGGGCTTCGGGATCATCTCCGAGGTCATCCCGGTGTTCTCGCGCAAGCCGATCTTCGGCTACAAGGCGATCGCCGCCTCGACCGTCGTGATCGCGTTCCTGGCCACGCTCGTGTGGGCGCACCACATGTTCGCCTCGCCGATCCCGGTCGTCGTGCTCGGGTTCTTCATGCTGAGCTCGTTCCTGATCGGGGTCCCGACCGGGGTCAAGATCTTCAACTGGATCTCCACCCTGTGGCGAGGATCGATCGTGATGACGACCTCGCTCTATTACGCGGTCGGGATGATCGCGATCTTCACCGTCGGCGGGATCACCGGCATCTTCCTCGCCGTGTTCCCGGTCGACTGGCAGCTCAACGACACCTACTTCGTCGTCGCCCACTTCCACTACACGATCTTCGGCGGCGCGATCTTCCCGGTGCTCGCCGGGATCTACTACTGGTTCCCGAAGATGACCGGTAGGTTGCTGAACGAACGCCTGGGCAAGGTCTCGTTCTGGTTCGTGTTCATCGGCTTCAACATGACGTTCCTCGTCCAGCACGCGCTCGGCCTGTCCGGCATGCCGCGGCGGATCTACACCTACCAGCCGGGTCTCGGCTGGTCGACCTACAACCTGATCTCGACGATCGGCGCGTTCATCCTCGCCGCCGGGATCCTGATGACGATCGCCAACGTCGCGATGAACTACAAGACCGGGCCGCTGGCGGGTCCGGATCCGTGGAAGGGCAACACGCTCGAGTGGTTCGTCCCGTCGCCGCCGCCGGTCAACAACTTCGACGAGATCCCCCGGGTCCGATCGGTCGAACCGATGCGCGATATCCGCCGCCAGATCGAGCGCACGACCGGCGTCCGGCAGAAGGGCGGCGGCAGCGAGCGGTTCGCCAGGGTTTAGTCTCTCGGCTGTGGACGCCTCGCCGGTAACCCAGGTCCCGTCGGCGTCGGTTGCCTCGGGCGCCCGGCAGCTGCTCGCCGACTACTTCGAGCTGACCAAGCCGAAGGTCCAGACGCTGCTGCTGTTCACGACGATCGCCACGATGGAGATCGCCGGCAACCCGCCCGTGTCGCTGATCGCGCTGACGTGCCTGGGCGGCTACCTGTCGGCCGGGGGCGCCGGCGCGGTCAACCATTACTACGACCGGGACATCGACGCCCAGATGAGCCGCACCGCCTCGCGGCCGATCCCGTCGGGGCGGGTGTCGCCCCGGGCGGCGCTCCTGTTCGGGTTCGTGCTCTGCGGCCTGTCTTTCCTGGTCCTGTCGCTGACCGTGAACCTGCTCGCGGCGGCGCTCGCGCTCGGCGGGTTCGTGGGCTACGTCGGCGTTTACACGATCTGGCTGAAGCGCCGCACCGCCCAGAACATCGTGATCGGCGGCGCGGCCGGCGCGGTGCCCCCGCTCGTCGGCTGGGCCGCCACGCGCGGCTCGCTGTCGTGGACCGCGGTGTACCTGTTCGCGATCGTCTTCTACTGGACCCCGCCCCACTTCTGGTCGCTCAGCCTGCTGATGAAGGACGAGTACGCCAAGGTGGGCGTGCCGATGCTGCCGGTCGTCCGCGGCGAGCGCGAGACGCGCCGGCACATCGTGCTGTACACGCTCCTGCTGTACGCGATCTCGCAGCTGCCGTTCTGCGCCGGCGAGTTCGGGGCGGCGTATCTGTTCGCCTCGATCGCGCTCGGCCTGGCCTTCATCGCCGGCGCCCTGCGCCTCTACCGCCAAGCCGATCGGCGGAGCGCCCTGCAGCTCTACCTGTTCTCGATGGTGTACCTCGCGCTGCTGTTCGGCGCGATGGTCGCCGACGTCAAGCTGTAGCCTTCCGCGGTAATGGACCGAAGGCTCGCACGCAAGAACCTCCGCTCCGGTCTGATCGCGGGCGCGCTGTGTCTCGTCATGTTCGGGATCACGTTCGTGGCGTCCGCGATCTACGTCCATCCGTGACCGACAGCGACCATCCGACTCCGGCGCCCCCGGCCGGCGAGCAGCTGCACCTCCCCGGGCCGAGCGTCAAGCCGTTCATGACCGCGATCGCGATCACGCTGATCGTGATCGGGACGACGATCAACATCATCCTGAGCATCGTCGGGCTGATCGCGCTCGTGATCCTCGTGTGGTTGTGGATCCGGGACACGCGCCGCGACATCGCGGAGCTCCCCGAAGAACACCATTAGGGAGCGCACCGCCCCCTTCTCGCACTCGCGCTCAGCCGGCGGGAGCCTGGCCGTTCTCGATCGCGGCTCGAGCTTCGCGCGAGTGCGAGTCGGCGGCGGCCGCGCTCCCCTGAGAGCCGTTCGACGGGCCGACCCGGGGCTTAGGCCTGGGCGGCCTCGGCCGGTAGGTCGCTGGTGGCGCCATCCTCTATCCAGCAGCGCATGATGTCCCGCATCGACAGAACCCCGGCGAGCTCGCCGCCCTCGTACACGACCAGGTGGCGGAAGCGGCCCCTGACCATCGTCGCCGCCGCACGCTCGAGCGACCAGTCGGGGGAGGCGAGCGTCAGGTTCGACGTCACGTGGTTCGAGACCAACTCCCGGTCGGGGTCCTCGCCGTAGCCGACCGCCTGGAGGATGTCGCGCTCGGTGATCACGCTCGGGCCGGGGGCGTCCGGATCGAGCACCACCGCCGCCCCGACGTTGCGCCTGCACATCGCCTGGGCGGCGTCCCGCAGCGTGTGGCTCGGGCCGATCGTCAACACCGTCTCGGACATTCCCTCGCGTACCCGCATCACGACTCCTGTATAGCTTGCAACAATTGCCTCAATCATAGTTCACCCCGCGGCGCCGCTGGCGGCAAATCGCGTCGCGGTTTCCCGGCGTTCGGGCTATCCGAACGCGGCGCGGCTGCGATGCCGGCCGGTCGGTTGACGTCCTGACATCCTTCGTCGACCAGAAGGCTTAGGATGCGAGATCGAGTGACGCTCGAGGGCCCGCAGACTGAAGACGAGCGTGCGTAACCGCCCGATTCTGCAGATGGTCGTGATCGGTGTGATCGCCACGGCGATTTGCATCCCTCTAGCGCTGATCATCCCGTGGTTCCCGACCAAGGGCTCGATCCAGGCGGGCAACGTCAGGACGCTCTACACCGTGCTGCTGATCGCCACCGTGCCGATCTTCGTGCTCGTCGAGACGGTCGTGCTGTTTTCGGTCTGGAAGTTCCGGATGCGCCCGGGCCAGGAGGAGATGGACGGGCCGCCGATTCACGGCAACACCCGGCTCGAGGTCGTGTGGACCGCGGTGCCGGCGATCCTGATCGTGTCGCTGTGCGCCTACGCCTACAGCGTGCTGCGCTCGAACGAGGACAGCAAAAAGGGCGAGATGACCGTGAACGTCACCACGCGCCAGTTCGCGTTCGAGTTCTCGTATCCGATCTCGCCCGGAAAACAGGTCGTATCGCCGGTCCTGTACCTGGCCAAGGACAAGCCGGTCGTGTTCAAGCTCCGCTCGCTCGACGTGATCCACAGCTTCTTCGTCCCGAGCTTCTCGGAGAAACTCGATGCCGTTCCGGGGATCGTGACCACGCTCCGGGTGACGCCCAACAGAATCGGCACGTATCCGGTCGAGTGCACCGAGCTGTGCGGCGCCGGCCATTCGCTCATGCGGAGCAGCGTCCACGTTGTCTCAGACGTCGCGTTCGCGAGCTGGCTGAAGTCGCAGCCGATCAACGGCCCGCCGCCCGTCGGCTCGCCGCCGCCGAATGTCATCCAGGCCGTCCCGGGTTACGCCGTCGTTCCGGGGGCCGGGTCGTCGTCGTCGTCGAGCCCGTCCACGTCGTCCTCGTCCTCGTCGTCCTCGAGCTCGTCCGGAGCATCCTCGAGCACGAGCGCGGCCGCCGGCAAGGCCGTCTTCACCGGATCGGCGGGCTGCAGCGGGTGCCACACGCTCGCGGCGGCCGGCGCGACGGGAACGATCGGACCGGACCTCGATGTCAGGCTGCGGACAGATTGCGCGAATCCGGCCTCCCAGAAGGTCCGCGGCACGACACTTAAGCAATGCATCGAGACCGCGATCACCAACCCGTACAAGTGGCTGCCGAGCGGCTACAGCGCGGGGATCATGCCGTCGAACTTCGCGCAGCGACTGACGCCGAACGAGATCCAGTCGCTCGTCAACTTCCTCTCGAGCGCAGCCAAATGAGCAGCAAGCCCCGCGATCCAAGGAGGTATCGTGCAGTCAATGGATAGCGGTAGCCGTCGCGAGTCCGCTCGCGTGCGCATCGTCCATAGGGGGAGTCATCTCGGAGAGGAGGCCGACTGATGGCAGTCACGACCGCGGCCCACGAGGCTCCCGTCGCCCGCCGGACCCACGTCCCGCTTCCGCCGAGCCTCCGCCGGCCCGGCTGGTACCGGGCGGCGCTGTTCGAGGTGCTGGGGTTCGCCTTCGCGTTCGGCCTCACCGTGCTGATCCGCTCACTCATGCACGAGCACCCCGTGATCGACGGCCACGCGATCACGATCGTCGCGCTGCTGGCGGTTCCCATCTTCTTCCTGATCGGGATCGGCACCGCCGACTACTGGCTGTACTGGGTCTCCGGCCGCCCCACCCGCCCCGAGGACCACTCGGGCCACGGCGCCTACAGCTGGCGCGACTACTTCCGGGTCAACACCGACCACAAGGTGATCGGGATCCAGTACGTGGTCACCTCGTTCTTTTTCCTGCTGGTCGGCGGCATGCTGGCGATGCTGATCCGCGCCCAGCTGGCCAAGCCGGGCATGCAGTTCCTGACCCCGGAGCAGTACAACGGCGTGTTCTCGGTCCACGCCACGATCCTCATCTTCCTGTTCGTGATCCCGGTGTTCGCCGGCCTGGCGAACTTCGTCTTGCCGCTGATGATCGGCGCGCCGGACATGGCGTTCCCGCGCCTGAACGCCCTGTCGTACTGGATGCTGCCGCTGGCCGGGGTCATGATGCTGTTCAGCTTCCTGGCGCCCGGCGGATCGTTCGCGGCGGGTTGGACCGCGTACGCGCCGCTGTCGACGACGATGCCGATCGGACAGATGTTCTTCTCGATCGCGGTCCAGCTCGCTGGAGCTTCGTCGATCGCCACCGCGCTCAACTTCCTCGTGACGATCATCACGATGCGCGCGCCGGGAATGAGCTTCTTCCGCATGCCGCTGCTCGTCTGGGCGAACTTCTCGACCTCGTTGCTGGTCGTGATCGCGACCCCGTTCATCGCGGCCTCGCAGTTCTTCATCCTGCTCGACGTCGCGCTCCACTTCCACTTCTTCGATGCGTTCGTCGGCCCGCTCAAGAACGGCAACGTGCTCATGTACCAGCACGTGTTCTGGTTCTATTCCCACCCGGCCGTCTACATCATGATGTTGCCCGGGTTCGGGATCATCTCCGAGGTAATCGCGGTCAAGTCGCGCAAGCCGATCTTCGGCTATCGGATGATGGCGTTCTCGCTGCTGGCGATCGTCGTGCTCGGCTTCACCGTGTGGGCCCACCACATGTTCGTGTCCGGGATGGCGCCGTGGATCCGCATCCCGATGATGATCACCACGGCGATCATCGCGATCCCGACCGGGATCAAGATCTTCTCGTGGCTCGCGACGCTGTGGCGAGGCGTGCTCCATCTCGACACGCCGATGCTGTTCGCGCTCGGGTTCCTGACGATGCTTCACGCTCGGCGGGATCAGCGGCGTGATGCTCGCGATGATCCCGTTCGACATCCACGTCAGCCAGACCTACTTCATCGTCGCCCACATCCACTACGTGCTGTTCGGCGGTTCGCTGTTCACGATCTTCGCCGGCGTCTACTACTGGTTCCCGAAGATGACCGGGCGGATGTTCGACGAGCGTCTGGGCAGGTGGCACTTCTGGATGACGTTCATCTTCTTCAACCTGACGTTCGGGCCGATGCACCTGATCGGGATCCAGGGCATGCCGCGCCGCGTCGCCGAGTACGCCGCCAAGTTCGCCGACTGGAACCTGTTCATCTCGATCTGCGGCGTTCATCCTCGGCCTGAGCACGCTGATCTTCCTCTACAACATGATCGTCAGCTGGCGCGGCGGGCCGCGCGCTCCCGCCAACCCATGGCGGGCGCTGACGCTCGAGTGGCAGGTCTCCTCGCCACCGCCGATCTTCAACTTCGACGCGATCCCGACGGTCGTCGGCGGCCCCTATGAGTACGGCGTTCCCGGCGCGGTGCACGGGATCTTCAAGCCGCCCACCGAGGCCAGGCCCGTGACCGCTGGAGCGGTCACGGCGGCACCGAGCCAGGAGAGCTCACTCGTGAAGACGGTCCTCGTAGTCGCCAACGAGACGCTCGGCGGCCGCTCGTTACTCGAGGCGATCCGCGCGCGTGCCGCCAAGGGCGACGTGCGGTTCGTGCTGGTGGCGCCGCAGAACCGGCCACGGGCGGGCCTCGTGGTCTACGACGACTCGGTGTTCGACGCCGCCCAGACGCGCATCGACCTCGCGCTCGAGCTGGCTCGCGCCGAGCACCTCGACGCGATCGGCGAGGTCGGCGACTCCGACGCGTATTCGGCGACGATCGACGCCGTCCACACCTACCGTCCCGGACGAGATCATCATCTCGACCTACCCGGCGACTCGGTCGGGCTGGCTCCGCCGTGACCTGATCGAGCGCGTCCGCGACGCCACCGGACTTCCCGTCGAGCATGTGGTCGCGGACCCCGACACCGAGGGGCTGCCGTTCGATGTGACCCTGGCGGTCGCCAACCGGACGGCGAGCGGCGACGAGCTGCTCGACACGCTGCAGGCCAAGGTCGACGCCGAGCCCGAGGGCCGAAATCGCCTGTTCGTGGTTGTCGTCCCCCAGGAGGGCGGCGGTGGCCAGGACGCTCGGCGGGCGCGGACGCGCCTGAAGCTCGTGATCGACCGCCTTCGCGCCCGGGGCATGTTCGCAGCCGGCATGATCGGCGACCCCGATCCGTTCACGGCGATCACCAACGCGCTTCAGTACTTCCACGTTGACGACATCGTGATCTCCACGTTCCCCGACACCAAGTCCGGCTGGCTCCGCACCGACCTGATCGAGCGGGTCAAGCGCACCACCGGAAAGCCCGTCGACCACGTCGTCCACGAGGACGCCGCGCAGACCACCGCGTAGCCCATGGAAGCCGCCTCGATCGCCCACGGCCACGCCGAGGAGCACCACGGGCCGCCGCCCGCGCACCAGTCCTCCAGGGTGCACGCGCCGACGCTCGGGATGCTCCTTTTCATCATGTCCGAGATCATGATCTTCGGCGCCTTCTTCACCGCGTACTTCTTCATCCGGATCGTCACGCACAACCCGTGGCCCGCGAAGGGAACGGCGGTGCCCGAGGCGGTCGCGGGCGTCAACACTTTGATCCTGCTGTCCTCGTCGCTGACGCTCCACTGGGCGCTGACCTCGGTCAAGAACGGAAACCGGTTCGGCCTGAGAGCGGGGATGGCCTCGACGTTCATGCTCGGCCTCACGTTCCTGTTCATCCAGGTCAACGAGTACATCCACCTGGGATGGGCCCCGCACGACTCGGCCCAGGCGACGGTGTTCTACTCGCTGACCGGCCTGCACGGCGCCCACGTGTTCATCGGACTGTGCCTGCTGGCGTTCGTGACGAACCGCGCGTTCCGGGGTCACTATTCGCCCGAGCATCACGCCGGCATGGAAGTCCCAGGGATCTACTGGCACTTCGTCGACATCATGTGGATCGTCGTGTACACGTCGGTGTACGTGCTCTAGGGCCCGGTGGCGAATCCTCTGCGCTACGAAGCAGACGCCTTCCGGGTGTTCCTTTACTGCCTGGCCGTGATCGCCGCGATCGTTGCGATCGTGTTGGTCATCCGCGCGCTGACCTAGTGGTTCCGTTGCCGGTGCGGCACCATTGGTGAAGTCGTGGCGTTGATTTCGTTCCCGTTCGCCGATGCCAATCTGATCAACGGCATCGTCCCCTCGGTCGTCGTCCTCCTGGTCTGGCTCCCCTATCGCGCGCGCGTGCGGACGCTGTCGCAGGAGCGCCGCGCGGTCCCGGGCTGGCGCCAGGCGTGCTTCGCGACCGGTCTGGTGAGCCTCGCGATCGTGCTGAGCGAGCCCGTCGATTCGATCGCCGATCAGCTCCTGGTGGCGCACATGGCCGAACACCTCGTGATCGGCGACATTTCCGCCCTGCTGCTTGTGCTCGGCTTCACCGGGCCGCTGCTCGCGCCGTTGCTCCGCCGGCGGTACATCGGCAAGCTGCGCATCTTCGCCCACCCGCTGGTGGCGTTCCCGGTGTGGGCGATCAACTTCTACGCCTGGCACACGCCGTTCCTGTATCAGGCGGCGCTTCGCCACGACCTGCTTCACGGCCTCCAGCACGCGAGCTTCCTGGCGTTCGGGATGGCCATGTGGATGGCCCTGCTGGGGCCGCTGCCAAAGCCCAGCTGGTTCGGCAACGCGGCCCGGCTGGCGTACATCATCGCGGTCCGGCTGGCGGGCACGATCCTCGCCAACGTCATGATCTTCTCGGGCACGGTGCTGTACCCGATCTACCGCGCCGGCGACGCGAAGTGGCACATCAGCCCGATGGGCGATCAGATCGCCGCCGCCGGGCTGATGATGGTCGAGGAGAGCCTGCTCACGATCGGGTTGTTCTGCTGGCTGTTCCTGAAGGTGGCGCGCGAGGCCGACGAGCGCCAGGCGCTGCTCGACGCCGCCGCCGCCAACGGGCTCGAGCTCGACGAGCAGCGCGCCGCGCGCGCGGTGGCGGCGGGGCGGGGCGACGAGCTGCTCGAGCGGATCCAGGCCCGTGGCGCGACTACCGTGACCTAGCGTGGCGGGTCGGTAATCGCCCCCCGCCGCCCCGCCCCCCTCGAGCATGCGCACCAGGCCAATCGAGCGCGATCGCGCCGATCGTGGCCTAGAACGCATGCCACACATGCGTAGTACGCCACGGTCTCGTCGGAACCGCTCCGGTGACGCGTTAAGCAGGTCGGCGAGTCCGCGCGGATGCGCGGTCAGACTGCGGCGCGACCTAGTGGGTCGCCGAGTCCAAGAACGCCACCAGCGCCTGGATCTGACTCGGGCTTAGGGTCTTGCTGAACGTGTTCGGCATGATGCCGGCGTGGTAACCCGCCGGTATGTACTTGTACGGATCGGTGATCGCGGTCGTGGCGCACTTCTCGAACGTCGCACCGCGAGCGGCCTGGGATGCCGGCGTTGCGCAGGCCGCCTTCAGATTGTTCAGATTGGGTCCGACCGTCCCGGTCGTCCCGGCTGCGGCCAGCGTGTGGCATGAGCCGCAACCACCGACGCCCGTGAAGATCTCCTTCCCGTTCGCGGCGGTTGGCGCCACCGTGACCGCCACCGCGCGGGCCAGCGCTCCGGTGTCCTGTCCCGGCTCGGACGCGACCGTCGCCACGTAAGCGGCGATGTCCTGAGCCTGCTGGCCCTTCACCAGCCTCGCGGGCATCACGCCTTGGGTGTTCGGGAACTCGATCCAGTAGGAGATCAGTCCCTGGATCGACGTCGCCTTGACTCCGTCGATCTTCGCCTGGCGAAACGCATCGTCAAGGTTCGGCCCCACCGTACCGGTCGAGTTCGCGTGCGCCAGCGTATGGCAGGACGCGCAGTTGGTCGCGAATAGCCGCTTGCCCGTGACCAGGTTGGAAGTGGGGTGCTTGAGCGCGCAACCACCAACCGTGACCGCGATACAGGCTGCCGCCATGAGCGTGGTGATGCGTCCCAGCGACTTGACCATACCTTGAGACGCGGGACTCTATCCAAGCCGTCGGCAGGGGGGCTCGCGGCTGCGGTCGCGCGCCGGCAGAGCCGCGCAACGGGCTCAGACGGGGCCGCGGGCGTCCGTCCCCTGCTATACGATGGCTGAGGATGAGGACGCGTCAGAAGTACCGGATGAGGACGCCATCCACCGGTCGTGAGGTCGTGATCGATGCGGAGGCCGGAAGGACGTACGTCGATCGGGAGACCGGTGAGCCGCTGGAAGTCGTCGGGCAGCTGCTGCCGCTGGCGCCAACACCATCCGAGCTGCCGTGGGCCGTCGAGAACCTTCGTTTCTGCAACTGGTGCGACCAGCACTGCCAGAAGGATCTCAACGACTGCCCTCATTGCGGCAGGCGGATGGAACCGCTCGAAGAAGTCTGAGGTGGCGGTGGTGTCGAGCCGTCCAGCTACCGTTCGCGCTACTCGCATGCTCGCCGCGCTTGCCGCCGGCGCCGCCGTCGCCGCGGGTATCGCGGCGTGCGGGAGCGGTTCGGCGGCCACTGACACGTCGGGCGCCCCGCCGCTGACGGTTCCGACCGCTCCGATCTCCGTGCCGGCGTCGACGACCGGGTCGACCAACACCACGTCGACCAGCAAGACCACCTCCACCACGTCCTCGAGCGGCGGCTCGCAATCGGCGTCCGCGTCGGGGGCGTCCTCTGGCGGCTCGAGCTCGTCCTCCGCCGGCACCAGCGGCGGCACGACGGGCGGAGGCACGGCCGGCGGAGGTACGACCGGCGGGGGCACCGGCGGCGGAGGCAACACGGGCGGGTCGAGCCAGCCGACGGGCGGTGGAGTCACGCCGAACGGCGCCACCTCCACGGGCACCAACTCGGGCTCCGGCTCGGGCAGCGGCGGCGGCGGACTCCCCTAGCCGGCGGACTCCCCTAGCCGGCGGACTCCCCTAGCCGGCGGACTCCCCTAGCCGGCGGACTCCCCAGCCGGCGGACTCCCCTAGCCGGATCCCCGAGCCGGCGGATTCCCCTAGTCAGCCGGGACCCGTCTGCGGCCTCCCGGCCTGACTCAGGCGTCCCCGAGAAGGTCGCGCGGGACCCAGAGCCCGCCCCCCGCCCCGACCCCGAGCGACCAGCCGGCGCCGGCGCTCGGCCGGCGCTCAGCTCACTTCTGCGTCGTTGTCGGCGGGGTGGTCGTCTTCGGCGCCACCGGGTTCGTGACCTCGGTCGCGCTGTACTCGACCCGCGTCCCCGGGTAGTCGCACGAATACGCGGCGCTCTGACCGACGGTCACCTGCGCCTGCGACGTCGACGGGGGGTTGTTGCAGTTACGGGCGCGGCTCTGGCGATAGGCGAAGTGGTCCGTGGCGAGGTCGATCGACAGGACCGGCGCCCAGGTCGGCGTCGTCAGCGCGATCGCCTCCCCCCGGACAACGGGGATCGTCGTCGTGAGCGGGAACTGGACGACCTGGCCCAGATACGGCTGCACGTCCACCAGCGGGCTCTGTGCGATCACCTGCCAGCTCCAGGTGGTCTTCTTGCCGACCGGCTTCAGCACGGTGATCCCGACCTGAGCGTCACCTCCGTACGTCTTATCGAGGAACTTGACGTCGTTGGCGGCGGTGGTCGCGTTGCTGGACAGCGCGGACAGACCGACGGTGAACGCCGCGATCCGGCCGCCCTGTTTGACCTTGGACGGGTAGGCGATGTTGTCCCGGATCGTCTCGAGCGCGGTTGCTCGGGTCAGGATGATCGTGCACTGCGAGGGCGCCACGCCCTTCGGGCATACCGGCGCGATTAGCGGCGACGTGGTTGCGCCGAGCTCGGTGATCGTCGCGTCCGCGGCGGCTGGAAGAAGCCCGCAAAGCGCGACGGCGCCAGCGGTGGCCAACAAAGAACGTTTCATGTTCAGTCTCAACACGACACCCCGGCGCCAGTTGCGCCGCACCAGGGCGACGATAGCCATCCTGGCGCCGGCGGATCGAGTTCTCTACTACAAAACGGCCAGGCTGGCCGCTTTATCAGAGCTTGCTGACGTTGACCGCCTTCGGTCCCTTCGGACCGGCCTCCTCCTCGTAAGAAACCTTGATTCCCTCGGACAGCGAGCGATAGCCGTCCCCCACGATGCCAGTGAAATGAACGAACAAGTCGCGCCCGCCGTCATCGGGCGTGATGAAGCCGAAGCCCTTGTCGTCGCTGAACCACTTGACGGTACCCGTTGCCATGTACTCCCCTTGTATGCCTGCTGTCGGACACGCCGGTTAGGTGCCCGAGGGCCCCGACCAACCCGGGGAAGGTAGCAAGAACCGCGTCGCGTGGCTTTCTGGAGTGATTCGATGCAACTTCCCGGGTCTGGAAACGCCCCGGAAGACGTCACCGCAGCGCCTGCGCGGCCGCCTCGATCTCGTCTGGATCGCCTGGCTGGGGGATCCAGGGCAGCCTCAGCGGATCGCCGTCGTAGCGCGGGATCACGTGGACGTGGAAGTGGAAAACGGTTTGCCACGCGGCCGATCCGCAGCAGTTGAGCAGGTTCACGCCGTCGGCATCGAGCCGCTCGACGACCCTCCCCGCCATCCGCTGGGCCGCGGCCATCGTCGCGGCCAGGTCGTCCTGATCGATCTCGAGGAGGTCGCGCGCGTGCTGTCGCGGCACGACCAGCAGATGACCGCGGGTCCCCGGGTTGATGTCCATGAACGCGACGGTCCGGTCGTCCTGGTCCACGATCTGCGCCGGAATCTCGCCGGCGACGATCTTGCAGAAGAGGCAATCTGGCTCGCTCACGGCGCGGAGCCTATCGCTACGGGACCGGGCGGCCCTGCCCGGCGACGATCGACCGCGCCCGATCGATCGCCTGCTCGGGCGAGCTGATCTCCCCGACGAAGCTCGCCTCCTCGAGCTCCTGGAGGATCCGCCCGAGCTCCGGCCCGGGTCGGAGCCCCACCGCGCGCGCCAGCTCGTCGCCTCGCACCGGCGATCGCGGACGGACCTCGCGCCACGCGAGCGCCTCCCCGAGCAGATCTCGCGCCAGCTCCAGGTGACGCGCGATCGCGTGGTCCGACCCGCGCCCGCGGGTCGCCAGTCGATCGGCGACGCTGAGCAGAGTCACGTCCACCTGGACCGGCTCGCAGGCACGCAGGTAGCGGTAGACCGCCCGCCGGCCGATCGGCGTCTCGTGGACGAGGAAGCCGAGCCGCAGGTGATTCCGGGTCAGCGCCGCCACGTGCTCGCGGAGCCGGTCGCTCACCCTGAGGCGGGCCAGGATGTCCGCCGCCACCTCGGCCCCGACGACGTCGTGCCCGATGAATGTGATCCGCCCTCCGGCCGTCACCCGACGGGTCCGCGGCTTCGCAACGTCGTGGAGGAGCGCTCCGAATCGAAGCGCCTGGCCGCGCGTGAGCTCGTTCGCCAGCGGCTCGTCCAGGAACCGGGCGACCGCCGCCACATGCGGGCCGAACCACTCCTCGGGATGACGGGACAGCTCGATGGTCGAGGCGAGAACCAATCGCGTGTGTTCGTACACGTCGAGGTGGTGGTACGGACTCTGCTCGACGCCGCGCATCTCTCCCAGCTCCGGCAGGACCACGTCGGTCGCACCCACGGCATCCATCAACTCGAGGCCGGCGAGCGCACGGTCGGCGATCACGATCCGCTTCAGCTCGGCGAACACCCGCTCGGGCGCGACGGCCGCGAGCCCCGAGGCGCGTGCTGCGGCCGCGGCGGCCGTACCGGGATCGACCGCGAAGTCCAGCTCGCAGGCGAGCCGGGCTAGCCGGAGCGTTCGCAGCGGATCATCGGCGAATGCCGCCGCGGAGACCATCCGCATGACGCGGCCGTGGAGGTCGTCGACGCCGCCGAACGGATCGACGTATCCCCCATCGGTCAGCGGCTCGGCGATCGCGTTGATCGTGAAGTCGCGCTGCGCCAGGTCGGTCTCGATCGACCGGCCGGCGAGCGGCAGCACGTCGACCTGCCAGCGGTGGTCCCGGGCGACGACGCGCCAGACGCCGAACGCCTCCGACAGCGCGAACACGTGCGCCTCGGCGCTGCGCGCGAGCGCCCGCGCCAGCCGGCGCGCGTCGCCGGCGACCACGACGTCGTAGTCGTCGGTCGTGCGCCCCAGCAACCTGTCGCGGACCGCGCCCGCCCACCAGCCAAGCCGGCTCGTCCGCGACGCCGGCGAGCGCCTCCAGCGGGCCATCGATGCTCACGCCGGCGTCCCGTCTCGGTGATAGACCCGCGAGACCCGCGACGTCAGCCCGCACAGGATCTCGTAGTTGATCGTGCCAATCCGGCGCGCCACGTCCTCGGCCGTCTGACGCTCGTCGCCGTCGGCACCGATGATCGTCACGCGGTCGCCACAGCGCACGTCGCCTACCGAGGAGCCGAGCCCAACCGTGATGTTGTCCATGCTGACCGTCCCGACGAGCGGATAACGCCGGCCGCCGATGAGGACGTCGCAGTTGTTGGTGAGCGCCCGTCGGATCCCGTCGCCGTAGCCGATCGGAACCGTCGCCACCCACGTGTCGGAGTCCGCCACCCACCGCCGCCCGTATCCGGCGCTGTCTCCCGCGCGCGCGAGCTTCACCGCCGCCACGTACGAGGTCAGCTCGAGCGCCGGCTCGAGGCCGTGCAGCGTGGGATCCTGGTTCATCGGGTCGCAACCGTAGATCGCGATCCCGCAGCGGACCAGATCGAAATGGCTCGCGGGCTCGCGGAGCGTGGCTGCGCTGTTGGCGGCGTGCACGACGATCCCTGGCCAGCGATCGCGCATCGCCCGAGCGAACGGGGCGAACCGAGCCAGCTGGGCTGCCGTGAACGACGGATCCTCGTCGGCGCTGGCGAAATGGGTCATCGCCCCGGCGAGCTCGAGCGCCGGCGCCGCCGCGGCCACCCGCTCGGCGACACGGATCGCCTCCTCGGGATCCCGAGTCCCGAGCCGGCCCATGCCGGTGTCGAGCTTCACGTGCACGCGTACTGGGCCGGCGGGCGCCGCGGACCCGGCACACGCCCGCTCGACCCGATCGACGAACGGCTCGCTCCACGCTACGACCTCGGCGTGGACGGCAAGCGCCGCCGGCAGCTCCTCATCACTTACAGCGCCCATCACCAGCAACGGTGCGTCGACGCCGCCGCCACGCAGCTCTGCGGCCTCGCCGGCGGTCGCGACGGCCAGCGACCGCGCGCCGCCGGCGAGCGCCGCCCGCGCGGCTGGAACCGGGCCGTGGCCGTACCCGTTGCCCTTCACGACCGCCGCCAGCGCCGCTCCGCCGGACAGCCCGGAGCAGAGCCGCGCCACGTTCCGTTCGATCGCGGCGAGGTTCACGCGGGCCAGCGCGCGCACCGGCATGGTCAGGCCGATCGCGTGGCCAGCGCACGCGGGAGCGCTGCGATGACGTCGCTCGCGATCACGCCCTCGGGCCCGATTTCCTCAGCTGCCAGCCTGCCGGCGCGAGCATGCACGAGCGCACCGGCGCACGCCGCGTGGAACGGGTCCATCTTCTTGGCCAGAAGCGCGCCGATCACGCCCGAGAGCACGTCTCCCGTGCCCGCGGTCGCCAGCGCCGGCGCTCCGCCGCGGTTGACGCCGGCGCGGCCGTCGGGCGCGGCCACGATCGTGTCATCTCCCTTGAGCAGGATGATCGCCTGGGCCTCGCGCGCCGCACGGCGCGCGCTCTCCAGGCGCCGGGCGCCGATCGCCTCGCTGTCGGTCTCGAGCAGCCGCGCGAGCTCCCCGGCGTGCGGGGTGAGAACGGTGGCGGCCTCGCGCTCTGTGAGCAGGCCGATCGACCCGGCGTGCGCGTTGAGGCCGTCGGCGTCGAGCACGAGCGACACCGGCGCGTACCGGGCCAGCTGCCGAGCGAACTCCTGCGCTTCCGGCTCCCGCCCCAGCCCCGGGCCGAGCACCACCGAGTCGGCGCGGTCGGCGCGCTCGAGCACCCGCTCGACGCCACGCGCCTCGAGCGATCCTCCGGTATCGGGCAGCGGCACGGACATCACCTCGAGCAGGTGGGACCCGAAGATCAGCATCAGCGACGAGGGCACGCACGCGGTCACGTAACCGGCGCCGGCGCGCATCGCGGCCTCCGACGCCATGCTCGGCGCGCCAGTGAGCCCCAGCGACCCGCCGCACACGAGCACGCTGCCCGCCGCAAACTTGTTCGAGGCTCTGCCGCGACGTGGGATTTCGTCGCGCGCCCGGTCGGAGATCAACCCTACCTGCGGCTCGCCGGGACCGCCGTCCGGGATCCCGATGTCGACCACGCGGACGTCGCCCGCGTGCGACTTTCCGGGGTCGATCCACAGGCCCGGCTTGGCCGCGTGGAAGGTCGCGGTGGCGCGCGCCCGCACGGCCACCCCGGCGGCCTCGCCCGTCGAAGCGTCCACGCCGCTCGGGACATCGCACGCGACCACATACGCAGCCGCAGAATTGATCGCGGCGATCGCGCCGGCGGCCGGCTCACGCGGCTCCCCGGAGAAGCCAGTCCCGAGGATCGCGTCGATGATCGCCGCCGCTCCGTCCAGCGCCGGGGCCGTGAACGGCTTCGGCGGCGGCCCGGGCAGGCGCTGGGCGTTCACCCGCGCGTCCCCGCGCAGCTCCTCGGCCTCGCCGAGCAGGAGCACCTCGACGTCGCGACCCCGCTCGCGGAGGAGACGGGCCGCGACGAACCCGTCGCCACCGTTGTTGCCCTTGCCGCAAACGGCCACGATTCGCCCGGCGGGCGCCAGCTCCGCAACAAGATGGGCCAGCCCCGCGCCGGCCCGCTCCATCAAGTCGAGCCCCGGAATGCCGCGCTCGCCGATCGCCCACGCGTCGAGAGCGCGCTGCTCGCCCGCGTCGGGGAGAGGATCGAGCCAGTCGGGAAGCGCCGCCATGGCGGGGAGCGTAGTGGCTCCCCCCGATTCTCACCCGGCGATGACCACCGCGGCGGCATCGCGCCGCGTGTGCGTCAGCGACACCTCGACCTCAACGCCGAGCTCGGCGGCCCGGGCCGCGGCCGAGCCGGACAGACGCAGCTGAGGAGGTCCGCCGGTCCCGATCACCTCTACCTCGTGAAAGTTCCACGACTGGATCCCCAGCGCCTTGGCCGCCGCCTCCTTGGCGCAGAAGCGTGCCGCCAGGTGCTGACCGGGGCGCCCCTGACTGGCGGCGTAGGCCCGCTCGGCCTCGGTGAACAGGCGCTCGGCGAGCCGCGGCGTGCGTTCGAGCGCCCGCTCGAGCCGCTCGATCTCGAGCAGGTCGATCCCGACTTTGAATGGGACCCTGCCCACCTCCCCGGCCGGCTCACTCCACGGTGACGGTCTTGGCCAGGTTGCGAGGCTGGTCGACGTTCAGTCCGCGCCGGCGGGCGATGTGGTACGCGAGCAGTTGCAGCGGGATCACGGCCAGCAGCGAGGACAGCATCCATTCCGTGCGCGGCACCTCGATCACCTCGTCGGCGTGCTGGGCGATCTGCTCGTCGCCCTCGGTGGCGATCGCGATCACCCGTGCACCGCGGGCCCGAACCTCCTGGATGTTCGAGATCACCTTCTCGAGCACGGGCGACTCGGTCGCGACCACGACCACCGGCGTGCTCTGATCGAGCAGCGCGATCGGCCCGTGCTTCATCTCGCCGGCGGCGTACGCGTCGGTGGCGATGTAGGAGATCTCCTTGAGCTTCAGCGCACCCTCGAGCGCCACCGGGAGTCCGACATGGCGCCCCAGGTACAGGAAGAACTCAGCCTCGCTCACCCGGTCAGCGACGGCCTTCACGCCGCCCATGTCGCGCTCGAACATCTCGGCGATCCGATGCGGCAGGCGCTTGACCTCGCTGATCATCGCCTTGAGCGCATCCGGCTCGAGCGTGCCGCGGAGCTCGGCCAGCCGCAGCGCGAGCAGGTACATGGCCACGACCTGGCTGACGAACGTCTTCGTCGCCGCCACCCCGATCTCGAGCCCGGCGCGCGTGTACAGCACGCCGTCAGCATCGCGCGTGGCCTGCGAGCCCATGATGTTCGTGATCGCAAGCACGTTCGCGCCGCGTTCGCGGGCCGTGCGCATCGCCGCGAGCGTGTCGGCGGTCTCGCCTGACTGCGAGATCCCGATCACGAGGTCGCCGGGGCCGACGACGGGGTTGCGATACCGGTACTCGGAGGCGATCTCGACCTCGACGGGCACCCGCGAGAACTCCTCGATCGCATAGCGCCCGATCAGCCCCGCGTGGTACGAGGTGCCGCAGGCGACGATCACGATCCGGCGGAGCGTCCGCAGGAGCTCGTCGTCGATCGGGGATGATTCGGCGTTCCCCGGCGCCACGATCCCCAAATCGATCCCTACCCCGCGCGCGGCGCGCTCGCCGATCGTCTCCGCGACCGCGTCGGCCTGCTCGTGGATCTCCTTGAGCATGAACGTCTCGTAGCCCTGCTTCTCGGCGGTGTCGGCATCCCAGTCGATCTCGACGATCTCCCGCGTAAGCGCGGTGCCGTCGGCGGTTGAGAACTCGACGTCGTCGGGCCGCAGAACGACGATCTCGTCGTTCTCGATGTACTGGACCCGACGCGTGTGCCGCAGAAACGCAGGAATCGCGGACGCGATGAACTGCTCGCCCTCGCCACGGCCGATGATCAGCGGGCACTCCTTCCGCGCCCCGACCAGCAGGCCTGGCTCGTCCGCGCTCATCGCCACGAACGCGTAGTGGCCGCGCAGGTCGGCATAGGCGCGGCGGACCGCGTCGACGAGATCGCCGTCGTTGTAGTGGGCGACCAGGTGCGCGATCACCTCGGCGTCGGTCTCCGAGGTGAACTGCGCTCCCTCGGCGACCAGCCGCCGCTTGAGCGCGATGTAGTTCTCAACGATCCCGTTGACCACGATGTGAACGCGGTCGGTGTTGTCGAAGTGGGGATGGGCGTTCTCCTCGGTCACCCGCCCGTGGGTCGCCCAGCGGGTGTGGCCGATGCCCGTCCCCGGCTGGGGCCGCTCGGCCAGCGCGACCGCCGAGCGGCCGCCGTTTTGCCCACCGCAGGCATCGATCGCGCCGCGCAGCGCGCTCAAGTTGCCCACCGCACGGACGGCATCGATCCGATCCCCGTCGAGCACCGAGATGCCGGCGCTGTCGTATCCGCGGTATTCGAGCTTCTCCAGTCCAGCGAGTAGAAGCGGGCGCGCCTTATGCGGGCCAACGTAGCCGACGATTCCACACATGCGTGCTTACTTCCCCTTTCGTGGCGGGCAATCCGCGGACCGCTTTCCGGTGCGTCCGTCAGAGGAGTCCGACGATGTTAGCCAGAACAACAGTCGCTTCAATCAACGCAGGACGCCGTGCGGGACTCGCGGCCAGCGCAAAGGTTCCTAGGGCATTGCGGTCTCTACGACCTGCTTCAGCCGGGCACAGATCTCGTCGGTCTCCTCCTGGCTCGGCGCCTCGACCATCACCCGGATCAGAGGCTCGGTGCCCGAAACCCGGACGAGCACGCGCCCACGGCCAGTCAGGCCGGCGTGCTCGCGTGCCACCGCTTCTTCCACGCCAGGGTCGGACATCGCCGCCGTCAGTCCCGCCCGGTCGGCGGCGCGGATATTGACCAGGCGCTGCGGCAGCTTCTCCATCGCGCTGCGGTCGGTAAGGGCGCGGCCTCCGAGCGCCTCGAGCGTGAGCAGGGCGCTCGCGATTCCGTCTCCCGAGGGTCCGAAGCCGAGATCGATGATGTGGCCGGACTGTTCGCCTCCGAGCGCCCAGCCTCGCCGGCGGAGTTCGTCGAGCACGTAGCGATCGCCGACGGCTGTCGTCGCAACCTCGATCTCGGCCGCTTCCATCGCCCGGTGGAATCCGTAGTTCGTCATCACCGTGACCGCGACCCCGCCGCCGGGAAGCCGGCCCCGATCGCGCAGGTGAAGGGCGGCGAGCGCGATCAGCTCGTCGCCGTCGACGACCGCGCCACAACCGTCGACGGCGAGCACCCGGTCGCCGTCGCCGTCGAACGCGAACGCGACGTCGTAGCCGCCACCTGAGACGCGCTCGACGACCCCGTCGAGGTGGGTCGAGCCGCAGCCCTGGTTGATGTTCATTCCGTCCGGCTGATCGGCGAGTACGTCCACGGTCGCCCCCAGCCGTCGGAAGATCTCGGGAGCCGCCTGGAAGGTGGCGCCGTTGGCGCAGTCGAGCAGCACCCGCAGCCCACTCAGGTCAAGGCCCGAGAACCGCTCCTGGAGCTGGCGGAGGTAGTCCTCGAGCGCGCCGTCGAATTGCCGCACGCGCCCGATATGTGGGGGCGGGAGCGGAGCGGTCTCGAGCTCGGCCTCGATCTCGTGCTCGGTGTCGTCGTGGAGCTTGAATCCGTCCGCCGCGAACAGCTTGATGCCGTTGTCCTCGTACGGGTTGTGCGACGCCGAGATCACCGCTGCGAGGTCGAGCCCATGGCGGCGCACCAGCAGCGGCGCCGCCGGTGTCGGCAGGACCCCGGCGAGCCAGGCATCGCCACCCGCCGCGGCCACTCCGGCGGCGATCGCCGACTCGAGCATCTCGCCCGACTCGCGCGTGTCACGGATGATCAGCACCTGCGGACGCTCCGCCTCCGACCGCGCCACCGCGGTTCGGGCGAGCGCAAGGGCCAGATCGGCGGTCAGAAAATGTCCCGCTCGGCCGCGGACGCCGTCCGTGCCAAACAGCTGGCGCGCCAAGGTTCTTCCTAGCGCTTGGAGAACTGCGGCCGCTTGCGGGCCTTCTTGAGCCCGGCCTTCTTGCGCTCCTTGACGCGAGGATCGCGCGTCAGGAAGCCGCGCCGCTTGAGCTCGCCGCGCAAATTCGGGTCGGCCACGATCAGCGCGCGCGAGATGCCGTGGCGGAGCGCGCCGGCCTGGGCGGACACGCCCCCGCCGTGCATCCGCGCGACCACGTCCATGCGCGAGTCATACCCGACGGTCTCGAGCGGCTGGCGAATGATGCGCGTGAGCGTCTCGCGCGGGAAGAACTCCTCGAGCGTCTTCCCGTTGATCACGTACGTGCCGGTGCCGGGCTTGATGATCACCCGCGCCACGGCGGTCTTGCGCTTCCCGGTGGCGGTGTAGCGCGCGCCGGCGGCGAGATCGATTGCGGCGTCGGCGATCGGCCGGCTGTCCTCCTCGGCTTCCTCCTGCTCGCGCGCGGCCAGCGCCTCTGCGTCCGCCTCGGCCGCGGCCTGCGCCTCGGCATCGAGGAACTGGTCGCCCTCGGGGACGATGTCGGGGATCAGATCGGCGCCCGGGATCTCGGGCTTCTGCCGAGGAGTGAGGTCGATCTCGTCGATCTCGTCGTCCTCGGCCGGGCTCTGCTCGGCCTCGATGACCACGTCCGGGGTGTCGTCTTCGGCGACCACCTCCGCCTCGCCGACGATCTCGTCACCCTCGGCAACCGGCTCCGTGGCCGCGGGCTCTTCGGCGACCGGCTCCGGGGCGGCCGTTCTTCGGCGGCGGGCTCCTCGGCGACCGGCTCCGGGGCGGCCGGTTCTTCGGCGGCGGGCTCCTCGGCGACCGGCTCCGGAGCGGCCGGTTCTTCGGCCGCGGGCTCCTCGGCGGCGGCCGCCGGCTCGTCCGGGGCCTGAGCCTCGGGCTCCTCCGGGGCCTGAGCTTCCGGCTCCTCGGGAACCTCCGGATTCTGGTCGTCGGCTTGCTGCTCGTCCTCGGGGCGCTCGGTCACTGCTAGATCTCCATCGGTTGCGGCTGCTGGGCGGCGTGCGGATGCTCGGGACCCGCGTAGACCTTGAGCTTCGTCAGTTGCTTGCGCGCAAGGCGGTTGCGCGGCAGCATCCCCTTGACCGCGAGGCGGATTACCTCCTCGGGCCGGCGCTCGAGCATGTCGTTGAGCGTGCGGGACTTCAACCCGCCGGGATACCCGGAATGGCGGTAGTAGCGCTTGTCGGAAAGCTTGTTGCCCGTCACCGAGATCTTCTCGGCGTTGACGACGATCACGAAATCGCCCGTGTCGACGTGCGGCGTGTAGGTCGGCTTGCGCTTACCGCGCAGTGAGTCGGCGATCTGGGTCGCCAGCCGGCCGAGCGTCTGCCCGGAGGCGTCGACGATCAGCCAGTTGCGCTCTCTGTCGGCGGGGGTGGCTACGTAGGTCTTCATGGCATGCACAAGCCGCGCGACGATCGCGCGGCTTCGCCCATGATAGGCGATCCGACCCGACTCGGCCGGATGGGGCGTACGCTGGATGGGTGACCTTCTCGCTCAAGGCCAGGCGCGTCGCGATCCGCTGCGCCTACGTCGGACTGAGGGTGTACTGGTTCGTCGCCAGGCCCAAGGTGGTCGGCGTCAAATGCGTGGTGAAGCACGACGACGACGTGCTGCTCGTGCGCCACACCTACGGCCGTCGGAGCTGGGACCTCCCCGGAGGCACGGTCAAGCGCCGCGAGCTCCCGATCGAGGCCGCCCGGCGCGAGATGCGCGAGGAGCTCGGCCGTCGGATTGAGGACTGGCAGGACCTCGGGGTGCTGTACATCACCACCAATCACCACCGGGACAACCTGCACATGTTCGAGGCGCAGCTCGCCGACCCTGAGCTCGACATCGACCTCACCGAGCTCGCGGAAGCCGGCTGGTTTCGGCGCGACGACCTGCCGCCTGACACCGGCCTTTTCGTCGGCAAGATCCTGGCGCGGTCGGCGATGGCTAGCGAATCCTGAGCGCCGCGACCCGCGTGGTCGTGGTCGTCCGCGTGGCGTGGGAGCTCGCGGTCAGGGTCAGCCTGAGCGACACGCGCTGGTGCCGGCGGCCGGCGGTGCGCAGGGCACCGAGCACACCCTGCGAGGGTCTGATCGTGAGCACCGTCGGGCGGCCGGCGGTGACCGCCGCTTTGAGGGTGCCGAACGCCAGCGTGAACGCCTTGAATCTTCCCTTCCGAGCGCCCGTCGCCTTGACCGCGATCGTCACGTTCGCCCGCGCGTCGCAGGTCACGACCATGCCGAGCAAGGGCGGGCGCCCCTTGAGCTTGGCCGACAGCGCCCTCAGCGTGCACCGCTGCGCGCGAACCCCGATGATCGCGCTGTCCGAGCTCCCGGCGTGCGCGCCGTCGCCGGGGTAGAACCCGTCGATCCGCGCCTGTGCCGGAGGAAGCTGGGTCGGCGTGAACTGAGCTTCGCAGATCGCCAGTCCCGGAGTCTCGCTCGGGCCGAGGATGCAGCCGGAGTCGTCGGCGAACGACGCTCCGGCCGTTGGCGAGCTGAGCTCGACCGTGCCCGTGGGGGTGATCGGGCCGCCCGCGCCGGCGTCCGTGACCGTCGCCGTGCACGTGGTCGAGGCCGTCACCGCAACCGGTGAGGGAGAGCACGTCACGCTCAGGCTGCTCGCGCGCGGAGCGACCTGGATCAGCGTGTCGGAGGTCTGCTCGGATCGTCCGGAGAAGTCGTCGACGGTGACCTTCGCGTTGTAGGTCCCGGCCTGCGCGTAGGAGTGGCTCGCCGGTCACGTTGAACGTCGCCGCCCGCTGCGGGAACGATCGTGCCGGCCGTGCGGGTGCCGTCGCCCCAGTCGATCACGGCTCGACGTGGCGTTCGACTCCGTGTTCGGTGAACGTGTCGAGCACCGGCGAGATCGGAACGCCGGCGGTCGCTTGAAGCTTCGGCCCAGGCTCCGCCAGAACGACGTCGTCGCCGGCAACGGAGTCGCGCCACCCGGGAGTGACCGTGGTGCCGTTCCACCCGAAGATCTCGCGCGCCGCCGAGCGTCACGACGACGCGCGTGACGACGGCGATCGGGGAACAGGAGGCCGGCGAACGACGTCGTCGCGCTGGTGGGCGCGGTAGACGGAGCCGAGCAGGATGTCGCCGTTGTAGTACTCGATCTGGGTCGATGCCCGCTGGCGTTCAAGAAGACGATCCCGAGTCCCCGCGTCTGCGCCGGCGTCGGCGTGCTTCCCTGGCCGGCCGGAGCGACGACGTCGAACTCGGCCGTGGTCGAGTTGAACGGCCCCCACACGTTCGGCGGGCTGAACGGCGTGAACGTGCTCGAGTTGACCGAATGGAAGCCGTCGTTGGACGACCGCGATCTCGGGCCCGAGCTCGAGCCCCCACGGCTCGAGCCGGCTGCGCGCCGGGACGATCACGTGCCCGGACTCGATCGTGGTCGAGCCTGGATCGGTCCCGTCGAGCGCGATCTGATCCCACGTCGCGTGGCGATATCCGCCGCCCTGCTCGCCGGCCGCCGTGCCGTTATCGCCGCCGCCGGCCGCCGCCTCGAACGCCGTCATCGCGGCAACGGTCGGATACGACGCCCTGGGAGCCGGTGAACGGCACCGAACCATCGGTCGGCACCCCCAGCGACGCGTACGCGGCGGGCGCGAGCGCGCCGCACGCGAAAGCCACCGCCACCGCGACAACCAAAAGCCCCCAACGAACTGCCCCAACCATCAACAACGCCCGATCAGATTACTCCCATTCGATGGTGCCGGGGGGCTTGCTCGTGATGTCGAGTACGACGCGTCCGACTGGCCGGATCTCGCCGATCATCCGCGCGGCGATCTGCTCGAGCAGGTCGTAGGGCAGACGCGCCCAGTCGGCCGTCATCGCGTCGTCGCTGGTCACGGCGCGGATCACGACCACGTTCCCGTACGTCCGCGCGTCCCCCTGGACGCCCACCGTGCGGATGTCGGGCAGCACGCAGAACGACTGCCACAGGTCGCGATACAGCCCCGCCTTGCGAATCTCGTCCTGGAGGATCGCGTCGGCCTCGCGAAGGATCTCGAGCCGCTCGCGCGTGGCCTCGCCGCCGACGATCCTGATCGCCAAGCCCGGGGCCCGGGAACGGCTGGCGCCACACGAGCCGCTCAGGCAGCCCGAGCTCGGCGCCGACGGCGCGCACCTCGTCCTTGAACAGCGACCGCAGCGGCTCGACCAGCTCGAAGTCGAGATCGTCGGGCAGCCCGCCGACGTTGTGGTGGGACTTGATCGTCGCCGCGCCGGTGCTGCCCCCGGACTCGATCACGTCCGAGTACAGCGTGCCCTGGACCAGGAAGTGGACGTCGTCGAGCTTTCGCGCCTCCTCCTCGAACACGCGGATGAACTCGGCGCCGATCAGCTTGCGCTTCTGCTCCGGATCGGTGACGCCTGTCAGTCGCGCAAGGAACCGATCGGACGCGTCGACGGCGACCAGCGGCACCTGGAAGTGATCGCGAAACGCCTGGATCACCTGGGCGCCCTCGTTCTTGCGCATGAGCCCGTGATCGACGAACACGCAGGTCAGCCGGTCGCCGATCGCCCGGTGGACGAGCAGCGCCGCGACGCTCGAGTCGACCCCGCCCGAGAGCCCGCAGATCGCGCGCCCGTCGCCCACCTGGGCTCGGATCGCCTCGATCTGCTCCTCGATCACCGAGGCCGCGCTCCAGGACCGTTCGCACCCGCACGCGTCCTCGAGGAAGTTCGTGAGCACCTGCTGGCCGTACGGCGTGTGGACGACCTCGGGATGGAACTGGATCCCGTAGATCCCGCGCTCGGTCGACTCGAACGCCGCCACCGGCGACGCGGTCGACGAGGCGAGCGCGGCGAACCCCGGGGGCGGCGCGAACACCGTGTCGCGGTGGGACATCCAGCAGCTCTGCTGCGCCGGCGTGCCCGCGAGCAACCGGCCGGGCTCTGAGACGGTCAGCTCCGAGCGCCCGAACTCCCCCACCTCCGCGCCTTCGACGCGACCGCCGAGCTCGCGCGCGATCAGCTGCATGCCGTAACAGATGCCGAGCACGGGAACACCCAGTTCGAGCAGCTCGCGCTGCAGCGGCGGCGCGCCCTCCTCGTACACCGACGCCGGGCCGCCCGACAGGATCACGCCCTTGGGTTTACGACGCCGCACCTCGTCGAGACCGACGTGGTGGGGCAGCAGCTCGGAGAAAACGCCGCACTCGCGGACCCGACGCGCGATTAGTTGCGAGTACTGGCCCCCGTAGTCGAGGACCACAACCTCCTCGTGGGCGGTGGGCTTGCCGCGGTCAGCCTCCGTGGTCGCGGACCGCCCGACATGGACGTCGGGCGGAACGGCCCCAGGGACGCCGAGCGCAGCGAGGCCCGGACTAATCGACACTGACAGCCGCAGCCGTCGGCTTGGCCCCCATGCCCACGCCCTGCTCGCGCTGGAGGTGCTTGCCCTCCGTCTGCAAGGCCGGCGCCACCGCGAGCTCGGCGCGGTTGAACTCCGCGATGTCCCGGTAGCCGCAGGTCGCCATCGACGTGCGCAACGCGCCCATCAGGTTGAAGGTCCCGTCGTTCTCGCGAGCCGGACCCTTGATGATCTCCTCGAGCGTGCCGTTCGGCGTGGTCGCCACACGCGCGCCGCGGGGAAGGGTGGGATGGAACGTGGCCATGCCCCAGTTGTAGCCGCGTCCGGGCGCCTCGTAGGCGCGGGCGAGCGCGGACCCGAGCATCACCGCGTCGGCGCCGCACGCGATCGCCTTGGCGATGTCACCGCCATTGCGCATTCCGCCGTCGGCGATGACCTTGACCATGTCGCCGGTCTCGAGCATGTGCTGCGAGCGGGCGGCGGCGACGTCGGCAATCGCGGTCGCCTGGGGAACGCCGATCCCGAGCACGCCGCGGGTCGTGCAGATCGCGCCCGGGCCGACGCCCACGAGCACGCCGGCGGCGCCGGTACGCATCAGGTGAAGACCCGTGTGGTAGGACGCGCAGCCGCCGACGATCACGGGCGTTGGCGCCAGCTCGCGGATGAATTCCTTCAGGTTGAGCGGCGGCCGAGTCTCGTCGCGCGAGACGTGCTCGGCGGACACCACCGTGCCCTGGATCACGAGGATGTCGAGACCCGCCTCGAGCGCGACCTCGTAGTACGTCCGCACCTTCTGCGGGGTCAGCGACGCGGCCGCCACCACGCCGTGGTCCTTGATCTCGCGAATCCGCTGCGCGATCAGCTCCGGCTTGACCGGCTCGCGGTAGATGTCCTGCATCTCGCGCGTCGAGATGTCCTTCGAGAACGTGGAGATCCGCTCGAGCTGGGCGTCGGCGTCCTCGTAGCGGCAGAAGATCCCCTCGAGGTTGAGCACCGCCAGGCCGCCGAGCTTGCCGATCAGGCCCGCGGTCTCCGGTGACACGACGCCGTCGAGCGCGGCGCCGAGCAGAGGCAGTTCGAACAGGTACGGCCCGAGATTCCACGAGACGTCGACGTCGTCCGGGTCGCGCGTCCGCCGCGACGGAACGATCGCGATCTCGTCGAATCCGTACGCCCGCCGAGCCTTCTTGCCGCGTCCGATCTCTACTTCCATTGCGGCATCGTATTAGCGGTGGCGGACGGGAACTCCACCGTGTGGGGCGGGCGGGGCGGCACGAGAAATCCGATGCTAGCAGTGCGTTATGGAGCGCCGGCCGGGCGGTTCGCCCCAAACTGCGAGGAGTTCGTCAGCGGATCTCGGCGCCGGTCTCGAGGTGCTCGAGCTCGACCTCTCCGAGCAGCCGGTCGACCGCCGAGGGGTCGAGCAGGCCGGCGCCGAAGTGCTGGACCGATTCGGCGCCGCACGCGACGCCGTAGCGCAGGCACTCGGTCGGCGAGCGGCCGAGATACCGGGCCGCGATGTAGCCGGCGAGGAAGGCGTCGCCCGAGCCGATCGCCGACCGCGCCTCCTGCTCCTCGATCCGGACCCGGTAGAGCGCGTGCGCGCCGCCGTCGAGCACGTGGGCGTAGCACCCGTCGGACACGGTCATGATCGACTCCTCCGGCCCGAGCCGGGTCATCTCGATCACCGCGCTCGCCCGGTCGTCCGCATCGTTGAACTCGTGGCCGACCAGCTCCTCGGCCTCTAGCTCGTTTGGCGAGACCACGTCGGGCTCGGCACGCACCGCGAGCCGCATCGGCTCGCCCTCGGTGTCGACGATCGTGGTCACGCCGAGCTTCTTCAGCTCGCGGATCAGCCCCGCGTACACGTCCGGCGCCACGCCGCGGGGCAGGCTGCCGGCGAACACGCACATGCTCGCGCCCTTGACCAGATACAGCAGCTTGTCGCGGAACAGCTCGAGGTCGTGGGCCGACACCGCCGGTCCGCGCTCGTTGATCTCGGTCTGGAGACCCGTGGTGGGATCGAGGACCGCGGTGTTCGTGCGGGACTCCTCGCGGATCCGCACGAACCCGTTGACGATCGCCTCGGCGTTGAGCGCATCGACGATCTGGTTTCCGGTGGCGCCGCCGGCGAGTCCGGTCGCGATCACCGGCTGGCCGAGACGCTTCAGCGCCCGGGCGATGTTGACGCCCTTGCCGCCGGGCATCGTGGTCTGCTCGACCGATCGGTGGCGCCGCCCGACCCTGAAGTTCGGCACCTCCAGCGTCTTGTCGAGCGCGGCGTTGAGGGTGACGGTGATGATCATCGCGGCTTCGTGGACCTAGGCCTGCCGCCCCTCGTTCCCTTCGTCCATTCGCGCCAAAACATTGTCAGGCCGATCGCGGCACCCGCTGCCACCAGAAGTCCGAACAGGGTAACCGATACGACCATCGCACTCGAGATGGATTTCGGCTTCTTGATCTGCGGGAGGGCGGCGTCCAGCAGCAGCGGAATCCGCGTCACGACCCGGCCTCCCGCGACCACCGCCACCGAGCCTTCTTGCGCGTCCTTCGCGACCGGGCCGGTGAGCTGCGCCGGCGCAGTTACGCGAAGCCTGACCTTCTCGGACTTCGGGAACACGTGCGTGTACGACGAGGCGGTCGACCAGTCTCGCGTGCACGCCGGGCTTCCCGCCCGTGATCGCCGGCCTGGCGAGCACGGCGCCGGCGTGAACCGGTGTGCGCATCCCGAAGTTCGCAAAGCCCCACTCGAGGAGGGCCAGCGCGCCCGAGTCGCGCGCGGCCTCGCTCGAGGTGCCCAGCACCGCGTCGATCAGCGTCATGCCGTTTTGCGTTCCCGAGGCCACGAGGACATAGCCGGCGTCGAGCGTGTGCCCGGTCTTGACGCCGTTGATCCACGGGAACCGCGCGACCAGGTCATTCAGGTTGGTTACGAACCGGACGTGGTTTCCGGTCCGGAGCACCGCGTGCGTTTGGGCCACCGTGTGTTTGAAGAACGGCTCGTGCTGAAGCAGGTAGCTCGCGAGGATGACCAGGTCGGTCGCGCTCGAGTAGTTGCCGGGCGTGTCGAGCCCGCTCGGCGTCGTGTAGTGCGTATGCGTCAGCCCGAGCCGGTGCGCCTCCGCGTTCATCATCCCGAGGAATCGGCTGACCGACCCGTGGCCGACGTTGTAGGCGAGGTCCACCGCGGCGTCGTCGGCGCTGGGAAGGAGCATCGCGGTCAGCAGGTCGCGCACGTTCATCCGCTCGCCCGGCTCGAGGTGGATCTGCGAGTCCTCGGAAGCCGGGACGTAGTCCGGGTCGGCGAACACCCTGCTGAGCGGGGTGTGCCGGAGCGTGACCAGCGCGGTCATCAGCTTGGTGGTGCTGGCGATCGCGAGCTGGGCGCTCGAGTTCAGGCCGTAGAGCTGGTCTCCGCTGCTCTCTTCGATCAGCGCCGCCGCGCGGACTCCGAGCGGTGGCGGAGCCGGCGTCGCGTGTCGCGCCGCGGGCGCCCGCGAGGTCGCCGCCGCCGGATGCGTGCTTGACCCCGACGACGTCGCAGCGAGCGCGTCCCGCGGCAAGCCCACCGCGCTGATCGCGTCGCAGACCGCAAGCGCCACCACGAGTGCAACCGCCGCAGCGGCAACCCGCCGGGTCACGACGACCTCACCGCCGCAGCCGGATCCGCTGCGAGGGTTGGAGGTTGTTCGGGTGGACGTGCGGGTTCAGGGCCTCGATCGCGGTGATCGAGACGCCGGTCTTGGCCGCGATCCCGGACAGCGAGTCGCCCGGCTTGACGATGTAGAACGTCGCCTTCGAGGCCGTCGAGCCCGAGTGACCGTGGTGGACGTCCGTGCTCGTCGTCTGCACCGTCGTCGTGGTCGACGAAGAGTGCTTGCTGATGAGTGCGTGGTGGACGATCAGATACGTGGCGGTGACTGCCGCAGCCAGCGCGAGCGGCACGATGTAGCGCGCCGGATTCCTCCACCCCACCATCGCATCGGCGATCATACCTGCGCTCGAGGCACGAACCGCTCTCCGGTGTGAAGGCGCTCATCCCGGGGGATCGGTTTCCGCGCGCCCTCAGTGGTCCGATCCGGGTCGCGCGCCGTCGAGCCGTGTTCACGCCGCCAGACGCCACGCGAGCTCGCGCAGCCGGGCGGCCTCGCTCGCGGCGGCCGCCGCCGGATCGCCGCCGGTGCGCTCGTGCGCAGCCACGATCCCGCGCGAGGCCGAGATCAGCCCGCCCGCCGGACCGCACGCGAACGCGGGCGCAAGCTCCTCGACGTTTCCACCCTGGGCGCCAACCCCGGGCAGCAGGAAAACCGCGTGGGGCATGCGATCGCGCAGCGCGGCGAGCCGCTCGGGCGCGGTGGCGCCGACAACTGCGCCGACGTCGGACAAGCCCTCGTGACCGACGCCGGGCGCCCCGATATCAGCCACGAGGTCGGCGAGGTGCTCGCTCACGTCGGACCCGTCGGCGAGTGCGCGCTCCTGGACGTCGGCCGCCCCGGGGTTCGACGTGCGCACGAGCACGAACAGCCCGCGACCGTGCGCGCGTGCGGTGGTCACGAACGGCTCGAGCGAGTCCCGGCCGAGCAGCGGGTTGACCGTCATCGCATCCGCGCCGAGGCCCGGAATCGGGCCGTACGGGCTCGGCGTCTCGCCGAGGAACGCCTGCGCGTACGCGGTCGCGGTGACGTCGACGTCGCCCCGCTTGGCGTCGGCGATCACCAGCAGGCCGTGCTCCCGCGCGAGCGACACGGTCTCGGCCAGGACGCTCCATCCGGCGGCCCCGAGGCGCTCGAAGCAGGCGACCTGGGGCTTGACCGCGACGCACTCCTGGGCGGTCGCCTCGATCACGAGCGCGCAGTGCGCGGCGACGGCCATCGCGGCGCGGGCGGCGGACGTCGCCGGTCGGCATACGCGAGTCCGCCCTGCGGACCGCGTCTGGCCACAACCGCGCCGGATCGGGGTCGAGCCCCAAGACGATCTGCGACCCGCGCGAGGCGACCCGTTCGGCCAGCCGATCGCCGAAGCTCGTCGAGGCCCTCGTGCCCTGGATTGGCCGCTCTGGATGTGCCTTCGGTGGACGCCAACGTCACGGCGTCCTGCGTACGGCTCGAATGGACGCGAAGGTCACGAGGTCTCGCGTGCGGCGCCGATGGACGCCACGGTCACGGCTTCCAGCTCGCGACCGCAGCATCCAGCGTCCAGCACGGTGCTACTTGACGGCCTTCTTCAGGCCCGCCCCAGCCGTGAACCTCGGGACGCGCGAAGCCGCGATCTGGATCTTCTCGCCGGTCGCCGGATTGCGTCCCTCGCGAGCGCTTCGCTGCGAGACGCTGAACTTGCCAAACCCCGAGAACGACACGTCGCTTCCGCGTTTGAGGGCATCTTCGACCGTGTCCAGGAACGCGTCCACCGCCTCGGCGGCATCCTTCTTGCTGAGTCCGGCACGATCAGCTACCTGGTCCACAAATTCTTGTTTGGTCACTTGCTCCCTCCTTCGAGGTGGTAGGAATTCGCCGACGTTAACACGGGCGGCGGACGCCGGCACCGTGCCGTCGCCGGGGAAACGAGGCCATTCTCCCCGGTGGGGATGACACCCAACACGACCATACGAGCCTGGATTTCCGGAATTTGCGTAATTCGACGACGCCCACAGACCGCCTCGAGCGCCCGTCCGAACACGGCAGAGCCAACCGTCGGCGATGACGGCCACAATGACGCCGTGGACCTCGATCAGAATACGGCCGTGGATCTCGGTCGGATCGCGTGGCTGGGAACGGTCTTGGTATGCCTCGTCGTCGTCCTGATCCTCGTCCTCCAGGGCTATTACGGGTATGCCGCGGTGACGTTCGCGGTGGCGCTGGCGGCCGGAATCAACCTGCTCTAAGCGATATTCCGGATTCCGGTGACGCAGTGGTTGGCCGGCGGTCGGCGGCTCGGGGCGGGGCACAGCCGCGGGCGCGGCGGTCGCGCTGTCGCACGCGTCGATGCCGGGGGCGTGTTGCCGGCGGAGGGACCCCGTCGCCGGCCGGACCGGCCTCGGCCGCCGCTCGCGCGCCGGCGAGGGTGCAAAGCCCCCCAAAGCCGGACACATCCAAAACGCTTTGGGGACATAAGCGCCTCCCAGACGCTTATGTCCCCAAATTCCCCACGATCGGGGGGTTTTGGGAACTTAGCTCGCACGAAGCCCTCACGGACGAAGCCCTCAGGGACGAAGCCATCTGGTGAGCGCGCGTACGGCGTGGCCGCGATGGCTGATCGCGTCCTTCTCGCCGTCCGTGAGCTCCGCCATGGTTCGATTGTCTCCGGTGGCGTCGGGGACGAACACGGGGTCGTAGCCGAACCCGTTCGACCCCGCGCGGACGCGGGCGAGGCGTCCGCGGCAGTCGCCGAAGAACACGCGCTCCTCACCAGTCTCCGGATTGACGTAGGCGAGCGCGCAGACGTACCGCAGCCGGCTGTCCGCCGGCGCCTCGAGGACGAGCTTCTCGAGGTTCTGCTCGTCGGTCGCGGAAGGTCCGGCGAAGCGCGCCGACCGAACGCCGGGCGCCCCGCCGAGCGCCGTGGCCTCGATGCCCGAGTCGTCGGCGATCGAGGGCCGGCCGGTTTCCGCCGCCGCGGTCCGCGCCTTGACCAGTGCGTTGTCGGCGAACGTCGTGCCGTCCTCGGGCGGGAGCTCGATCTCGTCGGGCAGCGGCTCGACCGAGAGCCCAGCGGGCTCGAGCAGGCGCTTCATCTCGATGACCTTGTGAGCGTTGCGCGTGGCAAGCACGACCGCGCGGTCAGGCGACGAGGGTTCGGACATCGTCTCAGCCCGCGGCGGCGGCCACTGCTGCGTCCTGCAGCGCTCGAAGCTCGACTATGCCCTTGGCCGCGAGCGCCAGCAGCTCGTCCAGGTGGGCTCGGGAGAGCGGCGTGCGCTCGGCGGTCGCCTGCACCTCGACCAGCCCTCCGTCCCCCGTCATCACGACGTTCGCGTCGACCTCGGCGGACGAGTCCTCGCGGTAGTCGAGGTCGAGCAGCGGGACGCCGTCGACGATCCCACAAGACACGGCGGCGACCGTGCCGGTCAGCGGCAATCGATCCAGCGCGCCCTCGGCAATCAAGCGCTGGCATGCGAGCTGGAGCGCGACCATGCCTCCCGTGATCGATGCGCAGCGCGTCCCGCCGTCGGCCTGGAGCACGTCGCAATCGATGTAGACGGTCCGTTCCCCGAGCGCGGCGAAGTCGACCACGCCGCGGAGCGAGCGACCGATCAGCCGCTGGATCTCGACCGAGCGGCCATCCGCTTTCCCGCGGCTGATGTCCCGCTGCTTGCGCTCACCGGTGGAGGCGGGAAGCATCCCGTACTCGGCCGTGACCCAGCCGCGGCCCGAGCCGGCGAGCCACCGCGGGACGCTGGCCTGCACCGAGGCGGTGCAGATCACGCGCGTCTCCCCCATCGAGATCAGCGCCGAGCCGGTCGCGGTGCGGACGAAACCGGGCTCGATCGCCATCGGCCGGAGCGCGTCCGGAGCACGGCCGTAACTCCGATCGGGCAGTTCTGTCACGCGGCCTCCCGGGCCCGCAAATCGACGTGGACGATCTCGCCGAGCGGCATCTGGAGAAACCGCGTGCCAAGCGTGCGGAACGACTCCACGTCGCCCGTGCACAGGAACCTGTACGCGCCCTCGCCCGCCTGCGGGTTGAGCAGCTCGCGCGAGGCAAGCGCGCGCTCGACGCTGCGAGCGACCCCCATCCCGGCGGACACGAGCGTCACGCCACGACCGAGCATGCGTTGGAGGATCGCCGCACAAAGCGGGTAATGCGTGGAGCCGAGAATCACGGTGTCAACCTGGGCGTCGCGGAGCGGGACACAGTATCCGCGCACGGTCTCAACGACAGCCTCGTCGAACGGGAACCCGCCCTGGATGATCGGCGCGAGATCCGGACACGCCACGCTCTCGAGGTGCACGTGCGGGTCGGCCGCCTCGACCGCCCGCTCGTACGCGCCGCTGGCAACGGTGGCCGGGGTCGCGAGCAGCCCGATCCGCCCGGTGTGGCTCGCGACGACCGCGACCTGCGCGGCCGGCCGCGAGCACGCCGATCACGTCGACGTCGCGACCACTCGCCCGCACGTGGCGCTCGACGGCATCGAGCGCCGCCGCACTCGCCGAGTTGCACGCGATCACCAGCAGCTTGGCGCCGGCGGCGAGCAGATGCTCGGCGATCTCGACCGAGAACGCCTCGAGCTCGGCCCGGGTGCGGTCGCCGTACGGGAACCGCGCCGTGTCGCCGAGGTACAGATAGTCCTCGGCGGGCAGCGAGACGAGCAGCTCGTGCAGGACGGTTAGCCCGCCGACGCCGGAGTCGAACACCCCGACCGGCTGGTGGGCGAGTGGTGACATGCGGGGGGATGGTGCCAGAGGGACCGGTACGCTCGCCGCGCCCCCATGCGAGCGCTGATCGTCACGAACATGTACCCGACCGCCGCCCAGCCCGCGCTCGGGAGCTTCGTCCGCGACCAGGTCGACGCGCTGCGCCGGATCGAGGGGGTCGACATCGACGTGTTCTCGTTCGCGCCCGGCGGCGTGAACGCGTACGTCCGGGCGGCATCCGAGCTGCGAAGCCGGCGCCACCGCCACGAGCGGTTCGACGTCGTCCACGCCCACTATGGCCTTACCGCATGGCCGGCGTTCGCGGCGAGCGGCAAGGTGCATGCCGTCACGCTCCACGGGACCGACCTCGTGCACCCCCGTGCGCGCCCGGTGACGCTCGCCGCGCTGCCGTTCCTCGACCTGGTCGCCACCGTGTCCGAGGCGCTCGCGACCGAGATCCCGCGCTGGGCGATCCGCGGCCGGCGCGCGGTGCTCCCGGCGGGGGTCGACGTCGGCCGCTTCCGCCCGATCCCGCGGTCCGAAGCGCGCGCGGCGCTCGGGCTCGACCCGCACGGACCCTACGTGCTGTTCCCCGCCGACCCGAGCCGGCCCGAGAAGCGCTACGACCGCGCGCTCGCGGCCGCAGGCAACGTGCGACTGCTCACGCTCGGACAGGTCGATCCGGCACAGGTGCCGCGGTACGTCAACGCGGCGAATGCGGTGCTCGTCCCGTCCGAGCGCGAGGGGTTCGGGCTGGCCGTACTCGAGGCGCTCGCCTGCGACGTCCCGGTCCTGGCCACGCCCGTCGGAATCCACGCCACCGCCCTCGACGGGATCGAAGGCGCCTACTGCGCGCCGTTCGACGAAGCCACGTGGCGGGACGCACTCGCCCCGCAGCTCGCGAGCGAGGATCCGCGCATCCACGGACGCGCCAGAGCCGGCGAGTTCTCGACCGACCGGATGGCGGCCGAGGTCGTGACCGCCTGGCGCGCCGCGCTCGAACGCTGACTCACAGGATCAGCCTCGCGCGCGGTCCGCCACACCGCGAGCCACCAGGCCAGCACCGCAAACGCGCACAGCGCGCCGACATGGACCAGGTCCGCCGCCGGATCGAGACCGAACGCGCAGTGCCGGACGAGCTCCACGCAGTGGTACAGCGGGTTCAGCTGAGCCAGCGACTTGCAACCACTGCGGCATGCGGTTGAGCGGGAAGAACGTGCCGGCGACCAGGAACAGCGGCGTGATCACACCGCTGATCACATAGCTGAACCCGTCGTAGGTGCTCACCATCGCGGCGAACCACATCCCGAGCGCAGCGAACCCGATCCCGGTCAGAACGCCGACGAGCGGTACGAGCACCATCGCCGGCTCCGGCTGCAGGCCGAACAGGAACGCCACCAGCAGCGGCGCCACGCCGTACAGCCCCGCACGAACCCCGAGGAACAGCGACTCGCCGCTGACGATCTCGTCGACGTCGACCGGCGCCGCCAGCATCGCGTCGTATACGCGCTGGTAGCGGCGCTTGTAGAGCGCGTCGAACATCGACGAGAACACCGCGCTGAACAGGACCGCGGTCGCGACCGCGCCGGTCCCGACGAACTGGATGTAGGGAATGCCGTCGATGCTCGAGACGAGCTTGCCGAAGCCGAACCCGAACGCCAGCAGCGTGATCACCGGCTCGACGATCGCCGCGAACGTGCGCGTCCGCCAGTAGTAGCGGAACACGGTCCACTCGCGGGTCCACACCGCGGCCAGCGCGGGCACCTCGATGCGACTCGGACGCACGGTGCTCATTCGACGTAGTCCCCGGTGAGCCGCACGAACACGTCCTCGAGGGTGGCGCTCCGGCGCGCGCCCGGCGGCACCCGTCCGTCCAACGAGTCGGCGTGCAGATAGGTGAGCGATGGCCCCGAGTGGCGCGTCGGCAGACCATCGGCCTGCGCGCGCGAGCGCAGCTCCAAGAGCTCGGCGACGGATCCGTGCACGTCGACGACCTCGCGGCCGGCATGGGCCAGGATCAGTTCGGTCGGCGTGCCCTCGGCGACGACGCGCCCGGCGGACATGATCGCGACCCGGTCGGCGAGCCGTTCGGCCTCCTCGATGTAATGAGTCGACATCACCACGGTGGCGCCGTCGTCGCGGAGCGCGACGATCAGCGACCACAGCTCCTGGCGGATCTGCGGATCGAGGCCGACGGTCGGCTCGTCGAGCAGGACGACCTCGGGCTGGTGGATCAGCGCCCGCGCGATCAGCAGCCGGCGCTGCATGCCCCCGGAGAGCGTGACCGCGCGATCGCCGAGCGGTGCTCGAGCCCGGCGAGCGCGAGCGCCCGGTCGACCGCGGCCGCCCGCTCGTCGGGCCCGACGCGATACAGGCGAGCGAACACTTCGAGCACGTCGCGCACCCCCAGGTCCACGTCGAGGTTGGACTCCTGCGGACACACCCCCATCCGGGCCCGCGCGAGCTTCGACTCGGCGGGCAGGTGGTGGCCGAGCACCTCGACGGAGCCCTCGTCAGCGTGCGCTTGGCCGGTGAGGATCCGCATCGTCGTCGACTTGCCCGCGCCGTTGGGCCCGAGCAGGCCGTAACAGGCCCCGGCCGGGACGTGAAGCTCGAGGCCGTTGACGGCGAGCACGTCGCCGAACCGCTTGACCACGCCGTGCATCGAGACGGCCGGACCGTCCGACCGGCCGGTGTGTCGACGAGACGAGACTTGAGCTACTACGAACCTGCAAAAGGACCTCCACGTGACGACGAGAGCAGCGGGGCCGTCGCAGATACGACGACGGCACAAAAGGGCGCGGCGTCAGTACGCGAGATCCATTAGCGGAACTGTACCGGACCCGTAAGGGCGTTCAAGCGAGCGCCGGCCACCACTCTGCGAGCCGCTCTCGCGCCTGCCATACGAGCAGCGGGGCCGCGTCGCCATCGGCCGCCGCCTGCGCCGGAACGGGTTCACCCAGCGCGGCTAGCGTGGCCGCGACCGACCTCGCCAACGCGCCGAGCGCGTAGCCGCCCTCGAGCACGCAGCCGACCGGCGATCCCGAGCGTCTCGCACACCCACCGGACCGAGCGCGTCATCGCGGCGTAGCCCTCTTCGGTCACCTCGCATGACCCGAGCGGATCTTCGCGGTGGGCGTCGTAGCCGGCCGAGATCAGCATCAGCTGGGGCTCGAACGACTGCGCCAGCGGCAAGGCGACACGGTCGATGAGCGAGCAAAACAGGCGTCGCCTGCGCCCGGGGACACGGGGAGGTTGACCGTGAAGCCACGACCGTCCCCGGATCCGACGTCGGACGCGGGCCCGGTCCCGGGATACAGCGGCGACTGATGGATCGAGACGAACAGCACGCGGTCGGTGTCGTGGAAGATGTCGTTGGTCCCGTTGCCGTGGTGTACGTCCCAGTCGACGATCATCACGCGGTCGAGGGCGCGGGCGTCGAGCGCGTACCGAGCGGCGAGGGCGACGTTGTTGAACAGGCAGAACCCCATCGCGCGCGCCGGCAGCGCATGGTGACCCGGAGGACGCTGGGCGCTGAACGCGTACGGCGCGTCGCCGTCGAGCAGCAGATCGACCATCCGGACCGCGCCGCCGGCGGCGTGCAGCGCGGCCTCGAACGAGTGCGGGCTGACCACGGTGTCGAGGTCGAGCTTGCCGCCGCCGTTCGCGCATACCCGCTCGATCGAGGCGACGTACGCCTCGGGATGGACGGCTTCGAGCACCGCCCGATCGATCGCCGGGGAAGTGACGCGCTCGAATCCCGAGCCAGTCCCGCGCCGCCAGCTCGCGCTCGATCGCCACGATCCGCGCGGGCTGCTCCGGGTGCGGGCCCGTCTCGTGAAGGAACGAGGATGGATGCTCGTGTACCGGCCTTCACGGAGCCAACCGGCTGGCCTCGAACTCGTTGACCGAATGCTTCGTGTTTGGCGCCCGTGCGGCGCGCTCGGCCGTCGGCCAGCGTGGCCCCGATCTCGCCGCGGTCGCCGAGTTGGCACGCCGGTACGACGGCCGCCGACCCTCGTGCCCGCCAGCCGCGAGGCGCTGTGGCGAGACGCGGGCCTCGAGCGCGACAGACCGGGCCTGCTGGAGCTGAGCGCTGATCCGCATCCGCTCGTACGCCTGATAGCCCGTTGCGCGCTCGGCGCCGAAGCCGCGGCGCACATCAGCGGCGCGACTTTCCCGACACCGATCCGCGCTTCGACGGAGCGCACGTGACGATCGGTGCGGACCGCGATCCGGCGCTTCAAGATTGGAAGTAAGGGACGATCCGGAATCCAGCTTTTGCAGACGCGGCCTCGGCGGAACCGGCCGTCGACTTAACATCAGCTAATAGTTGACACCGCCGTAACTTCACACATCGCGGGTAGGACCGCTCTGCACTAACCAAGATCCGCCCTGGCGGGGGCCCGGATCTAGGAGTGGGTGTTCAACATGTATCGGTTTAGCCGAGCCATCTACCGTGAGCTGGCCGATGAGGTCATCGAGGACCCATATGGGGGGCTGTATGTGAATCACGAGCGCGTTCTGAAAGCGTGCGAAGGGGCCGTCGAACGCCTGGCGACGGACCGGCACTACTTCGCGCATCCGTCGCGGACGCTGTTCAACGACATCCGGGTGTACTTCCCGATGACAGCGCAGCTTCGGGTGCTGCGCGTGATACAGCGCTATCTGGGACTGGCGGACGAGTTTCTTCGCCGCCTGCCGCAGAACGGGTTCGACGCGTACGGCAACCCGCTGCAATGCCGGGCGAGCACCCGCAAGGGCACGCCCTGTCAGCGGATGCCGTTGCCGCACAACGGATATTGCCCGTCGCATCAGCACCTCGCTGAGACCGAGGAGCTCGAGACGCCACTGGCCGCCTAGGCGCCCCACGCGGCCGCGGGAGGGTCGCGACAGCGCCTCTGAGCCGGTCTTACCGGCCGCGCGACGCACGGGCCGTGCCCTCGGGCCCGTGCGCGCCGGCCGCGGCCGGCGCAGCCTGCCGAGCCGGCGCTGCGGCCCGAGCCGGCGACCGAAAGTAACGTTCGGCCGATGCTGATCGGCGTCGACGTGGGCGGGACCTTCACCGACGCGGTGCTCGCGCTCGATGGTCGCGTGATCACCGCGAAGGCGCCAACCACGCCCGACGATCAGTCCGAGGGCGTCCTGGCCGCGATCGAGGCAGCGCTCGCGAAGGCCGGCGCGGACGCCGGCCAGGTCGAGGAGTTCTCCCACGGGATGACCGTCGCCACCAACGCGCTGCTCGAAGGTCGAGGGGCCCGCACTGCGTTCGTCGCCACCGAGGGCTTCACCGACGTGATCGCGCTCGGACGGCAGGATCGTCCGCAGTTGTACCGGCTGTGCTCGGCTCGGCCGGCGCCGCTCGCGCCGGACGAACTGCGCTTCGGCGCGCCGGAGCGAATGACCCCGGACGGCTCCCTGAAAGAGCTCACCGCGGACGCCGCCAAGGACCTCGCCGCGCGCGTCGCCGAGTCTGGCCCCGAGGCGGTCGCCGTCGCGCTGCTCCACTCCTACCGGCATCCGGAGCACGAACGAGCGATCGGCGACGCACTCGCGCAAGCCCTGCCCGACGCCCACATCTCGCTCTCGCACGAGGTCGTCGGCACGTTCCGCGAGTTCGAGCGCGCCGCCACGACTGAGATCGACGCCGCGCTGTCGCCGCTGCTCGGCCGCTATCTCCGCTCCCTCGTCGGCCGCGCGAGCGAAGCTGGCCTGCCGGAGCCGGCGATCATGCAGTCGAACGGCGGTCTGATCGACGTCGAGGCCGCCGCCGGCCACGCCTCGTGGACGGTTCTCTCCGGCCCCGCCGGAGGCGCTGCGGGCGCCGCGTTCGTCGCGCGACAGGCCGGCGCGGAGGATGCGCTGTGCCTCGACATGGGCGGAACGTCGTGCGACGTGTGCGTGGTCGATGCCGGTGCCGTGCAGGAGCGAAGCAGCGGAGAGATCGCCGGCCGCCCGCTGGCGCTGCCGATGCTCGCGGTTCATACGGTCGGTGCCGGCGGCGGCTCGATCGCGTGGCGGGACGGCGGCGGCGCGCTCCGGGTCGGCCCGCGTTCGGCGGGTGCCGATCCCGGCCCGGCGTGCTACGGGAGGGGCGGCGTCGAGCCGACGGTCACTGACGCGAACCTCGTGCTCGGCTACCTGTCCGCCGACGCGCCACTCGGCGGCGGCGTGAAGCTCGACCCACTCGCGGCCGAGAGAGCCGTCGGCGACCTCGCCGACGCACTCGACCTCGACGTCAAAGCGTGCGCCGAGGGAATCCGCCGCGTCGCCGACGCCGAGATGACCCGCGCGCTCCGCGTGGTCACCGTGCAGCGGGGAATCGACCCGCGGCGGTACGCGTTGATGGCGTTCGGCGGCGCCGGCGGCCTGCACGCCGCGCAGATCGCCGACGAGCTCGGTATCGACACGATCCTCTGCCCTCGGGCGTCCGGGGTGCTCGCGGCGCTCGGCCTCGTCGTCTCTCCCCGAAGGCGCGACGTACAGCGCAGCGTCCTTCTCAGCGGCGACGCGCTCACAGCGGAGAAGATCGCGACCAACGTGAAAGAGCTGGGCGAACGCGCGCGCGAGGCGATGCATGAGCCCGATGCCGAGGTGCATGTCGTATACGAGCTTCGCTACCGCGGCCAGTCATTCGAGCTCCCCATCCCGGGCGAGACGAACCCTGAGCCCGACGAACTCCGCGATGCGTTCGAATCTGAGCACGAGGAGCGCTACGGCTACCGGGATGCCGAGCAGGAGCTCGAGCTCGTCACGATCCGGGTGACCGCGACGACGGCGGGGTCGACGTCGAGCTCGCCGGCGGCGGCGAACCCGACGTGGAACGCTCCAGGCGTGAGGCCACGCTCGACGGCGATCGGATCGAGCTCGAGGTGCTGCGCGGGATCCCGTTCCCGGGCACCAAGCTCGACGGGCCGGGCGTGGTCGAGCTTCCCGAGTCGACCGTCCTCATCCCGCCCGGCTGGACGAGCGACGTCGACGCCACCGGCACGATCCGGGTGACACGGACCACATGAGCGGCTCGCGACTGGACCCTGTCGAGCTCCAGGTGCTGACCGGCGCGCTGCGAGCCGTGTGCGAAGAGATGGGCGCGATCCTGATCCGTTCGGCCCACTCCGCGAACATCAAGGAGCGGCGCGACGCTTCCACCGCATTGTTCGACCCGCGAGGCGAGATGGTGATGCAGGCCGAGCACATCCCGGTCCACCTCGGCGCGATGCCCGCGGCCGTCGCCGCGATCCTCGACGAGGAGCAAGCGCCGGATCGCAGCTGGATCCTCAACGATCCCTACCGCGGCGGTACGCACCTCCCCGACATCACCGTGATCACGCCGGTTTTCGCCGACGACGAGCTGATCGCGTTCGCGGCCAGCCGCGCCCACCATGCCGACGTGGGCGGACCGACGCCCGGCTCGATGCCGGCCGACAGCACCAAGCTCGAGGACGAGGGCGTCGTGATCTCCCCCCGAGTGCTCGACGAGGACGCGATCGCCGAGCTGAGCGCGCAGATGCGGCGGCCTGATGAACGCCGCGCGGACCTCCGCGCGCAGCTTGCGGCCGGCCGCGTCGGCTCACGGCGGCTGCTCGAGCTGCACGAGCGCTATGGCGCCGACAAGCTCGCGCAGGCGTTCGGCGAGGTCCTCGACTACGCCGAACGGCGTACCCGCGCCTGTATCGCGGGGCAGCTCGACGATGGCACGTACTCCGCCACCGACGTGCTGGAGGCACGCGAGGGTGACCTCGAGGTCACCCTCAGCGCCACGGTGGACGGCGACCGCCTGACGCTCGACTTCACTGGCACCGCCGATCAGCACGAGGGCAACCTCAACTGTCCGCTGGCGGTGACCCAGTCGGCCTGCTACTTCGCGATCCGGGTGCTGACCGACCCCGACATCCCGCCCAGCGCCGGCGCCTACCGGCCGGTCGAGGTGGTCGCGCCCGAGGGTTGCCTGCTGAACGCGCGCTCACCGGCCGCGGTCGTCGGCGGCAACGTCGAGACGTCCTCGCGCGTGGCCGACGTCGTGCTCCGCGCGTTCGGCCGCGCGCTCGGACAGGGGACGATGAACAACGTCACGCTCGGGAGCGAGGACGTCGTGTACTACGAGACGATCGGCGGCGGGCAGGGGGCGTGCCCGGACGCGGACGGCCCGAGCGGCGTGCATGTGGCGATGAGCAACACGCTCAACACGCCGATCGAAGCGCTCGAGCTCGAGTTCCCGATGCGGATGATCGAGTACGCGCTACGCCGGGAGTCGGGCGGAGCTGGAGCGTTCCACGGCGGAGACGGGGTGATCCGCGAGCTCGAGGCACTCGCGCCGCTCAGCTACTCGCTGATCACCGAGCGCCGGCGCCACGCCCCGGCCGGGGCGGACGGCGGCGAACCGGGAGCAACCGGCCGCAACCTGCTCGACGGGGAGGAGCTGCCGCCGAAGGCCATCGGCCGGCTCGAGCAGGGACAGCGGTTGCGGATCGAGACGCCCGGCGGCGGCGGATACGGACGCGCCGGCTAAGCACCGGCGGCCAGCAAGGGATCGCCGGCGCTCGGCTCATCCCCGCCCGGCGCGCGTCGTGGAGTGCTAGCTTGCTAGCTAGTGCAAGTCAGCACAAGGTGGTCGGAGTTCGGCATCCGCACCGGCTGTTCGATAAGCGGCCAATCCGGTGGAACCGGTTTCACAACCATTGGAAATGGATAGAGGGTGCCCGGATGCCCAGTGTTCGTGGCTATTCGCACACTTGATGTGGAATTTCTTCAACACCAGCACGAGTTCGGCGTGCGACCCCCGTGACAATCCCACTGATTTACGGAGGCATTTGGCGATTTGCCAACTCTCGCGTACAATCGGTCCTCCTGTGCCGCATCTGCACTGAGTTCCGCGCACGGGCTTCTTTTCGTTCAATCCCCCGTTTCCCTCCATTCCCACATGCCGATTGCTTTTAAAGAATGGGCCGTGACCGTGCGGGCCCTTGCCGAAGGAGAGCAGCTTCTGACTCTCCGCAAGGGCGGCATCCGCGAGCCCGACAAGCACTTCAAGCTGGACTACGACCGCTTCTTCCTGTACCCCACGTTCGACCATCAGTGTTCGGACCTGGTGCGGGAATCCCATCAACCGGAGCTCACCCGAGCGCTGGAAGAGGGCGTCTGGAGCGACGGTGAGCCGTCCCCCCACTCGCTGCGCCGCAACCGCGAGATCCCGCAGCCGGACCGCGTACGCATTCGTGCGTGGGCCGAGGTGGCCGCCCACTACACGATCACCGACCGGCGCACGGTCGACGCGCTGTCCCCGTTCTACGTGTGGACGAGCGACTACGCCGAGAAGCGCCTGGCCTGGAAGCGACGCCATCCGCTGCACGTGATTCTGCTGCGGACCTATCGCATCCCGCGTCCGGTGACCGTGAAGGTACGCGACGAGTACGGCGGCTGCCGGTCGTGGCTCGAGCTGACTCGCGACCTCCCGTTCGAGGGCACCCCAGTGCTGTCGGACGATGAGTTCGAGCGCGCCTCCGAGGAGATCGCGTCGATCGCCTCGGACCGCGAGCCGGTCCTGGTCTGACCCGGCGGTCGGGTCCACCACAATCAACCAAACGTTCAGGTGGCATGGGTCGAGTCGGCGTCGCCCTCGTTCCGAGCGCGGCACGAGTCGACCCATGCTGATGAGGTAGATCGGGTCCTTTACTCGCTCGAGCGGACTCGCGAGTACCTGGCCCAATACTTCCCGCACACGGTCGACGGCATGTCGGTCGTGTTCCACTCGGGCGTCGCGTCGCTGTCGGCCGCATGCCCGATGGTGCCGTTCACGTGGATTGCCGCCGCTCCGGCGGCCCGCCGGTACATCGCGGGCTGGTCGGGACGCAATGAGCTGCACGTCGTGCGCCCCGACGTGCTCGAGGACCGCGGTTCGACCGTGCCGGGTTCGCGCGAGATGCTCGCGGCGACTCCGTCCACGCTGTACGCCCGGCGGGTGATCATCGAGAACAACCCGGACGTTCCGCTCCGCCTGACCCCGCGGCGACTCCGCGCCGAGCTCCGATGGGCGTGGCTGATCGAGGGCGCGGCACGATGGTTCGGCGGTCAGACAGCGCATGCCCGCCCGGCGATCGCCCGCCGCCTGCGCGAGGGGCGCCGGCCCTCGTTTCCGCCGGGCGTGCGGGACGCACCGTTGCTCGGCGGCACCGTGATCGACCTCGTCGTGTGCGAGCGCGACGAGCGGGCCGCCGCCCGGCTCGCGTGCCGCGTCCACCCACAGGGGAGACGCGCCGCCCTGCGCGAGGTCTTCCGGGGTCAGCGCGCCGCCGCGATCGAAGACGCGTGGCGCGAGCACATCGCCCGCATGGCCGCCGGCTGACCGCTCAGTGGACGACCTGGCTCGCGAGCCAGACGACCAGCGCACCGATCGCGAGCGCTACCAGCAACCCGGCGAGCAGCCGTCCCGGCGCCACCACGCGCGGGCCCGGCTCGTCGGAAATCAGCTCGCCCTGGAGGAGCAGCTCGCGCGCGGTCATCACGGCCGTCTCGGGCACGAGCACGTCGCGCGGACCTGCGGCGAGGAAATCCGGCACGTCGAAGCCGGCGCTGCGGCGCAGCATGCTGGGAACGCCCTCTTCGAGCAGCAGCCCCTGGATGAACTCGGCCTCGGCCTGGTTGCGCGCATAGGCAACCTTTACGAGCGGGCCCTCGGTGAGCTGCGGTTTGATCTTGCGGGCGCGCTCGTGGCTCTCGCTCACGTCGCCGACCTCGCCGGGGTGGTCGCTGTAAACGAGCGGCAGCTTGCAGGCCGAGCAGAAGCGCTCGTCCTCGGGATATGACGAACCGCACACCGGGCAGAAGAGCTCGCGAGCTCCGAGTGCCCGCTTGCGGGTCACTCCACGACCAGTTCGGCGTCCGACACGTGTCCGTTCTCGATCCGCCACGTTCGAACCTCTGCCTCGTCGCCCTCAAGGCCGACGATGATCCACAGCACGCCGGGCCACAGCTCGGCGAAATTGATGTCGGTCTGCGACGGCTTCGGCGCGGTCCGGGTGTGCGAGTGGTAGATCGCCCCGAGATCCAGGCCGGCGTCCTCGATCTTGTTGTGGAGCTCGAGCTGCTCCTCGGGATCGATCCGGAATCGCAACGGACTGGCCTCGGCGTTCGTCGCGCGATAGACCTCGAGCGCGTGACCGTCGCTCGAGCCCACCATCCCGCAGCACTCGTTCGGCGCCTCCTCGCGGGCGTGGGCGATCATCTCGTCGTATAGCCGTCTCTCGATCTTCACGGTCAGTGCGAGGCTACCAAGGCGGTGCGTGCCCTCCGCTAAGGCCCCGCGGAGCATCCCAAGGCGCCGCCGTCAGGCGCCGCCGACCGTCCCATTGCCCGCATCAGCTGCTGCCGGTCACGAACGGCCACGGGACCGCCTTCACGTACTGGCCGGGATTGCGGAGGCCGCTCACCGCGGTCCAGTGCTGGGCCTCGCACGCCATGATCTGCGCGGCGAGGCGCTGGAGAGGTTGGGTGCTGAGCGTCCCTAGCGCGGTGAAGTAAACGCCCTCGGCGACGGACTCCAAATCGACGAGCAGACGCAGCGCGTCGTTCTGTGAGTGCAGGTCGGTGAGGCTCACCGAGATGTTGTGCTTCGACAGCAGATCGCCGGCGGCGTCCAGGCCGAGAGGCTCCGTGTCCGCCTTGACCCCCATCGCCGCCAACGCGGCCGCGACCGCGGACGCGTGCTGGATCTCGTGCGGCAGGTAGGGCGCGACCGCCCGTTCGATGTCGGCCGCGAGCGCACCCGAGGTCAGAACCCGCCGATAGGCCAGCACCATCAGCCGCTCGACCTCGAGCGCCTTCGACAGCGCCTGCGGGTCTGTCACAGGAGCGTCGGCGACCGCCGGATCCACCGCGACAGCAAGCCCGGCAGCGCCGCCCGCGGCCGCGAACGCCCCGGCTATCAACTGCCTTCTGGTCGGGCCGCGACTCAAGGTCAGTCACCGCCGTTGACGAACGCGGACGGGATCGCCGGGCGCCCGAGCGCGGCGCGCACGACCGCGACGTGCTGGGCATCGTTGGCGAGGATCGAGGCCACCTGCTGCTTGACCACGCCCGGCTCGAGCCGCTGGATCGCGTGGAGGTAGCCGGCGATCTGCGCGTTCTCGACGGAATGCAGCAGCATCAGGACCTCCTCGCTGTTGCGCGGGTGCCCGAGCGCGTAGCTCGGCGCCGGCTTGATCGGCTTGCCCCCGGCCTCGCGGACGATTCCCGCGAGGTCGCCGGCATGAGAGATCTCGTCGTTGAGGAACAGCTGCCCGGCCTTGGCGGTCGGTTGGGCGAGTAGCGGGATGCCCGCGGTGTAGGCCGCGATCGCCACGTGCTCGAGGTGGAGCAGGTGGTTGAGCAGATCGACGTCGTTCGCGAGCGCGGGCTTCGAGTTGTGCACCTGCTGCTTGATCGACCCGCCTCCGCCGCAGCCGGCGAGCACGGCCCCGGCGAGACCTGCCCCCGCCGCCAGCAGCACAGTCCTACGCGAGGAGGGCTCGCCCTCCGAGGGTTCGTCGGTCACCATCGCACGGCAAACGCGAGTCCTGCGGCGCCCCGGGTCACCACCAGACGGTGGAGTCCAGGTTCTCGATCTCCTCGATGGGACGCGTGTAGATGCCGGACGAGAAGTACTTCCAGCCGTCGTCGGCGACGAGGAACACGACGTTGCCCTCGTCGAGCTCGTTCGCGATCCGCAGCGCCACCCGCGCGATTGCCCCCGAGGAGACGCCGACGAACAGCCCTTCCTCGTCGAGCAGCCGGCGCGTGAACACGATTGCGTCGGTGTTGGTGACGAAGATCTTGCGGTCGAGCAGCGATAGATCGATGATCGGCGGGATGAAGCCGTCCTCGAGCGAGCGCAGCCCCTGAACGGGCTCGCCCTGCATCGGCTCGGCGGCGACGATCTTCACCTGGTCGCCGAGCTCCTCCTTCAGCCGGCGCCCATTGCCCATCAGCGTCCCACCGGTTCCGAGGCCCGCCACGAACGCGGCGACCTCGTCGAGCTCCTCGAGGATCTCGAGGGCGGTCCCGTTGTAGTGGGCGTTCGGGTTGGCCTGGTTCCCGTACTGGTAGGGCATGTAGTACGAGGCATCCTTCTCGGCCATGTCGAGGGCCAGCTCGACCGCGCCGTTGGACCCCTTGGACCCTTCCGAATACACGATCTCGGCGCCGTACATCCGCAGCAGCTCGGTGCGCTCGCGGGTCACGTTTTCCGGCATCACGACCTTGATCGGGTAGCCCTTGCGGCCGCAGATCATCGCCAGCGAGATGCCGGTGTTCCCCGACGTCGGCTCGAGGATCGTCTGCCCGGGCCGGATCAGCCCCTTCTCCTCGGCATCCTCGATCATCGCGCGCGCGACCCGGTCCTTGACCGACCCGGTCGGGTTGCGCGACTCCAGCTTGGCCCACAGACGCACTCCGGGCTTCGGGCTGAGCCGCTTCAGCTCGACCAGGGGCGTGTGACCGATCGCCTGGACGATGTCGCCATACCGGCCCCCGCAGGGCTTGTTCTCGAGGCGCTCAGCGGCCATCGCTTCAGGAAGTATAGCGAGGCGGGCCTGCCGTCACAGGCGGTGCCCGCCTCGCTGATCTCTATCCCCAGCCGGGGGGATACGGGTTCGTCTGGGTCATCGTGCTCGACGTCGTCGGCGTCGAGGTCGCGGCGCTCGACGAGCCCGAGGCCTTCACGATGTGCCAGATCGAGCCGAACGTCTTGATCTCGTCGCCCGTGGCCTGGTGCTTGTTGTGCGACGTGAGGTCCGGCGTGAAGTAGTACACGGGCTGCCCGTTGAGCGTGACCTGGTTCAGGCCGTGGTTCTTGAACGTCCCGATCTTGCCCTTGATCCCGCTCGCCTTGGTCGCGCTCCCCGGGGAGGAAACCGTGACCGGCGGCCAGAACGCCCAGCAGTTGGTGCTCGCGCTGCTGGTCTTCTTGCAGATGATGTGGTGCGTCGTCTCACCCTGGAAGGTGTAGACCGGGAAGCCCGACGGGCCGACCCCCACCGCCTCGTGCGTATTGACCGGCTTGACGGCGAACATCGACGTGGGCACGTTGGTCACGTGGACGTTGTTCGTGACCTTGAGCGTGAACGACTTCGCGAACGCCATCCCCGCCAGCACCACGGCCACGCCGGCAACGCCGGCGAGCAGGGCGGCGACCGAGCGGCCGGGATGGCGAGCGGCGGCACTGAGAAGTCTTGGCATCCTCCGGCTCCCTTCGATTTGTGGGTCTATCGCTAAGGGACGCCGGGTGCCGCCAAAACTTCCCGGGGCTAGGACCGATAACCGCGCGCTCGATGCGTGACCGCGCTCGAGTGCGCGATGGTCGTTGCCAGACCGGGACGAATACGCATTCGGCCGCGGTGGGGCGGCGAGTGCGCGCTTATCGGTCCTCGGGCCGTTGTCCGGAACGGCCGGCGATCAGCGAGCGCCGCCGGCCATCGCCGGCAGGATCACGAGCGTGTCGCCGTCGCCCACGGACGTGTCGAGCCCGTCGAGCACCCGCACGTCCTCGTCGTTCAGATAGACGTTCACGTACCGGTTGAGCCCGCCGTCGGAGGCGAACAGCTGCGACTGTGTGTCGGGGTGCGACTCGGCCACCGAGCGGAGCACGTCGCCCACGGACGAACCCGAAGCGCTCAGCTCCTTCTCACCGCCGACCGCGGCGCGCAGCACAGGTGGAATCCGAACCGTCGCCATCTCAGCAGCCATAACCCTAGTGCGCGCCGGCGCAGAATGCCTCGTAGTCCGGGAACACGCCGAGCTCCTCGTCGGAGATCTCCTCGGGGTGCCGCGAGCAGATCGGGCAGTCGGGGTCGCGCCGGACCTTGACTTCGGTGGCGGTGGCGGCGAGCGCGTCGTACATGAGCAGACGCCCGATCAGCGGGTCGCCCTCGCCGAGGATCAGCTTGATCACCTCGGTCGCCTGGAGCAGGCCCATCGTGCCGGGCAGCACGCCCAATACGCCGTTCGCGCCGCAGGACGGAGCGAGCTCGGCCGGCGGCGGGACCGGGAACAGGCACCGGTAGCAGGGACCGTCGTAGGGCTTGAACACCGACAGCTGGCCCTCGAACCCGAGGATCGCGGCCGAAACGACCGGGATCCCGAGCCGCACCGACGCGTCGTTCAAGAGGTACCGGGTGGGGAAGTTGTCGAGGCCGTCGACGATTACGTCGTAGCCCGAGATGATCTCGACGATGTTGTCGGCGCCCAGCCTGACCGGGTACTTCTCGACCTTCACGTCAGGATTCAGCGCGTTGATCGTCTGCTCCGCAGAGTCCACCTTCGGTACGCCGATCCGCTCGCTCGAGTGGATCACCTGGCGCTGCAGGTTCGACAGATCGACTTCGTCGTTGTCGACGATCCCGAGCGTGCCGACCCCCGCCGCGGCGAGATACAGCGCCGCCGGGGAGCCAAGCCCTCCGGCGCCCAGTAGCAGGACGCGGGCGTCGAGCAGCTTCTGCTGACCGTCGATACCGACCTCGGGCAGAAGCAGGTGCCGGGAGTAGCGCTCGCGCTGCTCCGCGGTCAGGGTCCGCGGCGTCTCGACCTCGTAACCGCGATCCTTCCAAAGCGTGAAGCCCCCGGTCATCGACTCGACGTGCTCATAGCCGAGGTCCTCGACCAGCGTGCGAGCGGCCCAGGCGGAGCGATTGCCCGACGCGCAGTAGAGGACCACGTGATCAGACCGGTCGGGAACAGCCCCTTCGATGCGGGACTCGAGATAGCTCTTCGGCACATGAATGGCGCCAGGAATGTGGCCGGCCGACCACTCCTCGGGCTCACGGACGTCGACGATCACCGCGCCATTGCCGACCTGCTCGTGCACGGCAGCGGGGTCGACCTCATCGATCCGGCTCTTGATCTGTCGGAGAACTTCGGCTCCGGACGGGCTCATCGTCGAAAACTCCTCAAATGCGGTATGGATTCAATACTTCAGAGAGTATAGCGACACGAGAAGGCCATGACAGAACCTCTTTTCCCTAGTTTGGCGAACCCTGACGGCCGCGAGGCCATCCGCATCGGGAACGCTGCGCTGACCTACGAACAGCTCGCCGGCGCCGCCACCGCAAACGCCGAGCAATTCCACGGCACCCGGCGCGTCGCGGTCTGGGCCGAGCCCACGCTCGAGCTCGCGATCGCGGTCGTCGGCGCGCTCGCCGCCGGCGTCGCGGTCGTCCCGATCAACCCCGGCCTCGGTCCCCGCGAGCTCGGCCACATCGTCGACGACAGCGCCCCCGAGCGGTTCGTCGCCTGGCCCGGCGTTGACGCGCCGGCCGAGCTCCGGAACCTTCCGCGCACGGAGATCGACACCAACACCGCCGGCAATGGAGCCCTCCCCGACGAACTCGACCCCGAGGACGCCGCATTCGTGATGTACACGTCGGGGACTACCGGCCCGCCCAAGGGCGTCCAGATCCCGCGCCGGGCGGTCGAGAGCAATCTCGACGCGCTGGCCGAGATCTGGCAGTGGACGGCGGAGGATCGCCTCACCCATGCGCTGCCGGTGTTCCACGTCCACGGCCTCGTGATCGGACTGCTGGGGCCCCTGCGCCGAGGCGGCCAGGTCGAGCACGCCGGCCGGTTCTCGCCGCAGGCCCTCGCACAAGCGCTCCAAAACGGAGCCACGATGATGTTCGGCGTCCCGACCATGTACAGCCGGATCGCCCGGGAGGCAGAAACTCACCCCGACCTGGCGCAGGCATTCGCCAGAGCCCGCCTCCTCGTCTCCGGCTCAGCCGCGCTCCCCACCACGGTCCACGACGCGTTCAAGCGACTGACGGACCAGGAGATCCTCGAGCGCTACGGGCTCACCGAGACGCTGATGAACGCCGGCGTGAGACTCGGCGACCCGGTGATCCCCGGCCGCGTCGGCCCTCCGCTCCCCGGCGTCGAGGTCAAACTGATCGCCGAGGACGGAACCACGATCGAATCGAGCGACGACGAGACGATCGGAGAGGTCGCCGTGAAGGGCCCTAACGTGTTCAAGGGCTATCTGAACCGACCCGACGCCACCGCCGACGCGACGCGCGACGGCTGGTTTATTACCGGCGACCTCGCCACGCGCAACGAGTCCGGCTCGCTGAAGCTCGTCGGCCGCAAGAGCACCGATCTGATCAAGTCGGGCGGCTACCGGATCGGCGCCGGCGAGATCGAGGGCGCGCTGCTGGAGCACCCGGCGGTCGCCGAGGTGGCTGTGACCGCCAGACCGGACGAGGATCTGGGCGAGCGGATCGTCGCCTGGGTGGTCGCCGAACCCGGCCAAACCCCGAGCGCCGAGGAGCTCACCGACCACGTGGCCACGCTGCTCACGAAGCACAAGCGCCCGCGGGAGGTCCATTTCCTCGACGAGCTACCCCGCAACGCGATGGGCAAAGTGATGAAGCGAGAGCTCGACGGCTAGGTCGACGGCGGGGCGCCCCCAAAACCCCAAAGGGGACGCCCCGCGAAATTCAGACCCAAGATCCCAGTCCACCGTCCCCGACCCATGGGAACGCCCGTGGAGTGCCTTCGCTATGGGTTATCGGCCCCGCCCGATTCGGCCGATATCGGGCCTAGACCCCATCTTGCTCCCGCGGCCGGCCACCGATACCGGGATCGGGAGCCGCGAAATGGTCATGAAATCACGCACGCTGCTCGCCCAAGTCCTGTCCGTCAATCTGCTGCTGATCGCGGGCACGTTCCTGGTCGCCCTGGTCGCCCTCGACGAGCGCAACGCGTTCCGCGGGAGGGAGATGCTCGTGCTCGGGCTCGGGCTGGTCGCGACCCTGCTCGGCAACTGGCTGCTGCTCCGCCGCCGGTTCATCCCGCTCGACCGGCTGATCTCCTCGATGGAGCAGGTCGACCTCGACACGCCCGACAAGCAGCTGCTCGCCGGCGATCGGATCGACAGCGCCGAGGCGCGCCGTCTCGAGGCCGCGATCAACCAGATGCTCGCCCGGCTCGAGGCTGCGCGCCGCGCCGCCGGACGCGCCTCCGTGGAGGCCCAGGAGCGCGAGCGCCGGCGGATCGCGCAGGACCTGCACGACGAGGTCAACCAGGCGCTCACCGCGGTCTCGCTCCGTCTCCAGGCGTCGATCGAGCACGCGCCCCCCACGCTCCGCCGCGAGCTCACCGAGACCAAGCGTCTCGCCGGTCAAGCGATGGAGGAGCTCCTGGCCCTGGCGCGGCAGCTGCGCCCGGCCGTGCTCGACGACCACGGGCTGCTCCCCGCGCTCCATAGCCAGGTGCGCGACTTCTCCGACCAGACCGGGATCCGGGCGGCGTTCAACGTCCGCGGCCAGGCGCCGCGGCTGTCGCCCGAGCAGCAGCTGGTCGTCTACCGGGTGACGCAGGAGAGCCTGTCGAACGTCGCGCAGCACTCGGGCGCGGAGCGAGTCGACGTGGAGCTGTCGTTCATCGGCCGCACCGTCCTGCGGATCAGCGACGACGGCGGCGGGTTCACCACGCGCCGCGACGGCGGCCTCGGGCTGTCCGGGATGCGCGAGCGCGCGCTCCTGATCGGCGGTCATCTTTCGATTTGGTCAGCACAGGGACACGGAACGCGAGTTGAGCTGACGCTCGCATGAACAGAGAGGAGCACGGATGCGAATCTTGGTAGCCGACGATCATGGGATCGTCCGATCGGGGATCAGGCTGTTGCTCGAGCGCCAGCCGGGGCTGGATGTGGTGGCGGAGGCCGCTGACGGCGTCGAGGCGGTCGAGCAGGCGCTCGCGGCGCGCCCGGACCTGTGCATCCTCGACGTCGGCATGCCGCGGATGACGGGACTCCAGGCCGCGCGGGAGATCCGCGCACACCTCAAGGACGTCCGCGTCCTGATGCTGTCGATGCACGACGACGAGCACTACCTGTTCGAGGCGCTGAGGGCCGGCGCGTCCGGCTACGTGCTCAAGCGCGAAGCCGACCAGGACCTGGTCGGAGCGGTGCACGCTGTCGGGCGGGGCGAAGCGTTCCTGACCAACGCCGCCGAGCGCTCGATCATCCGCCGCTGGATGGAGGGCGACGTCGACGGTCCCGCGGTCACGCTCACGCCGCGCGAGGAGGAGGTCGTCAAGTTGATCGCGGAGGCGTTCACGAACGCCCAGATCGCCGAGATCCTGCACCTGTCCGAGAAGACCGTCGAGTCGCACCGCGGGAACGTGCTCCGAAAGCTCGGGATGCGCGACCGGGTCGAGCTCGTCCGGTACGCGATCCGCCGCGGGCTCGTAGAAGCTTGAGCCGTAGCATCGCGGGGGTGCGCGCCCCGGTCGACCACATCGCCGCCCCGCCGTTCCCGCCTCGCCTCGAGTGGTTAGGCGGGCGCCCCGAGGGCTTCCCGATGCTGCTCGAGTTCTGGGATTTCTGCCGCGTGCAGTCGATTCGCACCCTGCCGTACATGCGCGCCTGGCACGGGCGCTACCCGGAACTGACCGCGGTCGGCGTGCACGCCGCCGGCTTCCCGCCCTCGCAGCGCCCCGACGCCGTCCGGGACGCGGTCGCGCGGCTCGAGATCACCTACCCGGTGGCGATCGACGAGCAGCTGCAGGTGTGGGATCTGTACGGCAACCTGGGCTGGCCGGCGCGATACCTGTTCGACCAGCGCGGGATGCTGTTCCACTACCACTACGGCGAGGGCGGCTACGAGGAGACCGAGCTCGCGATCCAGGAGCTGCTCGGCGTTGAGCGGCCGGTCCTCGCCCCACTCCGTCCCGAGGAGGCGGCCGACGCGCGACTGGAGCCGCAGACCGACGACGTCGAGGGACTTTATTCGGGCCCGTACACCGCGGGCGACGTGTGGGCGGTCCTCGATGGGAGCGGAACCGTGGAAGCCAACGGGCGCTCGCTCGCGGTCGACCACGCGGGCGCGTATGAGCTGATCGAGCACGAGCGCAGCACGTCCTCCGAGCTCTCGCTCGAGGTCGGCGACGGTGTCACCTGCTACGCCGTCTGCTTCACGCCGGGTCTAGCAGGTTGATCAGCGCCGGCGGGCCGTCATCGCCGACGACCGCCGCGAACCCGGGGCGGTAGGGGCTGCCGAGCGGGTCGTCGCCGATGAAGCGGGGCTCGTACACCCAGCTGCCGACGTTGATCAGCCGCCCCCATTCGCTGCGGTCGTCTCCGGGCAGCGGCCCAGCGCGGTGCGTGTGCCCGAAGATCACGTGCGCCGCCGGCGGCACACCGAGGCGGTCGACCACCTCGGTGAAGCCGGCGAGCGCGCCGCGACGGAGCGCCCCGCCGGACACATCCGATCTGAGCGGGCCCATTCCCGCGCGGTTCAGGCCCGCCACCGCCGCGGCCAGCCCGAATGCCATCGCGCGAGCGCGGACGCTTCGACGCGCGCCGGCGCCACCGTTCAGCCTCTGCCAGGCCCCGATCTGAAAGCTGCCGCCACCCCCCAGGCGCAGACCTCCGCCCTGTGCGATCGTGTCGGCCCACGCGTACATCGGCGCGAGCGCCGCCTCGTAGTCCTCGGCGCGCGCGGGGCCGCCGTGGGGCTCTCCGGCGACCCGTACGGTCAGCCCGGCCCCGAGCCGCTCCAGGATCGGCACCGTGTTGTGGCGGTCGCCGTAGTGGCCGTGGGTCGCATAGACGTCGCCGCGCAGCCACACTCCCGGGTAGGCGACCCGGACCTGCGCCGGCGCGAGCGCCTCGACGACCGCGCCGAGGGGCTCGCGCGTGTCCGACCGCACGGCGGATTCGAGACCGAGCGGCGCGGGATCGCGGCGCTCGAGCCAGCCGCGCAGCAGCGCGTGGTCGTGGTTGCCGGGAACGACGACGACCTCGCTGTCCGCGCCGAGCGCCCCGGCCATCTCCGCCAGCACCGGCGCGCCGGCGGTCACCGCGTCGCGCACCGGCCCGTGTCTGAGCTCGAGCGTGTCGCCGAGGAGCACGAGCCGGTCGAACTCGGGCAGCCGCGCGACCAGCGCCGCTCGCTCCCGCGCGCGACGCAGGACGTCCGGCCGGCCGTTCGCGCCGAGGTGGAGATCCGAGATGACGAGCGTGCGCAGGGGAGTACTGAAATTGTCGGCGGCGCCTGACGGCGGCGCCTTAGTGGGATGGTCGGCGGCGCCTGACGGCGGCGCCTTAGGCGGCGCCGGCCTGCCGGATCACCTTCGGGAGCATGAAGCGAACGTCCTCCTGCACCACTTCGAGCTCCTGTACGTCGGTGGTCCCGCGAACCTTGAACGACTCGACCAGCCGCTGCACGAGCGACTCGGGCGCGCTCGCCCCCGAGGTGATCCCGACCACGCGCTTATCCACCAGCCACTCCTCGCGGACCTCGGTCTCGTTGTCGATCAGATGCGAGTCGGCGCCGTGCTCGCGCGCGACCTCGACGAGCCGGTTGGAGTTCGACGAGTTGCGTGAGCCGATCACGAGCACGAGATCGCACTGCTCGGCCAGTTGCTTGACCGCCGCCTGGCGGTTCGTGGTCGCGTAGCAGATGTCGTCGGTGCGGGGCCCGACGATCGCCGGGAACCGCTGGCGCAACCGGTTGATGATGGATCGGGTCTCGTCGACCGACAGCGTCGTCTGCGAGATGTAGGCGATCCGGCTCGGGTCCCGGACGTCGAGCCGGTCGACGTCGTCCTCTGACTCGACGAGCACGATGTGATCGGGCGCCTCCCCCATCGTGCCCTCGACCTCCTCGTGGCCGGCGTGGCCGATCAGCACGATCGTGTAGCCGTCGGCGGCGAACTTCTTGGCTTCGACGTGGACCTTGGTCACGAGTGGGCAGGTCGCATCGATCGTGTCGAGCCTGCGGGCGCGGGCGTTGGCGTGAACACTCGGGGCGACGCCGTGGGCCGAGAACACCACGGTGGCGCCCTCGGGCACGTCGCTCTCGGACTCCACGAACACCGCGCCGCGCTCCGTCAGCTGCTCCACCACGAATTTGTTGTGGACGATCTCCTTGCGGACGTACACGGGTGCGCCGTATAGCTCGAGCGCGCGCTCGACCGTCTGGACGGCACGGTCGACGCCCGCGCAATAGCCGCGCGGCGCCGCGAGCAAGAGCTTCTCGGGCATAGACCCCACCGGAGAGAGTGTAGGGAGGTACGCTTGACCGCTCCCGCATGCCGCAACGACATCTGGACCGCCTCAGCTCAACGGACGCCTCGTTCCTCCATCAGGAGGGGCCGGCGTCGCATATGCATATCGGCGGCGTGCTGATCTTCCAGGGTCCGCCGCCCGATTTCGCAGAGTTCGTCGACCACGTGCGCAGCCGGCTGCATCTGGTCCCGCGTTACCGGCAGAAGCTGGCCACGCCGCCGCTCGAGGCGGGCCGCCCGCTGTGGGTCGACGATCCCGACTTCAACATCGAATACCACGTCCGCCACACGGCGCTGCCGCCGCCGGGCAGTGAGGAGCAGCTGTTCCTGCTCGCGTCGAGGGTCGCCTCCCAGCCGCTCGATCGCGCGAAGCCGCTGTGGGAGAACTGGCTCGTCGAGGGGCTCGAGGGCGACCGGTTCGCGCTGATCTCCAAGACCCATCACGCGCTCGTCGACGGCATCTCCGGGGTCGATCTCGCGACCGTGCTGTTCGATCTCGAGCCCAACCCGCCCGCGCGGGCGAACGCGGACCTCGAGCCCTGGAAGCCACAGCGAGAGCCGTCCTCGGTCGAGCTCGTCGCCGCCGGGGTGCGCGGGACCGTCGGCTTCGCCACCGGGTTCGTGACGCGCGCCGCATCCGCGGCCACCCGCCCGGTCAGCACGCTCGGAAAGCTCCGTGACGCCGCGGAGGGCGTTGGCGAGATCGTCTGGGCCGGCCTCAACCCCGCCCCCGACACCCCGCTGAACGTCGAGATCGGTCCCCACCGGCGCTACGCGGTCGTCCGTCACCAGCTCGCCGACTACAAGAAGGTCAAGGACACGTTCGGCGGGACCGTCAACGACGTCGTCCTGACCGTCGTCTCGGGTGCGCTGGCGCGATGGCTGCACTCGCGCGGGGTCCGGACCGAGGGGCTCGAGATGCGGGCGCTGGTGCCGGTATCGGTCCGCAACGAAACGCATCGGGGGACGCTCGGCAACAAGCTCACCGTGATGCGCGGCCCGCTGCCGGTCTACATCCACGATCCGGTGCCGCGCCTGCGGTTCGTGCGGCGCGCGATGGACGGGCTCAAGGAGTCAAAGCAGGCCGTCGGAGCCGCCACGCTGACCGCGGTCAACGAGCTGTGGCCTCCGACGATCCTCGCCGAGGCCTCGCGGCTGAACTTCTCGACACGGCTGTTCAACTTGCTCGTCACGAACATCCCGGGACCACAGGTACCGCTGTACGTGCTCGGGCGCCAGCTCGAGGATCTGTTCCCGCTCGCCTTCCTCCCCAAGAACCACGCGCTCGCGGTCGCGATCATGTCTTACAACGGCGGGCTCGACTACGGCCTGCTCGCCGACTACGACGCTCTGCCCGACATCGACGTGATCGCCGACGGGATCGACGCCTCGCTCAAGGAGCTGCTCGACGCCGCCGCGCGCGCCCGCAAGCGCAGCCCCGCGGGCACGGGTGGAAGCAACGGCGGCGGCGAGACGCGCAGTCGCGGCAGGGAGACGCGCAACGGCGGTCCGAAGCAGATCCTTCCGTCGGCCGGCACCCGCCCCAAGGGAGGACCGGCGGCGGACATGCGGGCGAAGCGAGCCAAGCGGGCCGGGCAGGCGCGCAAAGACTCCGCCGGGTGATCGCGATTACCGGCGGCTTGCCGTTTCGCCTGCACACGGCTACTGTTCCGCCGGCATGGACGATCTGATCGCACCCGACGAGACCGCGTACCGGCTGGACCTGACGGCCGCGCAGCTTAAGATCGTCCACACCGCGCTCAAATCCCTGTACGACGATCTCGGACACGAGGAGCACGACGTCAAGCAGATCGTCTCAGCGGTGCTCGACAAGCTGCCCGGCGAGCACGAGATCCGCGCGATCGATATCGGGCAAGAGCTGCGGCGCAGCGCCGAAGCGGGTTAGAACCCGAGCGCGAACTTCGCGTCTTCGCTCATCCGCTCGGGCGTCCAGGGCGGCGAGAACGTCATCGTCGGCTGGACCTCGTCGACCCCGTCGAGCTCCATCACGAACTCTTCGATCTGTTCCGACACCTGCGGCCCGATCGGGCAGCCGGGGCTCGTCAGCGTGTACGTCACGCGGACCGTCGGGCCTTCGATCTCGACGTCGTAGATGAGCCCGAGTTCGACGAAGTCGAGCCCCAACTCGGGGTCGATCACGTCGCGCAGGACGTCGGTTACGTCTTCGACAGTTGCCATCGTGTGATCAGTTTAGGCACTTCTCATGCTTCCGCCTTGCGGACGGTCCATCAGGTTGTATAGGTTTCGGCGCATCGTCGACTTCGATGAACACTCGGCCACTCTGCGTGTTTGTGGAGACGAGGACCGATCAACACAGGGAGGAAGGCGGCGCGCGATGGTGCGCGCGCTTCGCGCCCAGACAAATGTGACCGTTGATCTGTCGGAGCTCGCGTTCGCGGACGCCTCGGTGATGCTCGACCTGGCCGTCCTGGCCCGCCGCCTGCGGGCGAAGGGTCGCAAGATCCTCGTACGCGGCGCCCAGCCTCAGGTGATGGCGCTGATCAAGCACGTCGGACTGCACCGCCTGCCGGCGGTCACGTTCGAAGGCGCCTGGCCGGCGTACGCCTAGCCCGAGGCGGGTTCGTCAGCTCGTAATCGCTTCGTGCCCGTCGTGGTCGGGCGTGACGCCGTTGGCGACCGGAGCCGGCTCGCGCAGGAGCTCGGCGACATCCGAGCCCTCTTCGCCGAACCTCGGGAAGCGCTTGCCCTCGGTCTCGCCGATCGCGACGAGCTGCTCTCCGACCGCCCGCATGTCCTCGATCAGTCGCCTGCGCTCGCGCCAGACCGTCTCGGCGCTCCGGGCGAGCTCGCGGGCGCGCATCTCGGCCGACTCGCGCATCTCCTCGGCGTCCCGCCGGGCGGCGGCGAGCATCTCTTCGGTCTCGCGCTCGGCGGTGGCGCGGAGCTGCTGCGTCTCGCGCGCGGCCTTCTCGCGCAGCGCAGCCACCTCCCGGTCCGCGGTCTCGCGCAGCGCCGAGACCTCCCGGTCCGCGGTCTCGCGCAGCGCCGAGACCTCCCGGTCCGCGGTCTCGCGCAGCGCCGCGACCTCGCGATCGGCGGCTTCGCGCTGCTCGCTCGTTTCCTGGGCTGCCGCTTCGCGAATCTCGGTCGCCTCCTGGCCGGCCGCGTCCCTCGCCTCGGCGGCGCGACGCAGGGCCGAGTCGTGCAGCTCCTGGGCCTCGGTCTCCGCTTGCTGGAGTCGGTCATCCGCCTTGGAACGCGAGCGGGCGGTGATCTCGTCGGCGGTCTGGTGAGCGCGCTGGAGGATGTCGCGAGTCTCCTCGCTCACCTCGTCAAGGGCGTGACGAACGGCAGCCTCGGGCGACGAGGACATCGCCAGCTCGGTGATCAGCCGGCTCATCCGCTCCACGTAACGGTCGACGGCGGTTCGGTCGTAGCCGCGCAGCGCCACGGGAAATTCGACCGTGCGCGCGTCCTTGAGGATCCGATCGCGGTCGGCCGCGGTCAGCACGCGGCTCGCACCGAACCGGCGGCCCTGCCGATCGTCGTCCCTGGTCACCGCCTCGACCAGCTCCGCGGCTTCGCTCTCGACCTCGGGTGAAATCTCCGGCTCCCGATTTCCGGCCTCGGTCCCCCGCATGTCCGGACGCGCCATGACCAAACGCTCCCTTCCTCGCTTGTTCATTCGGGGCGCGCGTGGCAGGTCACACGAGCCCCCACAGCTTCAAGCTACCCCCTTGGTCAAGGGTGGTCGAGGGTTGTGGAGGATTGATCGCGTACTAGCCTTGTGAGCATGATCGTTCTGCTGGTTTTCGTGCTGTGGGCGGCGCTCGAGCTGTTCGTGGCGATCAGGGTCGCGGACGCGATCGGCGTGCTCGCAACGGTCGTACTGCTGCTGATCACCTGGCCGCTGGGCTCGTGGGCGCTCCGCTCGCAGGGCCGCGCTGCCTGGCGGCGGCTCGCGGCCGCGGTCTCGGCCGGTAGGTCGCCCGGCCGCGAAGTCCTGGATGGCGCTCTCGTGCTGCTCGGCGGCGTGCTGTTGATCGTTCCGGGGTTCATCGCCGACGCCATCGGCGTGCTCGCGCTGTTCCCGCCGACGCGTGCGCTGATGCGCCGCGGGCTGACCCGCAACCTCCAGCGCCGGCTGGTGGTCACCGCGACGCGGTTCACCGGAGCTCCGCGGCCATACGATGTCGACTCCACTGCAACCGACGTCGACCAGCCGCACCTGCATCCATGAGCTCCACTTCACCGGCATTGCGAACGCTGGCGTTCGGCGACGCCGCGCGGACGGTCTGGGGCGCGGCCTGGATTCCGGGCGGCGACGGCTCGGCCGTGGCGGTTGTCGGAGGCGACGCCGTCGCCCCGGTCGTGTCGAGCCTGAGCCCGTCGGTGGCCGAGGATGGCGGCGAATGGCGCCTCGACGGCGGCGGTGTCGCACTGATCGCGTCACCGGCCGGCGAGATCGTCGACGTCGGCGCCGTCGAAGATGACATCGTCGGCTTCGATCAGCTGTGCCGGGTCACGGGCCGCTTCGAACATAGCGGCGTCGAGCACACGGTCGACTGCCTCGGCCTGCGGACGTCGCGCTCGGGCTCGTTCGACCTGGCGAAGCTCGCCTCCGTCCGTGCCGTCTCGACCTGGTTCGAGCCCGACGAGGGCTTCGCCGTAATGGCGTTTCGGGGCCGCAAGGCCAAGCACCACGACTCCGATGTCCTCACGGCCACCGTGCTCGGGCCGGAACGGCTCCCGCCGGTCGACGACCCGCGACTGTCGACCACGTACGACGCCGGCGGATGGCCGATTCGTGCCGGCCTCGAACTGTGGCTCGCCGCCGGCGAGGGCGAAGAGGAGCCGTACCCCCGGCGGGCAGTCGGCCAGGCCGCCGGCGCCCGATCCGAGACCGCGGCGGGCGAGCTAGACCTCCGGGCCGAGCCGTTCCGGTGGCACAGCCGCGGGCGAGAGGGTGCCGGAATGTACCTCCTGGCCCGCAGGCGATGACCGCCATCCAGGCGATCATCAGCGACTTCGGAGGCGTGCTCACATCTCCCCTGCAGGAGTCGTTCGTCGATCTGATGCAGGACTCGGGGGTGACGCTCGAGGCGCTCGGCAAGGCGATGGCGACGATCGCCGAGCGTCAGGGGTCCAACCCGTTGTTCGAGCTCGAGACCGGACGCATCAGCGAGGGAGCGTTCTTCAGGGCGATCGAGGACGAGCTGTCGGCGGCCCACGGGAGCCCGGTCGCGCTGGACGGATTCGGCACGCGCTACTTCCAGCGCCTCGAGCCGAACGACCGGATGATCGAGTACATGCGCGAACTCCGCGGGCGCGGCTACAAGATGGCGATCTGCACCAACAACATCCGCGAGTGGGAGACCCAGTGGCGCGCGATGCTCCCGGTCGATGAGATCTTCGACGTGGTCGTCGACTCGGCGTTCGTCGGCAGCCGCAAGCCCGAGCCCCGGATCTATCAGATAACGCTCGAGCGGCTGGGCGCGTCCCCCGCCGAGACGCTGCTCGTCGACGACGTCGAGGTCAACTGCGAGGGCGCGCGGGAGCTAGGCCTCACCGCGATTCGGTTTCGATCGACCGAGCAGGCGATCGAGGAGATCGAGGCGGCGCTTCCCCGGGAGCGAGGCGACCCGGCGTGAGGCCGGCGTCGGCCGAGGCGATCATCGAGATCGCGCGCAGCGCGTTCGTGACGCTCGACGCCGACGGGAGGGTGCTCGAATGGAACAGCCGGGCCTGCGAGCTGTTCGGCTATTCCCGCGAGGATGCGCTCGGAGCCGAGCTGGCCGAGCTGATCGTGCCCGGGCGGTACCGGGAGCGCCATCGCGCGGGGCTGGCGCGGGCCCGCTCGAGCGGGGGCACCGACGGGCCCGGGCTCACGGTCGAGGCGCTCCGGCGCGACGGCAGCGAGCTTCCAGTCGAGGTGTCGATCACCGTGGTCAGGGACGGCGGCGAGACCGTATTCCACGCCTGGATTGAAGACGTGTCCGAGCGCACCCAGCTCCTGCGCGAGCTCGAGGCCCAGCTGCGCAGGCGCGGCCCCGGGTTCGGCGAGATCCTCGACGCGCTCGCCGAGGCGGTGACGATCCGCGACCCACACCACCACATCCTGTACGCGAATCGCGCGGCATACGAGTCGATGGGCTTCGCGTCGTTTCAGGAGATGCAGCGCCGTCCTCCGCAGTCGATCATGGCCGACTACATCGTGCAGGGCGAGCACGGCGAGGAACTGACGATGGATTCGGTCCCATCGGTGCGCTTGTTCGCCGGTGAGCCGGCCGAGCCGCTCGTCATGCGGACGATCAACCGCTCGACCGGCGAGCTTCGGTGGCAGCTTTTGAAGGCGGCCCCGCTTCACGACGAGGACGGGAATCCCGTGGCCGCGGTCACGATCATTGAAGACATCACGCGCGAGCGGATCGCCGAGCTTCGCGATCGGTTCCTCGCGCGGGCCAGCGAGACGCTGATGTCCTCGCTCGACTACGAGGAGACGCTGCGCAACGTGGCCTGGCTGGCCGTCCCCGAGGTCGCGGACTGGTGCGCCGTCGAGCTCATGGATGAACGCGGCAGTCGTCAACGCGTCGTGGTCGCTCACCGCGATCCGGCGAAGCTCGAGCTCGCCGAACGGTTGCGCGCGTTCGAGCCCGACGAGCTCGACCCTAACCGCGGCGTCGGCCGGATCCTCCGCACCGGGGTGTCCGAGCTCTACCAGAACATTTCCAACGAGGTGCTCGCGACGGCCGCGGTCGACGACGAGCACCTCGCGCTGCTGCGGTCGCTCGGCTTTCGCTCGGTGCTGCTCGTGCCTTTGAGAGCCCGGGGGCGAACCTTCGGCGTGATGACGCTCGTCACTGCCGAGTCGATGCGTCGCTTCGCCGAGGCAGACCGCGAGTTCGCCGAACAGGTCGCGGGACGGGCCGCGGTCGCCGTGGACAACGCGCTGCTCGCCACCGCCCGCCGACATACCGCCGAAACGCTTCAGCGCAGCCTGCTCCCGGACGTCGTGCCTGAGCTCGAAGGGTGGAACGTCGCAACGTTCTACCGAGCGGCCCGCGCCGTGGAGGAGATCGAGGTCGGCGGTGACTTCTTCGACTTCTACGAGACCGACGACGGCTGGATCGTGCTGCTGGGCGACGTTACCGGCAAGGGCGTCGAAGCGGCGGCGCTCACCTCGCTGGTGCGGCACGGCACTCGATTCCTCAGCAAGTACGAGCGGAGCCCGAGCCAGATTCTCGTTCGCCTGAACGAGGCCCTGTCGGAGCAACGGGGGCTTTTGCTGTGCACCGCTGTGTGCGTGCGCCTCGAACGCGAGCAGGCCGTGATCGCATCGGCTGGCCACCCACCGGCATTGGTTTTGCGAGACGACGGCCGCGTCCGCGAGATCGGGACGGGGGGCCCGATCCTGGGCGCCTGGACGGGCAAGGTGCCTGCCGACCGGGCCGTGCCGGTCGCCGCCGACGAGACGCTGTTCCTTTACACCGACGGGGTGATCGACACGCTCGGAGAGGACGAGCGGTTCGGGTCCGAGCGGCTCAAGCGGCTCCTGGCCACGCATGCCGGCGAGACGCCGGACGGATTGCTGTCCTCGCTCGAGGCGGAACTCGACCGTTTCCAGATCGGCGCTCAGGCGGATGACACGGCAGCGCTGGCGCTTCGCCCGGCGCCTGTCACCGCCGGCAGGGGTGGGCATACGACGCATCCGGCGGGCCCGTCTCGTACCCTTGGCGTCAGCTGACGGAAGGTGGCACGGTGGGTTTTCGACCCAACCTCCGGATCGACACGTTGGAGAGCCAGGCCGGGCTCACGATCAAGCTCGCGGGCGAGCTCGACAGCGCGACCTCGATGGAGCTGTTCAAGCGCTTCGAGCAGGCGCTTGCGGCGCTCGACGGGCGAGAGCTCGTGATCGACCTCGGCGGGGTGTCGTTCATCGACTCCTCGGGCATGCGGGCGCTGATCCTGATCGAGCGTCGGGCCGAAGAGGATCGGACTCGCGCTCGCGATCGCGCCTGCAGCCGCCGCGGTCACCGAGTTGCTCCACGTCACCGGACTCGGCGACCGCCTCCCGCTCACGCCGCAGGCGCAAGATCCGGCCCCGGCCGAGGCGTTCGTCGAGCGAATCGAGATCGCGCTCGATCGCGACTGCCGAGGCACCGGCACGAGCACGTGCCGAGCTGCGCCAGGCGATCGCCGGGCGCCTGTCGGACCGCGACAGCGCCTCCGCCACGCTGCTGACCTCCGAGCTCGTGACCAACGCCGTGATCCATCCCGGCGAGGCGGTCGGCGGGTCGGTCGGGCTGCGGATCACCACCTACAGCGACCGCGTCCGCGTCGAGGTCACCGACGACGGCTCGGGCTTCGAGCCGGAGGGCCTGCCGCCGCGACGTCCCCACGAGGCGGGCGGACACGGACTGATCGTCGTCGACGGGCTATCCAGCCGGTGGGGAACCGCCCGCAGTCGCGTCGGCGAACGCGACGGCTTCTGCGTGTGGTTCGAGCTCGATGGCGAATACTGAGCAGAGTCGACGCTGGCGCCGGCGCTGAGCGGATCGAATGCCGGCGCTGGCCCCGACGCGGATCGCCGGCCGGCCCCGGCGCCGGGGAGGATCAGTTCTCGACCCCGAGCCGATCCCAGCAGTACAGCTCGAGGCACTCCTTGGCGAGCTCGATGCAGCGCGCCTCCGACAGCCACGGCAACACCGTGTCGAACGCCTGATCCTCGCCCACGCCGGCCTCGAACGCCTCCTCGCCGCGGAAGCCGGCCGCGATCTTGAGCGCCTCTCGCCGGTTGTCGCCGAGCGACGGGAACACGTTGACCAGGAACTCCCGGTTCGGGCAGCGGATGTCCGACTTCGAGCGATGCGTGCCACGCCGCCAGCAGCGACAGGTCGTGCTCGTCGAGGTCGGCGAGCGCCTTCGCGTAGTGCGATTCGAGCTCGGACTCGGGGATCTCGTCCACCCACGCCCGAACCACCTCTCCGAGGATCTGGCGACGCGCCTCGCGCCCCACCGATTCGGCGATCACCCGGATGGCGTCCTGAGGTTCGATGAAGCAGAGTGACATTGCGGCTCCGGTCCGGGGATGCGAACGCCGCAGACGGTAGGCGGTCGACCGGACGTAATCGCCGTCCGGGCGGCGAATTGGGGCGGTTTGCGGCGGGATCGCGGTTGCCGGCCGGACCCTGCGCGTGGCCGATCGTGCCGCGAATTCGGGTGTGACCGCGAGGGTTCGGGCGTTCGGCGTCGGAAATCCACCCCCGAAATCGACTTGCAAAGACTGCGGCATGCGTATCCGTCCGGTCGCGTCGGCCGGCGCTGACCGTCGCGTCACGCAGCTCGGGCGTGTCGAGGGGCGGCCGCCCGGAGGGTCTGTGTTCACGCTCCGAGGGCCGAGGAGCCACCGCTGGCAGCGACGGTCCCACCCTCAGATGCCCGCCTTGTCGTCCGCCCCAGGTTCCGTGCGCTCGCGAGACCGGCGGTTAGGCTTGACCGTGACCGTCAGCGTGCCCGAGTCCGAGCGGTTGTTTCGGGAATCGCCCGGCAGGACGGTGCGGAGCGTCACCGTCCCGGAGCGCGCGAATCGGTGCATGACGCCGTAATTCGAGGCGTTGCCGAGCCGCGGCCGGGCGATCACCGCCCACTGACTGCCCTTGCGCTGCTCGACCAGCACGACCTGTCCGGCGTGAGACGGGGTCACGTGACCGCGTAGCATCATCGCGTTTCCGACCACGATGCTGTGAAGGCCGGCCAGACCGACGACCGCGTTTACCGACTGGTGGAGCGTCGGGCTCTGGAGACCGTTCGCGGAGACGTACCACTGCTGGTCGGCGTTGACCATCCCGGCTTTCAACGTGAACTTGTATTGCCCGGCGCTGTCCGTCGTCGTCTGCGCAACCTGGTGGAACGTCGACTGGCCCGACAGCTCGCGCCACAGCGCGACCGTGGCTCCGGCCGCGGGCGGGTTGCTCGTCAAGCCGCCGGAAATCACTACCTTCCGCCCCGCCGTCGACGGGTCAGGCGAGGACGCGATCGTCAGCCCACCCGTCGTGCACGGTGTGACGCAGCAAGTGGTTTGCGCGCAGCAGGCGTCGGTCGAGGCCGGGCAGCAGTTGGTGGGCACGGGGCAGCACGGCACGATGTGCGGTCTGCTCTTCGCGCCGCTCCGTCGGAGGCGGGCAGCAGGTTATGCCCGACTGGGGGCAGATGATGTGCGGCACACTTCCCGCCGCACCGGCCGGGCTGAGCAAGCGCCAAAGCGCACAACGAGGCGGCGAGAAAGACCAGCGACGACGGAAGGATCAGGCGGCGCATCGCAGAGAACCGGGCCTCAGACTACCCGGATTTGTGAAGGCTAACGCAGATTTATAGCCCCAGCGCCCCGCGAATCGCGGAGAGCGCCTCGGGCTCGGGCTCCGCATCGGCCCCGAGGCCGAGCGTCGCCCGCTCCCCACGCTGCCAGTTGTCCAGGCCGACATCGAGCGCCTCGAGCGGGATGTCGCACGCTCGCGCGAGATCGGACGCCCTGCGCTCCAGCAGCAGCGGGTCGCCGATTCCGAACGCGCGCTTGGCTCCCACGGTGACGTCGTTCGGGCCGCCGAGGGCCAGCGAGCCCGCGCGCATGTCGTAGACCCCGAGCCGTCCGAGCGTCACCAGCAGGTCGAACCGCGCGTCGCGGTGCAGGCCGGGCAGCGCCAGCCGCTCGAACGCGCGGGCGAACCGCCGCTCCGGCGCCCACGACGCCTCGCCGGTGTATGCGGCCGCCTGCGAGCCCGCCCGGGCGGCCCAGGTTCGGTACGCCTCGAGCGTCTTCGTCCCTCGGGCGGGGTCGTGGGCGCTCCTGGGGCCGTACCGCACGCCCTCGAGTGATGGCATCTCGCCCGAGGCCCAGGAGGTCCGGACGCGCTCGATATCCGCGAACGGGTCCTCGCCGGGATCCTCCCCCGCGCCGTCGCCCGCGATTCCGTCACCCACGATTCCGTCACCCTCGATTCCCTCGCCCGCGACCCCGAGCGGGCAGAGATACACGATCAGGAACGCCAGCCAGCTCCGCTCCTCGATGTCGGCGCCGGCATCCGCCACCTCACGGTAGAGCCCGGGCGGATCGTGCTCGAGCCGGACGAGCCGGTGCAGCGCAAACGCCAGTTCCTCGGCCAGCCGCCCGGCGTCCTCGCTCGACTTCAACCCAATCACGAGCGGGGATCGGTAGCCGTCGTCGGCGCCCCGCGCCACCCGGCGCACGGTGATCCCACTCGGGGCACTCGAGCGCGCCGTCGATCCGGATCTGGCTCGACTTGGGCGCGGCGTGCTTGGTCGCGGCTGTGCGGTCCGGGGGCGCTCGAGGTCACGACCGGGCGCAGCTCGATCGACTGCTCCTTGGAGCAGATCGGGCAGTTCTGGACCAGGCGGTTGTGTCGGCAGAAGCTCGGCATGTTTGCTGCGGCGCCGTCCGGGGTCGGCATGGCCCGGGCGGCGTGGGGGCGCCACACACAGAGTAGGGGCTAGCTCGTCGGGGCCGCGTGCCGCTGGCGGAACGTGCGCGCCTTCGTGCGGTTGCCGCACACCTGCATGCTGCACCACGCGCCCGAGTGGTTCTTCGTGTGGTCGTAGAAGGCCCACTCGCACTCGTGCTCGCGGCACGCCTTGAGGCGGCTCCAGGTGCCCTGCGCGATCGAGTCGTGGACAATCGCCACCAGCCGCCCGAGCGCGCCGCTGACCCCGCCGGCGTCGGGCACCAACGAAGCGCCACCGTCGTCGCTGAACCGAAGCCGCAGCCGCGCGCGCTGAGCGGCTGCGTCCAGCGCGTGGCACGCATCCTCGGGGGCACTCGCAGCCGGACTGGCGTTATGCGCGACCAGCATCGAGCGCAGCGCCTCGCGCAGCGCGACCGCGCGTGTGACATCGGCGCGCGTGGCACGGTTCCCCGTTGGCGCCAGCTCTTGCTCCTCGAGCCACGCCGCTAGCGCCCGCGGCTCGTCGATGCGATCGGTGACGTGTCCGATTTGTCGGGTGTTCACGAACTGGCGGACCCGCTCGAGGTCCCCGGGTGCCTGGCGGCGCTTGCTCATGACCATCAATCTTACTTGGATGGTTACTAACCAGCTATAATCGATTGGGAGTTATGAGTACGCCGCCAGAGGTAACACTTCGTTTGGCGACCACGGACGATGCGGGCCGCGTGCGGATACTGGCCCAGCTGGACAGCTCCCCGGTGCCGTCCGGACCGTTGCTGATCGCGGAGATCGACGGCCGTCTGTTGGCCGCGCTCCCGCTCGACGGCGGCGCTCCGATCGCCGATCCGTTCCGCCGCTCCGCGGGCGTCGTGCAGCTTTTGCGCATGCGCGCGGCGCAGCTCGGCGGCCGCGGCCGGAGCTCGCGACGCGCGACGCTACGCCCGTGGTGGCGACGCCGGCCGGGGACTGCGGCGAGACCTGGTCGCGACTACGCTCTCGGCGCTTGAGGAGCGATCATGCGGCCTGCGCGACCGTGACCGTCCGCGTCAGCTCGGCCAGTAGGTCGTAGCCGTCCCAGAAGCTGCCGAAGCTGAGCGCGTCGCCGAAGTCAACGATGCGATCGATTCCACGGCCCTGCAGCGATCGCGCGAACTCGCGAGCTCCTCGGGGAGAAGCCGTGCGCGGTGAGCGTCTGGTCCTTGCGGCTGCACGAACCCGACGAGCTCCGCCAGCGCATCGACGCGCGCTTCGAAGAACAGCCCGGCGCCGGGATGAGTCGCGATCGAACTCCGTCCAGATCGGTCAAGCTCAGGACTGACCAGCTCGTTTCCGGACCGGTACACGCGCTCGACCGGACGGTCGATCAGCGCGCCGTACATGAAGTTCAGCTTCGCGATCGCGGCGCCGGGCGCGAGCACGTAGCCCTTCGCGGCGATCACCTGCGAGAGCTCTTCGAACAGGAGCCGGCGAGCGCGGTCGACGTCCTCGCGCGAGCCGACCCAGACGAGCAGACGCGGCGACGAGCAGGCCAGCTGGTCGAACCAGTAGGCGTCGTTGTACAGCTCCTCGGCAAGCGTGTGGAGCGAGGGCTGATCCGGCTTGTAGAACGGCATCAGGTCGCAGGACCGCGAACGAGAAGCGGTCGCCGAAGGTCAGATCATGCGTCCCGGGACGGACCGGGACAGCCCGGAGCCGATCGACCGTCTCGTCCCCGCCCCACAGCAGGCGGACATCCGCTTCCTGGGAGATCAGCGCCGTCGGCTCGAGCTTCGTGGGCGTACGAAACGACGGCCAGCTCGTCCGCGAACGCCGCGAATCGCTCCTCGGCCAACACGTCCCTGAGCAGCTCGCACAGCAGCGTCGACTGCTCGCTCGGACGGTCGCGGCGAGACCCGTACGACGTTGACGTTGCCCACCAGGAACGAGACCATCAACGAGTACAAGAACAAGTGTCGACGTTGGTCGGCGGGACGTGGAAGGCAAGCCCACGAGGAACGCGGACCGCTCCGGCGCCCTCGAGCGCGGCGAAGCGATCTGCCAAGCGCTGGATCTCCGCGCGGCGAAGCCAGAACCCGACCGCGACCGTCTGCGGGAAAGGATCTGGAACGGGAGTCGTGCAGGATCGCGCGCAGAGAGCGCGTCGCAGAAGTCGACCCGCGACGGCTCGAATGGGCCCGCGGAACGGCCCGGCGCGCCCCGCGCATGGCACGGAGGAGGTCGGCGACCTCGACGGCACCGACGCGCGGGACAAGCTGCTGACGCTCACGCGACCGCCGGCGCCTCGCGCGCCTGGACGTCGCTGCAGCCGCGAAGCTCGGCCTCGGGAACGCGTCCCAAGAACGACACCGTCTTCCCGCGCCGTCCACATGGACACGCATCGACGGCCTCGATGCGCGCGAAGTCCTCGGTCAGGACCGAGTGGCCGGGATAGCTCTCTGGAAGTGCGCTCAGCGTCTGAGCGACCCCGACCTCGCCGTCGACGACGACCTCCCAGGTTGCCGGGTCGCGCACGACGATGTCGGCGGCATTTGGGGCGTGCAGGAACCCTTGCTCGCACTCGACGAACACGGTCCCGATCTGCTCGGCCATTCCGTAGAAGTTGTGCACCCTGCGCACGCCGGTCACGCGCGCGAGCTCGGCCTTGTACTCGTCGGCGCCGACCGCTCTGTCGGTCAGCTTCTTCCAGCCGCCGGAGTGGATCAGGATGGCGTTCTGCAGATCCACCTCGCCCGGCTCGAAGACTCCGATGCAGGTGCTCCCACACCATGAACGTGAAGCCGAAGATCAGGATCGGCGAGCCCGGAGTGCTTCTCAGCCACCCTACGAGGCCGTCCCGGTCGAGGCGCATGTCGTCGTCGAGGGCGAAGAAGTGGTCGCGCCCGAACATCGACATGCCGATGATTCCGGCCCCCCGAGCGCTCACTGTGTTGCGCTTGTCCAACGTCGACCGTGCGTCGATCACGATCATCGGCAGGCGGGAAGCCCCGAGCCAGTGGGTCATGACCCCGGCCAGCGCGCGGGTCTGCAGTTGCGCCGCGGCGGCGTCGAGGTAGACCTGGCTCACCGCGGCGCCGGTGGTACCCGACGAAGTGACCACCTTGAACACGGCGTCCTCGGGGATGCTGCGCAGCGTGTGACTCTTGAACAAGCCGACAGGCAGCGCGGGCACGTCGGCCAGCGAGCCGATGGCGTCGGGCTCCTCCGTCAGCGCTGACAGTATGCGCCGGTATGGGTCACACCGTTCACGGTGGAGCAGTGTCAGTTCGCGCAGGCGTTCGGTCAGTATCGCATGCTTCTCCCGCTGCGGGACCGAGTACTGCTCGAGTGACATCAGCTCGTCAAGTTGCACGGCGCTTCGCCAGCGTGTCGTAGTCGATCTTGCCGGACGTCTTCAGCGGAAGCTCGTCGATGTCACCGACCGCAAAGGCGCGCGTGTTCAAGCCGAACCGCCGCGCGACGTCGCGTCGCAGCTCGTCCGGCGGCATGTCGACCCTCGCGGCGGCGCGCCAAAGCACTATCTGTCTCGCCCGCTTCGACGACCGCGACAGGCCCGTGGATGCTGGCGGCGGCTTCGATCTCGTCGAGATTCACGCGCAGCCCGAAGACCTTCGCGATCCGCTTGGTGCGTCCGGTGACCTTGAAGAAGCCGTCGCCGTCGAACGACCCGAGGTCGCCCGTGCGCAACTCTCCGTTCAACGTGTCGCCCAGCGCCAGGTCTCTCGACGCTCGGCGTAGCCGAGCATGACGTTGGGTCCGCGGTACACCAGTTCGCCCTCGGCGTCGTGGTCGGCTATCTCCCGATCGTCCACGCGGACGCTCAAGCGTCCACCGGGGATCGGAATGCCGATCGTGTGAGCCTTGTCCGGCAGCGCGTCAGGCGGCACGTACGAGATGCGCGCCGTGGCCTCGGTCTGACCGTACATAACCCAAACCGTCCGCCGCGCTCGCGCATCAGCTCGTGCAGATCGAACGATGGACTCTGGCGCGAGGCGTCCGCCGGCCTGCGTCAGGGTTCGCATCGTCTCCGGCATTGCGTCGCGCAGGAGTCCCGTGCGCTCGAGGATCGCGTACGAGTACGGCACGCCGGCGAACGACGTGGCGCCGCCAGCGCTTGGCGTCGGCCCAGAAGCCCGGCCGCATGATCGAATGCGGCGTCAGGATCACGCTTGCCCCCGAAGCGAGGTGACTGTTGAGCACGGACAGGCCGTACGAGTAGTGAATCGGGAGACTCTGGATTGCCCGCTCGTCCGCGTCGATCCCGAGGTACTCGGCGATCGACGCGGCATTGGCTTCGATGTTGCGATAGGCGAGCCGGACCAGCTTGGGGCTGCCGGTTGTGCCAGAAGTGGACAGCAGGACCGCGAGTTGCTCGGACGTTCTCGCCCGGCTCGGTTCGAAGCCCTTTTGAATCTCGGGTGCCTGCCGATCGCGCGACCGTACGATGAAGGTCGGGCGGTAGCGGTCGATCAACGCCTGCGTGAGCTCGGGGCGTGCCTGTGAATCGAGCAGCGCAACCGCGTGCCCCGCCACGATTGCGCTCAGGTAACCGACGACCGAGGCGACGTCGCCGCTACACAGGCAGACCACCAAACCGCGTTCCCCGACCATCAGCTGCTCGGCCGATGCCCGGACCGTAGCGGCCAACTCGTCCTGCGTCCAGATGCGGCCCGCGGTCGCGTCGATCACCGCCGGCGCGTCGGTCGGATGCTCTAGAAATGCGAATGGTGAGGCCATCGGATCACACGACGATCACCGCCACAATGCTGTCGGTGCGGGTGAACCCCGCCCGCGGCCTTCGCGTAGTGCGCGTCACTCGTCAACCCCGTAGCGTCGGAGGATCTCGAGCGCCTTCGCATAGCTGCTCATGCCGATCATGTCCTCGGTCTCGAGCATGATCCCGAACCGATTTTCCAACTCGGCGACGAGTGCCATGTGACCGACTGAGTCCCAGTGCGGGTCGCCGCCGATCTCGAGCGCCTCGATATTCGTTTCGGCCGGAAGATCGAGCGCGTCGGCGAAAGCCTGTCTCACTTTTTCGGCCAATTGGTCTCCTGTCTAGGTCGGGGTCCGCGGGTACTGACTACTGCCGTGGTGGCGCATCACCCGCCGGTGCATCCACACCAGTGCGGCTCAGCCTGTAGGTGGGCCGGCCCGAGCGTTACGAGTGCCGCTGGGCGAGCACGAACGGGCTTCCCGGCGCGGGCTCGGCAGGCACGTAGCCGGAGCCTCCGCTGGCCAGCGCTTCGCGCTGCTCGTCCTTGCGCTCCTCGGTGATGCCCGAGAAGATCGTCCAGCCTTCGTCCGGCCAGCTGGGAGCACGCGCCGCGCTCGCCCGATGCCAGGCGGCGACCGGCTTGATCGGAGACGTCTTGGCCGGATTGCCCACCACGAGCGAGCCGGGTGGAACGTCGCCGTGTACCACTGCCCCAGCGCCGACAACCGAGTCGTCTCCGATGCTTGTCCCGGGCAGAAGGACGGCGCCGACGCCGACGTGTACACGCTTGCCGACGGTCACGCGGCCAAGCCTCGTCTGTCCGGTGTGCTGGTTGAGGCTCGCGTCGTGAGTGATGATCGCGACATACGGTGCCAGCGTCACGTAGTCGTCGATGGTGATCAGCCACGGATGCAGTTGATCGATGTAAACCGGACGGGCGATGTGCGTGCCCTCGCCGAGCCGGAGCCCTTGGGCAACCAGGCGGTCCATGTTCAGCTCCCCGCGGAGCCGATCGAGCGCACTCCGCCCGAGTCGCTCGAGCGTGTCCCTTACCGACGACACGAAAACAGCCTAGCGCAGGATTTCGGATGTCTCGCCGGTCGAGACCGGACGAGGCTTTGTGCCGATCAACAAGCGATGGATAGGTTCGAACTCTCGTCACGGCGCGTATCAACGGTTGTGAAAGAACCGCGCGAGCGGCACACCAAGTCGGATTAAAAGTTCGAGTCGGCTTTCGCGGCTTCACGTACGCGAGACTGGATCGCTGGCCCGTCCTAGATCGCTCCTTATGTCCCCGCGATGCGGCGCGGGATCCCCATTTGCTGCGCCCATCGCCCCGTAAGCGTGACAGTCCCTAGCTCGTCCATTTGCTGGGACTGTCCAGCGATAAGTTGTCGATTCGCGAGACCAACCGATGTTTGTCTCATGGGAGCGGCTACGGCTTCAACGCTTACTGTGCTCCGTCACACGATTTACTGGCGCATCGCCGGGGCTGCACGCGCCGTCGTCATCGCCGCGACCCTGCTCTGCGCAGCTGCCACCCTGCCCGGAACGGCGGCGGCGCACCCCGTCCAGGCTCCACGGCCGCAGGCCGGCCGATCCAACGGCGAGCACGCCAAGCGCCCGACGGCGAATCACAAGCGTCCGTCGGCGAGGCACAACCGCAGACCTCCCCACCGTAAGCGCGCGACCCGCCATCGCCACCCGGCCGGCTCGCCGCAATCAACGCCGACGAGCGGTCGCCCGGCGGCTCCGAGCCCCGGTCCGCTTCCGCCCGTGTCGGTCAGCACGTGGCAGCAGTCCACGCCGGCCCCGAGCGCCGCGTCGCCCCTGAGTCCCGCGCCGCCCCCAAGCGTCGCGTCGCCCCTGAGTCCCACGCCGCCCCCGAGTCGCGCGCCACCCTCGAACTCCGCGCCGGCACCCGGACCGACTCCGCCCGCGCCCGACCCGCCGGCGCCGGTGACCCCGACCCTGTTCTCGCCCACGAGCGTGTGGAACGCGCCTCTAGCAGCGGACGGCGGGCTCGACCCTGGCTCAGCCGCGATGGTCAGTGGCCTCGAGGCCGAGGTGACGCGCGAGGAACAGGCCCAGATCGGACCTTGGATCACCTTGGGCGCCAACCTCTACGTCGTCGGTCCCGACCAGCCGACCGTGCCCGTGCAGCTCGACGACTCCACGGGAGCAGTGCGCGGCGCCCTGCAGGCGGCGTTCATGGCGGTTCCGATCCCTGCCAACGCTCAGCCAGGAAGCGATTCGGACGCTCAGCTGACGGTCTGGCAGCCATCGAGCGACAAGCTCTGGGAGTTCTTCCAGATGCAGCTCCTCTCCGACGGCTGGCACGCCGCATGGGGCGGAGCCATCGACCAGGTCTCGCAGAGCCCGGGGTATTTCGACGCCGACTCGTGGCCGGGGGCGTCGAACAGCTGGGGAGCGACCGCGAGCAGCCTTCCCCAGTCCGCCGGCGTGATCACGCTCGCCGACATCCAGCGAGGCGAGATCGATCACGCGCTAGCGGTCAATCTGCCCTATCCCTGCCAGGGGATCTACTCATGGCCGGCGCAGCGGACCGACGGCACCGGCACGGCCTCGAACTGCATCCCCGAGGGTGCCCACCTTCGGCTTGACCCGAGCCTCGACATCCCGGCGTTGCACCTCCCCGCGTTCGTTCAGATGATGGCGGAGGCAGCGCAGACGTACGGGATCATCGTCCGAGACCAAACGAAGTGGGCTATCGGCTTCTGGATTCAGAATCCGGCGGCGGCCGGCACGACGAACCAGTTCTACGGCTCCAGCGGCGAGCCGAGCGCAACCGGACCATTCCAGGGGCGATGGCCGAATGAGCTGATGGGGTACTTCCCCTGGAGTTCGCTCGAAGTGCTCCAGATGACCGGCCCGGGCATGTAGCACGCGGGCACTGACGCGACCCACTACCCTCTCGGCGCTTGAGCGCCGATCCGCCCACCTTCGATCTGCAAAGCCACTCGCTCCACTCTGACGGAGCGCTCGAGCCTCGCGACGTGGTCTTGGCCGCAGCGGGCGCGGGAGTCGAGTTGCTCGCTTTGAGCGACCACGACACGGTCGACGGCGTCCAGGAGGCGCTCGACGCCGGATCGGAGCTGGGGGTGCGCGTCGTCACGGCCGTCGAGATCTCCTCGGTCGACCGCAACATGCAGGACCTTCACATGCTTGGTTACCTGATCGACCATCACGATCCAGTGCTGCGCGATCGCCTGCGCGTGTGGCGCCACGATCGCGACCAGCGCGCCGAGGCGATGGGCGCGGCCCTGCGCGAGCTCGGCTATGAGCTCGACGATTCCGAGATCGCGCGTCGGCGGAGCGAGGGAAAGCCGATCGGTCGCCCCCATCTCGCCGACGCGGTCGTGCGCCACCCGGCGAATGCGGCGCGCCTGCAACAGGAGGGGCTGGCGGAGCGGTCCGCATTCCTCGAAGCGTTTCTGATCGACGGCAAGCCCGCGTTCAAGCCGCGCACCACGCCGACCGTCAGCGAGTCGATCGCGGCAATTCACGAGGCCGGCGGGGTCGCGGTGTGGGCGCATCCGTTCTGGGACATCAACGCCTCGCCCGCGGTGCTCGAGACGATCGACCGGTTCCGGGACTGGGGCCTCGACGGCGTCGAGTGCTTCTACGCCACCCACACCCGCGAGCAGACGGAGCTGCTCGTGGACCGCTGCGCAGAGCTGGGCCTGCTGACGACCGGGTCGTCGGACTTCCACGGACCCGAGCACCGGCTGTTCTCGAAATTTCGGGCGTTCAGCACGTACGGGCACAAGCCGTCACTCGGCCCGATCGCGGGGTAGGCCGGCGGCTGGGGGATTGTCCGGTCCGCCTGGGCCGCCGCCGGGCTGGCGGTGTGAACGGCGGGCATCTGAAGGGAGAGTGGCTGCCTCCGGGTCGAACCCGCACCAATCGGCCCCCGATCAATGCCAAGCAACCTGCGAAACGCGCCAATTGGCGGTATTGACGCGGATCGTGGCCTGTCAGGCATGTGGGACACGCGCGACACGCCATGGTCCGGCCGAAGCGCGTCCGGTGGCGCGTTCTGCAGGTGGCCCGCCGACGACGACCGCTATCGCGGCTCCCCGAGCACGCCCCGCGACCGCAGCTCCGCCATCAGCTGGTCGACCAGATCCTCGAGCGGCGCCTCGCACGGATGAAGCTCGACCTCGGCGTCGCGCGGCACTTCATACGGAGCGTCCACACCGGTGAAGCCGGTTATCTTCCCGTCCCGAGCCCGCGCGTACAACCCCTTCGGATCCCGGCGCTCGCATTCCTCGAGCGGGGTGTTCACCCACACCTCGAGGAACTCGAGCTCGCTCCGGTCGTGGATGCTGCGCGCGAGGACGCGATCGACCGCGTATGGGCTGATCACGCTGACGATCGCGATCGTCCCGGAGTCGGCGAACAGGCTCGCCACGTGGGCGACACGACGGATGTTCTCGGCCCGGTCCCCTGGTTCGAACCCGAGATCGCTGTTGAGCCCGTACCGGAGGTTGTCGCCGTCGAGCCGGTACGCCCGGTAGCCGTCGCGCGCGATCCGCTCCTCGAGCGCCGCCGCGATCGTCGACTTGCCGGCGGCCGGGAGACCGGTCAGCCACACGGTGGCGCCCCGCTGCCCGAGCAGCTCCCACCGGACGCCTTGGGCGAGCCGGCTCCGATCCCAGGTCACGTCGGCGCGTCCTGACTCCGGCTGGTCGATGTGCGCCTCGATGATCATGCCGGCGCCGACGGTGCCGTTCGTGGTCTCGTCGATCAGGATGAAGCTCCCGGTGGCTCGATTGCGGCGGTACTCATCGAAGATGATCGGGACCGTCGTCCGGAGCCGGATCCGGCCGATGTCGTTGAGCCCCAGCTGGCTCGCGCCCGCGTCGCGGTGCAGGGTGTTGACGTCAATCTGGTAACGGATCGCTTCGACGATCGCCCGGGCCGAGCGGGTCGTGTGCTTGATCGCATAGACGTCGCCGGCGGCGATCGGCTCCTCTGCCATCCAGCACACGACCGCCTCGATGTGCCGGTCGACCGTCGGCCGGTTGTGCGGCCGGCAGATCATGTCCCCGCGCGAGACGTCGAGAGCGCCGTCGAGCCTGATCGTCACCGACATCGGCGCGCAGGCCTCGTCCAGTAGCCCGTCCGAGGTCTCCACCGCAGCGATCCGGGTCTCCTCGCCGCCCGGCAACACCACCACGGGATCTCCCGCCCGGAACACGCCGGCGGCGATCTGTCCGGCGTAGCCGCGGTAGTCGGGGTCGCTCGAGCTTGATTGGCCGGGGCTGGACCGAATCACCCACTGCACCGGGAAGCGACAGTCGATCAGGTTGCGGTCGGAGGAGATGTGAACGTGCTCGAGGTGGTACAGCAGCGCCGGGCCCTGGTACCAGGGCATGTGCTTGGAACGCTCGACGACGTTCTCGCCGCTCACCGCCGAGGTGGGGATGAACGTCACGTCGGTCGCCTCCAACCGCGCGCAGAACTCGCGGAACTCCTGCTCGACCTGCTCGAAGCGGTCCTCCGCATAGCCGACCAGGTCCATCTTGTTGACGCACACGGCCAGGTGCCGGATGCCGAGCAGCGACGCGATGAACGCGTGCCGGCGGGTTTGCTCGACGACGCCCTTGCGGGCGTCGATCAGGATCACCGCCAGGTCGGCGGTCGAGGCGCCGGTGACCATGTTGCGGGTGTAGCTCTCGTGGCCGGGCGTGTCGGCGATGATGAACTTGCGGTGCGGGGTCTGGAAGTAGCGATAGGCGACGTCGATCGTGATCCCCTGCTCGCGCTCGGCCCGCAAGCCGTCGGTCAGCAGCGACAGATCCAGCCCGCCCACGCCGTAGCGGCGCTGGGAGGCGGTCCTCAGTGCCTCGAGCTGGTCGGTGAGGATCTGCTTTGAGTCGTACAGCAGCCGGCCGATCAGCGTGCTCTTACCGTCGTCGACCGAGCCCGTGATGACCAGGCGGAGCATCGTGGCGGCAGCGGGCTGCTCAAGCGTCGCCGGCAGGGTTTGTGCCGCGCCGCTGGACATCATGCTGCCGACGGTATCGGAGGCCACGGACGCGCGTCCGGATCGCAATCGGGAGTCGATAACACGTTCATCGCTGCTAACAACACTCCCGTGCGGCACCGGTAGCGGCGGCTCGACACCCGAGCGCTGGAGTGCGCCCCGCGCGCTCGGTAAGCCTGCCACCTGACGACCGTAACACAAGCAGCGCGAGGACGACTCAAGCGCCCACCGCCATCCCGTCGTCGCGCCGGTGCGCCCTTCCACGCGCGATCACCTCCCGGAAGCTCCGGAACCGGAAGATCGCAACCATCGCCACGAACCCGAGCACGCTGGTCAGCACCGCGATCGCGATCTGCTGCCCGACCGAGAACGAGGCCACGTACGGGTTGTGAGCGAAGATCGCCAGCAGCAGCGCCTGCTGGACGCCGGCACCGCCCGGGGTGAACGGGAACACCGACGCGACCACCTGGACCGCGAGCACGAGCAGCGCGTTCCGGAACGACCCGCCGATGTGGAACGCGTCGAGCAGCGCCCAGTACGAGGCGAACCGCAGGACCCAGCTCGCGAACTGCCAGCTGGCCATCTCCCGCCGATACCGCCGCCAGTCGCGCAGGATCGTGAACCCCTGCCGGACCCGCTCCCAGAACGCCTTCACCCGCGCCGATAGCAGCGCGAACGCGACGAGGAAGCCCACGCCGAGCACGGTCAGCAAGAACAGCGTGAACCGCATGTGCGAGGCGAAGAAGCTGATGTCGAACGCGGGCAGCTTGGAGAAGTCCGGCGGCTTGGGAAACACCCCCTGGGTGAACGCGAAGCACATCACGAGCACGCCCATGAACCAGTCGAAGATCACGCCGGTCCACAGCGCCGAGGCGACCGTCGGATAACTCGCGTTGTCGATCGCCACCCGGGTCAGGTACAGCTGCGCGAGGCTCCCGCCGCCGAGCGGGAACACGTTGTTGATCGCGTAGCCGACCATGTACGCGCCCCACACGTCGCGCCAGCGAAATCGCTCGTCCGGGTACGCGGCCCGCAGCGCGTTGAACAGCGCCCGCGAGCGCAGCAGGAGGTACAGCGCGTACAGCGCCAGCCCGAGCAGGAGGGAGAACCAGCTGAGGCTCGTGAGCTGCGACAGGAACGTGCCGATCGAGTCGATCAGGTGATCGACCGTGGATCCGACGGACGCGTGGTGCTGTGCGCCCGCCGCCGCTGCTGCGAGCGCTGGCATGAGTCAATTAAAAGAGCCCCGGGGGGCGGGCCCTTAAAGAGCCCGGGGGACCCAGATCCATCTGGGTCCCCCGGAGAGTCAGGGAAGTGGGGGCGCAGTTCCCTGACCGACAGGGGCGAGTTTCCCCGTCCCAAGATCACTCTAAACCTAAATTTCCCTCGCAGGCCGCTCCACCACGCGAATTACGCCGCTAAGCCTAGCATTCCCGCTCCCCGCCAAAGTCAAACGTTGCCTGTGCCGGCGTCGATTCATAACGCAGATCCGGGGTTCACCGGCCCTGCGCGCCCGGGCCCGTGAAGAACTCCTCCCCCGCCCTGACCGTCCCGGCCGCCTCGGCCTCGTGGCGCAGCGTGCGGTCCGCCTCGCCGCTCCACGCGCCGATCGCGAGCATCTCCCGGTCGGCGTCCATCGGGCTGCCGCCGAGGTCATCGATTGACGACACGGGCGCACTTGCGACCCTCGGCGATCGCCGTGACTATCAGCGACTGACCGATGCGGGCGTCGCCGCACGCGTAGACGCCCTTCGTCGAGGAGCGGTAGGTCATCTCGGTGCGGATGTTCCCGCGCTTGTCGAGCTCGAGATCGAGCTGCTCGATCGGCCCCGCGCGCTCCGGGCCCTCGAACCCGATCGCGATCAGCACCAGGTCGGCCTCGAGCACGAACTCGCTCCCGGGCACGGGCGTCAGGTCACGCGAGGACGTGCCCGTGACCTTCCGCGCGTACACGTGGCTGACGTGTCCCTCGCGGCCCCCGAAGCCGGTCACCTCCGTGCCCCAGCGCCGCTTGCCGCCCTCGTCGAGCGCGTACGTGGTGGTCGTCCGCTTCGGCGGTAGCGGCCAAGGATGGCGCGGGTCCCCCCCGCTCTCGGGCAGCGCCGCGTAAACGTCGAGCAGGACCACGCCGGCGGCGCCTTCGCGGTGGGAGTTCGAGATGCAGTCCATCCCGGTGTCGCCGCCGCCGACCACGATCACCTTCTTGTCCTTGGCCGTGATCTCGGTGCCGGGTTCAGGGGCCCGCGACGGCCGCCCTTCGTGAGCGGCTACCCACCGGTTGCGCTGGTATAGGTAATCCATCGCGAAGTAGATTCCGCTCAGGCTCCGTCCGGGTGCGTCGAGGTCGCGGTGCACGCGCGAGCCGGTCGACACAACGACCGCGTCGTGCCGGTCCTTGATCTCCTGGGAGCTGACCGTCCGCCCGACCTCGGTGTCGTAAACGAACTCGATGCCCTCTTGGGCGAGGATCGCCACCCGCCGGTCGATGACCTGCTTCTCGAGCTTGGCGTCGGGGACGCCGAACCGCATCATCCCGCCGGGTCCCTCGTCGCGCTCGAACACGGTCACGGTGTGGCCGCAGCGGTTGAGCTCGTCGGCGACGGCCAGCCCGGCCGGCCCTGACCCGATCACCGCGACCGTCTTCCCGGTCCGGCGCGCTGGAGGAGTCGGGACGATCCAGCCCTCATCGAACGCGCGCTCGGCGATCGCCAGCTCGATCTGCTCGATCGTCACCGGGTCGTCGTTGACCGCCAGGACGCACGCCGACTCGCACGGAGCGGGACAGATCCGACCGGTGAACTCGGGGAAGTTGTTGGTGGCGTGGAGCTGGTCGATCGCCTCCCGCCATTTGCCGCGATAGACGAGATCGTTCCAGTCGGGGATCAGGTTCCCGAGCGGGCACCCCTCGTGACAGAACGGGACGCCGCAATCCATGCAGCGAGCCCCCTGGCGCTGCAGTTCCGCCTCGGGCTGTAGCCCGAAGTATTGCCTGTAGTCGTGCACGCGCTGCTCCGGGTCCCGCTTATCGAAGCCGACCCGGTGGATCTTGAGGAAGGCGCCGAGCTCCCCCATTACCGCGAGACCGCCGCCTCGCGCTCGGCTTGTTCGGCGAGCGCGCGCTTGTAGTCGCGCGGCATCACCTTGATCATCCGCTCGCCGGCGCCGCGCTCCCACGACGCGAGCACGTTGCGGGCGACGAGCGACCCGGTTCGTGCGGCGTGCTCGGAGATCAACGCGCGGACCTCCTCGACATCGTCCTCGCAGAGCTCGTCCAGATCGACGAGCTCGTGGTTGCAGCGCCCCTCGAAGCGCCGGTCGACGTCGTACACGTACGCGATGCCTCCGCTCATCCCGGCGGCGAAGTTGCGACCGGTGCGCCCGAGCACGACCACACGACCGCCGGTCATGTACTCACAACCATGGTCGCCGACTCCTTCGACGACGGCGCACGCGCCCGAGTTGCGTACCGCGAACCGCTCGCCGGCGAGCCCGCGGAAGAACGCCCGGCCGGCGGTGGCGCCGTACAGAACCGTGTTGCCGACGATCATGTTCTCCTCGGCGCGGAAGTTGTGCTTCTCGGGCGGGCGCACCGACACGACCCCGCCGGAGAGGCCCTTGCCGGCGTAGTCGTTCGTCTCGCCTCGGAGCGAGAACACGATCCCGGGCGCGAGCCAGGCGGCGAAGCTCTGTCCCGCCGACCCGCTGAACGCGATCTCGATCGTGCCCTCGGGGAGGCCAATGGCGCCGTGGCGGCGGGCGATCTCGCCCGACAGGATGCCGCCCACGGTCCGGTTGACGTTGCGGACGGGGATCGGGCCGAGCTTGACCTTCTCGCCACTCTCGAGCGCCGGCGCGCAGCGACGCAGGAGCTCCCAGTCGAGCGCGTCGTCGAGCACCGGCTGCTGGGCCCGAGTCCGCCGGCGCGCGGTGCCCGGCGGGAGATCGGGGCTCTGGAGCACCTGGGTCAGGTCCACGCGGCTGGCCTTCCAGTGGTCGATCGCACGATCCATGTCGAGCAGGTCGGTCCGGCCGATCAGATCCTCGATTCGCCTGATGCCGAGCGAAGCCATGAGCTCACGGACCTCCTCGGCCACCAGCATCAGGTAGTTGACGACCTGTTCGGGCGTGCCGCGGAAGCGCTTGCGGAGTTCGGGATCCTGGGTGGCGATCCCGACCGGGCACGTGTTCAGATGGCAGACGCGCATCATGATGCAGCCCATCGCGATCAGCGGCGCGGTCGAGAACCCGAACTCGTCGGCCCCCAGCAGCGCCGCGACGACCACGTCGCGGCCGGTCCGCATCCCGCCATCGACCTCGATCGTGATCCGGGTCCGGAGGTCGTTCAGCAGCAGCGTCTGCTGGGTCTCGGCGAGCCCGATCTCCCACGGCACGCCGGCGCCCTGAACCGAGGACTGGGGGGAGGCGCCGGTGCCGCCGTCGTGGCCGGCGATCGTGACGTGGTCGGCGTTGGCCTTGGCGACTCCCGCCGCGACCGTGCCGACCCCGACCTCGGACACGAGCTTGACCGACACCGAGCCGGTCGGGTTTGCACAACGGAGGTCGTAGATCAGCTGCTTGAGATCCTCGATCGAGTAGATGTCGTGATGCGGCGGGGGCGAGATCAGTCCCACACCAGGGGTCGAGTTGCGCAGCCAGGCGATGTAGTCGTCGACCTTGTGGCCGGGTAGCTGGCCGCCCTCCCCCGGCTTGGCGCCCTGGGCCATCTTGATCTGGAGCTGGTCGCAGTTGACCAGATAGTGGGCGGTCACGCCGAATCGGCCCGAGGCGACCTGCTTGATCGCCGACCGGCGCAGGTCGCCGTTGTCGTCAGGCGTGTAGCGACTCGGATCCTCGCCGCCCTCGCCGGTGTTGGACCGCGCCCCGATCCGGTTCATCGCGATCGCGAGCGTCTCGTGGGCCTCACGGCCGAGCGCCCCGAGGCTCATCGCTCCGGTCGTGAAGCGCTTGACGATCGAGGTGGCGGGCTCGACCTCGTCGAGCGGCACCGGCTCCTCGGCCGTGCGAAACGTCATCAGGCCCCGGAGCAGCCCGCGGCGAACCGAGTCCTCGTTGGCCAGACGCGCGTACTCCGCGTACGTCTCGCGCGGGTCGCCGTTCTGCCCTTGGACGGCGTGCTGGAGGTTCGCGATCGTGTCCGGGTTCCACACGTGCAGCTCGCCGTTCCGCCGCCACTGGAGGACGCCTCCGACCGGCAGCACCTCGCGGTCGGTGCGCGGGTAGGCCCGGAAGTGGCGCTCGATCGCCTCCTGGGCCAGCTGCTCGAGCCCGACTCCGCCGATCCGCGACGCGGTGCCGGTGAAGTGCTTGTCGATCAGCTCTCGCTCGAGCCCGACCGCCTCGAAGATCTGAGCGCCGCCGTAGGACTGGATCGTCGAGATCCCCATCTTCGAGATGGTCTTCATGAGGCCCTTGCCGATCGCCTTGACGATGCGTTGCTCGGCCTCGTCCCGCGAGAGGTCCTCGGGGAGCAGCGAGCGGTCGGCGAGCTCGTCGAGCGACTCGAACATCACGTACGGGTTGATCGCCGCGGCGCCGTAGCCGATCAGCGTCGCCATGTGGTGGATGTCGCGGGGCTCGCCGGACTCGATCACCAGACCCGTCCGCAACCGCGTCCCGCGCCGCACCAGATGGTGGTGGACCGCCGCGACCGCGAGCAGCGAGGGCATCGCGACCCGCTCGGCGCCGAGGTTGCGGTCCGACAGGATCAGGATGTTGGCGCCGTTGTCGACATACCGACCGGCCTCCTCGCACAGCGCCTCGAGCCTCCTCTCCATTCCCTCGTGCGCCTGCTCGATCGGCCACGTGATGTCGAGCGTGGCCGCGTCGAAGATCTCGTGCGAGACCTGGCGGAGCTTCTCGAGCTCGTGGTTGCGGAGGATCGGCTGGTCCATCACGAGCTGGTGGGCGTGCTCCGGGCTTTCGGACAGCAGGTTGACCTCGGCGCCCACCCCGGCCTGCAGCGACATCACCACGTTCTCGCGGATCGGGTCGATCGGGGGGTTCGTGACCTGCGCGAACAGCTGCTTGAAGTACGCGAACAGGGGCGGCTGGCGGTCGGACATGACCGCGAGCGCGGCGTCGTTGCCCATGCTCGCCACTGGCTCTTCGCCCTTCGTCGCCATCGGCGCGATGATCATCCGCAGGTCCTCCTGCGAATAGCCGAACGCGAGCTGCTTGGAGCGCAGCGGCTCGATCCGCGGGGTGCGCGGGTCGCGGTCGGGGAGGTCGTCGATGTGGACGACCGAGCGCTCGTACCACTCGCCGTAGGGTCGCTTGCGAGCGACGCGGCGCTTGACCTCCTCGTCCTCGATGATCTTGCCTTCCTCGAGGTCGACCAGGAACACCTTGCCGGGAGCCAGGCGGCCCTTGCGCTGGACGTGCTCGGGGGCGACCGTCATCACGCCGGTTTCCGAGGCGAGCACCACGAATCCCTCGGTGTCCTGGATCCACCTGCCCGGCCGCAGCCCGTTGCGATCGAGCACCGCGCCGGCGACGCGCCCGTCGGTGAACACAACCGCCGCCGGCCCGTCCCACGGCTCGATCAGGCACGAGTGGAAATCGTAGAACCCCTTGACGTCCGGGTCGAGGTCCTTCCGGGTCCGGTAAGCCTCGGGCACCATCATCATCACCGCGTGGGGGATCGACCGGCCGCCGAGGACGAGCAGCTCGAGCACGTTGTCGAAGATCGCCGAGTCCGACCCGCCCTCGCGGACGACCGGAATCACCTTCTCGAGGTCGTCGCCGAACAGCTCGGAGGCGAGCTGCGACTCGCGCGCCCGCATCCAGTTGACGTTGCCGCGGAGCGTATTGACCTCGCCGTTGTGGGCGATCATCCGGTACGGGTGGGCGAGCTCCCAGCTCGGGAAGGTATTGGTGCTGAACCGCGAGTGGACCAGCGCGAGCCGGCTCGCGACACGCGGGTCTCTCAGGTCGGTGAAGTACCGCGGGAGCTGCGGCGCGGTCAGCATCCCCTTGTAGATCATCGTCCGGCTGCTGAAGCTCGGCAGAGCGAGGTCCCGACCGGCGGCACGCTCGATCACGCGGCGGATCACGTACAGCTTGCGCTCGAACGCATCCTGCTCGGTGATCCTGTCTGAGGCCGCGATCAGCACTTGGCGGATCACCGGCGCGGACAGCCGGGCGGTCTCGCCCACGTGGCGCTCGTCGATCGGCACATCCCGCCACCAGATCGCGCGCTGCCCCTCGGCCTCGATCGTGTCCTCGATCAGCTGCTCGAGGACGACGCGCCGCTCGGGATCCTGCGGGAGGTAGCAGACGCCGACCCCGTATCGGCCGGGCGGCGGGAGCTCGACGCCGGCGACCGCGGCCCTCAGGAAGCCGTCGGGGATTTGAAGGAGGATCCCCGCGCCGTCGCCCGTGTTCGGGTCGGCCCCCTCGGCTCCGCGATGCTCCAAATTCTCGAGCGCGTCGAGCGCCTTCTCCACGACCGCGTGGCTGGCCTCACCCCACAGCTTCGCGACGAGCGCGATGCCACAGCCATCGTGCTCGTTGGCGGGGTCGTAGAGGCCAGTGGCCCCTGGGGGAGCGAGACGTCGGTACATGAAGGAGGGTGAGGGAGAAACACAGACAGCTGCAGACTGGACGCCGAAGGGTACCAGCGAGTCTTGGCATTCCGTGAAGGTGGCGGCTCAGCCTGTCCTTTGGTATTGGACGTAATCGGGAGGCGCCGGGCCCGTGACCCGCCGGCGCCTGCCCCTCCCTGGACCGGAGCCGCTTCTGGGTTAAGTCTTCGCCTTCGCCTTGCTCCGGGATTTGCCGTCGCCGTCGCCGTCAGCAGATTTCGTCGATTGTCGCCGGCGCGGCTTCGGCGCGTCCTCGTCGCCCGACTTCACGGCGGCGAGGCTGGCCTCGAGCGCAGCCATCAGATCGGGCGCGGCGGCGGGCTCCTCGGCCTCTGGCTGGACCGCGATCTCCTCGCCGGCGGCCTTGCGCTCGATCAGGTCTATCACGCGTTCGCGGTATTCGTCGTGGAATTTCGTCGGCTCGAACGCCGCCGACAGCGAGTCGATCAGCTGCTCGGCCATCTTCAGCTCGCGGTCGGTGGCGGGTGCATCCTCGACCGCCTCGAGCTCGTCAAGCCGGTCGGGCGAAAGCACCTCGTCGCCCCACAGCATTGTCGTCAGGGTGAGTACGTCGCCGGTCGGCCGCAGCGCCGCCAGCTGCTGCTTGGAGCGCAGCACGACGCGTCCGATCCCGACCTTCCCCGCCTCGCGCATCGCGTCGAGCAGCAGGCGGTACGCCTTGGCTCCGCCGGCGGTCGGCGCCAGGTAGTAGTTGTGGTCGTAGTAGATCGGGTCGATCTCGGCCTGGTCGACGAACTCCTCGATGTCGACCGTCCGCGTCGCCTTGGGGTCGAGCGCATCGAGCTCCTCGTCGGAGATCACCACGTACCGGTCGGGCGTGATCTCGTAGCCCTTGACGATGTCCTCGTACGGGACCTCTTCGTCGGTGGTGGGATCGACCCGCTTCTGCCGGATGCGGGCGCCGGTCTTGCTGGACAGCTGGTTGAAGCGGACGCTTTTGGGGGAGGTCGCGCTGTACAGCTTGACGGGCACGTTCACGAGTCCGAAGCTGATCGCGCCTGACCAGATTGCTCGAGCCATACACAGACTTGTATAGCGAACGTCGATTTGGATCAAGCGCTGACCGCACGATTGCCGGCGGAGATGCCCTCGTTGAGGCGACGACCGCCGCGCCGGCAAATTCCCTCACGCGCCGGCCACCCCGCTCCGGCGCCGGCAAATTCCCTCCGCGCCGGCCACCCCGCTCCGGCGGCGGCAAATACCCCTCACGCGCCGGCCACCCCGCTCACGCGCCAGCGAACCCGGCCGACCTGTCCAACGCCCGAAACCACCGGCCGTCCCACCCCCAACGGGGACATAAGCATCCCCGGCATGCTTATGTCCCCCAAGGTCCTGGAGCCGAGGGTGGTTTCGGGCGTTAGCCATGGCGAGAAGGGGTGATCGCGACCGAATACCCAGCCGCCAGCGCGCGTCCGCCACCATCTCACGAAATGCCACGCCGGCGCGTTTCATCCGCGGTGAAGCTTCCGCCCTTCCAGACGCTGATCGACGCGCACGGGCGCGACGTCCATCGGTTCCTCATAGCGACCGTCGGCCGCGTCGACGCCGACGACTGCTACCAGGAGACATGGGTGGCGGCGCTGCGGGCCTATCCGAAGCTGCGCGACGCCTCGAACCTGCGCTCGTGGATCTTTACGGTCGCCTACCGCAAGGCGATCGACCACGTGAGGGCGAGGCGGCGCGCGCCCGTACTCGCCGGCAATGTGCCGGAGACGCCGGACTCACGAGCGGCTCCGCGAGACGAACCGGACGACGGCTTGTGGTCGCTCGTCCGCGACCTCCCCGACAAGCAGCGGACGGCGCTCGCCATGCGCTACGTCGCCGACGCCGGCTACGACGAGATCTCGGCCGCGATGGGCACGAGCGAGGACGCGGCGCGCCGCAACGTCCACGAAGCATTGAAAAGACTGCGAACGGAGTATCAGCGATGAGTATCGAACTGGACCTGAGGCAGGGCGCGCCCGGAGCGGGCGAGTCGCTGCCCGACATCACCGACGTCGCCGCCGCCGCGGGGCTGCTCGACGTCGCGTACGCCACGCTCGACTCGCCGGTCGGGAAGTTGCTCGTGGCCGTCACCCCGCGGGGGCTGGTGCGGCTCGCCTACCTCGACGCCGGCGAGGAGGAAGAGAGCGTGCTCGAGCAGCTGGCGGGCACGGTGTCACCGCGCGTGCTCGCGGCGCCCCGCAAGCTCGACGAGCCCAGGCGCGAGCTCGACCAGTACTTTGCCGGCCGGCGCCGGCAATTCGAGCTCCCGCTCGACTGGCGGCTGACGCGCGGGTTCGGCCGACGGGTGCTCGAGGCGACCGCGCGGATCCCGTTCGGCGTGACCGCGACCTACAAGCAGGTGGCGACCGACGCCGGCAACGCCCGCGCCTATCGGGCCGCCGGCAATGCGCTCGGCTCGAACCCGATCCCGATCGTCGTCCCGTGTCACCGCATCCTGCACTCGGGCGGCGGGCTCGGCGGCTACACGGGCGGACTCGAGCGCAAGCGGGTGCTGCTCGGGGTCGAGGGCTACAGCGGGTTGAAGCAGCCGTAGATCACGAACAGCGGGTTCACGACCTGGTTTCCGTGGGCGTCCTTCATCGTCTGCTGCCCCACGAACGTGGGCGGCGACTCGGCCTTGTAGCAGCCGTTGGACTGGAGGCTCACGTCGTAGGTGACGGGAGTCTGGTTGAACGGCTGAGCCCCCGGCTGCGGGATGAACACGTCGAGCGTGCAGATCCAGTCCCCCGGACCCTTCGGCGTGCTGGCGCGCCGGCTGCAGCTCGTCAGCACGTTCAGCTTTGCGCCGGGCGCCACCGTGCGGCCAAGCTCGCGCTGCTGGAGCAGCGTCAGGTTGTTGAACGTCGGCTCGAGGCTCGCCTTGAGCTTCGCGGCGGTGTCGCCCGCCGGGCCCCAGTTGCTGGCGATCGCCAGGAACGCGACCACCGCCGCCGAGCCGACCGCCACTCGGACCGGTACCACCCAGCCCGGCCGGCGGCTGACCGGCGTGCCGGCGAAGTCGCGCCGGCGGATCAGCAGCCACGAGCCGACCAGGCACGCCGCGATCCAGATCAGGCTGACGATGCACGCGATCACGAGCGGCCCGAAGTACGCGTGCGCGGTGAACAGCGTGTACCAGCCCTGGAACGCTGACGCGGCCAGCAGCAGATGGAGCCACACGCCGGTCCCCACGAGCAGCAGCAGCTGCATCACGAGGTCGACCAGCGCCGGCCCGATCACGCCAACGATCCCGTTACGGGTCGCGATCGACAGCAGCACCGCGAGGCTCGTGAACGCGAGCATCGGCGGCACGTTGAGGAGCCAGGCGGCGAGCACCAGCACGAGACTGTGGCCCGTTGACAGCGTCTGGCCACCCAAGTCGACGAGTGCACCGTTGCCGATCAGCAGGAGGCCCGCCGCGAGGCTCGACACCGCCAGCAGCAACAGCAGCCCAATCGAGAACGTCATCGCCGCCAGCAGCTTGCCCGCGAACAGGCTTCGTCGCGTCGACGACCGGGTCAGCACCATCTTCCAGGTCCCGTACCGGTCCTCGGAGGCGAAGATGTCGCCGGCAAGCACGCCGGCAAGCACGGGGAACCCCCACGAGCCGCAGAACCCCAGCACGACCAGCGACAGCGCGAACCCTGACTGGTGGACCCACACCCCGAACAGCGTGTCGGCCGGGCTACCGGTCTGGATCTTCAGCACGCCCGCGAACGCGAACGGACCGATGACGCAGAGCAGCGCGAGCAGCCGCGTGGACAGCTGCGTCGCGAGCTTGCGCCGCTCGGCCCGGTAGACGCTCCAGACGCCGCCGTGGCGCCGCGGCGCCGCGCCGGGGATGGCCTCCCCGGGCCTCAGCGCGTGGGTCGCGCTCATGTACCCGCCAGCGCCGCTTCGGCGAGCTCGGCGAGCCCGGCGTGGTCGAGCTCGACGTCGGTGGTCAGCGCGAAGAACATCGACTCGAGCGGGCTCACGACGAGCTCGAGCCGGCGCACCGCGATATCGGCTCGCCCGAGGTCGAGCACGTAGGCGTCGACTAAGGCGCCGCCGTCAGGCGCCGCCGACCCCATCAGAGATTCCTGCACCGCGAGCCGGAGCTCGCCGGTGGGCGAGCGTCGTCGCGTGCATGTTCGGATGCTGCTCGGCGATCTCGAGCGCGCGAGCGTCGTCGCTGGTCGCCAGCCGGTAGGCCGACCCCGGAGCCTGGTCGCGCAGCTGGGCGGCGCTTCCGTTCCAGACCACCTTGCCGAGGCGGAGCACGGTGAACGAGTCGCAAACGTTCTCGAGGTCGCCGATCAGGTGGGAGGAGAGCAGCACCGCGGTCCCGTCGGCGGCTAGATCGCGCACGAGGCGGCCCATGTCGCGGGCTCCGGCCGGGTCGAGACCGCTGGTCGGCTCGTCGAGCAGCAGCAGCCTCGGCGAGCGGAGCAGGGCGGCGGCGATCCCGAGGCGCTGGCGCATGCCGGTCGAGTAGCCGCTGACGCGATCGCCGCCTCGCGCCCGCGAGGCCGACCTGCTCGAGCACCTCGTCGATGCGGCCCGCGTCGGCGCCGCCGTCGAGCTCGGCGTACAGCTCGAGGTTCACCCGACCGGGCAGGTACGGGTAGAACGTCGGCTCCTCGACGAACCCCGCCACGCCGTCGAGGTTGATCGAGTCCGCCGCGCCCAGCGGCCGCCCGAACAGCTCGACGCTTCCTTCCTCGGGCGCGACCAGGCCGAACAGCAGTCGGAGCAGCGTCGTCTTGCCGGCGCCGTTGGGCCCGAGCAGGCCACGCACCTCGCCCTCCTCGACGACGAGGTCGACCCGATCCACCGCGACCGTCGTCTCGAAGCGCTTGACGAGGCCGCTTGCACGCACTGCTGCCACCGCCCGTCACTATACGGCGACGCTTTTTCGGAATTTCGTCGGGTAGGACCTCGACAGTGGATCTGCTTCGCCCCATCCGGTCGTTCGACCGCTTTCAGCAGCGGCATCCGGCGTGGGCGGTCCCGATGGCGGTCATCAGGAAGTTCGGCAACGACCAGGCCGGCAGCCTGGCGGCGCTACTCGCCTACTACGCGTTCTTCTCGATCTTCCCGCTGCTGCTCGTGTTCAGCACGATCCTCGGGTTCGTGCTGCAGGAGAACAGTCAGTTCTACGAGGACATCAGGACCTCGGTGCTCGGCCATTTTCCGGGCCTCCAGCTTCAGACCCACTCACTGACCGGTAGCGTGACCGCGCTCGTCCTCGGCCTGCTCACCTCGCTCTGGGGCGGCCTCGGCGTGACGGTGGCGGCGCAGAACGCGTTCGCCAAGATCTGGGCGGTTCCATTCAAGGACCGCCCAGACTTCTTGCGGTCTCGTCTGCGCGGCCTGCTGCTGCTGATGGTCCTGGGCTTGCTGTTCGTGGCCTCCGCTGTCCTCACCGCGCTCGTGACGGTCACGCTCTCCGGCACGTTCCTGAAGATCGGCGGGTATGCGATCACGCTGGCGGTCAACTTCGGCCTGTACGTGGCCGCGTTCCGCTTCCTGACTCCGTCGACGGTCCCGACCCGAAGCTTGTGGCTGGGGGCGGGGGTCGCCGCGGTGTTCCTCGAGATCCTCCAGCTCGTCGGCGGGATCTACGTCAAACACGTCGTCACGCGCGCCAGCGAGACGTACGGCACGTTCGCGACCGTGATCGGGCTCCTGGTCTGGCTGCACATCATCGGCCAGCTGACGATGTACGCCGCCGAGATCAACACGGTCGTTGTGCGCCGGCTGTGGCCACGGAGCCTGCTCGGCCCGCCGGATTCAGCCGCGGACCGCGAGACGCTGACCGCGCTCGCCAAGATGGAGGAGCGTCACGAGCAAGAGTCGGTCGAGGTCCGGTTCGAGGACTTCTGACGCGGCGGCGTCGCTCGCTCAGGACGTGATCGTGAGCGTCTCCGTGTTGGATCCCTGACCGCCGACCGTGACCGTCACCGTCGCCGTCCCGGGCGTGAGCGGGAACGAGCCGCTGTCGGGCGGGAGCTGGAACATGATCGAGTCCTCGCCCCAGCTGCTGATCGTCAGCTTCGCGCCGTCGAACGGCGCTCCCCAGCTCGTCGCGCCCTGGGCCAGCGTCAGGTAGCTCGACCCCTGGGAGGCTCCGAAGTTCTGCCCGGTGAGCGTGACCGTGCTCCCCGGGGTTGTGCTCGAAGGCGACGCCGAGGTGATCGAGGGCGGCGGCCCGACCGTTCCGGCGATGTTCAGCGTCTGGGCAGCTGACGCCTGGCCCGCCACCGTGACCGTGATCGTCGCCTGTCCGGGCTCGAGCGGGAACGGGCCGCTGTTCGGCGGCAGGTCGAACGTGATCGAGTTATCGCTCCAGTTCGTGATCGTTAGCTTGGCGCCGTCGAAGGGCGCCCCCCAGCTTGTCCCGCCCTGCGCCAGCGTGAGGTAGCTCGAGCCCTGGGTCGCGCCGAAGTTCTGGCCGGTCAGCGTGACCGCATCGCCCGGCGCGGGGTTGGCGGGCGACGTCGAGGTGATCGCCGGCGGCGGAAGCGGCGCCGGCGCGGGCGGAGCTTGCTGGCTCGCGGTCACCGTCTCGGCGCGCCCGGCGCTCCTGTACGACACGGTGGCCACCAGCGCGGCGGTCGCCGGCGAGGTCGATCCGGACGGCGCGGTCACCGTCCAGGACTGGGTGGCTGAACCGCCGTCGACCAGGCTGCCGGCACGCACGGGCGACGTCGGCGCGACCGTCCAGCCGGACGGGGCGGTCAGGCTTACCGCGAGCCCGTTCGCATCGCCGGGGCCGTCGTTGTGCTCGGTCGTCGTCACGGTCGTCGATGCTCCCGCGGCGAGGCTGAGTGGGGTCGAAGGGTCGATGCCGAGGACGACCGCGGCGGGCTCCGGCGAGTCGACCGGCTGCGCACCGTGCACCGTGATCAGCGCGGAGGACCGCAGCGACAGACCCTCGACCGGCACGATCACCGTGTGGCTGGCGCCGTCGTAGCGCCAGACCGACGACGCCAGGCGCCGCCCGTCGACCGTCACGGCGCTCGGCGCGGTCAGGTCCTCGAGCCGGACCGTGAAGCTCCGGCTAGCCGCCTGTCCCGGGTAGCGGCCCTGGGCGGCGCCGATGCTTACCCGGATCACCCGGCCGCGACCGGACGAGGTCCAAGTGCTGATCGACGTGAGGCTGTACTGACCGTGCTCGTAGCCGGTGCCCGTGCCCGCATCCTGGTAGAGCGAGAACTGGCCCGGAGCGCCCGGGTAGACCCGCAGGGTCGTGGGTGCGTTCGGACGTGCTCCGACGTGGCTCATCGGAGCCTGTTCCGGGACGATTCCTCCGGCCTTGACGAACACGGGCATCCGGTCGAGTGGCACGCTGAGCGTCTGCTCGGAAGGGCCGGTGAACGTGGCACCGGTGAACCAGTCGGTCCACCGGCCGGGCGGGAACCACACCGACTGCGTGCTCACCGTGCCGGGCGTGGTGACCGGTGCGACCAGCACGTCGGGCCCATACAGATACTCGCCCGGGTTGGTGTACGCCGCCGGCTCGCTCGGGTAGTCGAGATACAGCGGCCGCGTGATCGGCAGGCCGCTGCTCACCGACTGAGCGGCGAGAGTGTAGGTGTAGGGCACGAGCGCCTCGCGCAGGCGCAGGAAGCTCGCGGCGATGCCGTCCGCCGGCTGCGGATAGTCCCAGGGCAGGCGAAGGGCGTGACTCGAGTGCAGCCGGAGGATCGGCTGGAACGCCCCGAGCTGCACCCAGCGGGCGTAGATGTCGGGGTCATCGGACGTCACCGCCGTGGGATCACCGGGAGGCTGGCCGAGGAAGCTGCCGATGTCGTCGCTGACGTAGGGCTCGTCGATGCTGGCCTCGTCGGCGGCGAGCTGGACCTGGAAGGCGAGCGTGTTCCAGGTGCCCCAGGTGTCGCCGGTGAAGGCCAGCGTGGAGGTGTGCCCGGCCCACGGACCGGCCGGGTAGACCTCGTCGGGGTTCTGGTAGGAGCTTCCGGTGCGGGACAGGACGAACCCCCGCTCACCCTTGTTGGCCAGTTCCTGCGCGTACAGGTGGTTGATCCAGGCGTCGGGGGTGACCCCGGGATCCGACGCGGTCGAGGCATCGCAGCACCAGTCGAGCCACCAGAACGACACGCCCTCCGCCTCGAACGGCTGATGCAGCGCGAAGTAGGACTCCGCCTGCGGCACGCTGCTCCAGTCCCACACCTTGCACGTGCCGCTTGGGGTGAAGCACGAGTTGTCGTCGGCGAGTGAGGTGCCGGCGAGCGCCTGGGTGGCGGGGAGCTGCGGATCGTCGTCGGCGATGCTCGCATGGACGTTCAGCGTGACGTGGATCCCCTGCCCCTTGGCGTAGTTCATGAAGCTCTGGGGATCCGGGAACAGGGCTGGGTTCCACTCCCACCCGTCCCACTGGTTCGGGGTCTTCCAGTCCGTGTCGACCGACAACGTGTCGAGCGGGACGTGGTTGGCCCGGAACGCCGGGATCAGGGTGTTCTCGTAGTCGGAGGTGGTGTACGCGTAGTAGCGCGAGAACCACACGCCGAACGTGTACTCGGGAAGCAGCGGCGAGTCGCCGGTCAGCCGGTTGAGGTCGCCGAGGGCCTGCTGATAGTCGTGCCCGTATGCGAACAGGTAGCCGTCCTGGACGTCGCCGCCGGCGCGGGGCGCGACCCAGCCGTTCGCCGTCCACACCGCGCTCTGGCTGTCATCGAGCAGGCGGTAGCCGGCCTGGTCGAGGATCCCGGGATGCATCTCGGGCAGCGCGGCCGTGCACTGGGCCGCCGTCGGGGTCCCTGTCGGGCAGCTGTAGCCGGGCCCGTAGGTGGCGGTGTCAAAGCCGCGGGTGTAGCCGCCGAGGTAGTGCAGGTTGGGTTGCGCGGGCGCCGGCGCGCCCGCCGGCGCCACCGACAAGGTGTCGACGTTCACGTTGCAGCTGTCGCTGCGGCGCGCACAGCAGACCGACCGTGTTCGTGCCGGCGGTCAGCGTACCGTCGCGGTGACGGTGTTCCAATCGTCCCAGCTGCTCGTGGGCGGCAGCGTCAGCGTTTTGACGTCCGAGCCGTTGACGGTCATGTCGATCGTGCGCGGCGCCGGGCCTCCGAGGCCGCCGATGTAGTTCGCATAGCGGACGGTGACTACGGCCTGGCCGGCGGGCGCGCCGAGCACGGTCCAGGTGGCGCCGCCGCTGCCCTGGTTGAGGCCGGCGATGAAACCGGCGGTGCTCTGATAGTTCGCGTGGTTGGTCTGGATGTTCGCCCCGCCGCTCAGCGCCGCGGCGCCGGCGTCGCACACCTGGTCGAACGGGCACACGTTCTCCCATTGCGGGGTGACCGTGTCTCCGTTGGCCAGCCGCACGGACGTGTTGTCCGGGCCGAACGGCCCCGATCCGGTGCGGTAGCGCAGCGTGGCTTCGGAGGTAGTGATCGTCAGCCAGCCGTGGGATTGGCTGACCCGATAGCGCGGCACTCCGAATCGCCGGTTGAGCGCGTTCACGGTCGGTGCGTCCTCGAAGCTCCGGGTCGGCGAGTACTCCATCCGGATCAGACCGTCGCCGAGGACCTGGAAACGCGCATCTCCGGCGAGGACCGTGGCCCCCGCTGCCGCCTTCGCGGCGCCGAAGTCGACCGGGGTCGCGAGGTTCACCGGTGAGGTCGGAGAGCTCGCCGTCGCAAGCGCCGACCCGGGCAGGACCAGCACCGCCGCGGCGACCAGGTCGACACGAGCGTCGCGACTCGCGGACTCCTTCTCATTTCCAACCTCCCACGCCGGCGGACCGGTCCCGCCGGGCAGCCTACCACTCCGCCCGAGGCCTCAGAACAGCTGGTCGGCCGCCTCGCGCCGGGTCATCTCAAGCGGCCACGAGCACAGGCCGCCCTCCGCCGGGCAGCCTTCGCAGACCGCGCGGTGGGGGACGTCCGTCACCCTGAAGTCGCGCTCCAGGACGCCCCGCGCGAGTCCCGCCAGCCGCTCCTCGAGGACGGGCACCTCGTCGAGCGTGAACGTCGCCACCGCTGGTCGCTGCGGCAGCTCGAGGAACGTGTGGACGATCTCGACCTCGGTCGCGCCGGCGTGGAGCGCCGCCAGCGCGTACACGAGCCGCTGGGTCCCGTAAGAGCCGTCGGCGAGCTCCTGGGGATCGGCGCCGTCGAGGCGGTCGGTCTTGTAGTCGACGACGAGCGTCCGCCCGCCCGGCTCGCGCGCGATCACGTCGAACACGCCGCCGATCAGCACCGTTCCGAGCAGAAACCGGAAGCGCGCCTCGCGCCGGACCGCGGTGGCGCGTCCTAGTCGTCGGCACAGGTCGCCGGCGGCGAATCGCTCGACGAGCTCGGCCGCCTGGGCGGCGTCGTCGGCCGGCGGCGGAGTCCTCAACCCCGAACGCTCGGCGGCCTCGGCGATCATCGCGTCGGTCGGGCGCCGCGGCCGGCGGAAGTCGAGCCGCTCGAGCAGCGCATGCACGAGCGTGCCGCGGTCGAGTGCCGTAAGCCCACCGGCGGCCCAGCCCTCCTCGCCGGCGGCCGAGCGCTCCTCGCCGGCGGCCGAGCGCTCCTCGGCGGCTCGCACGGTCCTCGGCGAGCGCCGGCAGCCGCAGCACCCGCTCCGCGTAGAACCGGTAGCCGCAGCGGGCATAGCTCGCGAGCGAGGAGTAGCTGAGCGCCGCCACCGGGGGCGGAGGGGCACCGCCGGCGCTGGTGGCGCCGGCGCCTCGAGCGATACCGCCTCGCCATCGCCGAGCTCCGGCAAGTTCGAGGCGCGCGTCGCGGCGGATAGGTCGTCGGGGCGCACGAACGTCACGTCGACCTCGGCGTCGTCGAGCTGGTCGATCGCCGGCCCGATCCACGCGATCGGACCGCCACCGCCGCCGTTCCCCTCCAGGGCGGGCCACTTCTCGAGCCTGGCCGCGCCGCTCAGGATCAGGCGCTCCCGAGCGCGCGTCATCGCCACATAGAACAGCCGGCGCTCCTCTCGGGCCTCGGCCTCGAACCGCTCGTCGCCGAGCGCCTTGTAGTCGAGCGCCGATTCGCGCCGGCCGGTACCGGGTTCCGCCAACCGCATCCCGAAGCGACCGTCACGCCCGATCCGCATCAGATCGGCGCGCCACCGGGGGCCGCGGCCGAGGTCCGCGACGCACACCACGTCGAACTCGAGTCCCTTGGCGCGATGGATCGTCATCAAACGCACCGCGTCGAGCGCCTCGCCTTCGACGGGCGCCTCGCTCTCGCGCGCCTCCCCGGATCCGGTGCCGAAGGCCCCTCCAGCGCGCCGCGCCACGAGCTCGAGGAAACCGCGGAGGTCGGGCCCGTGTGCCGCCTCGTGCTCGCGCGCCAGGCGCATCAGCTTGCGGACGTTGGCGAGCCGCCGCGGCCCCCCTGGCATTCGCAGCACCGCAAGGTCGTAGCCGGTCCGCTCGAGCGCGCGGTCGATCAGCTCCTCGATCCCGGCCCGCGCTGCCGCCAGCCGCTCGCCGGCGAACCAGTCGGCGAACTGCGCCAGCCGGTCTCGATCGGACGGGTCGAGGTCGCCGAACGCGCCGTCGGGGTAGCGCAGGACCGACCAGGGGTCGACGGCCCGGTCCCGGGCGGTGGCGGCGAGCACCACGAGCGCATCGGCCGAGACGCCGACGAGCGGCGACGCCAGCACCGTGTACAGCGCCTCCTCCGCGCGCGGATTGGCGAGCGCCGCGAGGTAGCCGGCGATGTCGATCACCTGCGGGTGCGCCCAGTAGCCACGGCCGCCGATCACGTAGGTCGGGATCCCCCGATCTTCGAGCGCGCGCTCGTAGACGCGCAGGTCGGTGGTGGCGCGGGTCAGCACCACCACGTCGCGCGCGGCGGTCCCGTCCGCGAGCAGATGGCCGACCCTGGCGGCGAGCGCACGCGCCTCGGCCACCCGCCACGGCGCGCCGAGGCCCTCCATCGTCCAGTCCGCGCCCTTGTCGGCGACGAGGAGCTCGACCAGCCGTCCCTCGGCGACCGGAGCATCCGTCCGTCCCGCCCGGAGCGGCCGGAACTGATCGCCGAGCTCGGCCTCGAACACTCCGTTGATCACCGACAGGATCTCGGGCCGGGAGCGGAAGTTCGTGTCGAGTGTCGCTCGCGCGCCGTCGACGGCGAGCCGCTCGCCCAGGCGCTCGAACAGCTCGACGTCGGCGTGGCGGAAGCCGTAGATCGACTGCTGGGCGTCCCCGACCATGAACACGTTCCCGGCCGCGATCAGCTCGATCAGCTCGAGCTGTACCCGGTTGGTGTCCTGCAGCTCGTCGACCATGATCCGCTGGAAGCGCGCTCGGTACCGCTCGCGGAGCGCCGGCGTCCGAACGCAGGAGCTCACGGCACTCGAGCTCGAGGTCCTCGAAGTCGAGCGCCGAGAGCTCGCGCTTGGCTCCCGCGTACCGGTCGCCGAACAGCCGCAGCAGGCGATCGAGGAGCTCGTGTGCCCGGGCGGCCCGGCGGTGCTCGACGGCGCCGCGGAAGGCGGCGAGCGCGTCCGTGTAACGAACGCATGTGTCGGTCGACAGCGCGGCCCCGTTCCCGCCCGGGAGCGCCAGGCCCCACAGCTCCCCCGGCCAGGGCTCCTCGGCTGCGATCACCTCGGAGAGCCGTTCGAGTCGCCCGATCGCCTGGAGCACCTTCGCGGGTGGGTGGGCACTCAATCTAGCCACCGCGGCAAGTTCGCTCAGCGCGAGCGCGCCGGCCCGCGAGAACTCGTCGCGAAGCGGCCCGAGATCGGGGGGCGCCGGCAATACCGGCAGCCGCGGCCGGCGCTCGCCTCGAGAGCGCAGCTCGTCGTGGACCTGGGTGATAGCGGTCCGCAGCCCGCCGGCGCCGTAGCCGGCGATCAGGTCGATCGTGGGTGGCGGGTGGTCGGGTGGGCGGGCACCGAATTCCTGACGCGCGAGCTCCTCGAGCGCGTCATCGAACGCGGCGTCCGCGATCCGCTCGGCGTCGGGAGCGTCGAGCACGACGAACGAAGGATCGAGGCCGGCGGCGAGGGCATGGGCGCGCAGCACCCGCGCGCAAAACCCGTGGATGGTCGAGATGAACGCGCTCTCGGTCGCGCGGGCGGCGTCGTCGGCGGGCGGGCGGAGATCCAATTCCCGCAGCCGGCGGCGAATCCGGTCGCGCATCTCGGCCGCGGCCTTCTCGGTGAACGTGATCGTGAGGATCGCCGCGACGTCGATCCCGTCCTCGAGCACCGAGCGGGCGAACCGCTCGACCAGCACCGACGTCTTGCCGCTACCGGCGCTCGCGTCGAGCAGCAGATCGCCGTCGCGTCGCTCGATCGCGACCAGCTGCTCATCGGTGAACGAGCGCTCCGCCACCGCGACCTCAAGCACGGCAAATCCCGGGGTACCGACACCCATCGCGCGAGCAGGTAGTCGGACACGGCTCGAGCTCTCCGTCGCGCAGTCGATCGGCGAGCGCCACCGCGCGCATCCGCGCGTCCTCGAGCACCTCGTCGAGCTGCTCACGGTCGCGAGCGTCGTTGCCGACCGCCGAGCCGCCGACGCCGGCGCCGTCCAGGAACACTCCGCGCGGGCGCAGGTCTCCGCCCCCGAGCGGCTGGTAGAAGCCCGCGACCGGCTTGAGACCGATCAGCTCGCGGACGACCAGCATGTACAGCGCGACCTGAAGCTGCCGGTCGAGCGCCCAGCGCGCACCTTGGTACTCGGGGCGAGCGCCTCCGGATTTGTAGTCGCGCACGATCGCGTGGCCATCGGCGTCCGCGTCAACCCGGTCGACGATCCCGCGCACGCGCACATCTTCTCCGAGCTCCAAGGGCGGCAGCGACCCCTCCGGGTCATCTTGGTCGTCGAACCCGAAGCGGAGCTCGAGCCCGTAAGGCTGCCAGTCGAGGCCGTCGCGCGCCTCGTGGGCCAGATATCGGCGCAGGTCGGCCGCCACTCCGCGGGTCGCGGCCGCGCGCACTGCCGCCCCACCCCCCTGAGCGATCGCGTGCGGCTGCTCGTCGATGACCGCATCGAGGATCTCGAGCGCGCGCGGGAGCGACTCGCGCGTCACCGGGCCGCCGAGCCGACGCAGCACCTGCTCGATCACGTTGTGCATGTAGCCGCCGCGAACGAGCGGGTCGGGGTCGGGCTCGAGCGCGACCGGCTGCAGCTCGCGCTCGATCAGCCACCGCACCGGACAGTCGCCATAGCTCTCGAGTGCGCCGGCCGAGAGGATCCTGCGGTGGCGGACGTGGGCGAGCGCCGCGTCGGACAGCGAGCCGATCGGCGAGGGAACGTCGCCGGCGAGCGGAGCCGACGCCGCCGCCCGAGCCCGCGCCAGCTCCCGTTCGGTCGGTGCCTCCGAAGCCGGCCAGACGACGTCCGCGAGCATCCGCCGCCGCCGGCGTTCGGCCCAGCCGTCGACGAGCAGCTCGGACACGTCGGCCAGGAACGGCGAGGGCAGGGCCAGGTTTCCGTCCTCGTCGGAGCTGCGATAACTGAGCACCACCCGTTCGGTCGCCCGCGACACGCTCGTGTAGAACAGGTAGCGCTCGCGCCCGAGGGCGTCCTCGCGCGGGCGGAGCCGCAGCCCGCTGCACGCCGCGAGCTCGCGCCGGAGATCGTCGGACAGGAACGGCTCGGGCGCGGCGGCGAGCGGGAACTCGCCTTCGGTCAGGCCGCACACGAGCACGGCCCGGAAGCGCCTGGCGCGGATCGCGAGCGGGTCGGTGACGAGCACCGCATCCGGTGCCGGGAGCGTCCGCTCGGGCACCTCCAGCGTCTCGAGCAGGTCGATCAGCTCGGCGCCGGTCGGCCTGGGGTGGGCGGGGGCCAATTCCTCGAGCTCGGCCAGCGCCCGAGTCAGCGCGCCGAGCGCGTGGGCGTCGAGCTCCTCATCGGCGCCGAGCACTGGCGCTCCACCCCGGTAGGGCGCGGCCAGGAGCCGCCGCGCCTGGGCGGCCAGCTCCGCCCCGGGATCCTCGGCGGCGTGGAGCGCGTCGATCTCGGGGAGCTCGGACCCGAGCCTCGCGCGCGCGGCGGCCATCGTCTTCAGGCTCTTGCGGCGAATGTCGGCCTCGAGCCGGTCGACCGTTTCCGCGGACTCCGAGCTTGCGGGCGAGCGCAGGTACTCGAGCAGGTCGCCGGCCCGGCCGGGCCCGTCGTCGAGCAGCGCGCACCGGGCGAGGGCAAGCAGCGAGCGCCCGAGCGTCGTGTGCCGGAGCGCCAACTGCCGGTCGACCGCGACGCGGGATCCCGTACTGCCCGAAGACGCGTTCGATCAGGGGCGCCGCGGATCCGAGCGACCGGTAGACGACCGCGATCTCCTCGCCGCGGACGCCCGACCGCAGCAGCTCCAGCACCTCGGCAGCCGCGAGCTCGGCCTCAGCCCGGTCCCCGCCGGCCTCGAGCAGCGCGATCGCCCGACCCGGGTCGATCCGCTCGGAGGGCCCTGGTTCGAACAGCTCGCGCTCCAGGTGGTGCAGGGCATCCCGAGCGGCCGGCGCGTAGTGCTCGTCGGACGCCGGCAACTCGACCAGTCGCTCGGCCAGCGGCCGGAGCTCCTCGACCGCCTCGGCGCGCGCATGGAGGGCAACGCGCCCGGCCTCGTAGGTCAGCGACACGGTGACCTCGGTGCCGATCACTCGCGCCAGCGTCTCGATCGCGTCGCGCTCGAGCGGGTGCAGATCGTCGAACCCGTAGAAGAACACCGAGTCGGTGCCCCACCGGCCGGGCGCCGCGCGCAACATGTCCAGCGCCCGCCACGCGTACAGCTCGCCGTCGACGCGCCCGAGTTCCTCCAGCCGAGCCGAATAGGCGGAGTAGACGGCGGCGACATCCCGGGCGTACCCCGTCCGCCGGGGGTCCTGGTCGGCCCAGCTCGACATCGCCGCCGCGAACCGCTGTGGGGTCACCAGCGAGCGCTCGAGCTCGGCGATCAGCTCGCCGGCGGCGCTCGCGAACCCCTTGGTGCTCGCCGCTTCGCGGACCGCCCGCAGCTCGGTCCCTTCCAGCGCGTGCTCCAGCACCCGCTCGCGCTGGATCTTCGTCAGCCGCCGGGCGCTGTAGCCGGCGCGCGCGGCGATCTCGAACATCAGCCCGTTGAAGGTGACGATCGAGCCTAGGACGGCGCCGGCCTCGGCGAGCTCCCGCGAGTAGTGGTCGGCGTCGGCCGCCGTCGGGACGACCAGCATCGCGCCGCGGCCCGACGCGGCGGTGAACGCGCCCAGCACTTCTCCGGCCTTGGCGGAGTTCGCTGGTCCTAGTACGAGCGTGAGGGACACGTCCCCCATAGTGCCGCGCACCCCAGACGGGGTGAATTCGCGGGCCTCGGGCTCTTAACTCCGATGCGGCTGCGATTTTCGATGACTGTCAGCGAAAACGTCGGTCGCATCCGATGATCGACCGCCTGATCGCATCGCTGGCCGACCGCCAGCACGGGGTGGTCGCGGTCTGGCAACTGCTGGAGCTCGGGCTCGGCCGCGGAGGCATCCAGCACCGCGTGAACATCGGCCGCCTGCACCGCATCCACCGTGGGGTGTACGCCGTCGGCCATCGGAACCTCAGCCGCCAAGGGCACCGAATGGCGGCCGTCCTCGCCTACGGCCCCGACGCGGTGCTGAGCCACCGATCCGCCGCCGCGCACTGGGAGATCGGCCAAGCCTCGTGGAAGATCGACGTAACGACGCCGGACAGCCTGCGCAGCCGCAAGACGATCCGTGCCCATGCGGCCAGGCTCCACCCGGAGGACCGGACCACCCACGACGGCATCCCGGTCACGAGCGTCGCCCGCACGATCTTCGACCTCGCGGCCCGCAGCTCCAAGCGACCAGCTGATCTACCTCATCGAGAACGCGGACCGCAGACACCTCCTCGACCTGAAGGCGCTCGACCGCGCGATCGCGCGCCGGCCTCGCACCGCCGGCACCCGACGCCTGAATAAGGCGCTCGCCGCCTACCGCGGCCCCGCTGACACGCGCTCCAAGCTCGAGCGGGACTTCCGAAAACTGATCGCGAAGGCCGGCCTCCCCGAGCCGCAGTTCAACGTCCTAGTTGCCGGCGTCACCGTCGACGTCTACTGGCCGAAGTGGAAGCTCGTCGTCGAACTCGACGGCGAGCCCTACCACGCCAATCCACGCAAATTCGAGACCGACCGCATCCGTGACGCGACCCTCCAGAAGATCGACCAGAGAGTCCTGCGGGTCACCGGCGACCGCCTCGACAACGAGCCAGAGGCAGTGCTTGCCGACGTACTTGCGCTGCGGCGGCCCTAAGCCGCTTCAGGCTGCTGCGCGGCCTCGGCAGCGTCGGCGGCCGCCTCGGTCTCTTCGGCCTCCGGCGGCTTCGCGCCCTCCTTCGCCCACGGCTCGTCGAACTCGACCCGCCACTTGCCCTCGTCGGTCTGCTGCAGCGCGAGCCGGGCGCGGAAGCTCTTGCCCGAACGTCCCTTGAATCCTGTGACCGCCTTCTCCGTGCGCCCGGTCTTGATCAGCTCGCGGGCGACCGCCACCGGCAGCTGCTTGCCCGCCTTGGACTTCCAGATCACGAACCCGCAGCCCGGATCCTCGCGTGACCAGCACGAGTACCCCTTGCGGTTCTCGACAATGTCGTGGCCGCAGACCGGGCACGGGCCCAGGTTCGCCCGCGGAATCCGGACGTCTTTCAGATTGCGATCGAGCTCGCCGACCGTGTCCTCCGTGAACCGAACGATGTCGCCCATGAACGCTTCGCGCGAGTCCCCGCCAGTCTCGATCAGCGCCAGCCGGCGCTCCCAGTCGCCGGTCAGCCCCGGCGAGGTCAGTGCGTGCTCGCCGAGCAGCCGGATCACGTTCAGGCCCTTCTCGGTGACCACGAATGCACGGCCGTCGCGCTCGACGTAGCCGACCTGGATCAGGCGCTCGATGATCGCGGCGCGGGTTGCCGGCGTGCCGATCCCAGACTCCTTCATCGCCTCGCGCAGCTCTTCGTCGTCGACGAGCTTGCCGGCGGTCTCCATCGCGCCGAGCAACGAGTTGTCGTTGTAGCGCGCTGGCGGCTTGGTCAGCTTCTCCTCGGAGCCGATGTCGGTCACGTCGACCGTCTCCCCCAGCACCAGTTTCGGCAGCTGCTGCTCGCGCCCCTCGTCGTCGTCGGACTGCTCCGCGTCGGGCATCTCGCCGTAGACCGCGCGCCACCCCGCCACGAGCAAAACCTTCCCACGCGTCCGGAAGATGTGCGAAGCCACGGTCGTCTCGACCCGCGTGTTCTCGAACACCGCCTCCGGATGGAAGATCGCCAGGAACCGGCGGACGACCAGGTCGTAGATGCGACGATCGTCGTCGCTCATCTTGTCCACCGGATGGCGCTCGGCGCGCGTCGGAATGATCGCGTGGTGGTCGGTGACCTTGAGGTCGTTGACCACCCGCTGCAGCGGCAGCTTGTCCAGCGACAGCACGTACTCGGAGGCCGTGGCGTACTCGGACTGCGAGCCGAGAAGCCGGGCGATCGGCTTGATCTCGGGGATCATGTCGCCGGTCAGGTACCGCGAGTTCGTACGCGGATAGGTCAGCGCCTTGTGCTCCTCGTACAGCCGCTGGGCCGCGGCGAGCGTCCGCCGGGCGGTGAAGCCGTAGCGGCGGTTCGCGTGCGCGCTGCAAAGAGGTCAGGTCGTACAGAAGCTCCGGGCGCTCCTTGCGCTCGGACTTCTCGAGCTTGGTGATCTCACCCGCCTGGCCCCGGCAGGCCTCCACGATCGCGGCGGCCTCCGCAGCGGTCTTAACACGAGGGTTCGCGCCGGCGTGGTAACGCCCCTCGTACGTCCGGGGCCCGTCGACGACCGGGTCGAGCGACCGCGTCGACGAGCCAGTACGGCTCGGGCTTGAAGTCACGGATCTCCTGCTCGCGGCGGGCGAGGATCGCGAGCGTCGGCGTCTGCACCCGACCCAAGGACACCGCCCCGTCAAACGAAGACCGCAGCCGGATCGTCGCCGCACGGGTTGCGTTCATGCCGACGATCCAGTCCGCCTCCGAGCGCGACCGCGCGGCCTCCTCGAGCGAGGCGAGGTCGGCGCCGGGCCGCAGGTCGCCGAACGCCGAACGGATCGCGTCCTTGGTCATCGAGTTCAGCCACAACCGCATCACCGGCTTCTTGGAGCCGGCCTTCTCGTACAGGTAGGCGAAGATCAGCTCGCCCTCGCGCCCGGCGTCGCAGGCGTTCACGACGCGGTCGACGTCGTCGCGGTCGAGCAACCGCTTGACCACGTTCATCTGCTTCTTGGAGCGCTCGTCCCGGACGACCAGCTTGAACCGGTCGGGGACGATCGGCAGGTCGGCCATCCGCCACTTCTTGAAGCGCTCGTCGTATTCATCGGGGTCGGCGAGCTGGACCAGGTGCCCGACGGCCCAGGTGACGACGTGCTCGGGCCCCTCGAGGTAGCCCTCGTGCTTCGTGAACGCGCCCGGGAAGAACCGCGACCAGGTCGCGTCCGACCGACGGCTTCTCGGCGATGACCAGCGTCAAGCTCATGAGTTCGCGAGGGTAGCGCCCCCGTCAACGGGCCACCCTCGGTCGGTGGTTTTCTTGTACAGATGCCGAGATGAGCCGCCGCGCGGTCACTCCTCGCAACCGCGGCCGTCGCCCTCGTCCTGGCGCCGATCGCGATCGCGACCGCGAGCCCGAGTCGGCCAAAACCGCGACCGTCCTCACGGTCGGCGGGCCCGCCACCGCCCGCCCGATTCCGCCCGGTTTCCTGGGACTCTCGATCGAGTACTTCGCGATCCCGGCCTACGCCGGAACGGACGCCTCGGCGATAAACCCAGTGTTCGTCCAGCTGATCCGGAACCTGTCCCCCGGGCAGACCCCTCAGCTGAGGATCGGCGGCGACACGACCGACCGGACCTGGTGGCCGCTCCCGCGCACGCCCACCCCGGCCGGAGTGAACGAGACGCTCACCCCGGGCTGGACCGCGACCACCAAAGCGCTTGCCACCGCCACTGGGGCCAAACTCACGCTCGGAATCAACCTCGAGGCTGACAGCGACAAAATCGCCCGCACCGAGGCCGACCAGCTCGTCGCCGGCCTCGGGAGCAACCGGATCGAGGCGCTCGAGCTCGGCAACGAGCCCGAGCTGTACGGGAAGTTCACGTGGGGCCGCTCGGGCAAGCCGGGACGCCCGCACGACTACGACTTCGCCGCGTTCAGCCGGGACTTCACGCGGATCGCCCGCGCGCTGCCGCCACTGGCGCTCGCCGGACCCGCGACGGGCGCACCCCGGTGGTTCAAGAACATCGGCCGGTTCCTCGCCGACCACGCAAGGGTGGCGGTCGACGACGCTTCACCGCTACCCGCTGCAGCTCTGCTACGTCCGGAAAGACCAGCCGAACTACCCGACGATCTCAAATCTGCTCTCTCCGCGGTCGTCCCGAGGGCTCGCCGACAGCGTCGCCGCCGCGGTCAGAGCCTCCCACGCCCGGCACGTACCGGTACGGATCGATGAGATGAACACCATCGGGTGCGGCACCGACCGGGCAGTCGGCGTGTCGTTCGCCTCGGCGCTGTGGGCGCTCGACGCGGTGTTCGACATGGCCCGGGTCGGGGTCGACGGCGTCGACATCTCCAGCTTCCCGGGTGCGACCTACGAGCTGTTCACATTCAGCCAGGCGGACGGGCGCTGGCAGGCCCTCGTCGAGCCGGAGTACTACGGACTGCAAATGTTCGCGCAGGCCGCGCCCGCCGGCTCGCGGCTGCTCACGGTCTCGCCGGCGGATCCGGACACCGGCCAGGTGCAAGCGTTCGCGACCCGGGCGCCCGGCGACACGACCCGGGTCGTGGTGGTCAACGACGCCGACGGCGCACGCGTCGTCCGCGTGCCGAGCCCGCGGCGCAACGCCGGAACGGGCAAGCTCGAATTGCTCACCGCGCCGGGCCTGACAGCCCGCAGCGGCGTGACCCTCGGCGGTCAGAGCTTCGCCGCGAGCACGACAACGGGCCTGCTCGCCGGCACTCAGAAGACGTACGCGGTCGCACCCGCAGACGGCGAGTACACGTTGCGAGTGCCGCCCGCGAGCGCGGCAATGCTCACGCTCCGCTAACGGGCCCGTCACCGAGCTCGGCGATCTTCCGCGCGACCGCGCCCAGCCCGAGCTCGGACGCTGCGCGCCCCGCCGAAGCCAGCAGCTCCTCAGATCGTGGCCCTGGCCCGAGCGCGCGGGCATAGTCGACCTGCGTACGGGCCAGGCACGCCGGCGCGCCGAGCGCGGCAGTTGGCTTCGAGCGCGCGCTCGAAATGCTCCGTCGCCAGATCGGTCCGCCCCATCGTCGCCGCCAGCCTGCCGAGGAAGCTCGCGGCCGACCCCAGGCACACCGCGGCCAGCCCGATCACGACGTTCACGTGCGCATACGGCTCGAGCTTCGCGTACAGGAGCGCGGCGCGCTCGCCGTCGCCGAGATCGGCGCATACGTCGCTGAGGAGCACGATCGCGATCATCCAATCGAGGTCCTTCGGAATGTCCTCGAACTCTGCTACCGCAAGCCGCTCGAACTCCTCGCGCGCCTCTTCCAGACGACCCGACTCGCACAGCAGCGTCGCCAGCGCCGCGCGCCATGCCGGGCGACCCGGGTTCTCCTCGACCAGCTGCCGCGCGGCCTGCTCGAGCTCCCCCATCGTCCCCTGATCGCGCCGGATCCCGAGCACCTGGATCGCGTAGTACTGGGACACGGTGACGGCCTCGGCGGGCGCGCCCGCGGCGAGCGCCTCGGCGGCCAGCGTGTCCGCGAGCGACAGCGACCCCGCCAGCAGCGCCCGCATCGCCCGCCACAGGATCGAGTTCCACTCGAACAACGGCTGGCGCAGCCGGTCGCGCGCCATCCTCGAACGCCTCGATTTGGGCGTCGACGGCGTCCCGGTCGCCGCGCTCGAGCAGGTCGACCACGAGCCATGCGTGCGCCTGAAGCTGAAGCTCGAGGTTCCCGATCTGGCGCGCGAGCGTGAGCATCTCGGTCGACACCTCGATCCGCTCGGCCAGATGGGGCGCGTCCCACAGCACCCGGCGCCGCGCCGAGCACGCGTACGCGCGCGCCTCGGGGTCCCCCAGCTCGTCAGCGATCGCCATCGCCTCGTCGCTGAGCGCCGACATTCGGTCGCGCTCGGGCGAGTAGTAGATGGCCCCGCACAGGCAAGCGAGCAACCGTACCCGGACCAGCGACCGCTCGGGCTGAAGCTCGAGCGCGCGCTCGATCATCGCGATCAGCTCGGTGTCGACCACCCCCGGCGGCTGGACGTACCGGCGCGAGGCCCCGATCGCCGCGCGCGCCATCGACGCGCCGTCGCCGAGCCGCTCGGCCAGCGCGGCCGCCTCGCGGAACGCCGAGGACCCGAGTGCCCGCTCGCCGCCACGGACGCGGGCCTCGCCGAGGCGCAAGAGCAGCTCGCAGCGGCGCTCGGACGCCTCGGGCTGGAAGCGGCCCTGCACGTCGAGCGCGCGCGCGTAGTGCTCGGCCGCCTCCTCGTGCGCGAGCATCGTGGTCGCCTGCTCGCCGGCGCGGAACGCGTACGTGATCGCTTTCTCGGCGTCCTCGGGATCGGCGGCGCGCGTGAAGTGGTACGCGAGCTCGGGCAGGTAGCGCTCGTGTCGGCGCCCCTGCATCGCCTCGATCGCCTCGCCCACTCGCTTGTGGATCCGGGCCCGCCGCGGCGCCGACATGCTCTCGTACAGCGTCTCCCGGATCAGCGCGTGCGAGAACAGGTAGTTCCCGGGCTGGTAGTTCCCGGGCTTCTCGTCGGACTCGACCAGCAGCTCCGCGCCGAGCGCCTCCTCGAGGGCGGCCAGGAACTCCTCCTCGTCGAGCTGCACGACCCGCTCGAGCAGCGCCGCGTCGATATCGCGGCCGATCACCGCGGCGACGCGCAGCAGCTCGGCCGTCGACGCCTCGAGTCGCCCGAGCCGGAACGCGATCACCTGCTTGACGCCCTCGGGGAGCCCGAACCGCTGGAGCTCCGACGCGCTCGCGCTGCCCGACCCGCACGCCGGCCTCGATCAGGTGGCGGATGATCTCCTCGACGAAGAACGGATTGCCTTCGGTCTCCTCGTACAGGGCATGGGCGAACGCTCGCGCTGGGCTGACGCCCGCTCGGACCCGCACGAGCTCGGCGGTATCGGACTCGCTGAGCCCCTTGATGTCCAGCTGTGAGGCGAGCCTGTCCCGCCGAAGCTCGGCCATCGCGCTCGTGAACGTGTCTCCCCGCTCGGCCGAGCGGTACGCGCCTACGATCAGCAGGCGCGCCGGGTTCGTCGCACGGGCGAGGTGGCGGAGCAGCAGCAGCGTCGGCCGGTCGGCCCACTGGAGGTCGTCGAGCACGAGCAGCACCGGCGCCGACCGCGAGAGCTCGGTGAGCAACCCCACCACAGCCTCGAACAGCCGGTAGCGCTCGGTCTCGGGCTCGCCCTGCGGCGGTGGCGGAAGATCGGGGGCGCGCCGGCGCAGCTCGGGAATCAGCCGCGCGAGCTCCGACCCGTACTCGCGCGTGCTCGCCCGCAGGTCGGCGAGCGCGGCGTTCAGCGCCCAATGCCGGAGCGCCTCGAGGAACGGCTGGTAGGGGACCACCGTCTCGCGCGGAGAGCGCCCCGCGAGCACGATCGCCCCCGCGTCGTGGACGCGTCGCGCGAGCTCGGCGGTGAGCGTGGTCTTGCCGATCCCGGCGTCGCCGGCAAGGAGCACGATCCGGCCGCCGGATTCGAGATCCTGAGTCGCCCAGCTCGGAACCGTCGCGTCGCGACCGACACCGCCGCCCGCGGCCCCGCACGCTCGATCCCATCGCGTCATCAGATCGGCGATCTCGTGCGCGCGCCCGATCAGCTGCCCCTGAGCCCGCTGGCGCAGCTCGGCGGGCAGCGGGATCGCCGACGGGCCGAGATCCTCGTCCCGCGGACCGCCCGGCTCGCCGGCACGCTCGAGCGGTCGGAGCAGCCGCTCGTGCGCGGCGATCGCCTCGGCCGACGGGTTAGTCCCCAGCTCGTCGCGGAGCAGCGTCCGCAAGCCGTCGAACACCCGCAGCGCCTCGGCGACGTTGCCGCGCGAGCTGAGCGCCTCCATCAACAGCACGTAGCCGGACTCGCGGTATGGCTCGGTCTCGATCAGGGTCCGCGCCGCGCGCTCGGCCGATTGCAGCTGCGTGCCTCCCATCATCAGGCCCGCGCGCCCGATCACCTCGAGCGCCTGCTGGCGCACGTCCCGGAGTTCGCGGCGCGGAGGCTCGAGCCATGTCGCCTGCGCCCCCGGGAGCAGGCCGCGGCTGGCGATGTTCAGCGGCACCTGGGCCAGCGCCCAGGCACGCCGGGCGTCCCCGCGGTCGAGCGCGTCGAGCGCACGCGTCACCTCGGCGGCCGCTGCCTCGACGTCGATCCACACCGGCTCGGGCAGCGTCAGGATCAGCTCGTCGCGTCCGGCGAGCGCCGAGGACCCGAGCGAGGAGCGCAGGCGCGAGAGCAGCGTCCGCAGCGCGGCGTCCTGGGAAACCGGCGGCTGGTTGGGCCAGAGCGCGTCGATCAGCTCGTCCCGGCCCACATGCCGGGTGCGATTGAGCACCAGGTAGGCAAGCAGCAGCGGGACCTGCCGGCCCCGCAGCCGCTCGGAAAGTTGCACGCCATCGATCTCCACGGACAACCGTCCACAGAGCTGAATCCGAGTCATCTCCAGGGCGCGCTCTGCCTGCGGCAACGTTCTGGAAACGTATCGACAACGGCAAGGTTGCATCGTCCCGCGCAGTGAGCACCGAGGTTTCAAGCAGCGACGCCCTCGGCGGGGCGCGACTAGAGGTAACCGCGGAGCCTGTTGACGACGGCCTCACGACCAGAATCGACGGAAGGCACAGGCGGATCGCCTACTGCGAGTGCGGGGCGCTACTCGCTGGCGACGATGAGCAAGAGCTCTTCTCAGCGGCTCAGCGACACCTCGCACATCACCACCCACAGCTCCTGGGGGCGCTGGGGCCTGGAATGGTGAAGCAAATGGCCGAGGACGTTGGGGGGCAAGAGACCTTTGGAGCCCCCGGGGGCATGCACCTAGGGGCGGGCGGTGTGCAGACCACCGCCCGCCCACGGGGTGCCTAGCGGTCCGTTAGCCGACCCCCGAGGCGCACGACTAACCCGCGCAGGGCTGGGTGCTCACCGAATGTGTCCGGGACGCGGCCTTCGCCAGCTGTGCGGCCACGAGCGTGTTCGGGACGGCGAAGCCGCCCTGGCCGGCCGTCGATCCCGTGATCGCCGCGAACACCGTCGCGACCACCTGTCCGGCCTGGTCGATCATCGGGCCGCCAGAGTTACCCGGGCGGACCCGTCCGCGCAGCGCGGTGATGCTGCGCGTGATCGGCCCGTTGCCGTACGCGTCCTCGGTGCTGACGGTCTCGGTCTGGCCGATCCGGCCCGGTTCCGCGTCGAAGCCGCCGTCGAGCGGGTAGCCGAGGATCGCCGCGGCGGCGCCCGCCCGCGGATTCTCGACCAGCTTCAGCGGAGGCTCGTTCAGCCCCTGAACACGCAGCACCGCGATGTCGTCATGCGGGTCGAAGTCGATCACGTCGGCGTCGAGTCCGGGCGGATTCCCGCCGACCTGAACCGTGGTGTCGGTCTCGCCCGCGACGACGTGGGCGTTCGTGACCACGATGCCGGGAGCCGCTACCCACCCACTGCCTTCGATGCCGAGACCGCACGCGGTGCCGAGGACCTTGACGACGCTCCCCTCGGCGTCGCGGACGCCGTGCTTGGCGAGGATCCCCCTCGTCGGGGCCGGCACGTCCGCCTCCGGGCCGCTGACCGACGGCAGCGGGTCGATCCGCGCGAGCGCGTGCAGGAACCCCCCCGACGGTGGCAGCAGCTGGTTGAGCTCCTGGAGGATCGCCGAGCGCTGGATGTCGGTTCGGAGCACGGGCGAGTTGGCCGACTGGAGCGCCACCGCGCCGACGACCCACGCGATCCCGAGCGCCACCGATGCGGTCAAGAGCGCGCCGAAGATTCCGTCGACCAAGCGCAGGCCCGGCAGCCGCAGGAACGCGCGGGCCCTCGCCCCCAGCCCCTGCAGGCCGCTCGCGAGCACGGCGCCGGCCAGCAGCGCGCCGAGCAGCCCGAACAGCGGCGCATATTCCGAGTGCGAGCCGCCCGGCAGGACCAGCGGCCCGAGGTGACTGCCGAGGAACGCGCCGACCCCAAACCCGACCAGCGACAGCGCGCCGACGATGAAGCCCTGTGCGTAGCCATATAGCGCAAGAAGCACAGTGAAAGCCACGATTAGCCAGTCGACGTCTGTCACCGGTAGGAGATTATTCGGAGCCTTGCCCTACCGTTTGAGGTGAGGTGGCACAAGGGGTATTGAGAGGTGGCGTATCGGAGAGGGGTCCGAGGACCCGTCGAAGGCGCCGCCGGTGGCAAAAGAGACTGAGGTTGCTCGTTCCGATCGCGGTGATCGCTGTGGTCGCGATCGGCGTCGTACTCGTGATGGGCGCGAGCTCGGCCCGCTCGGAGCGGCACCTGGTCACCGGCTACGTGCAAGCCTGGGCCGCGGGTGACTACAGCCACATGTACTCGCTGCTCGACCCCGCCTCCAAGCAGAGCATCAGCGAGGCCAAGTTCGCCGCCGCCTACCGGCGCGACAAGATGACCGCGACGGTCCAGGATCTCACCGCCGAGAAGGTCGGCAACCGCCGCGGCGACTTCATACCGGTGCAGATGCTCGTGACCACGAAGCTGTTCGGCGGCCTCCGCGAGACGCTCGAGGTGCCGCTCACGGGCAGCGGCTCGGGCGCCACCGTGCACTACACGAGCAGCCTCCTGTTCCCCGGACTTCAGGGCCACGAGCGGCTCGTCAGGCACATGTCGCTCCCACCGCGGGCGACGCTGTTCGCCGCCGACGGAACCCCGCTCGCCGAGGGACCGGACCGCACCTCCCCGATCCCCGAGGTCGCGTTGCAGATCACCGGCGTACTTGGTCCGATTCCGAAGGCCGACGCCGCCACCTACATGGCCGACGGCTATCCGGCCAACGCGCGCGTTGGTATCGACGGCCTCGAGCGCGTGTTCCAGACGCAGCTGGCGGGGACGCCGGGTGGCGTGCTGCTGGCCGGCAAGCGGGTGCTGGCGCGCACCGCCCCCGAACGGGGCCACAACGTCACCACCACGATCGTCCCCTCGCTCGAGACCGCCGCGGTCAATGCTCTCGGCGGCAGCTACGCGGGGATCGCGGCGATGGACCCGCGAACGGGGGCGCTGCTCGCGCTCGCCGGGATCGCGTTCTCCGCCGCCCAGCCGCCCGGGTCGACGATGAAGATGGTCACCTCCACGGCCGCGCTCGCCGCCGGGATCGTGAAGCTCAGCACGGTGTTTCCGTACGGCACGCAAGCGGTCCTCGACGGCTATACGCTCCACAACGCCGGCGGAGAAGACTGCGGCGGCACGCTCCTGAACTCGTTCGCGGTGTCGTGCAACTCCGTGTTCGCGCCGCTCGGCGCGAGGGTCGGCGGGAAGCGACTGCTGGCGATGGCGGAGAAATTCGGCTTCAACCAGCCGCCGACGATCCCGGGCGCGGTCGAGAGCTCAATCCCGCCGTCGAGCCTGAGCAGCGATCTCGAAGTCGGCTCCTCCGCAATCGGCCAGGGCCAGGTCCTGGCCACCCCGCTCGAGATGACCGACGTCGGCGCGACGTTCGCGATGGGAGGCCGCCGCCCGCTGCCGACGCTCCAGGCCCACCAGCGCCCTCAGTTCGTCCGGGTCACGAGCGGGCATGTCGCGGGCGAGGTACAGCAGATGATGGTGGCCGTCGTCGACTACGGGACCGGCACGGCCGCCGCGATCCCCGGCGTGACCGTGGCCGGCAAGACCGGAACCGCCGAGCTTGCCAACACGACCACCGCCGGCGGCGGGAGCGTCTCCAACGCCAACGCGCTCACCGACGCGTGGTTCGTCGGCTACGCGCCGGTCGGCCATCCGCGAATCGTCGTCGGCGCCCTGTTCCCGAACCAGGGCGCCGGCGGAGCGACAGCCGCGCCGGCCGTCCGGCAGGTCCTGGTCGCGGGCCTACAGGGCCACTGACCCCGTCTACAGGTCGAGCGAGATCTGCGCCGGGTTGCCGCTCGGCGGGACGATGGTGAGCGTCAGCGGGCGGTTCGAGTACACCGACGTCGGCAGCTTGAACAGGACCAGGCCGCCCTGCGTTGGACCGAAGCTCGCGGTCGTGTTCGGCTCGGGCTCGGTCGCCGTGGGCGCCAGCACCTGGGAGGTCCACGCGTAGCCGTTGAGCTCGGCGTCGAGCTTGATCGGGTGGTACGTGTTCCCGTTGGTGTCGGTGATCGTGAACGTGTCGGACGTGGTGTGGAACTCGTTCGTCTGGTTCTTGGCCCACAGGAACACGCCGTACCAAAACTGGCTAGGGGTTAGCGTGCCCTGGCCTTGCGGGCAATCCGGCCAGGTACTGACGGTCCTCGACCGCGTACTGGTTGAGCTGCCTGGAGACCTGCAGCTGGTAGGTGATCGGCCCGGCGTCGACGTACACGCCGTCGTTCTCCACGCTCGCCGGGTCGGCCACCTGGCCGCACGCTGCGAGCCCCACGGCGAGCGCCAGGGCGCAGACAAGTATCCAGAACCGGCGGGCGCTCACGGGGGCCGGGAGTTTAGTCGCGCCGCCCCATACGCGATCAGCGGCCGGCGATCGAGGCCCGCTGGCCCCGCCCGCGGTCCTCCTCGAGGATCGTTCGCAGCCGGCGGATCGCCTTGGCGGTCTGCCGGCGGGTCCACCGGTTGCCGCCGAGCGCCTCCATCAGCTTGTCCGATGGGAGCTTCGGCAGGGTCTCGAGCGTGTACTCGAGCCTGGTGCTGTTGGCCGGGCCGGGCGACAGCGTGTAGGTCCCGAGCATGCGGATGCGGTTGTACTTGCCCCCGCGACCGCGCTCGACGATCCGGTGCGGAGCGTCGACCTCGGCGAACGTGACGTCGGCCCAGCCGAAGCGGTTGAACGGCGCCTTGATCCGGAAACGCGCGCCCGCGCCCGTTCCGACCGAGTTCTCACGGGTCAGCCGCCAGTCGACCAGGTAGTGGTCGGTGAACTCCGGATGGTTGGCGATGTCCGCGAGGTACTCGAACACCTCCTCCCGGGGCTTGGAGATCGTCGAGGACACGGTGAACGGCTCCACGCCGCCGGATTCTAATTTTGATCGCGCTACGCCGCGCGGTGGTCGGTCAGCTTCATCGTGTGACCGAACTCGGGCCCGTGCACCACGCGTGACTGGCGCGGCGGATCGGGCTCTAGCGTTCGGCAAAGCTCACAAATCAACCCATCGTGTCCGTATACGTACACAGTTTCCCCAACTAGCGGGGTTCTGTTGCACTCGCGGCACCGCTCCTGGCCGGCGTCTCGGCGGCCCACACCGCGCCGCAACAGTGCGAGCTCAAGCTCCGGATTTCCGCTGTCGGATGGCTGCACAACGCGGTTGTTCGGCGCTCTTCGGGGGGTTCCTGCCGGCCTCATATTGACGTTGGATAAACGCCTCCCGAGCCCTCCACCATCCGTCCAGACGCCTCTTTGCCGCTTTGACTCGGGGGCTATCATGGGTCAGCCGGCTTGTCCAGGTCGGCGAGTTCGCAGCGTTTACGACTGAAAAGGCGGCTCAATGAAAGCTTGGATGTCGGGCAATGTCGCGGGGACCGGAACCTTTCGATGCACGGATTGCGACTACCCCGTGTCGCTCGACGCGGTTGACGAGCTGCCGACCTGCCCCAACTGTGGCGGGACCGAGTTCGTTCGGGCTTCTCTGTTCACGACCGCGCAGACCAGCGTGCTCGAGGTCGCGGCCGACGACGACGATCGGGGCTGGCTGGACGAGATCCGCGACTCGCTGAGCGAGCCGGGCCAGTACCTCGCATATCGCGCCGAGGGCGAGAGCCAGGTCGCGTACGCGCTCCAGCGCGAGTGGACTCGGATCGGCCGCAGCCTCGCCGCCGACATCCGCTTCGACGACCCGACGGTGTCGCGGCGCCATGCGCTGATCGTCCGCCAGCCGGACGGCCTGCGCGTGCTCGACGACCGCAGCCTCAACGGGGTGTTCGTCAACGGCGAGCGCGTCGAGTGGAGCACGCTCGCCGACGGCGACGAGATCGTGATCGGCCGCCACCACCTCCATTTCGTGGACGTTCCAGTGGTATCGGGGATGCGCGCGGACCACGGCGCCGCCGCGCAGACGGGCTGACCGAGCCCACACAAGTTATGTCGACCGGCGGCTCCGTCGCTGGCCTATAGTGGCGCGGGCGATGGCGTCGATCGTTTCCGTTCTCTCACAAAAGGGCGGCACCGGCAAGACCACGGCGGTGCGGACCCTGACCGACGTGTTCCGTCGGGTCGACCTGCGGGTGCTCGCGATCGACCTCGACCCACAGGGCAACCTGTCGGACTACCTCGACGTCGACCCCGACGCCTCGCCGACGATCGGCGACGTCCTCGCCGGCCGCGCCAAGGTGCGCGCGGCCGTGCACGACGGGATCGTCCCCGCGAACCTGGGGCTCGCCGAGGCCGAGCTCGCGCTCGGCGGCAAGATGGGCCGGGAGCTCGCGCTCAAGAAGGCGCTCCGCGAGCTGCGCGACGACTACGACCTGATCATGATCGACTGCCCGCCGGCGCTGGGGCTGCTCACGGTCAACGCCCTCGTCGCCTCCGACCACGCGCTCATCTCTGCGGAAGCACAGTACTTCGCGCTCCAGGGCGTCGAGCAGGCGCTCGAGGTGATCGAGCTCGCGCGCGAGAACCTCAATCCCGACCTCGAGTGGCTCGGGGTCGTACTGAACATCGCCGACATGCGGACCCGCCACTCGCGCGAGGCGTTCGACTCGCTGCGCCAGCACTTCGGCGAGAAGCTGCTCGACACGACGATCCGCGCCTCGATCGCCTACGCCGAATCGGCCGAGCGGGCCGTGTCGATCCTCGATTACCGGCCCGACCTCGCCGCCGACTATCTCGCGGTCGCCGAGGAACTGCTCAAGCGCCTTGGGCTCGACGGGCCGCGCCGGCGCGTCGCGGCGATGACGAACGCCGCCGGGGTTTCTTAGGGGCCTCGCTTCGCTCGGCGTCCATGGGGCCGGTTCCGCCCGGCATCCGTGCCGGGCGGTCGCAGCACGATCCGGATCGCGATCCCCCGCCGGGCAAGGACGCCCGGCGGAACGGCCCCACGGACGCTGCCGAAGGCAGCCCCTCAAACTGATCGCTGGTAGGACTGGAACGCCCTCGTCGCGAACGCCACCGACAGCGCCAGCAGCGCCACCAGGAACCCGGCGCGGGCGGCGATCAAGCCCCAGTCGGCGTTGGCCGACACAGCCGAGCGGCCGGCTACGACCGCCCAGTTGACCGGGTTGAAGTCGGCGACGTGCTGCATCCACTTCGGGATCAGATTGGCGGCCAGGAACGTCGCGGACAGGAACGTCAGCGGCAGCACGATGAACTGCACGGCGCCGATCAGCGCCTCCTCCTGGCGCATGATCAGCCCGAACCCGTTCGAGAGCGCGCCGAAGGTCGCGCCCAGCAGCGCCGAGATCGCGAACAGGGCCGTGACTCCGGCGACGCCCCCGGGAAACGACGCCCCGATGATCAGCGCAATGGCGACGATGATCAGCGACTGGATCACGACCACCACCGCCTCCTTCAGGATCCGGCCGGCGATCAGCGCCTCGCGCCGAACCGGCGAGACCAGGAAGCGCGCGGTCACGCCCCGGTTGATGTCCTCGATCAGCGCCATCCCGCTCCACGCGGAGCTGAACAGCGCGGTCATCACGACCACGCCGGGCGCGAGGAAGGCGATGTAGGACGTGCCGTGGAATCCGGGGATCTCGATAACGCGCTTGAACAGCGCGCCGAACAGCAGCAGCCAGATCACGGGCTGGACGAGCGTGATCGCCACGAACCACGGCTGGCGCCACAGCTCGCGGAGGTGACGGAGGGTCATGTACAACGTGTGCCGGATCAGGGTCATTGGGTTGCCTCCGCTTCCGCCGCGTCGAACGTGCGGCCCGTGTACTTGAGATAGACGTCGTCGAGCGAGGGTCGCGCCACGCGGACCGACGCCACCTCGACGCCGGCGGACTCAAGCGCCCCGAGCACGAGCGGCACCGCTCGACCGCCGTCGTCCGCGCGGGCGCGCAGCGTGCGCCCGTCGACGATCACATCGCGAACGCCGGCCACTCCGCCGATCGCCCCGCTGACATGGAATTGGTCGGCGGCGCCTGACGGCGGCGCCTCAGCGCCGTTGTACTCGTGCTCGAGATCGACGTGAATCGCGTCGCCGCGCAGCTCGCGCTTGAGCTCGTCCGGGGTGCCGTACGCCACCACCTTGCCGCGGTCGACGATCGCGATCCGCTCGGCGAGCTGGTCGGCCTCCTCGAGGTAGTGCGTGGTCAGCAGCACGCTCTTGCCTTTTTCGGCGGCGAGCCGGCCGATCTCGGCCCACATGTCCGCGCGGACCTCGGGATCGAGCCCGGCGGTCGGCTCGTCGAGGAACAGGACCGCGGGGTCGTGGACCAGCGCCATCGCGATGTCGAGCCGGCGCTGCATCCCGCCCGAATAGCCTCGCGCCACCCGGTCGGCGGCGTCGGCCAGCCCGAACCGCTCGAGCAGCTCCTGGGCGCGCTGCTCGAGCGCCTGGCGTCGCATTCCGTAGATCTGCCCTTGCAGGCGCAGGTTCTCGCGGCCGGTGGCCTGGATGTCGACCGACGAGCCCTGCGAGACCACCCCGATCCTCCGGCGCACGGCGTCGGGATTCGCGATCACGTCGAGCCTCCCGACAAGCGCGCGGCCCGCGTCGGGCTTCGCGAGCGTCGTCAGGATCTTGACCGCGGTCGACTTGCCGGCGCCGTTCGGGCCGAGCAACGCGAACACGCTCCCGGTGGCGACCGCGAACGACAGCCCGTCGAGTGCCGTCACGCCTTTCGGATAAGACTTCACGAGGCCGTCGGCCTCGATCGCCAATTCCATGTGTGCTTCACCTCCGGATAACATTTACTTATAGGGCGAGTATCTTAGTAACTAAGAGATTTAGATGTCAAGAGAACCTTCGTCGGAGCGCCTCCATCTGTACGCCGAGCTCGGCGACGAGGTGCGCGCCAACCAGCGGGCGACAGACACCGTCGACGAGTTGCTCGCCGAGTCGCTGGGGATCAATCGCACCGACGCGCGCTGCATGGACATCCTCGATCAGCACGGCCGCATGAGCGCTGGGGATCTGGCGCAGGAGAGTCGGCTCACCACCGGGGCGATCACCGCGGTGATCGACCGACTAGAGCGTGCCGGGTTGGCCCGGCGCGTGCCCGACCCATCCGACCGCCGAAGGGTGCTGGTCGAGCCGACCGAGAAGGCCCTCGAGTTCGCGAACGAGCTGATGGTCGAGCCGATGAGGAGGCTGTACGTGCCGATGGCCGACCGCTACAGCGAGGATGATCTCCGGCTGATACTCGACTTCACCCGCCGCGGGCGCGAGCTCCAGGAGCGCCACGCCGAGTGGCTGCGCGAGCGGCTAAACGCTCAGAGTTCGCGCACGTCGGCGCCCTGAGGCTCGAAGCCGGCGCGCATCACGGTCGCCCAACCCGCGGTCTCGCGCTTCAGGGCTTCGACGACCGCCCCCGTCTGGTCATACCTCGACCACACGAGAACGGTCGGGCCGGCGCCCGAGATCGTCGCTCCGAGCGCGCCCAGGCTCGTCGCGCGTTTCAGCAGATCGGACGAGCGCGGGTACAGATGGGCGCGGTGAGGCTGGTGAAGCTGGTCGTTCAGGCCGGCGGAGATCAGATCCCAGTCGGCCGTGGCGAGTCCGAGCGTCAGCATCGCGGCGTGGGAGATATTGAACACCGCGGACTCGATTGGGACGGTCGCGGGCAAGGCGTCGCGCGCCTCCTCGGTCGGCGGTCCCTCGTCGGGGACGACGAGCACCGCCTCGAGCCCCGCCGGGGCCTCGAACCGGTGGGCCTCCGCCCCGTTGCACACGACGAACCCGCCCTCGAGCGCGGCGCCGACGTTGTCGGGATGGCCCTCGAGCTCGGCGGCGACCGCGAACACGTCGGCGTCGAGCTCGAACAGGTGGTCGGCCGCCAGCAGGCCCGCGACCACGGCCGCGGCACTCGAGCCGAGCCCCCCGTTGAGTGGGATGTCGGACGAGATCCGGAACTCGAACCCGTCGGCGGGGTGGAGTCGCTCGAACGCCTTGACCACGAGGTTGTCCCGGCCCTGGGGAACGTCGAGCTCGGTGGTCACGGCGAACGTGCCGGTCTCGACCACCTCGAGCTCGAGGTGCAGCGCCAACGCCGCCCCGAGCACGTCGAATCCGGGTCCCAGGTTGGCCGACGATGCAGGAACGCGGACCAGCCGGCGGCGCGCGAGCGTCACTCGAGCACCGCGCGCTCGATCGCGCCGAGCTCGGGGTCGCACGCGACGACTGCGCCCGCCTGGTCAAGCGCGGTATCGGGATCCTTGAGGCCGTGCCCGGTCAGGACGCAGGCGACGCGACGGGTGCCCTCGCCGGCGCCGTGTACGAGCAGCCCTGCGACGCTCGCCGCCGAAGCCGGTTCGCAGAACACGCCTTCGTTCGCGGCGAGGAATCGGTACGCCATCAGGATCTCGGCATCGGTTACCGCCTTGACCGCGCCTCCGGATGAGGTCATCGCGTTCATCGCCTCCTCCCAGCGCGCGGGGTTCCCGATCCGGATCGCGCTCGCCACCGTCTCCGGGTGCTCGACCGGGGCTCCGCGGACGAGGGGCGCCGCGCCCGCGGCTTGGAATCCGCACATGCGGGGCTTGTGACCGACCTCCTGGAAGCCCTTCCAGTACGCGGTGATGTTGCCGGCGTTGCCCACCGGAATGCAGAGGGCGTCGAGCTCGCCGGCAAGCTGCTCGACGATCTCGAAGGCCGCGGTCTTCTGGCCCTCGATGCGGAAATCGTTGACGGAGTTGACGAGCGACACCGGGTGGCGGCTTGCGAGCTCGCGCACCAGCTTCAGCGCCTCATCGAAATTGCCGCGCAGCGCCACCACCCTCGCCCCGTGCATCAGTGCCTGCGCGAGCTTGCCGGTGGCGATCTTGCCCTCGGGCACGATCACCGCGCCTCGGAGCCCCGCCCGGGCGGAGTACGCCGCGGCAGAGGCGGCGGTGTTGCCGGTCGAGGCGCAGATCACTGCCTTGGCGCCCTCGCGGACGGCCGCCGACACCGCACACGTCATCCCGCGGTCCTTGAACGAGCCGGTCGGGTTCGCGCCCTCGAGCTTCAACCACACCTCGACGCCGGCGCTCTCGGACAGGCGCTCGGCGAGGACGAGGGGTGTAGATCCCTCCTCGAGTGACACCACCGGGTCACCCAGCTCGAACGGCAGCTGGTCTCGGTAGCGCTCAATGATCCCCGGCATTGGGCGGGAGCATGTCAGAGCAGGCGCCCTCTAAGAGACTTCCAGGACCACCTTGCCCGTCGCGCCCCGGCCGTCGATCAGCTCGAGCGCGTCGGCGGCCTGGTCGAGCGGGAACCTCGCGCCGATCACCGGCCGGACGAAGCCGCCTTCGATCAGGCGCTCGATCTCCGCGCCGATTTCCTGGTTGAGCCCCGGCTTGCGGATCACGTAGTTGCCCCAGCCGGCGCCGATCACCTCGGTGTTGGCCAGCAGCAGGCGGTTGACCCGGACCTCGGGGATCGAGCCGCCGGTGAACCCGACCACGACGACGCGGCCGCCTTCGCGCAGCGAGCGCAGGCTGTCGGTGAACCGGTCGCCGCCGACCGGATCGATCACGATGTCGACCCCGCCGCCAGAGATCTCCTTGGCCTGGTCCTTCCAGGGGCCGTCGCTCCGCACGACCTCGTCGGCGCCGGCCTCGCGCGCCACGCGCTCCTTGTCGTCGGTGGACACCACCGCGATCGTCTTGGCGCGCAGGCCCTTCGCGATCTGGATGGTCGCCGTCCCGACGCCGCCGGCGCCGCCGTGGACGAGCACGGTCTCGCCCGGTTCGAACCGGCCGCGGGTGACCAGCGAAAAGTACGCGGTGTGGTAGTTGAGGACCAGGCCGGCGCCCTGGGCGAAGTCGAGTGCGTCGGGGAGCTTGAACGTGAAGAACGCCGGCGAGACCGCGACCTCGGCCCACCCTCCCTGGAGGCAGAACGCGGCCACACGATCGCCGGCCTTGACATTCGCGCTCGCCGGCGCGGACCGGACCACTCCGCCAACCTCGCTGCCCGGCGTGAACGGCGTGTCCGGCTTGATCTGGTATTCGCCGCGGGTCTGAAGCACCTCGGGGAACGACACGCCGGCGGCGTGGACGTCGACGACCACTCCCTCGCCCGGGGTCAGCGGGTGCGACGGTTCCGGCTCGGGGACATCGCTGACGCGGAGCGCCGTCCGCGGGCCGGTCAGCTCGACGATCTGGACTGCCTTCATGTGACGCGGCACCCTAGCCGAAGCGGTCGCCACGGGGCGGTCGCCTTGGCCCGGTGCGCACTGGCGTGCCGCGGCAACCCCGATTACGCGACACTCGACCCCCCTCGCCGGCCGAATGCATATTCGTGCTGGTATGGCACCGATTCCCGCGCACTCGAGCCCGCGGCGTCGTCGAGTGCGCGGATACCGGGGTTCGCCTCGGCGCTAGCCGAACTCTTCTTCGATCACCCGGATCGCGCGCGGTGGCGACCGGAGCACGTCGAGCCGCGTGATCTCCTCCATCGCCGCGCTGAAGCGCGACTCGAGCACCGGGTGGAGGACCATCACGAGCCGCGCCTGGGCCCCGAGGCCCCGCTGCACTACCGACTTGACCGACACGTCCTGCTGGGCGAGCACCAGCGCGACCCGCGCCAGCACGCCTGGCTCGTCCGCGACGTCCAGATGGAGATAGAACGCCGACACCACGTCCTGGACGATCTCGAGCACACGGCTCGTCGGCGGCGTCGAGGCGGGCGGGATCATCGCCGAGATCACGTCCCCGAGCACGGCGCTTGCGGTCTGCGGCCCGCCGGCGCCCGGCCCGGACATCGTGATCTCGGTGATCGCCTCGGACTCCACCGTGACCGCGTTGAACGGCCCGCTCACCGAGGCGAGCGGATGCCGGGGGTACAGGAACGCGGGATGGACCCGGACGGATAGCCCGTCACCGATCCGCTCCGCGGTTCCGATCAGCTTCAACTGCAAGCCCAGCTCATCCGCATACGCGAGGTCGTCCGGCTGAATGTGCTCGATCCCCTCGTACCGGACCTGGTCCAGGTGCACGGGCGTGTCGAACGCCAGCCGCGCCAGGATCGCCATCTTGGCGGCGGCGTCCCGCCCGTCGACGTCCTCCGCCGGGTCCGCCTCGGCGTATCCGAGACGTTGGGCTTCGGCCAGCGCCTCCGAGAACGTCATCCCGGTCCGGCCCATCTCGGTCAGGATGAAGTTGGTCGTGCCGTTGACGATCCCGTGAACGCGATCGATCGTCGCGCCCGCCAGCGACTCCTGGAGCACGCGGATGACCGGGACCACGCCGGCGACCGCCCCCTCGAACCGAAGCTGGACGCCCTGCGAACGCGCGACGTCCCACAGCTCCTCGCCGTGCTGGGACAGCAGCTGCTTGTTTGCCGTCACGACATGGCGCCCGGCACGCATTGCGCGCAGCAGGTACTCGCGTGTCGGGTCGATGCCGCCCATCAGCTCGACGATCAGGTCCGACCCCTCGAGGATCTCGTCGAACGACCCCGAGCGGCGCGTCATCACGCCGGACAGCTCGGGCCGCAGACCTGTCATCCGCTCGATCCGCGCCGCGTGTTGAGGCAACAGCGATGCGAACGCCGAGCCCACGGTGCCGTGGCCCAGGAGCCCGACGCGGAAGACGCGATTACGATCGTCGGCGGCGCCTGCCGGCGGCGCCTCGGGATCGTCGGCGGCGCCTGCCGGCGGCGCCTTGTCGTCAGTCGATGTCACGAGCCGCCAGGTCCTCGTAGTTCTCGCGGCGGACGACCACGCGCGCGTCCCCCGAACGGCAGAAGATCACCGGCGGTCGCGGGACGCCGTTGTAGTTGTTGGCCAGCGAGTACCCGTACGCGCCGGTGACCGGGGTCGCGATCACGTCCCCAGGCGCGGGGTTGGCCAGCCAAACGTCGCGCACGATCACGTCGCCGGATTCGCAGTGCTTGCCGGCGAGGTGGCAGCGCAGGGTCGCGTCCGCGAGCGGCCGGTCGGCCACGACGGCCTCGTACTTCGAGCCATACAGCATCGGCCGCAGGTTGTCGGACATCCCGCCGTCGACCGCGACCCAGGTCGAGACGTTCTGCTTGACCGTCTGGACCGTGTACAGCGTGACCGCGGAATTCGCCACCAGTGCCCGGCCGGGCTCGAGCAACAGCCGCTTGTCCGCGCCCAGCTCGTCATGCACGGTGGACACGATCGCTTCGACGTAATCGGCGACCGCCGGCGGTTGGACCGAGGACGTGTACGCCACGCCCAAGCCCCCGCCGACGTTGTAGACCGGGAACTCGCCGAGCGACGCCACCGTCCGCACCGCGGCCCGGAACGGCTCGAGCTCGAGCAGCTGCGAACCGATGTGGAAGTGCAGCCCGACCAGCTCGAGATGCTCCGCGCCGGCGAGCCGCTCGATCGCCGCGCGCGCGTCCGTCGGCGAGAAGCCGAACTTGGAGTCGGTCTGTCCGGTCGAGATCGCGTGGTGAGTGTCGCCGGCCACCCCGGGCGTGATCCGGATCAGCACCTCCTGCCGGCGTCCGGCGTCGGCCGCGACCCGCTCGAGCAGATCCAGCTCCTGCAGCGAGTCGATCACGATGTGGCCGACCCCGGCGGCGATCGCCTCACGGGCCTCGACCGCGGACTTCGCGTTCCCATGGAAATAGATCCGCGCCGGGTCGAATCCACCCCTCAGAGCCAGGAACAGCTCGCCGCCCGACGCCACGTCACAGGCCAGACCTTCCTCCGCGAGCAACCGGTACACGGCGGTGCACGGGAACGCCTTCGAGGCGAACAGCACGTCGTAGTCGGCGTGGCGCGCGCCGACCGCGTCGATGAACGCGCGCGCCCGCGCCCGCAAGTCGTCCTCGGCGACGACGTACGCCGGGCTGCCGAACTCGCGCACGAGCTCGACCGCGTCGCACCCGCCGATCTCGAGCCGTCCGTGCTCGTTGACCCGCGATCCGAGCGGATACACGTGCGAGAGCGTGGCGGCGGTGGCGCTCATCTTTCGCGGTCATGTTATGCAGGTACCGAGCCTGGCATCATCGGCGGGTGCCTCGGCCGCGGACCGTCACGCCAACGCTCCCGACCGAGATCGGCGTCCACGACGGCCTTTCCTACTCGCTGTGGCTGCCGGCGACGCCCGCCTCCGGGGGCGTGGTGATCCTCCACGGCGCCGGCTCGTGCAAGGAGAACCACCACGACTTCGCCCGGGTCGCGCTCGCCGCCGGCGTCGCCGCGATCGCGTTCGATCAGCGAGGCCACGGCGAGAGCCCGGGGCCCATGGACGGGCGCGCGATCGAGGACGTGGCCTCGATCGCGGCGCTACTGCGGTCGAGGATCGGCGACGCCCGCGCGCCGATCGCGCTACGAGGCTCGAGCATGGGCGGCTATCTCGCGCTCGTGTCCGCGTTGGCCGCCGACGCCGCCGCCGTCGTCGCGATCTGCCCCGCCGGCAACGAAGGCCTCCGGCGCGGACTCGCCGGCGGGCGCTTCACGTTCGACGCCGATCCGGCGGCGCTCGACCGATTTCTGGCCGCGCACGACGTTCACGATGCCGCCCGGAAGCTCAAGGCGCCGGTGCTGCTGCTCCACGCCGAGGGCGACGAGCAGGTTCCGGTGCAGCAGTCGCGCGAGCTCGCGACCTCGCTGAGCTCGCCCCGCAGCCGACTGATCGTGCTGCCCGGTGGCCATCACCGCTCGATCCAGCACGATGCCGAGCTACAGGCCGTGAGCGTGCAGTTCATCGAGCGCGCGCTCGCCAGCGCCGCGGATCCCGCCCGCGCAGACTCGAAACGCTTCTAGGGCCCGAGGCCGGACCCTGGCGGCTGCCCGGGGCCTGACACCACGCCGCCGAGCGCCTGCGTCACGCCGCTGACGGTCTGCGCGGCCCCTGAGCCGGCGCTCTGCACGACGCCGCCCGCCGCCGGGCTAACCGACCCGACCGCGCCGGCGGCCGTGTTCGTGGTCCCCTGCACGGTCGAGCCGAGCTGGCTGCCCGTGCCCGAGACGACGTTCCCGAGCGTGTTCGTCACCTGCCCCACCGTCTGCTGGACCTTCCGAACCGGCGACGGTGATGGTGACGGCGATGGCGACGGCGACGAGGTGGGGGTCGTCACGCAGCCGCACGACTTCGGGGCGCCGCTCCCGGTCGTGGCCACCGGAGCTGTCGTCCGCGCGGGGGCGCCGGTCGTTTGTCGTGGCGTCCCAGCCGACCTGTTCCCGCCGCCACGCCGGCCGTGACCCGTGCCTGCGCGCGTTTGCCCCGGCGCCGACGCGCCGCCACCCGCCCCGACGCCCACAGCCGGGGCCGCCGCGACGACCGACAGCCGGCGCGCCACGGGCGTCGCCCCGGTGGACGCCGAACGCGGCGAGATCAGCACCTGGCCCGGAGCCGGCTGCGCGCCGAGATGAGGCCACCCGTGGAAGGCCACGATCGCGCTGGCTACGATGAATACAAGCGCAGCTACGGCCAGCAGAGAGCCGGAGGTGCCGATGCCGGCGAGATACGCCCGGGCGCCGTGCACCAACCCTCTAGACCGGCCGCGAGCGCGAAGACCTTCCATGACTTCTCATATTCATAGAGACGGTTCAGGGATCCATTACCCCATCTGCCACCATTAAGAGCACTATGGCGAGAAATACCTCATTCGGTCGCGATACCGGGCTCCAGACCCGGATGTTGTTCACGATCTTCCTGCTAGGGCTGGTGTACGCCGTGCTGATCGCGGTGCTGGTCGCGTCCGGGGCGGGCGCGGTAACGATCGCGATCGTCGCCGCTGGACTGTTCGCCGTTCAGCTGTTCACCTCGGACAAGATCGCGCTGGCTTCGATGGGCGCGCGCCAGGTGACGCCCCAGGAGGCGCCCCAGCTCCACGCGATCGTCGATCGCCTCTGCGTCCAGGCCAACATCCCCAAGCCCCGGGTCGCGATCGCTCAGACGCCGATGCCCAACGCGTTCGCCGTCGGGCGCTCGCCGAAGACCGCCACCGTGTGCGCTACGACCGGGATTCTCCAACTGCTCGACCCGGCCGAGCTCGAGGCGGTGCTCGGCCACGAGATCACCCATGTCCTGAACCGAGACGTCGTGGTGATGACAATTGCCAGCTTCTTCGCGTCGATCGCGGCGTTCATCACCCAGTTCGGGTTCTTGTTCGGTGGCGGCTTCGGTGGCGGGAACCGCAATAACCAGAACAACAACGGGTTCTTCGTGGTGATCCTGGTGTCCGCGGCGGTCTACGTGATCTCGTTCCTGCTGCTCCAGGCGCTGTCGCGCTACCGCGAGTTCGCCGCCGATCGTGGCTCCGCGATCCTGACCGGACGCCCGAGCGCGCTGATCAGCGCGCTACTGAAGATCGACGGCGGGATGTCGCGGATCCCCCAGCGCGACCTGCGCGCCGCCTCGGGCGAGCTCGCCGCGTTCTACATCTTCCCGCCCAAGGTGAAGCAGGGCCTGACGAACCTGTTCTCGACGCATCCGCCGCTGACGGCGAGGATCGAGCGGCTGCAGCGGCTCGAGGCCCAGCTCCAGGGCACCGCCTGACCGCGTGGGCTTCCTCGACGTCCTGATCGGCCGTCGGAAGCTGGCCCAGCCGGCGCCGGACAGGCTGTTCGCGATGAGCACGGCCTACGTGACGATGGAGACCTCGATGGGGCTCACGTCGCGCGGGACCGCGGCGATCGTGTTCCAGCCGCTCGCCACCGCTGATTTCGAGTCGATCGTGCGCGAGATGGAGGAGGTCGTCCGCGCCACCGCGTCGGACAGCGGGACGACGGTGACCAGCTCCGACGACACCTACGGGTTCCGCTGGCTGGTGCTCCGCGGCAGCGATTTCGACGACCTTGTCGTCGGGATCAACGCGGTCAGCACGGCGCTCGAGGGCGGCGGCTACGGTGACCGGGTGCTATGCGCCGTGTTCGGGTTCGACGACGAGCGGCGCAAGCGCGCGGTCTACTGGATCTACAACTACAAGCGCGGGGCGTTCTATCCGTTCGCGCCCGCCGCCGGCGCCGAGCAGCGCGACAACGAGCGCGAATTCGTGCTCAAGGCGCAGATCGGCAAGGACCTGCCGGTCGAGCAGGAGCTCGACCGCTGGTTCCCACTTTGGGGAACGCCGATCTAGCGCTCTAGCGCCTGGTCAGGCGCCAGGCGATGAGACCAGCCGCGACCGTCGCTGCCGCCACCGCGACGACCACGACCGGGTTCGGTAGCGACGCCTTGGTGCGCTCGATCCGCTCGCGGACGTGCGCCTTGACGTCAGTCTTCGCCGCGAGCGCTTCGACGGTGTCGCCGAGCTCGCGGCGGGTGGCCTCGATCTCCTCGCGGATCTGCTCGGGATCCTTTGAGCCTTCTACTGGCGCCCCGACTGTGCCCGGCTCTTCGCCCATTGCACATCCTCCTTCACGCTCTCGGCCGCCTGCTCGGGCACCGGCGGAGTCGCCTGGGAGACCTTGCGCTTGCCTTGCAGCGCCAGAATTCCGGCAACCGCCGCCAGCACCGCCGCAACGACGAGGGCGGCCAGCCAGGCCGCGATCGCCGTCTGGAGAGCGAGAACCGCGGCTGCGGTCAACGCCCCGAATGCGTAGAACCCGAATACGCCGGCGCCGCCGAACATGCCGGCGCCGATCCCGGCGCGCTTGCCCTTGATCGCGAGCTCCGCCTTGGCCAGCTCCACCTCCTGTCTGGCCAGGCGGCTGCTCTGCTCGGACAGCTGTTTGATCAGCTCGGCAACCGACGCCTCTGAGGCACGCTCGGTAGCGCTCGACATGTCGGCCCTCTCCCTCGTTCTGGTGCGGTCAGCCGTCGAGGTTCTGCCGGCGCCGGGTCGTGTCGGCCGCGACTTCATCGCGATCGTCGACCCGCCCGCGCCCGGTCTCATCCGCCGCGACCTCATCGCGATCGTCGACCCGTCCGCGCCCGGTCTCATCCGCGCCCTCGCCCATCAGGTCGTCGTCGGCCAGCCCGGCCTCGTGCGCTCGCGCACTCTCCTCGTGCAGACGCGCCTCCGCCCGCTCCCGTTCGGCCCTGGCGCTCGCCAGGCGCGCGCGATGCTCAGCTTCGTCGGCACGCCCGGTACGCATCTCCGCCGCCTCGCGATGCTCGGTGGCCGCCCGCTCCCGGCGTTGTTCCAGCACACGTTGGCGCCGGCGCTCGGCCGCCACACGACGGCCTCGAGTCGCCGCGAACAGCAACGCGGCCACGACGATTACTACGACCACGACGATCACAACGATCAATCCAGTGGACATGCTCAACCTCCTCTTCTCTTTGAAGGAGGCTTCCCGCTGATCGGCGCGTGAAACTGACGGGCGCCGACGCCCGGCGATTCTCAGCCCGGGATCAACCCTTCGCCAGTGAACTCCGCCTTAGCCTCCTCGAACGAGACGTCGGGGGGCGGGAAGATCGCGTCGGAGGGCTCTAGGCGATCCTCTGGGACCGGGTGTCCCTTGTCGCGAACGAACTCGATGAGGCGCGCATACGTATCCTGAAATCGCTGCTCGTCCCCGGACTCGCAGGCCGCCACCGCGTCGTTGTCGAGCTGATCGAGCGTGCGCACGTCGCCCTCGCCGACCTCGTACTGACCCTCGGTGGCAATCCGCACGATCACGGGGCCTGCCCCTGGGACGGGCCGGCCTGCTCCGCCTCCGCCGGCTGACCGGCCGGTGCGGCACCGCCGGCGTCCGACCCGCCGGACCCGAGCTCGCCCGCCGAGTGAGGCGAGCCGGCTCCGAGCTCGGCCTTCATCTTGGCCAACTCGGAGTCGACCTGGGTGCTGCTCGACAGCTGCCGGAGCTGGCGGTCGATGTCGTCCTCGCCGCCTCCGATCTGGGTCAGGTCCTCGAACGTGCCCGCAGCCTCGAGCTCCTGCACCGCGTCGGCGCGCGCCTTCATGTTCTCGGTCTTGTCGAGCGCCCGCTGCATCGCCAGGCCGACGTCGGCCATCTCCTCGCCCACGCCGGTGGCCGCCTCCGAGATCCGGACCTGCGCCTCCGCCGCGGAGTACTGAGCCTTGATGACCTCCTTGCGCGACCGGAACTGCTCGATCTTCCCCCGAAGCTTCTGCTCGGAGGCCGTCAGCTGCTCCTGCTGCTGCTCGAGCGCTCCGATCTGCGAGTCCAGCGACTGGAGCTCGGTTTGTGCGACGTTCTTGCGCTCGAGCGCGGTCCGCGCGAGCTCCTCGTTCCCGGCCGAGAGCGCCTGCCGCGCCTGCGTGTCGAGCTTGACGACCTGATCGCGAAGCTTTTGCTCCTGGAGCTGGAGTCGCTTCTTCGACGTGACGACGTCAGCGATCCCCTTCTTGACGTTCTGCAGCAACTCGAGCTGCTTCTGGTAGCTGTACTCGAGGGTCTCCGAGGGGTCCTCAGCGCGGTCGAGGAGCTTCGAGATCTTCGCTTTAATAACTGTCGACATGCGCCCGGAAAGGCCCGGCATCGCATCCTCCTCTGCGTATTTCTGGACGAGCCCTTCAAGCGTAGCGGGGCAGCGCCTGCGAGCGCAGATTGCGGCGCCCCAACTGTAGGACCGACGCGAGCGCTTAGAACCCGGCGGGGTGGCGGGCCACGTACCCGCCGGTGGCCGTCAGCAGCGGACGCCACCGAGGTCCGGAGCCCGGGGCCGGGTGCGGGTCGCCCTCGGCCGAGGTGTCGAGCCGGATGCCCGCGATCTCGATGAAGGCGTGCCCCGGGTTCGTGTAGATCGTCATCCACGCGCCGGCCCCGCGCCGGCCCCAGCTCATGAACTCACCGGAATCCATCGACACCTTGAGCAGGCCCGCGGCGTGCAGCACATACGACACCGTGCCCGAGCAGTCGTAGGCGGAGTCGTTCCAGACGCCGTGCCCGCCGCCGACGCGATATGGCTTGAGCCGGATCCGATCGCCCGCCCAGATCGCCTCCTGTACCTGGAGCGGCGCGTCAGCCGGCGCGTACGCGAGCCCGTGGATGATCTTCCCGGTCATGCCGGGCACGGTCGGGCGCGGGAGCGGGACCGCCGGCGCTGCGCCGATGCCTGCCCCGCCCGACGTCGCGGTGGCGCCCGGCGCCGACGTTCCGGCGGCGCTCGCCGCCGGCGCGCCCGCCAGCGCCAACGCGGCCAGGCTCGGGAGTATCAGATGTGCAACCCGCAAAGTTCTCTTTCGTGGGCCTGCGGGGTTAGCTGACGGGCTGGCGCTAAAAGAGCCTGCGCCTCCCGCGGATTCACCGCGGGACTCGCCCCAAAGAACTGGGTCCCCCGCTCCGCGGATGTCGTGCCCGCGGATTCGGCGTGGCGGCAATATACCCATTGCCGCAGCGAGACGAACCTTCGCCCTCGCAAGCGCCGCTCCTGTTTTTGCGCAAAATGCGGGCATTGAGAGGCGCACCGGAAAGTGCGGCGATCGGCCTTCCGCCCCGCTAACGTCCGGCGCAATGCGACGGTCTCTGCTGATTGCGGCCCTCGCCGCCTGCGCGTTGACCGTCGCCGGCTGCGGCGGCGCCGCCACCCGGTTGATCGTTAAGACGACGACCGCGAGCCAGAGCAGCGCGCCCCCGGCCGCCGGCATCGGGTTCCCCGTGCTGGCGACCAAGAACACGACGCGCGTGTCCGGCGCGGACTCGATCGCGAACGCGGCCGGCGTGGCGCTCGCGGTGTTCCCCTCGGTCCAGACGGGCACCCACCCGACCGCGGTGACGATCGCGCCCACCGACGACTGGGAGGCGGCGATCGCCGCTTCGGTGCTGATGGCGCCCCCGATCCGGGCGCCGATCCTGCTGTCTGGGAGCACGTCGCTTCCGGCGGCCACCACCAACGCGCTCAAGCTCCTCGCCCCTACCAGCTCCGGCGCCGCCGGCGGTGCGCAGGCGATCCGCGTCGGCGACGTCCCCGCGCCCCAGGGGCTGCGCGCCGCCTCGATCTCGGGCGACACCCCGTACGCGCTCGCCGCCGCGATCGACAAGTTCCAGAGCGCCGCGGCGGGCAAGCCAAGCCCGGACGTGGTGATCGCCTCCGCGGACAGTCCCGCGTACGCGATGCCGGCCGCCGGCTGGGCGGCGGAAAGCGGCGATCCGATCCTGTTCGTGAACTCCTCGGGGATCCCGGCGCCGACCGTGCAGGCGCTGCAGTCCGACCAGATGCCGCACATCTACGTCCTCGGCCCGCCGAGCGTGATCCCTGACACGGTCCTGACCCAGCTGCGCAAGTACGGGACGGTCAACCGGGTAGGCGACACCGACCCGGCGGCGAACTCGGTGGCGTTCGCCGTCTACCGCGATCCGCCGTGCGCCGTCAACCAACCCTGCGCCCATGTCCCGGGCAGCTTCGGCTGGGCGATGCGCAGCCCGGGTCACGGCTACACGCTTATCAACGCCAACCACACGCTCGATGCCGCCGCGTCGGCGGCCCTGTCGTCCAGCGGGAGCTACGGTCCGCAGCTGCTGATCGACGACCCGAACACGCTCGCGCAGCCGGTTCTGAACTTCTTTCTGAACTACGCGACCCCCGGGTACACCGCCGAGGGCCCGACCGCCGCCGTATACAACCACGGCTGGGTGATCGGCGACCCGAGCACGATCTCGGTATCCGTCCAGGCCGAGATGGATAGCCTTCTGGAAGTGGTGCCGCAGAAATGAGCCAAGCTGAGAATCCAGAGCGGCTACGGCCCGGCCGCGAGGTGACCGTCGAGGACGTGCGCCAGCTGATGGGCGCCTCGACGCCGCACTTCGCGCTGCAGCTGCGCGAGCGGATCCGGGCGCTGATCCGCGGCCTCCCCGCCGACCATCCGGCCCGGATCGAGGGCGAGCGCGAGATCTCCCGGCTCGACCGGATCGCGTTCGCGGGCGAGGTGCGCGGACACAAGGCCGAGGCTGGCCTGACCCCTCTGCCCAGCGTGACCGCGTCGGCGGCAACGGCGGCCGACGCCGTCTCGGGCGACGCCGGCGTCTGAGGTCTTCGTGGACGCCTCCAGGTCCGTCGCGGTGATCGGTCTCGGGCGCGTGGGCCTGCCGCTCGCGCTGTGCTTCGCCGACCGGGGCCTGCGGGTACTCGGGGTGGACCACGACCAGCCGGTCCTGGCCTCGATCCGCGCCGGGCGGATGCCGTTCGACGAGACCGGGACCCAGGAGCTGCTCGACCGCGTGATCGCGAGTGGACGCCTCGAGCTCGCCGAGCGCGCCGCCGACGCCGCCCGGGCCGACGACATCGTGATCACGATCGGGACGCCGTCGTTCTCGCACATCGAGAGCGACCTGCGGCAGGTGCGCGCCGCGGTCGACGACCTGCTGCCGATGCTGCGCCCCGGGCACGCCCTGATCCTGCGCTCGACAATTGCCCCGGGGACAACCGATTTCGTCGCGGGCTATGTGGAGAAGCGGCGCGGGCTGCGGGTGGGCGAGGACGTGTTCGTCGCCCACGCGCCCGAGCGGATCGCCGCCGGGCGGTTCGTCGAGGAGATCTCGACCCTCCCGTGCATCATCGGCGGCGTCGGCGACGCCTCGACCGAGCGTGCGGCGAGCACGTTCTCGGTGTTCGGCGCCCCGATCGTCAGGACCACGCCCGTGCAGGCGGAGCTCGCGAAGATCTGGACGAACATCCTCCGCTACACGACGTTCGCGCTGCCGAACCTGCTGATGATGGACTGCGAGCGGTACGACGCGAACGTGTTCGACGTGATCGACCTGATCAACCGCGACTATCCCCGAGGCGGCATCGCGCGTCCGGGCATGACCGCCGGCACCTGCCTTCGCAAGGACTTCGCATTCTCCGAGGAGCGATCCGCTGCTCCCGGGATGCTGCTGGCGGTCTCGCGCGTGAACGAGTCCGTGCCGCTGTTCCTGGTCGAGGGGATCAAGCGGCGGATAGGCTCGCTCGCAAGCCGGAAGGTGGCCGTGCTCGGGCTGACGTTCAAGCGCGACACCGACGACGAGCGCGACTCGCTCTCGCACAAGCTGATCCGGCTGCTCGAGCGCGAGTTGGCAGACGTCGCGGTGTGCGATCCGCACGCCCCCTCGCCCACTCAGCCGCTCGACCAGGCCGTTCGCGACGCCGACGTCGTGGTCGTCGCCACCAACCACTCGGAGTTCGCGTCCGCCGCGGTGCTCGCGAACATCGTGTCCACCGCCGCCGGCGACTGCCTCCTGGTCGATCCCTGGAACGCGCTCAGCACCGGTCAGGTGTTCGTCTACGCCGCCGAGACCTCGGCGTTGCTCCGGGCCGCCGACGCCGTCAGCGCCCGCGGCATCACCCCGTCGGGATGAGCCGCGTGCTCGTCACCGGGGGCGCCGGGACGATCGGCTCTGCCGTCGTCAGACGGCTGCTTTCGGACAGTCGGTGGGAGGTGCGGGTCGCCGACCACCGCCGGCCCCCACTGTGGATGCGCGAGGGGTGCGAGATTCAGACCGCCGACCTGCGCGACGCCCCCGCGGCGCACGCGGCGGTCGACGGCTGCACCCACGTGATCCACCTGGCCGCGGTCGTCGGGGGAATCGCGAACTTCCACAAGCTGCCGTTCACGCTTACCGAGGTCAACAACGCACTCACCGGCGCGCTCGTCCATGCGGCCGTCGACCTTGATGTGGAGCGCTTCGTATACGTGTCGTCGTCGATGGTGTTCGAGCGGGCGACCGAGTTCCCGACCACCGAGGACCACCTGGCCGCCTGCTTGGCGCCGCGGTCGGCGTACGGCTTCTCCAAGCTCGCCGGCGAGGTCTACACCCGGGCCGCGAACGACGAGCACGGGCTGCGCTACACGATCTGCCGGCCGTTCAACGCCTACGGACCAGGTGAGGTCCCCCATGCCGACGAGCCGGGCATCGCGCACGCCGTGCCCGACCTGATCCACAAGGCCCTGACCGGCCGGCGCCCGCTTGAGATCTTCGGCTCGGGCGAGCAGACAAGGACGATCACGCACGTCGACGACATCGCCGACGGCATCGTCACCGCGATGGCGTCGCCGGCCGGCGAGAACGAGGACTTCAACGTCTCCGCCTCGCAGGAGCTGTCGATCGCGGAGCTCGCGCAGATGATCTGGGAGGCGTGCGGCAACGACCCGGCCGAGTTCGAGCTGCGCCACCTGCCGAGCTTCGACGTCGACGTTCAGCGGCGGTGGCCGTCGGTGGAGAAGGCCCGGCGGCTGCTCGGCTGGGAGGCCCGGGTCGATCTCCGCGACGGCCTCGCCGAGACGGTGGCGTGGCTTCGCGATCAGGAACGCGAGAGCGCGGTCAGCTCGTCCAGCTGAACGTGCAACCGCGCGTCTCGAGCTCGGCGAACATCAGGTCCGGATCGATGCAACGCTCGGGCGGAAGCGCGCCGGTGGCCGTCAGCGCGCCCCGCGCGAACAGCCGCACGCACGCGGCCGCCGGCGCCGCCGTCGATACGACCGATCCGCCGAGGCCGAAGTAGGGCCTGGTGATCGCGCGGGCGATGACGATCTCACCATCGACCGCACGCGCGATCACGAGATGGACCGACACGGTCTCGTTCGACGGCGACGCCGCCTCGCGGGCGGCTGCTTGCAGTTCTTCCGGCGTCGCGCTCGCCAGTTGCTGGAGGCGGTCGAGCAGCGCCGGCGCGAGCGACAGCCGGAAGCTCGCGTTCTGACACCCGAAGCTCTCGCCGAACGTGGCGAGCTCGGAGTGCAGGGTGTAGATCGTCTCGGCGCGGCCGATCGGGTCGCCGTAGTCGACGCTTCCTCCGGGGCTGAGCGGCTCGATCTCGACCGCGCGCCCGTCTTCGAGGACCACCGGCGCGAGCGTGAGCTCGTCGATCAGCGTCTGGATCGCGTACGGCGGCCGGAGCCGGCCGTCCGCCGGCGCCGCCGGGTCGCGACCCGCCGCGCAGACCTCGATCGCGTCGATCCCCTCGGCGCCCTCGCCCAGCCGGTCGACGGCCGCGGCGGCCATCAGGTTGGTCTTGCCCGGGCTCGACCCGATCCCGAGCACCGCCAGGCGGCCAGAGCGCTCGAACTCGGGTCCGAGCGTCGCCTGCTCGCGGGTCACGTGGTACAGCCCGCCGAGGTCGAGGTAGTGGCATCCGGCCTTCAGGCAGGCGCGCATCGCGTCGAGGTTGATCCGGTAGGAGGCGGTGTTCAGCAGCACGCCGGCGCCGGCGCGGGCGATCGCGCCCGCGAGTGCATCGACGTCGCGCGCGTCGACCCGTTCCGTGGTCGCCTTCCCCTGACCGTGCGCGCTGGCGACCCCGCCGGCCTTGTCGGCGTCGAGGTCGAGCAGCACCATGCTCGCCACCTCGTCCGACACTCCCAGGTCGTGGACGATCGCGGGCGCGATCGTTCCTGCGGCCCCGAGGACAGCCACCGACACGCGAGCTTCAGCCATCGTGTTGGCACCGTATCGGCGGGTCCCTTGGACGTTTCGTCTAAAGGAGCGGTACTTTGTGATCCACCTGCGGCTTGCCAGCCCGCGGTGCTCAGCATAGGTTTCGCATCACTTTGGAGAGCACAACAATCACATCCGAGCCCGGGGCCCCCCTGGACACCAGCGTCCCCGGCAACAAGGGGCTCAAGGCCGACGCGCTCGGCTACATCTCGAACCTCGTCATCGCGGTCGCCTCGACCGCCCCCGCGTACAGCCTCGCCGCGACGCTCGGGTTCATCGTCGCGGTCACCGGCGTCGGCTTCCACGCGCCGGCGGTGCTGATCGTTTCGTTCATCCCGATCCTGTTCGTATCGGTGGGCTACCGGTTCTTGAATCTCGCCGACCCCGACGCGGGAACGACGTTCGCTTGGACGACCCGAGCCTTCGGGCCCCAGATCGGGTGGATCAACGGCTGGGCGATCTTCCTCGCGGACATCATCGTGATGGCCTCGCTGGCCGCTATCGCGAGCAACTACACGTTCCTGCTGTTCGACTCCCACGCCCACCCGGCGAACGTCTGGCTGATCGTTGGCGCGGTGCTCTGGATCGCGGTGATGACCTGGATCTGCTACCGGGGGATCGAGCTCTCGGCTCGCATACAGACGGCGCTTTTGGGCATCGAGCTGTTCACACTGGCGCTGTTCGCGATCGTCACGCTGATCAAGGTGTACGCGAACAGTCCTACTCACTCCGTGCACGTGAGCGCGTCCTGGTTCAACCCGTTCGACCTGAGCTGGGGAGCGCTCGTCGACGGCGTGTTGCTCGGAATCTTCATCTACTGGGGCTGGGACTCCGGGGTCGCGGTCAACGAGGAGTCCCGTGACCGCCATCGCGGCCCGGGTAAGGCTGCGGTCATCTCGACCCTGATCCTGCTGGTGATCTACCTGATCGTCACCGTTGCCGCTCAGTCGTACCACGGCTATAGCTTCCTCGCGGGCAACTCGGCCGATGTGATCAACGCGCTCGGAGGCCAGGTGTTCGGCTCCCCGCTCGACAAGCTGCTGATCATCACGGTGCTGACGTCAGCCTCGGCGTCCACTCAGACGACGATCCTGCCGACCGCGCGCACGACGTTGTCGATGGCGAAGTGGAACTCGATTCCGAAGTCGTTCGGCAACGTCCACCCGCGGTACTTCACCCCGACGTTCTCGACGCTGCTGATGGGTGGCCTCTCGATCGTGTGGACCGTGGCCCTGCTCGCGTTCAACCCCAACCAGGACGTGCTCGGGGACACGATCTCGGCGCTCGGTTTCGCGGTCTGCTTCTACTACGGCTTCACCGGACTGGCGTGCGCGGTGTATTTCCGGCGCGATCTGTTCAAGAGCGCCCGGAACTTCTTCCTCGCCGGCCTGGTGCCGGTGCTCGGCGGGATCATGATGGCGTACGTCGGAATCAAGGCGTACAGCTATTACAACACGGCTGGGAACAACTACTCAAAGCCGATCATCGGCATTCAGACGCCGATCTTCGTCGGGATCGGCGGCCTGATCCTCGGAGTGATCCTGATGTTCGCCTCGTGGCCGTTCTTCCCGGAGTTCTTCCACCGCAAGTGGTTCCACGCCGCGGACCCGGCTGTGCTCGAAGAGGACGCCAAGCACCGCACCGTGATGCTTGCCGGCGAGCCCGACTGACAGTCTAAGAGACTTTTCATCATCTGTCTCGACAGGGATGGTAGGTTGGCGCCGCCCGACAGAAGCCTGCCTCGGGTGAAGCTAACTTCCTATAGAGGGGGGAGCGGCTATGGCTGCATCGCGCTCGTCGTGTGCTCTGTCGCGGACGATTCTGCTGGGGGTGGGTGCGCTCGTTGCCGTCATTGCCTTAGCGTTGGCGACTGCCGGCCCGGCTGCCGCGAGCGTCGCGCCGAAGGCCGCCAACGAGCTCGACTGCAACGGCTGGAGCAGCGGATATCAGGCGGTCAAGCCGGATCTCGGCGGCCTCTGTACGGATCCGATCGCGGTCAAGAACGGCAAGGCCACGCGGTTCATCGACAACGGCTGGTACGTCGGACACGACGAGCCAAGCATCAAGTTCATCTCAAACAAGCCCGGCTCCGGCAATCAGATGACGTACTTCATGCAGCTGCCGATCGATCCGACGGCCACGCCGACGGCGTCGGGGAGCGTCACCAATTACGGCGAGTTGAGCCTCGCGCCGTGGTTCGGGCTGCCGATCTGCGACCCACACTCCTACCCGCAAAACCCATGCAAGCCCGACAGCGATAAGAACTCGGGAGGGATCAGCGACCCCAACGCAGCCGGTTCCGCCTTCCTCGAGCTCCAGCTGTACCCGCCGGGGTTCACTCCGTTCATCGACAGCGAAAGCTGCAGTACGACGAAGTGGTGCTCGGCACTGACGATCGACAGCCTCGAGTGCACGTTCGGATTCGCGACCTGCAACGCGAACTGCGAGGAGCCTGTCAACTTTGCCTATCTCCAGAACAACGGCGTCCCGACCGGACCGGCGAGCCCGCAGCTCACCGACGTCAGTACGTTGTTGCCAAACCAACATACGCTGGAGATGAACGGCGGTGACGTCCTGGAGATCTCACTGTCCGACCCACCACAGGGGCTGACGGCGGTCATCAAGGATTTGACCACAGGACAGACCGGCTACATAGTCGCGAGCGCGAGCAACGGCTTCATGAATACGAGCATCGCCGATTGTTCGGGCACCCCATTCACGTTCCACGCTGAGTACAACACGGCCAAGCAGCAGAACCAGGTGCCGTGGGCGGCGCTCGAGGGCGGCGTGCTGATGGAGCAGGAGATCGGTCATGGCGAGAGCTGCGACTCCGTCACCAACCAGGACCCGGTGGTGATTCATTCCCGGGCGGGCCGAGTCCTATTCGGATCCGCAGGTGTTCGATACGTGCAAGGGGGGCCTCGAAGGCGCCGGAGCGACCGGAGAGGGACCGTGCACGAGCGCCGGGTGTCAGAACCCAACCACACAGGGACCGACCGGGCCGACGGCGTGTTCGACGAGCGACCCGGCCAGCGGCGCCCTGTGTGAGTTCGCCGACGGCTACTGCTTCCCCAAGGGGACCCGCACGGCGATGGTCAACGGGAGCCCCACGACCGAGAGCTCACCGTTGCCGTTCTGTTTCGCGGACCGATTCCAGAACGGCGATCTCGACTTCGACGGGACGGACTACGTGCCGTTTACCTGGCCCGATGGGACGGCGAGCCACCCGACTCCGGCGAGCTACATAGGCCCGTTCACGAGCGGGAAACCGTACCCGACGATCCAGTTCGAGTCCGACATCGGCGGATCGTCGAACCTGTGCGATACCTCCACGGGGGCAGGCTGCGTCGTCCCGCCGATCAGCGCGGCCTTCTATCCGTATTGGAGCCTCTCCAACCCCGGTGGGCGGTCGTGGTCGGGACCGGCGAAGTCCGGCACCTGTATCTGGAACTTCGGCAAATCGATCCAGGGCGTCACCACGCAGGACTTCGGGGGCGACGCGCAGTACGGCACGTCGAACGTGGCCCGCTATGGCGGCACGATCATCAGCCAGCCGATGAAGAACCCGGAGTTCAACGGGGGCTGCAGCAAGCAGAAATTCTGATCGGAGCGAGTGACCTGGCCGGCGTGACTTACACGCCGGCCAGGTCCGCGACGCGGTCGCGGTGCCAGCGCGAGTCACCGAACGCGTGGGCGTTGGCGTGTGCGCGCTTGAGGAAAAAGTGGAGGTCGTGCTCGTAGGTGAAGCCGATCCCGCCGTGCACCTGGAGAGCCGACGCGGTCACGCGGAAGCCGGCGTCGCCCGCGTAGGCCTTCGCCATCGACGCCGCCCGCGGCCCGGCCTCGGGCTCGTTGTCGAGCGCCCAGCCGGCCCAGTAGGACAGCGACCGCGCGCCCTCGACCTCGAGCAGCATCTGCGCGCACCGGTGTGACACCGCCTGATAGGAGCCGATCGGCCGGTCGAACTGCGTCCGATCCTTCGCGTAGGTCACCGCCATCTCCATCGCCCTCTGCGCGGCACCGACGTTCTCGGCGGCGAGCAGGGTGACGATCGTGGCGTACGCCTGCGCGATCTTGTCCGGGTCGTGCTCGAGCGGATCCGCGGCGGCGCCGTCGAGCTCCACCCGGAACAGTTTCCGCGTCGGATCGATCCCCGGCTCGGCGACGAGCGTGATGCCCGGGTCCGACACGTTGTGCAGGAAATGGCACCCGTCGGCGCCCGACACGATGACGAAGTCGGCCGACGCCGCATCCGGCACGGCGATCTTGGTCGCCATGAGGGTGCCGTCCGAAGCAAGCTCGACCTCCGAGTGGTCGGGCGCCCAGCCCGAGCGCTCGTCCCACACGGCGAGAGTGCCGCGCGCCTCGCCGCTCGCCAGCGGGCCGAGCCAGCGCTCGCGCTGCTCCTCGGTCCCGGCGGCGACCAACATCAGCGCGGCGCACGTGGTCGAGAACCAGGGGCTCGGCGCAAGCGCGTAGCCCATCTCCTCGGCGATCACCACCAGCTCGATCGCTCCGAGCCCGAGGCCGCCCTGATCCTCGGGGACGATTACCCCGGGCCACCCGAGCTCGACCAGCTCCTGCCACTGCTCGTCGGTGAACCCGCGGTCGTCCTCCGCGAGCGCGCGCACGGTCGCCAGCGGATAGCGCGCGGCCAGGAACTCGCGGGCCGTGCGCTTGATCGCCTGCTGGTCGTCGCTGAATCCGAAGTTCATATGGGTGGCTCCTTCGCTGCGGGTCAGCGCATCCGCGGGAGTCCCAGCACCCGCTCGGCGACGATGTTCTTGAGGATCTCGGTCGTGCCGCCCTCGATCGAGTTGGCCCGCGAGCGCAGGAAGCGGTAGCTCCAGTCGTCATCGGCCAGCATCGCCCGCGGCCCCGCGATCTCCATCGCCACCTCGGTCAGTGACTGGTTGACCTCGGACCAGTGCCACTTGCCGAGTGACCCCTCCGGTCCCGGGACGCCCGACCGCATGATCGCGCTGAGGCCGCGGTACGCGTTCAGGCGAAGCACCTCGGATTCGATCAGCAACTGGGCCAGGTGCTGCCTGATCACCGGGTCCTCGGTGGCGACGCGCCCGTTCTCGCCGCGGCTCTCGTGCGCGGTGTCGATCAGCTCGCCGAGCGCGATCTGAACGCTCACCTGGAGGCCGAACGCCAGCGTCGCGCGCTCGTGCATGAGCGTCGTGATCGCAACGCCCCAGCCCTCGCCCTCGGCGCCGATCATGTTCGCTTCGGGGATCCGCGCCTCCTCGATGAACAGCTCGTTGAACTCCGACTCGCCGGTGATCTGACGCAGCGGGCGGACCTGCACCTCGTCCTGCTCCATGTCCATCAGGAAGTAGCTCAGGCCCTTGTGTTTGGGGGCGTCGGGGTCGGTCCGGGCCACGAGCATGCACCACTTGGCGTGGTGCGCGAACGTGGTCCACACCTTCTGGCCGGTGACGACCCACTCGTCGCCGTGGCGCACTGCGCGCGTCTTCAGCGACGCCAGGTCGGAGCCCGCACCGGGCTCTGAGAACCCCTGGCACCAGATCTCCTCGCCGGACAGGATCGGCGGCAAATAGCGCTTCCGCTGCTCCTCGGTTCCGTGCGCGATCACGGTCGGCCCGCCCATGGCCAGGCCGAGGACGTTCGCCACCGACGGCGTGCGTGCGCGGACGACCTCCTCGTTGAAGATCGCCTGCTCGACGAGCGTGGCGCCGCGACCGCCGTACTCCTTTGGCCACGAGACGCCGGCCCACCCGGCGTCGTGCAGCTTGCGCTGCCAGGCGAGGCGGAACTGAAAGGCGGCCTCGTCGCCGGCCGGCTCGCGGCCCGGGTGGTTCGCCGCGAGCCATTCCCGCAACTCGTCGCGGAACGCCGCCTCGGCGGATGACAGTGTCAAGTCCATGCCGGGGATCGTATCCGCGCGCCGCTGCCGGGCGTCCCGATAGCCTCGATAGGACGATGCCCTTGCCCTCGTCCGAGCTAACCGCCGCCGATCCGATCGCCGAGAGCGAACTGCCCGGCCCGTATCCGGTCGGCATGTATGCCGCCCAGCTGAAGCGCCGGCTGCTCGAGTTTGCGCGCGTCCAGCTCGTGGGCGAAGTGTGGGGGTTCCGGTCGAGCCGCGCGCGGGTGTACTTCGAGTTGCGCGACGCCCGTGGCGCGCTGCCGTGCTCGATGTGGGCATCCGACTTCGAGGCGCTCGGCGTGACCCTCACTGATGGTCTCAAGGTCGTGATCGGCGGGGGCTGTGACTACTACCCCGGTAGCGCGTCGTCCTCCCCGTCGTTCTCGTTCGCCGTCTCCGAGCTGCGGATCGCCGGCGAGGGCGACCTGCTGGTCCAGCTCGAGCGCTTGCGCCGACGGCTCCACGCCGACGGGTTGTTCGAGCCCCAGAAGCGCCTCGCTCGGCCGAAGTTGCCCCGGACCATCGGGGTAATCACCGGTGAGCAGGGCAAGGCCCGCGACGACGTCCTGGCCGGCCTGCGGCGGCGCGGCTGGTCCGGGCGGCTGGTGTGGGCGTTCGTGCCCGTGCAGGACCGCCACGCGGCGTCGCGGATCGCCGCCGCGCTCCGCGAGCTGGCCGCGATCCCGGAGGTCGACGTCGTGATCGTCGCGCGGGGCGGCGGATCGCTGGCGGATCTGTTCGCGTTCTGCGACGAGGCGCTGTGCCGGACGGTCGCCCTGTTGCGGGTCCCCGTGATCTCCTCGGTCGGCCACCACACCGACCGGACGCTGATCGACGACGTGGCCGCGGTCTGCTGCTCGACCCCCACCCATGCCGCCGAGGCCGCCGTCCCGATCGACTGCGCCGCCGCTCGGGCGGACCTGCTCGCGGCCGCGCGCCGCCTGGATGTCCATAGCCGGCGTGCGATCGTCGAGCGGGCCCGGACGCTCGAGCGCCTCGCCGCCGCGCCGGCCCGGCACATCCTCCGTGAGCGCCGCCAGCTCCACCAGCTGGTGCGCGAGCTGCGGGCGACCTCCCGGCGCGCGGTATCTGAGGGCCGCGCTCGCGCCGCGCGCCACCTGCTCGTGCTCGGCCGGAGCGTCGACCGGGCACGGGGATCGGACCGGTCCGCGCGCGACCGCGAGCTCCAGCGGCTATCGCTGGCGTTGGCGGCGCACGACCCCGAGCGGACGCTCTCGCGGGGCTACGCACTCGTCGAGGACCGGGCCGGCGAGCCGCTCGGGTCGGCCGCGGCGGCGCGCGCGGCCCGCGACCTCCGGGTCCGCTTCCACGACGACGCCGTCGACGCCGAGGTGCGATGAGCACGGGCGAGCCTCAGACCGGCGGCGCCGCGAGCGCCGGCGCCCCGGGCGCCGGCGAGCGCACCTACGAGACCGCGGTGGCGCGGATCGAGGAGATCATCCGCCGGCTCGACTCCGGTCAGGCCGGGCTGCGCGAGACGCTCGACCTCGTCAAGGAAGGGCGAGACCTCGTCGAGTACTGCGCCGGCGAGCTCGACGCGGTGGGCAAGGGGCTCGAGGAGCTTCGGCTCGACGACTTGGTGGCGCGGCTCGAGGGCGCCCAGGGGCCACGGAGCGACCGGTGAGCACGTTCGACCTACTCGCCGACCTGTCGCTCGAGGTCGACGGCTACGGGTTGGAAGGCCTGCGGGCCGAGGTGTCGAGCGGCTTCGAGCGACTGAGCACGGTCGTGCATCTGACCGGCGGAGGGCTCGAGGGCGTGGGCGAGGATGTGGTGTACGACGCGGAGGATCACGTCGCGCTCCAGGACGCCGGCCCGGTCCACGCCGGCGCGCTGTCCGGGCGCTTCACGCTCGCGGAGTTCTGCGAGCTCGTCGACTCGCTCGATCTGTTCCCGGTGGCGCCCAAGCGCGAGGTCTCGCGGCTGTACCGGCGCTGGACGTTTCACAGTGCCGCGCTCGACCTGGCGCTCGCACAGGCCGGGCAGCCGCTGTGGGAGCGTCTCGGGCGCGAGGCGCGGCCGGTGACGTTCGTCGTCTCGCTCCGCCTCGGCGAGCCGCCGACGCTCGAACCGATCGAGCGCCGGCTGGCCCGGTATCCGTCGCTGCGGTTCAAGCTCGACCCGACCAGTTCGTGGACGCCGGAGCTGATCTCCGCGCTGGTCGCCACGGGCGCCGTGGACTCGGTCGACTTCAAGAGCCTGTACACGGGGACGATCGTCGATCAGCCGCCCGACCCGGTGCTGTACGAGCGGGTGGTCGAGGCGTTCCCGAACGCGTGGATCGAGGATCCCGACGTGGTCACGCTCGGGACCGCGGCGGTGCTGGCCTCCGTGCACGACCGGATCACGTGGGACGCGCCGATCCACTCGATCGACGACATCGAGGCGCTGCCGTTCCCGCCGAAGATGGTGAACCTCAAGCCGTCGCGGATCGGAGGGCTGCCGAAGCTGTGCGCGACGTATGACTTCTGCGCCGAGCACGGTATCGGCGCCTACAGCGGCGGCCAGTTCGAGCTCGGCCCGGGACGCGGACAGGCGCAGTATCTGGCCTCGCTGTTCCATCCCGACACGCCGAACGACCTCGCGCCCGCGCCCTTCAACCAGAACGACCCCCCGGCCGGGCTCCCGGTGAGCCCGCTCGCCCCCGAGCCCGCGCCGGTCGGCTTCCGGTGGGAGTTGGGGTGACCGTGATGCATCCTCCCGGAGCCGGCGTTACCACCCGGGCTTGGGAAGAAACCACGTCTATGTGGGGGTTTCTTCCCAAGGAGCCGCGCTGATGGCGCCCGCACCACTCGTCGGCACCGTCGCGCTCGTCACCGGCGCCTCGTCCGGGATCGGCGAGGCGACCGCGCTCGCGCTGGCACAGCACGGAGCGTCGGTGGCGCTGGCGGCGCGGCGCGTCGACCGTCTGGACGCGCTGGCGCAGCGAATCGGCGACGCCGGCGGCACCGCGCTGCCGATCGAGGCCGATCTGACCGATCAGGCGCAGGCCCGCGATGCGGTCGATCGGACCGCCTCGGAGCTTGGCAGCCTCGACATCCTGATCAACAACGCGGGGATGATGCTGCTCGGTCCGGTGCTCGACGCGCCCACCGACGAGTGGTGGCAGATGCTCGACGTCAACGTCCGCGCGGTCCTGAACTGCGCTGATGCGGCCCTCCCCCATCTCCTCCGCGCCGCCCAGGACAGCCCGCGCCAGGTCGCCGACATGGTCAACATCAGCTCGGTCGCCGGGCGCGTGGTTCGACGAGGCAGCGCCGTCTACAACCTCACCAAGCACGGGGTCGGCGCGTTCAGCGAATCGCTCCGCCAGGAGGTGACCGAGCGCCACGTCCGCGTTGCGCTCGTCGAGCCGGGGGCCACCGCGACCGAGCTCTCGAGCCACAACCGGCCCCGAGATCCGCGAGGGCATCCAGCAGCGCTTCGCCGGCGTGCAGCGGCTCGAAGCCGGCGACGTCGCCGACGCGATTCTCTACATCGTCACCCGCCCGGCGCACGTGGCGATCAACGAGATGTTGATGCGCCCGACCGCGCAGGCGGACTGACGGTGCTTTAGACGATGGTCGGCGGCGCCTGACGGCGGCGCCTTAGACGCGCTGGATCAGCGTTCCCGTCCCGAGTCCGCCACCGCAGCACATCGTCACGAGCCCGACCTCCTTGTCGGAGCGCTCGAGCTCGTGCAGCAGCGTCGTGATCAGCCGCGCGCCGGTCGACCCGAGCGGGTGGCCGAGCGCCATCGCGCCGCCGTTCACGTTCACGCGATCCATGTCCGGCTCGAGCTCGCGCCGCCACGCCGCGACCACTGGAGCGAACGCCTCGTTGATCTCGATCAGGTCGATGTCATCGATCTTCATGCCGTTGCGCTCGAGGATCTTCTGCGTCGCCGGGATCGGGCCGGTCAGCATGATCACGGGGTCGACGCCGACGGTGGTCTGATCGACGATCCGCGCCCGCGGCTTCAGCCCGAGCGCGTCGGCCTTCTCGCGCGCCATCAGCAACACGGCGGCGGCGCCGTCGGAGATCTGGGAGCTGTTGCCGGCGGTGATCTTGCCGTCTTCCTTGAACGCGGGCTTCAGCTGGGACAGGCTCTCGATCGAGGTATCGGGCCGGATCCCCTGGTCGCTCACGTATGTGGACCCGTTGACCTTGAACGGCAGGATCTCGCGCTCGAACCGGCCCTCTTCGGTGGCGCGGTGGGCCAGCTGATGTGAGCGAAGTCCGAGCTCGTCGAGCTCCGCGCGAGGGATCTCCCACTGGTCGGCGATCATCTCGGCCGACAATCCCTGAGGAATCAGGTTGTAGCGCTCCATGATCTCCGGCGGGTAAGGGGTGCCGACCTCGCCGATCCAGCTGAAGCCGATCCCCATCGGTATGTGGCCCATGTGCTCGACGCCCGATCCGATCGCGGCGTCGTGGACGCCGGCGGCGATCAGGGCGGCGGCGAAGTTGACCGCCTGCTGGGCGGATCCGCACTGGCGATCGACGGTGGTCGCCGGCGTCTCGACCGGCAGTCCGGCCTGGAGCCAGGCGTTGCGGGCGACGTTGAACGTCTGCTCGCCGTATTGCTGGACGCAGCCCGCGATCACGTCCTCGACCTCCGAGGCCGGGATCCCGGCGCGATCGATCACCTCGGCGTAGCACCGGCCGAGCAGCTCGTTCGGGTGCGTGTCCTTGTAGTAGCCCTTCTCCTTGTGACCCCGCCCGATCGGGGTCCGGACGGCTTCGACGATCACTACCTCGCGACCAGATTGCGGCATTCCGCGCTCCTTGTCATGGATTCAGATGCCGCGGATCTCAGCGGCGCCTTCAGATGAGTCGTTCCGTACTGTACTTATGCGTCCGCGGCCCAAAGGACCGCCGCCCAATCGACCCTGAGGAGCTGACTTGCGGGAACGACTCGGTATTGCCGGCTCGGGCGTGATCGCCTGCGGCCTGGCGGTCGCTGCTGCGGAGAGCGAAGAGGTGCTGTTGTGGGCGCGCTCGGATGACTCGGCCGAGCGGGCTCGAGCGCGCGTGGCGAAGACGTGCTCGAAGCTCGAAGGCTTCGACCCCGTCCGCGTGCGGATCGTGACCGACCTCGGCGACCTGGCCGCCGCCACGTTTCTCGTCGAGGCGGTCGTCGAGCACCACGGCAGCAAGACGGCAGTGCTGTCCGACCTCGGTGAGCTCGCGCGTCATACGGGGGCGGGAGCGGTGCTGGCCACCACCACCTCGTCGCTGTCGATCGCCGAGCTGGCACAGGCGAGCGGCCATCCCGAGACGTTCGTCGGCTTTCACCCGTTCAACCCGGTTCCGCGCATGCAGCTGATCGAGCTGGCGTTTCCGCCGCAAGCGACCCCCGAGACGCGCGAACGGGCGCGAAACCTGTGCGAGGCGCTCGGCAAAACCCCGGTCGAGGTCCCGGACATACCAGGTTTCGTGGTCAACCGGCTGCTGTTTCCGTACCTGTTCAGCGCGGTCGAGCTTATGTCCGAGACCGGCCTGGCTCCCGAAGACGTCGACAACTGCATGACGCTCGGCGCCGGCATGCCGATGGGCCCGATCGCGCTGCTCGACTATGTCGGGCTCGACGTGTGTCAGGCGATCGGAGAGTCGATCGGTGCCCGCGTCCCCGAACGGCTGCTCGAGCTGGTGCAGGAAGGCTCGCTCGGCCGCAAATCGGGCGTCGGCTTCTACCGGTACGACTGACGGAGCTCCGAGACAGTATTTATCGGTCGTTCAGGTCCGAGGGCCATCCTTCATGGCGCGACGTACCTCATAGCAGCACCTCCTCCCCAGAAGCACGAAGCCGGCCCGTCCCCAGCGGGCCGGCTTCTTTTGCGCTGAGGCCCGCTCTCCCGGCCCCAAAGCTGTCTGAACGGCCCCTCAGGGCGCCCAGAATCGATCGAGGCGCGCGTGACGGGGGCGAAGCCGGCCCACCTGGCGGGCCGGCTTCCGTCTCTCCTCTCAACCACCGGGAGAAAGCTTCGCGCTTGCTCGCGACTCTCCGGCCGTTGCCTGAAGCGGGAAATGTAACGAATGGCGCGAGGGCGTGGGGTTCGGGTACCACCCCCGTTGCAGTATGCGTTTTGGCCGCCGACACCTCGCCGCTGCGGCCCTGGGAGCCGGGTCGGACGGTGGCCGCTGGGTCGGACCGCCGGGACGGTGGCCTACGCGGCGGCCCGCCGCTGCCGGATCCGCACCGCCTCGATCCGGTTCTGCCGTACCGACTCGACCCGGATCGAGAACCCGTTCGCGGCGATCGTGTCCCCGCGCTTGGGCAGCCGGCCGAGCTCGGCGAACACAAACCCGCCGACCGAGTTGTAGGCGTCGGTGTCGACCGGAAGCTCAAGTCCGTAGTCCTCGAGGTCCGCCACGGCGACGTGCCCTCGCACGAACCAGTCGCCGTTCGGCGAGCCGCCGCACCGCCCCGCCCGCCGGATCCGTCTCGTCGGCAATCTCGCCGACGACCTCCTCGATGATGTCCTCGATCGTCACGATCCCGGCCGTCCGGCCGTACTCGTCGACGACGATTCCGAGCTCGGTGCGCTCGCGCTGGAGGTCGGCCAGGAGGTCGTCGAGGGGCTTCGTCTCGGGCACGATCGGCGCCGCGCGGACGAGCGTTTCGAAGTGCGCATCCATCCCGTCGTTCAGCGACTTCTTGACCAGCTGATTGACGTGGACGATGCCCTTCACGCGATCCGGGTTCTCATCCTCGGTCACGACCAGGCGCGAATGCCCGGTCTCGACGCAGCGCCGCAGGGCGGTCTCGACGGTCTCGGAGAGATCGACGGTCACGACGGCCGGAATCGGGGTCATCACCTGCCGGGCCTCCTGCTCGTGGAGGTGGAATACGCCGGTGAGCATCTTCCCCTCGCCCACGTCGAGCTGCCCGCCGGTGGTCGACTGTGCGATCAGCCGCTTGAGGTCATCCGGCGTCCCGCCCTCGGCCTCGGCGTCGGGATCGGTGCCGAGCATCCTGCAGGATGGACTCGGAGGCCGAGTTCAGCACGATGATGAACGGGTGGAACAGGATCCGGAAGAACTGGATCGGCCGCGCGATCCGCCGCGCCAGGCCCTCGGCGTGCTGGATCGTGTACAGCTTCGGGACGATCTCCCCGACGATGCTCAACGCGATCGTGATCAGCAGGTAGGAGATCACGACCGAGACGGCGACCGCGGCCGTGTGCCCGAGCGGGCCTCCGAGCCACGGCTCGAATAAGTGCGCGATCGCCGGTTCGCCCAGGGCGCCGATGCCGATCGAGGCCATCGTGATCCCTACCTGGCACGCGGCGATGTAGTCGCCGATGTTGTCGATCTGTCTGATCGCCAGGCGAGCCCCGCGTGCCCCCTCGTCCGCGAGCGCCTCGAGCCGCGTCTTGCCGTGAGCGTACGAGCGCGTACTCGGCGATCACGAAGAACGCGTTGACCAGGACGAGCAGCCCGGTCAGGATGATGAAGAGCCCTTTCACCGGTGCGTCGGCACCTGCCACGCCCGCGACCGGGCGGCCCCCTCAACGGCCCGCGCCGGGCAGAGCTCCGTCCGCGGTCGGCAGCTCCTCGTCGTCTGTGAGCTGCTACTTCGGGATGGATCGTCGTCGTTCATGCAGCGACGGGGAAACGGTAGCAGCAGCACCAGCCCGCTTGGGGACGGCCGCCCCTCGCCGGCGCGATTCCGACGCCGGCGAAGGGCAGCGCGAGTGCCTCTAGCTGCAGACCGTGAAGCGCGGCGGGGTCGAAGCCCCGGCCAGGAACTTCGCATCGCCGATCAGGCGGTCGGCCCGCCCGATCAGCGAGCTTGCCTCCCGGCTCGACACCGGCGCCCCGCCGTTCTCGGCGGCGTCGATCACCGGCTGGATCTGCGCTACGAGCGCAGTGCGCTGGTTCTCGCACGCCTGGAGCTGCGACGTGGTGTCGGTGTAGGTGGCGTCGCTCGACGAGCCGCCGGTGGCGAGCGCCGCCGTGTCCGCGTCGAGCGTGCCCAAACCGAACTCGCCGAACGGCGCGTCGAGCTGCTTGTAGGCCGCGGCGAGCTCCTCGTACCCCCGCTCATTAGCCCGGATCGACGATGGCAGCCCATTGTCGCCGAGGTTCGACCGGTCCCAGCCGCCGTGAGCCGAGCCGATGATCTGGGCGATCGCGGCACCGTCCGAGCTGTAGTCGTCGTGGAGACCGAGCACCGTCATCATCGTCGGGCGGGCGTCCGTATGGTCGGTCCAGACGCCCGAGGTCTGGCCGAGGTTCCTGATCCCCGGCCCGACCCAGCCCTGCCAGGTCGTCGCGATCTCGGGCTGGATGTCGCCGTGGTTCCAGGCGAAGCCGGGGTCCTGGAGCGGGCAGCCGGGCTGCGTGCTCGCCCCGCTGTCGCAGGAGCTCTGGAAGAAGAACGACGGATCTCCGAACAGCGTCAGCGTCGGCTCCCGGTTCGGGTCCGCGTTGACCATGTGGAGGATCGTCTCCTCGTACTCGTCGGCCATGTTCACCGTGATCGGCACGTCGTGGCCGACGATCGGGTTGAACTCCAAGGCCCCCGAGAGGTCCCGCTCGAGCGTCCGCACGGTCGGGTCGTTCGGCCCCGGGCGCTGGCCGGTCGGGCTCGACTGGTTAGGGACGACGAGCGCCGGGGCGTCGTCGAAGTCGAACCCGAAGGTCGGGATCGTCTGCGTCGGGTACAGGCTCTTCAGCAGACCCGGCAGGCTCGTGTCGACCTCGCCGACGTTCCGCGTTCCGTCCGCGGCGCGTGTACTGGCACGGCGTCGTCACCCCGTCGCACCCGGCGTTCAGCGGCGCGCTGCCGTCGTAGTGGTCGCCCTCGTCGACCGTGACCAGGAACAGCGAGTTCCGCTTGTTGATGCCGTCGCGGGCGAGCCGATGGAAGAACGCCTCGAACGCGGCGTTGTACTCGCGCAGCTGCAACTCGTGACCGAGCTCGCCCGGCCCGAATGCGTCGCCGTTGTTCTCGCCGTACTGGTCGTCGTGCACGTCCGAGATATACGTGTAGGTGACGGGGACGCCGGCCTCCTGCATTGCGGCCGTGTACCCGAGCGCGTTGTTGGCCTCCATTCCGTCGAAGCCCGGGAACCCCGCCTGGCCGTCCTCGTCGAGAATCTGGCTGGTAGAGGTCACGCCCGGCCGGAAGCTCGTCGGCGGCGCCGGAAGCGTGCTCGCGTCGAGGTTGTCCACGGACACCGCGTGACGGCCCGTGTCGGTGGCGTTAGGCGCGAACACGTCGTATACCGGCGGCGCCTGCCAGTTGCCGGCGGGCGGCGGCGTATCGCCGGCCGGCGTGTAGTTCGCCGGCAGCGGCTGGTCGGACTGCCCCGTCAGCGCCGGGTTCACATTGATGGCGCCGAACAGCGCGTTGTATCCCGTGTAGCCGCCTGGCTCGTCGGGCAGCGCGTCGGGCGCGCCGCCGTTCGCCGTCGAGCACTTCCCGCCCGGCGCGCTGTCGACCAGCGAGCAATGGATCGCGAGGCCCTCGAAGTCGGTCGTGCCGATATTCGATCCGGCCCCGAACTGCTGGTCGAAGGCGGTGTTGAAGGACCAGTTGCCGAACGCGAACTGCGGCGAGCTGGCGCCGTAGACGTTCGATATGTCGCTGGTGTCGTTCTCGAACTCCATGTCGGCGGAGCCGACGCCGGCGAAGTCGCACCCCGCGCGCGTGAACGCCACCCACGGAGCCGGCGTGTTGATCCCCTCGGGATCGCTCGCGCTCGCCGGACCGTGGATCAGCGTGAACAGCGGATCGCTCGTGGCATTCGTCGGGTCGGTCCAGTACGTGAACAGCGACCTCGTGCTAGTGCCCGACTTGGCGCTCGGGTTCAGGTACGGGAACGTGTTGGCGACGCCGCCACCGAACTCGTCCGGGTACAGCCCCGTCTCGGTGCTGAGGATTCCGTCGGCGGTGTGAGAGATCAGCACCGTGTGGTCGTTGGACAGCAGCGTGCCGTTGTCCTTCATGAAGTCGTCGAGCGCCGGGATCTGCTGGATGTCCGACGGGACGTTCGGGTTGTCCCGAGCCAGGTGGACGTTGTCGAACTGCACGATGATCACGTGCCTGATCGACCCGTCCGGCCCGAGCCGGCAAGTTGTGGCTGCCGAGGCCGTACCCGCCGACAGCGCAATGACCGCACCTACCCCGGCGAGCAGCAGCGCGGCCGTCCACACGCGCGTGACTCTCCGGACCGCACCTCGCCTGGCGTTCACCCCATGGCTCCTTTGCGTTCGTCGCCCTCGTGGACGCCGGGAACCTATGACCGGCGGCAGGTCGCGCGTGACCGAGTTGTTGGCAATCCATAAGTGGATCCTTAGGAACCGGCGCCAATGAAAACCCGCCTCAAGACTCCCGGCCGCGGCCACTGGCTCCGTCGTATCTATCCTCACTGTCGATGCGCATCGTCAGCCTCGTCCCATCCGCCACCGAGACGCTGTTCGCGCTCGGCCTCGGGCCGGACGTGATCGCAGTGACCCACGAGTGCGACTACCCGGCCGCCGTCCTCGAGCTGCCGAAGATCACGCGCGACGTGCTCCCGAGCGGGCTGAGCGCGGGCGAAATCGACGCCGCCGTCAAGGAGCGCACGCTCGCGGGCCTCTCGATCTACGAGCTCGACGCGGACCTGCTCCACGACCTCCGGCCCGACCTGATCGTCACCCAGGAGCTGTGCTCGGTCTGCGCGGTCTCCTACGACGACGTTCGCGCGGTCGCCGACGAGATCGAGACCCACCCCCGGGTGATCTCGCTCGACCCTCGCACCGTCGGCGAGGTGCTCGGCGACGTCCGCACGCTCGCCCAGGCAACCGACCGCAAGGACGAGGCCGTCGAGCTCGTGCGCAACGCGTCCGCACGGATCGATCGCGTGCGCCTCGCGGTGCGCGGCGCGCGGCGCCCGCGGGTGGTAGCGCTGGAATGGCTCGACCCGCCGTTCGCCGCCGGGCACTGGACCCCGCAGCTGATCGAGTACGCCGGTGGCGAGGACGTACTCGGGTTCGCCGGCGAGAAGTCCGAGGAGCGCACCTGGCAGGAGGTCGCGGCCTCCCAGCCCGACCTCGTGATCGTGATGCCGTGCGGCTACGACGCCGAGATCGCCCACCGCGAAGCGGAGATGCACCGGGATGAGCTGGCCGCGGTCGGCGCCGGCGAGGTCGTGGCGGTCGACGCCGCCGCCTATTTCTCGCGGCCTGGCCCCCGCATCATCGACGGGCTCGAGTTGCTCGCCCACATCATCCACCCGGAGCTCGTGCCGGAAGCGCCGGCGGAGCTCTTCACGGTAGAGCTCTGAGCGGTCGGCTCAGAGCGTGACGCCGAACCCATTCGGCACTAGGCCGTGGCCCCCGGCGACGGCGAGTGCACCGATCACACTGGCCACCCCGACCACCGCGCAGCCGGCGAGGGCGACCCACGCCAGCTGCCGGCGTTCGGCAACCTCGACGATGAGGAAACCGGTGATCAAGCCGCCGATCAGCCCGCCAATGTGGTCGCCGACCGAGATGCCGCGGACGCTGAGCGAGAAGATCAGGTTGAACACGAGCACGAAGCCGAGTCCGCTCTGCCAGATCGGGATGCCCCTGGCCCGTGCGACCACGATCAGCGCGCCGAATATCCCGAAGATCGCCCCGGACGCGCCGACGGTAGGGATCTGCGGAGAGAACCAGAGCGCCCCGAACGACCCTGCCAGCAGCGAGACGAAGTACACGGCGAGGAAGTTGACCCGCCCGATTGCGGGCTCAAGCGCGTTGCCGACGAACCACAGCGAGATCATGTTGATGGCGATGTGGAGCAGCCCGTCGTGGAGAAACCCGGCGGAAACCAGGCGCCAGTACTCGTGCGTGCCGAAGCCGTAGATGTCGGTGCCGGTGATCGCGGGCCCGAACAGCACGCCGTGATTCCACACCGACCCGCCGCCACCACCGCCGAGCGGGGCGCCGGCGGCCGTCTCGATCAGGAACCCGATCACGTTGAGCGCGATCAACGTCTGCGTCACCACCGGCGCGCCGCGCACGGACGGCATTTGCCTTACCTTCGTACGCTCGCGCGAGCATTCCGGGCACCGCATCCCGACGGGCGTCGGCGTCATGCAGTCTGGGCAGATCGGCCGTCCGCACGACGAGCACGAGACTCCTGTGTCACGGGAAGGGTGTCGGTAGCAAACGGCCATCGCAAATCCACGCTAGCAGCGACCGATTACGGTCAGTGAACGCCGCTTTGCTGACCGACCCGCGCGCCTGGGGCTAGTGCCGACGCGGCAGGATCCGGCGGGCCTCTTCGCGGACGTCGTGCATCGTGCGCTGGGCGAGGTCGAGCGCGTTATTGGAGCGCTGCTTGCGAACGCGGTGGCGTGCTCGCACGCGGAGTAGGACCAGCGCCGTGCCGGCGCTGACTCCCACGACCGCGGCGGCCGCCGGGCGGACCCAGTTGCGCGGATCGCGCATCGCCTTGAGCTCCCACGCGTCCAGCTCCTCCTGGGCGAGCTCAGTCAGGTTCACGAGCGTCAGCTCCAGCCTCTGGGCCATGTCCGCGGGTGGCTCGACCGGGGACAGCGCCTCGCGCAACAGAGCTTCGAAATCGGCCGCGCCAGAGCTCATTCGTGTCCTCCCGTTTCGGCGACGGGCTCGGAAACCATTCCCTCGAGCTGGCGGATCGCTCGATGTAACAAGACCTTCGTGGCCCCGTCGGTGCGGCCGAGCGCCCGGGCGATCTCGCGATTGTCCATCCCCAGCGCGAACCGCATGATCAGTGCCTCACGTCGGTCGTCGGGAAGCTGCTGGACGCCGTCGAGGATCGCCTTCAGTTGCTCGCGTCCCTCGACGAGCGACTCGGTCGTGTGCGGCGCGGAGATCATTCCGGCGTCCTCGATACCCGATTCGGGCTTGCGTGAACGGTCGCGGTAGAAGTTGGCGGCCAGGTTGTGAGCGATTCGGATGAGCCACGGCCGCAGCGGCCGTCCGTTCGCCTCCCGCAGCGCACGCTCGAAGTGGCGGTAGGCCTGCAGAAACGTCTGCTCGGTGAGGTCCTCGGCGTCGTGGTGATTGCCGACCCGGTAGTAGCTGTAGGAGTAGACGTCGCGCAAATGCGTGCGGTACAGCTCCGTGAACCGCGCATCGACCTCGGCTTTGTTCTTGGGTAACTCGCCGTCCACGACATCAGAGCCTAGCTTTCGTCACGCGACGCGGATAGTGCCGGGGCGGAGGGGTCTGGTCGGCGGTCATCGTCGCGGTCCATTGCTCGGGCTCGATCCGGCCTTCCACGAGCGCCGCGAGGCTCTCGAGCGCGGGCGCCTCGAGGTGGGCGTTCCGGGCCACGCTCGCCAGCAGCGGGGCCGAGTCGACCGCCTCGACCGCCTGCCCGAGCGCATCGCCGATCTCCGACGCTGGCACGCCCTGAGCGAGCAGTTCGCCGGCCCGGCGGTTCCGCGAGCTCGACGAGACGACGGTCGCGACCAGGTCGCCGGCGCCGGCGAGGCCTGCGAACGTCTCGGGGCTTCCGCCGCGCGCCCGCGCGAGCGCGTCGACCTCCGCGAATACCTTCCCGGCGGCGGCGCCGGCGACGTTCGGACCCGCGACCGACGCGACGGCGGCGGCCAGCACGGCGACGTTTTTCGCGGTCGCGGCCAACTCGACCCCGGTCACGTCGCTGCTCTTCGACACGTCGAGGCCGGCAGCCGAGAGCACGTCCGCAAGATTTCTTGCAAAGCCGCGGTCGACCGTGGCCAGGACCACGGATGCGCCGTGCTCGAGCACCTCCGCGGCGTCGGCGGGTCCGCCGAGCACCGCGACGGCGCGGGCGGCGCACCGCTCGGCAACGAACGCCGACGGCAGCGTCCCGAGCGGCGGCACGAGCCCCTTGGACAGCACGAGCACGCCGGCGCCGCGCGGAATCCGTTCGCCGTGGGCGGCGAGGACGCTCGGCAGCGCGCGGGCCGGGACGGTCAGACAGACGAGATCGGCGTCGGTCAAGTCCAACTCGGCGGCGCGCACCACGTGAACCGACTCGGGTAAGCGGACTCCCGGCAGGTAGGCATCATTCTTGCGGGTGGCCGCGATCGCCGCGGCCTGTTCGCGGGTGCGGGATCCAAGCTCCACCTCGAGGCCGGCCCGCGCCAGCAACACCGCGAGGCTCGTGCCCCACGCGCCGGCGCCGATGATCGCGGCGCGGCGGATCGGAGGCAGCCCGCCGAGCCACTCCCACTGGAGCATGACCATCGGCCAGATCCGATCGGTGACCGCTCCGGCGAGCGCGGGAGAAGCGCTCTGAACCGTCGGGAATTGCAGCATGGGGCCGGCGCGGAGCCTCACCTTGCGCGGCCGGATCCGCCATCCCGCGCGGATGTCCTCGGTCCCGATGATCGCGATCGGGACGACGGGAGCGCCGCTCTCGAGCGCGAGACGGCCGACGCCGCGGTGCGGCTTGCCGAGCGGACCCGGGCGGGTGCGCGTCCCCTCGGGGAACATCAGCACGATCTCTCCGCGCTGGAGGATGATCCTGGACGTCTCGATCGTCTCCTGGTCGCCCGCGCCCCGGTCCACCGGGTAGGCCCCGAGCGCGTTAAGCAACCAGCTCAGGAAGCGGTTGTAGGTGAACAGCTCCTTCTTGGCCACGTAGTACACGGGCCGCCGGGTCATCGTCCCGATGATGAACGGGTCGAAGAAGCTCCGATGATTCGAGGCCAGGATCACCGGGCCCTCGCTCGGGATGTGCTCGCGCCCGATCCGCTCCATCCGGAGATACACGAGGAAGAACGGCGTCAGGATCAGCCTGACCACGAACAGCACGAAAGGATTGACCCCGCGCTCCCGTGCGCGTCGGTGCAGCTGCTCCTGATCCATCGCACTTTGCGGTACCCACAGCGGCCCCGCCCGTTACAGTCTTGCCATCCGTGACCTCCGGCAGCGTCCCCATCCGTACGCTCCGAGGCGCGCTCTGTGGCGCCCTCGCCTCGGCCGTCTGGGCGTTCGAGCAGCCCCTCGACAAGCTGCTTCTCTCAAGCCGCTATGACGACGTCGAGTTGCTCGGCCGGGCCGTGAGGAACGGCCCGGGCTGGTACCGCGTCGGCCTAGCGCTCCACACCCAGAACGGCGCCCTGTTCGGGGCCGTCTACGCCAACGTCGCCCCCACCCTCCCGATCGCGCCTGCCCTGCGCGGCCCGGTCATCGCGCTCGCCGAGCACCTCGCCGGCTGGCCCCTCGTCGCCCTGTCCGACCGCTACCACCCCGCCCGCAACGACCTGCCCGCCCTCACCGGCAATAAGCGCGCGTTCATCCAGGCCACCTGGCGCCACCTCCTGTTCGGGATCGTCCTCGGAGAGCTCGAGCGGCGCCTCAACCCGGCCCCGGAGCCCGAGCCGCCCACGCCGGCGCCCGATTACGCGAGCAACGGCCACGGCTCGCTCGAGCGGGCCGTCTCCGGCGTGCAAGACTGAGCCCCACCCGCCCGCCTAGCTCAACTGGCAGAGCACTTCATTTGTAATGAAGGGGTTGGGGGTTCGAGTCCCCCGGCGGGCTTTGGCCGGAGTCGCGAGTAAATCCCGTTACGCGCGGGTCATGCGCGCAAAGGCGGCGACCAGATCGTCCTTCAGCCGCCGCGACACCGCGGCGGTGGGAGCGAACACGTCGAAGCCGTGCATCGCCGCCGGGTAGACGTGCAGTTCGGTTGGCACGCCGGCTTGTATGAGCCGGCGTGCGTAATCGATGTTCTCGTCGACGAACAGGTCAAGCTCGGCAGTCGCGATCCAGGTCATCGGAAGCCCGCGCAGGTCGGTAGCGCGTGCGGGAGCGGCGTAAGTAGCGACGACTCCACCGGCGTCGGCTCCGAGATAGGCGATCCACGCGAGGCGATTTGACTCCGCGTTCCACACTCGCGGATGCGTAATGGCCCGTGAGGAGTAGGTGACCGACCTGTCGTCGAGCATGGGATACAGGAGCAATTGCCCATGCACGGGCACTTCGCCGACATCGCGGGCAAGAAGCGCGAGCCCCGCCGCAAGTCCCCCGCCCGAGCTCGCTCCACCGACGACGAGGCGAGTCGGGTGCACGCCGAGCTCGGCGGCATGCTCGGCCGTCCAGAGCAGACCGGCGTAGCAATCGTCGATGGCCGCGGGATACGGGTGCTCCGGCGCGTGCCGCCAGTCCACCGAGACCACGGCGCAGCCGGTGGCCTCGACGAGTCGGCAAATCAGTGGGTCGTCCGACTCGGGCTCATTCATGACATGACCACCGCCATGGATCCAAACGAGACCCGTCGTGTTCGACGTGCCATCCGCTGGACGGTAGGTCCGCAAACGGAGCTCATGGGCCTTGGGGGCCAATACCGCGGCGGTTTGATCGGCAACGGCGACCGTTGCGGGCAGCGTCCAGCCGCCCTTGTTCCTGGCGGCGAGCTCCGCCCGTTCGCGACGCGCGCGCGGGATATCGCGCAAGTCGAGCAGCGGTACCTGCGGCAAGGCAGCGGCTAGCTCCGGATCCAGCCGGCCTTCAAATTCGATGTCACTCGAGCGTTGCACGGCCTCCGGCAGTATCGTCGCTCGGCATCCCCCGCGCTGGTCTCCGGGCTAACACGGCAGTGGCGTCATGGACTGACGTCGATCGCGGCATCACCGCCGTCTAGGAGTTCGCCATGACCGACACTCACACATCCATCGGGGCGTCGAGCGCGACGGTCGCCTCGGTGTTCGACTACCTGCGCCGCCACCGCTTCAAGAAGGTCCAGCTCGTGAACGACACCGACACCGGCCTGCGCGCGGTGATCGCCATCCACTCGACGGCGCTCGGTCCGGCGTGCGGCGGACTGCGCATGTGGACCTACGCCAACGAACAGGAGGCGATCTTCGACGCGCTGCGGCTCGCGCGCGGGATGACCTACAAGTACGCGGCCGCCGGCGTGAACCTCGGCGGTGGCAAGGCGGTGATCATCGGTGACCCGAGGACGGAAAAGACCGAGGGGCTGCTCCGTGCCATGGGGCGGATGATCGACCAGTTCGGCGGCGAGTACATCACCGGTGAGGATGTTGGCACGACCCTGGAGGACATGGAGACGCTCTACTCCGAGACCGACCACGTGGTGACGCTACCGGTGCACTGCGGCGGCGCCGGCGACATCTCCCCGGCAACCGCGCGCGGCTCAGTCCAGGCGATGCGCGCATGTGCTCAGCGGGCGTGGGGGTCGCCCGACCTGGACGGGCGCACGGTGGCGCTTCAAGGGCTCGGGATGGTCGGCTTCAAGGCTGCGAGGATGCTCGTCGAAGCTGGCGCGCGGGTCACCGTCACCGACATCGATCCCGAAAAGATCACCCGAGCGGTCGACGAGCTTGGCGTCGGGACCGCGGGACCGGACGAGATCTACGGCCTCGACGTGGACGTCTTCGCGCCCTACGCGCTCGGTGCCGTGATCAATGACCGCACGCTCGAGCAGCTGCGGGCGCGGATCGTCGCGGGCGCGGCGAACAACATCTTGGCCGAGGATCGCCACGGAGACGCGCTGCAGGAGCGCGGGGTTGTCTACGCCGTTGACTACGTGGCGAATTCGGGCGGCACGATCTTCGACACCGACCGCTACCGCAAGGGCGGGTTCCAGCCGGGGCGGGCGATGGCCAACGTCGAGCGGATCTTCGAGCGCACGCTTGAGGTGTTCGAGATCGCCGACCGCGACGAGATCGGCTACCGCGAGGCGGCCGACCGCATGGCCGAGGAGCGCATCGCGGCGCTGAACAGCGTCCGCCTGCTCGACCCGCCGCACACCGCCCACTACCCGGGTCGCTTGTGATTTCGGGAACCTGAGGTCAACGGAGCGCTCGCGCACGTGGCCCTTTGGCCGTCGGCGGGCACGCGGAGTACCGGCTGCCGTTGGGGCGATTCCGGCGCTGATTGACCTGCCGGCGACTGCCCGAGCTACCAACCGGTGGGTAGATCCGAGACGCGCGCAGTGCGTCGCGTCCTTAGGCTGTGACGATGGTTGTCTCGGATCCGCCCCAGGAGAACCGCGGCTCGAACTCTCGCCAGCTCGTTGCGGTGCTCGTTGGGGTGACGATGGTCGCCGCGATCATCAGCAGCCTCGGCGCACCGCTGATTCCGTCGATCGCGCGCTCCCTGGACATCTCCGTTGATGAGGCTCAGTGGTCGCTGACCGCGGCGCTGCTCTCCGCCTCTATCGCTGCTCCGATCATGGGTCGGCTTGGCGACGGCAGGCACCGTCGTCAGACGATCATCGGTGGCCTCACGGTCGTCCTGATCGGGAGCGTCGTCGCGGGTCTCGCGCATTCGCTCTTTGTCCTGATCGTTGGCCGGGCGATGCAGGGAATTGGGCTCGGTATTGCGCCGGTGACGATGGCCGCGGCGCGAGACCACCTCCCCCGCGAGCAGGGACAGGCGGTGATCGGGCTCCTGTCGGTTTCAGCCGCGGCCGCTGTCGGTGCCGGATACCCGATCAGCGGCCTCATTGCGAGCGAGATCGACGTTCACGCGGCGTTCTTCTTCGGCGGCGTGATGACCGCGGTCGCACTCGTCGCCGCAATCCGGGTCATACCGTCGAGCCGCTCGGAGAGATCTACCGCGCTGGACGTGCCTGGGGCGATCGTGATCGCGGTCGGGCTCGTTGCCCTTCTGGTCGCGATTGGCCAGGGCGAGCGTTGGGGCTGGGGTTCGACCGCCACGGTGTCGCTGTTCGTGCTTGCGGTCGTGATCTTGGCGTCGTGGGTCCGCCTCGAGCTCAGCCGGGCTGCCCCGCTCGTGGACCTGAGTCAGTTGCGGCACCGCGCAGTCCTGACGGCCGATCTCGCGGCAATCGTGCTGGGGATCGCGATGTACATGTTTCTGACGCTTGTCACCGAGTTCGTGCAGGTTCCACAGTCTCTCTCTTACGGTCTCGGGGCCTCGAGCCTCGTGGCGGGCCTCTGTCTGGTTCCGTTCTCGGTGATGAGTGTCGCCGCCAGCCGCGCCACGGTCTGGATCACTCACCGAACGAGTCCGAGTGCGGTACTCGTGTCGGGGTCGGCCATCATCGCCGGCGCCGGCGCTTTCTTCGCTCTGTTCCACGGCGCGCTTTGGCAGGCGTTCGTCGCGATGGGCGTCATCGGCATCGGCTTCGGCGGCACCTTCGCAGCGATCCCCGGCATCATCACCAGTGCGGTGCCACGCCACGAGACCGGCAGCGCGATGGGGCTCTACCAAGTCATCCGCTACATCGGGTTCTCCGTTGGAAGCGCCGTTGCAGCGACGATCCTGGCGGGTAACACGCTGCCGGGCGGAAACCAGATCGCTGAGCGCGGTTACGTGACGGCGCTGTGGGTCGGGACTGCCGTCTGCGCGATCTCCGCCGCCGCGTCTTGGTTGCTCTCGTATCGCGCGGGCGGGAGGAGGCACGGCCCGCCCTATACGGCCGGGCGTCGGGTTGCCCTCGACGACGCGGAGTTGTCCAGCGCCGGACTCGTAGGCGTCGAATCAGACGGTGACGAGTTCGCTTATAGGTCGCGACCGCGGGGGGAAGCCAACCCATCGTTTGTTTGGTCCACGCGCTATCGTACCCGCGGTGGCGGACCCGGCCAACATCGAGGTGACGGTGCCTTGAGCACGGCAACGTGGGGGGCCGCGGTGTGGGAGGCACGTCCTGGTCGCGAAGACGAGTTCGTCGAACGCTGGCGAGCGATTGCCGAATGGACGCTGCGCACATTCCCCGGCAACGGGCCCGCTCGCCTGATCCAGGATGCCGCCCACCCGCAGCACTTCATCTCCTTCTTTCCGTGGCGCGAACTCGCCGAAGTCGAGGAGTGGCAACGGCGTGAGGAGTTCACGGCCCTGTGGCAGGCGATGGAGGAGGTCCTGGTCAGCGCCGACCGCCGGACCTACGAGCTCCGGCTCGAACTGGGACCGCAGCGGTAGGGCCCGCCCGGACGTCGGGTGCTGACGGTGGCCGTCCCGCGATCTCGCCGGCGGCGTGACTGTCGTGGCCCGGGTCGTTGTCGAGCAGGTGCAGAAAGGCTGCGCCGGCCGGTGATGGCTCGCGGTCAAGCGGCGTGACGAGGAGCAGTTCGCGCGGAATAGGTGGGTCGGTAGCGACCCCGATCGCCCGGCCGCCCGCCATCCGGATCGCCGCTGGCGGCAACAGTGACACACCCATGCCCAGCGCTACGAGGTCCACGAGGTCGGGGAGGGCGTCCACTTCGCAGACGACTCTGGCGCTCCAATCCCACCGTATGACAGGCATGATCGATGCTTGCACGCAGCGAGGAATCGGGGCGATACTCAATGAACTCACGCTCGGCGAGGTCGCGCAGACGAACGCGACTGCGGCGAGCGAGCGGATCGCCAGCGGCGACGGCGAGCTGCAGCGATTCGGTGGCCATCGTATGGGCTCGGACCCGGTTGCCTTGGGGTCCGAGTGGCAGGTCAACGAGTGCGAGATCGATCTCTCCGTCCGCGGTGCGTCGCACGAGCTCCGGTGCCCCAACGTGATGGATCCTCAGTGTTACCGCTGGATGCCTGCTGTGAAAGCGGGCGAGCAGCCCGGGAAGGTTCACCTGGGCGAGTGACTGGATGGCACCGATCGCCAGGTGGCCGCGCATCAGCCCACGCACGGCGGCAACAGCGTCCCTGCCGTCCTCGGCCGCGGCCACGGTACGCCGCGCAGCTGGCAGCAGCGCCCGCCCGGCTTCGGTCAGTTCGACCTGGCGGGTGCTGCGAACGAACAGGTCGCTGCCAAGTTCGCGCTCGAGCGCTCGAACCGAGCTCGACAGGCTCGATTGCGTCAGATGCACACGCGCCGCCGCCCGCGTGAAATGACGTTCTTCGGCGACAGCCAGAAAATGCGAAAGCTGCCGCAACTCCATTCATCGATTCTATCGCTCAGTCCCATCGTCAACATCGGTTGGACAAATGAAGCTTTGTCGCGAAAACTGGAGCCATGCCCAACACCAACCGCCCCCACAACGTCGTAGCATCGCCGGCCGCGACCCCGGCAAAAGCCAGGCCGGTGGTCATCAGACGAGATGACCTGCCCGGATCGCCAGAAGCCCATCAGTTCATTGGCGCAGACCATGGAGCCGTGCCGATCTCGCTGTTCCTGGTCGACGATCAGCCCGGCGCCGGACCGCTGCTGCACCGACACCCGTATCCCGAGCTGTTCATCGTCCACGCCGGCCAGGCGGACTTCGAGATCGACGGCGCCCGCCACACCGCGGTAGCTGGAGACATCCTCATCGCCCCCGCAGGGACCGCGCACCGCTTCACCAACACGGGCGAAGAGCGGCTGCGCATCACTGCAATCCACACCGCGCCGAGGATGGACACCGAATGGCTCGAACCGTCCACCCCGTCGACGGGACCCGAGCACAGGTCGCGGACTCAGACCGACTCAGCGACCCGAACCTGAGCTCCTGATCAGCGCCCCAGGACGCACGAAAGGACCGTCATGCTAAGCGACGTTGGAACCGCACTCGCTGGCGCTGCTCGCCCTCGCCATCATCCTGATGGGGTCGCGCTACCTCCTCGATCCGAGTCCGGCCGCCGCCGGATTCGGTATCCCGGGCGCGGAGGGCGAAGGGAGCCCCGAAACCGCATGGCTGGCCGTCAAGGGCGTGCGCGACATCGCCATCGGGATCGCGGTCGCCGCCCTCTTGGCCGACGGGGCCCACCGACAGCTCGCCTACCTGATGATCGCCACCTCCCTGGTCCCGATCGCCGACGGCACGATCGTCTTACGCGCCGGCGGTCCGAAAACCATCGCCTATGGCATCCACTGGACCACCGCCGCGCTCATGCTCACCGTGGCCGCGCTCCTCGCCGTGTGAGTCGACACCCACGACTCGCTGATGCGATCCGACGCCACGATCAGATCGCGGACTGCTCGAAGAGTCCGGTTAGTTTCGTCGGGTAGTCACCTTCACGCGAATGACGGTGCGCTGGCCATGGGCGTTCTCAGTTGTGACCGTCAGGGGGAGGCTGTGGACGTGCTGGCTCCGGGTCGTGAGTGCCGGACTTTCAGTCAGCAAGATGCCATGGATCTCGATGGTGAGGCTGGAAACGGCTCTTCGCAGGACGATCGTCAGATGGCCGTGGGAGATCGAGAGCGCCTTGACCTTTGCTCCGTTCAGCGTGACGCCGGCGCGCATGTTGCGTACGTGAGACCGAAAACGTAGGCCTGGCGGGAGCCCTATGGTCACCGCGCGTATTTTCGGTGCGTGCCTGGCGACGCGGAGCTTGAAGCGCAGCGTGGGATGGCTCGTGCCCAGGCCCGAAAACCCGCCCGCGCTTAGGGTGGTGCTGCCGACGGTCACGCCGGAGGCGCTCGAGGCGCTCGGGCTCCCGCCGGTGCCCGGGCAGCCCGAGACGGTGAAGCTCGATCCCGCGTTCAGCGTCTTGTCCCCGTTTTGGTCGGTCAGGACCGCGGTCGCGATGCCGGTGGGACTCTGGCACGTCGACAGGAAGAGTCCGGTCGGTCCTCCATTGAGCGAGACCTCCAGGGCGGTCAGGGGAATGTCGGGCAGACCCGTGAAGGTGGCCGAGTTCTTGACGAGATCGACCGCTCCCGCGAGCGTCAGCGGGAACGGGGGCGGAAACGCCAGAGTGAGAGAGAGTCCGGTTGGCGAGCCGGTCAGGTAGGCATTCCCGTGCAGGGCGGCGGGGTAGAGCGGGGACGTCGCCGTAACCGACCCAACCGGCGAGCAGGTCCCAGACGACGGATTAAGGCATAGGGCCTGGATCGACTGCAGGTTTGGGACAAGCGTCGAGGCGGGAAACGCGAGCGCCAAGGATCGGCTCGGCGATTGACCCGCGGCCTCGGTGATCTGCGTACTCAACCTGACCTGCCGGTCGCCGCTGTCGCGCGCAGCCTGAGCGCTGAAGTTGGGTGAGAAGGACAGCGACGAGCAGCCGGTGACCGACAGCGGCGCAGTAGCCGTGTGGGTCGTCGAGTCGGCGTAGGAGTCCGCCGATATCCCCACCTTCGCCGGGGTCGCGGGGCACGTCGCCGGGTACCGGAGCGCATCGAACGTGCTCTGGATTTCCGTGACCGAGATTGGCGCGGTGTTAATCGTTCCGACCAGCGGCAACGTGAGCGGGAGTTGATCCGGCAGCACGAGAGCGAGCGACAATCCAACTCCCTGAGGGTCGCCGCTGGGCCTAAGCCGGATCTCTCCGGTCGAGCCGATCTGCTCCCCCAGTCCCTCGACCGCGACGCCCGCCAGGTCGCCCGCGACGGGCGGAGGGACGAGAAAGAACTTGACGGGCACCGACACCGAGAGCGGTAGGTTGAGCACGCCGGGGATTGGATCCGGCGTCGCGGTCACGGTTCCGCTACCGACCTGGCAAGCAGTACCCGAAACGTTGGCCGCCTTGAGACAGGAACCTCCGTCGCGCGACGCGTCGGCGAGGAGTCCCGGCGGGAGGTTGATCGCCAGATCGTGCGGGGAGTCGGTGCCGGTATCGGTGAACTTGAGGTCGAGTCCCAAGTTCAGCGTCGCGCCGGCCTTCGTGCCCGCGCTCTGGTTAAGGCTGAGCGTCGGCGAAATCGCGGCGCGAGCTGCCGGCGCGAAGGCGGATACACCCGTGAGAACGGCGACAAGCACGACGACGCGTCGGTTCATTCGATGGTTCATACCGCTCCTCCCTACAGCCTCGGGTTCCCGATCTGGGCGCGAACCGTCGCGCGCCGCCCCTTGGTGTTCTCAGCGATAACCGTCAGGCGCAGTCCGTGCAGGCGCCGGCGCCTGGCCAGTCGCTCGAGCGAGGGACTCTCGTGAAGGAGGCTGGCGTTGATCCTGGCAACGATGCTCGGGGCGGGTTTGCGCAGGGTGATCACGAGGTGACCGTGTGAGAGGCGAAGCCTCCCGATGCCGCCTCCGGTGATGGCGATGCCGCCCCGATTTCCGATTCCCCCAGAAGCGAAGCTCAGTCCGGCGGGCAGTACGACGGTGACGGCTCGCAGTCTTGGATCGCGCCGCGCGACTTTGACCCTGAAGCTCAAAGATGGATGCCCCGAGTCCAGGCCCGATACGTGCGTAACCGTCAGACTTGCTCCTGCGCCGTTCGCGCCTGCCCGGCTCGCCGCACCGCAGCCGGACACGGTGAACGCGGACGCGGCATCAACGGTCTTGTCGCCGTTCTGGTCGGTGAGAATTGCCTCCGCCGTCCCGGACGGTCGGGCACACGTCGCCTTGAATAGACCGTTGCTTCCGCCGTTGAGCGACACGCGAAGACTGGTCAGCGGCAGGTCGGGAAGACCGGTGAATGTCGTCGAGTTCTTGGACAGGTCAATCGGCCCCGAGAGCGTCAACGGAAATGGCGACGGGAACGCAAGCGTGAGCGAAAGGCTCAGTCCTGAACCGGTCAGGTACGCCATCCCCGTCAGCGGGCTGGGATACAGCGGCGAAGTGGCCGTCACCGACCCAACGGGCGAGCAGGTACCGCTCGAGACGCTCGGACAAAGCAGCGCACCTGCGCCGAGGCTGGGCAGCAGGGGCGGCTGCGACAACAGCAGCGTCAGCGACCTGGTCGGGGCCTCGCGAGCCGTCTGCGTGACCTGAGTCGTGAGCGCTACCTGGTCGTCCCCGGGGTCCTTGGTGGCAGACACGGCGAAAGCAGGCGCGTACGGCAGCGCCGAGCAGCCGGTTACCGACAGCGGCGCCGATGCGGTTCGAATTGCGGGGTCGCTGTACGAGTCCACCGAAATGCTGAAGCTCTCCGGCGTGGACGGACATGTAGTCGGATATCGGAGTCCGTCGAACGTGCTGCTGATCTCAGCGATCGAGATAGGGACGCCGTAAAGCGAGTCGGGCAGCACAAAATCGATCGCGACCCCCACGCCATCCGGGTCCCCGGAGGGCCGAATCCTGATGTCCGCCGTCGCGCCGATCTGGGTGCCGCCGCTATTGACCGCGAGGCCGGCGAGCTCGCCGGGCTGAGGCGCGGGAACGAGATCGAAGGTGACCGGCGTCGCGATCGGGATCGCGCCGTAGGCGTCGGCAGTGACGGTGCCGCTGCCGACTTGACACGCTGCGTCGGCCAGATCGGCAGTCCTCAGGCAGGCGCCCCCGTCGATCGACGCGTCGGCCAGCAGCCCAGGAGGCAAGTCGAGCGTCAATCGCTCAGGAGAGTCGCTTCCAGTCGGCGCAAACTTCAGGTCCACGCCGAGGTTCTCGACCGCGCCCGCGGTCGTGCCGGCGCTCTGATCCAAGCTCATCGACGGCGAGACGGACGCCCGTGCGCTCGGAGCCAGACCACCCGCCGCCGCACAAAGGGCAATCGCCGACGCGACCGCACAACAGAACCTCGCGCCCATTCGACGCATCCACGTACCTCCCGCTAATCCACCGAGCCTGGATCCGCTCGGATCAATCGGCGCACATGATCGCAGCCAACCGCTCGGCGCGCCACTTCGGTAGCGCTCGTGACACCGCGCGGCTCCCTTATTACTCGATTAGCCGCCGCCTCGGCTGACGTTTACGCGACCCAGGAGGGGACGATTTGCGCCAGCCTATCGGGGTCGTTGAACGCCCTCATCTCGGTGATGAGTCCGTGGCGGACGCCGAAGGCGATGACCGAGATCGGCCGGTCGTCCAACAGGACCAGTACGCCAGCGGCTCCGCGGACGGTGACCGGCCGCAGGACGGCGCCCGACCCCAGCCCGGCTCGCGCACCCGCTCTCGCCTGGGCGGCGATCTTGTCCGCGCCGCGGACCACCCGGACGCCCCTCGGGCCGAAGCCGTGCAGTTCGGCGTTCGGCGCCAGCACGGCGAGCAGCGCGGACAGGTCACCGGACCCGGCGGCGGCGAAGAAGGCGTCGACGACGACGCGGTCATCAGCCACGCCAGACCCTCCTGTACCTGGAACCACGCGCACCCGCCGACGGGCGCGGCTGGCGAGCATCTTCACGGCGCCCGTTGACCGCCCGAGTACGTCGGCGATCTGGCCGAACGGCAGATCGAAGATGTCGTGCAGCACGAACGCGACACGCTCAGCCGGGGTCAGGCTATCCATCACGACGTGCAAGGCGAGGCCGACCGACTCCGCGAGTAGAACCTCCTCCTCGGGCGTGGGTGACCGCGTTTCGGCGCCCGCCGGGGGCGCGCCGGCGACCAGCTCGTCCAAGTCGATCTCGACCGGGATCTCGCGGCGGCCCCGGCGCGTCCTGAGCATGTCGAGGCACACCCGGCTGGTAACCGTGGTCAACCACGCGCGGAGATCCACGATCCCGTCGCCACCGATGCGGTTCAGTCGCAGCCACGCCTCCTGGACGGCGTCGTCGGCATCGTCAGCCGACCCGAGCATTCGTACTGCGACCGTCCACAGATACGTGCGCTCGCGTTCGAACTCCGCTGCCAACTCCGTTGCGCTCATCTGCTGCTCGCTCATCTTCCTCGAAGAGACGCGCGCGGGCGCCGTGAGGTAACACGACCCGGCGGGCGTTACCTCAGCCGGTTCCCGCTCGTCTGGTTGGTGTTCGAAGTTCACGCCGCGACCGGAGCGATGCTCCACGGAGGAACCGATGACTCAGACCCAGACACGAGGCCCCCGCCTGTCGGCAGAGGCCGGGCGATCCCCGGAGGCCGTCGCCGGCGTCCAGCAGATCCTCAAGTCGATCTACGCCGGGGGCGTTCCGCGTCACACGCTTGAGTTGGTCCACATGCGGGCCAGTCAGATCAACGGCTGCAACGCCTGCATCGCGTACGGCATCAAGAGCGCAGAGGAAACCGGCCTGAGCGCCGAGCGGCTGCTGGCGCTGCCGGGATGGCGGGAATCGGCGCTGTTCGACGATCCCGAGCGGGCCGCGCTCGCCCTCACCGAGGCGATGACACGCTTGGCTGACGACCCCGATGTGGTGACGGACGAGATCTGGGCGGGGGCGGCCGAGCACTTCGACGAGCCCGGCCTCTCGGCACTGGTAGCGATGGCCGCGTTGACCAACTTCTTCAACCGGGTCAACACGACCCTCAGAGTTCAGCCCGACTCATGGCAGTAGCGGAGCTCTCAGACTACGAACGAGCGCGCGTGGCTGCGTTTAACCCGTGCCTACCTGGCTAGTGTTCGCGGCAGCCCGAAGTGGGAGAACAGGCTACGTTCGCCGAACCATGTGATCGCCGATACCCGGTCCTTGGCGAGGGTGAGCACCATCATTCCGAAGGCACGCGAGACCGGCGCGTGCGGATCGGGGAGATAGCAGCCGAAGGCCGGCTGGCCGTTGGCGCGGGTTGGCACCAATCGGTAGTGCGCGCCCCGCCGCGCTGCTCGGTCCTCGAGGAAGCGGGCGATCGCCTCGCCGCCTTGGTACTCGTACGGTTCCGGGGGCATCGTGAGCCATGCGTCGTCGGTGAGGAGGGACACGATCCCCTCGGTGTCGCCCCGCGCGACTGCCTCAGCGAAATGGCCGACGAGCTGCCGCTCGCGCTCGGAGTCCGGCAACGGCGCATGTTCGAGACCACCGGAAGGCAGGCGTTGGTCGAGCGTCGCACGCGCCCGCTGGAGCGCGCCCTTGACTGAACCCTCGCTGCTGTCGAGCATTGCGGCCGCCTCGCCGGTGTCAAAGCCGAGCGCGTCACGGAGCACGAGCGCGGCCCGCTGGCGCGGGGGCAGGTGCTGCAGGGCAGCCACGAACGCGAGCCCGACCGATTCTCTGGTCTCGTAGCGTGCGGCGGGCCCAGCGGCCGTATCCGCGACTCCCTCGAGTAAGGCATCCGGGTAGGGCTCGAGCCATGTCGGCTCTGCCAGGCGGGTGGGCTGGGGCGGCTCGACCATCGAAGACACCTCCTGTGGGCGGCGCTTGCGGTCGCGAAGCGCGTTCAGACAGCGATTGGTCGCGATCCGGTACAGCCAGGCCCGCAGCGAGGCCCGGCCCTCGAAGCGGTCAAGCGCCCGCCATGCCGCCAGCAGCGTCTCCTGCAATAGGTCCTCGGCGTCCTGGACGGAGCCGAGCATCCGGTAGCAGTGCAGCTGGAGTTCTCGCCGGTAGGGATCGAACAGCTCCCGGAAGGCGCTCTCATCGCCCGCGCGGGCGCGGCTGAGCAGCGCCTCGGTCATCCGCTGGCGTCCATCTCGCAGTCAAGCACCGATCGCATCACAGCTAACGACACCAGTCGGCCGCGAAACGGAACGGTCGCGCGGGAGCTGCGGGTGACCGTTCCGTTGCCGGCGACGGCGGTGTCTCAACGAGCGCAACTGCGAAGCCACTGGAGAACCTCATGACATCCACACAAGGAAACACGAACCGCTGGCGGGCATTCGCGCTGCTCGCCGTCGCGTACTTCATGACGGTCGTCGATTTCACGATCGTCAACGTCTCGCTTCCGACGATCGGCCGCGATCTGCAACTGAGCGCGACGGGGCTGCAGTGGGTGGTGACGGCGTACGCGCTGACGTTCGGCGGGTTCCTACTGTTCGGAGGTCGAGCCGCGGATCTTCTTGGTCGCCGCCGGATCCTGATGCTCGGCCTGGCGCTGTTCACGGCCTCTTCGCTGGCGTGCGCGCTCGCGACTGGCGACGCGTTCCTGATCGCGAGCCGGGCCGCACAGGGACTGGGCGGCGCGGTCATGCTGCCGGCTGCGCTCTCGATCGTGATGAACATGTTCGACGAGGGCGCCGAGCGCAACAAGGCGCTTGGGATCTGGGGAGGCCTCGGCGCCGCGGCCGGCACGACCGGGCTGATCGCCGGCGGGCTTCTCACCAAGTACGCGGGTTGGCAGTCGATCTTCTACGTGAACGTGCCGATCGGGGTCGTGGCCCTCGCGCTCGCCCCGCGGATCGTCCCCGACAGTCGCCTCGCGACCAGGGGTCGACGGTTCGACGTGTTCGGCGCGGTCGCGGGTACTGGCGGACTCGTGCTCTTGGTCTGCGCGATCTCCGACGCTCCGCGATACGGCTGGGGCGCGACCCGAACGATCGTGCTGCTGGCGGCATCCGTCGCCGCTCTGCTCACCTTCCTGGTGATCGAGACGCGCGTCAAGGACCCCCTGTTGCCGCTATCGATCTTCCGGCTGCGGACCGTCGCCGGTGCGAACGTCGCCGCGCTGCTGCTCGGCGGGAGCTTCTTCGCGTTCGTGTTCGCGGGCACCCTGTACATGCAGCAGGTGCTGCACTACAGCGCGCTGCAGACCGGGGCCGCGTGGGCCGCCGCCTCGGTGACCTCGCTGGCGCTCGCCGCGGTCTCTCAGCACCTGGTGACCCGCGTCGGACCCAGGATCGTGATCGCGATCGGGATGACGCTGATCGCCGCCGGGATCATCTGGGCGAGCCAGGTCCCGGTCCGCGGTCACTTCCTGGCTAACCTCGCCGGGCCGTTCGTCGTCGCCGGTGCCGGGACGGCGTTCTCGTTCATCCCGATCTCGGTAGCCGCGCTGACGGGCGTTGACGAGCACCAATCCGGACTCGCCTCCGGGCTGCTGAACACCTCGACCCAAATCGGGGGTGCGATCGGAACGGCGATCGCTTCGAGCGTCGCGGCCTCCGCCACTGGCACCCTGCTTCGCGCCGGCGACGCCGCACCCACGGCGCTGACCGGTGGCTTCCACCAGACGTTCTTGGTGCTGGGCGTGATCGCGCTGATGGCACCCCCTTTGGTGCTCGTGCTCGTACGTCGAGCCCGGCCCCCCGAGGCCGTCGGCAAGCCAGCGAGCGGACAGGCGCAGCCCGCCCTCGCCGCCACCAACTGACCCAATGCAACCATCCAACCGAAACCAGGCCCGGAGGTAAGCATGAGCGAGAACACCAACAGAATCGGACCGTCTGAGATTGGCGTGAGCGACGACGCGGGCGCCCCCGTCATCGTGGACCGGGCGGCGTTTCAGGCCGAGCTGGATGTCCTACGCGTCCAGGAGAAGGCCCACACCCGCGCGGGCGACGCGATCGCCGCCGCCCGGCGGCGGCTCCCGATGGTCGAGGTCGACTCCAGCGTCGGGCTGATCGGCCCGACGGGGCGGGTCACGCTGCTGGATGCGTTCGAGGGCCGCCGGCAGCTGATCGCCTACTACCACATGTGGTACACCGGCGAGCCCGCACCGGAGCAATGTGAAGGGTGCACGCTCTACAACGGGCAGGTCCGCGAGCTCTCCTACCTGCATTCCCGCGACGTGACGTACGCCACCTTCTGCCAAGGACCGTACGAGGAGAGCGCCCGATACCGGGACTTCATGGGCTGGGACGCCCCCTGGTACTCGGTGCAGGATTCCGCCGAGGCGTTGCTCGCCGGCCGTCGGGTCAACAGGTTCTATCTGGTGTGCTACCTGCGGCAGGGTGACCGCGTGTTCGAGACATACTGGACCACCGGTCGCGGGGTCGAGGTGATGGGCAATGGCTACACCCTCTTGGACGTGACCGTCTACGGGCGGCAAGAGAGCTGGGAGGACTCGGCCGCCGGTTGGCCCCAGCGATGGGGGGCCAACACCACGGAACCCAACCCCTACCGCACAAACGGGCGTCCCATCGCCCAATGGTCTCGCCTACGCGCAGGACGCTCCGACGACCTCGGGACCGCCGGCCGATGAGCACCGCCGCCATCCTGCGGGATGCGTATACGACCAAGCGTGCTTACAGGTCCGCTGGGGGTCGCTGACCCGCTGGGCTGGCCATGGTTGCCCGGGCGTGGTCGATGATCGCGCGAGCGGCGGCGCTCCCGGGTGCCGTCGTCCGCCAAGCGAGGGCGAGCTCGCCTTTGAGGCGCGGCTGGGTGATCTCGAGCGTGTGAACGGCGTCCGGTTGCGCGGCGGCGACCGACCGGGGGACGACTGCCACGCCGAGCCCGGTGGCGGCGAGTTCGGCCAGTACGCGAGGGTCGCCGGCTTCGAAGGACACGCGTGCTTTGAGTCCGCTGGCGGCGCACGCTTGCTCGAGGGAGGCGCGCTGACCGGTGCCGCGTGGGAGGCTGATCAGTTCTCGCTCGACGAGGCGACCGAGGGTTATCGTGCGCTTCGCGGCGAAAGGATCGCGATGGCTGACGGCCGCCACGAACTGCTCCTCCGCCACGACCTGCGTGTCCACTCCGTCGAGCGGTCGGGCGACGGCGAGGTTGATCAGGATCACGTCGAGCCGACCGGCACGGAGATCCTCCAGCAGGGCGTCCGAGTTGTCGGCGCTGAGACTGATCTGCACCGCGGGGTGCTGGGCGTGGAACGCGGCCAGCAGACGCGGCAGGTCGATCTGGTCGGTTGTGATTGCGGTGACGGTTCCGATCGCCACCTGCCCGCGTACCAAACCCGCGAGGTCGTCGATGGCGGTCCTGGCGCCCGCCGCCGCGGTGAGCGCCGCGCGGGCATAGGGCAGTACCGCGCGGCCGGCTTCGGTGGCGCGCAGCGGGCGGGTCGAGCGGTCGATCAGCGGCTGGCCGAGTTCTTTCTCGAGCCGGCGGATTTGGGCGCTGACCCCGGGTTGGGCGACGTGTACGCGTTCAGCGGCGCGGGTGAAGTTGGCCTCCTCGATCACCGCCACCAGGTAGGCCAGCTGCCGCAACTCCATAACTGCTGATTCTAGTGAGCATAGCGATCAGCTATGTCGGTTCTAACGAGATGCGGGGAGCATTAGAGCAAGCGATGTGCCCACAGACAGGAGCAAATCCATGAACGAGACCCCGACAGAAACGGTCGCTGAGAGCTACTTCGAGGCATGGAAGTCAAAGGACTGGCAGGCCCTTCGCTCCCTGCTGGCCGCTGACGCGACATTTCGCGGGCCGCTGGCCAGCATCGACGGGGCGGACGGCCTGATCGAGGGCCTGAAGCGGATGGCAGAGATCACGACGGACATCGTCGTGCACAAGCGGTTCGTCGAGGGACCCGACGTACTGACCTGGTTTGACCTTCATACATCCGTCGCGCCACCCGCGCCGACGGCGAACTGGAGCCACATCGAGAACGGCAAGATCACCGCCATCCGGGTCACCTTTGACGCACGCGAGCTCGCTCCGCCGAAGGAGGAAAGCCGATGACCGGTTCAGGGTCGCGGTCGCCGGCCCGGCCCGGCTGCTCGTTCCGCATCGGTACTTCTGGAAGAGCCCGAAACGGGTGCGCGGATTAACACGGACGCTTGACGACGAGCCCGGATTCTGGGAGACCTACGGCTATCACAACTACGGCGACCCTTGGCTCGAGCAGCGCTACCAGGGGGACTGATGACTCAGATCGAGCTCGTACCCGCATGATTCCGCTCGACGGCAACGCCGTCGGCGGCGACCTGATCGATGTCTTCGGCGTCGACCTCACTGCCGCGACCTGCGTGTGCGCGGCGTGCGGCGCCTCAGCGTTCGTCGCCGAGGCGGTCGTCTACACCCGCGGCCCCGGTCGCGTCGCCCGCTGCCGAACGTGCGGCGAGCGGCTGATCGTGCTCGTGACGATCCGCGGCGTCACGTGCGTTGACATGAGTGGGGTCGCCGAACTCACCATCGAAATCTGACGGAAAGTGGCCGCCGTTTGCTAGCAGGTAGCGAGGCCCTCAGCTAGCTGCCCGACCCGGTTGACGCGTCGAAGAGACGAGGAGATGATCGCGTCTGATGGTCGACGGCTCGCTCGATCCCTTCACGTTCGAACGCGCGAACGTGATCCAGAAGGCGTTGCGGCGCGTGGCTGGCAGCGGGCCGGGATCATGGCTGTTCGCCCGCGTCTTGCACAGGATCGACCGGCCCGTCTATCGACTGACCCGCGGGCGCCATACGTTCGCGAGCCTGCTGTCGGGAATCCCGGTAGTCATGCTCACCACCGTCGGCGCGCGCAGCGGGCAGCCGCGCACCGTCCCGGTGCTCGGCCTACCCACGACCGAAGGCCTTGCGGTGATCGCCTCGAACTTCGGGCAACACCGGCACCCGGCGTGGTATTACAACCTCCGCGCCAATCCCGGAGGCTCGGTCGCTGTCGATGGCCACTCACGACGCTTCCGCGCCGTTGAAGCCGAGGGCGATCGGCGGCGGCAGATCTGGGAACAAGGGCTGCGCGTGTATCCCGGCTGGTCGCAGTACGAGCGTCGCGCCGCCAACCGCCAAATCGCGGTGTTCGTTCTCGACCCGGCTTAGGCAGATCGCTTGGTTTGGATGGAAAGCAGAAGGCACGGCAGGCATTAGGATGGGCGCGTGTCCCATCCCGATCCGTCTGCCCCGCCCGACCTGCGGCAGATTGAGCCCGGAGAGGTCCTCGAGAACCCGGTCACACGCGAGCGGGCCGTGATCATCGAGCTGCCATGGCAGAACTCGGAGGGTCGCGCTGTCGCGGAGATGACCGCGCTTCCCGATGCGCGCGTCGTTGGCGAGCATTTGCACCCTGCACTTCGTGAGAGCTTCAGCGTCCTCCGGGGCGAGCTGACCGTCGTCCGAGATGGGCAGCGGTCAACGCTCCATGCCGGCGAAAGTGCCCAAATCGAGCCTGGGGTGTGGCACGACTGGTTCAACGAGGCTGATGTGGATGCCGTCGTGCGTGTGGAGATCACGCCAGGGGAACGGTTCGCTCATATGATCGAGACCCTGTTCGGGCTCGCACGAGAGGGACACGTGAATCGGAAGGGCATGCCCAACCTGCTCCAACTCGCACTGACTGCCCAGGAGTTCTCCGACGTCATCGTGTTCCGCAGACCACCGCCGAGCGTCCAGCGCGTTGTGTTCGGCGCGCTGGAACCGATCGCACGACGGCGCGGGTACCGCGGGACCTACATGAGTCTCTCGCGCACGACACTGGCGCCCAGGACGGCGGGCACGCCGTCCTACTGACGATCGAACCACGGCCTGCACGACCAGCACGACCGCGGCGCGGCGCGCTCGGGGTGGGCCGCGCGGACGGTCGTTTCGATTTGCAACGCTTCGGCAGCGGCCCTAGGCTGGTGGTTGGAGAGTGTGGTCCCGTTTGATGAGAACGCCGTGTCTGGATGACGAACTCTTGCCCGCCGCTGCACCGGTTGCGCTCGCGGTCCGTCGAGATGGAGCGGACTAGGACGCGATGAGCGCCCCGCGTCGAATCGTCACCGGCCACGACGCCTCGGGAAGGTCGGTCGTGCTCTCCGACGCCCCGACACCGAAGACACTCGATATCGGAACCGCGGCGTTCCACGAGATCTGGATCACCGCGCAGACGCCGGTTCAGATCGGACCGACCGAGCCGGAGCCGACGGACCGCCCCGTGCGGACGCCACCGCCTCCCGAGGGGGTCGGCGTTCGGTTCACCGAGATGGCGCCGGGCGCCGAGTCACCGATGCATCGCACGGAAACGGTTGACGTCGGTGTCGTGCTTGAGGGCGAGACGTGGCTACTGCTTGACGACGGGTCCGAGACGAGGGTGGCCGCCGGTGACGCGGTCGTCCAACGCGGGACGAACCACGCATGGGCAAACCGGTCCGATCGGCCAGTGCGGATGCTATTCGTGATGATCGATGGCAGGATCAGCGACGAGTTGCGTGCGACGGCAGCACCGCTTGAGTTCTTCGACCAGGTCCTCGAGTAGGCAACATCGGCCGACACGCGTTCGCTCGGCCCCCGACTGCTCGGGCGTCATGCGGCCGGCCCCTTCGATCAACGTGTGCGGCGAGTGCGGCACGGTCGCCGGACGACGTCGCGGATCGCGCGGCGGACGTCCCGCATGCGTAGCAACGCGTGCGCCTCGGGCTCGATGCCGGTGAGCGAGTCCCACTGTGAAGGAACCGCGCCAGCGGCCGCCATGCGATCCGGGCCCGCGGACTATGTAAAACGCCCAAAAGCTCCGCCTGGCGGCGCCCCTCTGGGACATAAGCATCCGCCACATGCTTATGTCCCGGAGGTTCCTGGCGGCGGGGCGATTCCGGGCGTTATACAGGTGGCGCAAAGGCCGGCGCCAGGACTGGTCGCGCAGCCCGCAGCCCGCAGCCCGCAGCCCGCAGCCCGCAGCCCGCGGCCCGCCGCCCGCCGCCCGCCGGCGCCTCGCGTTATGCACCGGCTGCCGGTGAGCTAGCGTCCGGCTATGGAGTTCAGCCGCGAGTTGCGCAACGACGTCCTGGCCGGAGACATCACGCTCTCCGTCCGACTCTGGAAGCAGCCACGGGTCAAGCAGGGCGGCCGCTACCGAGTCGGCCCCGGCGAGATCGAGATCGACGCGATCGAGCTGGTGCCGTTCGCGGCGATCACGCGGGCGGACGTGCGACGAGCCGGCGAGCCCGACCGCGAGACGCTCCGCCGGCGCGCCGCGCATGCGGGGCCGATCGACGAGGCCACGCTCGTCTATCGAATCGAGTTTCACACTGTGAACCCCGACGACTGAGCCATCGAGGCCTCGATTCAGTGACTAGGTTCGTTCGACCTTGGCCAACCACGCCGGCGCACCGTGCGCGTGCATCCTCGTCTCGACCCGATCCGGACGTGACGGAGACGAGTGTCCAGCCGCCGCTGGGTTCGAACGCTGTCCGCAACTGCCCCTGACTGACGGGGTGCGGACCGATATCAGGCCCGACGTCACTGAAACAAAGCACGTATAAGACTCCGCCACGGCGTGTCACTGACCCCAGACTCGCGACGTAGTCTTGCCGCTCACCGCTGTCGAACGAGTGGAATAGCCCGCAATCGAGCACCGTCTCAAAATCGCGTCCCAGACGGTCGAGGTGCAATGCATCGGCAACCACGAAGTCCGCGTCGATGCCGCGGGCTGCGGCCTTCTCTCGCGCCGTCGACACCGCGGTCTCGGCCACGTCGACTCCCACGACACGCAGCCCCAGAGACGCCACGTACAGGGCGTTCTCGCCCGTCCCACATCCCGCATCGAGTACTGCTCCGGCGAATGACTGTTCGCCCGCCACACGCACTATCGCAGGCTGTGGACGCCCGATGTCCCAAGGCGGCGGGCGATCGCGGTACGACGCATCCCAGGGTCGCCCGGCAAGCCGCTCGTGACTCGTGGGTCGCCGCCCGTGGTATGAATCGTCGGCCTGAACTCCGGTCCGCTCGGAAATTTCCGTCCCCTCCCGTCGACTGATGTAAGCGAGCTTCATCGTCGCATGGCCAAAGCGTTCGGGCAAACATGCCCCGCAACGGCTCGGTTTGGGTGGTGACGGCAGACGAGCCTCCGGGGCCCGCCGATTTCGCACATCGATGGTCGCTCGAAGTCACCGTTCCACGGCTCGCGCTGTAATACAGATCTGCGGTGCCTCACCTGCCCTGGACCGACGAGTGGCCATGGCCGCTCGAGCTCGACGCGCTGATCGCGGCTCCGGACTCGCACCGCCTGTTGTTCGAGAATGATCGCGTTCGTGTACTCGAGGTCGTGATCGAACCCGGAGCGCGCGAACCAGAGCACACGCACCGCTGGCCGAGCGTCATGATCCTCGACCGGCCCGCACGCATCCGCTACTACGAACACGGTATCCAGACGTTCGAATCGCCCGTCGGTGACACGCCGCGGCCGGGACCGAAAGCCAGCTGGATGGACCCCGAGGGACCCCACTCGGTCGAAAACATCGACAGCTCGCGATATCACGCGCTGCGCATCGAGCTGCGAGATGAGGGGAGCCACCCCGGCTAGCTTCCGCATCGGTGGCCGTCGCGCAGGCCACCGGACCACGAAGCCGGCTCAGAGCACGCGGTACAGCTCGTACGCGATCGCCCTTGGGCCAGTGAGCCGGCCGCGGCCGAGGAACAGGCTCTCGGCCAGCCATGAGTAGCGGCCGGCGCCGACCTCGAACTGCGGCGCGATCCGCATGTACTGGCTGTCGAAATCGGTGGCCTCGCCGGAAGCGAGCGCCTCGAGAAAGCGCTGACTCGACCGGATCATGGCCACGTCGTACCGGAACAGGATCGGCTCGCCGTCGTCGGTGATGAGCTGGGCGCGAAGGTCGGGTCGGCGGATGCCGTCGGTCCCGAGCCGGATCCAGTCAGTTCCCGGCATCGGCGCGCTGGCGGTGATGCGCGGACCCCGGAGCGTCGCGGTTGTGACCTGCCAGCAAAGCCGCTCGCCGACAGGCGAGCCGGCCGTCGGTCCAAGCGGGCCTTCGATCGTTTCGCTATAGGTCATCTCGTACTCGAGCGCGATCATCGTTTCAGTCCCGCGGGTGATGCTCATTGTTGCCTCCTGTGTCTGCGCGCGAGAGACTCCTGTGGGCGTCACTCGACGATTTCCACGATTCCTGATGGTGCTTCGAGGATCGGCACTGTCCGTCGGGCCGCCTCGTCGACGTGAACCCTGGGCGGATCTGGCTTCGCGGTCTGGTAGTACGTATCCGGGCCGTAGAGCTGGCCGTAGCGAATCACCACGCCGCCGGCGTCGAGGACCGCGTGCTCGTGCGCGCGGTAGGTCAACCCGCGATCCGCAGGCAGCTCCCATGCAATGCTCTGGGCCAAGAACCGCTCCGCGTGCGCGGCCGCGGCGGCGCCGAGAACGTTCCTGGCTCCCTCGCGGAGCATTCGATCGGCGCGCGCGGAGAGCTCGGGGATCTTCGCAACGTCATCGGGCAGATCGGTGAGCTCGTTGACGACCACCGCCGGTGCAAATTCAACGACCGCCGTACGCAGCGCCGCGGTGTCGTATACGTCGCACAGCACCGGCTCGGCCCCCACCGCCTTCAGCTCACCCAGCTTCCCGGGCGAACGGGTCATCCCGGCCACCTCGTGACCGGCGGCCACCAGCAGAGGTATCAGCCGAATGCCGATCACACCACTGGCCCCTGCAACGAAGATACGCATTGTCACCGTCCTTCCTCGCTCGGTTGTTGAACACACGGAGCGTCGCTCTCGGCACGGCCGATGTGAAATGCCCGTCCAGCATCTCTTCAACGCCTGCCGGCATGACCGCACCGGACGGCTGTCTTGGGCACTTACCGACGGTCAGCCTGGTGTGTCTCGTGGATCCTGCTGACTTGCCGAGTCGAGCGCCGCTTTGGTCAGCGCGGCGTAGTCGTAGGCCGCCTCGGGTGTTGCGCGGATGACCGTGTCAAGCGTCTTGGCGTCATTTCCGACGAGGATCCGCCACGTGCCGGATTGCACCCCGTCGAGGATGATCGAGGCGGCGGCGGCCGACGTGACCGGCGCCTTCTCGCGAAAGTCGGTCTCGAGCCGCGCCAGCAGCCGGCGCAGATCCCCGGCGGAGGCGCCCTCGGTCAGTAGGCCGGCGCGGATCAGGTCGGCCCGCGCGCCCTGGGGGATCCGCTCGGCGAGGTCGGCGTCGGTCATTTCGTCCGGCCCGGGCTGACCATGGGCGCGGCGGGTGTTGGCGATGATGTCGGTGCCGACGTGGCCGGGCATTACGACGACAACGCGGACCTGTGGTGCGTTGGTGCGCAGGTCTTCGATCAGCGCTTCGGTGAAGCCCCTGACGGCGAACTTGGCCGTCGCGTAGGCGTTGTTCGGCATTCCGGGGCCGAGGGTCGCCCAGAAGCCGTTCACGCTGCTGGTGTTGATCAGCACGCCGTCGCCGCTGGCGATCAGCAGCGGCAGGAACGTCCGGGCGCAGTAGTACACCCCCCACCAGTCGACCGCGAACGTGCGCTCCCATTCCTCGCGGCTGCTCTTGACGAAGCTGGCGCCACCACCGATGCCGGCGTTGTTGAACACCAGGTCGACGTGGTCGGCCGCGTGCCGGCGTAGCAGCTCGTCGCGGAATCGCTGGACCTCGGTCTCGTCGCCGACGTCGCAGGGGTGGTTGCTGACGAGGACACCATCCGGCGCGCCGGACTGGGCCACGGCTACGGCATCGGCGACGGCGTCGGCGTTCCAGTCGCAGGCGGCCACCGAGCATCCCCGCGTGGCCAACTGTCGGACGAGCTCGCGGCCCATGCCCGAGCCGCCGCCGGTCACCACCGCGAGCTTGCCCTCAAACCAATCCATGAGTCTGCGTCCATCGGTCGCCGGTCACCACCGCGAGCTTCGCCAACCAGTTGAGGGTCATGGTCCCCTCCATCGGGCATCGAGAGATCTAATAGCCTGATGATATCACTTTGCTACCAGTCTTGCCAACCTCCGCCCCCTGCGCCGGCCATGGTCCAGCACCGCGCGTGCGTCAGATAGCGAGGGCCCCCTGCGCTTGGACCTGGCTCGAGCTAGTGGGCGGTGGCTTCAGGTGAGCTGATCGAACTCGCCCCGCGCCCACCCGGAGTAGCGCTCGGCCGAGCGGCTCACGGCCGACGCAGCGTCCGCGTCGATGGTCCTGCCAAAGTTGTCATATAACCGATCGAACGGAAACCGCGTGACCGCTCGTGTGATGCGCTCCACAACGGCGGGCGAAAGCGGGATCCGGTTCGGGTAGCTGCGGAGGAACGTCACCGTCGTCCGGTCGGGATTGGCGTGGATCGTGTCCGAGACGAGCAGCACGCCCTTGCCGCCGGCGCCCGCCGCCCAGTGGACGACCGAGCTCCCGGGGAAGTGGCCGCCGATCTGATGCAGCGTGAGACCGGGCGCGACCTCGTACCGCCCGCTCCAGGTCTTGATCGCCGGGTCGGACCGCCGGACCCAGCCGACATCGGCCTCCGAGACGAGCACCGGCACACCGCCCAGCGCCTTGCCCCACTCGACCTGGACGCCGAACATGTGCGGATGGCTGGCGGCAATCGCCGCCACGTCGCCCAACTCACGCACGCGGCTCACCGCCTCGTCGTCGAGATACCCGACCGGATCCCAAAGAAGGTTGCCGGCGGGCGCGCGCACGAGATGCGTCTGCTGGCCGATCCCGACCTTCGGCTCGACCGTAATCCCGAACAGGTCAGGCTCGAGCTCGCCGACGTGGACGCGGCGTCCCGCTTTTGCGAGCTCCTCCAGCGTCGCCCACTTCTGCCCGTCCGCAGGCACCCACTGGCGCTCGTCGGAGCAGATGGCGCAGACACCAACAGCCTCCGCGTGCTCTACGCCGCAAGTCTCGCAGACCCACATGGCTCAGTCCGATCCTCGGTCGCGCGAGAGCATCGTCACCGAGCCCAGTCTCGCAGGTCCTCGCGTCCGGGCCTGTTCGGCGCCATCGGATACATGCGCGCTCATGTATCTGCTATAGTTGAGCGCACAACGAAAGGTGGTCTCGATGCAGTTTGGAATCTTCTCGGTCAGCGATGTGACGCGTAATCCGGTGACCGGCCATACGCCGAGCGAAGCGGAGCGGATCAAGGCGATAGTCAAAATCGCGCAGCGCGCGGACGAGGTCGGGCTCGATGTGTTCGCGATTGGAGAGCATCACAACCCGCCGTTCTTCTCGTCCTCGCCGACGACCCTGCTGGCGCACATCGCCGCGTTGACGAACAGGATCATCCTGAGCACGGCGGTGACGCTGGTGACGACCAACGATCCGGTCAAGATCGCCGAGGACTACGCGATGCTGCAGCACCTCGCGGGCGGACGAGTGGACCTGATGCTCGGCCGCGGAAACACCGTTCCCGTGTATCCGTGGTTCGGCAAGGACATCCGCAAGGGGCTAGAGCTGGCGCTCGAGAACTACAACCTGCTGCACCGGCTATGGCATGAGGATGTGGTCGACTGGGAGGGCACATTCCGGACGCCGCTGCAGGGCTTCACCGCGATTCCTCGCCCGTTGGACGACGTGCCCCCGTTCGTCTGGCACGGAGCGATCCGCACCCCGGAGATCGCCGAGCAGGCCGCGTATTACGGCAACGGCTACTTCGCCAACAACATCCTGGCTCCGAACTTCCACTTCCGGCCCCTCGTGAACCTGTACCGGGAGCGGTTTGCCCACTATGGGCACGGCACCCCCGAGCAGGCGATCGTCGGCCTCGGCGGCCACGCGTTCATCGCCGCGCGCTCGCAGGACGCGGTGCGCCAGTTTCGCCCCTATTTCGAGGGCTCGCCGATCTACGGCAAGAGCTACCGGCTCGAGGACTTCATGCACGGCACGCCGATGAGCGTCGGCAGCCCGCAGGAGGTGATCGAGAAGACCCTGACCTTCCAGGAGGGCTTCGGCGACTACCAGCGTCAGCTGTGGAACGTCGACTCGATGGGGCTGCCGCTCGAGGTGGTGCTGGAGCAAGTTGAACTGCTCGGCACCGAGGTCGTGCCGGTACTGCGTCGCGAGATGGAGACCCGCCGGGCACCCGGAGTGCCCGGACGCACCGACCCACGAGAGCCTGGTGAAAGCCAAATACGGTGAAGGCGCGCCGCGTCAGCCTCGCCCGAACGCCAACCGAGGCGACAACCTCACCGGCACCTCCCCATACCAGGACACCAATGCGGATCTCGCCGCCGAGTATCCGGTCGCGGCATGATGGCCATGCGCAGCAACGCGAGAATCGCCAACGAGGCGTGGGAGGCGCTGTTCCGGGCGCAGGCGACGATCGCCGGCGAGCTCACCGCCGGCACCGAGTGGCGCGATCTGCTGCCGCGCGAGTACGGGGTGCTGTACGCGCTGTCCGCGGCGCCGAACGGCCTGCGGATCACCGAGCTCGGCGAGGACGTCCTGCTGACCCAAGCGGGCATGTCGCGGCTGGTCGCCCGGCTCGAGGCTCGTGGACTCGTGCGGCGCGATGATGATCCCGACGACGCCCGCGCCTGCCGAGTGCGGCTGACGACGGCCGGCGCCGAACTTCAGCGGACGGTCGGTCTGAGCCACGGGCGGCTCGTGGCGCAGGCGATGACACGCCACCTGAACCGCCAGCGAGCTTCGTGCAGTTGGCCGACCTCTGCCGTCAGTTGACCACGGCTCTTCGAGCAGGCCGATCTGGGCGACGGCAGCCGCCAGGGCTCGGCGCTTGAGGCGTCCCGATGACCGCGCTCGCCGAACGCCATCACGGCGCGGCCGCCGAGACGACGCCACGACGCCTGATCGTCGTCAGCGCCGGCATCAGCGAGCCGTCGTCGACCCGCATGTTGGCCGACCGCCTCGCGCAGAGGACCGCTCGAGCTGCTCCGCGAGACGGGGACGCGAGGCCTCCGCTGAGTCATCGAGCTCGGCCCGCTCGCGGTCGACATCGCCAGTGCCAATGTCGCGGGCTTCCCGTCCGAGCAGTTGCAGGCGGCCGTCGAACAGATCGCCGAGCGCCGACGCGATCATCGCCGCCACTCCCATCTACAAGGCGGGTATCAGCGGCCTGTTCAAGTCGTTCATCGACGTGCTCGACGACGACCTGCTGATCGCCAAGCCGGTGCTGCTCGCGGCGACGGCGGGCAGCAGCAGGCACGCGCTGGTGATTGACGAGCACATGCGTCCGCTGTTCGCCTACATGCGCGCGCTCACTCTCCCGACCTCCGTGTTCGCCGGCCCGGAAGACTGGGGTTCCACAGCGCTGGGCGATCGAATCGGGCGCTCGGCGACCGAGCTCGCCGTCCTCATCGATGCGCAGATCGAGCGGCAGATCACCGATCGTCAGTGGTCCGGCTACCAGCACGAGTTCGCCGGCAACGCAACCCGCGCCGAGCGGACCACTGCGGACATCGACTTCGACTCACCGCTGATGCGGCTAGCAGCCGGAGGAGGCGCCTGACGAGCTGCCTCGTCCGCGTCTGCAAAGCTTCTGCTGATGGCAGTGATCGCGGTAGCGGAGATGTTCGGGATAAGCGGGCGGCGGAATGAGCTCGCCGCGGTGCTCGAGCGATTCGAGCGGTGGGCAGCGGGCGAGCGCGGCTGCCGGCGGTACGTGTTCGCCGCGACGCTCGCCGATCCGAGTCGGTTCGTGCTCGTGAGCGAATGGGAAAGCGTCGAGTCGCTCGACGAGCACTACCACTCCGAGGAATTCGCCAGCTTCCAGTTCGATCTAGACGGGCTCCTCGCCCGTCCGAGCGAACTCACGGTCTACCCCGCGGAGCGCGCTGTCCGACCTTTGAGCAGCCGCCCCATGGACCCGCGCGACGCGGACTGATCGGCGGACGCCTCGACGAATGGGGCGGCGCCGAGCCGAGCAAGACACGCCCGGCCAGGGTCCCGGACCGATCAGACGCGGTGCCGGGTCAGCGCTGCCAGCGGTACGGGGTGGTCGTCGATACTCGGACCATTCCTGAGCGTTCGAGGATGGGACGCGAGTATTCGGTCGAGTCGCTGTGGATCAGCGTCTTGCCGGCCCGCAGCGCCGAGGCTTGCCCGCGCTGCAGTCAGCGCCCGGTAGACGCCCCGGCCGCGCCACTCGGGCCTCGTCGCGCCACCCCAGATACCAGCGAACTGGCTCCCACGCACCGGTTCGAGTCGTCCCGCGCCGATGATCCGTCCCTGACTCTCGGCGACCCAGAGCTCCATGCCGTCGCCGAAACCCAGACGGCGAAGCAAAGCGTCGGCCACTTCATCCGAGTGCGGGTCATCGAAGACCGCCCCGACCATCGCACACATCGCCCGCACGTCGGCTGCAGCGGTGACGCGGCGCAATTCCACGCCCGCGGGCACGGGAACGTCGGCGGCGAGAGTGCGCGCGTCGCCGATCATGATCGACTCGGGTTCGTCCGGGGTGAACCCGTTGTCCAGCAACGCATCGTGCAGGCCCGGTGCATGGTCGTGGCCACGGGTCTTCCACTCAACCCGGCTGATGCCCGGGTCCTGCCGGTAATGCCCCACGGCCTCCTTGACCCAGCGCTCGATCGTCTGCGCATCTGCTCCGGCGAGATCTTTGTAAGTCACGAAGCCTCGTCCGCCGGCGAACGTCACCAGCCGCAACGGGCCGAGGTGCGTAACGGCAACCGCGCTCGGTGTCTCAGCATCCGTCCGAAGCTGCTCGTCGTACGCAGCCAGCAGGCTGGCGATTCGGCGCACCTCCGACAAGGCTCACCGCCGCGCCTCCACTCTAGCGAGCCGCGTCGAGCCGGGCGCGCTGATCGGCGCTGAGCTCGAGGTCGACCGCGTCGAGGCTCTCTTGGAGTTGGTCGACCGACGAGGCGCCGACGAGCGGGATCGTCGGCAGCGGGTCGCCGATCAGCCAGGCGAGTACGACCTGGTTGCGAGTGGCGCCCGTCTCCAGGGCGACCGCTGCGAGCGTCCGGAGCCGGACGGCGTTACCAGCCGCGGCGTACTCCTCGCCAGGCGTCTTGTCGGGACGTGTGTAGCCGCCGGCGAGCAGCGGCGAGTAGGCGACATTGACCAGGCCAGGCTCGGCGGTCATGTATTCGAGGAGATCGGCGGTCATGACCCCCGGATCGCCGAACGCCGACCGCGGGCTGGGCAGGTCGGTGCGGTGCCGGAGGTAGCTGCGGTGGTATTGGAGGACCTCGTAGCCGGCCACGCCGGTGGCGCGGGCGATTGCCCGGGCGCGCTCGACCCTCCAGGCACGGTGATTGGACACGCCGAGCAGGGCGACCTCGCCCGCGGAGGCGAGCGCGCCTAAGGCCGCGACCGTGGCGGCGACCGGCGCCCGCGGGTCCTCTACGTGGGCGTACAGCAGGTCGAGTTGCTCGACGCCGAGGCGCTCGCGGCTCTCGCGCGCCGCTGCATGGATCGCCGTCGGCGAGAGGCCTTCGTCCGCGGCTGTGCGGTCGGCGAAGTCGACGCCGGCGCGAGTTGGGCGTGCACCGAGCTTGGTCGCGATGACGACCTCGTCGGTGAGGCCGCGGCTGGCCCGCCACCGGCCGAGCAGCGACTCGCTCTGGCCGCCGCGGCCGCCGTCGTGCCACCACGCATAGTTGTTCGCAGTGTCGATGAAGTTCCCGCCCGCGGCGAGGAATCGGTCGAGAATCGCGAAGGCAGTGGGCTCCTCGGTCGCGGTGCCGAGGCGCATCGCACCGAGCGCGAGCGCGCTAACGCGGCGGGACGACGGAGTCGCCCCGCCGATCGTCAGGTAACGCATCAGCGGCCGGTCCTCGACGAGGAACCGATGGTGTCGCCGCGGGCGGATGCGTCGCCGTGTCGCATCGCGCGCAAGTTCGCGCGCACGGATCTTGGCCAAGCTGAATGAAGAGAGCGGGGTGCATGGGTGCCTCCTTTTGCTGTGCACACAGTTACTGTACCAAAAGCTGTGTATAAAGCTTTTCATGAAGCCATTCGAAGCACAGCTAAAATTCAGGGCCGATGGCCAGAGCCAAGAGAGATGCGTCAACCGACCGCGGGCTCACGCCCGAGGACCAGGCTCGGCTGGATCCGCATATCCGGCTCGCCCTGGCGACGTGGCCGCAGATCGATCCGGCGGTGGAAGGGATCGTTACCCGCATCGCCAAGGCCAGCCGCCAGCTCGACGCCGAGATGCGCACCAGTCTCGCTCACGTGGGACTGACGAAGGAGGAGTTCAAGGTCCTCATGGAGCTTCACGCCGGCCCGCAGACCCATGGCGCGCTATGCCGCCACCTGGAGGTCTCCACCGGCGCCATGACCAACCGTCTCGACAAGCTGGAACGGGCCGGGCTGGTCAGCCGCTCCCAGGACCCCAGCGACCGGCGCGGCGTGCTGCTCACCCTCACCAGGGCCGGCGCCGGCCGGCTCGACGCCTACATCGACCGAGGCGCCCATCGCGAGCGCCAACTGCTTGAAGGGCTGAGCGCCACCGACAAGCGGCGGCTCAACGAGCTGCTCACCAAGCTCGTCGACTCACTCGACGCCGAGCTCGATCGCTGAGCACCTGCGCTAAGGCGTCCCGCTACCCGCCGCGTCGGTTCGGACCGCGGCGACGCGGCCTCTCATGAATCTGATTTCGGCAGCATTGTCGGTGCGATCGATCGCGGCCTCGTAGGCGGCTGCAGCGTCGTGCGCCTGGCCGAGGCGCCGTAAAAGGTCTGCTCGGATCGCGTGGTAGACGTAGTAGCCATCGAGGGGCAGACGATCGATCAGCTCGAGTGCCTTCCGTGGACCTTCGATCTCCGCGACCGCGACCGCCCGGTTGAGCGCCACGACCGCAGTGGGGGTAAACGTCAGGAGCTGGTCGTAGAGCGCGAGGATCTGGCTCCAGTCGGTGTCGGCCGCCGTGGGCGCGTCGCTGTGCACGGCGTTGATCGCGGCTTGGAGCTGGTAGGGACCCGGATGGTTCCGCCGCAGGCATCGCTTCACGAGCGTCTGCCCTTCCTCGATCAGATCCTGGTCCCAGAGCCTGCGATTCTGTTCGGGAAGCGGTACGAGCTCGCCCTGGGTGCTCGTGCGCGCGGCATGGCGCGAGTGCACGAGCAGCATCAGCGCCAGCAGCCCGAGCACCTCGGGCTCGTCGGGCATCAGCTCGGCGAGCAGACGCCCGAGCCGGATCGCCTCGGATGCGAGCTCCTCGCGGATCAGGCGGTCGCCAGAGCTGGCGGCATAGCCCTCGTTGAAGATCAGGTACACGACCGCCAGTACCGAGCCGAGACGCTCTGGCAAGTCGGCCTCCGTCGGGACCCGATACGGGATCCGGGCGTCGCGGATCTTGCCCTTTGCGCGCACGAGTCGCTGCGCCATCGTCGCCTCGGGCACGAGAAACGCCCGCGCGATCTCCGGGGTCCGCAGCCCGCCGAGCAACCTCAGCGTGAGCGCCACCTGTGCCGCGCTGCCCAGGGCCGGGTGGCAACAGGTGAAGATCAAACGGAGGCGGTCGTCCTGCACCCGGTCCTCCTCGAGCGGCTCGTCGTGCGCGTGAAGCAGCGCTGCCTGCGCGTAGCGATCCTCGCGCGAGGCCTCGCGGCGCAGCCGGTCGATCGCGCGATTGCGGGCGGTCGTGATGATCCAGCCGGCGGGCGCCGGTGGCGGACCGTCGTCAGGCCAGCGGGCGAGCGCCGTCGCGAACGCTTCCTGCACGGCCTCCTCGGCGATGTCGATGTCGCCGAACATTCGGGCGAGCACCGCCACAGCCCGACCGTACTCCTCGCGGAAGACACGCTCGATTTCCGAACGCGAGACCGTCGGCACGCTGCGGTCAGTCCTCGAGCTCACCCTGGAACGGGCGGACCTCGACCGGCAGCGTTGTCGCCCGCGCGACCTTCCGTCCCCAGGCAAGCGCTTCGTCGAGGCTTTCCGCCTTGACGACGACCAGTCCGCCGACGTGCTCCTTGCCCTCGACGTATGGCCCGTCGATCATCGGCATCTGTTCGCTGCGTGGGTTGAGCACCGTCGCGGCGCTCGCGGCGTGCAGCCCGCCGGAGAACACCCAGGCGCCGGCGGCGCGCATTTCCTCCTGCACGGCCTGCACATCACTCGCGATCTTCTCGAGCACGTCCGCGGCCGGCGGGTCACCCTCGGGTTGATAGATGCTCAGCAGGTATTGCCTCATCGTCACTCCTCTCGCGCGTAGGTCGAGATCACAACGCCCGTGCGCGTCGTGACGCTCGCGACGAGGCGAAGCGACACGTGCACGCCGGCGGGAAACAGCCGGCGTCCTGTGCCCAGCACGAGCGGGGCAATCATCAGCAGATACTCGTCGATCAAGTCCGGCTGCCATCAGCGAACCGACCAGCACGCCACTGCCCATGATCACGAGGTTTGTGCCGGACTCTGCTTTAGCTCCGCCACGGCGGCGGGGACGTCGCCGCTGAGAGCGTCGAATTCGGCCAGTCGAGCGTCGTCTCGGGGCTGCTCGAGGCGACGAACTTGCGCGTCTCGTTCAGCGCGTCCTTGAACGGGCCCCCCCGGGCGTTCCAGGACGTCAGCAGCTGCTCGTACGTCCGCCGCCCGAACAGAAACGCGCGATCCTCGCCCATCCGCTCGCCCATCATGGCGACCATCGCGTCGTCGGCGTATCGGACCCCCCAGCCACCGTGCTGAAAGCCATCCCGCGTGTCCTCGTCTGGTCGGCCCGGTCGACTTGCATCACGCCGTCGAGCGTCACCGAATTCATCACGATCACGTTTCCCATCTCGTGTCCTCTCGCTCTGCCGATTCCGGTCTCTCACCCCCTATACGAACGCGAACGGTCGAAATCGACACCGCAACCCCAGCATCGAATGCATAGGCTGTGGACTGTGCCGAGATCTTCGCCAGTGGACGGCTTCAAGTTGGCCTATGACCGCGCCGGCACGGGCGACGGCGTGGTCCTGCTCCATGGGTGGCCGGGCGATCGGAAGGACTATCGCGACGTCATCCCTCTGCTGACGGGCTGCACCGTCGTCGCTCCGGATCTGCGCGGGTTCGGCGAGTCGGACAAGCATCGGGCGACCCCGGCGGAGGCCTACTCCGCCGACGCCCAGGCTCGTAGCGTCGTCGGGATCATGGACGACCTTGGGCTGCGATCGGCGGTGCTGGCCGGCTATGACGTCGGGAGCCGGGTCGCGCAAACCGTTGCCCGGTTGTCGACGGACCGGGTGCGCGCTCTCGTGGTCTCGCCACCGCTGCCGGGCGCCGGCAGCCGCGTACTCGAGCCAGCGGCGGAGCGGGAGTTCTGGTACCAGGCCTTTCACCAGTTGAGCCTGGTCGAGGAGATCATCGACGGACGCCGCGACGCGGTCCGCGCGTATCTCCGGCACTTCTGGTCGCACTGGTCCGGGCCGTCGTTCGCCCCGGCTGACGCCGAGCTGGATCGTCTCGCTGACCTGTACGGCGGCCCGGGCGCGTTCACGGCGTCGATCGCGTGGTATCGCGCGGGATCTGGCACGGTGGCCAGGAGTCTCGCTGAAGTCCCGCCGGTGCCCGACAAGCGAATCGGCGTGCCCGACCACGGTTCTCTGGCCCGAATTCGATCCGCTGTTTCCGCCCGCTTGGAGCGACCGGCTCGCCGAGTTCTTCGACGACGCAACGCTCACCCCGCTGCCGGGCGTCGGTCACTTCGTCCCGCTCGAAGCGTCGGATGAGCTCGCCGCAGCTATCCGCGCCGCCCTCGCCGCCGCCCGCGAGCCGGCGTAGGCACCGGTTGCAGAGGAGACAATGCACGAGTGCCGGGCTCGCCGTCGTTCGCTGATCTAGCGGTCGCGGAGGATCCTCGGATGGATCTTCTCGCGTTGGCGATCGCGCGGGAATTCCGCGACGTCGACACGGACCGCGCCCTCGGTGTCCTCGACGCATTGGGTGCCGAGTTGGCCCAGACGTCGGCAGGGACGAGTGGCGCTCCCGAGCCGGTCGCGCGCGCGTGCGGCCGGCTGTTGGGAGGACAGCACGGATTCCGAGGAGATCGTGAGAGCTACGACGATCCCGACAACTCGATGCTCGACGTCGTCCTCACCAAGCGCACCGGCCTCCCGATCCTGCTCTCGGTCGTCTACATCGAGGTCGCCCGCCGAGCGGAGATCCCGATCGGCGGAGTGGGCTTACCCGGCCATTTCGTGGTGGCGCACTTCGGCGCTCATCCTCCCTTGTTGCTCGACCCGTTCGAGCGGGGCGTCTTCATTGACGCGCCGGTGGGGCATGAGGTCCTGCGTCCTTGGCGCCCTCATCAGATCGCGATGCGAATCCTGAACAACCTGGTCGGCAGCTACGAGCGCCGCGCCGACCTCACCGCCGGGATCCGCGCGGCGAGCATGCGGCTGGCGCTCCCGGCCGAGCCGACGCTGGAGACGACGCTAAGGACGGAGCTGCGAGCCTTGCAAGCCCGCCTGAACTGACCTTTCGGGGGAAAGGCGGCATTTTCTTCCGAGGTTTAACGCAATTTTCGCCTCGTCACGAGGGGCTGGTGTTAGGGTCGCGCCGATGATGGCGACGGCGCGGCGAACCGTTGGCGCCTGAGCCGAGACAAATCCATTAGGGGGTAGTTCATGACGGGACCGGGGCAATCCAGGCGCGCGATCAGCGCCGCGCGGCTGGCGATCGCGCTCGTCGTCAGTGCGCTCGCGGCAGCGCTGCCGGCGACCGCGCTGGCGAAACACGGCGGCAGAAGCCACCGCGCGACGAGCCATCACACCAAGGGCCATCACTCGAAGGGCCATCACTCCGGCGGCCATTCTCACGGCCAGGCGGCGGGGGCCGTCTACACGGCGACGAATGATCCTGGCGGGAACGCGGTGGTGATGTACACCCGCAACGCGGACGGCACGCTCACGAAGGGGGCGACGTTCCCGACCGGCGGAGCGGGCATCGCCTCGCAGCCGCCGTTCGGCTTCCCGATCGTCGACTCGTCAGGATCGATGAACCTGACTCGTGATGGGCGCCTGCTGTTTGTCGTCAACGCCGGGCCGAGCCTCGGCGACGGCAGCATCAGCGCGTTCCGCGTGACGAATTCGGGGCTGCAACTCTCGGACAATTCGCCGATCAGTTCCGGCGGGCTGCTGCCGGTCAGCCTGACCACGCACGGCAACCTGCTGTACGTCGTCAACGAGGAGAGCAGCAACATCGTCGGCTATCGGTTCACGAGCAGCGGCCATCTCACCGAGATCTCCGCGCAACCGCTGTCGACCGCGTTCCCAACGACGGTCGCGGCGCAGATCGGGTTCTCGCCCGACGGTCGCCAACTCGTCGTGACCGAGCGGGGTCTTCCGGCGCCGAACGGCGTGATCGACACGTTCGCGATCAATTGGAATGGCACCGCCGGGCCCGCGCAGAAGCTCGTCGCGCCGACCCCGAATCCGTTCGGGTTTGCGTTCGACGGCTCTCACCTGCTGGTCAGCGACGCGGGCTTCGTGGCGACGGCGTCGGGCAGCGCGGCCAATCCGGGCGATTCCCCGCCGGATCCGGCCGATCCGTCGCAGTTCTTCGGCTCGGTGTCCTCCTACAGCCTCGCGGGCGAAGGCAACCTCACGTTCAAGGGCGAGTTCCCGAGCGGCGGGCGCGCGGCCTGCTGGGTCGTGGTCACGCCGGACGGCCGCTACGCGTTCGCCACGAACACGCTGTCGGCACCGGCGGGATCGCCGGCCGGCATATTCAGCGGCAACGGCGGAGTCTCGCGATACGCGGTCTCGCCACACGGACGGCTCACGCTGCTGGGACAGACGGACGTGCCGGCGAGCCCGAGCAATCCGGCGGCCGAGAGCGGCTTCCCGGGTGAGGAGGCGATCAGCAGTGACGGTCGGTACCTGTATGTGCTCGATCCGTTCATCATGGGAGCACCGAGCCACATCGACGCGTACCGGATCGGTCCGGGCGGCAGCCTGACGCTGGTGCAGGCGACCAACAACGACCTGCCGAACGGCGTCTCCGGACTCGCGGCTTCCTGAATCGGCAAGACACCTGACGGCAACGGAGCCACGAACCTCGCGCTCGTGGCTCCCAGCCGTGCCGTCAGCTCTCGTACTCGCCGTGGCGGCGGATCCACGACTGAAACGTCGGCTCGCCCTCGTTTCGGCCGAGCGGCGTCCGGTCGAGAATCTCGTAGTAAGTCATGACGACCTCGAGACCCCTCGCGGTGCTCGTATAGGTCATGTAGACGTCGTCGCCCGAGCGCGCGAACACGGTCAGGCCGGGCCCCTCCGAGAAGTAGCCGACCCGATCGGTCCCGCACGCCGACGCAAAGCGGTCGACAAACGACGGCGCCTGGTCCGCCCACGCGCTTACCTCCTCACGCGTCTGCGAGTGTTCGAAGTCCCAGTTGAAATCGGTCTCGTAGCTCGAGGCCCAGTTGAAGCTCCAGCCCATCCGCTCGCGGTACGCGAGCAGCTTCTCGAGCGGCGCCCGCGAGATGCCTACCATCGTCACGTCGCGAGCCGCGAGGTGCGAGACGGTACCGTCGAAGCTGTCGGCGATCGAGGAGCAAACCGGGCATCCGGCTTCCCAGTCCGGTCCGAACATGAAGTGGTAGACCACAAGCTGCGAGCGGCCGTCGAACAGCTCCGCCAGGGTCTTCGCTCCGTCGGCGGTTTGGAACACGTACTCCTTCGCCACCGGCACCCAGGGAAGCTCGCGCCGCAGCCGCGCGAGTTCATCGCCCATCCGGGTGACTTCCTTCTCGCGCTTGAGAAGCTCCTCGCGCTCCGCGAGCCACTCCTCACGCGTTCCGATCTTGTGCTCGGTCATGTTTCGTTTCCTCTCTGTGTCTAGCCGTCGATCAGGTCGGCGAGCGTCAACCCGCTCTGAACCGATTCTGGGCGCTCGGCGACGATGTCCGATGCTCGGGCTGCGTATTCGTCCTTGCGCTTGATCAGGAGCCACCCCGGCTTCTCGCCGTCGCTGGTCCGTTGCAAGGCGAACCCGCCGTGAAGCTTCTCGCCATGGAGCACGAACACGGCGTGACCGCGATCGAGTGCCTCCGGCCAGGGCACGCGTCCACCCTGTTCGTATTGACCGCGATCCCAGATGATCACCCCGCCATTGCTCGTCCGCCCTTCGAAGTCATTGTGCGCCAGGCTGTGGTCCTCCACCTGCACCGCGAACCGTTTGACGGTCGGGTCCATCGACGGTCCCTTGGGTACCGCCCACGACCGCATCACGCCGTCGACCTCGAGGCGGACGTCGAAGTGGTGCGCCGTCGCCTGATGCTCTTGGACGACGAACACGCCCGCCGGAATACCGCGGATCGCGAACTGTTCGTGCCCCTCGACCCGGACCTGACGATCCGACACCGAGTCGACGACGGGGATCGAGCGCAACTCGGCCTCCAGCGCTGCGATCGCGGCGGGCTCCCCCTCCGCGTGCAGGCACAGAGCTCCGTCTGGCTCCAGACGGACCCATCCGAGCAGGCCGAGCCGGATCGCCCGTTCGCGGACGTCCTCGCGCAGCGACAGGTCGGCGACCTCACCCGTCACGGAGATCCGGCTGGCGGTCCGGTTGGTCACGCCTCAATTCTGGCGCGCCGGATCCGTCGACAGTCAGGGAACCAACGACCAGTATGCCCACAGCCCGCTGAACGTCACGAGCAGCACGGCGGATGTCACGAGCGTGATCCGCGCCAGCGTTCGGCGCTCGGCCAGGTAGGCCCCCGCGCCCATGAACAGCGCGAACATCGGCAGCATGTAGCGGGCGATGCCGATCATCGGCTCCGTGCCCGTCGGGAAGCTCGTGACCTCAGCCAACTGCACCATCGCGAAGATCACGTAGGCGCGCGGAACCCGGCGCCACGCGACCGCGAGCGCCGCAACCGCGAGCCCGAGGAACGCGACGTCGATCAAGTTGCGCGACTGCCAGCTGATCGGGTCGCCCGGTCCGATCGCCGTGGTGGTGCGATCGAGCACGGCCCGCAGGTCAACCGGCACCCTGCCGATCGCCTTGACGATCGAGGCCAGCGGCGGACCGAAGCTGTGGCCCCAATCCTGGTTGGCGGCGCGGAACGGCACGAGCGGAGCGCCGTGCGCGACCGTCAGATACCCGAGATATGCGGCCAGCCCGGCGGGTACGAGCGCCAGCCACGCGATATCCCGTTGGATCGGGAAGCGTGGGCGCCACCACGGGCGGCGGCGGCCCTGGAGCGACGCGCGGCCGCGCGGGCCATACAGGTAAATGAGCGCCAGCACGACGATCAGCAGGATCCCATCGGAGCTCGTCGCGGCGGAGAGACTGCCGCACAGCCCGGCCAGTGCCCATCGATCGCGTCGCGCGGCATACACCGCGGCGATCGTGAGCAACAGGAACAGCGAGGTCGGGTACACCGCGGATAAGAACAGCGACGTCGGAAAGACCGCGACGAGCAGCACCGTCATCCGCGCGGCCGGGCGGTCGAGGTCCATCAGCGCCAGTCGGTACAGCAGCGTCAGCGCCGCAACCGTCGCACCCACCGAGATCGCGATCCCCGCGACGATCGCACTGTCGGACAGGTGGGTGCCGAGACCGACGAGTAGCGGGTAGAGCGGGTAGAAGTTGGTCGAGGCGGGGTTGAAGTACCCGTGGGCGGCGATCTGGAGATACCAGACGCTGTCCCACCGCGCGGCCGGGGACAGGAGCACGTTCAGCACCCCGGAATGGACCGGCGGGGTGAGTCCGATCGGATCGAGCAGGTGCCGCGCGACGGCGTTCTCGCCGAAGATCGCGATCGTCGCAATCGCCGCCGCCCAGACGATCAGCCGCGTGGTCAGCGTCGCGCCTAGGGCCAGACGGAGGCCGTCGATCTTGCCGACCCCGATGCGTCCCGCTGCCGGCAAAGCCGGGGCGGGTTGAGTGCCAACCCGATCCATGGGGAAGGCCTCGGCAGACTCCATCATGTCCGCGCCATCGGCACGGACGGGCCATGGCTCAAGGACGCTCGCGTTAAGAAGCGCCGGGCCGGGCTGGTGCCGTTATACGAGCGGACGGCTCACGCCGCCGCAATGAGCGTCGCCACCAGCGCCCTGATCTCCCCGCCGAGCCGTTCGACGGCCTAGTTCCCAGCATCGATCAGGTTCACGAACGAGAAGAAGTCGTGGAACATGTCCTCGTGATGGCGGTGCACGACCGGGACGCCCGCCGCCTTGAGGCGCTCCGCGTACGCGATCCCCTCGTCCCGGAGCGGGTCGTATTCGGCGGTGATCACGATCGCCGCCGGTAGATTCGATAGGTCGTCGGCGCGGAGCGGCGATGCGTCGGGCACCGACCGCGCCGCCGGGTCAGGGATGTAGTAGTTCCAGAACCACTGCATGTCCTTGGCGGTGATGAACAGATCCGGGCCACTCCCCCGCTCGCCGGCGATGATCAACGGCGCGTTGCCGGCGTCGGCCGCCACAGCCTGGAGCGCATCCCAGCAGTCCTCGAGCGGCGTCGGGAACGGATGCGCGGGGGCCCGCCGGTAATCAAGCGCGACGACGCGACACCCGGAGCTCGCGGCCAGCATCCGACCGCGCCGCGCCGTGCGATGATCCGCCCCGCGTTGCGCCTGCCCGCCGTCACAACGATCTCACTCTCGTCGTTGTCCTGTGTGCCGGGTGTGGCGGGACTCGGCATGCGAGTGCCCGGACCGCGCTTTCGTGTAACGGATCGCCGGCACTCTGCTCGCGCCGGCTGGGCGAGGTCGTCTTCCCCGGCACGCACAACTCATTCGCGGCGTCGGACGAGCCCGGTTGGTATTTCGCCAATCAGACTTACCCGATCGCTCGTCAGCTCCAGGATGGCATTCGGGCCTTTCTGATCGATATCCACTACGGCGTGTATGACCCGGCTACGGGACGCGTGCGGACCGACCTCACCGCCGAGGGGTCAGATCGCAACAAGGTGGCCCAGCAGCTGCCCCCGAGTGCGCTGCAGGTCGCCGACCGAGTCGCGGGCGGCATCGGGCTCGGCACGCTCAAAGGCAAGCCCGAGCCGTATCTCTGTCATACCCTATGTGAGCTTGGCGCCGAACCGCTCGACCGCGAGCTCGACCTGGTCGCGACCTTCCTCCGGGAGCATCCCGACCAGGTGCTCGTCCTGATCGTCGAAGACTATGTCCCGCCTTCGACTATCGAGCAGGCATTCGCCGCGGCAAATCTGACCCAGTACGTCGCGACGCTGAAGCTTCGACGAGCCCCTGCCGACCCTCGGCGAGCTGATCAAAGACGGCCACCGGCTCGTCGTCTTCGCCGAGGTGAAAGGCGGCTCGCCGCCGTGGTACATGCCGGCGTTCTCTTTCATCCAGGACACTCCGCTCGGCGCCGTGCATCCTGGTCAGCTCAGCTGTGGGCGCTACCGAGGCGAGGAGGACAGCCCGATCCTCCTGCTCAACCACTGGATTCCGCCGTTCCCGCCGAGCGTCACGATCAACACCCAGATAGGTCGCGCCGTCTTTCTGCGCGCGGCGGATCTTGCGCTGCACCGCCCAGCGCCACACCTCCGGGGCGATCGTGGCGGTCGACTTCTACCAGCGGACCGCGGTTGTCAGAGTCGCGCAGGAACTGAACTCACGACACTAACCGGGGCGTTTGATCGCCTGAAGTGTGTAAGTGTGCGGGAGTCGCCAAGGGCGGTCGGTGAGACGCCACTCGCCCAACTCGGTCTTGGTCATCTGTCCGGGCAGCGCCTCCCAGGGGACGCTGTCGTGCTCCACGAACATCGTGATGTCCATTCGAGAGTCCTGCAACGCGGTCAGGATCTCCCCGAGTCCGTGATTCCACTGATGGGTGACGTTGTGGGTGAACGTCGCGGACGTCTCGACATAGGTACCCGGATAGTCGAAGACGATGGCCTCTTCACGCTCGAAGTACGGATAGTCGACCGTGAGTTCACCATCGACACGCTGCTCGTCGAGAGTCCACAGCATCGGGTGTCCCTCGCGCAGGAACAGTCGTCCGCCCGGCACCAGCAGGTCCGCCACGACATTCGCCCATCTCGCAATCGACGGCAACCAGCAGAGCGCTCCGATGCCCGTGAACACGAGATCGAACGCCTCTGGGCCCAGCACCCCAACCGCTTCGTACACCTCCGCCTCGACGAAGTCCACATGCGGTCCCGCCCGGTCGGACAGGAGCCGCGCCCGCTCCAGCGACGCCTGAGAGAAATCCAAGCCCGTCATACGGGCACCCAGCCGCGCCAGCGAGAGCGTGTCGGTGCCGATGTGACACTGCAGGTGGACGCCGCGAACGCCGCCGATGTCACCAAGCCGAGGAAGGTCGAACCGGACGATGTCGCTCAGAAACTTTGGATCCTCGACGAACCGGTCCACGCCGTAGTCAGCGGAAGCCGCGTGAGCCGGCGCCCGCTCATCCCAGGACTCCCGATTGATCTCGACATACCGGTCGGTCACCCATCGAACGATAACGCGGTCTAACCCGAGCGACGATTCGCGGGTAGCGTGCTCGGCCCGACGTGCTCGTCGAGCCAACCGGTCACCGGCGCCGCCGCCCGCCACGTCTCGGTGACGAAGCGCAGCCCGTCGGCGCGGCCGATACCACGTCCGAACTTTCGATTTGCCCCCAGCGACAAGCTCTTGCGACGCAGGAGCTCGATCCGCTCGTGGTCCTTGGGGCATCCGCGCGGGGCGGTCGCGAGGCTCATCCCCCACAGCTCGAGGCCCGCCTTTTGCGCCGTGGTCGTGAGCTTGGCCAGCTCCGCCCCGGACCCGTCGTCGGCGACCGCCTCGCGGTAGCGATCTAGCTGATCGCGGGCCATCGCGTGATAGCCGCTGCCCGCGACGAGACCACGAGCGGAGATCGACGCGTACAGACCGTGGACGGCGAGGTCGGAGCCGTACAGGACCCCGTACGTATTCGTCTTGTAGGGCGACTTGCGCAAAGCGGATGTCCGTTCTCATGCATCTCACGTACGCCGAAGGACGAAGGCCGCGGGCTAGGTCGTCGGGACGGGGAGGCGGACCCTAATCAGCTCGACGCCACGGGTGAGCTCGAGCGATACCGCCCGACGCCGGCCGCGCGACTGGAGCACGGCGAGCTCGAGGTCGTGGGGGGTTCGCAACGGCCGGCGGTCGGCGGCGGTGAGCAGGTCGCCGGCGCGAATTCCACTGGCCGCGGCGACGCCGGCCGGCTCGACGTGGCGTACGAGTAGGCCGGCGACCGGCGGGAGCCCGACCGCGCGTCGGCGCTCGAGCGCGACCGGCGCGCCGTCGACGACCAGTCCGAGCGCCCGCGCGAGGCCGCCGCCGGTATCGGTGTCCTCGAGCGTGTACAGGAGCTTGCCGAGCAGCCGGCCGAGGTCGCTGCGCTCGGACTCGGTGAGGCCGGCGAGCAGCCCTTCGGCGTTCGCCAAGTGCTCGGGCGCGCACGCCTCGAACAGCTCCCGGCCCGAGTCGGTGAGCGAGATCAGCGTGCCCCGGCCGTCGTCGGGATCGGGCTGACGGTCCGCGAGGCCTCGGCCCACCAGCCGATCGACTCGCAGGCTGACCGTGCCAGCCGACAGCCCGAGCTCCGACCCCAGACGACGCTGCGAGACGCCGTCGCCGGCAAGCCTGACGAGCGTGGCGAGCACCGCGAAGTCGGCTCCGTGCAGGCCGAAGCGGGCGAACACCGCCTCGAGCCTCGGCGCCAGCTGCGCCTGGAGCCGTGCGAGCCTCGCGATCACCGCGATCGGCTCGACCGGCAGCTCGGGCCTGGTCGTGCGCCAGCCGTCGATCACCCGCGCGATCGAATCCTCGATGAGGGCTTCCTCATCGGCGGCGACCGCTCGGAAGGTCCGGGCCGTCGGCGGCGTCATGGCCCCGAGGATAGACCCAAAAGTCGGCTGTGTTAGTTTGGGTACAAACTAAATCTCGGAATGACCTGCCGGACGTTCCAGGTCTCGAAGTCGGGCCGCGCCACGGGCCCACAGGAGGATCCCATGACTGAGTTAGAACAGGCTCAGGCTGTCGCCGACCATCACATGCGCGTCGACTTGGTCTCGTCGACTACGAAGAAGGTGCTGATCGTCGTCGCCAATCCGTCGACGTCCACGACCATGGGCTGGCCGGTCGGCTTCTGGGGTGCGGAGCTGACGCACCCTTACTACGAGCTGACCGAGCGCGGCGTCGAGGTCACGATCGCCAGCCCGGCCGGCGGAAAGGTCGAGATGGACTCGCTGAGCGACCCGCGCGACCCGTCGCGCTGGTCGGCGGAGGACCTGATCACGATGGGTTTCGTCAACACGCCGGAGCTGATGGCGTTGCTCGAGAACACGCCGAGGCTGGCCGATCTCGATCTCGACGAGTACGACGCGGTCATGGTCGCCGGCGGTCAGTCGCCGATGTTCACATTCCGAGACGACGATGACCTGAAGGGCGCGATCCGGCACTTCTACGAGGCCGAGAAGCCGACCGCGGTCTACTGCCATGGCACCGCGGCGCTCGTCGACCTCACGTTGTCCGACGGCTCCTACCTGGTCGACGGCAAGACCGTCACCGGCTTCGCGAACGTAGAGGAGGAGTTCAGCGACACGTTCGTCGGCCAGCAGGTGATGCCGTGGCGCGTCGAGGACGTGCTCAGAGAGCGCGGCGCGAACTACGTGCAGGGCGGGCTGTTCAAGGCGTACGCGGTCCGCGACGGCAGGCTGATCACCGGCCAGCAGCAGTACTCGGGCCGCAAGGTGGCGCAGATATTGATCGAGGCATTGGGAGTGTGAGCATGAAAATCGGAGTAATCGGGTCTGGACGCATCGGCGGCAACTGCGCGCGCCAGGCCGTCAAGGGCGGCCACGATGTGATGCTGTCGTTCGCGCGGGACCCGTCCAAGCTCGACGAGCTCGCGTCCGAGCTCGGCGCAAGCGCGTCGGTCGGCAGCCCAGCGAACGCCGTGGCGTTCGGCGAGATCGTGATCCTGTCGGTGCCGTGGGGCGTGATTCCCGAGGCGCTCGAGCAGGGCGGTGATCTGCGCGGGAAGGTGGTCGTCGACACCACCAATCAGTTCGGCTCGGGCCCGATGCCGCCGGCCGGGCGGACGGCCGCGTCGTTCAACGCCGGGCGAATGCCCGGCGCGCGATATGTCAAATCGTTCAACACCCTGACATCCGGCTTTCAGGCGCAGGTGGCCGCGCGCACCGGCTCGGACCGAGTCGTGCAGTGGGTCTGCGGCGACGATCAGACCACCAAGGATCTGGTCGCCGGGCTGATCGAGGACATGGGCTACGTGCCCGTCGACCTCGGCGGCACGGACGCCTGCGGGGTGATGGAGGCGCCCCGGCGACCCGGGGCCGTGTACGGCGAGGAGTACCGGATCGCGGACGCGCAGGCGGTCGTCGACGCGGTCCGTGCCGGGGCCGTGATCCCTCCCACCCCCAGCTACGACTGACCGGGCCGAGTCAGAGCAGCCGCGGCCGGCGCCGACCTGGTCAACGCCCGAAAACACCCCGCCGCGACGCGCCACGGGGGGCATAAGCATCCGGGACATGCTTATGCCCCGAAGGTCTCGGGGGACGCGGAGGTTTCGGGGACCTTTACATAGGGGCGGGCGCTCACCGGTCGCGGCCCGGGCTGGGCGCCGGTTGAAAAGCTAGGCCTCGAGCACCGCAAACACGGGCCACGCGTCCGCCCCGGTGAGCTCGTGCTCTCCACGGTCGGCAAACGCGATTCCCGACCCGAGGACCAGGTCCTTGACGATCCGTGAGGTGAGGATCTCGCCTGGCTGCGCGACGGCCGCGAGACGGGCGGCGACCCGACTGGACACGCCGGCGATCTCGTCGGCACGGACGTCGACCTCGCCGGTGTGGACGCCGACGCGGATCGGGATCCGCGCGGAGGTGCGAAGGGCGGCGGCGCAACGGATCGCGCGCACCGCGCTGTCGAACGTGGCGAGGATGGTCTCGTTCGTTGACCTGATCACGCGGCCGCGGTGGGCCTCGACGCGGTGGCGGACGGCGTCGTCGTGGTAATCGAGCGGGCCGGAGGCGCATACGATCGTTGCCAGCATGCGGTCTGGCTCCGGCTCATCGCCGGATAGCCCCGTGAGAAAGTCCTCGATCTCCGCGAGCATCGCGTCGCTGTCGTCGAGCCACGGGAGATGGCAGCCCGGCTGCTCGAAGTAGCGCGCCCGCGGAAGATGGTCGGCGAGGTACCGGCCGTGGCATGCCGGCGTGATCAGGTCGTCGAGGCGCTGGATGACGAGCGCGGGCACATGGATCGCGGGCAGCACGCCGCGTACGTCGACCTTGCGGATCATCCGGATGATGCGCAGCAGCGCACTCGGGCTCACCGCCATCCGCTCCCAGCGCGCAAACCGCCGCCGGACGGCGGCGGATTCGGCGACGTCGGCGGGCGCGAACCACCGGAGGCTGTCGCCCTGCCCCCATCGATGCGCGGCCAGGTGCTCGATCGCGTCCATCATCTCGTCCGATTGGCGCCCGCATGGGTAGTCGGGAGCCGACGGCCATCGCGCCGCGCCGGCCGCGAGGATCAGCGCGCTGACGCGCTCCGGATAGGTGGCGGCGAACAGGATGCTCATCGGCACGCCCTCGGAGTACCCGAACAGGACCGCTCTGTTCGAACCGCTGGCGTCCATGACGGCCTCGATGTCCTCGATCCGCTGCTGCAGCGACGGGTCGCCCGGCGCGCTGTCCGACAGGCCCGTGTCGCGTTTGTCGAACATGATCAGCCGCCCTAAGGAGGCCAGGCGGCGATAGAAGGCGGTGGCGAAGCGGTCCTCCCAGAACAGGTCGAGATGGCTGATCAGGAGCGGCACCCCGACGATGTCGATCCCGCCTTCACCGAGGACCTGATAGGCGATGCTGACGCCACCGGATCGCGTGTAGCGCGTCATCGGGGGCTCGAACTGCCCCTGCCGCTCGGGCCGACGCGTCGACGTCGTCCACTGCACCACCGACGGACGGTCGGGGCGGTAGACGCACACGCGGCCGGTGTGTACGTTCGCGCCCAAGTGCGCGGCGAGCGACGCGTCGTGCTCGCCCAGGTGCTCGATCGCGGCCCTGATCGCGCGCGTGACGTTCAAGCGCGCCCGCTCGGCCGGCGAACCCGGCCGCCGGTCCCGGCCGCCGAGACCGAGCGCGGACCTGAGCTCCGCGGCAACGGCGGCGTACTCGTTGCGGGCGCGCTCTGAGCGCCCGGCATCGTTGAACGCCTCGGCCTCGTCGCGCTCGGCCTGGAGCTCGTCGAGCCGACGCCGGTACGCGGCCTTGGCCGGAGGGTCGAGCACAGGTCCGAGGTCGCCTTCGACACTCCCTGCTCCGGCGTTCGCCGCGTCCGGCTCGGTGGGCGCCCGGCCCACCGCCGCCCCACCGGCGAGCTCAAGCGCGGCGACTTCGACGCCGGGACGGCCCAGCAGCACCGCGAGATACCCGAGTCCCTTGGAATGGCGCACGCGGAACTCCCGCCCGTCGAACACGACCGTCCAGTAGTCGCCCTCGCGAACCAGTTCGCCCATCAGCCCCGCGCCGCCACCGGTCGCCGGCTCCATGCGGTGATTGAACCACCGGGCGGATGTTCATTCGGGCTGAACCACGGGTTCAGACCGTTCTCACGCCTCCCTGTCGAACCCATCCACGCCCGATCGGGGAGGCAGTCATGACGCAGTACATTCTCGACAACACCGCCGCGGAGACCGAGCAGCGATTTGCGAGCCTCGAGTCCTGCTACGACTCGGTGACGATCCGCCAGCTCGAGGAGATCGGAGTCGCGCCCGGATGGCGATGCCTCGAGGTCGGCGGTGGCGGCGGCTCGATCGCCCGATGGCTCGCGGACCGGACGGGGCCGACCGGCGGAGTGGTCGTGACCGACATCAACCCGCGCTGGCTCAACGCCGACCGGCCGAACATCGAGATGCGACGGCACGACATCGTCGCGGACGAGCTCGAGCCGGGAGCGTTCGATCTCGCGCACGAGCGCCTAGTGCTCCAACATCTGCCTGCGCATCGCCAGGCGCTCGAGCGGATGGTCGGCGCGGTCAAGCCCGGCGGCTGGGTGCTGATCGAGGACTTCGACCGCGGCTGGCTTCCGCTCACGCCGACCTGCGAACCGGCCGACGCCGGGCTGTTCACGAAGGTGATGGACGCGTTCGGTCAGGTCCTCATCGATGCAGGCGTTGACGTCGACTTGGGGCGCCGGCTTTGCTCGATGCTGCGAGAGCAGGGGCTGAGCGAAGTCCGAGTCGAGGCACACGCGCGAATCTGCTCCGGAGGATCTACGGCCTGCCGGCTGCACCGCTCCAACATCGAGCAGCTGGAGGACCGCGTCGTCGATGTCGGTCACATCGCCCGCGAGGAGATCGAGCGTTTCTACGAGCTGATCGAGGACCCGTCGTTCGCGGTCAGCAGCTACATGCTCGTGTCGGCGCGCGGACGCCGGCGTTCCGCACCCGAGACTTCCGCACGATCCGCCGGCCCGCGGGGAACTGACCGCGGACCCGCGGGACCGCGCTAGCGCCGACGGTCAGGAGTTGACGTCGTTCAGCGCCCCGCACTCGGGGCACTCGATGAACACGCCAAACAATTGCCCGTCGCTGACGCCTTCGGCCAGCACCACAGCGCACCCGCCGCACAGCAGACGATCCGGCCCGTCGCCGCTGAATGCCTTCTTTCCCTTCGGCGGGGCATGGATAATCGCGCTGGACCGGGGAACCTCGTTGATGACGGTCAGTGTTTGATCGGCCATAGGGGAAACCTATCCGCCCGCATCCCCCGCGGCAAGATCAGAGGCGCGACTGTGATCCCGAGTCAGGCGAGAGCGGAGTCGATCACCTTGGGTCATAAGTGCCCACTCGGCACTTGGTTGGCGGCGAATGTGGATGTGGGCACTCATGTGGGTCACGTGGCTTATCTCGGCGGCTGCGCTTCGTCGAGTGCGCAGTTGTGACCCACGCCACAGCCGGCGCATCGATGAAGGGTCGTCCAGATCTCACACGCGCGGCTTAAAGACTCCGCCCGGAATGCCGACCTATCCGATGAAGAACGACAGTTCTCAGGGCTCCCCCATGCCAGACGCATTCGTCGCTCGCCAACCGATCTTCAACCCCAAGCTCGAGGTTGTTGGCTACGAGCTGCTGTTCCGCGGCGAGGGCTACGCCAACGACGTAGCGACATTCGCCAATGCGGAGAGCGCCACCGCCACCGTGGTCCTGAATGCGCTCACCGAGCTCGACCTCGCCCGGCTCGTCGGAACCCGAACCGCCTGGGTCAACGTCTCACGCGAGTTCGTGGTCGGGGGACTCGCCCACGTCGTCCCTCCACACCTGGTCGGTCTCGAGATTCCCGAGACTGAGCAGTTCGACACCGAGATGGTCGGGGCCCTGCGCGACCTCAAGCACGAGGGCTACAAGCTTGCTCTCGACGACTTCCGCTACCGGCCCGGCTCCGAGGCGCTGCTCGAGCTATTCGACGTCGTGAAGCTCAACGTCAACGAGCTCGGGCGCGACCGGCTCCGCGATCTCGTGGAGCGGTTGAAGCCGTACGAGGGCAAGCTGATAGCCGAGAAGCTCTCCACCCAGGCCGATCACGAGTTCTGCGTGGAGGCCGGATGCGACCTCTTCCAGGGCTACTTCTTCTGTCGGCCAGCGGTCGCGTGCACGCGCGGCATCGCCGCCAACCGCCTGGCGCTCCTCCAGGTCGCTGCGATGCTCAACGATCCGACGGTCGAGCTCGAGCAGATCGAGCAGCTGATCGCCCACGACGTCGCCCTCAGCTTCCGTCTGCTCCGCTACGTGAACTCGGCGTTCTTCGGGCTGCGGGGCGACGTGCGGTCGATCGGCCAGGCGCTCGCGCTGCTCGGTCTCGAAAACATCCGGCGGTGGGCCACGCTGAGCGTGCTCGCCAGCATCGACGACAAGCCGACCGAGCTGACGGTCACCGCGTTGACTCGTGCGCGCTTCTCCGAACTGGCCGGCGAGCCGCTCGGGATCGCCGGCCCCGCTGAGCTGTTCACGCTCGGACTGTTCTCGGTGCTCGACGCGATGATGGACGCGCCGATGATCGACGTCATCGAGTCGCTCCCGCTCGCCGCCGAGATGCGCGAAGCGCTTGTAGCGCACAAAGGGAAGCGCGGCCTGCTGCTCGAGTCCGTAGCGGCACTCGAGACCGGCGAGGTCAACGACCTCCCTCCAATCGTCCACGGCGCCGGCGAGCTGTACCTCGAATCGATGATGTGGGCGAACAGCGCCGCCGAGTCACTATTCGGCGCGGCCGCCCCGGCCGAGCAGGCCAAGACCAGCACGCCGCCGCCGGTCTCGCAACCGGCTCCCGCGGTCGTGCCAGACGTTGCCGCGCCAGCGCCGGAAGTCAGCCTCCACGTCGAGCCCGCGGACAAGCGAGGCCGGCTCGCGCGTGTGTTCGGCAGGCTGTTCGGCTGGCTCGGGCGGCGCGCCAGCCACGAGCCGGCCTGACCCGGGCGCATCAGCGCCCGAACGCGTCCCGCAGCGCGAGTTCCGTCGACCAGAACGCGAGCTCGTCCCACGGGAGCTGATCGACGGCGAACGCGCGAACTTCGATCGCCTCGGAAGACGTGTGCGGCGGTCCCATCGCCCGGGCGCGGTACACGATCAGCACGACGCGGTCCTCCGGGCGCGAGTACACGCCCACCAGCCCGTTGACCTCGATCCGCATGCCGAGCTCCTCGACGGTCTCCCGGCGCGCAGCCTCCTCGACCGACTCGCCGAGATCGACGAAGCCGCCCGGGAACGTCCATAGTCCCTGGCCGGGCTCAAAGCCCCGGCGGAGGAGGATCACCCTGCGCTCGTCGTCCACGGGGATGGCCCCGGCGACGGGCTTGGGGTTGTAGTAGGCGGTGTAGCCGCAGTGCGGGCAGATGATGCGTTGCGGGAACTCAACTTCCGCCGGCTGGCCGCACCTGGGACAAAAGCGGGCCTCGGCCAGCGCGGGATTCAGGGACGCGTCCACGCATGCGATGCTACGGCCGTCGTGGTGGTGAGGTTCGGCGAGCGTGAGATCCCTCACGATGACGTGACGGCACAGGCCGCCAAGATCGCGGGCGCACTGGCCGAGGCCGGGGTCGAGCAGGGCGACCGGGTCGCGATCGTGGTCCGCAACGAGCCCACCTTCCTCGCGATCAGCGCCGCGTGCTCTCAGATGGGCGCGGTGGCGGTGCCGATCAACTGGCACTCGCGTGGCCGTGAGCTAGAGCACGTCGTGTCCCACTCGGGCGCGCGGGCGGTGTTCGTGCACTCCGATCTGGTCGCCACCGTGGAGGAGGCGCTGCCCGAGAGCGTCCGCCTGATCGAGGTGCCGGTTCCCCCCGAGACCGCGGCGCGCTACGGCGAGGCGCCCGCGACCGGGCGCCATCCGTTGCTCGACGACTGGATCTCCGGGGCGACGCCGCGCGCCGACGCGGTCCCGAGCGCGCGGATGAGCCTGATCTACACGTCGGGGACCACCGGCCTAGCCAAGGGCGTGCTGCGCGAGGCGACGGGAGCGGAGCAATCACAGCAGGTCGCGGCGGCGACGCTGGCCGCGATGGGCCTGCGGCCGGGCATGCGAACGCTGGTCACCGCTCCGATGTATCACGCGGCTCCGAACGCGCAGGCCGTGTTCGCGCTCGCGCTCGGGATCGAGCTGACGATCATGCCGCGGTTCGAGCCCGAGGAGTTCTTGCGGCTCGTCGAAGCGCAGCAGATCACGCACGCTCAAACGGTCCCGACGATGTTCGTGCGGCTGCTCGAGCTCCCCGACGGGGTCCGCGGCCGCTACGACCTGAGCTCGCTCGAGTGCGTCGTCCATGCCGCCGCGCCGTGCCCCGTCCACGTCAAGCGGCGGATGATCGAGTGGTTCGGACCGGTGATCCTCGAGTACTACGGCGCTACCGAGATCGGGATCGTCGTCGCCTGCGACAGCCACGAGTGGCTCGCTCACGAAGGGACCGTCGGGAAGCCACTCGGGAACGCGGACATCCACGTGTTCGGCCCGGCCGGGGAGTTGCTCGCCCCGGGCGAGACCGGGGAGGTGTACATCCGCCCGCCCGATTACTGGCCCGGCTTCACGTACCTCGACCAGGAGGACCGGCGGCGCGAGATCGATCGCGACGGCTACATCACGATCGGGGACATGGGGCGGGTCGACGAGGACGGGTTCCTCCATCTCTCCGACCGTGCGCGCGACATGGTCATCTCGGGCGGCGTGAACATCTATCCCGCCGAGATCGAGGCCTGCCTGCTCGAGCTCGACGGCGTCCGCGACGTGGCCGTGTTCGGCATCCCCGACGACGACTTCGGCGAGGCCCTCGCCGCGCATGTCGATGCCGAGCCGACGGCCGGGCTGACAGCCGCGGACGTCCGCGATCACGTCGAATCCCGTCTGTCCGCGTACAAGGTCCCGAAGGTCGTGGTGTTCGACGACGACCTGCCTCGCGAGGAGACCGGCAAGATCTTCAAGCGCCGGATCCGACAGCGCTACTGGCAGGACGCAGGGCGCAACATCTGAGACGAGCGATCCCTTACGGACACGCGGTATGGTCGCGCGTGAAAGACGATGGGCCACAGTGAAAACGAGTCGCGCGAGCTTCGCGCGAGCAGGGTCGGCGAGTTCGAGCGAGCGTTTGCCGCGGCGCTGATCGCCGGGGACGAGGGCGCCGCAGAGACCACCATCCGCGAGGCGATGGAGGCCGGGATCACCAGCGCCGAGATCGATGAGAGCATCATCACTCCCGCACTCTGGCTGATGGGCGAGCTGTGGGAACGACGCGAGATCTCGGTTGCCGACGAGCATCTCGCCACCGAGATCTCGATGCGGGTGCTGGCGCTCCAGCGCGAGGCCGAGCGGGTCGCACAGGGGCGACGCGGTCACCGGGTGATGCTCGCGACACCCGCGGGCGAACGCCACATCGTCGCCCTGCGAATGGTCAGCAACCTCCTGAGCGGGGCCGGCTACTGGATCGTGATGCTCGGCGCAGACGTGCCGCCGGACGCGCTCGTGGCGAGCGTGCTGCGCCATCGGCCGGACGTCATCTGCATGAGCGCGACCATGCCTGCGTTGTCGGGCCGGGTAGTCGACTCGATCGCGCAGGTCCAGGCGGCGTGGCCGACGGCGCAGTTCGTGATCGGCGGCCGCGGCTTGAGCAGCCAGCTGCGATCCCAGGCGGGCATCGGAATCTGCCATCGCGTGTCCGAGGTCGTCGAGGCCGTCGACGCCAGGGTCAAGCGCGCGGAGCTGAACTGAGGGTTGTCGTTGACCGCGAGGCGATGACGGTGACGATTGGCGGCGCCGTCCGCTACGGCGAGCTCGCGGTCGAGTTGGCGCGCGAGGGGCTGGCGCTGGCGAACCTGGCCTCGCTGCCGCATATCGCGGTCGCCGGCGCGGTGTCGACCGCGACGCACGGGTCCGGCGACGGCAACGGCAACCTGGCGACGGCGGTGAGCGCAGTCGAGTTCGTCACCTCCGACGGCGGCGTGGTTCGCGCGGAGCGAGGCGATCCCGAGTTCGACGGGCTCGTGGTCGGTCTCGGCGCCGTCGGGGCGGTTGCCCGGATCACGCTCGACGTCGAGCCCGCCTATGAGGTGAGCCAGCACGTTTTCGAGGGGCTCCGGTGGGGGGACCTGTTCGACCACTTCGACGCGATCACCTCGAGCGGATACAGCGTCAGCCTGTTCACGCGGTGGGGCGAGACGGTCGACCAGGTGTGGGTCAAGAGCCGCGCCGGGGACGAGCCAGAGGCGTCCGCGGAAGTGCTCTCGCGCGCCGCCGCCGCCACGCAGCACCGCCACCCGATTCTCGGCCTCGACCCGATCAACTGCACGCCGCAACTCGGCGTCGCGGGCCCGTGGTCGGAGCGCCTCCCTCATTTTCGGATGGGCTTCACACCCAGCAGCGGCGCCGAGATCCAGTCCGAATACCTAGTCCCCAGGCGTCACGGGGTCGACGCGATCGAGGCCATACTCGGGATCTCGGCGCACCTTACGCGAGTGATCCAGGTGAGCGAGTTCCGGACGATCGCGGCCGACTCCCTGTGGATGAGTCCTCAGTACGGGCAGGACACGGTCGCGATCCACTTCACCTGGGCCCCCGAGCCAGGCGCGGTCCGCCGTGCGCTCGTCCAGGTGGAGCGCGCGTTGGCCCGGTTCGGGGCACGCCCGCACTGGGGCAAGCTGTTCCTGGCCGGCGCGCACGAGATCGGCCCGCGCTACGAGCGGCTCGGGGATTTCCGCGCGCTACTCGACCGCCTCGACCCGCGCGGTGGGTTCCGGAACGACTGGCTGAACCGCCACGTGCTCGGCGACGACAGTGACGCGTTGTGACCCATTGGCAGGCGGGCGCGAGCCATGAGCCCGGCCGGCGCAGGTCACCGGAGAATCTGGGTTGGCAGACGAACCCGCGCCACCGGCGAGCGGTCCGGTTCGCGGGCCGGGCGGCGCGGGCGCAGCCGGCGGCGCTTGGGCCGATCGTGGTCACGCAGCCGCTCGTACGACTGGTCGGCATCGGGCAGTGGAATGCCGCCGCGCGGGGCGCCGGGCGGAGCCGCCGGTTCCCGCGGACCCGAGCCGCCGCCACCGCCGCCGTCACCACCGTCGGAGTCAGACGGACCCGGTGGCTGGCGCCAGTATGGGGAGAACAGCCGCCGTGCGAGCATGATCCCGGCGATCGCCAAGATCACGGCCAATGCCCCGAACCCGTTGGCGGCCACCCGGGCGAGCGCGGGAGACGCGATCATCAGCACGAACAGGGCGGTCAGCGGCGACAGCAACACGGCGACCAGCGCGAATAGTGAGATCCGTACCGTGACGCTCTGCCGTCTCTCCGGCATGCGCCAATCGTACCTCCGCCGGTCAGAGCTCGATCGTGGTTCCGACGGCGCACTGAACGAACGCGTCCGGGAAGCGACCGGCGATTCGATGGACGGCCTTCCAACCGGTGCAGTGCGCGGGGACGAGACGTGCCGGCGCCAGCGTCGCGAGCGCCTCGACGGTCGGTTCGATGATCCGCTCGAACATCGGCCCGCTCAGGTGAAAGCCGCCGACGATTGCAGCGATCCGCTGCTCACCGGTCAGCTTCTGCGCGTGGCGCACCGTGTTCACGATGCCGGCGTGACCGCAGCCGCTCAGCACCAACAGGCCCTCGTCGCGGACACGCACCACGAGCGCCTGGTCGTCGAGGATCAGCGGATCGGCCTCCCACTCGGGGCCGCGCCGGGCCTCGTGTCCTTGAAAACCGGTCTCGAACTCGGTCGTGCGATCGACCTCGCCGGTCACCAGCGCAGAGCCGTCAAGCACGAACGACGGCTGGCGCTCCTCGATGATCTCAAAGCCCATCCCCTCGAGCGCGGGGCGGCTGGTGGCAGGAAGCTCCGCCGGTTCCAGACCGGGAAAGCGGATGCGTCGCCGGCTCCAGAACTCGGGGTGGATCATCACCGGCAGGTGTGTACGCCCGAGCGTCCGGACCAGTCCCTCCATCCCGGTGACGTGGTCCCAGTGGCCGTGACTGAGCACGATCACCTCGATGTCCTCGGGGGAGATCCCCAACCTGCGCATGTTCTCGACCATCCCGCCGGGCGACACCCCGGTGTCGAACAGCAGCGTGCGCTCGTGCTCGCCTTTGCGGAGCCGCACCAGCGCCGAGAAGCCCGGCTCCGCGATCAGCGCATCCGGTACCCCCAGCTCCGGGCTCGTCCGCGAGCCAGCTCGCGGGATCGCGCCGAGCAGCGCCTTTGGCCAGTTGACCCGCGCGATTCCCTCCTCGTCGACGAGCAGCGGATCGGTCAGGTTGTCGACCAGGATCGTCAGCTGGATTTGATCGACTGGCTCGAGACTGATCATCGTTCGTAGAAGTCGGCCAATGGTGGCTCAGACGCTTGCCACCGCGATTAGCCTAACCGGCGCCAGTCGGATGACGATGCGCGGATCCGCAGTTCGCTGCTCCTCGCGTGCGGCCGCCGCCGCCCCCGCCACATACTTGCGCGTGATCTGCCGCGTCCACATGCCGACCTCGTCGGCGAACAGCTCGGCCGTCCCAACCGCGCGGACCTGCCGGTTCGGTCGCTCACCGTCTCCACGCTCGGGGTCCTCGACGTCGATACAGATCCCGGCCCGCGAATCGCGCTCCAGACGCCGCACGTGCGCGCGGTCTGGAAGGCTCGTGAGGTGGAACGCCCCCTCAGCCCAGACGAACCACAGCGGCGTCACGTGCGGGAAGCCGTGACGATCGAGCGTCGCGAGCCGGGCGGGCACGTCGGCCGCAAGCAGCGCTTCGAGCTCGTCCGAGGTGAGCGGGCGGGGTGGCCTGATCACCGGCGGTCGCCCCGGGCGAGGCGCGACGGACGACCCACGGTACGTGCGGCGTTACTCGTCCGAGGGCGCGGGCGCCGTCCGGCGCTCCGGCTCCCGGGCGGGACGGCGCAACGGCACTCGGCGACGGCCGGAGCGGTCGTGGTCGCGGATGCGCTCGCGCGACTGCTCGGCATCGGGCAGCGGCAGGCCGCCACGCGGCGCGCTTGGCGGCGGGTCAGGCGGATCAGGCGGGTCGTCACCGCCGCCACCGTCCCCACCCGGAGGTCCCGGAGAATGATCGGAAGGCGGGAACAGGATCGCCGGCGTGAGCACCAGAGCGCACATCACCCAGATCATCGAGAACAACAGCAGCCCGCGGCCGATGCCGTCCGGTAACCCCACCAGCACGCCCACGATCATCGTCGCCAACGGCCCGAATAGCAACGCCAGCAACAGCCCCACACGCCCCATGAACGTCAACGCCTTCCTGGGCATGCGCTTATCGTAAACCCGCGCGCAACCATAGACTGCCGCCGATGGCCTCCCGGTTCGAGTGCACCGTCCGCGTCCAGCTCCGCTGGCGTGACATCGACCTGCTCGGCCACCTCAACCAGTCCGTATACCACGAGCTCATCGAGGAGGGACGGATCGCGTTGGTCGCCGAGCTTGTGCGCCGCGCCGGAGACGCCAACACGCACGGCAGTTACGTCCTCGCCCACGTAGACCTCGACCACGTGACCGAAGTGCGCAAGGACCACGGCGAGGTCGACGTGATCGTCAGTATCAGCCACGTGGGCACGTCGAGCCTCCGGCTCCACAACGAGATCCGCCTACTCGACGGAACGGTCGCCGCGACGGGAAGCTCGGTCCTGGTCGCGTGGGACCCCGTGAACCGGACCAAGCGCGTCCTCACCGAGCGCGAGCGCGCCGCGCTCTCCTGAGCACTGCGCGGCGACGCTCAGCGGAGCAGCCAGAACGCCGACCTCGACGTCGGGCCTCTCGTCCTTGTAGAGCATCACGTTCTGCCACCGTTCGGTGCCATCGGGCGCCTCACCAGAGGGACAGGCCGAAGCCTCCGTCGACGCGGAGCACAACGCCGTTAAGGTACGCGGCGGCGGGTGACAGCAGGAAGCTGACGACCCCGGCGAGCTCCTGGGGTTCGGCGAACCGACCCAGCGGGATCCGCGCGAGCGCCGACTCCCGGACGTGCGGCGGAATCGCGAGCACCTTCGGCGTGGCGACGAATCCGGGCATGACCACGTTGCAGCGGATCCCCCGCTCCGCCCATTCGGCCGCCAGCGTCCGGGCCAGGCCGATCAGGCCCGCCTTCGACGCGCCGTAAGCGACCTGGCGCGGTACCCCGGACTCGGCCGCGACCGACGAGAGCAGCACGATCCGTCCGTCACCGGATGCGGCGAGCGCCTCGAACGCCGCCTGGGCCAGGAAGAACGCGCCATCCAGGTTGGTCTCGATGTCCCTGCGCCATTCCTCGCCGGAGAGCCGCTCGGCACGATCGATGATGTCGACCACGCCCGCGTTGGCCACGACCGCGTCGCACCCGCCGAGCGCCGCGATCGCGCCGGCGGCGCCCTCGCGCACCGCCTCCGAATCGCGAACGTCGAAGGTCGCGGTGGCCGCCGCTCCGGGAACGCCGTCGACCGGCACGCCGGGAGCGTCGCAGGCAGCGACCGCGCAGCCGCTGTGGGCGAGCGCCGCCACGATCGCCCGCCCGATGCCGCCCGCGGCGCCGGTCACGATCACCCGCCGGCCGCTCGGCGCAGTGCTGAGCGGTTGCTCGGTCATACCGCGATCCTAAGGGCCCCGGGGCGCCGCTCGGCGTCACCGGTCAGGATTCACTCCATGCCGGCGGACGCGGTCGAACTCCTGAAAACGTTGGTGGCGATCGATTCGGTCAATCCGTCGCTGGTCGCCGGCGGCGCCGGCGAGCGCGAGATCGCCTCCTTCGTCGCCGGCTGGGCGCGCGAACAGCGGCCTCGAGGCCGAGGTGCTCGAGCGAACCCCCGGCCGGCCGAGCGTCGTCGTCCGCGCCCGCGGCCGCGGTGGCGGACGCACGTTGCTGCTGTGCGGCCACTCCGACACGGTGAGCGTCGAGGGCATGCTCGACCCGTTCACGCCGCGCCGTGGACGGCGATCGCCTCCACGGTCGCGGCGCATGCGACATGAAGGCGGGCGTCGCCGCGGCGCTCGTCGCCTGCCGCGAGGCGGCCGGCCGCGGGCTCAGTGGCGACGTCGTCGTCGCCGTCGTCGCCGACGAGGAGCACTCGAGCCTCGGCGTCCAGGAGATCCTGGCGACGGTGCGGGCCGACGCCGCGATCGTCACCGAGCCGACCGACTTGACGCTCGTGATCGCGCACAAGGGGTTCGTGTGGTCCGAGGTCGAAGTCCGCGGCCGGGCCGCTCACGGCTCGCGCCCGCACCTGGGCGTGGACGCGATCGCCAAGACCGGGCCGATCCTGACGGCGCTCGCGCACCTCGACGCTCACCTCGAGGGACGCCTCCACCCGCTGGTGGGACGCGCGTCGGTGCACGCTTCGACGATCCAGGGTGGCGAGGAGCTGTCCAGCTACCCGGCGCGCTGCGTGATCGGGATCGAGCGGCGAACGCTTCCCGACGAGACCGGCGCCGCCGTCGCGGCCGAGCTCGAATCGCTCCTCGAGGCGTGCCGGGCTCAGGATCCCGAGCTCGAGGCGTCGCAGCGACGCTGCTGGTGCGCGAAGCCGTTCGAGGTCGCGGCCGACGCGCCGATCGTGGAGCTCACGCGCGACGCCGCGACCGCCGTGCTCGGCACACCGCCCGCCGTCGCCGGCGCCGGCTACTGGACCGACGCCGCGTTCATCGCCGCCGCCGGCATCCCGACGATCCTGTTCGGCCCGACCGGCGAAGGCGCCCACGCGCCGAGGAGTGGGTCAGCGTGTCCGCCATGGGCGCGGTGACCGACATCCTGGTCGCGGTCGCCGAGCAGATGTGCAGTTGAGATCGCTCGTCAATCCCGCCGTCGACCCTGGCAACGTCGCAGCGCCCTCGGGCGAAGCGCGGCCCTTCCACGCCGCCCTACCCGGTTATCGGCCGACGCCGGTGCACGAGCTCGAGGCGGTGGCGGAGGGACTCGGGCTCGCCGCGGTGACCGTCAAGGACGAGTCTGACCGCTTCGGGCTGCCGGCCTTCAAGGTGCTCGGCGCGTCCTGGGCGGTCGAGCGCGCGCTGCGCGAGCACCCGTCCGCGGACACCCTGATCGCCGCCAGCGCCGGCAATCACGGGCGTGCCGTCGCGCGCGTCGCCTCCTGGCGTGGACTGCGCTGCCGCGTGTTCCTGCCGGCGCGATCGAGCGAGCGCCGCCGGAGCGCGATCGCGGGAGAGGGAGCCGCGATCACGGTCGTAGACGGCGACTACGAGGAGGCCGTCGAGCAGGCTCGCGCCGCGGCCACGGAGCCCGGGTGCCTCGAGATCGCAGACGTCGGCGCCTCGCGCCCGGCGCACTGGGTGATCGACGGGTACCAGACGCTGTTCGCCGAGGCTGCCTCTCAGGGCATCCACGATCTGATTCTGGTCCCGGTCGGCGTGGGGTCGCTCGCCGCCGCGACCGCCCGATACGCGGCCAGCGCCCACGCTCGCGTGATCGGCGTCGAGCCGGCGACCGCCGCCTGTCTCACCGCATCGCTTGCCGCCGGCCACCCCACTCGGATCCAGACTCCCGGTACCACGATGGCCGGCCTCGACTGCGCCGAGGTCTCCCCGGCCGCATGGCCCTCGCTCCGCGACGGGATCCACGGCACGATCACGGTCACCGATGCCGAGGCGGCCGACGCCATGCGCGAGCTCGCGAGCGCCGGGCTTGCCATCGGTGAATGCGGCGCCGCCCCGCTCGCGGCGCTCCGCGCGCTCGCCGGCGATCCCGCGTGCGAGGCGCTTCGCCGCGCGGTCGCTCTGGACTCGAGCAGCCGCGTCCTGTTGATCGCCACCGAGGGACTGACCGCATGAGATCCGCGGACTAGAAGGCGTCGAGGATCGGAAACTCCGGGTCTACCTCGAGGCACGCGCGGAGGTACAGCGCGACGCCGACGTCGCCGGTGAACAGCGTGTAGCGGCCGCGCCCGAGCGACGATCGCTCCCGGTCAACCTGCTCGATCGCGTGCATCGCGAACCGGCGCGCGCGTTCCAGCCACACGCGGATCGCGAGTCAGGTCGTGCAGCTTCAGGAACGCGAATCCGTTGCCGGCGGTGCCGTGGCACAGACCCGGCCCCTTGCGCAGCGGCCCGGCGCGCCAGGTCAGCTCGCCGCCCGCGATCGCCAGCTCGAGCGGCATCAGGTCGCCGAGCGTGCTGACGATTCCTGGGGCACCGTGGCACCACTGCACCCGGATCGATGACGCCACCTCCGCCAGCGGACGGTCCTCGGGCGGCCAGTTGACCAGCCCGCCTTCGCGCCCGGCGGTTCGGGACAGCAGCCTCGCGACGCGCTCACGCAGAATCTCCTCGCTCGACGAACCCGCGGAGCGCATGGACGTTGCCGGCGAAGCCGTGGCCGGGGCCGAGATACGGCCGCACGCGGCCGGAGATCTCGTGCCTCCACATGTCCGAGGACCCGTCCCACTGCTCGTAGAGCAACTCCGCGCTGTCGCGCCACTCATCCTCGAAGCCGCACGCCCGCGCCGCCAGGATCGTGCCCGGCGAGCCATACAACAGCTCCCAGGTCGGGTATTCGCGGTTCGCCCGGATCAGCTCGCGCAGCCGATCCGAGTCCGCGGCCGGCGAGGCCAGCTTGTGGGCGACGACGAGCACCCCGGTCTCCCCCACGAGCAGGCTCGGCGCGGTGCATCACGCTTCCTCCGGAGCCCGTCGCGCTCCGGTATCGCTCGAGCGCCTGACGCCACCGCGGCCCCGCATCGAGTCGAAGGAACCGAGCTTCGACATGAGCCCAGATGATCCCGGCGCCGCCTAGGATATCAGCGAGTCACCAGGCCTCGGTCCGTCGGCCGGACGTCGTCGAGCGGGTGCCCGGGCCATCCGCCGTCTTGTCCGCCGCCTGGGCGTCGTGCCACGATCCGACGGATTCGCGGCGCGGGCAGCTCCCGGGCACCCCAACTCCTTGCCGATCAGCCTGCTCTGCCCGCCGCGCTTGCGCTTCAGCACAACGGACTCCGTGCCGAATCTCGGCGTGCTGACTCCGCCCATGACTCAAATCATAGCGCCGGCTCGGGTCACGTACGCTACGGCGCCTGAATCGTCCTGGTTGGCTTCACGCCTCGGAGCTCCGCATCGGCCTCGGCTGCATGCGCATGTCAACCGACCCGGACCGCGACGAGGCGCTCGCGCGCGAGACGATCGCGGCCGCGCTCGCGGCGGGTGTGACCGTGTTCGACACCGCCCGCGCGTACGGCCGCGGCGAGTCGGACCTCGGCCACAACGAGCGCCTGCTCGCGGACACCCTGCGGGCGTCCAGAGCCGAGATGAGCGCGCGCGTAGTGACCAAGGGCGGGATGACCCGGCCGGCCGGGGCGTGGATACCGGACGGCCGCGCCAAGGCTCTTCACCGGGACTGCGAAGCGAGCCTCGTCGCGCTCGACGGCGTGCCGATCGATCTGTACCTGATCCATGCGCCCGACCCGCGGACCCCGTGGAGGACCTCCGTCCGCGCCCTCGCCCGTCTCCTCGACCAGGGTTTGGTCCGCCGCGCCGGAGTCTCGAACGTCAACCGCCAGCAGCTCGACGAGGCTCTCGATCTCGTCTCGATCAGCGCGGTGGAGGTGGCGCTCGGCCCTCATGACGAGGGCGCGCTCCGCGGCGGCATCGTCGAGCGCTGCGAGGAGCTGGGAATCGCGGTGATCGCCCACTCCCCGCTAGGCGGGCCGCGCCGCGCGGGCCGGCCAGGCCGTCAGCAGGAGGGGCTGGCCGAAGCCGCGGACATGCTCGGTGCGACGCCGGCCGAGGTGGCGCTCGCGTGGTTGCTCGATCTGTCCCCCGTCGTGATCCCGATCCCCGGCGCGCGCCGCCCGGCTACGGCACGGTCGGCGGCCCGAGCTGCCGGGCTGACCCTCGACGCCGCCGCCAGGACGCTACTGCGCGCGCGCGTTTGGAGGCGCCCGCGCGCCGCGGGCCGAGCCGGGGCCCGCCACCGCCCGGGACGCCGAGGTGGTCCTCGTGATGGGCGTTCCGGGCGCCGGCAAGAGCCTGGTCGCGAGTGAGTACGCCGGTCGCGGCTACGTTCGCCTCAACCGCGACGAGCGCGGAGGCACGCTGCGCGAGCTCGCGGACGCGCTCGACCACGAGCTCTCGTCGGGCGTCCCCCGGATCGTCCTCGACAACACGTACCTGACGCGCGTCTCGCGCAGCTACGTGGTCGACGCCGCTGACCGCCACGGAGCTCCGGTTCGCTGCGTGTGGCTCGACACGCCGCTCGCGCAAGCCCAGGTCAACCTCGTCGTGCGGATGCTCGAGGAGTTCGGCACGCTTCCGGCCCCCGACGAGCTGCGGGAACTCGCGCGCCGTCACGCCGGCCTGCTCGCGCCGACGTCGCAGATGCGGACGTTCCGCGAGCTCGAGCCGCCGGCGACCGACGAGGGCTTCGCGAGCGTCCAGACAATCGCGTTCGCCCGCTCGCCCCTCCGTGGCGCCATGGGGGCCGGCGTGTTCGTCGCCGCGGGCGCGCTGGAGCGCCCGGGCTGGGAACACACGCTCGAGCAAGTCGACCGGCACGTCCCGCACCTCGTGTTCGATTGGAGCCCGGACGGCACGCCGGACATGTTGAATCCGGCCATCGCGAAAGTCGAGCGCCTCATCGACGGTCACGTCGAAGGCGCGCTTTGTCCTCACCCGAGCGGTCCGCCCGCCTGCTGGTGCCGGCCGCCGCTGCCTGGACTGCCGCTCGCGTTCGCGCGCGCCCACGATCTCGACCCGGCGCGCTCGACGCTGGTCGGCACCGGCCCCGCGCACCGAAACCTCGCCGCGGCGCTCGGCGCGCGCTACGTCCCGGCCTGACGAGGTTCAAAAGCCCGGTTACGTTCGAGCGCCCCAGGGAAAGGGGGAAGGCGAGAGCAGAGGTAGTTGGGTCACAGAAAGGGTGCTGATGAAGATTTCATGCGCGTCCCCAACCACGATGGATTCGCCTGACCACGTCGCACTTGCTGAGGAGCTTGGGTACGACCGGGCATGGCTCTACGACACGCCGCAGCAGAGCCCGGACGTGTGGATGATGCTCGCGCTGGCGGCGCAGCGCACCGAGCGGATCGGCCTCGGTCCGGGCGTGCTTGTGCCCAGCCTGCGCCATCCGATGGTGAACGCCGCGGCCACCGCCGCACTCGTGGCGCTGGCGCCCGACCGCGTGGCGGTTGCGTTCGGCACCGGGCTTCTCCGGGCGTCGCGCGATGGGCTATCGCGCGATCCCCTGGGCGTACATGGACGCCTACATCCGTGCTTACCGCGGGTTGCTGCGAGGTGAGACGATCGAATGGGAGGGCGCGCGCATGCGCATGCTGCATCCGCCCGGCCACGGAGCCCCGCGACCCGTCGAGATCCCTGTGCTGATCAGCGCGCTCGGACCCAAGGGAGCCGGCGTCGCGCGCGAGCTCGCCGATGCGCTGTATGCCACGCTCGTGCTGCCCGACTTCGCCAAGGAGTTCTCGGACGTCTCCTACCTGTTCTGGGGCACGGTGCTCGACGACGCCGAGGATCGCAGCTCGGAGCGCGTGCGAGCGGCAGGCGGACCCGGCCTTGCGCTCGCCTACCACGGCGCGTACGAGTTCAACACGCCGCTGTCCGAGCTTCCGGGCGGCGCGGAGTGGCAGGCGGTCGTCGAGCGCACCGCGCCCAACGAGCGCCACCTCGCCGTCCACGTGCAGCACTGTGTCGGCCTCAACGAAGCCGACCAGGCCGCCTGGGATGCGGGCGGCCACGCCATGCTCGAGCAGGCGACGGTCAGCGGGACCGCCGATCAGGTCGCGGCCCGGCTCGGAGAGCTCGCCGCCGGCGGCGTGACCGAATTGGTGTTCCAACCGTGCGGTCCGGACATCCGTCGCGAGCTCCAGACGTTCATGGAAACCGCGCGCGTGGCCGTCCCAGCTTGAGGAGAAGACATGAGCACAACCAAGAATCGAACGCTGACGACGCTGGTCGAGGGAGGTAACTACTTCGAGTGTCCACGCTGGCACCAGAACCGGTGGTGGGTCTCGGACTTCTACCGCCACGCCGTCTTCAGCTACGACGCCGACGGCGGCGAGCGGCTCGAGCTGGAGGTCGAGGCCCAGCCGTCGGGGCTGGGCTGGCTCCCCGACGGGGACATGCTCGTGGTGTCGATGAAGGACCGCCGGGTCCTGCGACGCAGCGCGGACGGCACCGTTACCACGCACGCGGACGTGTCCGACCTGGTCACCGGTCACGTGAACGACATGATCGTCGACCGCCGAGGCAGAGCGTTCGTGGGCAACTTCGGCTTTGACCTCATGGGGGGCGGCACGCCGGCGCCGGCCGGCCTTCTCCGCATCGACCCTGACGGTGCCGCCACCGTCGCCGCGGAGGATCTCTGGTTCCCAAACGGCATGGTGATCACCGACGACGGGACGTTGATCGTGGCCGAGACGTTCGCGGCGCGGCTCGCCGCGTTCGACATCCAGGCCGACGGGTCGCTCGCCGGGCGCCGCGTGTGGGCCCAGGTACAACCGTCACCCGAGCCGGGGGGCACGGAGGAGATGCTGTCCGCGGTCACGTTCGCCCCCGACGGCTGCGCGCTCGACGCCGAGGGACACGTGTGGGCCGCCAACGCACTCGCGGGGGCCGTCTGCCGCGTCGCGCCCGGCGGTGAGATCGTCGACGAGGTCGCGATGCCGGACGGGCTCGGCGTGTTCGCGTGCGGGCTCGGTGGCGAGGACGGCCGGACGCTGGTTGCCTGCGCGGCGCCGGACTTCCACGAGCACGCGCGCATGGCCGCAAGCGAGGCGGTGCTCCTGACCACGACGGTCGACATCCCGAACGCCGGGCTGCCGTAACCAGGGCTGACCTGACAGTTACCTAAATCGGTGTGACCTCGATGGAATAGCCGGGGCGGCTCGCGCGTCTTCCCAGGTAAGCGAGCAATTGGCGTGGGGAGCATGCTCGTTGCCTGACGGCGCGTCCTCACGTCACCGTCCACACAACGAAAGGTGGCACCGATGAGCAGCACCGCTTCTGCGAACGTCCGGTATCGTCTGATCCGCCGCAGCAATCGGCACGGCCTGGTCCTGTCACTCGCACTGCTCGCGACCGTCGGAGCGCTGGTGGCGCTCCCGGCGGCCAGTAGCGCCAGCGCGTTCGGGTGCACGTCGAGCGGTTTCGGGATCAAGGGCGTCAGCTCCGCCTATACCTGCATGGACCTGGAGGGCACGCCCACGCGCGGCGGACTGTCGGTCTCGCTGGTGCACATGAGCTGGACCGGCGCCGGCACGGTGTGTAACTACAAATGGGTGCTTCGCTATACGAACACGAGCGGGCAGGTTTACCGCACCGACAGCTCCGCGGTCCACGTGGGATGCCGGGCGGTGAGCGCCGTTTGGGAGCGGGACTACGGTCACGAGGTGTTCAGCCAGACCTACGGGTGGTACTGGAGCGGAATGGAGGCGCGTACCGGCCGCGTGTGTGGGTATCTGTATGAGAGCGGGTCACTCCGACCAGGCGTTCCGTGCGAGTCGATCCATCCTTGACACGCAAACGGGGGTTAATCCGTCAGTGACCACCGCCGCCTGGACTGGTCGGTCCTGAACGACGCGCGCCGCGCGATTTGCGCGGCGCGCCGTCACTCCCTAGCGCCTCCAGCGCTCAGCGAGGCACAGTCGCCTCGACCGGCACCCACGGAACGACCACGGCTTCGGCCTTCCCGAGCCGGACCTGGGTCACGAACTCATCGGTGCCGTTGCCGTTGCGAGCCGCGCGCCGACTGATCCACAGGCGGAGCGGCTTGCGCCGCTGCGCGCGGTCCCGTAGCCGCCGGACCTGAACTTGGGAATCGGTTGTCGTAGCCATCATGCTGCCTCCAGTTCATACGAAACGGGGTCATCCTCACGCAGCTCCACGACCTCCTCGGCCGGGCGCGCGGGCGACCGCAGCCACACGAGCGCGACCAGCGCCCCGACCAGGACGGTGCCGGCGCCGATCGCCCAGGCCAGGTGGAACCCTCCGGTGAGGGCCTGCACGGGGTGCTGGCCGAGGCCGGAGAGCACCTTGGTCCGCTGGGCCGCGACCGTGCCCAGCGCCGCGATCCCGATCGCCGCCGAGATCTGGAGCGAGGCGTTCACGATTCCCGAGGCCAGCCCGGCATCCGCGAGCGGGACTTCGGCCATTGCCATCGTCATCAGCGGCAGGAACGACATTCCCGCGCCGAGGCCGAGAAGCGCGAACGGCACGAGGATCGTCGGGAAGTAGCTGGCGTGCGCCGGCAACTGCGACAGCAGCACCAGCGAGCCGGCGATCGCGGCCAGCCCGACGAGCAGGACCCGAAGCGGTCCGAAGCGCCCCATCAGCCGGGCCGTGACGCCCAACGACATCACGCCCATGATCAGCGTCAGCGGCAGGAACGCGAACCCCGTCTCGAGGGCGCCGTAGCCGCGCACGTGCTGGAGGTAGAGCACTCCGAGCAGGAACGTCGAGAACATCCCGGTGACCAGGAACGCGCGCACGACGCTCGACGCCGCGAGACCCGGCACGCGCAGGATGCGCAGCGGAAACATCGGGTTCGCCAAACGCGACTCCACCGCGACGAACGCCGCCAACAGCGCCAGCGACGCCCCGCCGAAGCCCAGCGTGTGGGCCGAGACCCAACCATATTCGGTGACCTTGACGATCGCGTAGACGCCGAGCATCAGCGACACCGTCACGAGCACCGCGCCGAGCACGTCGACGCCTTGGCCGAGGCCGGTGCGCTCGGTCTCGCTGATCAGCACCCGCCCGAGCAGGAACGTCACGATCCCGATCGGCACGTTGATGAAGAAGATCCAGTGCCAGCTCAGCGACTGCGTGAGCACGCCGCCGGCGAGCAGTCCGATCGAGCCGCCGCTCGAGACGATGAACGTGTACACGCTCATCGCGATCGCGCGCTCGGACGGCTTCGGGAACTCGGTGATCAGCAGCGCCAGCACCGCAGCCGACGCGACCGCGCCGCCGAGGCCCTGGATGAACCGCGCGACGATCAGCACGACCTGATCGTTTGCGATCCCGCAGGCCACCGAGGCGAGCGTGAACACGACCAGTCCGATCAGGAACAGGCGCTTGCGCCCGAGCAGGTCGCCGAGCCGCCCCGCCAGGAGCAGGAAGCTCCCGAACGCGATCATGTACGCGTCGATCACCCACGCCAGGTTCGCCTGCGAGAAGCCAAGGTCACGCTGCATCGACGGGAGCGCGACGTTCACGATCGTCGCGTCGAGCACCATCATCAGCTGACCCATGCACACGACTGCCAGAGCGACCCACCGGCGTCGCTCTCCACTAATTAGACTATTGATAGTGATCATCCCCTCTTCAAAGCTTGTCGCTATGCGATTGATGATCAATGTACCATGGACTATCATCTGATGCAAGATGATAATCCTGATACCCTGCAAATTGCCGAAGGCGCGGCGTAGCCGGCGCCGAAAGAGACTGACGAAGGCGCCGGCGTAGCCGCCGCCGAAAGAGACCGACATGCACGTAGACACCTCACCCGGGACGGTGGTGATGTTGCTGCGGCTGGCGAAGGTCATCCACAAGCGCAGCACCGACGAGCGGCTTGGGATCAAGCTGCGGCAGCTGATGGTCCTGAGCTACCTGCGCGCGGGCGCCCCCGGCCTCCAGCAGCAGCAGCTGTGCGAGGCGCTGTGGCTCGACCCCAACAACTGCGTCCTGCTCCTCAACGAGCTCGAGGACATGGGCTACGTCGAGCGCCGGCGGGACCCCTCCGACCGGCGCCGCCACGTCGTCGCAATCACCGACGACGGCCGGACCGCGCTGGAACGCGCCGAGCGCGCCCAGGAGGAGATCGGCGACGAGCTCCTGTCCGCGCTCAACGACGATGAGCGCGCGACGCTGCGATCGCTGCTGACCCGCGTCGTAACCTAGCCTGCGCCCGCGCGCCTCAGCATGCCCGACACGGACAACAGGAGCCGGGCGGTGCTGGTCACCGGTGCCTCCCGGGGCATCGGCGCCGCCGTCGCGGCCGCGTTCGCGCAGTCGGGCGACCGCGTCGCGGTCCATTACGGCGCGCGGCGTGAGCAGGCCGACGAAGTACGAGCGTCGTTGCCCGGCGACGGCCACATCGTCGTCGGCGCCGACCTAATCGATGCCGGCGCCGTCCGCCGGATGGTCGACGAGGTCGCGGAGGCGTTCGGCGGGATCGACGTGCTCGTGAACAACGCGGGCATCTTCGAGCCGCACCCGATCACCGACACGTCCTACTGGGAGTGGCAGGAGTCGTGGCGCCGCACGCTCGGCGTCAACCTGATCGGCGCCGCCAACGTGACCTGGTGCGTGGTGCAGCACATGAGCGGCGGCGGGCGAATCGTCAACGTCGCCTCGCGCGGGGCGTTCCGCGGCGAGCCGGACCAACCCGGATACGGCGCCAGCAAGGCCGGCCTGATCGCGTTCGGCCAGTCGCTGGCGCGCTCGCTCGGGCCGCGCGGGATCTCGGTCACCGCGGTCGCCCCGGGGTTCACGGAGACCGACATGGCGGCGCACGAGCTCGAGGGCGAGCGGGGACGCGCGCGCCGCGCCGAGAGTCCGCTCGGGCGCGTCGCCACGCCCGAGGAGGTGGCCGCCGCCGTGCTCTACCTCGCCTCCCCGCAGGCCGAGATGGCAAGCGGCACGGTCATCGACATCAACGGCGCGTCGTACCTGCGGATGTGATCTTGCCCGGGTCGGGTCGCGATTATATCCCGGAGCTGCCCGGATCCGGCGGAGGATCCGGGCGCATTGCATGAGGAGCGGCCAGGAGCGCTTTCAGATCGGCCACCGGACCCAGGTGGGCGATCTTTTCGGGGTTGACGATCGAGTTCACGCCCCGGATCTGACCACCGGCGATCTCGAGCGCCCACACGCCGAGCAGCCGGTCCTCGCCGTCGAGCAGCAGCGCCCCCGGCATCCCGTTGACCTCGACCGGTCGCACCGAGGCCCCGGGGATGCGCGCCCCGAGCTTGGTCCAGTTCAAGAGCGCGCGAGCGACGCGATTGCGACCCTGGAGTGGCCGCGCCAGCGCCGGCACCTTACCGCCGCCGTCCCCGGTGAGCACCACGTCCTGGGCGAGCAGCGCTTCGAGCCCGGCGAGATCACCCTCCGTCGCCGCTGCGAAGAACCGGCGGGCGAGCGCGTCTCGCTGCTCGCGCGAGGTCTGAAACCGGGGACGGCCCGCCTCGACGTGCGCTCGCGCCCGCGCGGCCAGCTGGCGGACGTTGTCCTCGTTCTTGCCGACGATCGCGGCGATCTCGCCATATCCGTAGTCGAACACGTCGCGCAGCAGCAGCACGGCGCGTTGCTCGGGAGACAGCGTCTCGAGCAGGACGAGCATCGCCATCGACAACGAGTCCGCGATCTCGGCGTGCTCTGCCGGATCGTCGCGGCTGTCGGTGAGGATCGGCTCCGGGAGCCACTCCCCCACGTAGCGCTCCCGGCGCGCCCGAGCCGAGCGCAGCTCGTCGATCGCCAGCCGGGTCGTGATCGTCGCGACGAACGCGCGCGGCGAATCGATCCGCTCGCCCGCCTCGACCGCGCGGTGGACCCGTAGGAGCGACTCCTGGACGATGTCCTCGGCCTCGGCGACGCTGCCCAGCATCCGGTAGGCGATCGCGAACGACACCGGTCGCAGCTCGTCGAGCAACTCCTCGCTGGCGCCCGACCCCGAGCTCATGCCGCGAACCCCGCGCGCCAGCTCGGATGCCTGGGCTCCCAGCCGAGCTCTTGCTTGGCCTTCGCGTTCGACGCCCCGCGGATCTCGGTCATCATCACGATCGCGGCCTCGCCGGCGAGCATGCGCCCGACGAACCGGGGGACATGCCACGGCTTCGGCGCGCCGATCGACTCCGCCAACGCCGGCAGCCACTCGGCGACCGCGGCCGGATCGTCGTCGACGACGTTGTAGATACCGCGCTTACCGTGCTCGACGGCCGCGACGGTCGCCTCGGCGGCGTCCGTGATGTGGATGAACGACCACACTCCGCCACCGTCGCCGACCACCGGGAACTTGCGCTTGCGCACCATCTCGAATTGTTCGCCCCCCGGGGCCAGGGATGTGCCGGGTCCATAGAACCCGCCGTACCGAAGCACGATCCCCTCGGTCCAGTCGGCGTTCGTGACCGCCGTCTCGAGGTGTCGGATCGCGGCGAGCGACTCGCGCATCTCGCGCGCCGGCGTCGGGTCGAGCGGGTCCTCCTCGGTCTTGACCGGACCGCCGGTCCGTGCGTACGGCCAGCTCGTGTAGCTCTGGATGACGAACCGCTTGACGCCGATCGCCCGCCCAGCCGACAGCAAATGATCGGTGCCCTCCGTCCTCAGCCGGTTGGTCATCGCGAAGCTGCGGTCGAAGTGGCGCATGTCGAACGTCTCGATCGCGGTCAGCTCGTGGAGGATCACATCGGGCTCCGCCTCGGCGACGGCGCTCGCGACCTGCTCGGCATCGAGTGCGTCGACCACCATCGGCTTCGCGCCCAGGTCCCGCAACGCCCCCTGCTTGGCCTCGCTCCGCGTTGTCCCGACGACCCGGTGGCCGGCGGCGACCAGCCGCGGCACCAGCTGCTTTCCCATCGCTCCTGTCGCGCCTGCAACGAACACTTTCATGGTCTGCTCCTAGATTTGGAATTGCACCAGCTTTGACGGGGTAGCCCGGGCGGCTGTGACAGCTCGCGTCCGGAGAGTGGCGCGGCGCCGGAATGGGTAGCCAATCGATGCGGCCATGCGTGAGCCGACGTTCCTCAGCTGGCGATCCCAGATGCCGGACCACTCGATCGAGCCGGATCCCGAGTACCTGGACACGCCGTACCTGACCGCCGCGGTCAACATCTGCACGGCGCTCGGCGTCTTTATCGGGATCTGGACCGCGATCTTTCTGGTAGGCGATCTACGTCACGGATTCGCCAGGTACTGGTCGCTGGTGCTGATCCTCGTGATTGACGTCACGGTCAACGTGGCCGTTCGCGTTGCGCGCGCTCGGCACCGACGCGGACTCCCGCCCGAACCGCCGCTCCGGTCAGCCCGCCACGTCGAGCGCGGCCCGCAGTCCCGCCAGGTCGGCTGACCCGAACACCACTCGGTTTCGGGTGGCGACGTAGACGAGGTCCAGGTCGACCCCGGCCTTTGCGATCTTGCGGGTCAGGTCGGCCAGCACGCCCGGGCGGTCCTCGACGTCGATCACGACGACCTCTCGCTCACGGTTGACGGCAAGATGCGAGATCGCCAGCGAGTGCCTCGCGGCCTCGGCGTGCGGGACGAGGATGTGCATCTCGGCGCGTTCGCCGGTCCCGATGCAAGTCGCCGCAGCGATGTTCACGCCGGCATCGCTGATCGCCGCGGCGACGAGCGCGAGCGCACCCGGGGTGTTCTCGATGTCGATGACCAGATCGAACGCCATGCCGCTGGGACCGCAGCCTAACCGCTCGCAGCGGCTTCGAGCCACCTCACCGCGCGCGTTGGCGGAACAGGACTCCGGACAGTGCGATCGAGAAGACGATGATGCCAACGCTCCAGGCGATCGCATGCCACGCGTCCGCGCCCACGTGGCCGCCGCCCAGCGACGCGCGGATCGTGTCGACCACCGCGGTCGCGGGTTGGTTGCGGGCCACGACCTGGAGCCCGGAGGGCATCGTGTGGATCGGCACGAACGCGCTGCTGACGTACGGCAGGAAGCTCACCAGGAACGAGATTCCCTGGGCCATCTCGGGCGTGCGAGCGACGATCCCGATCGCCGCGGCGAACCAGGACAGAGCGAGCACGAACAACGCCAGGATTCCGACGGCCAACAGCCAGTGCGGCACGTCCGCGTGTGGACGGAAGCCGATCGCGAGGGCGACCACGACGACCAGCGCCGCCGACACCAGGTTGCGCGCGACGCTCGCGATCACGTGGCCGCTGATCAGAGCCTCACCGCGCACGTCCATCGAGCGGAATCGGTCGATGATCCCCGCGGCGAGGTCGTGGGCGACGGTGACCGCGGTCGTCCCGGCACCGAAGCTGATGCACACGAGCAGCACGCCCGGCACGACGTAGTCCACGTACCGCGTGCCGGTGCTGATTGCGCCCCCGAACAGGTACACGAACATCAGCATCATGATCACCGGCAGCATCAGCGCGGTCATCATGCCCTCGACGTTCCGGAGCGACAGCCGAAGGGCGCGGGTGATGAGTGGTTGGACGACGTATTCAGACATTTGCGATCTCGCTTTCTCGTGGGTCGGTGTGGTCTCGGGTCAGAGTCAGGAAGGCGTCGTCGAGGCTCGCCGTCCGGAGTGCGAACCGGGCGATCCGAGTCCCCTCGGGATCGAGCTCGTCAAACAGCGCCCGCGCGTCGGCGGCGCTCCCGTCGGTCGCGACCCCGATCGTCAGCGTCGAGCGGTCGGAGTGCAGGGCGCGCGCCCCGAGGTGATCGATCAGCTCTTCGAAGCCCGGTGGGTCGGCCAGCTGCAGATCGAGCCGCGCGCCGCCGACGCGCTCCTTGAGCTCGCGGGCCGTCCCCTTGGCCACGATCCGACCCCGGTCCAGCACCGCGATCGTGTCGGCGAGACGCTCGGCTTCGTCTAGGTACTGGGTGGTCAGGAACACCGTGACGCCGGCCTCGGCCAGGCCGGTCACGACCTCCCACATGGCCTGGCGGGCGCGCGGATCGAGGCCGGTCGTGGGCTCGTCGAGGAAGATCACCTCGGGGCTCGCGACGAGGCTGGCCGCGAGATCCAGCCGCCGTCGCATGCCGCCGGAGTACCCCATGACGCGCCGGTCGCCGGCGTCAGCCAGGTCGAACCGCTCGAGCAGCTCGGTGGCGCGCACGCGCGCCACCGCAGGCGCCAGACGCCGCAGTATGCCCATCATCTCGAGGTTCTCCCTCCCGGTCTGGATCTCGTCGAGCGCGGCGTACTGCCCGGTGAGGCTGATCCGTCGCCGGACCGCGTGCCGGTCGGCGACGACGTCGTGGCCGGCGACGCGCGCCCAGCCGCCGTCGGGCGTGACGAGCGTCGCGAGGATCCGGACCGTCGTGGTCTTGCCGGCGCCGTTCGGCCCAAGTAGCGCGAACACCGTGCCGGCTGGGACGCTCAGGTCGATGCCGTCGAGCACGCGGACGGATCGGTATGACTTCGTCTAGGTCGTGGACGTCGATGGCAGGGTTCTCGCTCATATCGGCCTCTCTCTCGCATTGGTGAGTAAACTGCGTATGGCATACGCTCTAATGCGTAGAGCATACGCAGTTACTCGGTGATGTCAAATACCGACTTGATGACCGACGACGACGAAGACCTCATCCCGCCCAGCATCCAGCTCGCCTGGGGGCGGCGTCAGCGGCCGACGCGCGGTCCCAAGCCCGGGCTGACGCTCGATCGGATCGTCGCGGCGGGGATCAAGGTCGCGATGACCGAGGGCATCGGCGCGCTGTCCATGACGCGCGTCGCCGCCGAGCTCGGCGTCGGGACGATGTCGCTCTACCGCTACGTCGCCGCCAAGGACGAGCTGTTGACGCTGATGGTCGACGGGGCCCTCGGCATGCCGCCGCCCGCGCCACCCGGCGAGGACTGGCGCTCCGGCCTGAGACGCTGGGCGGTCGGTGTCCGCGACGCCTACCGACGCCACCCGTGGGCGCTGCGAGTCCCGATAAGCGCGCCACCGATGGGCCCGAACAACGTCGCCTGGCTCGAGAACGCGCTCCGAGCCCTGCGCCGAGACGCCCCTGTCCGAGCAGCAGAAGCTGTCGACCGTGTTGCTCGTGAGCGGCTTCGTCCGCAATGACGTCACGCTCGACCTCGACCTCGCCGCCGGAGCCGGCGGACAGCAGGTGATGCCGACCTACGCGCGGATGCTCGGCGCTTTGATCGAAGGCGGCGACTTCCCCGCGCTAGCGCGACGCGGTCGCCTCGGGGGCGCTGTCGGATGAGGACGATCCCGATAGCGAGTTCGAGTTCGGCCTCGAGCGGATCCTCGACGGCGTGGCGGCGCTCATCGCTCGCACATGAGGCATGATCCGGGCATGACTCGGACTACGAAATGGATCGCATCGATCGCCACCACGGCCGCGATCGCCGCGGCCTGGACGGTGGCGCCGGCGGGGGCCGCGACCGCCACGCGGTGGTCGAACTCGCATTGCCAGCTCCAGCAGGCGCTGTTCAACGTCCGCCACCCGCACCCGAGCGGGCTGTTGCTGGCCGGCGGCAACCGGATCCTCAAGCAGCACGGGTGCGCGCAGCGCGTCCCCGGACCGAAGCATTGGTCGAACAGCCAGTGCTCGGACTACCAGGTGACGTTCGCCAAGCTGTACGCGTTCCCCACCGACCCGCAGCTGAACGCCGCGAACACGGCGCTAAAGGATCACGGCTGCTCGCAGCGAGTGCGCAAGCCGCCGACCCAGCACTAGCCCCGCTAGAAGATGTCGGGCGCCGGCCCCGGACGCGGCTCGCCGAACCCGGCGTACGTCTCGGCCGCCGGCGTCGTCGAGTCCGGCACGCCCGCCCCACGGCCGGCCGCGACGGGGTCGAACGGATAGCGGGCGCTTCCCTTCTCCTTGCGCGCGCCCACGGCGAGGATCAGCGCCGGCTCGGTGCCGGTGTTGACGATCGTGTGGGCCGTCCTCGGAGGGCAGTGGAACAGATCCCACGGACCGGCCGGCCGCTCCTCCCCCTCGACGATCACCGTGCACCTGCCCCGCAGGATCAGGAAGTCCTCCTGCCCTGCCTCGTGGTGGTAGAGGGACATCGGTTTGCCCGGCTGGATCCAGTACAGGCCGATCCCGAGGTCGTCGAAGTGGGCCTCGCCCTCGCCGCCGAACCGGCAAAGGGTCCGCATGTCGTTGTGCAGCCACCGGGCGTCGCGCGCGTTGACGACGAACCACCCGGCAGTGACGGGAACGCCGCCCTCGAGCCTGGCCTCGGTCACGCGGCCACGACGACGCGGATCTCTCCGGTGATCGCCTCGAGCGCCTCTCGGAGCGCGGCGACGCGCTCGGCGCCGAACCGCTCGGCCCATTCCTGCTCGATCTCGTCGATCAGCCCGATGCCGAGTGCCTGCGCGGCGTGCCCGCGCTCGGTCAAGCGGATGATCTTCGCCCGGCCGTCGCTGGGGTCGGGGACCCGCTCGACGTAGCCGCGCTGCTCGAGGTCGCTCGTGACCTCGCCCACCGACTGCTTGGTCATCCGAGCCCGCTCGGCGAGCTCGGTGAGGCGAGTCCCTTCGGGGTCGATGTTGCCGAACACGCACCCGTGGCTGATCCGCATGTCGTTGTACGGCGTATCCGCCAGGCGCCGCTCGAGGTCCTCGCAGAAGTCGTCGAAGGCCACGCTGAGCAGCCGAATCATCAAGGGCGGACGTGGTGTTTCTGAATCGATTGACATTTCGTCAGGACTCCTGATAAGGTTGGCAGACAGTTCGGAAGCCTTACAAGGTTGCCTGACGATTTTAGCACCAACAGCGCCAAAAGCGGAGGTATCTCAAGATGTCTAGAAAGTGGTGGACCTTACTGGCGGTGAGCGTCGGCACCTTCATGTTGCTGCTCGACATCACGGTGGTGAACACCGCGCTCCCGTCGATCGAGAAGGACCTGTCCGCCAGCTTCACCGACGTGCAGTGGGTGATCGACGCCTACACGTTGTCGCTGGCGGCGATCGTCCTGACCGCCGGATCGCTGGCTGATCGCCTCGGCCGCAGAGCCGTGTTCGCGATCGGGCTCGGGATCTTCTCGGCGGCCTCGCTCGCCGCGGGGCTGGCGCCCGATGCGACGTTCCTGAACATCTCGCGCGCGATTCAGGGAATCGGCGGCGCCGCGATGTTCGCGGTCTCGCTCGCGCTCGTCGCGCAGGAGTTCGCCGCGGGACGGGAGCGCGCCATGGCGATGGGCGTCTACGGCGCGACGATCGGCGTCGCGGTCGCGGTCGGGCCGCTGGTCGGCGGCGCGATCACGAGCGCATTCGGCTGGCGGTGGGTGTTCTTCCTGAACGTCCCGATCGGCATCGCGGCGGTCGCCGTGACGTTCCTGCGGATCCGGGAGTCCCGCGATCCCAACGCGACTCGCATCGACTGGCTCGGGCTTGTCACGTTCAGCAGCGCGCTGGTGATGCTCGTGCTGGCGCTCCTGCGCGGAAACGACGAGGGCTGGGGCAGCCCTCTGATCCTCGGACTGTTCGGCGGGGCCGCGACGATGCTCGCGGCGTTCACGGCGATCGAGCAGCGCGTACAGGAGCCGATGCTCCCGCTCGAGCTGTTCCGCCGGCGCGCGTTCACCGGCGTCCAGCTCGCCGCGGCCGCGGTATCGGCCTCGCTGTTCGCGCTGTTTCTGTACCTGACGCTGTACCTGCAGAACTACCTCGGCTACTCGCCGCTGCAGGCGGGGCTCCGCTATCTGCCGATCACGCTGGTTCCGTTCCTGGTCGCGCCGCTCGCCGTCGCCCTGATGGCGCGGGTGCACGCGCGTGTTCTGATGTCGGCGAGCCTGGCCGCGATCGGTGGCGGGCTCCTGCTGATGTCCGGATTGACCCCAAGCGACGGCTGGACGGCACTCCTGCCCGGCTTCATCGTCGCCGGGATCGGGGTCGGCCTGCTCAACCCGGTGATTGCGGACGTCGCGGTTAGCGTGGTCGCCAAGGAGCGCAGCGGCATGGCGGCGGGCATCAACGACACGTTCCGGCAGGTCTCGATCGCGGTCGGCGTGGCGGCATGGGGAGCGATCTTCCTCGCCCGCGGCGCCGACAAGATCTCCTCGGTCGCGGCCGGTACGCCCGCGGCCACCGGCGATCATCCCCGCCAGCTGATCGAAGCGGCCTCGGGCGGCCGGCTCCAGGCGGCCCTGCAGTCGGTGCCGCACGGAGCCCGCGCGGTCGTCGCCAACGCGACGCGGGACGGGTTCCTGAGCGGCCTCAACACGATTCTCGTGATCGGCGCCGCGCTCGCGTTCGCCGGCGCGCTGCTGGCTCTGTGGCTGGTGCGCGAGCACGAGATCGAGCGCGAGCAGCCCGAGCTGATCGGAGCGGTGGCGGTGGCCGAGGCTGGTTGACGCGGCCCCGGATCGGTAAGCATCCGGATGGATGTCTGAATCGAACGGCTCACTGGTCTCGAGCCTCGACCGCCTCGTGGGTGATGGCGTCGAGTCGGCGGTGCGCGCCAAACATGTTTGGCGCCTCCGCCGCCTCGGCTGGGAGCACGCCCTCGAGCCACCAGACGACGGCCTCTGGGCGGCGGGCGATCCTCCGCCGCGCGACGGTTGCTCGCTCGACGTGCTCGTCGACGGCGCCGCGGCCTTCCCGGCGATCGCCGAGGCGATCTCGAACGCGCGTGACCACGTCCACGTGACCGGATGGCACGTGGCGCCGTATTTCGAGCTCCTCCGCGGCGAGCGGCCTGGCGTGCTCGGCGAGCTGCTGGCCGAGGCCGCTGAACGGGTCAACGTCAGAGTGCTGGTGTGGGCCGGAGCCCCGGTCCCCGCATTTCACCCCACTCGCAAGGAGGTGCGCGAGGGCGTCGAGGAGCTGACGCGCGGCACTCGGATTCGTTGCGAGACCGATCCGCGCGAGCACCCCTTCCACTGCCACCACGAGAAGACCGTGATCGTCGACGGCGAGGTCGCGTTCGTGGGCGGGATCGACATGACCGACTATGGGGGGGATCGGTTCGACACCAGCGACCACCCGGCTCGCCGGCGCCTTGGCTGGCACGACGTGGGCACCAAGGTTCGAGGTCCCGCCATCCTTGACGTACACGACCACTTCGCGATGCGGTGGCGCGAGCTCAGCGGCGAGCAGCTCGAGCGACCGCCGGCGCCCGCCGCCGCCGGCCAGTCGACGGTCCAGGTCGTCCGAACGGTCGCCGAGGACATGTACGAGGCCGTCCCGGTAGGTGAGTTCCGCATCCTCGAGAGCTATGTGCGCGCGATTCGCGGCGCCCAGCGCTTCGTCTACCTCGAGAACCAGTTTCTGTGGGCACCGGAGATCGTCGACCTGCTGGCCGACAAGCTCCGCCGGCCTCCCTGTGACGAGTTCCGGATCGTCGTGCTGCTGCCGTCGAAGGCGAACAACGGGCACGACGACACGATGGGCCAGCTCGGACAGCTCGTCGGAGCCGACGACGATGCCGGCCGCCTGCTCGCCGCAACCATCCGCTCGCGGACCGGCGATCGGGACGACCACCTGTATGTCCACGCCAAGGTGGGAATCGTCGACGATCGATGGCTCACGGTCGGGTCGGCCAACCTGAACGCTCACTCGCTGCTGAACGACACCGAGATGAACGTCGTCACCGACGATCCCGAGCTCGCGCGTGCGACCCGGCTGCGTCTGTGGGCCGAGCACCTCGAGGTGGACGCCGACGCGATCGCCGGCGACGATCCCCACGCGGTCGTGGACGAGCGCTGGCGGCCGATCGCTTTCGAGCAGCTCGAGCGCCGCCGCGCGGGCGCGTCTCCCACGCACCGGCTGCTTGCTCTGCCCGGCGTGTCCCGGCGCTCGCGACGGTTGCTCGGACCGCTGGTCGGCTTGGTCGACGACGGCTAGGGGCCGGTCAGGGCCATGCGGGCTGGGCGCCCTGCTCGCGCACCCACTGGCCGACGAGCCCGCGCAGGTGCTCGACGAACCGTTCCTGCTCGTGGGCCGGGTACGTCGCGCCGACCGTGCTCACGAGCAGCCGGTCGAAGTCGTCGGACCCGACCCAGTCGAGCACGAGCTCGTCGACGTGGCCGAGGCGGCTGTCGCAGAAGTCGTGGTAGCGGTCGGCCTCGAAATACTCGTCGGCGAGCCGGCGGTAGGCGGCGAGCTTGTCGGCGTAGCTCAGGTCCTCGCGATCGCCGATCCCGAAGTAGCGGCGGGTGTCGAGGTCGAGCCGCGGTCGCCGGCCGGTGACCAGGCAGAACGTGCACCACTTCACGAGCGTCTTGATCGCCCACGGGAAGTAGTAGTGCAGGCTCGTCAGCGCGACGTCGGGCGATGCGTTTGCGTAATCGATCGGGTACACGTCGGTGCCGCGCACGAGGCACTCACACGAGTTGAACTCCCACCGGAAGAACGCGTTGACGAGCCGGCTGATCGTCAGCACCTCTTCGCCCAGCTCCGGCGTGAGGAAGTCGTGCGCGACCTCGTACCGGCTGTGCATCGGCTGATCGGGGCGGAACTTCATCACCATCGTCTCGGGCCCGATCGAGAGCGAGCGGGCGAACACGTCGAAGCCCTCGATCGACGCCTGCAGGTGCATCAGCCGTCGTCCCGACGCGTCGTAGGCCCGCTCGAGCTCGGCCCGGTTGCGCACGCGGCTCACCCCGATCCACTGGCCGCCGTCGTACGGCTTCATGAACAGCGGATAGCCGATCTTCTCGGCGATCGCAGCCAGGTCGAACGGCAGGTTGTAGCGGGAGGCGGTGTACTGGAAGCGCGAATTGTCCGGCGGGTCCTTGTGCGGGACCAGCACCGTCGGCGGCACTTTCAGACCGAGGCGGATCATCGCGCAATAGGCGGCGTGCTTCTCCATCGCCTGGAACGTGAACGGGCTGTTCAGCAGGTACACGTCGTTCATCAGCGCGACCTTCTTCAGCCATTCGCGCGGGAGGTAGTACCAGTACGCGAGCCGGTCGATCACGAGCTCGTAGCGCGGCCGGTCGCGCAGGTCGAACGGCTCCATCGTGATCCGCTCGGTCGCGATCCGGTGCGTGTGGCCGGAGGCGTCGGTGATCGGCCCGAGCCGCGAGACCAGCGTCTCGAACGCCGCCGGCCAGTCGTCCTCGGCACCGAGCAGCAATCCGATCAGGTGCGTCGTCTCGGTCATATCAGCAGAAGCGTGGCAGATGGTGGGCGAGCTGCGCGCGCCAGGACGGCCAGTCGTGGGGGACGTCGTATCCCCACAGGTCGAGCTCGCACCGGATTCCCTTGGACTGGAGCAGCCCGGCGAGCCGCCGCGTTGACTCGAGCGCGCCGGTCGTGTCCTCCCACTGGCCCTGCCCGCACACGAGCAGCAGGCTGACCCGGCCGCGCAGCCAGTCGAGGTGCTCGCCCCCGAGGTGGCCGACGTAGTCGATCGGGTTGTTGAAGTAGGTGGCGTCGCCGCGCTCGCCCCACGAGTCCCACGCGGCCGGGTCGTAGTTGCCCGACATGCAGATCGCCAGCGGGAACAGGTCGGCGCGCTTGAGCGCGAAGTTGGCGGCGTGGTAGGCGCCGAGGCTGACCCCGCAGGTGATCGGCTCGCTCGCCCCCCCGCAGTCCCATCGGACGAACGGGACGACCTCCTCGAGGATCCACGACTCGTAGAACTGATGGCGCCGCGCCCGCTCCTCGAGTGGGATGGCGCGGTTCGACCACGACTCGGAGTCGAACGAGTCGACGCAGTACAGCTTCACCCGCCCGGCCTCGATCAGGTCGCCGACCGCCCCGACCATCCCGTGACGCTCGAACTCGCCGGCGTCGCCGCGCTCGGCGGGGAAGACCAGCACCGGGCGGGCGGGCGGGCCCGAGTGCCCGTAGACCGCGACTCCGTTCATCCAGGTAACCAGAGGCGAGCCAGCAGCCGCGTCAGGTGTGGATCGAGCGCGTCGCGCCACGCCGTGTAGTTGTGGAGGTCGGGTACCTCGGCGAGATGCGCGTCGTAGCCCTGGGCGGCGAGCGCGCTCGCCATCAGGCGGTTGTTATGGGCGTTCTCCTCCTCAGCGCCGCACGTCATCGAGACGGGCATCGGCTCGTCGAACGTCTCCGTGCGTAGCACCCGACGGACGAACCGTACGATCCTGGCGTACCGCGGAAACCCGGACTCGTGGCGATCGAAGCGCGGGACGAAGAAGCTCGCCGACTGCAGGAACAGGCCGGCGAACGAGCCTGGCCACGTCCGCTGCGCCTGGAGCATCGCGAGGCCGCCGAGGCTCGCGCCCATGCCGACCGGCAAGCCCGTCACCGGGAGGTGCTCGCGCAGCCTCGGCAGTATCCGGTTGCATAGCGAGCGGCCGTACGCCGCCGAGGCCGAGTACCACGCGTCGCGATCGCCGGGCGGCAACAGCGCAATCCGAAAGGGCGTGAGCGTGCCGGCCTCGATCATCGCGCCGGCATAGCGGGTCAGTCCGGCAAGCTCGTCGTACTCCGGCCCGTCGTGGGCGACGAGCAGCGGCAGCGCGCCGCCGCATGGCGACCACACGCCGATCTCGAGGTCGCGGCCCAGGACGCGGATGGCAACCGTGTCATGGGCGCCTTCGACGACCGGCTGCTCCAGCCAGTCCGGCGCACGGTAGCCGGGCGCGAGCAGGACCGATTTATCCCCGAACGCCCCGGGAGCGCGCTCCGGGTTGCCCGGGTCGCATACGACGACGGTGTCGCCGTCGTGGTCGGACAGCTCGAGCTTGTACTCGAGACGATCGAGGGCGTTGTCGGGCAGACGGAGCACCCACGCGCCGTCGTCACGGACGAAGCCGGGATCGGGGAGCGGCAGGTCGGAGTAGAGCCGCACCGCCGCGAGGCGGTGATCGGGGTCATCGACGCGCAGGGTGCCGAGCACGGGGCGGGAAGGTAGCAAGGGGTCTCGCGCCCGGGTTCAGCTCGCCAGCCGCAGCGTCATGTACGTGCTGTTCCGGCTCTCCCGATAGTCGCCGAACGGCTCGCACGGCTCGAACCCAGCGCGCGCATACAGCGACCGCGCCGGCGCGAACGACGCCATCGACCCGGTCTCGAGGCTGAGGCTGCGATAGCCGCGCTCGCGCGCCACCGCGATTAGGTGCTCGAGCATCATCGCGCCGATCCCGCGCCCGCGCGCGTGTTGCGCGGTGTGCATCGACTTGATCTCCGCGTGGCGTGGGTCGAGTTGGTTGAGCGCGCCGATTGCCAGCAGCGTGCCGCCGGCGCGGTAGGTGAAGAACGTCACCGCTGGGTCGAGCAGACCGTCGACGTCGATGGCGTGGGCGTCCTCGGGCGGGGTCTGCGCCCGCGCGAACGTCAGGTGGACCGCGAGCAGCGCGCGAACGTCGTCCGCTCGCGGATCGTCGACTGAGATCGTTCCGTTGCTCACCGGGCAGTATCTTGCCGACGTGGACCTGCCGGGGTGGATTGCGCATGCCGACTGGGGGGCGTCGGCCACGAAGCGCGTGGTCACCGCCGCCGAGCTGCGAGGCGAGGAGTACCTGATGCACGCGCCGCGGCTGGTCGGCGGCGACGGCGGCCTGCTCGAGCGCATGCGCGTTGCGCAGCCGGCGCTGCTCGGGTTCGACTTCCCGATCGGAGTGCCCCGCGCGTACGCGGAGCTCGCCGGGATCGAGGAGTTCGCCGACTGGATTCGAGGACTGGATCCGTCGAGCGAGTTCTTCTCCGTGTCCGACGACGTGACCGATGTGTCCGTCACGCGCCCGTTCTTCCCGACGCGGCTGGTGCGTAAGAGCCCGGGGATCAAGCGTGAGTTCCGCGCCGCGCTAGGCCTGCCCGAGTCCGGCGGACTCCGGCTCTGCGACCTGGCTCACTGTGGCCGGAGGGCGGCGTCGGACATCTTTTGGGCGCTCGGACCCCAGGCCGTTGGAAAGGCGACGGTCACCGGCTGGCGGGACCTCGTCGCGCCGGCACTTGCCGACCCGGCCCGGCGTTGCGCGATCTGGCCGTTCGACGGAAGGCTGGGCGAACTGCTGGACCGGTCCGATGCGGTCATCGTCGAGGCCTATCCCGCCGACGCATATCTGCAATTGGGTCTGCGGATGGGGTCGCAGGGGACCGCCAAGACCAGGCAGGGCGACCGCCGCGTCGACGGTCCGCTCCTGCTCGAGCGCTGCTTTCAGCTTGGGGTACGGCCCGATCCTGAGCTCGTGACCCAGATGCGAGACGGGTTCGGGTCAGACCGTGCCGGCGAGGACCGCTTCGATGCGACCGTGGGGTTGCTCGCGATGATCAGCACGGTCCGCCGGTCCGCCGAGCCCGACCTGCCGGACGATCCGGGCGTTCGGCGGTACGAGGGCTGGGTGTTCGGCCGGCACGCCCGTTGCCCGTCGAACTGATTCTCAGCTTGTCTTGACGGTAACGCTCGACATTACGACGGCGGGCGTCGGCGAGCCGTCCTGCGGCGGGTTCGTGGGGAGCGAGCCGATCTTCTCCACGACGTTGATCCCGGACACAACCTTGCCCAGCAGGGCGTAGTCGGGGGTGAGCCCAGCGGACTGCGTGACGTTCGCGGCCGTCACGATGAAGAACTGGCTCCCCGACGCTCCCGGCGGCTGGTTCTGGGTCTTCGCCATCGCGACGTCGCCGCGCACGTACTGGGTGCTCTTGGGCGGCGCCTCGACGACGGTGTAGCCGGGTCCGCCGGCGCCGGTGCCGGTCGGGTCCCCGCCCTGGATCACGAACCCGGCGGCCACGCGGTGGAACGTCACCCCGTCGAAGAAGCCCCGCTTGACCAGGGAGTAAAACGACGCGGACGTCTTCGGTGACTGCGCCACGTCCAGGGTGAAGGCGAACTTCCCGCAGTTGGTCACGATCGTGACCGTGTACGTCTTGTGCGGGTCGAGTCGCAAGTGTGGCGCAGAGAGGTGTCCGGTGGGCTTCGGCGACGGCACCGGCACCGTCCGGCACGCGGCCGAGGACGGCGCCGGCGACGTCGTGGACGAGGCCGACGCCGTCGTCGACGCGGAGCCGCTAGCGGCGGCGCTGGTCGACGCGCTGTGGCTCGCGCTGCTTCCGCAGCCGACCGCGACAAGCGCGACCGCGACGATCAGGCAGGCTCGGCGCACTGCCCCCAAGCAAACCAGATCGGTTCATCGCGAGCTGCTGCGGCTGTCGGTGGTCTGGCCCGCGGCGCCCGCGCCGCTTCCGTTGACGCTCCAGCTCTCGCTGCCGCCGACCGGACCGCCGCCGACCCGCACACCCGTGCCGACCGCGGTCGACCCACCTGTGCAGGCCTGATTCCCCACGCACGGGACCTCGGGACTCAGGCTGAACGTCTGGGTGACGGTGCCGGTCGGCGTGGTGAGCTCGGCGGACTTGATCTGGTGCCCGCCCGGCCACCAGGCCACGAACCAGCCCCCGCCGACCGTCGCTTGCACGTTCGTGCCGTCGTCGAGGGTCAGAGTCAAGCCGCTCACCCCTGCGCCGGTCCGGCCATCGGCGAACGAGAACCCGTCGCCGCCGCGGTCGGTCCGGTGCGAAGTCGATAGCAGAACCTGGCCGGCGGGGACGCTCACCGCGCTGCTGGCCACGCTGCCCGATACGGCGACGAACGACGGCCCCTTGATGCAGGCGGCGCTCGAGTTGCTGTCGGCGTAGATCGAGAAGGTGTACGGCCCGCGGGTGTCGGTCAACTTCAGCGGCAGGCCCGAGATCGGCGACTGCGACGCGTCGCAGCTGGCGCGGGCGGCGGCGAGCTGCCCCGGCGCGGGCGGGGTCGGCGTCGGGGTCCAGCCCGCGAACGCGTTCGACGCGCCCGCGCTCAGCGAGATCACGACCGCGACGGCGCCGGCGGTGCCGGCCGCGGTCGCGAACGCGCCGATCGCCACGGGCGGCCTCAGCCGGCGCGTGCGTGGCTGGTAGTCGTGGTGGGTCAGGCGGGCGATGCTCGACGCCGGCACCTGGGCGGCGCGGTCACGGAACGCTTCGCGCAGATCAGTCTCGAGTTGGTCTGTCATGTCGGGATGCTCCTTGTGTCATTGGGATTGCGCACCGTCTGCTCGAGTCGCGCGAGTCCACGAGAAGCCGTGCTTTTCACGGTGCCGAGGGAGCACTTCATGGCGGCCGCAACCTCGGCTTCGGGGAGGTCCAGGAAGTAGCGCAGCACGAGCACCGTGCGCTGGCGCGGCGGAAGCGCCGCCAGCGCGCGCATCAACTCGTCCTGCGTGTCGATCGCACCCGACTCGCGCGAGTCGTCGCCGCGCTCGGGGGGTGCCTCGCCGGTGAGCTCGCGCCGGCGCTGTCCGCGGCGGTCGGCGCCGCTGAGCGCGAGGTTGACGAGGATCCGGCGCGCATACGCCACGGGGTGCTTCATGCGACGGACCCGATGCCAGCGGCCGGCCACCTTGAGCAGCGTCTCCTGAACCAGGTCCTCGGACTCGGGGAGGTCCCAGACGATCAGGTACGCGGTCCGGATCAGCGCGTCGGTGTTGTGCGCGACGAAGTTCTCAAAGTCGGCTCGCCGTTCGTTCATCTGTCCGGTTAAAGGCCCAGACGGCGGAAAAGGTTGAGTGCCGCGCGACGCGCGACGCGCGACGCGCGACGACGCAGAGAGGCGTGGAGTCTCTACGAGCGCGGACGCGAGCCCGGGAGCCGCCAGTAGTTCACGTCGCGGTCGGGGTCGTCCTTGCTCGGCCCGAAGCGGGCGCGCCAAATAAGGCAAACGCCCACAAACAGCGCGAACCCCGCCGGAGCCCCGAGGTACGCCGCGTCATTGCCCAGGACCACGATTAACAGGACCGCCCCCAACAGAACGGCCGGAAATAGCCAGGGAAGCCACCATGCTCTCATGGCCACAGGGTACCCCCGCGTTGGCCCGATACCTAGAGCGGCTCGGACCGCGACCGAACGCTAAGGGTCTTTGTTCAGCTGCCGACATTAGGGGTGATCGAAGCGGGCGCCCAGGCTGGAAGGGCCGCGCTCGCGGGGTGAGCGTCGGCGCCTCACCGACCCGCCTCAATCACCCCTTTGTCAGGTCAGCTCAGCCGATGCGAATCGCCTTCTCGACCGCCTGGGCGAGAACGGCCGCGCCGGCCTGGCTCGGATGGATTCCACAGCCGCCCCCCGACAGCTGCGTCAGCAAGCCGGCGGTGCAGGGGTTACCAGCGGAATGCGCGTCCGCTGCTGCGAACGCATCGAACGCGTCCGCGATCTCCACGTGGAATGGCTTGGCCACCGAAGCGATGGTCGAGTTACCCAATGCGGTCGTCGAGTCCTCGGCAGGGGTCGGCGAGTAGTAGTTGACAAGCGCGATCTGCCCGGCGTAGTGCGCCTTGTTGCGGATCGTCGACAGGATCGTCTTGACGTTGTTGCTGGCCGTGCCGATCACACCGGCCTGCTCGACCAGAGACGCGCAGTGGTCGGCGGTGGTCTCCTGGCAGATCAGGAGGTCGTTGGCACCGATCATCAGCGACACCAGCCGGACCTTCTTGTGTGTCTTCAGGTACGACACGGCGTAGCTGAGCTGCGAGCCGCTGTACTTGACGTGCAGCGGGAACATCGTTCGATACGAGGCTCCGCCGCCCGGGGCGTTCTCGCAGCCGTTGCTCTGCGCGGCGGGGTTGATGAAGCTCGACGACGTCTCGCCCGGACACGCCGCATTGGCGACGGTCAGGCGCAGCTCGGAGCCGAGATCCTCGGGATAGCCGATGAAGCTCGAGGCGTCGGCGTAGTTGGGGGCCGGAACGACCTGCTGCTCTTCGTATCCGAACGGGACCGAGTCACCGAGCGCCAGATAGCCGGATCCCGGCGTGACGGGCGTGGTGAACGTGACCTTCGGCGCCTTCGGCTTCTTCTTCGCCGGCTTCTTCGCCAGCGCCGGGCCGCTCGCCAGGGCGAGACATAGCCCCGCGCAGACCGTCAGAACTACAAATTTGAACGCACGCCGCGCGGTCGCGCGCGTACCTCCTTGGAGACCTTCCATTCCGTGTGTACTCCTTCCCCACGGGTCGGGCGCTGCCCCGGCCTGGCCGCGCGCTGATTAGCGCCGGGGGATGGTAGCCGGTGCGGCCGCGGATGTGTCCCTGGTGTGAATTTCTCGCACAACCGCGTGATCTGATCCTCACTACAATCCAGCGCGTCGCGACCGAGCTCTCGATCAACAGCAGGGACGAGGCCCGGGGTGTGGTGCTCGTGCTGTCAGGCGAACTGGACGTGGTCTCCGCCCCGGCGCTCGAACAGCGCCTCAGGGAGGCGCTGTCGGAGCCCGGCGCCCACGTGACGCTCGACCTCGGCGACCTGGAGTTCGTCGACAGCGCCGGGGTCAGCGTGCTGATCAAGGCCAAGCAGGACGCCGAATCGCGCGGGCGCACGCTCGTGCTCACGCGGCCGACCGAGCAGGTCCACCGCGTGTTCGCGCTCGTCGGGCTCGCCGACTGGCTTACGGGCTGACGCCGCCACCTCGGCCGGCGCGGGGTTGCCGGCGCGGGGTGCCGGCGCGGGGTTGCCGGCGCGGGGTTGCCGGCGCGGGGTCCGCCACCGCCACCGCCACCATCCGCCGATCAGCCCCACCCGTCCCGGACCGGGCGCCACCATGTACAAGGCCCGAAACCTCCTCCCTCGCGGCCGCTTCCGGGACATAAGCATCCCCCACTGCTTATGTCCCGCGAGCGGTCCGACGATGCCGAGGTTCCGGGCCTTGACCAGGGTGATTCAGGCGCCGGTGTAGAACGCCGTCGTCCGCTCCGCCGCCGCCCGCGCGCCGGCCGCGTCCTCGCCAGCCTCGATCGCGGCGTCGCTCCACCCCCGGCTGCTGAGCGAGATGAACTCGCCGTCCCTCCTCGGACATGGTCCACGCCGCGGCCTCCGCAGGATCAACCGCGGTCCCCGAAGCGAGGTGACGCGCGAGTCCGGGCAACGCGAGCTCCCACCCCACCCCGACGGCGCCCGGACCGAACTGCGCCCAGTGGTCGTCGTCGCCCGGGGCGATGTGCTCGAGCTCGAACCGAGTTCGCCCGCCGCCTACGTCCGAGAGCCGGAGCTCGATCCAGGACACGTTTCCGCCGAATTCCCAAGTCGCGGCAAAGCTGTGCGGCGGGTCGCAGCGTTCGATCTCGCCGCCCGCGTTCCCCTCGAGCTGGTACCGGCCGCCGGCGCGCAGCTCGCCCGACACGGGGAGAAACCAGCGAGGGAGCCGCTCGGGACTCGTGCACGCGTCCCATACGTCCTCGAGCGCCGCGTTGTACGTACGTGCGATGACGATGGTGCGCGCCTCGCGGGCGTCGAACGTGCGACTCCCGACGCGCCGCTCCACGCGATTGATCTCCTCCACGACTTCGATCACGATCGCTCCTTACTGTCTTTGCGTTCCGCACGCCGCCGGCGCTTGCCCCGGGCGAGCTCGGTCTCGAGCGCGTCGAGATGGGGCACCCAGAACTGGCGGAATCGGTCGAGCCAGCCGTCCACTTCGCGCAGCGGCTCCGCACTCACGGCGTACAGCCGGCGCGCCCCCTCGGGGCGCACGGTGGCGAAGCCCGACTCCCTCAGCACTCGCAAATGAGCGGACACCCCGGGTTGTGAGATGCCGAACTCGTGCTGGATCGCCGCGCAGACCTCGCCGGCGGTCAGCTCGCCGTCCGCCAGAAGCTCGAGGATCCGGCGTCGCACCGGGTCGCCCAACACGTCGAACGCGCCCATCTACTCGCGATCATATCAGTGGTGCCTTATATAAATCAACCCTGAAACTCGAACCCGAGCGTTCGATTCAGGAAGTCGTGCTCGACGGCGAGCGCGACGTCAGCGACGGCCATCGGGAGCGACACGAACCCGTGCGGGGCCTCGGACCAGATGCGCAGCTCGGTGGCATGACCGGCCGCACGCCACCGCGCCTCCATGAACAGCGTGTCGTCGATCAGCGGATCGGCGGTTCCGACCGTGAAGATCGCCGGCGGCATGTCCGACAGGTCTGCGAACAGCGGCGAAATGTCGGGGTCCCGGCGCCGCTCGCGGTCGAGGCCGGGCAGGAACTGATCGCCGAACCACACCATGATCGGTCCCGACAGCACGAGGTTGCGATCGCCCCACAAGCGCTGGCTCGGCGACATCGACAGATCGAAGCTGCCGTACTGGAACACCGCAGCGCCGAACGCGCCCGTGATCCCATGACGGTCGCGGAGACGAAGCAGCGTGCAGGCGGCGAGTTGCCCGCCCGCCGAATCGCCCCCGACGGCGCGCGGACCATCGGTCCCCACCGCAGACCGACCCTCGTCGCCGAGCAGCCACAGCGCCGCCGCCTCGCAATCGTCGGGTCCGGCCGGGTAGGGGTTCTCGGGCGCGAGCCGGTAGTTCACGCTGACGACGGTCAGGCCGGTGTCGCGCGCCAGGCGCTGGAGCCGGACGTCCTGCCCGTCGCTCTCCCCGAGCGTCCACCCGCCGCCATGAAAGTGCAGGAAGGTCCCGCGCGGCTCGCGCTCCTGCGGCGCGATGATCCGCACCGAAATCGGGCCGCCCGGACCTTCGATCTCGACGTCGCGGGCCTCCGGCACGTACACCGGCGCGGGGAAGACTCCGCGACCTTCGCGGCGGGCGCGGCGGCTCTCCTCGGGCGGCACCGTGTTGACCGCGGGTATCGTCGCAATGAGCCGCTCGAGCTCCGCGTTGAAGGCGCGCGTGTCGGCCAGCAGCGTGTCCGGATCGGGGGTCGTCATCGGTCGGCTCTCCTCACGGTCGTTCGGCTCGTGGCCCGGGACTCCGGGCAAAGCGAAAAGCGGAGAATGCCAGCCGCGCCCGCTCCCGGCTGTGACATGGTGGACCGGTGAGGCGCGTAGTCACGATTGGGGTTTACGACTGGGATCTGGGCAGCTTCCTCGAAGCCCTCGGCGACTCAGACGTGCGGCTGCTGATCGACGTTCGACAGCGCCGCGGCGTCCGCGGGCGCGAGTACGCCTGGGCGAACTCCGCCCGCCTTCAAGATGCCCTCGCCGGCGCGGGCGTCGCCTACCAACATCACAAGGAGCTCGCGCCCACGACCGAGCTCCGGCACGTTCAGTACGCCGCGGACGCGCGCCGGGGCGAGGGCAAGCGCTCGCGGACGGTGTTGGCCCCCGAGTACGCGACGCGTTACACGCGAGAGATCCTCGACCAGGTACCGCTGGCATTACTCGCCGACGTGCTGCCGACCGAGGGCGCATCGGCACTGTTCTGCGTCGAGCGCGATCCGGAAGCCTGCCACCGGTCGATCATCGCCGAGCGCCTCGCGGCCGAGCACGGCGTCACCGTGACTCATCTGCGCCCCTGAACCGAAAGGAGACCGACGTGCTTCTCGACGGCAAGAACGCGATCATCTACGGCGGCGGCGGCGCTATCGGCGGCGCGGTCGCGCGTGCGTTTGCGCGCGAGGGAGCGAAGGTTCACCTTGCGGGGCGAACGCCTGAGAAGCTCGAGGCGGTGGCAGACGAGATTCGCGCCACCGGCGCCCAGGTCGAGACGGCGACGGTCGACGCGCTCGATCCCGACCAGGTCGACGCCCATGCCGACGCGGTCGTGGCAAAGGACGGTCGCCTCGATGTCTCGTTCTGCCTGATCTCCCAGGGAGACGTACAGGGCACGCCACTCAACGAGATGTCGGTCGAGGACTTCATGCAGCCGGTTGTCCAGACCGTGAAGGCAATGTTCGTGACCTCGCGGGCGGCCGCGCGACACATGATCACGCAGAGGTCCGGAGTGATTCTCGCGTTCGGCGGATACGGGCCGCCGACGGCAAAGCTCGGCGGCCTTCAGGTCGCATTCGGCGCCGTTGAGTCGCTGCGACGAAGCCTCGCGCGCGAGCTCGGTCAGTACGGGATCCGCGTGCTCACGCTCCAGACCGGCGGCATCCCCGAGTCGATTCCCGAGGGGCCCGAGTGGCGCCAGACGATCACCGAGCAGACCGTCAGGAGGACCATGCTCGGACGCGCCGCTTCGCTCGACGACGTTGGCAACGCGGCGGCGCTCGCGGCGAGCGACTACGCGCGCACCATGACCGCGACCGCGCTGAACATCACCTGCGGCGCAGTCCCGGACTGAGACATCGGGTCACGCACCCGGCGTAACTCCGAATCGCAACCCTCTTGACATTGGGGAGATCTGCCGATTACGGTTCTATGCGTTCGCCTGTAGAAGGGTTGTTCGCATGTCGAACAACCCTCTCGTCTGGAGGAACCATTCAAGCCGGATGCCCAGCTGTGATGCCGCCCCGACGGCTCGGGCTGAAATGCTCGCCGTTGAAACATCACGGCTGGGCGCCGCGCTCGCACTTGTGACGGGCTGAGCGAAACTGCGTGGGGAGCCGGCGCTGCCCGCACCCGCAGCGGGGAGCGGGCGGCGCCGGACGGTTCGCGCCGGACCGCTGCGCCGCCGATACAGTCGTCCGCGATGCTCGACCTCGACGCGTACCTCGCCCGCATCGGCGTCCGCGCACGGCCGGACCTCGACCAGCTGCATCGCGCGCACGTCACCACGATCCCATTCGAGAACCTCGATCCGCGCCGCGGGATCCCCGTTTCGCTCGAGCTCGACGACCTCGAGCGGAAGCTCGTGGCCAACCGTCGCGGCGGTTACTGCTTCGAGCAGAATCTCCTGCTGAAGGCGGCGCTCGAGGGGCTCGGCGCCGAGGTCGAGATGTACCTCGCGCGCGTTCGCGTGGGCTCGCCCCACGGCTCGGCACGCCCGCGGACTCACCTCCTGCTCGGAGTCCAGGCCGACGGGGCGCGATGGCACGCGGACGTGGGCTTCGGTCACGGCACCCTTCGCGAACCGATCCCATTCGGCCCGGGCGGCGAGTACGAGCAGGCCGGCTGGCGGCACCGCGTCGTCGAGGACGGCCGCGAGCTCGTCCTGCAGTCGGTCGATCACACCGGAGAGTGGGTAGACCTGTACGGGTTCGTCCCCGAGCCGGTCCCCCTGATCGACGTGGTGACGAGCAACTGGTACACGTCCACCTATCCACGCTCGCCGTTCGTCACCGGACTGGTCGTCAGCGCGCAGCGACCGGATGGCACCCGCGAGTCGTTGAGCGACTGGAACGGAGGCCTCTCGCTCACCGAGGAGACGCCGACCACCGCGACCATGACCGACGTCGATCCGGACGCCGTCCCGGAGCTGATCGCGACCCGCTTCGGCCTTGAGGCAACGCTTGTCTGACGACGGCCTGACCGTCGCCGTCACCGGGCCAACCGGCACGTTCGGCTTCGGGCTGATCCCACTGCTTCAGGACGACGCCCGCATCGGCCACATCGTCGGCATCGCACGCCGTCCGTTCGACCCGGCGCAGCACGGCTGGAGCAAGATGCAGTACCGCCAGGGCGACGTGCGCGACCGCGACGCACTCAAACTGGCGTTCGCGGGCACGGACGTGGTCGTCCACCTCGCGTTCATGATCACCGGCACCGCGTCCCGGGAGACGATCCGGGAGATCAACGTGGAGGGAACGCTCAACGCGTTCGCGGCCGCGGTCGCCGCCGGCGCGAGGCGATTCGTATACGCCTCATCGGTCGCCGCCTACGGATTCCATCCGGACAACCCCGTCGGCATGACCGAGGACTGGCCGACGCGCCCGGCGACGCGGCTGTTCTACGCGCAGCAGAAGGCGGAGCTCGAAGGGCTGCTGCGCGAACAAGCCGACGCGCACCCCGACCTCGCGTTGTACGTGCTCCGACCTCCGATCGTGCTCGGGCCGCATGCGGTGGGCAGCAAGGACGTGCTGCCAGAACCGCTCGCTTCCGTCGCCCAGCGCGCGCTCGAGCTCGCGAACCGGCTGCCGGTGCCGATCCCCGTCCCCACCCCCGATCTGCCGATGCAGTTCATCCACGAAGACGACGTCGGCCAGGCGCTGCTCAAATGCGTGGTGGCCGATGGGCCGCCGGGCGCGTATAACATCGCGGGCGACGGCATCGTCACGGCGGCCGATGTCGTGCGCGAGCTTGGCTTCACGCCGGTCACGGTCCCCGCCGGCTTCGTCGAAGTCGCCGCTCGCACCGCGGCGCAGATCCCGCTCCCCTCGTTCGCCCCGCCTGCCGCCGAGTGGGTCGAGGCGGCAAGCCACCCCGCGATCATGGACACGACCAAGGCCCGGCGAGAGCTCGGCTGGGAGCCGAGATACACCGGCCTCGAGGCGCTCCGCGAGACCCTGACGCGCTAGTCGCCGAGCCAGGCCGAAACGACGACCCCGGCATCGATTGGGATGTCGACTGTCACATAGCCGCTGTCGGGAGCGTGCATCTTCTCCACGTAGCTGATTTGGTCGGGATCGTCCGCGCTCAGGTCCGCGATCACCAATGCGCCCGGCGACAGCCCCGGCGCCAACAAGTCAACAACCGGCTCGTACAGGTTGTTCCAGCCGTCGAGGAACAGGAGATCTACCTCGCGGACGTCGCGGAGCGTAGTCAGCGCATCTCCGACCCGGATCTCGACGAGATCGTCCAGCCCAGCCTGCGCCAGGTTCCGCTGGGTGGCCGCGACCTTGTCCGGTTCGATCTCGGTGGTGATCACTCGGCACGACCCGACATCACGCGCAGCAGCCGCGAGATGGATCGTCGAGAAGCCGTGCGACGCGCCGAACTCGACGATCGTGCGCGGCCGGCGCGCGTACACGAGCACGCACAGCAGATCCCCAACCTCCGGCGTGATCGAGAGCGGAGCGTCGCCGTACGCCTCGGCACGCTCTGCGCCCCAGACGCGACGGCCGAGTTCCCGCTCGCGACGCAGCACCTGCTCCTTCGCTGGAGGGTCCTCCACTTCGCCGAGCCGCCGCAGCTCGGTCAATACGCGGGTGACTTCCTCGCTGCGAAGGGTGCTACTGGAATGGTCGGCGGCGCCTGACGGCGGCGCCTTACTCGGATTGTCGGCGGCGCCTGACGGCGGCGCCTTACTCGGATTGTCGGCGGCGCCTGACGGCGGCGCCTTACTGGAAGATCTCAGTCGTGCAGTCTCCGCCGGGTAGGTGGATCTCGTGCGGCCGCGCTCCGTCGGCCTGCTCGTCGAAATCGACGAAGAAGTCGGGGTCGAGCGCGTACGTGCCGTCACTCTGCCGGTTGAGCCTGGTGAGCCAGCCCTTGATCCCGGGATAGAACTGATTGTCCCAGGTCGAGAACAGTGAGTTCGTGACATAGACACGGTCGCCGTCGAGCGAGTTCTGGATCATCTGCGGACCGCCGTTGAGCGGACCGGGCGCCTTCGGATGTCCGCCGTCACGCCCGAGCAGGCCGCCCAGCCAGACCTGCGACTTCAGCTGCGGATCGGTCGGATCGGACACGTCGTAGTGACGCACGTCGCCGTGCAGCCAGTCCGAGAAGAACAGGTCCTTGTCGTCGAGCGACAGCACGAGGTCGGTGATCAGTCCGGGGACGCCGCCCTCGAGCGGCCAGCCCTCGAGCTCCTCGTTGCCGACGTCGATCACCTTCTGAGTCGACCAGCTCCCGTTATCTCGGCTGAAACGGATGATGTTGCTCGACAGCGTCGCGCCGACGAACCCCTGAGCCGAGTCGGGGTCGTGCTGCCAGCGGATCTCGAGCGGGATCCAGCCCTCATCGCCGAGGTCGATGGTCTGCACCTTGGCGCGCTTCTCGAGGTCCCAGAAGTGCAGCTTGCGCCCGTACTTGCCGGCGGCGACGTCAGCCGGGTTGAAACCGTCCTTGAACGTGTTCGGCGCGCCCCACTCGCTCGTGACCAGCGCGTTCTGGCGCGGCTGGTACCAGAAGTCGTACATGAACTCGATCCCGCCCGCATCTCGTTCCCACCGCTCGGCAATGGAGAAGTCGCGCGCGTCGAGCACCGCGAAGCCGCCAGGGGTGTTGCCGTCGGCATCGCCGAGCATCGAGATCGTGACGATGTCGCCCGGCATGCAGTGCACGGTGTGCGGTGCGCTCAGCCCGAGCTTCTCCTTGATCTCCTCGCCCTCGATCACGTTCTTGATTCGTGGCGCCCGCGGCTCGGAGATGTCGATGATGTGGATCCGCGAGGAGCGCAGGCCGGGGACGACCATCGTGTCGCGCTGGAGCTGCGAGTGGCATGCCGACGAGCACGCGTTCCACCCGAAGTGGTGAAGCTCGTCGCCGACATTCGGCATCTCGGTGCGGTGGACGATCTGGCCGTACGTGGACGAGCTCGGATCGACGTCGACGACGGCGATGAAGTCCGGCCGGTTGATCCCGGTTCCTTCGTATAGAGAGGCCACGTACACGAACTTCTCCGGTGGCTGCTGGCGGGCCACCGCGGGCGAGGCGTAGCCGGGCCCAGCGTGCTCGTGGTCGTCGTGTGCGCTCATGAGCTGGCTCCTCTTGTTCGGTCAGTGCCTTAAAACCGCAGCGTAGTCGAACCCAAGCTTACGGACTCGGCAATCTCAACAATTTTTATAGAGATTATCTGAGGACGGTTGATCGGAGGCGATGCAACCGCCATTGCCCCGCGGGAAAACACGCGCCCGCCCGCGGCGGGCCGGACCGCCGCGGGCGGGATACATGGGGCCGCACGTTCAGGGAGTCCGGGGGGTGCGCGCGACCACCCACGTCCGCTGCGGCGCCTGCACGACCGCGACGCGCTGACCGTCGGTGAGCGCCGATAGCGCCGATGCACGGCGGTTGTCGCGCACCAACGCGTTCGAGGGGATCGTCAACGTGACGGTCTTGTACGTTGCCGTCTTCGTGCCCTCGCGGATCGTCAGCTGCTGACCGTTGACCGACTGCACGAAGCCGCGGTCGACCGTGACCGTGGCGAAGCCGCTCTTCGTCGCCACCACCGCGTTCGCGTGGACTGCGCGTCGCTCGAGCGCGCGGACGCCCGCGCCACGGACCCGAGCCGGTTTGGCCGTCGTCGATGAGCTCGTCGTCGAGCCGCCGCTGGCCGCGCCGGCGGTGGCGATCGCGCTCCCGGCGGCGCCGATCGCCGCGCATGCCGCCGCGACCGTGACGAGCTTCAAGTGTTTACGCAGATATGTCACTTCAGAACCTCCCTTATTCAGTGGACAGCGACACCCTGGCAGACGGCTGCAAAGGGACGGTCAGGTAAAGGTCAGGTGCGTGTAAAAAGTGGGGCGCCGACGCCCGGACCCCCGCCTACGATTCCCCCATGCCGGCCACGATCCTAGTCGTCGAGGACGAACCGAATATCGGCACGCTTGTGTGCACCTATCTCAGACGCGAGGGTCACGAGGTGCTGTGGGTGCGTCGCGGTGAGGATGCGCTCGCCGAGCTCCGCCGTCACCCGGTCAAGCTGGTGCTGCTCGACATCCGGTTGCCCGGGATCGACGGGTTCGAGGTCTGCCGGCAGATCGGCGGCGCGGTCCCGGTAATCATGCTGACCGCCCGCGACGAGGAGGCCGACCGCGTCGCGGGCCTCGAGCTCGGCGCGGACGACTACGTCACCAAGCCGTTCTCTCCCCGCGAGCTCGTGGCTCGGGTCAAAGCCGTGCTGCGGCGCGCGGCGGCGCCGGCGCAGCCGGGCGACGTCTTGCACATCGGGCCCGTCACGGTCGCGCGCGCGGCCCGGGAGGTGCACGTCGACGGTCAAAAGGTCGTCCTCACCCAGCGCGAGTTCGACCTGCTCGACTACCTCGTGCGGCGCGCCGGTCAGGTCGTGACGCGCGACGAGCTGCTCGAGTCGGTGTGGGGCTTCGTCTACCCGGGCGAGACGCGAACGGTCGAGGTCCACGTCGCGCAGCTCCGGAAGAAGCTGGGTCACCCCGATCTGATCGAGACCGTGCGCGGGCTCGGCTACAAGGCGGCCCAGCCCGCATGAGACTTCAGCGCCGCGTCCTCGGCTACCTGGCGGCCGCGGCGATCGCCTCGTGCCTGCTCACCGTCGGCGTAGGCGTCGTGCTGGTCAGGCACCAGATCGCCAAACAGCGGCTGTCCACGCTCGAGGCTCAGGCCGACCTCGTGGCCGCGGTCGGGGGCGTGCCGGGCGCGCTCACGCCCGGCGATCACGTCTACCGGGTGGGCAGCGGCCGGCCGCGGCGGCTCGGTCCCCGGGCGCAGGCTGTGGTGCTGGCCGCGCTCCCTGACGGGGCCGCCGGCCAGGGCACGGTCGACGTCGCCGGCAGGTCGCTGATCTACGCGGCGCGCACGACGCCGGCCGGCGAGGTCGTGCTGATCCGCCCGGCGAACGTCGCATTCTCCGAGTGGCGGCCGTTCATGGGGAGTCTCCTGCTGGCCGGACTAGGAGGCGTGCTGCTCGCGGTGTTGCTGTCGTACCTGCTCGCCCGTCGCCTCACCCGCCCGATCGGCGAGCTGTCCGCGGCGACCCGCCGGCTGGCGGCTGGCGAGCAGAACGTCGCGGTACCGGTCCACGGAGAGGACGAGCTTGCCGACCTCGGCACGTCCTTCAACGAGATGTCGGACGAGCTTTCCCGGGCCCGCGAGGCGCAGGGCCGGTTCCTCGAGTCGGTGAGCCACGAGCTGCGAACCCCTCTGACCTCGATCCGCGGCTACGCGGAGGCGCTCGAGGAGGAGGCGATCCCGCCGGCGGAGTCGGCGCGAGTCATCGGGGCCGAGGCCGATCGGCTCGAGCGGCTCGTCGCCGACCTGCTCGACCTCGCGCGGTTCGGCCGCTCGGACTTCTCGATCGCCCGCGAGCCCGTCGACCTCGCGGTCGTCGTCGAGCAGTCGGTCGAGCGTCATCTCCCGCGCTCGCGGGACATAGGGGTGGAGTTGTCCGGCGACCCTACAGCGGAGACCTGGGTCCTCGCTGACCACGACCGCATCCTCCAGGCCGTCTCGAACCTGATCGAGAACGCCTTGCGGATCACCCCGGCGGGCGGTTCGGTCAACGTCGACGCCGCCGCGGGCCGTATCACCGTCCGCGACACCGGGCCCGGGCTCGACCCCGAGGACATCCCGCGGGCGTTCGAGCGCTTCTACTTGTACCGCCGCTATCGCAGCGAGCGGCCGGTCGGGTCCGGCCTCGGTCTCGCGATCGTCCGGGAGCTGATCTCGACGATGGGCGGAACTGTCGAGGCTTCGACCCCGCCCGGTGGCGGGGCCGAGTTCACGATCCGGCTGCCGTCTATACCGGCGCGCTCCGCTCTGCCAGATGCTGTCCGACCTTCCGCTTGACCCGCTGGAGCGCGTTGTCCACGGTCTTGCAGTCGCACCCGATGCGCCGGCCGACCTCCTCGTAGGAGTGGCCGTCGAGATACAGGGCGAGCACGCGCGACTCGAGCTCTGAAAGCGCGGTCGAGATACACGCGACCAGCGCCCGCAGCTCCTCCGAGCTGATCACCTGGTTGACCGGGTCGTGGACCGGCGATCCGGGGATGATCTCGTCGAGCGTCGGCTCGCCGTCGGCCGCGGCGGCGGGCGAGCTCGAGAACGACACGTACTGGTTGAGCGGCGAGTGCTTGTTCCGCGTTGCCGTCTTCACAGCGGTGATGATCTGGCGCGTGATGCAAAGCTCGGCGAAGTTGCGGAAGCTCGACTCCCGGTCGGTTCGGTAGTCGCGCACAGCCTTGTACAGGCCCACGAGGCCTTCCTGGATCAGGTCGTCCGCGTCCCCGCCTGCGAGGAAGTACGACGAGGCCTTGAGCCGAACGAAACCGTAGTAGCGGCGGACGATGCAGTCATACGCGACCGCATTTCCCTGCTTGGCAAGGGCGATCAGATAGCCATCCTCAACCTGAAGTTGAGGCTGAGAATACGGGGAAAGCCGTGCCACGAATCATCCCTTCTCGACCCTGCGAGGGATCGGTCAGAAGTCGTGGCGCACTACCTCCCCTGGCGCCTGATGTGCATTGAGTTGAGGCGCGGCCGATGTCCGGCGCACCCTCCCGAGCGGTAAGTCTCAAGCTTTACTCTACCGTTACTCTCCCGCACGGGAGCTTTGCAGAGCCCCGCCGTGTTGTCAAGCGGCAGGTAACAGCTCGGGTCCGTCGGGTCCGTCGCGGACTTCCCAGCCGTGCAAGCGGATCTCGTCGCGTAACCGGTCGGCCTCGGCGTAGTCGCGCGCTGCACGGGCTCGTTCCCGCGCGACGGACAGCTCGACGATCTCGGCCGGGGCGTCGACCGCGGCGACGTCGAGCAGGTTGTCGAGCGCGAGGACGCCGAGCATCTCGCGGAGATCGGCGTCACCCGTGCCCGGTTCTCCCCGGTTCGACTCGCGCACCCACTCGAACACGGCCGCGAGTGCCGCCGGAGTGTTGAAGTCGTCGGCGAGGACGTCGAAGAACCGCTCGCGCAGCGGCGCCGACCAGGCCGGCGAAGGGGCGGGTGCGAGCCGCCGGGCCGCCTCTCTGATTCTCTCGACGCGCGCCCCGGCCTCGGCCAGTCGCTCGTCGTCGAACTCGACCGGCTGGCGGTAGTGGCCCCCGCAGAAGTACATGATGAGCGCGTCGCGCCCGTAGGCATCGAGCGCCTGGTGGAGCAGGAAGATGTTGCCCACCGACTTCGACATCTTGGCCTGGTCGAGTCGAACCATCCCGTTATGGACCCACAGCTGGGCCAGCGGCACGCCGTGGGCGGCGCACGTCTGCGCGGCCTCGTTTTCGTGATGGGGGAAGACGAGGTCCACGCCACCGCCGTGGATCTCGAACCCGACGCCGAGCAGCTCCTCGGCCATCGCCGAGCACTCGATGTGCCAGCCCGGGCGGCCCCGTCCCCACGGCGCGTCCCAGGCGGTGTCCTCACCCGGCTTGTGCGCCTTCCAGAGCGCGAAATCGGCCGGATCGCGCTTGCGGTCGGCGCCCTCGACGCCCTCCCCCTGGTCCATCTCGTTGAGATCACGGTGCGATAACTCGCCGTACGCCGGGTAACTGCGAACCGAGAAGTAGACGTCGCCGTCGACCGCGTAGGCATGACCGCCGTCGATCAACTCTCCGATCAACTCGACGATCTCGCCGATCGTCTCGCTGGCTCGCGGCTCGTAATCCGGCCGGCCCAGGCCGAGACGCTCGGTGTCGGCGATGTATGCGTCGGTCATCTCGCGCGCCAACTGCTCGCTCGGCACCCCGGCGGTCAGGGCGGCGGCGTAAATCTTGTCGTTGACGTCCGTTATGTTTGCAACGAATGTGACTTTGTAGCCCTCATGGACGAACAAGCGCGCCAACAGCGAGAAGACGACGTAGGGACGAGCGTTTCCGACATGGATGCGGCCGTAGACGGTGGGGCCACAGGCATAGATCCGCACCACGCCGTCGGCGTTCGGCTGCACCGGAAGCACCTGACCGGTGCGCGTGTCATGCAGGCGAATCGTCCTGGGCACGGTCCGGCAACCCTACCGCCAGCGGGCGCGTCCGGCCGGGTGGCTCGGTAGGGTGGCCGGAGTGGCGGGGAGACCGTCAGCGAACGACCGACTGATCGCCGTCGAGCAGGCGTTCCGGTCGCTCCCGGACCGTTATCTCGGCGCCGATCCTGGATTCGACGCCACTTACAACATCACGCTGTGTGATCTCGGTCACATGTGGGAGGTGCGCTGCACGAGCGCTGCCGCCAGAATCCGCAAGGGCGGCTCTCGCCGGAGCCCGGACGTGACGATCTCGACCGATGCGCGGACGTGGCTGCGCCTTCGCCGCGGCGAGCTGTCGGGCATCGACGCGTTCCAGCAGCGCCTGCTGGGCGTGCGCGGCAACCTGGACTACGCGATCGCGTTCGAAGGCATGTTCCGGCTCGTCGGCGACCGGCCGCCGCTGGTGGAGATCCACGACATCCCCGTCGGCCGCCACCACATCTCGACGCTGACGATGGGCCGCGGGCCCGACGTCCTCCTCCTCCACGGCCTCGGCGGCACACGGGCGTCGCTGTTCGAGACGGCTGCGGCGATGAGCCGCTCCTACCGCGTGCATGCCCCCGATCTCCCCGGATTCGGCTCGTCCTCGAAACCCGCGCTCGGCGGGTACAACCCGGGCTGGTTCGCCGAGATCATGTTCGGGCTCATGGACCAGCTCGAGATCCCCGGCGCGCACGTCGTCGGCAACTCGATGGGCGGCCGCGTCGCGATCGAGATGGGGCTGATCGCGCCCGACCGAGTCGGGGCGCTCGGACTGCTGTGCCCGGCCGTCGCGTGGATCAAGCGCGGTCTGCACCCGATCGTCCGCCTGCTCCGGCCCGAGTTCGGGCTCCTCCCCCACTCGTTCCGACGGTCGGTCGTTGTGTCGCAGTTCTGGAGCATGTTCCACGACCGCGACCTGATCGACCCCGCTGTCGCCGACCTCGTGGTCGACGAGTTCCTGCGCATCTATCACACGGCCGGCGCGCGCTACGCGCTGCTGGCGAGCGCGCGCAACATCTATCTCGAGGCGCCGTTCGGACGGCACGGGTTCTACCGTCGGCTGGCCGACCTGCGCCCGCCGGCGCTGTTCGTGTGGGGCAGCCACGATCGCCTCGTGCCGCCGGCGTTCTCGCCGCACGTGCGCAAGTGGCTGCCGCAGGCCGAGCAGGTCACAATCGCCGGCTGCGGGCACGTGCCGCAGGTGGAGCACCCGGAGGAGACCAACGAGCTGCTGTTGAACTTCTTCAGCCGGGCGCAGCTCGCGCCGGCGATCGGCAACGCGGGCTATCGAGCGGACGCTGAGGCCGCCTGACCTGGCGATCGATGGCCCAGCCGAACGCGACCAAGTCTCGCCGTCGGAACGGTCACGAGCCGGCCGCCACGGTCGACAACCCCGGCCCCGAGCGGACAGGGTCGCCCTCGCTCCTGGACCGGGCGTGGCGCGAGCTCGGCGGCATCATCCAGCGCCGCATCCCCCGCGCCGACCTCGACGAGCGCGACCCCGACTACATCCGGGAACAGCTCCCCCTGTTCTGGCTGTTCTCGAGCGTCTGGTTCCGGGGAGAGGTGCGCGGGCTCGGCAACATCCCCGACGACGGCCCGGTGCTGCTGGTCGGCAACCACTCGGGCGGGAACATGATTCCCGACACGATGGTGTTCTCGGTCGCGTTCAGCACCTACTTCGGGGTCGAGCGCGCCTTCTACCAACTCGCGCACAACCTGGTGCTGTCGATTCCCGGCCTGAGCTGGCTGCGGAAGTTCGGCACGGTCGCCGCGTCTCCGGACAACGCGCGCAAAGCGCTCTCCTCGGGGGCGGTCCTGCTCGTCTACCCGGGAGGCGACTACGAGGTCCATCGGCCGACCTGGCAGGGCAATCGGGTTGACTTCGGCGGCCGCAAGGGGTTCATCCGCCTCGCGCTCGAGCAGAAGGTCCCGATCGTCCCCGTGGTCGCGATCGGCGGTCAGGAGACCGCGCTGTTCCTGACTCGCGGCGAGCGGCTGGCGCGCCTGCTCGCGCTCGACCGCATATTCCGCCTCAAGGTGCTGCCGATCTCGCTGTCGCTGCCTTGGATCGTCAACGTCGGCGGCTTCGGCCACATCCCGCTGCCGGCGAAGATCACGATCGAGACGTTGCCGGCGATCGACCTGCGCGCCGAGTTCGGCCCCGAACCCGACGTCGACGAGATCTACGACCACCTGATCGGGCTGATGCAGGAGACCCTTGACGCGCTCGCCGCCGAGCGCCGGTTCCCGGTCATCGGATGAGAATCAACGCCGACAGGCTGCTCACCGCCCCGATCGAAGACGTGTGGGCGATCGTCACCGACCCCGAGCGCGTACTCAACTACATGTCCGGCGTGACCCGCTGGGAGGTCGCGGGCGATGTCCCGACTGGCCTGGGCGCCCGGTATCGGATGCTGTTCAGGATCGGCGCCGCCGAGCTCGGCGGACTGGTGGAGGTCGTCGAGTTCGACGAGCCGTGCGACCTCGCCTGGACGTCGGTCACCGGCCTCGATCACCGCGGTCGGTGGCGGCTGCGCGAGGCTCCCGGCGGCCGGACGCGCGTCGAATTCCGCCTCGCCTACGTCGTCGCTGGCGCGGGCCTGAGCGGCTGGCTGGCCGAGCGGATCGCCGCCCCCACCGTGACCCGGCACGTGAACCAGACCCTGCGCCAGCTTGACCGGCTCGTCGACCAGGAGCGGCTCCGGGAGCGGGCGGCCCGCCGGCGCGCCGGCGCCCGCGGCGGCTAGCGGTTAGGGCGCCTGGGCAACCGCGCCGACACGCTTTACCTCCGGCGCCGCACCTCCCGCGCCGGCAACGTCCCCAGCGCCGGCCTTACCGCGCGCCGCCAGCGACTCGGCACGGGGCCGCGCCACGAACGGCGGCACCTGGAGGAGGGCGACGACGCGCGCGCGGGTCGCGGAGCCCAGACCGGGAGTTCCGTCCCATGCATATTGCGCCACGCGACGCACGAGCAGCCGACCGTGGCGCGTCACGCGTGCGGGGCATGCGCGCCGGGCCACGGTCGTCCGATCTCAGGCCGAATGGCGCGATTTGCAGGTCGGCGCCCCCCGCCGGGTCTCGCTCCTCCCCGGACGCCGCCCCGCCGAGGCGCCGCCGCGCTCTTCTCCAGGTACCCGCCGTTGACCCGCTCGCGGAACTCCAGACGCGGGCGAGCACGCCGGCGCGACCGCCAGTTTAGCCTCGGCCTTCGTCGCCTGCCAGCGGAACGAGCGGCCGCCGACTTTGACTTCGGGCCCGACCATGCCGGCGGCTTCGAGCCGGCGCGGCAGCGTGTCGGGGTCGATCAGGTTCAGCGTGTCACCGACGTGGATCAGTTTGAACACCAGGCCCGCCCCGAGGCTGTCGGTGCCGGCGAACGTTCCCCCGGGGCGCAGTACGCGCGAGATCTCCGAGAACGCCTGATCCTGGAGGTCGAGAGACGGGATGTGGTGCAGCATCGTGAAGCACAGCACGCTCGAGAAGCGTCCGTCCGGATACGGCAGCCTGGTCGCGTCGCCCTGGGTGACCGTGACCGAGTCGCCGAGCTCGGCACGCAGGCGCCGGCAATACCGTGCATCGAGCTCGAGCACGTTGACCTTGCCCAGCCGCTCGACCAGGACCCGCGTGGTGGCGCCAAAGCCGGGCCCGATCTCGAGCACATCGTCGCCCGGATCAACCCCCTTCAGCCCGAACGGGATCAGCTCGCGTTCGGCGCGCCGCGCCCACCACCCCGAGGAGCACAGGACGTTGTGGACGCTGTTCATTTTTCGACCGTAGCAACCGCGAGCGCCGCCGCGCCCTCTTCCCTCCCGACGAAGCCCATCCCCTCTCCCCGCGTTGCCTTGACGCTCACGTGCTCGGGCGAGATCCCGATCGCCTGCGCGAGGGAGAAGCGGATGTCGTCGCGGGCCGGCGCCACGTGCGGCCGCTCGATCACCACGGTGGCGTCGACGTGCACGACCGAGAACCCCCGCCCCGAGAGCATCCCGACCGTGGTGCGGAGCAGCTCGAGTGAGTCCGCGTCGCGGTAGCGCTCGTCGGTGTCGGGGAAGTGCTCGCCGATGTCGCCGAGCCCGGCGGCGCCGAGCAGCGCGTCGATCACCGCGTGCGTGAGCACATCGGCGTCGGAGTGACCGGCGAGCCCGCGGTCGTGTTGGAGCTCGACTCCGCCGAGCACGAGCCGCCGGCCCGCGGCGAACCGGTGGCAGTCGTAGCCGAGCCCGGTCGTGACCGTCAACTCGCGCCCTCGGACAGCAGCAGCTCGGCCAACTTGAGATCGGTCGGAGTCGTGATCTTGATGTTCCGCGGCCCGGACTCCACCACCTGCACGGTGCCGCCGGCCTGCTCGATCAGCCATGCATCGTCGGTCGCCGCGGCGAGCAGCTCGTCGTCGGCACCGAGCAGCGCGCGCTCAAGGGCGACCCTCCGGAACACCTGCGGCGTCTGGACCGCCCAAAGCCGCGAACGATCGAGCGTCCGCTGGACCGTGTGGCCGTCGTCGCCGACCTGCTTGATCGTGTCGGAGACCGGCGCGGCGGCGATCACGGCGTCCGCTCCGGATGCCTCGAGCTGCGCAAGCGCGTGCTCGAACAACGCCGCCGGCGCGAGCGGGCGGGCCGCGTCATGCACGACCACCGGGTCCCCGTCCCCGGAGGATCGCAGAGCCTCGCGCACCGATTGCGAACGGACCGCACCGCCGGCGACCGCGACGGTCCCCGCCGGGGCGGCATCGAGCGCGTCCGCCGGCAGCGCGACGATGATCCGCTCGATCGCGCGCAGAGACCGCAGCGTGGCGACGCTCCACTCGAGCATCGGCCTCCCCCCAAGCGTGACAAGCGCCTTGGGCCGGTCCGACCCAAGGCGCTCGCCACGGCCCGCGGCCACGATCAACGCGACCGCCATATGCGCCGCTGGCGCCTATTTGGCGCCGACGGTGACCTTTCCGTTTGTCTTGCCGTTCTTCCCGTTGTAGGACTCCAGCAACAGGCCCTGGAGGTGCTCCTCGACCTCGTCCTCGTCCATCTCCAGCGCATACATCAGCTCGGACGCGAGGATCTTCTTCGCCCGCGTGAACATCTGCTTCTCGCCCGTCGAAAGCCCCTTCTCGGCTTCGCGGATGGCGAGGTTCCGCACGACCTCGGCGAGCTCGTAGATGTCGCCGGTCTTGATCTTGTCGCGGTTGTACTTGAAGCGGCGGTTCCAGTTCTTGGGCATTTCCGAGCACTCGTCCTGGAGCACGGCCAGAACCTTCTGGACCGTCTCCTCGTCGATTACCCGGCGCAGACCCGCCAGCGCCGCATTTTCGGTGGGGACCATCACGGTCATGTCGTTGTGCAGGATCTTGATGGTCAGATACTCGCGTCGTTCGCCAAGGATCTCCTTCTGCTCCTTGCGAATCACCTTTCCCGCCCCGTGGTGGGGATATACGACGTTGTCGCCGATTTCGAATTCGATGTGAACTACTTCTACTTCTACTTCTTCCTCGGCGATCTCGAGGTCCTCCAGTTGCTCTTCCATTAGCTCTGTGATGGTGTCCTCCTCTTTCCGGGACGGGCGGGGTCCGAGGACCCGCGCTCGATCGTTCACTCCCTAACTACGTTTGCAGGTACCTATCCACGAGGTTGATCTCCTGCTGTCGGCGGAGACCCTCCCGGATGTCCTTCGCACGGATCTCGCCGACTCCATCGACGGTCTCCAGTTCGCCGTCTGTGGCGGCGAGCAACTCCTCGAGCCCTCCGAACTCGCTCACGATCCGCTGCACGACCAGCTTGGGCAGACGTGGAATCCGGCCCAGGATGCGGAAACCGCGCGGAGATGTCGGATAGTCGAGGGTGTTCAGCTTGCGGTCGTAGCCGAGCAGCTCGGCGAGGCGACCGAAGTCCAATAGATCCTGGTTGGGCAGCCGCACGAGCTGATCGAACGCGGTGGCGAACGTGTCGTCGGTGTCCTCGCTCAGATAGTCGTGGACCAACGCCGTCTTGTCCGCCGACACGCCGACCATCGTCTCGTCGAGCTGCATCTCGATCAGCCGGCCCTCGGTGCCGAGCTCGACGATGTAGCGCTCGATCTCGACCGCCATCCTCGTCACCAGCTCAGCTCTTTGGAGCACGGTCAGCACGTCGTGCAGCGTCGCCCCGCCCTCGAACTCGAGGGCGGTCAGCCGCGTCGACACCTGGTCGAGGCGACTGCGGTACTTGTCGAGCGTGGCCAGCGCCTGATTGGCCTTGGCCAGCACCACCGGGATGTCCTCCAGGATGTACTTGATGCCGTCCACGTACAGCGAGACGACCTCGCGGCGCTCGGAGATCGCGACCACGAGCGCGTCGGTCTGTTTGGAGACGCGCTCCGCGGTGCGGTGACGAGTGCCGGTCTCGAACGTCAGGATCGTCGGGTCCGGCGTCAGCTGGACGTTCACATGGACGATCTTGGTGGCGTTCGAACTGAGGACGATCGCACCGTCCATCTTCGCCAGCTCGTACAGCAGAGCCGGCGAGTAGTCGAGATCGAGCTTGATCCCGCCCGAGAACAGGAACGCAAGCTCGTCGGGGTCGCCGATCACGATCAACCCGCCGGTACGCGCATGGAGGATGTTGTCGATCCCCTCCCGTAGAGCCGTTCCGGGGGCCACCATCTCCAGCGCCCTTACCAGCCGGGAATCCTGTCGAGATTCGAGCTCTCCCTTGAGCTCTTCCCCGGAACGCGGCGGCATGAAGGCCGATTTTACCGCTTCTTGACAAACGATTGCCCGCCTCGTCCGGTTGCGCCATCCGGCGGGGTGTGCACGGACCGGTCGGGACGTTCGCTATACGCACCATAGACCGGATTTTCGTAATTCCTACCAGACGCACGGACGCACCGCGTTCTGCGTGAGCGCTGAGGGCCGCCTGGTGTTGGCGGTTCGGTCGCCGGGCACGCACGGTTGGGAGCGCCCGATCCGCAGATCGATCCCACGGTCGGGACGACCGCGAAGGAGCCCGTCGAGGCGCCGGCGACGCCGGGTGGTCGCCGGCGACCGCGTGGAGTCGCGCCGGCGACCGCGTGGGGTCGCGCCCGCGCCGGCGTGGATCGCGCCGGCGTGGGGTCGCGCCGGCGCCGGCGACGGCGCCGGTCGCGCCCGCGACGCGCGGGTCGCCGGCCGCCTGGCCACGCCTCCTCCACCCGCGGTGGCGCCTATGAACAAGGCCCGAAATCGCCCCGCCCCTCGACGTTTCAGGGACATAAGCATGCGGGAGATGCTTATGTCCCGGATCCGGCTGGCTCGGCGGCGATTTCGGGCCTTGTACAGGTGCGCCGGCGCCCGGACCCGGGGCCTCGGACCACCGCTGCCAGCACCCGACCGGGACTCGAACCACCGCTGCCAGCACCCGACCGGGACTCGAACCACCGCTGCCAGTACCCGACCGCGGCTCGGACCGTCTGCCGCGGCGCCCGAACCGCGACCCGAGCCACCCCCTGCCAGCACCCGACCCGGCCCGCGTAACGATCCCTGCCGGCGCTCAAACCACACGCGGACCCGAGAGCGTGCACGCCCGGGCGCGCCGGCGAGGGCCGCGGCCGCCCGAGCTCACGCCGCCAGCTCGCCGCTGCGACGTTCGGTCCCCAGGGCGGCGGCAATCGCCGCCCGCAACGTGCGGTGCCCACCCGGCTCGAGCACCGGCTCCAACCCGAATTTCGCCGCCTCGGCCACGCGCCGGTCGCCGTGGGCGACGGTCCGAAGCTCGCCGGTCAGCCCGAGCTCGCCGAAGCACGCCAGCGGCTTGCCGCCGGCGCCGCTGAGCGCGATCCCCTTGACCGCACTCGCGACCGCGAGCGCCACCGCCAGATCCGCCCCAGGCTCGTCCACCCGCACGCCACCCACGACGTTGACGAACACGTCCGAAGCGCCGGCGCCGATCCCGGCATGGCGTCCGAGCACCGCCAGCACCAGCGCCAGCCGATTGCGGTCGAGGCCCGACACGACCCGTCGGGGCGGCACGAGCTCCGAGCTCGAGACGAGCGCCTGGACCTCCACGAGCAGTGGCCGGGAACCTTCGATCGCGCACAGGACGACGCTTCCGGGCGCCCGCGTGGCCTCGCTCACGAACCGGGCTGAGGCGTCCAGGACCTCGACCAATCCGTCGTCGCGCATCTCGAACACTCCCGCCTCGTTGGTCGACCCGAACCGGTTCTTGATCGCCCGGACGGTGCGGTAAGTCCGCTCCCGCTCACCCTCGAACGACAGCACGCAGTCGACCAAATGCTCGAGCACGCGCGGCCCGGCGAGCGACCCGTCCTTGGTCACGTGTCCGACCAACAGGACCGCGATCCGCAAAGCCTTCGCCACCCGCATCAGCTCGCCCGCGACCTCGCGGACCTGGCCGACCGAGCCGGCCGCGCTCGAGAGATCCATCGAGTGGAGGGTCTGTACGGAGTCGATCACGCACACCTCGGGCCGCTCCTGGTCGAGCGTCGCCAACACGATCCCGAGATCGGTCTCGGCGATCACCGGGATGTCGAGAGCGTCGGCGTGGAGGCGCTCGGCCCGCAACCGGATCTGCGCCGCCGACTCCTCGGCGGAGACGTACAGCGTCCGCCGGCCCGCGCGGTGCAGGTTGGCCAGCACCATCGTGGTGAGCGTCGATTTGCCGATGCCCGGCGCGCCCCCGATCAACACCAACGAGCCCGGGACGATCCCGCCCCCGAGCACATTGTCGAGTTCGCCGATCCCGGTGGGAAGCCGCTCGCGCTCGGCCGCGGCGACGTCGCGGAGCGCAACCGGCCTCGCCCCGGCACGACTGCCTGACCCCGAACCACGCCCACGAGCCGGAGTTCCCGTCTTGCGCACCTCCTCCACAAGCGTGTTCCACTCGCCGCAGCCGGGGCACTGTCCCGCCCACCGCGGGCTCTCATGACCGCAGGCCGAGCAGACGTGGATCGAAGTCGGTCGTGGCATCCGGGCAACCGAGGCTACGCCGCGGGCCCGACGGAAAGGACGCACGCCGCGACGGCGTTACGCCGCGCGACCGACCGACGCCGCGTATGCCGCGGCGTCCTCGAGACGGTCGTCGCCCCAGAACAGCTCTAAGGCGCCGCCGTCAGGCGCCGCCGACAGATTGGCTGAGGCGCCGCCGTCAGGCGCCGCCGACAGATTGGACTTTTCGACTGCGACCGTGGGGACGCCGAACAGGCCCCGCTCGTGCGCGGCTTCGGTGGCCTCGCGGAGCGCGACCTTGATGGACGGATCGCTCATCGCCGCCTCAGCCTCACCGCGCTGCAGACCCGCTCGCGAAGCCGCGTCGAGGACGTGCGCCGTGATGCTGAGGTCGCGACCCCGCGCAAACGCGTCGGCGAACGCGCGCGCCGTGACCTCCCGCCCCCGGCCGGCCTGGAAGGCGTAAGTCACCACGCGCATGGCTGCCAGATAGTCGCCCGGCCACGGGTCCGGCCACACGATCGGCGGCAGCCCGTAGCCGCGGGCGCGCCGCTCGATCTCCGCCATGCCCCGCTGGCGCCGGCGGTAATCGCCGAGCGCCCACGAGCTGCGGCCGGTCAGCTTGAACAGACCACCGAGCAGGACGGGCTGCCAGCGCACGGGCCCCGGCAACACCCGGTCCGCGCGCTCGGCGGCCAGGTAGGCGTACGGCGATCCAACATCGAAGTAGAACGTGGTTCCGGGCAATGGAGGTCGCAGGGCGTTCGATAAACTGAACGATATGTTCTCTATGTTAGCGCCCCGGCCACAGGAGGTGCTCGCCGCCAACCTGCGTCGGCTGCGGATCGCACGCCGGCTGTCGCTCTCGGAACTGGCCCGCGCGACGGGAATGAGCAAGGCGACGTTGTCGAGCGTCGAGAGCGGTCGCTCCAACCCGACGATCGACACGCTTGCCGGCCTGGCCGATGCGCTTCGGGTCTCGCTGGGCGAGCTGCTCGAGGAGCCGCCGCTCGACGAGGTACGGATCGTGCGTCGCGGCCGGCACGGAGTGCTCGACCGCAGCGACGACCACGGCATCGAGCTGGCCGAGCGCACGTGGGGCGCGCGACAGCTCGAGGAGCCGGACCCGCGGCCGGCGGGAGCGCGCGCGGGCGTTTATGTGCTCGAGGGCAAGCTGATCGCGGGGCCGGTCGAGCAGATGACCGAGCTTTCTCCCGGCGACTACGCGTCGTTCCCTGTCGACGTGCCTCACGTGTACGAAACCGAGCGCGCGAGCGCCCGCGCGCTCGTGATCACGTATGGGATCTGACGTGGCGGCGAAGGCGCCGCCGGCAGGCGCCGGCGACCATCCGACCAAGTCCGCCGGCAGGCTCCGCCGACCACCACCCCACGAAGGCGCCGCCGGCAGGCGCCGCCGACCATCCGATAATCACGATTCGCGAGCTGGAGGCGTCAGACCGCCGGGCCCTCGTGTTCGCCTTCGAGCACCTGAGCGAGCGCTCGCGCTTCCTGCGCTTCTTCGCGCCCAAGCCGGTGCTGAGCTCTCGCGACCTGAGCCGGCTCCTGAGCATCGACCACTGGCACCACGAGGCGCTGATCGCGTTCTCACCGCCACCGCGCGCCCCGATCGGGATCGCACGCTACATCCGGCTGCAGGACGACTTCGAGGCCGCCGAGGTGGCGATCGCGGTGGTCGACAGCTGGCAGCATCGCGGCGTCGGCGTCGCGCTGGTGTCGGCGCTCACCGAGCGCGCGCGATCCGCGGGCATCCGCCGCTTCCACATGTCGATGCTGCGCGAGAACGTCGCTGCGCGCGCGCTCGCGCACCACCACTTCGGGCCGGCGACCGTGGTCGCCGCCGCCGGCAGCGTGGTGGAGCTGAATTATTGGATCGATCGGCGCCGCCTGACGGCGGCGCCTTAGTCGATCGGGTCGGCGGCGCCTGACGGCGGCGCCTTATTCGCTCTCGGGAGTGTCCTCGGACCCAGCCGGGTCCTCGGACCCCGCCGGCTCGCCGCCGGACTCGCCACCGCCCTCGGCGCCGACCCCGACCGGAGTCGGCTGGGGCGCGGGCTCGATCACGGTCAGTTTGACCTCGGTGTCCGATCCGTTCTGCGGCTCGCCGTCCTCGCCGACAGGCCAGTCGACCATCACGGTCGAGCCGGAGGCCACCTGCGAGCGCAGGACGAAGTCCGCGAGCGGATCCTCGATGTAGCGCTGGATCGCGCGGCGCAGGGGCCGGGCACCCATCGACGGGTCCCAACCCTTGTCGACGAGCATGTCCTTTGTCGGCTCAGAGAGCTCGAGCTGGAGCTCGCGATCGGCCATCGACTCGCGGATCCTCCGCAGCAACAGGTCGACGATCTCCTTGATCTCGTCCTTGGTCAGCTTGTGGAAGACGATGACCTCGTCGATGCGGTTCAGGAACTCGGGCCGGAACACCTTCTTGAGCTCGCCTGTGATCCGAGTCTTCATGTCGTCGTAGGTGATGCCGGTCTCGTCGTCGGACACCGCGAACCCCAGCGGGGTGTTGCGGGCGATCTCGGAGGCGCCGATGTTCGAGGTCATGATCACGATGCAGTGGCGGAAATCGACGGTCCGTCCCTGCGCGTCCGTGAGCCGCCCGTCCTCGAGGATCTGGAGCAGGATGTTGAACACGTCCGGATGGGCCTTCTCGATCTCGTCCAGCAGCAGCACGCTGTAGGGCTTGCGCCGCACGGCCTCGGTCAGCTGGCCGCCCTCGTCGTAGCCGATGTAGCCCGGAGGCGATCCGACCAGACGCGACACCGCGTGCTTCTCCATGTACTCGGACATGTCGATCCGGATCATCGTGTCCTCGTCGCCGAACAGGAACTCGGCGAGCGTCCGCGCCAGCTCGGTCTTACCCACGCCCGAAGGGCCTAGGAAGATGAACGAGCCGGTCGGTCGCTTCGGGTCCTTGAGGCCGGCCCGCGAGCGCCGGATCGCCTTGGAGACGACCTCGATCGCGGGGTGCTGGCCGATCACGCGCTTGTGGAGCTCTTCCTCCATGCGCATCAGCTTCGCCGTCTCGGCCTCGGTCAGCTTGAACACGGGGATACCGGTCCACATCGACACGATGTCGGCAATCTCTTCCTCGCCGATCGCGGGACGCTCGGTCGACTCGCCGGCCTCCCACTGCTCGGCCAGCTCGCGCTTGCGCTGGGTGAGCCGGCGCTCCTTGTCGCGGAGGTTCGCGGCCTTCTCGAACTCCTGGTTCTCGATCGCCTCCTCCTTGGCGCGCCGGGTCTCCTCGATCTCGTCCTCGAGCTCGCGGTACACGGGCGGGGAGGTCATGGACTTGATCCGCATCCGCGATGCGGCCTCGTCGATCAGGTCGATTGCCTTGTCGGGCAGGAACCGGTCTGAGATGTACCGGTCGGCCAGCTCGGCGGCGGCCTCGAGCGCCTCGTCGGTGATGTTCACCTTGTGGTGCTGCTCGTACCGGTCGCGCAGGCCCTTGAGGATCTGAACGGTTTCCTCGGTAGAGGGCTGGTCGACGGTGATCTTCTGGAAGCGGCGCTCCAGCGCGGAGTCGCGCTCGAGGTATTTGCGGTACTCCTCGAGTGTGGTGGCGCCGATCGTCTGCAGCTCGCCTCGGGCCAGCGCCGGCTTGAGGATCGAGGCCGCGTCGATCGCGCCCTCGGCCGCGCCGGCACCGACGAGGTTGTGGAGCTCGTCGATGAACAGGATGATGTCGCCGCGCTGGGTGATCTCCTTCATCACCTTCTTGAGGCGCTCCTCGAACTCACCGCGGTACTTAGAGCCCGCGACCAGCGCCGCCAGATCGAGCGTGTAGATCTGCTTGCCCTTCAGCAGCTCGGGGACCTCGCCGTGCGTGATCCGCTGCGCGAGCCCCTCGACGACGGCGGTCTTGCCGACGCCGGGCTCGCCGACGAGCACGGGGTTGTTCTTGGTCCGGCGCGAGAGGATCTGCATGATCCGCTCGATCTCGGTCTCCCGACCGACGACGGGGTCGAGCTTGCTCTCTGCGGCCAGCTTGGTCAGGTTGCGGCCGAACTGATCGAGCAGCTTCGAGGACTTCTTGCTCTCGCCCTGGGCGGCCGCTGCCGCGCCGCTGGCGCCGGCGCCGCGCTGGCGGCTGCCGGGCCCGGAGAGCATCCGGATGACCTCGTTACGAATCTTCTCTGAGTCAGCGTCGAAGTCGAGCAGGATCCGCGCCGCGACGCCCTCGTTCTCGCGCACCAGCCCGAGCAGGATGTGCTCGGTGCCGATGTAGTTGTGGCCGAGGCTGAGCGCCTCGCGCAACGCGAGCTCGAGCACCTTCTTGGCCCGCGGCGTGAACGGGATCTGTCCCGAGGTGACCTCTTCACCCGAACCGACGATGCGGACGACCTGAGCGCGCACGCGCTCAACCGTGATATCGAGTGACTCAAGTACGCGCGCAGCGAGACCTTCCTCTTCGCGGAGGAGGCCGAGCAAAATGTGCTCAGTACCGATGTAGTTGTGCTTGAGCGTCCGCGCTTCTTCTTGGGCCAGTACGACCACTTGGCGGGCTCGCTCTGTGAATCGCTCGAACATGATCCTTCTCTTCTCTGGCGGGTCTCGGTCTGTTCGGTCGGGATGTGTTCCGGTTAGCTCCTCGGCTACCTGCTGCGTCACATGGTAGTTCGCGACTGCGGGGACACCGACGATCCCGTTCTACCCACCTTGTCGGCCAATAGGCGCGGTTTGATGAGCGAAACGGTCTCGAGTTTTCGGGCCATACGCCAGTTTACCAGCGGCCATACACCCGTCTTACGCGCTACCTCCCCGTTCACACGACGTTCATCGAGCCCCAGTCGAGCGCCACACGGCCAGCATTACCCGCCAGACCCCCGTGCTTCGACCCGCGAAAACCGATCGATGCTCGAAGCGACGCGAGGGGGTCTGGGCGGGTAAATGCGACCGCGTGGCTTCCACGCTTTTCTTTAGCACCGGTGGGGAGGGACGGCGCGTTTCGGGGCGCCCTCGGCCGGGTTGCATGAGCGCGGGGGGCGGGACGTTTCGCCTGCAAAGAGGGCACTCGGGAGCACGCGCGGGTGGGCCCTCCGGACCCCCTCGCGTGAACTCCGACCCCGCAACGCGTCAAAACCCGTTAGCGCCGGGGGTCCGGAGGGCCGCCCCGCGCGGGCCAACAACCACAACTAATCGCGCATTGCGGGAAAAAGCACGACTTCCCGAATCGAGCGCCGACCCGTCAGAGCCATCACGAGGCGATCGATGCCGATCCCGATACCGCCGGTCGGCGGCATCCCCTGCTCGAGGGCCTCGAGGAACGCCTCGTCGTACGGCTGTGTCTCCTCGTCGCCGGCGCCGGCAAGCGCCCGCTGCTCCTCGAACCGCCGGCGCTGCTCGTCGGGGTCGTTCAGCTCGGTGAACGCGTTCGCGAGCTCGACGCCGCCGACGTAGGCCTCGAACCGCTCGACGAGCCCGGGAATCGATCGGTGACGCTTGGCGAACGGCGACAGCGCCACCGGATAGTCGAGCAGGAACGTCGGCTCGACCAGCGTCGGCTCGACGTGCTTGGAGAGCAGCTCGTCGACCAGCTGCGGCCACGTGTCGTCGCTCTTGACCGCCAGCCCGCGGGCCGCCATCGACTGCGCGAGCTGTTCCCTGGTGGTCAGCTCCATGATGTCGATCCCCGTCCGGTCGAGGATCGCCTTCGGCAACCTCTCGCGCCGCCACGGCGGCGTGAAGTCGAACGGCCCGTCGTAGCCGACCTCGGACGCCACGTGCGCGACCAACCGCTCGCAGCGCGATGCGATGTCCTCGTAATCGGCATACGCCTCGTACCACTCGAGCATCGTGAACTCGGGGTTGTGGGTGGTGTCGACGCCCTCGTTCCGGAAGTCCTTGCCGAGCTCGTACACGCGCTCGAGCCCACCCACGATCAGCCGTTTGAGGTAGAGCTCGGTCGCGATCCGCAGGTAGAACTCGCGGTCGAGCGCGTTGTGGTGCGTGGTGAACGGGCGCGCGAGCGCGCCGCCGTACAGGGGCTGGAGCACCGGCGTCTCGACCTCGATGAAGCCTTCGGCGTCGAGGAACCGGCGAACCGCGGCGATGACGCGCGCGCGTGTGATGAACAGCTCCCGCGCCTCCTCGTTGGCGATCAGGTCGAGCTCTCGCCGGCGAAAGCGCGTCTCGACGTCGGTCAGGCCGTGGTGCTTCTCGGGCGGGGGCCGGAGCGACTTCGCGAGCAGCGTGAAGTCCTCGACTCGCAAGGTCAGCTCGCCCCGCCGCGAGGAGAACGCCACGCCGTCGATGCCGATCAGATCGCCCAGATCGAGGCCGAGCAGCCGGTCCATCCTCTCCTGCCCCAGCTCGTCGACGCGCGCCTGGAGCTGGATCCGCCCCGAGCGGTCCACCAGGTCGAGGAACGCCATCTTGCCCTGGCCGCGCCGCGCCGCCAGCCGCCCGGCGACGCGATGCCGCGCCTGGGTCTCCTCCCCGGGGGTCAGCGCAGAGTGCTCCGCGCGGACGGCCGCAATCGGCTCGACCCCGTCGAACTCGTGCGGGAACGGATCGATTCCGGCGTCCCGGAGCGAATCGAGCTTTCGCCGGCGCGTCGCCAGCAGCTCGTCAGCGCCGTCGCTGGGGTCGTTCACGCGCGCGCTCCGGCGCGGTTATGCCGAAGCGACGTCGATCTTGGTGATCTTGAGGCGTCGCTCGCCCCTCGGTGTGGCGATCACGACCTCCTCGCCGCGCTTGCGGCCGAGCAGCGCCTTGCCGACCGGCGACTCGTTCGACAACTTCGCTTCGCCGGGGCTGGCCTCGGCCGACCCGACGATCGTGTACTTGGTCGACTTGCCGCCGTCGTCCTTGACGTGCACAACCGACCCGACCCGAACCTGGTCGGTCGAGAGATCGGACTGGTCGATCACGGTCGCCGAGCGCAGCTTCTCCTCGAGCGACGCGATCCGCGCCTCGAGCATCGCCTGCTCGTTCTTGGCGTCGTCGTACTCGGCGTTCTCGGAGATGTCGCCGAACTCGCGCGCCTCTTTGATCCGGGCGGCAACCTCGCGACGACGGGTTGTTGTCAATTGGTCGAGCTCCGCCTTTAGGTTGGCGAGCCCTTCAGGTGTGATGATGACGTCCTTGGGCATGTCGCAGACCTGTATTTGATGGGGAACCGCCGAAGGCCGGCGGTCCGGACGAGAAAAAACCCGCCTGCTAAGCGGGGATTTAATACGCAGCTGGGGTGCGTGGGCGGATGAGTATAGACGGCCCGTTGTGCGGGCTGGTTTCGCCTGCTGTCGGGGGGCCCAGGCCCAATGGTCATCGCCCACCATGACCCACGATCTCGTCCACCAGCTGGAATGCCCGGCCGATTGACCGAGTCGATCAGCGGTCGAGCGGGCCGCCGCCGGCCGAATGCATATTCGTCCCGGTATGGCGCCGATACCCGCGCACTCGAGGACCGGCAGACGCCGAGTGAGGACTTGTTGGGCCTCGTTACGCGGCCGCGAGCGACGGCACGCCGTGCAGCAGCTCCCGCGCTACCGCCAGCGTGGGCGCCGTCTGAAGCTCCCCCTGGAGCGCGCGGCCGCCACCGAGGCGCTCGACGTACCAGGGGTAGAACTTCCGCAAATACCGGGTGGCGCGGTCCTCGCCGAGGTGCTCGACCGCGCAGTCGATCACCCAGTCGAGCTCGCTCAAGACCACCTCGAACCCGGGCTCCGAACCAACCTCGCGCAACCCGAGGACCTGTTCGAACAGCCACGGGTTCCCGAGCGAGCCCCGCGCGAGCAGCACGCCGGCCGCGCCGGTCTGATCGAACGCCGACCGCACGGCCTCACAAGTCTGCAACCCCCCGGACACGAGCACCGGCGCCGGCAGCTCATCCACCAATTCACGCACGAGCGCGTAGTTCGGCGAACCCTTGTGGCGCTGCGACGCGTGCCGCGGGTGAATGGAAATCCCACAAACGCCGCCATCGAACACCAGCCGGCGCGCGACCTCCAACCCGCTCAGGTCCCCCGGCCCCTGTCCCGAGCGCAGCTTCACGGTGACCGGCAGCCCGCTTCCGGACGCGGCAGCCCGCGCTACCGCCACAGCCCGCGCCGGCTCGGACAGCAGCGCCGCCCCGGCGCCGGTCTTGCACACCTTGGGCACCGGACAGCCCATGTTGATGTCGATCAGATCCGCGCCGGCCGCGGCGACACGCTCGGCCGCAGACGCCATCACGTCGGGGTCGTTCCCGAACAGCTGAACCGACACCGGGTGTTCCTGCGGATGGATTCGCAACAGCTCGCGACATGTACGCTCGTTGCGATAGTGGACCGCGAAGCTCGAGACCATCTCCGAGACCACGAGGCCGGCCCCGTGGCGCTTGGCCTGGAGGCGCACGAACCAGTTGCCGATCCCGGCCAGCGGCGCGAGCACGACTCGGTTGGGAATCGCCACGCCGCCGAGGCGCCAGCTATCCGTAAGGGACCGGGACATCGCGTTTCATGGTACGAATCCGGCGATGAACCTGTTTGACGAGCTTCGCCCCTGGGCCGACGTCGTGCTCGACCAGGTCCCCGGGCTCGAGCTGTTCGACGCCCACACCCACCTGGGCCAGAACGACCCGGACGGGATGAAACAGTCGCCCGAGGAGCTCGTGACGAACCTCCGCCGCGCGGATGCCCGGGGCGCCTTCGCCTTCCCTTTCCATGAGCCCGACGGCTACTCAGCCGCCAACGACGACGTGCTCGCCGCGGCGCGCGACGCCGACGGGCTGCTCGTCCCGTTCTGCCGCGTGAATCCGCACGACAGCCCGGTCCCCGAGGCTGAGCGCAGTCTCCGGAACGGCGCCAAGGGGATCAAGCTCCACCCGCGCGCCGAGCAGTTCACGCTCGACCACCCCGAGGTTCGCTCGATCGTGGCGCTCGCCAACGAGCGCTCGCTGCCGGTTCTGATCCACGCCGGGCGCGGCATCCCGGCGCTCGGTCTGCACGCCGTCCAGCTCGCCGAGGAGTTCCCGAACGCGCGGCTGATCCTCGCGCACGCCGGGACCAGCGACCTGTCGTGGATCTGGCGCGTTGCCGCCGACCTGCCGAATCTGCTGTTCGACACGGCGTGGTGGATCCCGGCCGATCTCCAGGCGCTGTTCTCGCTCGTGCCTCCCGGGCAGATCGTGTTCGCGAGCGATGCCCCCTACGGAAACACCTTCATCTCGGCTGCATTCCAGCTTCGCTGGCCGCTCCAGCTCGGCTTCTCAGGGGACCAGATCCGCTCTATCGCGTCCGAGCAGTCGCTGCGGATCGCCGCCGGCGAGCCGCTCAAGCCGGCCGGCCCGGCGATCGGCGAGCGCGAGCAGGCGCCCCATCTGCTGCTCGACCGCGTGGCGTTCTTCGTGCTGTTCAGCGCGCTCGGAACGATGCGCGGCGTCGACCCGACCGAGATGCTCGCGCTCGCCCGGCTCGCATGCGACGTGCCCGACGAGATCGACGACGCGCCCGTGTTCGCGGCGATCCGCTCGCTGCTGGACGGCTACGACGCCTACGCGGCCGAGCACCCCGACGAGCGCCGGCGTATCACGTTCCTGATCCTTGCCGCCACCGTCGCCAAGACCCCGGACGTGCCGATCCCGGAGTCGGTACTCAATCGTGATTCCGCTCCCAGATCAGCCTCAGCCCGGTCAGCGTAAGCAGGTCGTCGACCTCGTCGATCGTCTCGCGGATGAACGGCACGAGCAAACCCGCGAGGCCGCCGGTCGCGATCACGCGCGTCGACGCGCCGAGCTCGGCGCGTAACCGGCGGACGATGCCCTCGACCTGAGCCGCGAACCCGTAGACGATCCCGCTGCGGATCGCGTCGACGGTCGACTTGCCGATCAGCGCACGCGGCTCGGCGAGCTCGACCTTCGGCAGCTTCGCGGCGCGGTCGTACAGCGCGTCGATCGAGATCTCCGCGCCCGGGGTGATGATCCCGCCGAGGTATTCGCCGGCGGCCGACACGATGTCGTAGGTGATCGCGGTGCCGAAGTCGACGACCACGCACGTGTCGTTGACCCGGTCATACGCGGCCACGGCGTTCGCGAGACGATCGGCGCCGACCTCGTACGGATTGTCGTAGCGAATCGGCATGCCGGTCCGGATCGAGGGACCGACGACCAGCATCTGATGGCCGAGATAGTGCTTGGCCATCTGCGTCCATTGATGCGAGAGCTGGGGCACGGTCGAGGAGACGATCGACCGGTCGACCTCGGCGAACGAGAGCCCGCGCAGCGCGAGCAGGTTCGCCAAGGCCGCGCCGAGCTCGTCGCCGGTCGATTCGCGCACGGTCGTGAACCGCCAGTGCTGAAAGACGGTCGTCTCACCGTCGCGGAACAGGCCGAAGTGGGTTTGCGTGTTGCCGACGTCGACGACCAGCAGCATGGCTGAACCCTAGTGGGTCTCACCTCCCCGTCCCGGCTCGGCTCGACCCACTAGACGAGCGGGTCTCCGGCGCGCCGGACCTCCTGGTCATCGTCGTCGAGCGCGTCGAGCGCGTCGGCCAGCGACGTGCCGTCGGGCAGCGTGAGCCCTGGATCGAGTTCGAGCAGCGGCACGAGCACGAACCGCCTCGAGGTCACCTCCGGGTGCGGCAGCGTCAGCCGCTCCGAGGCGTACTCGAGCGCGTCCAGAAGCAACACGTCTACGTCGATCGGTCGCGGTCCGTGCCGCGGACCGCCGGGCTCGCGGCCCAGCGACCGCTCCACCTGCTTGCACGCTGCGAGCAGCTCATCCGGGGCGTGGTCGGTCTCGATCGCCAGGCACGCGTTGAAGAACTCGCGCTGGTCGAGCACCAGACCGACGGGCTCGGTCTCGTACACCGAGGAGGACGCCACCACCGTGACGCCGTGCGCCGGCAGCGCGGCCACGGCCTCCTGAAGGTGGGCTCGCCGGTCGCCAACGTTGGACCCCAGGCCGAGATAACCCGGCGTCATTCGGCCTCGCGCCACACCTCGACCGAGACCTCGGTCACCGGCAGCGCCATCGGCGGCTCCGGTTTGGCGGCCTTGACCCACACGGCGTTGGCGTTGTACTGCTCGATCAGCCGGTCGGCAATTGCCGCGCACAGCCGCTCGAGCGTCTTGTAACTGCGCTGCTGGGCCACGAGGTTCGCGGTGTCGCACACCTGGGCGTAGTCGACCGTGTCCTCGATCCGGTCGGTGACCGTCGCGTCGCACTCGCCGACGTCGATCCGCAGGTCGAGCAGCAGCCGCTGGCCCACCTCTCGCTCCGCCGCGGTCACGCCGACGTGCGTGAACAGCGACAGCCCGCTGACCTCGATGGTGACTTCGGGCTCGGGGTGCTCCTCCCCGTCGTCCTCGTCTACCTCGTCGTACTCGTCGGGGTCGTCCATGGCGCGCTGACCGTAGCAGCCGTGACCGCAAGCGCGTCGTGCACTGGCGCGACGTCGTGCACCCGGAATACGCGCGCGCCGCGTTCGTACGCGAGCACGTTGGTCGCGACGGTCGCCGCGACCCGGTCGTCGACATCGCGCCCGGTGATCTTGCCGAGGAACGACTTCCGCGAGGTACCGATGACCACGGGCCGCCCGAGCTCGACCAGCTCGCCCAGCCGGCGGAGCAGCTCGAGGTTGTGCTCCACGGTCTTGCCGAACCCGATTCCCGGGTCGAGCATGATCCGGTCCTCCGCGACCCCGTGCGCGATCGCGAAGGCCATCCGCTCCTCGAGGAACGCCTTGATGTCGCCGACGACGTCTTCGTAGCGGGGGTCGACCTGCATCGTCCGAGGCGTGCCCAGCATGTGCATGAGGCAGCACTCGGCCCTCGCCTCCGCCACCACGGAGACGATCTCGGGGTCGCCCCGGAAAGCGGTGACGTCGTTCACGAACGTCGCCCCCGAGGTGAGCGCCCTGGCCGCCACCTCGCTCTTGGAGGTGTCGATCGAGATCTGAGCTCGGGACCCGGTCGCGATCAGTCCCTCGATCACCGGGATGACGCGCCGAACCTCCTCGTCCTCGGCGACAGGCGCGGCACCGGGCCGAGTCGACTCGCCGCCGACATCGAGGATCACCGCTCCCTCGGCCTCGAGCTCGAGTCCGTGGGCGATCGCCGCGGCCGAGTCGAGGTACTGGCCGCCGTCGGAGAACGAGTCGGGCGTGACGTTGACCACGCCCATGATCCGGAAGCTATTCATCCGGCCACCGTCCGTGGAGGTCGAAGTACTCGCGCGCGCGCTCCTCGTCCTCGCGCTCGCGATTGCTCTGCACGCTGATCCGGTACATCCAGTTGACCATCCACACGATCAGGGCCGCGATCACCAGCGACACGCCGGCGCCGGCGGTGATGTCGTCCTTACCTCCGCCGATGATGATCGCGACGATCCCGACGACCGCGATCGCCACCGGTATCCACACGCGGGTGATGGCGAGCAGGACGCGCCCGGCACCGCGGGGCCGGTCGTCATGGGTTGCGCTCTGGTCGGGCATGGTCAGGAGATAGTGTCCCGCACCATGTCGAGCTCTCCTTTGCAATCGCTCATCGAACAACCTGTTACCCGCCGCTCGCTCTTGGGCGCTGCCGCCGGCGGCGCGGCGTTGCTGGCGACGCGCGGACTACCGGCGTGGGCCCGGCCGGTGGCGCTGCCCGCGGGGCTCCGCCAGCCCGAGAGCCTGCCGTTTCCGGGCAAGCCCGCCGGCACCCCCAGCATGTCCGAGATCGAGCACATCGTCGTGCTGATGATGGAGAACCACTCGTTCGACAACCTGCTCGGCATGGTCCCCCACCAGGTCCCGGGGCGCGGGTCGGTCGATGGGTGGCGCTTCCGGCACGGAACGCCCGTGAACTTCAACCTCGACTCCTCCGGGAACAAGGTCATCGCGACGCACGGGAGCTCGCCGTGCCAGCTCTCGGGCGAGCCGAGCCAGAGCTGGAACGCCAGCCACGCGTCCTGGGACAACGGCCTCAACGACGGCTTCGTGAAGGCCTCAAGCCCGGTGGCGATGCGCTTCTGGGACAAGACCGACATCCCGTTCACGTACTCGCTGGTCGAGCACTTCCCGATCGGCGAGCGGTACTTCTGCTCGGTGCTCGGCCAGACGTTCCCGAACCGCTGCTACCTGTTCTCGGGCACGTCGTCGGGGACGATCAACGACACGATCGCGCCGGCGCCGCCGCCGAACGGGACGATCTGGGACCGGTTCGACGCCCACAACATCGATTGGGGGGTCTACTACCAGCCTCCGAGCTACCCGAGCTTCGAGCTCGTGCCGAGCAGCGACACGCCGGCACGGACGGCCACGCGCGTGCACACGTTCGGCCGGTTCCTGTCCGACGTCGGCCGCCGGCAAGCTCAAGCAGTTCACGTTTCTGGATCCGAACTACGGGACGACCTCCGAGGAGAACCCGCAGGACATCCAGCTCGGCGAGCGCTACATCGCGCAGGTCGTCAACGCGCTCATGCGCGCCAAGACCTGGAAGAACACGGTGCTGATCATCAACTACGACGAGCACGGCGGTTACTACGACCACGTGCCACCCCCGCCGGCGCTCGCGCCCGATTCGATTCCCCCGATGCTGACCGCCACCGACGTGCCGGGCGCGTTCGATCGCTACGGCTTCCGCGTGCCGCTGATCGTCGTGTCTCCGTGGGCCAGACGCGGCTACGCGTCGCGCGTCGTCCAGGACCACACGTCGGTCCTGGCCTTCATCGAGCGCAAGTGGAACCTGCCGGCGATGACGCTCCGCGACGCCAACGCCCACCCGATGACGGACTACTTCAACTTCCGCAAGCCGGCCTTCCTGAAGCCCCCGACGCTCGCGGCGGCGCCAAAGCTCGGCCCCGGCCTCGCGAAGTGCCACGCCGCCGGTCTGCACCCGCCGCTCACCGGCGGTGGCGGCTGAGACCCTGAACATCGCCCCGAACCTCGCCTCCCCCGGCGAGCTTTCGGGACGTAAGCACGTGAGGGATGCTTATGTCCCGGCGGCGGCTCCGCGCGCAGCAGATTTCGGGCCATATACATAGCGAGGCGGCGGCTTTATTGGCATCCCCGACACCGCTCGCTTCTGGGCTTAAATCCTCCGGGGGCCGTGCGAGGGCGGCACCGCCGGCGCCCGCTCGCGAAAGCCGCGTAGCGTCGAACACTCTGGAGTGACTCGCGCCCGATCCTGCCGACCGAACCGCGACCGCGTGGAACGGCGCACGTCACTCCAGAGAGTTCGGCGCGAAGGCGGCTACTCAGCTGTGCCGCCGGCGAGGCCAGGCCGCGGCAACGGACGCGGACCCTCGCGCCTCTCACCGGCAGGCGTGCCGGGGATCGGCACCTCCGGGCGGCGGCGGAGCCTCGGCGCCGAACACCTCTTCCTCGGTGCCGCCGTCGAGCAGCGCCTCGAACTGCTCCTTCTCGATCGTCTCGCGCTTGATCAGGATCTCGGAGAGCTTGGCCAGCGCCTCGCGATGCGAGCCCAGGATGTCCTTGGCCTGGATGTGCGCCTGCTCGACGATCCGCCGGATCTCGTCGTCGATCTCGCGCGCGATCTCATCGCTGTAATCCGGCTCGGCGCTGAACTCGCGGCCGAGGAACGGCTGGCCGTGGTCGTGGCCGAACACGCGGGGGCCGAGCTTCTCGGACATCCCGAAGCGCATCACCATCTGCTTGGCGGTCGCGGTGACCTTCTCGAGATCGTTGGACGCGCCGGTGGTGACCTCGCCGAACACGATCTCCTCGGCGGCGCGGCCGCCGAGCGTCATCGCCATCGTGTCCTGCAGCTCGGCGCGCGTGGTCAGGAACTTGTCCTCGGCCGGCAGCGAGATCGTGTAGCCGAGCGCCTGCCCGCGGGAGATGACCGAGATCTTGTGGACCGGGTCGGCGTTGGGGAGGTAGTGGCCGACCATCGCGTGGCCCATCTCGTGGTAAGCGGTGATCCGCCGTTCCTTGTCGGACATCACCCGGGTCTTCTTCTCCGGACCCGCGATCACCCGCATGATCCCTTCCTCGAGCTCGATCTGGGTGATCTCGCGCTTGCCGTTGCGGGCGGCGAGCAGCGCGGCCTCGTTCACGAGGTTCGAGAGGTCCGCGCCGGTGAAGCCCGGTGTCTGGCCCGCCAGCGCGTCGACATCGATCTCCCGCGCCAGTGGCTTGCCGCGCGTGTGGACGTCGAGGATCTTCTTGCGCCCGTTGCGATCCGGGCGGTCGACCACGATCTGGCGGTCGAATCGGCCTGGGCGCAGCAGCGCCGGATCCAAAATATCCGGACGGTTGGTGGCGGCGATCAAGATGATGTTGTCCTTCATCTCGAACCCGTCCATCTCGACCAGCAGCTGGTTCAGCGTCTGCTCGCGCTCGTCGTGGCCGCCGCCGAGGCCCGCGCCGCGATGGCGGCCGACGGCGTCGATCTCGTCCATGAAGATGATGCACGGGGAGTTCTGCTTGGCCTGCTCGAACAGGTCACGCACGCGCGAGGCGCCCACGCCGACGAACATCTCGACGAAGTCAGAGCCCGAGATCGAGAAGAACGGGACGCCCGCCTCGCCGGCGACGGCGCGCGCGAGCAGAGTCTTGCCGGTACCGGGCGGCCCGTACAGGAGCACGCCCTTGGGGATTCGCGCCCCCAAAGCTTGGAATTTCTTGGGGTTCTCGAGGAACTCCTTGATCTCGTGCAACTCCTCAACGGCTTCGTCGACCCCCGCGACGTCCCTGAACGTGATCTTGGGCGAGTCGACCGACATTCGCTTGGCGCGCGATTTGCCGAACGACATCACCTTGGATCCGCCGCCCTGGACCTGGTTCATCAGGAATATCCAGAACCCGATGAAGATCACGAACGGCAGGATGTACGTGAGCAGCGACAGCCAGCCGTTAGAGGCCTTGCCCTGGATGTCGAAGTTCTGCGGCGACAGGTCCTTGTCCGCGGCGGTGATGATCTGCGAGACGTAGCCGTCGGGGTAGCCGACCGTGTACTTCTGGCCCGCCGTCGTCGTGACGTTCGCGGTGTTGTCCTTCTCGTGCAGCGAGAGGCTCTGAACTCCGCCGTGCTCGAGCTGGTACATCATGTCGCCGAAGGTCTGCTTCTCGGACTTGCCCGAGCTGCCGATCAGCTTCTGCGCGAAAAAGGCGAGCACCACCACGATCAAAATCGGGAATGCTGCGCTCTTGAAAAACCTGCTCATAGCGGATAAGTGCGGTGCATGCCGCGCCAGGACTCTAGGTCTGGGACTGTCAAGCGTAGCATCTGGTTTGGGCCCACCGAACAGCCTTGCACGCAGGCGTTCATAGGCTGTTCACTCCTTCAACGCGGCCACGTAGGGCAAGTTGCGGTACCGCTCGGCGTGGTCCAGTCCGTAGCCGATCGCGAACCGGTTGGGTATCTCGAAGCCCACATACTTGGTCCGTAGATCGACCTCTTGGCGGTCGGGCTTGACCAGCAATGCGCAGACCTCCAGCGAGCCGGGGTTTCGACCCGCCAAGTTGCGCAATAGATACTGGAGCGTCAGTCCCGAATCGACGATGTCCTCGACGATCAGCACGTCCCGGCCCTCGATCACCGCATCGAGGTCCTTGAGGATCCGAACCACGCCCGAGGACTTGGTCGCCGAGCCATACGAGGCGACCGCCATGAAGTCCACTTCGCACGGGACCGACAGCTGCCGCATCAGGTCCGACAGGAACAGCACGGCACCCTTGAGCACGCCGACCAGCACGAGATCCTTCCCCTGGTAGTCGCGGGAAACCTCCTCGGCAAGCTCGCTGATACGGCGCTTCAGATCCTCGGCGGGGACGAGAATCTCCCCGATCGCGTCGTCGCCTTCCACTTTTTTAATTATGGGTGTTCCGGGGATCGTGAGCGGCGCGGATCCCCATCGAGCGAGCTGAGCCTGATGGCCTCGCGCGTCGCGGACGTCACCTTGAACCGCTCGGACGTGGCCAGGCCGGCCACCCAGGCAATCTCGCCGCCCGCTTCGACGACGGCCACCCGATCCCGCTCGCGGCGCGGGACGCGCCGCTCGACGAACAGGTCCTGGAGGCTCTTGGTGCCGCCAAGGCCGAGTGGGGCGATCCGGTCTCCCGGCCGCCATGAGCGGACCAGCAGCTCCGGTCCGAGCGCCACCCGGTCGAGCACGCCGGGTTCAAGGACCGGCTCGGCGAGCTCGCAGCGGACCTCGCGGCCACCGAACGAGACGGCGCCGGGGATCGCGAGCCGCGCCGGCTCGGGCGCGACGTGACCGCCGTCGAGCCGCTCGAACCGCAGCTCGCCGTACTCCACGACCGCCCGCAGCCCGTTGCCGACGTCGAGCAGAGCCGTGCCGTGATCGCCGAGCGCGGCGATCTCCTCGGCGCGGCTCGCCGCCCCCGGAGCGAAGCCGCCCGCCGCACCGTCGGCCAGGCGCTGGATCACGAGCCGCCGCAGCGCGACCGGCAGCGCACGGAGCGCCGCGAGCGACACGCGCTCACCGTCGCCGAGCACCTGATCCACGAGGTCGTCGAGCACCGCGGCCTCGTCGCGGAGGATCTGCGCCACCGCGATCACGTTGTTCTCGGCCTCGGGGTGAGCCCTGCGCAAGGCCGGCACGAGCCCGGCGCGGATCCGGTTGCGCGCGTACGCGTCCGAAGCGTTGGTCTCGTCCTCGCGCCAGGCGAGACCGCGCTCGATGCAGTAGGCCGCGGTCTCCTCGCGCGTGAAACGAAGCAGCGGGCGCACCAGCGAACCATCCCGCGGCCGCATCCCGAGCAGCGCCCGACGGCTCGGCGAGGACGCGAGCCGGTACAGGATCGTCTCGACCTGATCGGTCTTGGTGTGGCCGGCGGCCACGTCGCCGCCCCCCGCCAGCTCGAGCGCCTCGCGGTAGCGGACCTGGCGCGCCCATGCCTGTACGTTTCCGCTCGATGGCGGCCCCGGCCGCCGGACCTCCAACTCAACTCCGACGCTCGCGCACAGGGCGTGGCAATGGCGGTCGTCCTCGCCCGCCGATTCCCGAATCCCATAATTCACATGCAGTGCCGTGACGGCGCTCGCACCGGAGACTCGGACGGCGATGTCGAGCAGGCATGTCGAGTCCCGCCCGCCCGACAGCAGCACCACCGCGGGTCGGCCGGCCGCGAGCAGACCTTCCTCGCGCACGCGCGTGAACATGTCTTCCGCGTTCATGCCGCCTCTCGCTCGCGCGCGATGAAGATCTCGGTGGATTCGTTGAAGCCCTTCAGCCGTACGTCCGCGATTCGGTCGAACTCGAGGTCGCCGCTCGCCGCCTCGACGACCGGCCTCGTGACGAGCACCTCGGCGGCCGCGGCCCGGGCGCCGACGCGCGAGGCGATGTTCACGTCGCGCCCGAAGTAGTCGCCGTCGCGGTACAGCGCGACGCCGTGGTGGACGGCGATCCTCGGCAGGATCCGCCCGTCCTGGAGCCGCTGGAAGCCGACCGCCCATTCGGCGAGCGCCGCTGCGTCCGACCCGACGACCATCACCTCGTCGCCGATCGTCTTGACCACGCGAGCGTCCTCCGGGAGGGTGGCGTGCACCGAGTCGACGAACTGCTCGACGGCGTCCACCGCCTCGAGCTCCCCCGCTTCCTCGGTCAGCCGCGTGTACCCGGTCAGATCGGCGAACGCGATCGCGACCCGGATCCGCCCGAGATCGACCGAGTCGCCCTCGAGGTCGGACTCCATGTGGCCGACGACGTCCTGCTCGAGGAAGTGCTGCAGGTAGCGCTGGTGAATCTGGTCCATCACGGGCGACGCGAGCGGCAACAGCCGGCGCGTGAGCTCGAGCATCTCATCGGCGGGCTCGAGCCCGGTCTCGCGTGACGCCTGCGCCAGCGTGTACACGTCGGCGCCGCTCTCGAACAGCTCCTCTATGTATCCATACGCAAGACGACCCTCGTCGGTCGCCTGCCGGATCTCCCTCAGCCAGTGACCGCGATCTCGAAGCCTGGCCACGATCTTGGCGTGGCTGACCACCGCGGGTGACCACCTCCCGTCGTAGCGCGGGAGCAGACCCTCGCGCGCCCACCGCCGGAGCGTGCTGACCGCGACGCCGACTCGCTCGGACGCCTCCTGGATCGACAGCCCGTCGGGCGAGCCTCCGTCGTAGCTATTAGGGCGCGGTGCGGACATCCGTTTCTGGAGTCTCCTACCCACGCCGACCGTACCGGTTGCACGCCGGCGACCCTACATAGTCGGCGGCGGGGCCTCGACGAGCACGAAGCCCCACCGCCCGCGGGCGAGACGGCCCGCTGCGTCGGCCGTTGGCGCTCGTCACGTTTCCGGCGGCGCCTCGCGATTCGCTCCCCAGCTGGCCTGGGCAGCAAGCCACGATCCGGCCTGTTGCCTTTTTCTGTGGCGATAGGTCTACTCGCCAATCCCGGATATGTCAATGCCAGATCCAGGTAACTGGGGATAAATAACAATAGGCCTGATGGCCGCCCCGAACGCACTCCAGCCGACCGCCGCGATCAGCCACCGCGTGCTGCTGCCGGGCGATCCGGGCCGCGCACTGATGCTGGCCGAGTCACTGCTCGACGGCGCCAAGATGTTCAACCACAATCGGGGGCTGTGGGGTTACACGGGCCTCGCGCCCGACGGCGAGCCGCTCACCGTCCAGAGCACCGGGATGGGCGGCCCCAGCGCCGCGATCGTGATCCACGAGCTGATCGACCTCGGTGCGCGGCGACTGCTTCGCGTGGGTACTTGCGGTGCGCTGGCTCAGCTGGCGCTGGGCGATCTCGTGATCGCCACCGAGGCGATCGCCGCCGACGGCACGAGCCGCGCGCTCGGCGCGGGCGAGCGGGTGTCCCCGAGCCGGGACCTGCTCGAGGCCGTGATCACCGCCGCGAAGCCGCCGTTCCCGGACCAGCGGAACGCGATCCACGAGGGCTTGATCGTCACCTCCGACGTGTTCTACGACGTCCGCGGGCTCGAACGCGGGTGGGCCGCCGAGGGCGCCCTGGCGGTCGAGATGGAGGCTGCCACCCTGTTCGCACTCGCGGCGGCGCGCGGCGTGGAGGCCGCCGCGTTGCTGGTGGTGTCCGACATCGTCTTGCCCCAACGGGTCCGGATCGACCCGGACGAGCTGCGAGCGGCGGAGCGGCGTATGGGCGAAGCGGCGCTGCGCGCGCTGCTGGCGAGTGCCGGAGGGGATCAGCCCTGAGCGGCCTGTTCGGCCGCCGGCGCGCCCTGCGAGGCCTCGATCCGGGCCAGCGTGTCCTCGATCGCGGTCAGACGTTCGTCCAAGGCGCTGGCGGACGTGAGCCTCTCCAGTCGCTGGTCGAGGCGGTCGAGCCCGTCCTCGATCGCCTCGAGCCGCTGGGAGACGCTTCGCAACCGGCGCGTCAGTCGCTCGAGGTCGCCGGCCGACGGCAGGTTGAGGGCGCCCATCGCGGCCTCCTGGGCGCGCGTCGCGCGCTGACGCGTCTCGAACGCGGCCGACAGCGCCCGGTTGACCACGGGGTTCTCGAGCATCCCCTGGGTCACCTTGCCGATAGCCTCCTCGCCCTGGCGCGTAACCCGGCCGCGAATGCCCTTGTCGTCGCCCCCGTCGTCGCGCTTGTCGTCGCTCATGCCTGACCGCCTCTCGTACTCGACCCGAATCTCATGACAGGACTCTCACAGCGCCCGAAGCCACGACCCTAACCCTCGAGTTGAGGGTTACCTGATGCTTAGACGACACGCCCATCGCTACAGTGCCCGAGGGATCTTGCCGATCACAGGTTTGCCCGTAGACGATGATTGAACGTCGCGGCATGTTGGTACCTGATGAGACATCCACGAGACCGACGGTTCCGAATTGCAAAGCTCGGCGGCAGCCAGTAGCGTCCTGTCAAGCCTACCTGTGATCGTAGCTGGCACGAATTTACGCGTGGCACACCGCGGGAGGAATACGCCACAGTGTTGAGAAGGCGCAAGCCAACGGTTGCTGCTGCAGCCCTGACCGCGTTCTGCCTGTTCGCGGTTTTCGGCCTCGGCGCGATTCCCACCGCGTCCGCGGATGGCTGCACGGTGGTCGTGACGGTCCAAGGCGGCCAGCAGTTCACGTTCCAGAACGTGCCTCCGGGCACCGACCCGAACACGCTGCCGCTCCCGGTCCAGCTGCCGATCATCAACGTCTCCCAGACCTGCCCGCCGGCGAGTTCGACGACGCCGTCGGTGACGGTGACGACGACGCTCCAGCAGCCTCCGACGACCTCGACCTCAACCTCGGCTTCCACCTCGACCGCCCCCAAGCCGTCGACCACGTCCGTCAAGTCGACCACCTCCAGCACGCCGACGAAGACGACGAAGACGAAGACGACGACGGGCCGGACCGGCTCGAAGTCGCCCACGAAGTCCACGAGCATCTCGCCCGGGAGCGCGGTGTCGCTCGGCTCCTCGAGCGTCGAGAAGGCGAAGAAGAAGGCGGCCAAGAAGACCAAGCACAAGCCGAAGAAGGCGACCAAGCCCCTGACGCCTCCGCCGCCGGTCACCAAGAGCGGCGTTCCGACCCCATCGAACCCGACGTACTCGTTCTCGCTGCCGGGGCCGGCGCCGATCGGCGTCCCGAACTTCTTCATCGACAGCTTCCAGATCCCGCCGTTCCTGCTCCCGATCTACCAGGCAGCCGGGATCCAGTACGACGTGCCGTGGCAGGTGCTGGCGGCGATCAACGAGATCGAGACCGACTACGGCCGCAACCTGTCGGTGTCGACCGCCGGCGCCGTCGGCTGGATGCAGTTCCTTCCCTCGACGTGGGCGCGTTACGCGGTCGACGCGAACGGGGACGGCGTCGCCGACCCGTACAACCCCGCCGACGCGATCTTCACCGCCGCCCGTTACCTCCACGCCGCCGGTGCCTCCCAGAACATCTCGCAGGCGATCTTCGCGTACAACCACGCGGGCTGGTATGTCCAGTCGGTGCTGCTTCGCGCCCAGCTGATCGGCGGGATGCCGAAGGCGATGATCGGTGCGCTGACCGGTCTCGTCGAGGGGCACTTCCCCGTCGCGGCTCCCGCTAAGTACGCCGACGACTCCGTCGTCAAGCTCGCCAAGACGCGCGTGAAGACGGCCAACGCGGCGGTTCCGGTCCAGTCCGACCCCAACACCAAGGGCACCGCGATCTACGCCAAGCAGGGCTCGCCGGTCATCGCGGCCAACGACGGCAAGATCGTCAAGATCGGCAACAACAACACGCTCGGCCGCTACATCGAGCTGCAGGACGCGACCGGCAACACCTACACGTACGCGAACCTCGGGTCGATCCCCGCGCTGTACCCGGTGCCCAAGCCGGTGAAGATGAGCTCGGCCTCGATCGCGAAGGCGCTCCTGGCTCCGGCCAGCCCGACGCCGAAGCAGGCCGCCAGCGCGGGGACCCAGCAGGCGGCTCCGATCGTCAGCACGGCCAAGGCCTCGAACGAGGCCAAGGGCGCCCCGATCTCGCTCCCGGTCACTCCCGCGAGCGCGGGCAGCCAGCAGGCGGCGACCGGCGGCTCGCAGCAGGCGGGTAGCGCGAGCTCCGCGGTGGACACGCCGACGATCAGCACGCCGATGGTCAAGGAACGGCTGTTCGCCGACCCGCGGCGCCCCGCCTCCTATGCCGCCGGCGGCAGCCTCCAAGTCACGAGCAGCGGGCCCCAGCTCGGCAGTTTCGACAACTACTTCTCGGATGTCCTGCACCTGGACAAGGACCAGTACACGCTCCAACCGCTCAAGGTCGGGTCGGTCGTGGTCGCCGGCACGATCCTCGGACGCCTCGGCGCCGGCACGCCGACCGACGCCTCGCACCTGGAGTTCATGATCCAGCCGGCCGGCAAGAAGGCGCCGTATATCGACCCCAAGCCGATCCTCGACGGGTGGAAGCTGCTCGAGGCAACCGCGGTCTATCGGGCGGCGGGAGTCGACCCGTTCTTCGGCAAGGACGCCAAGAACCCGACGATCGGCCAGATCCTCTTGATGTCCAAGGAGCAGCTCCAGGATCGCGTCCTCACCGACCCGAACGTCCAGATTTACCCGTGCGGTCGGCGGGACATCCAGGACGGCGCGATCGACCGCCGCGTCCTCGCGGTGATCGAGTTCCTGTCCGCGTCGGGACTCAAGCCCGACGTCACCGGCCTCAAGTGCGGTCACACCGCGAACGGCTCGGACGGCGTCGACGATGCCGGCAAGACCGGCGAGAGCGTCGACATCTCGGCGATCAACGGCGTCCCGATCCAGGGACACCAGGGTGCCGGCTCGGTGACCGACGTCACCGTCCGCCGCCTGCTGACGCTCCAGGGCGCGATGCAGCCGGACGAGGTCGTTTCGCTGATGAGCTACAAGGGTCAGCCGACCGCTCTGTCGCTGCCCGACCACGCGAATCGGATCCAGATCGCCTTCACGCCGCTGTACGGGCAGAACACCAAGCTCTCGGCTCAGGTCGCGAGCATCCTCGAGCCCCAGCAGTGGACGCAGCTGATCAACCACATCAGCCAGATCAGCGAGCCGATCGTCCCGATCGCGCCGAGCAAGTACGCGATCAAGACCGCCGGTCAGTAGCGCCGTGCGCCGATCCGGCGGCGGCCGTTAGCGCCGCGGCCCCGGAGCGCCGGTTAGCCTCCGCCGATCGCCCCACTGTTCCGCTTCAGCCAGTTCGAGCTCCCGTGGGCGCTCGGTCCACCCGACGGCAGATACCTGATCCGCCGCGACGGCGCCGGTCCCGACGCCGCGCCGTCGCACGTGCTCGTGCTGGCCACGCTCGGAGCCCAGAAACGCAGTCGTTTTGCGCGGTCTCGGCGACAAACTAAGGCTCTACCTGAACCTGAGCCTTCGCCTGTGGCGACTACTCGTGCCACCGTGGTGGAGCTCGGCGAGCCGTTGGACGGCCCCGAGCAGGCAGCGGCCTGGCTGACCACCGCCGGCGAGCCCGAGCTCGCCGTGGGTCTCGGCGTGCTCAACCGAGCTTTGTACGCGCACCGGCTCGCCTCGGCGGACCCTCACGTGCACGGCATCGGGCGCCACGATGCGCTCGCGGCGCGCCTCGGCTACGGCGCCGGCGAGGAGGTCGCCGACGGCCTGTGGACGGACGCCCGTGAGCTGATCGACGCGGGCACGGGCCGGCGCCGGTCTCGGCGGATCCCCGCGGCCCAGGCGCGTCTGGCCGCGCTGCTCACCGGGCGCCAGGCGCCGCTGGCGTGCGAGGAGCTGGCGCTGCGCGCGCGGCTCGACCTGGACGAGGGACGCGCGCGCGAGGCCGCGCTGCAGGTGCTGGTCGCGCTCGACGCGGCGCTCGCCGAGCTGCCGGACGACCCGGCGGCGCCCGCATTGGTGCAGCGGCTCGACGAGCTGCGCGGGTTGCACGATGGCGTCGCCGCGGCCGCCGCGGCGGCACTAGCGGGGCGTGCCGGCGCGGCCGAGCGAGAAGCCACCGCGTTCGCGCTGGGAAGGATCGAGGCGGCGCTCAGGGCACGGGCGGCGGCGCTTCCGGGATAGCGAGGCCGAGCGCGGCAAGCACGGCCCCGAGCTCGTCGACGACGTCGCCGTTCATCCGCACCGCGGCCTGGCGGTCGAGCGGCGTCCGGCTCTGGGTCACAATCGCGATCTCGCCACCGTTCGACAGCGTCGTCTCGGGCAGCTGCGTCACCGGGTAGACCTCGAGCGAGGAGCCGATGCACAGCATCAGATCGGCGTTCTCGGCGAGCGCCTGGGCCCGCGTCGTCGCCTCGTATGGGAGGTACTCGCCAAACAGCACGACCCCAGGCTTCAACGGCTGCCCGCAATCACACCGGGGCACCCCGTCCAAAGCCCCCTCATGCCGCGCGCGCACGTCTTCCAACTCGTACCGTAGACCACAGACAAGACACAAGGAGTGCGCGATCGACCCGTGCACCTCGACCAGGTTCTGCGTCCCGGCCCGCTCGTGCAGGCGGTCGATGTTCTGGGTGATCACCGCGTCGAGCAGCCCGGCCCGCTCGAGCTCCACCAGCGCCAGGTGGGCGCGGTTCGGCCGCTTGTCCCCGAGCGTCTGGAACCGTCGGCCGTAGAAGCTCCAGAACCGCTCCGGGTCGCGATGGAACGCGTCGATGTGAGCGACCTCCATCGGGTTGACGTTGCTCCACAGCCCCGTTCCCGGCGAGCGGAAGTCGGGGATGCCCGACGGCACCGAGATGCCCGCGCCGGTCAGCGCCACCACCGACTCGGCCTCGCCGATTAGGCTCGCCAGCCGGGCCGCGGCTGTCTCCGTCGCGCTCACCTGCCGCGGAACTGTGGCTTGCGCTTCTGAACGAACGCCGAGACACCCTCGCGGCCGTCCTCGGAGGAGAACGCCTCGACGAACGCTGCCTTCTCGCGCTCGATTCCCGCGTCGATGTCGCCGACGCTCGACACGCGCTTGATGCGCTCGACCGCAAGCGGGGCCTGCTCGGAGAGCTTGCGCGCCCACGCCAGGGCCGCGTCGAACAGCTGCTCGTCCTCGACCACGCGCGTCGCCAGCCCGATCGCGTACGCCTCCTCGGCCGAGATCGGATCACCGGTCAGGTTCAGCTCGAGCGCGCGCCCCTCACCCACGAGCCGCCCGAGACGCTGCGTTCCGCCGAACCCGGGGATGATCCCGAGGTTGATCTCGGGCTGGCCGAACACGGCGGACTCCGCCGCGATCCGCAGGTCGCACGCCATCGCCAGCTCGCAACCGCCCCCGAGCGCCATCCCGTTGACTGCGGTGATCGTCACGATCGGCGCGGTTTCGATCTCCCGCAGCAGGCCGTGCATGCCGTCGAGCAGCTCCTTGCCGGCGGCGGCATCCATCGTGCTGAACGACTTGATGTCCGCGCCGGCGCAGAACAGCATCGGATTCGCCGAAGCGATCACGAGCGCCCGCACCGCGCCGGTCGTGCTGACCTCATCCCAGAGCTTGCGCAACGCGTGTACGACCTCGGGCGAGATCGAGTTCGCCGGTGGGCGGTCGAGCCATGCGATCGCGACTGAGCCGCGACTCTCGAGTTTCACCGGGCCGTCCTCCCAGCCCGCATCCGGCCTCGGGTACGGGAAGAAGCCCTGGCCGGTCTTGACGCCGAGCCGGCCCTGGGCGACCAGCCGGCGCACGATCGTGGGCGGTTCAAACGCCTCGCCCCACTCCTCGCAGGCGCGCTCGAGCCTCGTCAGCACCTCGTCGAGCCCGATCTGGTCGGCGCGCGCGAACGGGGGCGGGATGATGCCGGCGCCGGCCATCATGCCGAGGTCGATGTCCTTCATCGAGGCGACCCCCTCCTCGAGCACCAGGCAGCTCTCGACGAGCGCCTTGAGCCTGAAGCGCTCGACGAGCGCGGCGGTGTCAACGCCGGGATCGGCTCCGCCCGCACCGCCGCCCCGGCGCGGCTCGCCGGCGCGGTCAGCGCCCGTGCTCATAGAACCCCTCCCCGGTCTTGGCTCCGAGTTTCCCTTCGGCGACCAGCTCGCGCATCCGCGCGTGTACGTAGAAGCGATCGCCGTAGGAGTCGCGCAGGTGCTCGGCGACGTGCAGGACGGTGTCGAGGCCGAGCAGATCACACAGATAGAAGGGGCCGACCGGCGCGGCTTTGGACTCGGCCACGATCCTGTCGATCTCCTTGACGTCGGCCCCCGTCTCCTCCTGCGCGCGCCACAGCTCGGACACGCTCGAGTTCAGGATTCGGTTCACCACGAAACCGGGCGCTTCGCCGCAGCGAATCGCGGTCTTGCGGATCGCCTGCGCGAAGTTGAGCGCGGTCTGCACGGTCTCGAGCGACGTCTCGTCGCCCTCGATCACCTCGATCAGCCGCATCACCGACGCCGGGTAGAAGAAGTGAAAGCCCACCGCGCGGTCGGGGCGGCTCGTCGCCAGTGCCATCTCGGTGACCGACAGGGACGAGGTATTCGAGGCCAGGATTGCGTGGCCCGGCGTGACCTCGTCCAGCTCGGAGAGCACGGTCTGCTTGATCTCGATCCGCTCGGGCACGGCCTCGATCACGAAGTCGACGTCGCCGAACGACTCGTACCCGGTGGTCCCGACTATCAGTTTGAGTTTGCCCTCCAGCCCCGCGGCGTCGATCTTCCCCGCATCGACGCGCGCCTGCCATAGCGAGCGGGCCTTCTCGAGCCCCTGGTCGACGAACTCCTGTTCGACGTCCTTGAGCACGACCGGAATGCCGGCGTCGGCGATGACGTGGGCGATCTCGCCGCCCATGGTGCCGGCGCCGACGACACCCGCCTTAAACACGAACATGGCCCGAACGCTACCCAACCTCCGTCTTGTTGGGAGTACGCTCCAGTTGAGGTGCCGGAGACCCTTCCCGACAACATCGAGCCGTACACCGGGATCTCGTCCAAAGCCTACGAGCACCCCGCGGACCGTGCGGCGACCACGGCGCTGAAGGCGGTCCCGATGCTCGACACGGTCGTGCGCAAGCTGATCGAGTGGCGCTACGAGCGGGCGCTCCGCCAGTATTTCTTGGGCAACTCGATCAGGGTCTCCGAGCAACAGCTGCCGGACCTGTGGGCGGCGCACCAGGGCGTGTGCCGGATCCTCGACATGCCCGAGGTCTACGACCTGTACGTGACCTCTCCCGTGATGGGCGGCGCCCAGGCGATCGGGTCCGGCAAGCCGATGATCGTGATCGACGCCCGAGCGCTCGCGAACCTCGAGTCCGGCGAGCAGCGCGCGGTACTCGGCCACGAGGTCGGCCACATCCTGTCCGACCACATGCTGTACATGACCGCGCTCAACATCCTCCTGAGCGCCGGCGGCAGCCTGCCGTTCTTCCTCGGGATGCCGTTCCGGGCGGTGCGGGCGGTGCTGCTCGAGTGGTATCGCGCCGCCGAGCTCAGCGCCGATCGGGCCGCCGCAATCGTGGTCCGCGATCCCCAGATCGTGTGCCGGCTGCTGATGGTGATGTCCGGAAACATGCACGTTCGCGATCTCAACCTCGACGCGTTCATGGCCCAGGCGATGGAGTACGAGGCCTGGGACGACCCCAGCGACCGCGTCCGCAGGTTCTTCAACGAGCTCAACAAGACCCATCCCGACTCGGTCCGCCGTGTGTCCGAGGTACTGAAGTGGGTCCAGAGTGGCGACTACGACCGGATCACCCGCGGCGAGTACCGCACCCGCGACCAGGACGCCAACATCCGCGACGAGGCGGGCGACGCCGTCGATTTCTACGCCGAGCGCTTTCGGGCGATCTTCCGCGAGATCGGCGACAACCTGAACAAGGCCGGCTCCCAGGTCGGCGGGATGGCCGAGCAGCTCGCCGATTGGCTGCGGACGCGAAGCGGCGGGGGCGGTGGCGGATTCGGTGGCGGGGCCGGCGGCGGTCGCTCGTCCGGCGGCGGCTCGTCCGGCGGCGGTCGGTCGTCCGGCGGCGGAGTGTTCAGCGACAGCGAGTTCGACGACGAATCGTTCGGCGACGAATCGTCGGACGGCGACGCAGACTGAGCGCCGAGCCTCCTCCCGGGGTGCGGGCGCAGCGCGCGACCTACCAGCGTCGGGGCGGCGCGCGGACCCGGAGCGCGACCAACCAGCGTCCCGGAGCATGCGCAAGCTGACAATTGAGCGCCGCTGGCTCCACCGTGGCATTTGCTGCATGTGCAGCACGTGCGCCGTTGACAAGCGATAGTCTCCGATATATCGTTAATACATCGTCCAAGCTTTTTCTGGAGGAATCATGAATCACGACGATTGGGCCGCACCCTGGCCCTTCCTAAGTCGGTTGTCCGCGATGAAGGCCGGCTCGCGTGGCCGCCACGGCCGCTATTCCGGGATGGATGACCTCGAGCGGCTTGCCGCGCTGCGCCACCTGCGCCACGGGCCCCCGTTCGGCGGACCCGGGTGGGGCGGCGGCGGACCGTTCGGTGGCGGCCGGGGCCGGCGGCGTCGTGGCGATGTCAGGACCGCGGTGCTGATCCTGCTCGCCGAGGAGCCGCGCAACGGCTACCAGTTGATGCAGACGATCGAGGAGCGGAGCGGGGGCCGGTGGCGCCCGAGTCCGGGCTCGGTCTACCCGACGCTTTCCCAACTCGAGGACGAGGGCCTGATCCGCGGGACCGACCGCGACGGGACCAAGCTGTTCGAGCTGACCGACGCCGGCCGGGAGCAGGCACAGCAGTTCGCCGACCGCACGGCCCCGTGGGCGGAGGACGAAGAGGGGGACGGCCGCTCGATCCCCGAGATCGCCTCGCTGATCATCCAGATCGGAAAGGCAGCCTGGCAGGTCGCGCAGGTGGGCGATGAGCGTCAGGTCGAGAAGGCGTGCGAGACCCTGGCCGAGACCCGTCGGGCGCTATACGGAATCCTCGCCGAGGAGAGCGACGACGCGGGCGAGGACGCCGACGCGACCGCGTAACGTGTATGGGCGATGACGGGCGGGAACGGCACGAGCGACATAGCTGACGCCGTCGCGATCTCGGTCCGCGGACTCGTCAAGAACTACGACGAGGTCCAGGCGGTCCGAGGCGTCGAGTTCGAGGTCGCGACCGGTGAGGTGTTCGGCTTCCTCGGACCGAACGGCGCCGGCAAGACGACCACGATCAACATGCTGTGCACGCTGGTCACCCCGACCGCGGGGTCGGCCAGCGTCGCCGGCCACGACGTGGTGCGCGAGCGCGACGACGTCCGCCGCAACATCGGCCTGGTGTTCCAAGATCCAACCCTCGACGGCTACCTCACCGCCGAGCAGAACCTGCGACTGCACGCCGAGCTGTACGGCGTCCAATCTGATCTCGTCAAGCCGCGTATGGAGCAGGTGATGACGATGGTCGGGCTGTGGGAGCGGAAGGACTCGGTCGTCGGGACGTTCTCCGGCGGGATGCGCCGGCGGCTCGAGATCGCGCGCGGGCTGATGCACTCCCCTCGCGTGCTGTTCCTCGACGAGCCGACGATCGGGCTCGACCCGCAGACGCGACGGTCGATCTGGGAGTACATCGCCGAGCTCAAGGAGCGCGAGGACATCACGATCTTCATGACCACTCACTACATGGACGAGGCGGAGTGGTGCGACCGGATCGCGATCATGGACCACGGCGAGATCGTCGCGCTCGACGCCCCCGAGACGCTTAAGGCCGGGGTTGGCACCGACCGCGTCACGATCCACACCGACGACGACGACGCCACCATCGCCGCGCTCGCGGACCGCTTCGGAATCGAAGCGCGGAAGTCCGAGGGCGCCGTGAGCTTCGGCGTCCCGGAGGGCGAGCAGTTCGTGCCACGTCTGTTCGCCGAGCTAGGAATCCCGATCAAGGCGGTCAACGTCTCCCGCCCGACGCTCGACGACGTGTTCATGTCCTACACGGGCTCCACGATCCGTGATGCTGAGGAGGACCAGGGCAAGGATCGCAACCGCAGGATGATGCAGATGATGAGCGGAGCCAGGCGATGAGCACGACGACCGATCCGCGCGAGCCGACGGCCACCGTCGCGGAGCGCGCGACTCCGGTCGTCCGGGTCACGGTCCCCAAGCGGAGCCTCGCCTCCGAGCTCCGCGCGATCAAGATCGTCTGGCGCCGGGAGATCATCCGCTACCGCAGCGATCGCCTGCGCATGGTCACGACGCTGGTCCAGCCGCTCCTGTTCCTGTTCGTGCTCGGATCGGGCCTTCAGCAGCTGTCGGCCGCCAGCACCCACGGCGTCAACCTGAAGACGTTCATCTACCCGGGGATCCTGTGCATCTCGGTGATGTTCACCGGGATGTTCTCGGCCGCGTCGATCGTGTGGGACCGGGAGTTCGGGTTCCTGCGCGAGATGATGGTCGCGCCGATCCGGCGCAGCTCGATCGTGATCGGCAAGGTCTTGGGCGGCGCCACAGTCGCGAGCTTCCAGGGCGTGATCGTGATCGCACTGGCGGGATTCGTCGGCGTTCCGTACAAGCCGCTGATGATCCTGGGGATCTTTATCCTGCAACTGCTGCTCGCGTTCGCGATCACCGCATTCGGCGTGATGATCGCGGTCCGGATCAAGCAGATGCAGTCGTTCATGGGCGTCATGCAGATGATCGTGACGCCGATGTTCTTCATCTCCGGCGCGCTGTTCCCGGTCGCGAACCTTCCGGGCTGGCTGGCCTTCCTCAACCGGATCGACCCGCTCACCTACGCGGTCGACCCGATGCGGCGGCTCGTGTTCAACAACCTGTCGATCTCGCCCCAGGCGCGAGCGGTGCTCGATCCCGGCGTGACCTGGTTCGGCTGGCATGTGCCGGCATTGCTCGAGGCAGGCATGATCGTCGCGCTCGGGCTGGTCATGCTCGGGATCGCGATCTGGGAATTCTCGACGACGGAATAGCTCCGACGGCCGTCAGCCGTCTAGAAGAACGTGGAGGATCTCGCCGTAGGAGCTGAGCGTCAGCGAGAGGTGCCCTTCGGCGGCGCGCAACCGCGCCTTCGCTCCGGCACCCCCCGGACTAAGACGGTCTTCATTTTTCACAGGTCGTTTACATCCGTATCAAACGGACCTGGGAGCCTGCGCCAGGATTCATGGGATCTGAGCTAATCCTCATCCTGGTGGTGATCGCGGGGTTCTCGTTCGACTTCACGAACGGATTCCACGACACGGCAAACGCGATGGCGACGTCGATCGCCACCGGCGCGCTCAAGCCGAAGGTGGCGGTGGTGCTGTCCGCGTGCCTTAACTTCGCCGGAGCCTTCATCTCGATCAGCGTCGCGGCCACGATCGCGAAGGGGATCGTCAGCCCGACGGTGCTCGTCGGCGGCGACGGCCTCTTGCTGGTGCTGGCGGCCCTGATCGGCGCGATGACCTGGAACCTCATCACCTGGTACTTCACGATCCCGTCGAGCTCCAGTCACGCGCTGATCGGCGGCGTGATCGGCGCCACGATCGCCGCGACCGCCTCAGGCGAGGTCAACTGGCACAACCTGGTCCAGACGGTGATCGTGCCCGCCGTCCTGTCCCCGTTCATCGCCGGCGGCGTGGCCGTAATCGGCACCTACATGGCCTACCGGCTGATACGCCGGCTCGGCCAGAAGGAGGCCAGAACCGGATACAGGTACGGTCAGATCTGCTCGGCGTCGCTGGTCTCGCTGGCGCACGGCACCAACGACGCCCAGAAGACGATGGGCGTGATCTCGCTCGCGCTGATCGCTCACGGTGACATCAGCGCCGCCCACTTCAGCGTCCCGTTCTGGGTCAAGCTCGGCTGTGCGCTGTCGATCGCGCTCGGCACGGCGAGCGGCGGCTGGCGGATCATCAACACGATGGGCAACCGGATCACGAACGTCGAGTCCCCTCAGGGATTCGCCGCCGAGTCATCTAGCGCCGCCGTGATCCTCGCCTCCTCCTACTACGGTTACCCGCTGTCCACCACCCAGGTCGTGTCGGGCGGCGTGCTCGGGGCCGGACTCGGCAAGCCGGGCAGCACTGTTCACTGGAACGTGATCGGCCAGATGCTCGCCGCGTGGATCCTGACGATGCCGGGGGCCGGAGTTCTCGGCGGCGTCGCGTGGGGGATCGCCGACATCTTCGGAGCGCACTCGAACGCGGGCGCGATCGTGATCGTCGCGCTCGCGGCAGCCGGCGCGTTCGGGCTGTGGACGCTCGCGCAGCGCAACAAGATCACGCCTCAGGATCTCGACCGCACGAACGTGAGCGTGGTCGACGAGGCGGAGCTGTCGGGGGTTCCACCAGCCGTCGCGATGACCTGAGCCATGCTGATCGTGGCATCCCCATACATCGACTGGAGCGCGCTGTGGAAGATCTGTGTCGCGGCGGTGATCGGCGGCGCCGGCGTGGTGATCGTGTTCGGCTTCCTCCTCCTCGGCGTCAAGATCGCGAACAACGCCAAAGGCGGTGGACGCGAATGGGCCGGCTACGTACTCGCCGGCCTGTGCGGGCTGTTCTGTGTGGCCGTCATCGGCGCCGGGCTCTACGCGATCCTGAACAAGCCGTCGTCCAAGAAGCCGGCTCCGAAGAAGACGGCCGCTGCGCTGATCGCGCCCTCGTTCAGATCGGGCGCCTAGCTGGAGCCAGGCGTCGGGACGCCGCCACCGCCTCCCCATCTTCGAGGAGGCGGCAGCTACGTCCGTCCGCAATCCCGAGCCGGTTTACGCCTTGGCGGGGGCGGGTTCTTCGACCCGGCGCGGGAGCAGCGTCTCGCGCGCGATCACCAACCGCTGAATCTGCGCGGTGCCTTCGTAGAGCTGGAGGATCTTGGCGTCGCGCATCAACTTTTCGACCTTGTATTCCTTGATGAAGCCGTAGCCGCCGTAGACCTGAACGGCGTCGGTCGTGACCTCCATCGCGGTGTCCGCCGCAAACCGCTTGGCGTGCGAGGACTCGAGCGTGTTGCGCTTGCCCTGATCGAGCAGCACCGCTGAGTTCCATGTCGCCAGGCGCGACAGATGAACCTTGGTGGCCATGTCGGCGATGATGAACTGGATCGCCTGGTGCATCGCGATCGGTACGCCGAACTGAACCCGCTGCTTGGAGTACTCGATCGCGAACTCCATCGCGGCGCGCGCGACGCCGGTGCCCATCGCCGCCACTCCCGGCCGCGTCCGGTCCAGCGTCATCATCGCGATCTTGAAGCCTTTATTCTCCTCGCCGACGAGATGGTCGAGCGGAATCTCGACGTCGTTGAAGGTCACCGTCGCGGTGTTGGAGGCCCGCTGGCCCATCTTGTCCTCGTGCTTGTCGACGACCACGCCGGCGTCGCGGGGGACGACGAAGCACGAGATCCCGCGGTGCCCCGCCTCCTTGTCGGTCTTCGCGTAGACCGTGTACCAGTTGGCGTACTCGCCGTTGGTGATGAAGCACTTGGACCCGTTGATGACCCACTTGTCGCCCTTCCGGACTGCATTGGTCTTCATCCCCGAGACGTCCGAGCCGGCGTCGGGCTCGGTCAGGCAGAACGAGGCGAGCAGCGGAGCTTCGGACAGGCGGCCGATGTAATCCTTCTTGATCTCGTCCGAGGCGGCGAGCAAGACCGGCGCCGTGGCTAGGCCGTTGCAGGTCACCGAGGTGCTGATGCCCGAGCACCCCCAGGCGAGCTCCTCCTCGATGATGCAACCCTCGAGGTAACCCAACCCGGGCCCGCCGTATTCGACCGGGAAGTGGCTGTTCATCAGACCGAGTTCCCAGGCCTTGTCGATGATGTCCTGGGGCCAGGTCCCGTCCCGGTCGTATTCCCAAGCGACCGGACGTATCTCCTTCTCGGCAAAGTCGTGCGCCATCTCGCGCATGCTCTGCTGCTCGTCGGTGAGCGTGAAATCAACCACGGTGGGTTCTCCTTGAAAGCGGCGCTTGCGCCCTCGTAAGGGCCGAGCGCAACGACAGATTGACTAGTCAGTCAACATCCTCAATGGTACCCAATCAACGGACGGATCGAACCTCATCTCGCGAAAACGATCCGCCGGTTGGATGGTCGAACGGTCGTCGCTTCCCCGCCGATACGCCAGACTTGAGTCGTGCATTCCACGTTCAACATCGTGATTTGGGTGGTGTGCATCGCGGCCGTCCTGATCGCCATCGGCGTGATGATCGCCAGCCGCAAGACCTGGGAGGACTTCGGCAAGGGGACGTTCGTCATGGACGGCGACTCGACGCACGACTCGCCGCCCGACTCCGGGATGGCGACGGCCGAGCGAGACACCGAGATCCGCCAGATGCTCGAGGCGCGCAACGAGCGCAGGGCCCGCCGCGGCGAGCCGCCGATCGACATCGAGCTGGAGCTCTCGCGCCTGACCACCACCGAGCCGGCGATCGACCCGGCGCTGCGCGAGGAGATCCGCCAGCTCGTCGTCGCCCGCAACCACCGGCGGGTCCGCGCCGGCAAGCCACCGCTCGACGTAGAGGCCGAGATCGAGCGCGAGATCGCCGGGCTCGGCGGGCTGTGATGTAGGCTCCGACCGATGGCAGATCCAAGACGCTTCGAACTCGACGAGTTGGTCAACCGCCCGGGCAGCTACTTCAACCCGCAGACCGAGGTGCTGATCGTGGTCGACGACTCGCCCGAGCTCGATTCCGAGATTTTCAACATGGAGGAGTTCGAGGGCGCCGACTGGGTCCTCGTCTCAGACGAGGTACCGGTCGACGACGACCGCCGCGACCGGCTGCTGGAGGCCTTTCAGACCCGCCACGCCGGGGCGGATTTCGCTGCCGACCCCGACGAAGAGCCCGAGGAGTTCGAGGACGAGGTCGAGGAGCTGGGCCGCGAGTAGGCGGACGTTGGCCCGGTCGGTGTGGCTACGCCCAGGGCTCTAGCCGCCGCTGCCAAGCAGCGACGCGCACTTCTGCATCTTGCCGACGTCCCCGCCGGCCGCCTGGATGCACTGGCTGTACTTCGTGACGTTTGACGAGGAGCCGCCGCTCGTCCCGCCGCCCGAGCCCGAGCTCGCGCCACCGCTCGAACTGCTGGTGCCGGAGCCACCCAGCGCGCCACCGGCCGCACCCTCGATCTCCTGGACGAACGCGTTCAGCTTGCTCTGAAATTCGGAGAACGGACGCAACGAGGTGGGCGCCTTGATCGTCTGCGGCTGGTTGAGATCCGAGTACTGCATGGTCAGCGAGATGTCGGCGGACTTCAATCCACCGAGCTCGGATGAGGTCTTGCCCGTGACCGGGAGCGTCAGCGTGATCGTGAGCCGGCGGATCGTCTTGTCGCTGGTTCCGGTCCAGATGTCGACCCCCGGGTTCTTGATCTCGGACGCGATCTTGGTCCGGTCGGCCGGTGGAATTCCGGATTTGAGGCTGCTCGCGCCCGACACGCCGAGCGACGAGGCCTTCTCGAGAACCGTGTTCAGATCAGTCAGCAGGGCGTTGACGTTGACGCCGGCGTGAATGTGCGTCGTCTGCGCCCCGCCCACGTTCTCGTTCCCGACGACGGTCGGATTGGTCAGCCACTTCAGCGGCTGGATGCCGAGCTTGCCGAGCGTGCTCGATCCCGAGCTCGCGCCCGGCGTCGACGTCAATTGGGAAAAGCTCGACTCGAGCTTCTGGAAGGTCGCCTGCGGCATCTGGTAGCTGGCTCCCTGGAACGTCACGTAGCCCGCGGTGCCGGTCGAGATGACCCCGAGGGCGACGTTCTGGCCAAGCGCCTGCGCGCTCACGGTGAAGTTGGACTCCGGGAGCTTGCCGGCGCCGCGCGTCTGGAATGGGCCACCGAAGCTCAGCGTGATCGGGCCACTGAGCACGCCCGACCCGGACGGATCGATCGTGAGCGTCAGATTGAGGTTCCCGCTCGTGACCTTGTGCGTGCCGGTGAAGGTCTGGGTGAGCAGCGTGTTCGGATTGGCCGAGCCACTGCTCGCGCTGCCACAGGCTGCGACGCCGAGGCTCGCGAGAACGACCATTGCGAGGCCTCTAAATGCTGTTCTGCGGTGATGCATCGCGTCCGTTTCCGTCTCAGCCCCCGAGCGAATGTAGCACCCGGATATTGCCCTCGCGCCGATTCGGAGCGCCTAGACTCGCGCGATCATGAGGCCCCGCACAATTCTCTACACCGGCAAGGGCGGCGTCGGCAAGACGTCGGTCGCCGCCAGCACCGCGCGTGCCTGCGCGGCATCGGGGCTGCGCACGCTCGTGATCTCGACCGACCCCGCGCACAGCCTGTCGGAGTCGCTCGGCGCGGCGCTCGGGCCCGAGCCGTCCCCCGCCGGCGACCGGCTCTGGGGTCAGGAGGTCAACGCCCAGGAGGAGATGGAGCGCCATTGGTCAGGCGTCCAGGAGTGGCTCGGCGAGGTGTTCGTCGAGCGCGGCATCGACCACATCTCCGCCCAGGAGCTCACGGTCCCGCCGGGAATGGACGAGCTGTTCTCGTTGCTCCGACTTCAGGCCGCCCACGAATCGACCGACTGGGACGCGATCATCGTCGATTGCGCGCCCACGGGCGAGACACTTCGGTTGCTGTCGTTCCCCGACGTCGCGCGCTGGTGGATCGAGAAGGTTTTCCCGCTAGAGCGCCAGATCCTCGCCGCCGCCCGGCCGCTCGCGCGATCCCTGCTCGACATCCAGCTTCCGAGCCAGGCGGTCTTCGCCGACATCCAGCGGCTGTCAAAGAATTTGATCGAGATGAACGAGATCCTCCGCGACCGCGAGCGCTGCACGGTCCGCCTCGTCATGAATCCCGACAAGATGGTGATCGGCGAGGCGATGCGCACGTTCACCTACCTCAACCTCTACGGATACCTGACGGACGCCGTGATCGTCAACCGAATCTTCCCGTCCGACGTCGGTGACTACTTCGCCGGCTGGCGCCGCATGCAGGAGGAGCATCTTGAGCTCGTCCGGTCGGCGTTCGCGCCGGTTCCGGTACTGTGCGCGCCCTACTTCGACACCGAGGTGCTCGGAGGAGCGATGCTCGATCGTCTCGGCGACGCGCTGTTCGGACCCGGCGAGCTCGACCCCGCCGCCGTTCTGCACGACTCGCTCAGCCAGGAGCTGAAGGTGTCCGACGACGGCGCGGAGCTTCGGCTGATGCTTCCGTTCGCGCGTAAGGGCGACATCTCGCTGAAGAAGATCGGGCTCGAGCTGATCGTCGGCGTCGACGGCCAGCGTCGGACGATCATCCTGCCGTCGGCGATGGCGGCATTCCAGCCGACGGGCGCAACGTTCGAGGACGGGACGCTCGCGGTGACGTTCCACGGAGCGCAGGGTGCCGAGCCCGTCTGACGCTGGCGGCTCCCCGCCCGAGGGGCAACCGCGTAGCCGCCCCGCCGAGCGGCACGAGCCCCAGGGCGGACCCGCGCCCGGGTCGCCCGAGGAGACCCTGCGCCGGCTCGAGCAGCGCCTCGACCGGGCGTCCGAGGCGGCCGAGCGCCTGATGGCGCAGGTGGCCGCCGAGGCGGCCCGCGCCAACCCCGGCGGCGATCCCGACGGCTCGGGCCAGCCGCCACCGGCCGGCTGGCAGACCCCCGAGGACGAGCCCCCACGCGTCGCGCCCGAGCTCGATTCGTTCGTCGCGCTCGTCCAGGCCATGCGCGACTTGATCCCGTCGGAGCTCCAGCAACGCCTGATCGCCGCGCTGCGCGAGGTGCTGCTGGCGCTGCGGGCGCTGATCGACTGGTATCTCGAGCGGATCGACCGCCGGCGAGACGCGGGCGTCGAGGTCCAGGACATCCCGATCCTCTAGTGGGCTCGTCCGTAGGTCGTGCGGCACGCTCGAATGCCGTCGGACTTACGGACTGGTCCACTGGTTGGCGCTGGCGGCGGCCGTACAATCGGGCTGTGGCAGGCTTGCGGGCATGAGCGAAGGGCCGACTGCCGCCGGTGCCCTGCGTCGCGTGGGATCAGGGACGGGTCGGCTTGTGCGTGCCTGGAAGGCGCTGCCGAATGAGTCCCGCCTCGCCGCCTATGCATCGGGCGCCCTGTTTTTCACGCTGTTCCTGCCCTGGTATCAGGTCACGCTGATAGCGCCGGCGAAGGCCGAAAAGCTGCAGTCGGCGAGCGCGTCGATCACGGGTTGGGGCGCGTTCTCGTTCGTCGAGGCCGCCGTCCTGATCGTCGCCGCCGGCGTCCTCACGCTGCTGTTCCAGCGAGCCGAGGGACGTGCGTTCCATCTGCCGGGCGGGGACGGCGGCGTGATCCTGGCGGCCGGGCTGTGGACGTGCCTGTTGATCGTGTGGCGGATCTTCGACAAGCAAGGCGCCACGACCAGCGGACCCTCGGCGACCACGTCAGGGATCGAGTGGGGAATCTTCGTCGCGCTGGCAGCGGCGGCGTTCCTCGCCTACGCGGGCTCGCGCATCCGCGCCGCGCACCGGCCCGAGCCACCGCTACCCGGCGAGGACACGGCGCCCCTCGGCTCGAGCGCGGCCGCCACCACCAACGTCCGCGAGGCGACGACCACCTCCGCCCCGACCCGCAAGGCCACCCGCACCGCGGGCGCCGGCCGCGACACGACCACCGCCGCCGGCGCCGCCGGCCGCGACGCGACCACCCCCAGGGGCGCCGGCAAGGCCACCGCTGCAGCCAGGACCGCCACCACGGCCGCCCGCGAGGACGCCCCGCGCCGGCAGGCGCCCCCACAGCCCGGGACCCGGAGGCCGGTACCTCCGCGCCGGCGGCCTCGCCCGGTCCCCGCGGATCAACGGCCCCGCCAAGAGGACGGCCGGCCGATTGACGCCGCGCCCGAGCCGGCGCCCCCGCCAGCGCCCGGCCCGGCGCCCCCGCCAGGGACCGGCCGGCCACGCCGGCGACCCTCCGCAGCCGAGCTGTTCGAGCGCGTCGTCCCCGATGACCCGCCGACGATGCCATTCGGACGAGCCAAGAGCGCGGACGTAGACGCCACTCTGCGGATGGCCTCCGATCGGCCACCGGACGAACCGGCCGACCCGGCCGACTTGGCGCTCGCGACTCGGGCGACCCGACGCCGTCCGACGAGCAGCGCACGATCCCGCTCGGCAACGACGACGACACGCTTCGGCTCGATCGCGACCGCTAGTCGATGGCGGGCCGGCGGGCGAGCGCCTGGGCAAGCCTGACGAGCACCATCGCCGGTCCATGCACCACGTGCTCGCGCGTGAAGCGGAGGACGTCGAAGTCCGCATCCCGATAGACCAGATCCTTCTCCCGGTCGTTCTGAAACCCGCGCGGACCGCCGTGAAATCCGTAGCTGTCGATCTCGACGATCAGCCGCTCGCGCCGCCACAGGAAGTCGGCCACGAACCGTCCGAACTTGACGTTTGGCTCAGGGATCGGCAGACCCGACTCGCGGATCAGCTTCCAGAACGCCCTCTCCGCCCGCGACCGTGTGATCCCGACGGCGGTCTCGTCACCCATGAGCGCGGCGAGCCGGGCGGCGCCCCGACAGGGCCGGTTGCGGGCCAGCACGGCTTCCAGGTCGCGGCGGTCCAACACCCGGCGCGCAAGCCCCTCGTCGATCAGGTCGGCGAGGTCATCAGGCGCCACCGCGGCGACCTCGAGCACGGCGCGCGCCGGCGAGCTCACCCAGAGATCGTCCCTGTGGCGCAACTCGCGCCGGTCGATCTGGCGGATTCGGTGGACTCGGATCCCGTCGCGGGAGGCGCAGGACCGTCCCACGACCGAGACCTCGACCGTCGCCGGCGGGGCCTTTCGCATGCCCCAGAAGAAGGCCGACGACCGGCCGCTGAGGAACGCCCCGTTTCCGCACGCTATGAGCGCCGCTTGCTCGCGCGCCAGCGGCGGTAATTCGCCGCAGCCGAAGGAGTAGACACCATGGAAGACCACGTGGAGCCGGCCGCTCCTCTTCCGGTGCCTGATCGCCTCGGAGCCCATCCCGCAGGCGGCCAGCTGCTCGCAGCTCACAATCGTCCGCTGCCGGGCGGCGACCCGTGCCGCAGCCAGATCTCGAGCGTCACCCGTCACACCAATAACCACGCACTCGGCCTCCCTTCCGGCTCGAGTGCGCGCGTGTCGTTGCCATAGCCGGGACGAATATGCATTCGGCCCCCGCGGCGGGTCGAGTGAGGGGTTATCGGGGCGGATTCGCGAGGGCATGCGGGCGAGTCTGCACCCCGCCGGCACCCCCAAAGCCGCCTGGAACAGATTTGTTTCGGAGCCGTATCTGTATTTTCAGCATTCGATGCCCGCCACCGACCCCGCCACCGCCGCCGACCTCGCCGCCGGCCTCAGAGACGTCGGCTACCTGCCCGGCGAGTCGACCGCGCTCGTCGCGTTCCTCGCCACCAAGCTCGGCAAGCCCGTGCTGGTGGAGGGACCGGCCGGGGTCGGCAAGACCGAGCTGGCCAAAGCCCTGAGCAAGTATCTGGACCGCACGCTCGTGAGACTGCAGTGCTACGAGGGGCTCGACGAGGCCAAGGCCCTGTACGAGTGGAACTACCGAAAGCAGCTGCTCCGGATCCAGACCGAAGCGGACAGCGCCGGCTGGCAGGACGTGCAGGAGGACATCTTCGGCGAGGAGTTCCTGCTGCCGCGGCCGCTCATGACCGCGATCGCATCGACCGAGCCCGTCGTGCTCCTGATCGACGAGATCGACAAGACCGACCAGGAGTTCGAGGCGATGCTGCTCGAGCTTCTCAGCGACTTCCAGATCTCCATCCCCGAGCTCGGCCGCATCGAGGCTAGAACCCGGCCGGTCGTCCTTCTCACGAGCAACAACACGCGCGAACTCACCGAGGCGCTCAAGCGCCGCTGCCTGTATCTGTGGCTCGACTACCCCGACCTCGAGCACGAGCTCGAGATCGTCCGCCTCCACGCGCCCGAGCTCGACGAGACGGTGGCGAGAAAGCTCACCGAGATCATCCACCAGGTCCGCCAGCTCGACCTCAAGAAGCCGCCGAGCATCGCCGAGTCGATCGACTGGGCCCGCACGCTGCTGCTGCTCGGGGCCAACGACATCGACCACGACACGTTCATCGAGACGATGAGCGTGATCGTCAAGCACCGCACCGACCTCGACACGGTGGCGGCTCGGGTCGGTGTGGCCCTCCAGCAGGCCGATGCCGCCTAACCCCAAGAACACCGCGATCTACGGCGGCATTCCCGAGCACCCGCCCGGCAACCTCGACGGCCAGCTCCTCTCATTCGCCGAGGACCTCAGAAGCGAAGGCATCGCGATCGGCACCTCCGAGATCCTCGACGCCTTCGAGGCGCTCAACCTCGTCGAATGGACCGACCAGCGGGACTTCAAGGAAGCCCTGGCGACCACGCTCGCGAAGTCGAACGACGACAGGAGAGTGTTCGACCTCGTGTACGACCGGTTCTTCTTCCGCGCCACCGAGGCCCAGGCGGCACGCGAGCGAGTCACCGAGGCGAACGCCCGCGGCGAGCCGCTCGGAGACATCAACCTCGACACGCTTCGCCAGCAGATCGCCGCCGCGCTCCGCGACGGCTCCGACGCCGCGCTCAGGGATCTCGCCCGGCTCGCGATCGCCGCGTTCGGCCGCGGCGAGGGCAGCGGCGTTCTCGGCGTCGACGTGCAGCGAATCAGAAGAGCACTCGGACTCAGGACGGAACCCCAGCCCGACCTCCCAGACGACGACCCCCGCCACGACGGCCTCCCACGAGACCAGCTCCGCAAGTTCGAGCAGCACCTGAGACGCGAGCTCGAAAGAAACCTGATCGAGCGGACCGCGAGCCTTCCCCCCAAGCGCCCGCTCAACGAGCTCGACCGCGCACTCCCGTCCGGGCCGATCCAGGACCTGGCCGCCGTGCACCGAGTGGTGGCGCAGCTCAAGCGACGCCTCGCGACTCAGGGCCACGAGCTGAAGGGACACAACCGCCACGCCCACGTCGATTTCCGCCGGACGATGCGCGCCTCGCTCCAGACCGGCGGTGTCCCGGTCGCCCTCAAATACAAACCCAAGCGACCGAGAAGACCCGAGATCTTCGTGCTGTGCGACGTGTCGACGAGCGTCACCAGCGCATCCACCTTCTTTCTGTCGGTCCTCCATGCCCTTCACGACGCGTTCCGCAAGCTCCGCAGCTTCGTGTTCATCGAGCGCATCTCGGAGGTGACCGAGGTGTTTGAACGAGAGCGCGACTTCCGCGCCGCCAGCGAAGCGATCTCGAGAGACGCCGGCGTCGCGGACATCTCCGGCTACACCGACTACGGCCGCGTCTGGCTCGAGTTCCTCACGACCATCGAGGACGAGCTACACCCGCGCGCCACCGTGATCGTTCTCGGCGACGCGCGCACCAACGGCCGTCCGCCGCGCGACGACATCTTCGCCGCGATCACCGCCAAGGCGGGGCGCACGTTCTGGCTGAACCCCGAGCCGCGGCTGTACTGGAACTACGGCGACAGCGTGATCGCCGCGTACGAGAAGCACTGCACCGCGTTCGAGTGCTGGCGCACGGACCAGCTCGAGGAATTCGTGAAGGCGCTCACCCGCCCCGAAGTGGCCTAGACCGGCTGCGCCACCGCCTCCAGGAACAGGTTCTGGAGCCCGGCCGCGTCGGTCTCACGCGCCTCGGCCAGTGACATGCCGGACCCGTCGAACAGCCCGTCGGCCTCCCAGCGATCAGGATCCAGCGACACCGCGTAGGGATTGATCTTCACGTCCTCGGCCGGCGCCGCGTCCCCCAGGTTCTGAGCCGCGCGCGAGAACGCGAGCACCGCAAACGCTTCCATCATGTCGGCGGTCGCGGCGAGCCGGGCGCGAACGCCGTCGTCGTCGAACCCGCCGGCCATGTCGACGTGGCGCTGGAACATACCCGGGAACGCCTGCGTCGGGACGATCGCTCGGCGCCACTCCCGGTTCTCCAAAACGTTCCACTCGCGGTACATCGCCTCCAACCGCCGCGTGATCGCCCAGATCCGCTCGAGGTCCGGTCGCACCGACGCCATGAACTCCGTGTCCGCGTATTTGTCGTGGAAGAACAGCAGACACTCGGTGCCCCAGTACAGGATGTTGTTGGCGCAGATCTTCACGGTCATCACCATGGCGTTGTGCCAGAACTCGTACTGACCTTCGTACTGGGTCAGGTTCACTCGGTATGTGTTCAGGTACAGGTCATCGAACGCGCGCGCCCGCTCGGTCACATCCTCACCATCAAGAAACCGGGTGATCAGATCTGTCGACAGCGTGTTCGAGATCGCGATGAAGTCAGACCCAGGGGAGTAGAACGGGTCCAAGAAAGCTCCCGCCTCTCCCACGAGCGACCAATGTCCGTCGCCGGAGAAGCACTGCTTGCACCCGTAGGAGAAGTCAGACACCTTCAGGAAGTCCTCGACCTGATCGATCCGCCCGTCGAGTGATTCACCCAACTGCGGCTCGTACCGCCGGATCCAATCCAGGGCCCCGTCCAGCGTCTTCATTTCCTCGTACGGGTGGAACCGCGGGTCGGCAACGATCCCGATCGAGATCGGACCTGACGAGAGCGGGATCATCCATACCCAGTAGCCCTGGCCGCACAAGTGGTTGGTCGAGAACTTGCGCAGACCCTTCTCGGACATCCGACCGAAGAACTCCCCGTCGTCCGGATCGGCCCAGTCCTCGATATCCAAGCCGCCGTCGAGTCGGAACCAGGCCGAGTTCACGATGTGGCCGTTCTCTTCCAATAAATCAAGCTTGCGCTTCAACAAGAACGAGCGTCCTGCGGCGTCCACGACCCATCGAGCACGAACCTCGCGGTCCTCGCCGTCATAAGTCACTTTGATGACGTGTGGGTCCACCGAGACGTCCACGTCCTGCACGCGACAGTTCCCGAACAGGTCGACTCCCGCCTCCAAGTTCCGCTCGCCGAGGTAGTTCTCGAACCGCCCGCGGTCGAGCTGGTAGCTCGGCTCGGGGAGCGGCCTGTTGATTCCCCGCTCGATCCGCTCCGCGATCGACGTGTTGCCCGCGGCGGGGAACCACCACCGCAACCCGAACTTGTGCAGCTCGTCGTTGTCCATGTGCTCGCGCGCGCCGACCTTGTCGGCGAAGTAGTGCGCCGACACCTCGACGGTCGACTCACCGACCTTGAACGCAGCCTCGGGCGCCGGGCCCTTGCGCTTCTCGGCGATGAAGATGCTCGTCTCGGGACGCGCCTGCTTGAGCTGGAGCCCGAGAGTCAACCCGGCCAGGCCGCCGCCGAGGATCGCCACGTCGTAGCTGTCAGCCGGCTGCCTATCAGTGCCCACGTTGCTCTCCTTGTTGCGAAGTATTCAGGTCCACGCTCGAACTAAGCCGCCACCACGGCTCCACGCGCCTCGAGGTCCATCTCCTCGATTCCCGGCAGCATCTCCAGCGCCTGCGCGAGGGTGATCCCGTCGTCGGAGTAGAGGCCGTCGGCCTCCCACCGCTCGGGCTGCAGGCTGATCGCCAGTGGGTTGATGCCCCGGCTCTCGTCGGGCGGCTCCGGGAGGTTCCGCGCCGCCCGGTGGAATATCCAGACCGCTAGCGCTTTCAGATACTCGACGTTCTTGGCCGAGTTCTCGAACACCTCGTCGCCCTCGGCCGGATGGGCCATGTCGGCCTGCGCCTGGATGTACGGCGCGAGCGTCTTTGGCAGCACGGAGACACCCTCGAACGGCGTGTTCTCGAGCGCGTTCCAGTCGCGGAACAGTTCCTGCATCCGCGGCAGCATCTCGATCGCGGGACGCAGCACCTGACCGAGCCGCTCGATGTCCTCGGGCTTGCGCATCCGCTCGTGACACCAGGCGTTCCCGATGCCCGAGAAGTAAGTCGACGAATCGAACACGAACTTCGCGACCATCACCTGCGGGTTGCCGAACAGCTGGAAGTTGTCGCGGTACAGATGCGCCGTCGTGTTGAACAGCGACAGGTAGAAGTCGTTGTAGAAGTCGCAAAGCTCGGAGACGTCCTCGCCGTCCAGCTCACGCTCGATCAACTCGCAGCTGAACGTGTTCGAAAACGCGATGAAGTCAGAGCCCGGCGAGTACAGGGCGTCCAAGAACGCGCCCGCCTCGCCGACCAGCGTCCACCGGTCGGGCGAGAAGAACCGCGTCGACCCGTACGAATAGTCCTGGACGCGGAGGAAGTCGAGCACGTCAGCGCGGCGGTCGTCGAGCGCGGCGTGCAGCTGCGGCTCGTTGCGCTTCATCCACTCCATCCACGCGTCGAAGCTCGAGATCTCCTCCCACGGGTGAAAGCGCGGGTCCGCGCACACGCCGATCGAAATCGGCCCCGACTCGAGCTGGATCAGCCACAGCCAGTACCCCGGCTGGATCAGATGCGAAGTCGAATGGATGCGCAGGCCCTTCTCGGGCATCCGCCCGAGCCATTCCTCGTCGTCGGTCCAGTCCTCGAAGTCGAGCCCGCCGGCGAGCCGGATCCACGCCGCGTTGCAGTGGTGGCCGGTGTCGACATCCTCGCCCACGCCAAGCTTGCGGCGCAGGATGTTCGCGCGCCCGGAGGCGTCGACGACCCAGCGAGCGGTGGCGATGCACTCCTCCCCCTCCTGGGACATCAGGATCGTGTGCCTGTCCGCTCCGAGTGACACATCCTGGACGCGCCAGCCGCGGAAGGCATCGGCGCCGGCCTTGCGCGCGCGCCGGAACAGCTCGTTCTCGAACCGCCCGCGATCGATCTGATGAGTGAACGCGTCGAGGTGACCCGGCGTGCAGAACTCGACGCGCTTGGTGATGTCGGAGTTGTCGCCCGCGGGCATGAAGAACCGCAGCCCGAGCTTGCGCTGCTGGTACTTCTCGAGATGGTCACGCATCCCGATCATCTCGCGGTAGTAGTAAGCGCCGATCTCGACGCTCGACTCGCCGACTTTGAACGCCGCCTCGGGCGCCGGCTCGTTGCGCTTATCGGTGACCAGCACGCGGGTCTCGGGGCGCTCGCGCTTGAGCTGAATCGCGATTGTCAGCCCGGCGAGGCCGCCACCAAGGACCGCCACGTCGTAGTGGCCGCTGGGTGCATCGATCGGCATCAGCTCGAGCATCGACGCCGAACGGTCGTCTGCCATCAGCTCCTCCTCGCTAGATCAGGGTCGCCTTTGCCCGGCGTCTGGCATCGGCCCGCGCGCCCACCACTCACGGTCGGCGTGACCAAGCCCCGGTTACAACCCCCTCGTCGGTCCACGTCCAGCGCGCATCATGACGGAACCCCGATGCCGCTGCAACTCGCGCAGGTCCGCAGTTCATAGCCCGTTCATGGGCCTCGCTCCGCTCGGCATCCGTGGGGCCGTTCCGCCGGGCATCCATGCCCGGCGGGCGCATCGCGCGCCTTTAGAACAGCTGGTTCTCGCCGCCGAACACCGCGCTCACCGACCCGTCGGTGAAGATCTGGCGGATCGTGTCGGCAAGCAGCCCGGCGCACGACAGCACGACGACCTTGTCCGGCGCGCCGTCGCGCAGCGGAATCGTGTCGGTGACTACCACCTGCTCGAACGGCGACTCGGCCAGCCGCTCGTAGGCGGGTCCCGAGAACACCGGGTGCGTGCACGCTGCGAACACACGCGCCGCGCCCTCGTCGAGCACGGTCTGGCCGGCCGCGGTCAGCGTCCCCGCGGTGTCGATGATGTCGTCGAGGATGACGGCCGTCTTGCCGCGCACATCGCCGATCACGTAGCCGACCTCGGCGACCTGCTGGGCCGGCCGCTCCTTGGTCATCAGCGCGAGGTCGGCGCCGAGCATGTCGGCGAACTTGTGGTTGAGCTTGACGCGGCCGACGTCGGGGGCGACGACCACCAGGTCGTCGAGCTCGAGGCCGGCGAAGTACTCGGCGATCAACAGCAACGCGGTCATGTGGTCGACCGGCTTGCGGAAGAAGCCCTGGACCTGACCCGCGTGGAGGTCGACCGTCAGCACTCGGTCGACGCCGGCGGTCTCGAGCAGCTGCGCGACCAGCCGAGCCGTGATCGGCTCGCGCAGCGCCGACTTCTTGTCCTGGCGCGAGTAGCCGTACCACGGCATCACCGCGATCACCCGGTGCGCCGAGGCGCCGACCGCGGCGTCGATCATCACCAGCAGCTCCATCAACGCGTCGTTGGCCGTGACCCCGGTCTCGCGGTTCGAGCAGGTCGGCTGCACGATGAACACGTCGGCGCCACGCACGGACTCATCGAAGCGGCAGTAGACCTCGCCGGCCGAGAACGTCTTGAGCGTGATGTGACCGAGCCCGATCGCGAGCTTGTGGGCTATCTTCGCCGCGAGCTCGGGATTGGACCGCCCGGCAAACAGCATCAGCTTCTTGCCGGTGACGATCGGCAGGCTTCCAGATACGCCCCGCGCCTCGCTCGTGTCCATAGCCGGCGTGAGTCTATACGCGCAAGCAACAGCGCCTGTGAGGATTTCGCCGCCCTTGACGACTCGTCTCGATCCCGCTTACGCTCCCGCCGGATGACCTCAGGGCGCACCTAGCCACATGGCCCGCGAAGCCTCGCTCGGCGGCAGCCGGCTGTTCGAGGGACTGAGCGACGACGAGCTCGGGGTCGTCGTCGCGCGCATGCGCCCGCGCCAGTTCGCGCCCGGCGAGCAGCTGTGCGAGGCGGGCGACCCGAGCGACCGCATCTGGCTGATCACCGGCGGGCTCGTCATCTGGACCGCCGGCACCACCGCCGGCGGTGGCGAGATCGAGCTGCGGATGCGCAAGGGCGACGTGATCGGAGCCCAGGACGCGATCACCGGGACCGAGCGCACCGCGACCGTGTCGGCGAGCACGATCACCGACACGCTCGAGCTCGACGCCGGCGATCTGCTCGAGCTGGCGGCCCGCTTTCCGCGCATCCTCATCAACGTGATCCAGACCCAGCGCGAGCGGCTGTTCCGGGCGAGCGCGCGGAGCGCGGCGCTGTTCAGCGCGAGCGCGCGTTCGAGCTCGACCCGCGGCGAGGAGATCGGCCTGATCGCGGGACCTTCGCTGAAGGGTGTGATCCCGGGCCTGGTCGCCGCCGCGCGTATGGCCAGCGCCCAGCCCGTCACCGTGGCCGACCGCTCGCTGTCCTTCGCCGGCGCGCTGACCGCCTCCGATGAGCTCGCCGGCGAGCACGCCACCGTGTTGATCCCGAGCGAGTTCGAGCCCGACACCGTGGGCGTGCTGCTCGACGAGGCCGACCGGGTGGTGGCGCTGGTCGGAAACGCGGAGGAGGCCGGGCGGCTCGGGAACGTTGCCCAGGCCGCCGAGGGGCGGCGACTGGAGATCGTGCTGGTCTCAGACGAGGCGCGCCAGGCGAGCCAGATGTGGCCGACCGGCGCCCTGAATCTCGTCGTGCGCGAATGTCCGCGCCAGCGCGATTTTCCGTTGACCGACGCCGACACGACCTGGATCGCCCGCCATCTGACTCGCACCAAGCTCGGGCTCGCGCTCGGCGCCGGCGGGGCCAAGGGCTACGCCCACGTCGGCGTGCTCGAGGCGCTCGAGCAGGCCGGGTACACCGTCGACTACGTCGGCGGGAGCAGCATCGGCGGCTTCGTGGCCAGCCAGATCGCGCTCGGTTATGACGCGCGTGGGGTCGACGCGCGCTTCCGGGAGGCGTTCAGCGCCGAGAACACCGCCCAGCTGTTCAAGTCGCCGCTCGTGGGAGCGGCGGGCATGGAGATCTTGACCGGCCTGCTGAAGGAGGCGACCAAGGGCGCGTTCTTCTCCCACACGCAGGTCCCGCTCGTGATCATGGCCGTCGACCTGACCGCTCGCGCCCCCGTGGCCCAACGCCGCGGACCGCTGTGGGAGGCGCTGCTGGCGGCGCTCTCGGTGGCGGGCGTGTTCCCCACCCAGGAGCGCGATGGGCATCGCCTGATCGACGCGATCGCGCTCGTCCCCGTGCCGACCGCTGCCGTGATCGAGGACGGCGCGGACATCGTGGTGTCGGTCAACCTGCTCGGAACCGAGACGCTCGAGCGCTGGCCGGGCGTCCCCGACGAGCCCGAGGGCGAGCCGGCGAAGCCGAGGCGCCGCGGACCGCTCGACACCATCCTCGAGGCGATGGACCTCAGTCAGCTCGACACCAGCGCCCGCCACGCGGCGCTCGGCGACGTGGTGATCACGCCGCGCTTCGGCCCCGCCGAATGGCGCGACTTCAACCTCGCCGACCTGTTCCTGGAAGCCGGCCGCGCCGCCGCGAGCGAGCAAATGGCGGCGCTGCAGGCGCTGAGCAGACCGATTGACCTGGTGGCGGCTCGGCGCGAGGCCAGCCTCGTCTGAGCAGCTAGCCGTACTGCGCGTTAGAGCGTGATCGTCAGACACGATCGTAGTTCAGCGATCGTCGACTCCGCCACCCTGCAAGTGGCGTACCGCCTTCTCAAGATCGTCACATCCGCCACGACCATGCGCTACTCTGCGCGCGATATCGGGGCGCGGAGCCGGGCGCTAACAACTGTTCAACGGAGGGCTATATGGGACGAAGTGCCATGAAGGGCGCGCGACTGGTGGCCGTGGCGGCTGCCGCTGCCGCGTTGCTCATACCGGTGCTGGCGGGCTCCGCCACCGCGTCGGGATCGCAGGCCAGGCCAGCGGCCAGCAGGGCGGGAATGCCAGCGGAGGAGGCTGGGTCTTCACCGCGACGAACAACCCGAGCGGTAACGCCGTGTTCGTGTACAAGCGCGGCGCCAACGGCCAATTGACGCAGACCGCGACCGTTCCGACGGGAGGCAAGGGGATCGCGAGCCAGCCGCCGTTCGGCTTCCCGATCGTCGACTCGTCGGGCTCGATCAACCTCACGGCGAACGGGAAGCTGCTGTTCGTGGTCAACGCGGGATCGAACAGCGTCACGTCGTTCCGAGTCACGAGCTCGGGCCTGCAGAAGGTGTCGGTCGCCTCGACGCACGGAAAGCTCCCGATCAGCCTGGCCTCGAGCGGTAACACGCTCTACACGGTCAACGAGATCAGCAAGAACATCTACGGATGGACCTTCACCTCGGGCGGCGTTCTGCATGGGATCGCCAGCTCGAACCGGAAGCTCACCGCGGTGACGCCCACGGGCAAAAAGGACAAGGTCGGCGTCGCGGCCGGGATCGGCTTCACCGCCGACGGCGCTGTCGTCGCCGTCACCGAGCGCGGCCTGCCGCGCACCTACGGCGAGATCGACACGTTCGCGATCGGTCAGGGCGGCGGAGCCGGAAAGGCCCAGGCTTACGCGACCAAGGGAGTGGCCAATCCGTTCGGGTTCTCGGCCTGGAGCAAGTACCTGATCGTGAGCAACGCGGGCCTCGTCAAGACGCCGTCCGGCGCGATGCCGAATCCCGCGGACTTCAGCCAGTTCACCGGATCGGTCGCCACCTACAAGGTGTCGGACAGCGGCAAGGTGACCTTCGTCAGCAACGCCGCGTCGGGCGGCCGGGCCGCCTGCTGGCTGATCATCACCAAGAACGGCAAGACCGCGATCACGACCAACACGCTGTCCTCGGGGACCCCGCCGACGGGCGGGCCGACGAGCGGCACGGGCGCCGTAGCGAGCCTGTCGATCGCTCCCAACGGCCATCTGCACCTGCTCAAGCAGGCCAACACCAGTCCCGGCTTCCCCGGCGACGAGGCATTCAGCCGTGACGACAAGTACCTCTATGTGGACGACCCGAGCATCATCGTGCCCGGTGGGAGCCACATCGAGGCTTACAAGTTGGGCCCGGGTGGGACCATCACCCCCATCCAGACGCTGCCCAGCACTACGCCCAGCACGTACCCGCCGAACCTCTCCGGGATCGCGGCGTGGTGAGCACCAGTAGATAGCCAAACCCATCTCGGGGGCTGAGGTGCGTCGCACCTCAGCCCCCGTTTCTTTTCTGTTCCGTTTCAGGGGTTGCCAGCGACGATCACAACCGGTTAAAGTCCCGAACCAGGGCGAGGTTGGCACGCACGTGGCCGGAGTCGCACAACCGCAAAGGGGGAAATTCATTTCGTGGCCTTGCTGAGCGGGCGCCACTCGGGGCAAGCAAGTAGGACCGGGAGAACCTGTGTGAAGGTGTGTGGCATCGTCGAGCCGACGGAGCTCGAGGCGCTCTCCGCACACCAGGTCGATCTCGCGGGCCTGTGGCTCGCCGTGCCCGGAGGTCCGCACGACCTGCCGCTGGACCGCTGGCGCGCGCTCGCCGTGCGCGCGGCCGACACCGAGGGAGGCCCCGCGCCGGTCCTCGTCACGTTCGCCAAGGATGCGGAGCTCCTAGGCGCCGCGCTGGAGTCGACGCCGGTGCACTGGGTCCAGCTCCACGGCTACCCCACTCCGGGGTTCGTGAGGAAGGTCAAAGGCCTCGGCGGGCGGGACTCATCAACGTGATCAAGGTCCTGCACGTAAGAGGCGGCGAGTGCGTCGAGGCACCGCTGATCGGCTCCTACGAGAAAGCCGGCGTCGACGTGTTCCTGTTCGACGTCGTGACCGAGGACGGACGCGTGGGCAGCACCGGCCAGGCGCTCGACCCGGCCGTCGTCGCTCCGCTCGTGGACAAGCTGACGCGGCCGTTCCTGCTCGCGGGCGGGATCTCGGCCGACAACCGCTCTGAGTACGCGAAGCTCGCGGCCCATCCGTCGTTCATGGGAATCGACGTCGACACCAACGCCCGCGGCGCGGACGGGAAGATCGACGTCGCCCGCGTGGACGCGATCACCCGCGCCTGGCGGGCGCCCGAGCAAGAGGAGAGTCGATGACGAGCGCGTTCAGCCAAGCGCTCCTGGGCGGACGGCTTCCGATCATCATGGAGGTCAAGCGAAGCGACGGCGAGGGCGCCGAGCTGATGGGCGAGCGGACGATCGCCGAGATCGTCGAGCAGTACGTGACGGCGGGCGCGCCCTGCATCTCGGTGGTCACCGGCCGCTGGTTCGGGGGCGACGACGACATGCTCCGCGAGGTCGCGACCCTGACCGACCGCCCGCTGCTCAAGAAGGACTTCATCACGCGCGAGAGGCAGATCGTCGCCGCCAAGGAGATGGGCGCGTCCGCCGTCCTGCTCACGGCGAAGATCCTGCCTTCCAAGACGTTCCAGCACCTGATCGAGATCACCCTCAGCCACGAACTGACGCCGTTCGTCGAGATCGTCGATCAGGCCGAGCTGGACAGCGTGATTCACCCAGAGGACTGCATCATCGCGGTCAACAACAAGGACATCAACACCCGCGAGCGCGAGCCGGGCGACATCGACACCAGTCGCTCGCTGCTCGAGGCGACGATCGCCGCCGGCACGCCCTGCCCGGTCAGCGCGAGCGCGATCCTCGACCCGCGCATCGCCGCCGAGCTGGTCGACGCCGGGTTCAAGGGCCTCTTGATCGGCACCGGCCTGCTGCGCGCCGACAGCATCGCGGGCTGGGTGGCGGAGTTCGAGCGTCACCGCGCCGAGCTGGGTTCACCCGTCACGCCAGGAGCCTCGGCATGAGCCAGACCGCGATCCGATCCCTGGCCGACCACTACGCCGACCAAGTCCAGCGCCAGCCGGATGCGCCGGCCCTGATCTGGGACGGCGAGCGGATCTCGTACGGCGAGCTCCAGAGGCTCGCTGACGACGCCTACGCCGAGCTCGAGGCGGCGCGTCTCCCGGACGATCGCCCGGTCGGGATCCGCGCGAAGAAGTCGCCCGAGGCGATCGGGTTGATTCTCGCCTGCCTGCGCGCCCGGAAGTCGTTCCTGCTGCCGTCGATTGAGCTCGCGCCCGAGACGCTGGCAGCGCTATTCGCGCAGGCGGGCGTGAGCCAGGTGCTCTCGCCTCACGGGCCGCGCAGCGAGAGCGCGGCCAGTCTCCGCGCGCTGGTCGAAGAGACCCGCGCCGCGCCGGAAGCTCCGGACTCGGAATGGCCGCCGGCCGGCGGCGGCGACGACGTCACGTTCATGCTCACTACCTCGGGCTCCACCGGCCTGCCGAAGATCGTGCCGCTCACCGCGAGCGGTGTCGACGCGTTCACCGACTGGGCGGCCGAGCAGTTCGAGATCACGCCCGGCACCGTGGTGGCCAACTACGCCCCGCTCAACTTCGACCTTTGCCTGCTCGACATCTGGACCACCCTCAAGCACGGCGGCTGCGTTGCGGTAGTCGACCAAGACCGGGCCACGCAGGGCGCCTACCTCGCCGACCTGATCGCCGACAATCAGGTGAACGTGCTCCAGGCCGTGCCGATGTTGTACCGCCTGCTGATCGACGTCAACCGCGAGGACGGCCGGACGTTCCCGAGCGTCCGCCACGTGATCACGACCGGCGACAAGATCCCGCCGAGTTCCCTGGCCGAGCTGCCCAAGCTGTTCCCCAACGCGCGGTTCTACAACGTGTACGGCTGCACCGAGACCAACGACAGCCTGGTGCACGAGTTCCTTGGCCTCGCCGATGGCAACGTCCCGGGCAACATTCCGGTGGGCCAACCGATCCCCGGCGTGATCGTTCGCGTCCAGACCGAGGACGGGACCGCGCTGGAGGGCAACGGGACCGGCGAATTCATGGTGTGGACCCCATTCCAGACCCGGGGATACCTGAAGTCGTCCCTGAACGAGGAGAAGTTCGTCACGCTCGCGGATGACGCCGGCCGCACGTATTACAAGAGCGGCGACATCGTCCGCCGCCATGACGACGGCACGCTCACTCTCGAGGGTCGCGCCGACTTTTACGTCAAGGTCCGCGGCGTGCGGGTCTCGACGCAGGTCGTCGAGCAGGCGATTCAGGAGCACCCCGTGGTGATCGAGGTGGCGGTCATCGCCGTGCCCGACGAGCTCGCCGGAGCCCGGCTGCACGCAACCGTGCGCCGCGAGGCCGACGCCAAGCTCAACAGCCTGCAGCTGCGCCAGCACTGCGCGACCAGGCTGGCCCGCACCGAGATGCCCTCCACGATTCAGATCGTGACCGAGCCCTTGCCCAAAACATCAACTGGAAAGATCGACCGCAAGGCGGTCGCCGCCGAGCTAGAGAGGAGTCGTGCGAATGGATGAGACCACCGCGAAGATCAAGGCGTTCATCGTCGAGGAGTTCATGCCGGACGTCCCGGTCGAGGATCTCGACGACGATTACGACCTCTTGACGGGCGGGGTCGTGGACAGCCTCGGCCTGCTCAAGGTGGTGGCGTGGCTCGAGGACGAGTTCGACATCGGCGTCGATGACTCCGAGCTCGGCCCCGACAGCTTCCGCACGGTCGCCGCGATCAAGGCGTACGTGGACCAGGCGCAAGCCGGGGCGCATGCCGAGTAAGACTCCGTCAGAAGCGCTGGCGGCGCTGGTCACCCAGCGCTACCCGATCCCGGAGGAGGTCTGGGGCGACTTCTGGGACCGGCTGGCCGGGAAGAGCCTCCACCCGGGCGAGGCACTCGCGGTGCTGGCGTCGCTGACCACCCGGATCCCGGACGGCGCCTCGGTGAGCACGCTGCTCGGCTCGCTCAAGGAGCGCAACCCGCGCCCCGATCCGCCGCCGCGCCGCACGGTCAACATCGTCGGCACCGGTGGAGGCCCCAGCACGTTCAACCTGTCGACCGCCTCGGCGTTCGTGGCCGCGGCGATGGGCGCGCGCGTGATTAAGACCGGCTCGCGCGCGTACGCCAGCCGGACGGGCTCGGTCGACCTCCTCGATCGACTGGGCATCCGCCAGACGAGCTCCTACGAGCAGACCGAGGAGATGCTCGACACGTTCGGGATGGCCTGCGCCGGCCCGTTCGTGTACCCGAAGGAGCTGCGCATGCTGGCCCGCCAGATACTGCCGTTCGACATGAAGACCGTGGGACGGTTCTTCAACCTGATCGGGCCGTTCCTCGCCGCCGTGCCCGTGTCTCTGCAGATCACGGGGGTGTCGGACCACAGCGTGCTTCCCACGTTCCGTGGGCTCGTGACCGAGGACCCCAGTAAGGACTACTGGGTGGTGTGGAACGACGTCGGCGTCGATGAGCTGATGAGTGTCGTCGACTGCCACGTGTACGACAGCGCGCGCGGCGAGGAGTTCGTGCTCCGGCCGTCCGAGCTCGGCCTGAGCGATCGGCCGTTCGGGGACCTGCTCCCGGTGGCCGACCTCGAGCAGACCGTCGATCACTTCCTGGGCCTGATCGGAGGCGACGGCCCGCCGGGAGCGATCGAGAGCATCAGGCTGAACGCCGCTGCCCTGGCCATCAACTGCGAGGTCGCACCGGACTGGCCCACGGCCCTGGAGCTGGCCGCCGACACGATGAGCGCCGGCGTTCCCGCCCGGCTGATCGAGCGGATGCGCGAGCACGGCCAGGTAGCCGCGAAGGCATGAGCTTCTTCGCCGACCGCCAACCGGGACGGCCCGGACTGGCCCTGTTCCTGAACGCGGGCGACCCGCCGCTCGACACGTTCCGGGAGCTCGTCCTGATGCTCGACGAGGCCAAGGTCGACTGCCTCGAGCTCGCCATCCCGTTCCCTAACTCCGCCAGCGACGGGCCGGTGATCCGCGCGTCGGCGAGCCGCGCGCTCGAGGACGGGATCGACCGCGACGCCGTCCTCGGGTTCATTGGCGACGTCCGGCCGGAGTTGAAGCATTTGAAGATCGCGCTGCTCGCCGACTGGAGCTACTCGATCAAGGGCACACCGATGCGCGAGTTCCTTGAGACCGTGCATGCGGCCGGCGCCGACGGGCTGCTCGTGCACGGTCTACCCCCTCGGCTGAAGCCCGAGTACTACGAGGCCGCGGGAACGGTGGATTTGCCGATCGTCACAACCTGCTACGCGACGTCGGATTCAGGCGTGCTGGACGAGGCCGCCGAGCACGGCTCGGCGTACATCTACCTGGTCGCGGCCTATGGGCGTAGCGGCACCGTCGGACCGCCCGACCACAGCGCGTTGATCCCGGTGATGGTGACCCTGCGCGCGCACACCAACGTGCCGGTCGCGGTCGGGTTCGGGGTCAAGGACAAGAGCCACATCGACGGGTTGGGCGCGGTCGGCGCCGACGCGGCGATCGTCGGCAGCACGTGCGTGGCGCGCGTCACCGCTGCCCGTGACGCCGGCCGTGACGTCGTAGAGGATTTCCGCGGGCTACTCGTGGAATTGGGATACCCACCCGCCCGATACCCACCCACCCACCCACCCGCCGACCTCCCAGAGTCATAGGACAAATCAACCAAAGGGGCCGTAGATGATCATTCGTGATCTAGAGGACGTGAAGACGGTCGAGTGGGGCAACGGGCTCAGCCGTCGTTTCCTGCTCGAAGCCGACGGCATGGGCTACACCGTGACCGACACGATCGTGAACAAGGGCACCAAAACACTGATCGAGTACGCCAATCACCTCGAGGCGTGCTACTGCATCGAGGGACGCGGCAAGGTCATCGAGATGGACGGGACCGAGCACGACATCTTCCCCGGGCGGATCTACGCGCTCGACAAGCACGACACGCACTGGCTGCTCGGCGGCGAGGACGAGGACCTGCGGTTGGTCTGCATGTTCACGCCGGCGCTGACCGGTGACGAGGCTCATCGCATCAGCGAGTCCGGCGTTCACCCATCGGTGTACGGGGAAGTCGTCGGGAGCTAGCCATGGCACTGACCGCCCCAACCGGTGAATGGACCGACGAGCAGAAGACGCTCAGGAAATCCCTGAACGAGTACTTCGACGCGCTCAACGAGGGTCACCTCGAGGATGACGCAGCGAACCGGTTCAACCGTGACAAGTGGGATCTCATCCGCAAGTCGGGCGTGCTGCGGATCCCCTTCGATACCCAATGGGGCGGTCTTGGCCTCGACGTGCTGACGCTCGTGTACGTGCTCGAGAACCTCGGGTATGGCTGCCGCGACACGGGATTGCTGTTCGGCGCCGCCACACAGGTCGTGAGCGCGGCGATCCCGCTGCAGAAGTTCGGGTCAGACGAGCTCAAGGAGCGCTATCTGGCCCGGCTGGTCGACGGCGAGATCCTGAGCGCTCACGCGATCTCCGAGCCCGGCGCCGGATCGGACGCGACCGCGATGGTCACGACCGCCACCGAGGATGGCGACGAATACGTCCTCAACGGCCAGAAGATCTGGATCACCAGCGGCCCGCTCGCCGACATCATCACCGTCTATGCCAAGACGGGGTCGGAGGGCGGCGCCGCCGGGATCACCGCCTTCCTCGTGCCGACCGACACGCCGGGGTTCCGCGTCGGCGAGCCGATCGAGAAGTTGGGGCTGAACACGTGCCCGTTCTGCGAGCTCGAGTTCACCGACTGCCGCGTGCCCAAGGACAACGTGCTCGGCAAGGCCGGCGCGGGCTTCTTCATCCTCGAGCACGTCATGAACTACGAGATCCTGTGCATCTTCATGATGATGGTGGGCGAGATGCAGGAGCGAATGGATCGCTGCATCAAGTACGCCAAGGAGCGGCAGGCGTTCGGCCGGCCGATCGGGTCCAACCAGTACATCGCCGGCAAGATCGTCGACATGAAGATCGGGCTCGAGAATTCGCGCAAGCACCTGTACGACACCGCGCGGCGGTTCGCCAAGGGCCGGAGTGTCACCACCGAGATCTCGATGGCCAAGCTGATCACGAGCGAGGCGAACGTGGCCTCGGCGCTGTCCGCGATCCAGATCTTCGGGGCCCGCGGTTACACGCGCGAGTACGGGCTGGAGAAGGGCCTCCGCGACGCCATCGGAGCGCCGATCTACTCCGGCACGAACGAGACCCAGCGGGTCCGCATCGCGTCGATGCTCGGCCTGTAAGCGCCTCGGTGGCCGGCCGAGAGGTGACACCTCCCGGAGCAAAATTGCGGCGTTTTACGGATGGAGTTCGATGGCACGTGCCGGATGTACGCCAGCTCACGATCGGCTACTTTTCCGCGCGACCGGGCTGAGGTGGGGCTGCGCCGGCCGGGGACAACTTCACACGCCGAGCCTTAAGGGGGCTTAGATGCCGGGACAGGACGGAGATCGCGCGTGGTCGGTTGGCCAGGCGACTGCTCATCTTCTACGCGATCATCGCCGTGATCGGCGTCGCGGTCGTGATCTTCGTCGTCGGCAAGGGCGGCAACGAGAAGGCCCAGCCGTCGATCGCCGGCGGCTACACGCTGTCCGGCGGCGAGCCCATGCATCGGGCCGGTGCCCAAGCCCGCGGGCGGCATTCCGCTGCCGGCGACGGCGCCGACGCAGGTGGCGGCCGACGGGACCGTCGTTCAACGTGCTGCAGTCCGGGCAGTTCGTCAACTTCACCAACAACCAGAACACGCTCGGCGGCCAGCTGCGGCTCGACGAGAAGACGCTCCCTGGAAACTCCCATCGCCTGACCGGCACTGTCGAACTGTGTGTCCGGCGGCAGGTCGCTCCACCTCGACGCGATCGCGACTCCGGGCGCCAAGGCATCGATCATCGGAACGCCTCGGCGGGCTGCCGTTCGCCGCCGAGCTTCACCAGCGCGCCGCCCGCTCCGGGCGCGGCCGCGCCGCGGACGCCGAAGAACATCCAGGGCACGTACGCGCTGTCCCCGAGCTCGACGTGCTTCGGGAGCTCGTTCTCGATCCACGGCACCGGCTCCGTCGCTCAGCTCTACTCCTCGAGCGACAAGCTGCTCGGGCCGGTCACCTACTCGACGAAGACCGCCGGCGTGTTCGGCGACGTGAAGTGCGTCAAGGGCGGCCTCGCCCGCATGACCGCGACCGCGAACGACCTCCAGCTCCAGAAGGTCACGGTGATCCCGCTCAACGTGGCCACGCCGGTCCCGTCGACGGCGAGCACCGCCAAGCCGGCGCTGACCACTCCGTCCGGGACTGTCGCCGGCGGGCGAGAAGTTCACCGCGACCAAGCAGCGCTCTGACTTCAACAAGCTCGTGGCCGCGGTGTTCCTGTCGATCGCGATCGTGCTGATCGTCGCCCGCCTGTTCGGCGTCGTCGCGATCAAGATCGGCCAGCCTCGCGTGATGGGCGAGGTGATCGCCGGCCTCGTGCTCGGCCCGTCGCTGCTCGGCGCGATCTCGCCGAACCTTCAGGCGACGTTCTTCCCGAGCGACATCCTGCCGGCGCTCGGGGTGGTGGCCAACCTCGGCCTGATCTTCTACATGTTCCTGGTCGGGCTCGAGGTCGACCGCGGGTCAGCTCAAGGGCAAGGTCGCGCCAGGCGACGGCGATCTCGAACGCGAGCGTCGCGGTGCCGATGCTCCTCGGCATCGCGGTCGCGCTGCCGCTGTACAAGCTGATCGGGCCCGACAAGAAGTTCGTCGCGTTCGCGCTGTTCATGGGCGTGGCGATGTCGATCACCGCGTTCCCGGTGCTGGCGCGGATCCTCGCCGAGCGCCGGATGCTCAAGCGCCCGGTCGGTGCGCTGGCGATCGCGTGCGCCGCGATCGACGACGTCACCGCGTGGTTCCTGATCGCGCTCGCGACCACGATCGCCGTCGTCGGGGACGTTCGGCGACGTCGTCAAGACGATCGCCGAGGCTGTCGCGTTACATCGCTGGTCATGGTGCTGATCGTGCGGCGCATCGTCGCCCGCATGGCGACCGCGTTCGACGAGGTCGGGCGGATCCCGGGCGCGTGGTTCGCCGCGATCATCATCGGCGTGCTCCTGTCGGCGTACGTGACCGAGGAGATCAACATCGCGTTCATCTTCGGCGGGTTCGTCATGGGCATGATCATGCCGCGCCACGCGCGGCTGAGCGAGGAGATCACGCGCCGAATCGACGACTTCGTCGTCACGCTGCTGCTGCCGGTGTTCTTCGTCTACACCGGCCTGCGGACGAACGTCGGCCTGCTCGACCGTCCGGAGCTGTGGCTGCTCACGCTCGCTGCTGATCGCGGTCGCGATCCTCGGCAAGCTCGCCGGCGCGGCGATCGCCGCCCGGGTCGCCGGCTACGACTGGAAGGCCTCGGCGGTGATCGGGACGCTGATGAACACCCGCGGGCTGACCGAGCTGATCGTGCTCAACCTCGCGCTGGACGTCGGCGCGATCTCGAACACGCTGTTCGCGATGCTCGTGATCATGGCGGTCGTCACGACGCTGATGGCCGGGCCGCTCCTGAAGCTGATCGACCCGAAGAACCAGTACGGCACGGCCGTCGAGGACGAGTTCGCCGACGCCGCGCTCGCCGCGGTCCAGGCGCATCCCGGAGCTGCCGGTCCCGGACCGCTCGATCCTGGTCGCTCCGCGAGACCGACGCCGCCATCGGGCAGCTGGTCGCGCTGGCCGAGCCGCTGGCGCGCTCCGAGCCGCCGCGCGAGCTGATCATCGCTCGCCTGGTCCGGCCGCCGCGAGGCGCCGGCGCGGGCGTGCGCGGCGGCCTGCAGTCCGAGAACCTCGCGCTCGAGCGGGCCTCGCGGCGATCAACGACCTGCGCGAGCGGCTCGCGTCCGACGGCGTCGTCGCTCGGGGCGTGGCGCTGACCTCGACGCAGCCCGGGGTCCGATCTCGCGCACATCGTCGAGCGCGAGCCGATCGATCTCGTGCTCACCGAAGGCCGCCGGCGGATCATCGGCGAGGGCGTGCCGCTCGGCGACGTCGGCGAGCTGATGGAGCACGCCGCGTGTGACGTCGCCGTGCTGGTCGCCCGGGAGGGCACGCCGATCGAGCTCGGTCCGGGCAAGCCTGTGCTGGTGCCGTTCGGCGGCGCCGAGCACGACTGGGCCGCGCTCGAGCTCGGCTCCTGGCTGGCGTCGCGCATCGGGAGCGCCGCTCAAGCTGCTCGGCGCGGCCGGGCAGACCGACGAGGGCGGATCGGTCACGCGGATGCTCGCCGATGCCGGGCTGCTCGTGCAGCAGGCGACCGGGATCTCCACCGAGCCGCTGGTCGTCGCCGGCGGCCGTGACGGCATCGTCGAGGCGGCGGCGGGCGCCGGCCTGCTCGTGCTCGGCCTGTCGGACCGCTGGCGGCGCGAGGGTCTCGGCCCGACCCGCTCGGCGATCGCCGGCAAGCGCGTCCGCGCCCGTGCTGTTCGTCAAGCGCGGCAGCCGGCCCGGGCTGTTCGCGCCCAAGGAGAACGTCACGCAGTTCCGCTGGTCGATGGCCGGAGGAGCGTCGGGCCTGATGGGCTCCTCACGCGCGGCCGTCCAGCGCGACGATCCCGACGACGGAGGGACCGTCTCCAGATGAGCCGCCGATCTCGGTCTCGTGAGCGCGAACGGGCGTCAGGGGCCGAGCGCTAGCGGGACAGCGGTAGGACGGCGGTCACCGAGGTCGGACCGCCGTCCGCCGAGTTCACCCACAGGCGGCCGCCGGCGAGCAGCGCGCGCTCGCGCATCCCGGTAAGCCCGAAGCCGTCACGGATCCCGCCGGGGTCGAAGCCACGGCCGTCGTCATCGACGGCGAGCTGCACCCGATCGGACAGCTGCGTGACCCGGAGGCCCACGTGCTCGGCGCCGGCGTGCTTGACCGCGTTGCTCAGCGCCTCCTGGAGCGATCCGGTAGATCGCGGTCTCGGTGTCGGGAGCCAGCCGCCGCTCCGACTCGAGGTCGACCGCGACGTCGACCGCGAATCCCGCGATCGCGGCCTGGCGCTTGGCCAGCGACTCGATCGCGGGGCCGAGGCCGAGGTCGTCGAGCGCGGCGGGACGCAGTTCGGCGATCAGGTCGCGGAGCTTGCGCATCTCCTCGCCGAGGTGCGCATCCGCGGTGTCCGCAGCCCGGCGCAGCGCCGCCCCGTCGTCTCGCGCAAGCCCGGCCGACAGAACCATCCGTACTCCGGTGAGCCCCTGCAGCGTCTCGTCGTGGAGCTCGCGCGCCCACCGCGCGCGAGCCTGATCGGCGGCCTCGACGCTCAACCGCAGGCGGGCGGCGGCCACCGAACGCGCGGTCGCGACCGCGGTCGCGGCGCTCGCCGCGACCGACATCAACAACTGCTCGTCCTCCTCATCGAATGCCCGCTCGCCGTCGCCGTTGATGCCCGCGAGCACGCCGAGCGGCTCTCCCCTGAAGACGAGTGGCACGAGGATCGCCTCGGTCGCACCGGGCGCGAGCTGCTCGAGCTGTGAGCGATCCGCATCGGCGTCGACCCGTCGCGGGTCGTCCGGTCAGGAGCACCTGACCGGCCAGCGAGCCGTCGACCGGAAGCCGCGGCTGTGACTCCGACCGCCGCGCGTTCCCGCTCACGGCGGCGAGCTCCCCGCCATCGGGTAGATAGATCACGAGCGTGCGGGCCGCCACGATCTCTCGGCCATGCTCGATGATCAGCGACAGGATGCGCTCGAGGTCGGTCTCGCCGCCAACCGCGCGCGCGATCTCGGCGAACGCCTCGAGCCGTCCGACGCTACGAGCGAGGTCCCGGTTGGAGCCTTCGAGCTGATCGGCGTAAAGCGCCAGGTCGCGCTGGGCGTCCTGGCGTTCTGCGATGTCCTTGCGCAGCCGGTCGGAGAACCCTCCGACGACCACGCCGGTGACCAGGAACGCGGCTCCCCGTGACACGTAGCCGAGCGCGTCGACGTCCACCGAGTTGATGACGGCCCACGCGGGCACGAGCGCGAACGCGATCGCGGCGGCGATCAGCCCTGCGCGCGTCCCGAACTCGATCGCGAGCACCGCGATCGGGACGATGTAGAAGTTGGCCAACAGCGCGTCGGGGTCGTTGACCGCGAGCCGCGACGCGAATGCGACCGCGAACAGGAGCGCGGCAAGGCCGACGATCGCGGCGCGCCTGCGCGTCGAGGCCGGCCGCGGGCCCGTCGCCCGCAAGCGCTCGACGACCCGGCGCTGAGCCGCCTCGAGCTCGATCCGGCTCGCCCGCGTCGTGGCTGGTGCTCACCGGTGGATCACCCCGTGCTCGAGCGCGTAGCGGACGAGCTCGGGCCGTCCGGTGACTCCGAGCTTTGCCTGGAGATGGGCGCGATGGGTCTCGACCGTGCGCGGGCTGATGTACATGCGCGTCGCGATCTCGTTGTTGGTGTACCCGAGCGCGACGAGACGCAGTACCTCGAGCTCGCGCTCGGTCAGCGCCACGTCGTCGCCGCTGCTCAGCGCCCACCCGCCGATCGCCGGGTCGAGGTAGCGACCGCCCCTGGCGACGGTCCGGATCGCCCGCACCAGATCGGTCCGCGATGCCTCCTTGAGCACGTAGCCTGCCGCGCCGGCGTTCCAAGCGGGAGCGACGAATGCCGGGTCGTCCTCCATCGTGAGGATCACGATCGCCGTCGACGGCGAGGCCGACCGCAGCTCGAACAGCGCGCTGAGGCTGAGGTCACGTCCCATGTGAAGGTCGAGCAGGATCACGGCCGGCGCGCTCTCGCGCAGCAGCGCGGTCGTCTGCGCGATGTCGCTCGTCTCGCCGACGACCGCCAGGTCGTCCTCGGCCTCGAGCAACAGCCGCAGCCCCTGCCGCACGACCGCATGGTCGTCGGCGATCACGATCGTGATTGGCGTCGTCGTCACTCGGCTCAGCCAGCGGTCAAGGCGCCTTGGCCAGGTACGTCTGCCCGGTGCGGACGACCACGGTCTTGTGGTGGACGAAATCGCGGACTTCCACCACTCCCTCGCGGACCACGGTCACGGTACCGTCGCAGCGGTCCCGGACGCCCCAGTTGGTGCCGAGCACGGTCGCCGCGGAGAACCGGCCGACGGTACGGAAGTGACCCTTGGCGCTTCCGCGCAGGAGACCGAGTAGCCGCTTGCTGACCACGGCCGCGTGCGCGGGAGGGGACTGGCAGCCCGATTGTCGTGTGATCGCGTCGCGGAGCACCAAGCTCACCAGTCCCCCGCCCGAGCGACTCTGTGTCAACCTGGAACGTTCCCCGGAAGAACTGACCGCTCTGGACGCTCCCGGGCCGGGGGTTCGCGGACGTGAGCCTAACCCTGCCGCCGGTCGTGTCGACCACCGTGCCGACCGGCACCAGGCGCGCGGCGGTGAGCCGCGTCGAGTACGGCGCGCCGGGCGTGCGCACCAGCACCTTGCCGCTCACGGGCGCCACGACGACGGTCTTGGCGAACGTGGGGGTCGGCGGGCGCGGCGGCCGCGGCGGTGCTGACGGTCGACAGCGCGCACAGCGACCACACCCGGCCGCCCCCCAGATCCTTGATCGTCGTCCTGATCTCACCGTTCGGTCCCTCCGGCACGGTAGACCGCGCTCCGGTTGCTCGTCAACCCCCGGGCGCGTGGGCGCTTGTCCGATCGGCATGCCAGGGCGTAGACTGCCCGCGGTGTTTCCGCCGCCGCGGCCGAGGCGGACAGGGGCGAAAAGGGGCCAATCCGCGAGGGGTAATGTGAAATGAAGAGGACGCGGCTATTCGGCAATAACCGGAACCTCAAGCTGTTGATGCTGGCGCTGGTCGCTCTCGGCGCCACCGGGATCGGGATCGCCGCCTACGCGACCAACCTGCTTCGCACGCTCGACCTCAACACGATGAACTCGCGGTTCGCGATCCGGGGCAAGCAGCGAGCCGCATCCGCAACATCCTCGAGGTCAAGATCGACTCGACCTCGCTCTCGAACATCCCGTACCAGTGGCCGTTCCCGCGCGCGATCGACGGCAAGGTGATCAGCAACATCGCGGCGCAGCACCCGAAGGCGATCGCCTTCGATGTCCAGTTCACACAACCGAGCGATCGAGGGCAGAACGATGAGGTCGCATTCCTGAACGGCGCCGGCGATGCCAACGGCCGGCTCGATCCTCTCGTGGACCGCGACCGACCCGACGAACGGCAACGTCCAGCTGTTTGGGCTGGCTCAGACCCAGAAGGCGCTCCGCCAAGCCGGAGTGCAGCCTGCGAACGGCCTGTTCCCGACCGAGCCCGGCGACTTCGATCGCGAGATGCAGTACTCGATCGACAAAGCTCGACACGTTCGCCGTCGTCACCGCCGGCGTCGCCACCGGCCACAAGGTCAAGCCGTTCTGCCGGGAACCGGTGGATCGACTTCGCCGGACCGTCCGGAACGTACCCGTCGATCTCATTCTCGAGCGCGTACTACGGCACGACCGCCGACGGGACCAAGAACGGCCCGAAGCTTCCGTCCAACACGTACACCGGCAAGATCGTCGTGATCGGCGCGACCGCGCCCGGTGCTCCAGGACATCCACCCTACGCCGACCGATCTCGGCGATGCCCGGACCCGAGGTCCAGGCCAACGCGATCGCCACCGTGCTCGACGGCTTCCCGCTGTCGTCGGTTCCCGGCTGGGTCGACGTCCTGCTGATCGTGGTGCTCGGCGTGGCGGTGCCGCTGGCCAGCATCTGGGTCCGCCCTCTCATCTCGATCGGGATCGCCGTTCTCCTCGGCATCGTGTTCGCGATCTTCGTCCAGCTGATGTTCAACGGCGGCTGGGTCGTGTCGTTCGTGTACCCGCTCGGGGCGCTGGTGCTGGCCGCCATCGGCTCGCTCGCCGTGCAGCTGGTCACCGAGGCGTTCGAGCGGATCCGCACCGTCGATCTGTTCGCGCGGTTCGTTCCCGAGGACGTCGTCGACGAGGTGCTGAAGAGCGCCGACGGGCTCCGGCTCGGCGGCATCCAGCGCGAGGGAACGGTCATGTTCACCGACCTGCGCGGGTTCACCTCGTTCTCGGAGTCGCTCACCCCCGCCCAGGTGATCGAGGTCCTCAATCACTACCTGAGCGAGATGAGCGACGCGATCCTCGACAACGGTGGGACGCTGGTCGCATACATGGGCGACGGGATCTTTGCCGTGTTCGGAGCGCCGCTCGAGCAGCCCGATCACGCGGACCGGGCGCTGCGAACCGCGCGCGAGATGCTCGAGACCCGGCTGCCGCGGTTCAACGAGTGGATTCGCTCGCAGGAACTCGGCGACGGCTTCCGGATGGGGATCGGGCTCAACAGCGGCAGGGTGATGTCCGGCCACGTCGGCTCCGAGCGCCGGGTCGAGTACGCGGCGGTCGGCGACACGACGAACACGGCATCGAGGATCGAAGGACTGACCAAGGGCACGCCGCATCAGCTGTTGCTGTCCGATTCCACGCGCGAGGCGCTCGTCGAGCCGGCGACCGACCTCGTGTTCGTCGACGAGGTCGACATCCGCGGCCGAGTCGGCCGGATGAAGCTCTGGGGCCTCGACGAGAGCAAGACGCCCGAGCCTCCTGAGGCGGTCGCCGCGCAGACCACCGCCTGAGTGCTGTTCGGCATACGTACGTTTGTCGAGCCCGCCTGGACGCCGATCATGGATACGCGCGCGCGTCCGTTAACCACCTTGCGATGGAGACTTTCGGGATCACTCATCTATCGGCTGACGAGCGGACCTGCGTCATCACCGTCGCGGGCGATCTCGATCTCGCCTCAGCGCCGTACCTGAGGCGGAGCCTGGTCGAGTTGCACGGCAAGGGCTACGTCCGGTACGTGTTCGACCTGTCGCAGCTCACGCACATGGACTCGATGGGGCTCGGCGTGCTCGTCGGCTTCCACAAGCGCCTCGACCGCGACCAGCGGCTCGCGCTGGCGGCGGTGCCGCCCAAGCAGCGCAAGCTGCTCGAGCTGACCGGCTTGGACGCTCGCTTCGACATGCTTCGCGACGCTCGAGGACGCGCTGAGCATCCGCGCCGAGGGCGCGCTGCCGTTCGCCACCAACGCCGCGATGGCGATCGGGTTGGCCTCGACCGCGATGCCGTTCGCGACCTCGCGTCGGGCCGAGGCGCTGCGGTGGCTGCGGATCCTTCGCCTCCAGGGCGAGGCGGCACGGGTGCTGTGCGCGCTCGGCGTCGGCGAGACGCCGCTGCCCGACGTCGATCCGGGCGAGGCCGACGAGCTCGTGCTCGGCGCCGGTCGCATCGACCGCGATCCGGTCGCGAGCGTGAGCGAGCTCGCGGTGCGCGTCGCTCGCAACCGTGGCGCCACGGCCGTCGGGACCGGGGACATCCTCGTCGCCGTGATGCGCTTCTACGGCTCTGACTTCGACCTCGTGCTCGCCGCGCACGGCACCGACCGTGACGAGGTCATCGGTCGGCTCGACGCCGCCGCCTGACGCTCGTCACGCGACCGCCGACCGGCTCAGGCGGGCGGCGGCCCCGTCGGGATCTGGAACACGCCCGACGGGCTGGGCGCCCGGCGGAGCTCCTCGGGAATCTCGATCACCGCGGCCGAGAACTTACGCGCCAGCGGCGGCGGCCCGCCCTCGGCCAGCTCCGGAGTGAACGCGGTCACCGGCCAGCGGCACGTACTCCGGCGCCACCGACCAGCTGGTTGAACGAAACTCTCCGGCGTCCTCGATCCAGCTGAGCGATACCAACGGCAGGATCACGACCTTCGTCCAGATCGCGATCACCCACGTGATCCAGTACACCGCGATCGGGATCCAGTCGGACGAGAAGTGAATGCCCTTGAGCGTCTTCGCCGCGAGGTACACGAGGATGAACTCCCCGACCGCGAGCACGAACGTCAGCCACGGCGGCTGCCACCGGATGACGAACGGATAAAAAGCGGTGTCGAGCGCGACGCCGATCACGAAGTACAACCCGATCAAGCACGATGTAGCTCGGGTTCTGGGTGATCAGCGAGACGATCGTCCAGATGATCGCCGGGATGATCAGGATCGCCCATCGGGTCTGAACCCGGCCGAGGACGGTTGGACACATGGCGACCTCCCTCTACGCGAGCTGCTCGGTCGGGGACACGGTTCGGAGTGCCTGAGCCACGTCGCGCCCCATCGAGTACTGGATCGACAGACGCGACGGTGAACGGACCGCTTCTTGAGCTTCTCGGCGCGGGCGCAATCGGAGACGAACCGGCGCGCGATGAACTTCAGACCGGCGATCGTGTCGCCGTGCGGGATCACGTTGTTGGCGATCAGCCCCATGCAGCACAGCCGCGACTCGGGCAGGTCGAGCCCGGGGACGCCGCAGTTCGTCTGAAGCCGGAGCCTGCCCTCGACCACCGGCACCTTGTAGAACTCGACCAGCCGGCGAATCAGCGGAAGCGTCAGCACCGACTTGTTGAACCCGGTGCCGGCGGTGACGCCGGTAACGTCGAGCCAGCCCGGGTCCTCGCCGCTCTTGCTCTTGACGTACACCCGCAGGCCCGCGCGCCCCGGCTCGATCTTGTCGATCTCGCCGACGATCGCGTCGAACCGCCCCTCCTGCTGGCCGGCCTTGATCCGCGCGAGCCACTGCCTGCCGCTCGGGACGCGTACCGCGCAGCACCTGTCCGAGGAACTCGATCCGCTGGTCGAACGGCAGTCGCGTGTAGGCATCGATTCCGATCGACTCGAACAGGCAGCGGGGAACGTTGAGGTCCTGGGTGTCGGGCTGCTCGTTCCGGGTCAGCGCCAGCACCGACCCGCCGGCGTCGAGGATGTTCGCCCATTCGTTGACCGAGGCGATCCCCGCGCCGAGCACGATGTAGCGACCCCCGGCCGCGTACTGCTTGGGCTCGTACGCCTGGACGATGCGGTCGGCCAGCGCCGGATCCTTGCGCGCCTTGGCCAACAGCGGCGGGAACGACAGCGGACCGTGGCCCGGAGCGAGCATCACGTGCTTTGAGCGTCCGATGAAATTCGCCTGCTCGTCGTACATCACGAAGTGCGGCGTCGGCTGCATCTGTCGCTGAAGCCACCCGACTCTCTTCGGGATCCGCGCCTGCTCCCACCCCGTGCGCCGCGTGACGACCGCGGCCTCGGTCAGGATCTCGGGAACGCCCGGGTTGTACTTGCGCCTCGTCGTGCGCCACAACGGCTTGAGTGACTTGTGCGACCAAGCGTCGAGCTGGGCGAACGTCGGCCAGTCCGGCGCGAGGAAGTGCGACTCGGACTCCGACCGCAGCACGGTCTGCCCGAGGTTGTAAGCGAACTGCTGATAGGTGCCGACCGGGTTCTCGCTCGGCCCGAAGACCGAAAGCTGCTCGTTCTCGAAGCCGAGATAACGGGCGGTGGTGTGGACTAGGAGTGAACCGAATCCGTCGCCGACGGTGGCTACGACTGAATCTCGTGGTGCTGTCGCTGGCATGGTCCCGGCACCCTATAGGGAACAGCGCGACGCGCGCAAGGGTCGCAACGCTGGTGTTTCCGGCGCGTTCATCAACGAACACTCGCTGCTCGGAAGTGGCGTTGCACGAACCCCTCCCGTGACGATATGCTCGCGCCCGTGGCGGGCAACGATCAGTCTGGAAGTCATCGAGGGGCCGGACGCGGGCAAGCAGATCGTCGTCGATCGGGCGATCGTGATCGGTCGCGCTCCCGAATCCGACCTGGTGCTCGAGGACGGAGAGGTGTCAGGTCAGCACGTCCGCGTCACTCCGGCGCCCGACGGATCGGCGACGGTCGAGGACCTCGAGTCGACCAACGGCACGTTTGTAAACCAGAACGAGCTGGAGGGACCGGCCCGGCTCGATCCCGGGCGACCAACTACTCGTCGGCGTCAGCGTGCTCGAGCTGCGCACCCAGCAGGACATCGCTTCCCGGGCTTCGGCCGTGATCCAGATTCCACCCGCGATGGCGATGGCGGCACGCGAACCGACCTACGTCAACCCCGAGGTGCGTAGTATGCGAACCTGGCGCCGGCGCCCCCGCCGGCGTCTTCGGGAGACGTCGCGCATCCGACGGTCGACAAGTACCTCGACGTCAAGGTGCGCCGCCGCGCCCAGCTCGCGCCGCTCGCGCTGTTCACACTCGTGGCGATCGCGCTGATCCTTTACTTCTCTCTCAAGTGAAGCCGTGAGGGAGGCTGCGGCGCCGGACCCGCGGCGGCTGCGGCAAGCTGTCTGCGGAGACTGCGGCGCCCGAGCCGGGGCGCTCGCGGTCGATAACCGCCGCTTACGACCGCGCTCCGCAACCGCAACGCGCCCCGGGTTGGGCGTGCAGTCGCAGCTAACTGTGCTAGCGAAGTAAATGACTAGCGCGATCGCGACGATGATGACCGTGCCGAACGACAACGCCACGGGCACCCACGAACGCGACGCCAGCCCCGGCTGCCTGCGACTACGCTCGGGCGGGCGAAACTCGCCGACCGCCTGAACGGGAGCGGCCGGTGCCGGCGCGGCGGGCGCGACAGCCGCCGGCGCGACAGGAGCAGCCGGCGGGGGCGGCGGCCCGTCCGGTATCGCCCGGCTGACCCGCGTCACATTGCGCGGCGCGATGTCACCACTCGAATCCGACACGGGCAATACCCCCTCGACGACGAGCACGGTCGTGCCGACCTTGATTTCCGCGCCACCACCGAGCAGGGTCGGCTCGGCGATGCGGGTGCCGTCCACGAACGTCCCGTTGGTAGAGCCCAGGTCCTCGACCTGGAGCCGGTTGGCATGGCGGCGGACGACCGCGTGGCGCCTCGACATCTCCTCGTCGTCGATCGCGATATCGGTGTCCTCGCGGCCGATGACGATCTCTTCGCTCGACATCCACCGTCTGACCAGCGTTGGGCCCACTCACTACACGCAGCCTTGCCATAGCGGCGAGCAGCCTACCGATGGCGGCGGATTGCTGCAAGCTGACCATTCGTCCGCACGGTGGCGGATGATCCCGCGGTACAGTCCGCGCATGAGTCCGGCGGTGGCGCGTTTGGAGGTCGTGGCAGGGCGGGCGATCGGCATGTCGATACTGCTCGACGACGAGCTGTTGATCGGCCGGCATGCCGACGGCGCGGGACGGCTCGCCGACGACGAGGAGATCTCCCGCTCGCACGCGCGTATCAGCTTGGACCGCAGCGGCTTCTGCGCGATCGAGGACCTCGGCTCGACCAACGGCACGTTCGTCAACGGCCTGCGCATCACCGGCCCGCAGACGTTGTCGGTCGGCGACACGATCGAGGTGGGCGGCACCACGCTCGTCGTTCGCGAGCTTCCGATTCCCGCCAGCGAGCGGTCGCTCAAGGCGGTGCCGCCACAGCCAACGGTCAGTCCGCCGCTGAAATCGGCGGCTCCGACGCCGCACCGCGAGCCAGGCGACCCCGCTCGCGTCGTCGGGGCGTTCGGACCCATCGCTGCGGCCGGACTGACGAGCCTGCGCACCGCGCGCGCGTCCGCTCCGCCGACCGCGCCGCAAACCGAAGCCAAGCCCGGTCCCGGCCCGACCAGCCTCTCCCTTAGGCTGCACATCGACTTCGCGGCCCGCACGGCCGACGGTCGCCGTCGACGACGGCTCGGAACCCCTGCAGCTCGAGTTCGACGGCGACGCCTGGCGCCCCGCCGCGTCGTCGTGATCTGTCGCGCTCAGCCGCCGAGCGCCGGCTGCAGCAAGCGGTAACCGCCACCGTGGAACACGAGCGGCGTGCCGTCCTCGCTCACCGCGATCTCGAGCACCTCGCCGATGAAGATCAGGTGATCTCCGGCTTCGTGGGTGGCGTGCACGCGGCAGTCCAGGAATGCCGCCGCGCCGTCGAGTATCGGTGAGCCGCTCGTACCGATCCGGTGTGGCACCTCGGCGAACGCGTCGCGCCCACGGGGTCGGTCGCGCGAGGCGAAGTAACGCGACAGCGGCTCCTGCTCCTGGGCCAGGATGTTGACCGCGAACACCCCGTTGCGAGCTGATGTGCTCCGCGCCCTCCGAGGGGCTGATCACGCACACGAGGATCAAGCGGCGGATCGAGCGACACCGAGGAGAACGCGTTGGCGGTCATGCCGTAGGCGTGCTCCTCGCCGCGCGTCGTGACGACGGTCACACCGGTGGCGAACGCCCCCACGGTGGCCCGGAACTCCTTGCTCGAGAATGTCTGTTGCACGGTCCCGTTGCCCTCGCCGCTAGCCCGCCGACCGGAGCCGGTCGCGGATGATCTGGTCGAAGTCCCGTGTCGTGCCGAGCGACTGCGAGACGACCGCACGGAACGCGTCGCCGTCGATCACGACCAGCTTCGTCGGCTTCGTCGCGTGGGCGCTGGTGCCGCGAGGCCTGTCGAACAGGATCGCCATCTCGCCGTACAGGTCACCCGGTCCCAGGGTCGATACGACCTCGGTACTGCCGCCGTCCTCGCGCGTGACCTCGAGCTCTCCCTCGACCACGATGAAGAACTTGTCGGCCGGTCCCCCCTGGCGCGCCACGACCGAGTCGGCCTCGGCATCGACGAGCTGCAGCGACGCCGAGATCGTCTGGGCGGTCTGGGTCGGGAGACCGCCGAACACGCTGTACGACCGCTCGCGGTGGAACTCCGCCCCGAACACGCCCTCGGGCGAGGTGCTCGAGCTCTTGCGGTTATCGATGAACTGGAGCTCGGTCGGCGTGATGCGGAAGAACGAAATGCTCATCGTCGCGCCGGGCGACAGCGACGGGAACTTCTGACCGAACAGGTCGGCTACGCGCGCGATCTGCTCGCCGCTGAGCAACACCGAGCACTCCCCGACTCCCTGCACGCCGCGCGTCTGGTTGAGGTCGGTCGTGTACTCGTCGATCGTGAACGCCACCATCGGGTTCTGATCGATGTGTCGCGCGCTCTCGGTGGAGCTCCGCGACCAGAAGTACAACGACGGCCCTTCGTTGACGTATAGAAACGTCGCGGCATGCGGCGCTCCCGTCGGCGAAGCGGTCGCCAGCGTGAGCGTGCTCTGCTGCCCCAGGTACTCGAGGACAGGGCCCGGTAGCTCCTGCTCGGTCGTGCTCATCCAGAAATCTCCTTGTCCGAGGTCTCGTTCGCGATCCTAAGGGTTTGGCCGTCAAGAAGCGAGCGGCGGTACGCGACCCGCCGGGCACGGACGCCCGGCGGAACGGTCCCAAGGACGCCGAGCGCAGCGAGGCCCAATATCACGTGCCCACGAGCAGTGCGGTCAGGAATAGTGCGAGAAAGTGAAACGCCTGATCGAGCGTCGCCCCCAGCGCGGGGTTGGCGTCGAGGTCGGCCTTCTTGAACACGCGCGCGTAAGTCGTGAGCAGACGTCCGTCGTCCTGGATCAGGTGCGGGATCGCGATCAGCGCCGCCAGCCCGATCACGCCCCAGTGCAGGCTGTCCCACAGCCAGATGAACGACGGGACGAACGCGATCGTGTAAGTCGTGATGTGCGACAGCAGCGCGCGACGCCTCACCCCCGGTGAGGACAGACCGCCGCGCTTATGCATCGCCTGCCACTCAGTCTGGAAGACGTAGTCGCCCACCTCATGGGACACGAAGAACACCGCGAAGACGTCAACCCAGGGCATGCGGAGGAACTTATCTCACTGACATGTGACCAAACACTTACGTCGACGTTGCCAGTCTCACCGACCGGCGAGCTCGCGATCGCGCGCGGGCGCGCCCAGCTCGATCTGCTGCTCGGCGCGAATTATGTGCATGACCGCGTTGATCAGCGCCAGATGCGTGAACGCCTGGGGAAAGTTGCCCAGGTGACGGCCGGTCGCCGCGTCGATCTCCTCGGCGTACAGCGCCAGCGGGCTCGCGAATGACAGGAGCTTCTCGCACAAACCCCGGGCGCGCCCAATCTCGCCGATCTCGGCCAGCGCGGACACCAGCCAGAACGAGCAGATCGTGAACGTGCCCTCCTCGCTCGCGAACCCGTCGTCGGTTACCCCGACGCGGTAGCGCAACACCAGGCCGTTCTCGGTCAATTCCTCGGCGATCGCGAGCACGGTCGCACGGATGCGGGGATCATCGGGGGGAGGAACCGAACCAGCGGCATCATCAACAGCGACGCGTCGAGCGCATCGGTCTCGTAGTGCTGGACGAACACGCCGCGCTCGTCGATCCCGTTCGCGCAGATGTCGGCGTGGATCTCGGCCGCCGCCTCCTCCCACCGAGTCGCCATCCGCTCGTCGTTGCGGATCCGCGCCAGCCGCGCGCCGCGATCGGCGGCGACCCAGCACATCAGCTTCGACGAGGTGAAGTGCTTGGGGTCGCCCCGCACCTCCCAGATGCCGCGGTCGGGATCGCGCCACTTGGTCAGGGCGCTCTCGACCTGACGCTTGATGATCGGCCACAGGCGATCGGGCAGCTGGTCACGCGATCGCGTGTGGAGGTAGATCGAGTCGAGCACCGCGCCCCACACATCGTGCTGGGCCTGGTCGTAGGCGCCGTTCCCGATCCGCACCGGCCGGGACTGCTCATACCCGGAGAGGTGCGTGAGTTCCTGCTCCTCCAGCTTGCTCTCGCCCCCGATCCCGTACATGATCTGGAGCTGTCCCTCCTCGGCCTCGGCCATGTCGGCGACGAAGTAGAAGAAATCGTTCGCCTCCTCGTCGAACCCGAGCGAGTACAGCGCCCACAGCGTGAACGTGGAATCGCGGATCCAGCTGTAGCGGTAGTCCCAGTTTCGATCCCCGCCCGGCGCCTCGGGAAGCGACGTGGTCGACGCGGCGATCATCGCTCCCGACGGCGCGTAGGTGAGGCCCTTGAGCGTCAGCGCGCTCCGCTGGAGGTGCGTCCGCCACGGATGATCGGGGAATGTGCCGTGCTTGAGCCACTCCTGCCAGAAGCGCTGGGTTCGGGTCAGATAGACGAGCGCCTCCTCGTAAGTCGACGGCATCCCGTGCTCGGACCAACCCAACGCTACGAACGCGACGTCCCCCTCGCGCAAGGTCGTCCGGGCCCGCGCTCGAGGACCTTCGAAGCCGAGGCGGAGATCGGTGACGATCTTCAGCTCGAGGTTCATCCCCTCCGATCGCGCCACCGCCTGGCCGTAGCCGGTGCCCGAATACTCCCAGTCGACGGCCAGCCCGCCGTAGTCGAACGCGGGCTCGCACTCGAGCTTGATCTCCGCCGAGCCCTGGACGCACTCGATCATCCGCAGCAGAACGTGGTCGGCGTCGTGGTCGGTCGGCGAGCGGCGATGGCTGTGGGACCGCTCGGTGTCGTGATGCCACGGCCCGATGCAGAGCGCGTCGCGCACGATCACCCATCCGAGCCGCGTCTCCCAGCTCGTCTCGAGCACCATCGTGCCCGGGATGTAGCGTCGGCCCGCGGGGACGTTGACGTCGGCGGGCCCGACTCGGAAGCCGCCGGCGTCCCGATCGAGGACCGCCGCGAACACGCTCGGCGAGTCCATCCGCGGCAGGCACAGCCATTCGACGTTCCCGTTCGGCGCGACGAGCGCGGTCGTCTCGCAGTCGGACAGGAATCCGTAGTCCCCAATCGGCGGGAACGCGCTGGACCGAATCCCTTGATCGCTTTGAGCCCCCGACATCCGCGCGCGATTCTGCTGTGGCGCAGAAGACGTGTCAAGGTATGCTCGCCGGCGACCAAGCCAGGGCAGGCCCACCGAGTGCAACCGCGGATCCAACTCACCTCGATCGACGTCATCGCGTCGGCGCTCGAACCGGTGACGCCGGCGCTCAGCCGGATGAGCTCGCCCGACGGCGCGGTCACGCTGATGTTGAGCGACATCGCGGACGCCGGCGCCGCCGCGGAGGAGCTCGGAGCCGAGCGCTGGGAGCAGCTGGTGAGCGACCATCACCTGCTCGTCGAGCAGATCCTCGCCCGCCACGATGGGCAGGTGGCGAGGTTCCAGGGAGACGGCTTCCTCGCGTCGTTCGGCAGCGCCCACGCCGGTTTGCACGCAGCCGTTGACCTGCAGCGGACGTTCACCGGCACTCCCGCTGAGCACCAGTCGCTATCGATCCGCGTCGGACTTCACTCGGGGTTCGTGATCAGCAACCCTGAGCAGATGATGGGACGCAACGTCGTGCTCGCGGCGCGGATCGCCGCCCAGGCCAACGGAGGCGAGATCCTGGTGTCGTCCACCGCCAAGGAGTACACCGAGACCGACCCGAGCTTCCGGTTCGAGGAGCGCGGGGAGTTCCACTTCAAAGGGCTCCTCGGGGAGCACGTCGTCTACTCGGTCCTCTGGCGCTGACGCGCCGGCGGTTCTATGCAGCAGCCGCGAGCATGCGGGCGTACTCGCCCGCGGTCTGAGGCCGGTTAGCCGAGTCCTTCTCGAGCGCGCTCAGCAACACGCGCACGAACTCGTCGGACATGTCTGGGCGGGCGGTCCGGGGGTCCGGCGGCGGGTCCTGAAGATGCGCCCACAGGATCCGCATGCCCTGGACCTCCGCGAACGGCGGGCGGCCGCACATGCACTCGTACATAACGCACCCGAGCGCATAGATGTCGGTGGCGGCGCTGACCGGCTCGCCGCGGATCTGCTCGGGCGCCATGTAGTCCATCGACCCGAGCGCCTGGCCGGGCAGCGTCAGCAGGCTTCCCTGGGTGTCCTTGGCCAGCCCGAAGTCGGTGATGTACGCGCGGCCCTCCTCGTCGAGCAGGATGTTCGCGGGCTTGACGTCGCGATGAACCATCCCGGCGGCCCACAGCGCCTCGAGCCCGGCGGCCACGTCGGTGCACACCTGCACCGCTGTCTGGGCGTCGAGCGTACCGTCGCGCTTGAGCTTGTCGTCGAGCGACATGCCGTCGATGAACCGCTGCGCCATGTACGGCAGGCCGTCGACCTCGCCGGTCTCGAGCACTGGAACCACATTGGGGTGCTTCACCGTCTGCGCGATGCGAGCCTCGCGGTAGAACCGCCGGCGGAACGTCTCATCGCGCGCGTAATCGTCCTTGACGAGCTTTAGCGCGACCTTGCCGCCGTCGGGCCCGGTCGCCGTGTAGACCTTCCCCATCCCCCCTTCTCCAAGCAGGTCGTCCACGTTGTAGTCGCCAATTTGGCTCCCGATTCGGGGGTCGCTCACGCTCATCGCTCACTCATGATCGGTCGGTAGGCACTGCGGAGGGCCCCCATCATAAAGCTCCGTCGTCGGATCGTCGCAGGAGTTGCAGACCCGGCTCCGCCGCGCCGCGCCGGGCCGGTAGGTCCTCGCCTAACTGCGCGGTGGCGCCGCTACGCGCCAGTAGAATCGTGCTGCTTTGCTAGAGGAGGGCACGATCGTTTCCGGGTATCGCGTCGATGGTGTACTCGGAGAGGGAGGCATGGGCGCCGTCTATGAAGCCACCCAGCTGTCGTTGAACCGTGTCGTCGCGCTCAAGCTGTTGGCGCCGAACCTGAGCGACGACCCGGGATTCCGGGCCCGCTTCGAACGCGAGGGGCAGGTCCAGGCCGGGCTCGACCACGACCACATCGTCCCCGTGTACGAGGCCGGCCAGAGCGAGTACGGACTGTTCCTCGCGATGCGGCTGATCGCCGGGCCGACCCTCAAGCAGCTGATCCTCGATGGCGACCTCGACCCGCGCCGGACCGTGCGGCTGCTCGCCCAGGTCGCCTACGCGCTCGACTCCGCGCACGAGGCCGGCCTGATCCACCGCGACATCAAGCCCCAGAACATTCTGATCGGGAAGGGCGATCACGCCTACCTGGCCGACTTCGGGCTGATCAAGGCGCCCGACGAGGCCCGCCTGACCGGGACCGGACAGTTCATCGGCACGATCGACTACGTCGCGCCGGAGCAAATCCAGGGCGATCCCGCCACTCCGGCCAGCGACTGCTACGCGCTGACTGGAGTCCTCTACGAGTGCCTGACCGGCGAGGTCCCGTTCCCGAAGCCATCCGAGGCGGCGACCCTGCACGCGCACGTGATGTTGCCCCCGCCGACCGTGAGCGCGCGCCGCCCCGACCTGCCTCCGGCCCTCGACGGCGTGATCGCCCAGGGCATGGCGAAGGATCCCTGGTCCCGGCCCTCGCTCGCGGCCGAGTTGATCCAGGCGGCCTCACGCGCCCTGTCCTCGAGCGCGACGCATCTCGCTCCGCCGGCGCGGGCCGATGGGCGCGACGAGTGTCGCCGAGCGTGAGCGGCGGGTCCAGACGACCAAGGTCCCCGCGGTGGGCGCCGCCGGGGACGGCGCCGGCGACGGGAACGCCGAGGCCGCCGCAGCCGTCGATCCGGGCATCGCAGCTCGACGGGATGTCACTCGGCCGATCAGCCGGCCCGAGATCACTCCCGTGGTCGAGGCCCCTCCCGCTGTCGCACCCCTCCCGGGTCGACCGCTCCCCGCGTCGCACCCGCTCGCGACGTCGCGTCGATCCCGCCGGCGAGGCACGGCGTGAGATCGAAGCGGCGCCGGAACCCCGGCTCACGGAGCTTCCACCGCGGTTGCTGGCGCTGATCGCCGGCCTAGTAATCGTGGCCTTCGCGGTCGGCCTCGTCATCGGCCTGATCGTCCACTGACCCCCGTGCACGCAAGGTTTTCGCTGGTCCTGCCGTTAAGGCAGCAGGCGACGGACCGCCAGGGAGCAGTCTTGCGAGACTTGCCCAGCCTGAGATAGACTGCGAGGGCGGGCCAGTCTACACTGCCAGGGGGTAGAAAGGGATGGGGCAGGAACAAGGTGGAGTTTTGGCGACGCTTGATCGCGTGAACGAGCCAAGAACGGCCTCGCAGGTATTGGGGCGAACATTAAGAGGCCGGTACCGGGTTCTGGAGCCGATCTCTGCCGGGGCGATGGGCCAGGTCTATCGCGCGATCGACATCGAGACCGACACCGAGGTCGCGCTCAAACAGTGCACCAATCCCCACCACGACCAGCGGTTCGAAGCCGAGGCGCGCCTCCTCTCGAGCCTGCAGCACCCACGGGTCGTCCGCGTCACCGACCACTTCGCGGCGCCGTCCGGCCAGTACCTCGTCATGGACCTGGTGCGCGGGATCGATCTTGGCGCGCTGCTCAAGCAGCGCGGCCAGCCGGGGCTTCCCGTCGACCAGTCGATCGAGTACACGCGCCAGACGTGTGAGGCCCTCCAATACGTGCACGACCAGCAGATCGTGCACCGCGACGTCAAGCCGCAGAACCTGATCCTGAGCGAGAACGGCGTCGTGCTCGTCGACTTCGGGATCGCGCGCCTGCTCGACGAGGCCGAGGAGCAGGGCACGGTCGGAATCGGGACGCCGCGGTTCATGGCCCCTGAGGTTTTCGCCGGCGGGAACGTGTCGGCGCGGACCGACGTGTTCAGCGTCGCCGCGACGCTCTGGACGCTGCTCGTAGGCCGGCCGCCCGTGTACGCCGATCCGACCAAGCTGTCGACCGTCAACCCGAACGTACCGCCAGAGCTCGAGCGCACGGTCGGCGCCGGCCTGGAGATGATCCCCGAGCGCCGCGTCGCATCGGTGGCCGCGTTCGCCAAGGCGCTCGGCGCGCCGCTGCGGACCGAGACCGGCGTCTCGCTGGCGGTCTCGATCGACAACCCCGATGCCTCGCGTGGCCTCATGGAAGCCGTCGTGCACACCGCCGCGGGAGTGTTCGGAGCCGCCGCCGCTTCGATCTGCCTGGTCGACGAGACCACGGGCGAGATCGTCTACCAGTCGGCTTGGGGCGCCGGCGCGCGCGAGATCGTCGGCGTCCGGCTCCCGCCCGGGGTAGGCATCGCGGGGAAGGTCGTACAGACCGGCGCCGCCGAGGCGGTCCCAGATTGCCGCACCGATCCACGGTGGGCGTCCCGGATCGCCGAGGGCACCGGGTACGTGCCCTACACGATGCTCGTCGTCCCGCTTCAGCGCGCCGGACGGCCGATCGGCGCGCTCACGATCCTCGATCGTCGCGACGGGCGCGCCTATCGCAACGACGACCTAGAGCCCGCGGCCCTGTTCGGCGATCTGGCGGTCAAGGCGCTCGACGTCACGCCGCACTCGTTCACGAGCCTCGGCATGACCTCGCTCGGCTAGCACCCGCTCGTTCGCACAGCTAAGCGGGCGTCGCCGCACGCGACCCGCGGCTTGCGCCCTACCCAAACTTGCGATAACGTCGCGCCCGCTCGGGGCCGAGGCTGAGCGAAAATGGAAAATCGCAGGCCACCTAACGGGGGTACACGGACATGACGGGGCGGAGTGGTTGGTTGATCCGGCGGACGGCCGGGGTCGTCAGCGTGCTCGTTGCGGTGGCGCTGATCGCGGCGCCGGTGGCGCTGGCGAACGACGACACGATCACAGCGACGAAGGGCGTCGCGTTCTCAGGCGTCGTCGACTAACGGCCCGTCGTGCACCTGCCGCGACCGCGACTGATCGACTGGGGTGACAGCACTGCGACGTCGCCAGGACCGTACGACTCGACCACCAACGCCGTCAGCGGCACGCACACCTACGCGGCCGGGGGAACGTTCAACGGCACGGTCTCCCTGAGCGGCGGCAACTGTACCAGCGGGCGCTCCGCACGGTCGACACATTCACGGCCAACGTCGCGTCCGTTCACGCAGTGCCCCGCGGTCGACCAGGACACCGGCTGCCAGTTCCTGATCACGGTCAACAACGGCACCGAAACGGTCACGCCGGACCCCACTCAAGGACCCTACGAGGGCGCGGACGACTCGCTGATCGGCGTCCAGAACAACTCGTCGTCGCCGGTTTCCGAGCTCCCGCTTTCGGTCCCGAACTCTGACCTGTTCGGTTTCGACGACGACGGCATCTGCGACCCGGGTGCTGCGCCAGTCCCGTCCGGGTGCGTCCCGCAGCCGGGCGCGCCCGCGGGCACGAACTGCCAGACCCAGAACGCACAGAACTTCAACTGCGCGTTCCCGGTGCCTGCCGGTGAGCCCGCCGGCTACGTCGAGCCGGGTGCGTCGGGCTCGGGCTTCCAGCAGAACGGCTACGAGGGCCCGACGAGCTGGTTCTCGAACGTCTCGACCGACGAGTCGCTCCGGAGTCGTCCACTTCTCGCCGGCGATCCCGCCGGGCGGGTCGACCTACTTCAGCCTCGAGGAGCCGCCGGTCGGTACGAGCATCGGCGTCGGCGGCACGGCGCCCCTGCCGGGCGCGATGTCGCCACCGACGGTCTCGAGCACGGGCGCGAGCTTCTCGGCGCTCGTGAACCCGAACGGGCAGGCGACGACCGCGTACTTCCAGTACGGGCTCGACCTCAAATACAGCAAGCTCGGAGGCTCGGGCCCCAGCTACACCAACTCGACCCCGGTGCAGTCGTTCACGGCCGACTTCAACGACCATTTCGTGACTGCGTCCGTCTCGGGACTCGTCCCCAACGCGCTCTATCACGTACGTCTCGTTGCGACCAACGGCAGCGGCACGACGTTTGGGCCTGACATGACGTTCACGACGAAGCACGGGGCGACGCCGGGCTCGCCGACGCTCGGCAAGACGTTCAACATCTCGACGGTCAGCGGCCTCATCCTGGTCAAGATCCACGGCAAGTTCGTCCCGTTGACCGAGCTCACCCAGATCCCCAAGAACACGGTGGTCAACGCGCTCCACGGCACGCTCTCGCTGACCGCGGCCGTCGGCGGCTCCCACCCGTCCGCCGACATCGCTGCCAAGGGCAAGGGCAAGAAGGGTAAGAAGGGCAAGACCGCCACCCAGAAGGGCAACTTCGGCGGCGCGGTCTTCAAGGTCAGCCAGGCGACAGGCGGCGCCGGCAAGGGCCTCGTCACGCTCTCGATCGTCGAGGGCGCGTTCAAGGGCGCGCCGTCCTACTCGCTCTGCACCAAGAAGAAGAAGGCCGGCGACGCCAGCGTCGCGAAGGCCTCGTCGCGAACGCTCCAGCTGCTGCACGCCAGCGCCAAGGGCAAGTTCAGCACCAAGGGCAAGTACAGCGCCGCCACCGTCCTAGGCACCAAGTGGACGGTCGCCGACCGCTGCGACGGCACGCTCACCCACGACATCACCGACTCGGTCAAGGTGACCGACTTCGTCCACCACAAGACCGTCACCCTCCACGCAGGGCAGAGCTATCTGGCAAAGAAGCCATAAGCGAGGCCGATAGCGAGGCTGGCGTGAGGATCAAGGGACCGGGGAGTCGATTGTTCCGGCGGATCGCCGGAACAGTGTCGCGCGGCTGGTGGCGGCGCTGCATCGCGGTGCCTGCCGCGTCGGCAGCGAGCGCCCACGCCGTCGACGGACATACATTCCGCCGGGACCGCTGCAGCCGATCATCATGAGATCGGTGGCAACGATCTCAGCTGCCAAGTCGCGCGCGCCGGCGGCCTCAGCACCGTAGTTCTTCCCAGGCGGATCAATCGAGCCGCGCCAACAACGGAGCGCCCGGCGACTGCGGGACCTTCCTTTGGATAACCGGTGACGACCTTCGACACCCACGCAGCGGATTCACGGACCTGACTTTCGACGAATCACCCGGAAGGCTCGCACGACTCGGCAACTTCCCGGCAACTTGCCGTACGACGGCGTTCACACGGAGGCGAGCCAATCGCTGACCGGCGGTTGGGCACGGCGGCGAGTCCGTATCGGTATGACGGTACCACATTCGCCCGATTGCAAGACAACGGCAGCGGCCTCGACTGCACCAGTAACCGAGGTCGACAGCTACATCGACCGGCACACGAGTTCTACCGAACCGACATCACCGTTGATCAACGACGGCTAACGTTTCAACGCTGTCCGGCGACGCTCTACCACGCCGGCGACTGTTTCCTGGCGGGGCTCAGACAGCGGCTTCGGCTATGCGAACCAGTCAAATCGGTGCCAGTGGCCTGCACGCCGACGGCTCGATTTACCCACACGCGGCACTTGAGGAGTTCGTACCGCTCACGACGGGCCGCAACTACGCCGAGAACGACAAACACGAACCTGTGCGAATGGACGACCTCGGTCCGGCATGCAGCCTGCCACAACGACGTGCGACCTGCGCGACGCCTGACAGACAACGCCGCAGGGATCGAACTGGGACCATCACCTCGCTCTCATCGGGCCAGCAGATGACCTTCGTCGCTGTCTCATCGAACTTCGCTGCATCCGGTGACACAGGCTCCCCGCTGGCGGCCGTCGGATGCGCTTCAGCGGTACCGCGCCTGCGACCGTCGGCTGGCACCGTAGCCACGATCACCGACCCGGACGCGAGCGCCACCGCGAGCGCCTACTCGGCCACGATCAACTGGGGCGACGGGAACGCTCGTCCCCGGGAACCGTCACCGGCGGCAACGGCAGCTTCACGGTCAACGGGCCACACCTACATCGAGCCGCGGGACGTTCCCGTCGCGGTGACGATCACATCCGTCGGCACGAGCCAGGGGAGCTCGACCGTGACCGACTCGGCGACGATCACCGCCGCGCCGGCGACCGTCGCTAACCGGCGCGCCGTCGGTCACCGCCACCGGCGCCGGGTTGACGGGTTCGGTGAACCCCGACGGCCTGGCGACGACGGCGTCGTTCCAGTACGGGCTGGACCCGAAGTATTCGGGCGGCGGCCCCGTCGTGTACACGAACTCGACGCCGGCGCAGAACGTCGGATCGGACTTCGCCACCCATATCGTGTCGGCGTCGGTATCCGGGCTCGTGCCGAACGCGGTCTACCACGTCCGGCTGGTGGCGACGAACAGCGCTGGGACCACGTTCGGGCCTGACGTGACGTTCACCACGGCAAAGGCGCCACCGCCGGGCTCGCCGGCGCTCGGCAAGACGGTCAACATCTCGCTCGTCAGCGGACTCGTGCTGGTCAAGATCCACGGCGTGTTCGTGCCCCTGACCGAGCTCACGCAGATCCCCACGAATACCGAGATCAACGCGCTCAACGGGTCGATCAAGCTGATCACCGCGATCAACGGTGGTACCCATCCGGCGAGCGATGCGGCCGCCAAGGGCAAGAAGCCCAAACCGAAGCCCAAACCCAAGACCCAGACTGGGACGTTCGGTGGCGCGGTCTTCAAGATCACCCAGGCGCGAAGCGGCGCCGGCAAAGGCCTCGTGACGCTCGCGATCGTCGAGAACGCGTTCAAGGGTGCGCCCTCCTACTCCCTGTGCACCAAGCACAAGGCCGCCGACCCTTCCGCCAGCGCGGCCTCGGTCAAGACCCTCCAGCTACTCCACGCCAGCGCCAAGGGCAAATTCCGCACCAAGGGCAAGTACAGCGCCGCCACCGTCCTAGGGACCAAATGGACCGTCGCGGACCGCTGCGACGGCACCCTCACCCACGACATCACCGACTCAGTGTCCGTGACCGACTTCGTCCGCCACAAGACGATCGTCCTCCACGCCGGCCAGAGCTACCTCGCCAAAGCGCGAAAGTAGAAGCGCTGCCCGATAGGGCGGCATTCACGCCCGCGCGATGGAAGCGGAGTACAGTTCCGGTTACCCGTACATTCGACTTTGTCGAAACATAGGTAGGGAGTCGGGATGGTCTCCTCCTCCGGATGACGAGGGGCGCGAGGTAACGAGGCATCGAGATTGAGGCTGTTTGGGGGAATCGGGCTTTCCGGTCGTCGTTTGACGCTCGTCCTAAGCCTCCTCTGCCTGCTGCTCGGCGCTGGGGCGACCGCTCCCCAAGCCGACGCGTACCCATCCGGCCCCCACGGCGACTGGCGGCTGGTGGGCCGACTGGCACCGCCCGACGGTGACCGGCGTGAGCCCATCTTCCGGCCCGGCAGCCGGCGGGACGACCGTGACCATCACCGGCACCCACTTCACGCACGCTAGGGCAGTCCGGTTCGGATCTACTCCCGCCACCAGCTTCGTCGTGGACAGCCCCACGGAAATCACCGCGACCGCCCCGGCCGGCTCGGGCAGGGTCAGGGTGACCGTCACCACCTGGGCGGGTACCAGTTGCTCTCCCGGCTACTACGTGTACGTGCCGTCCCCCGCCGTGACCGGCGTCAGCGCGCCCGCCGGTCCCGCGGCCGGCGGCAAGTCCGTGACCATCACCGGCACCTACTTCGCCAGCGCGACCGCGGTCGACTTCGGTTCGACGCCCGCCACGAGCTTCACCGTCGACAGCGACACCCAGATTACGGCGGTCGCGCCCGCGGGCACGGGAGCCGTCGACATCACCGTCACATCGCTCGGCGGGACCAGCGCCACGTCCCCTTCGGACGCGTATACGTACGAGGAGCCACCGACAGCGCAGATCCTCTCGCCCGAAAGCGGCCAGACCTACAACCTCAACCAGACCGTCCCCACCGCCTTCACCTGCGCCGACGACCCCAACGGGCCCGGCATCCAAGCCTGCACCGACTCGGGCGGCGCCACCAACGGCACCGGAACGCTGGACACCGCCACCCCCGGCGCCCACACCTACACCGTCACCGCCACCAGCCAAGACGGCCAAACCAACACTGCCACGATCGACTACACGGTCGCACCCGCGTCGCCCCCTACGGTCATCGGCGGAGCCCCCACGAACATGACCAGCGACGGCGCTGCGCTGTCCGGAGCGGTGGATCCGGAAGGCACGCCGACCGAGGCGTTCTTCCAATATGGACTCGACCCGAGCGAACGCGGGCCCGGCGCTCCAAGGACGCTGTATGACGAGTCGACCGCGCCTCAGCCGGTTGGCTCCGATTCGAGCGACCACGCCGTGTCGGTACCGCTCAGCGGGCTGCTGCCCGGCGCGCTCTATCACGCGCGGCTCGTGGCCGTCAACAGCGCTGGCACGACATACGGCGCCGATCAGACGTTCACGACGCCAGCCGCCCCCGCGCCACCGCAGCCGGTGCTCGGACAGAGCGAGAACGCGCAGCCCGTAACCGGGACCGTGTTCATCAAGTCGTCCTCAGGAGCCTACGTGCCGCTGACGGGCGTCACCCAGATCCGGACGGGCACCCAGATCGACGCGCTGCACGGATCCTTGCAGCTCACCGCCTCAGTCGGTAAGCGCAACAAGGAGCACGGAATCTTTGGCGGCGCGGTCTTCAAGCTGACCCAGGCCCGAAGCGGCGGCCAGAAGGGGTTCACCACGCTCACGATCGTCGAGCGGGCGTTCAAAGGCGCCCCGTCGTACTCACTCTGCGCCGCGCACAAAGCCGACGACGCCACGATCGCGAAAGCGTCGAGCCGCACGCTCCAGCTGCTGCGCGCGAGCGCCCACGGCAAGTTCACCACCAAGGGCAAATACAGCGCAGCCACCGTGCTCGGCACCAAGTGGACGACCGCTGACCGCTGCGACGGAACGCTCATCCACGACATCACGGACTCGGTCAAGGTGACCGACTTCGTCCGCCACAAGACGGTGATCCTCCACGCCGGCCAGAGCTACCTCGCGCTGGCTCCGGGGCACCGCAAGTAGCGCCGGCCACGGCATCCGAGGCGGCCCTCGAATATGACGTCGCCCCACGACCAGGGCAAGATCTGCGAGAAACAGCATTGTGCTGCTGCGCCTATTCGGCATCGTCGTCTCAATCGGGTTGGCCGACTCGATGAACCCGAGCACGATCGGTCCGGGGCTCTACCTGGCGTTGGGCGAGCGGGCGCGGAGCGACCTGATCCAGTTCACGATCGGGGTGGTTGCGGTCAACTTCGTCGGCGGCGCGGTGATTGCGCTCGGTCCCGGTCAGGCAATCCTCCACCTCGTCCCCCATCCGCACGCCACGGCGAAGTACATCCTGGAGACGATCGCGGGAGTGGTGATGCTGGTCGCCGCCGTCGTTCTTTGGGTCAAGCGGAAGAGCCTTCGCCAGCGCGAGCTCCCGTCCCCGTCGACTGAAGGCAAGTCGGCGATTCTGCTCGGGGTGACGATCAGCGCCGTCGAGCTTCCGACCGCGTTCCCGTACTTCGCGGCGATTGCCGCGATCGTCGGCTCCGACGTCGGCCCCGTGCGCCAGCTGATCGCGCTCGGGCTCTACAACATCGCGTTCGTACTGCCGCTCATCGTGATGATCCTGCTGCTCGAGTTCGCCGGCGAGCAGGCCAAGCGAGTGATCGAATCGGCGCGTGACTGGCTCCAACAACACTGGCCGACGGTGGTCGCCGTGCTCGCGCTGGTCGCCGGACTGTTCGTGACGCTGCTCGGGGTCACGGGCCTCGCACTCAGCCAGCACAACACCGTCGGGAGCCTGTCACGACGGTTCCGGCGTTCGATCTCGCGCTGAGAAGCACCCGCCCCCGACGATCCGGGGACGAGCGCAGTAGCATTGGTTTCGCAATTTGACAACCAGGGGTGCTGGCGGGAATAGCCGGCTGAGATAGCGCCCTACGCATCATGCGACCTGGCGCTGACCCTTCGAACCTGTGGGGTAATGCCCGCGAAGGGAGCGACAACTGAGATGGTCGAGGCTCCCCCCAAGGAGCCTCGCGAGCTTAAGGCCGCGGACGGCGTCCAGGTCGAGCTCGTGAGCCGAACGTTCGAGACCAAGCGCGGGCGCGTGGACGCGCTGGCGGGAATGTCGCTGCGCGCGGACGCGCACGAGGTGGTAGCAGTCGTTGGCCCCAGCGGCTGCGGCAAGACCACCCTGCTCGAGCTGATTTGCAGGCTTCAGGCACCCGACTCGGGAACCGTGCGGGCGGCGCCGGCCGCGCTCATGCCCCAGCGCGATCTGCTGCTCCCGTGGCTGAGCGCGATTGATAACGCCGGCCTTGCCCTCCGGGCCCGCGGGGTCACTCGTGACGAAGCCCGCAAAGTCGTCGCGCCGTGGCTCGGGCGGTTCGGCCTCGAGCGCTTCGAGCGCACGCGGCCCGCGGAGCTCTCGGGCGGCATGCGCCAGCGCGTGTCGTTCCTGCGCACGCTGCTCGCGGGCAAGCCGGTGCTGGCACTCGACGAGCCGTTTGCGGCGCTCGACGCGATCACCCGACAGGAGATGCAGGGCTGGCTCAGTCGTGTGCTCGAGAGCGAGCCGCGGACGGTGATACTGGTCACCCACGACGTCGAGGAGGCCGTGATGCTGGGCGACCGCGTGGTGGTGATGTCGCCGCGGCCAGGACGGACCGTCAGCGAGATCGAGGTCACCCTGGCAAGACCCCGCAAACGCACCGACCCCGCGGTCGTCGAGTTGCGCGAGCGCGCCCTGGCCGCCCTGGGGGTGGAGACGTGAGACGAGTGCTCCAGGCGCTGCCGGCTGTTCTCCTGCTGCTCGCGTTGATCGGCATCTGGGAGCTGTACGTCGACCTCAAGGGCCCCACCTTCTCGCTTGATCCTGCCCCCGCCCCACGCGGTGGCCAAGTCGCTCTACACCGACCGCTCCCTGCTTTGGAGCAGCTTCCTCGTCACCGCGCAGGAGGTGCTGCTCGGGATCCTCGTGGCCACCGTGTTCGGGTTCCTGCTGTCGATCGCGATCCATTTCTCGCTGACGCTTCGCCGGGCCACCTACCCTCTGGCCGTCGCTTCGCAGGCCGTGCCGGTCGCGGTGTTCGCTCCGGTGCTCGCGTTTTGGCTCGGCTACGGCATATTGCCCAAGCTCGTCGTGGTCGCGGTCGTGTCCTTCTTCTCGATCGTGGTCACGACGACCGCGGGGCTGGCCGCCGTCGATCCCGATCTGCTCAAGCTGATGCGGACATTCGACGCCTCGCGGCTGAGGACGTTCCGGCACGTCGAGCTTCCCTCCGCGCTTCCGAGCGTATTCACCGGGGCGAAGATCGCGGTCGCGGTGTCCGTGATCGGCGCGGTGTTCGCCGAGTACACCGGCTCGAACTCCGGCCTCGGCTACGTGATCCTCGTGTCCGAGCCGCAGCTGCTGGTCGCGCGGGCCGTCGCCGCGGTCGTGATCCTGTCGCTGTTCGCGATCGCGTTGTTCGCGTTCCTGGCGCTGGCCGAGCGCCTCGCGCTGCCATGGGCTTACCGCACCCCCGAGGAGCGCCCGGCATGAGACGGCCCATCGCAAGGGTGCTCGTCGCCGCGCTCGTGGCCGCGGTCGCGTTGACCGTCGCCGGGTGTGGGGAGAAGAAGGAGGCGGTGGCGGGGTCGTCGGGGAGCGCACAACGGCTGACGCTGATGCTCGACTGGTTCCCGAACGCCGACCACGTCGGGATATACCAGGCGCTCGCCGAGGGCGACTTCACGAAGGCGGATCTCGACGTACACGTCGAGATCCCGTCGGATCCGGCCGACCCGCTCAAGTTGCTCGCGGCGGGCAAGGTCGACGCCGCGATCTCCTACGAGCCGGAGGTCCTGCTCGCACGCAACCAGGGATTGCCGCTGGTGTCGGTGGCGGCGATCGTCCAGGAGCCGCTCACCTCGATCGTCTCGATCGGCTCCAAGCACATCAAGACAGCCGCCCAGTTGCGCGGCAAGCGCGTCGGCGATGCCGGGATCCCGTACCAGCACGCCTACCTGCAGACGATCCTGGCCCATGCCGGCGTTCCCGCGAGCTCGGTAAAGGAGATCAACGTCGGCGCCAACCTCGTCCCGGCGATGCTGTCGGGCCGCGTCGACGCGACCCTCGGCTCGTACTGGAACTACGAGGCGATCGAGCTGGCCCAGCTCCACAAGCACCCGAACGTGATCCACATGCAGGACGTCGGCGTCCCCACCTATGACGAGCTCGTCGTGGTCGTACGCAAGAACACGATCGTCAACCATCCCGACGTCGTTCGGCGGTTCGTACAGGCGCTGGCGCGGGGCTACGAGTCGGCCCGGCGGATCCCCAGGCTGCGGTCACGAACCTGGTCCACGCGAGCCCGGGGCTCGATCCGAAGCTTCAGCTCGCGAGCGTGCGCGCGACCCTGCCGGCGTTCTTCCCGAGCAATCCCGCCCATCCGTGGGGTTGGCAGGACCCCACGCAGTGGAACGCCTACGGCCAGTGGATGCTCACCAACCACCTGATCTCGGTCCCCAATGCGGTGCTCGACGCGTCCACCAACGAGCTGCTGGCGGGCCAGGGCCTATAACCCGCGAGCGCAGCTCGACCGACCGATGAGTTTTGGTGGCCGCGCGGGTCTACGGATCATGCGCATGCGAAATCGCCAGACCGCCTCGCGATGAGAGCTCGCACATCGGTGTCCGCCCAGAGGACCGATCCCTTACGATGAGCGTCGTGCAGGAATCGCAACTCGCGGTCGCGCAGGGCGGGCTCGAGCGTCAACTCGAGCAGCACCGGCCCGAGCTGACCGGCTACTGCTACCGGATGCTCGGCTCCCCGTTCGAGGCCGAGGACGCCGTGCAGGACACCTTCCTGCGGGCGTGGCGCGGGTTCGACCGGTTCGAGGGTCGCGCGGCGCTGCGATCGTGGCTGTACCGGATCGCCACCAACGTCTGCCTCGACATGCTGAACGGCCGCTCGAAGCGGGCGCGGCCGATGGACTTCGGTCCGGCCCAGGAGCCGGTGGAGTCGAGCCTGAACACGCTGCCCGAGGTGACCTGGATCGAGCCGATCCCGACCAGCCTCGTCAGCAGCGAGAGTGATCCGGCCGAGCTGGCCGTGCAGCACGACACGATCCGCCTGGCGTTCGTGGCCGCGCTTCAGAATCTGCCGGCCCGCCAGCGGGCGGTGCTGATCCTGTGCGAGGTCCTGCGCTGGAAGGCGAGCGAGGTGGCCGAGTTGCTCGAGACGAGCGTCGCGTCGGTCAATAGCGCCCTTCAGCGGGCTCGGGCGACGCTCGAGCAGCGCGACATCGAGGCCACGGACGCGGCGGCGCCGATGGACCCGAGCCAGAAGGATCTCCTCGCGCGCTACGTCGACGCATTCCAGCGCTACGACGTCGACGCGCTCACGTCGCTGCTTCGCGAGGACGCCAGCCAGTCGATGCCGCCGTACGACATGTGGCTCTCCGGCCGCGAGGACGTGTTCGCGTGGTGGTTCGGCCCGGGGATCGGCTGCAAGGGCTCGCGCGTGATCCCGGTCGAGACCGCGAACGGCTCGGTTGCGTTCGGCCAGTACAAGCCGAGCGACTCCGGCAGCGGCTACGACCCGTGGGCGCTGCAGGTGCTCGAGATCGCCGACGGGAAGATCGTCGAGTTGACGTTCTTCCTCTCGACCGAGCGCCTGTTCCCGCTGTTCGGTCTCCCGCCCCGGCTCGAGTCCTGAGCGGCTCCGGCTCGAGCGCTCCGCGCGTTCGGCGCGCCAGCCTGCCGACCGCCCGCGTCGTCAGCGTACTAAACCGCCAGCACGTCCTCGAGCCCCATGAACGCGATCAGGTCGCGAAGCTCGGCGGACGTGTGCTCGAGCCGGATCCGGCAGCCGTGCCGGCGCGCGGCCAACTGCAGACGGGCGAGCGCATCGACCGCCACCGCGTCCGCCATCGACCCCGGCGACGTCGCACACGGCCACGGCGGCGCCGCTTCCGGCGAGCAGCGAGCACACCCGCTCATACAGCGCCGGCAGATCGCTGCGGTCGATCGGCCCCCCGATCGCGAACGTGATCGTCCTTGGCGGCGATGCTGCCATCCAGTAGATAGACCGCAAACAGTCCAAGAATTCATCGCGCGCGTGCGCCGTTTCGGCGAATCGCCGCGCGGAAGCGGGTCTCATCACCGCGGCTGGGCTCGGTCGTGGCGATCCAGTCCTCGAGCGTGGCCACGAACCGCTCGGGCTCGTCCAGGAACGGGAAATGGCCGGAGCGCTCGAACAGCTCGAACCGGCTGGCGGGCACCAGCTCGTGCGCGCGCCGGCCGTGGCCCACCGGGATGATTCGGTCGCGCGCGCCCCACACGATCAGCAGCGGCAGCTCGGCCGCGAGATACAGACGGTCGACGGCCTGCACCCGCTGGCCGCCGACGTCGACGCTGGCGCGGAGCGTGTGAACGAACGCGTCGCGGCTCTCCGGATCGCCGAGCGAGGCGTGACCCCGGGCCATCTCGATCGCGTCGTTCCCGAATGGAAAGCCGATCCGCCCGAACGCGCGCCCGACCGCCCGCCCCGCCCCGAGCACCCGGCGGTCGGCGAGCAGCGGGATCACGAGCTCAGAGCCCGGGAGGGTCGCCGCGCGCAGGAACGGGTGCACGCTGCGCCCGAGCCCGCCGCTCGAGACCAGCGCAAGACGCCCCACGCGCTCGGGGAACTGGTAGGCGAACTGCATCGCGACGCCACCACCGAGCGAATGGCCGACGACGGTCACCGGCCCGAGCCCGAGCGACACCACCAGATCGCGGATCCCCGACGCGAACGCGCCCATCGAATAGTCGCCGCGCGGCTTGGCGCTCTGGCCGTGTCCGAGCAGGTCCGGAGCCAGCACCGTGTGATGGCGCGCCAGCCGCGGATCCGACGAGCTCCCACACGACCGAGGAGGCCGTGATCCCGTGGATCAGCACGATCGGCGGACCGCTGCCCGCCATCCGGTAGGCGACCCGGTGCCCATGGATCGTCGTTTCTTTGAGTTCGAAGCTCATTTGGCGCCCCCCTTTGTTCGTCGCCGGCCGCCGCGGAAGCCTTCCTGGGCGGTCGATCGAGCGGGTGCAGAACGCGCCTAGGTCCTTACCCGGCGAGTCGCAAAGTACACATGAGCACGCCCGACGCGCTGCGCGCGACGCCGCCGGCTTGAGCGCCCGTCCGTGCTGACCTGTACAAGGCCGGGAACACCGCCGTCGCTCTGATTCCGGGACGTAAGCTGTGGGGATGCTCATGTCCCGTAATCGAGCGTCGGGACTGCGCTTTCGGGCCTTGTACAGGGGGGCGGATCTTCGACGGCGCCGCCGGCGCTAGGCCGCCATCCGAGTCGCCGCCGACCCGCCGCCGACCGCAGCGCGTGCAGCCCCGCCAGCCCCGCCCACGGCGCGTATGGAGCGAAGAACTCGGCGACCTCCTCCTCGGTGGCGCGCGCCCACGGATCCCCGCCACCGCGCAGCCGGCCCACCAGCTTCAAATACCCGACGTCGCCGGCGGGCAGCTGGTCCAGCCTCCCCTGGCCGGTGAGCGCCAGCATCTGGATCGTCCAGCTGCCGATCCCCCTGATCGCACGCAGCCGGCGCCACCCGCGCTCGTGGTCCGCGTCGAACAAGTCCATGCGACCACTGGCCACCTCGCGGGCGGCACGAACCAATGCGATCGACCTGCCCGCCGACAGATCGAGCGATTCCAACCTTGCCGGCGCCTGGGCCGCGAGCACCGATGCCGCGGGCGCGTCCCGCATCTCGCTCCAATCGGCACCGGCGGCCCAGCCGCGCGATCAGCCGCCGCTCGATCGCCGCCGCCCGGCTGAACTCGATCAGTTGCTCGCAGATCGCCCAGGCCAGCGCCTCGAACGGCTCGGGCTTTCCCCCGACCCGCAACCCCGGATCAGAACGGACCGAGCGCCCGATCAGCGGATCGAGCCGGAACCGCTCGTAGAACGGCTCGATGTCCTGGTCTATCCCGAGCGCGAGCCGCATCCGCTCGATCCCCCACTCGGCCGCGATCGATCGCGCGGCCGCGCGCCCCAAACACCACACGATCGCGCGACGGCTGAGCCACCCGCACCAACACGGGCGCCGCACCAAAGTGAAGCAGCCGGTGCAGCACCCCGCCACGCACGCGGACAAGGCCATCGAGGCCGTTGCGCAGAGGCAGCGCGAACACCCAACGGGGACGAACCTCGACGCGGACCTCGCCCCCGGCGCCGCCGCGCGTGGTCAATCCCCTTGCTTGCCGATCACGTGCACGTCGACCAGGAACGACCGCGACGCCGTGATCGGCAGCATGTCGGCGACGCGTCGGGAGCCGCTCTTGCCGTTCCGCATGGTCTTGCGGGCGGAACGGCGCTTGATCAGCGCGATCGTGGCGGCGCCGGCGACGAACCCGGTGGCGGCCGCCGCGGCCGCCTGAACGGCGGGTAGCGACGCCGGGCCCGACCGTTCGATCGTCCGGACCTCGGCGAGCACCGGAAGGCCGTCGACGACCTCCTCCTCGGGGTCGGCCGCTTCAGGCTCGGCGCCCTCCGAGGCAGCAACCTCGGGGGCCTGTTCGTCCGCGAAAGGCTCAGTCATGCCCGCGACATGGTGACAGCGCTGGCGGTCAACTTCAAAGAAGCTTCTCGTAGACCCGGTACGTCCGCACGATCTTGCCGCCCATCCGCTCCATCGCGCGGTTGATGCGCGTGTTGGTCTCGAGCGTCCATCCGGTCTCGCCGCACTTCTGCGGCAACCGCTCGGCGGCGTCGTAGTGGAGCTCATACAGCTTGGCCGCCACCCCGGTGTGCTGCCACTCGGGCTTGGCCCCGAGCGCGAACACGCGCACCCGGTCGATCTTGCGCTTGTACCAGAGCGCCTTGGCCCAGCCGAACGGGAGCAGGCGGCCGTTCAGGTGGACTCAGGACCTGGTTGTAGTCGGGCAGCGTCAAATGCGGCGGCAACCGGCTCTCCGTCCTTCTCGGCGATGAACGCCCAGTTCTCGTCCAACACGGGCTTGAGGTCCTTCGCGTAGTGGCGGACCTCCTCCTCGGTGAGCGGCGTGAAGCCCCAGTTCCGCTCCCACGCGGCGTTGTAGACCTCGAGGAAGCGGCCGATCTCGGCCTCCATGTCCTTCTTTCGCATCTTGCGGACCTTGATCCCGTACTTGCTCTCGACCTCGGCCGCGACGCGCCAGATCGCCTGGTGCACGGACCCCCGGTCGGCCACGGCGAGCGACCACATGTACAGGTCCATCGCCTTCGTCAGCCCGGCGCCCTCGAGCAATCCCGGGTAGTAGGGGTGGTGCCAGTCGGTCAGCACGGTGGGCATCAGTTCATAGCCGTCGATCAGAACCCCGCACTCGTCGTTGGTCGTGAAGTTCATCGGGCCCACCATGCGGTCGCGGCCCCGGGCGCGGAGCCATTCTTCGGCGGCCGACAGCAGCGCGTTTGCGACCTCGGGATCGTTCTCGCACTCGAAGAAGCCGAACAGCCCCCAGTCGTGATGCTGGAACTCGTTGAAGTGACGGTCGATCTGCGCCGTGACCCGCCCGACGGGCGTCTCGCCCCTCCAGGCCAGGAAGAACTCGACCTCGGCGTGCTTGAAGAACGGATTGCGCACCGCGGTCGAAGAACCGCTTGCGGTCGAGCAGCAGCGGCGGCACCCAGTTGGGCTCGTTACGATACAGCCGCCACGGCAGCTTGATGAAAGTGTTCAGATCGCGCTTGCTCGCGACAGGGCGTATCTCCAAGGCCCGACGAGCCGGCAGGGTCACGTCTACTGCCATCTGACAGGAACGTTATATGTCCACCTCGATTGACGTCTTCGCGAAAGCCCGGGAGCACGAACGCCTCGACCAGCTCCGCGCAGCCCGGGAGCTCGACCTGGTCCCGTACTTCCGAGTGCTGGAGGGCCCCACGCTGCCGGTCGTCGAGATGGAGGGCAAGCGCCGGATCATGCTCGGCTCCAACAACTATCTCGGGCTGACCGGTGACGAGCGCGTCGCCCAGGGCGCTCTCGACGCCCTGCGCCGATACGGCACGGGCCTCACCGGGTCGCGCTTCCTGAATGGCACCACCGACCTGCACCTCGAGCTCGAGCGCGAGCTCGCCGAATGGTTCGGGACCGAGGGCGCGCTCGTGTTCACGACCGGCCACCAGGCCAACGTCGGCGCGCTCGGGACGATCCTCGCGCCGGGCGACACCGTCGTCGTCGACTCGGGCGACCACGCGTCGATCCTCGATGGGTGCATCCTCTCGCGGGCCAAGCTCCGGCCGTTTCGCCACAACCGGATCGACAAGCTCGAGCAGGCGCTCGAGAAGGCCGCCGGCGACGGTGGCGGCATCCTGGTCGTCGTCGATGGCGTGTTCTCGATGGAGGGCGACGTCGCGCCGCTACCCGAGATCGCCGAGCTGAGCCGCCGCTACGGCGCCCGCCTGATGGTCGACGAGGCGCACGCGCTGGGCGTGCTCGGCGCCCGCGGCGCCGGCGCGTCCGAGCTGTTCGGGGTCGAGGACCAGGTCGATCTGCGGATGGCGACGTTCTCGAAGTCGCTCGCCTCGTGCGGCGGCGTGATCGCCGGGCCGGCCGACGTGGTCGAGTTCCTCCGGGTCTCCTCGCGTCCGTTCATGTTCACCGCCTCGGCCGTTCCGGCGGCGCTGGGGGCAGCGCTGGCAGCGGTCAGGATCTGCCGCTCCGAGGAGGGACGCGAGCTGTTCGCCCGTGTGCTCGACAACGCGCGCTATCTCCATCGGGGCCTGGACGAGCTCGGATTCCAGGTCGTCAAGCCGACGCGGCTGGCCGACGGCACCGAGGTTGTGACGACGGTCGTCCCGGTCGTCGTCGGCGATGACTGGAAGGCCGCGTTCCTGTGGAAGGCGCTCTACGACGCCGGCCTTTACGTCAACGTTGCGCTCCACCCGGCGGTGCCGCCGGCCGGCGCGCTGCTCCGCACGAGCGTGATGGCGACGCACGATCACGACACCCTCGATCGGGCGCTCGAGATCTTCGCCGAGGCCAAGCGGGGTTTCGAGGCCGAGCACGGGGCGCTGCCCGCGCCGCGCTTAGGTGTGCCCCCACCCCTCGCCTCGAGGGGGCGCTCTCGACGCCAGCCTTGTCCACACTCGCACAAGGGCCGCGGACCAAAAAAAACACGCTCTAAGCGCATGGGCGGCAGTTGTGACGTTGCTGTTACTCGCGCCGATGTCGTAGCTTCTTCCTCTACCCAAACGGCCGAGCAGCACCGAGGTCGATAAGGTAGGGACAGGCCGGAACGGGGTGTAGGAACCGCCGCTTCGTGCGTGCGGGAACAGCAGTATGAGCAGTGTCAGGACCCACGGGAGGGGGCCCTCGCGGACCCCTGCCTATGTGTAAACAAGAGTGTCCGCTGCGTCGGACCGAATGGGAGGAAGCGAAGCAACCAAATGAGTGAGACCGCCACGATGACCCCGGCGCCGCAACGGATGCGAGCGCTGGAACGAGCCAACGCGGTCAGGCTCGCCCGCGCAGAGCTGAAGCGAAGGATCGCTGAGGGAGAAGCTTCTGCCGCGGACGTCATTCTGGACCCGCCCAACGAAGCGCTCAGTTGGGCGATCGGGGAGCTGCTGATGAGCCAGCGGCGATGGGGAAGCACGAAGTGCAGGAAGTTCCTCTCGCGATATCACATCACCGAGACCAAGACGATCGGCGCGCTCACCGATCGTCAGCGCCATTTACTCGCGGACCAGCTCGAGTCATGCACCGCTCGAGCGTCCGAGCTCGTCTGCGTTTAGAGAAGCCGTGATGGCCCCGCGCGACTGCCCGCCCCCGGGCGGTGGCGCGGGACCCGGGCCCGGACCCAACCGTCTCCACCGCGGCCCGGCGACGCTCACACCTGGATCCCGACCGGCACCGGGCTGGTGCCGGCGAAGAAGAAGAACCACACCACGAACGCCGCCAGCGTGAGCCCGGCGCTCACCACGAGCACGGTCTCAAGCACGTAGTGCCCGGTGTCATCGAGACCCCGCGCGCGGCGGTTCGCCCGGTACACGTCGCTCAGCTTCGCGAGGACCGCGGCCACCACCGCGATCGTCACCACGACGCCGATGAAGCTCACGCCCAGCGCGGTCCCGAGCGAGGACGTCGCCCCCTGGACCTGCGAGCCCACCCACAGCCACAGCAGCGGCGTCCCGATCCACAGTACGAGGCTGCCGATGAACATGATCAGCAGTACCAGCGTCGCGCCGGCACCCGTCCTCAGTAACTCGCGCACTTAGCGCGGAGGGTAGCCGTCGCACCAGGGGCCGCGGCGCCCATCAGGCCAGGGCGCGCGCGGCGGTGGCTAACGGACAGCCCGAGGAGAGCTTGACCTCCCACCATCCCATCAGCATCCCGATCAGGCCGAGCCGCGGCCGGACGTGCCAAACGCCGCATCCGGGCTCGCCGAGCTCCCGGTTGGCGATCCGAACGAACCGGTACCGCCCTGGATCGAGCAGCATCTTCTCGAGCGCCACGCGGCACGCCGCCTGCTGATCGGCTCGCGCGGTGATCGTCCCGCGGGCCGTCTGGAGGCGTACGGCGAGCTCGTCCCGGACGCGCTCGAGCTCGCCGAGGTCGAGCAGTCGCGGCGCGGCGCACGGTCGGGTGGGCTCCTCGATCGAGCCCTCCCATCGGGAAGGCGGTCACGAACGCATCGGCGAGCTCCCGCTCGAGCTTGTCGATCTGCGCCCGCAGCGCCCGCCGTGCCGCCCGCTCGTCCTGCGCCGGAGCGACTACCCGGACGGCCGTCGAACCGGCAAGAACCGCGCGTGAGTCGTGTTCGAGAAGCTCCAGCGCTGCCTCCTTTCGGGAGCTCGGGCCAGCTTACCAGCCGCCGTCGACCCGCGATTTACGCGGTCCTGAGAACATCGGAGGCCACCCATAGCGCCTCCTCGAGGTGAATCGCTGGGACTCCGTCGACGCCGACCGCGAACAGAACGATCCGGTTCGTGCGCGGCCCCGGGCCGTGCCCCGGCGCCGGCTCGCCAAACAACGTCGCATGGACGGCGTCCGCGTCCGCGACCACTAGCTGGCCTTCCGACAACGCCAAGCCGTCCGCCGAGCCGCTCTCCCGCCACCGATACCCGGATGCCGAGGCTCGAGACGTCGGCGACGCGAGCGTCGAGCGCCCACACCGGAACGCCGGTCTCGACGACCGCGATCAGCAGCGCGTCCGCCAGCGCGTTCCGCGACTCCAAGCGGCCGTGGAGCAGCCGCCCGACCGCCACCGCCTCGCTGGGGATCCGGGCGGCGTCGGGATCGAGCCCGACCTGACGAAAGAACGCCCGGTAGGCGTGCGGGATCGGCTGGGTGCGCATCGCCACCACGCCGGCGCCCCGGTAGCGGTTCGACAGCTCGCGCAGGCGCCGCTCGACCTCGCGGGAGCTCCCGCGCACGCGCGCATCGACCGCGGTCCAGGCGAACCGCAGCCCAGGAAACTCCTCGCGCAGCCGTGGCTCGACAAACCCGCTCCCGGAGCTCATCTACCTACGGCTCACCCGTGACGCAGCAGCGCCTGCACCTGACGCCGCGAGGGCGCTCCGCGACAGCCAGTGCTCGCCGATCAATCGCTGAGCCACGGTCCCGCCACGATAGGCGAGCTCAAGCAGCGGGCACGCGGTGACGCCGTACAGGCCGCCCACGCCACCGTCCGCGTCATACGCGACCGGGATCGTCCACCCATGCGCTGCGCACCGCCTTCCGCGCGGCCGCGTGGCCGGTATTGACCGCCACCGCCGCGTACTGGGCGCCCCGCGTCCCCGGGTCCTCCGAGCCAACCCCTGCATCGTGCTCACCTCTCGCTCGCACGCGCCCGAACCGGTCACGAAGAAACCGAGCACGAGCGGCCCGCGCTTGGCCAGCAGACACACGTTCAACGCGCGCGGATCGTGGCGGGCGAGCGTGCAGGGCGGACTCAGGTTCGCGTCACCGTTCAACGTCGACGCGGCCAGCGGCGCCGCGAAATAGCGAAGCGGCTGACCAGCCGCGACGCCCGGCGTCCCAGACCCGGAGTGGTGGTCGTCAGCGCGTAGACCAAGAAGCCGATCACGAGCACAACGCCAGCCCCCGACCATCCACCCGTAGCGGCGGTTGTCGATCAGCGCCCGCGCCGACCTCGGGAATCTCGCCGTCTGGCGGCCGGGCGGGCTCGGACCCGCTCACGCCACGCGCGCCCGCCGCCGCCGCAGCAACGCGCCGGCGACCCGCCCCGCGCGCTCGCGCACGCCCCCCAGCGCGCCCCGCCGCTCCGACAGCGCGAGCACCGAGGGCAGCACGAGCAGGACACCACCGAGCGACACGGTCAGGTCGACGAGCGTCACCAGCCCGAAGTCGCGCAGCATCGTGATGCTCGACAGCGCGAGCACGCCGAACCCAGCGATCGCGGTGATCCCGGAGGCGAGCACCGCCGACCCGGTGAACCTGTAGGTCCGCGCCAGCGCCTCGGTAGATGAGCGGCCGGCGCGTCGCTCCTGTCGGAACCGCTCGGACAGGAGCACGCTGAACTCGGTCGAGATCGCGATCACGAGCGCGCCGAGCGTCGCCGACATCGGGTTCAGCGGGATCCGCGTCGCGAACAGGATCAGCGACGACCACCCCGTCGCGAGCGCGATCGGCACGAGCGGAACCAGCGCCCGCCTCGACCGTGCGCAGGACCGCGAGCAGCACCAGGCCGACGGCGACCAATCCCGCCAGCAGCATCAGCATCCGCCTGCCCCGACGACGACAGCGACGCGTCCGCCTGGGCCGCGAGCACGGGCAGACCGGCGAGCTCCGCGTTACGCCCGGGGGCGGATGCATGTGCGACCGCATGTAGTCGATCAGGCGTTGCTGGCGCGACAGCGGCATCAGGCGAATGCCGAACGCGAGCGTCGCCTCGCGGTGGTCGGGCGTGATCACCGCCTGGGAGAAGTACGGCGGGACGGCCTTCAACAGGCTCGATATCAGACCAGTGTTCAACGACCCCGTGCACGAGCCGGCGCTCGCCTGGCTGCCCGAGCAGAACAGGTCGGGCAGGGACAGCGCCGGGCACAGGCTCGCCTTCGCGCATCCCTTCGCCTCGACGTAGCCGAAATGGGCCAGCAGCGTGTTCTCGTAGCTGACCATCCAGCTGATCGTCTGCGGAGTCGCCACGTTGTTCGAGTGCACGAGCACATCGATCTCGCCCGACACCCCGGTCACGCGCTCGAGCGTCCGTAGGTTCTGAAGTGCGGGCATGTTCGACGGCACGAGCTTGGTCACGTCGGACTGGACCCGCATCTGGGTGTCCGCGACCCAGCCGGCCGCGGCCAGGACCAGTCCCACGAGCAACACGCGACCGGGACGCCGCGCCGCCGCCGCCACCGCCGTTCCGAGCGACCCCGCCGAAGCGGAAACCCGACAGAAGCCCGCGCGCGCGACGTCCCCGAGGATCTCCCCCGCTCCCCGCGCCGACGCGCTGATCACACCCAGCTCGGGCAGGCCGCGCCGCGGGGTCCCGGGCCGTGGCGACGTCGCCCGGCGCCGGCTCAGCACCATCGCCGCCGAACCGGCGGTGAACGCGCACCGCGAGCGCGATCGCGATGCCGACGATCAGCAGCTCGCCGAACCCCCGGACCATCGGGACGGGCGAGAGCAGCAGCGCCAGGAATCCCGCGGCGGTGGCCAGCGCCGCGGTCGCGATCGTTGGCGCCGCCGCGGCCGCCGCTCGAGCGACATCGCCGGATGCCTCCTCGGTGCGCGCCTGGAACTGGACCGCGTAATCGACCGCCAGCCCGATCAGGATCGGCAGCACCGCGATCGAGGCCATCGTCAACGTCCCACCGACCAGCGACACCACCCCGAACGTGATCCCCGCCGCGGCCAGCGCGATCCCGAGCGGCAACAGCCGCGGCCGGTTCCGGAACACGAGCAGCAACACGACGCCCATCACGAACACCGCCGCGGCGAGCAGGCCCGCGACCCCACCGGTGATCGTCGAGGCCAGATCGTCGGTCACGACCGGCACCCCCGAGACCGTGTAGGTGCCGTGATAGGCCGAGCGGAACATCGGCATCCGCACCGCCTGCTGGATCCACTCGATCGCCTGGGCCTGCTGCGCCGGCGTCAGCGACGCCTTCAGCCGGACCTGGATCAGCGCCGAGTCGGCGGTCGGGAACAGGTAGGCGAACCGCGCCTTCGGCTGGTTCACGCCGCGGGTCTGGTCGAACACGATCTCGGGGATGAACTGCGGATCGTCGATCTTCGGCTGGCCGGAGATGCCGGAGTTCAGGTACATCTGGAGCAGGTTCGTCGTCTCCTGCTCCTGGGCGATCGAACCCGCCGCGTTCTCGAGCTTGGTCGCCTCCTGGCGCGACAGGTGCCGGGCCAGCGCCAACTTGTACGCGCTCGTCTTCGCGTTCTGCACCGTCTGCTGAGCGGCACTCGTGATCTGCTCGATCTCGGTGTTGACGGCGGCGACCGCGCGGTTCAGGAACGTCCCCGGCCCGTACACGACCTGCGCCGGGCGCGCCTTCGCCAGATGGCCGCATGGGCTGTTCGGCCCGCCGTAGGGCGTCGATCCCGCTGGCGCCGGCGTGAACGCCTCGAGCTGCTGGTTCGCGACAAGCGTCTGGCCGGCGAGGCACGCCTCGAGCTGACTGACGGTCGCGAGGTCCTTGGTCTCGACCAGATCCGTCAGCGGCTCGCGGATCAGGATCACGACCGGGTCGCTCCCGAAGTGCTCGTTGTCGTCGAGGCTCGCCTGGAACGTCGGCGAGGACCGGCTGACGAACGTGTCGCTGTTCGTGTTCGGCTGCAGGCGCAGCGCCAGCGCACCGCCGCCCAGCGCGAGCGCCAGTACCACCCCCAGCGTCACCGCCGGTCTACTCGCGGCGGCTCGCGCCAGCCGCTCCAACATCCTCCCGATCATGGTGGTTGGGGGTGGGTGGGTCGGGGGGTGGGTGGGTGGGCGGGCACCCTAGTCCATCGCGAGCGGACCCTGCGACTCCCCGGACAGGAACTGGCGGATGAACGGATTCTCGGAGTTGAGCATGTCCTCGGCCGGACCCGCCTCGACGATCCGGCCCTTCCACAGCACGTTGATGTAGTCGGCGACCCGGCGGGCGCTCATGATGTCGTGCGTGATCACGCAGAAGGTCGGGAGGTGCTCCCTCCCCTTGGCCTTTGCCTCTTCCATCATGTCGCGGTGGATCTCGAGGATCAGCTCTCCGAGCAGCGCGGTGCGGACCGGATCGAGCCCCGAGTCGGGTTCGTCGAACAGCAGGATGTCGGGCTCGAGCACGAGCGCGCGCGCGAACCCGGCCCGCTTGCGCATCCCGCCCGAGAGCTCGTTGGGCTGCTTGCCCGCGGCGTCGGCGAGGCCGACCTCCTTGAGCCGCCGCATGACGATGTCCTCGACCTCGTCCTCGCCCTTCTCGGTGTGCTGGCGCAGCGGGAACGCGACGTTGTCGAACACGCTCATCGATCCGAACAGGGCGCCGTCCTGGAACAGCAGGCCGAACTTCTTGCGCATCTCGAACAGCTGGTCGTCGGGCATGTTCGGAACCGACTCGCCGTGCACGAGGACGTCGCCCTCGTCGGGGTAGAGCAGCCCGACCATGTGCTTGATGCAGACGGACTTTCCGGTGCCCGACGGCCCGATGATCATCGACACCATCCCCTCGGGCAGCCCCATGTTCAGCCCGCGGAGGATGTGCGCGCGGCCGAACGACTTGTAGACGTCGATGAATTCGACCGCGTCGGGGCGGCCCGATGGATACACCTTGTAGGTGTGCCACTTGTACTCGTCGTCGGAGGTGCCGGGTGGCGGACTCGGGCGCGGCGGCTGCTCGTCGACCACCGACACGCGCGAGCCGCGCGCGGCCGGGTGGTCTTCTCCGGCGTCGGGCTCGTGCTCGGTCTCGATCGGCGCCGGCTCGTCGCCGCCCTCGGCGTTCGGGTCTTCCTCGTCAAACGCCATCTTCAGCCTCCGATTGGTGCCCGGGGGTTGGCGCCCCAGAAGAGCTGCGTGCCGAGCATTCCGATGAGATGTACACCGACCAAGTTCAAGACCATCGACTTCGCCGTGGCCGTGCCTACCCCGACCGGACCACCACTAGCGTTATACCCGTAATAGCAGCCGACCAGAACGATGAGCGTAGCCATCGCCATCGCCTTTATCAGGCTGAATAACAGGTCCGGCGGGTTCTGGAACTCCCAGAAGATCAAGAAATACCCCCCGGAGGAGACGTCGCCGATCTGCTGCACCACCGCGATGTAGCTGGCCAGGAACCCGGCGCCGATCGCGATCACGTAGACGAACGGGAGCACGAGCCACGCGGCGAGCAGCCGGGTCGCGCACAGGAACGTCATGCCGCTGATTCCCATCACCTCGAGCGCGTCGATCTCATCGGAGATCCGCATCGAGCCGAGCTCGGCGACGATGCCGGTGCCGACCTTCGCCGCCATCATGTAGCCGAATGCCAGCGGGGCGAGCTCGCGCAGATCGCACCACGCGGAGAACACACCGGAGAACGCGGGCGCCCCCTGCGAGCGCAGGAGGTAGGCGCCCTCGATCCCGCACGTAAGGCCGACGATGAACACCAGCAGGCAGATCACCAGCGCCGAGCCGACGATCAGGATGCCCGCCTGCCGTAGGGCCTCGCCGAAGAACTTGAACACGCGCAGACGGAAAATCTCGCCGAGCACCTGCGTCGTGAACTTCGCGATCTCGCCGAACGCTTCGACCCAGCCCTTGGGGGTGACAATCAGGTCGTTCATCAGCGCGGGATTGTGGTGATCTCGGGATGTGTCGCGAGCAGCGTCTGAGTGAACGCGTAGTTGAACGCGAAGATGCCCAGGAACGCGATCACGACCGCCTGGTTGACGGCCCGACCGACCCCCTCTGCCCCGCCCGAGGCGGTCATTCCCTTGTAGCAGCAGACCACCGCGATGATCGCTCCGAACAGCGTGGTCTTGACCACCGATCCCCACAGATCGGTCGTCTCGGCGTTGTTGAAGAACGTCGAGAAGAACGGGCCGAGCGAGGCATGGTTGACGAGCGTCGCCAGGATCCCGCCGAAGATGCCGAAGATCACCGCGTAGATGTCGAACAGGCCGGTGACCAGCATCAGCGCGAGGAAGCGGGGCACGACCAGGTTCTTGATCGGGTCGACGCCGAGTACCTGAAGCGCGTCGAGCTCCTCGCGGATCTTGCGGGCGCCGAGGTCGGCGGTGATCGCGGTTCCGGCGACGCCGGCGAGCACGATCGCGTCGACGAACGGGGCGAACTCCCGGATCGACGCGAGCACGAAGAAGCCACCCAGGCGGTCGAGAGCGCCGAACAGGACGAGGAAGTTCGCGGCCTGGAGGCCCGGCGCCTCGTAGCCGAAGGCGATCGTCGAGATCAGCAGCGGAAACCAGCACAGCCGCAGCGCGAACATGAACTGGCCGACGAACTCGGGGCCGTACGGGTACGGCGGCCGCACCGCGGAGACCAGCGTCTTGCCGGTCAGGATCATCATGTTGCCGACCTCTTCGAGTAGGCCCTTGATGGGCGTGTACCCACGATCGGCGACGGCTCTGATCAAAGCTTGCTCCAGCCTCCCTGGTATGCAGTGCCGCCACGCGGCTGACGGGCAAAGCGTACGGGCAGCTACCCCGAAGTAGCAAATTGGAACCGTGCCCGGAACCGGCGTGAGTGGGCAGGCCAGTTGCTATGTTCGGCGCGCCGTGAGATCCAGGAGCTTTGGTCTGATCTGCGGGGCGCTTGCGGTGCTCGTTCTGGCCGCGTGCGGCGGCGGCGCGCGACAGGACGCGGCCGAGCCGAGCGGAAAGTTCCCCGTTTCGGTGACGACCGCGACATTCCCCTCATCCCAACGCCTCTCCGAGCACACCCACCTCGTGCTCGCCGTACGCAACGCGGGGTCGAACACGATCCCGAACATCGCCGTGACGATCTGCAACGTCACGTGTGCCTATCCTGCGCCGGCGGGCGAGGGGATCGACGCGGCGGCGTTCGCGCAGGATCTGCAGCAGCCCGGGCTGGCCAACTCCTCGCGCCCGGTGTGGGTCGTCGACCGACCCCCGGGTGCGTGCAACGCCGGCTGCCAGCCCGGCTCGGCCGACGGGAGCGGCAGTCCCGGCGGCGCCGTCACCGCGTACTCGAACACGTGGGCACTCGGATCGCTCGCGCCCGGCCATACGGCGAAGTTCGAGTGGGCCGTGACCGCGGTCGCGCCCGGCCGTCACGTGGTCGCGTGGGAGGTGGCTGCCGGCCTGAACGGCAAGGCCAAGGCCGTTCTCCAGAGCGGTGGCGGGGTCCCGCACGGGACGTTCACGGTCCTGATCCACAGTGCCCCGTCCGAGTCCTACGTCAACAACAGCGGTCAGATCGTCACGACGTCGTCGAGCGCGCCGTAGGCGACCGCACGACGCGGCCGGCCGCACCCCACAACGCCTCAATCTCGCCGACCGGACGTGAACTGTCTTGACTCGCGCGTGGTTACTTTGAGACAATGCGTGTTAGCGCTCACATTCGGTGTTAGCGCTAACACCAAAAACATCGGATAGGAGCGTGGCCAACCGTTCGACGTCCAGGTGCTTGCGTGGAGCATCGACGCGAGGGCTTGGAGAGAGGAGATGTGATGCGAACTGCATCGCGAATTCGGTGGCGCCTGCTGACCAGCAGTCTCATCGTCGCCGTAACCGCTGTCTCGTTCGTCCTGTCCGGCTCCGCGCAAGCGCGCGCCGCGACCCAGCATCACAAGTCGCATGCCGCCAAGCATTCCGACCGGCCCGGAGGCCGCCCAGGGATCAGCAACCAGCCCTGGGGCACGGTCAACGGAAAGACCGTCAACCTCTACACCCTCACCAGCGGCAACGGAATGACCGTCAAGATCACCAACTATGGCGGGGTCGTGCAGTCGATCTGGGTACCCAACCGCGACCGAGGCACCACGAATGTCGCGCTCGGGTTCCCGACGCTTTCTGACTACGTGAACGACTTCACTCAGGGCGCGACCAGCACACCTTGGCCGCTGCCCGGGGGATCCGGCGACACGTACTTCGGCGCGATCATCGGCCGCTACGCAAACCGGATTGCGAACGCGTCGTTCAGCCTCAACAACACGACGTATCAACTCGACGCGAACAACGGCACGAACACGCTCCATGGCGGTTATCTCGGCTGGAACACCCAGGTGTGGACGCCGAGCGCCTCGGCGGATCGTCATGCGGCCGTGCTCAAGCTGACGAATACCTTCCCCGACGGCGAGGGCTGCCTGGTGTCGCTCAGCCCGGGCTGCACCGGCTTCCCGGCGGCGGTGACCGCAACCGTCACCTACCTCCTCACGCCCGAGAACCGGTTGAAGATCGAATACAACGCGGTCAACGACTCGTCGACCTTGGCGACGGTCATCAACCTCACCAACCACACCTACTTCAACCTGGCCGGTGAGGGAACCACGACCGTGTACCACCAGTTGCTGGCGTTGAACAGCGACGACTACACGCCGGTCAACACGAACCTGATCCCCGAGTCACCCTACTTCGTGCCCGTCGGCGGCACGGCGTACGACTTCCGCTCGATGCACACGATCGGCCAAGACATCCGCAACACGAACCTGCCCGACGGGACGAGCGGACCGTTCAAGCAGCTACAGATCGCCCATGGCTACGACAACAACTGGGTCCTCAACGGCTACCCCGGCTATCGACTGGTTGCGGTCGCCCAGGATCCCAAGAACGGCGTGACGCTGTGGACCTACACCGATCAGCCCGGCGTTCAGATGTACAGCGGGAACTTCCTGGTCGGTGACCTGATCGGGACGAGCGGCAACGTCTACCGACAAGGCGACGGCTTCACGCTCGAGACCCAGCACTATCCGGACAGCCCGCACCACATCGGCGACCCCCAGTGGCCGTCGGTGGTGCTGGACCCGGGCGCCACGTTCACCTCGACGACGGCGTACCAGTTCAACATCGAGGGCCGTGGCCTGAAGAACCAGGTCCGCTTCCACTAAACCTCCACCCCAGGACCGTAGCCGGGCTATCGACACGGCCCGGCTACGGTCCGCTCCTGTCTCAGGGGCGGACCCGGAACCTAACCTTCGCTCGAAGCGGCCCAGAGGTTGATGCCGCCATCTCCCGCGTAGCGGTCGATCTCCTCGAGCTCCGCGGGGTCGAAGTCGAGCCGTTCGAGCGCGGCGACGTTCTGCTCGAGCTGACCGACGCTCGAGGCGCCGAGCAGCGCGGACGTGACCCGCGGATCGCGCAGCACCCAGGCGATCGCCATCTGCGCGAGCGACTGCCCGCGCCGCTGAGCGATGTCGTTGAGTGCCTTGACGCGCGCGAGGTTCTCGGGCGTCAGCATCCCCTCGTCGAAGTAGTTCCCGATTCGCGCGCGCGAGTCCTCGGGCACGCCGTCGAGGTACTTGTTGGTGAGGAGCCCCTGGGCGAGCGGAGAGAACACGATCGTGCCGACGCCCTCGCGCTCGAGCACGTCGAGCAGTTCCTCCTCGATCCAGCGGTTGATCAGCGAGTACGACGGCTGATGGATCAGCAGCGGCGTGCCCAGCTCGCGCAGAATCAGCGCCGCCTCCTCGGTTCGGCGGGGGCCGTACGAGGAGATCCCGACGTACCGCGTCTTGCCCTGGCGGACGGCGGCGTCGAGCGCGCCCATCGTCTCCTCGAGCGGCGTGTCGGGGTCGAACCGGTGCGAGTAGAAGATGTCCACGTACTCCAGGCGCATCCGCTTCAACGACTGTTCCAGGCTCGCCAGCAGATACTTGCGCGATCCCCACTCGCCGTACGGGCCCGGCCACATGTCGTAGCCGGCCTTGGTCGAGATCACGATCTCGTCGCGGTAGGGCTTCAAGTCCTCGTCGTAGATGCGCCCGAAGTTGATCTCCGCGCTCCCGTACGGCGGCCCGTAGTTGTTGGCCAGGTCGAAGTGCGTGATCCCCAGATCGAACGCGCGGCGGATCATCGCCCGGCTGTTCGCGAGCGGGCGGTCGTCGCCGAAGTTCTGCCACAGCCCGAGCGTGATCGCCGGCAACTGCAGACCACTGCGCCCGCAGCGGCGATACGGCATCCTCCCGTCGTAGCGGTCCTCGTCGGGCACGTAGGCATGCCAACCCAGCTCTCGGTTGAACGGCACGTCCACGAGTATTTCACGACGGCTCGCCTCGGCGCGGAGTTGGCCATGTGCCCGGGCCAGTTTGGACATCCGGATAATGACGCCCCCCACTACACCGCGTTAATCTGTCGTTCGTACGCCTCGGCCCGCGCCGAGGTGGGGTTTCGTACGCGCCTGCGCCGCCGTGGCGCCCACAGGAAGGAATCGATAACGCAATGCCTCGCATCCGCCAGCAGAATGTCCTCGCCGCCCAGTGGGCTCCCAACGGAGGCGCACTTGGGGCTCCCGATCTCACGCTCTCCGACAACCAGGTCTTCGGCGCGAACGTGTTCAGCCGCGCCGTCCAGCGCCAGCGACTCTCCTCCGACGTCTTCAACCGCCTGCAGCAGACGCTCGCCCGCGGCGAGGCGCTCGACACGTCGCTCGCCGACGCGGTCGCGCTCGCGATGAAAGAGTGGGCGATGGAGCGGGGCGCGACCCATTACACGCACTGGTTCCAGCCGCTGACCGGCTCGACCGCGGAGAAGCACGACAGCTTCTACGCCCCGACCGACGAGGGCACCGCGATCGCGGAATTCTCCGGCGAGGAACTGATCCAGGGCGAGCCGGATGCCTCTTCGTTCCCAACGGGTGGAATCCGCGCGACGTTTGAGGCCCGTGGTTACACCGCCTGGGACCCGACCTCGCCGGCGTTCATCCTCGAGAACCCGAACGGCACGCTGCTGTGCATCCCGACCGCGTTCGCGTCCTGGACGGGCGAGGCGCTCGACCACAAGATCCCGCTGCTGCGCTCGATGGACGCACTGTCGAAGTCGGCGGTCCGCGCGCTCAAGCTGTTCGGCGACACGGACGCGAGCCGCGTATTCACGACGATCGGCCCCGAGCAGGAGTACTTCCTGATCGACGAGCAGTACTACTTCGAGCGGCCCGACCTGATCACCACCGGCCGCACGCTGTTCGGCGCCAAGCCGCCCAAGGGCCACGAACTCGACGACCACTACTTCGGGTCGATCCCCGAGCGGATCCTCGCGTACATGCTCGAGACCGAGCGTGAGCTGGCCAAGCTCGGCGTGCCGGTCAAGACGCGCCACAACGAGGTCGCCCCCAACCAGTACGAGATCGCGCCGATCTTCGAGAACTCGAACGTCGGCTCCGACCATCAGCAGCTGACGATGCAGCTGATGCAGAACGTCGCGCGGCGCTACGGGCTCGTGTGCCTGCTGCACGAGAAGCCATTTGCCGGCGTCAACGGCTCGGGCAAGCACAACAACTGGTCGATGGGCACCGACACCGGCAAGAACCTGCTCGAGCCCGGCGACACGCCGCACCGGAATCTCGAGTTCCTGTTCTTCTGCGCGGCGGTGATCCAGGCCGTCAACGAGTACCAGGGTCTGCTCCGCGCGTCGATCGCCTCGCCCGGTCAGGATCATCGCCTCGGCGCCAACGAGGCGCCGCCGGCGATCATCTCGATCTTCCTCGGCGCCGAGCTCGAGAACGTGTTCGGTGCGCTCGAGCGCGGCGAGACGTCGGAGACCAGGGCACAGTCGTTCCTCGGGCTGGGCACGCCGGTGCTGCCGCAGCTGCCCAAGCACGGCGGCGACCGCAACCGCACGAGCCCGTTCGCGTTCACCGGCAACAAGTTCGAGTTCCGGGCGCTTGGCTCGAGTCAGTCGCCCGCGCTCCCGAACACCGTGCTCAACACGATCGTCGCTGAGGCGATCGACGAGCTCGCCGACGAGCTCGAGGCGGCGGTCAAGGACGGTCCACCCGCCGGCGATCCGCTCCGCGACGCGGTGCTCGAGGATGCGCTGCGCCCGATCCTCCAGCGGAGCTACGCCGCCAACAAGCAGATCATCTTCGGCGGGGACAACTACGACGAGGAGTGGCACACCGAGGCCGAGCGCCGAGGCCTGCTGAACCTGCAGGCGACCCCGGACGCGCTGCCCTACCTGATCTCGGACGAGACGGTGTCGGTGTTCGAGAAGCACAACGTCCTCTCTCGCCGCGAGCTCGAGTCGCGCCACGAGGTGTTTCTCGAGCAGTACGTAACCAAGCTCAACATCGAGGCGGAGACGCAGGCGTCGATCGCGCGCACGATGCTGCTGCCGGCGGCGGCCCGTCACCTCGCGCTGCTGCTCGAGGCCCAGCTCGGCGAGCTTGCCGGTGAGACCTCGGACCTGATCGCGGAATTCACGGAGGCGATCAAGAAGCTCGAGTCGGCGAACCTGGCCGAGAACCAGCCGGCCGAGCTCGAGTCGCACGCCGAGTTCATGCGCGACTCGGTCGTGCCGGCGATGGCGGAGGTCCGCGACGCCGCCGACAGGCTCGAGAAGGTCGTCGCCGACGACGTCTGGCCGCTGCCGAAGTACTCGGAGATCCTCTTCATTAAGTAGCGCCAGCCGGGACAGGACAGCCGCCCGGACCCACTCAAACTTCACTCGAGGGGGTCCGGCCGGCTGTCCTACCCGCCGGCGCTCGCAGGGCTCCTCCTCGTTGAAAGCTCTGAAGCCACCCGTTCGGCCCTAAAGCCACTGGCACCGTGTGCCGACGGCACATGTACGACATGCGGGATGAGACTCCTCTTCTCGGCAACGCAACTTGTACACGCCGGTCGGGTTCTACGGTACGGTGGCATTGGTGGTGGGCCGTATGACCGAACACCGCGGGCGCTTTGCGGCCCTGCTTGTGGGGCTGCTGCTGGGGGGACTCGCGCTTATTCCCGCCCCGGTTGCCGCCGCAGCCAGGACGGTGCGGGCGCACGCGATCCACAAGGCCGGCGACGCAAACGCTCTGGCCGGTCGCGGCATGTGGATCTGGTACGTCTCGCGCTCGAACGGCGGCAGCGTCTCCTCGATCGTCGCCAACGCCCGCAAATACGGGATCAACACGGTGATGATCAAGAGCGGCGACGGCCGGACGATGTGGTCGCAGTTCAACAGCACCCTGGTTCAGGAACTCCACTCCAGCGGCTTGCACGTGTGCGCGTGGCAATACGTGTACGGGAACTTCGCGCGCCAGGAGGCGGCCGTCGGCGCCACCGCAGTCCACGACGGAGCGGATTGCCTGATCATCGACGCCGAGAGTGAATATGAGGGCAAGTACGTCGCGGCGCAGAGTTACATAACGCAGCTGAGACATGACATCGGTCAGAGCTTCCCGGTCGCACTGGCTGGCTTCCCGTACGTGGATTACCACCCCGGGTTTCCGTACTCGGTGTTCCTCGGTCCCGGCGGCGCTCAGTACAACACGCCACAGATGTACTGGGTCGACATCGGCACCAGCGTCAACACGGTGTACGCCCACACATACGCCTACAACACCGTCTACGAGCGCGCGATCGATCCGCTGGGTCAGGTCTACCAGAATCCTCCGATGGGTCAGATCATCCGCTTTCGCCAGCTTTCGCGAACCTACGGCGCCGCCGGCGTGTCGTGGTGGAACTGGCAGCAGGCGACCACCACAGGTTGGAAGAGCATCTCGATCGGGGCCGGCAACCTCACGGGCACCGCGGCCCCGGGCACGCCGATCCTGAAGCTCCACTCGCTCGGAGATCTTGTCGTGTGGGCGCAGGAACATCTGGCGACGGCCGGCATCACGATCCCGATCGACGGCGACTATGGCCCGGCGACGCAGGCCGCAGTCGAGAGCTTCCAGGCCGCGCAGGGACTCACGGTCGACGGAATCGTCGGACCGGCGACGTGGGCTGCGCTGCTGCACTATGCCCCCGCCACGGTGACGTGGATGCATACGGGCGCGGTGGTGGCGTCGGCGGCGGAGGTGCGCAGCTCGCGCAACGGGCACCGGGCGTTATTCATGCAGGTGCCGAAGTCGGCGTCCGCGCACGCCACGCGCGATGAGATCGCCGGCGCCGGCGGCGCGGGCTGACTCGTTCAGAGCAGCTGGTGCTCGCGCGCGTAGGCGACGAGTGCCGCGCGCGTGGTGCGCCCGGTCTTCTGCTGGATGTGAGCGCGGTGCGACTCGACCGTGCGAACGCTCAGGTACAGCGCTGAGGCGATCTCGCTGTTGGTGTGACCGAGGGCGATCAACCGGAGCACTTCGATCTCGCGCGCGGACAGATCGTCGGGCGGACCGTTGGATGTCTGCGGCTCGGCCGCCAGCCGCGCGCCGAGCTCGGGATTGAGATACGTGCGACCCTCGGCCGCAAGCCGCACCGCTTGCACCAGTTCGCTTTCGGCGGCTTCCTTGAGCACGTACCCGATCGCGCCGGCGCGCAGCGCCTCACGCGCGAACGCGGGATCGTTCTGCATCGTCAATACGACGATCTGCGTATCGGGCGCGGTCTGACGCAGCCGAGGGATCGCCGGCAGGCTCGACTCGCCGGGCATGTTGAGATCGAGGATCAGCACGCGCGGGTGGTACGCGCTTATCCGCCGCTCGGTCGTCGCCACGTCTCCCGCCTCGGCCACGACCTCGAATCCCTCCTCGGCCTGGAGCAGCATCCGTAGTCCCGCGCGGACCACCAGGTGATCGTCGGCCAGGACGATCGTGATCGGACCGCGCGTCGATGCGTCGTCCATCGGTGTCACAATAGCTCGCGTTTGGAGGGCGCGGCGGCACCGGTGACGCACGTTATAGCGGTATGTGGTGACATGCGACCGCTCAGTACGTAAAGCTTTGCCGCACCCGTTCAGTTCAACAGGGAGATGCGATGCCCCCAGCCCGTAGGTCAGCCACAAAAAAGACCGCCGCCCGCGCGAGCAGCGCGACCAAGGCCGTCCGTGCCCGTGCCGCGTCGACGAAGCAGGCGACGCGACGCGAAGTCGAGCAGTCGATCGCACGATTCGAGAAGCGACTCGATGATGCCAACGACGCGCTCAAGACGCTCGGAACGCACCTCGGTCGCGGTGCGCAAGGCAGCTACAAGGAAGTGACGTCCGCGCTGACGGCGCTCCGTCGTGAGGCAGCGAAGACCAACAAGCAGGCGCTCAAGGACTTCGACAAGGTACGCGTGGCGTTGACACAGAGGAGTCCCGCGGCCGCGAAGTCGAACTCACGGTCGAAGACGAGCTCCGCGAAGGCGAGCACCGCGAAGGCGAGCAGCGGCGCGTCGAAGACAAGCTCCGGATCGTCCCGCAGCAGCACGCGCAAGACCGCCAGCCGATCGACTTCGAGCCGCAAGACCGCCAGCCGCTCTACCTCGTCGCGCGCGAGGAGTACTCGCAAGAGCAGCTAACTCAACTAAGACCGCGGGCTCAGGGCTCGAGCGTCGTCCCGGCGTCGATGCGCGTCGGCTCGTCGACGTCGAGCTCGACCGCTCCGCGTACACGCACGCCCTCGCCGAAGGTGACATCGCCGTGCACGACGAACCTGTCGGCCTCGCGCAAGGACGGGGCGCCGCCGGGAAAGCGCTTCTCGAAGTCGTCGAGGAGCTTGTAGAAGTGGGGGTCCAGCTCGACGTACGGCAGGTTCCCGACACGCTCGGGAACCGCCGAGACAACCAGGTCATCGGACAGCGTGTAGACGTCTGAGCGCAGCACGAGCAGGTCATCGGTGGTCTTGACCGGGACAAACCGCGCGCGCGGCACGCACAGCAATTGGGCGCCCTTGAAGCTGCCGATCGCGGCGCCCATCGCGCTCTCGAGCTGGAGCACCGGCGGCGAGCTCGGGTCGCGCGGATCGACGGTCTTGCGGTTGATGATCAGCGGCAGCTCGAGCACGCCTCCGGTCTCGTCGAGCTTCTCCTTGAGGACGCGCAGGTCGACCCACAGGCTGTTCGTGTTGTAGTAGCGCCACCGGCGATAGTCGCGGAATGACTCTTGATCCTCCTCGGGGGTCTGCGCCGTTTCCCGCAGCACGAGCTGACCGTCGGACCGGCGGCGCGCGATGTGTCCCCCCTTGCGGTCGGCCTCGGTTCCTTCCACCACCTCCATCAGGAACGGGATCTCGCCGCGCTCGAGGTGACCCGCGATCCGCGCGTCGGGCGTCGCGCCGAGATTGTCGGCGTTGGAGATCATCGCGTAGCGAAAGCCGTCGTCGAGCAGCGCATCGAGCATCCCCGAGCTGCGCAGGGAGCTGTACACGTCACCGTGCCCCGGAGGGCACCATTCGAGCGACGGCTCGGACGGCCAGCTCTCGGGCGCGAGTGACTCGGCGTCGAGCTTCGGTTCCATGCTCTGGAGGAAGTGCACCGGCAGGCCGGCATCGAGATCCGGGTGTGACTCGAGCGCGCGCGTCGTGTCCGCGCACGTTGCCTGGCTGTTCATCAGCACGAGCGGCAGGCGCGCCCCGTACCGCCGTCGAAGCGCGAGCGTGTTCCCGATGATGATGTCCAGGAACGACCGGCCCGCGCGTGCCTCTATTAAGGACTTCGGGGTGCGCAGCCCCATCGTCGTCGCGAGACCGCCGTTGAGCTTCACGACGGCGACGCGGTCGAGCGCGCCGGCGTCGGCTTCGGGCAGATCCTCGAGCGTGTCCACGTCGCCCGCTGGCTCGAGTTCGGCGCTCGGGAGCATCGCCGACTCGCCGCTCTCCAAGCGACGATATGCGTTGGCGAAGCTGCGGATCGCCTCGTCAGGCTGACCCGCGTCGCGCATCTTCGCCTCGGCTTGTTCGAGTCCGTTCTCGCTCGTCACGGCTGCCCGTAGTATGCCTGCGGACCGTGCTTGCGCTCGTAGTGCTTGTCGCGAAGCGACGTGAGCAGCGGTGGCGCGGCGGGTTCTAGCAGCGTGGTCAGCAGCGCCATCCTCGCCACCTCCTCGAGCGTGACGGCGACCTCGACCGCCTTGGCGGGATTGGCGGCCCAGCAGAACGGCGCGTGACCTCGTGCCAGAGCGCACGGAAGCTCGAGCGGTCCGCGTGGGGAGATGAGCTCGACCAGCGTCCTCCCGGTTGCGCCTTCGTAGTCGGACGCGATCTCTTCGTCGGTCAGCGCGCGGGTCACCGGGATCGGACACGCGCACAGGTCAGCATGGGTGGTTCCGAGCAGCGGGATCTCCCGTTGCGCTTGCGCCCAGGCGACACTCCAGGTCGAGTGGGTGTGGACGACCCCTCCGATCTCCTCGAATGCGCGGTACAGGACCAGGTGCGTCGCCGTATCGGTCGACGGGCGCCGGGGTGGGTGGGGACCAGTTATTACGTTCCCGTCGAGGTCGACCACGACCATGTCGTCCTCGGTGAGCTGCTCGTAGGCGACGCCGCTCGGCTTGATCACCATCAGGCCCTCGTCGCGGTCGATCCCGCTCGCGTTTCCCCAGGTGAGCGCCGCCAGGCCGTGCGCTGGCAAGGCGCGGTTCGCCTCGAGGACGTCCGTGATCAGGGACTCGGCCACCACCGCGACGCCCCGATCAGATCTCGACGTACTCGATGTCGAGCAGCTCCGCGAGCCGGCGCCAACGCGCCCGGTGGTCGCCGAGGTTCGTGACGAAGTGATGCGGTCCGGCGAGCGACAGCCAACGGTTCATGAACTTCTCCATACCCGCATCGGGGCGGATATGAAAGTGGTGCATCTCGACCTTCGGCAGCTCGGGCGTGTCGAGCACCTCGCCGTGTCCGACTAGGAGGCGGTAGTAGTCACCCTCGATCGGAATCAGCGCGGCGGTGGTGGCGGGGCCCGGCTGCGCCGAGAACACCGGCGTCGGCGGGTTGTCGAGCCGGCCGATGCCCAGGGGCCGATCGATCAGCTTGATCGGGCGGTCGTTGCGGGCGATCTTCCAGTTGCCCTCGCCCATGTGGCTGATCAGCACCGAGTCGAGCTCCCAGTCCATCGCGTACATCTCGCTGAAGTGCGCGTCGCCGATCATCGTCTGGGCGGCGCACATCAGCGTCGTGGTGTTGGTGTCGCCCTCGGCGGCGAATCCGTAGCCGTCGGCCATCAGGTCCGAGGCGGCCAGCAGCGGCAGCTGCTTGAACCGGCCGTCGCCGCCGATCGAGTCGAAGTGGAACGAGAAGCCGGCGTAGCCCTTGTCCTCGAGCAGGCCCCGGATCGCCACCTCGAACCGAGCGGCATACACGTGACGCTCGCGCGGTAGGTCACTCGCGACATCGAACACTTCGGCGTGTCTCGCCAGCACCCCCTCGATCTCGGCGTCCGACGCCGCATCGATGCGTTTTATCAGCGCGCCGAGGTCCTCGCTGACGATCGTCGGGCCGATCCGCCTCAGCAACGACGGCGGGTCGTAGAGGATGTCCCCCATGCCGTTCATCGGATAGCCAAGCAGGCCGATCCGCGTGCGCCGCAGCTCGGTCACGGCCTGCGCTGCCCGCGCCCAGTCTTCGAACGCGCGCTCGAACTCGGCCGACCGCCAGTCGCCGGTGATCACCGAAAACGGCAGGCCGGCGCGGACGAGCGCGTTGCCCTGGTCCTGGGCGCCGTGGATCCCCTGGTTGTACGTTAGGTCCGCCATGTCCCACTCGGCCGTGATCGAGCGCTCCGGCTGGATGTTGGCGAGGAGCAGCGGCACGGGCGTCTGCAACAGCGCGCGCACTGTGCGCATCGCCGGCCCGTAGGTGAGCATCACGATCGCGATCCCATCGACGTCCGCCGCCACCAGCTCGCGGGTGATCGCTTCGACATCCTCGCGGTTGCGCGCGGGCCGCGTGAACCGGACGTCGGCGACCGGAGCTAGTTTGTTCGCGACCGCCGCCGCGTACTCGCCCTGGCGCTCGGTGATCCCCGGGATCATGTCGTCGTAGAGCTCCTGCATGATCCCGAGCAGGCCGATTCGAGGTCGCCGACTCACGCCTCTCTCCTTTCCGTGCGGATGCGCTTCAGGTCGTGCATGAGCCGTACCTCGGTGCGTCCGAGCATGTCGTACAGCTTCCGGTAGATCTCGTACACGCGGTCGTAGGTCTTCTTGGCCTCCAGGTCCGGCTCGTACGTGCGCACGCTCCCCGGCCGGGTCGCCGCGACCGCGCTGCCGATATCGTCGTACGCGCCGGCCGCCACGGCGCCGAACAGAGCGGCGCCGCGAGCCGGAATCTCGTTCACCTCCGGCACGTGCACCTGGCGTCCGCTGGTGTCGGCGAGCAGCTGCATCATCAGCGGGCTGCGCTCGGCGATCCCGCCGCAGGCGACGATCTCGGACAGCACGAGCCCGTACTCCTCGAAGTTGTCCATGATCCGGCGGCTGCCGAACGCGATCGACTCGAGCAGCGCGCGGTAGATCTCCTCGCGCGTGGTGTGCAATCCGAGTCCGAAGATCGCACCGGTCACGTCGGCGTCGGCCAGGATCGTGCGGTTCCCGTTCCACCAATCGAGCGCGACCAGCCCCGTCTCCCCTGGGGCGAACTTCGCCGCGGCTTCCTCGAGCTCGCCGTAGCTGTCGGAGTCCATGACCATCTCGTCGACGAACCACGCCAGCATGTCGCCGACCGCCGCTTGGCCGGCCTCGTAGCCGTACAGACCCGGAAGGATCCCGTCCTTGACCACTCCGGTGACCCCGGGCAGCCGCGTCTCCTCGGCGTGGACGATCATGTCGCAGATCGAGGTCCCGATGACGACCACGTAGGTACCGGGACCATCCACGCCGATCCCTGGCACCGACACCCACGCGTCGACGTTCCCAACCGCCACCGCCACCGATTCCGGCAGCCCGGTCTTCTCCGCCACCTCCTTGCGCAGCGTTCCCGCCTTCGTCCCGAGCGGTACGAAGGTGTCGCCGAGCTTCTCGCCGGGCTTGTCGAAACCGGGATAGGCAGCCTCGAAGTACTCGGTTGGCGGCAGCCCCTCCTCCGGTGACCACATCGCCTTGAACCCGGCGGTCGCCATCTGCCGACACTCGACCCCGGTCAGCCACCACACGATCCAGTCGGTCGCCTCGATGAAGCCGTCGCACTCGTCGTAGATCTCGCGGTCCTCCAGCCACACCTCGATCAGCTTCGGGAAGTACCACTCCGACGAGATGCGCCCGCCATAGCGCTCGAGGAAGGAGTCACCACGTTCGAGCGCGACCTCGTTGAGGCGATCGGCGACCGGCTGCGCGGCGTGATGCTTCCACAGCTTCGGCCAGGCGTGGCGGCGCTCGCGCCACGTGTCGATCGTGCACAACGGCACGCCGTCGCTGGTGATCGGCAACACCGTGCACGAGGTGAAGTCGACTCCGAGGCCGACCACCTCCTCGGCGTCGATGCCCGCCTCCTCGACCACCTCCGGCACCGCCTTCTCGACCACGGTCACCCAATCGTCCGGATCCTGTAGCGCCCAGTCGTCGGGGAGCCGCTCGCCGGTCGAGGGCAAGGTCTCGTCGATGACCGCGCTCGGGTAGCGGACGACGCTGGTGGCCAGTACGTCGCCGCCGCTCAGGTCGACCAGCGCGGCGCGGCCAGACTCCGTGCCGAAGTCGATCCCGATCGCGTATGCGCCGCGATCCCGGCGCCGGCCGGGTTCAGGCGCCGGCGTTCTGCACCTCTTCGATTGACGGCGATAGCTCGAGACCATCAGCTCCGTGAGCTCCTCCAGCGACGTCTCGCCCACCTGCTGGTTGATGGTGATGCGGCCGCCCTGCATGACATTGATGCGGTCGCACAGCTCGAACAGGTGAGCGTAGTTGTGGTCGATCACGATGATCGAGACTCGGTCGCTCGTCGCGAGGTCCTTGACGAGGTCGATGATCAGACGTGACTCGCGCGCCCCCATGGCCGAGAGCGGCTCGTCGAGCAGCAGGATCTTCCTCGTCGCGCGGACGGCCCGGGCGACCGCGATCGCCTGCCGTTGACCGCCGGAGAGGTCGCTGGCCTCGGCGTCCACACTCGGCACGTGCACGTTGATGTCGTCGAGGTACTGACGTGCGAGCTTGCGCATCTCGCGCTTGTCGAGCAGGCGCAGCGGACCGAACTTCGTCAGCTCGTGGCCGAGGAACAGGTTCTGGAAGACGGGCAGCTGCGGAATCAGCGCGAGATCCTGGTAGACCGTCTCGATTCCCTGGGATCGGGCGGACTCGACCGAGCTGAAGCTCACGCGCTCTCCGCCGAGCAGAACCTCTCCCCCGTCGGGCTGGTGAAAGCCGCTCAGGATCTTGACGAGCGTGCTCTTGCCGGCTCCGTTATCCCCGACGAGCCCGAGCACCTCGCCCTGGCGCAAGGTGAGGTCGATGCCGCGCAGCACCGCGAGCGCGCCGAAGCTCTTCGTCACGCCGCGCACCTCGAGCGCCGGCGCGCCGACGGGAGCGAGCGGCTCGGCCGGCTGGGCGGCGGCGCTCATCTGGACCTCGAGCGGGCGATTACCCGGTCGAACTGGACGTTCAGCGCCATCGCGAGGATGATCACCACGCCGACCCAGATGAAGAACTCGTTGGTGCTGACCCCGATCAGCGTCAGCCCGTCCTCGAGAATGCCGATGAGGATCGCGCCGATTAAGGCTCCCACCACCGTCCCGCGCCCGCCGGTCAGTGCCGTGCCGCCGATCACGCACGCGCCGACGGCGTAGAGGATGTAGTCGACGCCGAAGTTGCCCGGGTCGAGGCTCCCGTACTTGACCGAGTCGACGATTCCGACGAGACCGGCGACGAACGAACAGAGCACGAAGCACCACACCTTGACGCGCCGGATGGGCACGCCCGCCTCGGCCGCGCCGACGAGGTTGCCGCCCGTGGCGATGACCCGAACGCCGAAGCGCGTTCGGTTGAGCACGACGGTGAGGACGATCGTGATCGCGACCACCCACAGGATCTCGGACCATCGCCAGGCCCCCATCAGCTTGGCGATGAAGCTCGTCTGCCCGCTCAGCGGGATCGGCGACGCCTCGGCGTCGTTCGAGTAGACGAGCACCAGCCCGTAGAGGATGAAGTTCGTGGCCAGCGTGGTCACGAACGAGGGCACGTTCAGACGCACGGTGATCAGCCCGTTGATCGCGCCGACGAGACACACGGCGAGGAGCGCGATCAGGATCGCGACCACGAGCGGCAGACCGTCGTTGTGCATCCAGTACATCATCCACGGGGCGAACAGGAAGACCTGACCGGCGGACAGGTCGATCTCGGCGAGCACGAGCAGGAACACCTCTCCGACGGCGATCGCGCCGATCGGGCCCGCATAGCCGCCGGCCGAGCTGAGGCTGAGTGGCCGGTGAACGTCGACCCGGCTCTGATCGTGAAGTACACGAACAGCAGCGACCGTGATCACGAGCGGGGTCAGCTCGCGCTGGTAGAGGAAGACGCGCAGGACTCGGCGCCCCATCGATGGGCGCTTCGCGCTGCTGCCCCGGCGGGCTGGCCGGCGGGGCAGCAGCTGACGTTGGAGCGTCCGATGCCACGCTCGCGGGAGACTACGTGGAGATCGAGGACGGTGTCGCGAGCGCCTTCTTCGTCGCGGACGTTCCCTCGAACCGGTTCGGAATGAGGTACGGCGCGACGTTCGCCTTGGTGACGATGCCGATTCCCGTGTCGGTGTCCGTCGGCTTCATCAACCCACCCGAGACGTTCCACAGGAACAGCTGCATGATCGTGTCGAAGCCCTGCAGGTACGCCTGCTGGTCGATGGTGGCGGTCACGTAGCCGGCTTGGATCGCCTGCGCGACCGGCAATCCGACGTCCCAGACCGACGCGCCGACCTTGCCCGACAGACCCTCGGCCTTGATGAACTGCGCCACCGCGTTGCTGTCCCCGCTGTCCACGGCCATCATCCACCTCACGTCCTTGTTGCCGGCGTACCACGAGGAGATCTTGTTGTACTCCGGCGCGCCCTCGGTCGCCGAAGTCCCGACCTCGACGAACTTGACGCCGGCGCCGGTCAGGATCGGCTTCGCGCCGTCGATCCGCGGCTGGATGTTCCCCGTCCCCGGAGTCGCGATGATCCCGGCGACGAGGTCGCCCGACTTCACGCCGGCTTTGAGGATCGCCGCTCCGACCGCGGCCCCCGCGGTGAGGTTGTTCTGGCCGATGTAGGCCATCCTGGCGTTCTTGGTCCCCGGCGAGACGTCGGCGTTGTACGCGATCACCGGAATGCCCGAGCTCAGCGCTTGGTCGACGGGTGCGTTGAACGCGGTGTTGTCGATCAGACAGCACCCGATCCCGTTCGCTTTTGCCGCGATGGCGGAGTTGAACGCCGAGACCATTTGGCTGACGATCGAGTTGTTGGAGCCCGTCCACTGGAACGAACTGCCTGTAAGTGCGCAGGCGTCCTGACATCCATACTGCGTCGCGGTGAAGAACGAGTTCGTCGTCACGTGGTTGACCATCACGAACTTGTGGCTCCCACTGCTCCCGAAGGTCCCGCCACCGCCCCCGCTCGCCGCCGCCGCCGAGGTCGTGCTCTTGCTCGAGCCGCAAGCCTCGAGCGCCGCCGCCGCGATTCCCGCGGCCGCGCCGGTGAGCGCGGTCCGTCGCGTCAACTGACGCCACTTCTTGCCCGGAGTTTCCTCCTGCTTGCGCTCGTCCCACTCGAGCCGCTCAATTGCGTCACCCACAATATCTTCTTGTGACACCTGCACTGCTCCTCTCGTCCGCTCGGACACGACTTGAGTTACTCACGCTCTCAGACGGGGGCTGTCGAAATCCACCACCGTCACCGTCGTCCAATCAGCAGTTAGCCGCATCTTCACGAAGTCACAACAGTCGTTGGACGTCTCTTGAAGCGGCGTACCCGGCAACGTCAACCACGCCGGCGTCGCTTGCGGCACGTCGCCGCAGGCGTCGGCCTTGGCCCACGCTTTGAGCCCTCCTCTCGCGTTGATGCGGCGGCCATGTTAGCGATCACAACGTCGCGGTGTCAATGCCATCACGGGGCGGCGCTCGTGCTGGCGCGGATGATCAGCTCCGGCGGGACGAGCGTCCCCGACGACGGCGATTCGCCGGTCTCGAGCGTCCGCAGCAACAGCCGCAGGCTGCGCGTGCCCATTTCGTTGAAGTCCTGACGGACCGTGGTCAGAGGCGGCAGGAAGAACGGCGCCTCCGGGATGTCGTCGAACCCGACCACGCTGAGCTCGCCCGGGACGTCGCGCCCGGCCTCGTGCATCGCCCGCAACAGACCGAGAGCCATCTGGTCGTTGGCCACGAACACCGCCGTGACCGCCGGTTCGCGGCTGAGGCGCCGGCCGAGCTCGTATCCCGCGTGCGGGCTCCAGTCGCCGACCAGCGGCTCGGGGATGGCGGCGCCGGCATTTTGCAGGGTCGTCCGCCAACCCTCCATGCGTTTCCGTGACTCGATGAAGTTCGGCGGCCCGCTGACGTGCCAGACGGTCTCGTGCCCGAGCGAGAGCAGGTGCTCGGTCGCGCTTATCGCGCCCGCGACCTGATCGACCGCGACCACCGGGACCCCCTCGTCCGGGCCCGCCTCCACCGCCACCAGCGGCACGTCGGCGTGGGTGTGCAACAGCGCGTCGCCGGCTTCGTCTTGCGGGGCGATCACCAGGATCCCGTCCACTCCCTGGCGGCGCAGCCGCTCGACCGCGTCGGTCACCGACGAGCGGTTGAGCGCCTTCAGGCTGGCCACGATGATGAAGTAGCCGGCCTCGTGGGCGGCCTGCTCGATCCCGAACAGCGTGGACGCCGGGCCGTACAAAGTCGTGTCGAAGCTGACCACGCCGAGCGTGTTCGAGCGGCCGGTCACGAGCGCGCGCGCCACCGAGTTCGGCCGGTAGCCGAGCTCCTCCATCGCCGCGAGCACCCGCGTGCGCGTCTCGGGCCGCACGTGCGGACTCCCGTTGATCACGCGCGAGACGGTCTGGTGCGAGACGCCGGCAAGCCGGCCGACGTCCGACATCACCGGCGCTCGAGGCCGGCGTGGGGAGATCGTGATGTCCTCGCCTGGCTCCATCGAATCAGTACTTCGTCGCCCGGCTGATCCCCCTGGTTTCTCCTCTCCGACGCGGAGATGTTAGCGCTAACGAGCGCCCGCGAATAAGATCGCCGCGCACGCCTCGACCTCGAAGGAGCGGTGAATGAAGACGAGCTTGGGCATCTGGGCATTCGGGCCGATGATCACGCGGTTCGTCCCCGGCGGGTACCAACCGAGCCACAATTACGAGGCTGAGCCGGTCGCCGACAAGGTGCACCGCGCGGTGGAGGGGCTCGGCGACCTGATCGACGGATACGAGTTCCACTACCCCGACGAGCTTTCGCCGGCGAATCTCGACGACGTCCGGGCGGCGCTCTCGGGCCATGACATCTATTGCATCGCGGGCGGGCTGCATTTGCACCCGCAGTTCGGCCGCGGTGGCCTGGTCAACCCGGACCCCGGCCTGCGCGCCGAGGCTCGGGCGATCGTCCGCGACGCGGCCGCGTTCGCCGGGTCGCTCGGCGCCCACTTGATCATCTGGCCGGGCGGCGAGGGCTACAACTACCCGTTCCAGACGCCGTACGCCGATTCGTGGCGGTGGCTGGTCGAGGGCATGGCCGAGGCGGCGTCGGTGTGCCGCGATCACGGCGTAAAGCTGTTCCTGGAGCACAAGAACTCCGAGCCGGCGATGAAGATCCTGATGCGCAACATCGGGATGACGCTGTTCGTGGTCGGCAAGCTGCGCGATCAGGGGTTCGACAACGTGCAGGTGAACATGGACTGGCAGCACCTGATCATGAACGGCGAGCACCTGCCGGAGTACGCGGCTTTATTGGCCTCGGAGGGCCTCCTCGGGCATCAGCACGCGAACTCGGGCTGGGGCACGTTCGACGACGACAACATGGTCGGCGCCACCGCGTTCATGGAGACGCTCGAGCTTGCGCTGGAGTTCCAGCGGATTGGATACGGGAGTTCCGGTGAGCGGTTGGGGTTCGACCTCTATCCGTACACCGAGGATCAGGTGGGGGCGGTTCGCCGGTCGGTGCTCCAGTGGCAGTTCATCGACTCGGTGGCGGCCCGGATCGACGACGCGGCGCTGCGCGAGGCGCAGGCCGCGAAGGACGCGGTGCGGGCGTACGAGATCGTCTACGCCGCTCTCGGGGCGTGAATCCTTCGGCTTTCAAGGATCGCGTGGAGCCGGTTCGCCTCCTGTTCCGGTCGCTGGTCGAGGCGCTCTTCTGTGACGCGAACGGTGACGAAACCGTGGGCGAGCGTGTGCGCGTCACGCTCACGGTCGGCCTCGAACGCGATCTTGCCCTTGTGGAACGACCAGCTGTCGAGCTCGACGATCACGCGCTCGGCGAGGAACACGGCGTCGAGGATGAAACCGTGGAACGGGAGGCCCATGACCGGCGCCGGCAAGCCGTGGTCCGCGCAGAACCTCGGGAAGTCGTCCTCCCAGCCCGAGCGGGTCGGGGTGCCGGGCATCCCGATCAGCTTTGCGATGCGCTTGGTGGCGGGGAGGGTCGGATGGCGTGCGAGCGTGTCGGCGAGTTGGTCCTCGGTGAGCCAGAGCGAGTTCAGCGCGTTGTTGACGTTCCGCTTGAGGGCCTTGTCTTTGAGCCGCGGAGACATGTCGATCAGGGTCCGCGCCGGCGAGGTGACGCGGATCCCGAGCTGGGTGGTCATGTCGCGCCGGCGGAGCGTCGTGCTTCGGTGGACGCGGATCCCGGTTGTCCGGCGGTCCCCGACCACCGTCACCTCGAACGGCTTATCCCAGTGCCGCCAGTAGCCCCAGAGCGCCATCGCCGAGCTGTGGCTGAGCGCCGCACCCGGCCCGCAGGCGAGCACCGCCGCGCTCGCCCACTCGTGTGCCGTGACAGGGCGCCGGCCGACGGAATACACGCCCCGAAAGACGCGGTACAGACGACCCTTCTTCACCCGCCAGGCGATCGCTTTGTCGTCGAGTCCGAGATCGAGCAACTGCCGGCAGGTGATATTCCCGTTCTGCCGCGCCGCGACCGCTGCGATCGCCGCATCCACCGCCCCTCGGGAAGAAACCCCCACATGGACGGGGTTTCTTCCCACGCCTTCGCGTGTTTGGGGCGTCCGGTCGGGGTTGGCGGGCCGAGGCTCGGGGTTGACGGGCGGAGGCTCGGGGTTGGCCGGCGGCGGGGTTCGCGTCATCGCCCGCCAACGATCCCACGCCCCCGCCACCGCCCCGCCCATTTGTTGCAGAGTTTCGACTCGTGACCGTTCTCTTCGGCATCGACGTCGGCACGAGCGCCACCAAAGGCCTGGCGATCACGCCCGACGGCGACGTCACCGCCACCGAGGAGGTCTCCTACCCGCTCTCGACTCCGAAGCCGGGCTGGTCCGAGCAGGACCCCGAGGACTGGTGGCGCGCCACGGAGGAAGTGCTCGCCGCGCTAACCAAGACCGCCGGCGAACCCGCCGGCATCGGGCTGTCCGGGCAGATGCACGGGCTCGTCGCGCTGGACGAGCACGACGACGTCATCCGCCCCGCGATCCTCTGGAACGACCAGCGCACCCAGGCGGAGTGCGACGAGATCGAGAACACGATCGGCCTCCAAAGGCTGATCGAACTCACCGGCAATCGCGCGCTGACCGGTTTCACCGCGCCGAAGATCCTGTGGCTCCGCAACAACGAACCGGACAACTACAGAAAGATCGCCCGCGTCCTCCTCCCGAAGGACTACGTCCGCCTCCGCCTCACCGGCGAGCACGCCACGGACGTCTCCGACGCGTCCGGCATGCTCCTCCTCGACGTCGCGAACCGAACCTGGAGCGAGGAGGTCGCAACAGCGCTCGACATCGACCCGGTCTGGCTCCCAAGAGTCCTCGAGAGCCCAGAACCCTCGGGCGCCACACAAGACGGCGTCCCCGTGGCGGCCGGCGGTGGCGACCAGGCCGCCGGCGCGGTCGGCGTCGGAGTCGACCGCAAGGGACCGGTGTCGGTGGCGCTCGGGACATCCGGCGTGGTGTTCGCGGCGCTCGACGAATACGCCGCCGACCCGGAGGCGCGCGTCCACGCGTTCTGCCACGCGGTCCCGGGGGCGTGGCACGCGATGGGGGTGATGCTCTCGGCGGCGGGCTCGCTTACCTGGCTGCGCGAGGCGGCAGCTGCAGACACTCCGTATGACGCCCTCCTGACCGAGGCCGCCAACTGGCCAGCGGGCACGGAGAACCTGCTGTTCCTCCCGTACCTCGCCGGCGAGCGGACCCCGTACGCCGACCCCGACGCGCGCGGCGCGTTCGTCGGGCTCAGCGTCCGCCACGACCGCGGCGCGCTGACGCGCGCCGTGCTCGAGGGCGTCGCTTTCGGGCTACGCGACTCGCTTGATCTGACGAAAGACCTCGGTGGCGCACCACGACTGGGACGCATCTCCGGTGGCGGTGCGCGCAGCCGCCTGTGGGCGCAGATCATCGCGTCGGTGCTCGAGTTACCGCTCGAACCGGTGGCGGTCGACGAGGGCGCCGCGTTCGGCGCGGCGATCCTCGGCGGGGTGGCGGCGAACGTGTGGCCGGACGTCCACGCCGCGGTGCAACAAACCGTCAAGCCGCGCGGGCTGATCGAGCCCGTGCCCGACTGGATCGAGCCCTACCGCGAGCAGCGCGAGCACTACCGGGCGCTCTACCCCGCGCTCAAAGCGGTGCGCTGAGCAAAGCGCACCTACTGCAGCGGGCCGATCGCGCTCTCGACCGCGGCGAGCACGGCCCCCGAGCGGACCAGCTCCGAGACCTCGGCCAGCTCCGGCGCCATGTAGCGATCCGGACCCGGTCCGGGAACCCGGGAGCGCAACACCGCCAATGCCGCGGCAGTACCCGGCGCCGGCACCAAAGGTGCCCGCATATCCAACCCACGCGCCGCGCAGGACAGCTCGACGGCGAGGATCCGACACAGGTTCGCCACCGACACCCGCAGCTTGCGCGCCGCCCCCCACCCCATTGAAACGTGGTCCTCCTGCATCGCGCTGGTCGGGAGCGAGTCGACGCTTGCCGGCGCCGCCAGTCGCCGGTTCTCCGCCACCAGCGCGGCCTGCGTGTACCCGGCGATCATCATCCCCGAGTCGACGCCCGGGTTGGCGGCCAGGAACGGAGGCAGCCCGTGCGACCGCGTGGCATCCAAGAGCCGGTCGGTCCGGCGCTCGGCGATCGCGCCCACCTCTGCGGCCCCGATCGCCAGGAAGTCGCAGGCCATCCCGACCGGCGCCCCGTGGAAGTTGCCGCACGACTCGACCCGGCCGTCCGCCAAAACCATCGGATTGTCGATCGCGGACCGGAGTTCCACGGAAGCGACGCCGGAAGCGAACGAAACCGCGTCTCGCGCCGCACCAGCCACCTGCGGAGCACACCGCAGCGAGTACGCGTCCTGAACGCGCGGATCGCCGTACCGGTGACTGGCGACGATCGCAGACCCCGCCAGCAGCGCCCGCATATTGGCGGCGCTCGCGACCTGCCCCGGCTGCGGTCGCAACGCGATCAGGTCCTCGGCGAACACCCGATCGGTCCCGAGCAGCGCCTCGACCGACATCGCGGCGGCCACGTCGGCGACGCGCAGCAGCCCCTCCAGATCGGCCAGGGCGAGCACGAGCATCCCGAGCATCCCGTCGGTGCCGTTGATCAGCGCGAGCCCCTCCTTGGCTGTCAGCTCGATCGGCTCGATCCCAGCCGCGAGCAAGTGCGTCAGCAGCCGCCAGACGAGCACCATCCGGAGCGACAACCAACCCCTCCCCGATCAGCACCAAAGCGCAGTGCGCGAGCGGGGCCAGATCGCCGCTCGCCCCCAGCGAGCCGTGCTCGGGAACCAACGGCGTAATCCCGGCGCCCAGCAAGCTCCAACAACCGCTCGGCCACGATCGGCCGCGCCCCCGAGCACCCCATCGCCAACGTCCGGGCGCGAAGCACCATCATCGCGCGCACCACCTCGCGCTCGACCGGCGGGCCCATCCCCGCCGCATGTGACCGGACCAGCGCCCGCTGCAGCTCGGCGCGCGCCTCGGCCGGGATCCGCACCATCGCCAGCGAGCCGAACCCGGTCGAGATGCCGTACGCCGGCTCCTCCGACGCCGCACGCTCAAACAACCACGGCTGCACTCCGCTCCATCGCGTCGCGCGCCTCGGAACTCAACGAGACGACCGCATCGTCCCGCGCGACCGCGACCACATCCGAAGCGGACATGCCGCGAGAACCCAGCGACACCGACCCCGTCATCGGTCCGTCACCCGCGCCCCGTCCCCCGGACGAACCTCGACCGCGCCCTCGAGCGGCCCCGCGTCCGGAGGCATCAGCGCGATCACGTGGCCGCCGAACCCGCCGCCCATGATCCGCGCGCCCAGCGCGCCGGCTCGCTTGCAACGCCGGACCGCCTCCTCGACCGCTGGCGTCGACACCTCATAACAGTCGCGAAGGCTGGCGTGCGAGGCGTCGATCAGCCTGCCGAGCTCCGCCATATCGCCCCGCGAAACCGCCGCCACCGCCGCGTCGACCCGCTCGTTCTCGGTGATCACGTGCCGAACGCGACGACGCAACACCGCCGGCAACCGATCCGCATCTGCCAGCGTCACGTCTCGGAGGCTATCCACGCCGAGCTCCGCACAGGCGCGAGCGCACTCGGCGCGTCGCTCGTTGTAGCCCGAGCCGGCGTGCATGTGCTTCTCGCCCGAGTCGACCGTGACGAGACTGAAGTCGCCGAGCTCGAGCGACACCGGCCGCACGTCGAGCGAGCGGAAGTCGATCCGCAGCGCCCGATCGCGCTCTCCGCACAGCGACGAGATCTGGTCGAGCAGGCCGGTCTGCGCCCCAACCCAGTCATTCTCGATCCGCGAGCACAGCTTGGCCAGCTCGATCCGGTCCGGCGGCGAAGCACCGCTCACCGCCAGCAGCGCGAGCACGATCGAGACCTCGAGCGCGGCCGACGACGACAGACCGGCGCCTCGCGGAACGGTCCCGGTGATCTCCAGCGACGCGCCGGGCAGCTCGACCCCGGCCCGATCGAGCTCGCCGGCCGCGCCCCGGACGAACGCCCGCCACCCCCGAGCCCTCCCCGGACTGTCGACCGAGAAGCTGTCCCGCTCGCCCACGTCGACCGCGACCGCTTCGATCCGGCCGTCGCCGAGTGCGGCGGCGCGAACCGTGACGCCCTCGCTGATCGCGAACGGGAGCGCGAGTCCCTGGTTGTAGTCGGTGTGCTCTCCGATCAGGTTGGCGCGACCGGGAGCGAATGCGACGGCGTGGCTGGTCAAAGTTCGATTAGTGTCCTAGCTATGTCGGTCAAGTGGGGAATCGTCTCAACCGCGCACATCAACCGCCTGTTTCTCGCCGGCGCCCGCGAATCCCCCGATGTCGAGATTCTCGCGGTCGCGAGTCGCGACCAGGCGCGTGCCGACGACTACGCCAGGAACAACGGCATCGAGCGCGCGTACGGGAGCTACGACGCCCTGCTGAGCGATCCCGACGTCGAGGCGGTCTATATCTCACTCCCGAACTCGATGCACGTCGAGACGACCCTGCGCGCGCTCGAGGCCGGCAAGCACGTCCTGTGCGAAAAGCCGCTCAGCCGGCGGCCCGATGAGGTCGAACAAGCCTTCGACGCGGCGGAGCGCAACGATCGCCTGCTGATGGAGGCGTTCATGTACCGCCACAACCCCCAGACGCGCCGGCTGACCGAGCTCGTCGAGCAACAAGCGGTTGGCCGCGTCCGGATCATCCGCGCCGTGTTCGGTTTCGTCGCCCACGACCCGGCGAATGTCCGCCTCATCGCCGCGCTCGACGGCGGCGCGCTGATGGATGTCGGCTGCTATTGCGTGAGCGGCGCGCGTCTCATCGCCGGCGAACCGATCAGGGTGATGGGCGAGCAGGCGATCGGCGGCGACGGCGTCGACGTCGCGTTCGCCGCCGTCTTGCGATTCCCGAACGAAATCTCCGCCCACTTCGACGCCGGCCTCGCGCTCGCCAGCCAAGACCTGCTCGAGATCATCGGCGACGAGGGAACGCTGCGACTGACGGATCCCTGGCATTGCCGCCGCCCCGGGATCGACGTCATCCGCGAGGACGAAACAGAGCGGATCGAGATCGAGGCCGCTAACTCGTACCGGCTCGAGGCCGAGAACATGTCGGCGGCGGTCCGCGGCGAGGCGCCGCCGTTATTGGGTCGAGCAGACGCGGTTGGTCAGGCGAAAACGATCGAGGCCCTGTACGAGTCGGCCGACAACGGCCGCGCGGTCAGCCTATTCTCATGACATGGCCCACCGGACGTCGGCCGCGCTGGGCGAGATCATCCGCCAGCAGCGCGAACTCACCGAGATGTCGATGCGCCAGTTTGCCGAGCTGGCGGGGATTTCCAACCCGTACCTGTCCCAGATCGAGCGTGGCCTGCGGGCCCCGTCGGAGCAGGTGGTCGACGGAATCGCCAAGGCGCTCCACCTGTCGGCCGACGCGCTCTACGAGCAGGCCGGAATGACGCCCCCGGGCGAGGAGGACGAGGACAACGCCGTGCTCGCCGCGATTGCCGCCGACCCCCGGCTGACGGCCCGCCAGCGCAAGGCGCTCGCGGAGATCTACGAGTCGTTCGTCGCCTCCTCGCCGGCGAGCAAGCGAGCCGCGAGTTGAGCGCCGGCGCGCAGCAGGGCAAGGCCGCGCTCGTGACCGGGGCGGCCAGCGGAATCGGCCGCGCCGTGGCCGCCCGCCTCGAAAACGACGGGATGGACGTCCTGAGCGTCGACCTCAATCCCGACCCGGACGGCCCGGGCACACCATTCGAGGCGGACCTCACGTACGCAGACGCCAACGAGGCAGCGGTCAAGACAGCCTTAGAACAATTCGGCCGGCTCGACGTGATCGTCGCCAACGCCGGCATCCAGCACGTGTCGCCCATCGCCGAATTCCCAACCGAGCGCTGGAACACGATCGTGTCGCTTCTACTCACGAGCCCGTTCCTGCTCGCCAAATACGGATGGCCCGCGCTAAAGGAATCCGGCGCCGGCCGGTTCATCGCGATTGCTTCCGTCCACGGCCTCGTCGCCTCCCCGTACAAGGCCGCCTACGTCTCGGCCAAGCACGGCGTCCTCGGCCTGGTCAAGACGCTCGCTCTCGAGGGCGCCGGCGACGGGATCACCGCCGCCGCCGTGTGCCCGGGGTACGTGCGCACGCCTCTCGTGGAGAAGCAGATCGCCGATCAGGCGAAGGCGCACAATCTCCCCGAGGAGGACGTGATCGAGCAGGTGATCCTCGCGCCGCACGCGGTCAAGCAGCTGATCGAGCCGTCCGAGGTGGCCGACGTGGTGGCGTTCCTGCTTACCCCGGCGGGCAGAACGTTCACCGGCGTCCCGGTGACGCTCGACCAGGGCTGGACCGCGCGGTAAAGCCAGCTAGACGCCCGCCCGGGCCTCGTTCGCGCAGCGGCCGCAGCAGCGCCTCCAGTTTGACCAGCTGATCCAGCATCGCCCCCACGGCGCCCTCCATCACGTCGTTGGCGTGGACCTCGCCGTCCTCGATGAACTGCTGGTAGAACGGGATGTTGACCTGCTCGATCACCGGCGTCAGCTTGACCGCGGTCACGACCTGCTGGAGCTGCTCGACAGACCGCGTCCCCGCCGCCACCCCGCCGTAGGAGACGAACCCGAGCGGCTTGTAACGCCACTCGTGGTGGAGGTAGTCGATCGCGTTCTTCAGCGACGCGGGATAGCCGTGGTTGTACTCGGGCGTTACGAACACGAACGCGTCGGCAGCGTCGACCCGCTTGCTCCACTCGTGCGTGTGCGGGTTTACGTACTGCCGCAGCCGCGGATGATTCGGCTCATCGAGCAGCGGCAGCCTGAACTCGACCAGGTCGACGACCTCGAGCTCGAAGCGCCCGTCGTCCGTCGCGCGGTTGATGAACCACTGCGCGACGGGCCACCCGCCCCGGCCTGGGCGCGTCGAAGCGATGACGGTCATCAGCTGCGGCATACGATTCTGGGCGGCCAGACTACCCGCTAATCAGCGGAAGCCTACGAGTGAGATCGCGCCGGTCGCAGTGGCGGCGCCGTCCGAGAGCTTCACCGACGCGCCGAGCTGGTTGCCGTGCGCGTGCGCGAGCAGCGACTTGCCGGCGGAGTTCAGCGAGAAGATCAGATAGCCGACGTCGCGCCCGCCGAGCAGCTCCGACCCGGTCGAGGCGATCACGGTCCCGCCGACCGAGATGGTCGTGCTCGTGTGGCACGGCGTCGTGGCCAGGCACTCCGCAAGGATCCCGCCCACCCCGTTCGAGGACACGAAGTTGGTGCCGCCCAGGATTCGCAAGCTGCCCGACTGGCTCGCGCTGTGTGCCGGGGCCGCCCCACGCGTGGAGAATCGAACCAGCGTGATCAGGCGGTTCAGCGACAGCTTCCCGGACGTTCCGCTCAGTCGCACGAGTAGCCGGTTGCCGCGGGCGTGCGCGAGCAGGGACCGGCCCGCGCCGGTCAGCGAGAAGAAGATGAGCCCGCCGCCGTTGCCCGGGATCTTCTCGGTTCCGGTGCGGGCGACCACCGTGCGCCCGGCGGTGATGGTGACCGCGATGTGGCACGCGAAGCCGTTGTCGCAGACGGCCGGCAGGCCGCCGGTGCCGCCGCCAGAGACAAACGCGGTGCGGCCGGCGATCCCGATGTGGGGCCCGACCGTCGCCGCCGGCGACGTCGACAGCACGTTGCCCTTGGAGTCCAGCGCCTGCACCTCGAACGTCCCCATCCCGGTCGGCGCGGAGATAGCCGTCTCGAACCCCTGCTTGGCAATTGTCTGCAACGGCGCGAGCTTGCTCGAACTCGATCCCGCGAGCACCCGCCACGACGAGACCGTGGTCGCACCGTTCCAGCTCGGCCACACTTGGGTGGTGCCGTCGTTGTTCGGACCCGCGGCCGCAGATGGGCGGCGTCGTCGGCTGCCCACTCCACGCGAACTTGTAGGCGCGATAGCTCGACGTGTTCGACGTGAAGCGCGCGTCGAACACCTCCTGCCCGGCCGAGTTGAACTCGGTGAAGTACGGCTGCTGGCCCCAGCCGACGAACAGGTCGTTCCCGGGGAGCAGCTGGGCACCACCCTCGAAGTTCGCGCTCAGGCCCGGCGAGTGCTCGAACTGCTTGACGAGCGTCACCGTCTTGCTCGTCTCGTTGATCGACTCCTCGAGCGCGCGCGACTGGGAGTGCACGCTCGGCGGCCCGGCGCCGTCGTCGAACATCGTCAGCATCCCGTTCGGCTGGAGCACGACGTCGTGCTGGAAGGCGGTCTGCGTGCCCGGGCCCATCTTGAAGCTGTTCTGGTTGGAGCCCAGCACCCATATCACCGCGCCGGTCTGGTGGTCGACCTTGTAGACCGCCCAGGTGTTGCGTACCGACACGATCAGGTTGCCGTCGCTGTCGAGCGCGACCGAGTTCAGGTGGTAGGGGTCGAACACCGCGCCCGGGCGCGCCGTTCTTGAAGAACGACGCGCTGATCGGGATGTGGTCGAGCGCGTGCCACTCGAACAGCACCAGCCCCGTCTTGATGTCGATCTCCTGGACGACCGCGTCCATCAGCGGCCGCTTCATCGTGCCGTAGTGGATCGGAGAGACGCCGACGATGTACGCGTCGCCCTGCGGCGTGACCAGGAACTCGTGCAGGTCCATGCCCTGCAGGCCGTTGCCGGCCTGGACGGTGGCGATCTGCTGGTAGGAGCTGTTGTAGATCACGCCCTCGCCGCGCCCCGAGCCGTTGTTCGTGTAGCCCTGCCACCAGGTCAGCACCGGCTGCCCGTTCAGCTGCTGCACGCGGAAGTCGGCGGCGAGCTGGTTGGCGGGCAGCGGCTGGAACCAGATCAGGTTGCCCGAGGGGTCGAGCAGCATCGGGCCGTTCTGCACCGGGCCGTACTGCGGTGTCAGGAAGATGTCGCCGTTGTAGGCGGATGACGAGTGCTTGTTGACCGTGATCGACGCCGGCTGCGAGGTCAGGGCGCGAGTGGAAGTGCTGGACGCCGTTCGAGCCGGCCGGGACCATCGGGAGCTTCATCGGATTGATCGTCCCGAACGGAACCGCGATCGCCGAAGTGGAAGCTGCCGTTCGTGCCGTTTATCACGTTCAGACCGGTGGTCACGGTCACGGTCTCGCCGGCGGTGAACGGCGTGCTCGGGATGAAGCTCCCACCCTGCCCGTCGGAGTCGGCCTCGATCGTCCCGCTGTGGGCGCCCGAGCTCGACCCGACGACCGTGACGTGACCGATCTGGCTCGCCGGGATGCCCCTGAACGTGATCTGGGTCTGGGGCAGCGCGCTGTTCGTGCTCGGACTCGGGAACACCGCCACCGCCGGCTGCGCGAGCGCGGCGGGCGCAGCCACGACCAGCGCCGCACGCCGCGCACAGCGCGACCGCGACCCCCTGCCTAACCCCAGACCAACGTCGGGACCTCAATTGTCTCGAAACCTCCTGCAACCAATCATGGAAACCCGCGACGACCTCAAACGTTGCGCCGCGCAGGCTAGCTTGCGGCCCGTACGGTTGAAGTCAGCCGGTCATCCGCGCGGACGGTCCACGTATCTTTCCGCCCGCGATGCGATTTGCCTCCGTGGTGCACGAAGGAACTGCCCTCGCGGTCGCGATCGACGGCGACCGTGCGATCCCCCTTCGCGGCGTCACCGAGCTCGGCCGCGATACGCCGCTTTCCCTGCTGCAAGACCCACCGCTCGACCACGAATCGAGTCTCAACGCCGGCGAGCTCCAAAGACGGCCGGTCATCCCAAGACCCGGCAAAGTCATTTGCGTCGGGCTCAACTACGCGGCCCACATCGAGGAGACCAAGCGCGAGCACTCGGACTACCCGGTGCTGTTCACGAAGTTCGCGACCACCCTCACCGGGCCATATGACCCGATCCCGCTCCCGCCCGAGAGCGAGGCGATCGACTACGAGGGCGAGCTGGTCGTCGTGATCGGGGAGCGCGGGCGCCGCATACCCCCGGACAAAGCGCTCGACTACGTCGCCGGCTACGCGATCGCCAACGACGTCTCGATGCGCGATTACCAGTACAAGACCCACCAGTGGCTCCAGGGCAAGGCGTGGGACGCCAGCACCCCGGTCGGCCCGGACCTGGTGACGCTCGGACGAAATCGACGATGCCGCTGACGCTGCGCACGTTCGTCAACGGCGAGAAGGTCCAAGAGGCCTCGACCGAGCTCCTGATCTTCGACGTCGGCCACGCTCGTCAGCGTCGTTTCCGAGTTCGCGACGATCGAGCCCGGCGACCTGATCCTGACCGGCACGCCCGGTGGCGTCGGCTACCGCCGCGAGCCGCAGCTGCTGCTGGGGGACGGCGACATCGTCGTGGTCGAGGTCGACGGAGTCGGACGGATCGAGAACCGCTGCGTCGCCGATCAGGGCGCCAGGAACAGCATGCCCTGAGGCTGGAACGCCGGCCCGTCGACCTGCACGGGCGTGATCGTGCCCGTGTCCGGGTTCAGCTCGCCGAGGTAGTTCGGCGGGAATCCCGGTCCGGGGCAGGTGCTCGGAGCGTCGGTCTGGTCGCACGGCGTCACCGCCACGAGCGTCGAGCCGCGCGTGAAGTCGCCGGTGATTTAGATCGCGTTCGCGCCGTTGTCGGTCGCGTAGAGCGTGCCGGCCCGACCCGACGGCCACGCCGTGTCGTCGACCGAGTGGGTGAGCGTCAGTACCGACAATTTCGGCTCCCGGCGGTCGGCGGCCGACACGAAGATCTGCTCCTGATCGCCAAGATGGGCGGGAAACCTAAAGGCCGACCCGCGGCGCACTTGTGGCCGCCGCGTTACCGGAATATCAGGCTGCTCTTAGGCGGCACCGAGCTCACGGTGAACGGCGGCGGCGAACGTGTCCACGTCCTCCGCGGTCGTGTCCCACGAGCACATCCACCGCACCTCGCCGGCCGCCTCGTCCCACGTGTAGAACGGGAAGTCGCGCTGGAGCGACTCGATGACCGGCGGTGGGAGCGTCGCGAACACCGCGTTGGTTTCGACCGGCCGCGTGATCGCGAGACCCGGCACACCCCCGAGCGCGCCGGCAAGTCGCGACGCCATCGCGTTGGCATTGCCGGCGCAGCGCAGCCACAGCTCGTCAGTCAGCAGCGCGTCGAACTGGGCGGCGAGGAACCGCATCTTCGACGCGAGCTGCATCGACTGCTTGCGGATGTACAGGAAGTCGTGGGCGAGCTGGGGGTTCAGGAGCACGACCGCCTCGGCGCCGAGCAACCCGTTCTTGGTGCCGCCGAACGAGACGACGTCCGCCCCGCGCGCGACCTCGGCGAGCGACACCCCGAGCGCCGCCGCCGCGTTCGACAGACGCGCCCCGTCGACATGCAGCACGAGATCACGCTCGTGCGCCACATCCGCCAGCTCCCGCATCTCCGCGACCGTGTACAGCGTCCCGAGCTCTGTGCACTGTGAGATCGACACCGCGCGCGGCTGGACCGCGTGCTCGTCACCGATCCGCGCGATCCGGCTCTCGACCGCCGCCGGGGTCAGCTTGCCGTCGACGCCGGGCGCCAGCAGCAGCTTGAGCCCGGCGATCGCCTCCGGCGCGCCGCACTCATCGACGTTCAAATGCGCGGTTTCGGCGCAGATCACACCCTCGAACCGACGGCACGCCGCCCGCAGCGACACGACGTTCGCGCCGGTGCCGTTGAACACGAAAAACGCGGTCGCATGTGAACCGAACGTCTCCGCCACCCGCTCCTGCACCGACAGCGTGTAGTCGTCGTGTCCGTACCCGAACGCGTGCCCGACGTTCACCCGCGCGATCGCCGCGAGAACGTCGGGGTGGATCGTGGCCGAGTTGTCCGAGGCGAAGCCGCGCGCTGATTTCACGCGGCGAGCTTAGCCTTCAGCGACGAATAGAAGATCGAAAGCGGGAACTCGTCGTCCCGGACGAGGTCGATGTACGGCCGTGGATCCTCGACGTCGGTGAACTCGCGCGCCGATGCGGTCCACTTCGAGCCGGCCGCCGGCGGAACGCTCGCCGCGACGAGATCGTGCGCCGCGGCCCAGTGCTGGAGCTTGGTGCGATCGATCCCGACCCGGTACAGCTCCTCGACCTCGTGCCGCAGAGACGCGACGCCCTCGCCGACCCGCTCCCACTCGATCGTCAGCTGGTTGTCGGTCCAGTGCAGGTAGCCCTGACGGTGCAGGAACGCGAACAGCAGCTGTCCGCCGAGTCCGTCGTAGTTGCGGACCCGCGACCCCGTGATCGGGAACCGCAGCAGCCGGTCGAGCAGGATCGAGTACTGGACGTACCGGGCAAACGTGACGCCCTCGGCCTCCAGCGACACCGCCTGGCCGAACGCGGTCAGATCGCAGCGGAGCTCCTCGAGCGAGTACATCCAGTACGGCGCGCGCTGGCGGATCATGAACGGGTCGAACGGCAGATCGCCGTGGCTGTGCGCGCGATCGTGGATCAGGTCCCACAGGATGTACGCCTGCTGTGAGATGCCCGGGCTGGCCAGCATGCACGCCGCGTCCGGCGGCAGGTTCAGCCGCAGCAGGTCCGTGGCCTCGCCGGCCAGCCGGCGCAGTCGCGCGGCCTCGCGGTCGCAGAAGATCGCACCGAAGTTACTGACGGGTCGGTCCTGCGACCGACACCGTCTCGGGGAATAGCACCGCGCACTCTGAGTCGTAGCCGCGGGTCGCGTCGACGAGCTCGACCGGCACGTACTTGGGGTTGTCGTACCGCGTGCGCTCGAGCTCGGCGATCCAGTCCGGCCACGGCACGTTCACGATCAGCGACTCGAAGCAGGTGTCGCGCGAGCCGTTCTGCTTGTACATCGGAAACAGCACGAGGTGCTCGATCCCGTTGGTGCGGGCCAGCTCGGGACGGAACTCCGCGAGCGCGCGCGTGAAATCGGGCCGCCCACCCCCGCCGAAATCCCAGGCGCGCAGATCCTCTACCGCCGCGGTCAGGTACCGCTCGTCGTGCGAGAACCGCGGCTTCAGCTCCTCGATCGCGGCCGCCATCTTCTCCACGTGGCCGCGCGCGGCGGCGGCGTCGCCGGCGAGCGACCCGTCGGGCGCCTGGAGCAGCGCGAGCGCGTTGGTCTCGTCGCGGAGACGCGCCCACGCCGGCTCGTGCTCGGGTCCGTGCCCGTCGCGGCGACCCCGGATCGGCCAGATCCCGCCGTCGGGCCGGGCCGTCCAATAAACGAGGTTCAGCCACAGCGCGCGGTGATCGAGCTCGTCGATGCAGTCGTCGCCGAACAAGTCCGAGTCGGCGAGCACCACGACCCGCCCCTCGCCGTGGGTCGACGCCACTATCAGCGGCGCTCCGGGAACGGACGCGGTCGGATGCGTCCGCGCGAGCACGAATGGGGATTTTTCGGCGGTTGCCGCCTTGGGGATTTTTTCGGCGGTTGCCGCCTTGGCACCGTTGCTCGCTGAGATCGTCGTCGCCCGATACAGGCAGAGCGCATTCACGCGCGCGAGAAGATCGCCGGCGCGACCGCGCCCGCCGTCCGCCAGCTGCGCGAGCACCCAGCTCGGCGCGTTCCGGTAGTGCTCGTAGTCCTGCACGGTGTCGTTCTCGAGGTGCAGGCCGAACCGCGCCAGCAGCTCGTTCAGATTGTTGCCGTACTTGTCCTGCTCGGTCTCGCCGAGCACGATCAACCCGCCGCCGCGCGCCACGAACGCCTCGATCGCGTCGAGCTCGTCGGCTCTCAACCGCGGCGATCCGGTACCCGTCGTCCGCTCCCAGGTCGGCTCCGAGGGATGGGCGATGACGAGCACGCCGGCGCCGGCCAGGGCCTCCTCGGTCAAGGGCGACTCGGCGTTGACCTCCACCACGAAGTCGCGCTCGGCGAGCGCGGCGGCGGCGCGGGCGTACGACGCGTCGCCGGGGTGCGCGGGCTGCATCTGGCGCGCGAGGTCGGACCGCACGGTCCAGGCCTCGCTGTGGGCCTCGTCGAAGATGACACGGGCGAGCGTTCCGGATTCGGTCATGGCCAGAGCCTACTTGGGGCTCCGGCGGTTGTCGATGCCGAAATCGATGTAATCTCTGCAACAGATCGCCGTATGGATGCCCAAGATCGTCAGATTATTGCGCTGCTGGTCGAGGACGGCCGGCGCACCTACGACGACATCGGCCAGCGCGTGTCGCTGTCGGCGCCGGCGGTCAAGCGCCGCGTCGATCGGCTCCGCTCCAGCGGCGCGCTCCGCGGCTTCACCGCCGTCGTCGACCACAACGCGCTCGGCGACCACACCGAGGCGCTGATCGAGCTGTTCTACGCGCCGGGCACGCTGCTCGACGCGGTCACCGACACGTTGCGCCGGCACCCCGAGGTCGTCGAGGCGTGGAGCGTCACCGGCGAGGCCGACGCGATCGCGCGCGTGCGAACGCGCGAACAACACCGACCTCGAGCGGCTGATCATGGATCTGCAGCGCGACGGCCATGTCGTGCGGACGCGGTCGCAGGTGGTCATGTCGCGGCTGGTTTCCCACGGGACTTAGAGGCCGCCTTCGGCGGCGTCCATGGGGCCGTTCCGCAGGGCGTCCATGCCCTGCGGGGTGATCGCGAACCCCTGAATGGCTGAGAGGCAGCGGGGCGGATAACGGCGGGCACCTGGAGGATGGGTGTGTCGTCCCCGGGGACGTGTTCGCGGGGCGCCAGCATGCATAACCTGCCAACGGACCGTCTCCGGCGCGACCGTGGCAGATCTCGCATGCCCCACATGCGTCACATGCCACGGTCCCCGACTCGCGGCTCAATTGTCAGGCTATGCATGATCCGCGACCCCGCCTCGCGCCGCCCGCCCAGCCCCGGCCCCTCTCCAGGTGCCCGCCGTTAAAACGGATCCGCTGACTCTCAGCCATTCAAGGGTGCGCGACCGCCGGGCACGGATGCCCGGCGGAACGGCCCCACGGACGTCGAGCACAGCGAGACCCATACCTAACCGACAGACCAGCGCCCAACCTTGACAGGCTCATGTCAAGGTTTGGTACAGTCCCACCGATGCGCGACTTCATGGCGGCCACCCGCGACCGCATCCTCGTCTACGACGGCGGGATGGGGGCCACGCTCGAGCAGTTCGACCTGAGCCTCGAAAACGACTACAAGCTGTCCGGGCGCTGCCACGAGGTGCTCGTCCTCAACCGCCCCGACGTGATCGAGGGCGTCCACACCGCGATGCTCGACGCCGGCGCCGAGGTGCTCGAGACCGACACCTTCCAGGCATCGCGTCTGAAGCTGTCGGAGTGGGGCCTCGCCGACCACACGTTCGAGATCAACCAGAAGGCTGCCGAGATCGCGCGCAAGGCCGCCGGCGAACACCGGTTCGTGGCCGGCTCGATCGGCCCGACCGGCTTCTTGCCGGCGAGCGACGACCCGACGCTCGGCCGGATCCAGTTCCCCGAGCTGGTGACCGTGTTCGAGGAGCAGTCGCGCGCGCTGATCAAGGGCGGCGTCGACCTGCTGATCATCGAGACCGCGCAGGACATCCTCGAGGTCAAGGCCGCGATCTTCGGCGCGCGCGAGGCGTTCAAGCAGGCCGGCCGCGCGGTACCGATCCAGTGCAGCGTCTCGCTGCTCCCCCAGGGCGGCAAGATGCTGCTCGGCACCGACATCAGCGCGGTGCTGACCACGCTCGAGGCGCTCGACGTCGACGCGATCGGGCTGAACTGCTCGACCGGCCCCGAGGACATGCGCGACGCGATCCGCTTCCTCGGCGAGAACTGCCCGGTCCCGGTCCACTGCATCCCGAACGCCGGCCTCCCGCTCCAGGGACCCGAACGGCGAGACGATCTTCCCCGAGGAGCCCGAGCCGCTCGCGAACGTGCTCGGCGAGTTCATCGAGCGCTACGGCGTGACGATCGTCGGCGGCTGCTGCGGCACGACGCCCGACCACATCGCCGCGATCGCCGAGCGGGCGCGCGGACGCAAGCCGGGCGAGCGTCCGGCGCGGCGGCCGCCGCTGGTGTCGAGCATGATCGCCGCGACCCCGCTCGTCCAGGACCCCCGCCCCACGCTGATCGGCGAGCGGGTCAACTCGCAGGGGTCGCGCAAGGCCAAGGAATTGCTGCTGGCCGACGACTACGACGGGCTGCTGACCGTCGCCGAGGACCAGGTTGCCGGCGGCGCCCACGTGCTCGACGTGTGCGTCGCGCTCACCGAGCGCCAGGACGAGGCCGAGCAGATGCGCCAGGTCGTCAAGCGGATCTCGCTGACCCAGCCGGCGCCGATCCAGATCGACTCGACCGAGCCGGACGTGATCGAGACCGCGCTCCAGCAGATCCCGGGCCGCGCGATCGTCAACTCGATCAACCTCGAGGCCGGTCGCGCCAAGCTCGACAAGGTCGTGCCGCTCGCCAAGGCCCACGGCGCGGGGCTGATCGCGCTGACGATCGACGAGGTCGGGATGGCCAAGACCCGCGAGCGCAAGCTCGAGGTCGCCCAGCGGATCACGCAGCTGTGCTGCGAGGAGCACGGGCTCGACCCCGAGGTCCTGATCTTCGACTGCCTCACGTTCACGCTGACCACGGGCGACGAGGAGTGGCGGCCGAGCGCGGTCGAGACGATCGAGGGGATCCGGCTGATCAAGGCCGAGATCCCGGGCGTGAAGACGTCGCTGGGCGTCTGAATGTCGTTCGGCGTCAGCCTGCCGGCGCGGAGCGTGCTCAACAGCGTGTTCCTGCACCACTGCGTCGAGGCCGGCCTTGACCTGGCGATGGTCAACCCCAACCACATCACGCCGTACGGAGAGATCCCCGAGGACGAGCGCGAGCTCGCCGACGACCTGGTTTTGAACCGGCGCGAGGACGCGCTCGAGCGCTACATCGCCCACTTCGAGTCCAAGGGCCCCGCGGAGGCCGAGGAGAAGGCCGACCCGACCGCCGGGATGGAGCCCGAGGAGGCGCTCCACTACCAGATCCTGCGCCGCAAGAAGGAGGGCGTCGAGGACTGGATCGACCGGAGCGTCGAGAAGATCGGCGCGGTGCCGACGCTCAACGACGTGCTGCTGCCGGCGATGAAGGAGGTCGGCGACAAGTTCGGCGCCGGCGAGCTGATCCTCCCGTTCGTGCTCCAGTCGGCCGAGGTCATGAAGCGCGCGGTCGCCCAGCTCGAGCAGTACCTCGACAAGATCGAGGGCTACACCAAGGGCACGGTCGTGCTCGCGACGGTGTTCGGCGACGTGCACGACATCGGCAAGTCGCTCGTCAACACGATCCTCACCAACAACGGCTACACGGTCGTCGACCTCGGCAAGCAGGTCCCGATCCAGACGGTCATCGACGCCGCGGTCGAGCACAAGGCTACGGCGATCGGGCTGAGCGCGCTGCTCGTCTCGACCTCCAAGCAGATGCCCGCGTGCGTCCAGGAGCTCCAATCGCAGGGCCTCGAGTTCCCGCTGCTGATCGGCGGCGCCGCGATCAACCGCAACTTCGGCCTGCGGATCCTGTACCCGAACGGGACCGAGTCCGACGAGGTCTACGAGCCCGGCGTGTTCTACTGCAAGGACGCGTTCGAGGGGCTCTCGAAGATGGACCAGCTCGTCGACGGCGAGGCGCGCAAGGCGCTGATCGCCAAGACGCGCGACGCTGCGAAGCAGCTGCGCGAGCGGCCCGCAGGTAACCGACGACGACGCGCCGCCGGTCACCGACGCCTCGGTCCGCAGCGCCGCCGCCACCGACACCCCGATCCCGGAGCCGCCGTTCTGGGGCGCCCGCGAGATCGAGGTGCCGATGGACGAGGTCTACCACCACCTCGACACCCACGTGCTGTTCAAGCTCCACTGGGGCGGGCGCGGCGTCAAGGGCGAGGAATGGAAGCGCTCGTGGGCGAGGACTTCAAGCCGCGCCTCGAGCGCATGTGGCGCGAGCAGACCTATCTGCACCCGCGCGCGATCGTCGGCTACTTCCCCTGCAACTCGGACGGCAACGAGCTGATCGTCTGGGATCCGGTTGATTTCGATCCCGCCCACCCCCGGGAACTGGAGCGGCTCGTGTTCCCGCGCCAGCCGCGCCACGACCGAATCTGCCTGGCCGACTTCTACCGCCCTGTTGACTCCGGTCCCCACCCACCCGAGGTCGACGTGGTCGCGCTGCAGGCGGTCACCGCCGGCGACGAGGTGACGGAGCTGATGGCTAGAGTTGGAGGCCGACGGCGAGTTCGCCGAGCAGCTGTTCGCCCATGGTCTCGGCGTGCAGACCGCCGAGGGTATGGCCGAGTGGCTGCATTCGCGGGTCCGCACCGACCTCGGGATCGAGCCGACCCAGGGCCGCCGCTACTCGTGGGGCTACCCCGCCTGCCCCGAGCAGTCAGAGCACGAGAAGGTGTTCAGGCTGCTCGACGCGCCGTCGATCGGGCTGCGCCTGTCGGGCGGCTACGCGGTCGAGCCCGAGCAGTCCACGCTCGCGATCGTCGCCCACCACCCGCAGGCCGTCTACTTCGGGATGAAGTCGGGCTTCCTGCCCAAGACCGACCGCCAGGCGGCCGACGAACTGATCGCGGGCACCGACAAGGACCCGACTCGGCTGGACGAGCTGACCGACGCCGAGCCCGAGCTCGTCGACGAGGAGGCTTCGGTAGGCGTCGCCATCGGGTGACGTGCGCTGCAACCCGACACGCGGGGCCACTGGATCGAGCGCGAGTCACCCGAGTGGGACGCCCACCTACGCAGCTAACTGCGAGCCTGGGCCGAGACCGGTGCCCCTGAGCTCGGGCGCGCCGGCAGCTTGACCGGCGTCGTGTGCATCGCCCGCAGCCTGACCTCGCGCCAGGACATGCCCTCCTTCAGCAGCGCCGGCATGCCCATCAGGATCGCGGTCGTGACCTCGACCGCCTGCAGGATCACTCCGAAGGCGACGCCGTCGCCGTACCCGATATGCCAGCCGGTATGGAGCACGGTGGCGCAGGCCGCCTGGAACACGCCGAGGTTCGCCGGCGTGGCCGGCAGCACCGCGGTGATGTTGACCGCGAACAGCACGGCCGCGGCGGCGCCGATCCCGGCGTGCTTGTCGAGCCCGAGCGCGACCAGCAGGATCCAACAGGACAGGCACTGGAGCGCCCACGCCCCGAGCTGGGCGACGGTCGCGATCGCGCCGAGGCGCGGGCGGCGGAACACGATCAGGCCGGCGCGGACGCGCGCCATCGCCTCCCGGACCTGCGCGGCGAGCGCGTGCACGCGCGAGGAGCCGGCGATTCGTTGCCGGTGTCGCGCAGTACCAGCGGCATGATCAGCACGACGATCAGCAGCGCGAGCGGCGCGATCGCCGCCACCACCAGCGCGTTCTGGTGGCCGTTGAAGAAGTCGACCGACGAGAACATGATCGCGCCGAGGATGATCAGCGCGAGGATGTTGAGCAGCGTCTGCGACACGACGGTGCCGAGCACGATCGGCAGGTTCTCGCGCGGGCGGCCGGTCCGTCTGGCCACCACCAGCGCGCGCGAGGGCTCGCCGAGACGGGCGGGCAATGTCGAGGACATCAGCACGCCGATGAACGTGCCCTGTGCTGCGTCGGACGAGCCGCACGCGCGAGCGCGGCAGCGCGGCTTTGAGGATCGCGTGCCACGAGACCGCGCGCATGACCATCGCGCTGCACATGACCACCAGGCCGAGGAGGACGAGCGTGGGGCTCGCGGTGATCAGCGCCTTGGCGATGTTCGTCAAGCCGATCTTCTGGAGCGCGAGGAACGCGAGCACGGCGCCGCCAATCGACACGGTGGCGAGGCCGACGCGGCGGGCGACGCCGAGCGCCTTGCTGTGCTTCTGCGGACCGGTCAGTGGCGGCTCGAGGCTCGCCAGCCGCTGTGCCGGGACCGCGGCTTCAGGTCGGCGGCGCGGGCGCCGACCCGGACGGCGGCCCGCTGGAGCTTCGTCGCGGGCTCGGGAACGGCGATCGCGTCCTCGTAGGCGCCCATCACCTGGGCGGCCACCCGCGGCCACGCGAACCGCTCGGCGCCCAGCGCGGCGGCGCGGGCCATGTGGGCGCGCCGGACGGGCTCCTCATAGAGATCGCGGAGCGCTTCGGCCAGCGCCTGCGCGTCGCCGCGCGGCACGAGCACCCCGTCGACCCCGTCGCGAACAACGTCGCGATACCCGGCGATGTCCGAGGCGACCACCGGCGTGCCCGCCGCGAACGCCTCGGTCAGGACCATCCCGAAGCTCTCGCCCCCGAGCGATGGAGCGCACAGGACGTCGCTCGCCTCGAGCTCGGTGCGCTTCGTGTCGTCGTCGACCTTCCCGAGCACGCGCACGTCGCGCATGTCGAGCATCAGCGGGGACAGCTCCTGCTCGGAGGGCCCGATCACGGTCAGCTCGGTCGGGATGTGCTCGCGCAGCGCCTCGAACGCGCGCAGCAGCAGCGGCAGCCCCTTGCGCTCGACCGCCTGGCCGACGAACACGATCTTCAGCTTGTCGGTTTGCGGCGCGAGCGACCCGAGCGCGGCTCGTTCGGGGTCGACGTGAACGCCGTTGGGGATGATCCGGTAGTGGCCGCCGAAGAACCGCCTCGCGGTCCAGGCCGCCGCCTCCGAGACCGCGATCCGGACGTGGAGCCGGTTGAGCATCCGCCGTGCTCCGAGCGCCGTCGCGATCCCGTTCGAAATCCGGTTCTCGTTGTAGGTGTGGAACGTGCCGACGACCGGGACCTTTGTGCGGTCGGTGATGCAGCCACGGCGACACCGGCGCGAGCGGCTCGTGCACGTGAACCACGTCGTAGTTTCCGGTGCGGAGCTCCTGCAGCGCGGTCGCCGTACGCATATGGCGTGATCGAGATGTTCGAAACCGCCTGGTTGGCCTTCAGCGAGAACGTGCGGCCGAGCGAGACCAAATAATCGGGCCGCCCCACCCTCCATCGGCTGCGGCCGGGCACCTCGGTGCAGGACCGATCCGTAGCGGTCAGGCAGGTCGTAGGCGCCAGCACGCGAACGTGGTGGCCGTCATCGATCAACCGCTCGGCGAGCGCCTCGATATGCCTCGTGACGCCCCCCGGATACGTCCACGAGTACGGCGACAGAATCGCTACTCGCATTGGGTCAAATGGTAGTCGTTGGCAGGGCAAACGGCATGGGGGCCGCGCGTTTCGTCACCGGCGCGGGACCGCGCGTAATATCAATACACCAATGCCGGTTAGACATTTCGTCAAATACACCTTCCTCAAGGTCGATCCTGCTTGGCGGCGACTCGACGACGAGCGGCGCGCCGAGGACAAGCGCGAGTTCATCGCCGCCTGCGAGGACTTCTCCGACGGCCACCTGCTGCGGGCGTTCTCGTTGGTCGGGACCCGCGGGGACGCGGACTTGATGCTGCTGTCCCAGGCGCAGAACCTCGAGCGGATCCACGAGTTCCACGTGGTCCTGGCCCAGAGCGGGCTGATGAAGTGGTGCGAGATCCCGTACTCGTTCCTGGCGATGACCAAGCCGTCCGAGTACTCCGAGGAGTCGCGGCTCGAGGTCCGCCCCGCCCACGGCAAGTACCTGTTCGTCTACCCGTTCGTGAAGACGCGCGCGTGGTACGCGCTGCCCGCCGATGAGCGGTGGCGGATCATGCAGGACCACATTCGCGTGGGCCGCGAATACCCGTCGGTGGATTTGAACACCAGCTACTCGTTTGGGCTCGACGACCAGGAGTTCGTGGTCGCGTTCGAGACCGACAATCCCGCGGATTTCCTGGATTTGGTCCAGCGCCTGCGGACCACTGAGTCGAGCTCCTACACGCTCCGCGACACGCCGACCTTCACGTGCATCTCGTGCTCGGTGGGGCGCGCGCTGGGCGCGCTCGACGGCGCCGCGCTGACCGTGACGGAGACCGTGGACGGTTGACGACCGACCCTACCGAGCTCGCACTCGACTTCGACGAGATCCGCGACGTGACCGTGATCGGCGCCGGCCCGGTCGGCATGTGCACGGCGTTCTGGGCCGGGATGCGAGAGGCCTCGTTCGGGTGATCGACTCGCTGCCGGAGCTCGGCGGCCAGCTGACCACGCTGTATCCGGAGAAGTGGATCTTCGACGTGCCCGGCCATCCGCGGGTGCTCGCGCGCGAGCTGGTCGAGCTTGTTGCGCGAACAGGCTCTCGATCAGTTCGACGTGCCGGTGCATCTGGGGACGACCGCCGTCGACGATCTCCTGGGAAGGCGTCGGTGCGGATCGGGTGGTGGTCTGCATACCGATTCCGGGGAGCTGCGCTCGCGAACGGTGATCGTCGCCGGCGGCCACGGCGCGTTCGAGCCCAAGAAGCTGATGGGGTTCGACATGACGCCGTGGGAGGGCCGCGGCGCGCACTACGTCGTCGGCGACAAGTCGGAGTTCGAGGGCCAGCGGGTGATGATCGTCGGTGGCGGCGACTCCGCCCTCGATTGGGTGATCAACCTGCTCGACGTGGCGGGTTCGGTGACGCCTGGTCCACCGCCGCGAGGGCTTTCGCGCCCACGAGCTGACCGTTTCGCAGGTGCTCGCGGCGGCGGATCGCGGCGACGTCGCGGTATACGTGCCGTTCCAGATCCGCTCGGTGCAGGCAACGGACACGTCGAACGAGTGCGCCTGTTCAATTCGCACGATGAGGCGGACGAAGTCGAGCGTCGAGGTCGACGCGATCCTGCTGCAGCTGGGGTTCAAGACCGCGCTTGGGTCCCCTGAAGGACTGGGGGTTCGAGGTGGTGAAGGGCTCGATCGTCGTCGACCAGCTGATGAAGACGTCGCTGGAGCGCGTGTGGGCGTGCGGCGACATCGCCACGTTCGACGGCAAGCTGAAGCTGATCGCCACCGGGTTCGCCGAGTCGGCGATCGCGGTGGCGCAGGCCGTGCACGAGATTCGGCCCGAGGTTCGAATCCAGCCGGCGTACTCGACAAACACCGGCGTCCCCGGGGTCGTTGCCGGCCAGCCGTAAACAGGCGACGGCGGTCTCGCGGGGCCGATCGCGCGACGCGTCGTCCGGCCGGTCGGCCGAGGCGGTCGAGGCGCTGCGCGAGGCCGATCCGGTGATGCGCGCGGTCATCGACGAGGTCGGGACCGACGGGTTGGAGGACTTCCGCGCGCAGCCTGCCCAGTGACAGCTACGCGACGCTGATCCGCGCGATCGCCGGCCAGCAGCTGTCTAACAGCGCCGCGGTCGCGATCTACACCAAGATTCTGGCGCGGTACGGCGGACGGCCGCCCACGCCGGCCGAGCTCGCTCGCCGACGATCCCGACGAGCTGCGGATCGCGGCCGGCCTCAGCCACGCGAAGGTGCGCTACCTGAGGTCGCTCGCCGAGCACGTGCTCGACGGCTCACTCGAGCTCGACCGCCTGCGACGAGCTTCCCGACGAGGAGGTGATCGCCCAGCTCGTGTCGGTCAAGGGCATCGGCCTGTGGAGCGCGCAGATGTTCCTGATCATCCATCTGCGCCGCCCGGACGTGCTGCCGGTCGGCGACCTCGGGATCCGCAAGGCGATCATGAACCGCTACGGGTTGCCGGCGCTGCCCGCGCCGGCCGAGATCGCCGAGATCGCCGAGCCATGGCGTCCCTACCGGACGCTGGCCTCGCTGTTCCTGTGGCGCTCGCTCCGCGCCACGCCGATCTGAGCGGTGGCGTCGCCGGGGCCGCACGAACGGTGCCTAAATACTCCGCGCCCCGCCCCGCGGACCTGTCGGGTACATAAGCATCTGGTACATGCTTATGTGTCGGCGGGCGCCGGCGCGCCGCCAGGCCACGTTAAGCATCGCCCGGACGGGGAGATTCGGGCCGCTTGCGACAGGTACACGGCACCGCTATGGCGCTACGCGCACCGCTGCGGCGCAAGATGCGGCGCCCCGGCGCGAAAGCCCGGGAACAACCCAGACCGGCGCCTTAGACGGCGGAGACTTCTTCTTCTTCGGCGACGCGGAACGACGAGCCGCAGCCGCAGGCCGCGATCACGTTCGGGTTGTCCACCTTGAAGCCGGCGCCCTGGAGGCCGTCGACGAAGTCGATCACCGAGCCCTTGACGTACGGAAGGCTCGGGTTGTCGACGAGGAGGCGGATGCCCTTGTCCTCGAACACGGTGTCGTCGGCGCGCTGCTCGTCGAACGCGAGCGCGTACTGGAAGCCCGAGCAGCCGCCGCCGCGAACGCCGACGCGAAGCCCGGCGGTCTCGGCCACGCCATTCTGCGAGGCGAGGAACTCGCGGACCTTCTCAGCGCCTTTGTCTGTCAGTGTGATCATGGAATCCATATCGGCTCCTTGCTTCATGAAGTATAGCGATGGCATCTCGCTACGCTAAGGAGCATGGCAGCCACCGACGTACCGGCCACCCCCGAGGAGCTCAAAGAGCGGATCGAGGCGGGCGATCCCCGGCGCGACCGCAGAGGTCACCGGGGACGGCCATCACTTCAATGCGATTGTGTCGGCGCCGGCGTTCCAGGGCCTGTCCCGGATCGCTCAGCACCGCCTCGTCTACGACGTGTTCGGCGCGGAAGTCGGGGACCGAATCCACGCCCTGTCAATCCAAACGAAAGCAAAGGCTTCGGAAACGGAGAACATCGCATGAGCGACGATCAGACCACGCAGATCCGCGAGGCGATCCAGAGCGCGATCTCTGAGAACCCCGTGATCCTGTTCATGAAGGGCACGCCCGACCAGCCGATGTGCGGATTCTCCGCTCGCACGGTGGCGATCCTCCAGTCCGTCGGCACGCCGTTCGCGGCGGTCAACATCCTGCCCGACCCGCGGATCCGCCAGGAGCTCTCAGGGCTCTCGAACTGGCCGACGATCCCGCAGCTGTTCATCGACGGCGAGTTCGTCGGCGGTTGCGACATCGTCACCGAGATGTACGAGTCCGGCGAGCTGCAGACGGCGCTCGGTGCCGAGGACGCGGACGGCGGCGAGGCCGCGCCCGAGCCGGCGGCGCAGGAGCCGGCGCCGCTCACGATCGAGAACCGCCTCTAGGGCTTCTCCACGACGAACGGCAGCGTCGTCCGGCCCGTTATCAGCAGCGACGGGTCGCGGAACACGCGCCGCTTGGCGTGCCCGAGCTCGTTCGCGTACAGCCCGTCGTAGGTCGGGATCGCCGCGACCGCGGCGCGGAGCGCGTCGAGCGAGGAGATCGACGTGGAGCCGCTCCCGGTCCCGGACGACCCCGAGGACCCGCCGCCGGGCGACAGCGAGATCACGAGCTGCGACGAGAGGCCGTTCGCCGTCGCCGGCGCCGGCGCGTTCGGCCCGTGGATCGCCATCACGATCGGGCCGCGTGCGCCGGCGGGAATCCGCATGCGGAACGACACCGTCCGGCGCGCTCCTCGATAGATGCGCACGTCGAGCCGAACCCTGACCGTGCTGCCCGCCTTGACCTCGAGCGGAGCGTGCGCGGACAGGATCGACGCCATCGCCAGGCCCCGCGACGCGTGGACGATCGGCGACCACGTGCGTGACGTGCAGCGCGGCGAAGTCGACCTGCTCGAGGTCCTCGAATGCGCTGGTCACGTCGGCCGAGGCGGCGCTGGCGAGCTCCGGCGGCGTCTCGCCCTCATCGCCGGCGGTTCCGGTGCCGACGTACCGATTGACAGAACCCGAGCGGCCTTCGGCTCTCGCGCAGGTAGATGCGCAGGCACATGTTCCCCGACTCGTTCGCGGGCGGGCCGTCGTAGATCTGCGTGGCCGCCTGCGCGACCTCGAGCGGCGCGATCGTGTCGACCGATGAGCTCCCGAGCGGCAGTCCCACGTCGGTCTCGTCGGCCACATCGGTGTGGAGCGACAGCGATTGGCCGGTGTCGAGGTCATGCGCGGTCACGTCAACCGGAACCGTCGGCGGCGGCGCCCCCACCTCCCCGATCACGCGTTCGGCGTATCGCTCGACAGCGTGCCCTCCGTGTGGCCGGGAAAGGCCAGCTTGTAGCTCGGGGCGGTCGTCGGGTCGGGGTTGTTGACCACGTAGTCGACGTACGCGTCCTGGAGCAGCAGCGATCGCCGGCCGGCGCCGTCGAGCTCGTGCCCGAAGGCGTACACGGTTGGCCCGTCGACGTACGTGACCGTGCCGACCGCGCCCATCGGGACGTCGCCGGACGAGTAGCTGGCGCTCACCGACGCCCCCGGAACGAGCGGCTGAACGGGGAAGTTCGTGTCCTGGCCGCCAGCGCGTCGGGGCCGCGAGGATGACCCGCCCGGCGCGCTCGCCGGCTCGCTCGACGAGTCCGAACACCGCCGGCGACAGCCCGCCCACGGTCAGCGGCGCAAGCAACGGCGTCGGCCTGACCGCCAGTTGCGGCAGGTCCGGCGGCGGGTCGACCGGCTCGCCGAGCATCTGCTCGATCGGCGTCACGAGCACGACGTTGTTGCCGTACTGCCCGATCCCCTCGGAGATCGCGCCGGCGTTCTCGATCGTGCCGAACGCGTCCGGGCAGTAGACCGGCGACCCCGAGAACCCCTCGGCGACGCCGGTGGTGTCGACCGCCAGGCCCTGACACCTGCACGAGGATCCGCGGCCCCTCGCCCGGCGCGTCCACGACGTCGATCACCTGGACGTTGAAGGACGAGATCGTCGTGCCCTGGATCACGGTCTCGCCGGTGCAGTTCATCCCGGGCTGCACCTGCGACAGCGGCATGATCGGGCCGCCGTCGGCCCAAGCGGTGCTCGCGGGAAGGCATAAGCCCCGCCAGCACGAGGAAAGTCAGCAGTGAAGCGTCGCAATTCGATGCCCCTTTCAGGCCCGTCCGCGGCCCCGCGCGGAGCGAACAGGATACCCCCGCGGGCCGCGGGGATAGCATCGGCTGATGGCCACGACCCGGGTCACGCCCGCGAGCGTCGTCGCGCTCCGCTTCGACGGCGCCGCGCTGTGGGCGATCGACCAGACGGCGCTGCCCTGGGAGGAGCGCTGGCTCGAGCTCCGCACCGCCGACGGACGTCGCCGGCGCGATCCGCCGCCTGGCGATCCGCGGCGCCCCGCTGATCGGAGTCGCCGGCGCCTACGGAGTCGCTCTTGAGCTATCGGGCGACCCTTCGGCGCGAGCGCTCGAGCGAGCCCGCGCGACCCTCCGCGACGCTCGGCCCGACGGCGGTGAATCTCCGCGTGGCGGTCGACCGCGTGTGCGACGCCGCCAAGGCCGCGAGCGCCGACAGGGTTGGGCGCCGCGCGCGGCGAGGCGCGCGCCATCGAAGCCGAGGAGGAAGCCGCGAGCGCCGCGATCGCCGCGCACGGCGCGGAGCTGCTGGCCGGCGCGCCCGCCGGATCCTGACCCACTGCAACACCGGCGCGCTCGCGGCGCCCGGGCGCGGCACCGCGCTCGCGGTGATCGCGGAGCTCGCCGACCGCGGCCAGCTCGAACACGTGCTCGCCACCGAATCGCGTCCGCTGCTCCAGGGCGCACGCTTGACCACGTTCGAGCTCGCGCGACCTGAACATCCCCCACGAGCTGATCGTCGACAGCGCCGCTGCCGGGCTGATCGCGGGCGGCGCGGTGGACGCCGTGATCGTCGGCTGTGACCGCGTGGCGGCGAACGGGGACGTCGCCAACAAGGTCGGCACGTACGGCCTGGCGCTCGCCGCCCAGGCCGCCGACATCCCGTTCGTGGTCGCCGGTCCCACCTCCACGGTCGACCTCGCCACGCCGACCGGCCGCGAGATCACGATCGAGGAGCGCGATGCCGACGAGGTCAGAGCCGCGGCGGGTCAGCGCGTCACCCTGCCCGAGACCCCGTGCCGCAACCCGGCGTTCGACGTCACGCCGGCGGAGCTAATCACCGCGCTGGTCACCGAGCGAGGAGTCGATCCGCTCCCCCGACGCGGAGTCGCTCGCGTCCCGATGAGGGTCGCGCGGTCGTTCGCCCCCGGCGACGTCCGGATCGAGGAGGCGCCCGAGCCCGAGCCGGGGCCTGGCGAGGTCGTGTGCGACGTCGTCGCCTGCGGCGTCTGCGGGTCCGACGTCACCGACTGGTACATCGCTTCGCGGCTCCCCGCCGTGCTCGGCCACGAGGTCGTGGGGATCGTGCGCGCCGTCGGTCCCGGCGTCACCGCGCCCTCACCCGGCACCCGCGTGGCGATCCATCACCACACTCCGTGCGGGGAGTGCCGCCGTTGCCGTCGTGGCCACGAGACCCTGTGCGAGCGGTTTCGCGCGACGCGGCTGGACCCGGGCGGTTTCGCCGAACGCGTGCGCGTCAGCCAGGACCTGGTCGAGGAGCTGCTCGAGCTCCCCGACGGGCTCGACCCCGTGACGGCCACGTTCATCGAGCCGCTCGCGTGCGTGCTCCGCGCGCAGGACCGGGCGGGGCTGCGCGCCGGCGACTCGCTGCTCGTGGTCGGCGCGGGCATCAACGGCGTGCTCCAGATCGCTGCCGCCCACGCGCGCGGGGTCGAGGTCGTGTGGGTGCGCGAACCGCGACCCGAGCGCCTGGAGCTCGCCGAGGCCTGGGGCGCCGAGCACCACGGCAACGAGCTCGTCGACGTCGCGATCGCGTGCACGCCCGAAGCCCGAGGCGATCGAGGCGGCCGCCGAGGCGGTGGCGCCGGGCGGCACGCTGTGCTTCTACGCGCCGCCCGCCCCCGACGCGCCACCCCGGCTGGACGCCACCGCGCTGTACCTGCGCGAGATAACCGTGACCGCCAGCTACTCGGCCGGACCCGGCGACATGCGGGCGGCGCTCGAGCTGATCGCAAGCGGGCGCATCGATCCCCGGAATCTCGTCTCGCACCGGCTGCCGCTGGAGGAGACCGGCCGCGCGCTCGATCTGCAGCGGCACGCGCGCGGGCTCAAGGTCGTGGTGGAGCCGTGAAGGCCGCGCTGCTGTTCGGGAACGAGTACCTCCGCGTCGAGGAGGTGCCCGAGCCGGAGGGCGAGGTGATCGTAGAAGTGCACGCGGCCACCACATGCGGCACCGACGTCAAGATGTGGCGCCACGGGCACCGTGTGCTCCCGCGGTATCCGTGCGCGTTCGGCCACGAGACGGCCGGCGTCCGCATCGACACCGGCGAGCGCGTGCTCGTCTCCGACTCGGTCGCGTGCGGGACGTGCGACCCGTGCCGCGCGGACCGCGTCGCAGATCTGCCGCGCGCCGACCTGGGTGCTCGGCGGCTTCGCCGAGCGGATCGCTGCGCCGGAAGCGGCGCTCCACCGCATCCCCGAGGCCCTGCCCGGCGCCGGCGGCGGCGATGGCCGAGCCACTCGCGGCCGCGCGTCCATGCGATCGACCGCGGCAGCGACGCGACCGACGTCGGCGTGCTCGGCGGCGGCCCGATGGGGCTGATGCTGACCTCGCTGCTGGTCGCGCAGGGGCGAAGCGTGACCGTCGCCGACCCGCATCCCGAACGCCGCGCGCAGGCGGCCGAACTGGGCGCGACGCCCGCGGACGAGCTGAGGCAGCACGATCTCGTGTTCGAGGCCGTTGGCCGCCCTGACGCCTGGCGTGCGGCCGCCGCGGCGGCGGCGCCCGGCGGCGTTGTCGTGCTCGTCGGCGGCTGCCCGGGCGGGACCGACATCACCCTGCCGACCGGCCCGCTCCACTACGAGGAGCTCGAGCTCCGCGGCTCGTTCCACCATTCGCCGGGCGACGTCGACAGAGCGCTCGCCGTGCTCGCGGCCGACGAGGCCCTGTGGCGGACGCTGCTCGGGCCGACGATCCCGCTCGAGCAGCTTCCCGCCGCTCTCGCGAGCCCTAACGGGGGGCCGGCGCAGAAGTGGGTGGTTGACCGCTCGGAGACCCGCGCCCGCCTGAACTCGAGGTGCTCGACGATCCGGCGCGAATCGCAGATTGCCTCGCCGTCGATCACCAGCACCGGCACGCTGCCGCTGACCGGTGAGCGCCACCACCTCGGGGCGCCGTGAGCGCCGCTGCGGGACCACGACCTGTTCGAACTCGATTCCGTCGCGTTTGAGGGCTCGTGCAACCCGGCCGCACGGACACAGCCAGTTGGTCGGAGTGGTGCAGCGGTAGAGGGTCGCCACCTGGCGCCGCGGTCAGCGATTCAGCTGGCGGCGCCGGCCGCGCCCGAACGTGAGCGCGCCGAGTGCCGCGAGTCCGCCGCCGAGCACGAATCCGGCGATCCCCACCCCGATCAGGACCTCCCGCTGGTGTCGGCGGATCTGGCCCCGCCAGTCGGTGAGCTCGGTCACCTCCGCGCGGAGCTTGTCGAGCGACTGACCGAGTTCCTGGCGGTTCTGCTCGATCGAGGCACGGATCTGCTCCGGCGAACGCGCGGCGGCCATCAGCTCCCGCTTCCGATCTCCGTCTTGGACGAGACCGTCTCGCGGATCCGCTTGGCCTCGTCGATCGCCATCGTCGGGGCAGGCGGCGCCCCGGCCTTCAGCTTGGTCCAGGCGAATAGGAACGACGCCGATCGCCAGCAACGCGAGCACACCGAACACGATCAGGAATCCCTCCCAGATGCTCCCGGCACCCGGGACGAGGATCGCGTTGAGCGCCCAGGCAGCCGCTTCTAGACCGATGAAGACGGCAAACACCCCGAATACCGCGCCGGCGAAGATCGCCACGGTCCCCCGCAGCAGGCTCTTCGCCTTGATCGTGACCTCGGCCTTGGCGAGCTCGAACTCCTCCCGGACCAGGTTGCTGACCCGGTCGGAGACGTCCGTTACCGCTTGGACAAGGTTCTCGGACGTGCCGTTGGTGCTAGTGGGCAAGGCGCTTGAGGATCAGGGCGACCACGAGGCCGCCGGCGAAAGCAGCACCCACCGCTACTTCCGGGCGCTCGTCGGCGAGCGCTGCGGCGCGGGTCTGCAGGGAAATGCTGTCGGCCGCGCCGGGCACGGCGTCCGCTGTGGGCTGCTGCGTACTCGAAGTCTCGGTGTCTTCGGTCACTCGGGCGGATCCTCGCCGAACACGCGTGTCCAGATGATCGCGGACAGGCGCGTCGACAGGAGCGTTGCGAGCGCGCCGGTTCCGGCGAGCAGGCCCGACCAAAGCAGTCGCTTGACCAGGGGACTCTCAGTCATCACGAGAGGATTCAATCAGACATCGAGGCGACGCCCGAAACCGCCGGTGTGGGGACCTGCTCGAGCCCGCGGCAAATCGTCTCGACGATCATCCTTTTGGCTCCCTCCAGCTCGTCCTCCTCGACCGTATCGCGGTCGAAGATCCACCTGGTCAGGACCTGCTCGATCGTCCCGTAGAACGCCAGCGCCGCGAAATCCGGCGAGATCTCAGACCGGAAGGTCCCGTCTGCCTGCGCGCGCTCGACGATCCCCGCGATCTGCGTGTAGGCCTCGCGGATCTTCTCTAGATGCGTGCGCCCGAACGTGTTCGCGGCGCGGGTGACCTCGACCACGATCACCTTCATCAGCTCGGGCTCGTACCGGTAGGACTCGACGATGAATCCGGCGATCGCGCCCAGCTTGCCGCGCGGCGAACGCTGGCTCCGGTCCGCCTCCGCGATCGCCGCGAGCATCACGTTCCACCGCTCGAGAAACATCGTGTCGAGGATCTCGTCCTTCGATGAGAAGTAGTGGTAGACGAGCCCGTAGGCAACGCCCGCCTCGTCGGCGATGTCCGATACGCGGCAGGTGTGGAACCCCTGCCGAGCGAACACCCGCATCGCGGCGTCGAGGATCACCCGGCGCTTGTCGGCGGCCGCGGTGCCTGATGCCGCCATCAGACCGTCCAGCCGTACACGTCGGGCCGGCGATGGGTGAGCGCGGGGATCCGCTTCCTGACGCCCTCGAGCGTGTCGAAGTCGAGGTCGGCGATGATCGCCGTCTCGATGTCCGGAGCCGAGGCGAGCACTAGGCCCCAGGGATCGACGATCAGCGATCGCCCGCCGGCGCGATGGCCGGGCGGATGCGCGCCGATCTGGTTAGGCGCGATCACGAAGCACTGGTTTTCGATCGCCCGGGCCCGGAGCAGCACCTCCCAATGGTCGCGCGTGGTCGCCAGCGTGAACGCCGCGGGCACGAGCAGCACCCGCGCACCCCGAATGTGCGAGCATCCGGTACAGCTCGGGAAAGCGGACGTCGTAGCAGATGCTCATCCCGAGGCCGACGCCGCCGGGCAGCTCCGAGATCACGACCTCGTCGCCCGCGTCCTCGTGGGCGGACTCCGCGTAGATGTCTCCGTCAACCTCGACGTCGAACATGTGGAGCTTGCGGTACACGGCGCGGATCTCTCCGTCGGCGTCGACGTGGACGCTCGTGTTGGCCGCCTTCTCGCGGCCGTCGACGCGCTCGACGATCGAACCGGCGACGAGGTCGATCCCGAGCTCGCGCGCAGCCGATCGCGCCCACGAGATGCACCTACCGTCGAGCGGCTCCGCGCCGGCGGTCATCTGCTCGTCGGTCCCGAGGACGCTCCACTTCTCGGGCAGCACGACGAGTTCGGCCCCGAGTCCGGCAGCGTCGCGCACGAGCCGGTCCGCGGTCTCGAGGTTCCGGTCGGTGTCCTCTGTGGCGTTAAGCTGAACGGCGCCGACGCGCACGGCAGGGTGGGCGGGGGTCGAATCCGATTGACCAGTCAGTCAGATCAGTCAGTGTAACCCACCAAACCGCGCTGGCGGCGCAGTGCCGCCAGCAGCAGCTTCGAGTGCATCGCCCCGATCAGCTCGCGCAGCGGCTCCGCGCCGGAGGAAATGATCTGAACCGCACGGTCGACGTCGACCTTGCCGGCCAGGCGGTCGAGCAGCACCCTCACCTCCTCCTCGACCAACGGCTCCAGTGCCTCGCGATAGCGGAGCGTGTCATACACGGTGAACCCGATCGCCTCCTCGTAACCGCCGGCGCGAAAGCGGGAGATCGCCTCGATGATCGCGACGTCGTCCTGGTCGTAACCGCGCCCGCTCGGGGCGAGCACGCCGAGCTGCTCGAGGCGGTCGAGCACGTTCTGCGGCAGGTCGTACGTCTCCCGCACTTTCGCGCGGGAGATCCGGCCGGTCTCGCGCGCCTCGATCGCGCGCTCGAGGATCCGATCCTCGAGCTCGATCATCCGCGCCGCGCGCTCGGGGTCGGTCCCGATCAACTCTCGGATCACCCGCAGCGGCATGAACCGCTCCTCCTGAAGGCGCTTGATCAGCTGGATGCGCTCGACGAACTTCGGTGGGTAGTACGCCATGTTCCTCGAGGTCCGCAGCACCTCGTCCTCGGAGCCGAGCAGCCCCTCGCGGAGGTAGTGCTTGATCGTGCCGGCGCTGACGCCCGAGCGCTCGGCCAGCTCGGAGATCCTCAGTAAGCCGTTCCCGTCCCCACTTCCGGTTGTCCCGGCCATCGCCATCACGCCATGAACGACGCCCGCACCGTATCGGCGGCCGGCCCCGCGACCGCGCCGGACTCGAGCAGCGCCTCGATCTCCCCGGGCTGGTAGCCGACCGCCGCGAGCACCTGCCGCGTGTGCTCGCCGAGGGCCGGGCCGGGCGCGTGCACCGGGTCGGCCGGCGTGCGGCTCAACTTGAACGGCGCCCCGAGCAACCTGACCGGGCGTCCGGCGCCCGGCTGGTCGAGCTCGACGACCATCTCCCGCGCCGCGACCAGCTCCCCATCGAGCGCCTCGTCGAGCCCGAGCACCGGCTCGAGGCAGCAGTCGTGCTCGGACGCGAACTCCTCCCACTGCGCCCGAGTGCGCGCGGCGAACACCTCACAGACCGCGCGATGCGCGTCCGAGCCCGGCGGATCGAACGCGTGATCGAGCAGATCGTCTCGGCCCACGCCGCGGCAGAACTCGGCCCAGAACTTGGGCTCGAGCGCGCCGAGCGTGACGTAACCGTCGGCGCACCGGTACGGGCGGTAGCAGACGAGGGCACCGGCAAGCTGGAGCTCGCCGCGGCGCGGGATGCTGCCGTCGGCGAGCATCTGGCCAGCGAGCATCGCCAGCAACGACAACGAGCCGTCGAACATCGAGCAGTCGACGAGCTGGCCTTGGCCCGAGCGCGCGCGCTCCTGCAGCGCGATCAGGATCCCGGCGACCGCCATCAGCGCGCCCCCACCCAGATCCGCGATCTGCGCCGCCGCCGATACGGGCGGCCCGTCGGCCTCGCCGGTCAGCCCGAGGATCCCGTTGAGGCCGAGATAGTTGATGTCGTGCCCCGGCCGGTCGCGGTTCGGCCCATCCTGACCGTAGCCGGTGATCGCGCAGTAGACGAGGCCGGGGTTCTCCTCGCGCAGGCGCTCATAGCCGACGCCGAGGCGGTCCATCACGCCCGGGCGGAATGACTCGAGCAGCACGTCCGCATCCTGCACCAGCCGCACCAGAACCTCCTTGCCGCAAGGAGATTTGAGATCGAGCCGGATCGAGCGCTTGCCGCGGTTGAGCGACAGGAACAGCGCGCTGCCGGCGCTCGGCTCGGCGCCCTCGTAGTACGGCGGCGCCCAGCGAACGTAGTCACCCGTGCCGGTGTCCTCGACCTTGACCACGTCGGCGCCGAAGTCCGCGAGCAGCAGCGAGCAGAAGCCCCCGGGCAGGAGCCGGCTCAGATCGAGGATCTTCAGCCCCTCCAGGGGCAGACCGGTCATGCCTGCGCCCCGATCCTTATCCCCAGGAGCCGGCGCGCCTCCTCGACCGTCGCCGGCCGGCGACCGGCGTCCTCGGTCATCTGCCGGGCCTTCGCGATCAGATCGCCGTTGGAGCGGGCCATCTCGCCGTCGGGCAGGTAGAAGTTGTCCTCGAGCCCGGCCCGCACGGACCCGCCGAGCGTGACCGCTGCCGCGATCAGCATCCACTGATCGCGCCCGATCCCGATCACGCCCCAGTGATGTTTTCCCGTCGGCAGGTTGTCCGCCATCACCGCGAGGTTGCGCGCGCTCGCCGGGATCCCCCCGACCACGCCCATCACGAAGTCCGCGTGCAGCGGGGCCTCCAATAAACCCATATCGACGAGCGGCGCCAGCGACCCGACGTGTCCGACGTCGAAGCACTCGTGCTCGGGTCTGATTCCGAGACGACGCATCGCCTCGAGCAGCTCGATGATCTCGTCGAACGGGTTTGCGAATACGAACTTGAACACGAAGTCCTTGCGGCTGCGCGAGTACTTGGCGTAGTTCATCGAGCCCATGTTGAGCGCGGCCACCTCCGGGCGGCCGGCTTCGAGGTAGGCGATCCGTTTCTCCACCGGGACCCCAACAGTGCCGGTGGAGAAGTTGACGATCACGGCGTCGCCGACCGCGCCGCGGATCGCGTCGCGAATCGCCAGGAAATCCTCGACCTCGTAGCTCGGCGTCCCGTCGGGCCTGCGCGCATGGATATGGACATGGACGCCGCCCTCGTCGACGACGCGGCGTGCCTCGGCCGCGTACTCCTCGGGGGTGTACGGGATCGCCGGGCACTGGTCACGGTTCGCGATCGCGCCGCTGATGGCGCACGTAATGATGACCGGGTCTTCGACGCCCATCAGACCGGAACCACTCCGGAACGCTTCCACGGCCGCTCCACACGTTTCCCGGAAGCCATCTCGAGCGCGCGGCAGATCGTTTCGCGCGTCTCGCGCGGGTCGATGACATCGTCGACCATGTCGTTGCCGGCCGCGACGTAGACGTCGATGATCTCGCGGAAGTTCGCGATCAGCTCGGCGCGCTTCGCCACGGGGTCGTTGGCCTCCTGGACCTGCTTGCGGAAGATGATCTCGACCGCGCCCTCGGCGCCCATCACGCTGATCTCGGCCGACGGCCAGGCGACGATCAGATCCGGCTCGTACGCCCGGCCGCACATCACGTAGTAGCCCGCGCCGTAGGCCTTGCGGAGCACGACGGTGATCTTCGGGACGGTGGCGTTCGCCGTCGCGTACAGCATCTTGGCCCCGTGGCGGATGATCCCCGCCTGCTCGACCTTGGTCCCAACCATGAACCCGGGGACGTCCATCAGGTAGACGAGCGGCAGGCCGTAGGCGTTGCACAGATTGATGAACCGGGCGGCCTTGTCGGCGGAGTCGTTGTCGAGGATCCCGCCCAGTTGCTTGGGCTGGTTGGCGACGATCCCCGCGGGACGCCCCCCGAACCGGGCCAGGCAGGTGATGATCGTCTTGGCCCACTGCGGCTTGAGGTCGAAGTACGTGCCGTCATCGACGATCCGGCGGATCACCTCGTACATGTCGTACGGCTTGCGATTCGAGTCGGGCAGGATGTCGAGCAGCTCCTCGTCGGCGCGGTCGATCGGGTCCTGCGTCGGCGTGATCGGCGCCGGCTCCTCGCAGTTCTGCGGGAAGTACCTCAGGTACTGCTTGATCGCGTCGATGCACGCCTCATCCGATTCGACCTCGAGGTCTCCGACCCCGGATTTGCGACAGTGCACGCGCGAGCCGCCGAGCTCCTCCTGGGTGACGTCCTCGCCGATCGCGGCGCGGACCAGGTGCGGCCCGGCGAGCGCCATCGAGCCGCGCCCTCGGACCATCGGCACGAAGTCCGCGAGCCCCGGGATATACGCGGTGCCGGCTGCGCACGGCCCCATCAGCGCCGCGACCTGCGGGATCACCCCCGAGTTGATCACCTCCTCGCGGAACAGGTGACCGGTTCCCGCGAACAGCGATCCGACCGCCTCCTGGATCCGGGCGCCGGCTGAGTCCAGCAGCCAGATCAGCGGGATCCGCTTGCTCAGGGACAGCTCGCGCAGCCGCGCCACCTTGAGCTCGCCGGTCATCCCCATCGACCCGGCCATCACCGTGAAGTCGTACGCGGCGACGGCGGCGAGGCGGCCGTCGACCTTGCCGTACCCGGTCACGACCCCGTCGGCGGGCGCGTCCCTGCCGTCCATCGCCCGCTGGGAGAAGTGCGGCCGGCCGTGGATCCCGAGCTCAACGAACGTGCCGGCGTCGATCAGAAGGTCGATCCGCTCGCGGGCGGTCAGCTTGTCGTGGGCGTGCTGGGCGGCAATCTTCTCCGGACCGCCGCCGAGCTTGATCCGCTCCCGCCGTGCACGCAGATCTTCGGCCAGCGGGCGGAGGAGGCTCGTGGATGGGGCGTCGGTGGTCATCGGCCCTTCCATTCTGGCTCGCGCTTCTCGAAGAACGCGCGCACGCCCTCCTGGATGTCCTCGGTCGAGAACGCGATCGTCAGCTGAGAGCGCAGGAAGTCGAGCGCATCGAGAAACGCCATGTCCTGCTGGCGGAACATCGCGTCCTTCCCTAGCTTCATCAGCAGCGGCGACTTGCCCGCCAGCTTCTCGGCCCACTCGCGAACGCCGGCTTCGAACTCCTCAGGCGCGAACACCTTGTTGACGATCCCGATCCGCTCCGCCTCGGCGGCCGAGATCTGCTCGCCGAGCAGCAGCAGCTCGTTGGTCTTCTTCCGCGGGACGTTGCGGTAGATGAGCGCCATGATCATGAACGGGAACACCCCGACGTTGATCTCGGGCGTACCGAACCGGGCACCGTCGCGCGCGAGGATCAGATCGCACGCGAGCGCGATCCCGAGCGCGCCGGCGAGCACGTGCCCGTTGGCCGCGCAGATCGTCGGCTTGCCGAGCTCGCCGATCAATCGAAACATGCGCGGGAACCGCTCCGTCCCGAAATGCTTGTGCACCAGCGGCACCTCCGCCGCGAACCCGCCCAGGTTCGCGCCGGCCGAGAAGATCCGCTCGTGGGTGGAGGTGAGTACCACACACCGCACATCCGGATCGTCCCGGGCTTCCGAGAACGCCGCGATCAGCTCGTCGAGCAGCTCGTCGGACAAGGCGTTGCGCGTCTCGGGCTGATCGAGCGCGATCGTCGCGACGCCGGTCTCGGAGGTCTCGTAGCGAAGGGTGGCGTAGGGCATGGCGCGGAAGCCTACGCAGCCGCGGCTGTGAGAAGTAGAAAGTTCCACTGTTTACTTCGCGCCACGGCTCCGGTAGCGTCCGGCGGATGGCCACCGCAGACGTCCTCAAGCCCGACTTCGCCACCAGGCGCAAGCACTTCATCTTCACCGACGACCACGAGCAGCTGCGCGAGTCGATCCGCCGGTTCGTGATCAACGAGCTTCAGCCCCATGCCGAGGAGTGGGAGGAGACGACGTTTCCCGACTGGGTGTTCGAGCGGATGGGCGAGCTCGGTTTTCTGGGGCTCGATAAGCCGGTCGAATACGGCGGCCAGGGCGGTGACTATTACACGGCGCTCGTGCTAGCCGAGGAGCTCGTGCACGCGCACTGCGGCGGGCTCGGGATGGGGATCGCGGTTCAGACCGACATGACGATCCCCCCGATCCTGAAGTTCGGGACCGACGAGCAGAAGCGGGAATGGGCGGCACCCGCGATCGCCGGCCGGAAGATCCTGTGCCTCGGCATCACCGAGCCCGACGCCGGCTCGGACGTGGCGGGGATCAAGACGCGCGCCGACCGCGACGGCGACGAGTACGTGATCAACGGGTCCAAGACGTTCATCACCAACGGGCATCGGGCGCACGGGATCGTGCTCGTGACCAAGACGGACCCCAATGCCGGATACGACGGGTTCACCCTGTTCCTGGTGCCGATGGACTCACCTGGGGTGATCCGCGAGAAGCGCCTCCAGAAGCTCGGCATGCACGCCTCCGACACCGCGCTGCTCGCATTCGGTGATGTGCGCGTGCCCTCCTCGGCGGTGCTCGGGCAAGTCGGGAAGGGCTTCTACCACATCATGTGGGAGCTCCAGGGCGAGCGGCTCATCGGAGCCGCGGGCTCGGTCGCCGGCGCCCAGCACGTGTTCGACCGCACGCTCGAGTACGCCAAGGAGCGCACCGCGTTCGGTCGCCCGATCGGGCGCTTCCAGGCGATCCGGCACAAGTTCGCCGAGATGGCGACCAAGATCGAGACCGCTCGCCAGATGGTCTACACGACCGCCTGGCGGTTCCAGAACGGCGAGTACCCCGTGCGCGAGATCACGATGGCCAAGCTCTACTCCGCACGGATCGCGGTTGAGGTGGCCGACGAATGCATCCAGATCCACGGTGGGAACGGGTACATGAAGGAGTACGGGATCGAGCGATCCTGGCGCGACCTGCGCCTGAACCGGATCGGGGCCGGCAGCGACGAGATCATGCTCGAGGTGATCGGGCGCTCGTACGGGCTGTAGGCGCCAGGTACCCAGAGCGCCCCCAGAACGAGCAAGCCCGGCTCCTACCAGATCTCGCGCGGATCGACCAACACGTCGTCGATCTGCGAGGACCCGGTCAGCGCCGTGAACCGGAGAGCCACCTGCGGGGTGCCTCTCGCGAGCAAGCCGTTTAGGCCCCCTCAGCGCCGGCTCGGCCAAGGTCTGAGAACCCGGCGCGGATCCTCGGCGAACGCCGGACCCCCGGCGCGCCGATCCGCGCACGCGAAGCCTCGACCCGACCGGTTCCAGCGCCGCAAGCATGGGTAATTTGGAAATGACCCCCACGAGTGGACGATCATCAAGACCCACACAGTCGAGGGGCAGAAGATGCTCGAGCGCGTCGGCGGCTTCATGCGCCAGGTTGGGCTGATCGTCCGCTCGCATCACGAGCGCTGGGACGGAGGCGGCTACCCGGACGGCCTCGCCGGCGACGCGATCCCCCTCGAGGCACGAATCGTCACCTGCTGCGACACCTGGAACGCGATGCGCACCGACCGGCCCTATCGCAAGGCTCTGTCTCACGAGGTCGCGGTCGCCGAGCTCGTATCGAACGCCGGCGGCCAGTTCGATCCGCGCGTCGTCGAGCCCTTCGTGCGGCTGGTGGCGCCCGACGACCAGCCCGAGGCGCTCCAGGCCAGCGCCGCCGCGGCCGTGCGGGCGCCCGCGCCGCTCATCGCCGGCTGAAACCGCCCCCGGACGCCTCCGCCCGGCCACGCCGACTATCCCTGCGAATCGCTACGATTCGCTGACGCACCGTTTTGCGGTGTAGCTGTGTTAGTCTTACCCTCTCCGGAGGTCTGCCGCCTGTCCGGAGGGATCCTGCCCCGCTCCAAGGATGAGCGGCCGCACGCGTGATCGTGAGCGGCGATTGGCACGGCGACACATCCGAGAACCGGCTCGGGTGGGTGAGAAGATGACGGTGAGCTTTACAGCAAGCACTGGTGCGAAGATCCTCGTGTGGCGCGAGAACGACATGCTCGCCGCGTCGCGCGCGGAGGTAGCCGAGGAGGCCCAGATCTGCCTTGGTATCGACCTGTTCGAGGTGATCGCCGAGCTCGCCGGCCTCGACCTCGATGATGAGCAGGACACCGAGGAGGCGACCCGGCTCGCCGACGACGCACGACAACGGTTGTCGTCCTTACCATCCCAGCGCCGCCGCTAGCTCCGCCCTGCGCCCGCGGCACCCGGAGCCGGTTAGGCTTGCTGGCCCCGAAGCGGGCCAACCTTCGAATCCGGGTAAGCGTGAGGCGTGATGGAGTCGGTGAGAGGACAGCTGCTGGTCGCCGGTCCGGCACTGCTGGACCCGAACTTCTGGCGCACGGTCGTGCTCGTCGTCGAGCACAACGACGAGGGCGCACTCGGGCTGGTCCTGAACCGCCCCTCTGAGACCAGCGTCGGCGAGGCCGTGCCCCAGCTCGAGCCGCTGCTCGATCCCGAGGAGCGGCTGTTCATCGGCGGCCCGGTCCAGCCTTCGGCGGTGATCGTCCTGGCCGAGTTCGAAGAGGCGACCGATGCGGCGCTGCTCGCTTTCGACGACGTCGGCGTCCTCGGCACGAACTCCTCGTCCGACGAGCTCACCGCCGGCGTCCGATCCGGCCGCGCCTTCCTGGGCCACGCCGGCTGGGGCCCGGGTCAGCTCGACGGCGAGCTCGAGCGCGGGGACTGGATCCTCGAGCCGGCGCAGCTCGGCGATGCGTTCTCGAGCGAGGCCGGCGGCCTGTGGTCCGAGGTGCTCACCCGCAAGGGCGGAAGCTACGCGCTCCTGGCTCGGATGCCGGCGGATCCCTCGATGAACTGATCGCTGTGCCCGCGGGAATCGGGTCTACGATCCGACCATCGCGCACGACCACTCACACGTAAATCGCGACGCCGACCGGCGCTCTCTGAAGATCGCGCTGGCGCTGATCTTCGCGTTCATGGTCGTCGAGATCGTCGCCGGGATCCTGGCCTCGTCGCTGGCGCTTCTGTCGGACGCCGGGCACATGCTGACCGACGCCGCTGCGCTGGCCCTGTCGCTCGCGGCGGCACGGCTCGCGGCCCGGGGCGCGTACGGGTCGATGACCTACGGCCTCGGGCGGGCCGAGATCCTGAGCGCACAGGCCAACGGGGTGACGCTGCTTGTGCTCGCCGTGCCTGATCGTGTACGGCGCTATCGGGCGCCTGGTCTCGCCGCCCTCGGTTCATGCCACGGTAGTGCTGGTGGTCGCGCTCGCCGGGATCCCCCTCAACCTGGTGGCGGCGCGGATCCTCGCCGGGGGCGAGGGCCACGACCGGAGCCTCAACGTGGAGGGCTCCTACCGGCACATCCTCACCGACCTGTACGGGTTCATCGCGACCGCGATCTCCGCCGTGGTGATTCTCGCGACCGGCTACGACCGGGCCGACGCGATCGCCTCGCTCCTGATCGCGGGGCTGATGCTCCGCGCGGCGTACGACCTCCTGCTGGCGTCCGGGAGGGTGTTCATGGAGGCCGCGCCGGCCGGGCTCGACCCCGACGAGATCGGCCGGGCGCTCGCCGCCCAGCCCGGCGTCGTGGAGGTTCACGACCTCCACGTGTGGGAGGTCACGTCGGGGTTCGCCGCGCTGTCGGCCCACGTCGTCGTCCGCGCCGGCGACGACTGCCACGAGCTGCGCCGCGCGCTCCACGACCTGCTCGACGAGCGATTCCACGTCCACCACACGACGCTCCAGGTCGACCACGAGGCGGGGCCGCTCCAGATCGAGGTCGCGGCGCAGCCCGGCGCCGATAGGCGAGCGGCGGTAGACTCGCCGGCCATGTCGGTCGTCGAGCCTCTCCTGTGCCGATGAAGGTCGTCAAGCCCGGCGCGGACCGTGACGTGCCGCGCGGCGTCGTCGGCGGATCCGAGATCTCGCAGGCGACGACCGGAGCGCAGAACATCTACATGGCCGTGTTCCGGGTGCCGCCCGGCGCGCAGTCCCGGCCCCATTACCACGAGAACTGCGAGAGCGCGGTGTACATGCTCTCGGGTTCCCTGCGGGTCAAATGGGGCGATCACCTGGAGCAGGAGCTGATGCTCGAGCCGCGCGACCTCGTGTACGTCCCGCCGCGCGAGACGCATGTGCTGGAGAACGTGTCCGACACCGAGCCCGCGGAGTACGTGGTCGCGCGCGACTCGCCGCTCGAGGACGCCGTCATCGTCCCGTGGGCCGAGGCCCCTGAGGCCAGCCTCCCCGGCTAGTCGCGTGTACCCGCCTAGCCCGCGACCCCAGGCTAGCTCGCGGCCCCCGGTGAGCCCGCGGCCGCCGGTTCGAGCACCACGAAGTTCCCGTCCTCGAGGACGATCGCCCCTCCGTGGACGAGGATCCGCTCGGCACGCACCGGCCCGCTGAGGAGCGCCGCTTTCGCCAGCGATTCCGCCTCGGTCGCGGTCGGGGCGAGCGCGGTCACCTGCACGACCCCCGTGAACGCGGGCCGGCCGGTGGCGGGATCGAGCAGATGGTGGGCCGGACGCCCGTCGCGGTCCAGCCAGCTGCGGCGGCCCACGCCGCTGGTGGCGACGCCGCCGCTGGGGATCGTGAACGTGTGCAGGATCGAATCGTCGAACGGACTCGATACGTGCACGTCGCGCGCCAGCCCCATCCGGCCGCCCAGCCGCATGTCGCCGCCACAGTCGACGACGAACGCGCCATACCCGGTGAGCAGCGACGCCAGCTCGTCGGCGAACACGCCCTTGGCGATCCCGCCCGGATCGATGCCCACCCCGGGCGGGCGCGTCACGGTGCCGGCGCGACGGTCGGTCCGCACGAGCTTCCAGGTCGCACCGGGCGCGGGTCCACCGGGCGCGCGGTCCGGCGCGAGCGCCAGCGCGACCGCCAGCGGCATGCCGTCACCTTCGAAGTGCGAGTCATAGCCGGCGCGCTCGATCTCGGTGAGCAGCGTCGGATCGACGAGCCCGCCGGTGGCGTCCGCAGCCCGAACCGCAGCCTCGACGACGCGGCGCATCATCGGCGACACGGTCACGGTCTCCTCGCGCGCGCGGTTGAGCCGGGACAGCTCGCTGTCTGACTGAAAGCGCGAGAACTGACCATGCCATTCGAGCAGCCGCCGATGCGCCTGATCGACCGCCCCCGCCGCATCGGCCGCGCGGACGTCCGCCACGATCACCGTGCACCGCGACCCGAAGCATGCGAATGCGTCGCGCTGCTCAACCGGCAGCTCGATCGTCGCGCTCATGACTGGCTCGTGGTCACGCTGCTGACGGACCCGCTGCCCGAGTTGCCGCTCGAGCCCGAGCTGGAGTTGGAGTTGGAGCTCGAATCCGACGAGGAGCTCGTGCTGGAGCTCGAGTTCGAGCCCGACGACGAGCTGGTGCTCGGCGAGCTCGACGCGACCGTGCTCGCCGACGACTGCTTGGCGAGCGCGGGATCGTGCCCGGACACGAGCACGACCGTGATCAGCAGCCACGCGGCGACGAACAGCGCCACCGCCCCGCCGATGATGCGCCGGCGGATCATCCGCGCGCGGGCGAGGCGGGCCTCTCGCATCGCCCGGCCGCGCGCCTGAGCGTTGGTGTCAGTCATGTGTCGAGTACCTCGGTGTCGTTGCTAATGCGTGCCGGTAGCTTCGACCCGCCGCCTCTCAGCCGCGTGTGAGCGGCCTAAGAGCTGCGTATGAGCGTGGTAGCCCGCCGAGCTCGAACACGCAGCCCGTGAAGTACTCGCCGGCGGGCGAAACCACGAACGAGACGAGCTCCGCGATTTCGTCGTCGGTGGTCAGGGCGCCGGGCTCGATCGCGACCGTCCCGACCCCGTACCGAGCCCACTCCACCGACAGCGTCCGCGCCAGGTTCTCGAGCCCATCGCGCGCGGCCGCCGCGAACAACCCGGCGTCCGGCCGGGGGGCGATCAGCACGACCTTGCCGGCGCCGGCCGGGATCAGGGCGCCGGTCGCCACGCCCCGCACCGCGACCCACCCGCGCTCGAGGCACTCGCGCAGACCGTCTTGTCCCCCGCCGCCGAACGCGGGTCGCGCGTCATACACAAGCGCGTTCAGGGGCGCCGCCGCGCCGGCCCATGAGCTCGCGCGTTCCTCGTCGAGTTCGAGCCCGAGTTCGAGCTCCTGAACGCGAGCGCCCAGCCCGCCAAGCGCGTCGCGGATTGCCGGCGGAACCCCGCCGGCGAGCGCGACCGCGCGACCGTCGAGCAGCCCTTGCCGGAGCAGCGTCATCGCGGGTACCGTACCCGGTGGCATCGCCGCCATCGGACGGTAGGATCGCTCTGCAGATCGAGGAAGGAAGGAAGATCCAGATGCTGTCCTACGCTCACGGCGCTTGCGCGGATCCGTTGCTCGGCGAAACGATTTCGCACAACCTCGAGCGCACGATCGCCCGCGTACCCGATGCCGAGGCGCTCGTCGACTGCGGACACGGGGTCCGCTACACGTATGCGCAGTTCGGCGAAGCGGTCGATCGGCTCGCGGGCGGGATGCTCGCGGCCGGCCTGCGCAAGGGCGACCGCGTGGGGGTGTGGAGCCCAAACCGCGCCGAGTGGGCACTGACTCAGTACGCGACCGCGAAGGCCGGGGTGATCCTCGTCAATATCAACCCCGCCTACCGCGTGAACGAACTGCAGTACGCGCTCATGCAATCGGGCTGCCGGTGGATCATCGCCTCGCACGGCCTCAAGGACTCCGACTTCGTCGAGATGGTCGACCACGTCCGACCGCGGCTGCCCGAGCTCGAGCGCGCGATCTTCTTCGACACGCCCGACTGGGAGGAGCTCGCCTCGGGCGCCGGCTACACCGGCGACCTCGCCGCCCACGGCGACGATCTCGACTTCGACGACCCGATCAACATCCAGTACACGAGCGGCACGACCGGCTTCCCCAAGGGGGCGACGCTCACCCACCACAACATCCTCAACAACGGGTACTTCGTCGGCGCGATGCTCGGCTACAGCGAGCGCGACAAGGTCTGTATCCCGGTGCCGCTGTACCACTGCTTCGGCATGGTCCTCGGGAACCTCGCCTCGACCTCGCACGGCGCCTGCATGGTCTACCCCGCCGAGACGTTCGACCCGCTGGCGACACTCGAGGCGTGCGCGCACGAGCGGTGCACGAGCCTCTACGGCGTGCCGACGATGTTCATCGCGGAACTGGCGCACGAACGTTTTGACGAGTTCGAGTTCGGCCCGCTGCGCACCGGCATCATGGCCGGGTCTCCGTGCCCGATCGAGGTGATGAAGCGCGTCAGCGACAAGATGGGGATCGAGGAGATGAGCATCGCGTTCGGGATGACCGAGACCTCGCCGGTCACGACCCAGGTGCGCTGCGACGACACGCTCGAGAACCGCTGCGGCACGGTCGGCGAGGTCGGGCCCCACGTCGAGATCAAGATCGTCGACGCGAGCACCGGCCGCACGGTGCCGCGGGGCGAGCCGGGCGAGTTCCTCGCGCGCGGCTACGTGGTCATGCGCGGCTACTGGAACGACCCCGAGCGCACCGCCGAATCGATCGACGAGCAGCGCTGGATGCACACCGGCGACCTCGCGACGATGGACGAACAGGGTTACGTGCGGATCGTCGGCCGGATCAAGGACATGGTGATCCGCGGCGGCGAGAACGTCTACCCGCGCGAGATCGAGGAGTTCCTCTACACCCATCCCGACATCGCCGACGTCCAGGTGATCGGCGTGCCCGACGAGCGCTATGGCGAGGAGCTGATGGCGTGGGTGATCCCGCGCGCCGGCGCGAGCGTGACCGAGGACGAGATCCGGGAGTTCTGCAGGGGCCAGATCGCCCATTACAAGGTCCCCCGCTACGTGAAGCTCGTCGACGCGTTCCCGATGACGGTCACGGGCAAGGTGCAGAAGTTCAAGATGCGCGAGACCGCGATCGAGGAGCTCGGGCTCGCCGAGGCCGCGGCGATCGCCACCGCCTAGCCGACCCGCGCACCTCAGGCCACGCAGACCTGCAAATCATGCCAATCGAGGCGCCGGCGGACGACCGTGGCAGACGGCGCATGTGGGGCATGCGCGCTATGCCACGGTTCCGAGCCGCCCGCGTCCAATGTCAGGTTTTGCAGGTGCCTCGGAGAGCTGCGAGGCCGACGCGCGCCGGCGGCAGCCGCCCGGCCCTCCCCCAGCCGCCCGCCGTTCCGAGGGCCGGAGACCCGGCAAGACCTGATCGCTACCGCGTAGCCGCCGCCCGCGCGGCCCTTGCCGCCCGCGCCGCCCGCAACGCCCCGCGCCGGCCGAGCCGCGTCAGCTCGGAGTGCAGCTCCCGGATCCGATCGAGGATGTAGTCCGCGACCTCCTGCTGCTGCTCCCGGGTCGACCTCTTCACGACCTCGAATCGGAACGGATCGCCGTACTGGACGGTCACCTTGGGGAACTGCAGGCGCTTCCAGTTGCGCACCTGGTGGGACCCGAGGATCGCGACCGGCACCACCGGCGCGCCCGAATCGAGCGCGATCCGCCCGATCCCGGGCCGCGCCTCGTCGGCGATCTTGCCGCTCCGCGAGCGGCCCCCCTCGCAGTACATCACCACCGCCCCGCCGCGCGAGAGGATCCGGTCGGCGGTGATGAACGCCTCCTCGTCCTGGTATCCGCGGCGGACCGGAAACACGCCGCCGTGGCTGAAGATCCACCCGGGGACCCCCTTGAACAGCTGCGACTTGCCCATGAACTGGACGCGCCGGCGGATGAACGCGCCCGTGAAGAAGTGGTCCATGAACGACGCGTGGTTGGGCGCGAGGATCACCGGCCCGTTGGGCACGTTCTCGCTCCCGATCCCGCGAGCCCGGTACACGAGCAGCGCGTTCAGCTCGGTGAACGACCCGGGTCGGCTCGTACACCTTCGCCTCGGGCGGCCCCGAGCGGACCAACTCGTGGAAGCGGTCGAAGTACTCCTTGGGCCTCGGGTCCTTGTAGACCTGCGGCTTGAGCTCGACGTCGGGCATCGCGAGCGTAAGCTAGTCGCTCTAACCGGTCAGCGGCAGCACCATCGTCGGCTTCTCGATCTCGTGGTCCTCGCTGGTCGCGACCACCGCGGTCCCGATCGCGAAGAACTCGATCACGTGCGAGCCCCAGCCGTGGCTGCGCTCGACGATCCGGGCGCCGACGATCCCGCCCGCCTGGAGCTCGTCGGCCTCGTTGCTGCATGCGCTCCATCGCAAGCTCGCGCGCCTCGTACAGCGCCTGGGTGTAGTTGGGCATCTCGACGTTCCGTCCGACCTGCTTGAGCGACGCGAGCATTCCCTGGCGGCCGACGTGGTAGACGCAGTTGCCCATCACGAGCCCGACCGGGCGGTAGCCGGCCAGCAGCAGCTTGGCGAAGTCCTGCCCGCTCAGATCGGAGGTGAACGGACGGCCGTTCGGCGCGCGGTGAAGCTCGCCGCCGCGATGCTTGACCGCGGTTCCGACCGCGATGAACTCGGCCAGATCGGCGCCCCACTCGTAGCGCCCGATGTCGAGCCGGACGCCGACGATGCCGTCGGCTCCGAGCTGGTCGGCCTCCTCCTCCATCCGCGTCATCGCGAGCTCGCGCGCGTGGTACATCGCCTGGGTCAGCACGCCGAGCTCCTGGCTCTGATTCCACATCGCCTGCTGGAACCCGATGTGGTAGATCGAGCTGCCGAGCACGAGTCCGAGCGGCTCGAAGCCCGCCTGCTTGACGAGCAGGAACTCGTCCACCGACAGGTCGCTCGTGAAGAAGCCGCGCGCGACATCCTGCTTCATCCGCGCGATCCGCTCGCGACCCGATTCGGGGATGCCCGCCAGCGAGCCGGCTTCGTAGCTCGCGGCGTGCGGCGCCCCGTCGGTCGCAGGGGCAGCCGGCGATGTCGCGCCGGCCCGCGCGGCCTGGTTGTCGTCGTCTCGTTTCAGGAATCCCATTGATTTCTCCTTACTGCATCAGTAGGCGCTCGAGCGCCTTCCTGGTCGTTTCGCTCCGTCTCGCCTCGGCCGCCAGCGCGTCGCCGAGCACCGCCAGCCACTCGTCGGTCTCGAGCACCTCGTTCTTCAGGACGATCCCTCCTGACAATCGTGCGCACCGCGTCTGCACCGCTCCCCCGCTCGATCCGGAGCTCGAGTCGCGGTCGCCGAGGTCGACGGACACGCCGCGGACCGCCTTGGGTCCGAACATCCCGGACCGGCGCCGGTCGATCCGCACCCGCCCCGGGACCGCCCCCTCGAGCTTGGCGGCCAGGCTTTCGACGAACGCGCTCACATCGCTCGAATCCGCTCGCAGCGAAGCGGCGAGCAGATCCATGTCGACGACGGGGCGATCGATCTCGTCCACGCCGTCAGGCTACGACATCTGAAACAGTGTGATTCGAGGGAGAGGCTGCATGGAAGCCTCTCGGTATGACAACGAGATACGACATTGGTCCCAGATCTCAACCTGAACGACGGCAATCGCATGCCCCAGCTGGGCTTCGGGGTCTTTCTAGATCCCCGAGGACGAGACGGCGGAGGCCGTCGGGCACGCGCTCGACGCGGGCTACCGATCGATCGACACGGCCGCCGCCTACGGCAACGAGGCCGGCGTCCGCGACGCGGTCCTCACCAGCGAGCTCGATCGCGGCGATCTGTTCATCACCACCAAGCTGCGCAACAGCGATCACGGGCGACACCGGGTGCCGCGGGCGTTCGAGGCGAGCCTCGACAAGCTCGGCGGCGACTACATCGACCTGTACCTGATCCACTGGCCGGTCCCGCACGACGGCCTGACCGTCGAGACCTGGGAGGCACTGGTCGAGCTGCAGCACGAGGAGCGCGTCAGGTCGATCGGCGTCTCGAACTTCCGGGTTGAGGACCTCGAGCGGATCATCGAGGCCACCGGCGTCGTACCCGCGGTCAACCAGATCGAGCTACACCCGCGTCTCCAGCAGCTCGAGCTGCGCCGGTTCCACGAGGAGCACGGGATCGCGACCGAAGCGTGGAGCCCGCTCGGGAAGGCCCAGTTCCTCGACGACGAGACGATCGATGCGGATCGCCTCCGCCCACGGCCGCACTCCCGCGCAGGTCGTGCTCCGCTGGCACATCCAGCTCGGGAACGTCGTGATCCCGAAGTCGGTCACGCCAACCCGGATCAAGGAGAACTTCAAGCTGTTCGACTTCGAGCTGAGCGACGACGACATGCACGCGCTGTTCGAGCTCGATCGCGAGCAGCGCACCGGCCCCGACCCCGCCACGTTTGGCTAGTCGCACGCCGGACGTCGACCGCACCGTTCCGCTATTGCCCGGAGGTGTTCCGTGAACCACTATGCGTAACGCAATCAAGATCACGATCGTCCTGGCCCTCTTGGCCGTGCCGTCGGCAGCTCTTGCCGCGAACACCAGCCAGCCCCAGGCGATCAACTGTCAGACCCTCAAGTTCAAGCCGCAGAGGATCACGCTGTCCTGCGGGGACGGCGGAACCTGGCTGGGCAAGCTGAAATGGTCCAGCTGGAGCAACACCCAGGCCGTGGCGAACGGCAACTTCACGGCCAATAACTGCACCCCCAGCTGCGTCGCGGGCCACACCCACTCGGTCGCGGTGAAGGTCACGCTGTCGAAGCCGAAGACCTGTCCCAATCAGGTCAACCCGGCGTTCAAGCAGGCCATGATCGTCTACAAGGGCAAACGCCCCAATGGCGCGCCGCTGAAGGTCAACTTCCGCTGCCCGGCGGGACTTCCCGGGGCGTACTGACCGCCGGCCCGTCGTGGGCCCGACCCGGTGCGGCACTAGTCGCTTATCCTCCTGCCGTTCCACGAGCACTGGAGGCTGAGTTGCCCGAGGTCGAGGCCCACATCACGGGCACCGTCTGGAAGATCGAGGTCGAGGTCGGCGACAACGTCGAGGAGGGCGACACGGTCGTCATCCTCGAGTCGATGAAGATGGAGATGCCGGTCGAGGCCGAGGATCCCGGCGTGGTCAAGGAGATCCTGTGCGAGGAGGGCCAATCGGTCTCCGAGGGCGACACGCTCGTTGTCCTCGAGTGACCCCGACGGACCGCGCCCGGCCGGCGGGCGGCTGCTGGTCGACGAGCCGGCGCCCGGCGTCACGCGACTGACGATCTCCAACCCGGCCAAGCGGGGCGCGCTCGACCACGCGATCCTCGACGGCTTCGCCTCGACGCTGCGCCGAGATCGACGCGCGCTGCGTGATCATCACCGGCGAGCAGACGACGTTCTCGGCCGGCTACGACATCGGCGACCTGCGAGGAAACGACCAGTTCGCCGACGAGGCCGACCGGCTCGTGGCCAACCCGTTCGCGGCCGCGCTCGATGCCGTCGAGGCGTACCCGTATCCGACCCTGGCCGCGCTGAACGGCCACGCGATCGGCGGCGGACTCGAGCTCGCGCTCGCGTGCGACCTGCGGATCGCCGCCGGGACGATCGCGCTGGGGATGCCGCCGGCGAAGCTCGGGCTGGTCTACTCGCACACCGGGATCCGCAAGTTCATCGACACGATCGGCGCGCCCCGCACGCGCGAGCTGTTTCTCGTCGGCCGCCGGATCGACGCGCGCACCGCGCGCGAGTGGGGGCTCGTCAACGCGATCGCCGAAGACGGCCGCCTGGCCGAAGAGGCGCTCGAGCTCGCCACCGAGATCGCAGCCAACGCGCCGCTCGCCCAGCAAGGCAACAAGCGCGTGATCCGCGAGGTGCTCGCGGCGCAGGGCGCGATGGACCCGGAGACCGAGCAGGAGCTGATCGAGCTGCGCCGCGCGTGCTTCTCGTGCGAGGACTTCCGCGAGGGCGTCCGCGCGTTCGCCGAGAAGCGCCCGCCGCGCTGGCAGGGACGCTGAACGCGCCGCAGACGCCGCCGGTCCGTCCGGCCTCGCGCTTACGCTGACGGCCCAGATGCCGCCACCTCCAACGCGTCTGGGGAGCGCCACATGATCGAGATCGAAGCCCGCCTCGGCGAGCTGAAGTCGATGGGCCTGGGTCGTCGCGTGCGCATGGTCAGCGGTCCGCAGGGTCCGCACGTCGTGCTCGACGGCAAGCCGGTGCTGCTGCTGTGCTCGGACAACTACCTCGGTCTCGCCGACCACCCGCGCGTGCGCGAGGCCGCCGCCGAGGCCGCGATGCGCTGGGGCGTCGGCGCGGGAGCCTCGCGGCTGGCGTCGGGGACGATGACCGTCCATCGCCGGCTCGAGGAGCGGCTCGCCGCGTTCCTGCACCGCGAGAGCGCGCTCCTGTTCGGCTCGGGGTTCCTCGCCAACGCCGGCGTGGTCGCCGCGCTCGCCCGCCCGGGCGACGTCGTGTTCTCGGACGAGCTGAACCACGCCTCGCTGATCGACGGCTGCCGGCTGTCGCGCGCGGAGGTGTTCGTCTACGACCACGGCGACGTCGAGCACCTGGCCTGGGGGCTCGGCCAGGCGCAGGGTCGCGGCGCGCTGATCGTCAGCGAGGCGGTGTTCTCGATGGACGGCGACGTGGCGCCGCTCGAGGAGATCGTCGAGCTCGCCGAGCGCCACCGGGTACGGCTGCTGATCGACGAGAGCCACGGGATCGGCGCGCTCGGCCCCGGCGGACGCGGTCGTGCTCGCGGAGCTCGGGCTCGAGGACCACGTCGACGTGATCCTCGGCACGCTCGAGAAGTCGCTCGGCTCCTATGGCGCGTTCGTCGCGTGCGATCGCACGATGACGCAGTACCTGCTGAACGCGGCCCGCACGCTGATCTTCTCGACCGCGCCGTCGCCTCCGGCGATCGCCGGCGCGGCGGCGGCGCTGGCGCTGCTCGAGGAGCGGCCCGCGCCTGGTCGCCAGGCTGCAGCTGAACGCGGCCACGCTGTGCGATGGGCTCGAGCAGGAAGGCTTCGGCCTGAACGGCTCGAGCACGCACATCATGTCCGTCGTGGTGGGCGATCCCGCGGTCACGCTGCGCGTGTGCGAGGCCGCGCTGTCTCGCGGCCTGTTCGCGCAGGCGATCGTCCCGCCGGCCGTGCCCGCTCTCGGCGCGCGGCTGCGGCTGACCGTGATGGCGTCGCACCGCCCCGAGGAGCTGCAGGCCGCCGCCCGGGTCCTCGGCAACGCCGCCCGTGAGGTCGGCTTCGACCCGCACTCCACCGTGCTGCCCGAGCCCGACCTCGAACGAGCCACGAGTTCGAGCGAGATCGAGGCCGAGGTCGAGGTCGAGCAGGCCGGCCTGTTCGACTACGAGCGGATCGCCCGCGCCGGCCTAGCTACGCGGGCTACTCGTCGTAGGGCTCGAAGTCGCGCTTGCGCGCGCCGCACACGGGACAGAACCACGTCTCGGGGATGTCCTCGAACGCCGTCCCGGCCGGAATGCCCCCGTCGGGATCTCCCTCGGCGGGGTCGTAGATGAAGCCGCACGATCCGCAGATCCACTTCACTCGGACAAGGCTAACGTGCGCGTCGGGGAGAATGCGGCTCACGATGGCGGAGGGCGTCATGAGCACCGATCGACCCGGCCCCGGCGAGCAGCTGAACTTCGGCGAGCGACCGTCCCGCGGCCGGCCGGCACGGTGATCGTGCTGCGCGGCGGCGCGAGCGCGCTCGAGGTGCTGCTCGTCCAGCGCAACCCGAACGCCCGCTTCATGGGCGGCGCGTGGGTGTTCCCGGGCGGGGCCGTCGACCGCGACGAGGGCCACGGCGACCCCGCCCTGCGCGCCGCCGCGATCCGCGAGCTCGAGGAGGAGGCGGGGATCTCGATCGCCGATCCCGCCGAGCTCGTGCCGTTCTCGCGCTGGATCACTCCGGCCGAGGTCAAGATCCGCTTCGACACCTGGTTCTTCCTGGCGCCGCTCCCGGCGGGAGCGGAGGCGCGGGTCGACGGCAGCGAGGTCGTCGACGCTCGCTGGTACGCGCCGACCGCCGCGCTCGAGGCGCGCGCACGCGGCGAGCTGTTCCTCGTGTTCCCGACGATCAAGCACCTCGAGCAGCTGTCGGTGTTCGACTCGGCCGATGCGCTGCTCGCGCACGCGCGCGGGCGCGAGGTCCATCCGGTCCAGCCGCGGGTGATCACCCAGGGCGAGACCGCGCGGATCGTGCTTCCCGGCGAGCCCGGTTACTCTGAGTGACGCGCCGTGACGGCATCTCTTCCATCTGACGTACAGGCGGTGTTCGACCGCTTCGTCACGACCGAGCTGACGACCGTCGACAGCGCCGGCCAGCCGATCACCTGGCCCGTCACGCCCTACTACAAGCCGGGCGACCCGTGCATCGACGTGACCACCGGGCTCGGCCTCCCGAAGAAGGCCAACGACGCGCGGGCCAACCCGCTCGTCTCGATGCTGTTCTCCGACCCGACCGGGAGCGGCCTGAACGATCCGCCGACGGTGCTCGTCCAGGGATCGGCCGAGGTCGACGACCAGGACCTCGAGGCCAACCGCGAGCGCTACGCCCGCGAGTCGGCCGAGAAGCTGCCCGGCGCCGTCCGCCGGCTGCCACCCGAGCCGATCCGGCGGTTCTTCGGCTGGTACTTCGCGCGGATCTACGTCCACGTCCGCCCCGAGCGCGTCTACGTGTGGCCGCCGGGCGCGCCGAACGCCGAGCCCGCGCTGTACGACGCCCACATGGAGGAGGTTCGCTCCGGCCACTCCGAGGAGCCGGAGCGGTTCCACGCCGGCCCCGAGGGCGGCGCCGGCGCCTGGCACCCCAGGATGCTCGAGCTCGGCAGGCGCTACCCGACCGCCGTGCTCGCGATCGTCTCGCCCGACGGCTTTCCGTTCTCGATGCGCGCGCCCGTCCACGCCGACGAGTCCAACCGCTGGATCTGCATCGACGCGCCGGCCGAGGGCGCGCCGCTCCAGCCCGGCCTGGCCTGCCTGACCGCCCACCTCCACGAGCCGGAGCTGTCGTGGATGGAGAACTTCCAGGTCCGCGGCGATCTGGTCCAGGACGACGACGGCTGGCGGCTCGTCCCCCACAAGCTCGTCGGCGGGTTCGAGGCGCCGGCGTCCCGGGTGGCGATGCTCCGCGCAAACGCCGGCAAGGCGCTGCGGTTCCGCCGCACCGCCAAGCGCGAGCTGGCCCGCCGGTCGTAGCGTTTTTCTGGGTCTCGCTGCGCTCGACATCCATGGGGCCGGGCGGCCGGGCATCCTTGCCCGGCCGGGGTGGTCGCGACCAGGCCCGGCGGGCATGGACGCCCGCCGGAGTTGGCCCCACGGACGCTGCGAAGCAGCCCCTAGGCCGTTGCCTCCTCGTGGGAGATCACGTGCATGACCGCGTTGATCAGCGCCAGGTGCGTGAACGCCTGCGGGTAGTTGCCGAGGTGGCGCCCGGTGCGCGCCTCGAGCTCCTCGGCGTACAGGCCGAGCGGCGAGGCGTGCGCGAGCAGGCGCTCGCACAGCTCGCGCGCCCGGTCGGCCTCGCCGATCTCCGACAGCGCCGAGACGAGCCAGAACGAGCAGATCAGGAACGTGCCCTCCTCGCCGGTCAGCCCGTCGTCGGTCTCGTCGACGCGGTAGCGGAGCACGAAGCCGCTCTCCTCGAGCTCTGACCCGATCGCGAGCACGGTCGCCTTGACCCGCTCGTCGTCGGCGGGCAGGAACCGGACCAGCGGGATCAGCAGCGTCGAGGCGTCGAGCGCATCGGTCTCGTAGTGCTGGCGGAACACGCCGCGGTCGGACACGCCGTGCGCGAGGATGTCCTCGCGGATCTGCGTCGGCACCCGCGCGCCACTCGGCGGCGAGCTCGACCTCGCCCTCGAGCTCGGCCAGCCGCGAGCCACGGTCGGCCGCCACCCAGCACATCAGCTTCGAGGACACGTAGTGCTTGGGCTCGCCGCGCGCCTCCCAGATCCCCTGATCGGGCTTCTGCCACACGTCGAGCGCGCACCGCACCTGGTCCTGGAGGATCGGCCACAGCCGCTGGGGAATGTGGCCGCCCGCCCGCGTGTGCAGATAGACCGAGTCGAGCACGGCGCCGTACACGTCGTTCTGGCGCTGCCGGTAGGCGCCGTTTCCGATCCTGACCGGCGCGGCGCCCTCGTAGCCCTTGAGGTGGGCAAGCTCCTGCTCGTGCAGGTCCCGCTCGCCGCCGAGGCCGTACATGATCTGGAGCGCTCCGTCGCCGTTGCGCCCGAGGTCGGCGACGAACTGCATGAAGTCGTCGGCCTCCCAGTCGAGGCCGAGCGCGTGCAGCGCCCACAGCGTGAACGTCGCGTCGCGCATCCAGCAGTACCGGTAGTCCCAGTTGCGCTCACCGCCGGGCGTCTCGGGCAGCGACGTCGTGGCGGCCGCCACCGTCGAGCCGGTCGGCGCATACGTCAGACCCTTCAGCGTGAGCGCCGAGCGCTGGAGGTACTGGCGCCACCGATGGTCGGGGAAGCGGCCGCCGGCGAGCCAGTCGCGCCAGTAGTGGAACGTGGTCTGGAGTCGGTGCTTGGCATTGGCGCAGTGCTCGGGGCCGTTCAGGCCGTGCCTCCATCCGAGCGCGACGAACCGCTCCTCGCCCTCGTTCAGGGTGTGCCGGGCGCGCGCCCGGTTGCCCTCGATCCCGATCCGCAGGTCGGTGATCAGCCGCAGGACCGTCTCCCCGTCGCTCGCCTCGGCCGCCGACCAGTCCTCCTCGACCATCTCCCACTTGGCCGGCGTGCGCCCGTAGTCGAACATCGGCTCGCACACCGCCTCGACCTGAACCGTGCCCTGGATGCATTCGATGTGCCGCACCAGCATGTGATCGGCGTCGTGATCGGTCGGCGGCCGCGTGTGCGACGTCTCGTCGGCGTGGTCGTCGTGCCACGGCCCGATCGTCAGCCCATCGTGGACCACGATCCAGCCCGACGGCGTCATCCACGTCGTCTCGATGATCATCGTTCCCGGCACGTAGCGCACCGACAGCGGCACGACCGTCCCGTACGGCCCGACGCGAAACGAGCCCGCGCGCCGGTCGAGCAGCGTCCCGAACACGCTCGGCGAGTCGAACCGCGGAATGCACATCCACTCGATGCTGCCGTCGGGAGCGACCAGCGCACCCGTGTGGCAGTCCGACAGGAACCCGTAGTCCGCGATCGGCGGGAACGGCGACCCGCCGCTCAACGGCAGGTCGTGGGGCGGGATCGGGATGCTCGGGCTCACTCGGCCGGCGGAGCCTATCCATCCGGTTCACGCGGGAGCGCATCGCGTATCCCAGCGCGGTCGCACATTTCACGACGTTCACGCCCGGGGGCGCGGAGGCCATGAACAAGTCCCGGAAGCCCCTGCCCCCAGCCCAATCCCCGGGACATAAGCGTCCCCCGCATGCTTACGTCCCGAAGGTGCCGGCGGGGCGCGGAGGTTGCGGGCCTTGTACATGGCCCGGGGCGTGTACGAGGCCCAAGCGGCCCGCTAGGCTTGTCCTCAGGCGAAGGAGGGAGGTTTCGAAGTGTCCGACGAGACGACACGTAGAGACGCACCGCGGCGCCGTTCCAGCAGCGCCGAGGCTGCGGCGACCCGCTGGGGTCAGGCGCACCCCGACGACGACGTCGACCACGATCCGCCGTCGGCGGTTCCCGAGGCCGACGAGGGCGTGCCGAACCGGCATTCGGCGAGCGCCGAGGCCGCCGCACTCCGGTGGCGCGAGCGCCACAACGAAGACGACGATTAACCGCGCGACTCAGCCGCCGCCGTAGGTGACGACCAGGTCGGTCAGGACACCGACCAGGAAGCCCGCAGAGACCATCAGCAACCCGAGCTCGCGGTAGCCGTAGCGGCGCATCCCGTTCCAGATCTCGCCGATCACGTACAGAATCGCGCCGCCGGCGCAGGCGTAGAACGCGAGCTCGAGCGGGGCGCTCGTCACCGCGTAGCCGACGATCGAACCGAGGAAGGTCGGGCCGCCGCCGATCAAGCCGGCGAGGCCGAGCCACTTCCACGACGGCTTGACGTCGCCGAGCGGGCCGACGATCCCGAACCCTTCGGTGGCGTTGTGGAGGGCGAAGCCGATGATCAGCACGGTCGCGAGGCTGATCGCGCCGGCCCGCGCGCTCACGCCGATCGCGAGGCCCTCGGCGAAGTTGTGCACGCCGATCGCCGCCGCGATCGTCAGCCCGACCCGGAGCGCGCGCCGACGGGCCGCGTCGATCTCGAGCGCGAGCGGTTCGGGCTCGGCGCCGGCGACGGCGGCGGCACCGGCGCCGCCGGCGATCGGAGGCTTGCGAGCGCTCGCCGGACGCATCACCCGCTCGAGCATCGCGAGGCCGGCGCTACCGGCCGTAAATCCGGCGGCGAGCAGGATCACGAGCCAGATCACGTGACCCAGGCTTCCTCTGTCGTCCTTGAATGCCGTGAGTGCGTCATCGACGATCGAGAGACCGCCCTGCATGACATCGACGAAGATGAACGCGAGCACCCCGACCGAGAACATCGCGAGCGCCACGCGCGCGCGGCTATTCAGTAGCTGCAGCCGGCCGACGGGGAGGCCGATGAAAATCGTGAATCCGGCGAGTGCACCTAGGACGACGGTCTGCGCGAACGACATGGGACCTCCGGGGGGAATTAGGCCTCCCTAATTACCGCTGGGCAGCGTACCAAATTAGGGCAGCCTAAGTCCAACCGATGCAGTCGGAGATGTGTCCCGCCGCGGAAACGGCCCCGCGGCCCGCCGCAGCCCCGGCCCGCGGGCGGCGCTGCCCCAGCCCCGCGAGCTCAGGTGTCCGAGTTGAGGTCGGGCAGCCCTAGTGTCTGCAGCCAGTGGTTGACCGTGATGTTCAGCTGCGTGAACTCGCCCGTCCAGATCAGGACGCCCATTCCGATCAGCACCACCCCGCCGGCGGTGATCACGACCGCGTAGTGGCGGCGGACCACGGTCAGGGCCGACGTAACGGTTCCGAACGCGAGCCCCGTGATCAGGAACGGAACGGCAAGGCCCGCGCAGTACACGGCCAGCAGAAACGCGCCGCGCGCGGCCGATCCCGACACGCCGGCCGCGGTGATGATCGCCCCCAGCGTCGGACCGGTGCAGGGCGTCCACGCTAGCGCGAACGCGGCCCCGGTCAGCACGGGGCCGCTGCGCCCGGCCCGGGCCATCAGGCTGCCCACATGCCACTCGCGCGAGAGCCGAGGCACGAACGGCGCGAGCACGAACAGCAGCCCCATCGCGATGATCACCGCCCCGGAGATCTTGAGCGCCGCGGGCCCGGTCAACGCCCCGTGAAGCGCCTGTTGGCCTAGTAGCCCGAGCGCAATGAAGATCGCCGAGAAGCTCGCGACGAAGGCGAGGCTCGGACCGATCACACGGCTCGCCCGGATCTCCGCCGGCGCCACGCCGGCCACCGCCGAGATGTAGCCGGGCACGAGCGGCAGCACGCACGGCGACAGGAATGAGATCAACCCGGCGCCGAACGCGACAGGAATTGCAATTCCGGAGGCGGGGTCCATTTGCCCTGCTCAGAGTATCGCCGCGATCCGGCGCGCGGGGCGGTGTAGCGGTCCTGACACTCGCGGCGCGCCGGCGGCCGGACGCGATCTTTCCGAAACCTTCACCCGGTCTAGGCGTTAGAGTGAGTGGGGGTTCACATGGAAGCTTCCGCCCTCCCAGCACCGGCTGCAGTAGCCCGGACGCGGACATCGATCGGGGCGCCGCTTCTTCGCCTGCGTTCGGATGAGCAGCTCGTTGCGCTGTTCCGTGCGGGTCACGACGACGCGTTCCGCGTGATCCATGACCGCTACCGGCAGCGATTGTTCGCCTACACGCGGCAGATGCTTCCCCACCGCCAGGACGCCGAGGACGCGCTCCAGGACATCTTCGTGCGCGCGTACGCGGGCCTGCGGGCCAACCACCGCGAGCTCGCGCTCCGGGCCTGGCTTTACCGCGTCGCGCACAACCGCTGCATCGACGAGCTGCGCCGGCCGTCCCCGCCTCCGCCGGAGGTGTTGGAGCTCCTGCGTTCCCCCGTTCACGACCCGATCGACGAGGCCGACCGGCGCGAGTCGCTCCGGCGCCTGATCGCCGACGTCCGCAGGCTCCCCGAGCAACAGCGGTCCGCACTCCTGATGCGCGAGCTCGGCGGAATGTCCTACGCCGACATGGCCGGCGCGCTCGGGGTCACGGTGCCGGCGGTGAAATCGCTGCTCGTGCGGGCGCGACTCGCGCTCGGGCAGGCGCTCGAAGCCCGCGACACGGCATGCTCGGACATCCGCGAGGAGCTGATCATCTCCCACGACCGCGGCCTGCGCCCGAATGCCACGGCGCGGCGCCACATGCGGGACTGCGACGGCTGCCGGGAGTTCCGCCACCAGCTGCGCGGAGTGAGCAGACGGTTGGGCGCGCTCGTCCCGACCCTCGGACCGGTCGGCGTGCTCGCGAACGTCCTCGGCTTCGGTGGAGCCGGAGGCGGCGCGGCCGGTGGCGCGCTCGCGGCGGGCGCCGGGGCGGGAGCGGGAACCGGATCGGCAGTCGTCGGCATCGGCGCGATGAGCGCGGGAGCCACACACGTCGCGACGTTGCTTGCGGCCGCGGTGGTGACCGCCGGCGGCGCCGTCGAGCTCCAGCACACGATCACTCCGCCGACGTCACACCACCATCAACACGCGCGGGTGGCCCGGATCGCGCCGGTGAGCCATCACGTGGTGCGGCAGACCGTCGCACGGGTCGCGTACTCGAGCGCGGATGCGCCGCTCGAGTCTGCGCCGGCGATGGCCTCATCGCAGCCGTCGCAGCCGCAGCCTCGGATCACGCCGGTCGCGAAGACGCCGTCCGCAGCCGTGCCCACGACCGTGACGACCTCGACGACCACGGTCAAGGTGCCGATCAAGCTGAAGTCACAGGCCACCGGCGGCACGTCCGCAACGAACAGCACCGGCGGCGGCGCGACGTCCAACGGCACCGGCGCCGGCGGCGGCCTCAAGAATCCGACCGACGGATCGGCGGCGGCGACGACGTCGACCGATCCATCAACCACCTCGTCCACGACGGCGGGGACCGGACAGTCGTCGTCCAGTTCTTCCGGCTCGACCACGCAGCCGGGCTCCGCCAGCACCGACGGTTCCACTACCTCGAGTACGAGCACGGGCAGCGCTCAGACCACCACGACCGGAGCGGGATCGTCGACCTCGACGACCGCGTATTGGTCTCCGCCGCCCGCACCGTGAGCAGGCCGGGCGCGGATCGACCCGCCGACTCGCAGGACGATCCGACGATAGACGGATACGAGGAGACCCTCGACCACGAGGATGTCGTCGTGCGCCGCGGGCGGCGATCCGGCCTGTACACGTTCGTCGCGGTGCACTCGACGGTCCGCGGACCGTCGCTGGGCGGATGCCGGATGTGGGGATACGCCGATGCACGCCAGGCGTTGCGCGACGCGCTGCGGCTATCGCGGGCGATGACGTACAAGTCCGCCGTCGCCGACCTTCCCCTAGGGGGCGGCAAGGGCGTGATCATGACCGCGCCGGCGACGGTCCTTACCTCCACGCGCCGGACCGCGGCGCTGCTCGATTTCGCCGACACCGTGGAGTCCCTCCAGGGCCGCTATATCACCGCCGAGGACGTCGGCACCTCCAGCCGCGACATGCGGGTGATCGCGCAGCGCACGACGCACGTCGCGGGGCTCCCTCGCGGTCGGGGAGGCTCGGGCGATCCGAGCCCGTACACCGCGCTGGGCGTCGAGGCCGCGATTCGCGCCTGTTGCGAGCGGGTGTTCTCGTCGAGCTCGCTCAAACAGCGGACGGTCGCCGTGATCGGACTCGGGCACGTCGGATTGCGGGTCGCCAAGCGATGCGCGAAGGCGGGCGCCACGTTGGTGGTGAGCGACATCGATGAGCGCAAGCGCCGCTTCGCCGACGAGCTCGACGCCGGCTGGACGACTCCGACGCAGGCGCTCGAGATGGATGTAGACGTCGTGGCTCCGTGTGCGCTCGGCGGCGTCCTCGACCAGGAGACAGTGCCGCGCCTCCGCTGCCAGATCGTGGCCGGCGCCGCCAACAACCAGCTCGCTAACGAGGCGATCGCGGAACTGCTCGCGGCCCGTCACATCCTGTGGGCGCCCGACTTCGTCGTCAACGCCGGCGGATTGATCAACATCGCCGAGGAGCAGAACGGATACAACCCCACCGCCGCCGGCCGGCGCGTCCGCCGGATCGGCGAGACCATCACCCAGATCTTCGACGAGGCCGACGCGACCGGCGCCACGCCCCTGACCGCCGCGCTAGAGATCGCGCGCAAGCGCCTGGTCACGAACTAGCTCAGGGACAGACCGTCGTGTAGCGCGGTCCCCCCACGAGCTCTGCCCATTCCGGCCGCGTGAGGTTCCGGCCGGCGACCGAGCACGCGCGCTGCTCCCACGCCGCCAGTGAGGTCGGCCATGTGAACGCGCCACCCCGGTCGTCCACGACGACGAGCCCCCCTCCACCGGGTTCAAACGCCGCCGCCGCCGTTGAGTCAGCGTCGGAAGGCAGCCGCGGCCCTTCCTGCTGTAGACCGGCGGTGAACCAGAGCTTGATCGTGCCGTCATCGTCGCCGGTGGTCACGAAACGCCGTCCGCTCTCGTCGAACGCCACGTTGGTGATCTCCGAGGTGTCGGCGAGCAGCGCCGGGGCGACCTTGCTGCCGGTGGCCGCGTCCCACAGTTCGACCGCCCCGCCGACGGTGCCCGCCGCCAACGTGTCGCCGATCCCGAACGCGACCGAGGTGCTCTCGTCGCCTGGATCGGCGAGCGTCCGCAGGAGCTGTCCGGTGGACGGGTCGAACACACCGACGCCGCCGACCAGCAGGCTTGCCGCGAGCAGCTTGCCGTCGCGAGAGAACGCCACCTCGTCCGATCCCGTCAGGCCGTTGCCGGCGCCGAGGCTTGCCAGCGGCCCGACCAGCGTTCCGGCGCCGACGTTCCAGATGGCCATCGTCGCGAGCGGCGAGGCGATCGTGTGCCCGACCATGCTGCCCTCGCTCTTGTCGGTGCCGGCGAGGAGCCGGCCGTCAGGCGAGAAGGCGAGTGACTGGACGGCCTCGGACAGCTCGGGCAGCGGCGCCAGCCCAGACAGCGTGCGATCGAGCCTCGGCGCGCCGCCGACGTCCCACACCTGCACCACGCCGCCATGAGCCCCGACCGCGAGCGTGGCGCCGTCCGGCGCCCACGCGAGCGCCGTGATCGGATCGTCCGCCGGCGCGATCGTGAACGACCCCAGGCGCGCGAGCGTGCGCGTCGAGAACAGACCGACGGTCGAGGCCGCGATCGGCACCGCAAACCTCGCCCCGTCGGGCGAGAGCGCCAGGGCGGGCTCGGGCGGAGAGATCGTGTCGCAGCACCGCAGCCCGCGATCGAGGCGCGCGCTGTGTCCGAAGCTTCGCTCGCCGGTGAGGTCCCAGGCCAGCACCCCGCCGCCAATCGCCGACGTGTAGAGCGTGGAGCCATCGGGGCTCACCTTCGCATCCTCGACGTGCCCGGCGGGACCGGGTAGCACGGCCGCCTCGGCGTCGGTCGCGGGATCCCAGACGATCACCCTCCCGTCGTCGCCGGCGGTCATCACCTTCCCGCCGTTGGGGGCGTACACGACGCTCGCGACCGCCGCCGCGTGTCCACCGGCACCGGGCCTCACGGCGCCGGTCGCGGCGTCGACGAACGACACCGAGCCATTCTCCGCGCCGATCGCGATCGTGGCTCCGTCGGGGCTGACCGCGGCCGCCGACGGGGATGCCGGCGCCGGCGCGATCGCCACCGATCGCTCCAGCCGCAGCGTCTGCGCGTCGTAGGTGCCGATGTCGTGCGCGGTCACGACCATCACCTCGGCGCCCCCGTCGATCAGCGATACCGCGAGCAGCGGGCCGGATCCGAGCCTCACCGTCGGCAGGCCGCGGCCGCTCGGCATCGACCACCGGGCCAGGTAAGCGTCGGTCGGCTGACCGGCCTGATTCAGCAGCCAGTAGGCGTAGTACACCGTCCGCTCGCCGGGCCCGATCATGACGCTCGCGTCGGGCACGTCGGCCGTCTGCTGTTTGCTGAACGGCGGGCCGATCAGCAACCGCTTGCGCAGCGCCAGGGTGCGCGCGTCGCGCACGGCGAGGAACGCGCCCGCCGAATAGACGAGCACCGAGCCATCGGCGGAGTACGTCGGCGGCTGATCGCCGAAGAAGTCGGTCAGCAGTCGGCCCGCGGGCGCGCGCGTCCGGGTGTCATAGAACCGGACCTGGTCGGCGACGCCGTCGGCCACCGCCAACGTCTGGCCGTCGGGCGCGACGGACACGTTCGGAGCCGAGTTAGTGGGCATCGAGAACGTCGCGATCACCGCGGGGCTCCGCATCAACGTCGACAGCAGCGTCCCCTCCGTCTGTGGTGCGGTGTCGAGCGCCACCGCCTCGCGCGCCAGCAGCGCCGCCACGTCGAGTTTCGGCTCGTTCACGGCCTCCTCGCCGAGCTGTCGGCCGAGCGCGGCGTCTTCCTCGGCGACCGCCAGACGCGCATCGCTGCTCGCTCGCTGCTGGCCGATCACCGCCACCACGCCGGCGACCACGGTGAGGACCAACAACACGGCGGCGCCGATCAGGAGCGCCCGCAGCCGCCGGTTCTGCGCGCGCTGGCGGCGCACCTCGCGGTCGGCTTCGGCCCGGCTCGCCGCGACGAACCTGCGCTCGAGACGGTCCATCTCGTCGGAGTGCTGTGCGCAGAACTCGACTGCGCCCGCGAGCCTGGCGCCGCGGTAGAGGTCGGCGGGATCCCGGCTCGCGCGCGTCCCACTCGCCGGCGGCGACGCGCAAATGGGCGTGTAGCCGGCGCCCGACTCGATCCTCGTCGAGCCAGGCGCGGTAACGCGGCCACTCGCGCAGCAGCGCCTCGTGCGACAGCTCCGCCGCTCCGGATCCGACCGTGACCAGCCTCGCGTCGGTCAGCGCCTCCAGCACCGGCGCGGCGCCGTCGATCCGGTCAATCTCTTCCAGCGGGACCAACCGACGCTCGGGCGCACCGTCCCCGACCTCGGCGAGCCGGAGCAGCAAGCTGCGGGCGACGCGCCGCTCGGGCTCCGACAGCCGCGTGTATGCGGCCTCCGCGATCCGCGCGACGGCCCCGTGGACCCCGCCCGTGGCGCGATAGTCCTGGAGGCGAAGCACCCGCCCGCTGCGCGCCTGCCACAGCTCGAGCAGCGTCGTCGACAGGAGTGGCAGACCCCCTGGCTCTTCCGCGACGTCTTCAACCAGCGCCTCGACCAGCGGCCGCTCGACCTCGAGTCCGGCGCGCGCGGCCGGCCGCTCGATCGTCTCCCTGAGCTCGTCGCGATCGAGCGGACCCACCAGCGCGTGGCTCCGGCTCAGCAGATCCGCGAATCCCGGATACGCGCTCAGCCGGCCGTAGAAGTCCGCGCGCAACGTGCACAGGAGCAGCAAGCGCCGGTCGTGGTCGCTCGCCGCGCTCACGAGCCGACCGAGGAACTCGGACCGCTCGACCTCGGCTTCGCAGACCGTGAACAGCTCTTCGAGCTGGTCGATCGCGACCACGATCCGGGCACCGTGATCGACGCCGGCGACCACCTGCCCGATGTCTGCGCCGAGCGCGCGCCCGAGCTCCTCGCACGGATGCTTTCCGGGCCGCAGCAGGACCTGCCGCCAGCCGGCGCTGCCTGGCAGCGCCCCCCCGCGAAGCGTTGGCAGCACGCCCGCGCGGAGGAGCGAGGACTTGCCGATCCCCGACGGCCCGAGGATGCCCACCAGCGGCCACTCGGCCAACCGCGCCACGAGCTCCGAGATGACCCGGTCGCGGCCGCAGAAGAATTCCGCGTCGGAGCTCTCGAATGCGGCCAGCCCCTTGAACGGACACAGGACCGGCCGATCGGGCGCGGACTGCCCGGCCTCGGAGCGGTGCAGCTCGAGTCGGGGGTCGTGACGGAGGATCATGGATTCGAGCTCCCTGAGCTCGGCGCTCGGGGTCAGACCCAGCTCGTCTCGAAGGAGCGTGCACCCGTCTCGATAGGCGGCGAGCGCGTCGGCCTGCCGGCCGGACCGGTACAGGGCGAGCATCAGCTGACCGCGCAACCGCTCCCGCAACGGCGCGACAGCGATCAACCGCTCCAACTCCACGACCACCTCGGCGGCGTGACCGAGCGCAAGCTCCGCGTCGATCCGCTCCATCTCCGCCAGCAGATGCAGCTCCTCCAAGCGACGGATCTCCGCATGCAGCTCCTCGACCCCAGAAACGCCGGCGAGGGGTGGGCCACGCCACAGCTGGAGCGCTTCGCGCAGCCGCGCCGACGCCGCCGCCGGGTTCTCGTGCGCGAGCAGCGCACGGCCCTCGTCGATCAGCCGCTCGAACACCACGGCGTCGAGTTGCCCGTCCTCGAGCTCGAGCATGTAACCGCCCCGGCGGGTCAGAAGCATCTCGCAGCCCTCGTCTCCGAGCGCCCGGCGCAGCCGAGAAACCGCGACGTGGACCGCGTTGGCGGCGCTGCCCGACCGGGGGACCCCCGCATCCCCGAACAGCTGCTCGATCAGCCGCTCGGTGCTGACCATCTCATTCGCGTGCACGAGCAGGAGGGCAAGCAGGGCACGCTGGCGGTCTCCGCCGAGCGCGAGCGCCTCCCCCTCGAAGGTAGCCGTCAACGGCCCGAGGATTCGGAACTGCGACGCGGTCCTCCCCAGCGAACGCATTACGGCGATTATCGGCCAACTCGCCGGGGCACGCAACGCTTATCTGACGAGGGCCGTCAGCGACATGACAGCGAGCGGTAACCGCCGCTCCGAATACTCGTCGAGATGCTGACGATCAGGTTCGGTCCGTCGGACCTGGCGAGCGTTCGCTTCAGTGTCTCTCCGTTGATCGAGCTCTGGCAGAGCGTGCGCGCGCTCCAGAGCCCGGTGGCGCCGGCGCTGCACTCCCCGTGGCTGATGGACGCTCGTGCCCGGGTGCGCGACCTGGACTGCGCGACCCTGTGCGCGCTCCAGCCCCCGCGTGGTCACAGTCCCGATTTCGTGCACCCGCCCCCGGATGGACCATCCGGCGAACTCGAACTGGAGTTGGCGCAGATGGTGGCGACGCCCTCGGATCAGATCAGAGAGCAGATCTTCCAGTGCTACAGACAGGCGGGCGTGCCAGCCGCACTCCGGCGGTTCGTCGAATCACCGGACGACGCGGTCCGGGAGCTGGGCGACCTCCTGCGCGCGTACTGGCGGCGTGTGCTCGCGCCCCACTGGGAGCGAATCCGTACCGCGCTGGACGGCGATGTTCTCTATCGCGCCCATCGGACCGCCGGGGGCGGCATCCGGGCCCTGTTCTGCGATATCGATCACTCCGTTCGCTACGACGACGCCCGGCTGATCGTCGACACTTCCTGGAGCGCCTCGCTCGAGCTGCGCGGGCGGGGCCTCCTGCTGGTCCCCAGTGTGTTCGTCTGGCCCAACGTTGCGGTCCTCGACGCAGGACCGTGGCAGCCGACGCTGATCTATCCCGCGCGCGGCACCGGACTGGTGTGGGAGCCGCTCGCTCCGCCACCCGAGGCGCTGGCGGCGCTGATCGGGGCCAGGCGCGCAGCGATCCTGGCGATGCTCGACGCTCCGCGATCTACGACTGCCCTCGCGCGTCGACTCGAGGTGGGTCCGGGCAGCGTCTCACAGCATCTGGCCGTGCTGCTCGATGCGGGCCTGATCGAGCGCCACCGGATCGGGCGCATCGTCTTCTATCGGCAGTCGCCGGCCGGCAATGTGCTCGTCGGCTCGCGGGGCCACGACGATGGGACGCCGGTCGCGCTCCCATCGGGCCTCGAGGCGGCCTGACGCGACCAGATCTCGGGAAAGAGCTCGTGCGTTGCCGTGATCAGGCGGTCTCGCGAGGTCGGAGCGCCGAAACGCTGTCGATCGGATTCGGTGGACTGTCGCTCGAGCGAGTCGAGCGCGTCAACCGCTCCCCGGAGCGCACCGCACCACCAGCGGCGCCTCGGCGCCGGGCCGGCCAGAAGTGCGTCGATAGTGGAGATCAGAGCTGATTTGGCGACGATCGCCTCGGGTGTGGTCGCGTACAGGCACGCGCCGTAGTCGCCCGACAGCCACGCCTCGTACTCCCCGTCGAGCTCGTCGGGGTGACCGCCCGCAAACATGAATCGGGCTCGGAAGTTGTGGGCGACCGCGCCGGGATCACCGTCGGCTTCGTCGAGCAGCTGAGCGTGGTCGTCGGGGACCATCGCGGTTCCGTCCGGGAGGACGTACGTCGCCTGCGGGAGGATCCCGCGCTCAACCAACGGTCGGCTGGATTCGTCCATCGGCCGAAACGTCTCCCTCACGTGCGCGATGTCCCGTCCTGCGGAATCGGGCAGCCGAACGCTCACGCCGCCTCCGGGGCTTCGGGAAGCCGAGTTTGAGTCGGCGCTTCGGGAAGCGGGCCTTGCATCGGCGCTTCGGGGAGCGGAGGTTGCATCGGGTAATGGCAGGCGGCCAGGTGTCGGTCGCCGAACCGCCGCAGCGGCGGGACCACCTCGGCGCACACGTCCTGCGCGCGCGGGCAGCGCGTGCGAAACCGGCAACCCGACGGTGGGTTCACCGGCGAGGGAAGCTCGCCACGGATGGCGACCGCGCGCTGCTTGCTCCTCGCGACCTCGGGGTTGGGTACCGGAATCGCCTCCAGCAGCCCAGCCGTATACGGGTGGGCCGGCTTGTCGTAGATCTGCTGCGCGGGACCCAGTTCGACGAGCCGGCCGAGGTACATCACCCCGATCCGATCGGCCAGATACTTGACCACCGAGAGGTCGTGGGAGATGACGATGTAGGTCAGGCCGTAGCTGGCCTGGAGGCGCTGCATCAGGTTGAGGATCTGCGATCGGATCGAGACGTCGAGCGCGGAAACGGGCTCGTCGGCGACGATCACCTTCGGGTTTAGAGCGAGCGCGCGCGCCAGTCCGAGCCGTTGGCGCTGTCCTCCGGAGAACTCGTGCGGGTAGCGGTTGATGGCGTCGTAGGCAAGCCCGACGTCGTCGAGCAGGCGCCGGACCGTCTCGGTCCGTTCCTTGGGCGTGCCGCGCCGGGCGACGTCAAGCGGCTCGGAGATGATCTCCTTGACCCGCATGCGGGGATCGAGCGACGAGTACGGGTCCTGGAACATGAATTGGAGGTCGCGGCGTAGCTCGCGAAACCGGGCCGGCTTGAGCGGGCCCAGGTCGGTGCCGTTGAACCTGACCTGGCCCGCTGTCGGTATCTCCAGGCCGACGCCGATGCGGCCAAGCGTGGTCTTTCCGCAGCCCGACTCGCCGACCAACCCAAACGTCTCACCGGGCATGACCGCCAGGTTCACGTCGGTGACCGCGTGGACCGCGCCGATCCGCTTACGCAGGATCGCTCCGGCGGTCACCGGGAACTCCTTGGTCACCTCCAAGAACTCGAGGATGAACTCCGAGCCACCGTTCCGGTCGGCGGGCTGCATCAGCTGCGGCCCGGGCGCGCTCTCGAGCAGCTCCAGCTCCCGACCGAAGGTGGCCATCAACGCCTTGTTCTGCTCCGCGTCGGCGAGCAGCGATGCGCCCAGCTCGCCCATATCCGCGGCCGAGGCGTTGCGTGGATGGAAGCAGGCATACGGATGCTTCGGATCGTCGCCGGCCAGCGGCGGGTCCTCACGACGGCAGCGTTCGGTGGCAAACGCGCAACGAGCAGCAAACCGGCAGGCCACCGGCGGCTTACGGAGGTCCGGCGGCAGCCCCGGGATCGAATACAGCTCCTGCGTCCGATCCTGATCCAGCTGCGGGATCGAGGCCAGCAGCGCCTCCGTGTACGGATGGCGGACGCGCTTGAACAGGTCCACGGTCCCCGCCGTCTCCACCTTGCGACCGGCGTACATCACGGCCACACGATCGGCCCGTCCCGCGATCACCCCCATGTCGTGCGTGATCAGGATGATCCCCATCTTCAGGTCGCGCTTGATCTGGTCGAGCACGCCCAGGATCTGGGCCTGGATCGTCACGTCCAGCGCCGTCGTCGGCTCGTCGGCGATCAGCAGCTTCGGGTTGCAGGCGAGCGCCATGGCGATCATCACGCGCTGGCGCAGGCCCCCCGACAGCTCGTGGGGGTAGGCCCGGATTCGCTCCTCGGGCCGCGGCAGTCCGACCATGTCGAGCACTTCGACGGCCCGCTCCATCGCCTTGTGCCTGGAGACGTCGCGGTGGGTGAGTACGACCTCCGCGATCTGCTTGCCGATGGTCATCGTCGGGTTCAACGAGGTCATCGGATCCTGGAAGACCATCCCGATCTCGCTGCCGCGTATCTTGCGCAGCTCGGCGTCCGAAAGCTTGACCAGGTCCCGGCCGTCCAGGCGGATCTCGCCCCCGGCGATGTATCCGCCCCTCGGTAGCAGGCGCATGATCGACATCGCCGCCATCGTCTTGCCGCACCCGGACTCGCCGACGATCCCCAGCGTCTCACCGGCGTCGAGCTCGAGGCTCAACCCGTCGACCGCGTGGATGGTCCCGCTGCGTAGCCGGATCCGCGTCTGAAGGTCGTCCAGTTCGAGCAGATGCGCCACCGGACGGTCCTATCTCTCCTGCAGCCGTACGTCGAACGCGTCCTGTAGCGCGTCGCCGATGAAGTTGAACGCGACGACCGTGATCACGATCATGATCAGCGCCGGATACACCTCCCACCAGTAGCCGTCCTGGAGGTAGGTGGTTCCGTCGGACAGCATCGAGCCCCAGGTCGGCGTGCTCGGCGGGAGGCCGAAACCCAGGTACTGGAGGACCGCCAGAGTCAGGATCGCATTCGCGATCTGAAACGTGACGGTCACCATGATCGTGCCGATCGTGTTGGGGATGATGTGCCGCAGGATGATGCGCGGCGAGCGACCGCCCATCACCTTGACCGCCTGCACGTACTCGCGGGTCCTCAGGCTGAGCGTTTCGCCACGGACGAGCCGCGCCGGGATTAGCCACGAGACCGCGACCAGCAGCGCGATCAGGAGCGTCAAACTCGGTTTGAAGACCTGAGCCATGAAGATGAACAGGAACACGACCGGGATCGCGTAGCCGATATCGACCACTCGCATCATCACGCTGTCCACCACGCCGCCGAAGAACCCCGAGATGGCACCGTAGATCAGCCCGAGGAGCGTGGCGATGACGCCGACCACCAGTCCCACTTCGATCGAGCTCTGCCCCCCTTTCATCAGCCGACCGAGGATGTCGAAGCCCTCCGAGTCGGTCCCGAGAATATGGCCGCCGCCCGGGGCCAAATTGACACTCACCAGGTTCGGGTTGAGCTGGTCGGTGGGGTGGAACACGGGGCCGAGGAAGCTGAACAGGATCACGAGGACGACGACGCCCACGCCGACGATCGCGAGCCGATTCTGGGCGAACGTCCTCGCCACCACCACCCAGGGGTTGCCGGTGGCGACAACCTGCCCGCCCTCGGGCAGTATGTCGACGTCGACCTGCGCGCGGTCGACCGTCTCGGCTGCCGCGCTGTCAGTACCTGATCCGGGGATCGAGGATGGCATAGCCGATGTCCGCCAATAGGTTTCCGAGCACGGTGACGATGCCGACCAGCACGGTGATGCCGAGCATCACCTCGTAGTCGTTGCTGATCGACGCCTGGAGATACTCGAGCCCCGCGCCCGGGTAGTTGAATACCTGCTCGATGATCAGCGTCCCGGTGATCACCAGCGGGATTGACAGCCCCACAAGCGTAACGACCGCGATCAGCGAGTTGCGAAGCAGGTGCCGCCAAAGGACGAGCCGCTCGGAGAGTCCCTTGGCGCGTGCGGTGCGTATGTAATCCTGGGCCAGGGTGTCGATCGCCGAGGAGCGCATGTAGCGGCTGAACTGGGCGAAGGTGACCAGCGTCAGGGCGGCCACCGGGAGCACCAGCCCCGACGGGTGCGCCAGCATCCCGAACGCCGAGCTCGACTGGGGCGCCTCGGCCGGGAACACGTGGAAGGTGATCGAAAGGAACTGGATCAGGAGCAGCGCGATCGCGTACTGAGGCATCGAGTACAGGAGGAAGCTGATTCCCGTACCTGCGTAGTCGAGCGGACCGTTGCGCCGCACTGCCTGGGCTATTCCGACTGGGATCGCGATGATCACCGAGAAGATCAAGGCGAGCCCCCCGAGCACGAGGTCACGCGGCAGCTCGCTAGCCAGCAGCGAATCGACCGTGCGGTTGTACTGGTAGGAGTAGCCCAGGTTGCCGTGGAGCAGCTTGTCCAGGAACAGCCAATACTGGACGTATACCGGCTTGTCCAGTCCGTTCTGGTGGGTGAACTGGGCGATCGCCTGCGGCGATGCCCGTGGACCGACGACGTCGCGGGCGAGGCTGCCTGGGAGAAGATGCAGCAGGGTGAAGGTGATCACCGTGACGCCAAGCGTCACGATGATCGCCTCACCCAGCCGTCGGATGATGAATCCGATCATCGCGGGGTCGCCCGAGTTCCGATTTGGGATCGCTCGTTACCGGGTGAAGTACCAGTCCTCGGGGTTCATCAGACCCAAGGCGTTCGCCGCATAGCCGCCGAGGTTCTTGGCCACGAGGACGCCGGCATCACCCGCGTACGTGCCGATCGAGGTGGGACCGAACACGACCGGCACCATGTGCTCGACGTTCTCCGCGTAGGCGTTCAAGGCCTGCGTCGCGTTCGTCGCCGTCGTCACGGCCTGTGATCAGCCCCGTGGTCGATGGGTCGCTGAAGCTGCCGTAGTTGGCCACCGCCCCGGGCGCGAACAACTGCTCGCCGGTGGGCAGGTATGACGGACCGTAGATCCAGCCCGCGCCCCAGTTCTCCGACTGCCACTTGCAGGTCGGCTGGGTCGGCTCACATGCGACCGCCGTACCGATCACGGTCGCGAACGGGTGCGTGGTCAGGTCGATGTTGATCCCAACCTTCCTCGCCTGCGCCTGCAGGTCGTTCATCTCGTCCTCGGTCGCCACGACCCCCGACGCGTAATCGATATTGAACGAGATTCCCTCGCCCTTGGTGATCCCCGTCCCGCACAGCGTCGGGTTCTGACAGGTCGTGGTGCCGTTCGGCACAACCTTCCAGCCGTGGCTGCTCAGGATTTGCGAAGCAGCCGACACCGAGAAGGGGTACGGATTCGTCGTGAGCAGCGCCGCGTTGACGAGCGGGCTCGGCGGCGATGGTGGCACCGGGCCGTACGTCGGGTTGGCGGTGTTCTTCAAGAAGGCGTCGATCCAGCCCTGCTGGTCGATCAGGTGCTGGAACGCCTGCCGGAAGTACAGCTGGCTGAAGATCGGCCCGACCTTCGGATTGTGGAAGTTCAGCGGGAAGTAGTTGAACGAATAGCTCGCGGCCTTGTTGTAGTTGTATCCCTCGGCGGTCAACGTCGACACCTGGGGCGCGTACTGCTGAGGAAGGCTGGCGATCGTGAGGGCGGTCGGCCCGCTGGAGCGCACTTCGTTATAGACCGCGGCCTCGCTCGTGAACGGCAGCGTCACCAGCTTCGAGATCGACGGCTTCGGCGACCCGGAGTAGTCCGGGTTGGGCACGAACGTGACCTGGCCGTTGCTGGTGAAGTTCTCGAGGCGGAACGGTCCGTCGACTACCTTCCACAGCGGTGACGTGTCCCACGTGCCGAGATCCTTCGACTGACCGTCGAGGAACTTGTACACCGCCGCCGCGCCGGCCTTGGTGGTATCCGGCAGATGGCCGTTGTCGGACGTCGGTGCCGGCTGTGGACAGGGACGTCCGATCCCAAGCCAGCGGGAGCGGTGTCAGCTGCGAGAGCTCGTCGTAGATGACCCACTCCGGGCTGTATGCCTTCTTGAAGTGCAATACGAACGTCTGCGGATTGGGCGCCGAGTAGCTGGTCACGTTGTCGGGGAAGTAGCCGGGAACGTATCCGCACCACTCGGTCGCTGGATCCGCCTTCATCAGATTCATCCAGAACTCGAGATCGCGCGAGGTCACGGCCTCGCCGTCCGCCCACTTCCATGCGTTCAGCTTGATCGTGACGGTCTGGCCGCCACCCGAGAATTGCGGCTGCTGGCCGATCGAGTAGTCGTAGTCGATCGTCGGCCGGTAGTTGTTGCCAAACCAGTACAGCGGCCGGAACATCATGTACATCAGCTGGTTGATGTTCTGGGTGCCGCACACCTGTGGGCTGTACATCGGGAAGATGTAGTTCGGCATCTGCTCGGGGATCTGGGTGAAATACACCGTCCCCCCCTGAATCCTCGAGCCGGCCGGAGCGTATCCCTGTGTCAGCCCCGCCCCACTCGTCGGTGTCGAAGACTGCGTGGCCACCAGAACTGCCGGCGCTCCCGCCGCCGCCACCACCGCCACTGCTACTGCTCGAAGAGCCGCAAGCGGCGGCCAGAACCGCCACCGACAGAACCGCGACCGTCGCCACCGTGTTCCGCGTGAGCTTTCGCACGTCCACCGACCTCCCCATCTACGTTCGTCGCGCTACATGACCTCAGCGGACGCGAGCACCACCATCACGGCACCGAGCGCGATCGATTCAAAGCCCCATGTCACGAACCTGCCCACCCGCCCAACGTTCACCGCGCGCGTTCCCGTGGCGGCGTTTGTGGAGAAGGGACGATTAGGACAGGTTCGCGACATCGAGCTTCGATCGTCGTCTCGGCGTCGTGATGGACCCAGCGGTGTTCGATCCACGCGCCGGAACTTCGCATGGACCCGATCCCCGGGCCAAGCGATTTAGAGCCAGCTAAATCCTCGCCGGCTCGCGCGGTGATCTTTACAGCAGGCATCGCCGGGCGCTCGACGCCTTCCGGGAGGCGCCCCTCGTCGGCCAGCTTGTCGAGATGCGCCGCGAGCGTCACCGTCGCGGCCGGGCGCAGGCCGGGGGGCACGTCGGCCCATGCCTCGTCGAGCAGGTCTTCCGCACTCCGTTTGCCGTGTGCGAGCGCGTCTATGAGGCGCCGCTCGCGGTCAAGCCGGTGCGAGATGTACTCGGTGAGCTTCGCTTCCGGGTCGAACACCGGGGGCCCGTGCCCGGGGAGAAGGACCGTCAGCGGACGCTCGCGGAGGGCGGTCAGGGCTTTCAGATAGGACGCAAGCGCTCCCGGGTCGGGGGAGATGAACACGCTTCCCTCGCCGAGCACCGCGTCCCCGGTGAGGGCCGCCGTGCCGGTGACGTACGCGAGATGATCGGGCGCGTGTCCAGGGGTCTTTATCGCCTCGAGCGGGCCGAACGCGGTGCCGTCCGACAGTTCTATGTCCACGTCTCCGCCGGCCGCGGCCAGCGGCGCGTCCGGATATCGGGCCTGGATCGCAGGCACCGCCTCGGTATGGTCGGGATGGTGGTGCGTGAGCGCGATCCCACCGAGCCCGCCCCGATGTTCGAGCTCGGCGATCAGCGCCGCAACGTGCTCCTCGAGGCCCGGCCCGGGGTCGACCAGCCAGGCCGGGTCCCGGCCGACTATCCAGGAGTTCGTTCCGCTGAGCGTGAACGGCCCGGGGTTCGCCGCGCGGATCCCGACGAGATCGTGTCCGGGGACGTCGATGCGCGTCACCGGGGGAGCATGACAGCGCGACGTCGCGGTCACATTCGCGTCGCCCAGCAGGGTCTAATGCATGACAGCGCCCAACGAGGGGATGTGACCATGGATCAGCAGGAATGGCTCGCCCAGCGGTTCGAGGAGCATCGGCCCCATTTGCGGGCGGTCGCCTACCGGATGCTCGGCTCGGTCAGCGAGGCCGATGACGCCGTCCAGGACGCCTGGATCAGGCTCAGCCGTTCGGACACGAGCGAGGTCCAGAACCTCGGTGCGTGGCTGACGACCGTCGTCGCACGCGTCGCGCTCAACATGCTCCGCTCGCGCAAGGCGCGGCACGAGCAGTCGCTCGACGTGCACGTGCCCGACCCGATCGTCGACCCGGCCGACGGCACCGACCCCGAGCACGAGGCAATCCTCGCCGACTCGGTCGGCCTCGCGCTGCTCGTGGTGCTCGAGACGCTCACCCCGCCCGAGCGCCTCGCGTTTGTCCTGCACGACATGTTCGCGGTGCCGTTCGACGAGATCGCCACGATCCTCGACCGTTCGCCGGACGCGGCGCGCCAGCTCGCCAGCCGCGGGCGCCGGCGCGTGCGCGGGTCCGCGCCCGTTCCCGATGCCGACCTGAGCGCCCAGTGGGAGGTCGTCGACGCGTTCCTCGCCGCCGCTCGCAACGGCGACTTCGATACGCTCGTCGCGGTGCTCGACCCCGACGTCGTGCTCAGAGCCGACGGCGGACTCGAGGGGATCTCCAGGCACGTCCAGGGCGCGGAGACCGTCGCGAGCCAGGCGCTGATGTGGTCGCGCGTCGATCTGACGATCCACCGGGCGCTGATCAACGGGGCGGCCGGAATGGTCTCTCTACGGGACGGCCAACCGTTCTCGGTCGCGGCCGTCACCGTCCGAGGCGGCAAGATCGTCGAGATGAACATCCTCGCCGACCCCGAGCGCGTCAGCCAGCTCGACCTCGCCGTGTTCGGCGATTAGCCCAAGTCGTTCGGGAGCTAACCGGATCAGCCGGTGTTACGCATTCCGGCGGCGATGCCGTTGATCGTCAACAGCAGTGGCCGTTCGGCGTCGCGGTCGCCGGCGCGGGCGCGCCGCAAGAGGTCGATCTGCATGTACGACAGCGGGTCGGTCCAGGGGTTGCGGTGCGACAGGCGCGCCATCAATGCGGGCGCGCTCTGGAGCAGCGCGTTCGTGCCGGAGATCTCAAGCACTGTCCGTACGACGCGGTCGTGCTCGGTGCGGATCGGCTCCCACAGCTCGCGGGCGGGGTCGTCGCCGAGCAGCTCGAGATAGCGCTCGGCGACGCCCAGGTCGGTCTTGAACAACGACATCTCCAGCGTCGAACACAGCATCGCGAAGAAGGGCCAGCGCTCGATCATCTCGCGCTGTAGTTCGCGATCGCCCTCCTCGAGCGCGGTGCCGGCCCCGTACCAGGCGGGCAGCAGCAGCCGGTTCTGCATCCAGGCAAACACCCACGGGATCGCGCGCAATTCGCCCACCGTCCACGTGCCCGAGCGCGATGCGGGCCGCGACCCGATGTTGAGCCTCGTGAGCGCATCGAGCGGCGAGGCCAGGTCAAGCAGCGCCGCGAAGCGGTCGTCCTCGTAGATCAGGGCTCGGTACACGACACGCGAGAGGTCGGCGAATCGCTCGGCCTCGGCCCGATAGCGATCAGGCACCTCGCGGTCGCGCGCGAGGGTCGCGAGCACCACCGCGGAGAGCGTCTGCTCGAGCGAACGCAGCGCCAGCTCGGGGTGCGAATACCGCTGGGAGATGACCTCTCCCTGCTCGGTGAGACGCATCCGCCCGCGGATCGAACCGCTGGGCTGCGCGAGGATCGCACGGTGGGTCCGCGCCCCGCCCCTCGACGTCGAGCCGCCGCGGCCGTGGAAGAACCGCAGCTCGATCCCACGCGCATCGGCGTCCGCCAGCAGCCGCTCCTGTGCCGAGTACAGCTCCCACTGGCTCGCCAGAAACCCCCCGTCCTTCGCGGAGTCCGAGTAGCCGAGCATGATCTCCTGGCGCCCTGAACAGGCGGTCAGCTGCGCCGCGTACGTCGGATGCTCGTACAGCGTGGCCATCGTCGTCTGTGCCCGGTCGAGATCCTCGACGGTCTCGAACAGCGGCACGAGCGGCAGCGTCGGCAGCTCCCCTACGCCGATCCCCGCGCCCCGCATCAGGACGAGCGCGGCCAGTACGTCGGACGGACGCTCGACCATCGAGATGATCACGCTGCCGAATGCCTGCGGACCGTGCTCGCGCAGTCCGGCCGCGATCGCCGCGAACGGTTCCGTACGCGGTTCGGAGGTGTTCGCGAGAGCTCCGGTGAGTACGCGTGTCCGCTCGTCCTCGTGCGCGGCGATGAAGCCGACGGCCAGCGGCTCGATCGCCGAGCGCAAATCGTGCGCCGACAGCCTGATGTCGAGCGCCGCGAGATGAAATCCGAATGTCCGTACCTGGCAGAGCAGCCTCGCGAGCGCCCCGTCCGCGACCCGCCGCGAGCTCGACGACTCCCGGAGCAGCTCCAGATCGTCTTCGAGTTGCGCGGGCTCGCGATAGCCATGGTGCAGCCCTCGGAGCGCGCCGTCGATCCGGGCCGACATGAACGAAAGCTTCCGGCGGAACGGCTCTCGAGCTCGTTGTTCGGCCGCCGGGAGGCCACATCGGGCATTTCCGCGCTGTCCTCCTCGAGCGAGGCGTCGAGCGCCGGCGAGACGAACAGCCGCTCCTCCGCCTGCGAGAACCGCTCGGCGAGCCTGTCCAGCCGCGCGCCCAGCAGCCGCAGCGCGGTAGTCCGGTGCAGTCCGAGCGTGCGCCGCACCGAGTCCGGCGTGACCTCGGGATTGCCGTCCATATCCCCGCCCGCCCAACTACCGAACCGCACCGCCGGAACCGTCGGCGGCCATGGGCGATCGAACGAACGCGAGATCTCGGCCTCGAGCCGGGGCGCGACGTCGAACAGCACCGCTTCGAAGAAGAACAGGATTCGGCGCACCTCGTCCTCGACCACCGGGCGCATGCGCCGAACTGCATCGGTCTGCCACCACACGGTCAACACCTCGCGTAACTCGCCCTCGAGTCCGCGCCGCTGGGTTCGGCCGAGTCGCGGGTCATCGAGTCGCTCCATCGCCCGCCACACCGACTGCTGATGGTTGAACACCGAGCGCCGCGTCGCCTCGGTCGGATGGGCGGTCATCGTCAGCCGCAGGTCCAGCCGGCGAAGCGCCTCGGCCACTTCGGCGGGCGGATACTGGACCGCCATTCCCGCCACTGCCGCCAGCGACTCGCGCTGCGGAGCGCTCATGTCGGAGTCGTAGTGGCGCCGGCGGCGCAGCCGCTCCAGCTCCTCGGCGATGTTGGCCAGCTGAAGCTGGATCGAGCAGGCGCGGACGTACGGCTCGAGCGCGCCGCTCCCCTGGGTATGGACGAACGCGGCCAGCGCCCCGACGGCCCTGACATCACCACCACGCACCCGCGCGGCCGTGTCGCGCAACCAGAACACCCGATCGCGGAACGCGCGACCCTCCTGCTCCTCGAGCACATCACCAAGCAGCCCCTCGAGTACCGCGGTGTCTCGATCGAGGGAGTCACTCATCGCGCGGCCGCGCCGCAGGAGGACCAGCCGGCCGTCTCGTGCACCGCGACCCAGCCGGGCCGCTTGAAGGCGCCCCGCGTCACCCAAGCCAACCAGTCAGGGTCGCCGGCATCCCGCGAAAAGCTAGCGATCCCGTCCAACCGGGGCCGTCAGACCAAAGGGCTCCAGTTAGCAGGGCCTTCCTAGATCGGGATTGACCGTCAGCCGCTCGGATCGTCGTCGACCAATCGCAGCTGTCGGCTGCTTGTACTCCGACGCGTGTAGTTGAGGGTGACGGCGCCTTCGAAGATCTCCGGCTCGAGGAACGCTTGCATCAGCTTGTGGTGGGCACGGTGGCGAAGCGCTTGAGCTTCGTGGCGGACGGCGGCAGCGTACTCGGCAGGGTCGTTGGGTCGCTCTTCGGGCAGGCGTCGAGCAAGGATCTGCTCGGCCGCCCAGGCGTACACGGCGTTCGCGGCAGCCTCGACTTCAAGCATCCGGTACGGGACGTACTCCGGGCGCGCGCTTCTTGCTGTAGCCCGCCTTGGCGGGCGGCGCGTTCGAGCTCGCGGAACTCGCGGCGGCCCTCGTAAACCGTGACGATCCCCGTCTCGGGGTCGAACTCGGCCTCGTCGACCTGGTCCTCGCTCTTACGCGCGATCTCGCGGACCCACCCGGAGGCGCGGTGGCGGACGATCAGCACCTCCAGCGCGGCCGTGTGCTCGCCGGCGGCCGCCAGAACGACGAGCCGAGCGCCGGGCTCGACCGTCACCTTGGCGCGCACGCGACCTGGAACGTGCAGTAGCCGCGGCGCCGGCGTTCGGGACCTCGTGCGTACGGAGCGTCAGCGATCAGGCCGGGGTCGGCCTCGATCTCGACGAGCTCCCGGGGCGAACGCTCATCGGGTCGGCGACAGCGTGACCGTCCGCTTCTCGCCAGGATGAAATCGTACAGGCGATTGCTTGAACCACAGCGCCTGAGCCACGACGGGCCGCCCTGCGGCGCCGGGGCCGGCTCGCCCTCAACTGCTCGGCTCACCGTTCGTCCTCCGCACCCAACGCGCGTCGGCGGCCTCCTTCGGCGGGCCGCTCAGCCTGCCCGGCTGGACCCAGCGCTGCCGGGTTGGTCGAACGCGGCCTTCAGGAGGTCATTCAGGGCGCGGAGACCGACCTGGTCGCGGGCGGTGACCGCGCGAGGAGCACCGATCAGATGGGCGCCGGCACGTCGCTCCTCGGCGGCAATGATCGGCCGCAGCACCCGGTCGATCGCGGCATATAGTCGTTCGACGATCGGATGGTGCTGGTTCAGCCCCGAGCGGTCGACCTTGACGACCAGCTCGGGGCGGGGTTTGTCGAGCGCGTCGCGTTGCAGCTGCTCGATCGCATCGCAGACCACCTCGCCATAGAGGTGCCGGGCGCCAGGTCGGCCTTCGAACCCGGCGAGAGTCGTCTCGTGCGCGGCCCGGCCGGAGCGGATCACCAGCCCGCCGCGACGGGTCGCGCGCGAGAACCCCTGCGGCAGCGGCTCCTTTGCGCGACGCACCATGATCAGCGCCCGGACCCTGCTGGCGACCTCGACCTCACCCTCGAACAGCACGGCCCGCTCCGGATCGGGCTCTGGCGCCGGATAGGTGACCAGCTCCGGCGTTTGCCCCGGCTGCGCGAGGAAGAGCGGCGCGGGTCTGGTCCTCGAGGATCGGCCGCAGCTGCACCAGCTGGGAGACCAGTGCCCGCAGCCGACCGGCGGCCGGAAGCCGCGCGGCCGACAGCGGCACCGTCACCCTCGTCCCCGACTCCGTACACCCAACGCCTTCAGATCGGGCGCCGTCGCCGCCGCTCGCGGACGTGCACGAACGCGTACGGCTCATCTCCCGGGGCGGGGAAGAACCACGACTCGACCACCCGCCCGCTGCGGATCCCCTCGATCCGCCCGGCGCCCTGTGCCAGCCACACGTCCCGCAAGCCGCGGCCGAACATGCCGCGCTGGCCTGCCCTGGGCGGCTCGACCCCGAGCGCCCCCAGCCGACTGTCGATCAGCGCCGCGTCGACACCCTCGCCGTCGTCGGTGCAGCGCAGCTCGTGGCTGCCACGCGAGCAACGCCGGCGAGCGCAGCGAGCGCATCCGCGCCCGCCACATCTCAAGAACTCCGACGCTCGGGTGCGGCGACCGTCGAGCACGATCCGGCCAGATCGGCCGCCCCGACGCGGCGATCGCCGCGTCCGCATTCGTCACCAGCTCCGGGATGATCTGGACGAGATCCACCCCACCCTGCGCAAAGTTCTCGCGGAAGTACCGGCCGCGCGCGTGCCGAGACGCACCGCCGAACGATCCAACACTGCCACCTGGAGTCATTCACTCGGGAGTGTCGCCCAGACGCGGACAGAATCGCGACACAACCGACGCCGGATCCGTCCGGCCAGCCCCTATCGTGCTCGCAGGATCACGATGAACGATCCCACGAGCTGCGCGTGTCAAACGAGGAACTGGCCACCGTCCGGGAAGCGATGCGCGAGCTGCACCGACTGCTCGCCGCGCTCGATCACGGCCAGCTCGAGAAGGTTGTCCTGACCCAGAAGAACCAGATGCGCGCGGTGCTGATCACGCTCGAGCGCTACAGCGAGCTCGAGCAGCGCACCTCATAAACCGGGCGCCCGCGGTGCGCACACCCCTCGAACACGCGCTGGCGGCCCAATAGACGTCCAGCTGGACGCCAGTCAGCGCACCGCCAGGAATCGCGATTGGCCTGACGCGCGTGCGTAGCATCTTGCGGCATCGACGCGAAGGTGCGCCGGCGGTCGTGAGCCGCTGCGGTGGCGCTGATTGGGTTTATGCGAGGGGTCGATGTGACAGATCGGAGCGGTTTCGGCAAGTAGGAGGCATGAGCACCGCAATGAGCACGAAGGCAAGCGCGCGCCAGAACCCGCGCTGCGGCGCGCTTGCCGAGTTCGAGGAGATCTACCGAAGCAATGTCGGCCTGGTGGCGGCGTATTTCGCGCGCCGGTGTTGGGAGCCGCAGGAGGTGGCGGATCTCACCTCGGAGACGATCGTGAGGGCAGCAGGCTCGTTCGAGACGTTTGATCCCCGTCGCGGCAGCGCTCGTGCGTGGCTGTTCGGGATCGCGGCTCATGTCTGGGCTGGGTATTGCGCGCAGGTCGCCAGCAACCGGGATGCGATCGTCCGGCTTGCGGGCTACCGAGCACTCGCCGCCGGTGAGATCGATGAGCTGGCCGCCAAGATCGACGCGCAGCAAGCAGGCCGGGAGTTGCTGGAGCGGTGCTCGATGCTGAGCGCAAACGAACGAGCGGCGATCGAGTTGGTTGACCTCGCCGAGCTGACGCCCAAGGAGGCCGCGGCCGCGCTTCGCGTGCCCCGCGGCGTGCTGCGGATGCGGCTGTCGCGGGCTCGAGCAAGATTGAGAAAGGAGCACTGCGTCGATGAGTGAGTTCGAAGACAACCTGTGGCTCGAGGTCGTGCGCGACCACGCGCACGAGCTGGTCCGCGCCGGGCGACGAGCCCGCAAGCACAGACGGGCGACCCGCCCTCAGCTGCTCGCCGGTACTACCGTCGGTGTGGCCGCAGCCGCGACCGCGGCGGCATTGCTGCTCGGCGCGTCGACCACTCCGCCAGCGTTCGCGGTTACCCGCAACCCCGACGGCACGGTCAGCGTGAGCCTGAAGCAGCCATCGGGGATCGCCGGCGCGAATAGAAAGCTTGCCGCAATGGGGGTGCGGGCGCAGATCGCGGCGCAGGCTAAGACCCCGCCGACGCTTGTCTGCCCGGGCGGAGCCGCGCCGACGATCACATTCGACCCAGCCCGCATCGCGAGGCGCCACGTGCTGGTGATCACCCCCGGCCAAACGAGCGCCGGCGACGCCGCAGCTCTCAAGGCTCGCAACACCGCGAGCGGCAACGCGGGCGTCGGCGCCACATCGAGTGGCGGCAACCATGTTGTTCGGATCTACCCGGGTGGCGGCAACATTCGGACGAATTCGGGTGACGACAACCACGTGGTTCGGATGTCTTGCCCGTGATTCGAATCTCTCCCCGCTGCTCTCGGGCCACCCCGACTCCTCCTGGCACTCCCGGACCCGTCACGGGGACCGGGTTTTCACCTGCGAGCCTCTGGTCTAGGTGACAAGGCCACATGTATGCCCGTCATTTTGCCAGCCGGCAAGCCAAAACCAGACCGTGACACAGTACCAGCCAGAACCGCCGTAGTGAAATTTGGGTATCCAATAGTAGGCAGCCGAATTTTGGCCTGGTTTGATGTTGAAACCGGGAGAGTTGTACAGAAAAACACCCCCAGGGCCTGTGAACTCGAGGTGCACAGTGTCGCCCACAAAGTCGATCCCAAAGCCTGCGGGTTCGGCCGCCCACCCCGCGATGTCGTAGATTGTGTTGCCGTATCCGTTTATCTGCATACACGGCCATATGTAGCTCGCGGGGTGTACGTTGCAGAGGACACCAGTGCTCGCGCTTGCTGATGTGGCTGGGATCATGGTTAGCGGCGCCATGACAGCCATGGTGGCGGCAGCGGCCATGAGCAGGCGTCTGAGTCGCACGTGGAGTAACCTCCTCCCGCTAGGCGGGCACTCTGGAATTATGGGCACCGAGGCGGATCGGTATCCGGGGCAGCGAGTCGGTTGGGTCTGATGGACGACGACCTCAACGAGCATGAGACTAGGTGGATCGCACACGAAGTTCATGGGTAAGATCACCCATTCTTTACGCGCTCGTCTGTCATTCCGTCGAGGTGGTTGTCGTCGTCGGTGACTTGATGCCGTTCGCGAAGCTTGCCCGCCCGTCAGACCGCGTTTGAGGCCGGGTCCCGGGCTCCTGGCAGCCGCCCGGCGGCTGCTTCGCTTGCGATCTGCACCCGCGAGCGATACCCGAGCTTGCTGAGGATGTTGCTCACGTGGTGCTCGACGGTGCGCGGGCTGAGATACAGCGCGGCGGCGATCTCAGCGTTGGTGTGTCCGGCGGCGACCATCTGGACGATTTCCTGCTCGCGGGCGCTGAGTCCGCCGGCGGGGGCGCGCCGGCGGCCAGGGCGCATCCCGAGCGAGCGTGCGACGGCGCGGGCGCGGTCGGCGGCTCGCGCGGCGCCCATCCGCTCAAAGGCGTCGATCGCCGCTCGAACCTGGTCGCGGTCGCGTGTAAGCCGCGCGGCTACCAATGCTAGGCGGGTCGCGTCGTAGGCCTGCGAGCACACCGCGGCGGCCGCGCGGAAGGCCAACGCCGCGTCAGCCGGCCGGTTTTCGCCAACCGCGACCCAGCCCCGGGCTTCGCCCAGCAGCCATTTGCCCACGGGCCACCGGTCGACGAGCAGCTCGAGCCGGGCCAGCGTGCCGCGCGCGACCTCCAGGTCGCCAACCGCAACCGCTGCCCGTGCGGCGCCGGTCAGACACCACGCCGCGATCTGATCATCCTCGTACGCGGCCCCCTCCTGAAAGCGGACGAGCGCCTGTGCCGGCGCGCCCTGATCCTCGAGCAGCCATCCCCAGTGTTCGGCCACATCGGGAGCGTCGATAGGGTCGAACGCCGCGGCATGGTCTGCGAGTAGCCGCCGAACCGCCGAGAGATCGCCCCGTTCCCGGTACACGTAGCTCAGCATGACCGCGGCCACCGCCTCGGCCTGCGGTCCAATGCGCGCCGCCTCGCGCAGCGCGGCGAGGCCGTCGGCGAGGGCGCCATCGAGGTCGCCGAGGCCCCGCCTGGCGTCGGCGAGGTTACCGCGCAGGATCATGGCCAGGTTCGCCGGCGCGCCATCGAGCTCGAGCCCGCGACGGGCGTGGGCTTCAAGCGCCTTTACGTCGTCCGTGGCTCCGGCGAGGACGCAGAGGCCAAGGCGGGCGCGGGCCTGCTGCGCGGGGAGATCGGCCGCATGCGCCACCGCCAGTCCCCTCTCCAGAAACGCCCTGCCCTCGCGCGCGCTACGTGCACGGCCGACCAGGATCCCGAGCGTGTTCAACGCCCGCGCCAGCAGCGCGGGATCGTCGCTCGCCTCAGCCAGCCGCACGGCGCGCTCGGCATCCGGCAGAGCGCCCGCCGTGTCCCCGTCACGGGCTCGGATGAACGCGTGCACCGTCAGCGCCTCGATCAGCACCGGGCCGTCCGAGTGAGCGATCAGCGGCTGGGCCTCGCTCAACACCTCCCGCGCACGATCTAGATCCCTGGCGTCTTCGACGAGAGCGATCGCGTACCGGGTCAGGAAAACGAGCCGCTCATCGGGCTCGCCGTCCGCGCGCAGCCTGGCTCTCGCGGCGCCGGCCATCTGGGCAGCCCGATCCGTCTCGCCCGCCCGCACCAGCGCCAGCACCTCGCCCGCCTGCGCATCCCGGCGCAGCCGCTGATCGCCGCTCTCCACCGCCAGGGCTCCTGAACGCCGATACAGCCGACCGGCATCGGGGCCCCTGCCGCGGTCCAACGCAGCACGAGCGAGACGCAGATACGCCTCCCCGGCCTCGCGCCACCGACGCGCCGAGGCCAGCTGCGGCGCTCGCTGCTCGAGTGGACCATCAACCAGCGAATCGGCGACCGCCGCGTGGCGGCGCACGCGCTCATGCTCCGGGAGCCGCCGGTAGACCGCATCTCGCACGATCGCGTGCACGAAGCTCCACCGCCCTTCGCCATCGCTAATCACGAAGCTCGCCGCTCCCAGTAACTCCGGCGCGCTCCCGAACTCCTTCTTGCCGACTGCCTGAAGCTCCTCAAAGGTGAACGGCTCGGGCAGCACTGCCGCCCAGTGAAGGGCCTCCTGCTCGGACGCCGGCAGGCGCGAGATGCGCTCATCGATCGCCTCACTTACCGAGTCCGGGACAAGCCGATCGATCTCGCCGATTCCGTCACCGCTTGAGACCGACAGCGCCGCACCCTCTCCAACGGCACGCAGCAGCTCCTCACACAGGAACGGATTACCGCCCGTGCGCGCGTAGAGCACGCCCGCGAGGCGGTCGCTCACCCGATCCTCGCCCAGGATCGCCTCAGCCAGGCGCCGCATGTCCGCGGGCGGCAGGGTCTCAAGCTCGAGCTTCCGTAGCACACCGGCTCGCTGAAGCCGGTGGGCCAGCCGCTCCACCGTTGCGGCCGGCCGCGCGGCCATTAGCCAGGCAATCGGCAAATCGGTCAGCCGCCCCAGGCAGTAGTGCACCAGATCGACTGTGCCCGCATCACTCCATTGCAAGTCGTCCAGGCACAACAGCAGCGGACCGTCCAGACTTGCGCGCTCCAACCTGTCGACCACCATCCCAAACAACTCGCGCGGCGACTCGGTCACTGCCGACGGGAGCGGCTCCCCCAGCGACCGCAACAGCTCAAGAAAGGGATCGAAGGGAAGCGTCGTGGTGAGCGGTAGGCAACCGGAGCGAGCGACTCGGACAGCCTGGGTGGAGGAATCATTCACCGCCTCGCGCAGGAGCCGAGTCTTGCCCACCCCGGGAGCCCCACGCACCAGCAGGCCTCGCGCCCGCCCCCGCCGCGCCTCCTCGACGACCGCGCTCACCGCGCCCAGCTCCGAGGCTCGGCCAACCAGAGCCGGCGAAGCGCTCATCGAGCTTGACGTCTTAGTCCCCACTCCGCTGGCGATCTCGCGTCCGGCGCCGGCGACCAAGCGCACTGGCACGCGCGTCCGGGAGGACACGTCCCCTTGCATCCCAGGGCTCGTAGCACGGCAATCTCATCGCAGAAGATGATCCCGCTCCGCCTCGTCCGGCCACCGAGGCTCGATCTACGACCAATCGATATCAGCTTCCCTCAAGAAGATCAACGGCGCGCTCGAACCCCATGAGATCATGAAATAAGGCACGCCGACGATGGTTCGCTGGGCGTGCCGTTTGCCGACGGGTCCTCAGCGACACAGCATGAGGACTGAAACCGTTACTTGCGCGCCGGGGATCAGATCGCGACGGGTGTACGGGATGCCCTTGTGGCGCAGCATCGCTTCGGCGATGGCAGCGTTCTGCGAACCCGGAATGCCGTACAGCTTTGCTTTCATCGCGCGCTTTGATCGTATGCTGATCGCTGCGGAAGCGGATCGACCGATCCCGCGGGCTTGCCGCGCGCCCTCGCTCGATGAGGGAAGGGAGTCCCCGACTGGTCGCGCCACGGACAGTGTGGTTTGCTTCCCACGGTGCTCGAGCAAGCCGCCGGCCTGACGTCAAGAGCCCTGCAAGCGATCGCGGAACTTGAGCGGCAGGTGGTCGAGGCCGATGGCGGCCGCTTGAAGCTGGAGTGGGACAACCTTCGCGGCCGCAGCGGCGACCGCGTCGAGGACCTGTTGTGGTGGGACGGCCAGCGGCTGCTCGGCTTCCTGGGGATCTACGGGTTTGGGGACTCGCCAGAACTGGCGGGCATGGTTGCCCCGGACGTTCGCCGACGCGGCATTGGCTCCGCCCTGCTGGATGCCGCCGTGCCGCTGTGCCGCGAGCGCAGCGATCGCCAGCCGCTGCTGGTCGTGCCACGCCAGTCGATCGCAGGCAAGCGGCTGGCGCTGCGCCGCGGCGGGACGCTCGACCACTCAGAGCACCATCTCGTTCTGTCCGGCGAGCCGGCCAGCGGACCGCCCGAGCCGGAGATCAGCCTCCGGCCGGCGACCGCCGCGCACATGCCGGTCGTCGTCTCCCTGCTCGAGCAGGGGTTTGGATGGTCGGGGCCGGATGATCTCGGCGATCGCCTGGAGCGGACAGCGCTCATCGAGCTGCGCGGCACCGTCGTCGGAACGCTGTTTCTGGAACGCGACGACGAACAGGAGGCCAGCATCTTCGGGTTCGTGGTTGAACCGTCCTTGCAGGGCCGGGGGATCGGTCGGGCTGCGTTGAGGCAGGCCTGCGAGCAGCTGCGCGCGGACGGCGCGCGCCGCATCAGCCTGGACGTCGACGTCGCGAACGACCGCGCACTGGGCCTCTACACGTCGATCGGCTTCACGCCCGTCACTACGGAGGATTACTTCTCGCTCCCATTGAGCTGAACCGGAGCGGAAGTCGCGGGCCGATGGCTGCAAAGGCGACGAAGCGGGGCGGGCGATGACTTCGACGCCTCCTCCCGGTCTTCTGAGCGAACGAAACCATGCAACGGAGGGTGTAGCTGACATGGAGGCTGGTCCTGAGACGAGTCGGATCACCCATCTCTTCGCCGGCGTCCCGGTGTCCGATCTCGACGCGAGCATCGACTGGTACACGCGCTTGTTCGGACGTCCCCCGGACCGTCGCGTCGGCCACGAGATGCTCTGGGAGATCGACGAGCACGCTTGGCTCTTCATCGAGCCAAACGCAACGCAGGCAGGCGCCGGCCGCATCACCCTGGCCGTCAGCGGGCTCGACGCCCTCCTGGGGCGCGTCGCGGTCGAGGGCATCAAGCACGAACCGGTCGAGACCTACTCGAACGGCGTCCGCCACGTCAAGATTCCCGATCCGGACGGGAACGCGATCGCGTTCGCCGAGCCGCCCGACGCGACATAGGAACTACACCTAGGGCTCGTCGGGCCCCGGGCCGAGGAGGCGCGCACTTGGGTCCGCGATCGGCTCGATGATGAGCGATGCGGGGTCGATTTCACGCGCCGCGATCGTGATAGTCATGCCGTGGTGGCGACGCACCGCAACCCAGTAAGCGTTCGGTGTACCGACTGTCAGAAACGGCACGCGCTCCCCGTCGATCCTAATCTCGGCTTCGCTGACCGGCGCTTCGTGGGAACCGGCCACGCGCCGGCGGCGTGCGGCGCGGAACCAGAGCGTGAGGGCAGCATCGGATAGACCGTCGGTGGGTCGCTGGTTCGCGTCGGACTCGATCCCCGACGCAAACGCGTGGCGGGCGACGGCGAGCTCGCCCGGCTGGTACGGGTCGATTGAGTTCGTGACCTCGATCCGCGGCCGCTGGACGAACATCGAGTCGGGCAGCGTGTCCGCGTGGGCGATCGTCAGGTGCGTGAGATCGTCACCGTGTGAGCCTTGCCCGTTGATCCGCGCGGGCCAGCCCTCGGCCGCGTAGACCGGGAACCTGACGCCCATCAGCGTCATCTTGTTCGCGTACCAGCGCTGGACTGCTTGCTCGGCGCGAATCCGGACCATCCGTGCTTCTCGCGCGGCCGCGTCCTCGTCGGCGTTATCAGGCTGCCCAAAGCGCATGATCCCGCCCGCCTGCTCTTGATGCCCGCACACCCGACAGACAATCAGTGGGCTGGGGACGAACGAGTCGCTTCCTTTACATCCGCGACCGCCTCGCCAGTCCTCGGTCGGGAAGTACTCCTCATATTGGACCGACCCGCAGACAGGGCAAGACTCCTCTGCATCGGTGACCGGCTGATGCGGGTAGTCGGCGGGCATCGGCCTGTGGACGAACGCGCCCGCCGCGTCGCGGTAGCCCAAGGCCGGTTCGCCGTGCTCTCCGTCCTCGAAGATCACCGCGTAGGTGCCGCCGCCGACCGCGGCGGCCTTCCGTACGCCCGTCGCCTCCACCGCCTCGACGCTGACCGCCCCAGGCGGGAGCAGTCCACCAAACAGCATCCGGTCATCGCTGAGCCCGACGCGAATCGGTTGATACATGTCGTGCGGCTGGAGTGGTTGGCCCCAGTCCAGGGTGACGTCGTGCGCGAGCACGATCTCACCATCCTCGCGGCGAACGATGCCTTCGCCCCCAGGCAACTCGATCAAGACGGTAGCCACGACGTGATTGTGACGGCCGGGACTACGAGCCGACCGAAACCGATTCCACGAGCGTGATAGACGCGCATCGCCGGAAGCACAAGCGAGGGCGTGACGGTCGCCCGGCGCAAGACGCTTGTGATCGGCGATCCGCGCGTGGCATAGTCAAACGATGGACGTGCTCGTGATGGGGCCCACGGGAAACGTGGGCGGCGCGCTCGTCCAGTTGCTCCTCGCGCGTAACGTCCGCGTGCACGCGATCACCCGCCAAGCGCGGACGTGGCCCGACGGCGTTGTGGGCGTGGTCGGCGACGCGAATGATCCCGCGTCGCTCGCGAGCGCGGCCGCCGGCATGGACGGGGCGTTTCTGATGAGCGGCTACGCCGCCGAGGCTCAGCTGCTGGCAGATCTCGGTGCCGGGCACGCGGCCTTGCTCTCGTCAAGCTCGGTGCCACTCGCCGACAGCGGCAACGCGATGGCGGCCTACCACCGCGACTCCGAGGAAGCGGTCAAGGCCTCGGACGCGGCGTGGACGATCGTGCGCCCGTGCTCGATGCAGTCGAACGTGACGCGCTGGAAGGATCAGCTTGACGCGGGTGACGTCATCCGCGCGCCGTTCGGTGACGTCGCCGTCGCCATGACCGACCCAGCGGACGTCGCCGCGGTCCTCGCGACCGCGCTCACCGAGGTGGGGCACGCCGGCGAGACCTATCGCGTCAGCGGGCCCGAGGCGCTGACGCCTGCCGATCAGGTCGCTATCGTCGCCGAAGTCCTAGGGCGCAAGCTGCACTTCGAGGCCGTTCCTGACGACGACGCCCGCGCCATGCTTCCCGCCCAGTTGGGCCAGGCGTACGCCGACGCGCAGTTCGACATCTTCCGCGACCATCCGCAATACGAGTCAGAGATCCAGCCTACGGTCGAACAGGTCCTTGGTCGTCCGCCGCGGCGTCTGCGCGACTGGGTGAAGCGCAACCGCACGCGTCTCCTTTGACACGAGCGCGGGAGGCCGTTTCCGTCGCGTTTAGAGGTCGGCACGGGCGGGACCCGAACAGCTGCGGCGCGCAACATGGCGAGAGCGCCCCAGTCATCTCGCTGACTCCAGTAGCGCTTTGAAGTCGGCAAGTGGTAGTCCGAGGTGCGTGAGCTTGTCGGGGTTGGTGATCGAGTTGATGCTCCTGATCTGACCGCCGGCGATCTCGAGCGCCACCACACCGATCAGCCGCTGCTGTGCGTCGAGGCGGAGCGCTCCGGGGCCGCCGTTGACCTCGACGGGGCGCAGCTGACACCCCCGGGATGCGTGTGGCCGACCTTGCTCCAGTTCACCAGGGTCTGCGCGACGCGGCTGCGCCCGCGCAGTGACTCGCGCGAGCGCCGGGACCTTGCCGCCGCCGTCGCCAGTCAGCTCCACGTCGGCAGCGAGCAGCGCCTCCAGCCCGGCGAGGTCGCCTTGCTCGCCGGCCGCGAAGAACCGGGCGGCCAGCTCGTCGCGCTGCTCGCGCGTGGTTTGGAACCGGGGGCGGCGCTGCTCGACGTGGCGTCTGGCGCGCGTCGCGAGCTGGCGCACGCTGCCCTCGCTCTTGCCGACGATCGCCGCGATCTCCGGATATCCGTAGTCGAACACGTCGTGCAACAGCAGCACGGCGCGCTGCTCGGGCGAGAGGCTCTCCAGCAGCACCAGCATCGCCAGCGACAGCGAGTCGGCCATCTCCGCGTGCTGCGCGGGGTCATCGCTGCCATCGGTGATGATCGGCTCCGGCAGCCACTCGCCGACATACTGCTCGCGACGAGCGCGCGCGGAGCGCAACTCGTTGATCGCCAGCCTGGTCGTCACGGTCGCCACGAACGCGCGCGGCGAGGCGATCCGCTCCCCGGCCTGGAGTGCCTGATGCACCCGCAGCAGCGCTTCCTGGACCACGTCCTCGGCCTCCGACACGCTGCCGAGCATCTGGTAGGCGATCGCGAACGCGACCGGCCGCAGCTCCTCGAGGAGGTCAGCCATCATGATGGCCGCATCGTCGCGGCACGGCCCCTGCGCCGCGAGCTCGGCGTGGGCGGGATGGGTGTGGCACTGCTGGCTCATCGGGCTGGCTCGGAGGCCATGCTTTCCGGGGATCAGGGACCGAGCGTCGAGGCTCTGGGCTCGACCGCGACCACCGGGATGCGTCGTGCGAGCCATTGCGGGAACCACCAGGCTCGTGGGCCGAGGAGCTGAAGGACGGCTGGGAGCAGGATGGTTCGGATCACGAGCGCGTCGAGCAGCACGGCGCTGGCGAGCGAGAGGCCGATCAGCTTCAGGAGCTTGCTGCTGCTCAGGGCGAACGCGGCGAACACGACGATCATCACGCCCGCGGCGGCGGTGATCACCCTGCCGCTGCTGCTCAATCCTCGCTTGATCGCGGCGGCGATGGTCGCCGGTGCGCTGCCACTCCTCGTGGATGCGGGAGATGAGGAACACCTCGTAGTCCATCGAGAGCCCGAACACGATCGCGAACATGATCACTGGCAGCCAGGGCTCGATCGGCGCCCGCTGGGCGCCGAACAGCCCCGCGAGCCAGCCGCGCTCGAAGATCGCCTGCACGAACCCGAGCGATGCGGCGATCGTGAGCAGGTTCATGAGCGCCGCCTGGATCGGGATCACGAGCGAGCGGAACACCAGCAATAACAGCAGCGCCGAAACGCCGATCACGACCGCGATGAACACCGGCAACCGGTTGGAGATGACGTGCGCTTGGTCGACCTGCGTGGCGGTCAACCCGCCGACGTACACGTTCGCTCCGCTCGCGCGCTCGATCGGCGCGATCACCTGGTCGCGGAGCCGGGTGACGAGGTTGTAGGTCTGCGCGCTTGCGGGCGCCGTGGTCGGATAGACCGTGATCGCGGCCGTGTCGCGGGCGGCGTTCAGCTGCGGTCTGGCGACCGACGCCACGCCGGGCGTCCGGCCGATCGCGGCCGTCAGCTGCGCCGAGCGTGCGGGCACGGCCGGTGGGCGGCAGCTGCGCGGCAACCAGTAGCGGGCCGTTGAATCCTTTGCCGAACCCTGTCGGCGAGCAGCTCGTACGCCTTGTGGGTGGTGGTGGACGGCGGGTCGTTGCTGGCGTCGCTCGAGGCGAGCCGCAGCCCGAGCGCAGGCGCGGCGATCAGCAGCATCACGACGGTCGCGGCAAGCGCCAACACCGCCGGACGCCGCCGAACCAGTACGGCCCAGCGCGCCCACGCCCCGCCGTCGCCAGAAGTTCGGGCGCGGCGGCGAGCGCCGATCCTCGCGCCCGACCAGGAGAGCAGCGCCGGCAACAACGTCAACGCCGCGAGCAGCATCACCAGCACGGTCGCCGAGGTCACGACCGCGACGCCGTAGAACGAGTCGATCCGCGCGCTGAACATGCCGAGCATCGCGATCACGACGCGCTGCCGGCGAACGCGATCGACCGGCCCGCGGTATCCATCGCCACCGCGATCGCCTCCTCCACCCTGCCGCCGTTGGCCTGGTATGCCTCGCGGAAGCGGCGTCACGACGAACAGCGAGTAGTCGATCCCCACCCCGAGCCCGACAAGGATCGCGACCTCGGAGGCCCAGTTCGGGCGTGTTGACGAGATGCGTGACGACGGCGATCAGGCCGATGCTCGTCCCGAGCCCGAACAGCGCGGTCAGAATCGGGAGCGTCATCGCCAGAAGCGACCCGAAGCTCAACAGCAGCACAACGCATCGCTGCGACGATCGCGATCCCCGTCGCCGCCCCGACGCCCGGGCTCACGGTCTGCTCGATCGCCGCTCCACCGAGCTCGACCTCGAGCCGCGGCGACCCGATCGACCGAGCCACACTAATCACGCGATTGATCGCTCGTCGTGGGCACCTGATCGCTCTGCTGATCGAACGCGACCGTCGCGAACCCAATCGTGCCGCTCGGCGAAATGTCCCGAGCACCGGACGCGTACGGGCTGACCACGCCCGTGACGTGCGGCAGCCGGGCGACCCGCGCGAGCATCGCCTCGATCGGCGCCCTCACCGACGCAGCCCTCAGCTCGCCGGTGCGGGCACGGAACACGATCTGGTCCGTGTCGCCCGCCTGCGCCGGGAACCGCGAGCGCAGCAGATCGCTCGCCTGCTGCGAGCCCGTGCCCGGCAGACTGAGCTGTTGCTGAAGTGGTTGCCCACACCCCCCGACAGGCCCCCGAGCGATCCAACCAGGACCACCAGCCACACGCCAACCACGACCCGGCGGTGCGTCATCGACCAGCGAGCAAGCGACAGCATCACTTCATCGAACTCCTTCACAGTCCGAGCGCGGCCCAGCCGCGCGCATTCGCTCTCACCACTTAAGACACGACAAGGGCCCTCCTGTGACACCCCACGGCCGTGTTGTCAGGAAACTGTCAGGAACTCGCTGGACCCGCGGTGTCGTGCGCGGTCGCAGGGCCGCCGCAGTCCTCGCGCTCGCGGTCCTGATCGCGCTGATCATCCCCGTGTTCAGCCTGACCACCGGCGAGACCGCAGCCGGCGCTCTCGCCAAGAACGGCCCCGCGCACGACACCTACCAACAGCTGCTGGCAGCCGGGCGCCCGACGGCGGGGCATTCCAGCTGATGACCCGGGCATTCGGGCGGGGGCCCGCGCCCCGGTGACGCCAGGCGCGCAATGGTGTTCCTGGATCCACATCGCAGACGCGGTCGAGCTGATCATCGCTCTGTTCGACCGCAAGCAGGTTCACCGCCCACTGAAGCTGACCTCACCAACCCCGGTGCTCAACCGCGAGTTCGCGGAGGCGTTTGCGGAGGGGACAGCTCGTCCGCTGAGATCGCCGATTCCAGGGCGAGCGCTGCACCTGATGTTCGGGAAGGCCGCGATCACCATCACCCACGGCCAACGTGTGCTCCCGCCCGAGCACTCGAGCTCGGACACGAGTTCCGCTACCCGACGCTGACCGACGCGCTCGGTGACCTGATCGGACGCGCAGGCGACCTCTCAAAGGAGCCCCGGTTAGAGGCGCATCTTGATCACCGACGCCTGGCTGGGCAGTGACAAGCCCCTACTGACGACGCGAGGTCTTGCTGATTCGCGAGCAGTTCACCCCCGGGCGGGCAGACTGCCGCTCTCACGAGAGCTGTCGCACAAAGAATCGCGTTGTGAGCCAGCCACAAACGACACCGAGCGGGTTGGCGTCAGCTAAACGAACCGAGAGGATGCGGCTCGAGAAAACGTCCTGTGTGGACGCTTTCTCGAGCCGGACCCTCCTCGAATCGACCGTTGCTCCTCGAGCTCCCTCGCCGGTTGTCAGCTCGCCACAAGAATGCGCTGGCCGGCCGTATTTGTGCGACAGCCTCGCGTCGGCCGTAGCCCTTGTCGTCTTTGAACCACCGTACGGTACCCGGACGACGCACTCTCCTGAGCTCGGGACGGCGGATGTCGAGAGCATCGTCTGGCATGGTTCATTGATAGCGCTGCAGGCGCGGATCGGCGACGAAGCAGAAGCGGACGCAACCCGGTCGCGCCAAGCTCTCGGGACTCGCTCCGTGCTGGCGGGAAGGGAAGTCTTCGGGCGGTGGCCGCCGGTGGCCGTTGGGCATACTGCTCGAGTGGTTAGTTTGCGGGCGTGTCGCGGTCCGAGTTGCCGGAACGACCGCAATCGACGCCAGCGTGGGTCGCGTTCTCGCCGCGCGCTTACGGAAACCGCTCGAGGAGGAGCTCATGCCACTCGTCCACCGCCATGATCTCAACGACTCAACCGTTCTGGGTGAAGACCATGGCGCGTCCATCTCGCTGATCATCGACGAAAGCGAGCCCGGCCAAGGGCCCCGACTACACCGGCACGCTTACGACGAGACATGGGTCATTCAGGAAGGCAACATCAGCTTTCAAGTCGGAGACAACCGACTGAAAGCCGGCCCAGGGGACATCGCCATCGTTCCGCCCGGCGTGCCGCACAAGTTCACCAACGACGGGCCTGGCCGATCAAAGATCGTCTGCATCCACGCCAGCCCAACCATCGCCGGCGAGTGGCTTGAATAACCGAGCCAACCGAGCGAAGGCGACACGGCGTCTGAACGAACGGGCCGCGCGCGGCGAAACCGAACCGATGCGGCGCCGATCCGTTGCCCGGCACACCCACTCCGCAACCAGCGGCGTACTCTTGCGAACCGATGGCGAAGACGGGCGACACGTTCACGCTCTCACCTAAGGAGCGCCTCACGATCACTGGCAGCGCCGCGGACTCAGGCGGCGACCTGCTGGCAATGGAGGCACGATACGAACCCGGAGGCAGCGCACCGCCCGAGCACTATCACCCGACACAAGAGGAAACGTTCACCGGTGTCAGCGGGACCGTGACCGCCCGAATCGGCGGTGTTGAGCGGACGATTGGCCCTGGCGAGATCGCCACGATCCCTGCTGGAACGACGCACGCCTTCTGGAATCCCGGCACCGAACCCGCGACGATCAAATGGGAGGTACGACCGGCGCTGAGCACCGAGCGGATGTTCGAGGAGCTCTCGAACGCCGGTTCGAAGTTCAAACAGGCGCTGGTGATCTCGCGCTACAAGCGTGAGTTCCGGCTCAGCAACGGGCCGCAGCGGGTGCTGCTGGACGCGATCGCCCCGATCGCCCGGCTCGTCGCCCACTAGCACCTGGCCGCGCTGGGGTCCAAGACGGCCGGGCCGACACCCTCCACAACACCCCGGAGCCGGCTACAGGGTCGCCCGAACGCCTTGACCAGCAAGGCGACCAAGGCCTCGTCAAACCGAGGGTTCCTGGGCGGTAACTACTCATCTCTTGGGCCTGTCGGCTCCCTGGGGTCGCGTTTGGCTTGACGTTCGGCCGATGTTAACGCTAACTTGCCGCTGCCGCTCGGGTATTTCAGGTCTCGAGCGGTCTCGGTAGGAGGGAAAGATGCGCCTTGCGAACGGTCCGCCCGGCATCGTTGGCCGATGCGTGGGCCGTGCTTGGAGGAAGCTGGGAAAGGTGTCTGGTGGCTACGGAGGGAGCCGGAGTCGCTGCGACCGGCGGTCGTTGTCCGTTGCCGGCATCGCCAGACGACAGCGGTCGCAGGTACTCGGAATCGCGGTGGCGTTGCTGGCGCTGGCGCTTCTCCTCACGGGAACCTTGACCCACGGCGGACAGGCCAGCGCCGCGCCCGGGGACGCCGGCGCACCCGTGAATCACACGATCACCTACGACAAGTACTCGCTGATGATCGACGGCCAGCGGACGTTCATCTGGTCCGGGGAGTTCGAGTACTGGCGGCTGCCCAGCCCGAGCCTGTGGCTCGACATCCTGGAGAAGATGAAGGCCGAGGGCTACAACGCGGTCACGGTCTACTTCGACTGGGCCTACCACTCGCCGGCGCCCGGCGTCTATGACTTCTCCGGGCGTGCGCAACGTCAACCTGCTGCTCGACGACGCGCCGGCGGGTCGGGCTCTACGTGATCGCGCGGCCCGGTCCGTACATCAACGCCGAGACGAGCGCAGGCGGGCTTCCCGGCTGGCTGACGACCCAGGCCGGCAAGGCCGGACCAACGCGCCGGACTACGAGGCGGCGGCCGACGAGTGGCTGCACCACATCGACGCGATCCTCAAGCACCACCAGCTCACCAACGGCACCGGCACGGTGATCCTCTACCAGATCGAGAACGAGCTGGCGACCACCGGCAGCGGCGAGTTCGAGCTACATGCAGAACCTCTACGACAAGGCGCGCAGCGACGGCATCACCGTGCCGATCTTCCACAACGACAAGGGCCGCAACGGCATCTGGGTGCCGGCGAGCTCGGACGTCCCGGGCACGGTCACCGGGCCGAACGACCTGTACGCCTTCGACGGCTATCCGGGCGGCACGTGCTGCAGCAACGCCACGCCCCGGCTCGCCCTCGGCCGCGCCCGACTGGGGGATCTGGGGCCCGGGCGGCGCCAAGGGCGGCTCCAGCGCCTCGCCGAACACGCCCGGATTCGCCGCCGAGTTCGGCGGCGGCTGGTTCGACTACTGGGGCAGCCAGGGCACCTACGACTGCACGGCGCAGCGCGAGGGCCCCGGCTACGAGCGCGTGTTCTATGAGACGAACATCGCCAACCGCCTGACGATCCAGAACTTCTACATGACGTTCGGCGGCACGTCGTGGGGCTGGCTGCCGGCGCCCGTCGTCTACACCTCCTACGACTACGGCGCCGCGATCAACGAGGCGCGCCAGCTGCGCCCCAAGGCCGTCGACGATGAAGGAGATCGGCCTCTTCCTCCAGAGCGTCGCCCCGGTCATCACCAAGGTCGACCCGGGCGCCCCGGTGACCCCCTCCTCGCCGACATCAAGGTCTATGACGACGTCAACCCGACACGCGGCACGCACTTCTACTTCGCGATGCACAACCCGTCGAACGCGACGACCGACGACAGCTTCACCTTCCCGATCACGCACGAGCCGACGGCACCTACACGCGTGCCGCAGCAGGGCACGCTGGCAGATCAACGGCCAGGACGCGAAGATGCTGGTCGCCGACTACGACATGGACGGGCAGCACCTCGTCTACTCGACCTCGGAGATCATGACCCACTTCGCGCAGGGCGTCGCAGGACGTCGCGCTCCTCTACGGCCGCGACGGCGAGGACGGCGAGACCGTGCTGCGCTACTCGAGCCGGCCGACCGTCGACGTCGTCTCCGGCAACGTGTCGAGCACCTACGACGCCGCGACCGGCGATCTCCGGCTCGACTACGTCCACAACGGGCTGGCCGAGGTGCGGATCACCGGCGGCGGGCGGCCCCCGCTCACCCTGCTGCTCGCCGACACCACGACCGCCGACACGTTCTGGCGCCAGGACACGGCCGCCGGCCCGGTCCTCGAACAGGGTCCGGAGCTGGTCCGGACGGCGACGGTCCACGGGGCGGTCACTTCGCCTCACCGGCGACACGAGCGTCGGCGACGACGATGAAGGTCTGGGCGCCGCCGCAGGTGCGTCGCGGTGACCTGGAACGGCCAGGGAGTCGCGAACGTGGCAGGCTGCGGCCAGGGCAGGCAGAGCTTCGGCGGAGTGTCGACGGCCCAGTCTGCCCGGGCCGGCGCCGGTCGCGCTGCCCGACCTGTCGACGCGCGCACGTGGAAGTACGCGCCCGAGTCGCCCGAGGCGCAGCCCTCCTTTGACGACTCGAGCTGGCAGGTCGCCGACAAGACGACGACCAACAGCACGACACCAGCCGCCGGCCGGACAGCCGGTCCTCACCGCGGATGACTACGGCTTCCACCAGGGCGACGTCTGGTACCGGGCGTCCTACTCGGGCGCGGCGGCCGCGACGACGCTGACGCTGCGCTACGGCGGCGGCGGCGCCGGCATGCTCCAGGCCTGGCTCGACGGCGTGTACCTCGGCCAGAACGTGCTAGCGAGCGGGGTCTCGCCTCGCCGCCGACGACCGGGACGGCCACGTTCACGATCCCGACCGGCGCTGCGGACCGACGGACCGCACACGCTCGCGGTCATGGTCCGCAACGACGGCCACAACGAGGACGGCGGCGTCAACGACGCCCAGAAGGAGGGCCGCGGCCTCATCTCGGCCGCGATGACCGACGCCGGCGCAGGCGGCCGTCAACCCGCAGATCGCCTGGCGCATCCAGGGCGACCTCGGCGGCGAGGACATCGCCGATCCGCGCCCGCGGCGTCGAGAACAACGGCGGCCTGTATGGCGAGCGCCATGGCTGGTACCTGCCCGGCTATCCCGACCAGCGACTGGACGACCGACGACCGTCCCGGCGAGCACGGCGATGTCCGGAACCTCGTGGTACCGCACGACGTTCAACCTCCACATCCCGACGGTCGACGACGCGTCGCTGGGTCTCACGATCGGGACCCCGTCGACGCCGCAGTCGTCGGCGAACTACCGGGCGCTGATCTTCGTCAACGGCTGGAACATGGGCCAGTACATCGCCGACGTCGGCCCGCAGCACACGTTCGTCATCCCCAACGGAGTGCTCAACCCCGATGGGCGCAACACGCTGGCGATCGCGGTGACGAGCGACGGCGGGCCGGCAACGGGCTGGAGAAGGTCTCGCTCACCGAACCTCGGCACGGTGCGCGGCGGGGTTCCGGTGCAAGATGGATCAAGGCCCCGAACTGGAACGCGGCGACCTGGGGTCCGCCGACCCAGCCCGAGCGAGGTCGCGATGGAAGGTGTCACCGGCAACGCGGCCACCCCGGCGCGCGGCGGCGACACGTTCACCGTCACCGGCACGGTTGCCAACCTCAGCGGGCCGGCGGCGACGGATGTCAGCGGCGCGCTCGACCTGCCCGCGGGTTGGACGGCGTCGCCCGTCCACGCCGGCGACGATCGGCACGCTTGCGCCCGGCGCCTCACAGCAGCTGAGCTGGACGGTCACGATCCCCGACGACGCCGCGCAGGGCAGCTACTCGGTCGCGGCGGATCGCAGCTACCAGCAGGCGTCGCACCAGCAGTACGACCGGCGCGTCCTACGGGCTGAGCGTCATCCCGAAGGGACTCGTCTACATCAGCGACCTGCCGTTCGTGTCGGCAACCAACGGGTTCGGCGCCGGTGGAACGTGACGAGAATGTCGGCGGACCCAATGCGAACGACGGCGGACCACTCAGCATCGATGGCGTCGTCTTGCCAAGGGACTCGGGACGAACGCGATCAGCAGCGTCGTGATCGATGTTCCGCCCGGCTGCACGACGTTCTCCAGCGACGTCGGCGTCGATGACATGGCCGGCACGAAGGGCACCGTCACGTTCAGCGTGCTGGCCGACGGCGTTCAGGTCGCGTCGACCGGGGTGATGCGAGGCGGCCAGCCGGCGCAGCTTCCTCAGCGCGAACATCACCGGTGTCTCGCAACTGACGCTGAATGTCGGCGACGCGGGCGATGGCATCGGCCACGACAACGGCGACTGGGGCGACGCGGAGCTGATGTGCCCAGACGAATGATGATTCGATGAGGGAGGTCCGGGTGTTTGGATGCGTGAGCAGGCTCTGTCTGAGGTGCCTGGTTCCGGTGCTGGCCATGGGCGCGGTCGGTGCCTCTTCTGCCGTCGCCAACGCGGCGACGCCGTCGCTGCCCGACGGGCTGAACGTCGCGATCGGAGCAAAGGTGTCCGCCAACAGCGGCGCCGCTCCCCCGACGGCCCTCGCGAACATCAACGACGGTGACGGGACGACGCGGTGGTGCCCGGGGACCATCGGCATCCACCGGGTGACGGTCGACCTGGGCAAGGTGGAGCACATCACCGGCGCCGGAGCCACGTTCACCGGCGAGGAGGGCGAGGACGGCTCTTTCTTCACGGTCTCGACCGGCGTGTCCCGCAGTCACATGACGCCGCTTCCGGACCAGGCGGCCGGCGATCAGAACTCGATCGTGCAGGGACCGCTGTACCTCTTCTCTGGCAACAACCCGACCGCGACGGTCCGGGCGCGCTACGTGACGCTGACCTACGAGGTCCCGCGCGAGCAGAACATCTGCGTGCAGGAGTTCCGGGTCTTCTCCACCTCCGCGGTCAGCGATCGCCGGCTTGAGCTCGGAACGCAGTTCGCGAACGCGAACACCGCGACGACCTCCTCGGGCGACTCGATCTCCGGCCAGGACGAGTCGGCGCTGAATATCCTCCGCGACGGCGGCGCGAACACAGTGCGCATTCCGCTGTTCCTCGACGCCACTGGTTGCAACCCCGACTGCAGCCAGCTGGACCAGGCACTGCAGCTCGCCTCCGACGCGCGTCAGGCCGGGGAGTCGGTGGTGCTCGACCTCGAGCTCTCGCAGGCCGCCGGTTCGACGGCGGTGCCGGCCGCATGGGCCGGTCAGGACATGCAAACGCTCTCCACGACCGTGCAGCATTACGCGCAGCGGATGATGCAGGCGTTCGCGGCCAACGGCACGCCCGTCACGCGCGTCGCGATCGGATCATCGCTGGAGGAGGGCCTGCTGGCACCCGGGGGCGTCCCGACCTTCGGCTCCACCGACCGCGCGGACTTCTCGGGTCTGACCGCCCTGCTGAAGGCAGCGATCGCCGGAGTCCACTCGGCTTCGCCGGCCGATCGCCGAATTCCGGTCGAGCTCGACACCTCTACCGGTGCCGACCAGGCCGCGACGACCGACTTCTTCGATCAGATGCAGCGGGCCGGCGTCGAGTTCGACGTGATCGGCCTGGCGTACTCGCCGTGGCTCCAGGGCCCGATGGGCGCGCTGAAGGCCAACCTCACCGCGACCACGCGCGGCTTCGACCGGTCGGTCGTCATCAACGGACAGTTCCCGTTCGGGGACGTGCCCCAGTACGGGGTCTGGTCGGCGTCGAACACGTATCCCGACACCCTCCCCGGATACCTACTGACGACCGCGGGCCAGGCGAGCTACGAGCGCGACCTCGTTTCGCTGGTCGCCTCGCTCCCGCACGGCCTCGGTCTTGGCGTCACCTACGACGCCCCGGACACGACCAGCGGATTGGGGATGTTCAGCTCCGGCGGCGCGGCCCAGCCGGCCGTCGATGCCTTCCGCGTCGGGTCAGGCGCGGTCCTCTACAACGCCGGGTCGCCGTTTGTATCCGGCGCGGGCACGGAGCTCCCGATCGGGAATACCCCAAGGGTGCAACCGGGGACGCCGACCCTTCCGGACCTTCCGCCGGGGCTCAACGTCGCCATCGGCGCGAAGGCCAGCGCCAACAGTGGCGCGGGCTCGGACACCGCGCTGAGCAACGTCGACGACGGCGACGGGACCTCGCGCTTCTGCCCCGGAACCCTCGGCGTGCATCAGGTAACGATCGATCTGGGCCGCGTCGAGAGCCTGTCTGGAACCGGCGTGACGTTCTCGGGTGAGACCGCCGGCGACGGCGCGACCTACTCGATCTCGACCGGGATCAGCCACCCCGGCGAGACGCCGTTCCCCAACCAGGCGGCAGGCGGCCAGAACGCGATCAGCTCGGGAGCCGACTATCTGTTCGCCGGGGCCAACGCGAGCTCGGGCGCCACGATCCAGGCGCGTTACATCACGCTCACCTGGAATGTCGCTTCCGAGGCGAACATCTGCGTGCAGGAGTTGCGCGCGTTCTCGCCGGATGATCCCGCCGCGACCACGCTCCAGCGTGGCGACGATCTGTCGACCCTGCTGGCAGACACCGAGCCGTTCCTGCTGAATGGGACCCAGACGCCGCTCCTGAACATCTTCAGCGACGGCGGTGAGAACTACATCCGCTTGCGTCTCTGGGTCAACCCGGACACCGGCAACTTCGGCACGCCGGTGGCGCTGCCGTTCTGCAACCCCTCCGTCTGCCCCGACCTGACCCATGACCTCCAGATGGCCAAGTTGGCGCAGGCGGTCGGAATGAAGGTCCTGCTGGACATCCACTACTCGGACACCTGGGCGGACCCGCAGCACCAGAACGTGCCCCAGGAGTTCCTGAACGAGACGCTGCCGCAGCTGGCCAGCTCGATCCACGACTACACACAGTCGGTGATCCAATCCTTCGCGGCGCAGGGAACTCCGGTTGCGCAGGTCGCGGTCGGCAACGAGATCACGCAGGGGTTCCTGTGGAACTTCACGACCCTCGACGTCGGCTCCTCGACCGTCACGCCGGCCGGGACCACGACGATCGACGTCAACGACGCGGGCGGCATGCAGCCCGGCGACACGCTGTTCATCGACTCGATCGCGAACGGGAACAGCATCGCTGGGGTGGCCGATCCCTCCACCGACATCGTCAAGATCGCGTCGATCGGGACCCCGGGACCCTCGGGTACGCCGATCACACTCGAGCGGCAGCTCGCCCACTCGCACACCGGGCCGGTGACGGTCCAGGACGTGCAGGATTCGGGCCACCTGCTGTTCAACGCCAAGACCGACACGACCGACTGGGGTCCGTTCACGACGCTGCTCAAGGCGGCGATCTCAGGTGCCCGCGCCGGCAACCCAAGCGGCAACCAACTGCTCGTTCAGCTGCACATCGACCGCGGCGGCGACAACGCGACCGCGACCGACTTCGTCCACCACATGATCGCCGCCGGCGTCAAGTTCGACGTGATCGGGCTCTCCTACTACCCGTGGTTCCACGGGCCAATGTCAGCGATGAAGGCCAACGTCAACGCCCTCATCAACCGGTTCCACAAGGACGTGCTGATCGCCGAGGACCAGTTCCCGCAACACCCACAGCAGGGCTACGGGGTCTTCGACGCAGCGGACGCCAATTACCCCGACACGATCCCGGGGTACGCCGTCACTCCCGACGGTCAGGCCTCCTACCAGCGGGACCTGCTGTCGCTGATGGCGTCGACGCCCGAGAACCGTGGGGCCGGCGTCTTCTACTGGAACGGCGACTCGACCGGCTTCCTCGGTCAGTTCAGTTTCATCGACGACTCCGCGCAGCCGATCGTCTTCGCCGACCAGCTGACGAACCTGCCGTGACTCGGAGCCTTTGTCGCAAACGGGCCGGGCCCCGTCCTCCGCTGGACGGTTGGTCGGGAGCTCCCGAAAGGCCAGTCCATACGTCTACCGAGCCCTCGCGGAGGCGGCCTTGACCGGGGATCCGACTTGTCGCTCCCCGCCGACCGAGTGCTCGCTGTCGGGTCCTGCTCTCAAGCCGCGCGCATGGCCTTTTAACCCTGTCGGCGAGGTCATTCCAGGAGGCGGGGAAGCTCGCCGGCACTCACCTTCACACCACCAAAAGCGTCAACGAGATCGGCTACGGTCGTCCGATGCCCGTTGACTTCAAGCAGCCAAGCTGGGAGGCGGATAGGTACCCTGGTCGTCACGTCGCTCCTGTGGGCGCTCAGTCCGGGGCGCGGGAGCTTGCCGCGAATGTCTACGAGCTCGACCCGGGCGCAGTCGGCTCGCCGTTGCACGTCCACCACGCCAACGAGGAGCTACTACTCGTCCTCACCGGGACGCTCTCGCTGCGCGGTCCGGACGGGACACGGCTCCTGCCAGCCGGCGCGGTGGTCGCATTCACTCGGGGCCACGCAGGTGCCCATAGCCTGGTCAACCGCTCCGACGCGCCCGTTCGCTACCTCGTCGTCTCCACCACCAACCGCCCCGACGTCGTCGAGTACCCCGACACAGGCGCGACGCTCGTCGTCCTCGCCGAGCAGCGCGTGGCCTATCCGCCCGGCGCCGACGCGCAGCAAAAGCCCGTCGTCGCCGAAGCGATGCGGGCGGCCGCCGACCAAGACGCCTGACCTGGCGCTCGCGACGAGCCGCCGGATGTCACGGCCCGACACCGAGCTGGCGGCCGCCGACATGGGTCACGATCGTGACAAGACCCGCCGATTCCTCCGACTTGACACATGCCGATATCGGAATATGATGGCGGGCCATGGCACGAGCAGCGACGACGTCGGACGTCTTCAACGCGATCGCCGAGCCGCAGCGCCGGGAGATCCTGGTACTGCTGCGGGCGGGTGAGCGGCCGGTGACCGAGATGGCCCAGGAGTTGGGGATGACCCAGCCGGGGGCGTCCAAACACCTGCGGGTGCTCCGGGAGGTCGGGCTGGTGCGGGACCGCAAGGCAGGCAAGCAGCGTCTGTACGGCCTTGACGCCCGCGGGCTGCGACCGGTCCACGACTGGACCGGTGGGTTCGAGCGGTTCTGGAACGAGAGCTTCGACCGGCTGGACAAGTACGTGCAGGACCTCAAGCAGGCAAGACAGGAGGAGTGACCGATGACAGCGACAGGACGGGACGCGCCGGCGCAGTCAGCGACGGCCGACCGCGAGATCGTGATCTCCCGGGTCATCAGTGCCCCACGGGAGCTGGTGTTCGAGGCGTTCACCGAGGTGCGGCACCTGTCGCGATGGTGGGGACCGGAGGGGTTCACCACCACCACGCGGGCGTTCGAGTTCCGCGTCGGCGGGGAGTGGGACTTCGTGATGCATGGACCGGACGGGACGGACTACCAGGAGTGGATCTCCTGGACCGAGATCGCGCCGCCGGAGCGGATCGCGCTGCTGCACGGTGAGTCCCGCGGCGACCCGAACGCCTTCGAGTCGGTCCTCACGTTCGCGCCCGACGGCACGGCGACCCGGATCGAGATGCGCACGGTGTTCCCCACCAATGAGCTGCGCGACGAGGCGGTCGAGAAGTACCACGCGGTCGAGGGCGGCCGGCAGACCCTGAGCAAGCTGGCGGCCTACGTCACCGAGATCGTTCGGAAGGGAGTTGAGGGCTGATGGCCGGAAGGGTGTTCTTCAGCGTGACGATGTCGCTGGACGGGTTCATCGCGCCCGAGGAGCGCATGGATGACCCGGATGGGCAGCGCTGGATGGCGCAGTGGATGGAGCTGCAGCAGTGGATATTCCCGCAGCGGTTCTTCCGGGAAAACCTTAAGCTCGGCGAGGGCGGCGAGGAAGGGCGCGACAACGACATCGCGCGCGAGACGTTCGAGCGGACCGGCGCAAGCGTGATGGGCAAGCGCATGTTCAACCTCGGCGAGCCGGCGTGGCCGGAGGAGGCGCCGTTCCACACGCCGGTCTTCGTCGTGACGCACGAGAAGCGTGACCCCTGGGAGCGGCCGGGCGGGACCACCTTCCACTTCGTCAACGACGGCATCGAGCCCGCGCTCGACCAGGCCCGCGAGACCGCCGGCGACCGAGACGTCCGCATCGCGGGCGGCGGCGCAACGATCCTGGAGTACGTGAACGCCGGCCTGATCGATGAGTTCACGATCGCGCTCTCACCCGTGCTGTTCGGCTCCGGGATCCGCCTGTTCGAGGGCGTGGACGCGGGCCGCGTGGCCCTGGAGCCGGTCCGCGCGGAGCCGACGCAGCGGGTGACCCACCTGACCTACGCCGTCCGGGAGCGGTAACTGTCTCGATCTCAGCGCTCCCCCGCCGAGGTCAGCCGGCTCCCGCGCCGCCGGTGTCGCGCTGGCGTCAAGCTCATCGAACGACCCGACGAATCAGAGGGCGGTGATCAGCAAGTCGGGTGACACGCCGATCGACAGGCCTTGACTATTCCTCCGGCGGAGGCTGTCTCTGCTAGATGGACCATAGGGCTTGGGTGGGTGAGAGGCGTGCGGCGCGTAGGGCGGGGATGAGCCCGGCGACGGCGCCGATGATGAGGGACGCGGCGATGCCGCCGGCCCATGCTTCGGTGGGGATGATGGTGGCCCAGTTTCTGTTGTGGGCGTAGATCGCGGTGGCGACGGCGCCAAGGGCGACGCCAACGACGCCGCCAAGGAGTCCAAGAAGGACCGCTTCCGAGAGGAACTGGGTACGGATGTGGCCTCGGGTGGCGCCGAGGGCGCGGCGCAGGCCAATCTCGGAGCGGCGTTCGAGGACGGAGATGATCATGATGTTGGCGACGCCGACCGCGCCGACCAGGAGGGCGACGGCGCCGAGGCCGAGGAATAGGCCATTGAGGACGCTCTTGGCGTCGGCTTGGGCGACGAGGGCGTCGGAGGGTTGGCTGACGTTGACCCCGCTGGGGGTCTCCGGGTTTGCGGTGGCGGCGAGGAGATTGTCGACGGCGGTGACTTGGTCGCTCTGGGCGCGGAGGTAGATGGTGGAGGGGTGGCCGTCGAAGCCCAGGTATTTCTCGGCCGCGGGGTAGCCGACCAGGACGGAGGTGTCGATGGCCGAGGCGAGCACCGCGGGGTTGAGGATCCCGGCCAGGTAGAACCATTGGTCGCCGAGCCAGATGCGCTCGCCGGGGTAGATGCGGTCGATGCCGAGCAATTGGGCGGTGGCGGCGCCCAGGACGGCGACGGGTTCTTGGGCGGTGGCTGCGTTGAGGTAGTGGCCTTGGGCGACGGTGATGGCGAGGACCGGGAGAAGACTGAGAGTGGCGGCTTGGACGGTCAAGCCCCTGGTGTCGACTGGGGGGATGTAGGGCGTGCGGTAAGCGTTGGCGCCGTTGACCGTCCCGGTGCTCTGCACCTGCTCGACACCGCTCATGCGGCCGATCATGGCCGGCGCTGCGGTCGGGAGCTCGGCGGTGCCGCCGGTGAAGCTCTGCCCATTGCTGACGGTGAGGAGGTTGGTGCCCAAATGGTTGATCTCGGCGAGCAGACCGGCCTGGGAGGAGGCGGACAGGCCGAGGACGGCGACGATGGCGGCGACGCCGATGGCGATTCCGAGAGCGGACAGCCCGGCCCGCATCTTGCGTGTGCGTAGTCCCACGGTCGAGAGCTGGATCAGGTCGGACAGCTGCAACCGTCTCCGGGCCGGGGTGGCGGTCACGACGGCTTCTCGCTGATGCGCGCGGCGGGCGCAGTCTGCGATGCGTGGATGGCGGGTTGTGCAAGAGGGCGCCGGCGAGGGTCGGTGCCCGCGGCGGAGCCGGTATCAGCGACGATATGGCCGTCGAGGATCTCGACTTTGCGAGGCATCCGCTCAGCGATGGCGTGGTCGTGGGTGATGAACACGATCGTCGAACCAGCTTGGTGAAGCTGGTCGATCAGGGCCAAGATGGACTGCCCGGTCGCCTGATCAAGGTTCCCGGTCGGCTCATCAGCGAAGACGATGGCGGGCTGACCGACCAGGGCCCGGGCAATCGCGACCCGCTGGCGTTGCCCACCCGACAGCTGGGTGGGACGGGCATGGGGGCGGTCGGCCAGGCCGACCAACTCGAGGGCGTCGAGAGCCCGCTCGCGGCGCCGCTTGAGGGGGATACCGGCATAGAGGAGCCCGTCGGCTACGTTGTCCAACACGGTGGCGTGCTCGGCCAAGAAGAACTGCTGGAAGATGAACCCAATCCGAGTGGCCCTCAGGTACGCCACGTCCTCGTCGGCCATCGTTGCCACGTCCAGCCCAGTGATTCGCACCCGGCCGCTGGTGGGCCGGTCGAGGGTGCCCATCAGTTGCAGCAGGGTGGTCTTGCCCGAACCCGACGGGCCGACGATCCCGACCAGCTCCCCCGGGGCGATGGTGAGATTCACCCCGCGCAAGGCGTGGACGGGTGGCTCGCCCGGGTAGCTCTTGGATACGTCGTCGACGTCGAGCACCGGCAACCCTTCACAGCCGCTCGCGAAGTCGTGGCCCGCCGCGACCAGGTTGTCGCTCGCTGCGGGTGGCGTGGTGTCGGTCATGTGGCCGGCACCACCACTTTCTGGCCCTCGGCCAGCCCCGAGGCGGTGACCTGCACCAGCCCGTCGGCGTCGTCGAACAGTCCGAGCGAGACCGCCACGAGATGGTTGCTCGCGCCTGCACCGATCACCTCGACGGCGTAGCCACCGCCGGACTGAGCTAGCAGCGCGGTCACCGGCACCACCAACGCATCACGCACTCTGGCGGTGGTGATCCCGACCTGCACCGGCGCCTGATCCCACCTCCCGGTAGCGGCCGGGTGAGCGGGGGTCACGCCCACCGTAATCGTCGGGGTAGCGCTCCCCGAGCTGCCCGACGAGCAGGCGTCCGTTCCCGCCGCAGCGGAGATGGACCCGGACCCCCCCGACCCCGAGCTCGATGGGCAGGTGGCGACTTCCCCCACCGAGGAGACGACACCCGGGGTGGTGTGGTTATTTGGCAGGGTGATGCTCACCTTGTCCCCGACCGCCACGTCGGTCTGTTGCGAGGCGTCCAACGCCACCTGCACCTGGCGAGTGGTCGAGGTAGCCTGCAGCACCGTCATCCCGGGCCGGGCGCCTCCCCCTGGTGGGGCTGACACCGTGGTCACCCGCACGGCGGAGGGTTCGAACACGGCCTGGCCAAGCGTCAGCGTGCCAGTCTGGGTCACCCCCAGGACGGCCTGGAGCTTCTCCAAGGCCGTGACAGTGGCCCACCCGAAGGACGCCGACGTTGGGCTGAGCCGAGGCGAGGTGGCGTAATGGAGCGCGACCAGATCCGCGTTGAGCTCGGCCACGTCGGGGCCGGTCGCCCCGGCCGACAGGGTCCGATACGCAGGTGTCGAGCCATACAGCAACACCACCGGGCTGTCGTTCACCCGGTAGAGCACGTGACCTTGAGAGATCACCTGGCCGACCGCAGGCAGCCTGGTGTAGGTCCCGCCGGCCTGGTTGATCACCGAGTATGGCGAGCCATCAGCTCGCGCCCGATATGTCAGCGTTCCGTCCTGGGAGATCATGGCTGAGAGCGTCCTCCTCTGCACCAGCGCCGTGTTCACCGCCGACTGCTGCGCGCCCAGGGCCTGCTGCTTCGCGCCGGACATGGCGACCACGCCACCGGCGGCGGCAAGGGCAATCAGGACGGCCGCAACAGCCGCGACCCACATCTTCCCCCTCACCGCGTGACCCCCGCTGCGGCTGCCACGTCGCGGCACTTCTGCATCGCCGCGTGGAGTGCGCTCATACCCCCTGGTTGTGCGGCGGAGGGGATTCGATTTGTGTCGACGAGGGGGCCGTTCGGGAGGGGGTCCGGGAAGTCCGACACGCCGTTGGCGCGGATGCACTGGGCGAACTCGAGGCCCGCCTGCTGCTGCTGGGAGCTCCGCTTGCTGCCCGTGAACCCAGCGGGCTCCAGGTTCTTGCACGCGCTGAGGGCCTGCTGGAAGGCTTGGGTGCTGGTGTTGAGCCCCGAGCCGTTCGCTACCGCATCGATGGTGAGCTTGCCCGCCGCGTTCGGGTCCGGGAACTGGCTGACCCCGTTGCTGCGCATGCACTCGGCGAACTTCACCCCCTTCTGAGCATTGGCGGCGGCGGGGTCGCCGCCGCTCCCGCCGCCGGTTTCCGTGCGTGCGCTCGAACCGCACCCACTGATCAGGCCGGCCAGAGCAATCAGGGCAACGGCAGCCAGCGACCAGCGTCTTCTACACATGTCTTCTCCTGGGTAGTTGGGCGCAGCGCTCACGCGCACGCGATTCGCCGGGGCGACGGAGTCGACCAACTGCCGAACGGCCTTTCCCGCGGCGACGAGAAGCGCCTGCCTGTTAGGAGGACGACGCCGAGCAGGAGGCGCCGGCGACGCGCGCGGCACACCGTCGGTCGGCCCCAGCGATCTGCTGCTGGTGCCGGTGCTGGTTGGCTGTAGGCCACGCCGCTAGTGAAGGTGGCGTGGTATTGCCAGAACGTATGCGTTTTTCGATATGCCGCCGATATGTCCCGACTGACGCCATCGCGAGCATGCGCGTGCTGATCGTCGAGGACATACCTCGCTCGCGTTCGCGGGGTCAGATTCGATCCCAGCCGCATCATCATCACCCAGGGCTTCACCCAAGCGCTGGATCTCCTCTGCCGCGTGCTCACCAGTCGCGGCGGCAAGACGTTGGCGATCGAGTCGCCCTCGCATCCCGGCCTGTGGACGACCGTCACGAAGTCGAGTCTCGAGCTCGTCGGCTGCCCGGTCGACTCCGACGGACTGCGCCCCGACCTGCTCGCAGACCTCCGCGCCGACGCCGTCGTTGTCGCTCCCGCCCACCAGTTACCCACCGGAGCGGTGATGACACCCGCCCGCCGCGCGGCGCTGATCGAGCGGGCGACTACACACGGGAGCCTGATCATCGAAGACGACTACGATGCGGAGTTCCGCTACGACCGCGCCGCCGTCGGCGCCGTCCAAGGTCTCGACCCCGGGCGCGTTGCACACGTCGGCTCAGCGTCGAAGACGCTCGCCCCCGGCGTGCGGCTCGGCTGGATCAGCGCCCCACCCGAACTCGTCGAGCCGCTCCGGGAGCAGAAATCAGCCACCGACTCCGGATCCCCCGCGCTCGATCAACTCGCGCTCGCGGACCTCCTGCACAGCGGCGACTACGAACGACACGTATTGCACGCCCGGCGCGCCTACCGCCGCCGGCGAGATCGGCTCGTGCGAGCGATCAGAACGCGGCTCCCCGAGCTCGAACTCAGCGGCACCGCCGCCGGCATGCAGCTGCTGCTCACGCTACCCGACGTCGTCGACGACCTCGCGCTCGTCGATGCGGCCTCCTCACGCCGCATCAACATCGCCGCGCTGGCGCCGATGCACCTAACCCCGCGGCCGGACGCGGCCTCCTGCTCGGCTACGGCCGCCTCCCAGAGCCGAGCATCGAACAAGCCGTCGAAGCGCTCGCCATCGCGTTGGCCGCAACGGTCGGCCGCACTGGACCCAGGACAAGCCGCGCCCGGACGATCGCCAAACCCGACACCAAGCACGTCAGGGTCGGACCCGGCCCCGGATCCGGACAGTGACACGATTGGAACGTCGCCAAGCGCTCGCGAGCTTCGAGGCCTCTTGAGAGACAAAAGCGATCACCGACGAGATGCGAGGTTTCCGCGCATACCGGGAAACTCGAGCGGACGCAGCCAGCACAACGTGCGAAATCCCGCGGTCCGCAAAGTCGGATATTCGATCGAAGTTCGTCTGGTGCACCGGACCGCTTGGGTTCAGGTCGAGCTAGCCGTATCTGAGATTCGGGTGCTCCCACGCTAGATATCTGACGGTTAGGCGGTCAGGCTTAAACACGTGTTAGCGGCCGGGCTGGGCCGGCTTGAAGAACAGGAGGTATCTCGATGTATGAGCTGATCCAGAGACCTGTGATTGATTCCAAGCGAGGAGACGAAATGATGCAGTCGTCGAACAAACCAGTCCCGCCGATCGCCCGAGCGATCGTCACCGACTTCGGGCGGCGTCATGTCAAGGGCGTCGCGGTGGCCCGTCTGCTGGCCGCGATTTGCTTCGTAGCGGTGGGCTCGTTCTTCCTGGTAACCGGGCACTGGTGGGGAGCATTCCTGTTCGTGGCCGCCGCAGCGAACGGTGCGGTCGTGTACCTGATGCCGCGCTGGAGACTCGCCCTCGATGCCGAGAAGAACCCGGAGTCCCGAGGGTAGGTCTCTCCGATGGCGGGCGATGATCGGAACGGAAACGCAGCGGTGCAGCAGTCCGGTCAACCAGTTCCGCCGATCGCCCGAGCGATCGCCACCGACTTCGGGCGGCGTCATGTCAAGGGCGTCGCGGTGGCCCGTCTGCTGGCCGCGATTTGCTTCGTAGCGGTGGGCTCGTTCTTCCTGGTAACCGGGCACTGGTGGGGAGCATTCCTGTTCGTGGCCGCCGCAGCGAACGGTGCGGTCGTGTACCTGATGCCACGTTGGAGACTCGCTCTCGACGCCGAGAAGAACGCCCATCGGGTCGTTGAGTTGGAGCGATCCAGGACGCTCGTCGTTGATGACGCGGCCGCCCGATTGCGCCGCATCGAACAGGATCTGCACGACGGGGCACAGGCTCAGATGGTTGCCGTCGTCATGAAGCTGGGACTCGCAAGGGAACAGCTGGGAAGCGCAGCCGTCGGGCCCGAGCCAGGTGATCTGGAGCGGGCCCGAGACCTGGTCGACGCTGCCCACCGTGGAGCCATGGAGGCGATCGCCGAGCTGCGCGACCTGGCGCGTGGCATCCATCCACCGGCGCTGGGCGAGGGACTCGGTGCTGCATTGGCCGTGCTTGTGGAACGCAGCGAGCTGCCGGTGGAGCTGAGCGTCGAGCTGCCCGAGCGCCCGTCCGCTGCAATTGAGACCATCGTGTACTTCTGTGTTGCGGAGTTGCTCACCAACGTCGCCAAGCACAGCGCCGCTCAGCACGTCACGGTGCAGGCAACCTACCAGGCCGGCTTGGTACGGGTAGAAGTGAGCGACGATGGCCGAGGCGGCGCCCGCGTCGAAGCTGGTGGTGGCCTGGCCGGGCTCGCCGAGCGTGTCAACACCGTCGACGGCAGCCTAAAGCTCACTAGTCCAACGGGCGGCCCGACCGTGGTCGCTGTCGAGCTGCCGTTCCGCTCCGAGCCGAATCGGGGCCTCAAATGAGGATCGTGATCGCCGAAGACTCCGCCGTCATCCGCGCAGGCCTCGCAGAGATTCTGGTCGCTCACGGACACGAGGTCGTAGCCACGGTGGGTAACGCCGAAGATCTCCGCGCCGCGGTTGATCAGCACCATCCGGCCGCCGCGATCGTCGATGTGCGGATGCCGCCCACCTACACTGATGAGGGGATCCGAGCCGCGATCGCCATCCACCATGACCATCCCGATACCGGAGTCCTGGTGTTCTCTCAGTACATCGAGACCCGCCACGCTGCCGACCTTCTCGGCGCCTCATCGGGCGGCACTGCCGCCGGTATCGGATATCTGCTCAAGGATCGCGTCGGCGATGTCAGCGAGTTCGTCGAGGCACTCACCCGGGTTGCGACCGGAGGCACCGCCCTGGACCCTGAGGTCGTGGCACAACTCATTCGCGCGAGCCGTCGCACCGACGGTCTCGGTGCCCTCACGACCAGAGAGAACGACGTGATAGCTCTGATGGCGGAGGGCAGGTCCAACGGCGCAATCGCGGCCGCACTCGTGATCTCCGAGCGGGCCGTCGAGAAGCACGTGGGAAGCATCTTCGCCAAGCTCGGCTTAGCCCAGTCAGACGCGGACCACCGCCGTGTACTGGCCGTCCTGCGATATCTAGGATCGTGACGCACCGACGCTCCCGACTGTCCTAGCGACATTCCTCAGCCGACCAGCACACAAGCAACCGCCCGACTCCAGCACCAGGATGTCGAGCACGCGAGTAACGGCCGCCGGAGTGGGAGCGGCCGAGGTCGGCCCCGCGCTGCCCACGATCGCTCTGCACTGAACACCGCGTGATCGCATCAGAAATTCCGATGTGATCGATGAGGCGCTTGCAAAGAACCGAGGATCTCGGCCCGGAGGCCAGGATTCGGGTCCGGGCTGCGGACCCACGGCCGACACACTCGCTCGCGAGCAGCCTAGGCTCGTCATCGGCGAGCTCGGGGTGCTGCCAGTCCCGGCCACGCCGGGGCCGGCTCGCCCTCCGGTCGCATACCCGAACGGACGTCCGTGCTGCCGTTACCCCGGCCCTGAGTCGAGTCCGGGCGCGACGAGTTTGCTTACTAATAATTCAACCGGCTCTACGTCAGCAACCGGCATCATGCCAATAGATGCCGTGGAAGCCCCAGAAGTTATCCTCCCCACACAGGACAGCCCAGGTCGTAGGGATGGTCGTGCGGCCAGCGTTGAACACCTCCGAGTGTTCATTGAATGCCAGGACGTCACTGGCTGTTCGGGGTCCGTAGTAGCCATCAACCGTGAGTAGCTGGTTGGGACCGGGATCTTGGCCGTACCACAGGTCGTTCAACAGGATCTGCTCATCGCGCACGCATGGCTGGTACGTGTTGCTTGGCCCGAATGTTCGATCGACACACGGCGTAGCAGCTGAAGCCCCCGGCACCAGGATCGCGGCACCGGTGAGTGCCACGGCCAGTGCAACAACGATGTTGCCGAAATGCAGTGCGGCAATGCGTCGCGAGCCCCGGGCTCGGTCTTTGGCAGGCATGGCAATACCTCCCTTCGCTAAGCGTGTGACGCCCATAAGCGGCTCGTCAGCGATCGCCGGCACGATGCCAGCCCGCTAGATGCCCGAAGGCGAGCACGAGCGAAGACGCGTCTGGGCGCCGAGACGTCAACAAATGACAGCCGGTGAGATTAGGTCGATCGCACTGGCCGTTTTAGGGTGAGATCACCCTCCTTTAAGCCGGGATGCAAGACGTTTGGCGTCGTCTTGTAGGTGGAGCGGCTGAGCTCCACTCGGGCAGAAGCGATCGCGCAGATACTGCGGGACGTCCGCACGCTCACGTGATCATGCCCGCGCGGCTGGGCCCCTTCGCGGCGCCAGTCAGGCAGCGCTCGGTCCCGTGTCGCGAGCTCCGGGCAGGCGCCCGGCGGCGGCTTCGCTGGCGATCTGCACGCGCGAACGGAATCCGAGCTTGGTGAGGATGTTGCTGACGTAGTGCTCGACCGTGCGCGGGCTGAGATACAGCGCGGCGGCGATCTCGGCGTTGGTCTGTCCGGCGGCAACCAGCTGGGCGATTTCCTGCTCGCGGGCGCTCAGCACGCCCCCGGCGGCGCGCCGGCGGCCGGGGCGCATCCCGAGCGAACGCGCGACCGCGCGGGCGCGGTCGGCGGCCCGCGCGGCGCCCATCCGTTCGAACGCGTCGATCGACGCCCGAACCTGATCGCGGTCGCCCGTAAGTCGCGCCGCTTCCAGCGCGAGTCCGGTGGCGAAGTAGCAGGCGTGCGTGCACCCGGCCGCCGCCGCGCTAAACGCCGCCGCCGCGTCTGCGGGGCGGTTCTCGCCGAGCGCGACCCAGCCCTGAGCCTCGTCCCGCATCCACGCGACGCTGGGCCAACGCTCTCCGAGCATTTCGAGGCGTGCGAGCGCGTCACGCGCGGCCGCGAATTCGCCGACCGCGACCGCGGTCCGTGTCGCGGCGGTCAGGCACCACGCCGCATTCGGGTCATCCTCGTATGCGGCGCCCTCAAGGAAGTGAGCGAGCGCGGGTGCCGGCGCGCCCTCCTGCTCGAGCAGCAATCCCCACTCCTCGGCCGCTCTCCGAGCGTCGATACCGTCCAGCGCTGCCCCGTATTCTTGGAGCAGCCGCCGGACCGCCGACAGGTCGCCTCGCTGCAGGTACACGAAGCCCAGGTAGACCGCGGCCCCTGCCTCGGCTTGCGGTCCGATGCGCGCCGCCTCGCGCAGCGCCGCGAGCAGATGGGCGAGCGCACTGTCGAGGTCTCCGAGCCCCATCCGCGCGAAGCCGAGCGTGGTGCGCAGCATCACGGCCAGGCTTGCTGGGACGCCGTCAAGCTCGAGCCCGTAACGGGCGTGGGCTTCAGTCGCCTCGATGTCGCCCGTGGTGTCGGCGAGGACGCCGAGCTCCACGCGGGCGCGCGCCTCCACCGCCGGCAGCCTCGCTTTGTGTGCCACCGCCAGCCCGCGCTCCAGGATCGTCATCCCCTGACGCGCGTTACGCTCACGGCCAACCACGATGCCATGAGTGATAAGCGCCCGTGCCAGGAGCGCGGGATCGTCGGCCGCCTCGGCCAGCTGCGCGGCGCGCTCGGCATCCGACAGCGCGCCTGCGCCGTCCCCCACGCGCATTCGGACGAATGCGCGCACAGCCAGGGCCTCGGCGAGCACCCGGCCTTCGGCCTTCGGAATCAGAGGCTCCGCCTCGGTCAGCGCGCCCCGCGCGCGATCAAGATCACGGGCTTCATCAACCAGGGCGCTTGCGTAGCGGCTAAGGAAGCTGAGACGCTCGTCGAGCTCGCCCTCGGCGCGTAGTTCGACTTGTACCACGCCAGCCAATCGGTCAGCCTCATCCATCTTTCCCGTCCGCACCAGCGCCAGCACCTCGCCCGCCTGCGCATCCCGGCACAGACGCTCATTGCCACCCTCCACAGCCAGGGTCTCCGACCGCCGATAAAGCTCGACGGCGTCCGGACCCCGGCCGCGGTCCAAGGCGCCACGAGCGAGACGCAGATAGGCCATCGCCGCCTCGCGCCACCGTCGGGCGGAGGCCAGCTGCGGCGCACGCCGCTCAAGCGGACCATCCACCAGCAGGTCGGCCACCGCCGCGTGACGGCGAACCCGCTCACGCTCCGGCAACCGCCGGTAAACCGAATCGCGGACGATCGCGTGCACGAAGCTCCAGCGGCCACCGCCATCTCCAGTCAGAAAGCTCGCAGCCGCCAACAATTCGGGCGTGCTTCCCAACTGCTCCCCGCCGACCGCCTCAAGCTCGTCGAACGTGAACGGCTCCGGCAGCACCGCCGCCCAGCGAAGCGCCTCGCGCCCACTCGCCGGCAACCGCGACATGCGCTCTTCTATCCCGTCGCTCACCGAGCCCGGCACCAGCCGGTCGATCTCACCGATCCCCTCGCTGCTCAACTCCCCGGGGCCCGCGGCGTCTCCCAGCGATCGCAACAGCTCCTCGCACAGAAACGGATTCCCGCCCGCACGCTCGAACAAGACGGTCGCGAGCCGGTCGCTCACTCGACCATCGCCGAGGATCGCCTCAGCCAGCCGCCGCACCTCGGACTCCGACAAGTCGTCCAGCTTCAGCTGCTCCAGCACGCCGGTTCGCACCAGCCGGTGCGCGAGCCGCTCAACCGCGGGGGAGGGCCGCGCTGCGATTAGCCAGGCGATCGGAAGATCGGTCAGCCGCACCAGGCAGTAGTGCACCAGGTCGATCGTGCCCGCATCACTCCAATGCAGATCATCCACGCACAGCAGCAGCGGACCGTCCATGGTGGCGCGCTCCAACCTGTCGACCACCATCCCAAACAACTCGCGCGGCGAGTCGGTCACCATGGCCGCGAGTGGTTCGCCGAGTGACCGCAGCAACCCCAGAACAGGATCGAACGGCAGCGGCGTGGTAAGCGGCAGACAACTGGAGCGAGCGACCCGGACACCCCGCCTCGATGTTTCGCTCGCCGCTTCGTGCAGCAGGCGAGTCTTGCCCACGCCGGGCGCGCCACGCACCAACAGCCCTCGCCCTCGCCCCTCCCGCGCCTTCTGGACGACTGCATCCAGGGCGTTGAGCTCCGAGGCTCTGCCGATCAACACCGAGGTAGCGCGCACCACCCTCGACCTCTCCGTCGTGACGCGCGCCGCGACTTCGCCTGGCGCGCACGCGATCGGTGGGACGCGCTCCCGCCACTCAGCAGGCGGACACTCACATCCGCGTCACGCAGGACGCATCCGCTTGCTTCGCCGGGCTGGCCGCGCAGACAGCTCATCGCAGGGGATGATCCCGCTCCAGGCCCGGACCTCGCACCGGGGCTAGATCCCGATCAACTCGATACCAGCTTTTCCCACCAAGATCAACCACGCACTACATCATCCCCTCGCCAGCGTCGCGATCCACGCTCCGCGGTCGCTGTGGCCCGGGATGGGGTGGTTAAGGTGACGCGTGCTCGGGCCCGGTTCGCCTGGGATCGCTCGCGGTGTCGGGCCTGGTGTTCGCGATCCTCCTCGCGTTCGCTGAGCGCTACGGCTATCACCGCGACGAGCTGTACTTCCTCGTGGCGGGGCGCCACCTGGCCTGGGGCTATCCAGACCAGCCTCCGTTCGTGCCGCTGGTCGCACGGCTAGTGGACGAGCTCGCGCCGGGGTCGGTGACGGTCCTGCGGCTGCCATCGGCGATCGCGGCGGCGGTGATCGCGCCGCTCACCGCAGCGCTCACCCGTCAGCTCGGTGGCGATCGCAACGCGCAGCTGCTCGCCGCCGGGTCGATCGGTGTCTCGTCGGTGTTGCTTGGCGCGGGCCATACGCTGGGCACGAGCACCTTCGATTTGCTCGCGTGGGTCTTGATCCTGCTGCTCGTGACGGTGATCTTCCGCGGCAGGGACGAGCGCCTGTGACTCGCCGTCGGCCTCCTGGCCGGCGCGGGCCTGCTCGACGATGACCTCGTCGCGTTCCTGCTGGCGGCGCTGCTAGGCGGGATCGCGATCGCCGGGCCCGGGCGCACGTTCCGCTCGCCGTGGCTATGGGCGGGGGAATGGCCGCCGTGGCGATGTGGGCGCCCTACCTGGTGTGGCAGGCCCGTCACGGCTGGCCTGAGTTGACCGTCAGCCGCGGGATCGCCAACGGCGCGTCCGGCTTCGAACAGCAGGCCCCGAGACCGGGTAACCCGTGCCTACCGGATGACTTCGCCGGAGGATCGTCCGACTTGAGCGGCGTTCTGCGACGAGCAGGTCTCGGGGGCGAAGCGATGGATTGGTCGGCAGTAGTGACTGCAGGGCATGGATGCACGATGCGTGTCCCGAGCGTCGGCGGTGTATGGATCAGTCAGCTGCTGCGCGGGCCCAACGACGACCAGTTGGAGGACGCTTTTGCGCGGCGACCGCTGCTTTTGACGCTTCAAGCTTTTCGAGCAATGACGTCAGCGTCCGGACGTCTTCGCGGTCCCAGTCTGCGACGAACAAGGCGAATCGATCGAGGCCTTCTTCGGTGAGGCGTGCCTGTTCCTCGGCGCCAGCCAACGTGAGAGTAACTCGGCACGAGCGCCGATCGGCCGGGTCGGCCGTGACCCGGACGAGGCCGACGCTTTCGAGTTCTCGAACCTGTCGAGTCACCTGGGAAGGATGGACGTCCTGCGCGGCGGCGATCTCCGTGGGACGAATACCCGGAGTGCCAGCGATGACCTGCAGGAGACTTAGCGTGCTCGCACCCTTCTTCTGACGCCGCGCTCGATCGAGCGCGGCGTTTGTTACGAATAGCGCGGCGACCATCGAGCGGACATCGTCCCTGCTGGCTTTCATCTCGGAATCGGAGTATAGTTGATATGCGCAATCAATTTTTCCTGCAAGACCGGAGCCCGCTGTGAATCTAACGAGGAAGTCATGACCAAGCGCAGCACAGAGTTCAAGGTCGCGCTAGCTGTCGCTGGGCTGATCGTCGTCCTCTTGGCGACGGGCGCGTCTGTTGCGTCGGTGTGGCCGATCCCCGTCATCGTGTTCGTCCTCTGGATCGTCGTGCACCGAGGTCTGCGTTACCGCTACCGGCACCACGTGTCGTAGAAGCGGACCCCCGGCAGCGCGCGCGGGTCGCCGGCACTCGCGCCTGATCGGCGCTCGTCGCGGACCTCTCGTCGCGACCTGCGGCAGCCCTACTTCGGCAAACGCCTCCGCCGCGCGCAGCGCTCTCCGATCGCCCGGGTCAGCGCGTCTTGGAGCGTGCGGAGCCGAGTCACGACGACTAACCGCCGTACCTGGCCAACCGGCTCGAGCTGCAATCCGCGGTGTTCGAGTACATCGAGGCGTTCTACAACCGCCAGCGCCGGCACTCCACCCTCAACATGCTCTCCCCAGCCAACTACGAACAGCTACGACGCTCTCCGCTCGGCAGTTAAGAGCAATGGCTCGAACAAGACAAAATCAACATCTGCAAACAAACTCCAAGTGTCACGCAAACCGGGACCCCGTCCGCGGGTGCGAGAAATCCCGCTCGAGCACGACGCCCAGGGCGTGCTGATCTCGGCCAACGCCGATCGAGCGATTCGGCGAAGCTCCGACGGCCGGCGACCGGTCCAGAACGGCAGCGAGTTCTTCGATATGAGCGTGTACCAGGTGCGAGCCTCCATCAGCGGCTCGGGGCGATCGAACACCCGCCCCGGGCCCAGTGGCGAGCCGAGTTGGGGATCGCGGATGTCTCCCTGCGGCTGGACCGAGCCATCGGCGTGATCGACGATGTCGTTCGGGCAGTCCAGTCCACCGGCGCTCTGCCACCCCGGACGCGACCTTGGCGGCGGTCGCGGACCGCCAGCCGAGCGAACCAAGGCTCGAGAGGCTCGCCAACCGAGTGCTGAGAAGCGCGATCGAGCAGCGCCAAGCTCGCCTGGCCATGCGCAGGAAAGGTACGGACTCCCTCCCGGACGATGTTTTGACCTGGTGATCGCGTGCCCGATGACCACGATTCTGCTCGCGATGGTGAGCGTCGCCGCTAAGGACGCGTTCGGCGTCCTTAGCACGATCGCGATGGTGCGCGGCCGCGCGCTGATGTCTGGGACCTTGGACGTGGGCTATGAGGCAGCGTTCATCTTCACCGCCGCATTCGGTGCCGGGCCGGTGATCAAGAACGGACTGACGCCGCAAACCCTGCTGGTCATCGCCGCGATCCTTGCCACCGCGTTCTTCACCGCCGCCCTGTCGACTAGGTACGGCAACAGGATGAGGAGCGAGAACGACCGCCCCTATGTCATTGCCGACCAGCTGGGGGCCTCGCCGCACCGATCGCCGTTCCTGAGGCGCAGGCACCACAGCGGGCGCCGCCATCCCGCTTCGACCTCCCCTACACAAGACACCCTCCCAGGAGTGAAAAATGACGGGTGACTACTCGCTTCCGAGCACACCACTGTTCACCGACCTCGTCGGCACCCAGGCCGCAGGCCACAGAGGTGAATTGGATGAACATGTGCGCCTGAGCGAACGACCAACTCGCCCGCCTACGCGCCGCCGCAGAGCTTCGACGGTTCACGACGGGCGAGGTGTCACTCGGGTCGGGCGAGCGCGACTATCCGTTCAAGCTGCTCGGACAGGGACGCGCCGACGTGGTGTCGCCTTGCCACTCCGGATTCTTGGCTCGTCACAACCGACCAGCCGGGGGCCTCGCCGGAGGTCGCTTGCTGGCGGTGGGAAGTTGCGGGGGCGTCCGCACATGGCACGGCATCGTGCCGGCGCGCGTGCGGCCGTTGTGGACCGCGCGTGGCGTTGGCGTCCGGGGAGTCGAAGAGGCGCCCGAGGGCGGGAGGATCAGGCCCGCCCTCGTCGTTTGGAGTGGTTGCCGTTCGGCTGTCTCCGAACTGTTCAGCACATCGACGCGGGCCGGCTGACGGCTGCGGCTGTAGGGACCGCGCTGGCGCGCGCGAATTGATCTCGGCCCCGGAGCGTGACGTGTCCCCAATAGGAGGAGGTTCCGGTTGCGACGTTGTCCTTGAAGTCGATCCTGCCCGTCGCTCCTGCAAAGCCCCCGGTTCCCGACACGATCTTGTGCTGGCAGCCTCCCCAGATCTCGCTGCCTGTGACCGGGTCGAACTGGGCTAGGAACCCGTATGTCATCGCGAACGTTCCGGTTCGATCGGTCTTTGCGCAGTCTCCCTTGCGGCGAACGTCCAGGCAGCCGACAAAGTGCTCGCTACCGGTGGCGTAGATGACTCCGCTCGGTGTGCTGTTGATGAGGTTGAACGTGTCGGTGTACCAGCAGCCGATTAGGCTGCCGGCCATTGCGTTGCTTAGCACCGACGCCTGCCCTGTCTCGGGATCCGCGGCGGCGCACGGGTCGCCCGGTGCGCCTGCGGTCGTGTCGGGGGAGGCCTGGATGCCGGCAACGCGCACGGTCGAACCGTGCGCTAGCGCCGCGCTGGCGCAGACCAGGACGGCGATTAACGTTGTCGGTGCGATTAGCTTCTTCACGTCTGTCTCCTTTGCTGTCGTCGGCGAGAGGCCGGCGACTGTTGACTGTGTCGAGGGCGGTGTCGGCCGCCCCCACCAGGACTGGTGTCGAGGCCGCACGCTGGTTGGTACGGCTGGCTTTGGCTGATCAGCTTGCGCTCTGGCTGCGCACGCGATCGTCGCGCCTGTGTGTTGTGGTGTGCCCGGGCCGAGCGCGATGACGGTTAATGCCGCCGGCTTCGAGCCCGGCATGCTCCTGTCACTGCTCCTCGCTTGGGCCACAGGACGCGGGATGGCGCGCGGAGGGTCCGTGAGCACCGGCCGCCCGAGGACGCCCGGGTGGAGGCCGGGGCGCAGCGCCGCCACCGCCCACCGACTGGCCTTCTCGCTTGAATACGTCGCGAATGCCGTCATGAAATCTGCCCTTTCAATCGGCGCTCTACAGATCACCGGGGGCCGAGCAAGCTCCGCGCCTGGAGCGGCACCCCTCCGCCCGAGCAGTTCCCCGGTACCCGGCCGATCCACGTCTGTCTGATAGGCCGGACGCTACGACGGCACACTTCAGAGCCGCTGGAGACTCGCTGTAGGACACCGCTGGCGAGAAACCAAACCTCGAACCGACCCACCCACTCCGGCCCTCCCGTGCGACTGACATCGCCAGCCCCACCCCGCGCCAACGCGCCCGACCACAACCACCCTCCGCGAACAGGTGGGTGTTATCTGACGTAGGGTTGCGTCAAGGGCCAGCTTCGATGAGGACGGTTATGCGAGACGTTGACCATGTTGTTTGCTCGCGGGGGAGCCAAGGGTTGACGATGGACAGATCCGGATCGCGGCATTTCAGGGGAGCGTCGCGGTGCAGCGACTTGGGGACGGGTCGCGCGACGGCGGCTAAGGAGGGGTTAGTTCGCCCGGGCGAGAATTAGGATTTCGGGTGCTTGGGCCGCTCGAAGTGCTTGTGGATGGCCTACCGGCGCGTCTCGGAGGCCCGCGCCAACGGGCGCTGTTGGCCGTCCTGCTGGTGCACGCGAACGAGGTCGTGCCGGTCGCGCGGCTTGTGGACGAGGTGTGGGGCGAGGAGCCGCCAGTCACCGCTGAGAACGTCCTTCAGACGTATGTCTCGCAGCTGCGCAAGGTCTTGGGACGCGACGCAATCGCGACCCGCGGGCGCGGCTACGTTGCGGTGGTGGCCGAGGAACGGCTCGATCTGCGGGTGTTCGAGCGCCGGGCGAGCGCCGGGGCGCGGGCGCTGACCGATGGGCGCTTGGACGTTGCCGCGATGGAGTTCCGCAGTGCGTTGGCGCTGTGGCGCGGACCGGCCCTCGCGGATCTCACGGACGAGCCGTGCGCGCGGACGGTCGCGGCACGCCTTGACGAGCTCCGCCTGGTGGCGCTCGAGCGCGCGATTGACGCGGATCTGGCATGCGGACGCGATGCCGAATTGATCGCCGAGCTCGAGGCGCTGACTGCGCAGCATCCCTTGCACGAGCGCTTTCGGGCGCAGCAGATGGTGGCGTTGTATCGCTGTGGTCGGCAAGCCGATGCTCTTCAGGCCTTTCAGCACGCGCGCCGGACATTGGTGACCGAGCTCGGGATCGAGCCTGGCGCGGCGCTGCGCGATGTACAGCGCGCGGTTCTCGAGCAGGATCCCGCGCTCGCGCCGTCTCGCTCGCATCCGTCCGCGAGCGCACCAATTCCGGACGATCCCCGTCGCGTCATGACGGCGGCATTCGGGGACGATTCGCTGCCGGCCTTGGTCGCGCTATCCGAGCGACTGGCCGGCGAATCGGAGCGCGAGCTCGTCATTGCCAGTGCGGTCACCAGCGCGGCTGAGCTCGGCGACGCGGTGCAGCGCCTCGGTGAGGTCCGCGACGGCCTCGGCGAGAAGGGGGTGACGACGCGCACGGCGGCCTTCACATCGGTCACGCCCGGCCACGATTTAGCTCGCCTCGCGGCCGAGCAGGATGTCGAGCTGCTCGTTGTGGACGCCCCGGATGGCCTGCTCGAGGACGCGCGCTTGCTCGCGTTGCTCGACCACGCACCGTGCGACGTCGCGATTCTCGTGGGCGCGCGGCCACCGCGCCCGGGGCCAGTACTGGTGCCGTTCTCGGGGTCAGAGCACGACTGGGCGGCGGTCGAACTTGGCGCTTGGCTGGCGCGCGGACACGGGCGGGTGCTGCAGCTCGCGGGCGCGAGCACTGGCGGCGAGGGGCGCGACGCCAGCCGGCTGCTCGCCAACGCGTCGCTCGCGGTGCAGCGGGGGCTCGGCATCGCAGCTGAGCCCGTGATCGTCGAGCCATCGCCGCCGGCATTAGTGACGGTCGCGCGCGCGGCGGGAGTCGTCGTCGTGGGCCTGCCGGATCGCTGGCGAACGGCCGGCTTGGGTCGAACGCGAGCAGCGCTCGCGGTCGACGCCGACCTGACGACCGTCCTCGTACGTCGCGGGCTGCGCCCCGGCGGCCTTTCGCCGCGACACGAGGGCACGCGCTTTACCTGGACGATCGCGGGCTGACTATCGCGCCCACGGCGGTGGGGTCGCTCGCCGGCAGGGCTCGCCCCCATACTTCGGCGCATAGCTCGCCGGTATCAGTCCTCCGATCGACTGGTCCACCGCCGGCACCGACTGCACGGCGCGGAGCTCGGGGACGCCCGAGGTCGACTCCCGGCCGAGGCGCACGAGGTTCGCTGATAGCACGGCCTGTCGGTCAGCGTCCATTCGAACCGGAACGCCGAGCAACGTCGTCTTGAGCCGCGCAAGCTGTGCGCGTAGCCGATGGCGACCGCCTGAGAGATCCCCATGCACCTGGTCGAACGCCTCGAGCACCGCCTCGACCCCATTGCGGTAGGCCATCACGACCGCGTCGCGTGCCTCGCCCGGTGGCGTTCCGGGATACGCCTTGGCGTAGTCACGCAGGTAGGCCCGCACGCCCGGCGAGCTCGACTCCGGAGCCGAATACGACGCTCCCACGACCCCGGTGAGCGCCGCGACGTGGCGTACCAGGTCGGTGTCGCCGATCACCTCGGGGCCGAGCAGCATGGTCTTGATTCCCCGTCGAGCGAGCGCGCGCAGCAGATCGGGCGTAACGGTTATCCACGATCCGAGGACGGCGACGCCGTCGGCGTCGCGCGGGATGCGTTTCACTACCGAGGACGGCGGTTCGGCCGGGATCAGCAGCGGAATCCGGGTCGCGATGCGACCTCCGAGCGCGCAGAATTCGCGCACGAACGCGGTCTCGGCATTCCAGCCCGCGATCCACTCGTCGGGCAGGAGCGCGACGCGCCGCCAACCGAGGCGGCGGTAGGCGTACGTCGCCAGTCCCGCGACACCCTGGCCGTAGTCCGGCGCGACCCGGTAGAGGTTGCCGGCGGCCCGATCGAGCGTCACCTCGCGGGGACCGCTGGCGGCGGCGACGAAGACGACGGTGGGATAGCGGCGGGCGAGCTCACGCAGCGGGATCCCGTCGGACGGCCAGTAGCCGCCTTCGACGACGGCGTCGACGTGCTCGCGCTCGATCATCTGACGGGCGACCTGCGTGAGCGTGCTGAACTCGCCCGACTCGCTGCAGCCACGGACGATCTCGACGCGCCGTCCGGCGACGCGTCCGCCGCGGATGCCGTCGCTCGGGTCCTCGTCGACGGTGCGGGCGCCGCGAGCGATCAGAGGCAGCTGTGCCGCCGCGAGCTCTCCATCCCCGAGGGTGCGCCAGGCGCCGACGCAGTCGACGACGACCCCGATCCGCAGCGGCCGCTGCGTGTCGCCACCGCACGCCGACACGGTCAGCAGCACGGCGGCCAGCGCCGCCCAGCCAGCCAGCTTACAGCGCATGCGAGGTCACCCAAACGCCGTTCGGCCCGGCGTCGATCTCACTCGGGCTCCCACCGACGTGGACGGTCGCGACGACTCGTCGGCTTCGCGGGTCGATCCGCGACACGGTCCCGTCGATTACGTTGGCGACCCACACCGCGTCGGGCGTAGCCGCCACGCCGGCGGCCCCGCGGCCCACCCCGACCGCCGGCAGCACCCGGTTGGAGAGCGCGTCGATCGGCACCACCGTGTCGTCGAGGCCATCGGTGATCCACGCCGCGCCGTCCGCCACCACCACTGACCGCGGCGGGAAGGGCAGCGCGATCGTCTTCTGGATCGTTCCGCGGCGAGGGTCCAGTCTCCACACGCGACGGTCGAGTGCGTCTCCGAGGACCCAGAGCGACCCGGCGCCGACCGCCATCTCACGGAATTGGACGCGCGTCGTTGAGGCGGTCACGGGAAGCTGGAACGGCAGTGAGCGCACCCGCAGCTTGCGCAGGGGCTGCGCGTCCGTGCTGAGGCGGTCAACATCCGGGCAGCCCGCGGCCCAGACCACACCCTCGCCGGATGTCAGCGCACACGCGAGCATGGCAAGGCTGTCTGTCCGCTCGCCGCTCGCGGCGTCGTAACGGGCGACCGACCCGCCGAACGCATTGCCGTCTACCGCCACATACACCTGATCGCCGAGCGCGGCAATGTCACGCGGCTCGCCGTTGGACGGGATCCGCTGCAGGACCTTGCTGCTGGGGTCATAGCGCCACAGGACTCCCTCGCGGAAATCCGCCATCCATATTCCGCCATCGGTCGACGCGACCGCCTGCGGATAACCCGGCACATTCGTCGTGCTGCGGACGCGGTTCGTCCGCGGATCGATCCGCGTTAGCGTCCCGTGTGGCCCCGTAGGGCTCGCTGACCCGCCGCGGCCGACAGCGAGCGCCACGGCGGCGATAGCGGACACGACGACCGCCAGCGCGAGCACCGGGACGAGCCAACGCGCGCGCTCCCGCGGCGGCCGGCCCAGCGCGAGCGCGTCGTGAGTCGCCGCGACCAGCTCCCGGCAGCTGTCGAAACGCTCCTTCGGCTCCTTCGCCATCGCCCGCGCGAGGACCGCGTCCACGGCGGGAGGCAGTGCCTCGCGGCGCTCGCTGGCGATTGGGGGCGGTTCCTCGAGGTGGGCAAAGATCGCGGCCACCTCGGAGCGCTCGCGGAACGGCAGCGACCCGGTGAGACACTCGAACAACACGCAGCCGAGCGCGTACTGGTCGGCGCGACCATCGACCACGTCACCGCGGATCTGCTCGGGTGCGACGTAGTCGACCGTCCCCATGAACTGTCCATCCGTAGGACCCGCGGTTCCCGGGGAGTGGGTAAGCCCGAAGTCGGCAAGGTAGGCGTGCTCCCGGTTGCCCTGCTGATCCAGCAGAACGTTGCTCGGCTTGACATCGCGGTGCACGAGACCGCGCTCGTGGGCGGCGTCGAGCGCCTCGGCGACCTGGACCGCAATATCCATCACCCGCTTGGGCGCCAGCGGTGCGGCCTCTCGCAGCAGCCCCCTCAGGTCGACTCCATCGACATAGCGCATCGCGATGAACAGGCGCCCGTCGGCGTCGCCGGCGTCGTACACCGGGACCACGTTCGGGTGGTCCAGGCTTGCCGCCAGCCGCGACTCCCGCAGCAGCCGATCGCGGAAGCGCTCGTCCTGCGCGAAGCGCTCCGGGAGGAGCTTCAGCGCGACCGGGCGCCCCAGCCGGGTATCGAGCGCCAGATACACCTCACCCATGCCGCCGCGCCCGATCCGGGCCCGCACCTCATAGATGCCGACCGAAGTGCCTTCGAGTGCGTGTCCCTCGCTCACCGACCGGCTCCGGTCCCCGGCTCGTCGACCAAATCCTGGCGTGTCGCCCCTCCAACCAAGCCCTCGGCAAGACCCCGATGGCCGGCGATCGTCGCCCCAGGATCAGCCCTATTGCTGTGCACGAGCATAACAGCGCCGCGGGCACCGCCGACGTTCTCGTGCGTCACCGCGTCCGGCCGCTGCCGCCCCAGCTCTCACGCTGCCTCCGCACGTGCTCGGACCGCCCCGGGCGTCGGCCGACGCGACCCACGGTTCGGTCAACGACCACGACCGTATGACCCGCCCGTAGCTCGCCGATGGCGCCCCCCACGACCCTATCGCTGAGTCTCGTGCGTCGCAACACCCGGCGGACGCCCAGCTCACCGGTCGCGCGAGAGCGCTCGACGCAGTCGCCCTGAGTGACCAGCATGACCTGGTCACTGTCGACGAAACAGCCTTGGCGTTGGCCGTCGGGATCGCCCGCAAAGCTGCCGCAGCCACGAGCCGTTGGCGCGCAGCGCCGCCACCGCCCACCGACTGGCCTTCTCGCTTGAATACGTCGCGAATGCCGTCATGAAATCTGCCCTTTCAATCGGCGCTCTACAGATCACCGGGGGCCGAGCAAGCTCCGCGCCTGGAGCGGCACCCCTCCGCCCGAGCAGTTCCCCGGTACCCGGCCGATCCACGTCTGTCTGATAGGCCGGACGCTACGACGGCACACTTCAGAGCCGCTGGAGACTCGCTGTAGGACACCGCTGGCGAGAAACCAAACCTCGAACCGACCCACCCACTCCGGCCTCCCGTGCGACCGACATCGCCAGCCCCACCCCGCGCCAACGCGCCCGACCACAACCACCACCACGCGTGTCGTCGTGGGGTGGACACTCGCCAACCAACCGCCCGGTTCGGGCAGCGCGACGCAAGCACCGCCTCCCTGTCGCTCCCGTCGGACCACAAGTCAGGAAGAGCGAGAGCCGCCCGTCTTGCCGCGCGGCATCAGCGCCTCCTGATCCTCGTCGGGCGACGAGGCTCGACGCCCGATTGTCGTGAGCCACGGGAGCGAAGCCGGTCCGCCGTTCCTGCCGTACAACTATCGCTCGTACGTGATGCATGTCAGACGCTACATCTGAGAGTCAGAAAGATTAGGGGCGACCCGAAGGCCGACCCGTTTTCTTCTGCCTAGTGAATTGGCATCCCGATGCACGAGTGAGCCGCGTCGTCGCCGCCGCCCATCGAGCTGACGTAGTCGCCGTGGTTCTTGTAGTGCGTCGAGTCTGTCAGGTTCGCCGTGACCTTCACCTCGAAGTTGAGACCCGTCGAGTCGTGACCGGAGTTACCGGAAACATCCCACTGGTAGCCAATCTCCGACTGGTAGTCCGAGCCGGTGTATACGGCGTGGAAGGCAATGTTGTTGGTAGCAAGCATGCTAGCAGCTGTGCTAGCAGGTATGCTGGCGATAGTGTTAGCATTTAGCACCCTTCCTTAGGAAGTTCTTCGCCCGCCCCTTCGGGTCGATGCGTGCTGTCGCGTGCTGTATCCCTCGTCGTCACCGATGGCTAGGCAGCAGGCGGTAACCCGCCAACGGGCTCCCCCCACCAACTGCCCCCGGCAACACGCCAGCTAGCGCCTATATCGATAGCATGCGTGCTATCGCTCGTGATAGCATGGACGCTAGCGGACGATCCGATAGCGGCCTCGTCCCCAAGTCTTTGCCATGGCCATGACACGCACCACGATCAGCTTCACCCGCGAGGGTATGAAGCAGATCCAGAAAGCGGCCCGACGCCAAGGCTCGAGCGTCTCGCAGTTTGTCCGCGAAGCCGCGCTGATGCGCGCAAGGATGTCCACCGACGACAACCCCTACCCGATGCGCGCCCTCGCCGAGGAACTCCGCGCGATCGGCGACCAGGGTTACGCGCTGGCGGAAAAGGCGCTCAAGGTCGCCGAGGACGAGGCCGAGCGCAAGCGGTGAGCCACCGGCACCCGCGATCGGCTTCACGCCAAGCCACGATTACTCCTGGTTTCACGCAACAACCGGCAGCCTCGGTCGGTCGCGACCATCGATTGAGACTGCTGATCCGGGCTAACAGCATCAGGGAGCCCCCGGCCCGAATCCTGATCTTAGACTGCTGCTCGCAGAAAATGATGGGTCACGTCCCGGCCGGCCAGCGCTGTCGACCGCAACGTCGAGAGCCAGGCGCTATCGATCGACGCCTAGAGGGGTCGCGGCGCTCGCGCGACTCCTTTGCTCAGCGATAGATAGTGCCGCCGGATCGAGAGCGGCCGACCTCGCGCGGGCCAGCGGGCGCGCTTCTGCGTTGCCAGAATCCAGCGGCCCGGTCCAACACTACCCCTGGTCGTCCCGACATCAGCGACGCGGGCGCCTAGGCCGGTGGCTCCTCCGCCGTGGGAGCGACAGCCAGGTCCGGTTGCAAGTCGCCGCGGATCGGGTCGCTTGCGCGGTGTCGCTTGACTATGTCCGGCGACGATGTATCGTAGAACGTATTAATGACCGGCGACCTGTCGCAGCGTTCGATACTCGTGCTCACCAGCCTGGCGGACGGGCCAAAGCATGGCTACGCCCTGATCAAGGACATCGAGCAGTTCGCGGAGGTGACCCTGGGGCCGGGCACCTTGTACGGCGCCCTGGCTCGCCTCGAAGGCGCCGGGTTCGTGAAGGCGCTACCGGCGCAGGAACGCAGGCATCCCTACGAGATCACCGCCGCCGGAACTGCTGCGCTATCGGAACAGCTCAGACGCGACGAGGTGATCACGCGCGTCGGTCTCGCACGACTACGGGTCCAGCCCGTATGAGCTCCGGTTTGACGCGCGCGCTGCTCAAGCTCTATCCGCGACCGTTTCGCAATCGCTATGGCGATGAGCTGTTCGACCTTCAAGACGAGCTCAGGGCGCAAGGTGACGTCTCCCGTATGCATCTGATTCGGGACATGCTCGCCGGAGCGGTCCTGGTCCGCCCCGCCCGCCGGGCATACCGCATGATCATGATCGGAGCGATCCTCGTCATCGGTGGATTCGCGGTGGGTGGCGCGGCCATCGGGGGACTAGGCGTCGGCTCCCCCGCGAGCGCGTCCGATCCCCAGGCGATAGCGGTAGTTCCTCCGGCGACAGCGGTAGCTCGTCCGACGCCGACGGCAACTCCGGCAGCGACATCAGCGGCCCCCCCTCCAGCGGCAGCCGTAGTTCAACCGGCACCCGGCAGGTCAGCCGGCGAAGGTTCTTGATGGCAGTGGGTGGGACGGGAGCGGCGGACGACGACGGCTCAAGGAGGTCATCGACGCGCAAGGTTGGGGTCAGGGGCGGTTTGATCTGGGCGGGCGCCGTAGTGATGGTCTCGGCGCTCGTGGTGTTCGGTGTCGCATCGTCGGCGTCGTCAGGCCTGCCTACTAGGAGCCAGCGGATCGCAGTGCTGACTAGGGCGCTCGGGTTGATGCAGCGGGATTACGGCAAGCTGGAGCGCACGCCCGGCCCCGAGGACGTGTTCGACTACGGGGTCGGTCAGCTGTGGAAGCGAGGCATCGACGGGACGGGGACGACGATCGCGGTGATAGAGGGCTGGAACAGCCCTCCCCTCAATGCTTACGTGGCGAGCCACGACAAGATGCTCGGGCTGCCTGACCCGCAGATCAAGACGATCTTCCCCACAGGCAAGCACCGCCTGCCGGCGAGTTGCCCGCCGGGGATGGTCAAGCTGGGCGGCTACGGGAATTGCCGCGGCTGGGAGGCCGAAGCCGCGGGAGATGTCCTGTCCGCCCACCTGATGGCGCCCTTCGCCAAGATTTTGGTTGTGGTCGCGCCGCCGGACAGCGAGGTCACCGACGACACTGCGAGCAATGTGGCGCCGCCCGAGTTCATGCAGGCGGTCGAGTACCTGAGTGCGCATCACCTGGCCAACGTGATCTCGATCAGCGACGGCACGGGCGAGAGCACCTACTCGCACGGGCTCGAAGAGATCCGCGCGCAGGACCCGGGTGAGCTGACGGCCGCGGCACACGGGATCCCCGTGCTGGTAGCGACCGGCGACTGTGGCGCGGCCATGCCGCTGGCCGTCGCCGGCGGCGGCGGATGTACCGCGGGCCACATCACGACCACGCCAGCGACGAGTGTCTGGTCTGACTCGCCATGGGTCACCGCGGTCGGCGGGAGTATCCCTAGCCTGAGCGCCACTGGCAGGCGGCTTGGCCCCGATCCGGTCTGGAACTTCACGCGGACCGGGAACGGGGAAGCCGAGGGCGCCGGGTTCTCCGCGATCTACACCAGGCCCAGCTACCAGGACGGCGTGGCGGCTATCACCAAAGGGAGATGGCGGTCAGTTCCGGACATCACGATGGACGCGTCGGGCGGAACCTCTGAGTCCGGGCCGCTGCTCGCCGGAGTCCTCGCGCTGGCCACCCAACTCAACCAAGCAAACAACGTCGGCCCGATCAACAACGCGCTCTACCACCTGCTCGGGCCGGCCGGGCTCAAGGACGGGATAGCCGACGTCGTCTCGGGCAACAACACCCTGTACATCCACGGCAAGGTCTTCGTGCCCGGCTTCACGGCAGCGAAGGGATTCGACATCGCCAGCGGCTGGGGGACGGTCCGCGCCGATAGGTTCGCCCCCGCACTGGCCAGCGCTACCCGCGCGGCTCACCAGGAAGCCGCCGCGCGCGCCCAGGCGGCAGCCGCGCTGACCAGCCTCGAGCACCGCGAGCAGCTCAGCAGCTCCCACGTCGCCCGGGGAGGCACCACCTCGCTGACGGCACAGGGCTTTCTGCCCGGCCATCCAGTCAAGCTAGAGATCGATGGCCGCGGGATCGTGACCCTGCACGCCAACGAGCACGGCTCGGTCAGCTACCAGATCAACCCCTCGGGACTCGGTCTCCACCCGGGGCCGCACCTCGTCGACCTGCACAGCATGCTGATCACGACAACGAACGCGTTCCACTATCGATGACCATCAACGCGCAAGCGTCGCAGGGTGACAATGGTTGACGCTCGGCGAGACAGGCGACGCACTCAAACCGTGAATCTCCGCCCACTTGAGAGTGCTGCTCCCGACCGGATCCAGCGCTCTCGTGAGTCGTGCCTTCCCGCGGCGACGGGCATCCCGAGGGTGTCCGACTAACTGTGTGGGCGCGGGTTAGTCGGACACCCCCCTTGACGGTGGTACGGCCCAGCCGATGCTCGCGGCAGGAGGCGGACTCAGCAGGCCCGTCGCCGATCGCGTAGTGCCGCGTGTGTGGGTTGGGGTTAGATGTTCGTGTCGAACGGTGGCGGACCGAGGATTTCGACTCCGGCTGCTGCGGCGGCTGCGGCCATGCGATCCATGTCCGGCAGGGCGGACCCGATCGTGTCGAGGTTGAACTCGGCCGTTGGCTCGCCGGCGAGCCTGAAGAACTGCTCATGCCCGGCGGGTACGGATAGCCCGAGCACGCGCGCGCGGTCGGAGTCGACGCGGAATGCGTGGGCGTTGCCGCGCGGTAGCCAGACGAGATCGCCCGCCGTCGCCTGCGTGTGTTCGCCGTCCGTCCACACCGTGATCTGACCGACGATCACGTAGAACAGTTCGTTCTCGTAGCTGTGCAGGTGCAGAGGTGTGGCAGTGCCGCGCGGGAGCAGGTGCTCGATGACGGCGACGGTGCCGTCGGTCTGGTCGCTGGTGAGGCGGATCGTGAGCACCTCGCCGAGAAACGCGATGGCCTCGGCGTCGGAGCGGCCGCGCACTGGAGTTGTCTGGGTAGTCATCTGGTGACCTCCTGACGCTGGCGGCTCCGCACCACGCTTCGGATGACCAACGAGAGCATGATGAGCGGCGTCGCGCTATCCGACGGGGGCGATCGTCGATCGGTCATCTGACGGCGACTCGGTCGGCGATAAGGGACTCGGTGCTCGTGGCCCGTGCTCGTGTCGGCCAAGCTCGGGGACGTTGCGAGCCAATCTTGATTCCGAGCCGGGCTGCCGCTCGCGCGAGAAAGCAGGACGTGTCGTGTCCGCTGCTGTGCCCTCAGGCGAGTGTCAAGATGGGGCAGGGTTTTCATCTGATGGGTACGGATCGCAGCGACCAGCCAGCGAGTCCGCTGACGGCTCGCACCGCGACCGTGGTGGTGCTGTCGCTCGGTGTCGCCGTGGTCCTCGGCGACGCGGGGGTGGTGACGTTGGCGCTGCCGGAGATCCTGCGGGATTTCGGGGCTCAGGTTTGGGGGGTCGCGTGGGTTCTGATCGCGTTCAACCTCGTACTCGCGCTGGTGGCGGTCCCCGCGGCGCGTCTGTGTGTGCGCGCAGATCCGGCCGCGGCGGCCGCGTGGGGCGTGATTGGTTTCGCGGCGGCGACGACGGTGTGTGCTGTGGCACCGTCGCTGGGGGTGCTGATCGCGGCGCGGGCAGCCCAGGCGGCGGGCGGCGCGCTGGTGATCGTGGGAAGCCTCGAGATGCTCGTTGCGGCCATCGGGGTCGAGCGCGCGGGCGTGCGGCGGTGGGCCGCGGCGGGTGTCGCCGGGGCGGCGCTCGGTCCGGTGATCGGGGGGCTCCTGACCTCAGCGTTCTCGTGGCGAGCGATCTTCGTAGTGCAGATCCCGATCGTGCTGCTCGCGCTCCCTGCCGCGATCGCGCTGCGCGGCCGGGCCGTTGAGCGGCGTCGGCCGACGCTCGACACGTCGCCGGACCGCCCGCACGTGCTGGCGAACCTGGCGCTCGCGCTGCTGTCGGCGGCGCTCACGGCGGCGCTGTTCCTGCTGGTGCTGCTGCTCGTGGACGGCTGGAGTCGCTCCCCCGCCGTGGCCGCGGTGGCCGTGACCGCGGTGCCGGTGGCGGCCTTGGCCGCCGGTCCCGTATTCCGGGGTATGCGCGCCGGGACGCGGTCGGAGGCGTTCGCTGGATCGGTCCTGATCGCCGGCGGCCTGACCGGGCTCGCGCTTCTGCCCGGCGCCGAGCTCCTCTGGACGCTCGCGCCGCAGGTCCTCATCGGCCTCGGGCTTGGGCTCTCGGTCGACTCGCTGACCGCGGCCGCGCTCCGCAACCGGATCCCACGCGCGATTCACGGGGGCTGGACGATCGCCGCGCGGCACGCCGGCGTGGTGGTCGGCCTCGCGATCCTCACCCCGATCTTCACCGCCGACCTGCGCCACGCCCAGACCCCAGCCGAGGAGGCGATCGCGCGCCTCGTCCTCGACGCACCGCTCCCCGCCTCCACAAAGCTCGACCTCGCCGAACAGTTGGAGCGCCGACTGTCAGCCGAACGCGGCCGGGTACCCGACCTACGGCCCGCGTTCAACGCTGTGCGAGTCCCGGCGACGCAGGCCCCCGCGGTCGCCACCCTGCAGGGTGGCCTTGAGGATCAGCTCAAGCGCGCCGCCACCCGCGCATTCCGCACCGCCTTCCTCGTCGCCGCGGGACTGGCGCTGCTGGCGCTCGTGCCCGCGCTGGCGCTTCGCGACCGGAGTCACTCATGAGGCGACTCGCGCTTCCATTGATCGCCGTGGTGCTCGTGGCCGCCGTCCTCGGCGTCCAGGTCGCCGCCGGCGGCGGTCACTATGTGCCTCTCCGCCCGGCTAATCCGTGCACACCACGCCCGGTTTCCCCCATCTCGGCGCAGCTCGAACCGCTCGCAGAACAGATCGTCCTGCTCGGCCTCGACAGCGCCGCATGTCGGCTCGGGATCTCCCGCGAGCGCCTCGTCCTCGCACTCGCGCAAACTCGCTCACTGGACCCCAGCGAGTCCGCCGCGCTCAAGACGGGCCTCGTCGACGCAGTCGACCTGCTCGACCGCCAGCGCCGCCTGCCCAAGGTATCCCAGCTACTTCCACAAGCGCTCGATCAGACCAACCTCCCCGGCATCGTCAAGACGATCATCAGAGCGATTCCGGACCCAGTCATCGACAACCTGCTCCCCACCGCACCGCTCCTGCGCCGGACCATCGATGAGCTCGACATCAACCGGCTCCTCCACGAGCTCAACGACCCCAGCCAGCTCAACTCCGTCCTGCAGTCGGCGATCCTGCAGGCCGCCCTGCACCAGATCCTCGACCGCCTCCGCCCCTAGCTACGACCTGAGCGTCGGCCCCACGACACCTGATCTCCCACCACCGACGCAGCACCTTACCGGGCAACCAGAACACGTGAACGACGACGAGTACGCCGAGCCACTTCCCTGGTCAAGCCGGCTCGCACTATCGCGGCGGAGACCCCATCCGCGCGGAACTCGAGGCCTCGCGGACGATCCCCTTTCGCGATTCCCCCCGCTCGCGATCTGTGATCGCTCTCACCGCGGAGCACGGTTCGCCCGATGCCGACGCCGGACACCGCTTCGCCACGATCTCGATGGCGCCGGCCGAGGGCCCGCGGCGATTGCTTTGATGCCCGTGCCCGTTCAAGGCGTGCCACGACATGGCGAGCAGGCGATCACGCGCTTCGGCGATTCCGAACGAGCGCGATCCCACGCGCGATCGCGGGCTCCCCCACCGCGCGGACGAGTCCCTTGGCTACATACGACCTCGCGTCGCGCGCAGCCATACGAGTAGCGGCTAATCACGTCGCGGTCCGGACTCAGCCTGATCACCCGCGTACTGGATCTCGAGCATGACGCAGCCTTCAGCGGTCATCCACGGGCCATGAATCATCCCAGGCGGTCGGCAGGCGTAGAAGCCTGCGCTGAACGTCTGCTGGAGTGCCAGATCGTGCATCGAGCCAGACAAAATCAGCACTTCTTCGAAGTAGTCGTGGGCGACCGGGCCGGCGCTCGAAGTATCAAGGCCAGGCTCCCACCGGACGATCCGCGTGAGCAGCCCCCGGTCCGGATCCCGCACCAGGACCCGTTCTGAGACTCCGGGACGCCGCGTCACGGGAGTCCACGGAACGGTCTCGGTGTCAAAGAACTCCATCTCGGCTTTTCCCACGTCCGCCAGTTCATCAGATCTCGATTCCGACATCGTCGGCGGGCCGGTCCCGCCAAGTCCCTCGGGGTCGGTGACAGCTCGCCCGAACGATCGCAGCGATTCGCGGGACCGTGGGCGGCGCATCGCATTGGCAACCGAGGAGTCGCCCGGCCGCACAGACGATTGGCCGGGGTCCCGGTCGGCTGCCGCCGGCCAGCGGTCAGCTTCCGGATTCTCGGGCATGCGCAGCGTGGTCCCGGACCAGGGATCGCGCTACTGGTGCTCGTCCAACCGGGAAGAGATCGGCGGGCTTGGGCTGGTGTCCGCTTGGACTATCAGAGCGACAGCGGCCGACTGCTTGCTGCCCTTCACGTGTCAGGCGATCCGCAAGCACCTTCGTGACTGCGGAGTCGGCGCCGGCGTCGCACCCGAGTTCATGGCAGAGCGCAACTCCGAGCTCCTCGGCACCCGCGACGGAACGCCGCCGACGCCCTCGCAGCCTCCCCCGACGGTATGCCCGGATGAGAGTCGCGCATTCCGCGCAAAGGAAGGGCGTCGCCGGCACGGGTGGCGTACCCGCGGCGATCGCAGAGCAGGTCTTGGTGGCGCTGTCGGCGCTGCTGGTTTACGGCTCAAGCGGCTGCCGTGGCGCGGCGTCTGCTCGGGGCGAGAAGGGCAGCCTGAGCGAGATTGCCGCTGCGGCGGCGGCAAAGTAGCCGTGAAGATCCGGGCGGCGTGGGCATCGTGTCAGGGCGACGAACTGATGTCCTCTGGTAACAGTCCATACAGCAGGGTGTCCGCACGATCGCCGTCGTGGTTGGTCATATGGTGTCGCAGTCGGCCTTCCTTCACGAACCCACAGCGTTCCAGCACAGCTTGTGACGCGTGATTGTCGAGCTCGGTGAACGCCGCTAGTCGGCCGAGGCTGAGCGTCGCGAACGCCCAGCCGGCGAGCAAGCGAACGCTTATCGTGGCGAGGCCGCGCCCGCGGCCCTGTAGGAGGAGCCAGTAGCGGACCATCGCATTGCCATCGGCGATCTCGGTCAATGCGACGGAGCCCACTGGGGCGCCTCGCTCGACGATCGCGAGCTCCAACCGCGCGCCGGCGAGACGGTCGGTATGGGTCTTGGTGATCCACCGCTGTGCGTCCTCGGGGGTATGAGGCAATGAGTATCGGTACCGCGAGACGAGTTCGTCCTCTCCGGCGGTGAGCACGACGCGAGCGTCACCGTGGTGCCATGCGCGCAGCAGCAGCCCATCAGCGGACAATGCAGGCTTGGGAAGTAGTAGGGCGAGCACTGAGGCTGCGAGCCGTTGCTGCTGATCTGATTTTGTAGCGTGAGGCCCGGTGCGGATGAGCTCTCGCGGGTCCGGTGGGCGGTGGCCCGGTCGGCCCGCGAATTGGTCTTCTACGTCGCTTGCGATGCGTCGGTGAATTCGCGGAACAGGCCGGTGACGACGAATGCGGTTTGCTCGGCGATGTCGACGGTGTTGTCCGCGATGCGTTCGATCGCGCGGGCGACGAGGACCATGAACATCGCCCATTCGCGTAGTTCGAGGTCGTCGCCGATCTCGACTGCGCGGTTGAAGATGGCACGGTTCAGCCGGTTGATCTCGGCGTCTTGACGGACGAGATCCTGGGCGGTAGGGACGTTTCGCTCGGCGAAGGACTCTTTGGCCTGGCAGACGAGCGAGCGGGTGAGGCGGCCCATTCGCTCGATCGCGTCGAGGATGTCCTTGTCTTTTGGTGGCTCATTGCCCGATAGCGGGATCAGTTTGGCGATGTTCACGCACTGGTCGCCCATCCGCTCGATGCATCGAATGATGTGCAGGAGCGCCGCAACGATCCGCAGGTCACCCGCGACGGGTGCCTGACGCGCGAGCAACGACAACAGACCCTGATGGACTTCGAGATATCGCCCATCGATCCGGTCGTCGTCGGCGACGACCATTCCTGCAAGCTCGACGTCCTGGTACCTCAGAGACTCGAGCGCCCGGTCTAGTTGCCCAATCACGAGGTCGAGTCCACCGAGCGCTTGGCGCTCCAGCTCGGCCAAGTCTTCTTGGAACCGATGACGGATCTCCGGCACGCCGCGAACGGTATCCAACGGCAGCGCCAAGAAGCCCCGGGGCGCGGAGCGATGCGCCCGCGAGCAAGGTCGCGATCCATGCGGCCCGACTCGGCTGATCCTCGTGCGCCTTTGGCCTCGACGACGAGGCGCGACCGGCGCCGCGATACGGCGGTCCAAGCCACGCGGCGCGCTTCACAGGGCGTTCACAAGTCTTTTACATGCGGGGTGGGCTCGCGGCCTATCGTGCGCCGGCACGTGTCGGAGCCGGCTCGGCAATGGCCGATGGAGTCCGGTCAGCAACGACGACGGGGCAGCCGGCCGACTTCGGGACCTCATATGGCTTCGATCACAAATCTGATCCGCGGGAGCGGCCGCGAGTACTTCGACCTGTTCGAGCGGGCCGGCGCGAACGTCGCGCGCGCCGGCGAGCTGCTCGACGAGATGCTCGGCGGGTTCCCCGAAAGCCAGGGGCTCGCGCAGGACATCCTGGTGTGCGAGCGCGACGGCGATCAAATCACGCACGAGCTGATCAACCGGTTGAACAAGACGTTCGTGACCCCCATCGATCGGCAGGACATTCTCGATCTCGCATCCGCGCTTGACGACATCGTGGACTACACCGAGGAAGTCGCGGACTATCTCGGCCTGTACAAGATCGAAGCGCCGATGGCGCAGGCCCAGAGCCTGGCGCACGTTCTCGGTCAGGCAACCGCGCAGATCTCGCTGGCGATCCCGCTGCTCCGCGGCTTCAGGGACATCAGCGAGCACACGATGGAGGTGCATAGCCTCGAGAACGCGGGCGATCGGATCGTGCGGGGAGCGATCGCGTCGTTGTTCGTGGCAGGGATCGATCCGATGGTCGTGATCTGCTGGAAGGACATCTTCGAGCGCCTGGAGAACGCGATCGACTCGACCGAGCGAGCGGCGGACATCCTCGACGGGATCGTGCTCAAGAACGCGTAGCTCATGAGTGGCGACATCATCCTCGTGATCGTCATCGCTACCGCGCTGGCGTTTGATTTCACCAACGGCTTTCACGACACCGCCAACGTTGTCGCGACGGCCATCTCCACCCGTGCGATCGCGCCAAAACCCGCGGTCGCGATCGCCGCCCTCTTGAACTTTGTCGGAGCGTTCCTGTCGCTGAAGGTCGCCGCGACGGTCGGCCAGGGCTTCGTCGACACCGACGCGGTCACGACGACAGTCGTGTTCGCCGGGTTGGTCGGCGCGATCGGATGGAACATCATCACCTGGTATTTCGGGCTGCCATCGAGCTCATCGCACGCGTTGATCGGCGGTCTCGTCGGGGCGGTGATCGCCGCGCAAGGGTTCGCCGCGGTCAACGGCGACGGCCTGCTCAGCAACCTGATCGTCCCGGCGATCATCGCCCCACCGATCGCGTTTCTGGTCGCAGGGATCTCGATCCTGCTCATCTACCGGATCGTCGGGAACCTGCATCCCGGGCCCGTCGCCCACGGCTTTCGCCTGGGTCAACTCGCCTCCAGCGGGCTACTGGCGCTCTCACACGGCACGAACGACGCGCAGAAGACGATGGGCGTGATCGCGCTCGCGCTGGTCGCTCACGGCGACATCTCCGCGAACTCGTTCTACGTTCCCGATTGGGTCGTGATCGCCTCCGCCAGCGCGATCGCGCTCGGCACGTTCGTCGGCGGCTGGCGGATCATCAAGACGTTGGGAACCCGGATCATCGAGATGGACGTCACCCAGGGCTTCGCGGCGCAGGCCGCCGGCGCCACCGTCATCCTCGCCGCCTCGAGCGCAGGCTACCCGCTCTCAACCACCCACGTGATCTCCGGCTCGATCATGGGCTCCGGAGCCGCCAAACGCCTATCCGCCGTCCGCTGGGGCGTCGCGGGCAACATCGTCGGCGCGTGGACACTCACGCTCCCCGCCGCCGCATTCATGGGCGCAGCCGTCTACGCAATATCCACGCTGTTCGGCCACGGCGCAATCGGCCCGCTCCTCATCAGCACGGCCCTGCTCCTAACGCTCGCAGCGGTCTTCATCCGCCGCCTTCAACAATCAACCCCCGCGCCAGTCGCGCCATGATCGCCGCCGCGATCAACACCCACGCGCTCGTGAAGATGGCCTACTCATCCGTGATCGCGGGCGTCGGCGTCTCTCTCATCTTCTCGCTCGCGATCATGGGAGTGGCCCGCTCAGGCGAAATGCGCCGCGAGCACCGCACCAACGCCGCCGTGGCATACACCGCACTCGCCGCCGGCGGGCTGCTACTCGCCGCCGGCGTCGTGATCTACGGCCTCACCCTCGTCGCGCACAAGACTTAGGCCCAACGCCGACCGGTCCCACCGAGCGCTTCGAGGCCGATCAGGCCAGGACCGCTGACGCGCTAACTCCCGGCTTGCGTAGCGCCGACCCGCGCAGGGGCTGCTGGTCACTGACCAATGTCGCCGTGGGGCGTCGGGGGTAGCCGGGTCGGCGTTCCTCTGGCAAGCGCTGCAGGCCGAGACCAGCGCTGGCGCTTGTCTCGGATTCTTTGTTGTGTTCGCCGGAAGCGGTCCGGCTGATCCGCGATGCCCCAATCTATGCCTTCGTATAGCGCTGCTTAAACGAGCCGCGATGCCGGTTGACCGGCTGCGGCAAACGCCAATAGGCAGGCTTCCCACAATCGCGCTGGCGCCTCATTTGGGTTGACCTGGCCGCAACAGCGAGCGGACGACTGCCTCCGCGACTCCGGTCGCGGCGGCGCTGCGGACCTGATCATCACGGTCCGGCGATGATCACGTTCGCGTCGCCGGACGCGCTGTTAGCGGCCGAGTTGCGGGTCGCTGGTCAACCGGGCGCCGGACTCGAGTCGTCCTGCGAGCTGATAGTTGAAACTGGCGTCGCTAGGCGTGCTGAGCGCGATGTCGTACCAGCCGCCGGAGTGGCTCGTGTCGATCGTGATCTCTTTCGTGCCGCGGAGCGTGATGCGACGATCGGGACCGTACGCGTCGGCCACCTTGACGACGACCTGATGTCGATGGCCGCCGTGGCTGAGCCGCAGCGTCAGCTTGCCGACGGCGTGGTCACCCCGTTCCTCCACGCGCAAATTCGTGACTGGAGAGCCGGCGAAGTGGCGGAAGAAGCCGTTCGGCCCGTGCAGGCTTAGGTCGTACGTGCCCGGGTTGGGCAGCGCGACCGCGATCTGATGGCCGGCACCGATCGTGTAGCTGTAGGGCGCGCCGGTGACCGTCAGCGATCGCGCCTGCAGGCCCACGCCCAGACTGCCCGGATTCTTGACGGCCAGGTGGAGCTTGCCCGACGCGGCCTCGAAGCCGATCTGGATCCGATACCCCAGCCGGCGCGATGGCCGCACCCCACGCTCCTGAGCCGGGACCGACCCGACCGCGGGCGGCACCGGGTGGTAGCTCGGCGGCGTCGTGTTCTGGTTTGGCCTGTAGGCGGCGACACTGGGAAGCGCCGGAACGTGGTCGGACGCGCTCGCGAAATCGAACGCCGAGGTCAGGTCGCCGCAGACGGCTCGCCGCCACGGCGTGATCTGGGGCTCGTTGACCCCGAAGCGCGCCTCGATGAAGCGGACCAACGAGGTGTGATCGAACGTTTCAGAACAGACCCAGCCGCCTCTGCTCCACGGCGAGACGATCAGCAACGGAACGCGGACGCCGAGACCGTACGGTCCAACGACGCCGTTGTGGGGACCCTCCGGGTTAGCCCCCGCGTTGCCGTCGAACAGCTCGTTATCCAGCGGCACCGTCGAGTGCCCGGCGAGGGCGCCCACGTTGGGGTAAGGGCCGACAACGTGATCAAAGAAGCCGTCGTTCTCGTCGAAGGTGATCAGCAGGACCGTCTTTGACCACACCTCCGGGTCGCTGGTCAGCGCGTTGAGCACCCCGGCCGTGTACCAGGCGCCATAGCCTGCGGGCCACGCCGGATGCTCGGTGTACGCCTCGGGCGCGACGATCCAAGACACCTCCGGCAGCCGGCCGTGCTTGACGTCGGCGGCGAGGATGTCGAAAAAGCCGCCGCCCTGACTGACGTCAGTTCCGGTCCGGGCCCTCTCGTATAACGGGCTCCCCGGCGCCGCGTTCTGGTAGTTGAAGAAATACAGCAGCGAGTTATCGCCATAGTTCCCGATGTACGGATCCGCCGTGAACCCCCACACGCCGGCCTTGTCGAGGCCCTCACCGATGTCCTGGTAGATCTTCCAGCTGATCCCGGCCTCCTGCAGCCGCTCCGGATAGGTCTGCCACCCGTACCCGAGCTCGTCGTTGGCGATCACCGGCCCGCCATCGCGCCCGTCATTGCCATCCCAGCCCGTCCACATGTAATAGCGGTTGGTGTCCGTCGGACCGAGCATCGAGCAGTGATACCCGTCGCACACGGTGAAGGCATCAGCCAGCGCGTAGTGAAACGGCAGGTCTGAGCGCTTCATGTGCGCCATGCAGGTCGTCGTCTTGGCCGGTAGCCACTGGTCCCAATTGCCGCCGTTGAACATCTCGTGCGTCCCGTTCCAGCTATGGTCGAGGTCCTCGATGAACGTGAGCGCCAGGTTGCCGACATCGGGTCGGAACGGCGGCACCACAGTGGCTCCCTCCGCCTGATACCAGACCGCCTTGCCGCTCGGCAGCGTCGCCGGATGCGGATCGCCGAACCCGCGAACCCCGCGCATCACGCCGAAGTAATGATCGAACGACCGGTTCTCCTGCATCAGCACCACGATGTGCTCGACATCCTTCAGCGAACGAGTCGCCCGGTTCGCCGGAATCGCCAGCGCGCGGGCGATGCTGTCCGACAGCATCGTCGCCGCGACGCTACCCCCCGCTAGCTGGAGAAACCTACGACGACTGACGGCCGGCATCAGCACCACCTACCTCACATCCACGGGCAGCTCCCACGTGCCACCCTCCTCTACGCCGC